>JAHBYF010000001.1 GCA_019636095.1 Hyphomonadaceae bacterium
GAACCCGAGCGCACGCGTGAGCTGGAAGCGGCCCATTCGAGCCAGCGCGTCACCGGACGTCTGGTTGGCTTTGAACGTCTGGGCGAGGACGCGCGCGGACCGCAATTGATCGGCGTGGAAGGCATTGACGGCAGGTTCTGGACCGCGCGCGTTGCCGGCCCTGAAGATCTGCGCGGGCTCGCCGATGTTGAGCGCGGCGCCATCGTCGAGATCGAGCGCGCAACGCCGGGCTTGAAAGCGTCGGACCGCACGATCTGGGAGATCGCGCAGGCAAACGATCTCACCTATTCGACGGCGCTCCACCGGCAAACGCGGCCCACCGATCGCGCGAACTACATCGAAATGCACGAACGCAGGCTCGAAGCGCTCCGGCGTGATGGCGTCGTTAGCCGCGAGCGCGACGGCACGTTCTATCTACCCCACGACTACCCTACCCAGGTCGCGATGCGCGAAGGGCGAGGCGGACGCGAAAGTGCTCGCGTGACGCTGATCGATCCCCACGCGCTGGAGCGGCAAACCGCGTATCCCGGTCCGACTTGGCTCGACCGCATGGCGGACGGGCGCGAAGACAAAAGTCAGATGCGCCGCGAAGGCTTTGGCGCTGAAATTGGCAAAGCCTGGAAGCAGCGGGAAAAGACGCTGGAGAAGCTTGGCTTGGGTGAGCGCGGCCCAGATGGCTTCCAGGCCATGACCGGCTGGCGCGACAGCCTGACCTCGCTTGAGCAGGACGCTCTTCGCGACCGCATCGAGCGCGACACCGGGCGGGTGGCGCATTTCGCGCGCGAGGGCGAGCGCGTGCACGGGCTCTACACGGGTCGCATCCATTTAGCCGAACAGAGCTTCGCGCTGATCGAGCACGACCGGACCGCAACGCTTGCGCCGTGGCGGCCAGCGATGGACCGCGCGCTCAATCAAGTGGTCGCAGGGCAAGTCAAAGGCATGAGTTTCGATTTCAAGTATGGGCGCGGCGCCGAGAAAGAGATCACTAAGGCGCTTGGGCTCGATATCGGCGGGCGCGGATAGCGTGGCGCCGTGGGTGCCCTACTTCTCCGCCGAGTCTATGAGTGACAGGGTGACGAAAGAGCTTTGCCAGAATGATCCCACAAGAGACAGTCGAATTGATCGCCCGAAATCATGAGTTCTTGAGCTTACCGCCCTGGATGAGCGCTCAGGGTAGCCCTTCTGCCGTTCACTTCAGACCAGCGCGCGTGTAAAACTCGACGCGTGGAGGGCGAGATTGGCCGACGTCTTCGTGTCATACAAACGAGACCAGCGGTCAGTAGTTGACGCGCTATCCGCGAAGTTGCGGATTCTCGGCTTGTCGGTGTGGTTTGACGCGAGCCTTAATGCTGGCGACGCGTTCAGTGACGAGATCGATCGCGAAGCGCAAGCTGCGAAATGTGTGCTCGTGTGTTGGTCGCCAGAAGCACGAGAGTCTCGTTGGGTTCGATCTGAAGCAATGATCGGATTCGATCAGGATAAACTCGCCGCGGCCTACGTGTCTGGGCCGGATGATTTCTACGCACCCGCGCCCTTCAACACAGTCCATCTGGAGGACTTACGAGGATGGCTGCAATCACTGGATGACACGCACTCCGGCTGGCGCAGTCTGCTGCGCCGAATCGGAAAGCTCACACGACGACGCGATCTAGAAGCGTGGGGCGCACTCGATGCCCAAGCGACTGAGAACGAACTTCGGACATGGCTTTCGAGTTACCCCGACAGCCCGGCGCTTTCGGCCATTCAGAATATGCTTCAAGCGCGCGCGGAGCAGAACGCCGAGCGAGCAAAACGAGAAATTGAGGCGCGCGAGAAGAGAGATCGCGACAGGGCTGAGCTGGCTCGCAAGCGTGAAGCTGAACGTCGTGCTGCTGCCATGCAGTCCGCACGGCGTGAGTCGGAGCGGATCGAGGCAGAACGACGCGCCAGTGAAGCTGGGTTGAAGCAGTTGACGCAATTCCTGCTGCGCGTGGGGCTTTTTGTTGGAGTGGGCGTCGTTGTGCTGTTGGCCGTCGTCTTGGTACCAACCTTGATGGATTCATCGGCGACGCACACCAGCGTTGCTCACATTCGCACCGCGGACTTCAGAAATGTTGACTCGGTGCCAACACCTCTCTTGCGAGACGCCCCAGAGATTCTCGTTGAGGACGGCGCCTGCCCCGGAGAGGGTTGCGAGTGGGGTTTCCGATGGAGGGCGCTGAGAGATATTCAATCGTTTGAGGCGCCCCCGGCAACGTTAGGCACAACGGAAAGTGACCTCCAGTCCGCCGCTCTGATCCCAGAAGGAAGCTGGACCACAGCCGTAACCGCGCGGATAATCGCAAGACGGGCGAACATCGTCGCGACGACAGAGCATGAAGCCACGCCGTACAATCCCGCGATAAGGCAAGGCCAGGTTATTGCCACCTACTACCACCTTGGAGAGGGATGCTTTCGCGCGTGGATAGAACAACGCTTTTGGACGTTGTGTGACTTGAGCGATGGCGGAAACGCGCAAGAGGAACTCTGGATCCAGGTGCGTTTAGCTGACGGTTCTCTCGTTTGGACGCGCGAGCAAGAGCACTCATTTATTTCGCAGAATGGCCTCGACTCTGATCTCGCCACGGTACTCGCCGACCTAAGCCTATCCTTCAATCAGAGACTTGAACGCGCCGACAGCTTGATTGCCCAAGGTGCAAATGTTCTCGGCGATGGGGGACTGTACGGATACGCACCAGTCGATGGGGTGGTCGCGTCCGGCGATCCGCGTGTCCTGCAGGCAATGCTTAGCCGAGGTCTCGATTTGTCGCGCGCCTGTCCAGTCAATGCGGCCGTTTCGCAAGCCAACAAAGACGGATCAGGCGCTATGCTGGAAGCCCTCTTCGCCAACGGGATGACGGTCGATTGCGTCTCGCGGGACGGGTCCGCCATCGTCAGCTTTCTGACCTTCGGTATCGAGACAAGAGACTATAGCGTTCAAAACGCCATTATCACTGCACGAATATTGGCAGCGCATGGTGCGCCGATAAACGCAGCAGACGCAGCGGGTCAAACGATCTTCAACCGCATCGACAGCGTTCGAAATAATCCAAGTCGTCTGACGCCCCTAAGGGAGGAACTGGAGCGGCTTGCGCAAGCTCAATAAATTGCGCAATCGCCACTGCTCAACTCTCGTGAATGTTGCACCCATGCCGCCAGAGATCGGCGCCGAGAAGAACTTACCGTGTAGTTGCGCCACCCCAGCGAGCGCGGCTGCTCTACGTCCGAAGGTGCCTAAGCTTGTTCTGGACCGCGTCCGCTATCGCGCGCGTGCGTCGAGGCAACCTTCGAAAGTGCGCGCCACTTGAGAAACTCACTTTTGCAAACGGACACCCGCGCCTTTTCCGTCGTCACTTGCGCTTATGAACTCAACGCCACCCACTTCCAAGGCGCGCTTCACGGCGTCCACATTGGCGGCGCTGCTGCGACCCGGTCCCAACGCGCCCTCCATCCGACGGATCGTCGGTAGAGATAAGCCGGCCTGGCGCGCCAACTCAGGCTGAGTCCATTCGAGCAATGCTCTGCCCGCGCGGATTTGCGCGGCAGTCAGCACCTCGTGATCATTTTCTGATCTTGTGCGATCATTTTGTGTTGACCCATCGACGATCTCTTGCGATACTAAAACAATAACGAGTGATCAGAGAGTTATCATGCCCAAAGCTCATGCTTCTCGGGAAGCGAGCCTGTGCCCTGAAGGACTGTCCCGGCGATTGGTCGTCGGTGCCGCCACTGCGTCGCCTCTGCTGGGAATAGGGGCCCCAGATCCCGCGGTCGCGGCGTGCGAAGCCTACCTCGCACGACACTCTGAACAGCATCGCCTCGGGTGCCGCTGGCAGCAGATCGAGAGCCGCGCTTTCGCCGAACTCAACTGGCCGAAGCTCAATCGCACCCAGCGGGCGCGCCATCGCGAACAGTTGGAGATGGACGCGCTCTACGACGAAATGGACGCGCTGCATGAGCAGAACCAAGCGTTACTCGCGTCATTGCCGAGCATCGTCGCGACCACGCACTTGGGTATCTGCGGAAAGCTCGCCGTCGCCGCGATCGAAGCCTGCCCCGAAGATCATCCCCAACTGCACCACCTGATCGCCAGCATATTGCGCGACTATCGCGCTCTGCATGGAGCGTGACCCATGGATTGGGGCTCGCTCGTCGGCAGCGTCGTCTTGCTCGGCTTCGTCGCCTTGGTGCTGCAGCTGCTGTGGCGGCTGTTGCTCGGCATCCTGGTCTTCGTCCCTCCCTCCTATGGCGGCGTGATCGCTGGCCACTTCGTTGGCGTCCAGTGCGATAGCGCTTGGCTTGGGTTTCTGTCCGCGATTGTGGCGGCGGGCCTGCTTAGTGATCTGGTTTACGCCTCACTGCGCGCTCTACGGAGCGCAGACTGATGGCGCGCCTCTCTCGCCGCAAGCTAGTCGCCGGCATGAGCGCGGCGCCGTGGATCTCCGAACCGAAGCTGGCCAGGGCGGCTGCGACCGATCCTGTGCTCGTCTTGTGCGGTCACTATGCAGACCTCATACGGCACGGCGAGGCGCTGCTGCGGCGCTGGTCCGATCGCGAAGCGTGGCTCGGTAAGCATCGAGACTGGTTCGGCCTAAGCGACGACGAGCAGAAGCGGCTCCCCGAAGCGCAGGTGCTCTACGCCATTGACGCGGAGTATGAGCGATGCACGCGCGAGTGTGTCCGCGTGTTGCGCCGCTTGCGGAACGTACCCGCGGTGACGGTCGCGGGCGCGATCGCCAAGCTTAGCATCGCGGCGGAAGCGATTGAGCCCGACGATTATCCCAGCGCACATCGCGTTTTGCTCAGCGCTATCGCTGATTTGCGCGCTCTCCAGCGTCGAGGCTAGGGCGCGGTGGCAGACTGGCGCATCCACGGTCATGTGATGGCCAAGCAGCGGTCCAGCTACGGTTTGCACATCGTTCTCTTTGCCAGACGGATTGAATTTAACGGCTTCTACCGTCGCAACATGCCCTATCTGTTGGTGCTCTGCCCTACCGGCGCCTTGAGCGCCGCGCTCGAATCGCAACTGCGCTTACGTGACATGGTTCATGTAGCTGGCGTCACCGAACCCCGCACTCGACCTCAATCGCCGATTATCGAGCGTGACTGGGACATGATCGTCACCGAGGCGCGCGTTCCGAGGTTCTCGAACTTCTGCCGACAACTATGGGCGCGGCCTCTGGCATGTGATTCAGGCGACGACGGAGATGATCCTCAGTCTTCATCGCCATGATCGTTTGCTGCAGCTGGCAGATCGTCATTGGCAGCGGGTCGTCTTGGCTCGCGAGAAGATTGACTTGGAGCGCTCGCCTGCTGACGAAAGTAGCTGATGAGATCGGCGGGCTTGTAAACCGCGCGACGGCCGAGATGCATGCACACTGGCCCTCGCCCCTCACTGTAGAGCCGCGCAAGCGTCTGAGGCGCAATCGACAAGCCAAGATCAGTGAGGAATTGCGCGGCTTCCTTGCGTGGCAGCAGCCGCTCCAGTTTCGCGGTTCCATTGCCCATGTCGAACTCCATTCGAGTTACTCACAGTGGCGATGAGAATTCCGCGAGATTGCAACACGTCAACGATGCTCATCGAAAACGCGTGAGCATCAAATGCGTTGGGCTTTGCCACAATCTGCCGCACTTCCAAGGTGCACCCTGCGAGAAGAGTTGCGCGCGCAATGGCTTGCGCAAAAAGTACGGTGCGGCAAAGCCGTCTCAACTTGTTTCCCGTTTGCGCGCCACGCGCGAACTGTCGGAGGCGACCGATTTCAAGTAACGCGTAGAGTCAGGAATGCTGCGGAATGCCACCGCGCTCGCGCGCGCCAAGGGCAAGCACTTCGCGCCGCGCTTACGCGCGCCCCTTGACCCGCACTGCGCGCGATGGCCGAGTTGAAAGCGTCGGGCCGCGGGGCGTCGCAAACTAAGAGGTCGAAGTCGCCTGCCGGCGGCATCGACCACGGGGCTGACGCCAGGATGAAGCGCGGCACGCGACCAAGGCGGGATGAAAATCGATTTCGCAATCGCCTGGCGACAATGCTTGCCTCAGAACCCAAATAGCCCCGAATTCCTGACGCCGGGAATGTCTCGCGCGATCTGATCGACCGGATTATTGTGATCGGTGAAAATGCGGTGCTCTCGGATGCGGAAGTGTTCGCTGATCTCCGGCCGGATCCTGCGGTAAAAGAGCCAATCCTTGGCATAGGCCTGCACAACGATGTTGAACGCCTCGACTTCGGCTGCGTCCACGACCAGCGTTGTGAGGCGCGGTTCAACGCCAAAGGCCATCGGTCGGGAGTAAAGCACGGCGATCTGAGGTGTGAGTGGCACGAGCATGCGCGGGCTGATGGGTGGCGTGGAAACGCCGGTAGCGGTGTTGTAGAACCCATCGCCGAAGATGAACTCGCCTTCCTTTGCATAGAGCGCAACCAGCTTGCCGCCGCGTTTGCAGGCGTCAGCGATCATGCGCTGGCAGTGCCGCATGTTCATGGCTTCAAGAACATGACGCTCATCCGGCTCAAGCGGCCCGCGCAAATGAAAGGCGGGCGCGACGGCCGCGGCGCGGAATTTCGGGCTGCGGACGGCAAGCGACACGAGGCTCTCGACCAGCTCGCCGAACTGCGCATCGGTGACGGGCTGGGTGAGAAAGCGTTCCGTGCGCCGCGGCGGGCGCTCGGCCCGCTGGCGTTCCAGGGTTTCAAGCCAGGCGACAACACGTGGCAGCGCGCTGTCGGCGGCATCGAAGGCATGCTCGAAGGACTCGTCCCACGGCGAGGGCTTGCCCTTGCCGAGTTTGATGATGTGTCCATTGCCGATAACGCCGATATTCGCCGGCGGCGATTTGAACTCGCGGCCATCGGCGCCAATGACGTTGATAAGGCCATCCGCGTCGCACCAGTGCGCGGAAAGGCACTCGGGCCACCAGTGGTGGCGCTCCTTCAGCTTGCCTTTGCGCGCGGCGCTCATGCTGTCCGTCCTTCTACCGCGCGCCGACGATATGGTGCGTGCGCCGCGTGAGAGCGATGCTGCCCGCCGTGCCGCGGTCGGTGAAATAGCGCCCGGTCAGCGCATCGCGATCGCGCTCGGGATCCATCTCAAGGCAAGCAGCGCCGTCATGACGCGGGTTTTCTTTGGCGAGTTCAGGTGGCGGGCGCCCTTCGTAGCCATACCAGATACGCACCTTGTGGGCCCGGCGATCAATCTCGACCACAGCGCGCGTTGAATGCGACTCTAGCTGATCCGATTGCAGCGTGACCGTCACATCAAACAGACCCTGTCTGATCCAGACGGTGACCGGGCGTCGCGGCGCGCCATCGTCCACCGGGACAGCCTCCCCGTCCCAGGTGCCGTTGAGATCGGGGAAGAGCCAGCGATTCAATATCGGCACGAGGCGCCACACCGGCCGCCACAGCACCTGCGCGAGCGGGATGATGATGATCGTGATGATGGTCGCGGCCAGCGAGACGAACCAAAGCTGTGGCCGCGCTTCGCCCGTGAACCATGCCGACATGGCCGCAGCGATGGTGGTTGCGATCACGCCTAGCGCCACGACGATCATGATTTGCACGGAACGCGGGACGAGACTCCACATGGGCTAGGCGTCCAACTCCGCGCTGGCGAGCGCGATGAAATTCTTGGCCGTCTGCGGCGTCCAAGGCTGATGCGCGCCGAACAGCATCTTGTGGTCGTTGATCTCGCGAGCGACCGTGCACCAGGCAGGATCGCACACCTGCGCCCAGCTGCGATTGAGGATGCGCTTTAAGCGAGCGCGGCGGCCTTCATCGATCAGGTAGTAGTCGTCCTCCACGCGGTAGGCGAGACATTCGATAAAGAAGGAAGCGCAAGCGCCCGCAGCGAGCTTGCCATCAGCGACAAGCTGGTCACGCAGGCTTTTGAGCTGGCGCACGATCTTTTTGAAGGCGTGCGCCGTGCGCGCGCGCTTGTTCACGCCATAGCGCCGATGATGGTGCGGGAAGTTGATCGTCTCGCGCCCATCGGTGCCGATGATCGAAACGCCGCGCACCGCGCCTACATAATTGGGCGACAGCAGCGTCTGACCCTGGCAGAGCGTGATGAAGTCCAGCGCCAGCGCCGGCACGATATCGATATCGGCACGGCTGCCCGGAACGGCGGAAACGCGGAAGGCTTTGGTGCCGCTGTCATCGACATTGGCAGAGCCGAATTTGGCGCCAAGGGCGATGCCGACATGGTGGCGCACTTCCATGGCCACATTGAAGTTGGTGCGGCCTGTATCGAAATAGGCGGTCGCGGCGTGGTCATTGGCCGCCGGCACGTTGTGATCGACCAGCACCCGAATGCTCGGGTGCACAACGCGCAAGTCCATGTCAGCTTCGAGCCGGACGTTGGTGTTGTTGAAATAGCTGCCCTGCGGCTCCACCGTGACGCACTCGCGGGTCAGCCAGGCATTTGCTGCGATCGCCTCCCGGACCATGCGGGCCGCGCGCTCGATCTGGCCTTCTTCGCTGGTGCTGGCCGGCCGTTCATAGTCCGCGAGCCGCGTTTCCCAAGCGGCATCGCGCCGTTGCTCGGCGGCGAGCGCCTGAGCCAGGGCCAGGGCAGAAAGCCCGCCGACCCGATGGGGCGGAAAGAGTGCGCTCATAGGGACTTCCCCAAGACGGCAGTCATCAGAGCCTGACGTAAGGTGACTCGCCGCGTATTACAATACGAGGTCGTCTCATATTGCATTTCCCCTCTACGGGGCTATCCTCGGGCGATGCAAGCCCGGCTCGCCGACATCGCCGAACTAACCATGGGGTCCGCGCCTAGCTCCCGGGCGGGCGGCGAGGCGCGCTTCGTTCAGATCAAGGACCTAAGGCCCGGGCGCCGGTCGCTGGTGGCCGGCCCCGCTCCGGCCGTGGACCGGGCAAGCCCGATTCAGCGGGGTGATGTCTTGCTTGCGGCACGGGGCGATCCGGCGCCCGTGGCGATGGCGGACGTGGACATCTTGGGCGCCTTCCCGACAGCGGACATCTACCTCATTCGGACAAAGCCACAGATGGCGGACGCGGGCTACGTGCTCGCCTTTCTTCGGTCGCCGAAGGCGCAATCCGCGCTGCGCGAGCCTACGGGCGGAACGTTGCTCCCGCGCATATCAAAGAAGGCGCTCGACGAGCTCGAAATCGAGCTGCCGCCGCTCGAACGCCAGCGCCAGATCGGCGCGCTCGCCCTCCTGCTCGATCGCCGCGCCGCGCTTCTGGAACGTCGCCTCGATGCCGAGCGGCGCTGGCGTGACCAACTCCTCAATCAGCTCATACAAACGTCCTGAGGACCGACATGAAGATCGCCACACCGCAAGACATCAACGCCGCCGTCTGGAAGGCCTGCGACACATTTCGCGGCACCGTCGATGCGACCATGTATAAGGATTACGTCCTCGCGGCGCTCTTCCTCAAGTACATCAGTGACGTCTGGAATGCCCACGCGGAGCAATATCGCGTCGAGTTCAAAGGCGATCTTGAACGCATCCGTCGCCGGCTCGACCGCGAGCGCTTCAAGCTTCCCGAGGTCGTACTCACCGACAAAGACGGTAAGGAAATCGACCGCTTCCTTGGCTCCTTCGATCAGCTGTTTGAACGCCGCGCGCGCGACAATATCGGCGAGCTGATCAACATCGTGCTCGAACAGATCGAACAAGCCAACGAGCCGAAACTCAACGGCGTCTTCCGCAACATCGATTTCAATTCCGAAGCCAATCTCGGACAGACGAAGGATCGCAACCGCCGCCTCAAGAACCTGCTGCAGGATTTCGCGGAGATCGATCTCCGCAATGTCGGCGAAGATATTATCGGCGAAGCCTACATCTACCTAATCGAGCAATTCGCCAGCGACGCGGGAAAGAAGGCCGGCGAATTCTTCACGCCGCGCAAAGTCTCGGAGCTGCTGGCGAAGCTAGCCGGGCCAAAAGCGGGCGACCGCATCTGCGATCCGGCATGCGGGTCAGGATCCCTGCTGCTGCGCGCCGGCGAAGAAGTCCATGGCAAGGACTATCGCCTCTATGGCCAGGAAGCGAATGGCCAGACGCGCGCGCTCGCGCGCATGAACATGTTCCTTCACGGTCAGGACAGCGCGCGCATCGAATGGTGCGACACGCTTACCAACCCAACGCTGCTCGAAGGCGATCATCTGATGCGCTTCGACGTCGTCGTGGCCAATCCGCCCTTTAGCCTCGACAAATGGGGCGCGGAGGAAGCGGCCACCGACCGGCACCGGCGGTTCGTGCGCGGCATCCCGCCCAAAAGCCGGGGTGACTACGCGTTCATCCTGCACATGCTCGCGATCGCGCGGCCGGGTACGGGGCGCGTCGCGGTCGTGGCGCCGCACGGCGTTCTGTTCCGCGGCGGCTCAGAAGGACAAATCCGCGAGAGCCTGGTGCGCGACAATGTGCTGGACGCGGTCGTTGGCCTGCCCGCCCAACTTTTCCCGTCCACCGGTATCCCCGTCTGCATCATGGTGTTCGATCGCGCACGCGAGAGCGGCGGCGCACGCGCGCATGACCGTGACGTGCTCTTCATCGACGCCAGCCGCGAATTCGAAGCCGGTAAGAAACAAAACCGACTGCGCGAAGAAGACATCGCCCACGTTATGCGTGTCTATGCAGGCCGCATCGAGGAGGAGCGCTACAGTCACAAAGCGACGTTAGAGGAAATCGAATCCAACGGCTTCAATCTCAACATCCCCCGTTATGTCGATACATTCGAGCCAGAGCCGGAGATCGATATCCAGGCCGTGCAGCGTGAAATTGAGGATCTGGATCGCCAGCTCGCGGAGAGCCGCGTCCAGATGAACAAGTACCTGAAGGAGCTTGGCGTCGATGCCCACGACTGACGCCAAGCGCAGCGGGCGCTCCCTCCGCCTGTTCCTGGTCGACGGTTCCCCCACCGGCCTGATGATCGCCGAGATCGTCAATTGGACGGGCAAGGCCATTGTCGTGCCGCGCGCAGCGCTGGCGGAATTCTTGGCGCGACCGGAAGCGAAGGTGACGGGAGTCTATCTGCTCGCCGGACCTGACCCCGACGACCCCTTCCGTCCGATCGTTTACGTCGGCGAAGCCGAAGAAGTGGGCATTCGTCTCCGCGCGCACGACAAGGACGAAAACAAAGACTTCTTCGAGCGCGCCATTGTGTTTGTCTCCAAGGACGAAAATCTGACCAAAGCGCACGCGCGCTTTCTGGAAGCGCGGGTCGCCGAGCGCCTTCGCGCTTCGGGCCGCGCCAAGAGCATCAACGGCGTTGAACCTGGCGGCGCAGGTCTGCCCGAGGCGGATCGCGAGGACATGGATTATTACCTCGCGCAGATGGAGCTAATGTTGCCGGCATTGGGGCTCGACGTTCTACGTCCTATGCCAAGCGCCGCGCCTGAAGCGCGCGCTTCGGAGGTGTCCCCTGAGTTTGCATATGCTGGCGGCGGGTTCGACGCGAAGATGCAAGAGATCGATGGCGAGTTCGTACTCAAAGCGGGATCGCTCGTTCGCGGCAATGAAACCGCTACCTGCCCGCAAGGCGTACGACAGCAGCGCGAGACAGCGCGGCAGGACGGCGCGCTGGTGCAAGCCGAGGACGGCGCGAATTTCCGCGTGACGCGCGACCTTACCTTTTCGAGCCCTTCGGGCGTTGGCGCCTTTGTCTACGGCGGGTCAGTCAACGGCCGTCTCTATTGGCGGATCGCCGGCACGCAGACCACTTACGCTGACTGGCGCGAAGCTCAGCTCGGCACCCCGTTAGAGGCAGCTACATGAGCCACTCAATTCCAAAGGGGTGGACCCAGACGCACCTCGGCGAGCTCTTCAAAGAGCGCAAAGAAAGCGGCGTCGATGGCCTGCCCACGATGTCCGTCACAATGCACGACGGTTTGGTTATTCGAAACGGTCTCGATCGACGTATGGAGACCACGCTCGACGCTTCTTCCCACCTGCTCGTGAGACGAGGCGACATTGCCTACAACATGATGCGCATGTGGCAAGGCGCATGCGGGCTCGCGGCACAGGATTGCATTGTCAGCCCCGCCTACGTTGTGCTCACGCCTAGCGCATCCATCGATCCGCGATACTTTGTGGCATGGTCGAAATCAGCACGCGGGCTGCATCTATTATGGGCCTATTCGCATGGTTTGACCGACGATCGGAGGCGACTTTATTTTGACGACTTCTGTCAAATTCCAATCGACCTGCCGCCGATCGCAGAACAGCGTCGGATTGCGGACGCGCTCGCTGTTTGGAGTCGCGCCATCGATACCGCTGAAGTCCTCGTCGCTGCGCAGCGGAGGCAACGTGATTGGCTGCGCGCGAATCTTCTGACCGGCAGGTCCCGTGTCAGCGGCCATTCTGGCAACTGGACCACTTGTGCGTTGGGACACGTATTGACGGAGCACGGTCTTAACGCGAGCGGCGGCGAAGTCGTGTACTCTGTTTCCGTTCACAAGGGACTCATAAATCAAGTTGAGCACCTCGGCCGGTCGTTCGCTGCGGCCGACACAAGCAACTACAACCGGGTGCTTCCTGGTGATGTTGTCTACACGAAGAGCCCCACAGGCGATTTCCCGTTCGGCATCATAAAACAAAGCACGGCAGCATCGTCCGTAATTGTCTCTCCTCTCTACGGAGTCTTTACGCCTGCAACAAAGGCTCTCGGCATCATTCTCGATGCTATCTTTGAGTCGCCGATCGTGACACAGAACTTCCTCACGCCGCTTGTTCAGAAAGGAGCGAAGAACACGATCGCGATAACAAACAGGCGGTTTCTGGAAGGAGAACTTGCCTTACCCCTAGATCCCTCAGAACAAATCGCTCTAGCCTCCATATTTTCTACTTCGAAGCAGGCAATTCGCAGTCTTGAAGAAGAGATCGATTTCCTTACGGAGCAGAAACGCGGTCTGATGCAGAAGCTGCTAACGGGCGAGTGGCGGCTGCCGACCAGACCATCGGAGCGAGCGGCATGACGGCGGGTCTGTCTCCCTCTTTCGCGCTTTCTGAAGCCGGATCAGCGCAGTTGCAGACGCTGCAAACACTTTCCGCGCTGGGCTGGCGGTATATTAGCCGCGCTGACGCCGATCGATTGCGCGGCCGACGACGTCCGCGCGCCATCCTAGACGAACTGCTCGGCCAACATCTAACCCGCATGAACCGCATTCAGCGGGGCGAACGGTCCTATGCCTTCTCCGAAGCCAATGTCCAAGACGCTGTGCGCCGCCTGACAGATGCGCGCTTCGATGGCTTGCTCGCCACCAACGAACAACTGACCGATCTGCTGCACCTTGGCGTCGATCCGCAACAGACCGTCGATGGCGTTACGCGAAGCTGGAAGCTCAATTACATCGACTGGAACGACTGGCGCGCCAACGACTTCGCGATGACGTCGGAATTCTCCGTCTCATGGGACGGCGGGGAAACTATCCGCGCCGACATCGTGCTCTTTGTGAACGGCATCCCGTGGACCATCATCGAAGTGAAAAACGCCCGCGTCGATGCGCTCCAGGGCGTGAGCCAGCAACTGCGAAACCAGAAGCCGGACCTCGGTTGCCCGACGCTCTTCTTCACGACGCAATTGCTGATCGCCGCCAACAGCCACAAGCCGCTCTACGGCACGGTCGGGACGCCTGCGAAGTTCTGGAGCACCTGGAAAGAGCTGGAAGACGCCGATGAATGGCGCAGCGGTTTGCTCAACCGGCAGACCGACGCGATTGAACTGGCCGCAATCTACGATGATTTTGGCCAGCACGCCGCAAGGCACAAAGGGCTGATGGAAGCCGGCGCCCGGATGATCGCGCCGCTCGACGAGACGCTTGTCAGCCTTTGCCGCCCCGAACGAATTCTCGATCTCGCCCGCCGCTTCACCCTGTTTGATGGTCCGGAAAAGAAGATCGCTCGCTTCCAGCAATTCTTCGCCGTTCGCCGTCTGATGGAACGGGTCGAGCAACGCGATGACAAGGGGCGGCGCAAAGGCGGTGTGATCTGGCACACGCAGGGGTCAGGCAAGTCGCTCACCATGGTCATGCTGGCGAAGGCGCTCGCCTGTGCGGTGCCCAATGCGCGCATCGTGCTCGTCACTGACCGTACCGACCTTGACGACCAGATCGCCAAGACATTCCGCGCCACCGGCCTTGAACCCGAACGCGCGCGCACCGGGGAACACTTGCTGGAGCTGGTCGAGAAGCGTGCGCCGGTCATCACGACCGTCATCAACAAATTCCAGGCGCTACTCAACAAGCGCAAAGTCGCCGACTCCGATCCGAACGTGTTCGTGCTCGTCGATGAGAGCCACCGCTCACAGTATGGCGACATGGACAGTCTGCATGAGAAGATGCGCGCCGTATTTCCACAAGCTTGCTTCGTCGGTTTTACCGGCACGCCCATCGCTAAGCGGGAGCGCAACACCTTCCTTAAGTTCGGCGACCTTGTTCAACCCGCCTATTCCATGCGCGACGCCGTCGTCGACGGCGCCGTCATTCCGCTGCTCTACGAAGGCCGGCACGTCGAAGAAGATGTTGACGACAGGGCGATCGATTCCTGGTTTGAGCGCGTCACCAGAGGCCTGACCGACAAGCAGATCGCCGACCTCAAGAAGAAAATGAGCCGCCCGCGCGAGATGCTGGGCGTAACCGCACGGCTCAAATGCATCGCGTTCGATGTGAGTGAGCATTTCGCGGAAAACTTCAAAGATAAGGGCCTCAAGGGCCAGCTCGTGGCGCCAAGCAAGAAGGACGCCGTGCTGCTGAAGCAGCTCATCGATGGCTTCGGCAAAATCTCCTGCGAGGTCATCATCTCGGCGCCGGACACGCGCGAGCATGAGAATGATCTTCTGGAAGAATCGTCCGACGAGGTGAAGAAGTTCTGGGCGCGCATGATGGCGCTCTACAAGTCCGAAGAGGAGTACAACCGTCAGATCATCGAGCGCTTCAAGGGACCAGAAGAGCCCGACATCCTGATCGTCGTCTCCAAACTGCTCACAGGCTTTGACGTTAAGCGGAACGCCGTCCTCTACCTGGCGCGCCCCTTACGCGAGCATGACCTCTTGCAAGCAATTGCCCGCGTCAATCGCGTCTTCGATCAGGAAGGTGCGCCCGACAAGCCGTTTGGCTACATCATCGACTATTCCGGCGTCCTTCAGAACCTCAGCGACGCCTTGGGCTTCTACGACCAGCTGCAAGGCTTTGAGCCGGGAGACGTTGCCGGCTCACTCGCAGCAATTGCTGAACAAGCAGACGCCCTTCCCGACAAACACGCCGCTCTTCTCGATCTCTTTGTCGGCGTGTCGAACGCCTTTGACGAAGAAGCTTATGCACGCGAATTGTCAGATTCGTCCCTGCGCGAGGAATTCTACAAGCGGCTCAGCGCTTTTTCTCGCGCCTACGAGGTCGCCACTGTGTCTCGTGATTTTGTCGAACGCACCCGGAAGTCAGATTTGGAGCGTTGGCGTTCCGACCGCCTTCGGTTCCTCGCCCTCCGTCAGCATGTCCGCGTTAGGTATGGAGAGGCCGTCGATTTCAGCGATTACGAAAAGCGGATTCGGGATTTGCTGAACCAACATGTGACCGCGCACGAAATCACGCGCGTCGTCGATCCCATTAACATTTTTGACGACGACGCCATTCGCGCCGCGCGCAAGGAAGGCCGGCGCAGCGACGGATCAATCGCGGACGAGATCGCACACCGCCTCGCGCGATCGATTCAGGAAAAGTGGGATGAAGACCCCGTCTTCTATGAGAAGTTCTCAACGCTGATCCGTCAAGTGATCGACACGTTCAAAGACAAACGCCTGGACGAGAAGAGTTACCTCGCCCGCGTGGTCGAACTACGCGACAAGGTGGATGCTCGCGAGGACGATACCGACCCCGTGCCGCCGGTACTGAAAGGCAACGGGCATGCGATTGCGTTCTGGGGCATTGCGCGCAAGCACATCGCCGGTGTACGCCCGGATCGCTCGGAGCTGGCGGCGAAGGTATCAATGGCGGCACTCGACGTGATCCAACGCCATGCCATTGTCGGCTGGCAGCATGATCCTGAAGCCGAAAATGTGATCCGCAACGAGCTCGACGACTATTTCTTCGACGAACTCAAGCCGACTGACGGCGATTGGCTTAACGCCGAGATCATGGACGCCATGGTCTCCGACGTCCTCGCCTCCGCGCGGGTGCGGCTGGCGCGATGAGGGAAATGGCCGTCGCTTGGGGACGTAAGACGATTAAGTTCGCTGTCGCCAAAGAAGACAGAAGCACGCTGCGGATCACCGTTGCGCCGGACTCCAGCGTAATGGTGCGCGTACCCGCGCGCGCGACCGACGCTGAGATCGCTGAGCGCGTGAGACGAAGAGCCGGCTGGATCGATGCGCAACAGCATGATTTTTCCCTGTGGAAGCCACGCACGCCGCCTCGGAGCTACGTTTCCGGCGAGTCACACAAGTACCTCGGCCGCTCCCTCCGCCTTCATGTCAGAGGGTCACTGCGCAACGCTGTAACCGTCACGCAATCGCGATTGGTGATGGAGACGTTGGGAGAGAAATCGCGGGGCGAGCGCGCCGACCTGCTTTGGCGTTGGTATACAAGCAAAGCGCAGACCCATTTCCGGCGGCGACTGGCCGTCCAGCACAAGCTATTCGCACGCGTGTTGCCAACTCCACCGACGCTGATCGCGCGCCGAATGACCAACAGGTGGGGAAGCTATACCAAACGCGGAAACTTGGTTTTGAACGTCGAACTCATACAAGTATCGACGCGCCTCCTCGACTACGTGATCACGCATGAGCTGGCGCATGCCGCCTACTGGGGGCATGGCAAAGATTGGCAGGCTCTCATGACGACGGTCATGCCCGACTGGAGAGAGCGAAAGGCCGCGTTGGAAAAGGCGCTGCTCTAATCCCGCTGCATCACAAAGGCCGCCCCGTATATGGCGCTGACTTTATCCACAGCTTTATGGAGCGTTAGGGTTGGTAGCAAACTGGTAGCAGCCTGTGGATAATCGCCTTGGCGTTGGCTTTGCTACCAACTCCGCTTCGGCTTAAGCCGTTGATTTTATTGGGTTTCCTTGGAGCGGGCGATGAGATTCGAACTCACGACCCCAACCTTGGCAAGGTTGTGCTCTACCCCTGAGCTACGCCCGCATCCGTGGGTAACCCCGGCGGGGCCGGGGCTGAGGGGCGGTCATATCGCAGAGCCGTGCGGCCAAAGCAAGGGGCGGCTCGGAACTGTTGTGGCGGCGCCGCTGCTCAAGGCGAAGCCCCGGCGAACTCCGCCGGGGCACGACCTTAGTTGATAGCGTCAGTCACTTGCGGCGGCGCGCCAGCGCGGTGACCAGAATGCCCGCCAGGAGGCCTGCTCCAGCTGCGGCGCCGACCGCCGCAAACGGCCGCGCCCGGACTTGTCTGGCGGCCCGCTTGATGCCGCCATTCACGCGCTCACCGGCGGCGTTCCACTTCTGCTCGAAGATACCGCCGAGATCATCGGTCAGCTGCGAAAAATCCTTGCCCAACGTGCTCATGTCGTCACGCAAATCGATCGCACCGTTGCGGCGGTGACGGGTTTCGTATGCGTGTGCCATTTTCTTCACTCCACCATGATGCAGCCTCGTGCTGCTCCGATGAGTGAGAAATAGCGCGCGCCCGTCCGGCGTTCCGCGACCTGCGTCACACCAGGGCGGATGCAACGTGGTTCTCCACAATTGCTGACCTCTACTCCCCCGGCTCGGCTTTGCGTGGCGGCTTCATGCGACGGCGATTGACGTGTCCATCGGGCGCCAAGTGCCCTTCCGGCGTGCGGCCACGGAAATAATCGCGCTGCCAACCGTTCTTCACCGCCTCAGCATCCTTGTCGGCGAGCTTGTCGAGGAAGTTCGTCCGGCTTTGACCCCAGGCATCGTATTGGCGCTTTAGTTCAGGATCGTCATGGATCGACTTCACGATCGGTTGCACGTCATCCATCGTCTCGTGCGGGATCGGGAAAACAAAACAAAACGGCTCGCCCTTCTTGAACGAGACCATGCCTGGGCGGGTGAAACGCCAGTTCATCGTGAACGGAAACGGCAGCCAATATGTCTCAACCACGCCCGCAAGCGGCTGGATGCCATCCTTGATGTGATTGGGCGGCCCGCCGCACCACAAATCCCACCCCGGCTCGGTTCGGAACAAATAGCCGGTGTGAAACGTCAGCACGCCGCCCGAGAAGTGCGACACTGCCCAGCGATCCAGCAAAGCGCGCGGCGTGCCGTCGTCGGGGTCCAACCTGATGTCCTCGATGCGCGGCCCGCCCGTCCATGTCGCGGTGAAGCTGACCGGGGAAAGCAGCGCCCACCCTGTCGTGTTGGCGACCACGAGCGGCAAGCAGCGATACGGATGGCGATCCGAAAACCGATCCATCCAGTCGCGATCCGGCGAGCCCGGCACCATCTCGGCCGGCTGCTGATCGACTTGATAACAAGTAAGTTTCATCCCCCTCCTCCTAGACGCTTGGCCTCGCTTGCGCCAAGGGGATGCAGCTTATGCCCGCCACTGAAGCCGATCTTTTCGCCCGCTTTGATGCGCTCGGCATCAAGCATGTGACGCACAGACACCGCCCCATCTTCACCGTCGAAGAAGGCCGGGGCCTCAAAGCGAGCATGCCGGGCGGGCATACCAAAAACCTGTTCCTCAAGGACAAGAAGGGCGCGATCTTCCTGATTTGCGCCATTTCCAGCACCGCCATTGATCTCGTCGCGGTATCCAAGCTGATCGGCTCAGGACGCTTTTCGTTCGGCTCGCCCGAGCGGCTGATGGAACATCTCGGCGTCGAGCCAGGCTCTGTGACGCTCTTCGCACTCATCAATGACCCCGAGCGCAAGGTGACACTCGTGCTCGACGAAGCCCTGTTTGACCTCGACCCCGTGAATTTTCACCCGCTGAAGAACGACGCCACCACCGCCATCAGCTCAGCCGACATGCTGAAATTCGTGCGTTCTCTTGGCCGTGAACCGATCCGCCTGTCCTTCGATGCCGCAGGCGTCCCGACAAGAATTGAACCCGACGGGGCTCCGGCCCATGTTTAGGCCCGAACGAGGAAACGAATGACTTTTATCGACGGCGCAGCGCCGCCCGCCCCCGACGTTGTGAAAGAGGGCTCCGACCAAGGCTTCATGGCCGACGTCATCGAGCAATCACGCGAAACGCCGGTCATCGTCGATTTCTGGGCGCCGTGGTGCGGCCCGTGCCGCACACTCGGGCCGATGCTCGAGAAAGCCGTGCATGGCGCTGGCGGCAAGGTGCGCATGGTCAAGATCAATATCGATGAGAACCCTGGCGTCGCCGGCCAACTCGGCGTGCGGTCGATTCCGGCCGTCTACGCTTTTGACCAAGGCCGCCCCGTCGACGGCTTCATGGGCGCCATTCCAGAAAGCCAGATCAAGCTCTTCATCGACCGTCTCGCCGGCGCCGACATGACCGCGGAAATCGAGCCGCTGCTCGAACAAGCCGCAGAATCTATTCAGCTCGGCGACATTGGCGGCGCGGCTCAGGCTTACACCGCGGTGCTGCAGCTTGATCCAACCAACACCAAAGCCATCGCAGGCATGGCGCGCATCGCGCTCAGCGCAGGTGATGCCGCCAACGCCGAAGAAATTCTCGCCATGGCGCCGCCCGAAAAAGCCAGCGATCCCGACATCGCCGGCGTCCGCGCCGCGCTTGAACTCGCAGGCAAAGCTGCCGACGCCGGCGACAATGACGAACTCGGCGCCCAAGTCGCCGCCAATCCGAACGATCACCAGACCCGCTTCGAGTATGCCGAAGCGCTTTCCGCTCGCGGCGATCTTGAGGGCGCCAGCGAACAATTGCTGACCATCATCGAGAGAAACCGGGATTGGAACGAAGGCGCCGCTCGCACCCAGCTGCTGAAAATCTTCGAAGCCGCCGGACCGATGTCCGAGGTCACCAAGCAGGGACGCCGCAAGCTCTCGGCGATTCTGTTCTCGTGAGCGCCTTCGGCTATCGCAAGCCTGCGGACCTGCCGCAGACGATCCCGCTTTTCCCGTTGGTCGGCGCGATCTTGATGCCGCGCGGCGTGTTGGCGCTGAACGTGTTCGAACCGCGCTATCTCAACATGGTGGACGACGCCTTGGGCGGCGACCGTCTCATCGGCATGATACAACCGGCGACTGGCGATGAAGACAATCCGGCGCCCGATCTTTCCGATGTCGGCACCGTCGGGCGCATCACTGCCTTCTCCGAAACCGATGACGGCCGCTATCTCATTACCTTGACCGGCGTCTGCCGCTTCGACCTCAACCAGGAGCTCGAAGCCGGCACGCCCTACCGCCAGGCCCTCGTTAGCTTCGACGCATTCGAGGGTGATTTTGCGCAAGCACGCGGTGAACGCATCGACCGCGACGGATTGATCAAGTCGTTGAAGAGCTACGCATCGCTTCATGGCTTCGTTGTCGACTGGGATTCGGTTGAGCAAGCGCCGACTGAGACCATCGTCAATGTCGCCGCGCAGATTTGCCCGTTCGATCCCGCCGCTAAGCAAGCCATGCTGGAAGCGCTCACGCTCGAAGAGCGCACCCAGGCGCTACTGGCGCTGCTCGAATGGGACCGCGCCGCCGGCGACGGTCAGCGCCCGATCCAATGAGCGACGTCGATCCCAAGCTGCTTGAAGTGCTCGTTTGCCCGCAAACGCGCACGCCCCTGCGCTACGATCGCGAGCGCCAGGAACTCATCAGCGAACGCGCCCGCCTCGCCTATCCCGTGCGCGACGGCGTGCCGATCATGCTGATCGACGAAGCGCGGGAGTTGGGAGCCGACGAATGAGCGCAGAAGCAATCTCGCGACCCTGGCCAACCGATCTGGTGTTCGACCGCGAAGCCAAAGCGCTGATGATCGCCTTCGATGACGGCGAGACCTTCGAAATCCCGTTCGAATTGTTGCGGGTCGAAAGCCCGAGCGCCGAAAACAAGGGCCACGGCGGCAATGTCCCGCCCCCTGTCACCGGCAAAGCCAATGTCAATGTCGTCAGCGCCGACGCTGTCGGCCGCTATGCCGTACGCATCAGTTTCGACGATGGCCACGACACCGGGCTCTACAGCTGGGATCTCCTCTACGATCTCGGCCGCGATAAAGACGAAAAGCTTCGCGTTTATCGCGACACGCTACGCCTGCGCGCGTTAAGGGACGAGGCGTGAGTCATGTCGACACTGCTTGAAGAAGAGGCGATGACGCGCCCTGCGCAACGTTGGCGCAACTTCTATTGGCTCGCCAAGAAGATGCTGATCAACGGCGAAATGCGCGGCCCCGGTCGAACACCGTCCAAATTCGTCTGGCCCTCAAAAGACATCGCCGAAACCATGGCCGAAAAACGCCGCCATGAATGGGAAAAGGTCGGCGTAAAATATCTGGGCGCCGAGAAAGAATTTTAGACGTCAGCCCGACAGCGGTTCACCCTCGACCGTGATGCGGTGCATTTCGCGCCGATGCCCGTGATAATCGTTCCTGGCGAAGTGCCACGTCGCGCGATTATCCCAGAACGCGATCGAGCCAGGCCGCCAAACGAATTCGTGCGTGAACTCCGGCCCCATGCAGTGCGCGTAGAGCTGCATCAGAAGCGGACGCGATTCTTCCTCGGTCCAGCCTTCGAAGCGCACCGTGAAGGCTGGATTGACGTATAGCGCCTTCTTGCCGCTCAGCGGATGCGTGATTACCACCGGGTGCACCACGTCCTGCAATTTCTCTGCGGCCGTAGTGTTTCCTATCCTGCCGTCACCCGCATCGGTATTCTGATAGTAGGACGATGGGCCTTCGCCAAAGATGTGGCGCGCCGAATGCACCGCCTTCAATGTCGAAAGCATCTCCTGGAAACCCGCGGACAGCGCATCATAGGCTGCATACATCGAAGCGAACAACGTATTGCCGCCCGTCTCCGGCAGCTCGCGCGCAACCAGGATCGACCCCATCGCCGGGATCTGATCGTAGGAATGATCGGTGTGCCAACCGCCGCCGATATTGTTTTGCTGATCCCGTTCCTTCGAGACCAACGCAATCTCTGGATGCTCAGGGTGCGCTGCGAAAAAGCGATTGATGTTGATCGGCCCCCAGCGTTTGGCAAAGGCAATGTGCTGATCTTCGCTGATGTCCTGATCGCGGAAAAAGATCACCCCGTGATCCGCATAGGCCCCCCGCACAGCCGCGAACTCCGAATTTGAAAGTTCGCGAAGATCAACCGCGGTGATTTCCGCGCCGACGCCCTCAAGGGTTCGAATTTGGATGGCCATCACAACCTCCGCTGAGCTTGGCCAACAAGTCTCGCAGCAAGTGCGGCTAAGTCAAATGTGCGCACCCGGCGGTCCGCCATCGGCGATGACGCCAAACTCGGACCACACGCTCATCGCGCGGCAAAGAGCGGCCATTCGCCGGGGACGCCTTTCAAGGATTCGACTCCCCGTGCTTCAAAACGCAGTCCAGAACCAGCGACCAGATCCTTCACCGTGCCAGAGGTAAGAACTTCGCTCGGAGAGGCCTTGCTCAGGATGCGCGCGCCGATGTGGACGGCCATGCCGCCCACATCTTCTCCCATCAGTTCGCACTCCCCGATGTGAACGCCGGCTCGAACTTCCAAACCGATCTGCCCTACAGCTTGCGTAATCTCTAGCGCACAGCGCACGGCTCGCGCCGGACCGTCGAATGTCGCAAGCATGCCGTCGCCGGCGGAGTTGGCTTCTTTGCCGCGATGCCGGGCCAACGCCTTTCGCACGATGGCGTAATAGGAATTGAGCGTCGAACGCCATGCAGCGTCGCCAATTTTCGCCATATGCTCGGTAGAACCCACGACATCGACAAACATAACCGTCGCCAAAACACGATCATTGGAATCCACTGGCCGTTCGCCGGTAACGAATTCCTGGATATCGGAGAGAACGACATCCATGTCGTCGAGCATCGCGCTGTGGCTGTCTCCTGGGTATTCCTTGAAGATAGCGCCGGGAATGCGGGCCGCCATGTCGCGGGCGGCGTCAGCGATCGCGACCGGATCGCCGGTGCGGTTCATGACCATGGTCGGCGCGCGTATGGTTGGCAAAATCGGGCGTGTATCGATCTCCGCGTTCATCGCTTCGTAGGCACGAACGGCGGAAGGACTTGCGGCAGCACGCATGTAGCGCAGCATCATGTCCACGACGGCCGGATCGGCGTCAGGGCCGAGGCCCGCGCCAGGGCCCACCACGTATTCGACAGTTGGCCAGCCATCATGGATCAGCTCGAGCATCGCCTCGTGCTCTTCGCGCGTTTGTCCCCAGGGATGATCGGGCGTGTTGAGCCACTTTGCCTGCGCGCCCCAGACAATCAGCGACTGCACCCGCTCGGGATACATGGCCGCGAACATGCACGCCATTGAGCCGCCTTCGGAGCCGCCGAACAGATGCGCGCGCTGCAGCCCCATTGCATCCATGACGGCTCGAATGTCGTCAGTGCGTTCCTCGAGCGTCGCCATTTTTGTCGGCCGATCCGAGAGGCCAGTGCCGCGTTTGTCGAAACGGATCAGGCGGCAAAATTTTGAGAACTTCTCAAAGAACATCGCGCGGCGCGGATGTTCCCAGTCCATGTCGAGATGGGACATCGTGCCTGGCGCCCAAATCACATCGGGCGGACCCTTGCCGGTAGCTTGGTAGGCGATGCAGACATCGTCGCTATAGGCGTATCGTGTGGTCGGCGCGCTCATGAACGCACCCTAGCACACGATTTGACGCCTGCCCGATTCATCGCCTGCGCCGCCCGCGCAATGGCGCGGAATCTTGGTCAGGATTTCGCCGGAAGCGGTCATTGAGTTGGTTTGCGGATGAAAACTGTAATGACTGACGCCAGGAACGTCGCCATTCCCAACATGACAATGAGCGATCCTGGAATGACAAACATCAGAGCGTCCGGTGCGCCCGATGCAATCATCGCCAAACCCGGAACAAAGATCATCACGCCGATGGTGGAGAGCGAAAAGTTGATCCAGGAAAGCACCTTCGGGCGCGCGGCGCCGCACAGCGAATAGAACGTCCCCATCAACGCAAGAGTGGTCCAGCCGACCAGATTGAGATGCGCATGCGCATCTCTCCAAGTGAAGTCTTCGAGCGCGCCCATATAGCCGCCCCAGGCCATTCCCCCGAGACCGAATATAGAAGCCACCAAAAAGAACGCGATCGACACTTTTGGCATGAGCTACCCCGCACTCGTAAGTACGACAGTTTCTGCGACCGGCCTACTCTCTCAATGGCGGTCAGCGGCTAAGCGTTCAACGGAATGACGTGATCTCGCCGTTTGCGGTAATTTATCTCGACCAGTGCAAATGGGTGATCGACCCGTCGCACTTCGCGATTTCCATTTCTAGTCCGCCACCACCAGCCATCACGATCAATGCGTCGCCTTGGCGTCGTGGGTAGCCGTGCATGGATTGGAAGACGACCCAGTGGTCGCCACCGTCATCTACGTGAAGGTCATACTGTCGGTCGCGCGCACGGCTATCCATTCCTTCTCGACGCTCCATTCCGTGGATCACGGCGGTGGCAATCTGCCGGGCGGTAATCTCGTCACCAACATATGGGCCATCAATAAGGCCAGGGACATGTGCGCACTCGATGGGTGCTGCGGCCCCCGCGCCGACTCCATTAGAACCCTGCGCATGTTGGCAACCGACCTGCATCGCCAGCGGTGCCGCTACCAGTATTGCCCGCCACCGTCGCATGAAGCCCCCTGGCGTCGATCCAAGCCCAGCGGGACGGATCGCGCAATGTCGGCTTCGAGCCAATCACGAACCATCGCAGCGCGCGCTTTGCTTCCTGTGACGCCCGTCACAGCGACATCCCTAACCCTTCGCTACCTTCTCCTCATCGGAACGGGGCAACGGCCCCATCCAAAAAAGGAGCAAGAGCAATGACCAAGTTTTATTCCCTGATGTTGGCGGCGCTGCTGTTGGCCCCGGTGGCCTTCGCGACGATGCACCAAGCCGCCCAAATGGTCGCCTGAGCGATCACCCCAACAACCCATTCAGAGATCAACTCAAATGACCAAGTTTTTCGCCCTCATCGCTGCTTGCGCCGTGCTTGCTCCGGTTGCCATCAGCGTGATGACCCAAGCCGCGCAGATCGTCGCTTAAGCTCCCAAGCAGCACGATCTTTGGCCCATAAGCGCGGCCTGGAAATAGAACGGCGTCGAGGATTGCTCCCCCTCGGCGCCGTTCGCCTTTTTCAGAACAGCACCGCCGCCGCGTACGCGAGCGCCGCCACCAGCGCCATCACCAGTGACATCCGATCGCCCACCGCATGCACGACCGGATCGTCTGGCATCTCGCCACGCCCGGTCAGCAGCCACACGCGGCAGAGCCAAAAGATGACCGCCCCCGGAAGCAGCCAAAGCCACATCGGCGCATCGTAGGTAAACACTGCCGCGTCGCTCTGTACGTAGAGCGCCAACACCAAACTCGCCGCGAACGCTGAGCCGACGCCCATCGCCTTCAGGATCGGCGCATCCTCGATCCTGTAGCCACGGCGAATATTTTCCGGCGCGCCTTCGATCTCGGTAACCCGCTTCACCAGCGCCAAGCTCAAGAAGAAGAACCCGCAAAACGCCAGCATCCACGATGACGCCGGATGCACGGAAGCCTCGCCGCCCAACAGCACACGCAGGCCATAGAGCGACGCAAGGACGAAGATATCGACCACCACCAGCCGCTTCATCCACACCGTGTAGAGGCTCGAGAGCGCCATATAAGCCAAAGTCAGCGTCACGACATTCGCCGCCCAGCCAATCAGCAGCGCCGCGAACGCCAAGCCGATGGCGACAAGAATTCCGCGCGCCGGCGATAACGCGCCGCTCGCGAACGGCCGGTTGCGCTTGCGCGGGTGTCTCCGGTCGGCCGGAATGTCGAGCGCGTCGTTGAACAAATAGACGCTCGACGCCGCACAGCAGAGCGCCGCGAACGCCAGGAATGCGCTCTTCCACCCTTCGATATCGGCCCAGCCCTGCGCCGCGATCAGCGGAATGAACACCAGAATGTTCTTCACCCATTGTCGGGGCCGAAGCGCTCTCTCCAGTTCCTTGCGCGCATCGCGCTGGTCCGGCAACACACGCTCGACTTTTGTCAGCGCCGCCGCGCGATACTGAAGCGTGCTGTCGGCATTGACGACGACCGCCCCTTTCGCCTGCGCCCAGACCTCCAGATCCGCCAGCTCATTGCCGGCATAGACGAAGCCATCCGGATATGCCGCGCTCAGCGCCTCCGCTTTGCGCGCCGATTTCAGATTGGTCACGCCATCCGACGCGAACACATCATCGAACAAACCAACGTGCGCCGCGATTGCATCGGCGATTCTGCGATCCGTCGCCGTCGCCAACGCGAGGCGGCGCCCGCGCGCCTTCTCCTCGCGCAGCCACGTCAGCAAACGCTGATCGTAAGGGATCTCATCGGCCTTAGGCGCGTAGTCCGCGAGCTTTGCCTTTACGAACGCCCGTCCCTTCGTGAACCAGCCCGCCAGCGCAATCACGCCCAGCGGATTGCTCCCCAGATAGGAGAGGATCGATTCAAAAAACGTGTCGCCATGAATCAGTGTGCCGTCGAGATCGACGGCCAGCGGCAACTCCGCTGTACCCGGTTCCGTAGCTTCAGCTGACATTATCGGCCCAAAAACACGCTATCAGCGCGCCGCTTCATAACAATCGCGCGCTCACCTGGCGCGACGCCCGAACTGCGAAACTCTCGCCCAAAGAGACTAATGCGCCGGTGCGGCGACACGCTCTTGTATCGCCTGCGCCCGCGCGGCCCATTCGTCCGGCCGCGATCGCAAGCCAGGGCCGCGCAGCAAGGCTGCAAGCTTTGCCGCCTCTTCGTCATTGAGCGCGACGCTCGGCTTGTCGAAAATGAGCTGGGCGGCGGCTTCTACGCCCTCCGCATCACGCCCGAAATACGCGTGCGCCAAATACAAACGCAACAGCTGGCGATCGTTGTAACGCTGCTCCAACTGGCACGCGACGATGAGCCGTCTGATCTGCCAACGGATGGACGTCTCGCGGCGCTCGGGAGCCAAGTTGGTTGCGAGCCGCTGCGAAACCGGCATGCCCTGCGGCGGATGTTGGTCGGTGATGTCGAACCACATGAACGCCAACGTCCGGCATGGCGCGGCATGCGTGAGCCACGTGTCGCGAAACTGATCCATCGCGACGGTGCGCTCAATCACAGTCAGCCGGTTGCTTCTAGGCGTCCAGAGCGACCCGTCGCGCTCGGCCTGCGCCAACACCTTTTGCCCATCCATCCACCACCGCACAGCGAAGGTCACCGGCACGGTGAGGCCGAGCAGCACGCAAATGACGATGAAGATGAACACCACCCGCATGCGCCGAAAATACACCGGCGCGGGCTAAGCTGAAGATCACACGCGCAGTTCGCGAACCTGTCGTTTAGTTAAGCCGCCAGACTTTCCCCGCGCAGAAGTTTCGGCAAGTCGCCTGCTCCGCCGCCGGCGTATTTCATGAAGAAACGCCGCGCCGGCCCGACAGCGTTCACCGCAGCAAGGCCCAATGTCCGCGCCGCGCGTAGCGGCGTGATGTCGTTGGAGAAGAGCTTGTCGAAGAACTCCATGCCTAACGCCATTGTTACATTGTCGAAGCGCCGCCAGCGTTGATAGCGCTCCAAGATCGAGACATCGCCAGGATCGAGCCCGAGCGCGACGCCATCGGCAATGCACTCCGCCAACGCCGCGCAATCCTTCAAGCCCAGATTGAGGCCCTGCCCCGCCAACGGATGAATGCCGTGCGCGCTATCGCCCGCCAGGCAGACGCGCTGATCGATCATCCGCTCCGCCATCTGCAGTGAGAGCGGATAGGCAAAGCGCGGTCCTTCAAGCGCAAGCTCACCCAAGAATGTGCCGAAGCGCTTCGTCAGCTCCGCCAAGAAATCCTGCTCGTCCATCTTGAGCAAGGCTTCCGCCGCCGCTCGCGGTTCTGCCCAAACAATGTTCGAGCGATTGCCCTTCAACGGAAGGATCGCGAACGGCCCATTCGGCAGGAAGAACTCATGCGCCACCGCATCGTGCGCTTTCTCGTGCTGGATCGTCGCGACGATCGCAGTAACCGGATAGTCCCAGCCGATCGTGCGAATGCCGACAGCGCCGCGCACAAACGAACGCCGCCCATCGGTGCCGACCAGCAACGGCGCACGCAGCTTTGCGCCATCCGCAAGCGTCACCGTCGCGCCCGCCGGGTCGCGCTCGATTGCGCTCACCGACATCGGCTGAATCATCTTGATGCTCGACCGCGCCTTGACGCCGCTATCGAGCGCCAGCCGCACGTGACGCGCTTCGAGCATCAACCCCAGCGGCTCATCGGTGTCGCGCATCTCGGCGCGGTCAAAATGCAGGTGCAGCAGCGATGGCCCGCGCCCTAGTTTGCCGTCCGTCACCATAATCTGCTCGATCGGCTGCGCGACTTCATCGAGCTGATCGCCCAGCCCAAGCGCGCGCCACATCCGGTACGAGGCGAAAGCAATCGCGAACGCGCGTCCATCAAACGCCGGCGCCAGCGTGTCCGAGGGCTTCGACGCATCGATCACGGCCACGGACAAGCCCGCCTGATCTAGCGCCAGAGCCAGCGTCTGCCCCACCAAGCCGCCGCCCGAGAGGATCACGTCAGCATCGAAACCCCGAGTTTTTTGGCGTTCATTGCTCATGCCGCACGATACCTCCGCGTCAGCCGCAACGTCGATGCGGCCCGCTGGCGCGTAAGCAAAAGGCAGGGCGCCGCTTTTTTGAGCGAACCTGCTGCAGTGCACAAAGACGGCCGCCCATGAGCTTGCCGGATCGCCCGGCGCCTCGACCAATCGGCGCTTCGATCGTTTGAGGAGCGGGGCAATGACAAAAACCAAGGGGCTATGGCGCTCGCTGCGTTTGGCGGCGCTAGCGCTAGTGGGCGCGGCGGCGCTCGGCGCAATGACGCCGGACGTCGCGTTTGCGCAGGACACAACGGCAGTGGTTGAAACCACTACTCCGGACACAACCGCTACGACGGTCACCGTCGAAGAGACTGCGGCCCCAGCACCGGAGCTAACCGTCGACAAAGGCGACACCGCCTGGATGCTTGTCTCCACTGTCCTCGTCTTGCTGATGATCATCCCGGGCCTTGCCCTCTTCTATGGCGGCCTGGTGCGCGCGAAGAACATGGTCTCGATGCTGAGCCAGGTCTTCGTCGTCACTGCCATCGGCATGGTGATGTGGCTCTTGGTCGGCTACTCGCTCGCCTTCACTGATGGCGGCGGCTTGAATCGCTTTGTCGGCGGCTTGAGCAAAGTCTTTCTAACCGGCGTCGACACCAACACTTTGGTTGAGACCTTCTCCGTCGGCGTCGCCATTCCTGAGCTGACGTTCGTCGCGTTTCAGATGACTTTCGCATGCATCACCGCCGCACTTGTGCTTGGCGGCGTTGCCGAACGCGTGAAGTTCAGCACCATCGTCGTCTTCTCGATCCTGTGGCCCGTCATCGTCTATTATCCGATGGCGCACATGGTTTGGTGGTGGGGCGGCCCGATCATGGCTTCTGATCCCGCCAACGCCGAAGCTTTGGCTTCGGGCGCCGGTCTTATCTGGAGCTTCGGCGCGCTCGACTTCGCCGGCGGCACCGTCGTCCACATCAATTCCGGCGTTGCCGCTCTTATCGGCGCGCTGCTGCTTGGCTCACGCACCGGCTATCGCAAAGAGCCGATGCCGCCGCACAACCTCACCTTCACCGTGCTCGGCACGGGCCTGCTGTGGTTCGGCTGGATCGGCTTCAACGCAGGCTCGAACCTTGAGTCGAACTCGTACGCAGCGCTTGCCCTCATCAACACCTTCGTCGCGCCAGCAGGTGCGGCGCTGTCGTGGACGCTCACCGAGTGGGTGACCAAGGGCAAGCCAAGCCTCTTGGGCCTCGCCTCAGGTGCGGTCGCTGGTCTCGTTGCGGTGACACCTGCTGCCGGTTTTGCGGGCCCGGTCGGCGCGCTCATCCTCGGCCTCGTTGTTGGTCCGATCTGTCTGTTCGCCTGCTCGGCCTTGAAGAGCTGGCTCAAGTACGACGACAGCCTCGACGTCTTCGGCATCCACGGCATTGGCGGCATCGTCGGCGCCATCGGCACCGGCATCGTCGTCAACCCAGCCTTCGGCGGCGCTGGCATCGTCGACTACGCAGCGGGCGGCGCAGCCGTCTATCCAGGCATCGTTCCGCAAGTGATCGCACAAGCCAAAGGCGTGCTGGTAACACTTGTCTGGTCGGGCGTCGGCTCGCTCATCGTCTGGGTGATCGCACGCGGTCTCACCGGCGGACGGGTCAGCAAAGAAGTTGAAGCTGAGGGCGTCGACTACGCCGAGCACGGCGAGGTCGCCTACCACAACTAACGGCAACGCAACTCCTCCCACCTTTAGAGCGCGGATCGTTTCGATCCGCGCTCTTTCTTTTTACCAACGTTAATCGGAACTTCCTCAGACGCAGATGAATGCGCCGGTAACCCCGTTCGCATCTGAATCTTCATCGCTCGTTTACCGGGAGAGCCAACATTCCACCTTCAAATTCGGCGCCTTAGCGAGCGAACAAAGTTAATGACCGACGACGCCTACAACGAACGGGGAAGAATCCCCGCCGCGACCTCTTCAGCCGCTGCGCGCCTGGCTTTGAAGCGCGCGACGCTTGCCGTCGGCTGCGGCGTCATCGGCGCGTATGGTTTAGGCGCGGTGCTGACCTATTCGCCGGAAGATCCGAGCCTCAACACTGCTGCTGACGGCGTGCCGCACAATCTGTTCGGCGGCCCTGGCGCGATGCTCGCTGATCTCGCCATTCAAGCGCTTGGCGCCGCTGCGCCCTTGCTGTTTGCCGCGATGCTTGCCGCTGGCGTGATGCGCGTCATGCGCCGCCAGCTCGTTGCGCGCATCGACAAGCGCCGCATCGGCGCAGCCGGCGGCGGCATCATGCTGCTCGCCGCCGCTGCAACCACGATCCCAACACCTGAGGGCTGGCCGCTCGCCACAGGCTTCGGCGGCATGTTCGGCGACGCCATCGCCAGCATCATTAGCGGCCTTGCCTCGATGCCCGGCCTGCCCTTCCCGCAAGTGCTGACCGGCATTGTCTGCGCCATCGCAGGTCTGCTGTTCGTCGGCTGGTCGTTCCAAGTGCGCCCGCAAGACGTGCGCAACGCCGGCGCCGTCGTGCGCCGCACCGTGCAAGGCAGCGCCCAGGCCACACAACGCGCCATCGGCTACGTCTCGGAGAAGACGCGCCGCGAACCTTTGGAAGAGGAAACGTCCTATCGCCGCGCGCCGATTGCGCATCGCGACGACGAAGACGCGCCGCGCCCGCGTCCACGCCCGCAGCGGTCGATGCCGCCTACGCGTGAACCGGCCGAAGCCCGCCAACGCACCTACGAGCAGCGCCCGAAACCTGCGAAACGCGAGCGTCAGCACGCGTCGATGGCGTTCGGCCGCGACTTCGATCTGCCCGACACCGATCTGCTCAGCACGCCGAAGCAGCGCGTCACCCAAACCGATGCGCAAACGCTGCACGCCATGTCGCGTCAGCTCGAAGGCGTGCTCGCCGATTTCGGCGTGCAGGGCGAAGTGCTCTCCGCCCGCCCCGGCCCCGTCGTCACCCTGTTCGAGTTCGAACCGGCGGCCGGCGTCAAATCCTCACGCGTCATTGGCCTCAGCGACGACATCGCCCGTTCCATGAGCGCCACCGCCTGCCGCGTCGCCGTCATTCCGGGCCGCAACGCCATCGGCATCGAACTGCCGAACGTGAAGCGCGAAACCGTTTTCCTGCGTTCGCTGCTCAATTCATCGTCGTTCGCCGGCACGCAGGGCGATCTGCCGCTTGCGCTTGGCGAGACCATCGAAGGCGATCCCTTCGCCGCCGACCTCACCAAGATGCCTCACCTGCTCATCGCCGGCACCACCGGCTCGGGCAAGTCGGTCGGCATCAACGCGATGATCCTGTCGCTCTTGTACAAGCACACGCCGGACGAGTGCCGCTTCATCATGATCGACCCGAAGATGCTGGAGCTCAGCGTCTACGAGGGCATCCCGCACCTGCTGCACCCGGTCGTGACCGATCCGAAGAAAGCCGTCGTCGCGCTCAAATGGACCGTGCGCGAGATGGAAGATCGCTATCGCCGCATGGCCAAGCTCGGCGTGCGCAACATCACCGGCTACAACGAGCGCGTCGCTGACGCACTTGAGCGCGGCGAAAAGCTCGAACGCACGGTGCATGCGGGCTTCGATCCCACCAGCGGCGAGCCGATCTACGAAACCCGCGAGCTTCCCTTAGAGCCGATGCCCTACATCGTCGTCGTCATCGACGAGATGGCCGATCTGATGATCACGGCCGGCAAGGAAATCGAAGCCGCCGTGCAGCGTCTCGCGCAAATGGCGCGCGCCGCAGGCATCCACGTCATCATGGCGACGCAACGCCCCTCGGTCGACGTCATCACCGGCACGATCAAGGCCAACTTCCCGACCCGTATCTCCTATCAGGTCACGTCGAAAATCGACTCGCGCACCATCCTTGGCGAACAAGGCGCCGAACAACTCCTCGGCCAGGGCGACTTGCTGTTCATGGCCGGCGGCGGCCGCATCCGCCGTCTGCATGGGCCGTTCGTCACCGACGCTGAAGTCGAACGCGTCGTCGACATGCTGAAGGCGCAAGGCGCGCCGCAATATCGCCAAGACGTCACCGCCGAGCCGAACGAAAACGGCAACGACGAAGACAATCCGGAATTGTTCGCCGACGGCGAAGGCGGCGGTGACGAACTCTTCGACCGCGCCGTCGAAATCGTTCAACGCGACCGCAAGGCCAGCACGTCTTACCTGCAGCGCCGCTTGCAGATCGGCTACAACCGCGCCGCCACCCTCATCGAGAAGATGGAAAAGGCGGGGATTATCTCGGAAGCGAACGCCGCCGGGAAACGTGACATCCTCGTGGACACCGTGGACGAGGATTAGGCCCTCTCGTTACATCCAGCGCACAAATAGAAACGGCGGCGTCCACAAAGGCGCCGCCGTTTCGCTTGGTCGCTGAGGCCGTACGCCTTAGTTGGCTTTCGCCTTCTTGCGCGCGCTCGCACGCTTTTCCGTGTTCGCGCGCCGCGTCTCAACCTGCGCAGCCGTCTTCTCCGCCCGGCGCTCTTCCAGCGCAGTGCTGAGCAGCGGCAAAAGCTCTTCAGCTTGCTTCTGCTGCGCCGCCGAGCCGCTTTCCTGCAAACGAACCGCGTTCGCCTGCAGGTTTTCCAGCTCTTTCAGGGAAAGCTCGGGGATGCGATCGATGATCGCCATAACCTACGCCGTCTTCAGATTAACTGCGGAATCGCGGCCCTGACGGTCTTTCTCGAGGTCGAACGTCACCTTCTGGCCATCCGCCAAACCGGAAAGACCCGAGCGCTCAACTGCCGAGATGTGCACGAACACATCCTTGCCGCCGCCCTCTTGCGCGATGAAACCAAAGCCTTTTTGGCCGTTGAAGAACTTTACTGTACCGGCAGCCATGTCGCCGTCTCCTAGATTAGATGGCTCGCGTGGACCTTCCACGGCGAGCAGCGATATTTCGAAGAGAACAGCAAACATCCGGCGCGACAGCGTGGATCAGAGCGTAACGCGACGAGGATCGATGGACCTCACATAGGCGCTCTTACTCACAAAGTCCATCAGCGCGCCCCGAGGGAACACCATCGGCAAGCACCGATGGATGGGAGCTGAAAATCTATCCGCCCCCTCCTGCACCGGCCGTATCATCGCGCCGGTCCCATGAGCCTCAGTCCCGTATCCTCAACGCGAACAGCGCCCCTCGCCCTCTGGCGCATTGCTGGGGCGTTTTTGCGCACATTGCACGTGCTGTTCGGCGATCCCGCAGCGGTCGCGGCGCGGCACACGCTGACAGGCAAGGCGCACGCACAGATGGCGTCGTGGCTGCGCTCAGCCGAAGCGATGCTGCGGCGGCTCATCCTGATCGAAGCGGCGGCCTATCCCAAACCCAATACGCGCCCGCTGCTGCGGCCGCGCCGGCCACGCAAACTGAAGCTCTACGCGTTCTGGGCCGATAAGCCCGAAGCCTGGCGCGTCAGCTTCCGCATGTTCGCGCCAAGCCCGCGCACGCCAAAACCAAGAAAGCCAGGGCTTGCGGCCGCAAAGCGTCTCGAACGCCTGCGGCAACTCGGCGCTCTGCCCGGCGAACCGATCTTCATCTTCCGCGAAGAGCGCCCCGCGCCTCGCGCGAGGTTTGCCTGCCGCCGGCGGGCTCAGGCCGCGCCGCGCGGCAAACCAATCCGCCGGCAAGATCGCTTCTGGGTGCATGAGCGCGATTTGAAGCCGCTTGTCTTCCGCTCCGCCTGGCCGCTCGCCTGGCGCTACGAAGCTCTACAGCGCGTGTTCAACGATCCCGCGCCTTATGCGCGCCGCCTCGCTGCGCGTCTCCACGCCACGCCGCATCGCTTGCGCGAAATTCTCCGCGCTCCGCCTGAAGCGCGCGACCGTGTCGATCGCTTCAGCGCGTTTCGAGCCTGCGGCGAACGACGATGGCGGCCGCGCTTCAGCTCAGCCTAAACGGCGCGTTCACTTTCCTTACTGACGAGTTCGCAAGATTTCGCCGCCAGATTGGTCCGCGGGGGCCATTCTGAAGACGGTAGACGTGCGACTTGATCTCCGCTCAAAGAGCCAGAACCCGCGCCCGCCATCGGGCTAAATATGCCCCGGCGCTCGAACTCACCGCCGGCGATGTCCTCCAGTGCCGCGACGAAGACGAAGCCCCGTTCGAGCCGCCGCCAGCCGATGATATTTTCGGCTTGGCTGAATGCGAGGCTGAACACGAAGAAACGCTGTTTGCCGATCAGGACGAAGCGCCTTTCGATCCGCCCGAATTCGAAGACGAGCCGGTTTTCAGCGCCCCAGCGCAAGTGGCGACAAAACCCGAACCCATTGTCGCTCCGCCAATTGTCGAAGCCCCGCCCCCAAAGGATCGCCCGCTTCCAGCCATTTCGATCTTCGCTGCCTGGGATCGCCCCGAAGCCGAAGCCCTGATGCGCGAACTCGCCGCCGACCAACGATTGGCCCGCACCGATATGCATATTTCCAGAGGCGGCATCGATGCGGCCATCGCCCATGGGCACGCAGATCTCTTTTTGCTGGACACCACTCTCGATGGCGCAGCCATGCTCGCGGCCCTGGATCGGGTCCGGGCCGTCGCCCCCAAAGCCTGCATCGTCATCCTCGGCGCCGTAAACGATATCGCTTTGCTGCGCGAACTCGCGGCCCGTGGCGTCAGTGACTATATCGTGCCCCCAGCAAAAGCCGGCGATATCGCCCGTTCGCTCTGCGCCCTGTTCGCCGATGTCGAAACCGCCAAGACCATCGCCGTTATTGGCGCCCGCGGCGGCATTGGCGCTTCGACGATTGCGCGAAACATCGCCTGGTCGATCGCCGAACGGCAGCGGCAAAAAACAACGCTGGTCGATCTCGATCTTTCGTTCGGGTCGGCGGCGGCAAGCTTCCGCCAAGACATCCGTCTTTCTGTGCGCGATGTCGCCGACGCCGAAGATTGTGAAAGCGCTTTGGCTTCAGCGTTGCTTTTGCCGACGCCAAATCTGCAATTGCTCCCTGCCCCCGTCACAACCGCCGAACTCGAGATCGAACCGGCGGCGTTCGATCAGCTGATCGCCAATGTCCGCCGCACAGCGACCTATGTCGTCATGGACTTGCCGCATGCTTGGGAGCCGTGGGTGCGTGCGGCTTTGCGCGAGGCCGACGAGGTGATCATCGTGGCCGGGCCCGATCTCGCGAGCCTGCGTAACGCCGACAATATGCTGAAATTGCTGCGCTCCGAACGCGACAAGGTGAGCGCGCCAAATGTCGTGATCTCAATGAGCGGCGCGCCGAAACGCCCCGAGATTCCGGAGAAGGATTTCACCGAAGCCATTCGCGTTAAGCCACTCCTGTCCTTCGCTTTCGAGCCCGAACTGTTCGCCTCGGCAGAGATGGACGGCCAGACGATCTATGAGGCTGCGCCCGATTCAAAAGCGGCGCTGCAACTCGACATGCTGGCCTCGATGCTGACTGGCCACGAACCCGCATCACAACCAACGCCAATAAAGGTAGCGGCCAAAGCGGAGGCGGCGCCGCTCCCGGTTCTGGAGCTTGTCACGCCGGCCCCAGCGCCGCGCCGCAGGCAGAGGCCAGCTCGAACCGGCTTCGTCGCTTTGCAGGAACCAGTTCCGCAGCAGAAGCGCCGCTCAACCGGTTTGGTGCGTGCAATTGCGGCCGTTGCTGCACTTGTCGCTGTTGGGGTTTGGTATGCAGGCCAGCACGATCTCGCAGATGTCGACGCCGCCCACCTTGTGAGCGCATTCAGGGCCTAGGCCCTATTCAACTTCCCAATCGAGTTCGCCACGCAACTCTGGCGGCACTTGTTCGCACAACGCCGCTGTGAGCTCTGCCTGCGTCTTGTTGCGCGGCGCCCGGATGACGAAGTTGATGCGGTTCTTACCAAAGGAGCGATATTCGCTGATCAGCTTGCAACCGAGCGCAGCGAGCGTGACACGATAGGCGTCGGAAGCTTCCCGCACTTTGCCTTTTGGGACCTCGTTGATTTCAAGCTCGCAGACGGGGTGGCCGTCAAAGATGTAGATAAGCACCCACGAAAAGATCGTCGCCATCACCGCGAAGTGCGGCAGGTTCAAGCCGGCGATCAAACCAATCAGCGTCACCATGATGAGCCGGCCGGTGTCGCGAGTTGAAGCGGCGTCGGTGCGGAAGCGCATGAGGCCGCCGAGCCCGAAAATAACGAAGCCGACAACCATGCCGTATTCGAGCACTATTTCACCGACCACCGCGCCGACGAGCGCGTACATGATCAGCACCTTCGGCAGTTCAGCCTCTGCGCGAGTATCCACCGTGCGCGCCGTGGTTGGGTGAAAGGCGATCACTGCGCCAAGGAGGGTCGCGAGGATCAGCGCCAAAAACGATTGCGTGAGCGCGTCGGTATCGAGGAACCCGGCCCAGCCGATCGAGGGGAGCTCCCGCGTCATATCGCCGAACATGCTTAGCCGCCCCTGCCAATCGATTGCGCAATCAAGCGCTTGCCGGCCACCGAAGCCAAGCCCATCGGGGGTTTAGATGAACCGAACCTGAGGCGAAAAGACCAATTCTGGGCAAAGCGAACCCTTTTTTCCGCCATGCGTTTCCGGCAGATGACCCACATGAACAGACGCTTCGCTCTTTTGGGCCTTTCGGCCCTCATGCTTGCACCCCTTGCCTATGCGCAACAGGCGACTCCAACCGTCCTAGAAGACGCGGCGCGAGCCGAGGGATTGGCGCTCGCCAACCGTTCGCTCAATGCAGTGCAGCGCCTGCAAGGCCGTTTCGTGCAGCAATCGCCGGGCGGCGCGCGCGCGACCGGAATGTTCTACCTGCAACGGCCTGGGCGTCTACGTTTTGAATACGATCCGCCAGCGACCTTGCTTATCGTTGCCGACGGCAGCGTTGTCTCCATGCGCGACACCGAATTGCGTACGACCGAACGCACGCCGATCCGTTCGACGCCGCTCAACATTATTCTTGGCCAAACCATCAATCTTGAGCGCGACGCTCGCGTGTTGCGCGTTTCGCGCGCCGGACCGTGGCTGTTGATCACCGCGCGGGATCGCGCAGGCCAAACTGATGGCCAGATCACGCTTCAGTTCTATGGTCCCAACGCCGAACTCCGCTCCTGGGACGTCATCGACGCAACCGGCGCCCGCACGCGGATCACGCTTTCGGACATCACTCAGCCGGCAAGCTTCGACCGAAGCCTATTTAGGCTGGAGGATGTCCTTTCCAACCGGCGGCGCCCGTAATCGAATTGAGGCGAAGCTAGGCAAGGAATTTAGTTAGCAAATCCTTGATTTTTTCGCCTGTGTGGCGTATATGCAACGTGAGCCGCCGCTCATCCCCCTGGATGGCGTCATCCCCCCGCTGACAGATCCAGCGCGGCAGCTTTGCCGGACTCCCCTGCCGGCGAAACTGCGCCCCCTCAAGGCGCAACACGGAGGCCCGGTCGCGGACTGCGAACGGGCCTCTTTGTATTTTCGGGCCAAGGCGGCACACACGCTCCGATGCTGAAAATCGCGACTTGGAACATCAACTCCGTGCGGCTGCGCATTGGCATGGTGTGCCGCTTCCTGGGGGAAGCGAAGCCTGACGTACTTTGCCTGCAGGAAATCAAATGCCGGGACGGCGAGTTTCCGGCGAAGGCGTTCAAAGAGGCAGGCTACGAGCACATGCACGTGGCCGGCCAGAAGGGCTGGCACGGCGTCGCCATTGTTTCACGTGTGAAGCTGGAGCCGGTGGAAGCGCCAGCGATTTGCCCGAAGAAAGAAGCGCGCATCGCAGCGGCGCTGATCGATGGCGTGGAGGTGCACAATCTCTATGTGCCGGCGGGCGCGGATGTGCCGGAGCTGACGAACCCGAAGTTCGTCCACAAGCTCAACGTGCTCGACAAAATGAAGACGCTCTACAAGAAGCGCAAAGGCAAGACGCCGACAGTGTTGGTGGGCGATCTCAACGTGGCGCCGGGGGAGTTTGACGTTTGGAGCCATAAGCAATTGCTGAACGTGGTTTCGCACACGCCGGGCGAAACGGATCGACTGAACGCGGTGCGCGATCTCGGCGGTTTCGTCGATCTGGCGCGCGCGCATAGGCCCGACCCGGAAAAACTCTTCACCTGGTGGAGCTATCGCAGCCCCGATTGGACGAAGAACAATCGCGGCCGCAGGCTCGATCACATCTGGGCGACAGCCGACGTCGCTGTGACCTCACAAGCGCCAGCGTTTCATATCCATGTTCCGGTGCGTTCATGGGAGCGACCGAGCGATCATGTTCCCGTTGTCGCGGGCTTCAAACTCTAGAGATTCGTCGCGCGCTGATTGAGACGCCGAATTGCGACGCTAAAGTGCAGGCAAGCAATACGGGGACAAGTCATGCAGATCTCACGCCGCATCGTTCTTGGCGCAGGTGCGGCGAGCGCCGCGGTTTTAGCAGGTTGCGCGTCAGACGGCGCGACCAATGCCGGCGGCGCCGCTGACCCAGTCGCGCGGATGAATGCGGTGCTCGATCGCGCCGTCGCAAATTCGCTGCGGCGATCTCCCGAGCGCTGCACCAGCCTTGGCCTGACCGAAGAACGGGCGGGCTATCACTTCATTGACCAAGTCAGCGACGCCTCAAAGCAGGCCGCGCGCGAAGCGCGAGAGCAAACGCGGGCGTCATTGAATGAACTACAGACGATAAATCGCGAGGCGCTGCCGGCGCGTGATAAGGTGACGTACGACGTCGTCACGACGGCGTGGTCGAACAACCTCGCAAGCGCGGCATTTGAGGTCGGTGGCGGCGCGGGTGCGCCTTATGTTGTGACGCAACTCACCGGCATTTATCGCTCAATGCCGAATTTCCTGAACGAACAGCATCCGTTGCGCACGGCCGATGAAGTCGAAGGCTATGTCCGCCGCGTGAACGGCTTTGTCGGCCAACTTGATGCGGAAGCCGCGATCATCGCCGAGGATGCTAATGCCGGTGTTATCCCGCCCGACTTCGTGATCGACAAAGCGATTGGGCAACTGACGCGGTTTGCCGAAGGCGGCGCCAGCCAGAACTTGCTGGTGCAGTCGCTGGCGCGGCGTTTACCGGAAGCGCAAGGCGTACCCGAAAGTGCGCGGGCTGGTTACATTTCGCGGACCGAAGCAGCCGTGAACGACGGCGTCATCCCAGCTGTGCACCGCCAAATCGAAGCGCTGCAACGCATTCGACCGCATGCAACGCATGATGCGGGCATTTGGCGTTTGCCCCACGGCGCTGAAATGTATGCCGCGGCGCTGGTTTCGCGCACGACCACGACGATGTCGCCGGATGAAATCCATGATGTTGGCCTCGAACTCATCGCCCAGCTCAACGGCGAGATGGATTCGATCCTGCGCGCAGAGGGGTTGACGCGCGGCAGCGTGGCGGAGCGAGTGCAGGAGATTTCGCGCCGCCCGGATCAGCTCTACCCAAACACCGATGCAGGGCGCGAACAGATTCTGGCCGATCTGAATGCGCAGACCCGCGAGATCGTCGCGATGATGCCGCGGGCGTTCAACACGCTTGCGAGGGCGCAGCTGGAAATTCGCCGCGTGCCGCCATTTACCGAAGCCGGTGCGCCTGGCGGTTACTATCAACGCGCGGCGCTCGATGGCTCACGGCCGGGCGCCTACTTCATCAACCTGCGCGACACGAGTGAATGGCCGAAGTTCACACTGCCCACACTGAATTATCACGAAGGCGTGCCAGGCCATCACTGGCAGATTTCGATTCAACAGGAATCGGGGGAGATACCGTTCATTCGCAGCGCCATGCTCGGCTTCAGCGCGTTCAGCGAAGGCTGGGGCCTATATGCAGAACAGCTCGCCGACGAGTTGGGCGCGTATCAGAACAACCGCCTTGGCCGGCTTGGATATCTGCAATCGGCGACGTTCCGCGCGTCGCGTCTGGTTTGCGACACGGGTTTGCACGCGAAGCGCTGGACACGCGAGCAGGCAATCCAATCGATGATGCAGGCCACCGGTGATTTGGAATCGTCCGTGACGACCGAGATCGAGCGCTATTGCGTTCAGCCGGGCCAAGCGTGCGCCTACATGATCGGGCGTCAGGCGATTAATCGTATCCGGCAGCAAGCTACCGACAGGCTGGGTGCGCGTTTCGATCTCAAGAGCTTCCACGACACGATGCTGGCGAACGGCGCGGTGCCGCTTTCGGTTCTCGACCGCGTGCTCGCGGATTGGGCGACGGCGCAGGGTTAACCGGTCGAGGATCTTGCCGTCTGATCATTTCGAGGACGTCAGCTACGCAAACCTGCCTTTCAAATCGGATTGCTACCGGTGTCATTCGCGTATGGGCGGGTACGTCACAGTGGTTCAGCGAAGGCGTTTGACATAAAGACGCGCAACAACACTTTGGGATGAAACGCGACTGGAGCGCCGCTGACGCCGGCGCCTGGAGGGATTCCGTGACTAAAGACATCGCCGGCCTGCACCCCGCCCCGACGAAGCACAAAAAACTGATTGCCTGGGTCGAAGAAATCGCGGCGCTGACCAAGCCGGACCGCGTCTATTGGTGCGATGGGTCGGAAGCTGAGTGGAAGCGTCTGACGGGGGAACTCGTCGCGGCTGGCACGCTGAAGCAGCTCAACCCTGAAGCGCGCCCCAACTCCTTCTATGCGGCCTCCGATCCGAAGGATGTCGCCCGCGTCGAAAAGCAGACCTACATCTGCCCCGAGAACAAGATCGACGCCGGCCCGACGAACAATTGGATGGCGCCGGCTGAAATGCGCTCCAAGCTGGGTTCGCTGTTCGATGGCTGCATGCGTGGGCGCACCATGTACGTGGTGCCATTCTGCATGGGGCCGCTGGGCTCAAAAATTTCGCAGCTCGGCGTAGAGATCACGGATTCCGGTTACGTCGCCGCTTCGATGCGGATCATGACACGCATGGGCAAAGGCGCGCTCGATGAGCTCGGCGAGGATGGTTTCTTCGTGCCGGCGGTGCACACGCTCGGTGCGCCGTTGCAGCCTGGCCAGAAAGACGTCGCCTGGCCGTGCAACGAAGAGAAGTGGATCGTGCACTTCCCTGAAACGAGGGAAATCTGGAGCTACGGCTCGGGCTACGGCGGCAATGCACTGCTCGGCAAGAAGTGCTTTGCGCTGCGTATCGCTTCGGTGATGGCGCGCGATGAAGGTTGGCTCGCCGAGCACATGCTCATCCTCAAGCTGACGAACCCGAAGGGCGGCGTGAAGTATGTCGCCGCCGCGTTCCCGTCAGCATGCGGCAAGACCAATCTCGCCATGCTGCAGCCGACGATCCCCGGCTGGAAAGCGGAAACCATCGGCGACGACATTTGTTGGATGCGCTTTGGCGACGATGGCCGACTCTACGCGATCAACCCGGAAGCGGGTTTCTTTGGCGTTGCGCCCGGGACCGGCGCGAAGACCAACAAGTCGGCGCTCGACACGCTCCATTCCAACACGGTGTTCACCAACGTTGCGCTGACCAAGGACGGCGACGTGTGGTGGGAAGGCCTGACCAAAGAACCGCCGTCTGGCCTCACCGATTGGCAAGGCAATCCGTGGTTGCCGGATTCGAAGTTCCCGGCCGCGCACCCGAACTCACGCTTTGCCGTGCCCGCCGGCCAATGCCCGGTGATCGCGCCCGAGTGGGAAGATCCTGCCGGCGTGCCGATCGATGCGATCCTGTTCGGTGGCCGCCGCGCGAGCGCGGTGCCGCTGGTGACAGAAGCGTTCGACTGGGCGCACGGCGTGTTCCTGGCGTCAAACGTCGCCTCGGAAGGCACGGCGGCGGCAGAGAACAAGGTCGGCGAACTGCGCTACGATCCATTCGCGATGCTGCCCTTCTGCGGCTACAACATGGGCGATTACTTCGCGCATTGGCTGAAGGTCGGAGAGCGGCAAGGCGCGCAACTGCCAAAGATCTTCTTCGTCAACTGGTTCCGCAAAGACCAGGACGGCAAGTTCATCTGGCCAGGCTTCGGCGACAATGCCCGCGTCCTGAAGTGGATCAGCGATCGCTTGGATGGCAAAGCTGAAGCGCGCGAAACCGCAATTGGCTTGGTGCCGGCAAAGGGCGCGCTCGACACGAGCGGCCTGACGATCAGCGACGACGCGATGCAGGTGCTGACCAATGTCGATCTCGACGTTTGGGGCGAAGAAGCTGACCTCATCCCGGCGCACTACGAGAAGTTTGGCGACCGCCTCCCGCAGCGTTTGTGGGATGAGTACGCCGCCTTGATCGAGCGCCTGGGCGAAGCGCGTTCTGGCAAGCCGATGAAAGCCGCCGCTGCACGCGCTGCCGCTGCGCCGCGGCGCGTCTCGGATCGCCCGACCGCGTCGTAGGCTCCGAAACAGATCAAAGTTGAAACGGCCGGTGGTTTTGAACTGCCGGCCGTTTCTTTTCGGCCCATCAAGGCGAGGCGGGTTTGCCGCGTCGTATGAGGCGGGGAAGTTCGGTTCGGATGAGGCGGATACTGTCGGCCATTGTGGCGCGCCCACGCCTGAAGACGGCGACCGTTCCCCAAGCCGTGGCGTACGCAGCAATGCCGCTTGCGGCGATCTGGATGAGTTCGTTGTGGAACGGCAGGCGCTGCAATGCGCTCACGACAAAGAACGCGCCGCCTGCTCCCGCCGCGAATGGCGCGGCGCTTAGATAAAGATCCGCCATGCGGATCGGGCCGCGGCGCGTGACCCACCACCAGAGCGCCGGCGCACGGATGAGCAGATCGCTGATGCCGAACGCGGCTGCCACGCCAAGCGCGCCCCATCTCAGGCCCACCACGAACGAGATGAGGCTCGTCACTGTGCTGAAGGCGCTCCAGATCAAATAGTCACGCATGCGGGCTTGGCTGATGAAGAGCTGGTCCATGGTCATGCTCACCGGGCGATGGAGCGCCGCAAGTGTGAGCCAGGCAAAGATCGGCGCGGCGGGCGCCCATTGGTCGCCGATCACGAACGGCACCAGGACCGGCGCTGTGACGCCAACGGCGACGACGCCGGGCGTCATGAACAGCATAAGTTGCCGGATGACGCGCAGATAAGCGGAGCGATAGCGGTCGCCCTCTTCGTTGAGGCGCGAAAGGATCGGCAGCAAAAGTTGCTGCAACACCGTGTTGATGCGCTGGATCGGCACGATGGCAAGCTTGTTGCCGCGATCGTAGTGGCCGAGACCAACGCCGCCTACGTAACGGCCAATCAGTACACTATCGGCCTCGCGCGCCATCACCGTTGCGCCATCGGCGAGCATCACGGCGCCGCCGAATCTGTAGAAGTGCAACAGGTCTTTGAACGAGGGCTTCTCGCGCGGAATCCAGCCGACGCCGAGCCAGACGCCCACGACGCTCACAATCTGCTGAGTGGCTGCGCCGAGCACGAGCGACCAATAACCGGCGCCGAGCAAAGCAGCGACCAAGCTCGCGGCGAAACCCAACGCCATACCGACGGCGCTGATCATCGCAACCCAGCCGAACTTCATCTGCCGGTTCAGCAACGCCTCGTGCACGTTCATCAGGCCGGTCAGGATGAGGAACGACGAGCAAACAGCTGCGACCACCCCGGCGCGCGGGTCGTGGTAGAACGATGCAACGAACGGTGAGGACGCGAGCATGATCGCCGCCGCGGCGCAGCCGGCGATCTGCGTGATCCAGAACAGCCCGGTCACTTGTTCGCGCCGTAGCCCCGGCGCCTGAATGATGGCTTGGCTGATGCCGAAATTGAGGATGAGCGCGGAGATCGAGACCAGAGGATCAATCATCGCGTAGATGCCATAGTCGATCGGCTGCAGCAGGCGCGGAAGCACGAGAAGCGATGCGGCCTGGAATGGCAGCTTCAGCAGTTGAGCAACACCGATGGCGAGCGCGCCGTTAACGGCATGGGTCTGCATCGACCCATCCCTCGCCTCGAAAATCGGATCGCCGCCGCTCATGCCAGCTTGAGTATAGCGCAGTACGCTTGCGCCCGGATGCGTCCGCAAGCGGCGGGCGACAGCGGCAAAACGACAGCTCTCACGCGGTGTGACTGCGGGCACAATGGTTTGCCGGGAGACCACCCACTTGCTGCTCATCGGAGGCCAGGCGGCCCACCACAGATTCTGAAACAGTCCGCCTGGTGTCAGTGATTTCCCGGTCAAACCGGGTCAGCTGGTTTTCAACCGCGCAAAGGCTGGCTCGGACGCGACCCACTCGGAAGTCAGAAGGCCCGGCTCAGCGCCGGGCCTTCTTCATTTTGACCTGCCGAATCCGACAGCCAGCTCACACTTGCAGGCGATAGCCGCCGGTTTCCGTGATCAGGAGCTTGGGGCTCTGCGCGTCCGGCTCAATTTTTTGCCGGAGGCGATAGATGTGGGTTTCGAGCGTGTGGGTGGTGACATTGGCGTTGTAACCCCACACTTCGCGCAGCAGCTCTTCGCGGCCGACCGGTTTTTCGCCGGAGCGATAGAGGTAGCGCAGGATCGACGCTTCCTTGTCGGTGAGCCGGACTTTCTTCTGCGCCGGATCGATGAGGAGGCGCATTGCCGGGCGAAATTCGTAGGGGCCAATGCGATAGACGGCGTCTTCGCTGGCCTCGTGGCTGCGCAGGTGCGCGCGAATGCGCGCGAGCAGGACCGAGAACTTGAAGGGCTTCAACACGTAGTCGTTGGCGCCGGCGTCGAGGCCTTGGACTTGTTGCTCTTCTTCCTGGGCCGCGCCCGTCAGCATGATGATGGGGGCTTTGACGCCCTGGTCGCGGAGCGCCTTGCAGGCGGCGAAGCCGTCCATGTCAGGGAGGCTGACATCCAGCACAACGGCTGCCGGCTTGTGCTCGTCGGCGGCAGTGAAACCCTCGGCGGCGGTTGAGGCGCCGACAGCGCCAAAACCCTCCTCCAGCTCAAACTGCTCGACCAGCGCCTGACGGAGGTCGGCATCGTCGTCGATAACCAGGATGGTCGTTTCGCGTGACATTGGGCCCCGAGTGTTGGGCTTAAAGCCTACTCAACTGGAAATGACCATGCCCGATCACGTATTTGCAACCTCAGACCCCCGCTCCGGCTGATCACGGGTAAGTCAGGGGCGGGCCCCAAACAGCGCCGAGCCCACCCGCACGTGCGTCGCCCCGAAACGGATGGCGGTCTCGAAATCGTCGCTCATGCCCATGCTGAGGATGGGCAGATCATTGCGGGCGGCGATTTTGGCGAGCAGCGCGAAGTGCATGGCGGGCTCTTCATCGACAGGCGGGATGCACATAAGGCCGCGGACCGGCAGGCCATAGGTCTCGCGGGCGGCTTTGATGAAGGCGTCGGCCTCGCGCGGCGCAATGCCGGCCTTCTGTGCTTCTTCACCAGTGTTCACCTGGATCAGAAATTCGGGGCTTCTGCCCTGCTTCTGCACTTCGACCGCGAGCACGGCGACGAGCTTGGAGCGATCGAGGCTTTCGATGGCGTCGAAGAACGCGACCGCGTCGGCGGCCTTGTTCGATTGCAATGGGCCAATGAGACGAAGATGCAAATCGCTGTAGCGCGCGCGGCGTTCGCGCCAGCGCGCTTCTGCCTCCTGGACACGGTTTTCGCCAAAGATGCGCTGACCCGTCGCGAGCATGGCCTCGACACGGTCATCCGGCTGTAGTTTGGACACGGCTGTGAGCGTGATGCTCTCGGGGGCGCGGCCGCTCGCTGTCGCCGCCTGAGCGATGCGGTCGAGGACAGCGGCGCGGGCCGCGGCGATGTCGGAAGGAACGCTCATGCGATCGGTCCATGGACTAGCGGCGACAGCGGCGCGGCTCAACCGTGATGCGGGCGCTCCGGCCATTCCATCGCTCTATTTCTTCACCGATCCGGCGCGGACGCCGGACCCGGTTGCGGCGGCGCGGCGGCTGCCGCGCGGAACGGCTGTGGTTTACCGGCATTTCGGGGCTGACGATCGGGCCGACGTGGCGCGGCGATTGGCAGCGCTCTGCCGCTCGCGCGGGCTTGTGTTGTTGATTGGCGCGGATGCGGAATTGGCGAAGACGTGCGGCGCCGATGGCATGCACTGGCCGGAACGCTTGATGCCGAGGAAACGCGACGCTGAATTTCGGATCGTGACGGCGGCAGCGCACGACGCAAAGGCGGTTGCGAAAGCCGCCGCTGCCGGGCTCGACGCGTGTGTCCTCAGTCCGATCTTTCCAAGCGCGAGCGCCTCAGCGGTCGACGAACTCGGACTGTTCAGCGCGAGCCAGATCGCACGCGCAAGTACGATACCGGTGATTGCGCTAGGCGGCGTGAACGCGGACAGCGCAACACGGCTCATCGGACGCGGCTTTGCCGGCGTCGCTGCGGTTGATGCGTTCTTGGAATCTTAGAAGCGGAACGCCGACTCGATGCGCACGTCAGCGCGCGGCTCTTCGTTGTCGCGGCGAACAGGCGCGGCGCCAGGCGCTGGAGTGGTTTCAAGATTGACCTGACCGCCAACGCTCAAGTTCGGCGTGAAGCGATAATAGGCGCCAACCGAGGTCTGGTTGCCGTGGCCGCCGTCGGGCGCTCGTTCGATACGTTGCGCTTCGCGAACGTCGACTGTGACCCCCCAACGCTGGCTAAGGGTCCAAGCCGGGGCCAACTGATCGGTCAGGCCGTTCTGGTCACCCAAGATCGATTCGGTGACGCCATTGGAGGCAGTGAAGCGCTGGTACCAAGGTACCGCACCTTGATTGGCTTCCGCAGCAGGCACCGGGGCGGCGACGCGTTCTTGCGCCTGCGCAACGCCGGCCGTCGCCAACATGGCGACCCCCGCGATCAATGCTGCAGACGTCTTTGACACGAACTTCCTACCCCTCAGCACACTCTCAGCCTGCCAACATAACGCAAGCCGAACTGATTTGCCGTGAACTTTAGGACACAGCGGTCAGCGAAATTTGCGGCAAAACGTAGGCGCCAAGGTGTGGATAAACCAATAAGGGGAGGCCGCGCCACAACATCGCCAGCATCGCAGTGGACCCCTGGCGAGGCCCGAAGCCCATGATATATGGGCGGGCGCGGCGCGCCGGGGATAGCGCGGACGACGGCGGAGGAATTCGAATGATGCAGGCTGGGCGCACACTTTTGAAGGGCGCGATTTTCATGGTCGCGGCCTTGGCGCTCGCCAGCTGCTCTATGTTCAAGAGCGACACCGATCGGACTCCTGGGCAGTCACGCGTCTCGGACTCGGGGGGCGGCGGCATCCCGTTGTTCGGCGGCGGTGGCGGCAGCAACCGCGGCAGCGAGGCAGGCATTGGGGTCAATTCCTATCTGTGGCGCGCTTCGCTCGACACGCTGAACTTCATGCCGCTGCAATCGGCTGATCCTTTTGGCGGCGTCATCATCACCGATTGGTACTCGGCGCCAACGACTCCGGATGAGCGCTTCAAAGCGACGGTCTATATTCTCGATACGCGCCTTCGCGCCGACGCGCTGAACGTCTCGATCTTCCGTCAAACGCAAACCAACGGCCAATGGGCGGACGCTTCAGTCGATCCAGACACTGAGGTTCAGATCGAGAACGCTATTCTGCAGCGCGCGCGCGAACTGCGCCTTAGCAACGTCCGCTAGACACAACGAGCGTTTACCGTCACGAAAACGCTCCAAGGAACGGGGCGTGAGTAGGTATGTCGTCCAGGTACAATCACCGCGAAGTCGAACCGAAGTGGCGTGAACGCTGGGCCGCCGCCGGAATCGACCGCGCGCTTTCGCCTGACGAAGCCAAGGGCAAGAAGAAAGCCTACGTGCTCGAAATGTTTCCGTACCCCTCGGGGCGGATCCATGTCGGCCACTCGCGAAACTATACGATGGGCGATGTCATCGCCCGCTTCCGCCGCTCGAACGGTTACAACGTGCTGCACCCGATGGGCTGGGACGCGTTCGGCTTGCCCGCCGAGAACGCCGCCATGGAGCGCGGCATCCATCCGAAGGGCTGGACCTACGACAACATCGCGGCGATGCGTGAGCAGTTGAAGTTGCTGGGCCTGGCGATCGATTGGTCGCGCGAGATCGCGACGTGCGATGCAGATTACTACAAGCACCAGCAGGCGATGTTCCTGGCCTTTTGGAAGAAGGGACTCGTCTATCGCAAGAAGCAGAAAGTTAACTGGGACCCGGCCGACAACACCGTGCTCGCCAACGAACAGGTGGTGGACGGCAAAGGGTGGCGCTCAGGCGCGCCGGTTGAGACGCGTGAGCTTGAGCAATGGATGTTCAAGGTCACAGCCTACGCGGAAGATTTGCTGAGCGCGATCGGCGGCTTGGACAGGTGGCCCGACAAGGTGCGGCTGATGCAGTCGAACTGGATCGGCAAGAGCCAGGGCGCGAAAATCTGGTGGGATATCGCAGAAGCGCCGAGCTTCCTACCGCCCTCGCCTGCGGGCGAGCCGAACCACGCGCGCGATCCGATTGAAGTTTACACCACGCGCCCTGACACGCTGTTCGGCGCAAGCTTCCTGGCGCTGGCGCCGGATCATCCGCTGACCAAAGCGATCGCGGAACACAATCCCGAGGTCGCCAAGTTCATTGAACGATGCGCGCATCTTGGCACGTCCGAGGCCGACATCGAAAAGGCCCCGAAATTCGGCATCGATTTGGGTGTGCGCGTGCGTCACCCGTTCGATCCGGATTGGATTTTGCCGGTGTGGGGCGCGAATTTTGTGCTTTCGACCTACGGCACCGGGGCCATCTTCGGTTCGCCCGCAGGCGATCAGCGCGACCTCGATTTCGCGAACAAGTACAAGCTGCCATTCAAGCCGGTGGTGCTGCCGCCTGGCGCGGACGCCGCGACGTATTCTGTCGACACGGAAGCGTTCACCGACGACGGCACGATCTACAATTCGAAGTTCTTGGACGGCCTCTCCACGCGCGACGCGATTACGCGCGCGATCGATGAGCTGGTGAAGCTCGGCAAGGGCGAAGCAACGACGCAATGGCGTTTGCGCGATTGGGGTGTTTCACGTCAGCGGTATTGGGGCTGCCCTATTCCGGCGATCCATTGCGCCAAATGCGGCGTGGTTCCGGCGCCCGCCGAGAGCCTACCGATCGCGCTGCCGGAAGACGTCACGTTCGACAAAGACAAGCCGGGCAATCCGCTGGACCGTCACCCCACATGGAAGCATGTGAAGTGCCCGACGTGTTCAGGCGAAGCGACACGTGAAACCGACACGTTGGATACGTTCGTAGATTCGAGCTGGTATTTCGCGCGCTTCACCGATCCTGAGAACGCCGACGCGCCGTTCGACAAGAAGCTGGCGAGCTATTGGTTGCCGGTGGATCAATATGTCGGCGGCGTCGAGCACGCGGTGCTGCACTTGCTGTACGCACGCTTCTTCACACGCGGCATGCGCGATTGCGGTTTCCTGGATGGACCGGCCAATGGCGAACCGTTTGCGAGCCTATTCACGCAGGGCATGGTGGTTCACGAGACGTATAAGGCCCAGTCCGGTGCGTGGCTGTTGCCGGAAGAGACAGATGTTAAAGATGGCGTCCGCATCGAGCTGAAGAATGGCGCGCCTGTCGAAATCGGCGACATCGAGAAGATGTCCAAGTCGAAGAAGAACGTTGTGGACCTCGATGCATTCGTCACTGATTACGGCGCGGACGTTGCGCGCTGGTTTGTGTTGTCAGACTCGCCGCCGGAGCGCGATGTTGAGTGGACGGCCTCGGGCGTTCGAGGGTCGTGGGGCTATGTGCAGCGGGTTTGGTCGCTGACGGAAGCGCACGGCAGGCCTGCGCCAAAGCCGGGCGATGTTGCGCCAGCATCCGCCAACGAAGGTGAAGCGCTCGCACTCCGTCAACTCGCGCACCGCGCCATCCAAAGCGTCACCGACGACATCGAGAACTTCCGGTTCAATGTCGCGGTCGCGCGCGGCTACGAACTCGTCAACGCCATCGCCAAGCTGAAGGGCGATGACGAAGGCGCGGTGTTCGCGCGAGGCGAAGCGTTGAGAATCCTCGCGCAATTGATCTCCCCTTTCATGCCGCACCTGGCGGAGGAGTGCTGGGAAACGCTCGGCGGCGAAGGTTTTGTGGCGACTGCACCATGGCCGGTGGCGGATCCAGCTTTGGCGGCGCGCACAACAGTTACGCTGCCGATTCAGGTGAACGGCAAGAAACGTGCGGAAATCGAAGCGCCGAAAGGCGCGGCTGAGGCCGATATTCGCGAGCTTGCGCTGCAACATGCAGCGGTGAAACCGTTCCTGGACGGTGTTACCGTCCGCAAGGTGATTGTCGTCACCGATAGGATCGTCAATATCGTCGCCAACTGAGCGGCGGGAGAAACCCCTGATGCGCGTATTGATTGCCAGCCTTACGCTTCTTGTAGCGGCTTGTGGCTTCCAGCCCATGTACGCGCCTGCAGGCGGCGGCCATGCGATCGGCCCGGTGCAAATTGCGGAGATCGAAGGCAAAACCGGCCACGTATTGCGGACGGAGCTGACGCGTATTTTGGCCGTCGAGGACGACGGTTCGCCGCCGATGAACCTTCAGATCACGCTGACCGAACAAGTTACGAGACTCGGCCTAAGGCGTGACGAATCCTCAACCCGCGCAGAACTGCGGCTGACCGCGAATTATGTTCTGACACCAGCGGAGCCTCGTGCACGCGTGATGCGCGGCTCGGTGTTCACCGTTGTGAACTACGACATCCCAACACAAGCGTTCGGAGAGATCGCGGCGCAGGACGACGCGCGTGAGCGCGCTGCGGAGACGATGGCGCAACGCTTCCGGGCCGAGCTGGCGCTGCGCATCGCGCAAGCGCGGCAAGGCTAGGACGTGGTGCAAATCAAAGGCGCTGCGATCCGGCGCTTCCTCGACAAGCCGGACAAAGCTGTCCGCGCGATTTTGCTGTACGGACCAAACGAGAGCTTTACGCACGAGGCGGCGCAGAAGCTGGCGGCATGGGCGCTCGGCAAATCCGACGACCCCTATGCGATCACCAAGCTCGGTGAAGACGAGATCAAGCGCGATAGCGCAAGGCTTGGCGATGCGCTCGCAGCGCAATCGCTGCTGGGCGGGCCGACGATTGTGTGGGCGCGAATCAACGGCAAGGGCGCAGACGGCTCTCTCCTTGAGGCGTTGGCCTCGATCGAACGCGGCGAGCCGAACGGATATCTGATTGTCGAGGCTGGCGACCTCGGCGGATCAGCACCACTGGTGAAGAAGTTCGCAGCGGCGACACACGCTTCCGTCATTGCTTTCTACGAAGAGACAGATGCTGAGCGTGCGGTCTACGCGAAGGCTTTGGCAAAGGAGTTGGGCGTCGCATTTGATAGGGACGCCGAAGACTATTTCCTCGCCGCCCTGCCCGCCGACCGCGGCCTGGCGCGCCAGGAGATCGAAAAGCTCGCGCTCTATGCTCACGAGCTTGGGCGAAATGTCAGCGTCGGAGACCTTGAAGCGCTAATGGCCGCCGAGGCGGAAAGCGCGCTCGATGCGGCGAGCTTGGCGGCGGCGCAGGGCAAAGTTTCTCAGGCCGTCGAGTCGCTGGCGCGGATCGATGCGCTCTCCGGCGTGTCGGCGCTGCGGGCGCTGTTGCGGCGGCTCCATCAATTGCGCGACGCGCGCATCCTGATCGATGGCGGCATGAGTTCGGATGAGGCCGTCGCCAAGCTGCGGCCGCCCGTCTTCTGGAAAGAACGCGACGCCGTGGCGGCGCAGGTGCGGCTGTGGACATCCAAAAAGCTCAACGCCGCCTATGACGTGCTCTGGACAGCGGAGATGCGGAGCAAAACAGCGGGCGCGCCGCAAGACCTGATTGCCGCCGATGCCTACCGCAGCGTCGCGAAATTGGTCGCACCCTAGCCGCCGATTTCGGTATCGCCTTGGTCTTCAAGCGGCGGCGCGGCCGCAGCAGGCACAGGCGCTTCTGACCGCTCGGGACCGAGTTCATTTTCCCAGGTCGCGACCACGGCCGTTGCGACGGAGTTGCCGACGACGTTGGTTGCGCTCCGACCCATGTCGAGAAAGTGGTCGACGCCAAGGATGAGAAGCAAGCCAGCCTCGGGCATGTTGAATTGCGTAAGAGTCGCCGCGATGACGACGAGGGACGCGCGCGGCACGCCAGCCATGCCCTTTGATGTCACCATGAGCAGCAGCAGCATGGTGACCTGCTGCGTGATGGTGAGATCTATGCCGTAGACTTGCGCGATGAAAAGCACTGCGAACGTGCAGTACATCATCGAACCGTCGAGATTGAAGGAATAGCCGAGCGGCAGCACGAAGCCGGCGATACGCTTTGAGACGCCGAATTTCTGCAAGGCTTCAAATGTGCGTGGATAAGCGGATTCGGAGCTGGCTGTGGAGAATGCGAGAACAATGGGGTCCCGGATCAGCCCCAGCATCCGCAAGATGCGTGGCCCGACAATGAACATGCCGGCGGCAACGAGCAGCGACCACAGGATAATAAGTCCCAAATAGAACCCACCGATGAACTTGCCGTAGGTCACCAGGATATCGAGGCCGTTCTCGGTAACGGTTGCCGCGATCGCAGCGAAAACGGCGAGCGGGGCGAAGTTCATAACGTATCCCGTCACGCGCAGCATCACGTGTGAAACGCGTTCCGCCAGGTCGACGACGGGTTTGGCTTGTTCGCCAAGGGCGGCGAGTGCGACGCCAAAGAAGAGTGAGAACACAACGATTTGCAGGATCGAGTTCGTCGCCATCGCATCGAAGATCGAGGTGGGAACCAGATGGGTGACAAAGTCGCGGAGATTGAGCGCCGAGGCTTGCGGGGCGTTGCCATCCTCTGGAATCGGCAACTGCAGACCAACGCCAGGGTGCAAGATGTGAACGATCACAAGGCCCAAAATGAGCGAGAAGATTGATGCGGTGACGAACCAGAGCAACGTTCGCACGCCCACGCGGCCGAGCGAGCCCGTGTCACCCATGTGCGCGATACCGACGACAAGGGTCGAAAACACCAACGGCGCGATGATCATCTTGATCAGACGCAGGAAGACATCGGTAATCAGTTTGAAATTGGCGGCAAGCTCCGGCCACGCCGCTGACGGCTGGTTCTGGTGGAGATAATAGCCAACGGCGACACCAAGGATGAGGCCCAGCAGTACGAAAAGCGTGAGGTTGCGTTGCATGGCGGATCGCTTAGCGGGCGGACTGGCTTACCGGAAGCGAAATTCTTGGCCGGCGCACGCCTTGCGACGCGAGATACACGCTCGGTGACGCGCGCTAGCTTGCGGCGCGCCTGGCGCGGATCAACGCTTCGGCGCCGCGGTCGAGTGTGTCGTCACGCTTGGCAAAGCAGAGGCGGACAAGCGATGGCGCCCCTGGGTTTGCGTAGAAGGCCGAGAACGGGATTGTTGCGACGCCGTGGCCGATGGCGTGACGTGCGAAGGCTTCGTCGCTCATGTCGATGCCAGAGGCGGCGAGATCGATGCTCAGGAAGTAAGCGCCGCGTGCGGGCAGGGTGACAAACCCCTCCCCTTCGAGCGCTGAGTTCAGACGATCGCGCGAACGTTGGAAAGCGGCGCGCATGTCGGCGAAATAGGACGGCGGCTTGCTCAAGGCATACGTGACGCCGCGCTGAAGATTTGGCGGTGTCGTGAACGTTAGGAATTGATGTGCCTTGGCGAAGAGTTCGGTCAGCGCCGGCGCGCCGCAGGCGAAGCCGACCTTCCAGCCGGTGAGAGAAAACATCTTGCCGGCGGAGCCGATCTTTAGGGTGCGATCGCGGAGGATGTTGAGCATGGAAACGTGCTCGGCATCCTCGAAGAGGAGATGCTCCCATACTTCATCGCTGACGCAAATGGCGTTGTGCTTGCGGCAAAGGGCGGCCACGAGTTCGAGTTCGCCGCGGGTCATGACGCTGGCGCTGGGATTCAGCGGCGTATTGATAACGACGACGCGGGTCTTATCGGAAAAAGCGGCGGTGACTGTTTTACGTTCGAAGCGCCAATGCGGCGGCTCAAGTCGCACGATGCGAGGGATGCCGCCTGCCCTTTTCACCATCGGCAGATAGGCGTCGTAGAGCGGCTCGAAGAGCACAACTTCATCGCCGGGTTCGATGAAGGCGAGGAGCGCCGCAGCGATCGCTTCGGTGGCGCCGCTGGTGATCGTGACTTCGCGCGCCCAATCGAGATCGAGCTTATGATGCTCATTGTAGTGAGCGGCGGCGGCCTCGCGCAGCGCTGGAAGCCCGCGCATTGGGGGATATTGGTTGGGACCCTCCAGCGTCGCGCGGGCGGCAGCTTCGAGGATGTCGCGCGGCCCGTCGTCTTCGGGGAACCCCTGCCCGAGGTTTACCGCGCCCTTCTCGGCGGCGAGGCGCGACATGGTTTCGAACACCGTCGTGCCGAGCGAGGCATAGAGGCTGTTCATCGCTTTCTCTCCGTCGGCGGCGGCGCTTTGCATCCAAAGCGGGCGCGGAGTGCGTCCTCCCATGCGGAGGACTTGGATGAAACATCTTATTCTGGCGGCGGCAGCGATGCTGGCCGCAGCCGCGCCTGCTGCGGCACAAAATCGTGCATTCGATCCGCGCGAGTATCAGGGACGACACGTGGGGCAGCCGACACAGATTCTGGTGATCGGCACGCCGCACTTGAGCGGGACGCCGGACAATTTCGACCCGGCTGTGCTTGAACCATTGCTGCAACGGTTGCAGGCATTCCACCCGGACGCGATTGCGATCGAAGCGTTGCCCGGCCGGCAGATCGATCAGATGTGGGCGTGGCGCGAGAGCTATCCGGGGGCGGCGCAGTCGTATGGCGGCCGCTCGATGGCGTTGTCCGGAATTTCGCGCGGCTTAGTCGGCATGGACATGCCGCAGGCCGATGCGGAAATCCGTCGGGTTCTCGCCGACTGGCCAGCTTCACCGACGCCAGCGCAACGCCGGCGGCTTGCCGCGCTGTTTGCGGCGGCAGGTGATCCCTCTTCCGCGATCGTCCAGTGGTGGCGGCTCGATGAGAGCGAGCGCGTTGCTGATGACAACGTTTCGAGATTACTCGCCGAGCAGTTCAACACTTACTCGACACCCGCGCGGCGTAACGAGAATGAGCTCATCGCTTCGCGTTTGGCGGCGCGGCTCGGACAAGAACGCGTCTATCCGATGGACGATCAATCGGATGACACCGTACCGGGTTTTGAAGAGGACATCACCGCGTTCATGCAAGAACCGTGGATGGCGCAACTTCTAGAAGACCCGCAGTTCAAACCATTGGTGGAGGCCGGTCAGCATTTGTCGACGCCGGACGAAACGCTCGCTACCTATCGCTTCATCAACAGCTGGCGCAGCGGCCGCACTGACGCAAACGGGCAATGGCTCAACATGATCAATCGCGCGAGCCCCAATAATGTCGGTCGCGCACGCGTTGCGGCGTGGGAAACGCGCAACCTGCGGCAGGTCGCCAACATCCGAGAATTGTCCGCGAGACATCCAGGCGGGCGCATCCTCGTCATCGTCGGCTCAGCGCATAAGCCTTGGTTTGACGCGTATTTATCGATGATGAGCGACGTGGAGGTCGTCGATGCCGCGCGGGTACTGCGTTAGCTCTACCACTAATGGTGCGTGGCAGATGGCACACTGTGAGCATCGAAGTGTGTGGGGCCGGACGATTTAACTTTCGCGCCCGTCATGAAGCTGCAAGTGTCCGCGCCGGTGCCGGGGGGCACTTCGCTTGGCTAGCACAAGCGCGAACGGCTCTTCCGCAAGGAAGAGCCGTTTTCGTTTCTACAAGCCGCCGCGCAGACGGCGGATCACGTCGTCCAATTGCTCGAGCGTCTTGTAGGAGATCTTCACCTCCCCTGCGCCGGCCTTGTCGTTGATCGTGACATCGAGACCGAGAGCGTTCGAGAGCGATTGCTCCAGCGCGCGCGTGTCGGCGCTCTTGCCTTCGGCCGATGAGCTACCCGGCGTGACGCGCGGGCCGTGCTTTTCGTCCTTAGCTTGCTGTGCCAGGCGCTCGATGTCGCGAACGTTCAGACCTTCGCTGATCGCGCGCTGCGCCAGACCGCGCGGATCCGGCGCCGTCAGAATGGCGCGGGCGTGACCGGAGCTCAGGCGCCCATCGCGCACCATTTCTTGCAGATCGTCCGGCAGCTGCAGGAGGCGCAGCATGTTGGCGATATGCGGACGCGACTTGCCGACCGCGTCAGCGATATCTTGCTGCGTACGGCCGAAGCGATCAATCAGCGCTTGGAAACCTTGCGCCTCTTCGATCGGGTTCAGGTCCATACGCTGGACGTTTTCGACGATCGCGATCTCGAGCACTTCAACTTCGTTGAACTCGCGGATCACCGCCGGGATGGAGTGCAGGCCCGCCCGTTGCGCAGCGCGCCAACGGCGTTCGCCCGCGACGATCTCGTATTTGCCGTCAGCGATTGGCCTGACGAGAATCGGTTGCAGAATGCCATGCGACTTGATCGATGATGCGAGATCGTTGAGCTCGGCTTCATCGAAGTGCTTGCGCGGCTGCTGCGGATTGCGCTGCACGAGATCAATCGGCACCGAACGCGGGCCGGCGGCGTCCGCGGCAGCTTGTGGCGGCGCCGGAGCAGTCGGCGCGGGTGCAACCGGCGGCACGACAGGTTCGTTGGCGGGCGCCGGATTTGGCGCCGCTTGCGTGATCGGCAGCTCAAACACATTGCGCGGCGGCTCGATCGGCGCGCGTTGTTGCTCAGGCTGAGGCGCAGGTTGGCCAAAGACATTGGTGGGCTTCGGCGCTTCGGTTTTCACCGGCTCACCGAGCAGGGCGGAGAGCCCCCGGCCCAATCCCCTCGGTCTCACATCGCTCATCTCAGCCCTCGTCTCTCAACCCGACCCGATTCGGTATGCTTAAGAATTTGATGGGCAATCCTTGCCCATGGGTAAAAATTTCCGACTTGTTTCCTACGCGGCGTTGAGGAGGCGCTCCCGATCGATCAGCTCTTTGGCAAGCTTGATGTAGGCTTTGCTGCCAGTGGCGTTCTGATCGTAGATGATCGCCGGCAGGCCGTGGCTCGGCGCTTCCGAGATACGAACGTTCCGTGGGATCACGGTCTCGTAGACCTTGTCCGGGAAGTGCGCCCTCACCTCTTGAGCTACTTGCTCGGAGAGCGTGGTGCGCTTGTCGAACATCGTCAGCACCACGCCCTGAATCTCGAGCGCCGGATTGAGGTTCACTTTCACTGCGTTGATGGTCGCAACCAATTGCGCGAGACCTTCGAGTGCGAAGTATTCTGTTTGCAGAGGCACCAACACACCATCCGCAGCGGTAAGTGCATTCACCGTCAGAACGTTCAAAGACGGCGGGCAATCGATCAGCATATAATCCACGCCTAGCGTGGATTCCGTGCGGAATTTCTCGATCGCATTGCGCAGGAAAAATTGCGGCTGCGCTTCGCCCATCAATTCGCCTTCAACGCCCGACAAACGCGCGTCGCCTGGCGTGATGTACAAGTTGGGCACCTTCGTCGGCAGCACCGCTTTCGAGAGCTGCAACTGGCCAACGAGCACGTCATAGCTTGTGACATTGCGATCATGCGGATGGATATCGAGGCCTGTCGAGGCGTTGCCTTGCGGGTCGGTATCGAAGATCAGAACGCCCTTACCGGCCGCCGCCAATGCGGTGCCGAGATTGATGGCGGTCGTCGTCTTGCCTACGCCGCCCTTCTGGTTGGCGATCGCCAGTACGCGCATGTCCCCTCACTCCTTTGCGGAGCCTCAGGATTTCGCGGCTGCCTTCGTGACACGAACAATGCGGCCGCGCGGATCGCTAAGGCTCTCCAGCACGTCTGCCCGGTACGCCCCACCATTTAGGACGTCAGATGCGGCGGCCAGCTCGGCGTCTAAGTCTGCGCCTTTATGGAAGAGCCCGATCGCGCCGCGATCTAGAATCGGCTTCGCATAGGGTATGAGTCGGTTCAAGGGAGCCAGCGCACGAGCGGTAACCACGTCATACGGTCCTTCGCCAGCGCCAAACGCCTCGATCCGCTGGTTGAAGACCTTGATCGGCAGACCCGCCGCCACACCCACGGCGCGGAGAAAAGCGGCTTTCTTTCCAGTGGATTCCACGAGGTGGATGGCGGTATCAGGTTGATCGGCGAGGAAGGCGGCGACCACCAGAGCCGGGAAACCTGCGCCAGAGCCGAGGTCCACCCACCTTTTCGCCTGTGAGGCGAATTTAATGAGCTGGGCACTGTCCAGGGCGTGGCGAGACCAGAAAAGCTCCAGCTCCCTGGGCCCCACCAGGTTCATCCGCTCAGACCACTCTCGGAGCAGCCTGTGGTGCGTTTCGAGGCGGGCGATTGTTTCACGGGGAACGGTCTGACCCAGGTCCCGCTGGAACTCCTCGGGGCCGTAGGTCACCTAACCACGCTCCGGAGCGGTCGGCCTCATGGGTGCGGCCCTGCTCCGCCATATGCAGCGGCAAGGTAGCGGGCGATCGGCTTGGGCTCATCCAGGTAGTAGCGGCCCTCATGCTGTTTGGCGTCGACGGGCGGCGTCGAGCCATCAGCCAAAACCAGAACCGGCATCGATTGCAGCTCTTCCCCGAGCAGATTGATGATCTCGGTGCGCGGACGCGGAAACTCGCTGCGCTTCACATCGATGCGATTGGCCCAGTGCGGGTTGGCGAGCAGCGCGCCTTCCATGGTTGCACACGAGGTGCAGAACCATGTGCCCTCGAGCGCTCGATCCTCGAACGGCGCTTTGATGATGAAGAGCGTATCGCGGCTCAAACTCATGCACGTTTCCTTTGTTCGCGCTTCACATGCGCCAGCAATGCGGTGAGCGCGCCTGGCGTCACGCCTTCGATGCGCGAGGCTTGGCCGAGCGTCACCGGACGCGCGTTGCCGAGCTTCTCGCGCACCTCGTTAGAGAGACCGCCGACAGCGGCGTAATCGAGATCAGGTGAGATGCGCAGATCCTCGTCGCGCTTGAAGGCTTCGACGTCGAGGGCCTGGCGTTCGAGATAACCCGAGTACATCGCGTCGATCTCAAGCTGCTCGCGCGCTTGGCGGCTCAGAGCATTGAGCTCAGGCCAGATGCCGGCGAGCTGATCGAAGCTGATCGAGGGATATGCCAACAGCGCCAGCACGTCGCGGCGCACGCCATCCTGATTGACCTTGAGGCCCTGGGCTTGCGCCTGTGCCGGCGTCAATTCGAGCGCATGCGCCAGTTCGCGCGCGGCTTCGATTTCCCGCATTTTATCGGCGAAAACGCGCGTGCGCCCTGAGCCCACGCAACCAAGCTCGATGCCCTTCGGCGTGAGGCGTTGGTCGGCGTTATCAGCGCGGAGGCTTAAACGATACTCGGCGCGAGACGTGAACATGCGATAGGGCTCGGTGACCCCGCGGGTGACGAGGTCATCGATCATCACGCCGATGTAGCCTTCGGCGCGCGTCACCTCGAACGGCCCTGCTCCAGATGCAGCGCGTGCGGCGTTGAGGCCCGCGACCAAGCCTTGCGCGGCGGCCTCTTCGTAGCCGGTCGTGCCGTTGATTTGGCCGGCGAGATAGAGGCCGCGGATGCGCTTCGTCTCCAGCGTCGGCATCAGCTCGCGCGGATCGACGTAATCGTACTCAATCGCATAGGCGTGGCGCTTGATGACGACGTTCTCGAGCCCCGGGATCGTGCGGATGAAGCGCTCCTGCACATCCTCCGGCAACGAAGTGCTGATGCCGTTCGGATAGACGGTGTCGTCGTCGAGACCTTCGGGTTCGAGGAAGATTTGGTGCGCGTTCTTCTCAGCGAAGCGCACGACCTTGTCTTCGATCGACGGGCAATAGCGCGGCCCCCGCCCGCTGATCGCGCCGGAGTACACCGCGCTCTTCGAGAGCGACTCTTCGATGATCTTGTGCGTTTCAGCTGTCGTGTAAGTGACGCCGCACGCGACTTGGCGGTTGGTGATCTTCTCGGTCAGGAATGAGAACGGCGACGGCTCTTCGTCGGCGTATTGCTTCTCCAGCGAAGCCCAATCGATGGAGCTGGATTGGAGTCGCGCGGGCGTGCCGGTCTTGAGGCGCCCCATCGCGAAACCCGCGCCGTACAAGCGATCCGAGAGGCCGATGGCCGGCGCTTCGCCGTGGCGTCCGGCGGGGATGCGTTTGTCGCCGATATGGATGACGCCCTTCAGGAACGTGCCGGTGGTGAGGACGATGCGGGGCGCGCTGAAGTGCCGGCCGTCTGCGGTTGTCACGCCGACAACAGCGTCGCTGGCGAGGATCAGGTCCTCGACGGCAGCCGCCTCAATCGTCAGCCCCTCCCGGGCCGCCAGCGCGGCCTGCATGGCCTCGCGGTAGAGCTTGCGGTCGGACTGGGCGCGAGGTCCGCGGACGGCGGGCCCTTTGGAGCGATTGAGCAGCCTGAACTGAATGCCGGCGGCGTCGGCCACCCGGCCCATGACGCCGTCCAGCGCGTCGATCTCGCGGACAAGGTGGCCCTTGCCCAAGCCACCGATGGCCGGGTTGCAGCTCATCTCGCCGATGGTCTCAAGCTTGTGGGTCAGCAGCAGCGTGCACACGCCGAGACGTGCGGAAGCCGCCGCCGCTTCGCAGCCAGCATGGCCACCGCCGATGACGATGACGTCGAAGGAACGCTCAGAGCTCATGTGCTGGATGCTCATATAGGAGCGGGTTTGCCGCGTCACGGGCGCTCGCTCACACCCATTCCCGGGGCGATGCGCAGCATCGAGCCCGGGACCCATAATCCCGTCTGCTGGACGTTAGTGCTCCGTCTTTCGACATGCGTGTTTATGGGTCCCGGACTGCGCTTCGCGCATCCGGGAATGGGTGAGGTTTAGCACCCACGCTTCACGTGCAACCCGCTAATTTCGGTTCACCAGTTTCGCGTGAAACGCCGCATTCCATGCGGGTTTTCGCGCGATCTCACTTGCCGATGCAAAAGCTCGAGAAGATCTCGCCGAGCAGATCTTCGACATCGATGCGTCCCGTCAAACGACCGATTTGATCGGCCGCGACGCGCACGTCTTCTGCCGCCAACTCGGGGCCAACATCGAGCGCTGGGATTGCGCGCAACAACGCCGCCCGCGCCTCTTCCACCAAGCGCCGATGGCGTGCCCGTGTCAGCACCGGCGCCTCTTCGCGGCCGAGAGCCTCGGTGACGCGAGAGCTAAGCAGCGAGAGCAATTCTGGGATGGCTTCGCCCGTGAGAGCGGAGACACCCAGGGAGCCATACTCCGCGTAGCTCGCCTTCGCGCGGACGATGTCCGCCTTGGATTGGATGAGCAGGTCGCTGGGCTGGAGGGCGGCTTTCAGCGAAGCGGGTGGTTCGGTCCCTGCTTCCACCACGCCCAGTCGCAGATCCGCCTCCTCGGCCCGCGCCAGCGCCCTGCGCACGCCTTCGGCTTCGATGGCGTCGGCGGCCTCGCGGAGCCCTGCGGTGTCGGCAATCCAGACTGGGAAGCCGGCCAGGACCAGGCGCACCTCGACCACGTCGCGGGTGGTGCCTGGGATGTCGCTGACGATGGCGGCCTCGCGCTGGGCCAGCGCGTTCAGGAGGCTCGACTTGCCGGCATTGGGTGGGCCGATGATGGCGATGCGGAAGCCGTCGCGGATGCGCTCGCCACGGTGGGCGTCGTTGAGGTGATGGCCCATGTCGTCGGCCAGGGCCTGAAGGATCGGTCCGGCCCGCTGCGCCAGCGCTCCTGGGAGGTCCTCGTCCGGGAAATCGATCTCCGCTTCGATCAGGGCGGCTGCCTCGATCAGGCGGCCACGCCAGCCCTCGTAGACGGCGCTGAGAGCCCCGCGCCGCTGGCGGAGCGCTTGGCGGCGCTGGCCTTCGGTTTCGGCGTCCACGAGGTCGGCCAGGCCCTCGGCTTCGGCCAGGTCGAGCTTGCCGTTCTCGAAGGCGCGACGGGTGTATTCGCCCGGCTCCGCTGGCCGGACGCCAGGCTGGCTCAGGGCGGCGTCTACGACCGCGGCGATGACCGCCGAACCGCCGTGGATGTGGAGTTCGACGACATCTTCGCCGGTGAAACTGTGGGGTCCTGGAAACCAGAGCGCCAGGCCGTCATCGAGCGAGACGCCGGTCCGTGGATCGCAGAAGGCTTCGCGCGTCGCCATGCGTGGCTTGGGCAAATCGCGGGCTGTCAGCGCGCTCAGCGTGGCGCCAGCGGCGGGTCCTGACAGCCGGATCACCGCGACGCCGGCGCGGCCAGCGCCGGTCGCAAGCGCGACGATGGTCTCCGGTTTCATGTGAAAACGCCTAAAGCCGGTTAGGGCTTTTCACGTGGAGCAGCGGCTGTCGCGGCGGCCGTCACGCCAGAGGTCATCAGCTTCACGAAGGCGTCCTGGGCCTGCGTGCCGACGCTCATCCACGAGCTCATCATCGACTCGCCGCTCATCAGCGCGAGGTTCTTTTCCATGCGCTTTCCCATCTCGGCGACGAGCGCTTCGTTGATCGGCGTGACATCCGGCAGGCCCATGAAGCGGCGCGCTTCCTCCGGCGAGCATTCGACATTGACGGTGAACTTCATAGTTTAGGTTCCTGGCCAATTCCTTCGCGCAGATTGCGCATTGCGGGTCTATACCGCGCTGAGAGCTAAGGAGCGAGCTATGGGTGAATGGGTTGAAGTCCAGGGTCCGGACGGGGCGTTCAAGGCGTACGTCGCGCGGCCATCGGGAACGCCCAAGGGCGCAGTCGTGGCGATCCAAGAGATATTTGGCGTCAACGCGGTGATGCGCGGCAAGGCCGACTGGCTGGCGCGCGAGGGCTTCCTGGCGGTGTCGCCGGATCTGTTCTGGCGGATCAAGCCGGGCATCGACATCACCGACCAAACCGAGGCCGAGTGGAAGCAAGCCATCGACTACATGAACCAGCTCGACAAGAACGCGAGCGTTCGCGACGTGCAGGCGACGCTCGATTGGGCGCGCAGCCAAGGCGTCAGCAAAGCCGGCGCGCTGGGCTATTGCATGGGCGGCTACATCGCGTTCCTGGCGGCCTGCCGGACGGATACGGACGCGACCGTCTGCTACCACGGCGGCGGCATCCACACGGCGCTCGGCGAAGCTAGCGGCATCAAGAAGCCGGTGATGCTCCACAACCCGATGAAGGACGGCTTCATCCCCGTCGAAGCGCTAAACACCATCCGCGAAACGCTTGCTGGCAATCCGCTTGTCACTGTGTGCGAGTACGCCGAGCAGGATCACGCGTTCACGCGCGAAGGCGGCGCGCACTACGATGAAGCAGCGAAGCAACTCGCGGACGGGCGCACGATCGAGTTTTTGAACAAGGCGCTCGCATGAAATGGTTCTGTGCTGCGCTGCTAGGAGCACTGGCTCTGGCGGCGTGCGAGCAGCAGCGCGACTTCGGGTCTGAGGTCCAGCAGGTCGGCGCGCCTGCGAACTTGCCGGCATACTTCGATTGCTTGCGCGATCACGGCTTCACGGCGGTCTCAGCGCATCGTGGCGGACCTGCGCCCGGCTTTGCCGAGAATGCTATCCCGACGTTCGAGAACACGCTGCGCATTGCGCCCGGCGCGTTTCTGGAAGTCGACATCTCGCAGACGGCCGATGGCGTACTCGTGCTCATGCACGACGATCGCGCCGAGCGCACAACGACCGGCTCAGGTGCGCTGGCCGATCTCGACATGGCGCAGCTCTTGGCTTTCCAACTTGAGGATGATCGCGGTCAGCGCGTCGACGCACGCGTGCCGACTTTGGCGGAGGCGCTTGAGTGGGCGGACGGCAAGACCGTGCTCGAGCTCGACATCAAGCGCAGCGTGCGATTCGAAGATGTGGTCGCCGCGGTTGAAGCAGCGAACGCGATGAGCCGCGTGATCTTCGTGACCTACAGCGTCGATGGCGCAGCACGCCTGGCGCGCCTCGCGCCGCAGGCGATGATCTACACGACGATCTCCAACGAGCGCGAACTCGATACGCTGGATCGCCGTGGCGTCGATCTCGCGCGCATCGTCGCGTGGACGGGCACGGATACGCCGCCAGCTTCGCTTGTGGAGGCGCTTGCGGCGCGCGGTGTGGAGACGCGCTTCGGTATGTTCGGCGAGGGCCGCAACTACGCCGACGCGGCGAGGGCGCACGCCCAGATCGTCGCTGTTGAAGACGCGGAAGAGGCGGCGCGTGATCTCGGTGCGAGCGCGCTTCAGTGCGTGACAGCTGGATGAGGGCGCTCGGCGTTCCTAAGTCAGCGGTCTAAGCGCGGAGCCTCCCATGAAAGCGATACGTCTCGAACGGAACGGCGGACCCGAAGTCCTCGCCCTCGCCGATCTGCCAACACCTGAACCTGGCGCCAATGAAGTGCGTGTGCGCCATCACGCGATTGGTGTGAACTTCATCGACACGTATCAGCGCTCGGGCCTCTACAAGATCGGTTTGCCGAGTGGCCTTGGCCTTGAAGCGGCTGGTGTTGTTGAAGCCGTCGGCGCAAACGTCAGGCGCTTCAAGCAGGGCGACCGCATCGTTTATGCGGGCGGGCCGCTTGGCGCTTACGCGGAAGCAAATGTCGTGAACGAGACGCGCGCGGTGAAGCTGCCGGATGCAATTCCGTTCGACATCGCAGCCGCCTCTTTGCTCAAAGGCATGACTGCACGTTTTCTTTTGCGTAAGACGTTTCGCGTGGAACGCGGACATGACGTTGTGATCCACGCAGCAGCCGGCGGCGTTGGTCAGATCGCCGTGCAGTGGGCAAAGCATCTCGGCGCCAATGTCATCGCTGTTGTTGGAAGCGATGCGAAAGCAGAGATCGTGAAATCACTCGGCGCTGATCACACCATCATCACGTCGCGCGATGACATCGCCAAGCGCGTGCGCGAGATCACCGGCATTGGCGCGCATGTTGTCTATGATAGCGTCGGCAAGGATACGTTCATGGCGTCGCTCGATAGCTTGCGCCCGCTGGGAATGATGGTGAGCTTTGGCAATGCGTCGGGACCGGCAAGTCCGATCCCGCCGTCAGCACTGCAACAACGCGGCTCGCTCTTCCTTACGCGGCCAACGCTGTTTCATTACACGGCGACCGTGGAGCAGCTCGACGAAACATCGGCGGATCTGTTCGATGTGCTCGCGTCGGGCGCGGTGAAGATCGCGGCGCCAACGCGCTACGCGCTGGCCGACGCCGCGCAGGCTCATCATGATCTCGAGTCGCGCAAGACGACGGGTAGCTTGGTGCTGACGCCGTAGTCAGCGACGGTGCGTGGCGTCGTGCTTCGACGGGCTCGCATGACGCCAATTCTGGCGCCGGCGTCTCAGTAGCGTCACCCTGAGGTTGTCGAAGGGCGACGTCTCGATCTCACTTCACTGCGGCCGCGCGCTGAAAGGCAGGCCGCTGCCAGAGATTGTCGACGTAAGCGCGCACAGGCGAAGGAATGTCGGCTTCGATGCCGGCGAACTTGGCGCCGGTGACAATGTACGAGACCGAGATGTCCGCGGCGGTGAAGCGATCCGCGGCGATGTAGGGTTTGCCGTCAAGGCATTGGCCGACGAATTCTAGGCGCTTCAAGATTGCCGTCTTGAGATATCCCGCTGTCCAATTTTGCTTTTGATCGTCCGGCGCCATGAAGCGTGTGGCGACGAGGGGGTTGCCGTAGGCTGCGACGCCAGCTTCGCCGAAAAGCAAGAACTGCAAGTAGCTTGCATAGCCCGGCTCGTTCGGTCTCACTTCGAGATCGGTCGGGCCGTACTTCGCCATGATGTAAATCATCATCGCGACAGACTCGATCATGCGCACATCGCCATCGATCATCGCTGGTACGGTGCGGAGCGGGTTCACGGCTTTGAACTCATCGCTCGGCTTGAAGAACGACGCTTCCGCCGTTTCGTAAGGCACGCCCATCTCTTCGCAAAGCCACAGCACGCGCAGCGAACGTGCGCCTTGTGAGTGGTAGACTTTGAGCATGGGCGTCCCTCCGTTGGCCGGGCCAATAGCATCTCGCGGGGAGGGCGCAAAATGAAAGAGGCGCGACTTGCGCCGCGCCTCTCAGGTTCACCGCTATCGGGTGACGTTAGGTGTTCATCGACTGGAAGAAGTCGTCGTTGTTCTTCGAACTCTTGAGCTTATCAAGCAGGAACTCGATCGCGTCCTGGGTGCCCATTGGGCTGAGGATGCGGCGGAGCACGTACATCTTCTGCAGGTGTTCCTTCGGCGTGATGAGTTCGTCCTTCCGCGTGCCGGATTTGAGCACGTCGATGGCCGGGAAGATGCGGCGGTCCGCGACTTTGCGGTCGAGCTGGAGTTCGCTGTTACCCGTACCCTTGAACTCTTCGAAGATGACTTCGTCCATGCGCGAGCCAGTATCGATGAGGGCCGTCGCGATGATGGTGAGCGAGCCGCCTTCTTCGAGATTGCGCGCCGCGCCGAAGAAACGCTTTGGGCGTTGCAGTGCGTTGGCGTCGACGCCGCCGGTGAGCACCTTGCCGGAAGAGGGCACAACCGTGTTGTAGGCGCGACCGAGACGGGTGATGGAGTCGAGCAGGATGACCACGTCCTTGCCGTGCTCCGCGAGACGTTTCGCTTTCTCGATTACCATTTCTGCGACTGCGACGTGGCGCGTGGCAGGTTCATCGAACGTCGAGGCGACGACTTCGCCCTTCACGCTTCGCTGCATGTCGGTGACTTCTTCCGGACGTTCGTCAATCAGCAGAACGATGAGAAACACTTCCGGGTGGTTGGCTTCAACCGCCTTGGCGATGTTCTGCATGATGACGGTTTTGCCCGTCCGCGGCTGCGCGACGATGAGAGAGCGCTGGCCTTTGCCAATTGGCGCGACGATGTCGATGATGCGGCCGGTCTTGTCTTTGATCGTCGGGTCGTCGAGCTCCATCTTCAGGCGCTCGGTCGGGTAGAGCGGCGTCAAGTTGTCGAAGTGGACCTTGTGGCGGACGCGCTCGGGGTCCTCGAAATTGACAGAGTTGACCTTGGTCAGCGCGAAATAGCGTTCGCCGTCCTTCGGCGATTTGATCTGGCCTTCGACGGTGTCGCCTGTGCGCAAACCGAATTTACGGATCTGTTGCGGCGAGACGTAAATGTCGTCCGGGCCCGGCAGGTAGTTTGATTGCGGCGAGCGCAGGAAACCAAAACCGTCCGGCAGAATTTCAACGACGCCGGCGCCGCCAATCTCAACGCCGCGCTCGGCGACAGATTTCAGGATCGCAAACATCATGTCTTGGCTGCGCAGCGTGTTCGCACCCTCGATCTCGAGGGATTCGGCGAGCGCCAGCAGTTCAGCTGGCGGCTTACGCTTGAGCTCTTGCAGCGTGAGGGAAGTGAGCTCTTCGATTGCTTGTTCGTCAGTCATAGATTTTTCTCGGGTGTCCTGGACCCGGGCGCACGTTTGGCGCCGGGAAGGACGGAAGATGGAAGGAGAACCGGCGGTTAGGAAAAATTGGCTGGCGCCGCCGTCGCGAGCATGCCGAAGCACGCAAGAACAGCCACACCACACCGCGCGGGGAGCGTCAAGCCGCTGAACGCCTCAGGTGTCAGGGTTCCAGCGTCGCCAGCAGGACCACCGCGATTGCCACGAGGAAGGGCACCTCGCTCATCAACCGCCAGTAACGCTCGGAGTGCCGTCTTTGCCCTAAGGCGAGCCTGCGGCCCTCTGCAGATAGGAAGCCGTGGTAGCCCGACAAGCCTAACACAAGGATAAGCTTGGCCCAGAACCAGTGGGGGACCGCGGCTACGATGTCGCCAAACGGGCGCTCCCAATCGGGCACCAGGTAGGTTGCGAACAGGAAAAGCCCGAAGGACCATGCCAGGATGATGCTTGGCGTAAGGATGATCATCCGCAAATTGCGGGCGGCTTTCAGCATGGTCTGCTCAAGCTCACCACCTGGTTGCGACGATGTTATGTAAGCATAGAAACGCGGCAGCATCAGCAAGCCGGACACCCAAGCAATCACAGCGATGATGTGGAGCCCGCGGGCGAGATCGTATCCGATCACGTGTTGCATCAGCGCACGTCTCCCGAACTGGCAGTGGCCTGGGCGCAAAGTCCACGCTCGGCAGGGCAGAATCGCCCGCCGGTCTCCGACTGCACTTTACCCGGCGCCGACAAGGCGCGCTCGGCCAAATCCGCCAGCGCGTCGATGAAGCGCGGGTCCGGTCCGAGCGCAGGGGCTCGGAGGTAGAATGGCAGGTTCAGTTGTTTGGCAAGTTGAGCGTACTCAATATCCAACTCGACCAGCGTTTCGACGTGCTCGGAAACGAAGGCTATGGGCGAGATAAGCAGCCCGGCGCTGTCTTTACCCGCGTTGTGAATTTCCTCTTCCGTCGAGGGGCCGATCCATTTGAGGGGGCCAACGCGCGATTGATAGCAGGTGCGCACATCCCAATCGGCCGGAAGCAGTTTGCGCACTGCGGCGACGCTCCGGTCGACTTGCCATTGATAAGGATCGCCGCGGTTGATCACGCGCTGCGGCAAGCCGTGTGCCGAGAAGAGGAGACGAGGTGAGGCAGGCGAGCCAGCGTCGCGCCAAGTCTTGAGAATTGAATCTGCGTGGGCCTGAGCGAACTTAGCGCCGGCGGGGTAGCAGCAGATTGTCGACGCCGGCAGCTTGGAATTCTTTCGCCAAGCTTGCAGTGATGAGGCCGTCGTCGTGGTTGAGAATTGCGGATAGAGCGGTAGCAAGATCGCGTCTGTCGCGCCCCACGCCTTGGCTGCTTTGGCGGCATCCTTGGTAAAGGGCTTCCAGTAGCGCATCGCCGGGAAGCACTTGAAGGTGACGTTGCTAACGCGCTTTGCCATCGCGGATTCGAGGGCGTGCGCTTGCTTCAGCGTTTCAGGTAAGATGGGTGAGCCGCCGCCCATCAAAGCATAGTTTGCCTTCGCCAGCTTTTCGCGCGAGCCGGAGATGAGCTTCGCAAGTAAGAAGCGAAGCGGTTGCGGCAGACCGACGATCGCGTTGTCATTGAACAGATTGAACAGAAACGGCCTGACCGACTCCTGTTTGTCGGGTCCGCCGAGATTGAACAGGATGATCGCAACGCGGCGCGAAGTCATGACACGCAGGCCCGGACCTTTGTCTGGTTCGGAAGAGGGCGTGTCTTCGAGGGGCACGGCGGTCATACGCCGCCTTTCACCACTTGGATCAGTCGCGCCAAGTTTTCTGGTGTCGCGTCGGGCGTAATACCATGACCGAGATTGAAAATGTGTGGCGCGCCTTTGAAGGAAAACAACACGTCCTTCGCTGCATCCTCCAATGCTTGCCCGCCAACCACCAAGGTTTGCGGATCGAGATTGCCTTGTAGGGGCATGCCTTTCGGCACCGATGCAATCGCAAAAGAGGCTGATGTTTGGGTGTCAACGCCGAGGCCAGTGACGCCTGTTTGCTGTGCGTAAGCGGCGATCTGCGCGCCAGCGCCGCGAGGAAATCCTATGATTGGCGTCGTCACGCCGAGCTCCCGCACACGCGCGACCAGCTTCTTCGTTGGCAGGAGGATCAATTCTTCGAACAAGACCGGCGACAGGCCTTCGGCCCAACTTTCAAATATTTGAAGGCAATCTGCGCCAGCCCTGACCTGCGCGGCCAAGTGTTGCGCCGTCATTTCGACCAGCACGTCCAGAAGAGCATCCACATCATGCGGACGCTGATAGACGGTGCGGCGCGCAACGTCCTTATCGCCGCCACGGCCCTGCAACATGTAGGTCGCCACTGTCCACGGCGCGCCGGCGAAACCAATCAGCGCGATCTCTTTCGGGATCGCTGCCTTGATCCGCTCCACTGCTTCATAAACCGGCGCCAATCGTTGTAAGGCGCGCTGCGCATCGTCAAAGCGCCAGCTCTCGTCCTCGATCAGTGGATTAAGCCGAGGCCCTTCACCCTCAACGAACCAGACCTTCCGTCCCAGGGCGTCCGGCACAACCAAGATATCGGAAAAGAGGATCGCCGCATCTAACGGAAACCGCCTGAGCGGTTGCATCACCGCTTCGGTGGCCAGAGCAGGGGAATAGCAGAAGTCCAGGAAGCTCTTCGCTCGAGTCCGTAGCTCTCGGTACTCAGGTAAATAGCGCCCAGCCTGACGCATGATCCAAACCGGAGGAGGATCAAGTCTCTCTCCGCTCAGAACGCGCAGCAGTGCGGGAACACTTTCCCGACCCATCGGCTTCTTCCCAACTTCTAATTTTGAATCCTGATTAATGAGGACTCGTTGTTGATGCGACTTTGTTTGCGGGACAAGATTCCTGTCCACAGCTTATCCCCTGACTTGTCCTTTCAGCGATGCGACGGAATTGTCTTTGAAGCGAATGGCTTGGGGCGCCTCTGAGCCGTGGTCGATTCCTTTGCGTCCACAATGTCGCGCTGTGAGCAAGGTTTGGAGGAATCGCCCGGGAGGAGAAGTGGAATCCGGGGTGAGATGCCGGTTCGTTCTGTTTGCTGGGTTACCCAACCTCCCAGCCAACAGCTTGTCCACAATCCTAACTCAGCTGATATGTGATCCATGGCGCATGAGCGGCTCGGCATTTTCGCGAACTTTCACCTGGTCTCCGACTCAACTGGGGAGACGCTGGCAGGCGTGTTGCGGGCAACCTGCGCTCAGTTCGACAATATCATGCCCGTGGAACATTCTTACTTTCTGGTGCGCTCCGCCCGGCAGCTGGAGCGTGTGATCTCCGAAATTGAGGCGGCGCCGGGTGTCGTCATGTTCACGCTGTCGAATCTTGAGCATCGCGCCCAGCTTGAAGCGGCATGCGCGAAGATGAACATGCCGGCCGTGGCGGTGCTCGATCCGGTCCTTGATATGACGTCACGGTATCTAGGCGTCGAGCTGAACCATCGCGTGGGCAATCCGCGCAAGCTTAACGCCGAATATTTCAAGCGCATTGATGCGCTTGATTTCGCCATGTACCACGATGACGGCCAGCAACATGTCGACCTGACCGATGCCGATGTCATTCTTGTCGGTGTGAGCCGGACGTCGAAGACGCCGACCAGCGTTTATCTTGCTCACCGTGGCGTGAAAGCTGCGAACGTACCGATGGTTCCTGGCGTGCCGCTACCGCCGGAAGTGTTCGTCAAAGATGGTCCGCTGGTCGTGGGCCTTCTTATTTCCGCCGACCGGCTCATCCACATTCGCCGCAACCGGCTTGCCTCGATGAAAGAGACGCGGGCTGGAAGCTACACCGATGAAGACGCCGTGCGACGCGAAGTGATGGACGCACAGAAATTGTTCGAGCGGGAAGGGTGGCCGACGATCGACGTGTCGCGCCGATCCATTGAAGAGACGGCGGCGGCTGTGCTCAATCTGCTTGGGGATCGCCAAGCGTGAAATTGATCCTTGCTTCCGGAAGCGCTGCGCGGCGTCACATGCTAGAGGCGGCTGGCCTCGAGTTTGAAGTTGATGCGCCGCGCGTGGACGAAGAAGCCGCAAAGGCAAGTTTGCGGGCGGGAGGCCTGAAGCCGCGCGACCAGGCGGATGCATTGGCGGAGTTGAAGGCGCTCAGCGTTTCACGAACACGTCCGGATTTTGTGATAGGCGCCGACCAGATGCTCGCCCTAGGTGGCGATACCTTCGACAAGCCCAAGGATGCCCGCGAGGCGCGCCAGCACCTGCAGCGCCTTCGTGGCCAAACGCACGAATTGATTACGGCGGCGGTGGTGGCGCGTGAGGGCGCAATAATCTGGCGTCATGTCGATACGCCCAAACTCAAGATGCGCGCGTTTAGTGATGGCTTTCTTGACGACTATCTTGCGCGCGTAGGGGACAATGTCCTCCGCTCGGTCGGCGCCTATCAACTTGAGGGCCTCGGGGCGCAGCTGTTTGAGCGCGTGGACGGAGACTATTTCTCGGTGCTTGGTTTGCCGCTGCTGCCCCTGCTTGCATTCCTTCGCGAACACGGTGTTGCGCGCGCATGACGATCACCGCTGCAACCAAGGTTTATGCTGTCATTGGTGACCCGGTGAGTCACTCACTGTCGCCGGTGATGCACAATGGCTGGATTGCGGATCATAGCTTGGACGCCGTCTATGTGGCGCTGCAGTTGACGAGCGATGACCCAGTTGCGGCGATTGAGGCGCTCAACGGGTTCGCGGGCCTCAATGTGACGGTGCCGCACAAGGAGGCGGCTGCGAAGGCAGCGTCGCGAAATGAGGGCGCTGTCGCCAATGTGCTGCGACGTGAGGACGATGGGACTTTCTCCGGCTTTAACACGGATGGCTTGGGCTTTCTGGATTCGCTCACCGAAGGTGCGCCGGATTGGCGCGCGCGCGCGCGCAGGGTGCTAATCCTTGGCGCGGGTGGCGCCGCGATAGGCGTCGGTCAGGCGCTCTCGCCTCATGTCGACACGATCCATTTCGCCAACCGCACCGCAGAACGCGGCGAACAGGCGGCGCGCTCAATCCCGAATGGCCGAACCACGCGCTGGGATGATCTCGAGCGCGGCTTTGGCCATGCGGATCTTATCGTTCAGACGACAATTCTTAGCATGGCGGACCAGGCCGAAATGGAATGGCCAGTATCGTTCTGCCGACCGAATGCGATCATTGCCGACATTGTCTATCGTCCGCTTGAGACAGCGCTTCTGGAGTCGGCTCGCGCGCGGGGTCTGACCGCAATCGATGGGCTTGGGATGCTCATCCATCAGGGCGCTCGCGCGTTTGAGATTTGGTTTGGAATCAAGCCTGATGTCGTCAAGGCGCGGCAACGATTGCTGGCGGCGCTGGCATGATGATCATCGGCCTCACCGGTTCGATCGGCATGGGTAAGTCCACGGTCGCTGCGATGTTTGAGGAGGAGGGCGCGCCTTCGTTCAACTCGGATACCGCAGTGCATGGATTGTATGCGCCGGGCGGCGCCGCGGTGGCGCCCGTTGAGGCGGCGTTTCCCGGAGTAACGGGCGCAGGCGGCATCGATCGCGCGGCGCTCTCCTCGCGTGTCGTCGGTAATCCCGGTGAGATCAAGCGGCTCGAAGCGATCGTCCATCCCCTTGTTCGGCAAGCGCAGATGATGTTTCTGCGGCAGCATCGAGACGCTGGTGTTGAATTTGTCGTGCTCGATATTCCGCTCCTGTTCGAGGGCGATGGCGCCAAGTTTGTCGACAAGACGGTCGTTGTTTCGGCGCCTGCGGACGTGCAGCGCGCCCGCGTTTTGGCGCGGCCTGGTATGACGCCGGAGAAATTCGAAGCCATTCTGGCGTTGCAAATGCCAGATGCTGAAAAGCGGGCGCGGGCGGATTTTGTCATCGACACGGCTGTCTCGCTTGAAGAGACGCGCGCGCAGGTACGGGGTGTGCTGGACGCTCTACGCAAACAGGTTTAGCTCCGAATCGTGCGCGAGATCCTTTTCGATACAGAAACCACGGGCGTTTTCCCCGATCACGGCGACGAGAAGCTGCGCGACCGCATTGTCGAGATTGGTTGCGTGGAGGTGTTCAATCTTGAGCGCACCGGTCGCGAGTTTCACGCGTATTTCAATCCAGACCGCGATGTGCCGGAAGAAGTGGTGCGGGTGCATGGTCTGCGCCGCGAGTTCTTGGTCAACCACAAGCGCTTTTCCGAACGCGTGCAAGAGTTCCTGGAGTTTGTTGGTGATGCGCCGTTGGTTGCGCACAACGCTTCGTTCGACCAGGGGTTTTTGAACGCGGAATTGCGGCGCTGCGGATTGGCTCCGCTTGGCGATGAGAGGTTTGTCGATACCCTCGCGATCGCCCGCAAGAAGTTTCCAGGCGCTTCAAATTCACTGGATGCGCTGGCGCGGCGGTTTCAACTTGATCGCTACGGGTTCGACCTTGCCGCTCGCAAAGGCGCCGGCGGCCACGGCGCTTTGGTCGACTCGCGCATCTTGGCGGAGGTGTACCTTCATCTGAAGGGTGGCCGCGAGCAGACGCTGTCGTTCGACGCCGGCGAAGTTGTTGTTTCCGATGCGGCGGTGCTGCGCGCGGTTGAGTTCGCGCGCCGCGCGCCGCGCGCTACGCCGCTTCCCCCGCGCATCACCGATGAGGAACGAGAGGCACACGCTGCGTTCGTTGAGAAGCTTGGCCCGAATGCAATCTGGTTGAAGGCAGGCTAGCCGTTGCTCGCTGCGGCGAGCGGGACATCGGCGCGGCCCTGGCGTTCACGCAACTCCTGCCAATAGAGCGGCGTGAAATCGATCGGGTTGATCAGCAGCGGCGGGTAGCCGCCCTCGCGCGTGACCTCCGCCAGGATTTGCCGGCTGAACGGAAACAGCAGGCGAGGGCACTCAATCCAGATGAGCGGCTCGACGTCGTCAGGACGCACGTTTACGAATTGGAATACGCCAGAATACACCAGGTTCGCCGCGAACATTGGCTGATCGCCACGCTTGGCCTGAACGTTGATGCAGAGATCGACTTCGGTTGCGTCGCTGTCTCCAACGGGCCGCGATTTCACCTCAACACCCATGTCGATGGTCGGCTGAATCTCGTACGCTGAGACGACCGCACCCATCGCGTTCTGAAATGACAGGTCTTTCACGTATTGCGCCAGCACGCGCAGATGAGGGGAATCGGCTGGCGGTGCGCCATCGTTTTGCGTGTTCATGCGCCAGAAACTCGTGCTTGGGGGGCCGAAAAGACGGTGGCTAACATGCTGCGGCAACCGGGCCAAGGCAACCACGCTGGCACAACCCGCCTGTTGGCATTATCTTAATTCCTCACATACCACCTCGCACCATCTGGAGTGGCGATAGTTGGAAAGCGACACAATCCAAATCCTCGTCTTGGCGTTCATCGCCGGTATCGTGCTGTTTCGCTTGTACACCACACTGGGTAGGCGCACGGGCGCTGAACGGCGCGAGCCCGCTCCGGCGCAAGGGGAAATGCCACGCGAACCTGAGCAAGCGCCGGCATCGCCTGCTGTTGCGCCGGGCGTGATCGGCATTGCTGCAGTCGAGCGCGCAGATCCCAATTTCGAGCCGGGGCACTTTCTGCAGGGCGCCCGTGCCGCCTACGACCTAATCGTTGGCGCTTTCGCCAAAGGCGACCGCGAGGCGCTGCGCGGATTGCTGACACCGCGCGTCTACGATTCCTATGTCGCCACTATCGATGCACGTGAAGCACAGGGTGGGGTAGGTCCGGAGATCGTGCGCCTAAAGAGCGCCGAAATCGCCGATGCCGGTATGAACGGCGATACGGCGCAGGTGGTGGTGAAGTTCGAAGCTGAGCTGGCAGAAGGCGCGACGGGCATGCGCGACGCCCGCGAGCGTTGGACCTTTGAACGCAACGTCCGTTCGTCAGACCCGAATTGGCTTCTGTCTCGCGTCCAGGCGGCGTGAGCAAGAAACGACGCGATCTTACAGCGGAAGAGAAGAGGCTGTGGCGACGCGCCGCCACCGGCGTGAAGACGCGGAAACCGTTGCCGGCGGCAATGGATGAACCCGACGAGGCGCGCGTCCTGAGGCAAGCGCCATCTGCCGCGCCGCGAAAAACAGTGCTCGTTCCGCCTCGATCGCAATCAGTGCTACCGCCGCAGGACCGTGGAAACGAAAAGCGTGTGCGACGCGGCAAGCTTGAGATCGGCGGTAAGCTCGATCTGCACGGTCACACCCAAGAGTCAGGTCGTGCTGCGCTCGTGCGGTTCCTGCACTCGGCGCAAGCGCGCGGAGATCGAACGGTGATCGTAATCACTGGCGTTGGGCGCGGCGGGGAGGGCATTCTGAGGCGCCGTCTACCCGAATGGATCGCGGAGCGCGACCTCCGGACCTGTGTGTCGGGTTTTGCACCGGCGCATCGCACGCACGGCGGCGCTGGCGCGTTCTATGTTTTCCTCAAGCGTACGGATTGAAACCTCCGCTTAAGTGAGGTGACCGAAACGTTGACATTTCTTGCCGCAAACCACTGTAAAAAGACGGATTTTTTAGGCCGCGCTAACCAAACCGAGCGAAAGTCGCCCTCGCGCGCGTGCATCTTACGCGCCCGGAGCGACGATGAACTTGCGCTTGCTGAAATTGCCGCCCCTGGCCCGCCCCCGTGGCCTGCAGGCGCGCGCGGTGCTGTTCACCAGTGCGCTCATGGCTCTAACGGCGGCGGTGTCTGCCGCAATCTTGATCTTCGGCGCACAAACCAAGGGCGAGCGGCAGCAAATCACGATCGCGCACGATCTCACCGAGTACTTGGCGTCGCGGGCCGGCGATGTGATGGCGCATGGCAACACGCGTGTTCTGGAGATGATGCTTCAGGGCTCGACGCAACAACCCAATGTGCGCGCCATTTCGATCCGCGATGCGAGCAACACCGTGCTCGCGCAGACCGGCGGCACCGCGACGGACGATGCCGTTATGTCTCGCCTTGCCGCACGCGCGCTCGCTGAAGGTCAAGCCGTCGATAGTCGCGGGCGTGACGGCGCTGTCATTGTCGCCGTCCCGATCGTTCGTCAGGGGCAGGTGATTGGCGTCGCGCTGCGGATGTGGGAAACAGGCGCGTACAAATTTGACGCCATCCCGTCACTTGCACCGTTCTTGCTCATCGTGGCCTGCTTAGCGCTTGCCGCGATCCCTCTCACGGCCACCGCGGTTAGGCGCGCCATTGCTCCGCTGGACGAATTGGCGCGCTACGCGGAGCAAGTCGGAGAAGTTGGCCAAGTTGCGCCGATCAATATGCGCACGGGCGACGAATTCGAGACACTCGCCAATGCCTTCAACAACATGACGGGGCGGCTGGACGCATCAATGCGTCAAATACAGGAAATCGCGTTCGTCGATCCGGTGACCCGGCTTCCGAACCAGGATCGCTTCATTCGCGAAGTCGACTATTTCATCCTGCAGAATCAGGCGGAGCAATCGACAGCAGCCATAATTGTGATCGAGTTGACGCGCTTGCCGCGGCTCATGCAAACGCTCGATCCGGATGCGGCGCGAGATTTTCTACGTGTCGTGGCCGATCGCTTTGTAACTGCCGTCCGTACGGTTGACCGCGTTGTCCGCGTTAAAGGGCCAAGTGAGCGTCAAGCTGTGCCTGCCCGCCTCAACGTTTCCGAGTTTGGCATATTGGCTCCGGATCTCCCATCGGCGTCAGACGCGGCGCGTTTTGCGCAACATCTGAATGCCGCGCTCGATCAGCCGTTCGACTGGCGAGGTCACAAGTTCACGCTTGGCGCATGCTGTGGCGTGTCACTTGCGCCGCGCGACGGCCAGGACGCCGACGCTGCCATCCGTCATGCGCGCATGGCCATGGCCGCAGCTCATGCCGCGCCGGCTCGGGTCAAAGTCTACACCCAATCGCTCGATCGCGAAGCTGTAGCGCGCTTGACGCTTGAGCGCGAAATGCGCGGCGCCCTCGAGCGCAATGAGTTTCGCGCCTACTTCCAGCCAAAGATCAACTTGCGCACGGGCCGAATCGAAGCGTGTGAAGCGCTTGCGCGCTGGATCCGGCCAGACCGCACCATCATCAGTCCCGGCCGGTTCATACCCGTTGCCGAGGAAAGCGGCCTCATAGGCGCCCTGTCGGACGCTATCATGCGTGAGGCGTGTTGGAAGGCGGCGTCGTGGGCGCGCGCCGGCCGCCCAACAAAGGTTGCGGTGAACGTTTCAGCCCTTCAATTCCGCAGCGATCGATTTGCAGACAACGTGCTGCGTGTTGTGTCGCATGCGGGCCTGGCCCCTGAGAATCTTGAGCTCGAAATTACGGAGTCGGTGATTATGGCCGATCCCGAACGCGCGCTCCGCATCATCAAACCGCTGCGGGACGCCGGCGTCCGTCTTGCGATCGATGATTTCGGGTGCGGCCATTCCAGCCTTGCTTCTCTGACCAAGCTGCCTTTCGACGTCATCAAGATCGATCAGCAGTTCGTTCGCGCACTTGAGCGTGGCGAACCCCGCTCCGCTGAGATCGTCGAGATCATTCTGGCGTTCGCGCGGACGCTAAATATGGAAGTCGTCGCCGAAGGGATTGAACGGCGCGAAGATATGGAATTCATGGCCGCACGAGGTTGCCATTGGATCCAAGGCTTCCTCTTTGGTGCGGCGGTTTCGGCGCCGGAGTTCGCGGAATTGCTGCGCCGCCAAGACGGCGAAGACGTGGGCGCCGAAGACGCCGCTTGAACGGCGGCGTGGCCTCAGCCACATCAGTGCCATGACAGATCAACCAGGGTGGCACGGCACCACAATTGTGTGCGTCCGTAAGAACGGCAAAGTCGTGATCGCGGGCGACGGGCAGGTCTCAGCTGGCCCGACGATCCTGAAAGGCAATGCGCGTAAGGTACGCCGTCTCGCGGACGGCGCGGTGATTGTTGGTTTTGCCGGCGCGACGGCTGACGCATTCTCGTTGTTTGAGCGGTTGGAGCAGAAGCTTGAGCGCTTTCCGAAGCAACTTGCCCGCGCCTGCGTCGAACTTGCCAAGGACTGGCGCACGGATCGCGCGCTGCGCCGCCTCGACGCGATGCTGATCGTTGCGGATAAGGATGAAACCTTGCTTCTCACGGGCGCCGGTGACGTGTTGGAGCCGGAGCATCAGGTCGTAGCTGTCGGCTCCGGCGGCAACTACGCATTGGCTGCCGCGCGTGCACTCTATGATCACGTGGCTGACGCAGAAGCGATCGCGCGCGAGGCGATGGCGATCGCCGCGCAGATTTGTGTTTACACCAACGGCAATCTGACGGTGGAGACGCTCGATGGCTGATCATAGTGCGCTGCAAGGCACTGCTGAAGCTGGCTGGGCATAGTGTGCGGCGCGAGACGCCGCACTTCACGCACTATGATTTCGCCCCTAGATCACTCCCTGACATGACCCATTTCTCACCTCGCGAAATCGTCTCCGAGCTGGATCGCTATATTGTCGGCCAGAACGACGCGAAACGCGCCGTGGCGATCGCGCTGCGCAATCGTTGGCGGCGGAAGCAATTGCCGGAAGATCTCCGTGAGGAAGTGACGCCGAAGAACATTCTGATGATCGGCCCAACAGGCGTCGGCAAAACCGAGATTGCGCGCCGTTTGGCGAAGCTCGCTGGCGCCCCGTTCTTGAAGGTCGAGGCAACCAAGTTCACGGAAGTCGGGTATGTCGGTCGCGACGTCGAGCAGATCATTCGCGATCTGGTCGAAGTTGCTCTGAATATCGTGCGCGAGCGCCGGCGCCGCGAAGTCCGAGCGCGGGCGGAAGCGGCGGCGGAGGAACGGGTGCTTGATGCGCTGGTAGGGCAGGGCTCAAGCGCTGCGACGCGGGAGTCCTTTCGGAAGCGGCTGCGCAACAACGAGCTTGGCGCCTCAGCCGTTGAGATTGATGTCGAAGACAACGCCAATCCGATGGGAGCACTCGATATTCCGGGGCAACCCGGTGTCGGGATGGTCAACATTGGTGACATTTTCGGCAAGGCATTCGGCAAGCGAACCAAGCGTGTTCGCATGACTGTGGATGAGGCCTACGAGCCGCTGATCCGGGAAGAGAGCGACAAGCTTATCGATCAAGACACGTTGGTCAAAGAAGCGCTCACGCTGACGGCTGAAGACGGCATCGTTTTCATCGACGAAATAGACAAGATCGCGTCGCGCTCAGAACGCGCGGGGGGCGGAGATGTTAGCCGTGAGGGCGTGCAACGCGATCTGCTGCCGCTGATAGAGGGCACGATCGTCACCACCAAGCATGGGCAGATCAAGACCGATCACATCCTCTTCATTGCGTCTGGAGCATTTCATGTATCAAAGCCATCCGACTTGCTGCCGGAGCTGCAGGGACGTTTGCCGATCCGGGTCGAATTGCAGGCTCTGACGCGCGATGATTTTCGGCGCATCCTGACGGAGCCGGAAGCAAGCCTTGTGACCCAGTACAGGGCGCTGCTTAAGACGGAGGGCGTTAGCCTCGACATTACGGATGATGCGGTCGAGGCAATCGCTGGTATCGCAGCCGACGTGAATAGCACCGTTGAAAATATTGGGGCGCGGCGCCTGCAAACGGTGATGGAACGATTGCTGGACGAAATCAGCTATTCGGCGCCCGACCGCAATGGCGAAACGGTTCGAGTCGACGCGGATTACGTGAAGAGCAATGTCGGCAACCTGGCGAAGAACGCCGATCTGAGCCGATTTATTCTCTAAGCGGCGATGCCGTGTTTTCGCGCCAACTCACGAAGATTGACCTCGGGGCGCGGGCCCATGTGCGAAATTACCTCGGCCGCCGCCAGCGAGGCCAATGCGCCGCATTCCGCGAGCGATTTCTTGCGTGCGTATCCGAAGAGGAAGCCTGCCGCGTACTGATCGCCGGCGCCAGTGGAGTCGACGACCTTGGAAACCGGCAGCGCCTTGATTTGAATCGTCTCGTGCGCGGTTGCGATCAACGAACCGTGCTCCGAGCGCGTTACTGCAACGAGCGGACAGGCGCTACGCGCTTGAGCGAGCGCATCACCAAGGTCTTTGCTCTCATACAGAGAAAGAATCTCGGACTCGTTGCAAAACAGAATATCAACGTGGCCGCTCACGAGGTGGCGGAAGCTTTCGCGGTGACGATCGACGCAAAACGTGTCCGAGAGTGTCAGCGACACTTTCCGGTTGGCCGATGTTGCGATCTCCGCGGCGCGAACGAAGGCAGCCTTGGCTTCGTCACGATCGAAGAGGTAGCCCTCGAGAAACAATGTCGCGCCAGCCTCAATGAGTTTTGCATCAATGTCTTCGGCGCTGAGCAATGTCGAGGCGCCGAGATAGGTGTTCATCGATCGCTGACCATCCTCCGTGACAACGATCAGAGAGCGGGCCGTGCCGGGCGCGCCAGCGCGTGGCGGCGTTTCAAACGTCACGCCGGCGGCGCGGAACTCTCTTGTAAACCGCGCGCCGAGTTCGTCCTGGGCGACCTTGCCGATGTATGCGGTCCTACCGCCGAAGCTTGCGATACCCGTCACCGTGTTGGCCGCGGATCCGCCCGCGGCGACGACTGGATCGGAGAGGCGCGCGGTCAAATGATTGGCGCGAGCCTCATCGATGAGCGTCATGGCGCCTTTGTTGATACTTTCCTCAAGCAAAAAGCCATCTGATACCGGTTTCAAAATGTCGATGATGGCATTGCCGACGGCGACGACATCGTAGGTCGAGCTTGTCATAAATTAATCCCCGAAGTTGGCGTTTAGGCGCGCGCGCCGGACGAGGCAAGCATTGCAGGCGGGCGCGGGCGGCGGCACATTCGCGCGCATGAGATTCATTACATCCTTGGCCGCTGTGGCCCTGCTCGCGGCTTGCGCCACTTCATCGCCAACTACGCCGGCCGCCAGTGGCGCTACGTCGGCTCCGGCGGAATCCGCGTCGAGCTCTCGCCAGGCGCAAATGCTCCGTTCGGCAGGTGGTGCGCATGCGGCGTCGCAGCAGGATATTGAGCGGCTTTTCGGCGCGGCCGACATTGTCCGGCGCGAAGGGGCGGGCACGGCGCTGACGTACCGGTTTGAGACGTGCGCCTTGCTGATGCTGTTTGCAGGGGATGAGCACAATACGATGCGGCTGCAAGAAGCGCATCCGAGTGCTCGCCACGGCACGGGCGAGGCGCCTTCACTCGACCAGTGCGCAGCTGAGGCGGCGGCGCACCGCTCCTGATGGCGCGCGTCGCGTATCTGACAGGGCGCAGCTATCGCGGGACGCCGCTCGGGCCGGGCGCCGTGCCGCAGCTTGAAGAGAAGAGCCGCGATTTGATTCTCGCTGCGGGCAAGCGGCGCGGCGTTGATTTTGAAATTGTCTATTGGGACGAAATGGACTTGCCGCAACGCGGCTTCGACCTCGCGGTTATTCGAACGACGTGGGACTATACCGAGCGCGCGGATCAATTTCTTGCCGCTCTCGAATCTCATGAGCAGGGCGGCCTTCGCGTCTGCAATCCTTCTCAAGTCGTGCGCTGGAATATGCGTAAAACGTATCTGCAAGAGCTTGGATCGTCGGCAATTGAAACCGTCTGGATCGATAGACCCGATGCACGCAACGTATCGCAAGCGTTCGATGCGCTCGATGTCGCGGAAGTGGTGCTGAAGCCCCAGGTTGGCGCGGGCTCCGTACGGACGGTGCGTCTGAAGCGCAACGGATGGAGCGAAGGCCAGTTGATCGATGGCCCAACCGGACTGGCGATGATTCAGCCCTATCTGCGTTCCATTGAGACGGAAGGAGAGCGGTCGCTGTTTTGGTTTGGCGGCGAATATTCGCACGCCGTGCGGAAGGTACCAGCAGCGGGTGACTGGCTGGCGAACGTTGCCGGCGCTCGCTTTGTGGCCGAGACGCCTCCGCCTGCGGCGATCGAAGCGGCAGAGACGGCGCGTTCACGCGCGCCAAGGGATCTACTCTATGTGCGGATCGATCTTGTGCTTGGCGACGATGGCGCGTGGCGGGTGATAGAGATCGAAGCGATCGAGCCCTATCTCTTCTTGGACTTCGCGCCCGAGGGTGCTGACGCTTTCGTCGGTGCGATCGCGCGTGTTTTGGGCGTGTAGAGACACAAGTCTGCGATCACGCAGCGCGGGCATTCAGGTTTGCGCGCCAGGCACGTATAGCGGCCATGCAGGATGAGCCAATGGTGCGCGCCGTGCAGATATTTCGGCGGCGTGATGCGCATGAGCTGAGCTTCGACCTCGGCAGGCGTCTTTCCGTCGGCGAGGCCGGTGCGATTGGCGACGCGGAAGACGTGGGTGTCCACAGCGATTGTGCCTTCGCCGAAGATTTCCATGAGCACGACGTTCGCGGTTTTTCTGCCAACGCCAGGTAGGCTTTCGAGCGCGTCGCGGTCGCGCGGCACTGCGCCTTTGTGTTGATCGATCAGGGCCTGGGAGAGCGCGATAACGTTCTTCGCCTTGTTGCGCCAAAGTCCGATTGTCTTGATGTGATCGGCGACTTTCTCTTCGCCAAGCTTCAGCATTTTTCTAGGCGTGTCGGCGATCTGAAACAGCGGGCCCGTAGCGCGATTCACGCCCTTGTCGGTAGCTTGCGCCGAGAGCACCACGGCGACGAGCAGCGTGTAGGGGTTAGTGTAGTCCAGCTCCGTCTTTGGATCGGGACGGACATGGGCGAGGCGGGAATAGAGTTCCTCCGCTTTGGCTTTGGTCAGGCGTTTGGCCACGTGTTCTCGTCCCTTGGCAGCCGGAGCGGCTACACTAAGCTTAGCGTATGACGCCGCACTGGGAACGTTCGCCTAACGCGCCGGTTCTAGACGAACCGCTGCTTATGGACGCGGTGCTGCGCCCGCATCGCAGCCTCAGCCTCAAAGCGTTCAAGCTGATGCTCATGGCCGTGATCGCGATCAATGCCGCGGTGGCGCTTTTCTTTTGGGTTCAGGGTGCGTTTCCGGTCGCAGGGTTTCTCGGGCTCGATGTGCTGGCTTTGTGGTTGGCGTTTCGGTGGAATTATCGATCGGCGCAAGCGGTAGAATATGTCCGCATCGCGCCGGGAAAGGTTCACGTTGCGGCGGTCGATAGATCCGGCGTCGCGGCCCATTGGGTGCTCAATCCAGTCTGGGCGCGGGTGATGCGTGATGGGCGTGGCGTGTTGATCCGTGAGCGCGAAGGGCAAATGCGGCTGGGCGCGTTCTTGTCGCCGAAGGAGTGCGATGGGTTTGCGGACGCTTTGAGTTTGGCCTTGAGCAGGGCAAAGCGCGGCTATAGCCCCAAGACATCGCGCATCGAATAAAGCCCAGCAGGCTTGTTTGCCACCCAAAGCGCCGCCGCAAGCGCGCCATCGGCGAACACAGCACGATCCAGCGCCTGGTGTGAAAGCGTCACGATCTCGCGCTCGGCGATGAAGCGGACAGCGTGCTCACCGACTATGCCGCCGCCGCGAATGGCCGAGAATCCGATCCCGCCATGCTTGCGCGGACCGGTGATGCCGTCGTGCGGTGGCAGGCGGGCGTCGGCGAGATTCTTGTTGCGACCGTGCGCGGCGGCATCGCCAAGCAGTAGGGCAGTGCCAGAAGGCGCGTCCACTTTGCGGCGATGATGCGCCTCGGTGATTTCGATGTCCCAGTCGGGGCCAAGGCGTTGCGCTGCTTGTTCGACGAGAGCAGCGAGCAGGTTCACGCCCAAGCTGAAATTGCCGGAGCGCACGATGGCGATGCGCTTGGCGTGCTCGGCGATTTTCGCTTCTTGCGCGGGTGTGAGGCCGGTTGTGCCGATGACCGCGGCCTTCACGGGTGTTCCCGCGAGCGCCTCCAACGCTGCGACCGTGCCCTCGGGGGAGGTGAAGTCGATCCAGACCTCCGCCTTGTCGGCGGCGAGGTTGGCGGTCTCCGAGGCGTTCATCATAAGCGGCGCAACACCGGCAAGGGCGCCGAGATCGATACCAAGGAATTGGCCGTCTTTGTGCTCGGTGCCGCCGCAAACGGAAAAGCGGGAATCTTGAGAAGCGGCGCGAACGAGTGCGCGGCCCATGCGGCCGCCGGCGCCGGCAATGGCGATGGAGAGCGTCATGACGATGTTGTGGGCCGCGCCGGAAGCGCTGACAAGCTAACGCGCAGGCGGTTCGCTGTTTGCGTCGAAGAATTTCTTGACGTTGTCGAAGAAGCCCTGCGACTGCGGATGTGCTTCTTCACCGCAATCTTTGGCAAACTCTTCGAGCAGTTTCTTCTGTTTCGCAGTGAGGTTCACCGGCGTTTCAACCAACAACTCGACGTGCAGGTCACCGCGATCCTTGCCGCGCAGATGCGTCATGCCTTTGCCTTTGACGCGGAAGCGGCGACCGGTTTGCGCGCCGGCGGGGATAGTGATCTTGGCGCGTTCGCCGTCGATGGTTGGTATTTCCATCTCACCGCCAAGGGCGGCTTTGCACATCGGCGCGGGCGCGCGGCAATAGAGATCGGGGCCGTCGCGTTCGAAGAGCGCGTGTGGTTTTACCGACAGGAAGAGATAGAGATCGCCGGGCGGACCGCCGCGGATGCCGCTGTCGCCCTCGCCGGCGAGGCGGATGCGGGTGCCGTCTTCGACGCCGGCAGGGATCTTTACCGCAAGCGTGCGTTCCTTCTGCACCTGGCCTCTGCCGCCGCAGGAGCGGCACGGCGTTTTGATAGATTGGCCGCGGCCGTGGCAGGCAGGGCAGGTGCGCACCATGCGGAACATGCCTTGCTGCGTGCGGACCTGACCGGCGCCTTGGCAGGTGGCGCAGGTCTCAAGCGGTGCGTTGCCTTCAGAGCCAGAGCCCTTGCAGGGCTCGCACGCTTGCGCGCGCGGCACGACGATTTCGCGTTCGTTGCCGCGGAACGCTTGTTCGAGCGTGATCTCGACATCGTAGCGAAGATCGGCGCCGCGGCCGGGGCCGTTACGCGGCCCGCGTGCGCCGCGCGTGAACATGTCCTCAAAGCCGCCGCCGAAAATCTCGTTGAAGAGGTCTGAGAAGTCGGCTGCGCCGCCGTGGAAGCCGCCGGCGCCCGGGCCGCCGCCCTGGAACGCGGCTTTGCCGTAGCGATCGTAGGCCGCGCGCTTCTCCGGATCGGACAGCACGGCATAGGCTTCGCCGAGTTCTTTGAATTTTTCCTCGGAGACTTTGCAGCCGGGATTCTGATCCGGGTGCAGCTTCATCGCGAGCTTGCGGAAGGCCGACTTGATCGTCGTGGCGTCAGCGTCGCGGGCAACGCCAAGCACTTCGTAATAATCGCGGTCAGCACCCATGGTGTGACCCAGATGAGAAAGGGGCGGCTCCCTCGCAAGGAGGGAAGCCGCCCGATTTCAGCTCAGAGAAGCGCCGCCGCATCGGCCAACCTCAACCAGTTTGCCTAAGCGCTCTTCTTGCCGTCGACTTCTTCGAAGTCGGCGTCAACGACACCTTCTTGGTCTGGGCCGCCGCCAGCAGCGCCGCCAGGGCCTTCGCCACCGCCAGCGCCGCCGTAAAGCGCTTCGCCGATCTTCATCGACGCTTGCACCAGGGCTTGGGTCTTGGCCGCGATGGTTGCCGTGTCGCCGCTTTCCAGGACGCCGCGGAGCTCGGCGATCGCCGCTTCGATGGCTTGCTTATCGCTCGCCGGGATCTTGTCGCCGTTGTCCTGGAGCTGCTTCTCGGTCGCGTGAACCAGGGCTTCGCCTTGGTTCTTCGCTTCCGCCAGCTCACGCTTCGACTTGTCTTCGCCGGCGTGCTCTTCGGCTTCGCGGACCATGCGCTTGATGTCGTCGTCGGACAGGCCGCCCGACGGCTGGATGCGCATGGATTGCTCTTTGTTGGTCGCCTTGTCCTTAGCGCCGACCGAGACGATGCCGTTGGCGTCGATGTCGAAGGTGACCTCAATTTGCGGCATGCCGCGCGGAGCAGACGGGATGCCGACGAGATCGAACTGGCCGAGCGGGCGGTTGTCCGCAGCCATTTCGCGCTCGCCTTGGAAGACGCGGATCGTCACGGCGCTTTGGTTATCTTCCGCCGTCGAGAAGATCTGGCTCTTCTTGGTCGGGATCGTGGTGTTGCGTTCGATGAGGCGCGTGAACACGCCGCCCAGCGTTTCGATGCCGAGCGAGAGCGGGGTGACGTCGAGCAGCACAACGTCTTTGACGTCGCCTTGCAACACGCCCGCTTGGATCGCAGCGCCGACGGCCACGACTTCATCCGGGTTGACGCCCTTGTGCGGCTCGCGGCCGAAGAATTCTTTCACGACCTGCTGAATCTTCGGCATGCGGGTCATGCCGCCGACGAGCACCACTTCCTTGATGTCGGAAGCGGAGAGGCCGGCATCCTTCAGCGCGGCCTTGCACGGCGCGATGGTCTTTTGGACCAGATCTTCAACGAGGCTTTCGAATTTCGCGCGCGTCAGCTTCATGTTGAGGTGAAGCGGGTTGCGGTTCTGGTCCATGCTGATGAACGGCACGGAAACGTCGAACTCGGTGCGGGATGAGAGCTCTTTCTTCGCTTGCTCGGCGACTTCTTTCAAACGCTGCAGCGCGAGCTTGTCTTGGCGCAGATCGACGCCGTTCTGCTTTTTGAACTCTTCAGCGAGGTAGTTGAGGATGCGGACATCGAAGTCTTCACCACCGAGGAATGTGTCGCCGTTGGTAGACCGCACCTCGAAGACGCCGTCGCCGATCTCAAGTATCGAAACGTCGAACGTGCCGCCGCCGAGGTCATACACGGCGATGGTCTTGGTGCCGGAATCCTTCGATTTGTCGAGACCGTAGGCGAGGGCGGCGGCGGTCGGTTCGTTGATGATGCGCAGCACTTCGAGACCGGCGATCTTGCCGGCGTCTTTGGTGGCTTGGCGCTGTGCGTCGTTGAAGTACGCCGGAACCGTGATGACGGCCTGCGTCACCGGCTCGCCGAGATAATCCTCAGCCGTTTGCTTCATCTTCTGCAGGACAAAGGCCGAGATTTCGGACGGCGCGTATTGCTTATCGCGGCCTTGAATCCAGGCGTCGCCGTTTGGGCCTTTGACGATCTTGTAGGGGACGAGATCGGCATCCTTCTTGGAGATCGGATCATCTGCCGAGCGGCCGATCAGGCGCTTCACGGCGTAATAGGTGTGGGTCGGGTTGGTGACGGCTTGCCGCGCGGCTTGAATGCCGATCAGGCGCTCGCCGCTATCGGTGAATGCGACAACCGACGGTGTGGTGTTAGAGCCTTCGGCGTTGACGATGACCTTGGGGTTGCCGCCTTCCATCACAGCGACGCACGAGTTCGTCGTACCCAAGTCGATGCCGATTACTTTGCCCATCTTTTAGTCCTCGTTCCTTTCAGCGGCGCGGTTTCGTCTTGGGGACCCATAGGCTGGCGTCCGCGAAGCGCGCGTCCTGTTCCTTCAAACAAGCGGTTAAACGACTTAGCGCCCCGTCCCAAGCTCCAAGCCGCTTCGTTCCGGGTTCATGTGGTGTATCGACCTCAAGGTGCAAGGCTTTGAGACCTGCTATCCTCATTCGTCGCAGGGAAATAGTGCAGAGGCCAGTGAGCCTTGATCCGGCTCAAGTTTCCCGGCGGAACAAAAAAGAAACCGAACACCTACATAGGCGCTAGGAGATGACCCGTCCCGCCTCAGACCTCGACGGCTTCCGGCTTTGGCCGAGCCTCTTGGATCGCACAGCCCAGGAGGCGCTGCGCGATGAGGTGTTCGCGCGCATGCGGGAGGGGCCGTTCTACATTCCGCGCATGCCGAAATCCGGCGCGCCGATGAGCGTGCGGATGACCAACTTCGGGCCGCTTGGTTGGGTGACCGACAAGGAGCATGGCTATCGCTATCAGGAGACACATCCCGAGACCGGCAAGCCCTGGGCGGCGATGCCGCCCAAGGTGCTGGAGCTTTGGGAAACGATGACCGGCTACGACGCGCCGCCGGAGGCTTGCCTCGTCAATCTCTACGAAGGCGACGCCCGCATGGGGCTGCACGTCGATAGCGACGAAGACGCGTGGGACGCGCCAGTGCTGTCGATCTCGCTGGGTGACACGGCGATGTTTCGCATCGGTGGCAGCTTGCGTTCAGATCCAACGCGCAGTGTGCGCTTAGCCTCCGGTGATGTCTGTATGCTGAGCGGCCCGGCGCGACGCGCGTATCATGGCGTTGATCGCATCGTGACCGGCACGTCGCGCCTTCTGCCCAAAGGCGGGCGGCTCAATTTGACGGTGCGGCGGGTGACGGTTCCGTCTCCGCCGGCAGCGTCGCCGTAGCTGGCGCCGCTGCGGCATTGTCACTCGGCGCCGTGTAGCCAACGGCGCGCGGGTCGGGGTGGCCGGTCACGAAGTCGGGTTGCCAGCCTGGAGGTGGACCGCCCGGACCCATCGGAATGTCGCCGAGCGCCATGTGATGAGCTTTCCAAACCATCGCCATGTGAATGCGCGCGTAGCCCGACGGGTGATCGTAGAAGAACCACTCCTCGAACGGCGTCGGCTCCATCTTGCGATATTCCGAGAGCAATAGCGCGGACTCCGCGAAACCATCGGGTTCGCGAGCTGCGTTGAGGCCGAACATATCCGCTTGGTGTTCGTGGAAGCGAGTGATGTTGTTGTTGATCGGCGTCGCCAACAGGAAGATGAAGCCGATCACCGAGAAGAGAAGCGGCATGCCTGCCGGATCGGCGACGGAACGGATGCCCCAACGTTCGTCCTTCGACAGAAAGTTGAAAAGGAAATTCGCTAGACCGAACGCAACGACGATGAGTAGCGCGTTCATCACAAGCAAAGAAACGGTGTGCTGCAGGACATAGTGGCCGATCTCATGGCCCAACACCGCGCGCACGCCGCCGGGTGACTCACGCTGCAACAAGGTGTCCGCAAGGGAGATGCGCGTGGTCTCGCCAAAGCCGGAGACGTTCGCGCTAACGCTATTGGTTTGGCGTGAGCGATCGTAGACCAGTACGTCATTCGTGGGCACGCCGTTGGCCTGTGCAATCTCCAAAACGCTTTCGCGAAGCGCGCTTTCCGGCATCGGATTGTAGTGATTGAAGATCGGCGCGATGTAGACAGGCGCCAGCATGCCAATAACGGCGGCGAACGCGAGCGATGCGATCGTACCCCATATCCACCAAGTCTTCTTGGCAACGGCGATAATGAGATAGAGCAAGCCGATCGCGAGCGAGCCGATCAGCAGGCTGATACCGAATCCCTGCAGGTACTCGATGAACCACTGGGAGAAGGTCTGTGTCGAAAGATTGTAGTCGTGCTGGCGCACGAAGCCGACCCAATAATCCCAGCCGAAGCTCAACACGGCGCCGATGAGCGTGTAAACAATCGCAAAGAGGACAACGACGAAGAAGTAAATCTTCACGTTCTTCTCAAGCCAGCTGCGGATATTCTTTGCGAAGCCGAGTTGCAGGAAGGCGAAGGCCACAATAAAGCCGATCACCGGACCGACGAACTGAATCCAATAGCCGCCTTCGAAATAGGAATCTGACCGCGCTCGCGCCGCTTCATCCATCGTCGCTAGCCATTCACGTGTCGCCACATCAGGATCGAAGGGCAGGGCGGCGGCCATGGCCGGTCCCGCAAGCGCCAATGCCGCGGCAAACGCGGCTAGACCCAAAAACCCACGCATTAGAACGTCCCCAATAGAATTGCTCTGGCCGAAACCCTGCGCCCGCTCCACATCAGGTGCAAGGGCGCGCGCGTTGGGCGTGTGTGTGGAGGAGACGAAGCGATGAGATTGGACACCCCGGAGGGCAATTTTCCGCCCACGCGTCGCACCATGGCGGCCTCGCTCTTTTTCGCGGGCTATGCGACGGCGGCGCTTTCATCGTGCGCGAGCCCTGTGACCACACCAAGCGACGATCTGATCACCGAGGACGTGCACATTGCCGGCGCCGGCGGCTACTCGCTGCCTGCCTACGTGGCGCGGCCAACGCGTCGCGGGCGGCACTCGTGCGTCATCGTCGTAAACGAGATTTTCGGCATCCACGATTACATCAAAGATGTTTGCCGCCGCTTCGCGCGCGAAGGCTATGTCGCGATCGCGCCGGACTACTTTGATCGCGCCGGCGATCCCGCGCCGCTTACCGATATGAACGCGATCCGCGATATCGTGGTCACCGCCAACAACGAGCAGGTGATGGGCGACACCAGCGGCGCTATCGATTGGCTTAAGGCGCAATCGTTCTCGAACGGTCATATCGGCATCACTGGTTTCTGCTGGGGTGGTAGTGTTGTCTGGATGGCCGCGGCGCGCTTTCCAGATATCAAAGCGGGCGTGGCTTGGTACGGCCGGCTCGTTCATCCCGCTCCCGGAAGCTGGGGCGCGGATGAAGATCGACAATGGCCCTACGACATTGGCGGCACGTTGCACACGCCAGTGCTTGGGCTTTACGGCGAAAACGATCGCGGCATTTCGCTTGAAAGCATTGAGCAAATGCGCGCTTCGCTCAACGCCGCGGACAACCCTTCGCACTCAGAGATCGTCGTTTATCCCGGTGTCGGTCATGGCTTCCATGCAGACTATCGCGAGAGTTACAATGCGGAAGCCGCTGCTGACGGCTGGGCGCGCTGTCTCGCCTGGTTCCGCGCCAACGGCGTCGCCTAAAAGGACTTTCCCATGCGCTATCGCAAACTCGGCCGCACTGGCCTTGCTGTCTCTGAAATCTGTCTTGGCACCATGACCTTCGGCGGCGATGGCTTCTGGAAAGTCGTCGGCGCGCTGGAACAAGAAACGGTGACGAAACTCGTCCACGGCGCCTTCGATAAGGGCGTCACATTTCTCGATTCCGCCGATGTCTATTCGAATGGCCTGTCGGAGCAGGTAACGGGCCAGGCGATCAAGGACTTACCGCGCGATGAGCTTGTGATCGCGACGAAAGTCTTCGGACGAATGGGCGCCTACGGCACGGCGCAGACCCCTGAGGCCCAACGCCGCTATGCCAATTCCAACCTCTGGGGCCTTTCGCGCAAGCACGTCTTCGATGCGATCGACGCGAGCTTGAAGCGGCTCGATCTCGACTACGTCGACCTCTACCAAGTGCATTCGTTTGACCCGGCCGTACCCCTGGAAGAGACGCTGGAAGCGCTCGACGAAGTCGTAAAGTCGGGTAGGGCGCGTTACATCGGCCTCTGCAATCACGCAGCGTGGCAGATCATGAAGGCGGTCGGCGTTTCTGAGCGCAATGGCCTGGCGCGCTATGAGTCGCTGCAAATGTACTATTCGATCGCTGGCCGCGATCTTGAGCGTGAAGTTGTGCCGCTGGCGAAGGATCAGCAGCTAGCCATTCTGCCGTGGAGCCCGCTCGCCGGCGGCTTCCTGTCAGGCAAGTACACGCGGGCAGGGGCGCCGGCTGAAGGATCGCGCCGCGTGTCGTTCGATTTCCCGCCGGTCGACAAAGAGAAGGCTTACGACGTCATCGACGTAATGAAAGAAATCGGCGATGCGCGCGGGGTTTCGGTCGCGCAAATCGCGCTCTCATGGTTGCTGCATCAGAAGCACGTGACCAGCGTCATCATCGGCGCAAAGACCGAGGCGCAGCTCAACGACAACCTCGCCGCCACTGGCGTCGAGCTTTCGAGCGATGATCTGAAGAAGCTTGATGAGGTCTCGAAGCTGAAACCGGAATATCCCGGCTGGATGCTTGAGCGGCAAGGCGGCGAACGCACGTCGAATCTGAGCTAGCGCGCAACGAAAAGCGGCGGCGCTCTTGTCCAGCGCCGCCGCCCTCGCGTGCGTCCCCTTAAGCGTTTCCGCTCACCGGCGCACGATTTTCACCTCATAGCCGCCGACCGTGTTGGACAGGCCGCTCACGTTGATGAGGTAGTCACCTGAGGTTTCCGGGCGGAAACGCAGGCGCGCGTCATTGCCAGGCCCGCTGTCGTCGTCGGAAGCGACCTGGCGGCCGCCTTGGCGGACCATCAGGGCGTCGGGGCCATTCGGGCCTGCGTCTTCCATACCGGCGCCTTCCTGGATCAGCGAAAGGAATGGATCGGCAAGCGGCGTGCTGCCCGAGCCATTGGCTTCGATCTGATAGGTGACGCCGGCTTCGAGCGTGACACGATACACGTCGATATCGCCTGGAATTTCGATGCGGCTGAGACGCGAGTCGTTGTTGGCGTCCATGATTTCATCGGTGTACGCGTGGCCCGGAACGTCGGTGTCGACGGCGCGGATCACGTAGCGACCGGTGCTTTGGCCGTCGTAAGACGAAACCGCTGCGAAGTATGGCCCGCCGGTTGTCGATGCGAAATAAAGGTATGAGTTGAGACCTGTTCCGCCATCGTCATCTCGCGCGACCTCTGCGCCTGTCGCATCGTAGAGCGTCAGCAGGGGATCGGCGAGCGCATCGTCTTCAGCGCCATCGACATAAATGCGATAGGGGCGACCTTCGACCATTTCCAGCGCAAACCAGTCCACATCGCCTGGCGTGCCGATGAAGCTCGTGCGCGCATCGCCATTGGCTTGCAGCGCTTCGGCCCCATCGAAGCTATCGCCGATTTCACCGGCAACGACGTTGATGGCGTAGCGGCCTGCTGCATCCTCGCTAAAGCCGCGCGCCTCGACGAAGTAGGTGCCCGCCGTTGGCGCTTGGTATTCCAGCCAAGCGTTGAGGCCGTCGCCGCCATCGTCATCGCGCGCGACTTCAGCGCCATCCGGACCATAGAGAACCAGGTACGAATCTCCGATGCTGTCCGGCGTGCCAGTTGCTTGCATGCCAATGCGAACGCCTTGGCCCTGCTCGAGGGTGAGCCGATACCAATCGCGATCACCGGCCGGCGCAAGTATGCCCTCGCGATAATCGCCATCGGCGGAGAGCGTCGCATCAGTGCTGGCGTCCGCGGGGATGTCGCCGGCGTATGCTGCTAGCGTATAGCCGCCGGTCGCGTCGCCTGTGAACGAAGTGGCTTCGACGTAATAATTGCCAGTGCTCGGCGCAGTGAACTCAAGATAGGAGTTGAGACCCCAGCCGCCGTCGTCATCCATTGCGACTTCCTCGCCGCGAGAATCATGCAGACGGATCAGCGGATCGCCGATCGGGGTGTCGCCGCTGGCGTTCAACGTGAAGCGGTAGGACTGACCTTCCGTGAGGCGCACGCGATACCAGTCAGTGTCACTTGGGAAATCGAGGGTGCCTTCAATGGTTTGACCTGCGTTGATCCGGCCGCGCGTTGAGGGCGTGTTGCCAATGTTGTCGCGAGGCAGGCGTTCGGCAGTGATGTCGAGCGCGTAGGGGCCCGTGTAGGAATCGGAATAGCCGCGCGCCTCGATGAACACGTCGCTATTCGCCGCCGGAATGAAGTCGAGCGCCGAATTGAGTGAGCCGTTGGAGTCGTCGTTTTCGGCGAGCACATTGCCGTCGCGATCAAGGACACGCAGCACTGGATCGCCCAGACCGCCTTCACCGGCGCCATTCAGCGTGATGTGGTAGCGATTTCCAGTTCGCGCTGAGAAGCGATACCAATCGAAATCGCCTTCGTATTCGATGTTGCCATTGGTGGTTCGGCCGGCGCTCGCGCGTGCTCGCGTGCTCGCGTCGCCCGCGGCGTCATCAGGGGGCACCTCTTCGGAAGACACGCCGAGGCGATAGGGGCCCGTTGCTTCGCTACTGAAGGCGCGCGCCTCGACATAGACCACGCCACTTTGTTGCGGCACGTAACGCAGCGCCGAGTTTAGAGTGCCGTTAGCATCGTCGTTGAAGGCGAGCTGATTGCCTTCCGCATCATAGACACCGAGCATCGGATCAAGTGTCTCGCCCTGATCGTTTTCAAGTCCGGCAAGCGCCAGATTGTAGCGGTGGCCAGTTTGCACTTCGAGGCGATACCAGTCGGTGTCGCCAGCTGGCGAGATTTCGCCATCAACGTTGCCCGTGAGTGTCGCGGTCGTTGACGCATCGCCGGGTTGGTCGTTGGTCTGCGCGGACGCTGGCGACAGTCCGAACGCCAGTAACGCAGCCGCAGCCGCGCCAAACAGAAGATTTCCACGCATGTCTTTGTCTCCCCTCATATCGTGACGGACATGGTTAACGATCCGTCATGTCAGACGCAAAGCGGAATTCAGGCAGAATCCGGTCTTCCTGCGCAAATCCACCCACATTGCCGCAGAGCGTTGGCCGCCTTGGGCATAGCTCGCAAAGCGGGAGGGTGCGAGCGAAAGCGGGGCGTTAGACCTTGATGTCCACGTGCGGGGCTGGGGCGCTGCCCGCCGGGCCTGCCGAAACGAGCACCATCGCGGCGCGCAACGTGCGGTCGCCCAGCACGTAGCCGGACTGGAGCACTTCCTGGATCGTGCCCGCCGGCTGATCCCCCGGCGCCTGCGCGACGGCTTGATGCACTTTCGGATCGAACGCCTCACCGCGGTTGCCGATGCGCTTCAGGCCGTGGCGTGCGAAGGCGTCGACCAAAGAGCGCTCGGTGAGTTCGACGCCGGTGAGCAGGTTGCGGAAGCCTTCGTCCTGATCGTCGCGCGGCGCCGTCATAAGCGCGCGCTCCAGCGTATCAGCGATGGGAAGCAGGTCTTGGGCGAAGCGGTCGATGGCGTAGGCACGCGCTTCGACCGCTTGGCGCTCGGCGCGGCGACGTGTGTTTTCGGCGTCTGCCAGCGCACGGAGCATGTCATCCTTGGCTTTGGCAAGCTCGGCTCGCAACGTCGCTACGTCGAATGCTTCCTCCGCGGTGTCGACCGCTTCGGCTTCCGGCTGCTGGGGATTTGCTTCGTCCGTCATTCCATCCTCATCGTTCGGCGCGTCCGTCGAGCACCCGGCCGACGACGCGCGCTGTATAATCCACCACGGGGATCACCCGCGCATAATTGAGTCGGGTAGGGCCGATCACGCCCAGCGCCCCGACGACCTTCCGTTCGGCGTTCATATAGGGGGCAACGATCAGACTCGACCCCGAGAGCGAAAATAACGGGTTTTCGGAGCCAATGAATACGCGCACCGCATCGCCGACCTTCGCCAAATCGAGCACCTGGATCAGTTCGCGGGTTTTTTCCAGATCGTCGAACAGTTTTCGAGCTCGCTCCAAGTCGGCAATCGCTTGCTGGTCCTGCAGCAGGTTGCCGCGTCCGCGCACGATGAGCGAGCGGCCCAGAGTGGGGTCTTCACCGGACCACTCGACCAACCCTTTTTCGACCAGTCCGGCCGCTGCCTGATCCAACGCCGCGCGATCCTGCGCTAGCACATCCGCCGCCGCGGCGCGCGCTTCGGCCAGTGTGCGTCCCTTGAACCGCGCGTTGAGATAGTTGGCCGCTTCGCTGAGGGCTGAAGCGGGCAAGTCCGCGGGCGTGTTGATGATGCGGTTCTCGATCTGGTTGTCTTCAAACACCAGCACGAGCAGTGCTTGCCCTGGCCCAATGCCCACAATCTCCGCATGACGCACCGGCGCATCCCGCTCCGGGGTCACCACCAAACCTGCGCCGCCGGCGAGCCCCGAGAGCAAGTCCGACGCTGCGCCCATCACGTCTTGGGGTTTGGAGCCCGCGGCGGCAATGCGGGCGTCGATCTCGCGCTTTTCGTCCGGCGGCACGTCACCGAGTTGCAGCAGGCTGTCGACAAAGAAGCGCAGGCCGAGCTGCGATGGCAGGCGACCCGCCATGGCGTGAGGCGCCTCCAGCAATCCAAGGCCCGCGAGGTCCGCCATCGTGTTGCGAATGGAGGCCGGAGAGAGCCCCATGCCCCCGAGCTTCGACAGCGTGCGCGAGCCAACAGGTTCGCCAGTCGTCAGATATGACTCAACGATCTCTCGAAAGATTTCCCGCGCCCGAGCGTCGAGCGAAGAAAGATCGGGGGAAAGCGGCAAGGCCATTCGGCCCCTAGGTAGCGAACGCAGCCGCATCTGCAACAGTCGCCACTGACTTGAAACCGCCGGGTTCCGCCTAGACGCGCGCGCGGCAATCGGCCAGAGAGCGCACCGAATAAGCCAGGAGAACTCATGCGACCCTCAGGCCGCGCGCCAGATCAATTGCGCGACGTTACGCTCGAAATCGGCGTGTCTCGCTACGCCGAAGGCTCGTGCCTCGCGCGCTTTGGGCAAACGCACGTGCTTTGCACTGCAAGTGTGGAGCAGGGCGTGCCGGGTTGGCTCAAAGGTCAGGGCCGCGGGTGGGTGACCGGTGAATACGGAATGCTTCCTCGAGCTACGCATACGCGTGGGCGCCGTGAGGCTGCTCAAGGCAAGCAGAGTGGGAGGACGCAAGAAATCCAGCGTCTAATCGGCCGCTCGCTGCGTTCTGTGGTTGATTTGAAGGCTCTGGGCGATCGCACCATCACGCTCGATTGCGATGTTATCCAGGCTGATGGCGGTACGCGCACGGCGGCGATCACCGGCGCGTGGGTCGCGATGGCGCGGGCGTGCAAGTATTTGGTCGAAGAGAAGGTGATTAAAGAAAGCCCCATCACCGGCCAGGTCGCGGCGATCTCGTGCGGTGTGTTCAATGGGGCGCCGGTGCTTGACATCGATTACGCCGAAGATTCAAGCGCTGAAGTCGACGCCAATTTCATTCTCTCCGGCGACGGCCGCATGATCGAACTGCAGGCCACCGGTGAACAGCGGCCATTCAGTGATGAAGAGTTCGCTGAACTGATGCGATTGGCGAAGCTTGGTTGCGGACAGTTGTTCGAGAAACAACGCGCCGCCATCGGCTAGGGAGAATGTAATGCGCTGTTTCGTTATCGTTGCCGCTCTGTTGGCTGCTGCATGCACGCCGCCAGCTTCAACAACCGAAGCGCCGTCAGCCACCGAAACGCCAGCCACAACAGTGCCGGGCCCAGCCGCATTGCCGGCCGGTGCGAGTGATATCGTTTGGGGCGATGCGCCGCAGGCCGTGCGAGATCTGATCGCGACGACGCCGAACACGTTCTTGCCGGACCGCGTAATTGAGCAGGCGCCTGGGGCAGATGGCAGCATTATTTATGAGCTGTGGTCCGCCAGCGCGTCTGAGCCGATCGATGTATCTTACGCCAATGGCCAGGCGGCTATCATGCCGCCCCGGCACTGATGCGCTTCTCCGTCGCCGCGCGCCTGAAGAGCTTCACCTTCGCGTTCGAAGGCCTCGCCTTCATGCTGCGTACGCAGCACAACGCGTGGGTACACCTCGTCGCGACGGTTGCTGTCGTCGCGCTGGGTTTTACGTTGCAGGTGAGCGCCGGCGCTTGGTGTTGGCTGATCGTGGCAATGGCGCTGGTGTGGGTTGCAGAAGCGATGAACACGGCGTTCGAGCATCTCTGTGATGTCGTATCGCCCGAATTCCACAAGTCGGTGAAGCGCTCAAAGGACATCGCGGCCGCGGCGGTCCTCATTTGCGTGATCGCCGCAACGCTGTTGGGGTCGATCACGCTCGCGCCGTATGCTCTCGCTGTGGTGCGATGATCGGCGCGTTACTCAGCGGCCTGATCGACCGCCTCTTCGAGCGCATCATTTTCGCTCGGTTCGTAGCTTAGGATCTCGCCAGGCTGGCACTCAAGTACGCGGCATAGCGCGTTCAACGTAGAAAAGCGGATCGCCTTCGCTTTGCCAGTCTTGAGGATCGAAAGGTTTGCGAGCGTCACGCCGACCTTCTCGCTGAGATCAGTCAGTGACATGCGGCGATCCAAGAGGATGCGGTCGAGGGTGACGCGGATCGCCATTAGATCGTCAACTCCTGCTCTTCCTTGAGGCGCGCGCCTTCTCGGAAGACTTCAGCCAGCACGATCAGAATGAGAATCGAACCCCATGTCGATAGGTCGACACTAAGTTCAACATTGCGCACGCCGACGCCTTGTGGTTCGCCGAAGGCCATGACGAGGCCCGCGGTCGAAGCCATCAGCGCATAGCGCGCGAGTTCGATGGCAACCATCGTGATCCAGATCACCCTAAGGTGCGTGGCGTTTTCGCGCCGGAACGGTTCGCCGGATGAGAAGCTGTCGAAGAGCTTGCGGAGTCGCCAGACGATGATGAGCGAGCCAGCCACCGCTACTCCGGCAATTAGCAGGGCAGGCACCACGACTGGCCAAGTGCCACCACCCGGTTGGTCGTAGGTCACATTGAATTCGCCCCCGCCACTTTGACCGAGGTCGACATTTCCGGCGCCGCCTTGGAGGATCGAAGGATCGATCATGCCATTCGACACAAGCGCTAAGAGGACGCCGTATCCGATGGCGGCGAGCGCGACCCCTATGGCGGCGAGCCAAAGTAGAAACCACGCGATCATCAGGCCGAACCGGATGAACGATGCGATGGAGCCTTTGCCCAGGGCTTTCATGGAGTACAGGAGACCTCTTCCAGGCGGACCTTAGCCTGGGTTTATTGATAAACGATATATCTCCGCTGACCTCTAGTCAAACAGGTGTTGGATTCATGCCCCGTCTCAGCGGCCGATTGGTTGTTGCTTCCCATAATCCGGGAAAAGTCCATGAAATTGCAGCGCTGTTGGGGCCGCTTGGGCTGGCGCCAGTTTCGGCCGGCGAACTCGGTCTACCGGAGCCCGAGGAGACTGAGACCACCTTCATCGGCAATGCGGCTCTGAAAGCGTGCGCCGCGGCCAAAGCATCCGGTCTACCTGCGCTTGCCGACGATTCCGGTTTGGAAGTGTTCGCGATCGACGGCGACCCTGGCGTCTACTCCGCGCGTTGGGCCGGACCGAAAAAGGATTTCGGCGCGGCGATGCAGCGGGTGTGGGAGTCGTTGAGCGCTAGCGGCAAAGATCGCAGCGCGCGCTTTGTGTGCGCGCTGGCGCTCGCGCAGCCGGATGGCAGCGTCGAGAGCTTTGAGGGTGAAGCGCGTGGCACAATCGTTTGGCCGCCACGCGGCGACAAGGGCTTCGGCTACGATCCCATTTTTCAACCGCTCGGTCTCGATCGAACCTTTGGCGAAATGACGCACGAAGAAAAACTGCCGCTGACGCACCGCGCGCGCGCATTCGAAAAGCTAGTTGCATCGCTCAGATGAGTGACACAGGCATCTACGTTCACTGGCCGTATTGCGGCGCGATTTGTCCGTACTGCGATTTCAACGTCTATCGCGCGCGCGGCGCCGACAATGCGCCGGTAATAGATGCGATTGAGGCCGATCTTGAAGCGCACGCACAGCGTCTTGGGCGCCGCGAAGTGGTTAGTCTCTTCCTCGGGGGAGGGACGCCGTCTTTGCTTTATGGCGAGGAGATTGAACGCCTCATCGGCGCTGCAAGCCGTTCGTTCAGACTTGCGGCAGACTGCGAGATCACGCTCGAATGCAATCCCGAGGATGCACATCTTTTCGCCGAGCACGCCGTAGCGGGCGTCAATCGCTTTTCCGTCGGCGCACAAGCATTTGATGACGCCTCGCTGCGTGCGCTAGGGCGCAAGCACGATGCAGCTGCTTCGCTTGGAGCGGTGGAAGCTGCGGCTAAGACGGGCAAGCGTGTTTCTCTGGATCTTATCTATGCCCGCGAAGGGCAGAGCGTGGAAGATTGGCGTACCGAACTCCGGCAAGCGTTGACTTTGCCGATCGAGCACGCGTCGCTTTACCAACTGACCATCGAGCCCGGAACGGCGTTCGCGCGCCGTGTTGATCGGCGCCAGTTGACTCCGCCCGGCGATGAGCTTTCCGCGAGACTGTATGAGGCGACCCAGGAGGTCTGCGATGCCGCGGGGTTTCCTGCATACGAGATCTCAAATCATGCGCGCGCGTACGCTGCTCGCTCGCGACACAATGCTCTTTACTGGCGCAGTGACGATTGGATCGGCGTGGGCCCTGGCGCGCACGGGCGCCTTACCCACGAGGGTGCGCGGATCGCGACCGAGGCGCAGCACCGGCCTGCGGATTACATCAAAGCTGTGAAAGAAAGCGGGTTGGGTTGGCGCAGCGAAGCGCGCCTCACGCCGAAGGAAGCGGCGGATGAAGTCTTGCTTATGGGGCTGCGCGTAGAGGAGGGCGTCGAACGTGCGCGCGTCGAGGCCTTGCGCGGATCGCCCCTAGACGGCGAAGCGCTCGCCTGGCTGCTCGCGCAGAATCTTGTTGCGCAAAAGAACGGCCGCATCTGTTTGACGCGCAGCGGCCGTCTGCTCTCGAACAGAATTGTCGCTGAACTCGCTTCTTAAGTCCCGCTGTTGCGGAAGCGGCGAGGCGCGGCGTCAAGCACCGCGCTGGTGCTTTGGCGTACTTCCATGATCGCGAGGCCGCGCTCGATCGCTCCGTTCGCGCTGAAACGGAAAAGCCCGTCCGAGCCGGCGAATCCTTCGCGATTTTCGATGGCGCTGCGCGAAATGCCAGTTGCGCCGCGCTCGCGCGACAACAGGGCCGCGAGCGCGACGGCGTCATAGCCCAAGCTCGAGAGCCGCGTAGGCGACTCACCGAATGCGGCGCGGTAGCGGCTCTCAAAATCCACGCGCGCGCCCGGATCCGGCGCGACGTACCAGCCACCGGCAAGCGAAGGTTCACGTTCGGCTTCGCCGGCCCAAACGCTTGTGCCCATGAAGCGCGTCTGATGGGTGTCGACACCGGCTTGAACCAAGGCTGTGCCAATGGCGCGAAGCGGCGAGCCGCTTTCTGCGATGATGATACCCTGCGGCCGCGTGCCTTGCGCCACGGCGCGCGCTGCGGCGGCGGCGTCAGAATCGGTGCGGCTGTAGAGCTGAACTGTCACCACCGTGACACCGCGCGTTTGGGCTTCCGCGCGGAGCGCGCTCTCAACGCGGCGGCCATAATCATTTGCCGGCGCTAGCAACGAGATCGTGCGAATGTTTTGCGACGCGGCGTACGATACCAAACGTGAGACTTCGTCCTCAAGCTGGAAGCTCAGCAGATAAACGCCATTGCCGCCCACCATCCGGTCAGACGAAAAGCCGATGACCGGTATGTTTTGCACCGAGGCGGCGCTGCCGGCGCCGCTGACGCCCTCGCGCAGCACTGGGCCGACGATGATGTCGGCGCCGTCGCTAATTAGCGCGCGCGCTGCAGCGTTGGCGGAAGCCTCGGTCGAGCCGGCGTCGCGCGGAATGAGCAACGTGTTCTCATTTCCGAGTTCAAACAGTGCGAGTTCGGCGGCGTTGTAGAGCGCGGAGGCGTCTTGCGGCCGCAGCGAGAAGGGAAGCAGAAGTCCGACGCGAACGATGTTTCGGCCGCGCATGAACGGCGGGGTCACCCCTTCGTTGGTTTGAACCTGCTGGTTCGGTGGCGGGGTCGTAACCGGGCCAGGGCCGGGAGCGGGCGCGGGTCCCGGGGATGGCCCTGGGCTGGGCGCCGTGGCGCACGCGGCCATCAAAGCCGCAAAGCTGATCGCAACGGCCGTCTTCAGGCTTGGCGCGGAGAGCGTCCGCGCCGATGATTTGGCGGCAGTCATGAAAAACCCTTCGTCGAACTCTGAGAATTCGCGCGAACGTATCGGCGCCCGCGAAGCCAGTCCACCGCTGGAAGCGGGCCTTTATGTGGTGGCGACGCCGATCGGGAACCTCCGCGACATCACATTGAGAGCGCTCGATATTTTGGCGACCGCGAGCCGCGTCTATGCAGAAGACACGCGCGTGGCGATGAAGCTCATGGATGCGTATGGCTTGAAGCCGAGGCTCGGCGCCTATCACGAGCACAATGCTGAGGCGATGCGGGAGACGATCCTCGATGCGCTGGAGAAGGGGGAAAGCGTCGTGCTGATTTCTGACGCTGGGACGCCACTCATCTCAGATCCGGGCTTCAAACTAGCGCGCGCTGTGATCGACGCTGGGCATAGGGTGTTTCCAATCCCCGGGGCGTCAGCTTTGCTTGCTGGTCTCGTTGTTTCCGGGCTTCCGACCGACCGCTTTTTGTTCGCGGGCTTTCTACCGCCGAAGCAGGGCGCGCGGCGCGCAGCACTCGGCGACGTGGCGGATACAGAGGCCACTTTGATCTTCTATGAGACCGGCCCGCGTTTGGCGGAGTCCTTAGCGGATATGGCCGAGGTGCTCGGTGGGCGCCCAGCAGTTGTGGCGCGCGAGCTGACTAAGATGTTCGAGGAAGCGCGCCGAGCCCCTCTTGGCGAACTCGCGGCGCACTACGCCGAGTCCGGCGGCCCCAAGGGCGAAATCGTTGTTGTGATCGGGCCACCCGAAGCGAAGGGCGAGGTGAGTGACGACGTGCTCGACACTTTCCTTTTGCGCGCTCTTTCGCGCGGCGTGAAGGAAGCCGCAAGCGAAGCGGCGCGTGATCTCGGCGTACCGCGGAAGCGTGCCTATCAACGCGCGCTCGAACTCAAGGATCGCCCGTGAAGCGCCAGCAAGCTGAGCGTCGCGGACGCACGGCAGAGTGGATCGCGATGGCGTATCTGATGTGCAAAGGCTATCGAATCCTAGGACACCGCCTGCGCACGCCCTATGGCGAAGTTGACGTTGCGGCTTGGAAAGATGGTGTTCTCGTCATAGCGGAAGTGAAGGCTCGCGCCACCTACGAGGCCGGCGCGTATGCAGTCACGCCAATGGCGCAACAGCGGATTGCACGCGCAGCACAGGCGCTCGCAGGCCGTTGGCGGATCACATCTGCGCCAATCCGCTTCGATTTGTTAGTGGTTGGTTCAGGTCTGTTGCCAAGGCATGAACGCAACGCTTGGTACGATGAGCGTTCACGCATCTGATCTTAAGCGTGCCGAAACGATCCAGGCGCACAATCTCGTCCGCTATGCGCATATTCTCCATCATCGTGGCCGTCGCAGCTGCTTCGTTTTGTGTCAGCGGATGCGTCACCGCAGCCATCGGCACTGCCGCAAGTATCGGCGTCTTCGCCGCCCAGGACCGCACAATTGGCGAGGGCATTGACGATGCTGCCGCGTCGCAGCAGGTCAAGATGCATTTGATGGCGGCTGATCGAGCTGCCTTCCAAGAGGTTGATGTCGAGGTCGCCAATCGCAATGTGCTGCTCTCGGGGACAGCGCCGACAGCCGAACATCGACAAGCGGCTGAGACCATCGCGCGCAGCGTGCGTATCGTTGATCACGTCTACAACGAAATCGTTATTGGCGAACCCTCAAGCTTGACGCGCAGCGCGCAAGACGAACTGATCACCGCGCAAATTCGCGCGCGACTGGCTGCGAGCCCGTCGGTGCACGCGATCAACATCAATATCGAAACCTTCCACGGCAACGTGTATCTAATGGGCCTCGCGCGCACGCAGAACGAACTTGAACGCGCGGCTGAGATCGCCAGCGTCGTGGGCGGCGTTCGCCGGGTCGTATCGTTCATGCAAGTGCGCGCGCCGGACTTGCCCTATTATGCTCAGGCGCCAACCGGGCCTGAGTATCGCGGTAGCGACGGCGTTCCTGGCGGCGATCAATTCGCTGCTGGCGGCAACTAATTTTCTCTTAAATGCTCGCGATTTGGATGGCGTCCACGCACGCCTGGGGTTAACTTCGACCCGTCGCTTCGCGCAGAGCGTGATCGCGTTCGATTTTTGTTGCCTGTTTGTTCTAAGTTTGTACATTATCCCGTGCTCGCTTGTGGATAAAGGGCGGCCGCGATGCAGACCTGCGCCAACGCAATCACAGTAGCTTTCGCCGGACTCGAAGCGCGCCGCGTTGAAGTCCAGGTGCAGCTGACCGGCGGCACGCCCGGCATTGTGATTGTCGGCCTCGGGGACAAGGCGGTTTCGGAATCGCGTGAGCGCGTGCGCGCCGCCTTCGCTTCGATTGGTCTCGCGATTCCTGCGGGTCGCTTGGTTGTAAATCTTGCGCCCGCCGATATGCCGAAAGAGGGCACGCACTACGATCTGCCGATTGCGCTCGCGATGATGGCGGCGATCGGGGCGCTGCCGCACGACGCTCTGGACGGCGTTGTCTGCTTTGGCGAAGTCGGTCTTGATGGCTCGCTCGCGCCCGCGCCCGGCGCGCTTCCGGCGGCGATGGCCGCGCATTCTATGGATGCCGCACTCATTTGTCCCGAGGCTTGCGGCCCGGAGGCGGCGTGGGCGGGTGGCGAGGTGATCGCAGCGCCGTCACTGCTCTCGCTGGTCAACCACTTCCGTGGCGGCGCCTCGATCAAGGCGCCCGAGCGAGGCGATCTTATTTCCGCTGCAAGCGCGCCCGATCTGCGTGACGTGCGCGGCCAGGAACAAGCCAAACGCGCGCTCGAAATCGCTGCGGCTGGTGCGCATAACATTCTCTTCGTTGGCCCTCTGGGCGCCGGAAAATCGATGCTGGCTCAGCGTTTGCCCGGATTGTTGCCGCCGCTTTCGTCGGAAGAATTGCTCGAAGTTTCGATGCTGCATTCGGTGGCGGGTCTGCTTGAACGCGGCCGGCTAACACGGACGCGGCCGTTCCGCGCCCCGCACCATTCAGCATCCATGGCGGCATTGGTCGGCGGAGGTTTGCGGGCGAAGCCGGGAGAAATAAGCCTTGCTCACCAAGGTGTGCTTTTCCTTGATGAGTTGCCGGAGTTCTCGATGCAAGCGCTTGATGCGTTGCGCCAGCCGCTCGAAACGGGCCAGGTTCTGATTGCGCGCGCCAACCATCACGTCACTTACCCGGCGCGCATTCTTCTTGCTGCGGCGATGAACCCATGCCGCTGCGGCGGTGGGCCCGGAGCGGGTGCGTGCCGCCGTGGCCCGCGCTGCGCAATCGATTATCAAGCACGGCTCTCCGGCCCGCTGCTTGATCGCATCGACATCCAGCTTGATGTGCCGCCTGTCACCGCTGCCGACCTTGCACTGCCGCCACCGGTTGAAGGTACGGCGGAAGCAGCCGCCCGAGTCGGTAGAGCCCGAGAGGCCCAATCGGCTCGCAACGCTGGAGTAAATGCGACGCTCGATCTTGAATCGCTTGAACGTGTGGCGGCGCCTGATGCGCCGGGCGCGGCGCTCTTGGCGAAGGCCGCAGAGTCGCTTGCTCTCTCCGCGCGCGCCTATCACCGGACGCTGAAGGTTGCGCGGACGATTGCCGACCTCGATGGTTCGGAGACGGTCCGGCGCATTCATATTGCCGAAGCTCTCAGTCTGAAACGGCAATGGGCGACGCCGGACACTGCCTCATTTGCTAGGGTTTCTTAACCGCCGCAGCTTCTGATCGGGTCATGGCCCTGCCGGCGGCGACACATGCTTTCGATGCTTTCGACGCATTGCCCGATCCAGTCGCGATCCTCGCGGCGGACGGCGCTCTGTTGCGCGCCAATCCCGCGTTTCGCGCAACTTTTAGGCACTGGGTCGGTCCGCAGCGTCCGCCTTGGGGAAGGGCGCCGACGCCTGAGTTCGTGAACGGCGAACGCCGCTTTGATGCGCCGGCACCTGATGGACGTCAGTTCGAATGGGCTGAGCGTCAACTCGGCGACGGCGCTCGTCTTGTCATTGCGCGCGATATCACCCGCCATGTTCGCGCCGCCGAGGACGCGCTGCGCGCCAAGACGACCTTGTTCGCGACGCTCACGCACGAGTTGCGCACGCCCCTCAATGGTATTCTGGGGATGGCGGGCCTACTCGAAATGAGCAAGCTCGAGCCCAACGCGCAAAGTTATGTCTGCGCCATAAAACAGTCCGGCGAACTGCTTCTTGAACTCATCACTGAAATTCTCGACTACTCCCGCCTCGAAGCGGGGCGCGTCGAGTTGGAGACGGCGCCGTTTGATCCCGAAGCGACCATGCAAAGTGTGGCCGAGCTGCTCTCGCCACGTGCCCGCGACAAGAACTTGGAAATCGCGGTCAGCGTGCGCAGCGATGCGCCAACGCGCGTCGTCGGCGATGACGGGCGGCTCCGTCAGATCCTTTTCAACCTCGCTGGCAATGCGGTGAAGTTCACTGAGAGCGGCGGCGTTGTCATTGAAATGGCGCCGCGGCCGAATGGAAGGTTACGCTTCAACGTGCGCGATACTGGGCCGGGCGTCGCGCCGGAAAAGCAGGCGCTCATTTTTGAAGAATTCACCCAAGCCGACGCTGGAGTAAATCGCAGACACGGCGGAGCGGGGCTTGGTCTTGCGATCGTGAAGAAGCTTGCGCTTGCGATGGGCGGCGAGGTTGGGCTCGTCTCGCGCCCAGGTTTTGGAGCCAGTTTCTGGGTTGAGCTTCCACTTGCGCCGGCGCCCGAAAGTGAGCCGCCGCCATCGCTCGCGGGCGTGCGCCTCTGTGTTGTCAGTCCGTCTTTGTTGCTTAAGCAAACGCTGCGCGCAGTCGCCGTTTCGCTTGGCGCCACGCCGGTCGAGCCGGGCGACTACGCCGATGTCGTGCTGCTCGATTGGCACGATGGCGTCGACGGTGAAGAGATCGACGCGCTTCGGCGCAACTCGCGCGCGGTAATCGCGCTGGCGCCGCAGGAGCGCCGTCAGATTATCGATGCTTGCCGTGCTGCAGGCATTGAACACTACACATTGAAGCCCGTGCGCCGCGGCTCTTTGGTAGAACGCGTGCGCACTGCACTCGGTGACGAGACGGCGAAGGAAAAGGAGATGAGCGAGGTCGAAGCGCCTACGCAGAGGCCGTTGCCGGGACTTCGTGTCCTTCTTGCTGAGGACAATCCCATCAACGCTCTTCTCGCGCGCACTCTGCTCACAAAAGCCGGATGCTCAGTCACAACCGCTCAAGATGGCGAGGAGGCTGTCGCGGCCGCTTCCTCTGGGGTCTTTGACCTTATCCTTCTCGACATCCGGATGCCGAGACTCGACGGATTTGAGGCGGCCGAGCGCATCCGCGCGGGGGGCGGGCCGTCGGCGGGCGCGCCGATGATCGCGCTGACGGCCGATGCAGGCGACGAAGAACGCGCCCACGCCGCAAGGGCAGGCATGGACGATTTCATAACCAAACCAATCGACGCCAACCGGCTGCTACAAGTCGCGGCCCGCTTTACCGAGCGTGCAAACCCCGCCACGTTCGCCACCGAATAGAGAAGCGGGAGCAGGCATATGACTGAGACGGTCCAGCCGAAGAAGTACGGTTTCCGCGAGACTGTCGCCGCAATGCGCAACCCGCGCGTCGCCGCCATGGCAGCGCTCGGATTCGCGTCTGGGCTACCATTTCTGCTGACCGGCGCCACGTTCGGCTATTGGTTGCGCGACGAAGGGACGACGCTGACCGCGATCGGATTTCTGTCGTGGGTCGGCCTTGCCTACACCTTTAAGGTATTCTGGTCGCCCTTCATTGATCGCTTGCCAGCCCCGTTCATGGCGAAACTCGGCCGCAGACGCGGCTGGGCGCTCTTCACGCAACTTACGATTGCCGCTGCACTCGTTGGAATGGCCATTGTCGGGCCTCACGGCCCCGGCGGCCTTGTCGCCATCGGGGTGCTCGCGCTGGTCGTTGCCTTCGCATCAGCGACGCAAGACATCGCGGTCGATGCGTGGCGCATCGAAGCAGCGAACAACTCTGATGAACTCGGGCTCTTCACCTCCGTCTTCCAGCTTGGCTACCGGATTGCGCTGCTCGTTACGGACGCGCTCATTCTTGTGTTCGCGGAGCATTTTGGCTGGCCGCTCTCATATGTAGCCATGGCGCTGTTCATGGGCATCGGCTTGTTTGCGGCGCTTCGCACGCCTGAGCCCCCGCGCGCCGATGCCGTGATGGACGCGAATGCAAAGGCCGCGCTCTGGACGCCGCGCGGTTTCGTCGATGCGATCGTTGGACCGTTCGTCGCCTTCTTCAAAGCCCATGGTTCACTGGCGTTGCTGATGCTTTTGATGATCAGCGTCTATCGTCTGCCGGAATTCCTGATTGGTCCGGTCGCCGGGCCTTTCTATTCAGACCTCGAGCTCAGTAAGGATGTTGTTGGCGGCGTGCGGGGCACAGTCGGTCTTGTTGCGTCATTCTTGGGGATAGCGGCGGGGGGCATTGCCGCGGTGCGGCTCGGCTACATGCGAACGTTGATCGCTGGTGCGGTGCTCCAGGGGTTAGGCGTCGCTGCCTATGCACTTGTTGCGATCCTTGGGCCGCAGCTTGCGATTTTCAGCTTTGCGATGGCGACAGACAACTTCTGCTACGCTTTCGCTGGCGTTGCGCTCGTCACCTATATGTCGAGCCTGACCAGCCTTGGTTACACCGCTACACAATACGCACTGTTGAGTTCGACCTACACACTCTTCGGCAAGTTCCTAAAGGGCTTTTCAGGCGCAGTTGTTGACGGTCTAAGCCAGGGGCGCACCCTGATGGACGCGTACGCCACCTTCTATGTCGGCGCAGGTGCAGTCGCGATCCCTGCGCTTGTGCTCTGCCTCATTCTGGCGTCGCGCACCAAGGTCGCTCCGACGCAACCAACGTCAGCCTAGGGTTTTGGTTCACCCTTTGCCTCAGCGACTTGAAACGCCGCGAGGGTCGCGTAGCTCACGATATCCGAGACGGTTCCGCCGAGCGGCGCGATCTGAATTGGCTTCGACAGGCCGGTCAATACTGGCCCGATGACTGTGGCGCCGCCCGCTGTGGTGAGCAGGCTGGTGGCGATAGATGCGGAATGCAGCGCCGGCATCACCAACACGTTGGCGACATCGCTGAGACGCGAGAACGGATAGAGTTCGCGCATGTCCGGGTTCAGCGCCACGTCGACATTCATTTCGCCTTCATATTCGAAGTCGATGTCTTCACGCCGGTCGAGCAGGCTCACCGCATCACGAATCTTCTCGGAGCGCTCCATCTTCGGATTGCCGAAGGTTGAGTGCGAAATGAGCGCGACACGCGGCGTCACGCCAAACTGGCGCGCCATCGCTGCCGATTGAATGACGATCTGCGCCAATTCCGGTGGATCGGGAAACTCAGCGACGGCGGTATCGCTGATGAAGAGGGTGCGACCCTTCATCAAGATGACAGACATGCCAATCACGCGCTCACGCGCGGCGGGGTCGATCACCTTCAGGACGTCATCGAGCGCCGTCGCGTAATTGCGCGTCACGCCGGTGACCATGCCGTCCGCGTGTCCGTGCGCGACCATGCAGGCGCCGAAGACATTGCGATCGAGATTGACGAGCCGTTGCGCATCACGATGCAAGTATCCGAAGCGCTGCAGACGTTGGTAGAGATATTCGGCATAGAGTCCGTTGTGCTCGGAGAGACGGGCATTGACGATGGTGAGGTTCGCGTCGTCTGGCACGCCGACCTGCATCATGTTCGCGCGCACAGTTTCCTCGCGGCCCACCAGTACAGCGTCGCCGAGACCAAGTTCGCGGAACGCGTAGGCGGCGCGGATGACTGAAGGCTCTTCACCTTCGGCAAAGACGATGCATTTCGGTTTGCGCCGGACGACGGTCTGCACGCGTTGCATCATTGCGGCGGTGGGGTCGAGGCGCTGCGCTAGGCTATGTCTGTATGCCTGCATGTCCTCAATGGGCTTGCGCGCCACGCCCGTATCCATTGCCGCTTGCGCAACAAACGGCGGAATTTCCGAGATCAGCCGGGGATCGAATGGGGCGGGTATGATGTAGTCAGGGCCGAACTTTGGGCGCCGGCCGTGATAGGCGGCCGCCACTTCGTCCGGCACGTCTTGTTTCGCCAACTCGGCGAGCGCACGCGCTGCCGCTACCTTCATCTCCTCATTGATCGTGCGCGCGCGCACGTCGAGCGCGCCGCGAAAGATATAGGGAAAGCCCAGAACGTTGTTCACTTGGTTCGGATAGTCCGACCGTCCGGTCGCGACGATGGCGTCCTTGCGCACTTCGTGGACCGCTTCCGGCGTGATTTCGGGATCGGGATTGGCCATGGCGAAGATGATTGGCTTCTTTGCCATCGACTTCACCAAATCCTGTGTCACCGCGCCGGCGACGGAGAGCCCCATGAATACGTCCGCGCCTTTCATGGCGTCGGCAAGCGTGCGCGCACTAGTGTCAACAGCGTGCACGGATTTGAACTGATCCATGCCTTTCTCCCGCCCGCGATAGACGACGCCCTCGCGGTCAAGCGCGATGACGTTCTCGTGCGGCACGCCAAGTTGTTTGATCAGAGCGATGCATGAGAGACCAGCCGCGCCTGCGCCGTTCACGACGACTTTGATGTCGGCAAGCCGACGCCCAGTCAGTTCGCACGCGTTCAGCAAGCCAGCCGCAGCGATGATGGCGGTGCCATGCTGATCGTCATGGAAGACAGGAATATCGAGTTCGTCGCGCAAGCGGCTTTCGATGACGAAGCATTCCGGGCTCTTGATGTCCTCAAGATTGATGCCGCCGAAACTCGGACCGATGTTGCGGACAGTGGTGATGAATTCTTCGACATCCTGCGTCGTCACCTCAATGTCGATCGAATCGACATCGGCGAAGCGTTTGAACAGGACGCTTTTGCCTTCCATCACCGGCTTTGAGGCCATGGCGCCGAGATTGCCCAGACCCAAGATCGCGGTGCCGTTCGAGATTACAGCGACCATGTTGCCCTTGGAGGTGTAGTCGTAGGCGAGGTCGGGATTCTCGGCGATCGCCTTCACGGGAACCGCGACGCCTGGCGAGTAGGCGAGCGATAGGTCGCGCTGCGTCGCCATCGGCTTAGTGGGCAGGATGGAGATTTTCCCCGGCGTTGGGTGCTTGTGGAAATCAAGCGCCTCGGCGTCGGTGAACGTCTTTCTGGAGTCGGGCATGGATCTCTGGAGGTGTCTGGGACAGCGAAGCGGCACCCTAGCTTTGAGGGTCAGTCCGTCAATGGAAGTCCGGCCGCTAACTCGCTAAAGCAGGCGCGTGGCTGATTCCTCTCACCCGGCGCCAAAAGTGACGCCGTTCATGGCGCAGTATCTCGCCGCGAAAGCTGAGCACCCCGATGCTTTGCTCTTCTTTCGCATGGGCGATTTCTATGAGCTGTTCTTCGAAGACGCGGAGAAGGCCTCAGCCGCAATCGGCATCACGCTGACGAAGCGCGGTCAGCATGGCGGCGAACCAATCCCGATGGCAGGCGTGCCTTGGCACCAGGCGGAGAACTATCTCTCAAAGCTGATCCGCTCCGGTTACAAGGTCGCCGTCTGCGAGCAGCTCGAAGATCCAGCTGAAGCCAAGAAGCGCGGCGGCAAGTCAATCGTCCAGCGTGGCGTCGTGCGTGTCGTTACCCCAGGGACGCTGACGGAGGAGGGGCTGCTCGATGCGCGCGCCGCGAACCGGCTCGCGGCAATAGCATTCACGAGCGAGGGCGGGGCGATCGCATGGGCGGATGTTTCGACGGGCGCTTTTGAAACCCGCGCGCTGAAGCACAATGAAGCCGAAGAGGAAATCGCCGCTCTTTCGCCGGCCGAACTTCTCGTCTCCGATGTGGACTCGCAGCACGTTATGGACGCCGCACGCATGACGGGCGCGGCGCTGACGGTCCGGCCCGCGGTTAAGGCCGACGCCAAGTCAGCCTCTCGCCGGATCAAGGCTGCGTTTGAGGTCGCGGCGCTCGATGCGTTCGGCGATTTCAGCAACGCAGAGCTCTCGGCAATGGGGCTCTTGCTCGACTACATTGAGCTGACACAAGCCGGGGCGACGCCGCGCCTTATGCCGCCGCGTCGCAACGCCGAACGCGCCTTTATGGCTATCGACGCCGCAACCCGCGCCGCGCTTGAGATTGAACGCTCGGTGCGCGGGAGCAGGGAAGGCTCGTTGCTCGCGTGTGTTGACCGCACCGTCACTTCCGCTGGAGGGCGCATGTTGGCCGAGCGGCTTTCCCGGCCGCTTACCGATGTTGGCGCGATCAATATGCGGCTCGACGCGCTGCAGTTCTTCTTGGAGTCGCGCGACAAGCGCGATGCGGTGCGCGAAGAGCTCCGCGCTGCAGGTGATCTGGCGCGCGCGTTGACGCGTCTCGCGCTCGGGCGCGGGGGACCGCGCGATCTTGCCAATTTGCGGGACGGTTTGGCCGCTGGTGATCGCGCCGCGGCTCGGTGCCTCGGCCTCGCATCAGAAGCGCCGCCGGAGATTTCGCGCGCATGTGCGGCGCTTTCGCTGAGTGCTCATGCCGAAAGCGTCGCGCTTGCGCAGACGCTCGCGCGCGCGCTGGCGAACGAGCTGCCGTTGCTTGCACGCGACGGCGGCTTTATCGCCGCCGGCTACGATGCGACGCTCGACGACGCCCGAGCGCTTCGCGATGACAGCCGCAAAGTTATCGCCGCGCTGCAAGCTAGCTACGCCGAAGAAACCGGCATTGCGGGTTTGAAGCTCAAGCACAACAATGTACTTGGCTATCACATCGACGCGACTACCAAGCAGGCGGAGGCGCTGATGTCTCCACCACTCAATGCGCGGTTCATTCATCGTCAAACCAATGCGGGCTCGATCCGTTTCACAACGACGGAGCTCGCTGAGCTCGACGCGAAAATTTCGCGCGCCGGCGAAGCGTCGCTTGCGCGCGAACTTGCCCTGTTCAAGGACTTTGCGGCGCGCGCGGCCGCAATCGAGGCGCCTATCCGCGCTGCGGCGGAGGCGCTCGCCTCTCTCGATGTCGCCGCTGGTCTCGCCGAGTGGGCGGAAGAAACGCAGGCGAGTCGTCCCGAAATCGATGAAACGTCCGCACTACTCGCTGAGGGCGCGCGCCACCCTGTCGTGGAGGAGGGCGTTCGCCGCGACGGTCAAGGGTTCACGCCGAACGACGCACGTCTCGATGCAGAGGGGAAGTCGGGACCTCGGCTCATGGTTGTCACTGGTCCGAACATGGCGGGTAAAAGCACGTACTTGCGCCAGATTGCTCTGCTTGCAGTCTTGGCGCAGGCCGGCGCCTACGTTCCCGCGCGCAAATTGCGCCTCGGGATTGTGGATCGCGTGTTCGCGCGGGTGGGCGCGTCTGACGATCTCGCGCGCGGACGATCGACCTTTATGACCGAAATGGTCGAGACGGCTGCCATTCTAAATCAGGCGGGCTCACAGGCGCTGGTCGTACTCGATGAAATTGGCCGTGGCACCGCGACCTTCGACGGCTTGGCCATCGCCTGGGCCGTCGCTGAGCACTTACACGAGGCGAACATGTGTCGTGCGGTTTTCGCAACTCACTACCACGAGCTGACGCGCTTGGCGGACAAGCTGGAGGCAGGCGCAAACGCTCACCTGCGCGCCAAGGAATGGAAGGGCGACCTTGTCTTCCTGCATGAAGTTGCGCCCGGCGCCGCCGATCGCTCCTACGGTATCCAGGTCGCCAAGCTCGCCGGATTGCCCAAGTCAGCAGTCGAACGCGCCAAGGCTGTACTGCAGCGTCTCGAAACCAGTGGCGGCGCGACGCGCATGGAGATCGCGGAGGAACTGCCTCTGTTTGCGCAGGTGATGGAAGAGCACGCCCCGTCCGCGCTGGAGGCAGCGCTCAGCGAGATAAATCCGGATCATTTGTCGCCGATGGAAGCCCTGGAGCTTCTCTATAAGCTTAAGGCTGCCGCTCTTCAGCAGGATCCCTGAGAGCAGGGGCGCTGTCGTCGACACGCTGGCGCGCTTGCTCGACCGCCATCCCGCGAGATACCGCCTCTGACGCCAACGGCAGCGAAGAATTCATCGCCACATACATCATGAAGCCGCCCAGAATGGCACCGAGGATAAGGCCGGTGACGCCCCATAACGAAGCGGCGAACCAGTAGGCCGAAGCGCGCTCGCTTCTGATGCGCTGCGCGAACAACTTTTGATCCATGATCGCTTCCATGCCGGCACGGGCTGGATGATCGGTCACATGATCATCGTCCACCGGATTGAGGCGGATGGTCTTGCCGCTTTTGCGCATACGTGAGCACTCCCCGGGAACGGACGTTCCCGTTACACTTGTGGCTGTGCCCGCGAAATGAGGCAAGGTTTCGACGTGCGGATAACCAAGATGTCAGACATGCAAGCCTCAAACAGTGGCGCCGGCGCCCCAGAATGACGAAATAGCAATCCAATGGTCGCGCCACGCCTGAAACCTGCCCGTATTGAGCACGTCGTCGACGGCCTCCGGCTGCGTGCGCAACTAAGCGCGGCATATGCCGCCGAAGGCGAAAATGCGCGCAGCTCGGTGCGCAAGCTTTTGCATGGCGCTTTGTTTCGGGGGCGGATGGTCGCGAAGGAACGGCTGGAAGCTGGTGAGAACGGTCTCGCGGTGGCGCGGCTCTTGGCGCAGGTCGCCGACGAAGTCGTGGCCGCGCTCTATGACTATACGACCACGCATATATTTCGGGCCCGCAACCCTACTGAAGGTGAGCGCTTCGCGATCGTCGCCGTCGGGGGCTACGGCCGCGGCGAACTCGCCCCGTCGTCCGATCTCGATCTGCTGTTCTTGCGTGCTTACAAGCAGACGCCGTTCGATGAGAGCGTCACCGAGTATATGCTCTACATGCTGTGGGACATGGGCCTGAAGGTCGGTCACTCGTCACGCAATATCGAGGAATGCCTTAAGCTCGCGCGTGACGATCACACCATCCAGACGGCGATCCTTGAGGCCCGTCGCATAGCCGGCGATGAATCGTTGGCGCAAGAGCTCTTCACTCGCTTCCGGAAGGAAGTGGCGGATCGCGACCACGCCGCCTTCATTGCCGCAAAGCTCACTGAACGCGATGAACGCCATGCTCGCGCCGGCGCATCGCGTTACATGGTCGAGCCCAACATTAAGGAAGGGAAGGGCGGTCTGCGTGACCTCCATACGCTCTTCTGGCTGGCGCGCCGGCGGTACGGGTTCTCGCGCCCGCGCGATTATGTTGAAGCGGGCGTCTTCACAAACGAGGAGCGCAACGCCTTTCGCCGCGCGCTTGAATTCCTATGGACGGTGCGCTGCCATCTTCACTTCATCACTGGTCGGGCCGAGGAACGGCTGACGTTCGACCTCCAGCCCGAGCTGGCGAAACGCATGGGCTACGGCGCGCGCGCCAATCACAGCGCGGTCGAGCGCTTTATGAAGCACTATTTTCTTGTCGCGAAGGAAGTTGGCGCGCTGACACGCACGCTGTGTGCTCGACTTGAAGCTGACCAAGCCAAGCAAACCCCCAAAGGGTTGCAACGCTTTCTCTCGACCGGCCGCAAGCGGGCCGCCCCAATCGAAGCAGGTTTCTGCATCGAGGCAGGGCGTTTGAACGTCGAGCGTGAAGATGTTCTCGATGATCCGATGAATGTGCTTCGCCTGTTTGCGCTGGCGGAAAAACTGGATTTAGACATCCATCCAGATGCATTCGGGCAAGCCTCGCGCAATGTTCGCGCGTTTGGGCCGGCGTGGCGCAAGTTGCCGGAAGCGCGCGCGGCATTTCTCGAAGTCGCCACGTCGAAACGACATCCAGGCGCGGCGCTTCGATTGATGAACGAAGCGGGAGTGCTCGGAAAGTTCGTACCGGAGTTCGGTCGCATCGTCGCGCAGATGCAGTTCAACATGTATCACCACTATACGGTCGATGAGCACACGCTACGGGCCATTGATGCCATTTCGGAAATCGAGCACGGTCGCCACAAAGATCAGCATCCGCTTGCGAGCGACATCTTCCCAAAGATTATCAATCGTCGCGCTCTCTATCTTGCGATGCTCCTGCACGACACCGGCAAGGGCGACGGCGATCAGCAGGTTGAAGGCGAAAAGTCAGCCCGCGCGGCATGCGAACGGCTCGGTTTGCCGCAGGAAGAAGTTGATCTTGTTGGCTGGCTTGTCGGCAATCACCTGGTGATGAGCGATGTCGCGCAGAAACGCGATATTGGCGACCCACGCACCGTGGCGACGTTTTCCAAAGTCGTTGGCACGGTTGAGCGTTTGCGCCTGCTCCTGGTGCTCACGGTCGCGGACATCCGCGCAGTGGGAAATGTGTGGAACGACTGGAAGGGGCAATTACTTCGCGATCTATATCGTCTGACGGAAGCAGCGTTGCATGGCGGCCGTTCCGATGAGGAGGGCGTTCGTGCTCATCTCGCGGAAATTGCTGGCGCCGCAAAAGAGCAGTTGCTGAAGGATATAGGCGGCGCTCGTGCGGACGTACTGCAGGCGTGGCTTGACGCGCTGGATGACGGGTATTGGCTCAACCACGACGCCGATGCGCTGAAGTGGCACGCACTCGAAGTGATACGCGCGCGTACTGAGCGAGCCATCCCGCACATTGCTGCGCGTATGCGTGAAAGCCAGGGCATCACCGAAGTGTTGGTGTATGCTGGCGACCGGGCAGGCCTATTTGCAAGCCTGGCCTCAGCCATCTCTGCGAGTGGTGCGGATATCGTCGGCGCGCGCGTGCATACGCTGAAAGACGGCGCAGCCTTTGACGTGTTTTCGATTCAGACCACCGGTCATAAGCCATTCGGCGCGAATGACCCCCGCGCACTTGAAGCGCTGAAACAAAAGCTCACTTTGGCTGCCCTCAACGACCACGCGGCGCCTCCGCCTGCGGCGCCGTCACGGCGCAATGCCGCGTTCGCGATCGAGCCGTGGGTGCGCCTCGACAATGGCATCACTCCCCATGCAACCGTAATAGAGGCGTCGGGCCGCGATAGGCTGGGACTCTTGGCTGACCTCGCGCATGTTTGTGCCGAGGCGAAAGTGTCCATCGGCAGCGCCCATATCGATACGTATGGCGAACGAGCCTCTGACGTCTTCTACGTGCAGGAAGAGGAGGGCGGTGGACAAATCGCCAATCCGCGCCGGATCGCCTCTGTCCGCGCCAAATTGGAGGATGTCTTGCGCGCCGCCGAACCCGCCGCGCCAGCCGATCCGGCAAAGGCGCCGCTTGCTGTGGCGCGTGCCTCGACGGCGCGTTAGCGGCGCGCTACGCCCGTTGCATCTGAGACTGAGTCGTCCGCACGCATGAGCCTTGCCCGCAATACCGCCGTTATCGGCGGCTTGACCCTGATCTCGCGCTTGTTCGGATTTGCGCGGGACTTGGCATTGGCGGCGGCGCTCGGGGCCGGGCCAGTCGCTGACGCGTTCTTCGCGGCGCTTCGATTTCCGAACCTCTTTCGCCGTCTGTTCGCGGAGGGTGCGTTCAGCCAAGCGTTCGTGCCGGTCTATTCGAAGACGCTCGCCGCTGAGGGTGAAGAGGCTGCCAACCGCCTCGCATCGGAAGCTCTCTCTGTCCTCTTGCTGATGACGGGTTTGCTAAGTGCACTTGCGATCGCGGGCATGAGCTGGATCAACCGGGCGCTGTTTGCTGGTTATGCGGGTGACCCCCACACGTTCCAGCTCGCCACACTGCTGACGCAGCTATCAATGCCGTATCTCGTGGCGATGTCGGCCGCGACATTGTTTTCCGGCGTTCTGAACGCGCATGGCCGCTTCTTCGCCGCTGCTGCAGCTCCGATCCTCTTCAACCTTTGCCAACTCACGGCGCTCTGGTTGGTTCACGACAACCCAGAATACGCGGCGGTTGCCGCGATCAGCGCTGTCTCAGTCTCCGGTGTGCTGCAAGCGCTTTGGGTGTGGTGGGGCGCTGCGCGTTCGGGCACGAACCTCGGCTTTCCCTTTCCGCGTCTCACCGCGGGTGTGAAGCGTCTCTTCATTCTCGCCGCGCCAGCGGCAATTGCGGGAGGGGCGCTGCAGATCAACGTCATGATCAGCCAGGCGCTCGCTTCCTTCGAGCAGGGCGCGATCACCTATCTTAACGTCGCTGACCGCCTCTACCAACTGCCGCTGGGTTTGATCGGGATCGCGGTCGGTGTCGCGATGCTGCCGCGGCTGTCGCGGCTTGTGCAGGAAGGCGACGAGGGCGGCGCGCGCGGCGCTCTAGATGAAGCCGTCGCGCTTGCTATGGCGTTCACGCTGCCGGCTGCTGCGGCGATGCTCGCAATTCCGTTCTACTTGATTGACGGCCTCTATTCGCGCGGCGCATTCGACGCCGCCGATGCTCACAACGCCGCGCTTGCGCTTATCCACTATGGATGGGGCGTGCCGGCGTTCGTGCTCGCCAAGATTTACGCGCCGGCATTCTTTGCTCGCGAAGATACAAAGGCGCCGATGCGTTACGCAATCACCTCGATGGTGATCAACGTGGTGCTGGGCGCAGCCATCTTCTTTGGTTTGAGATCAGTTGGACTGCCAGGCTTTCAGGGCCTTGCTATCGCCACCTCGACGGCTGCCTGGGTGAATGCTCTGCTGATGATCCGCTCGCTGGTCGCGCGTGGCGCGTATGCGCCAACGGCGGCCGCGTTCGCCAGATTGTTCCGCATTGTCCTAGCGTCCGCGATACTCTTTGTCGTGATGTGGCTCGGGAACGCCAACCGCGCCTGGCTTGAAGCGACGCTTGGCTCCAAGGAGGCAGCCATCGCGCTTCTCATCCTCGGCGGGGGCACGTTCTACTTCGTCGTCGCCTTTCTGGTGCGTGCGGTGACGATTTCCGAGGTTCGCGCCGCCTTCAGGCGCGAACGAGGCCCTGCAGGCGCGGGAGGCGCCTTGCCGCCGGGCTTGGACGGCTGATAGAAGCCGCGGCCATGAACACGAGAACGAACCTCTGGCGATGGCGGCTCTGACCTGACGCCGCTTTCCCGCGCCCGACCCGGCGCGCCCGTTCTTATGTTCCGGAGTTTTCCATGACCGACGCCGTCCAGCCCCAATACAAGGGCCCGCAACGCGTGTTCTCAGGCATGCAGCCGACCAATGGCTTGCATCTCGGCAATTATCTTGGCGCGCTGCAGAAGTTTGTGCGCCTGCAGGATCAATACGAATGCATCTATTGCATCGTTGATCTGCACGCGATCACCATTGGTCCGGACCCACAAAACCTCGCGAACCGCTGCCGCGAAGTGGCGGCTGCTTATGTCGCGGCAGGCGTCGATCCGAAGCGTTCGACGATCTTTATCCAATCCGCCGTGCGCGAACACACCGAGCTCGCGTGGATTTTCAACTGCGTGGCCCGCATGGGGTGGGTCGAACGCATGACGCAATTCAAGGACAAAGCTGGGAAGGACGCGCAGCGTTCTTCCGTCGGGCTGTTCGATTATCCCGTTCTGCAGGCTGCCGACATTCTGCTCTACAAGGCAACCCATGTTCCAGTGGGAGAGGATCAGAAACAGCATTTGGAGCTTTCGCGCGATATCGCGCAGAAGTTCAACAACGACCACGATGCGCCAAATTTCTTCCCGCTCCCTGAGCCTCTAATTCAAGGTCCTGGCGCGCGGATCATGTCGTTGCGCGACGGTTCGAAAAAAATGTCCAAGTCTGATCCCTCGGATATGACTCGCATCAACCTGACAGATGATGCTGACGCGATCATGTCAAAGATCAAAAAGGCGACGACCGACCCATTGCCCGTGCCTGAAAACAAAGAAGGCCTCGCGGGCAGGGCTGAGGTCGAGAACCTGGTCGGCATCTTCGCCGCCGTGACGGAACGGCGTGTCGAAGATGTGCTTGCCGAGTTCGGCGGCAAAGGCTTCGGCGTGTTCAAGCCGGCGTTGGCGGAAACGTTGGCGGCGAAGCTCAGTCCGATCGCCGCCGAAATGCGGCGGCTCACTGCCGACACTGCGACCCTGGACGCCATCCTCCGGGACGGGGCCGAAAAGGCGCGCGCCGTTGCGCAGCCGATCATGGCGGAAGTTCGTGAGGTTGTCGGCCTGTGGAGCGCTTGATGTGGCGTGGGGTTTGAGCGACGTTCGCGCGCCATGAGCAAAGATCTGCAAGACTTCAGCTGTCTGGTTGTCGCCGACGAAAGCGAGGAATTCCCAGACGCGCTGATCTATGCCGGCCTGCTGTGCCGCTATACCGGTTGGCGCTTGCTGATACTCCGCGTGATTGAGCCGTCCGACCCAGCGCCTTGGGCGTCGATCACCGAAGAGGTGCGCCGGCAAGCGCGAGATGCGGCGGAATCGCTGACCCAGCGCTTCGCCGCGGAAGCCTGGGCGGAGTGCGGCGTCACGGCAGAGCCGGTTTTGCGCGAAGGCGATCTCAAGCCGCAGCTGCGCAAGCTGTTGCAGGAGGATACCTCGATCAAACTCGTTGTGCTTGCTGCGGCGACGCCGCCGATCAGCCCGGGCCCGTTGATCTCACAACTTGGCAAGACGGGCGGTCTTTCGCCGCGCCCCGTTCCAGTCGTCGTTGTTCCCGGAGCGCTTACACGCGACGAAATTCGGGCGATCGCCTTGCCAATGGCGGCGGCCGTATCGACCGAAAGCGAAGAAGACGCGCCACCGGCCAAGCCTCCATCCGCTTGACCGGCTCAGCTCGAAAGCCCAACTGACGCTCATGTTTATCCAAACCGAAGCCACGCCGAATCCGCGCACGCTGAAGTTTCTGCCGGGCCGCGAGGTTCTGGGGCAGGGTAGCCGCGAATACACCGACGCTGACGCCGCGCTTAGCGCGCCGCTAGCAGCGGCGCTGTTTGACGTGGATGGCGTCGAACGTGTTTATCTGGGCTCAGACTTCATCACCATCACCAAGTCAGAAGCGATCGAGTGGCCGCACCTGAAGCCGCACGTGCTTGCGGCGATCATGGATCACTTCACGTCGGGCCGTCCGGTGCTCAGCGACAGCGCCGCGCAGGCCGACGAGACAGACGAGGCTGACGTCGTCTATGAAGGCGAGGCCGCCGGCATCGTGAAAGAGCTGAAGGAGATCATCGACGCGCGAGTGAGGCCAGCGGTGGCACGCGATGGCGGCGACATCACGTTCCATTCCTGGGATCACGAGCACGGCATCGTCAGGCTCAACATGAGAGGCGCGTGCGCTGGTTGTCCGTCATCCACGCTGACGCTGAAGCAGGGCATCGAAAATATGCTCCGTCACTACGTCCCGGAAGTGATGAGCGTGGAGCAAGTGGTGTGAGCCAGCGCGCATGATCGTGCTTGGCATCGATACATCGTTGGATGCATGCTCTGTCGCGATTGTGCGCGATGGCGCGATGCTCGCACATCTCAGTGAAGCAATGGCGAGAGGCCAAGCAGAGCGTTTGGCGCCGATGGTGCGTGAAGCCGCACAGGCGGCGGGCCTCACCTTCAGTCAGATTGACCGCATCGCCGTAACAACTGGTCCGGGCTCATTCACGGGAGTTCGCGTCGGGCTGTCGTTCGCCCGGGCTCTGGCGCTTTCGCTAGATAGACCCTGTGTTGGGGTTTCGACCCTGGAAGCGCTCGCGCTTGAGAATGGAGAAGGTGGCGCTCGCGCTGCGCTTATCGAAACGCCCGGCGCTTCGTACTTTGCGCGCTACGAGGATGGTGTAGCGACGATTGCGCCGCGCAGTATCGAGCGCGGTGAGCACGAAACACTTCTGGCTGGCGCTCATCTCATTGGTCCCGCCATCACGGTGAATGCAGCGGCCCTGGCGCTGCGGGCCGCGCAGCTTGATCCGGCCGATTATCCGCCAAGACCAGCCTATCTTCGCGCTCCGCATGTCACGCTGCCGAGTGCATCATGATCGAGGCTGCACCCGCGAGCGCGAGTGCGCTTCTCGCGTCGCTTCACGCGCGCGCGTTCCCGAAACCTTGGAGCGCCGCCGAGATCGCAACGCTCATGGAAAACCAGGCAGTTTTTGCCTTGCTGCACGGCAACGGCGCCGAAGCTAATGGGTTTGTAATGGCGTGGGCCGCGGCAGGAGATTCGGAGCTGTTGACCGTCGCCGTTGTTCCTGAGGCTCGCCGAAAGGGCGTCGGCGCAGCGCTCGTAACCTCCGCGGGTGTGGCAGCCCTCGTCCGCGGTGCGGCGTCGATGCATCTTGAGGTCGCCGAGGACAATGAAGGTGCGCGCGCGCTCTACCGAAAGCTCGGCTATGAAGAAGCGGGTCGCCGCCACGCCTATTACGCGGGCGAAGGTGGTTCGGTTGACGCCATTGTCATGCGCCGCACGTTGCCGCGCCCGGTGGTTTAACGCCGCGAAGGTGGACAGCGCCCCAGGGGAAGGGGTATCTGACGCCCATGGATCGCATCGAAAAACTCTGCGTCGAGAAGGGCATGCGCATGACCGAGCAGCGCCGCGTCATTGCGCGCGTGATCTCGTCAAGTCATGACCACCCGGACGTCGAAGAGTTGCACCGCCGCGCGGCGGCGGTCGATTCGGGCATTTCCATCGCAACTGTCTATCGGACCGTGCGCCTCTTCGAAGACAGTGGCATTCTCGAGCGCCACGACTTCCGCGACGGCCGTTCGCGCTATGAGGAAGTGCCGGATCAACATCACGATCATCTCATCGACATGAAGACGGGAAAGGTCGTCGAGTTCGTCGACGAGGAGATTGAGCGTCTGCAGCACGAGATTGCGCGTCGTCTAGGCTACAAGCTGGTCGACCACCGCCTGGAACTTTACGGCGTACCGCTCGACGACAAATCCAAGACGGTCAAGAAATAACATGACCGAGCCGCGCGCGCCGAAGCGTCTCTTCATCGAGACGTACGGTTGCCAGATGAACGTCTATGACTCGGAGCGTATGCGCGACGTGCTTGCGCCGCTGGGCTATGCCGTCGCCGAAAAGCCTGACGACGCAGATCTCGTCATCCTCAACACATGCCACATCCGCGAGAAGGCGACCGAGAAGGTCTATTCCGAAATTGGCCGCTTGCGCGCGCACAAGGAGCGCCGCGCGGCGGAAGGCAAGGGCATGACCATAACCATCGCCGGCTGTGTCGCGCAGGCGGAAGGTGAGGAGATCATGCGCCGGGCGCCGGCGGTCGATTTCGTCGTTGGTCCGCAGGCCTATCACAAATTGCCTGAGCTGATCGCGCGGGCGGCGAGGCAAGCGGGTGAGCGGCTGGAGACCGACTTCACTGCGCAAGAAAAATTCGACGTGCTGCCGGCGCGCGCGCCCGATGGCGTCACGGCGTTTTTGTCGGTTCAGGAGGGATGCGATAAGTTCTGCACCTTCTGCGTTGTGCCATATACGCGCGGCGCCGAATTCTCGCGTCCCTTTGCGGATGTCCTCGCCGAAGCGCGCTCATTGGCCGACAAGGGTGTGCGCGAGATCACGTTGCTTGGTCAGAACGTAAACGCATATCACGGCGGGGCGTCGTTTGCGGCATTGCTGAACGAGCTTGCTGCGATCGATGGCATCGCGCGCATCCGCTATATGACCTCGCATCCGATCGAGATGACGGATGAGTTGATCGGACTTCACGGCGCCGAGCCCAAGCTCATGCCGTACTTGCACCTACCGATCCAATCCGGTTCGGACCGCATCCTGAAGGCTATGAACCGAAAGCACGATGGCGCGTTCTACCGTGATATCGTCACGCGTGTTCGGGCAGCGCGGCCTGATCTGGCGCTTTCGACGGATATCATCGTTGGCTTTCCCGGCGAGACGGAGAAGGAATTCGAAGCGACCATGCAGCTTGTCGGCGATGTGACCTTCGCGGCGGCGTTTTCATTCAAGTATTCGGCGCGCCCGGGCACGCCGGCGGCCGGCATGGCGGGGCAAGTCAGCGAGGATGAAAAGTCTGACCGCCTACGGCGTTTACAGGCAGTTTTGTTCGCGCAGCAAACGGCGTTCAACGCCGGTCAAGTGGGCCGGACGCTCCCCGTGCTGGTGACCGGCGATGGCCGCAGACCTGGCCAAAAGCATGGCCGCTCGCCATATCTCCAATCGGTGCACTTCCATGACGCCCAGGCCCAGGACGGCGACATCGTCGATGTTCGCATCACTGGCTCGTCACAGAACTCGTTGACGGGCGAGGTTCAAGCGCTCGCACCCGCATGACTGAATCCATCCGCACTTTCTCTCTTGGAGACGTCGCGCAAGCCGTGTTCGGCCCGCTGCATCGTCATGTCGCGCAGATACAAGAAGCATTCCGCGACCCGAGCGCGCCGCGCGGTGCGCCCGCCTATCGGCTCACGCTCGATGCCCAGGGCGACAAAATTATCGCGCGCGCAGGCTCGGGCGCGACCGACGCAGATTTCGTTCGCGCGCAGCGCATCGTTGACGCGCTAATCGATCAGGCGCGCCGCAAAGGCCGTGTGCGCGAAGGTGAAGTATTGGCGGCGATCGCGTTCTCCGAGGGCGAAAACGAATCGGGCGCGCCGATCCAGCTGCCGCAACTCGGCGGACTTACGCTGCGTACGCCGCGCCAAGTGCATTACGTCGAGGCGCTGCGCGACGAGAACATCGACTTGATCTTTGGCGTTGGCCCAGCCGGCACCGGCAAGACGTTCCTGGCCGTGGCGGCTGCGGTCGAAGCGCTGAAGCAGGAGCGCGTCGACCGTATCATTGTCACGCGACCTGCCGTCGAAGCAGGGGAGAAGCTTGGCTATCTGCCGGGGGATCTTTCTGAGAAAGTCGACCCATACCTCATGCCGATATGGGACGCGTTCCGTTCGCAGATGAGCGAGAATGATCTCAAGGCGCGGCGGGAGCGGCGCGTTATTGAGGTCGCGCCGTTGGCTTTCATGCGCGGCCGCACACTGTCGAACGCGTTCGTGATCGTCGATGAAGCGCAAAACGCGACGGTGCTGCAAATGAAGATGACGCTCACGCGCCTAGGCGAAGGCTCGCGGATGGTCGTTACCGGCGATCCGTCGCAGATTGATTTGCTGAGGCCCGATCAATCCGGTCTCGCGCATGCGATTTCGATCCTAGAGGATGTGCCTGGCGTCGAAGTCATCCGGTTTGCCACCCAGGATGTCGTTCGTCACAGGCTCGTCGCACACATTGTCGATGCCTATCACCGCGATGAGGGAGCGCGCGGTGGAAGCTAGTCTAGAAGTCGACATTTTGGCCAATTCCGAACTTTGGCGAGGACAAGAGGATTTGCTATCGAAGGCGCTGGCAGTGGCGGCGCAAAAGACGAGCAAGTCCGGGAGCGTTTCGCTTCTTCTCGGTGACGATGCGTCGATCGCTGCACTCAATAAGCAGTTTCGAAACAAGGTCGGACCGACAAACGTGCTCTCATTCCCACCGGCGCAAGGCGCCGAGCCAGGTTTCCTTGGCGATATCGCGCTCGCGGCGGAAACCATTGTTGAGCAAGCACAATTTCAAGGTAAACGATTCGAACATCATGCCGCTCATCTTGTCGTGCACGGATTTCTGCACCTGATAGGCTATGATCACGAACAGCTGGCTGATGCCGAGGTCATGGAAGCGCGAGAGCGCGAAATTCTTGCCTCGCTTGGGATAGATGATCCCTACGCTTAAGCGGCGCAACGGAGTGCGACACACACCATTATGGTTGAAACAACCAACGAAGCCACGGATCCTCCCTCGCGAAGACGCGCGGGCCTTTTGCAGCGATGGACGCGCATCTTTGCGCGCGGAAAGTTAGGGTCCGCAGAGGCGGTCGAAGAAGCGCTCCGCGAGCGCGAAGAAAACGGCGGTCCTATAGAGATGGCGCACAAGGATTTGATCCTGCGCGCTGCGCACTTCGATCAGCTCAAAGTCGCCAATGTGATGCGCGCTCGGGCGGAGATCGTCGCGATCGAAGCGAATGCGACGCTTGGCGAGGCTGCGCGGGTCTTCTCGGAAAGCCAGCATTCGCGGCTCCCGATCTACGGCGAGACGCTCGACGACCCACAAGGCTTCATCCACGTGCGCGATGTTCTCGCGCAACTCTCGCCGGACGAGAACGGAGTCTCAAAGGGTAAGCTTGAGGATCGCTCCCTTGTGCGCATCAAGCGCGAGATCTTGTTCGTGCCGCAGTCGATGTCGCTCGCGCGCCTGTTTCTGCGCATGCAATCGAGCCGCATCCATTTGGCGTTGGTCGTTGACGAATACGGGGGCACCGATGGTCTTGTCTCAATGGAGGATCTTGTCGAACAAATCGTCGGCGCCATCGAAGACGAACACGATGTCGAGTCTGCGCTTGTCATTGATCGCGCAAATGGCGCCTTCGAAGCTGACGGCCGCGCGCCGATAAGCGAACTAGAGGCAAAGCTCGGCAAGAGCCTCGCGATTCCAGAACATGATGACGAGTTCGACACCGTTGCAGGTTTGGCGGTGGCGCTAGCGGGACGCTTGCCGCAGCGGGGGGAAATTTTGCCCCACCCTGCTGGCTTTGACGTTGAAATAGTCGATGCTGATCCGCGCCGGGTAAAGCGCATCCGCATTAAGCCGGCAAGCGAAGCGCAATCGACGCTTAGGGTTGTCACTCCAGCCGAAAACGCGCCGCATCGCGGCCCATGAGTGTTGACCCGCGGGGCTGATCGCGCTCCAACCGCCCCTTCGCGCCGGAGAGGGGAGTTCTCGTTTGAACGCTGAGCAAACAATCCGGCCCAGCTCCCGTGTGCAGGCGTGGTTCGCCGCACGCACGCCATGGCAGCGGCGCGGCATTGCGGCGGTCGCCGGCGCGGTAGCCACGCTTGGCCATGCGCCGTTTCAGCTCACTCTGTTCTTCATAGCTGCGATAGTGCTCTTGGTTTGGTTGCTCGATGTTTCTGCGACCAAGGAACGGAAGCTGCGCTCGGCGTTCAGCATAGGTTGGTTCTTTGGCCTGGGGCACCTCGTCACCGGCCTCTATTGGGTGGCGGCGGCGTTCAATGTCGATAGCGATGCCTGGGGTCCGATCTGGGGGATCCCCGCGACTTTAGCTTTGGCCACCGGACTGGCGCTCTATTTCGGCATTGGCGCCGCGCTGGCGATGCTTCTGTGGACGAAAGATGTGCGACGCATCGCGGTGTTCGCGGTAGCGTTTTTTGTATCTGAATGGCTGCGCGGTCACGTGTTCGGCGGCTTTCCGTGGCTGATGCCCGCCTATGTCTGGACGCCGGGCGAACCGATCTCGCAACTGGCGTCGCTCGTCGGCGCCTACGGTCTTACGCTTCTGACATTGCTTGTCGCGGCTGCACCCGCGGCTATCGCTGATAGCGGCCAAAGCGCGAGTTGGCGTTTTGCGCCTGTTCTTGGCGCTGCGCTTGCTGTTGGCATGGCTTGGGGGTGGGGCGCTCAGCACATCGCGGGAGCGCCGACAGAGCCGCCGGGCGCGCGACCAATCGTTCGAGTCGCGGACTCCGGTCTGGGCCAAGCAGAGAAGTGGCAGAATCGCCCCGATCAAGAATGGCGCGTGCTGCAGCGTTATCTGGAAGCGAGTGGCGAGCCCAGTGACGACAATGCGGACACGATCATCGTTTGGCCGGAAGGCGCCATTCCGGTGATCAACTTCTTCATGCTTGAGAACCCAGATTTCATGTCCGCGCTTGGACATGGTCTTGGCGATCGCGTTCTGATCACTGGGCTAACGCGCCGCGAACCGCGCGCCAATGGCGTTGCCTATTTCAACTCCGCCGCGGTCATAGATGGCGTGAATGGTGAGGCGCGGATCAGCCAAACCTACGACAAGAACCACCTGGTGCCGTTCGGCGAGTACATCCCCCTTTGGGATCTCGTCGGCAATCTCAACATCGCGCCGCTCCAACGTATCGGCGCGGGGTTCGAGGCTGGTGCGCCACCGACGCGTCTCGTGGTCCCCGGTGCGCCGACAGCCGTTGTGCTCATCTGCTACGAAGCGATCTTCCCAGACATGACGCCACGCGGGGAAGGGCGTCCTGGGTGGATTGTTATGGTCACGAACGACGCATGGTTCGGCGGCGGCTCCGGCCCCTACCAGCACTATGCGATGGCCCGCTATCGGGCGATCGAGGAGGGGTTGCCCTTCGCGCGCGCGGCGTCCGGGGGAATTTCAGCCATTGTCGACGCCTATGGGCGGCAGGTGGCTGCAACCAGCGCGCGAGTAGAGTATGCGGAAGCGCAACTCCCGCCTGCGCTCTCGGAAACCCCATACGCTCGGTGGGGTAGTATAGTGCTGCTCGTATTGTTTGTATTGATAGCCGCTTTGCGGTTCTTACCAGCCGGAAAGAGTGGGCCGGGAGGGTCCGGATTATGAGTGATGAGCGCGCTGCAAACGCGGTCGACAAGAAAGTCGGCCAGCGCGTGAGGGCCAGACGGCTCGAGATCAACATGAGCCAAGAAAGACTGGCGGAATTGCTCGGTGTTACCTTTCAGCAGGTCCAAAAATACGAGAAGGGCGTCAATCGGATCGCGGTAAGCCGGCTTCTCGATATCGCCAACGCATTGGAAATTTCCGCCAGCCGCTTCTTCGATGGGCTGGAGCGCCGGGGGGTGGCTGAAGACGCTCCTGATTATGTAAACGATGCGCTGGCCACCCCAGAGGGCGCGCAGCTCATAGCATTGTATGCCGGAATCAAGAGCCCAAGGGTCCGCCGTAAGGTTCTCGATCTCGTCAGAGCGATCGCCGACGAGGATGGGGATAAGCGCTAGACGCCCGCGACGATTGAAAAATTGCACACCCCGGCGGTTCTCCCTAAGAGAGCCGCTTTGTTTTTACCGCGCCGGAGAATCCCGTGGCCCGCAGCAACTACGTCTTCACCAGCGAAAGTGTGTCAGAGGGCCATCCGGATAAGGTTGCCGATCGCATCTCCGACACGGTGGTGGACGCCTTTATCGGCGCCGACCCGGAGGCCCGTGTCGCCTGCGAGACCATGGTGACGACGAACCGCATCATTCTCGCCGGCGAAGTCCGAGCTGGAAAGCCGGGTTACGACAAGGCGCAGAACAAGGCCTTCACCAAGGAGATCATCGCTTCGCTGCAGCCGAAGGTTCGCGAAGCAGTGAAAGATATCGGCTATGCACAGAAGGGCTTTCACTGGGAGAAGGCGAAGTACGCGTGCTACTTGCATGGCCAGTCAGCACACATTGCGCAAGGCGTCGATTCTTCGGCGAAAAAGGACGAAGGCGCGGGCGACCAAGGCATCATGTTTGGCTACGCCTGCAACGAAACGCCGGAGCAAATGCCGGCAACGCTGCAATATTCGCACAACATTCTGAAGCGTCTTGCCGAAGTGCGCCACAGTGGCGCGCGCCCAGAGCTTGAGCCGGACGCGAAGAGCCAAGTCACACTGCGCTACGAAAACGGCAAGCCGGTCGAAGTTGTGGCCATCGTCGTCAGCCATCAACATACGAAGAAGCTTGGCGACAAGAACTACAGCCAGGCGCGCTTTGCCGAGATCGTGAAGCCGGTCGCCGCTTCGGTTTTCCCCGAAGGGCTCATTACCAAGCGCACCAAATGGCACATCAATCCGACCGGGAAGTTCGAGATCGGCGGCCCGGACGGCGATAGCGGCCTCACTGGGCGCAAGATCATCGTCGACACTTATGGCGGCGCAGCTCCGCACGGCGGCGGCGCGTTTTCGGGCAAGGACCCGACGAAGGTCGACCGCTCAGCCGCCTACGCGTGCCGCTATCTCGCAAAGAACGTGGTTGCCGCCGGCCTGGCGGATCGCTGCACGATCCAGATCAGCTACGCCATTGGCGTTGCACAGCCGACGAGTTTCTATGTCGATCTTCACGGCGCGGATACGATCGATCCGGCGATCCTCGAAGCCAAGCTTCCTGAGATGATCGGCGGGGCGACGCCGCGCGCGATCCGCAACCATTTGAAGCTCAATCGTCCGATTTATGCGCGTACCGCAGCCTACGGCCACTTTGGCCGTCAGCCGGACAATGAAGGTGGCTTCGCTTGGGAGCGCGATGACCTTGTGGCCGAACTTAAGGGTCTCGCCTAAGTTAGGAGGCATGTCTTCTTCACTTGGCCTCACACCTGAAATCATCCGCTATCTCGCGCATGTGAACCCGCCGGAGCATCCGGTGCTCGTGCGCTGCCGTGAAGAAACGCAAGAACTGCCGATGGCGCGCATGCAGATCAGCGCCGAGCAGGGCGCGTTCATGCAAGTCATTACGCGCATGCTGAATGCGAAATATGTCTTCGAGGTCGGCGTCTTTACTGGCTATTCCTCAACAGCCGTCGCGCTGACAATGAATGAGCTTCATCCAGTCGGCGCCAAACTGCTCGCCTGCGACATCTCCGAAGAGTGGACGACCAAAGCGCGTGACTATTGGCGCGAGGCGCAAGTCGCTGATCTCATCGAGTTGGTGATCGCGCCGGCGAGCGAAACGCTGGATGCGCGCATCGCGGCGGGCGAGGCGGGTCGGTACGACCTCGGCTTCATCGACGCGGATAAAACTGGCTACGACGCTTACTACGAGCGCGGCCTCCAACTTCTGCGCAAAGGCGGCGTCATGCTATTCGACAACGTGCTATGGTCGGGGCGCGTCGCTGATCCCGCCGATACGTCAGCCGACACCTCCGCGCTTCGGGCGCTTGCACAAAAGGCCAAGTCCGACGATCGGGTGCATGCCGCTATGACCGGCATCGGCGATGGCCTGTTGATCTGCGTGAAACGCTGACGCATTTGTTGTCGCGCGCGGGCACATCCCGGCGGCGGGAGGCATCACAATGCTTAGAGTCTTGATTGCCGCGGTGATGGCTGGCGCGAGCCTTATCAGCGTTGCCATTGCCCAAGAGGCGCAAGGACCTGCGCTCCCCGCGACGCCCGGAGCTTGGCGCGCCGCCGCAGAAGCGGACCTGGAGGCCCTCCGCACGTACTTGCGTGAAGACACGCCTATCGCCTTGGATGCGGAAAATCCTTCAATGCAGCGCTGGTATGAGCGCGGCTACCGTGAGGCGCGCGGGCGCGTGCGCCGGGTCAACGACCAGGCGGGCTATTATTACGCGCTGCTTGGCTATGCGAACGGTTTCCACGATCCGCACCTATCGCTTGGGGCGCAAATGCGCCTCGCAACCGCCAGCTGGCCTGGATTCGTGACCACGGCTGACGGCGATGACGTGGTTGTCTTCTCTCGCGATGAAGACGATCCGAATACACCGGCGCTCGGTGCGCTCGTCATTTCATGTGATGGGCGCTCTCCAGCCGCGTTTCGTGCGCGCAACATCTATCCGTTTACACTCAACCCTGGCCTCGCGGGCGATCGCCGTCGTTCCGCGACGCGGATGTTCATGGATCGCCACAACCCATTCGGACCAGCGCCCCGCCGCTGCGTGTTCGATGAAGATGGCGCGCGTCGCACGATCACTCTAACTTGGCGCGACGTGCCAGACGGCAATGCGTATTGGGATCAATACGGCCTCGCTTCGCTCGGGCCCGGCGCAGCGTTTGATATCACCACGCCCGCCGCGGGCGTGACCTGGATCGGCGTGCCCACGCTCGACAACGGCGCTGGCGAACAATTGCAAGCATTGATCAATGAGATCACCGCCCAGGCGCCAGCGATCCGCGCGGGGCGCGCCGTGGTCATAGATGTGCGCGGCAATGGCGGCGGCAACTCCGAGTGGGGTGTGCGCATCGCGCGTGCGCTTTGGGGCGACGACATCATCAATTCCATCCCGGGGGACGATCGCCCCGGCGCGGTCGATTGGCGCGCGTCACCCGGGAATCGAGATTATGTTGCAGAGCTCGTCCCGGAACTGGCGCAACAATTCGGGACTGACTCCGATATCGTACAGTGGGCGCATCGTGCACATGATGGCATCGAGGCCGCCATCGGACGCGGCGACGCTTTCTGGCGTGACCGCGATCCCGGCGAAACGGGCGAGATTGCGGCGAGCGGCGGGTACGCACAGGAGCGCCCCACCGGACCGTCGCTAATCCCTGCTCGCGTCTACGTCTTGTCGAACGGCACCTGCGCCAGCGCTTGCCTAGATATGTCCGACATCATTCTGCACATTTCCGGCGTTCAGCTGATAGGTGCGGACACCAACGGCGACGGCCTCTTGATGGAAATTCGCTCTGTGACGCTGCCTTCTGGCTTGGTGCAACTCGGCTTGCCGATGAAGGTGTATCGCGGGCGCGGCCGAGGTTCGCTGGAGTCTTACCACACGGATGTCGCGTATGGCGGGGTGTGGAGCGACGAGGCAGTACGCGCCTGGGTGATGCAGCTGATCGAAGCGCAATAGGGCAGGCGCGATGACCAACCGCATCCTTGGCATTGTGCTGATCATTGGCGCAGCTTTCACAGCGCTCTATTGGTGGAGTTATTTCACGGCGGGCGATGTGATGGTTAGTCACGAACGCTGGTACACAGCATTCGAAGACGCCTTCCCATTCGCCGATGGCTGGATGGCGCTTTGCATGACCGGCGCTGGCATAGGTATCCTGGGGAGCCGGTCCTGGGCTCCGTCGCTTGGATTGCTCGCAGGTTCGGCGCTTATCTTCCTCACTGCGATGGACGCCACATTTAACATCCAGAACGACCTCTATCCGCTCGCGGCCACGAACGACGCCATGAAGGCCGAAATCGCTATCAACATCGCCACGGCGCTCCTCGGCGCTTGGACGATCGCTGCCTGCTGGCCCCGTCGCAGCGCCGATTGAACCGCCGCATTGCGCCTCGGCGCAGGCAGGTTTAGAGGGGCGCCTTCTTTACCTGTTACCTCCCGGAGCAGCACTACATGGCACGTGCAAAAATCGCCCTTATCGGTTCTGGCATGATTGGCGGCACGCTTGCTCACATTGCCGCGCGCGAGGAGCTGGGCGATGTAGTGCTGTTCGACGTCGTCGAAGGCATCCCACAGGGCAAAGGCCTCGATATTGCTGAAGCTTCGCCGGTGTTCGGCAAGGATAGCGCTCTAAGAGGCGCGAATGATTATGCCGGCATCGCAGGCGCGGATGTCTGCATCGTCACCGCCGGCGTGCCGCGCAAGCCCGGCATGAGCCGTGACGATCTTCTGGGCATCAATCTCAAGGTCATGAAGGCGGTGGGTGAGGGCATCAAACAACACGCCCCGAACGCGTTCGTCATCGTCATCACCAACCCATTGGACGCCATGGTGTGGGCGTTGCGCCAATTCTCCGGCCTACCGCACAACAAGGTTGTCGGCATGGCTGGCGTGCTTGATTCTGCGCGCTTCCGTTACTTCCTCGCCGAAGAGTTCAAGGTCTCTGTCGAAGACGTCTCCGCCTTCGTGCTCGGCGGCCACGGCGACACCATGGTGCCGCTGGCGCGCTACTCCACAGTCGCCGGCATCCCGCTGCCCGACCTCGTGAAAATGGGCTGGACCAGCCAAGACAAGCTCGACCAGATCGTTCAACGCACGCGCGACGGCGGCGCCGAGATCGTCGGTCTGCTGAAGACGGGCTCGGCCTTCTACGCACCGGCCGAAAGCGCAATCGTGATGGCAAAGAGCTACCTGCGCGACAAGAAGCGCGTACTGCCCTGCGCCGCCAACCTGAAGGGCGAGTATGGCCTGAACGACATGTATGTCGGCGTGCCCTGCATCATCGGCGCTGGCGGGGTTGAGAAGGTCATTGAAGTCGAACTCAGCGCTAGCGAACGCGCCATGTTCGATAACTCGGTGAACGCCGTAAAAGGGTTGGTCGAAGCTTGCAAAGGCATCGATCCAAGCGTCGGCTGATTTGTAACCCTCTCTTTGTTCCATGCGTAGCCGAGCAGGGGGCCAAGGAGATTTTGATGCGCTTTGTTTCAGGTATCGTTGCTGCTGTCGCCTTAGCGTTTGGGGCAAGCGCCTGGGCTCAGTCGCACAATTTCGGCCCTGCCGTGGGTGCGACGCTTTCTGCGATCTCTGCGCCCGACCAAACCGGCGCTACCCGTTCTCTTGCCTCGCTCTCTGGCGAGAACGGAACGGTGCTGCTGGTCACGCGCGCTGCCGATTGGTGCCCGTATTGCCAAGCGCAGATGATCGGGCTTGAGGGTGTTCGTGCTGAGATTGAGCAGCGCGGCTATAACATCGTGACGATCAGCACCGACACCGTCGAAGAGCTGGCCCGGTTTCAACGCCGCCGCAACATCGGCTACACCATGCTCTCGGACGAGCAGGCGCAAATCGTGCGCCAACTTGACCTCCTCGATCCCACCCAACCACCGAACCGCCGTCATAACGGCTTGCCGGTTCCTACGATCTTGATCCTCTCACCGCAGGATCGCGTGCTGGCGAAGCTGGGGGATGCAAACTTCCGCGTCCGCCCCGCCCCAGAAGTGGTCGTCGCGACACTCGACGGACTGCGCTAGCGCGTGGCGGCGGCGCGGCGTAAGAGCCGCGCATGTCCACGATCGGCCCAACGCTCACAACCGCGCGCCTTATCCTGCGTCCACCCAAGCAGGAAGACTTCGACGGCTTTGCTGCGATGGCGCAGGAGGAAGAGACGATGCGCTTCATCGGCGGGCTTGCACCGCGCGATGCGGCGTGGCGCGGCATGGCTTCCCTTGCAGGTTCGTGGGCGCTGCTTGGCTACGGCATGTTCTCTGTCATTCGCCGCGACACGGGTGAATGGATCGGCCGTCTCGGTCCCTGGCGGCCAGGCGGGAAGGAAGGCAATTGGCCCGGAGACGAAGTCGGCTGGGGTCTGAGGGCGTCGGCGATGGGACAGGGGTTCGCGCAAGAAGGCGCGGTCGCCGCTATCGACTGGGCCTTCGCGACCCTCGGCTGGGATCACGTCATCCACTGCATCGACAAGCACAACGTCCCCTCAATCAAACTTGCGGAGCGCCTGGGATCGCAGCTTGAGCGCGAAGATGTGCAACTCGCGCCGCCGTTCGAAGCGCACAAAATTGATCTATACGGCCAATCGAAAGCGGCATGGAAAGCCCGCAAAAACGCCTGATCGTCGCTATGGCCTTGCATCCCGTGTGTGCACCGCCACGTTGGGCGCAACGAGTTTGGGGACGATATCTCATGCGAAACTTTGGCTTGGCGCTGTTAGGTGTTGCTTTTTTCGCCTTTCCGGCGAGCGCGCAACAACAACCTCAGCCGACGCCTGGTTTCGTGCAGGCGTCCAACCCGCCGGCGACGCAGCCGCAAGTTGCGCCGATCACGCCAGGACAACAGCGTGTCGTTGATCGACTGCAAACGGCAGCGCTCGAGAGCGATCGTGCCTACGACATTGTCGAAGACCTTGTCAGCCAGGTCGGACCACGATTGGCCGGCTCCGACGCTGAAGCGCGTGCGCGCGAATGGGCGGTTGCGATGCTACGCGCCAACGGCTTCACCAATGTTCACGTCGAACCGTTTACGCTGCCGTACTGGGATGCGATGCGCGAGGAAGCGCATATTATTTCGCGGGGGTTGGAGCGTCCGATGGTCGCTGCCGCTCTCGGCGGTTCGCCGTCGACGCCGGCGGGCGGTCTCACGGCGGAGGTTGTGCGCTTCCCTGATATGGTTGCGCTTGAAGCGGCGCCTGATAGCGCCGTTGCTGGCCGCATTGTCTTCATCGACGAACACATGAGCCGTGCTCAAGACGGCGCCGGTTATGGCGTCGCTGTACGCAAACGCGGCCGCTGTGCGCCCGTCGCCCAAGCCAAAGGCGCCGCTGCTTGTCTCATCCGTGCGGTCGGTACTGACACCCATCGCTTCGCCCACCAAGGCGGCAGCTCACGTCAAGCACAGGGTGCGTCGCTTCCGGCTATGTCAATCTCCCCCGCTGATGCGGACGTGCTCGCGTATCTCCTTACGCGCGGCGCTGTCCGCGTACGGCTCGATATCACGGCCGAGATTCGTGAGAACGCTCAGTCTGGCAATGTCATCGCCGAAATCCGCGGTCGCGAGCGTCCGCAGGAAATCGTTCTGCTCGCAGCGCACTTGGATTCCTGGGACATGGGGCAGGGCGCGATCGACGACGGTTCAGGCGTAGCAATCATCAGCGCTGCCGCCCGTTTGATCCGCGATCTGCCGCGTCGCCCCCGTCGTACCATCCGAATTCTGCTTGCGGGCGCTGAAGAAAACGGCGTCCACGGCGGCGCGGCTTATGGCCGTGCCCACGCGACCGAGGCGGCGAACCACGTCGTTGCACTTGAGAGCGACTTCGGCGCAGGACGCGTCTGGCGCTTCGACACGCAATTCGCTGAGCCAGCTTTGCCATATGCGCGGGCGTTTCAACGCGCGCTGTCGCCATTGGGTGTGCTGCCCGGTCCGAACCAAGCTGATGGCGGCGCTGATGTGTCGGCGATGAAAGAGCTTGGCGTACCTGTCGTCGATCTCAGCCAGGACGGCACGGACTATTTCGATCATCACCACACACCGGACGATACGCTTTACGCCATCGACCGCGCCGAGCTTCGCCAGAACGTCGCCGCGTGGGCAACGTTCGTTTTCCTCGCGGCCGATAGCGATTGGACGTTCCGCGCGCCTGCGCAGTAACGGGTCAGAACCACCCAGCCTCACGCAACGCCCGTACGTTCGGGCGGCTCACCGGCGCCTCGGCGCCGCCCTTGAGTACGAGCACGACTTTGTCGCCGTCGCGACGCGTGTCCTCGACCGCGTCACGAGCCACCCACCACGAACGGTGGGTTTGTGCGCCTTCCAGGCCATCAAGCTCCGAAATCGCGTCACCCAAACGCATGAGGATGAGATCCGACCCCTTGGAGGTGTGCAGCCGCAGATAGTGGTCCTCTGCCGATACCGCATAAATCACTGCGCCCTTGAGTTTGGCGGGCAAGCGGTCCGTGAATCGCACCGAAGGGGCGGGGGCGTCGGCGGCAGGCGCGTGCGTTACCCGGCCGGGCCAATTGACCACCACCATGAGCGCCGTCATGGCGACGCTCAGAAGCAGCACGCTACCAAACAGCGCAGGTAACGCCGCCAGCGGTATTCGCGTGCCAAACAGGAGATTGGTGTAGCCCCACACAACGAACGTTGCTGGCAGCGTCAGCGCCAGCGACAGGATGGCGCCGAATACCCACGGATTGACGTTTGCTTTTGGAATTTTGGCGACAAGCAGCGCCATGGCGTGGCCCAGGAGTCCGCCCCCCACCATCAGCGGCACCCAATAAAGCAGCCGTTGGAGCAAGGGGGCGCTGCCCGAATCCATAGCGCCGACGAAAGCCAACACCACCCCAGCGCCGACAGCGATCGCCAGATTTCGCGCCCATTCGCGCCGGGTGCGCGAAAAATCGGGCGCAACTGGCGCTTCGTGAACAGCGGTCCTCTGCCGTTCACGTGCGGAACCAGCGCTTTCACGTATCTCGGGCTGCACGCCTGATCTCCAATCGCCAGGGTCTCTAGCAGACTTCGCTAGGAGACCAGAACCGATGCCACTGACCCGCGCCGCCATCTTGCGTCTGATCGCATGGATCGTCGGAATCGGCGTTTTGATCGTCGCGACAGGCCCCCGCATGCCCGACATGCTTCGCCGGCTTGGGGATATCTCGCTGCACGCCCCGAACTGGGCGTTGTGGGAGCGTGTGTCGTGGATCGTGAAGCTTCACGTCGCCTCGGCGCTGGCTGCATTCGTCATCGGCTCAGCCATTCTGCTTCAGCGGAAGGGGAGCGGGCTCCACAAGACATTGGGGTGGGCTTGGGTCTTCGCCATGGCTTCGACCGCCATCTCCAGCCTCTGGATCACTGGCCTCAATGGCGATTCCTGGTCCTTGGTCCACCTTCTGAGTGGCTGGACCATCATTGCCTTGCCGATGGGCGTTTGGGCGATCCGCAACCGCAAGGTTCAGATCCACCGCCGCGCCATGACCGGCATGTTTGTCGGCGGGCTCCTGGTTGCCGGCGCACTCACCTTCATCCCCGGCCGCATCATGTTCGAAACATTCTTCGGCTGATTTTTCCAAAGGAGACGACCCATGAAACTCATCACCGCCACGGCGGCATGCATCTTCGCGCTTGCCGTTCTCTCCAATGGCCACGCCTACGCCGATCAAGTCAGCCTCGACGTGCGTGTGGACAATGTTCGGCCGGATCAAGGCCAGGTGCGCGTCGCGCTTTACGACGAAAGCACCTGGCTGGGCGAACCGGTTATCGGCCAGCAGATTGACTCCACCGGCACGTCTGTGACGGTGCGCCTTCTGGCGCCCGCAAGCGGGCGCTACGGCCTTGCGGCCTATCAAGACATCAACCAGGACGGCCGCCTCAATCGAAATGTCCTTGGCATGCCATCTGAGCCCACCGCCTTTTCCAATGATGCGCAGATGAATTTCGGTCCGCCGCGTTTCGCCGATGCAGCGCTTGACGTCAGCGCGCCGTCACAAACGGTGTTGACCCTGCGCTAAAACGCCTTGGCTGTTCTGCGCGAAACGGAATTCCCATTCGCGCAGAACACGCCTACACAGCGCTCGTTCGATGCCGAGCCTGTTGCGCAACGTCGCTGCACTGATCGCAGCCGTGACGATCCTGCAGCTTGCAGGTGGGTTGCTCGGCGTCCGCATTCCACTCGCCTTTGTCGAAGAGCACTCGCGCACCGCGCTTGGCCTCGTCGCCGCGTCGTACTCCGCTGGCTTCATGATGGGTGCGATGATTGCAACCGTGTTGTTCGCCCGTGTGGGTCATATCCGTGTGTACGCTGGTTGCGCTGCAATATTCTGCGTCACCACGCTTGCACTCCATTTCAGAGACGACATCTGGTGGTGGGGCCTCGCCCGCATGATCGCCGGAGTCGCTGTGGCGCTGATGTTCGCTGCTGTCGAAAGTTGGCTCAGCTTCTCGATCGGCAAGCAGGCGCGTGGTGAAGTGATGAGCGTCTATATGGTGCTCACAAAAGGCGCGCTCGCGATCGGCCCGTTCCTGGCCTTTGGCTACGCGCCTTCGGGCGCGGAACCGTGGATGATTGCCGCGGCGCTTGCGGCGCTTTCGATGGTGCCACTGTGCTTTACCGCCGCAGAACAACCTGATCCGCCGAAGGCGCAACCGCTCGCTCTTGTCGAACAATTCGCCATTGCACCCGCGGCAGTCATTGGTTGCTTCGGGGCAGGGCTGGTGAATGGCGGGGTGCTCGCGCTCGCACCGCTCTACGCTGCTCACCACTATGGGCAGAATGCCGCTGCGGAATTCTATTCTGCAGCGTTTACCGGTTCGCTCCTGCTACAATGGCCTGCGGGCCGTCTCTCAGATCGCGTTGACCGTCGCCTTGTGATTGCGGGATTGGCCGCGATCGCTGCGATTGCATCTTTTGCGCTCGCGACGTGGAGCGGCCAATTGTTGAGCTGGTCTGCGACGTTGCTGTTCTTCGTGTGGGGCGCCGGAGCGCTGAGCTTCTACGGCATCGCCGTTGCGCACATGGCCGATCGCGCCGAGCCGGGCAAACTCGCGCAGTCCGCTGCCGGTTTGCTGTTTGTGTGGGCGGCGGGCTCTGTGATCGGCCCGCTAGTGATGGGTCCGCTTGTTGATTGGTTCGATGTCGCCGGCATGTTCTGGTTCGCGGGTGGCGCTGCGCTGTGCGTATGCCTAGCCATGTTCTGGCGACGCTCGACCCGTCGCGGCCCCGCCGTCAAAGAAGAATTCGCACCGCAACTCGGCACTAGCGTTGCCGCAGGCGAAATTGCCTACGGCGAAGACGACAAACTCAGCGACGACCTCGCTTCCCCTGGCGCGACGCTCAATCCGCGCTGAGGCGCCGCAAATTTGTTGGTGGTTCCGGCTGCCTGCGCCTTCACGGGCTTGGCGGCGCACGCATCGGGCTATAAAGCGACCTGAATCCGTACTTTCCGACCGGGGCCTCCATGAACATCCACGAATACCAAGGCAAAGCTGTCCTCAAGAGCTTCGGGGCGCCGGTCCCGCGCGGCTTCCCAGCGTTCACGACGGAAGAGGCGGTCGACGCCGCCGCCAAACTCGGCGGCAGCGTTTGGGCGGTGAAGAGCCAGATCCACGCTGGTGGCCGCGGCAAGGGCAAGTTCAAGGAAGCCGCCGCCGGCGAGAAGGGCGGCGTGCGCATCGCCTTCAAGCCTGAAGATGTCGGGCTTTATGCGTCGCAGATGCTCGGCAACACGCTGGTGACGCTGCAGACCGGGCCTCACGGTCGCGTCGTGAAGCGCGTCTACATTGAAGAAGGCGTGAAGATCGCGAAGGAGTTCTATCTCTCAGCGCTCGTTGATCGCGAACAGGGCCGTGTCGCATTCGTCGCGTCGGAAGCCGGCGGCATGAACATCGAAGAGGTCGCGCACGACACGCCGGAAAAGATCACGACCGTCGGCATCGATCCGCTCACGGGCCCAACGAGCGCCGACACCGCGAAGGTTGCCGCAGCCTTCGGCATCAGCGGCGATCTCGCAACCCAATGCGATGACCTGATCAAGAAGCTCTACGAAGCCTTCACCAAGAGCGACATGAGCCTCTTGGAAATCAATCCGCTCATCGTCACGGAAGACGGCAAATTGTTGTGTGGCGACGCGAAGGTGAGCTTCGATTCCAACGCTGCCTTCCGTCACAAGGAATGGGCTGATCTCCGTGACATCGGCGAAGAAGACGAACGCGAAATCGAAGCCTCGAAGTACGATCTCTCTTACATCGCGCTCGACGGCGAAATCGGCTGCCTCGTCAACGGCGCCGGCCTCGCGATGGCGACGATGGACATTATCAAGCTCTTCGGCGCCGAGCCCGCCAACTTCCTAGATGTCGGCGGCGGCGCCGATAAGAACAAGGTCGAAGCCGCCTTCAAGATCATCCTCGCAGATCCGAAGGTGAAAGGCATCCTGGTCAACATTTTCGGCGGCATCGCGCGTTGTGATGTCATCGCCGAAGGCGTGATCGCGGCGGTGAAGAGTGTTGGCCTCACCGTCCCGCTCGTCGTTCGCCTCGAAGGCACAATGGTGGAAGAGGGCAAAGCCATCATCCGCAATAGCGGCCTCAACGTCATCGCGGCGGATGATCTGGAAGACGCGGCAAGAAAGATTGTGAAGGCTGTGAAGGGGTAGGGAGCAGGCAATGATCGGCTACGTCACACTCGGCACCAACGACCTCCAGCGCGCGGCAAAGTTCTACGACGCTATCGCCGCTGAACTCGGCACCAAGCGGATGATGGAATTCGATACCTTCATCGCCTGGGGCGAACCGGGCGGCGGCGCGGGGATCGGCCTCACCAAGCCCTTTGATGGCAATGTGGCTACCGTCGGCAACGGCGTCATGGTTGCGCTTGCGTGCAAGGACACGGCGCAGGTTGACCGCCTCTACAAGCTCGCCATCTCAATGGGCGCGAAAGACGAAGGCCCTCCGGGTCCGCGCGGCGACGGGGGCTTCTACGCTGGCTATTTCCGCGATCCTGACGGCAACAAGCTCAACGCCTTCGTGATGAGCTGAGTAGACTCTGCCTGCTAGGCCGGCGTCGCGCTGGCGAACATCGCGTCAACTTCCTGCACAAACGCGCCGTAATAATATTCGCTCGGCGCGAGGAACATCAGCAGGTGCAGATTGTCGCCGGAACGCGCCACCAATGCCGTGCCCGAGAAGTTGAGGCCTGTCTCGAGACGCGTGTTGATCTCGAACCGAACGCCCGGCGCACCGGCTAGGTTCTGCGGCCGCAAGCCTGTCGACTGCGGGTCCTGGAAATTCATCGTCGCAAGCGAATCGATCACGAACTCGACGAGTTCCTGTTCCGACATGTCGGTGCGATAGGTCGGCCGCGGTGTGTCTCGGTCGGCCACGCGCATCAGCGAGCCGCCAGGCGCGATACCCGCCAGGTAGAGCTGGTTCAGCTGTAGGCCATGCAGCGTCAGCACGCGCACGCCGCGCGGCTGCGGAACGGTCGTAGTCATGTCCGACCATGGCCGCGCTAACATCACTGAAAATGCGGCGCCCTTTGCCTGGTACGCGCCCGCGCGCACCAACGGAATGGTCGCGCAGCCAGAGGCGACCGCCCCGCCTGCGACCGCGACCAGAAGGCCGCGCCGAGTTGTATTCATTGTCCCCCTCCCAATTGTCCAATCCGCGCTTCTACGAAGGCGCGGTCACCCGCATCCGGCGCACGCTCAAGATAAGTCGTGAGCAGCGTAACGGCTTCTGCGTTGCGGCCATCGCGGGCCGCGAAGTCTCCGAGTTCGCGCCATGCCGCGGCCGGTGCGTCCGGATACGTGATGGCGGTTGTATAGTGTTGGAACGCGCGCTCTCTGTCGCCGTCGCCGCGCCGCAGACGGTTGATCTCACCGCGATAGTATTCGACGACGCCAAGGTCTTCGCCATGAGCGGCTAGTCGATCAAGCAGGGCCGCGGTTTGTCCGTAGTCGCGGCGGCGTAAGTCTGCGCGCAGCCATGGATCAAGGAAGGGACGGATTGCTGCGCGATAGCGCTCGCGATTGGTTTCGCCGCCGCTTGCATTGGCGGCGCGTTCTTCCAGTGCTTCCACCCGGTCAGCGGAGAGGGGGTGCGTGCGAAAGATGCTCGCGCGTGTTTCTCGGCGGCGCGTGTCCGGATTGTCGGAAACCTGCGTCTCCGCAACCAGATTGCTCCAAAGCGTGTGACCTGCGTGCGGATCGTAACCGGCTGCAACGGCGTGATCGTATCCGATCTGATCCGCTTCGCTTTCGTTCTCGCGCGAGAAGCCGAACACCGAGGCAAGGGTGCCGAGATAGACGATGTCGCCAACAATGCCGACGCCCGCGCCTGCGGCGATGATCGAAAACACTGCCGCCGCGCCCGCGCGAGCGCGAACGGTGCGCATCATCGCCAGGGAGTGTTGTTGGCGATAGTGTTCGATCTCATGGCCTAAAACGAACGCCAGCTGCGCTTCGTCTTCCGCGCGTAACAGCAGGCCCGACCAGACCTCCATGTAGCCGTTCGGAGCCATGGAGGCGTTGAAATAGGGCCGGTTCATCACGTAGAGGCGGATGTCGCCACATACATCATCGGCGACGCGGCACGCTACTTCGTAGAGATATGCGTTGAGCGCAGGATCGCGTTCGAGCTGGCCCGAGTTGCGCGCCTCGATTTCGGCGCGATCTGACATCCCCCAAAGACCGCCTTCGTCACTATCAATGGCTGGCCGCGCCCGCGAGGGCGGAGGCCGAACTGTCGGCTGGGCCAACTGCGGTTCGATCGCCGCAACCTCTGGCGTCGTCGCAATAGATTGCGGCGCGACGTCGCTAGCCTGCGCTACCGCCTCTTGCGAAACCTCAGGCGCCGGTGTGACTTCCTGTGCGGCGGCAGAGGTTGCTATCGCCAGCGCCAGCAGGGACGCTGCAAGCACTCTCATAACGGCGCATCCCGAAGAAGCTCAGCGATCAGAGCATTCGCGCCATCGCCTTCGCGCATGTCATTGCCCCCCGCGGTGACAAACCCGAACCACACAATCTCACCGGTGCGGAGATCGACAAGCGACGCGAACACTTGTTGTCCGCCCATGGGAATGTAGACGCCAGCGACCAAACCAACGATCGCGGCAGCGGCGCGCGCACCACTGGCGTAGGAGCCGCGGGCAACCGTGAAGAGGGCGTAGTCGGCCTGATAGGTCGTCGCCAATTCCTGTACGCCGTCACCGAGTGTCCACTCGTGGTCGCGCTCGATCGTTGGCAGTTTCAATAAGCGATTAGAAAGAATGGCGCCGCCCACGGCGTCATGGAGGCGAATGATTTGGCCGATCCGGCCTTCCATCGCCGTCGCAGGATCGAGCGCGTTTGGCGCATGTTGTTCGCGCTCCAGCGCGGCAGCGAGGCCCGTCGCAAGGTTATCGCGCCCAGAAACGGACCAATCTTCACGGGGTTCAGGCAAGCCAGCGGCGGTCAACAATGAGAGTTGTACGTCTGGCGTCATGACCAGTACGCGCGAATTCGCGGAAATGGACTCGATATGCTGCGCCCGGCGCGGCCGCGCCTCGGCGACGCCCAGAGTCCCAACGAGCGCCAGCGCCGCGGCAAGCGCGAAAACCTTCTTCAGCATGGATCCCCCCATCCCAAGCTTGTCGCTCGGGTCCCATCAACCTACCGCCACGCGTGCATCTGTCTATCCCTCGCGGCAACGCTCTGCAGAGACTGGCAACGCAAAGAGTAGGGCGGGGCTGCCCGGAAACGCGAGGTCGTTCGTTCGGGTCATTTGCTGGGCTCGTCAGTGTGCCCTTGGCTCGCGGTCGGATTGCGTGGGGTCATTCGTAGGTAGGGTTTGCAAGCCGGGCGGCGTGGTTTAGGACCGGCCCCGAATTTCCACGTTTCCATCGGCCCGGGGGCCCATTTGTCTATTCTCGTCAACGCTTCCACGCGCGTCATCTGCCAAGGCTTCACCGGCAAGAACGGCACCTTCCACTCCGAACAAGCCATCGCCTATGGCACCAAGATGACCGGCGGCGTGAGCCCCGGGAAGGGCGGCCAGACGCATCTCGGCCTGCCGGTGTTCAACACCGTTGCTGAAGCGAAGGAAAAGGTCGGTGCCGACGCGACAGTGATCTACGTCCCACCGCCCGGCGCCGCTGCCGCTATCGAAGAAGCGATCGAGGCAGGCATCCCCTACATCGTCTGCATCACCGAAGGCATCCCGGTGCTCGACATGGTGCGTGTGAAGGCCAAGTTGCAGAAGTCGAACTCGAAGCTGCTGGGTCCGAACTGCCCCGGCATCCTCACGCCGAACGAGTGCAAGATCGGCATCATGCCGGGCCAAATCTTCAAAAAGGGCAGCGTCGGCGTTGTCTCGCGCTCCGGCACGCTGACCTATGAAGCAGTGTTCCAAACCACCAACGAAGGCCTCGGCCAATCCACCGCCGTCGGCATTGGCGGCGACCCGGTGAAGGGCACGGAGTTCATCGACGTGTTGGAACTCTTCCTCGCCGATCCTGAAACCAAGTCGATCATCATGATCGGCGAAATCGGCGGCAGCGCCGAAGAGGACGCCGCGCAATTCCTTGCCGACGAAAAGAAAAAGGGCCGCTGGAAGCCTGTCGTCGGCTTCATCGCTGGCGCTACTGCGCCTCCCGGCCGCCGCATGGGCCACGCCGGCGCGATCATTTCGGGCGGCAAGGGTGATGCGCCGTCGAAGATCGCCGCGCTTGAAGCCGCCGGCATCAAGGTCGCGCCGCACCCGGCTGCGCTCGGACGTACGATGTCGGAACTGCTCAAAGGCTGATCAGCCCCAAGCCCTGCGCCACCGCAGCCCTTCAATCCTTTACCGACGCACTTTAGAAGGGGCGCCGTCTGACGGCGCGCCCTATATTTTCATGGGTTCTGCCCGGTTTCCGAAAGGTCAGCGTTCCATGGCGGATGACGCCCGCAGCCTCTCCAATACTGCCTTGCTCGAAACGAGCTTCCTATACGGCGCGAACGCGACGTTCGTGGAAGAAATGGCCGCGCGTTACGCTCGCGATCCGAACTCGGTCGACGCCTCTTGGCGCGCCTTCTTCGATCAGGTGCGCGATGACCCCGCAGCCGTAACCGCCGCTGTTAAAGGCCCGTCGTGGTACCGCCCCGAGATCGCGCAACCGCAGACCACCGAGACGACAGCGCTGCTCGATGGCAATTGGGCCGCACTTGCCACCAAGCTCGAACAGAAAGTCGCCGCCCGCCTGCCGGGCGCCTCGACGCAAGACGTTCAGTCCGCCGCGCGCGACAGCGTGCGCGCTCTGATGATGATCCGCGCCTATCGCACACGCGGTCACCTCGCGGCGAAGCTTGATCCACTGGGCATCGAGACGCGTCCACCGGCGCCCGAACTTGATCCCTCGACGCACGGCTTCGGCGCGAGCGACATGGATCGCCCAATCTTTATCGACGGCGTACTCGGCCTGCAGATGGCGACCGTCAACGAGATGTTGGCGATCCTCAAGCGGACCTACTGCGAGACGATCGGCGTCGAGTTCATGCACATCTCCGATCCAGCCGAGAAGAGCTGGATGCAGGAGCGTATCGAAGGGCCGGATAAGGGCGTAGCGTTCACGTTGGAAGGCAAACGCTCGATTCTGAAGAAGCTGATCGAAGGCGAGGGCTTCGAGAAGTTCGTGCACAAGCGCCATCCGGGCACGAAGCGCTTTGGCCTCGATGGCGGCGAAGCGATGATTCCGGCGATGGAGCAGATCATCAAGCGTGGCGGCGCGCTCGGTGTTGAAGAGATCGTCGTTGGCATGGCTCACCGCGGCCGGCTCAATATGCTCGCGGCTGTAATGGGTAAGCCGTATCAGGCGATATTCCACGAATTCCAAGGCGGTTCATCGACGCCGGATGACGTGCTGGGTTCAGGCGACGTGAAGTATCACTTGGGCGCCTCAAGCGATCGCGCGTTTGACGGCAACAATGTCCACCTGTCATTGACCGCGAACCCATCTCACCTCGAAATCGTCAATCCGGTTGTGCTCGGCAAAGCCCGCGCCAAGCAAGCCAAGCGCGCGACATGGACGGAAGAGGGGGTTGCGCTCGCCGAATTGCGCGCGCGTGTCATGCCGTTGCTCATACACGGCGACGCGGCGTTCGCAGGCCAGGGCGTCGTGGCCGAGTGTTTCGCGCTCTCGGGCCTGCGCGGCTATCGTACCGGCGGCACGATGCACTTCATCATCAACAACCAGATCGGCTTTACGACAGCGCCGCGGTTTTCACGCTCCAGCCCATATCCGTCTGACGTCGCGCTGATGGTGCAAGCGCCAATCTTCCACGTAAATGGCGACGATCCGGAAGCCGTCGTGTTTGCCGCGAAGGTCGCGACCGAATATCGCCAGCTCTTCGGCAAAGACGTCGTCATTGATATGTTCTGCTATCGCCGCTTCGGCCACAACGAAGGCGACGATCCGACGATGACGCAGCCGATCATGTATCGGCGCGTGAAAGAACAGCCGACCACGGTGCAGCTGTACGCCGATCGCTTGATCAAAGAAGGTGTCGTAACTCAAGGTGAAGTGGACGAGTGGCAAAGCGACTTTGGCGCTTTCCTTGATCGCGAGTTCGACGCCGGCAAGACGTATCGCGTGAATAAGGCCGATTGGCTCGACGGCGATTGGGCCGGTTTCCATCTGCCTGAAGATGACGACCGCCGCGGCAAGACAGAGTTTCCACTGACTAAGTTAGGCGAACTCGGCCACCGGATCACAGAGCTGCCGCGCGAATTCGACATGCACAAGACCGTGCAACGCGTTGTTGAAGCTCGCCGTAAGGCCATTGACGAAGGGCAGGGCGTCGATTGGGCGTTGGCCGAGCACCTTGCCTTCGCATCCTTGCTCGACGAAGGCTTCAACATCCGCCTCAGCGGTCAAGATTCTTGCCGTGGTACGTTCAGCCAGCGCCACTCGCATTTCGTCGATCAGCAAACCGAAGAACGCTACACGCCGCTCAATCACCTTCGCGCCGGTCAGGCGCACTATGAGGTTATCGACTCGCTTCTGTCGGAAGAAGCGGTGCTTGGTTTCGAGTACGGCTACACGCTCGCAGATCCGAAGACGCTGACGCTCTGGGAGGCGCAATTCGGCGACTTCGTGAACGGCGCGCAGGTCGTCATCGATCAGTTTATCTCATCCGGCGAGCGCAAATGGCTGCGGATGTCCGGCCTCGTCATGCTTCTGCCGCACGGTTATGAAGGGCAGGGACCCGAACACAGCTCCGCGCGCATGGAACGTTTCCTGCAGCAATGCGCCGAAGACAACATGCAGGTCGTCAATTGCACGACGCCCGCGAATTACTTTCATGCACTTCGCCGCCAATTGCATCGCGATTTCCGGAAGCCACTGGTCGTGTTCACGCCTAAATCCTTGTTGCGTCACAAGAAGTGCGTCTCGGCGCTTTCTGACATGGCCGAGGGAACGTCTTTCCATCGCGTTCTCTGGGACGACGCTCAGCTCAACAAGGGCAACACGACAATCAGGCTGAAGGGCGATAGCGAGATCCGCCGTGTCATTCTGTGCTCGGGCAAGGTCTATTACGATCTGATAGAGGAGCGCGAAAAGCGCGGCCTTGACGACATATATGTGCTGCGCCTTGAGCAACTCTATCCGTGGCCGATCAAGTCAATGATGACGGAGTTGGCGCGCTTCCCGAACGCCGAACTCGTATGGTGCCAAGAAGAGCCGAAGAATATGGGCGGCTATCTGTTCGCCGAGCCGTGGATCGAACTCACGCTTGAAAAGCTCGACATCAAGGCCAAGCGCGCACGCTATGCCGGCCGTCCAGCCAGCGCCTCGACCGCGGCGGGCCAAATGTCGAAGCACCTCAAAGAACTTGAGGCCTTCCTGGAGCAGGCGCTCGGATGACGAAGCTTCAAGGCTCCTGTCATTGCGGCGCGGTGCGCTTCGAGGTCGAAGAGCCCGAATGGGTGATGGACTGCAATTGCTCGCGCTGCCGTCTCTATGGCGGGCTTTGGGCCTACTATCCCGAGAACGAAGTAGAATTCGCGGGTGCGCCCGACACATTCACCTATGTGTGGGGCGATCGCATGTTGGAGTTTCACACCTGTCGAACCTGCGGCTGCGCCACGCATTCGACGAACGTCGACAAAAGCGACAATTACCCTATGGCCGTAAACGCGCGTCTATTGCGTGGCATCAGCCCGAAGCGCACACGGCTTGTTCAGAAAAACAACGGCAATGACATGGTGTTCTGGACGCACACCGAGTCACCCGTGCTCCCCAGCCACGATGAACCACCTCCAGCGAAGTGAAATGAGATGACCGATATCGTAGTGCCAACCCTCGGCGAAAGCGTCAGCGAAGCCACCGTGGCGAAGTGGATGAAGAAGGCCGGCGATAGCGTTCGTAAAGATGAGACTCTCGTTGAGCTCGAAACGGATAAAGTCTCCGTCGAAGTCTCGGCGCCGGAAGCGGGCGTGTTGAGCGAGATCGTCGCACAGCAAGGCGCAACGGTCAGCATCGGCGCCATTCTTGGGCGGATGGGTGCTGGTGGATCGGAAGTAGCGTCCGCACAAAAAGCCGAAGCGCCGAAACCGGCGTCTCGTCCGCCCGCGCCGCAACCGGCTGCGGGCAACGGCGCAGCCAAGCAGGCCCCGCCCTCAGTTCAGCGCATTGCCGCAGAAAATAACGCTGATCTCTCCGGCGTCAGCGGCTCTGGCCGTGATGGCCGCGTCACCAAAGCCGATGCGCTCGCCATCATCGAAAACCGCGGCGCCCAGCAGCAAGCGCCCGCAGCGCATCCGCCGCTCGCCGCCCGCATTGTCAGCGACCGCGAGGAGCGCGTGCCGATGACGCGCCTCCGCAGGACAGTCGCGCGCCGCTTGAAAGAAGCGCAGAACACGGCCGCGATGCTGACGACGTTCAACGAGGCCGACATGTCGGCCATCATGGCGGCGCGCAACAAGTACAAGGACAGCTTCGAACGCAAGCACGGCGTAAAGCTCGGCTTTATGTCGTTCTTCGTGAAGGCGTGTATCGCCGCGCTGAAGGAAATCCCGAACGTCAACGCCGAGATTGATGGCGACGACATCATCTACAAGAACTTCTACGACATCGGCATCGCCGTCGGCACGGATCGCGGCCTTGTCGTCCCAGTCGTGCGCGACGCCGATCACAAATCGATGGCCGAGATCGAAAAGGAAATCGGCGAGCTCGGCATCAAGGCCCGCGACGGTCACTTGAAGATCGAAGATTTGCAGGGCGCGACGTTCACGATTAGCAATGGCGGCGTCTATGGCTCGCTAATGTCCACGCCAATTCTCAATGCGCCGCAATCCGGCATTCTCGGCATGCACAAGATTCAGGAACGACCGGTAGTTGTTGATAAGCAAGTAGCCGTCCGCCCGATGATGTATCTGGCGCTTAGCTATGATCACCGCATCGTTGACGGGAAAGAAGCGGTCACCTTTCTCGTGCGTGTGAAGGAGGGCCTCGAAGATCCCGAGCGCATGCTGCTCGATCTCTGATGGAATAGTGTTGCGATGCCTTGAGGCGTTTGCGGCGGCGATCCCCTGATCGCACGCCGCGTGAACGCCAGGGCAGGGCATTCAAACCATCACATGATTGCTTGGTGTTCGACGGAATGCGTTCGCGCCGCCGAGCGCCTGCGGTATGTTGCTTCAAGCGCGCGATCTTCTTCATCTAGTTGCGCTTCCAGCAGTGCCGTCGCGAAGTTCGCTTCTTCCAGCTTCGCTGCGAGGTGAGCGAAAAATTGTCCCGCAGGAACCAGGCCGTTCGCGCCAGCCGCGTCGCGAAGTTTCGTCACTTGCATTGAGCAATCTCCTGATCGCCCGCCCGCGAATGAAACGGTCGTTAACGCGGTCTTGTTCGCGTTTCGCGCGCGGATCGTTGTGGAGAACTATTTGCGCTCTTTGTGCAGTACGACGAGTGCGAGTCCGATTGCGCTCGTCAGCACCGGCGCACCAACCGCGAGGATGCCAGGCACGAAGTCTGGAAAATTGTAAGAGGGCGCATACCACGCTAGCCCCGTTGCGAGTCCCCAAGCGCCACAGAGAAGCCGCAAGCCGCCGCTCTTCGCGGTCAACGTCCGGAACGCTCCGAAGACAAGCAGGACAGCGCAAAGGGCGGGCCCTATCGAGCCGAATTCCAAGCTTTGGCTGCGTGTCGCCAGCGCAAGAACGATCGCGAGCGCCGCGAGCACAGCTATCCACGCACTGATCTTCGCCATTTGCTCTCCCTTCGCTGGCGCACGCTAGCGCCGCTGTTCCCCCAATACGAGAGGCTTGAATCCAAACGCTTTATCGGCAACCCATTGGCGATCCGCAACGACGCCGGTAGATTGGCGCCCGCTGCTGCTCGGGGGAGTGGCGCGGGAGGGGACGCCCCATGGCATTTGTTCTGCGTTGGCCGGCAATTCTTGTGATGTTGGCGGTTGTGCTCTTCTGCGTTGCTGGCGCGCTTGGCGCCGCGGGTCTGATTGCGGATTTCCAGGCGCCATCGGTTGGGGTTGAGCAAGTCGACACGCAGGTAGCGCAGGCGCAAAGCGCTGCCGCACAAACTGGCGCCGCCAACGCGACCTGGATTGATGTGGGGTTGCTCGCCGCCGCCGCGGTGCTGTTTTTGATCTCAGCGATTCGTTTGATCCGCCGCACTCAGGCGTTCTGGACCTGGCTCTTAGGCTTTGCCGCCTACGGCGGACGTTGGGCTTGGTCGCAACAATACAATGAAGGCGGTGTCGCCGGGACGATCCGCGGCGTGGACATCGGCGCTTTCACCCACCCGCAGGCGCTCCTCAACGATCTCGGCTCACCATCGGCGCAAGTTGGTATCTTGGGAATTATCCTTATCGTCGGTCTCTTCGTTTTCATCGTTGACGCCGTCGACCGCGCCCATTGGGACAAGCAGGGCGCCTAGCAACCGGAGAGGCGAGGGTGCTGTTGCTCGGACGCATCGTCGCCGCGCTGATCTCCGGCGCGCTGCTCGCGCAAAGCTACAGCCTCCATCCATTTTGGCCATTGGCGTGGATTGCACCTGCGCCAGTGCTAATCGCGGCAATCGGCGCCTCGCGGCTCGGTGCGTTTGCGTACGGCGCCATCGCCGGAATGGTCTCGATGGCGCTGATGATGTCGTACTTCCTACAGCTCGGCGGCGCCGTGCCCGTGCTTGTCATCACACTCGCAAGAGCATTGACCTGGGGCGCTATGGCGTACGAGGTGCGCAGCGCCTCTCATCTCTTGCCCAAATGGGCGGCGGTTCTTGTCTTTCCCACGCTTATGGCGGGCATTGAGACATTGATCGCCGCGACATCGCCGCACGGTAGTGCGGGGTCGCTCGCTTACAGCCAGATGGACTTCCTTCCGGCGATCCAAATCGCGTCAATCGGCGGCGCGCCCGCGATCACGTTCGTTGTGGCGCTCTTTGCCTCTACATTCGCGCTCTTGATCTCAAAGCGCGCCCTCGTGGCCGCCCTCGCGCCAACACTCATCGTCGCGGCTGCGTTAGGCTTCGGATACTGGCGCATCGAACAACCGCCTGAGAGCCGCGAGACCATCGACGCCACGCTCATCGCTGGCGACCAATTCGAGGGCGTGTCTGACGATTGGCGCGCTGTATGGAACGCCTACATACCGCAGATCGAACGCGCCGCCGACGATGGCCGCCACCTCATCGTTCTTCCCGAAAAAATTGCGCACCTCGAACCTGGTGATCGCGGCGCGGCGATCGAGCAACTTGGCGAAATCGCCCGCCGCCGCGACCTGTTGATCGTCGCTGGCGCTGACGATGAAACCGATGGCGGCGCGCGCTTCAATCGCGCCTTCGCGTACGAGCGCACCGAGTGGCGCTCGTACGACAAGCGCCACATGATCCCAGGACTTGAGTCCGCATTCGAACCCGGCGCTGCCGATGTCACATTCCAACACGGCGGCGTCCTCTATGGCATCGCCATTTGCAAGGACATGGATTTCCCGAATCTCGCGCGCGGTTATGCCGGGGTCGACGTCATGATCGTGCCTGCGTGGGACTTCGGCATCGATGCCTGGCTTCATAGCCGCATGGCGGTGCTACGTGGCGTCGAAAATGGCTATTCGATCGTGCGCAGCGCGCGCAACGGCGTCCTCACCGTCAGCGATGGCTACGGCCGCGTCACGTCTCAGTCCCCGAGCGGTCCACAAACGGCCTACAATGTGTCGGTCCCTGCCGCCGGGCTCGGGGCGACTTTCTACGCGCAATTCGGCGATATCTTCGGATGGTCGATGCTGGCGCTCGCGGCGCTGCTGATCGGCTGGACCATCTGGGCGCGCAGTCGCGCAGGGCAGGGCGACTAAAACGCGGATTGATCGAGCGGCGCACCGCCTTATGTTCCGCTCAAATCACGCCCGCGCCGAAACGCGCCGCACCACATCACCGGAGCTTTCATGTCATACGACGTTGTTATCATTGGCGGCGGCCCCGGCGGCTACAATTGCGCCATCCGCGCCGGCCAGCTCGGTTTGAAAACCGCGATCATTGAGAGCCGCGGAAAGCTCGGCGGCACATGCCTCAATGTCGGCTGCATCCCTTCGAAGGCGCTGCTGCACGCCAGTGAATATTTCGAAGCTGCGACCAAGACGTTCCCGTCCATGGGCGTGAAGGTCTCAGGCGTCGAACTCGATCTGCCGCAGATGCTGAAGCAGAAGGAAGACGCCGTCGATGGCCTCACCAAGGGCGTCGAGTTCCTGATGCGCAAGAACAAGGTCGACTACGTCAAAGGCTTTGGCCGCATCGCGGGCAAGGGCCGCGTTGAAGTGACTGGCCCGGACGGCGCCAAGCAAACGCTCGAAACCCAGAACATCGTCATCGCTACCGGCAGCGAGCCCACGCCGCTTCCGAACATTGACATCGACGAAGAACGCATCGTCAGCTCCACCGGCGCGCTCTCGCTCAGCAAAGTGCCGGGCAAGCTCATCGTCGTCGGCGCCGGCGTCATCGGCCTTGAACTCGGCTCCGTCTGGCGCCGTGTCGGCGCCGAAGTCACTGTCGTCGAATTCCTCGATAAGATTACGCCAACCGTCGACACCGAAATCTCGACCGCATTCCAGAAGATCCTGAAGAAGCAAGGCGTGAAGTTTGAACTCGACCACAAAGTCACCGGCATCGAAAAGCTGCGCGATAGTCTGCAAGTTTCGATCGAGCCCGCGAAAGGCGGCGCCGCCCGCACCCTTGATGCCGACGTTGTGCTCGTCGCCATCGGCCGTCGGCCATTCACGAAGGATCTCGGCCTCGAAACTGTCGGCATCAAAACCGATCAGCGCGGCTTCATCCCGCACGATGGCCATCTCAAAGTGGCTGACGGCATCTATGTTATCGGCGACGTCACCACCGGCGCCATGCTCGCGCACAAAGCCGAAGAGGAGGGCATCGCCATCGCCCAAGTCATCGCGGGCCAGTGGGGCCATGTGAACTACGACGTGATCCCGAACGTCATCTACACGTACCCGGAAGTCGCCACCGTCGGTAAGACGGAAGAAGAACTGAAAGCCGCCGGCGTCGAATACAAAGTCGGCAAGTTTCAATTCATGGCCAACTCACGCGCGCGCACCAACCACGAAACCGATGGCCTGGTGAAAGTGCTCGAAGAAGTCGCGACCAAGAAAGTCGTCGGCGTGCACATGGTCGGCGCCGGTGTCGGTGAGATGATCGGCGAAATCTGCGTCGCCATGGAATTCGGCGCCTCCGCCGAAGACATCGCCCGGACCTGCCACGCTCACCCGACCATGTCCGAAGCCATCCGCGAAGCCGCCAAAGGCGTCGATGGCTGGGTGATGCAGTCTTGACCAACGCACTTTCCGTCCGCGCTCTCACCAAGAAGTTCGGTGAGAAAACCGCCGTCGACGCGCTCGATCTCGATATCCGCGCCGGCGAGCTTTACGCGCTTCTCGGCCCCAACGGCGCCGGCAAGACCACGACGCTGCGCATGGTCACTGGTCTGCTCAAACCGGACTCAGGCGCCATCCACGTCTTCGGTACAGACGCGGTCGCGGACCCCATCGCTGCCAAACGCCAGCTCGCTTGGTTGCCGGACGAACCCGCGCTCTACGACAAGCTCACCGCCTGGGAATATCTCGAATTCATCGCCGGCCTCTGGGGCGTTGACGCGAAGACCGCCGCGCCGCGCGCCGAAGAACTGCTCAAATTTCTCGGCCTCTGGGACAATCGCGACGAGCGCACCGAAGGCTTCTCGCGCGGCATGAAGCAAAAGACCGCACTCGCCGGCGCGCTCATTCACGATCCAAAATTGCTCATGCTCGACGAGCCTCTAACAGGTCTCGACGCGGCCGTCGCCCGCCAAGTCAAGGATTTGCTGCAGCAACGTGCGCGCAGCGGCGGCTCCGTCATTCTCACCACGCACATCCTCGATGTCGCCGAGCGTGTCGCTGACCGAATCGGCATCATTCAGGGCGGCAAGCTTCTGGCCGAAGGCACGCTTGCCGAATTGCGCGGCAGAGCAGGCGGCGAGAACGCCACGCTTGAAGACGTCTATCTCCAACTTGTCGGCGCGGGCGCTGCCTGATGTTTGGCCCCGGCGGCGTTCTCTTCCTCTTGAGTCACGAAATGCTGCTGACGTGGCGCAACTTTCGCGCCAGTGGAAAAGGCCGCCACGTCCGCCGCGCCATCTTCTATACGTTCATAACAGCGGCTCTGGGCTTCGGCGGCTATTGGGCCGCACGGCTGCTCTCTGAATTCACGCCCGAACCGACCGTCGTGATGCTCGGCGTTACCGGCGGTGTCTTCGCGATTCTGCTTTCGCTGATGCTGAGCCAAGCGCTTATGCTCATCACCGAGTCGCTCTATCAGCGCGGCGATCTCGACCTGTTGCTGTCTTCGCCAATTCCGCTCTGGCGGGTTGTCCTCGTTCGGATGAGCGCCATCGCCATCAATGTTGGCATTTTTTATCTCATTCTCGTCGCTGCGGTTTGCGTCTGGCTGCCATCGTTTGGTGGTTGGCCTTGGGTCGGCTTTGCGCCCGCCGTCCTACTGCTGACGCTCTTCGCTACGGCCGTCGCTCTCGTGTTGGCGCGGATCCTGTTTGCGGTCATCGGCCCCAAGAACACCCGTGTCGTTGCCCAAATCCTCGGCAGCCTCATTGGCGCGGCGTTCTTTGTCGCCTCACAGGTCCCGCGTTTCAGCGAAGACGAATCGCGGGCACAAGCGATGCGCCAAATTTTCGAAGCCGCCGTGCCCGTCTTGGGCGATCCAATCAGCCCACTTTCGCTGCCGGCGCGCGCCGCCTTTGGTCTCAACGCTGACCTTGCGATCTGGGCGGCTGTCGCGGCTGGCTCATTCTTGCTTGCAGTTTGGTGGTACGCATCAGGCTTCGCACGGGATGCGGCAGCGATCGCAGGGCTCGGCCAACGTCGCAAGCGCAACACCCGCGCGGCGCGCAGTATGCGTGGTGGCGTTCGTGCGACACTGGTCTCGAAGGAGTGGCGCTTGCTTCGCCGCGACCCGCTGCTGCTCTCGCAGATACTTCTGCCACTCCTCTATTTTGCACCGCTCTTCGTTGTATTTGGCTCGCAGGTGAACGATGGCGGCATGACACGGCTTTCCGCCGCCGGCGTGGCGTCAGCTTTCGTACTGATCGTGACTTCCTTCGCTGCTAGCTTGGCTTGGCTGACGGTCTCAGCCGAAGACGCGCCAGATCTGATAACCAGCGCGCCGGTGTCGCGTGACGAGGTGGACAACGCCAAAGCTGTCGCCGCTGGCGCGCCATCAGCTCTGCTGTTGCTGCTGCCGGTCATTGGCGTGGGCGCGTTCGTCTCGCCGATGGCTGGCTTTTGGCTCGCGCTCGGCGGCAGTGCGGCGATCATTTCGACATGCCTCATCGCGATCTGGCACCAGACGCCTGGTAATCGCAAAGAATTCCGCCGCCGCACGCGTGGCAGCTTGATGCTCAACTTCGGCCGCTCGTTCGTCGCCTTCGGCTGGATCGGCGCAACCTTTGCGGCCGTCTCCGGTTGGCCGCTGCTGGGGATCATCCCCGCGATCATTTCGCTTGGCCTCATGTTGGCGCTTCACGAGAGCCGTCCGAAGGAAATCCGCCAGGACTAGGAAGTGGTGCGCGCGACATCAGCCTGTGAAAATTGCCGAACGCTAACTTTGCAATTGGCTGCCTCTGAGTTCTCCTCTGTTCCGTTGCAGCGAGCGAGGGGAGAACGGGTCTTGCTGATACTGACTGCGAACCGCATTGCGTTGCTGGCGCTCGATCACGAGCTCGCTGCGCTTCAGGCCTCAAGTCGCGCCGCCTTCTTCAACGCCATCGCTGTCACCCACGAGCCCATGTGGCCGCCAGCGCCATTCGAGCCCGGCGCCTTCCAGTGGGCAGAACAACACCTCGCGCATGATCCAGAAGGGCAGGGTTGGTACGGCTGGGTGCTGCTCGCAAACGAAGGTGAACGCGCGCCACCGCGTCTCGTCGGCATCGCGGCTCTGATTGGCCGGCCGGATGAAGATACTGGCGATGTCGAACTTGCGTTCGGCCTGTTGCCGGAATTCCGCGGCCGCGGCTATGGCTCTGAGACCATCCGTGTTCTCGCCAGCTGGGCCTTCGCCAACGGCGCCAAGCGCGTCATCGCACACCTGGATGCGGAAGACGCAAGCGCCGCCTCAACGCTCGCCAAAAACGGCTTCGTCGACACCCGCGACCCGCCATACCCGGGCGTCGCAAGATGGGCGCTTAGCGCTGCTGCCTAATCGGCGTGGTCAGCGGCCAGCCTCTACGTGCCTGGCAAAATTATCCAGAATCGCCTGCCAGCCGCTGCGCTGCATCTCGGCCGGGTTCTGTGTTTCTGCGTCAAAGGTGACGCGCACGTTCACCCCATCTGCCGTCGCCAAGAACTCCACAACGGCAACGCGATCGCCGAAAGCGTACTCGATCAGCTTTTCGGGCTCGATCTTCGTGTAGGCGCCGGCGAAATCGAAACCGAAGCTTCCGTCCTTCGCCTCCATGCGCGACGAGAACTGGCCACCGACACGCAGATCAACGGTGGCCTTGGTCGTGTGCCAATCATCGGACGCCGCGTTCCACTGCACGATATCTGCGGGAGAGGTGTAGGCGCTCCACACCGTGGCGACCGGAGCTTTGACTAGTTTTTCGACTGTGATTTTCATTTCCGTCTCTCAAGGCAGGTTTTGCGATATTCATAGGACGGTTCGAGAGCGCTGAACCCGACATTTTCGACGTCGCTCTTTCTTCTGGTTGCACGATAGGGCCAAGGAGGCGACAGCTCATCGGCAAATCGCAGCAGCTATTCGGCTGCGCTCAATAGCGTCTGGATGCGATTGAGATAGGCAATCCAGGCGGCTCGGCCCGGCTTCGTCAGATGCACGAGCGTAAGCGGCTTCCGGCCGGCGGACGTCTTCTCGATCCGGACGTAACCTGCTTCCTCAAGCTTCGTCAGATGGGTCGAGAGATTGCCATCGGTGGCGTTCACTTTGCCCTTCAGCTCCACGAACGGCGCAGGAGAAACGGTCGACAAATACGCCATGACCCCTAGCCGCAGGCGGCCGTGGATCACGTCGTCAATTTCGGTGTGGTCGAACTTGCTCACACGATGGCCGATGGCTCGCGTCTTAGAAGGACGATACCGGGAACGGCTAGCACCAAAATGCTGCCGATGGCGGCTACGACATAAGCCCAGCTTTCATTTGCGAAGAGGCACAAAGTCCCGGCCACTGAGACCGCCAACCAGCCGAAAGCACGCAGCCAAGCTTGTTCCGAAAGCGAGGCCGTGCCGAACAGCGCGGCTCCGTAGAGCGCAAAACCGGCGCCGAAGATGGCGTTCGGCGCGTTCGGGTCGGAGGAAGCGAACATCCGCGCGATGGATCCGATCGCCACAGCCAAAAGCGCAGTGGCGGCGCCGGACCAAAGGGCGCGCTCGGCGCGTGTGCCAATGGCGGCGACGCCAGGCTTTCCGCGCGACCGCATTCGCAACAGCACCATCCCCAAGAGAGCAACGGCGCCGTAGCCGAGCCACAGAACGCCGTAGGCGCTGCCTCCACTGGCCGCAATGAAGCCTTCGCCGATGCTGTAATGACCGGCAAACGCACCCGCATTCAGCACGCCCCAAAAGAGGAGATAGGAGCCGCCGAGAAGGGGCGCATGTCTGCCTTCTTCAGCAAGGGTGCGTGCATAGGCGATGTCTGCGAGCATTTCATCGCGTGTCATAGCGGCCTCCAGTCATCAACTTTGAAAAACAAAGTAGATGAGTAAATTGCTAACGTCAAGCGACGTGCGTGCGCATGCGGCGCCGAGAGGAGGGAAGATGCGCGAGGAATGCGCGCGAATGGATCAGCGTTTGAATTGATAGCGCGAGAGTCGACGGCGTTCATATCGATTGCGGGGGCAACGAATAACCGGAGAGCGCATCAAGATCCTTGAGTTTGAACTCTGGAAAGAAAAAGGGGGACGCTTTCGCGTCCCCCTTTTCGGACTTTACATGGCGACCGGCGGGGCCACCTTCTTCGTGCGCTTCGCAGCCTTGCGAACCGTCTTCTTGGCAACCTTGCGGACCGTCTTCTTGGCGGCCTTCTTCGCCGGCTTCTTGGCGGTCTTCTTCGTGGTCTTGCGCTTGGCGGTCTTGCGGACCGACTTCTTGGCGGCCTTCTTCGCCGGCTTCTTGGCAGCGGCCTTCTTAACTTTCTTAGCCATGGTCATTTTCCTCATTGGTTTTGTTTGGTCGTGTTGGACGGGAGTTGGTTGACTCTCCGACGCTTTTTCTCGCCGAATTTGGTTTGCAAGTGGTTTCCGCAAGTCATCGCGCGATCTTTTCTGCGCGTTCGACTTTCTCTACTCGAAATGCGCGCATGAAATCTCTTCGAGCCTTATTTTTCAAGGCGCGCAGAGGGGCGTACGCGCGTACAAAAGATCACGAACGCGGATGCGCGCGTCGATAGGCCTGCAAAATTTTTTGCGCTTCGACGCTCGTGTAGGTCTGAGTCGTCGACAGCGATTCGTGTCCGAGCAGGTCTTGGATGGCGCGCAGGTCGGCGCCATTGGCGAGCAAATGTGTTGCGAACGCATGCCGCAAAGCGTGTGGCGTTGCACTCGCCGGCAGACCCAATCCTATGCGCAAACGCTCCATCAGCGCCTGAGCCATGCGTGGCGAGAAGGCTCCACCCCGCGCGGCGCGAAAGAGCGGACCGCCCCCATCGATCGAATAGGGGCACATGTCCACATAGCGCGCGACAGCTTCTCGCGCTTGCGAGAGCAAAGGCACAACGCGCTGCTTGCCACCCTTGCCTCGGACGCGGAGCACGTCTGGCAGCGGCAGGTCGGCGCCGGTCAAAGCCAGAGCTTCGCTGATGCGAAGTCCTGCCGCATAGAGAAGAGTAAGCAGCGCCGCATCGCGCACGCCCTGCCATTCGTCCGAGCCGGACGCGATCGCCTCGGCGATTAGATTGCGCGCCGCGCCTTCCGAGACAGGCCGCGGCAGCGATCGTTTCAGCTTCGGTCCGCGCACCAAGGCGAGCCGCGCGTTCTGCACGCCATGCCGCCGCTCAAGATAGCGATAGAACGAGCGAATGGCTGCCAAAGCCCGCGAAATTGAGCGATCCGCCAGCGCATCTGGGCCTAGCCTGCGATACGCTAGGTAGGCGCGCAAGTCGCGTGGCTCCAGCTCGGCCAGAGCTTTCGCGTCGGGCTCGCCGCCCAAATGTCCGCTCAGAAAGCTCAGGAATGCAGCGACATCGCGTTCGTACGCTTGGACGGAATTGTTCGAGAAACGGCGCTCCTCGCGCAGATGTGCGGTCCATTGCGAGAGCAGGGCGGTGGCGGCCGTCATACGCGAACGTTGCGCCGTACGCTGCTAAGGCCCGCTTAACGTTTCCGGATAGGCGTGAAGGTGCGCAGCCAGTATTCGTACTCGAAGTGCGCGCGTCTATCGCTCACAGAGTACCTCGGCTCATGCGGCCGTCCTCCTTGATGTGAGAGCAGTTCATCGGGAATCTGCCAAGGGCTGACGCCCGTCGCGCGCGCCGTCGCGAGCTCCGCCTCGAACGCTAGGCGCTGCCGCATCGGCAGCGCGAGCCCGAACTCCGCGTTCGGATAAAAACCACCCTCGATCCGGGCCGCCAATCCGCGGATGAACGGCCCCCGCTCATCGTCCCCCTGCCTGCAGCGCTGGCGCGCCACGTCGCCAGGACCGCCCGAGCACAGCACGAACAGCGCCGTCGCCCGGTCACAGCTGCGCTGCGCCGTGATCCACTCCAGCTCCGCCGCGCCCCAATTCCAGTCCCATCGCAACGCAATTTCGTGCCAATCGTCAGGCGTCATTTGCTCAATCAGCCCGAGCAGGGTCGCCGCTTCGATGTCTAGCGGCGCGGCAAGGCACTCTTTCCATCGTGAGAAATGCGCTCGCCGCGCACTCTCCGCCGCCGCCAAAGGCATAAGTTCCCCAATAAGCTGACTTCGCGTCTCGACCAGAAGCCTCCGAAACTCCGGATCGACCCGCCACAGCGCTAGTTGAAACTCGAATGCTTCCGCGCGCTCAAAGCACGTCACATAAGCTGAACTGACGCGTCGTAATTCTTCGCCATCAAGCCGGCGCCAATTCGCGCCGATAATGTGGTCCACCATTGCTCGAAAGTGCGCATGTTGCGGCGGCGCGACCTCATCCGGCATCACATCGCGATACTGGTGATATATTGTGTTCAACACGGACGGCGGCGCACCGTCCGGCGCGAACGTTGTGAAAAGATGGTCGTGCGCGCTGGCTGGCAGCGGCACAAGCCGGGAGATGAGCTTCGCGAACATGGCGGCTCAGGGTCGCGCGCCATGGCTAAGAACCGGTCAGAAAGGAAAGTAAAAAGCCGTTCAGTAACAGCGCCGCCACATCCGGTGCTTCCACCGAATCCCCCGAGCCCCTAGATTCCAGGGTAATGAGTTCAACCGCCCGCCGCCGCGCTCTAGAAGCGCTGAAACGCACGCGTAGCGCACCCCCGCTCGGGCCGCTGTTTGCGGTGGCGGAGGAGGGCGGTGAGTACGAAGCTGACACGCAGGACAAGATCGCGGTGCTCTTCCCGCTGCCGCTTCCCGAGCCGTTTGACTACCGCGCGCCGTCATCGCTGCAGATACAGCCCGGCCAACATGTTATCGCGCCGATCGGCTCGCGCTTGGTGCGGGGCGTCGTCTGGGGCGTCGAGCGCGATCATCCGGGCGCCGCGAACCTGAAAGCGATCGAGGAGGTGTTGCCGGGTACGCCGGTGCCGGAGATCAGCCGCGCTTTCGTGGAGTGGGCGGCCAAGTACGTCGTCCGTCCGCCCGGCGATCTTTCGCGTATGGTCGTGCGCGCGCCCGAAGCACTCTTCCCGCCGCCGACGCACACGGTGCTGGCGCCCAGCGGCGAGCCGCCGCCGAAACTCACCGACGCGCGGCGGCGCGTCATGGAAGAAGCGGCGAAAGAGCAAGTCAGCGCCGCCGAGCTCGCGCGGCGCGCCGAAACATCGTCCGCCGTAGTCAAAGGCCTGGTCGACTGCGGCGCGCTGGTGAAGCTTGAGATCAGCGAAGACCCGCCGTTCCCGAATCCTGACCTGACACTCACAGGCAAAGACCTCTCAGCCATCCAACTCGCGGCGGCGGAAGAACTCTGCGCCTCGGTGCGCGACCGCAAATTCCATGTCGCGCTGCTCGACGGCGTTACCGGCTCGGGGAAGACGGAAGTCTACCTCGAAGCCGCCGCCGAAGCTCTGAAGGAAGCGTCGAATGCGCAGGTTCTGGTGCTGCTGCCGGAAATCGCGCTGACGCAAGCCGCGATGAGCCGCTTCGAAGCGCGCTTCGGCGTGAAACCGGTCGAGTGGCACTCTGCCATTCAACAAAAGGCGCGCCGCCGCGCCTGGCGCGAAATCGCCGCCGGTCGCGCGCGCCTCATCGTTGGCGCGCGTTCGGCGCTCTTTCTGCCGTACCCGAACCTCCGCCTCATCGTCATCGACGAAGAGCACGATCCTTCCTACAAACAGGAGGAGGGCGTCATCTATCAGGCGCGCGACATGGCCGTCGCCCGCGCCAAGCTCGGCGATTGCATGGTGATTCTCGCCAGCGCCACACCGTCGCTTGAGACTTTGGTGAACGCGCAGGCTGGACGCTACGCGCACGTGCAATTGCCATCGCGCCACGGTGCGGCTGAACTGCCGGATGTCGAGCTGATCGATCTCAAACTCGATCCGCCGGAAAAGGGCCGCTGGCTCTCGCCGAAACTGATCACCGCCGCCGCGCACGCGCTTTTGCGTGGTGAGCAATCACTGTTCTACATGAACCGCCGCGGCTATGCGCCGCTCACGCTGTGCCGCGCCTGCGGCCATCGCATGCGTTCGCCCGACAGCGATTCATGGCTGGTCGAGCACCGCTATTCCGGCCGCCTCGTCTGCCACCTCACCGGCTTCTCGATCCCGAAACCGAAAGAGTGCCCCGAGTGCAAAGCCGTCGATGCCTTCACCTCAATCGGCCCCGGCGTTGAGCGCATAGAAGAAGAAGTGCGCGAGAGCTTCCCGAACGCGCGCGTCGAAATCTTCTCCTCTGACACGACGCCAAACGGCGAGGCCGTACGCGAGCTGGTGGCGCGGATGGAGAACAACGAGATCGATATTCTAATCGGCACACAGATCGTCGCGAAGGGTCACAATTTCCCGAACCTCACATTCGTAGGCGTCGTCGATGCGGATCTTGGCCTGAAGGGCGGCGATCTCCGCGCCGGTGAGCGCACGTTCCAGCTTGTCAGCCAGGTCGCGGGTCGCGCCGGCCGTCACGAAAAGCCGGGCAGGGCGCTTATCCAAACTTACGCGCCGCACGAGCCGGTGATGCAAGCGCTTGCCGCGCAGGATCGAGACGCCTTCTTCGCCGCCGAAGTCGCCGAACGCGAAGCCGCCGGCATGCCGCCTTATGGACGGCTCGCTGCCGTCATCGTCTCCGCGCCCAACGAGCGTGTCGCCGCTGACGCCGCGAAAGCGCTCGGCGAAAAGGCTCCGCACGTCGAAGGCCTCGATCTTTGGGGGCCGGCGCCGGCGCCGCTCAGCGTCATCCGCGGCATGTACCGCCACCGCTTCCTCGTCCGTGCCAATCGCGGCGTCGACGTCAGCGCGTTCTTGGCGGCGTGGATGAGCCGCGTGAAATTGCACAGCGCCGTGCGTGTACAGATCGACGTCGATCCTTACAGTTTTTTGTGACGCTACGAGACACGGCGATTGCGAGACTTGCGCCATTCTCGCGCCGCCTTCTGAAGTCGACCAGCAGGACTTTCCACATAGTCGCGAGCCTGTCTGCTTGATCTCCCAAACCATCGTTCCGCCCAAACAATTGCCGCGGCCGCGGCAAGAAAGAGAAGAACACGTGGGACGGTCGTTATGGGGCCATCGAGGAAAAAGGCCGCATACACTCCGAGCGCAAGGACAGCCGAAAACACCGTCGCCGCGACAGCGACGACCGCTTTCGAAACCGGTCCGAGGTCACGAAAAAAGTCCATCACTCTCATGTCCTAACACAGGAGGCGCGGCCCTAAGAACATCCTTGATGCTCGTCTACGACGAAATCATAGTCTCCGCCATGACCTACAAACCCTTCGATCTCACCGGCCGCGTTGCGCTGGTCACTGGCGGCAATGGCGGCATTGGCCTTGGCATGGCCGATGCGTTGGCGCAGGCGGGCGCGAGCGTCGAGATCTGGGGGACGAACGCGGAAAAGAACACGCGGGCGCTGGAGCAGCTCAAGGCGCACGGCACGAAGGTGAACGCCCGCATCGTTGACGTTTCGACGGAAGCTAACGTCGTCGCCGGCTTCAACGCCACGCTCGCGGAGTTCGGCCGTGTCGATTCCTGCTTTGCCAATGCCGGGGTCTCCAATCGCTGGAAATCCTTCCTCGACATCGGCGGCGAGGACTATCGCCGCGTCATGGCGATTAATCTCGACGGCATGATCTGGACCATGCGCGAAGCCTGCCGCCACATGAAGGCGCGCGCGGAGCAGGGCGATGCGGGTGGCTCGATTGCAGCGGTCGCGAGCCTCGGCGCGCTCTTCGGCGCCGCGCGCAACCAGGACTACACGGCGACGAAAGCCGCCATCATCTCCGTCACCAACGGCATCGCGGTTGAGTTCGCGCGCTACGGCGTGCGCGCCAACGCCATCCTGCCGGGCTGGATCGCGACGGACATGACAGGCGCGGCGCAAGAGAACGACGGCTTCACCACACACGTCATCTCGCGCGTGCCGTATCGGCGCTGGGGCAAGCCGGAAGAATTCGGCGGCATCGCGGTCTATCTCGCGAGCGACGCCTCAAGCTTCCACAACGGCGACTCGATCCTCATCGATGGCGGTTATTCGAAGTTCTAGACGTCGTCCTCGCCAGCAGAGCCGCCTTCGCCTTCGAACCGGCGTAACTGTTTCACGTCACGCTCAGTGAAGCGGAGCCTGACGCCAGCGCCCAAATTGTCTTCATCCAGAAACACAGCGCCCGCGGCTTCGAGCGCGCGCTTCAGCACCGCTCTCGCTTCGTCGCCGGGATCGACATCGCCCGTCTCGAATGCGCGTATGTCAGCCTTCTCAATGCCGGATTCGCTCGCCAGTTGGGTGCGCGTCCATTGCACCAAAGCGCGCCCCGCGCGGCAAAGAGAGCCGGTGATCTGCATGCTTGGCTCCACGATAATTGACTGACTATAGTCCCCGAATGATCGCCCGCACGCTGAAAATCGCCGCCGCGCTCACTTTGCTCGCACTGCCCGCACGCGCCGATGAAGCGGCCACGATCGAGACCGAGGTCGCAAGCGTTATCGCTGCCGTGCACGAGCGCGCGCCTTATCAAGATTGGGACGCCGTGCGCGTGTCAATGCCGAGAAACGTGCGCTGGCACTTGGCGCCGCCGGACCGCGAAAATGCGCGGATGATCCGCCGTAGCGGCTGGATTGAGTTCGAAGGAAGGCAAGCAGGTATTGCGGTGTGCGGCAATGCGCGGACGCCACTCGAAGTCGCGCTGCGACTTGATGGCGCCACGTGGCGGCAGGTTGAGCAGGATCAGGTCATCGCGGCGCTGCAGCGGGTGATCGCGGCGAGTCTAATCTATCGCGAACCGACAATGGTGGGTGAAGTCGAGCGCTATCAGCTCGGCGCAACGGATCAGATGCAGCACATTCTGCGGCGCGTTGAGAATTGCTCCCAAGAAGGCAGCCGCGGCGCGCAGCGTTGCGATACGGCCTACATCCTCGACGTTCGTCCGAGTGACGAGGTGGGGCCCGCCCTGGATTGCCGCGCGCCTTAGGCGCCAGTGAAGTTCGGAAATGGCGAGCGTGACGTCGCGTGGTTCGGCAGTATCGGCGGCGTCGATCCAGTCACGGAAACATCGTCCAAATGTTGTTCTCAAGCAAAGCGCGCGGCTTGGCCGCAGCGCTTGGAGCCTTCTTCATGTCCAGCATAGCGAACGCCGATCCCGCGGAAGACCGCGCCACGGTAGCAACCCTCGATACCGAGTATCAGGCAGCGGTCGAACGCAATGATGCTGAGACGATGGCCCGTATTCTCCATCCAGACATGATCTTGGTGGTAGGGCGTGGAAGTGTGTTCACGCGCGAAGACATCCTGCGCTCGGCGCGCGCGCAAGAATACGTTTATGAGCAGCAAGTCGAAGAGGAGGGCACGCAGACCGTGCGCCTCTATGGTGACGATACGGCCATCGTCACCGCGCTGCTTTGGCTCAAGGGCACGGGGCCGGACGGTTCATTCGATCGCCGCCTGTGGTTCAGCGATACCTATGTTCGCACGCCCCAAGGCTGGCGCTACGCCTTCGGACAAGCTTCACTCAGCTTGCCGCCGCCGCAATAGCGGAAGGCATCGGCGCCAGCTTGCGTTTGAATGTTTCAAACAGAAGCCATAGCACCAGCGCGCACTGTGCGATGACCGAAGCGACCGAGAGCAGCCACACGTTGTGTAGCGAGAACCAGGGTTGCTGCGCGGCCCAGAGGACAGGCACGACAAAGGTCACCATCCGCGCGGCGCTGGCAAAAAGCGATGGCCGCGTGTCGCCCATACCTTGGAAGAGGCTGCCCGCCGCCATCACGAGCCCGCTGAACACAAAGTTCCACGAGACAATAGTCAGATAGTCGTTGCTGACCGCCAACACGTCGGGGTTGCTGGTGAATGGGCGCGCGAGAAGACCTGGGTTGATGTGGCACAATATGCTCAAGGTCAGCATGATGCCCGAGCCGATCAGCGCAGTGACTGCGAACGTTTCGCGCACGCGGTCATAACGCTTGGCGCCGAAGTTCTGACCGGCGATCGGCGCCGCAGCGAAGGCGACGGCCATCGCCGGCAGGAAGATCGATTGCATGATCCGTCCGCCGATGCCGAAGCCAGCCTGCGCTTCGGCGCCGAACTGGCGTATGACAAAATAGATCGTGATGAAGATCACAAACATCATCAAAAATTCGAGCGAGGTTGGCAGGCCGATGAAGATAATGCGTCGCCAAGCTTCGAACTTCGGCGTCAGCGACTTGATGTGAAGCCGAAGATACGTTTGAACGCGCGGAAACATGAAGATCAGTGCGATTGTGCCGAGCGTGGCGGAAATCGAACTCGCCCATCCGGCGCCTGCCGTACCGAGCGGAACACCAGTGCCCCAGCCGGCGATGAGAACAGGCGCAAGCGCCACGTTCAGCAGAATCGTCGCGGTTTGCAAAACCATCGTTGGCATGGTGACGCCGGCGCCGCGTAACGCAGAGGTCATGGCGGCAACGGGGAACATCAGCGCGAGTTGTGGCAGGAAGGCAAAGAGATAGGCGCGCCCCGCAGCCGCACTCGCTGCATCTGCCGTGAGCGCGTCGACACCGGCGCCGCCGAACGCATAGCCAAGGGCCAACATGACGGCGCCAAACAGCAGCGACATCGAAATCGCTTGGTCTGAGTAAAGATTGGCCTCGCTCGCATCTTTCTTGCCGACCGCCTGCGAGACCGTCGCCATGGCGCCGATTGAGATGAGCTGGCTGGCGGCGAGAGCTAGAAAGAATACGTTGCCAGATGCGCTTACGCCCGCGACCGCAGCGCTGCCGAGGCGTGAGACGAAGTACAGGTCGACGATGAAATACATCGTCTGAAAAACCAAGCTTATGCCAATGAACGCCGCCATCCCCAGCAGGTGGTTCGCGATTGGCCCTTGAGTAAGGTCACGCACGGTCCATCCCCTTGACAAGCAGTACGACGGCTTCGGCGCCTGCCACGCGGTCTGACGCTATTTCGTTGTACTCAGGTGATGTCGCCCAAGCGGTAAACGCTGCCGTGTCCGGGAATTCCATCAAGACAACCTTGTTGCGATCCCACCACTCACCTTCGAGCACGCGCGGCGCATCGTCGGCGGCAAGCATTTTGCCGCCAAATTTTCCGAACACGTCGTCAAAGCGCGCGATGAAGTTTTTCATGTAGCGGCCGTAAAGCGCAGGGTCGTGAATGCGCAATTGAACGATAGCGTAGACGCTCATGGCTTAGCCCCGGCGGAAGCGCAGACGCGCACAAACATGATCTGGTGAATAGGGTGCGGGTTCAACTTGGCCGTCTTGACGGGTGTCGAATTGAATCGCCTCGCGCATGCCGACGATCTGAATGATGCCGTCAGAGCCTTCGTACTTGCCGATCGCCGCTGGCCCCTGAGGTCCACAGACGAAGGGCGCTCCGCTCGCGCCATTCGTGGCGTAATAGAGCGTCGTGATCTCATCGCCTTGCTGGAGGCCCATGAGTTGGGCGAGTGGGCCGCCCGCCGCCTGCGCCATCACGTCATTTGGGGAGTGGTTTGCTTCTTGGAACGTCAGCGTGCGTCCATCGCTGTGTCGGAGCGTCAGACTAATCAAGGGGTCCTGACCTTCGCCGCCAGCTTGCGATACTTCCTGCGCCGTTATCTGTTCGCCAACCGCCAGAGATGTCGCCGCGTCAGCCGCCACCAGGGTTGAGCTGGTGACCGTTTCGGACGGTGACGCGCACGCCGCCAACAGAAAACCGAGCGCCAAGAAAGATCGCCGCATATTGCTTCTCCGAAAGGTTGCCTTCTTAAAGCACGTCCGGCCAACGCACGCACGTCCTTGACGTAGCGCTTCTGTTCGGGCGTTAGGGGACGCGGAGAGTCTTAGCACATGGAAATCCTGGCCACGCCTGCATTCTGGCTTAGCCTGACGGCGCTGACCTTCCTCGAGATTGTGCTCGGGATCGACAATCTGCTTTTCGTGTCGATCGCGATCGGCAGGCTCAAAGGCGCTCAGCAGCGGGATGCGCGCCGCTTTGGCGTCTGGGGCGCGATGGTGCTGCGCATCATCATGCTCGCCGGGATTTTCTGGGTCATTCAACTCGATCAACACCCGCTGTTCCAACTGCCGACTTCTTGGCCGGACCTGCTCGGAATGCACGGCGAGCACGTTGAGGACTTCATTGCTTTTACGGTGAAAGACCTAATCTTGCTTGGCGGCGGCCTTTTCCTTTTGATGAAGGGCACACAGGAAATTCACTCTGCGGTGCAGGGTGCGCACCACGAGGAGGCGGAGGCCAAGAACCACTTCGGTGACGTGCTGTTGCAACTCGCCGTTATCAATATCGTGTTTTCGCTCGACAGCGTGATCACGGCGGTAGGCATGACCGATCTTTTGCCAGTCATGATCTTGGCGGTGGTGATTTCCACGCTCGTTATGGCCGTCGCGGCGGAGCCGCTCGCCTCGTTCATCGAAAAGCATCCAACCATGAAGATGTTGGCGCTCGCCTTTATCTTGCTCGTTGGTGTGGCGTTGGTGGCGGATGGATTGGGATTCCATATCCCGCGCGGATATCTCTATTTCGCTATCGCCTTCTCGCTGGGTGTTGAATTGCTCAATATCCGAACGCGGGCGAAGGTGGAGGGTGCAGCTAAGCGCTGACGCTCGCTCTGGAGTCCCATATGACGTTTGAAGTCGCGCCAATCGCAAGTGTTCACTCGCCCCGTAAAGATCTGAGCGACGATTTTTGGGGCGCGGTGCAAGCGGAGATTATCCTCGACCCAGCGTTCGACGAAAGTGCATTCTTCGGCCTCAGCGACTTCAGCCATGTCGAAGTGCTGTTCCTGATGCACCAGGTGAATCCTGCAAAGGTGGAGACGGGGGCGCGTCACCCGCGAGAGCGCATGGATTGGCCGCTTGTCGGGATATTCGCGCAGCGCGGCAAGGCGCGGCCGAACCGCATCGGCCTGACGCGGGCGACCATTGTCAAAGTCGACGGCCGCGTGCTCACTGTTCGGGGGCTCGATGCCATAGACGGAACACCCGTGTTGGATGTGAAGCCTTGGATGGACGAGTTCGCACCCATCGGCGCGATGCGCCAACCAGCGTGGGCGACCGAACTGATGCGAGATTATTTCAGGGATTGACAGGTGCAAGTTCCCATTCTTCGCGCGCTCGCTTTGGTTGCTGTCGGTAATGCAGCGCTCGCCGGACGCGATGTGGCCGGCTTTTATCCAGATGATCCGATGTTTCGGTTCTCCGCTTCGCTCGACTTCTTGACCCCGAGCGAAGCTGGCGCGCTGAAGCACGTCGCGCACGGTCCAAGTGAGTGGTTTGAAAAGCTCAGGAAGCGCCAGTGCCGTGGCTTGCGTCTGCACAACGCGCCAATGCAGCAAAACAAGAAGCTCGGCCACATAGATGAGCGCCTGCTTGTCGGCATGGTTGGCGGTGGGCCGAGATGGCTCATTGAGGCCGTTTACGGTGATCATTCCGAGTTGTGGGAGGGGTTTGACCGCGTTGGCGATCAGAAAGCGGTCGACAAGAAGATTTGGCTCAGCGCCTACATTTTGATCGGGGAGGCCGCGTCAGCCGAGAGCATCGACACCAACATCAAGGGCGCGTCCGTCGACCTGCGAGATGCGCTTCTTAATATCGAACCGGTGGCGCGCGCCATTCCTGGAACCGGCTTTGCCGACATCTTCGTTGCTGCGCGCGGGACGCTTGAGGGCAAAGATCTGCCGTATCCGCTTGAGTTTTTGCGTTATGCGCAGATGAAGCCGGAGGCCCAACGGTTACTCAAAGCGGCGGGCCGAGCCTGGGTGTTTGGCGCCATGGGAAGCTGGAATGATGTCAGCGTCGATGCGGCGATGAAGCCCAGGTACGAGTCGGCGTCGAAGACATTGTTTGAAGCGGCGTCGCGCGCAGTTCTCGTTAGCGCGAACTCGACTTATCGCCGCTGAGGCTCTTGGCCAATCGCGAGCAGCGCTTCGTACATAGCATCGGCAAAACGGATCACGGCGACGCCTGCTTTCGCTTGCGCCTTGGCCTCTGTCATTTCGACGAGAGCCGCGCCCATGTCCCCGTCATCCGCGCCAGTGACCGCTTCAAGCACACGCGCACTGGCGTGCCCGAAGCGGTCAAGGGCGCTGGTGAGGGCCAAGGCGGCGTGGGGGATCGCCGTCATGAATATGACTATGCATGAGCAGGTTTAAGCTCTCGTTCAGAAAGCTGGTGAATGCATGAAAACCATCCTTCCAAATGGTTACGGGCGTTCACTACGCGTGGATGTCGCGATCTTTGGTTTCGGGCAGGAAGAAGAACATCACGACGGCCGAAATCGCCGTCGCAATCACCGGAAACCAGAGCCCTTGATAGATCGAGCCGGTGGCCGTGTTGATGGCGAACACGACGGCGGGGAGGAGCCCGCCGAACCAGCCGACACCGATGTGGTACGGCACCGAGAGCGCGGTATAGCGGATGCGTGTCGGAAAGAGCTCCACGAGGGCGGCCGCCTGCGGACCATAAAGCGCTGTGGCCGCTATGACGAAGAGCGCAAGAATCCAGAACACGCCGATCTTCTCGCTAAACACACGCGCAATTTCCGACCAACTCCAGCCGTCCATCGCGCCGGGCGCGCGCGCCGGGAATCCTGCTGCATCGAGCATCGGACGCAGACGTGACTCAAACGCGGCGCGCGTGGCGCGGATTTCGCTGTTGCTTTGACCTTCGGCGCTCACACTTTCGATTTCCGCATCGCCAATGCGAATGCGCGCGAGCGAACCAGGAGCGCCGGCTTCAGTCGCATACGCGACGCCGGCATTGGTGAGGGAGCCTTTGGCGATGTCGCATGAAGTCGAGAACTGGCGCGCGCCGCCGGTGAGGTCGAGCTGGAATGTGCAATCTGCAGGATCGGCGATCACTGTGACAGGCACGCGCTCAAGCGCCTGCGCCAATTGCGGATTGCCAGCTTGAGTAATGTAGTGGAAGCCGGGAAAGTAGAGCGCCAGCATAAGCACGATGCCGAACAGCATGACGATTTTGCGTCCGATCTTGTCGGAGAGCCACGCGAAGAAGATGTAGAGCGGCGCGGAGAGAATGACGCCGGCGATCATGATGACGCTCACAGTTTGCGCGTCGATCTTCAAAATCCGTTCGATGTAGAATTGCGTGTAGAAGAAGCCGGTATACCAAACCACGCCCTGCGCCATACAGATGGCGAGAAAGGCTAGAAGTACGACCTTCAGATTGCGCCACTCGAAGAAGCTTTCGTGGTAGGCGCGTTTGGAAATCTTGCCTTCGTCCTTCAGCTTCTTGAACGCAGGGCTTTCTTCAAGCTGCAACCGGATCCAAACCGAGATCGCCAGCAGCACGATTGAAAACAGGAATGGGACGCGCCAGCCCCAGGCGCGGAACGCTTCTTCACCCATCAACATACGCGTTACGATCACAACGAGCAGTGCGCCCATGAGTCCGAACGCCGCTGAAACCTGAATCCAGCCCGTCTCCCAACCGCGCCGATGCGGCCGCGCGTGTTCGGCGACATAGATTGCCGCGCCGCCATATTCTCCACCGAGCGCGAAGCCCTGTAGAACGCGCATCGTGAGCAACAAGACGGCCGCCCAACCTCCGATCTGAGCCGCCGTCGGTAAGACGCCAATTGCGAACGTCGCCATTCCCATGATCGTGATGGTGATCAGGAACGCGCCCTTACGCCCGGTCGAGTCACCGATCTTGCCGAAGACGAGCGCGCCGAGCGGGCGGACGATAAAGCCGATGGCGAACGTCAGCAGGATGAAGATGAAGGCCTGGGCGTCGGGCAGTCCGGTCACGAATTGCGGTGTCATCACCGAGGCGACGGCGCCGTAGACGAAGAAATCGTACCACTCGAACACCGTTCCGGCTGCGGACGCCGCCACCACTTGGCGCATCTTCGCCGGCGATACCTCATGGCTGGTCTGCGGTTGTGCCGGTGTATCGGTCATCGGTCTGTTTCCCCCCGCCTATTCAGGCGCTTTTGTCGCTGATCCGCCGTCCATTGGGGCCGTTGTCAAGCCGGAAGGCGCTGTGTTACTTCGCGCGCGCGTCATGGGGGTCCGCGTGGGAGAGCGCGCCGACCCCTTTGACGTTTGGGTTTTCCCCAAGCGGCGTCATCCAGCAGCAGGCGGTCCAGCGGATCGTCGGCCGCGAGAGCAGCGAGACAGGCGTGGCTGAGAGATTCGAAGGCGAAGTGTCCGAGGCAGCTGCTCGCTACGCTCGAGCGGTATTCGATTTAGCCAAGGATGCCAAGCAGTTAGAGGTGGTTGAGCAGGACTTCACAAAGTTCGCTGCCGCCTGGAAGGAAAGCGCGGAGCTGCGCGATGTGGCCCGCTCGCCCCTGATCGACCCTGTGGAGAAGTCGAAGGCCCTGGTCGCCGTTGCCGACAAGCTTGGCCTCTCAGACCTCGGACGCAAGGCCGTTGGCGCGGTCGCACAGAATCGCCGCGCTGCGGAACTCCCACAAATCGCCACCGCTTACCGCGCCCTCGTGGCCCGAGAGCGGGGCGCCCGCCAAGTCGAAGTTATCTTTGCCCGCACCCCGGCCGAGCAAGAAAAGAACGCCGTGGTTGCAGCGCTGGGCGAGAAGCTCGGCGCCAAGGTCGAAGCAGAAATCAGCGTCGATGAGAGCTTGATCGGCGGGTTCATCGCCCGCGTCGGCTCTCGCCAATTCGATGCTTCCGTCAAAGCCAAGCTGGACGCTTTGCGTCTCGCACTGAAATCCGCCTGAGAGGGATACACATGGACGTCCGCGCCGCAGAAATTTCCGCAATCCTCAAAGAGCAGATCAAGGGCTTCGGCTCTGAAGCGAAGGTCTCCGAGATCGGCCGCGTGCTGAGCGTCGGCGACGGCATCGCCCGCGTGTACGGCCTCGAGAACGTGCAAGCCGGTGAAATGGTCGAGTTCCCAGGTGGCGTGAAGGGCATGGCCCTCAACCTCGAACGCGATAATGTCGGCGTCGTTATCTTCGGTGATGACCGTGGCTTGAAGGAAGGCGACACCGTTAAGCGCCTCGGCGAAATCGTCGACGTGCCGGTCGGCAAGGCGCTGCTCGGCCGCGTGGTCGATGCGCTCGGCAATCCGATCGACGGCAAGGGCCCGATCAAAGCTGAGAAGCGGTCTACCGTCGACGTGAAGGCGCCGGGCATCATTCCGCGTAAGTCGGTGCACGAGCCGATGCAGACGGGCATCAAGGCGATCGATGCGCTGATCCCGGTCGGCCGCGGCCAACGCGAGCTGATCATCGGCGACCGCCAAACCGGCAAGACCGCCGTGGCGCTCGATACCATGATCTATCAGCGCGAAGCCCACGACCGGAACGCGCCGGAGAGCGAAAAGCTCTACTGCGTTTACGTCGTTGTTGGCCAAAAGCGCTCGACCGTCGCGCAGCTCGTGAAGACGCTCGAAGACAAGGGCGCGCTCAACTACTCAATCATCGTTGCGGCCACCGCGTCGGACCCGGCGCCGCTGCAATATCTCGCGCCGATGGCCGGCTGCGCCATGGGCGAATATTTCCGCGACAACGGCATGCACGCGCTCATCATCTATGATGACTTGTCGAAGCAAGCGGTCGCCTATCGCCAAATGTCGCTCTTGCTGCGCCGTCCGCCGGGCCGCGAAGCCTACCCGGGCGACGTCTTTTATCTGCACTCACGCTTGCTCGAACGTGCGGCGAAGCTGAACGAAGACAACAAGTCGGGCTCGCTGACGGCGCTGCCGATCATCGAAACCCAAGCCAACGACGTCTCGGCCTACATTCCGACCAACGTCATTTCGATCACCGACGGCCAGATCTTCTTGGAAACCGACTTGTTCTTCCAAGGCATTCGTCCGGCGCTCAATGTCGGTATCTCGGTGTCGCGCGTCGGCGGCAACGCTCAGATCAAGGCGATGAAGCAAGTCGCCGGCCCGCTGAAGGGCGAACTCGCTCAGTACCGCGAAATGGCGGCCTTCGCGAAGTTCGGTTCGGACCTCGACGCTGCCACGCAGCGTCTGCTCGCGCGCGGCGCCCGCCTCACCGAATTGTTGAAGCAACCGCAGTTCTCGCCGGTGCCAGTCGAAGAACAAGTTGTGCTGATCTATGCCGGCACGCGCGGCTACCTTGATAAGATCGATGTCGCCAGCGTCGGCCGTTACGAGCGCGAGCTCGTTGCCTGGCTGCGCGCAAAGAAGGCCGATCTTCTGAAGGCGATCGGCGACAAGAAAGACATTGGCAAGGACGGTATCGAAGACAAGATTAAAGCCGTCCTTGAAGAGTTTACCGCGACGTTCGCCTAAGGGGCTGAGATGCCGAGCTTAAAAGAGTTCCGCAATCGCATCGCCAGCGTGAAATCCACGCAGAAGATCACCAAGGCGATGCAGATGGTGGCGGCCGCGAAGCTGAAGCGGGCGCAGAGCCAGGCTGAGGCGGCGCGTCCGTACGCGTCGCGCATGGCGCGTGTGATTGCGAACCTCGCCGCAGCCGTATCGGGTGAGAGCGCGCCGCTCTTGCTGCGCGGCAGCGGCAAGGACCAAGTGCATCTGATGGTCGTGATGACGAGCGAGCGCGGCCTCTGCGGTGGCTTCAACACGCAGATTGTTCGTGAGGCCCGCACGAAGATCGATGAGCTGGTTCGCGCCGGTAAGACGGTGAAGATCCTGGCGGTCGGCAAGAAAGGGCGCGACCAGCTTCGCCGTTTGCATGGCGACAAGATCGTCAAATACGTCGACCTTTCGGCCTACAGGAACATCGGAGCTGACGCCGCGCATGTGGTCAGCGAGGCGCTGCTCGACCTCTTCCATGCAGGCGAGTTTGATGTCGCGACGCTCTTCTTCTCGCAATTCAAGTCGGTAATCAGTCAAGTGCCGACGGCGCTGCAGCTCATTCCAGCACGCGCGCCGGAAGGCGTGACGCCGCCGGATCTGAAGGGCGCGGTTTACGAGTATGAGCCCAGCGAAGAGGAAATCCTCGAGGCTCTGCTGCCGCAATATCTCAACGGCCAAATCTTGCAGGCGCTGCTTGAAAACCAAGCCGGCTTCTATGGCGCGCAAATGAGCGCCATGGATAACGCGACGCGCAACGCCGGCGATCTCATTCGCAAGCTGTCGATCCGCTACAATCGTCAGCGCCAAGCCAACATCACCAAAGAGCTGATCGAAATCATCTCCGGCGCGGAGGCGCTTTGATGGCCGACACACTTTACACAACCACTGCCGTTTCCCAGGGTGGTCGCGCCGGCGGCAAAGTCGCGCTGCAAGAGGGCGGGCTCTATTTCCATATGGAGCACTCGAAGGGTCTCGGCGGTTCGGGCGAGGGCTCGAACCCTGAGCAGCTCTTCGCGCTTGGCTGGGCCAATTGCTTCAACTCGGCAGTTGCATTCGTTGCGTCGCAAAAGAAGATCGATGCTTCAAAGGCGACCGTGAAGTGCGAGGTCGGCATCGGTCGCGCTGAAGGCGGCTTGTCGCTTTCAGCAAAGCTAACGCTTTCGATCCCGGGCATGGATCGCGCGCAAGTGCAGGAACTGCTCGATGCGGCGCATCAGGTTTGCCCGTATTCGAAGGCGACACGGAACAACGTGCCAGTTGAACTGGCGGTGGAAGGATGAAGGGACGCGTCGCTCGGGTCGCTTTGATCCTGGCGCCGTTTCTCGCGGTTGCGGCAGGCGTGATTGCCGCACGGTTGATGAATTAGCCGCCCACGCGGCTTGAGAGTGTGACGAGGAAGAGAAGAGATGGCACAGCAAGGAAAAGGCCGCGTGGCGCAAGTGATCGGCGCTGTCGTCGATGTCGAATTCGACGGCCCGCTGCCGGATATCTACAACGCGCTGGAAACCACGAATAGCGGCCGCCGCCTTGTGCTGGAAGTTGCGACGCACCTCGGCGAGTCGAGCGTCCGCACCATCGCGATGGACGCCACGGACGGTCTCGTGCGCGGTCAGCCGGTCACAGACACGGGCGCGCCAATCTCGGTGCCGGTCGGTGAAGAAACACTTGGTCGCATTCTGAACGTCATCGGCGAGCCAGTCGATGAAGCAGGCCCAGTGAAGACGACGGCGAAGCGCGCTATCCACCAACCGGCGCCAGCGTTTGTTGATCAAAAGCCAGTCCCGGAAGTTCTTGTCACCGGCATCAAGGTCGTCGATTTGCTCTGCCCCTATGCTAAGGGCGGCAAGATCGGTCTCTTCGGCGGCGCCGGCGTCGGCAAGACGGTGCTGATTCAAGAGCTGATCAACAACATCGCCAAAGCCTACGGCGGCTACTCGGTGTTCGCCGGCGTCGGCGAGCGTACGCGTGAGGGCAACGATCTCTATCACGAAATGATCGAGTCGAACGTCAACGTGAAGGGCGGCGGCCAAGGTTCGCGCTGCGCGCTCGTGTTCGGCCAGATGAACGAACCGCCAGGCGCGCGCGCGCGCGTTGCGCTCACGGGCCTCACGATCGCCGAGCACTTCCGCGATCAGGGTAAGGACATTCTCTTCTTCGTCGATAACGTGTTCCGCTTTACGCAAGCGGGCTCGGAAGTGTCGGCGCTGCTTGGCCGTATTCCTTCGGCGGTCGGCTATCAGCCGACGCTGGCGACCGAAATGGGCGCTATGCAAGAGCGCATCACCTCGACGACCAAGGGCTCCATCACATCGGTGCAAGCCATCTACGTTCCGGCTGACGACTTGACCGACCCCGCGCCGGCCACCTCGTTCGCTCACTTGGACGCCACCACGGTTCTCTCGCGCGACATCGCCGCGAAGGGCATCTATCCGGCCGTCGATCCGCTCGACTCCTCGTCACGTATCTTGGATCCGAACGTTGTCGGTGAAGAGCACTACCAAGTGGCGCGTCAGGTTCAAGAGACGCTGCAGAAGTACAAGTCGCTGCAGGACATCATCGCAATTCTTGGCATGGACGAGCTTTCGGAAGACGACAAACTCACGGTCGCGCGCGCCCGTAAGATCGAACGCTTCCTCAGCCAGCCATTCCACGTCGCCGAAGCATTTACAGGCTCGCCGGGCAAGCTCGTCGATCTCAAGGACACGGTGCGGGGCTTCAAGGGCCTCGTGAACGGTGAGTACGATCACCTGCCAGAACCGGCGTTCTACATGGTTGGTTCGATCGAAGAAGCCGTGGCGAAGGCCCAGCGCCTCGCGGCGGACGCAGCCTAATGAGTACGACGAGCTTCACCGAAAGCGAGATCGCGGCGAAGCTCGTCGAAGGGTGCTTGGCTCACATTGCCGGTGATGTGAGTGGCGAGATGCCGATCGTCCCCGTGCCGATCTCCGAACTGCAGCGCGCCGACGCGGGCCTCGCTCAGGGCGGGAAGGCGCTCCTTTATCCGGTAAGCAAGGATGGCGGCGTCTTTCTCGATCTGAATGGTTCGCTGGCGACGATCTGGTTCGTCAACGGCGACTTCCAGCGCGGCCTTGCTGCGCTTGATCGGATGCTGAAAGCTACAGGCCGCCGCGTGAAGCAGCTGAAAGATGAACCGCGCGATGCTCCCAAAAATCGAGTGCGTTCGTACGAGGTAGACTGCGGTGGCGACGGCCGCTTGGCCCACGTGGTTGTTGAGTATGCAGAAGCCGGAGCGCGGCCCGAACGATTTTTCGTGCGCGTCTCTGCTCAAGTCCGAAAGAAGTGAGAGCCGAGATGAGGGAAAGCGAAGTCGCGGCGAAACTCGCCATCGAGGGCGCCGTCGCCGCCATCGATGGATCAGTCAAGGGGAAGCTTGGGATAAAGCCGCGCGTTCTCGGACCGAGTGAGAAAGCTGAAATCGGCATGAGCGATATCGGCGACACCTTGTTCTATGAAGTCGGCGACGGTGGCGTTCTGTTTCACAGCGATGGGGCGTTTACGACGGTGTGGTTCGCGAATGGCGACTACGACAAGGGCGTGACCACACTCGATAAGCTCATCAAGAAGCATTACCCGGGCGCGAAAATGGTGAAGGATGAACCTCACGAGACCGAGCCAGGGCTAAAGACGCGGACCTACGATATTCGGCTCGCCGGCAACCATCTGGCGATCGTCGACACGGTCTACGTCGCGGGGGTGACGGCGATGAAAAGGTTCATGATCCGCGTCACTGCGATGGCGAGGCAAAACTAAATGACTGACAAACTGAGCTTTGCTTTGGTTTCACCTGAGCGCGAATTGTTCAACGGCGACGTCGACCATGTCGTGGTGCCGGGCTCCGAAGGCGAGTTCGGCGTTTCCCCTAATCACGCGCCGGTTATGAGCACGATCAAGCCAGGTGCTTTGCGGGTCATCAATGATGGCACGGAGCGCCGGATTTTCGTCAATGGCGGCTTTGCCGATGTTACGCCCGAGGGCCTCACGGTGCTCGCTGAAGAAGCAATAGATCTCGCCGACTTAGCGCCGGCGCAGCTTGAGCAGGACCTGAAGAATGCTCAGGAAGACCTGCGCGACGCCAACACGGACGCCAAGAAGGATGCGGCGCAGCGTCAGTTGGCGCGTCTTGAAACGATCAAGGCGGCGATGGCGCGCTAGCGCTTTTCCACGTTGATAAGCTCGCCGGATAAAGCGGCGACAATAGCTCTACTTTCCGAGACAGTCAGGCGCGACTCTGTGCGTGATATGCTGGATTTCGGCCACCACAAGATAGAGCACGCTGACGACACTCTGCGGTGGCGCTAGTGTGGCCGCCAATGCCCGACTTCTTTCACCCGCAACTGCTTCCCGCCACGATTGGGGCAATCATTGGGCTGCCGCTGGTTGTCCTCGCCGGCGTGTGGCTGTTCCGGCGCTGGAGTAAGCTCGGCGCACGCACGCGGTGGCTTTTGTTTGCGGCAGTCGCTCTGTTCGAGGTCGCGTACTGGCTGAACGTCTATGCTTGGTTCATTGAGCCGCAAATGCTGGTGGTGCGGCGCGTCGAGGTGGTGAGCGCGCAATGGCATGGCGCGCCGCTGACGATCGCGGTGCTGAGCGATACGCATGTTGGCGGGCCGCACGTGGACGCCGCCCGGATGGGCAGGATCGTGCGGCGCGCAAATGCGCTTCGGCCTGAGCTGGTTGTTCTCCTCGGCGATTACGTGAACGGGCATCATCATCCGTTCGAACGCACGCCGGCTGAGAATCAGGAGATCATCGGAGGCATTGCGACGTTTGCTGCGCTCCAGGCGCGCTATGGGGCGGTCGCGGTCATCGGCAATCACGACGTCTGGTATGATCGAACGGAGGTCACCGCTGCACTGCAGGATGCCGGCGTAGCGGCGCTTTGGAATCGTCACATCGTCGTTCGGCGCACTGGAGGCGAGCCGCTGGTGATCGCGGGCGTCGCAGATTTCACAACCGGCGAACCGGATTTCGCCGCGACACTCGATGGTGCGCCGAGTGGCGCGAATACGATTGTGATCAGCCACTCGCCCGATCCGTTTGTCGACATGCCACATGGGCCAGCGCTGATGTTGGCCGGCCACGGTCATTGCGGGCAGGTGACTATTCCTCTGATTGGCCGCCCAATCGTGCCACTCGTCAACAAGCGCTTTGCGTGCGGCCTAATCCAAGAACACGGCGAGCAGATGTATGTGACCGCCGGCATCGGCACGAGCATGATCCCCGTGCGCTTTCTCAATCCGCCTGAAATCGTCTTGATAACGCTACGTTACGCTGACGCGAACTAAGCGCCTGCCGCTTCGCCCCAGCCGAACAGCGAGAGTTGCTTGCGCTTGGGTTTCACCGGCTTTGGACCGATGCCGCGTGCATCGAGCCATTGCAGCGTAAGCGCGGCGACATCGTTTGCTTCAGGTTCGCCGATCAGCCAGTGGCTCATCTCGGGAAACTCGTGGAAGTGGGCCTGATCACCAGGGAAGCGGCCGATCACGCGGCGCACCGTGCTTGATGAATTCACACGATCCTTCCCGCCAGCGAGACCGAGCACCGGTGCGCTGATGCGATAGACGGGCGCTTGGCTCGCCATTGCGTGATCCATGAACCACTGAACCGTCTCGCGAATGACGCGGCCACTCTCGGGGACGAAGCGTGCGAAGGCGCGGCGTGCGTCCTCGCGTGACAGGCGATCCAAGGTTGTCGCGCGGGCGACGCGATAATCTGGCGGCACCGGGCGGCGCCAATAATCGCCGAGCAGCGTGAGGCCAAACTGATTGCCATGTTCGTCGAGCGTCGTCGGCGGCACGCCCCACGGCGCGCTTGGCGCCAGCAGCACGAGGCCAGCTATCGGCATGTGTGTCGCAACGAGTTGCGACACGAGTCCGCCGAGCGAATGGCCCATCAATACCGGCGGCGCACGCAATCCGCGTGCGTAGGTCGCGATTGCCTTCGCGTAGTCCTTGAGGCCGGTTTGCGCGAGCTGTTCTAGATCGGCGCCGCGCTCGTGGTGCGGAAGGTTTGGCGCGTGCGTTTCAAAGCCTGCGGCCTCGAACGGCTCGCGAAAACCGTCGAACGCCCAGCCGCCGCAGAACGCGCCGTGCACGAACACAACCGGCGTCACCACTGCACCGCGCTTCACGACGAAGACGCCTCAGCGGCGCCCATCAGGCAGACAATCACTTCGAAGCCCCCACGGTGTGTTTTTTGAACCGGCGCGCCACTTCTTCGTAAACGGGGCGCTTGAACGGTATGACCAAACCGGGCGCGCTTTCGAGTGCGGCCCAGCGCCAATCTACAAACTCCGGGGTATGAGTATCCAGTCTAATATCTGAGTCACGTCCCTTGAACCGAAACGCGAACCATTTTTGACGTTGCCCCAAATAGCGTCCGCGGGGCCTCATTTTCGTGCGCACGTCGATGGGGAAATCGTAATAAAGCCAGTCTTCCGTCTCTTCGAGCAGTTCGGCGTGTGCTGACCTTAGGCCAATCTCCTCTTCAAGTTCGCGATAGGCAGCGTCTTCGACTTTTTCGCCGCGATCGACGCCGCCTTGCGGCATCTGCCACTGATAAGGGCCTTCAGTCGCGACACGTTTGCCGAGAAAGACCAGGCCGTTCGTGTGGAACAGCGCCAAGCCAACATTCGGGCGATAGTGCTTCGGTTCGTGGGGTGTGATCATCGGCGCGCGGCGCGTGCATTGAGCACGGCCGAGGCTGGCGCCAATTGATATCCACGCGTTTCCACATCGCGCGCCCAGTGGCCGACTTGCTCCATGGTCACAGGATACGCAAAGCCTGCGCCAATCGCGCTCTGATTCTGCAGCGCAAGGGCCTCTAAGTTCAGCAGCTGATCGTCGATGGCGTCAGCTTCACGCCTTGTGTCAATGATGCGATCCGCAGCCGTAATCGGAAGCTGAGCTCGTTGAGCTTCGACGCTGAGCGCGGTGCGTTGGCCGATGCCGGAAGAGATGAAAACGAGCCCGCGCCGACGCAGCGCTTGCGCGATTGGCGCCGATGCCTGCGCTGAAGTGGCGAAGCGCGCGCCCTGATAATTGGTGACGCCGAAATAGCCCGTGGCGCGCGACAGCAATTGCTCAAGACGTGAGATGTTTTGTGGACCGGTGGCGGAGGCGAGCAATGTTTGTGGACCGGTGTCGTCGGCGTCGGGGTCGAACGGCTCCATTGGCAATTCAAGCATGACCTCGTGGCCACGGGCGCGCGCGCGATCGATCCACGATTGCAGGTTTTGTGCGTAGGGCACGAACGAGAGCGTGATCTCAGCGGGCAGTTCATCGATCGCTTGCGTGGTGGCGGTGGCGTTAAAGCCAAGTCCGCCGATGACGATCGCGACCTTGGGGCGGTCTTGCTGTGGGGTGAATGGACGCGCGTACGCCTGCGCCGGCGTGCGGCCATTCGCAGCGACAATCGGCAGTGGCCCGTTCGGACTGTTCTCAAACAGACCCGCAAGCGGAGCACGCGGCAGTGGCGGTGATTGCGGCCGGCTCGCGTTCGGCGCTGCCTGGGCCTCTACAACCGAAACGCGGAGTTCGCCGTTGGAGTCGATTTCGCCGTACTCGCCGGTCTGGGGCAATTCGTCGATGCCGAACATGTGCATCTCTGCGCCTTCTTCGGCGGCGTCAGAGAATGAGACGCGCGGTGCGTTGGCCTCGGCCGCCGACGGCTGTAGCGAAACGATGCGGCGCGGGCCTGCGGCGCTCGGATCGCCAAATACTTGCACCGCGATGAGGGCGCCCACCGCCAGCACGCCCGCGAAGGCGAGCGCAACAGTGCGGTGCGTCAGTCTTGGCAGGCGTCGCGCGGGCTTGGGCGGTTGCTTGGGCGCGAAGCCGCGCAGGTTTACGCGCGGTCGAATCATCACCGCCAGAATCGCTGAATTCGCGTCAGCCGTCACTAGGACGGCTGGACGCTTCACATTGATTTACGAGTGGTAAATTCGGTCTAGCCAGCGCGGGCGCGGAGTCGTTCCGCAACCGTGCCTTGCCGCAAGAACTCCATCGCGCGGCGCAGCTGATAATCGTCTTCCGCGTTCCAATTTTCCGGCGGTTGGTCGTCGGGAATGTGGGCGGCGCGGCGGTGAGCGCCGGTTTCGTTGTCGAGCGCGTTCGGCAGATCTTCTTCCGAGATTGCCAGACGCTGGAGACGCGCCACTTCAGCTGCGTCGATGCGGCGCGATGCGACTTCCATGTCCGGCACAATGCCGGGGCCTTGGATCGAGCGGCCGGCTGGCGTGTAGTAGCGGGCAGTGGTCAGCCGAAGCGCGCCGTCACGACCGCCTTGCAGCGGAATCACGGTTTGCACCGAGCCTTTGCCGAACGAATCGGTGCCGACGATCAAGGCGCGGTTGCGGTCTTGGAGCGCCCCCGCAACGATTTCCGCGGCCGAGGCCGAGGCGCCGTTGATCAAGACAACCACCGGCACGCCGGCGAGGTCATCGCCGCGGCGGGCATTGTAACGCTGCACGTCTTCTGGTTGGCGGCCGCGGGTGGAAACCACCTCGCCGCCGTCAAGGAATGCGTCGGAGACTTCGATAGCTTGATCAAGCAGGCCGCCGGGATTGTTGCGCAGGTCGAGCACGACGCCGCGCAGGCGCCCGCCCGTGTCGCGCTTCACGGTTCGGATTGCGTCTTGCAGCATTGAGCCGGTGCGCTCGTTGAACGTGGAAATTCGGATGACGCCGATGTCGCCGCCTTCAACGCGCGCCGTGACGGCGCGAACATTGATGATTTCACGGCGCAACGTGACGTCGAACGGGTCGGAGCCATCACGCGCGACGGTGATGGTGATGTCGGTGCCGGCTTCGCCGCGCATGCGGGTCACGGCGTCGTTCAGTGTCAGACCAACGATGCTTTCGCCATTGATGGCGGTGAGATAGTCGCCGGCCTGGATGCCGGCGCGCGCGGCGGGCGTGCCGTCAATCGGGGAGACGACCTTGACGACGCCGTCTTCGCTGGTGACCTCGATGCCCAGACCGCCATACTCGCCGCGGGTTTGGCTTTGCATCTCGCGGTAATCTTCCGCGTTCATGTAGGAGGAATGCGGGTCCAGTGAGGCGAGCATGCCCTGGATGGCGGCTTCCATCGCCCGCTGCTCATCAATCGGGGTAACGTAATCTTGCTCAACGCGCGAGAGCACGTCGGCGAACAATTCGAGCTGACGGTAAACATCGCCGTTGGCGCGATCTTGAGGAGCGGACCAGGCAAGTGCGCCAACCAGGGCGGCAGCACCAGCAACCGGCGCCAAAATCCAAGCTACGCGCATTTCTTACTCCCCGGGTCGTCCTGCCCGATTCGCGTTAACCGGCTCGTACGCCAGCCTCCGCAGTAAGGCCACGCGCGCTGAGCCATCGTCCAGGATCGACCGGCTGGTCGCCCCGGCGTACTTCTACATACAATTCCGGCGCCGAAGAGGCCGTTTCTGTCATTCGCCCGACAGTTTGCCCCGCCCGCACCGTCTCGCCGACGCGAACATTGATGGTGTCGACGCCAGTGAGGACCAGAGCGTAACCACCATCCAGATTGAGGATCAACACGTTTCCATAGCTTCTAAAGCTTCCTGCATAGGCAACTTCACCGGCAGCGGGAGAAACTATCTGCGCGCCTGAATTCGTACGGACGGTAACGCCCTGTGCCGCGGGGCCTCCGGCTTGGCGTGCGCCGTAGTTTCGCGTGATTTGGCCCTGGGCGGGCGCGACCCAACCGGCCGGAATCACGTTCGGCCCTGGTGTGGAGGTCGTCGCAGGCCGGCGCGCGGACGCACGCTGGACGCGTTGGGCAAGTTCCCGCAGGGAACGGGCTTCTGCAGCGAGCTGTCGCACGCGGCGCTCAGAAGCCGTCGCCTCGCGGGCGAGGCGTGTCTGCGTCGAACGGCTCTCGGCCAGCATTGTGACGATCTCACCGCGCTCCTGGGCGATGGCGGCTTGAGCATCAGCCAAAACGCTTTGCTCGCTGGTGATAGTATCTTCGTCTCGCAGCGCTGCGAGCAGCGCGCGCCGGCGGCGTTGCTCCTCCGATTGGTAAGCTGGGCCAAGCGCACGTGCGACAATGCTTGCGCGTGCGGCGCGTGGTTCGACCCTGCGCTCGGTAAACGCGGCAGCAATGACTGAGGATTCAAACGCGCTGCGGGCGCGCGCTTGCGCGGCGGTTTCTGTGGTCACGTTTTGTTGGGTTGCGGCGAGGCGATCTCGCGCCGCCGCCGCCGCCACTTCCGTTTCTTCGCGCCGGCGCGTCGCCTCAACGAGGCGCGTGTCGAGCGCGCGCACTTCACGCTGCGCGGCGCTCGCCTGAGTGCGCAGTTGCTCGGCGCGCTGCGCCTCGGCGCGGCGATCGCGGTCGGCCTGTGCGGCCGTGCGTTGTGTCTGGGCGTCCGCTGTCCCTAGCAGGAGCGCTAAAGCTCCCGTCGCACATGCGATCAGGGCGCGGGCGCGTTTTGCGCCTCGTGCCAATTCACCACCACCATATCGTCCAGGAACTTCAGTCCCGGTGATATGGAGTAGAGCAGAGTATCGTCACAGCTCGGTAAACTTGCTCGGAAATCATCACCCGAACGAGCCTGTGAGGCCACGTTTGCCGGCCAAAAGCCAGCTTTTCGTCAGCGTTATCCTTAACGCCCTGTGAAGCGCCATCGGCGCCGCCGATCCAGAATGTTGTGCAGGCGACGCCATCATCGCGCCAGCGCGCGAGTTTCTCGGCGAGTTGGCGGGACGTCCATTCTGCGCCGCGTTCATCCAAGAGGATCTTGCGCGCGTCATCGGGCGTTGCGCGAAACAGAGCCGCAGCTTCCGCGCGCATGTCTCCCGGCGGCTTGCCTTCGACCTCGATGAGATCGAAGCCTTTGAAGCCGATCTGTCGGCCTGCTTGAGCTGCTCGCTGCAGGTAGTCGACGGTCATCGCCGCTTCAGGCCCATCGCGCAGACGGCCGACGGCGGCAACGAGCACGCGCAATGCTTAGCTCTGTTGGGAGTCAGGCGTCGCGCCCGCCCAAATCTTCTCGATATTGTAGAAGGAGCGGACCTCAGGACGGAAGAGGTGCACGACGACGTCTCCCGCATCAACCAACACCCAATCGCCTTGGGGTAAGCCTTCAACGCGGACGTCCTTGATGCCGGCGTCCTTCAAATTGCGCATGACGTGATCCGCCAGCGCGCCCACGTGCCGCGACGAACGGCCAGAAGCGACGACAAGCATGTCGGCGAAAGATGATTTGCCGCGAATATCGATGGCGAGGATGTCCTCGGCCTTGTCGTCTTCCAGCGATGTCAGAACCACTTTGGTGATTGCTTCCACATCGATGCCCGGGGCGGGCCGGTTGGCTGCTCTGGGCGTGGCTCCGGCTTTTGCGGCCGGTGCGCGTTTCATTTCAGGCGACAGGGTCTGTGATCCTTCTTCGGCTCAAGGTAGAGGGAAACGCTATCACTTCCGTTTGGGTTTCGCCAACGCCGCACGCTTGTCGGAGCGGATTGCCGTGGAAGATTCCCAGTGGAGTCTAGCGTTTAGGTGGGTCCACTGGCGCGGTGCGCCAAGCCTATGTGCAATCCGTGCGCCTGGCCGGGACACAATTACCACCGGGACGGCGTTGGCCACTTCGCGCCAATTCCGCCATTTGCGGAAATTCGCGAGATTGTCCGCGCCCATGATCAAAGTGAATGACACACCGGGGTAACGGCGTTTGAGCGCGCGTAACGTTTGGTAGGTGAACGCGCAGCCAAGCCGCTGTTCGAGGTCCGTTACAATCATGTTTCGGCCGTGCGCGTGACGCTCCGCGGAGGTAATGCGCCCGGCGATGGGACTTGATTTCGGCTTCAGCGGATTCTGTGGCGAGACGAGCCACCAAACACGGTCGAGACCCAAACGTTTCAGCGCTGTTTCGGCAACGTGCGCGTGGCCTTCGTGCGCGGGATCGAAGCTGCCGCCGAAGAGGCCGATCTTCATACCGGGATAGGCGAGAGGCAGGTCGCGCTTCATGGTCTGATCTGACCATTACCGTGAATGACGTACTTGAAAGTCGTCAATTGCTCAGCGCCAACTGGACCGCGCGCATGCAAGCGGCCGGTGGCGATCCCGATCTCGCCGCCAAAGCCGAACTCGCCGCCGTCTGCAAATTGTGTGGAGGCGTTGTGCAGCACGATAGCACTGTCGACTTCGCGCAAGAACTGAGCTGCGGCGCCCTGGTCTTCTGTGATGATCGACTCGGTGTGTTGCGAACCATAACGCGCAATGTGTGCGATGGCGTCGCCAATGCCATCGATGACGTGCACGGACAGGATTGGCGCCAGATATTCCGTGCTCCAATCGGTGTCGGTTGCGGCCTCCATTGCCGTGATGCTGCAAGCTGCGTCATCGCCGCGAAGTTCGCAGCCTGCATCGCGAAGTTGCTGCGCGATCCGCGGCAGCAGCGTGGGCGCGATGGCGCGATCCATGAGCAACGTCTCGGTCGCGCCGCACACCGAGACGCGACGCATCTTTGCGTTGAGCACGATCGCCGCCGCTTTTGCCGGGTCGGCCGCAGCATGAACGTAGGTGTGGCAAATGCCTTCGAGGTGCGCGAACACCGGCACGCGCGCTTCGTTCTGGACGCGCGCCACCAAGCTCTTGCCGCCGCGCGGCACGATCACGTCGATGGAGCCGCGGAGGCCGGCGAGCATCATGCCGACGGCGTCGCGATCCTGGGTGGGGACGTGCTGGATAGCATCTTCGGGCAATCCGCTGGTCGGCAGCGCCGCGCGCAACTCGGCGACGATGGCGGCAGTGGTTTCGGCGCTCTCTGAGCCGCCACGCAGAATGATGGTGTTGCCGGCACGAAGCGCGAGAGCGCCGGCGTCAGCGGCAACGTTTGGCCGGCTCTCGAAGATCATGCCGATGACGCCGATCGGCGTTCGCACACGCTGAATGCGCAGCCCGTTCGGTCGCACCCACTCGGCTGACACGGCGCCGATTGGATCGGGCTGCTTCGCGATCGTCTCGACGCCATCTGCGACAGCCCGCACGCGATCGGCGTCAAGACGGAGGCGGTCGATGTACGCCTCCGTCAGGCCTTTGCCGAGCGCAGCCGCAACGTCGCGCGCGTTCACCTCAGCAATCGCATCCGCCCGGCCGCGTAGGCGCCCCGCCATCGCTTTGAGCGCTGTCGTGCGCGCCTCGCTTGACGCCAGACGCAGTGCGCTGGCTGCAGCGCGGGCGCGGCGACCGATCTCCAGCATTTCCCGTTCAAGCGCACTCATGGTTCACACTTGGGCCAGATCATCGGCATGCACCAGGGCGGGGCCGGCGTCATAGCCCAAGGTTTCGAAGATAACGGCGCCTTTCAGTCCTTTGATCCGCGCCGCATCGACGGCGTCATAGCGGGCGAGGCCGCGCGCAACCTCGACTCCAGTCGATGAAACGACGCGAATGCAGTCGCCCTTTTCAAAATTCCCGCGCACTTCGATAACGCCAGCGGCAAGCAAACTCTTTCCGGCGCGAACCGCCGTAGCCGCGCCGTCGTCGACGACGAGCGCACCCTGCGGGGCGAGGCTTCCGGCGATCCAAGCCTTGTAGGCGGCGCGCGGCGACGCAATGGGCAAGAACCATGTGGCGCGTGCGCCCGAAGCGAGGCGCTGCAGTGGGTTTTGCTCGGAGCCCTTGGTGATCGCGACTGCGCAGCCAGCGCGTGTCGCGATCTTCGCGGCTTCGATCTTGGTGCGCATGCCGCCTGAACCGAGCGCTCCTGGATTGCCGGCCATGGCTTCGATCTCGGGGGTGATCTGCGCCACCTCAGCAATGAAGCGCGCGCTAGGGTCCTTGCGTGGGTCGCGCCCGTAGAGGCCATCGATATCCGACAAAAGGATGAGTGCATCGGCTGAGATCATCTGCGCGGCGCGCGCGGCGAGGCGGTCATTGTCGCCATAGCGTATCTCGCTGGTGGCTACGGTGTCGTTTTCATTCACGATCGGAACAGCGCCCAGTTCGAGCAATGTCTCAAGCGTTGCGCGCGCGTTGAGCCAGCGGCGGCGGCGCTCCGTATCGTCCGGCGTCAGAAGAGCTTGAGCCACGGGGATCGAGTGGGTCGAAAACGCTTCTTCATATGCGCTCATCAAACGCGCTTGGCCCGCGGCGGCGGCGGCCTGTTTTTGCGCGAGCGTGGCTGCGCGTTGCAGGCCAAGCATGCGGCGGCCGAGCGCGATTGCGCCGGACGATACGATGACCACTTGCTTGCCGGCTTGACGCAGTGCGGCGACATCGTCCGCAAACCCCGCAAGCCAGGGACGCGCTGGGTTGCCTTCGCTGTCGACGAGGAGGGCGGAGCCTATTTTTACGACGAGACGGTTCGCGTTGGCGAGCCGGCTCACGGCGTCCAATCCTGTTCGGGCTCGGCGGCGCGCGTTTCTTCGACGCGGCGTTCGCGCAGCATCGCGGCGATTTCATTGACCAGATCGCGCACGCCGGCGCCGGACACGCCGGAAACGAGCCGCACGTCCTTACCGATGGCGCGCGAGAGCGCCGCGCGTTTGCGATTGGCCTCAGCGGGCGTCATCGCGTCAATCTTGTTGAGGGCGACGATCTCAGGTTTGTCGGCAAGGCCCGCTCCGTAGGCCTCAATCTCATGGCGCACGGTGCGATACGCTTCTGTGGCGCTTTCAGCCGTCGCGTCGATCAAATGGACGAGGGCCACACAACGTTCGACGTGACCGAGGAAGCGCGTACCGAGGCCCGTGCCTTCCGCGGCGCCTTCGATGAGTCCCGGCAGGTCCGCCATCACAAACCGTTCGCTATCGCCGATGGTGACGACGCCAAGATGTGGATGCAGTGTTGTGAACGGATAGTCGGCGACCTTCGGCGTTGCGCTGGACACCGCGCGCAGGAACGTGGACTTGCCAGCGTTCGGCAGACCAACGAGGCCAGCGTCAGCGATAAGTTTCAGCCGTAGCCAGAACACCCGCTCTTCGCCTTCGAGGCCAGGATTGGCATGCTCCGGCGCCTGGTTCACGGACGACTTGAAGTAGGCGTTGCCGAAGCCGCCATTGCCGCCGCGCGCGAGCAGCACCTTCATGCCGGCCTTGTTGAGATCGGCGATCACCGTCTCTTTGTCCTCGTCCAGCACTTCGGTACCGGTGGGCACTTTCAGGATAACGCTTTCGCCGTTCGCGCCGTGCCGGTTCTGGCCCATGCCGTGGCCGCCGGTCGCGCCTTTGAAGTGCTGCTGATAGCGATAGTCGATCAGCGTGTTGAGGCCATCAGCGGATTCGATCCAGACATCGCCGCCGCGTCCGCCGTCGCCGCCGTCCGGGCCGCCGAAGGGGATGAACTTTTCGCGCCGGAACGAGACCGCGCCTGCGCCGCCGTTGCCGGAGCGCACGTAGATCTTGGTCTGATCCAGGAATTTCATGGCGCTCTATATGGCGAACGCACCCGCACCCCTCAATCGGTTTCGCGCCGCCAACGCAGCGAAACGCGCTGGTCGCCGTTGGTCAGGAAACTGGTGATCAGGACGAGGCGCGGGCGGATGGTCCATTCCATCCGTGTCTGTGCTTGGCCCAGCCCCGTACGGGCGACTTCAACATAAACGTCGCGCGTCAGGTAGACGCCGCCAGCGACCAAGAAGCCGCCATTTTCATCCTGACGGACGTTGAAGCGATCGAGACCCGCGGCCGCCCTTGCGGCGTCAACGAGATCAAGCGAGGCGCGGCCAGAAAGGGCGGCCAGACTCGCGGCCAGCTGCGCCGCTTCAAGCGCAGACAAATCTTCCACAGAGCGCCCGAACAGGACCTGCGGGAGGATTTCGTCTTCCGGTAGCGCAGGATCGGAGGAAAAGGTGATCTCTGGATCGCGCGCAGTGCCGGTCAGGCGGATGCGCGCCGTGAGATCTGCAGTATCGCGAACGGCAGTGAGATTGACGCGCGCGTCGAGCGGATCGCCGTTGAACTCAATAACGGCGTCTTCGATCTCGAAAGGTTGACCCGAGAGGGCGAGTGTGCCGCGCTGCGCACGTGCGGTCCCGAAGACAAGCGGATGCGCCGAGGCGCCGCCGAGGCGCATGTCCAGCGACCATTCCGCGTCAACGCCGCGCCCGCGGGTGAAGATCCGCCCCGGCGCATTGATGTTGACGTTGAGTGTAGTAGCGCCGTTGCGGCGCGCAGTCTGATCTTCGTCGAGAGGTTCGTCCTCTTCTCCGGGACGATTGATCTCAATGACATCGAGTGTGGGAATGCCGGCTTGCGGATTGGATGCAATGTCAATGTTGGCTTCGGCAATGTTGAGGTCGCCGGTGAGCGAAGAGGTAAGTCCGTTCCACGCAAGGGTGAGTTCACCACTGGCGACGGCGCGCGCGTCGGGCCGATCGGCGACGCGCATACCGTCGACATTGACCGTGATGCTGCCCTGGCGATCGTTGACGCTGCCGCCGGTTGCGGTGAGTCGGCCTCCACGTGGGCCAGACGCGGTGAAGGTCTCGATGGTGACGCCGCGCTGATCGAGCGCCATGCGCGCATTGAGATCGACCAGGCGTATGCCGGTTAGCTTGTCTTCGAAGCGGCCATCGACGATCTCGATTTGGCCATCACCTGAAAGGTAGCCTGCGCCAAACTCGATTGTGCCTTCACCGTTCAGCGCGCCTGAAAGGGATTGGTCGGGCAGCCGCGCAACGGCCCATAGCGATTCGGCGGGCCCGTGTACCGACCACGAGGCGCGACCGCGGCGTTCATGCGCCAGTGCGATGCGCAACGGTGCAGCGCTGGTTTCAACGGGCGCGTTCGCCTCAAAGTGTGCGACGAGGCCGCCCGTCGACGTGGCGTCCACTGTAGATGTCAGGCGGTTTTGCGCGAGATTGCCGACGATGTGCATGTCCAAAGGGTTGCGCTGACGGCCTGATACGCGCGCATCGTCCAGGCGCACGTCGGCGTTACCGCTCAACCCTCGGCCGCTGCTTGTGAGCGAAATGCGGCCATCGATACGGCCAGTAGCGCGTTCGCCCCAGATCGCGGCAAGCGGTGCAAGTGGCGCGTCCTCGATTTGCGCCGAGCCGGTCAGAGCCCGCCCGCGTTCCTCCCAATTCGCGTGAACGACACCGTCGCCGACGGCGACGTTTACGGCAGCATGCGTGCGCCGCTCGCTCCAATCGATGAGGATCGGCGCACGCGAGTAGATTGGCTCATCAGCGAGCGCGCCGCGGCCCTCCACACGTACGGCCTGTTCGTGCAAATTGACGGTCGCTGTTCCCGCGAATGTTAGCGGCGCTTGGCGAAGACGTCCGCGCAAGTCGAACGTTGTTGCGATCGCTTCGAGCGGACCTTGCGCGTGAAGCGTCGCTGCGCGCACGCGCAACTCGCCAGCGCGAGCGTCGGCGATGTGGGCGTCGACAAGGATTGTTTCTGGGGTGAGAGAGAAATCGCCGGCGAGGCGGCCAGTGAGGCCCGGGACCAGACCGTCGACGGCGCCGTTGATGTTGAGTTGTGCTGAGACGCCGCGGCTTGCGAATTGCGCCGAACCTTGCGCGGCGAGCGCGCCCCATTGTGCATCGAGGCTGTTTAGCGCGAGCGCACCGCCGCCAATGGCGACATCGGAACGCGCGGTGAGCGCGTGGTCAGACGCCGTGCCGGTGACGTCTGCATGGCCAACGTAGCGGGCGCCGTTTGGCGCGAGCGTAAAGTTGAGAACCGGCTGTTCCACTACGACGCCGCCCGCCGCAAAGCTCGACATCGCGCCCCGCATCGAAAGCGTTGGACGCACGATGCGACCAGTCAGGCGCCCTGTCGCGTCGATGGCCCCGTCGATTGCGGCGCCACCGAGATCGAGCGGACCGCGCGCGCTGGCCTCCAGTGAGAGGTCCGCGTTCCCATGCGCGATGCGCCCCGTGGCGCCAGCGCGCAGATGTTCGCCCTCAACGCGGGCGAAGGTGACAGTAATCCCGTCATTTTCGTAGCGCATCCGCGTGTCGAGCGTCGGCGATGCGCCGAGAAGCTGTGGAACGACTGTGGGCGCACCATCGATGTGCGCACCCTGACCGGCTGCGGTGATTGTCCACGCTCGTTGTGCGCCTTCGCCGTCGCGGAAAGCGCGCCAAGGGCCGCCGGCTTCACCGCGTAGGTCCGAGGCGAGCGCTTCGAGTTTCCGAGCGCGCCATTCGCCGGAAAATTCGCCGTCGTCACCGTTCACCCATCCTTGCGCGCGGACCGAAACGGCGTCGCCAACCAGCTCGGAGCGATTGAGCTGGAAGCGGTGACGGCGGCGGTCATACTCAAGCGACGTCTGCAAGCGGGCGTTGACGAACAGTGGCGCGGTTTGCTGCGGCGCACGCAGATCGCCACTCAATGTGAAAGCGCGCTCCGTGAGCGCCGCTTCTACTGGACCTGTGAGACGCGTGGTTTGGCCAAGCGCATCGATCTGTTGAGCGTCGAGATTGGCGTGGATTGCCGTTGTGCCGCGCGCTCTGCGGAGCTCGCCTTCAAGCCGTGCTGCACCGAGCGGGAAGGGCGACTCTCGGGCGATGTCTGATAGCTGATTGGTGGTCGCGGCGATGTGCGCAGGGCCGGCGAGTTCTCCATCTTCGTCAAGCGTGCCGTTTAGGCTGACAGTGACGAAGGGTGATTCCCCGTGTGCGTCGAACGTGTGTTCATGCACGCGGCCCGTAATATTGAAGCGAAGACTTGGACCGATGCGTTGAGCAAGCGTTTCCAACGCGGGCAGCGCGTCAAGCTGTGCTTCTCCTTGCATCGACCAATCTGTCGGCGTCCAGACGCTGCTGCCGATGAGAAGCTGTGTTTCTCCGGCGACCGCCTCGAAATGCGCGTTGCCGCGGCTCGCGTCGCCGTGTCCGAGAGCGGTTGCGGTCACGCCACGGTCGCCGACGCCGAGCGCCCGCGCGATGACAGCGCCAGGCGCGCTATAGAGATCGAGGCTCAGGGCATAGCTCTCACCGCCATGATAGAGCGCGATAAGACGATCATCTTCCGAGTCGAGACGGTGAACCACAAGATCGACGCCGCGCAACGTCTCGTCTCGAATGTCGAGCGACAATTGCGCCGAGAACTCCGCTGCTTGGCCGACGACAGGCTCGGCCAGCAGGAGGTGCTCAATCTCCAAGCCGTCAATATCGATGTCGAATGATTTGCCCGAAGATGGTTGCGGGTCGAGCAGCGCCGGTTGGCGTGCAACGGCGATCGAATCGGCATGGGCTGCGCGGAGGCGCACTTTGCCGAACAGGATTTCCAGCGGCGACCAGTTCAGGTCGACGTTGTGGGCTTCAAGCCAGACGCCGTCTCCATCGGCGATGGTGATCGTTCCGGCGCGCAGGTCGCCAAGCCAGGGGCCTGTTACGTCGTCTACTTTGATCCGGCCGAGGCGCCACACGCGCACGCCGTCGACAACATGATCGACAACAAGGTGCGCCGCTGGCCCGACACCGATTGCGACCGCGGAGCTAAACAGGACACCGCCGCCGACGAGGGCCCATAAGCGCTTGCGCCGGCGCGGTCTGGGCGTTTCTTCGGTCAAAACGCCTGACCCAGACTGATGTAGAGCGCGAAATCGGCCGTGCTCTCATCCTCATCGAGAGGAAAGGCTAGATCGACACGCAGTGGCGCAAAGCCAAGATTGTAGCGTGCGCCGATACCGACGCCCCAACTCAGATCTGTCGCTTCGCTCCAATCATCGAATGCAGTGCCGGCGTCGACGAAAGCTGCCGCGCCCCATCGCTCGTCAAACCGCCAACGCGCCTCGACGGAGCCTTCGAGCAGGCCTTGGCCGCCGGGCGTCAGTCCCAGCGCGTCACGTTCCTTGGGATAGATTGAATTGTATTGGTAGCCGCGCACCGAGCCGCCGCCGCCTGCGTAGAAGCGACGGTCCGGCGGCACGTCGTCAGGACTGCCTGTCACCGCCTCGAGCCAACCCACGCGTCCGCGAGCGGCGAGCGTGAGGCGATCGTTGGAACTGAATGTCTCGTAGACCCGCCCCTCGGCGGTGGCGCGTAAGAAGCCGAGAGTTTCGTCGCCGGTCGAGACGGAAGGCTCCAACCGCAATTCAGTGATCGAGCCGTGCAGCGGATCCAGCGTAAATTGCGTGGTGTCGCGACGCCAGTCGCCGAACGCTGACAACACGATGGCGTCGCGCACCGTTCCGACGACGTCATCGTATTCGTCTGCGGAAAGACGAGCGCCGTAGCTTGTGGCGCTGCGCAGATGCGTTGATGCGTCTACGGATGCGAACAGCGCCACGCCTTGGCGTGTGTACGCTTCAAGTTGTTCGCGGTCAGCGGAAGCGCCCCACGTGACTGCGTGACCCAATCCTGCTGCGTGCGGGCGCGTGAGTGATGCGGTCAAGCCTTGCTGCATTTCCGCCAGTGTGCCGCTCACAGTGAGCGAGTCGGCGCGGCCGGTAAGATTGCGCCGCGTCCACTCAGCCTGAACACCTGCGCCTTCGGTTGTGGAGTAGCTGACGCCGAGTTCGTAGGCGTTTCGTTTCGCCGGTTCGATGGCGACGACGACCTCGCGCAAGCCGTCTGAATCTGGCGGCGCCAGACTGGTTGTGGCGAGTGAGACGGCGCCGGTGGAGACAAGGTCACGGCGAAGCCGCGCGAGGGCTTGCGGTGAGTAGATGTCGCCAGTTCGCCAGTTCTGAAGATCGTCGACAAATCCCTGGCGTAGGACGCTGCCAGGCTCAGCCCGCACGCCGCCTAGCCGCACCAAGTCGCCGGCATTGAAGCGGAATCGAGCCGCCATCTCAGCGCTCGCGTGATCAACGACGACTTGCCGGTCGAGCGCGGTCGCATCTGCGTAGCCGTTGGCCTGCAATGCCGCTAGCGCGTCGCTTTCAGCTTGCAACACGACAGCCGCGCGCGCGGGCTCGCGGCGACGAATGGTGGCGATGGCTTCATCTGCAGCGCGCGCGGCGTCGGCGTTTGGCGCTTCGGCGTCGTAAGCGATTTGCGGCTCGGAAAAAGTAAAACGTGGTCCGAGTTCAATGACCAAGCGCGCGGAGGGCGGGTTATCAGAGGCCTCCGGCGTAACGGTTGCTGCGTAATAACCTTCCGAGCGCAGCCATGCCAAAGCGCGCGCGGCTGCTTCCTCCGCAATGCGCTCGGCATCGAACAGACTCTCCGGCGCCTCACGGTCCGGCAGAAGCTCAAGAATAGCGCGGCGTGAATCGTGGTCAGCGCCCTCTATCACAACCGGCGAGTCCGCCCAGGCGGGCGCTACGGCGGGCAAGCCGATGGCCGCGCAAAGCGCGGCAGGGAGGATCGGGAGACGGCGCATCGCGAGTCGTAGAAACCTGACCAGCAAAGTTCGCCGCGGGGCGGTTAAGAGGTCATAAACCATAAGCGCGTGTCCGTACCCCGCGCCCGCTCAAAAACATGTGTCAAATCAATGCAAAAGCAAGGGGGTATGGCGCCTTTCCGAAGCTTAACCCCAAGGCCGGCCCCTTCTGGCGTGGCTGCGCTCCATTGTGCTGTCCGATCTGACGCTCGTTAGGCGGCCGAAATCTCTGGTAGTGAGAGAGGATATCGCTAGCCCCAAGGTCGAGGTTCAGGATGGCAGATGACCAACCGCCACCACGCATGCTGACGCCGGAGGCGCAGCGCGCCCTTGCTGAAGCTCAAGAACGGCGCGCAGCCGCAGCTGCGCCGCAGGATGTGAAAGAAGTTGGTGGGCCGAGCGGACCCGAGCCCACACGCTACGGCGACTGGGAGCGCAAGGGCATCGCCAGCGACTTCTGATTAACAGAATTCGCGTTCGCGCGAACTTCGCGCGCGCGTGGCGAAGGACCTTCACGTCAACGCGCACGTGCGCAAGACTGCCGCGTTAGATTTCGGAGGAATCCTCATGCGCGCCCGCGCGATCTTTGCGGCATTAATGCTTATCGCCGCGCCGGCCACATTCGCGCCGAGCATTGCGTTTGCTGACGGTATCGAGCGCCCGCGTCCGCCTCGTCATCGTCCGCCGCACCGGCGTCCGCCTCCGCCGCCATCGGCGCCGGTTCTTCCTCCCGTGATCGAAACGGGACCCGAGGTGGTGACATTGAATAACTCATTCTTCGCTGGCGGCGGCGGTGTTGGCGCTGACATCGGCCTCGGCGGCTCCTATTCGAGCACCACCGTCATCGTTCGCGGCGGCTCCGCTTCCGCTTCGGCCTTTGCCTTTGCTTCGGCGCGCGCAGGCGCCAGCTCGCGGGGCGGTGGTCGCGGGGGACATAGCGGTGGCTGCGGATGCCACTGAGGTAACCAAACCACAACGTCCCCGGTCCATGAAAGATGGCGCGCAGGTATTTGCGCCGCCAGGTCAAAAGGCGTAAACGCGCGGCCCACCGGGCTTAACGTTTTCGCCCGAAGGGGATTTTTCTTATGGCGCAGGCCCCGGCCGAAGCGCCCCAACCAAGCAACTCAGCGAACGGCGCCGGTGGCGGCGGCCGTGCGCGTGCAGCCGCACATGGTGGTTTCTGGGCGTTGGTGTTGGGGTCGATTGGTGTCGTCTATGGCGACATCGGCACGAGCCCGCTCTATGCGTTCAAGGAATCTCTCCATCACGTCCTGCAAGACGGCACGCTCGCCACGCGCGAAGAAGTGCTCGGCATCGTCTCGCTGATCTTCTGGGCGCTGATGATCGTGGTGACGCTGAAGTACGTCGTCATCGTCATGCAGATGGACAACAAGGGCGAGGGCGGCACGCTCTCTCTCATGGCGCTAGCGCAACGCGCCTTAGGACGGCGAACGCCGCTTCTGTTCCTGATCGGCGTTGCCGGCGCCTCAATGTTTTACGGCGATGCGCTCATCACGCCTGCCATCTCCGTTATCTCCTCGGTTGAAGGCTTGAAGGCCGTGCCTGGCCTCGACGGCAAGATAGATCCCTTCATTCTTCCAATAGCCATCGGCATTCTCGTTGGCCTGTTCGCGATCCAATCGCGCGGCACCGGAGTGATGGGCCGCTTCTTTGGGCCAATCACGGCGATCTGGTTCGTGACGATGGGGGCGCTCGGCGCAATCCAGATTGCGTCGAATCCAACGATCTTTCAGGCCCTGTCACCGATTCATGCCGTGGGTTTCATGATCGACCACCACTTCCTGACGTTTATCGTGTTGGGTTCAGTGTTCTTGGCGGTCACTGGTGCAGAGGCGCTCTACGCCGATATGGGCCACTTTGGCCGGCGTCCAATCCGAACGGCCTGGGTTGGACTGATCTTGCCGGCGCTGACGCTGAACTATCTCGGGCAGGGCGCGTTCGTGATCGCCAATCTGGATCGGCTGAACGAAGAGTACCGGACCGCAGCCGATGCAGCGCGCGCCGTCGGCGCAAACACGGTTCAGTTCGATTTCAGCCCGTTCTTCGAAATGGCGCCGGACATGCTCCGATTGCCGCTCGTGATTTTGGCGACTGCCGCGACGGTGATTGCGAGCCAAGCCGTCATCTCCGGGGCTTTCTCGCTCACTCAGCAGGCGATCCAACTCGGACTGTTGCCGCGCATGGAAATCCGACGGACGTCGGAGACCCAGGCGGGGCAGATTTACATGCCGCAGATCAATTGGTTGCTGCTCGCTGGCGTCTTGGTGCTCACCCTTGCCTTCGGCTCATCGACGCGATTGGCGGCGGCGTACGGCATCTCGATCACCGGCGAAATGCTGATGAGCACCTGCATGATGTTCATCGTCATCTGGAAGCTTTGGAAGCGTCCAATATTGCTGGCCGCCGCTGTCATCACGCCGTTCGTGATTATCGAAGGGATTTTCCTCGCTTCGAACCTGCAGCGCGTTTGGTCCGGCGGTTTCGTTCCGTTGCTGTTGGCGGGCGGTCTCATTCTTGTCATGTGGACATGGGTGCGCGGCACGCGGCTGCTGGCGGAGACGACACGGCGTGACGAGCCGCTCGCGAAGCTCTTTGAAACGCTCTCGCATCATCCGCCGCACCGTGTGCGCGGCGCGGCGATATTCCTGACGGGCGATCCCGATGTCGCACCCGCCGCCCTCATGCACAATTTGAAGCACAATCAAGTGCTGCACGAGCAGCTTATTATTCTGACTGTCAGAACCGTGAACGCGCCGCGTGCGCCCGAGAGCGAACGGGTGAAAGTCGAAGACTATATGCCCGACGTGAAGCGGGTGTTGCTCACATTCGGATTCATGGAGACGCCGAACGTGGTGAAAGCGCTCACCGAGGCGCGCAAGCATGGGCTCAAGTTCGATATCATGAAGACGAGCTTTTTCCTTTCGCGCCGAACAATTGTGCCGAGCGAAAGAAGCGGCATGCCGCTTTGGCAGGATCACCTGTTCATTTTCCTAGCGCGCAACGCCACCAACGCGACGGACTTCTTTCACATTCCGTCGGGCAGAGCGGTGGAGTTGGGCAATCAGGTGATGGTGTGAGGCGTAGGCAACCCAAAGCCTAACGATAGAGATAGTTCGAAGGCAGACCGAGGCGCTTGCAGCTTTGTGCCGGCGGCGCGTCCTCGATGACGAAGCGCTCTGCCGCCGCGCCGATAGCGCGCAGCAATGTATGCTCTCCGCGGCGCAAACCAAATTCGTTTCCAAGCCCGAGAATCTCGCGCGCCCAAGCGGGCGTGATGCTGACGGCGCCACGCACCATGAGGCGCTGCACCGCTTTCAGCGGCAAAATCGGTGCGGCGCGAACAATCTTGAAAAAGTCGAACAAAATGTCTGACGCCTCAAGCTTCGGGGCCATTGACGCAAAGATGAGGTCGAGCGCGGCCCGTGAATTGGGCGGAGCGTTGGCGCCGTACAGCGCCGCTACAGGCGCGCCCTCTGCGTAGAAGCTGTCCACATCGTCAGCGGACAGAGCGCGAACGTATCGGTTGTAGGCTTCGGAGAAGCCGTAGGCTGCTGTGGCATGCACCCATGTCAGTAGCTCGGGATCGTTGGCGCTGTAGGTGACGCCAGATGGCGTTTCCCCCTCTATCCGATCATGCGCACGCACCACGCCGGCAATCATGCGACGGGCCTGAGCTTCGGGGGCATAGATCGTGACCCAGGCTGCGAAGCCGGTCCGCCGCATCCGCGTTTCTGGATCGCGGCGGAATGTGGTGTGCTCCCACACGCCGGTACGAACGCGCGGTTCGGCCAACTCAAGGATGACAGCCGCAAGGCCGCCGACGATAAGCGCAACTGGGTTCTTCATGACGCGCCAGCTCACGGAATTCGGCGTAAACAACGCCGACGCGCCGGCAGGCGAGGCGAAATCCACTGGCTGCATCCCAGGTGGAGGCGCGACATAGTCGCGTAGCAGCCGATCCAAGTTGCGAGCCATCGTGCAAACTCTAGCATAGGCGACGAATGAGGAGGTGTCTTGACGCCTGGCGCAGACCTTACGTCATTGCAGCAGCGAGCAAGAGCTGGCGACGCGCGCGCGCAGTTTGAACTCGGGCGGCGGCTGCTGGTGGGACGCAACGCGCCATTTGCGCCCGACGACGCGGCAAAGCTGATCGAGGCGGCAGCGAAGCAGAATGACACCGGCGCGCTGCAGTTATCCGCGGTGCTCGCCGCGGCTGGAATCGGTCGCCGGCAAGACTGGGACGCCGCATTTCATCTTGTGCGGCGCGCGGCTGAATCCGGCGACGACGCAGCGCGTGGGCAACTCGCGATTGTCGGCGAGCGTTTTGCGGATCAACTCAAGGTCCCGGAGGCCGCCAAACATTTCGATGCGCCGCGCGTGCTGACTTTCGAGCGTTTCCTGTCTGACGCAGAGTGCGCTTGGATCATCGATCGTGCGCGGCCAAGTCTTGATGTCGCTCGCATAAAAAATGCCGATCGCGGCGGTGTTAATGTCGATGCTATTCGCACGAACACCGGTATGGGATTTTCGCTCATAGACACGGACCTTGTCCTTCAGATCACCCACGCCCGTATCGCCGCAGCGATTGGCCAGCCAGTGTTGCACCAGGAGCCGACCAACATTCTCCATTACACGCCGGGCCAAGAATATCGGCCGCATTTCGACTTCATCGATCCGGGGGTGGCGCATTTCGCGCGGGAGCTTCAGACCGTCGGTCAGAGAACCACAACGTTCTTGATTTATCTGAACGACGACTACGATGGTGGCGCGACTGCGTTTCCGCGTCTCGACTGGAGTTTCAAAGGGAGGGCAGGCGACGCCCTGGCATTCTGGAACATTACCGAGGGTAAGCCCGACCCGCTGACGCTGCATGCAGGGACGCCAACCACCAAGGGTGTGAAGTGGTTGTTCTCAAAGTGGGTGCGTAACCGTCCGTTGCCGCTAGTATGACCCAGTGTACTTGCAGCCCGATCCGCGTTCTCAACACCACTTTGTCTGCTTTGTATTGACGGAGCGGGGTGCACAACGATGAATCATGTGGCCGAGCTTCGCTTGCGAACGTCCAAGGGTGATCTCCTGGCGCGCCAGGAATTGGTGCAATGGCTGGTTACCTCTGACTCGCTAGCGGAACGCGAGGAGGCGATGCGAATATTGCTGTCCGCCTGCGATCGGGACGACGCGGATGCGTTATTGTTACATGCAGCGCTCGCTGCACGCGGTGTCGGCAGAAAGCAGAATTTCGAGGATGCGGTTGCGCTCGTCGCAAAGGCCGCAGCCCTGGGTGACGAGAGGGCGCGGGGGCAATTTGCCGTTCTCGGCGGGAAGTTCGATCGCGAACTCTGGTTCAGGCCGATGCAGTTGCGACAACACCACGAGGCGCCGCGCATCTTCACTGTAGAGAGCTTTATTCCGCCACACATATGCGCTTGGTTTGTCGAGTATGCGAAGACGCAGACCCTGCAACCGAGCACGGTCCGCGATGGCGCCAGCGGCGTCGATATAATTTCGCGGGGTCGCAGCGCAACAGGTGTTGGAGCAGGTGCTTTAGCTCCTGATCTCGTGATCCAACTAACTAATCTTCGCATTGCCGGTGCGGTGCAAGTTCATGTTGCTCATCAAGAGCCGACGACGATCCTTCATTACGCGCCGGGCCAAGAGTATCAGGCGCACTATGATCTTATCCGACCGCAGGAAGAGGCTGCCGCTGCGGAAGAACTGCGTGTGCTAGGCCAACGCGCGGCCACGGTGCTGGTTTACCTGAACGACGGATATGAAGGCGGAGAGACCTACTTTCCTCATCTTGATTGGGGGTTCAAAGGCAAACCCGGCGACGCGCTGATCTTTTGGAATATGTCCGCCGCTGGTGAACGAGAGCGGCTTTCGCTCCATGCCGGATTGCCGGTGACAAGGGGAGAAAAATGGCTCCTTTCAAAATGGGTTCGCCAAAAGCCGGTGCCGTTGATCTAGCCGCTACGCTGTGAAAGAAGGCGCGCCATCCGGTTCAGGCGGGAACCTCAGGAAACTCGAAATGTCGCAGCCCAAAGTCAAGAAAGTCGTGCTCGCCTATTCGGGTGGTCTCGACACGTCCATTATTTTGAAGTGGCTGGAAGAGACGTACGGCTGCGAGGTCGTCACGTTCACGGCGGATCTCGGCCAGGGCGAAGAACTGGCGCCGGCGCGCGACAAGGCGCTGAAGATGGGCGTTCAGCCCGAGAACATTTTCATCGACGATCTGCGCGAAGAATTTGTCAAAGACTTTGTCTGGCCGATGTTTCGCGCCAACACGCTCTATGAAGGCCAATATTTGCTCGGCACCTCGATCGCGCGTCCTCTGATCGCGAAGCGGCAGATCGAAATTGCCAATCTCGTCGGCGCGGACGCCGTCTGTCATGGCGCGACCGGCAAAGGCAACGATCAGGTTCGCTTCGAGGTAAGTTATTACGCCTTGAAGCCCGATGTGAAAGTCATCGCGCCGTGGCGTGAGTGGGAGTTCGAAGGACGCCCGGCGTTGCTCGACTATGCGCGCAAGCATGGAATTCCGATCGCCAAGGGCAAAGAGCAGGCTGCGCCGTTTTCGATTGATGCAAACTTGCTGCACACGTCGAGCGAGGGGCTGGCGCTCGAAGATCCTGATGTTGAGGTCCCGGATATTGTCACCAAGCGCGAAGACAGGCGCACAATCACGCCGGAAGAGGCGCCCGATCAAGCGGAGACTGTCGCGCTTACCTTTGAGCGCGGCGATCTCGTAGCCATCAATGGCAAGGCCATGAAGGCTCACGAGCTGCTCGCCGAGCTCAATCGTCTTGGCTCGAAACACGGCATTGGCGGGTTGGATCTCGTTGAGAATCGCTATGTCGGCATGAAGTCGCGCGGCTTCTACGAAACGCCGGGCGGCACGATCCTATGGTACGGCCATCGCGCGATTGAATCGATCACGCTGGATCGTGGCGCTATGCATCTCAAAGACGAACTCATGCCGCGATACGCAGGCCTTGTTTACAATGGTTTCTGGTGGACGCCTGAGCGGAAGATGCTGCAAGCGGCGATCGACGCCAGCCAAGATAGCGTCAGCGGCGATGTGAAGTTGAAACTCTACAAGGGCGGCGTTCGTACAATCGGCCGCTCCTCGCCGAACTCGCTCTATTCTAAGAAGCTTGTCGGGTTCGATGAAGCGGGCGGCTACAACCAGGCCGACGCCGAGGGCTTCATCAAGTTGAACGCGCTGCGTTTGCGCATACTGGCTGAGCGCGACAAGAAGCGCGGTAAGAACGAGTAGGTGCGAACCTAGTTCGCGCGTGATCCGGCCAATTCCGCTTCGGCCTCCGCCAACAAGCGCTGAGTCGTTTCGGCGCCGCTACCCGCGTGGGGGTCATATGCGAGCGCGCGCAAAATCGGAATCGCTTCGCGGACACGATGCGCGCGCAACAATACATGTGCAGCGTTTAAGCTGATTTCGCCCACCTGTGGCGCGAGCTGTCGCGCCAGCAGCAGGATGTTGACGTAGTTTTCGTACGTCGCGTCATCCATGGGTTCTCCCGCATAGGTTTCGGCGTATCGCACAAGCGTTGGCACATGATTGCCGTCTAGCCGGTAGCCGCGTCCAAGATAACGTCGTGCCTGACTCAGCAAAGCAGTTCTTGGTTCCCCATGAGCATCGTCCGCTTCGCGAAGATAGGCGAGGCCCATCAAATAGAGGCCGTCGCGACTGTCGGTATGTATGGCGAGGTAAGGCTCAAGCAGCGAGCGCGCTGTTTCTGTCGAGCCGAGCCGGATTTCTGCGCGCGCGACCGTAAGAAGCGCGAAGTCGTCATAGGGCTCCGGTCCGGCGAGCTGGCGGATGCGCGCCAACAATGTTGCTTTGTCGTCGTCGCGGATAAAGCCGCTGAACAGGCGCCCCGAGATCGCCATGAGTCGGTCAGCGCTCGGCGGCAGCGTGCTCACATCCATCTGCGGTGTCGCGACGTGCGCGGGCCGGCCCAGCGCAATGGCGTTCGGATTTCCGCGCAGGTAGAGGCTTAATGTGCTCTGCATTTGCTCCGGCGTGACGCCAAAGCCCTCCTGGAAGGCTTCCATCGGATCCCGCCCGGTGCGTAACGCCCGCACATACGTTAGAAACTGCGTGTTGGCGCCAGGTGTGAGCAATAGGTAGTGAGCAAACAGCCAAGCCTGCGCGTAGTACATTGATCGGTCACTACCGTCGATTTGGAATGGCGTTGCTGTCAACAAGCGCTCCATCGGAATCCATGCGCCGCCACGCAGGTCACGCACGCGGCCTTCATTGGCGCGACCGATAACGACGCGTTGTGTGCCGAGCGCGGCGGTGGATACGACTTCCGCAAAGCCTTCGATGTACCAAGCTGGATAGGCGTTGTTGAAGTACTGGTACATGAAGTGATGGGCATACTCGTGAAAGAGCGTGTCCTGCGAACCTAGGCCGCTGTTTGGGCTGAAGATCGAGTAGGCGGCGATACGCTCGGATCGCGCGACATAGACCCCGGCGATATTGTTGCCGAGGTAGGAAAAGGCTTCTTCGAATTGCCCCGTACTGAACAAATATACTTGAAGCTTCGTGGGGGAACGCTCGGCGGGGGCGCCCGTCATTCGGCGGAGCAGTGAATCAAATTCTTCCAGATTGTCTGCGACTTCGACGGCGCGCCGCTCCGATCCCTCTGCGAAGACGGTGAACCCCGTCGTTTCGACGGAATGCCATCGTTGCGCCTGGGCCTCTGCGGCGAGTGTGAGCCAACCGCATATTATCGCGATTACCACGAGAATGCTGCGCATGGAGAACTCCCCTCGGGGTAGGCTATGTCCGAGAAAGGGAGCCCGCAAGCGTGCGGATTTTCGCATGTTGCTCCCAGCGTCGAGCGCCAAATCGGTGCAGCACATTGCGATTGGCGGCCGTTCGACCGTTAGGATCGCGCAATCCACCCGTGCACGACACGTCATGACACCTATCGTGTCGGCCTGCCCGTAAGGCATATCGCAAGTGCGTTCACTTAGCTGAGGACGAGCCCGATCATCACCGCAGCATAATGTCCGGCAGCGCCAAGGATGACGCACGCGTGCCAGAGTGCGCGGCGAAACGGGATGGCGTGATTGAGGTACAACAGCACTCCACCGGAATAGGTAACTCCGGCTACGACCAGCATCGCGATGGCGAGAGGCGGCAGTGACGGCACCACCGGGCCAAGAACCAGAACCGCAAGCCAACCGAAGGCGAGGTAGATGAAGCACCAGGCGCGATCGGAGAGGTTTGGATAAAAGACCTTCCCTGTGGCGCCTGCGAGCGCCGCCACCCAAATCGCCACCGTTACGGCGACAGCAAATTCAGGCGGCAGCAACTTGATTGTGAACGGCGTGTAAGAACCCGCGATCATTAGGAAGATCGCGGCCTCGTCAATGCGGCGCAGAACGCGGCGATACCGAGATGGGCGTGTGAGGTTGTAGACGGCTGACGCGGCGAGCATCGCCATGAGGCACATCGCGTAGATCGCGCCAGCGGTCGCCATAGGCACGCCGCGATTAACCAACGCAACTGCTACAAGAAGTCCGCCACCGACAAGCGCCGCAAGAATCCCGATCGCATGCACAATCCCATCGGCCGCGTGCTCGGCCCGGTTTGGGTAGTGCTCTGCGAGTTCTTCCTCGTCAGCGGTCAGTAGTTCCGAAAATGCCATACCAGCGCGTCTTCTTGCTTTCTGCGTGAGTTGGACGCCTCACATGTAGTTATAGTTCCTCCGCCTTAACGTTAGATGATGGAAAGCGCGTTTTTCGTGCAACACAATCGGTTGAGCTTGCGACGCGCGCGCAACGCAAATGTTGCTCCCGCTGGGTGTTTCGCGAGTGGCGCGATTTTCGCACGTGGCTGGATATGGCCGCCAACCGTCCCAATCCCGCTGCGCTTCGTGCTGAAGCAAGATTGTTGACCATCGCCGGGTCCTTCCTCCTCGGCATTGGGTTTCCGCTAACCTTGATCATGACGGCGATTGCGCTCGGCTCCGGCGACAGCTCACCGTTCGTGCCCGCCGCCATCGGCGCGCCGCCGATTGTCCTGGGGTATCTTGCGTGCCACTTCGCGTCACAGCGCATGGTCAAGGCGAAAGCAATCGAGCAGCGACTCTGAGCAGCCGCGCGCGGAGGGTGCTAATCTCAGCGCCAGCGGTTGTGCTTCGTTGACCGCGGAACCGCATCACTTCAGCCTCGATTAAGCAAACCAGCAGCACACTTTCGCTGCGAGTGGCGCTTTCGGAGGCCTCATGGAGACGGATGAGTTCGCCTTACGGCTGAAGGGCTGGCGCTTGGCGACGGCCGAAGTGCTCTACTACATGCCCGATCATCCGGTGCTGCTGCAGAGCTTCATTTGGCAGACCCTTGACCTCGCCCCCACATATCCGCGCATCCATAAATTCCTCGATTTCTGGCGGGCGGAGATTCAGGCGGTCATCCATTCCGTACGCCTGGCCGGCGGCGAGCAGCTTGCGCCTGCCAACATCCAGAACGTGGCGACGATCCTTCATCACTAGATTGAGATTGGGCGTTCGCTCGCATCGGTCTAGATAGGGTGGTGAGAGATTGATACTGGAGAAGCGCCGCATGCGTATGCTCGCACTTGCCGCTGTCGCTGGCCTGCTGGCCGCCTGCGCGACTGCCACGCCGTATCAGCCGTCCGAAAGCGTCGGCTATGGCTTCCACGAACAGACGATCGAGAATAACCGCGTCCGCATAACCTTTCGGGGCAACACGCTGACAGATCGGGAAACTGTTGAGACCTATCTGCTCTATCGGGCAGCCGAACTGACGCTTCAGAGCGGTCACGATTACTTTGTCGTCGCCAGCCGCGACACTGAAGAGCATTCGCGGTTGCAAAGCGATGGCTTTGGGCCAAGCCGGTACGGCTTCTCCTATTGGGCCTATCGGCCTTACAGAGGGTGGTCGCCTTGGTACGACCCCTTCTGGGACGAGCCTGGCCGCTATCGCGAAGTCACCCGCTACGAAGCGATAGCCGAGATTGCGATGTTCAACGGCCCCAAGCCAGCAAATGATCCGAACGCGTTCGACGCCCGAGAAGTTCAGGCCAACCTTCAGGGTCGCGTGGTTCGTCCGCCGCCCGGGTAGGGCTCGCGTTTGCGAGAAAGCTCGGCTAGAGGTGTCGCCCGCTTGGGGTTGGAGCCCCTAGGCCGGTCAGCACCCGTAGCTCAGCTGGATAGAGCGCTGCCCTCCGAAGGCAGAGGTCAGGGGTTCGAATCCCTTCGGGTGCGCCAGTTCAGCTCTGATTTCAGGGTCTTTTTTATCGGTGCCGTGCGCGCCTATGTCGTGAAGAGTGTTCGGGCTACCGCCGGGCTACCAGCCACCGATCTAGATGTTGTGGTCCGCGATATCCGGAAACACGCGCCAAGCAACGGACACGAGTGGAAACAGTGGTGGCGCTACGGGGTCATCGCCCGAGCAGTCCTCTTGCAATCCGTTCGATCGAGGGCGAAGGCGTGCGCGCCGCCGATCTCTCGAGAACGATCCGCTTACGAATATCGAGATGCAGCTCCATCGCTTTCAGGCGGTCATGCCAGTCCGCTTGAAACGCCAGCACGTTGCGCCGCGTCTCGCGCGCCAGCCCCATGCGCTCCAATTCGCGGGCGCGCTGTTTTAGCGCCCGCGTCGTGTCTGGGTCGCCGGTCGGCGAGGCGATATTCGCCAAGCCAAGCTCGCCGCCGGCGCCAATTTGAAATGCGAGCATGCGGTCGAGCCGGGTCGGGCCATGCCGCGCCACGTCCCGGCCCAAAGCCAGCCGCTCGTCGGCGGGGGTGCGCGCGCCCAGCCAGTCGGTCGCCACGTCGCGGGCGACGCCGGCGAAACCGTATTTGATGAAGTCGCGCGGCAGCACCAGGTCTTGGCCGTTGGCGCGTCGCCCGCGGATGATCAGATGGGTATGCGGGTTGTCGGTATCGTGGTGATCCACGGCCACCCACTGCAGCTTGGTCCCGAGCGCGGCTTCCGCCCGCGCCATCACCTCGCGCGTATAGGCGGGCAGGTCATGCAGCCGGTCGCCGTTCTCCGCGCTCAAGATGACGCGGAAGTGCCGCTTGTCTGACCGCGCCCAGGCCTCCGCCCGTGCCGCGCCGTCCACACCCTCGGCCTTGTGGTCGTAGAACACTGAGCGCTCAGAAGCGCCTTCCCGGGCAAGATAGGCGGCATGAGCTCGCGTCGGCGCTGCTTGATCACGGGCCTGCCGTCTTGTCTCCTCTTGCGCGAGCGCCTGCGGGTCGTCACGGGTCGCGGCGTCACGCGCGACGTAGCGCACGTGCGCCTTGAGCGCACTGCCGCCGCCGCCGGCATGGTTGAAGTAGTGCACCTTCACGATGGCGCGTTGGCGCTGGTCGAACCCCATGCCGGCGCCTAGCGCGCCGCCGTCGAAGGTGCGCGCCGATGCGCGCTTGGCGATCTTGGCGGAGAGGGAGGTCAGACGCGTCGAACCGCCGGACCCTGATCTCGACCGCCCGCCCTTGACCTTTCCTTCGAGTCGATCGCGATCTGGACGTGTCAAACGGATCGAACGATCAGCGCGTAAATCGTCGTCGCCGATCGCGGGCATGGCGAGTCGTGAGGCCTTCAGCAGGGAATCGAAACTGGTCGCCGTCATGTGCTTTGCTCGCGAGGGGAGAATGGCGATCTCTCGGCGACGCAGGTCGTGATGCGACCTGCGTTGCAATGCATGACCTGCGAAAACGTCTTTGCGCGCAAGCGTTTTGCGTGACCGCAGGTCACGCCTTTAACTTGCCCTCCGACCTTTCTGTGACCTGTCATGCATCGATCCTAACGACAGATGCAAAACCGCGCTGTTGCATACGTCTGTCAGGGGCGCCGCTGCAGGGCGTTTTGGTTGCGCCAATTGAGCGCGATGCCGAACCCAAACAGAGCCGCAATCGCGCTCGCGAGCGCACGTTGCGCCGGATCGGCATGGCCCTGAAGCGCAAATGCAATGATGGCGGCAACCCCAAGCGCTCTCGCAAACCCCTCAAGGCCAACGCCGATCCGGCGAACCGTCCCTGAGCTTGAGGCTGCGGCAAGATCCGTGATCGCCGCGGCGATGCAGAGCACGAGCCAGGCGCCGCCGCAGGTCGCCAGCAGGTCGTGCGTTGTGGTCCAGATCAATACGGCGGCGCCCGCCGCTAGTGCGAACGCCAATGCGCGCCGCAGCATGGCGACGCCCAGAAACGCCAGCGCTGGTAAGATGAACAGCATGCTCATGGGTGCCCGACTTTGCGGCGGACGATTCGCCCGCGTCAATCAGTGTTCGCGGGCGAGCGGCCGCCACACGCCCTCGATCAAGCGGCGCGAAATCGGACCCCAATAGCGTCCGTCAAAACTGTCGGCGGTGTCGCCCTGGAGCAGAATCTGGTCGCCGGAGAGTGTGGCGCAGCCCGACCATGACGGCAGCGCACGCCCCACTGCGTCGTGTGTTTGGCGCTCGATGGCGACACCGCCATTGATGGTCACCTGCCGGTCGGAGGCACAGACTTCGTCGCCGGCGGTTGCGGCGACCCGCTTGATGAAGCGGTCGCCCGGGTCGGTGAAGTCTCGGAGCGCGGCGTAGCCGGGCGCGACATCGGTCGCGCGGACGGTCACGAACGCGCCTCGCCCAGCGACGCCCTGGGTTCTGAGATAAAGCCCAGCTGGCACCGACGAACTTTGATTGTAGAGCATCGCGTCCCGGGTGTTGAACCAAGCGGCGAAGCAGAAGGCCGAACCAGCCAGCATGATCAGCGCGATGGTGCGATGGGACATGGCCATGGCGTTGGCCTAGCAAACACTGCGCCAGAAGAGCCACGACCTGCGTCCAGGTCGTGGCTCTTCATATCGGCTCAGGCGGCGCGATCGCCGGCGTCCAGGTCCGTTGGCAACCCGGCGCGCGTGATCAGCCAGTCGACCGCGGCTTGCGCCTTGGCCGCGGCCGTGAAGAAGGCCCGTGGTTCATCGCGAACCAGTTCAAGCCAGGACGAGATGTAGGCGGCGTGGCTTTCCAGATGATCGGGGCGGAAACCGACCATGGCGCCCAGCACCGCCGATCCGATTTCGGCAATCAGTTCTTCGCGGGCGCGCGCCTTACGATCTGTTGCGTAGTCTTGCAGGCGATCAAGCCGCGAGCGATGGCCGGTGAAGTGGACGGCCTCGTGGCTGAGCGTGGCGTTCCACTGCTCGGGATCGGCGAAAGCTTCGATGGGCGGAATCTGGATCGTATCGGTCGCCGGCGCGTAAAACGCCGAGGTCCCGCCGATGCGAACCCGCGCCCCGGCGCGGTCAGCCCAGGCTTCAAACGCGAGCGGCGCGCGCGGGGCAGGGGCCAGGGGTTCAATGGCGAAGTCTTCGGGAAGCCCTTCGATCTGGTCGGCGTTGAAGACGTGAAACACTTTCAAGAAGCGATAGGTTTTGGCGATGTCGGCGGCGACATCAGTTGCGTTGTGTTCTGCATCGTTCTGAGCGGCGGCTTGGCCGTAATAGATGACAGGACAGGCTTTCTCACCTTTGCGGACGTGCGCACCGACCGCCAACGCTTGGCGAAAGGTGATCCAGGTGCGTTTGGCATAGCCGCGGGCGATCTGCGCGGCCCAAAGCAAGACGACATTGGCGCCGCGATAGGGCTGGCCGGTCGAGCGTAACGGCAAGCCCGGCGTGGCGGCCAGCGCGATTGTTTGATTCCACGGCGCGCGCCAGGGCATGACCCCCTGTTCGAGCAGCCGGCTGATTTCTCCGGTGACGTGTGCAAGCGCATCGGCGGCAGAGCGATTTGATGCTGATCGATGAGTCATGTTCGTGCTCCTGCGTACGCGCCCGTTTCGGTCGCGCACGCCAAGTTCGAGAGAGGAAGGGAAGCGGCCGCGCTCGCGAGGAGCGCGGCCGCTGGTTGGGTCAGGCCGATGCTTCGGCAGGTTCCGGCGCGGCTTTGGTTTTGCCGTTGGCTTTCGCCTTGGCCCCACGCTGGAAACCGGTGATCTCGAAGGTTTGGTCGTAGAGCTTTCGGCCGTCGCGCTCGCGCATGCGCGGGACGATGCGGCCTTCGAGCGTCACCGATTGACCTTTCTCCAGCTCGGTCAGCATTTTCGTGTTGAGCGCTTGGTCGAACGAAACCGCGCCCAGCCATTCGGTCTTGGTCCAGGTGTCGGACTGGCCTTCGACAATGCGGTCGGCGGCCAGCGAAATCCGAAGCGTGTTGTTCTTGAGTTCTTCGATGCGGCCGATGCGGCCCTGAAGCGTGAAGCGGAACATGTTGTTTCTCCCGTGATGCCGGAGCTCCGGCGTCTCGCGGGACCATTCCCGCGATGGGAATGCGGACGCATGGGTGTGAAGCGATCCGCGCAAGGGTCGTGGACCCACGACCGGCAGGCTTGCCCTTGCGCGGATCGCGGCCCATGCGATGAGCCATGACCAGAAAGCGGAATGGACGCCGTCGAGCGTATGGAAGTGACAAGCGGGGAGAGGCAGAGCGCGTGCGCTTCGGGGCCAAGCGCCCAACGAAGGGATCGGACCTTCGCTGGGCTTGACGTTTATTCCGCTGCGATGGCTTGCGGCTCTGTCTGCGCCGCTGAATGGGGGCGCAATGGTGCTGGCAGCCAGGCGCTCTTCTTGAAGCTGCGTTTGGCGCGGGAGAGGAGTTCGCTCTTGGGCGCTTTCTCGAGCGTTGCGCGGTCAAGCGCCGGAGCGACTTCGAGCAACGCCTCGATGATCACGTCCTTGCGCACATGGGCAAAGAAGCTCTCCGGCGTCGCCGTCCACCAAGCGCTCATGTCGAGACCGGCGGCTTCGGTGAGCAAGGCCCCCAGACGCTTGCGCGCGTCTGCATTCGGTGCGTGTGCGCCAACGCGAAGATCGATTCCAGCCGCCAAGACGACTGCCATCAAGTCGAGCAATGTCTGCTGATCGGCGCCGAGCACGAATGCCCAGAGCGCCTCCGGATCGGCCGATAGCTGATCGCGCCATGCGCTGGCGTGCTCAGCGCAACGCGTCACTGACTTTGCTTCGCTGTGGTTGATCGATCGGGCGACATCGTGCTCCTCAAGCGCGAGATCGAGACAGGAGACGGACGGACAGCCGACAAAGGACGCCGCGAGTGTGAACGCAACCAGACGCAGGGCGAGGTCCGGCTTGCTCGCAAGTTCGGCGCGAAGCGCGAGCGTCTTGTGGGCCATAAGCTCATCGATCAGCTTTGCCGGGAGCGAGGGGCGCGGCGTTGCGGCCGCCGGCGCTTCATCATTTTGGTCGCCTCCGTTCGTTGGTTTTGCGAGCTTCCGCCGCAGGGTCTTGAACGCTTTCACATCACGGGCTTTGACCAAACCGCGCTCGATTTTGGGTTCGCCATCGTGGCTCAAGCAAATGATCGATCCGGCGAGCGCGACTTCTTCCGGGTTCCAATCCGAGGTGGCGAGGGCATCGATCGCCGCTTCGATCTCGGCGATCTCGATCTCATCTTCGGTCGCGTCCAGCCTGGCGAACAGGCGCTCTTGCTCCGTCCGCTCAGCTTCACTGAGGTCGCGGCGATGTTCGCGGACCCGTTCTGGAAATTGCGTCCACGCCACGCCATCCAAGCCGATCTCCACCCACGCCCATCCTTCGCTGCGGACATCCGCAACGATCGGTTCTAGCTTTTGGACGGCGAGACGGATCAGCAGATCGCGATCGGCGAGATAACGGGTGTCATCGTCATTGGCCTCGGCGAAGAGGTCGCAGACGATAGCGCCGCCTTCGGCTTGATAAGCGTCGATGCCGACGAAACGCGCCAGCTTGTCGGTCTCCGGAATATGCGCTTGCGTGACTTGCGCTCGCAGCCGTTCGGGCGTGCGCGCCCAATCGGGCGCGTCGAAGAAGGCCTTTTCTTGAGCGGCGTGATCGTCGGTGAAGGCGAGCGCGGCAAGCTGATCGAGCGTCGCCTGTTCGTGTTTGAGCGCCTCGATCAGGCGGGGGCTGACGCGGGCAAGCCTTAATCTGCGTGCGACATGGGTCGGTGAAACACCGAACCGCGCGGCAATAGCTTCCGGTCCTTCACCGTTGTCGATCAGCCGCCTGTAGGCGGCGAGCTCCTCCCAGGCCAACAGATCTTGGCGCGTGATGTTTTCGGCAAGCGACAGGTCGGTGGGATTGTCGTCGCCTGACGCGACGCGGCAGGGGATCGGCGCGTTCTTTTCAATGTCGCCTGCCTTCGCCAACATGCGCAGCGCGCGCAGACGTCGCCCGCCCGCGATGACGGCGAATTTGCCTGTGTCGGTTGCGCGCACGACAATGGATTGCAGCAAACCCAGATTGCGTATTGAGGCGGCTAACTCAGCGATGCCGCCCTTGCATTTGCTGCGGCGAACATTGTCTTCGCTCTCCACCAATTTGCTGAGCGGGATCATGATGATGTCGGTCATGGACGATACTCCGAATCGCCCGTACGCGCCTATCGCGCCGGGCGTGATCGCCCAGCACGGCCGCCGGCGAGGTCAAGGCCTTGCGCCTTGACCTCAGCAGCCGCGCGCGCCGTGCAATCTATTGGCCGCCCGGTGCGTGTTGGCGTTCGCGATTTAGAACCCGCGCAGGGGATGACCGATTTCCACGAAGGACTGAAACACGCGGCGCTCAGCGGTTCGTCCGCTGTTGAAGGAGATGCAAACCACGGAGACACGCGGTGAATTTGGCGTGCGCGGCTCTCACGATGAAAGACGTCTGGTCCACTCGAGCACGGAGCTACGCAAACGCGTGCGGGATCTTGCGCTGTTTAACCTCGCGATCGACAGCAAGCTGCGCGCCTGCGGCTCACGATCGCCGACACTGGACGTTCGACTTGCCGCTCCGAGCCGCACGCGCGGGGGATCAGTTGGCAGCTTCTACAGGCTTCTCCGCCAGCGCCATAAGTGTCCATCCGAACCCGGCCGCCGCCAGTCTGCGCTCCACAGCCTTGCCCGCGATTGCGCGCATCACTCGCTTGGCGCTGCGGCCCGCGATGAGCCGCATGACGCCCTTGTTTGCATTGGGGGTGATCGTGAGTACTTGGCGCACTTGGAAATGGCGTTTCAGCAACGCTTCGAGTTCGGGTTTGTCGACCCAGCGGCGTAACTGACCCGGCTCCGGTGCTGGAATGTTGTTATGGTTTTGCAACACGGGCCGGTTCTGCGTGCCCAGCATCAGCACGCCCCCGGGCTTCAGCATGCGGGCAAGCTTGGCGATGAAAGCATCTTGGTCCGCGACGTGCGAAAGCATTTCGAGCGTAACCACGACGTCGTACTTCGCTGCATCAAAATCGAGCGCCATGAAGTCCCCGGCAACAAACGCAACCTCCGGCAAGCGCGCGCGGGCGCGCGATAGTACATCGGCGCATAGGTCGGTGGCCGTCGTCCGACCAAACTGCACTAGCGTCGGGCAAAGCCAGCCAGCGCCGCAGCCAACTTCGATTATGTTGAGATCGGTCTTGCCGAGGGACGTCAGCCAACCAAGCACCACCTCAAGTTGGTCGCGCGATATGTCGGAAAGGCGATGTTCGCGTCCTTCGGCGTTCCACTTGGTCCAGTACGCCTGTTGCGTCTCTATGGGTTGGTTCATCGCTCGCACCCCAATCTGCCTAATCTAAAGGCGTCCACTCTCTCGATGGGCGAGATACACGCACCCTGCGAACAGAGTCTTTTCTGTTCGCCAATTGAGAGAACGACGAACTGACCTGTTCAGCTGCGCGCGCCGAATGCGCCGCCGCAGATCGGCAGCGAAGCCGAGATCGATGAAGGCGATGTCGATGCGCGCTGATTCTAGCACCTCGGCTGCGGCGCAGGTGGTCTCGCAATGCAAGAGAACCGGCCGCTCGAGTTCTTCCAAGAGCGGGCGCAGCGTCGAGCGGGGGCAAGACCGAGGTTCAAGAACAAGGAGGTTGTCCGCATCGCCTGATGGTTCCGACTTGTGCGCCTCCCTGCCATGGGCCTGGGCGCCAAAGCGCTAACATCGCCGCGCATGGCGACCCATTTTGGGCAGGGTGGGCGACCTACAAGGCTTGCCGGCGTAGCCGGCGTGCGTGGTCGAACACTTGTGCCAGCGGCGCGTCAGGCGGAACCAGGCGCGCCGCTGACCGCCGTCTCCAGCGTCTCGACCAGTTGAACGCGGCCGAATGGGCGCACCAGCAGGGCGCCTGGGCCCAGTGCCGCAGCTTTTCACGCGCGTGCGGGCGCATAAGCTCAGGCCAAGTGGCGACGACGACGATCTTGAGATTCGGTGAGAGCCGCCGAGTCGAAGCAATCAGCGTGTGGCCTTCAGTTTCGGATGTGCCGAGGCCCAGGATCAAGACGTCAATGGGCTCGCGCCCGTGGCGATGCAGCCCGGCGCTGGCATTGTCGGCGGTTGCGATCCGATGGCCGGCGCTGACCAACTCCTGGCACAAGACCTGGTTGAACGCTTCATCCCGCTCGACAACCGACACCCGCATGCGCGGCGCCCTTCGCAGTTATGGATTGCAAGCAAGCGGAGCATGGGCGTCCGCGTCAAGGGTATGTGTCCGCCTTCACGCTCTTCTGCAGGACTGGTTCCGCCGCGGTTGCGCACCGCGGGCGTTTCGGCGAGCATGGCGGCCATTGGGGACGCGAAGACGGGGACGGCATGGCGCAGCGCTCGAAAAGCGCCCAAACGGGAGAAGCGGCGTTCTGGGCCGACCAGCGTGTGCTGGTGACCGGCGCGGCCGGCTCCGTTGGGGCCGCCTTATGCCGGCGTTTGGCGCAGATCGGATGTCGGCGTTTGGGGCTCTTGGATCATTTTGACCACGGCTTGCTGGCGGCCGCGGAGCAAGTCTCGCGCCTCAACCCCGATCTCGACATTGTCGACCTGCTTGGGGATGTGCGCGACCGCGCCCGCTTGAGCGCCCATATGCAGCGCTTCGCGCCCAATGTCGTGATCCATGCGGCGGCGCTGAAGCACGTGCACTTGGGCGAGCGTCATCCAGGCGAATGCGTGCTCACCAATCTGGTGGGCGCGCGCAATGCGCTTGCGGCGGCGTGCGAAGCAGGGGCGTCGGACTTTCTGCTGGTGTCGTCGGACAAGGCGGCGGCGCCGGTCTGTGTCATGGGCGCCGCCAAGCGCCTGGCCGAACTGCACTTGCGTGGATTTGTGATGGAGCGCGCCACCGCGATGCGATTGAAGGCGGTGCGGTTCGGCAATGTGCTGGGCTCGCAAGGCTCGGTCGAGCCGCGCTTCGCCGCCCAGATCGCGGTGGGCGGTCCGGTAGAACTGACCCATCCCGACATGGAGCGCTTTTTCATGTCGTCGGATCAGGCGGTGGAGCTGATCTTGCGCGTGGTGGCCCATCGGGGCGGCGCGCAAGCGGGCGCCTACGTCATGGACATGGGCGAGCCGACCTCGATCTTGGCGCTGAGCCGGGCCATGATCGCCGCCTCGGGACGCAACATCGATATCGCGATCACCGGTCTTCGTCCTGGCGAGAAGCTGAGGGAAGAGTTGTTCGACGCGTCTGAGAGCGTTTGCGAGAGCGGACTGGCGGGGGTCTACGAAGTCGCGCCCGCTTCGCCGGACGCTTATCTCACTTCGGGCGATGTCGGCGTCTTGGAGGAGATTGCGCGCGGCATGGATGACGAGATCGTGCGCCGTCGTGTATTTGCCTTTGTCGACGCATGCCTTGGCCGCGCCGCGCGTCGCGCCGGGTAAGGATTGCCGGCAAATAATGGCCGCAGCGCGCGGGGGGCTCTATTGTGCTCGCCGCGGCCAACCCCTCAGTCCCATTTGATAGATACCAAGAGTCGCTCGCGCCTCGCCCTTACTCTCGTTCAAGCGCGCGCGCGCAGGAATGCGGCGATCTCGTTGATTTCAACATCGGTCAGCGAGATGGGGCCGGCTTGCCCAGCGGGCGAATTGTTGACGGCGGGCGTGTTGTAGAACGCTACGGCCTCCTCGATCGTAGCGAGCGCATTGTTGTGGAAGAAAGGCCCTGTATCGACCGCCTCAACCAGCGGCAGTGTGTTGAACGCGCGAGGCTGAGGTTCGATGCTAGCCTGCGCTGTTCGCCCAATCATCGACATGGCGCGCCGCGACGTCGGCTTCGACGCGGTAGCGTTTGAGAACGCAGCCGACGAGCTTGTCGCGTCCCCCGCGTGCGGCGGCCAAATCTTCCTCGGTTAGACGGCCCCAGCGGTCCTTGAGCTGCGGACCATAATGGTCCCATTGCGCTTCGATCTCAGCCCACCTCATCGTTGGCCTCCGGTGGCGACGCGTTCTTGCGTCCAAGCCAGAATAACGAAACGCGCCTCGGCGTCTCGTGACGATGAGATCATGTTGTGGACATCCTGGCCGCCGACGCTGCGAGAAACACCAACCCGCGATCACGCTGAAGACCAGCTGCTATCGTGCGATGCATACCCGACATAATCGTGTAGGCGCGCGGCGCAACAACGCGCAAGTCGGGCCAACGGCGGGCGCGTCCGCATGTCGCCCACGCGTCATAGCGCACATTCTCGGCGTGATCATCGTACCAGCTCACGCACGACGACCCGTCGTGCGAAGGCAACAATCGGGGCTCGCCATGAGCCCCAGCGTCACGGAAGCTTGCCTCGCCGGAAGATCGGCGCCAGCCAGCACTGACATAGCGATGGACAGGAATGGAAGGGTGGTAAGAATGCGGACCCGCCGGGCATTTTGTCGGGTTCCGACCAAGGCCTGCAGGATCGGACCTCTAAGTTTCCACCGCGTAAGTTCCGAGGCGTGAGGCTGTGGCCCATGGTCGAGAGAAGCCTGTGTTTATTTCGGTACGAGGGTGGGTGCGCGAGCGCCTATTGGCCAGGCTGCGGAGCGTGGACCAAAGCGTCGTCAGCGACGCGGCGCTCAAGGCCCTGGCCGATACGGCCGCGCGGCGCTTGACGGAAACGGGCATGGCCTACGGAGCGGTGACCCAGGCGATGTTCAGCATCGACCAAATGTTCAAAGCGCTCGACGAAGCCGGAGCAACAGCGCCAATCAATGCAGCGGGGTTGAAGCGATTGCGTCAGTCGGGAGTTCTGCCCGATCTGTTCCCGTGGTTCTAAGCAATCCGATCGGCGCATACGCCGCGGGTTGTGAGAGCGGCGTCAGGGCGTCGACCGCGGTTGGCGCAATCTGCGGACCTGACAGTTGGCGCTGCGCCGCGCCGGCTGCGGCGCGCGCCGTCAACATTGACCCCTGTGTAATCGCGGTTGCAGCGGCGCCTGGTGAACCCGTCTGCTCGCCAAAGTAACCAGGCGCTGGTCTAGAGCGAACAGAACAATGGGCTCAACACAAAGATTGGAGCAAGGCTCATGCGTACATCTTCCGCCGCTGCGGCGCTTATTCTCGGCCTTTCGCTGGCGACGCCAAGCGCCCTCGCCAAGCCGAACGATCAGCTCAGGATTTCCGAGAGCGCCTCCGCGGAAGCGCGTGCTGCGTTTGCGAACTGGGTCGAAAACGACCGCATCCGCGGTCAACGCGAGCGCTGCTATGGCATTGCGCTCGCCGGCGAAAACGACTGCCGCGCCGGCGCTGGCACCACCTGCGCGGGCACTTCGACCGTGAACTTCCAAGGCAACGCCTGGACCTATGCGCCGGCCGGAACCTGCGCGCACATCGTGACGCCGGCGGGTGAAGCATCGCTCAACGAACTTGACCGCAACAATCCGTAAGCGGTCAGGGGGTCGCGTGGACGCTGCGACGTTGCCCCCGTGCGCTGGCGTCGGGCTCAAGCCCGAACACTACCGCGCGGCCCTCGACTGCGATGCAGAAGGACTTTGGTTCGAGGTCCACCCCGAAAACTACATGATCGCCGGCGGCCCGCGCCACGCTTGGCTTGAGGCCATTGGCGCGCGCCGCCCGCTTTCATTCCATGGGGTAGGCGCTTCGCTGGCGGGTCCCGATCCGCTGGACGAAGAGCACCTTTTGCAATTGCGTGCGCTCATCGATCGCTATCATCCGGCCCAGGTCTCCGAACACGTCGCCTGGTCCGCCGCGGGCGGCGCCTATTTCGCCGATCTGTTCCCGTTGCCTTACACACAGGAGGCGGTTCGCCATCTCGCCGAGCGGGTCGACGCTTTTCAGAACGCAATCGGCCAGCGCATCCTGATCGAAAATCCTTCAGCCTATGTGGCGCTGCGCTCGGACATGAGCGAGCCGGAATTTCTGGCTGAGATCTGCACGCGCAGCGGCTGCGGGCTCTTGCTCGACGTCAACAACGTCTATGTCTCCGCCAACAATCTCCGCTTCGACGCGGCCGCTTATCTCGACGCCATCCCCGGCGCACTGATCGGCGAGATCCACCTCGCCGGTCACGCCGCCGATCCCGTGCTTGGGGCGGCGCTTTTGATCGACTCTCACGCAGCGCCCGTCGCTGCGCCGGTTTGGGCGCTTTACCAGCGTCTCATCGCGCGCGTTGGCCCGCGTCCAACGCTGATTGAGCGCGACGCAGCGTTGCCGCCGTTCGCAGAGCTGATGCTTGAGCGCGAACGCGCCGGCGGCGTGCTCGCCGGCGCATTGGAGGCGGCGTGATGACAAGCCTCTCCGACTTCCATGCTGCGTTCGCCGCCGCGGTAAGCTCCGGCAAGACTGCCGCGTTGGCGCCGTTTCTGATTGATCAAGACCAGGGCGCGCGGGTCTATCGCAACAATGTGCTGAGCGCTGTCGCGGGGGCCTTGGCGTCGAGCTTCCCGGCGGTGCGCCGGCTGGTGGGCGAGGATTTCTTCAACGCCGCCGCCGCTGCTTACTTTGCAGCGGCGCCGCCACGTTTGCGCACGCTGGTGGCCTACGGCGAAAGCTTCCCGCGCTTTTTGGAGACGATGCCCTCAGCCATGGCGACGCCATACCTTGGCGACGTCGCCCGGCTCGACCGCGCCTGGCTCGAGGCCCACATCGCCGCCGAGGCGCCGGCGCTCGCACCGGGCGACCTGGCGCACTTGGATGCGGACGCGTTGGCCGCAGCGCACGTGACGCTACATCCGAGCGCGCGGCTCGTGCATTGCGGCTGGCGCATCCATGACATTTGGGTCGCCAACCGAGCGGACGGGCCCGCCGCGCAGGCCCAGCACACGCTCACGCGTGGCGCGCAAGCAGTGCTGGTGTGGCGCCATGGCGGAGAGGTTCAGCACCGCGTACTGAGCGTGGGTGAGGCTGGCTTTCTAAGCGCACTGGATCAAGGCGCAACGCTCGCCGCCGCCGCCGGCGCAGCCTTGGCTGCTGAGCCGGACGCCGATGTGAGCGTACTATTCGCAGGCGCGCTGGCTGGCGGCGTGCTCGGGCGCAGGCAAGGGGAGGACAGAATATGACAAGCGAAGCGGCGCCGGGCGGCGCCATGCTGAAGCGTGCAGGTACGCTCTATGTTGCCGGGGCGGGCTTTGCCGACGCCTGGCTGCGCCCCATCGCCTTGCTGGGCGCGCGCTTGCTAGTGGCGCGCGTGTTTTTCTTGTCCGGGATGACGAAATGGAACGGCCTCACCATTCGCGATGACGCCTCTTATCTTTTCGCCGACGAATACTTCGCCAAATACGCATTGCCTTCCGGACTGACGAACACGTTCACGGTGATGGCGGCGATCGGCGAGATCGCGCTGCCGGTTCTGTTGGCGCTGGGCTTGTTCTCGCGGTTCGCCGCCGCCGGTCTGCTGGTGATGACGGCGGTGATCCAGATTTTCGTTTATCCGCAGGAATGGTGGACCGTGCACGCCTGGTGGATGGCGGTGCTTGCGGTGCTAGTCACGGTTGGGCCGGGCGGCTGGTCGTTGGATCGAGCGCTCAAGCTTGAGCGGTGACATGGGGAGGATGCGATGAAGCTTGAACGCATAGCCAGTTGGATATTGGCGCTCGGATTTGCCGCGGCGCTCGTCTTCATGGTCGGGCTGCCGAAATTCATCGGCCCTGCGCCCAATCCGATCTTCGCGCTGATCGAAGGCCGCTCGGGCATCGCCCTGTTCGAGCCCGAGCTCCGATACCTGACCGGCGCCGGCGAGTTTGCCGCCGCGTTGCTCCTCATCGTTCCGCGCACGCGCTTCTACGGGGCGGCGCTAGCTGGCCTGATCACGTTGAGCGCGATTGGTTTTCATCTGTCGCCGTGGCTCGGCGTGGAGATTCCGGAAATGGGTCAGCTGGCGGCGCTGCTGCAAGAGGGACGATCGGTGGCGGAGATCGACGCCATGAACTTGCCGACCGATGGCGGTGCGCTTTTCTATACGGCGCTTCTGTTCCTCGCCGCGTCGGCGGCGCTACTCTGGCTGGAGCGCAAACGCCGCTGACCGCGTCCTCTGCCGCGACCATCACACTGGCGGAGAGGGGAGAGGCCAGGCGCCAATGGAGAACATGAGGTCTCGCGATGACGGAGCGCGTTGCTGAACTGATCTGGCTCTGCCTTGGCGCTTACGCAGCCATCGGCGTGTTGGTGTCCCTCGCGCTGCTCTTGGGCGGCTTGCGGCGCATCGATGCCGCCATGGCCGCCGCGCCGCTGCGCGTGAAGGCGCTGATCGCGCCGGGCATCGTCATGTTGTGGCCGTTGCTCTTGCTGCGGTACTTCGGCGTCAAGCCGCGCGAGGATCGATTATGAACCGCCGTCAGCGGCGCGGCCATGCTCGGCTTTGGCCGTTGCTGGCGCTCATCATGCTCGCGGTGATCGGAGCGGGCATCTACGCCAAATACCGCCTCGCTGACGCTGTGGCCGCCGCTGCGGAGGTTCGGTGATGGCGCATGGCTATCGCGTCGTTCAGTGGACGCCGTTCAAACGGGCCTTCGATAGCGTCCTTCTCTTGAGCGTGGCGGCGTTCCTGATCGCTTTTATCGCCGCATCGCTTGCAGCGTTTCCTGGCGAACGCGCCGTTAGCGCAATACAGCTCTTGATCCGCGCCTTCGGCGCGTGCGCTTTCGCATTGCTGACGTTGATCTTGATGATCGGTCCGCTGGCGCGTATGTCGCCGCGCTTCCTGCCGCTGCTCTACAACCGCCGCCATTTAGGCGTGACGTGCTTTCTGTTGGCGCTCGCGCACGCCGGGCTCGTTTTAGTCTGGTATCACGGTTTCGGCGCGATCAATCCGCTGGTGTCGCTCTTGGTGTCCAATCCGCGCTATGCTGCGATTGTCGGCTTTCCGTTCGAAAGCCTTGGCCTCGTCGCGCTTTTGATCCTCTTCGTGATGGCCGCGACCAGCCATGACTTCTGGAACGCCGTACTGGGGCCGCGCCTGTGGAAGGCGCTGCACATGGGCGTTTACTGGGCCTACGCGCTCATCGTCGCTCATATCGTGCTGGGCGCGGTGCAAGGCGAGAAAGGCCCAATCTACGCAATCGTGGTTGGTGTAGGCGCCGCCCTTGTTGTTGGCCTGCACTGGCTTGCGGGCGCTCGCGAGGTGCGCGCGGATGCGACGCTGGCGCCGGAGGAGGAGGGCTGGCTGCGTGTCGGGCCGGCGCTTGAGATACCCGATCAGCGCGCGCGGATCGTAACGCCGGCGGCCGGCGAACGCATCGCGGTGTTTCGTGACGGGGCCAAGATCTACGCCGTCTCTAATGTGTGCCGTCACCAGGGCGGCCCGCTCGGCGAGGGACGCATCGTCGACGGGTGCGTAACCTGTCCCTGGCACGGCTTTCAGTATCGGCCGCAGGATGGCTGTGCGCCATCGCCGTTCACCGAGAAGATCGCCACCTATCGCACCCGTATCGAAGCCGGCGTGGTCTTTGTGCATCCCACGCCGGAGGCGCCGGGCACGTCGATCGCACCGTCATTGGTTGAAGTGAGCACGCCATGAGCAAGGAGGACTTTTTCATCGGCTGGAGCGCGCAGACGCCGCGCGTCGATCGGCGCTTCATGCTGGCGGCGAGCGCCGGCCTCATTGCGAGCGCGGCCGGCGCGGGCGCTCTTATGGCGTCGGCGCACGACAGCGCCGTCGGCGGACGCTGGGATGGCGTTGTGCGCGACTGGACTGGCTTGTTGCTGAGCGAGCCTTATCCGCTGTTGCGCACGCTTGACCTCGATGGAACGCCGCGCACGGCGTTTCTGGCTACGTCCCGCAAGACCGCCGTTCGTGCGCCAGCGCATTTAGACGGCGCTTTCGTGCGCGTGCGCGCCGGTCTGATCGCGCGCGACAATCACGCCATGCTGGCGGTGGCCGACGGCGAGGCAGGGATCGTGGCCGACGCAGCGGCGGCGCCCGCGTCGTTGCTTGATTGGCCCGCCGTGGCGGCGGGCGATGTGATGCTTACCGGCGAAATTCTCGACGCCAAGTGCTGGTTCGGCGCCATGCGCCCAGGGTTTGGCAGAACCCACAAGGCCTGCGCTGCGTTGTGCACCCGCGGCGGCTTGCCGCTCGCGTTCTGCGTCGGCAGTGTTTGCTCGCTGGGCGGGGAGGCGCCGCTCTTGCTCGATGCTGGCGGACGCCCGCACGGGCGCGCGATTCTGCCGCTGGTGGCCGATCCGGTTGTGCTGCGCGGGCGTCTCGTCCAAGTCGGCGACGTTCAACAGATTCGCGCTGACCTTGGAGCGATCCACAGATTGTAGGATCGCCGGCGATTGGAGACCGGCATGGCCAAGAACGAACCCGAGCTGGTTTGGCACAAGGTCGCCGAACTGAACGAGTTGGCCGAGGGGCGTGTCAAATCAGCGTCCGCTGGGGCGCGGTCGTTGGCGATCACACACTTCCAAGGCCGCTACGCGGCAATGGACAATCGTTGTCCACATCAGGGCGGACCGCTCGGCGAGGGGTCGATCGAGAAGGGCGCTGACGGCAAATGTTGGTTGCGCTGTCCGTGGCACGGCTGGGATTTCGATCCGCTGACCGGAAAGGCGCCCGGCGGCCACGACGATGACGGACAAAAGATGTTTCCGATCGAGATGCGCGCGGACGGACTTTATGTCGGCGTGCCCGCCGCGCCGCCGCGCCAGCGCACCGTCTCAGACCTCATGGTCGAGACCATGATCCATTGGGAAGTGACCACCGTGTTTGGCATGGTGGGGCATTCCAATCTCGGGCTCGCCGATGCGCTCCGTGTGCAGGCCGAGGCCGGCAAGCTCAATTATTACGGCGTTCGCCATGAAGGGGCTGCGGCGTTCGCGGTCTCGGGCTACGGCAAGCTCACCGGCATGCCGGCGGCGGCGCTGACCATCGCCGGTCCCGGCGCAACCAATCTGCTGACCGGGCTATGGGACGCCAAGGTCGACAGCGCGCCGGCCTTGGCGCTGACCGGGCAGGTGCAGGAGCAAGTGCTCGGCGTGCACGCGTTTCAGGACATCGATCTTGAAGCGGCGTTCGAAGCGGTGGCGGGTTTCTCGCAGACCGTGCACCCGAGCTCCAACCATGCCGCTTTGATGGCGCAAGCGATCAAGACCGCGCGGGTCGAGCGCGGGGTCAGCCATCTGGTGTTTCCCGATAACGTGCAGCCGCGCCCTGCCGACGATGACGCCAAAGCGTTGACCCCGCATGGCCGGCTCGCCAACCGTGCTGTAGGTCCCCCGGCCGGCGCTTTGCAGGACGCGCTCGCACTTGCGGCCCAGGCCAAGCGGCCGATGATCATCGCCGGCTATGGCGCGTTGGGCGGCATGGGCGCAGTGATCGCGCTTGCGGAAAAGATCGGCGCGCCGGTCGCCACCACGTTCAAGGCCAAAGGCCAGATCGCCGACGCCCATCCGCTGGCCGCGGGCGTGCTTGGCCGTTCGGGCACGCCGATCGCCTCCTGGTTCATGAATGAAGCCGATCTGTTGATCGTGTTTGGCTCGTCTTTCTCCGATCACACCGGCATCTATCCGGACGCTAAGATCATCCAGGTCGACACCGACCCGATGCGCATCGCCAAGCGTCACCCGGTGACGGCGCCGGTATTGGGCGATGTGGCGGTGACCGCCGATCTGATGCGCGATGCCCTTAGCGGCTACCAAGATCAACGCGCGGAGATCGCTGAGCGTTGGCGGCTGTGGCGCGCGGAGAAGGCGGCGCGCCTGGATGAGGATCGCGGCAAGGGCGTCTCCGCAGCGGCGCTGTTCGAGGCGTTGACGCGGTACGCGCCGGAGGATGCGATCCTCCCCGTTGACGTCGGCAACAACACTTATTCGTTCGGTCGCTATTTTGAGCCCTCCGGCAAGCAGCGCGTGCTGATGTCGGGCTATTTGGGGTCGATCGGATTCAGCTTTCCAGCGGCCATGGGCGCGTGGGCGGCGACGCAGGACCGGCCTGAGTATCGCGACCGCAAGATCATCTCTGTCTCGGGCGACGGCGGCTTTGGTCAATACGCGATGGAGTTCACCACCGCGGTCAAATACGGCATGAATATCTGTCACGTGCTGATGAACAACGCCCAGCTCGGCAAGATCTCGAAGGAGCAGCGCGCGGGCGCGTTCCCGGTCTGGCAGACCGATCTCGTCAACCCGTCCTTTGCCGGCTTTGCCCGCAGTTGCGGCGGCATGGGCCATCTCGTGCGTTCGCGCGCCGAACTGGACGCGGCGCTGAAGGCGGCCATTGCGCACAACGGTCCAGCGTTGCTTGAAGTCCTGACCGATCCGGAACTGATTTAGGATTGTGGGCGCGGAGTAATTCACGCCTGCCGCGCAGCTGGACAGCAACGCAATTTGGGCGTTGCTTGGGACTGCCGACGAAATGTGTCCCTATGGGGATATCAGCGCCTCTATTGCGGCGGCGGACTCCAGTCACGGCTGGATGGGAAACGGAATGACGTCAGTGGCGATGAACCGTAGACATTTCTCCGGCTTGGCTCTTGGCGCGGTCGCGCTAGGCTGTAGCGGCAAACCCGACAGGTTGTCCTTGCAGTCATTTCAAGCCCCCGCCGAAGACGCGCCACATGCGCGGACTTGGATGTGTTGGCCGTCGACGCCCTCCCTCTACGGCGGTCGAGGCGCTTATTATGAGAGCGTGCAGGAGTCGATCGGGCGCCTCGCTGCGGCGATTGCTGAGCACGAGCCGGTCACCATGCTGGCCGATACGTCAGTTCATCTGCTTGCGACGCGCCTATGCGGGCCGCGCGTACAAATGCTTGACGTGGCGACGGATGATATGTGGGCGCGAGACAGCGGTCCGGTCTTTGTGCGTTCCGCAACGGGCGCCAAGGCCGCTGTGGACTTCAACTTCAACGCCTGGGGCGACAAGCAAAGACACGCGAGGGATGGTCTAGTCGCGCGCGCCATCGCGGCGAGGGCAGGCTGCGATAGGGTCGAAACGCATCTCGTGGGCGAAGGCGGCGGGCTGGAGTATGATGGCGACGGCACTCTGATCCTGACTGAGAGCTGTTGGGTGAACGACAACCGCAATCCTGGGCTCTCGCGCGATGAGATCGAGATGGAACTGAAGCGCCTGCTGGGCATCGAAACGGTGATCTGGATCCCGGGCGTCCGCGGCCTCGACATCACCGACGGTCACATTGATGGCTCAGTTCGCATAGTGCGCCCCGGCGTACTGATGATGGCCTTCAACCCGGAAGACACGACCGAAAATGCTGACGCCCAGGCAGAAGCCAAGAACATTCTGTCACGAGCGCGCGATGCGCGGGGCCGTGCGTTTGAAATCGTCGAGATTGAAGATGCTCTTCGGACGCGCTCACGGCGCGCGGACTTCTTCTCCGGCTACGCCAACTACTATGTCGGCAATGGCGCGCTCTACTCGCCAGAGTTTGGTGATGCTCGCGCCGATAGCCTCGCTCGCGTCGCTTTCGAGCGGCTCTATCCTGGCCGCCGGATCGTTACGCTTGATCTGGACAGGGTTTATGAGAACGGCGGCGGGGTTCACTGCGTGACGCAACAAGAGCCGGCGTGAGAGGTAACAGTGCCTTGCTACTGCTTGGGCTTGATCAATTTGTGCGCACGGCGGAGGAGTCCGACGGTGATGTCAGCCCGGCCACGATCAACGGCACGCTGCGGGCTACGATGTTCCTCGGTATGTCCCTAGGTTTCGCTCTTGGCCGCCGCGCCACGCCGTTTGCGCGCGCCGCCTAGCCATGGCGTCAGCGTAACGACAATCGTGTTTGAACTCGTCGCCCGTTGACCCCTCTCGACGAAGCTTTGGTAGGAACCGTCGCGCGCAAGTAGTCGCGCTTCGTGCTCAAAACGCTGCGCGCGCGCGTCAAGCAGGGCCTGATAGTTGGCCAGGCAACGGTCGCGGTCCTCCGGATGTATTCGGTCCAGCCATTCGCTGATCTCATCGGAGACCTCCGCGCCACTATAGCCAAGAAGGCCGCGCCAAGCCTCGGTGAAGGCGACCTTGGCGGTGTCCAGGTCCCAGGTGACAAGGCCGACTCCTGCCAACGCCAGCGCTTCAGATCGGACCGCGGCGTGCGTCTCCGTTTGCAGAAATTGCCGCTCCAGCCGCCGCCACAGAAAGCGGCGCCGCAGCACGACTGCGCCGATCAAGGCGAGCGCGGGCGTAAGCATGAGCGCCCAAAGCGGCGCGACGGCGGCGGCGATCGCCTCCAGAGAAGGTCGCGCCGTAGCCACCACAACCGAGAATGATCGATCGGCGCTGACGGCGGCGGCGCTTAGCGGATTGCGCGGAGCGACGCCGCCAGCGTCTTCGCCCAAAGGGACCAGCTCAACCCAGGGCGCGCCAGCATCCGGCGCGCCCATGCGAAGCTGCAGAGCGTCCGGAAGCGTGTCGCTGCTTGCTAGCCACGCGCGTACGAAATCCGCTGGAATGGCGGCGGAGACGCCGCGCACGCCGGTGCGGCTTCGAAGCGCTTCCGACGCACGCCTGGAGTTGACGACCAGTGTCTGCACGCGGCCGGCGTTTGAGCTCCCGAGCAACGCGATTCGCGCGGGGGACGCCCCGCCTACGGCGTGGCCAGCAGAGGGCGCGAAAGACTGCAGACGTACGGCGGCGGCGTGCGCGGCGCCCACTTCAAGGATCAATGCGCCGTCTTCGTCATAGGCGGTGAGACCTGAGAAGGGTGTTCGTGCAAGCGCCTCGCTCAAGTGTTGCCGGGTGGCGGCGCCGGGATCGACCTCCATCGATCGTTCCGCAACGGTCGCCAGCGTCTCCGCGTCACCGATCAGCGCGTCCATGCGTGTGACGATAAGCTGGGCGCGGTCAACCAGGGCCGCCTGGCGCGAGGCCGTGAGGCGCGCATTCTCGAGCGCCACGATGAAGAGCGTGGAGATCGCCAGACCAATTGCGGCGGCGATGGTCAAGGTGCGCGAAAGTGTGTCTGCGATCACGGCGTCAGGCCCAGCGGCGTTTGCGCGAGGTCGCGGCTGGTGACGCTGGCGCGGTCGCCGAACGCATAGCGAAGCGCCACGCCCACTTGCACGCTGTCAAATTCAGCCGATCGGATAGCGGAGATTTCGCCGACGATGGAGACGCGCTCGCTAATGCGGCCGGCCGCAGAAACGCTGAGCGCCCCGCTGAGGCCATTGCTGCGCGATGAGGGTCCGACGCCGAATGGATCGATGCTGCTGAAAGGCAGGACGTCCAGCCCGTCTTGCTCAACGACCTCATAGGCGATGACCGCGTCGGCGCGCACGATCACGCGGCGCGCCTCTTCCGTTTGCAGGTTCAGGCTCAAACCTAGGCGGTGGAATTGTTGCGGACTGAAATAGCCGCCGTTGCCAAATGTATAGCCGTTGCGATTGTCGGCGTAGGATTCGAAACCGTAGAAGGGACCGGCGGAAAAGTACTCGAAACCATCCAGGCGCCAATTGCGCGACGCGCCCACGTTCAAGCGCAAGCGCCGGTTGGATGCGGTTCGCGCGCCGTCCAGGGTCGAAATAGCGGCCAGCGCAGAAATGCTGAACTGATTGTCGAAGTCCCGCCGCGCGGAGGCTTCGCCGCCATACTCGATGATGCGGCCCCAGGCGGCGCCCGTCGCGGGATCGCGTAGACCGGACGCGGCGAGCAGGCTATCGCCGCGCGCGCGCGCAAACAGGCTGATGCTTGCCTGGCCGCGCCGCAGCGCTTGTCGAAGTGAAATCGCGCCGATGGGCGCGGCGTGCACCGCCCCGCCAACGGGCGAGGCGCCGAGCGCGACCGATGGGCTAAGGGCGCCTTCGCGGCGCCAGGAAATGAGCGGCGCCCAGGTTTCGGCGCTTGTCGTGATCGGAAAGGCCTGCGCCAAGCCTGGCGTGCCGATATCCGCCGCCGTGGCTGGGCGTCCGGCCTCGCCGCGCGCAAATGCGAAATCGGCTTGGAGAAGGTCTCTTCCGCGCGAGCCGCCGACAGACCAGATCGCCTGCGTGACGTCGAATTGGTCTTGGCCTGGATCGCCGTTGCGGCGGCTGGCGCGCGCCGTCAGCTGCACCCAGGGATCTGTTGAGCCGGCCAGACGCTCGCGATAGGCGTCGCTGTGCGCAGCCGAGTTGAAATCGTCGCGCGCGAAGGCGAGTTCGGCGCCGCGGCGTTCATACAGATCGTAGAGTGGACCGGGTGCGCTCATGGCCAACGCGCGCAGAGCCGGCGCGCGCACGTCGCCGTCATAGGCAAGCATCAGGCCTTGCGCGTATTCCGCGGTCGGTGTCCGACGATAGAGATCGGCAAACATGCGTCGGGCGTGACGGTCTCCCTCTCGCAACGCGGCCCAGGCCTCGATCCCACTCGCGGCCAGGGTCAGTTGCGGTTCCTCCGCCGCGGCGCGGGCCAGCACGCGCGCGCGCCCATAGTCGCCGTCGGCGTAGGCGGTTTGCGCCTCGCGCATGTCGGCCGAGGCGAGCATCAAGCGCGCCTCGCCCGCGGCGTGTGGGGCGCGCGCGGCGGCTGCGCGGGCGTAACGGCGGGCGGCGGCGGCGTCGTTGGCGCCAAGCGCGTTGGCGCCGCGGCGCAAGGCTATGCGGGCTGCCAACTCGTCGATGCTGGCGGCGAGTTCGGCGTCACTTGGCGGAGGCTCGGGAAGGGCGGTCTCGGCGCCGTCCAAGTCGTTCAGCGCCAGAGCAGCCAGCGCCGCGCCATAGCCGGCTTCGGGAGAGTGTTCGATGTCGACCGAGCGGAGGAACCAATCGCGCGCCGATGCGGCTCGACCGGCGTTGAAATGTATCCAACCCAGATTGCGCGCCATCGTGGCGTCATCGGCTCGTGCAGCGATATCAGTGGCGCGGCTGATATCGCCAGCGGCGACGGCGGACGCAAACAATTGCTGCGAACTGGCGCGCGGCGAACGCTGCGTGATCGGGGCGTCGGCGTCGTTGGATTCAGGAAGGCCAAGAGTGCGGATGGTGACTTGCCAGGGGTCAGCGTGGCTGGCGGCGATGGCCGCCAACTCTGCGAGGCAGAGCGCCGTTAAAATCAGCCGTTGCGGCAGGCTCATGTCGGCGGATGCTTGGTCTGGCGCGGGTCGGCGCGGCGCAGGCGTCGGGAGAGATACGTCAATCCGCCCGCGAGCGCGGCCAACACAGCGGTGATGCCGCCGATCCAACCAACGGCGTTGCTGGAGAACACATAAGACGCACGCTGAGCGCGATCGAGATCGCCGGCGTGGAAGGTTTCGCCGACGGGCTGCGTCGCGACCGCATCCGCATCTGGCCTCCAGACGGCGGCGCGCCCGTCCAGCTGCGACCAGCGCGATGGCGCGACCAGATCGCGCGTCGCCTCCAGCAAGGCGTGGGGGCTCTGCGCGGTGAGCACGGCGAGGAGACGTCGGTGCGAGCGCGTGGATTCGCCACTGATCAGCAGGCCGTTGCCGCCCAGCGCGGAAAGATCGACACGCGACTGCACTGGGCTCCCGCGCGATGTGGAGGACACCTGAATGAAGCCAGCGTTGGTGAGATCATTGGCCTCATCGCCTGCAGCGGCCAGCTCAGGGCGCGCGCCAATGACGAGCGTGTGCAGCCCACGAGGGGCCTCGCCAAAACCGAAATCGGCGGTCAAGGCGAGCGAGCGATGAATTTGCCCAAGCCGCGCCATCATTGTCCAGGCAGCAGCGACGGTCTCAGGCGCATCATCGGTCAAACGCACCGCAAACGGTTGGCCGTTAGCGCCCGCGAACGGAAACCCGGTCTCGCCCAACAGGCGTAAATTCGGCAGTTCCACAAATCGTGACGCCGGCGGAAACGAAATCGTGGAGCTGTCACGCAGCGAGAACAACAGGTTGCGGTCATTCTCGAAGGCGCACTCGCCAGTTTGACGCGCCGCCAGTGCGATTTCGAACGAAACCCGGTTGCGGCCAGGGCGGAAGGCGCGCGCGGGCAAACGCAGTTCGTAGTTGTTGACCAATCCGCCCGCCGCCTCGGACAGGCTAAGCGCCCGTTGGAAGAGGCCATTGACGGTGACATTGACGACAGAGTCTTCTCGCATCCCCGCCCCGTAGGCGAAGTCGAGCTGCAGAACGACTTCGCTTTCCTCCGCCACCCAGAAGTCGGCGGGCGCATCGAAGACGAGTTCAATGGGATTGGGTGTGAGGCCGGCGCGCGTCGTCGTCGCCAGCCCAAAATCGGCGAAACTGTAAGTCTGCTCGGGGTGCACGATATTGTCCATCGCCGGCACATAGCCATCGGGAATGTCGAGCGCGCCGATATGCGCGGAGGCGGCGTTGGCGAACGGGAAGTTGATGAGGCCGAGTGCGGTCGCCGCGCGCATCACCTCGGCGGGCGTTTCACCGGCGATCAGCAGCAGGAAGCGCGTGTGGTCGGCGGGGGAGGGGCCGATCTCGATATAGGCGCCGCGCTGCGCGTTGGCGGCAGGGGCCATGAACGGCCGCAATTGCGCGAACGTTCCCACCAGCACGACGTCAGATCCAGCGAGCCCGCTCGGATCGAGCATCGGCGCCGGCGAAGCGTACGCCGCGGGCCGCGCCGCGCGGCGCGCCGCAACGTGCGAAATTTCCGGCAACCGGTAGCGCATGCGGTTGGCCAGGCCCTGCACAACCAGTGCGCCCCATCGCAATTGGTCGGCGCTGACGCTTTCGCCCGCTGTTAACACCGCCAAGGATTCGGCGCCGCCGAGTCCGGGCGCCATCAGCTGATCGAGATCGGAGAGCCGCCCGCTAAACGCTCGGCGGCGATAGACCAGCTCAACCTCGGAGGCGAGCGTGTCGACCTCGGTCCATAGTTCGGCAGCGTTGGGATCCTGGCACGCGTCAGTGTAACGCTGGATCGCCTCGAACGTCAGGCTGTTATAGCCGCCGCGCAGGCGTGAGGGATCAAAACCAAGTTCGTGTGCGGTTGTGGTGGCGGCGCGCGGTGTCTGCAATTGCGCAAGCAAGCTGTCGTTCAGCGAAATGCGCAGATGCGGGCGGGCGTCCATCATGCCGAGCGAGCCGGTGTGACGAAGACGCAGCCGCGCGGATTCGATGCTGACCCCCGGTGCCACCGGAACAGAAATCGTCTCACTCGCGCGCGCGCCGCGCAGGTGCAGTGGGCCGGCCGCGGCGCGGAGTTCGCTGAGGGGCGCGACGACGCGGTAGCGATCGCCGCCGAGCGCTGTCGACGTTATTTGAGGCCGCTGTACGCGTTGGGCGCTGTCAATGTCCTGTGCCGACGAGGCGCCGATCAAGAACAAGGAGGCACCTGCGGCCAAAGCCAGCGGCGCGCTTCTCCATTGCATCTTTAGGCCCTCTCAGCAGCGCCTTCATGTGAGCCACGGCATTCGTGACGCTTTGGCCGAAGAGGAATGGGATTTGGTTAAGAATTGCTGTACTGTTTGAGCGTGAGAGTTGGTGCTCGGACCAGACCTCGCCGCGTGTGTAGGCGAAGGCCAGCGCGGCGCGCCATTGGTCATTGGTTTCTTTAACAAAAGAGGCGCCGACGCTGACCCCGTCCGGAGTCTCCCAGATGGATTCGATTAGCACAGACAGCCGGGCGCATTCGCGCCGTCCGACCCGTGAGCCGTCTAGCACCAGCAGCTGGTCGACCGCCAGCTCCTCAAGCGCCTCTCGCGGAGCGTTAAAGCGAAGGCCGCTGGCGGAAACATCTGAGGTCGCGGCCAGGTAGTTGGTGCCGCCGAGATCGAAAGAAATCGGCACGGCGCGGCGCAGGCGCGGGTTGGAGCGCCGCTGCGTGCGCTCGTAGACCGCGCCGAGCGCGCCCAGCAGCAGCGCCAAGTGGAAGGTGTTCCATACCAACAGGATGCTCATCATGCCCGCCTGCGTCGGGTCTTGAACCAGCCGGACCGCGCCAACGACTTCGCCGAGCAGCACCAGGCTGGTGAGCCAATAGAACGGCAGCGCCAGTTTGGAGATGTAGGTCTCCTCCAACCGCTCGCCCTTCGGCGTCACGACAAATTGCGGTGTGCGCGGGTTGCGAAACACCTGGAAGATCGCCGCCGTGCAGTGCACCGATTGCACCAGTTCGTAGAGTTCGGACGCGAACAGCCAACGCACGCGCCCGAACAGCGTCGCCGAAAGAAGCAAGGCGCCGACGACGTGCGGCACGCCATAGGCGATGAACTCGCCGGCATTCGCGTTCACCAGCTGTACGCCAAGCAGAATATAGAGCAGCGGCGCCAGCACGAACACCAGCCGCGCCATCGGGAAGAACCAGTAGAAGCAGGAGTTCAGATAGCAAAGCCGTTGCGGCAGCGTCAGACCCCGCTTTAGCAGCGGATTCTTCAGCAGCATGATCTGCGTCATCCCCTGAGCCCAGCGCATACGCTGATCGATGAAGCCGGCGAACGTTTCCGGCGCCAGGCCCGCCACCATCGGGCGCGGCACATAGGCGCTGCGATAGCCGCGGGAATGCAACTCCAGCGCCGTTTCGGCGTCTTCAGTGATCGAATCACCAAGAACGCCGCCGACTTCCTCCAGGCACTTTCGCCGCAGCACGGCGGCGGAACCGCAGAAGAATGAACCGTTCAGGGCGTCCAGACCGCGCTGGATCACCGAGTAGAACATTTCGTTCTCACCCGGCATGCGCTCAAACGTACCCAGGTTGCGCTCGACCGGATCGGGGTTGAGGAAGAAGTGCGGTGTCTGCACCAGGAAGAGTTTGGGGTCGTCGACAAAATAGCCGACCGTGCGACGAAGAAATTCTCGCGAAGGCACATGATCGGCGTCGAGAATGAGGATTAAATCGCCATCGGTGTCGGGCAGGGCGGCGTTGATGTTGCCGGCTTTGGCGTGCGTGTTCTGGGCGCGCGTTCGGTAGGTCGCGCCAGTTTGAGCGCAGAGCGCCTGCAGCGCCTTTCGCCGCGCCAACGCGGCGGCGCGCTTCTCGGGGTTGGCGTCATTGCATTTTTGGTCGGTCCCGCCGTCATCGAGCACATGAACGCTGAGGCGAGAAGGCGGATAGTCCATGGCCCGCGCAGCGCGAATAGTAATTTCGAGCAGGTCTTCGTCTTCATTGTAGGTTGGAATGAAAACGTCCACGCTCGGAAGTCGGTCTGCGGGCAGCGGCGCGATCGCGGGCTTGCGGTCGATGACGTCCGTGCAGAGAAACACCGAAAGCAAAAGGATGACGTAGCCGTAGATCTCCGCGCCAAACAATGTCAGTCCGAACACGGCGTTGACGGGGGTGTCGAACGGCACAGTTTCCTGGACGCGCCAAAACATGTAGCGTGTGCTCGTGAACACCGTGAGCAACACGGCGAAAACGCGGATGTAGCCGTAGCCGCCGCCGAAATACGCCGCGAGCGCAAAACAGATGATCGTCACCGAGGCGAGCATCCCCTGGGCGCGCAGCTCCACGGGCATTGCGGCCATCGCCGCGAGGACCGCAAACGCGGCCACCGCGCTCAGGAAACGCTGTCGAAATAGGTCAAAGTGGCCAGGCGGCATGCGGCGCTCGGTTAGGAGATGGCTAACCTATCGCGGCATGCTTAAGGAATCGGCGTAGATGCGCCGCCGATCTACATCGGCATCATCAAGCCAAGCAGGAATTGCGCACTCTCCGAGAAGCCAAACATGACGCCAAAGATGGCCGTCACCACCGCCAAAATCTTGGCGGTGGAGATGATATCGATCGCGGTCGTTCGCACGGCGCTGGCTGCGGCCTCAACCATCTCGGCATCCTGTGTGTGCTGCCGCGGGTGCGCGACAGCTTTGGCGCGGGGACGCTAGCATGCTTGCCTTCACGGATTATTCAAAAACGCCGTAAACCAGCGTTAGCCATGCACTTGTCATGTTAGCGCGTACCAGGCTTCGCGCGGCCGCCGCGCCCTAGAACGCGAGCGACCGCCGTTAACGCCGTTTATCCGTTAGGCTAAAGGCGGTGGTTACCAGCGTCATGCTAGGAATGCGGACTTTCGGGGAGGGTGCTGGTGCGCTGGATTGAACTGCGGTCGTACGTCGGGCCTGATCGCCGGCGCATCAAGAAATTCAGGCTGTTTGAGCGGCGCAAGAAAGACCTTTCGAGCAATCTTCCAGCCGTGGAGGTTCTGCTCCGGCAACTTCACCTGCGCGTGCTCGACGTAGCCACAGCGCGCGAGGCGATCGCCCAATTTCACCTCCGCCTTACGGTGGCCACGGCCGCCGCGCGCAGCAATGACCAGCGGGAGGCTGCCGCCCAGTTGGCGCTCGTCCAAACCAAGCTGACGCAGAGCCAGGCCAAGGGCGGCTTGTGCTCGAAAGATGTCGAAGAAATGCAGGAACTGACGGCCAGCGCTCTGACGGCTTTGCGGTGACAGCCGCGCGTTGGCGCGGCGCCGGCGCGCCTTCGGCGATCGACCCACACGGTGGAACCTGGGACCTGCCTCGTCGAACATGCGCGCTTGCTGCATGAAGCGCTGACCGATAGCGTTGTGTAGCCGCTGTCCCCGAGCGGTCACCCGTTGACTTGGCGGTCCCCTCAGGCGGACCGCAATTTTTTGTACACAAGCTTCGCGCTTGGGCAGTTGCTCTCCCTGCTTTGCGCTAGCCGGCGTCAGGCATGCCGGCGACCGCGCTCTGCAATGTTTCGATAAGTTGCGCGCCGTCGAAAGGGCGCAAGAGCAGCGCGTCGGCCCCCAGTTCGCTCAGGCGTTCGCGAGCGCTCGACTGCATTAGCTCGGGCACACTGGCGACGATGATGATCTTGAGTTCCGGGTAGACCTGACGGATCCACGCCGTGATGCTATTGCCGCTGGTGTGGGAGGCGCTGATGCCCAAGACCAGCGCGTCGAACACGTCCGTGCCGAGGCGGTGCAATCCGGCATTGGCGTTGTAAGCAGTGGCGACCCGATGGCCGGCGTTGGCCAGTTGGCATAGGATCTGATTGAACGCCTCGTCCCGCTCGACAACACACACCCGCATGTAAGCGACTCCCTTCGTCTGTCCCGACGGCGCGCCAGAGGCGTCCTAGAGCGGCGGCGGCGCGGCGGCGTCATTTTTCGTTTGCTTCTGCGCCCAGTTCAATCAAGCGGGTCCGATAGCGCTCAACGGCCGCGTGGGCGTCATGCGCCGCCTTCTGCACGTTGGCATCGCCCAAATTGCGGGTGGTGCGAACGCGTCCGTCGGAATCTTCGGTCAACAGGCCTGTCTTCACCAAGGCGTTGGTCTTGCGTCGCACGGTTTCGCGCGCCAGACCGGTGCGGTCGGCAATCTGCAATCGAGAAATCGAGCCGCGCAGCGACTCCGGCGGCTCAACCAAGCGCATGGTTTGGGGCGGGTGTTTGCCGAGGACGAGCGGGCGCATGGTCGCTTCGGCCACGCAGAAATAGATCGCGGTTGAATCGAGGTCGCCGCCCACAAGGTCGCGGGTGATGAAATTTAAATCCAGGAATAATTCGATCGCCGCGAACACACGCGGGCGCAGTTCTGGCGGCAACACTTCAGGCATGACGCCAACTCCTTAGTCTCCCAAAGCTTTGCGCAAACCTGCCGGGCTGATTTGCGTCACCGCCACCCAATTTGGGTATCGCCCGGGCCGAGCTGGAGATGCACCTCGCCAAATGACAATCCGTCAAACTGTGGATAGATTCGCGATGAGGTCAATTCGGCGGGTTCAGAGAGAGCGCGCTGTTGCCGTCGGGGCTGAACATGGCTGCCAAAATCATTTGCGTCGCCAACATGAAGGGCGGTGTTGGTAAGACCACGATGTCAGTGGCGCTCGCGCAGACGCTAGCCGGCGTTGGCAAGCGGGCCAAGGTCCTTCTGATTGACCTCGACGCGCAAGCCAACGCGTCGTTTTGGCTTTGCGGCTACGCAAACCTCACCGCCGCCATCGATAGCGGGCGCACGGTCGATTGTTTTCTTGAGGACGCAATCGTGTTCGGGAAAGAGGTCAATCTGAAAGAGCGCGTGCGCCCGGCCAAAGCTATGGCCGAGCAACTCTTCGTCATTCCGTCCAGCCCAAACCTACGCATCGTCGAGCGCGAACTCATCGTCTTTCTGTCGCGGCGCCATCGCAATCTGCTCGAAGTGGAGCGCGTAGCCAGCGACTTGTTGGAACAACAGCTGGACACTCTACGGAACGACTACGACGCGATCATCTTCGATACCGCGCCGGGCATTTCAGCCATGACCGAAGCAGCGCTGCGTCTATCGAACGTCTTGATCGTTCCGACAGTCCCGGACTACGTGTCCAATCTTGGCCTCTTGGCCTTTTGCAGGAGCGTCAGTTGGAGCAGCAACGATCGCGCGGCGACCGCCAAGCGTCTCCCTTGGGTGGCCGCCAACAAGGTGAAGCAAACCAAGCACCATCAGCAGATGCTGAGGCAAATGCGCGAGGCCGCGAGCGGCGACGGCCGCGAGTTCAACATGTTTCGCACCGAAATCCCTAGCTCATCGCGGATCGATGAAATTGCTTCGGATTTGGACATGGACGGCGAACTTGGTTTCGATGCCGAGGGCGCCGCTGTCTTCGCCGAACTTGCCCGCGAAGTGGGCGAGATCGCGGAACGCGACGCAGTTTCGGTCGCGGCTACCGCTTGAAACTGGACGGCTCGATCAGCCGCTATGCGGCGGTGCGGTTGCTTTCCTCCTCTGTAGTGACGCGATCTCGCCCGCCACGCTTGGCAGAATAGAGGCACGCGTCGGCTCGGCCGATCAAGTCTGATACGCTTTCGCCTAAACGATACTGGGCAATGCCGATTGAAACTGTGACCTGGCCAAGGCTCTCGCCAGTTGAGCGCCGGGTCAGAACTTTCGCCTTCACTTTGCGATTGAAGGCCTCGCCAAACGTGCTTGCCTCGCGAAGCGTCTTCCTAGGCATGATGACTGTGAATTCTTCGCCGCCATAGCGCGCACACAAGCAGTCGCCTTGCGCCATTTGTTGCATCTGGTTTGCGATGAAGCGAATGACCTGGTCGCCGACCAGATGCCCCCAAGTGTCGTTGACGCGCTTGAAGTGGTCGATGTCGCACATCATCAGACAAAGCTGGCTGCCGCCCGAATTCGCCTCCTCAATCCGTCGCCGCAGGGCCGCGTCGAATTGTTTGCGGTTGGCCAGCCCAGTCAGACTGTCGGTGAGGGCCTCCACTTTCACGCTTTGCAGCGCGGCTTGCAGCGTATCCACCTGGCGTGAGGACGCGGCCATCTGTTCGGCCAGCTCTTTGTTGCGCGCTGCCATGTCGCGACTGGCGACGGCGAGCTGAGTGACCACCGCGCGAAATGTCTTTGGGTCTATTCCCTGCTCAAACTGGCTGGCTGCGGTGTCGAGGGCGTTGGAGTAGGCGCCAGCTTCACTGCCTGCGTCCTTCAAAGTCGCCGCCACATCGGTGAGTTCGCGCGCAATGCTTTCACCAGCCTCGATCAGCTGCAGGGAGAGGCGCGTATTTGCAAAGTAGCGTTCGAACAAGTCCTCCAAGAATGCGGCGGAGAGCGGTTCGCCCCGCGCTATGCGCGCCTGTAGTTCACGGCTGAGGTCGGGATGGCGCCCGAGCTGATGGGTCACCCAGATTTCATAATTGGCGGGCGTGGTTGGAAGCGTCTGCGCCCCCAGCGCGTCGATAGCGGAGTGCCCGAGCGCCAGCCCTGGGGGACCGTCAAAGGCTTCATCAAACAGACTCATGGACGCTGCGCTCGCTAGACCAAAGAAGCGCGCGAACATGGCCGGCAAAATGGTAAAGAATTGTTAGTGACCCTGTGCGCCGCCAGCCCAAACTGGGTAGCGGACAGCGAGCCAGCGCGTGCCGTCGCCGTCGGCCTCGGCGTACAGATCGGAGACCACCGCACCGCCTTCGTCCTGATAGGCGTCGATACCGGCGAAGCGGGCTAGCTTGACCGCACAAGCCGGACGGCGTGCGATGGAGGGAGGCCCGGCGCGGTGTGCAGGTCGGCCGCATGGCGCGAGGTTGGCCTAAGAAGGATGCGGGCGTGCCGCGGGATGCCGCCCCGGTCGCGTCATTTGTCTGGGCTATAACGGTCGTCTTAGGTCGCGATGGTTAGTGCGCCGACGCGCCCGCTTAACGAATCGCGTCTACATCGGTGGTCTTCCCGCGTTCTGCGGTTCGGATCGATTGCCATGTCAACGCCACGTCGAATTGTATTGATCGATGATGATCCGCTGGTGCGGGACGCGACGCAATTTGCGCTAATGGATCTCGGCTTCGTGGTTGATGCAGCCGCCGATTGGGCCGCCGCCGAGGCTCAGCTTGAGGCGCCAGCCGACCTTGTTGTCACGGACCTGCAGATGCCGGGGCTGGCGGACGCTGTGATTGTCGAGCGCTTGCGAACACGAGCCCCGCATACGCCGATCATCGCGTTATCAGCCGGGGGCGACGCCATCGGTAGCGCGGCCTTGGCGTTCGGCGCCGATGCATTCCTTGTCAAGCCCGCGACATTTCCGATTTTGGCGCGCGCTATCACGGCCGCGCTCGCCGGCGTGCGCGCAGAGGCGGCGTAGAATCGAGCGTCAAATGCGCAAGGCCCCCTTATCGAGCGCCGCCGTTTTCGCCAGCGGGCGCTGCTAAGCGGCGCGCGCCGCCGCGTCCACGGCGTCATCGGCGCGGTTTGTGTCGGCTTCGGTGGCGGGAATGCGCAATACGAAGGTGGAGCCCTTTCCCGGCGCGCTGGCAAAACTCACGTCGCCGCCCATTCCGCGCGCGAGATGGCGGGTGATCGCAAGCCCCAACCCTGCGCCCTGTTGTGCGCGAGTCGCCGAGGAATCGACCAGGCCGAAGGGTCGAAACAGCCGCTCCCAATCGATTTCAGCAATGCCGACGCCCGTGTCCGCCACCGCAACACATAGCCACGTCCGCTCAACGTCGCGCTCCAAAGAGGGGGTGACGACGACGGAACCATCCTTAGTAAACTTGCACGCGTTGTCGATGAGATGACGTAGGCATTCCTCAATCTTGCCGCCGTCGCAGTGCCACACGCCCGCTGCGCTGCTGGCATTGGTAAGAGAATTGGAGTTGTGCGCCGCGACCGTTTGCATCGCGCGCACAGTCTCAGAGACCAGCGCATCAACGTCGCAGGCGAATGGCGCCTCGGAGGCGGCTTCTGCGCCGGACAAGCGGAGCACGCCCTTCACCATGAGCTGTAGTCTTGCTGCGGCGGCGAGCACGCGATGGGCGTCGGCGGCGTCCTCATCGCGCTGGTCCGCTTCGGCATTTTCAAGCAACATTTCGCTATAGCCAAGGATCGCGTTGAGCGGAGTGCGAAACTCATGGCTGACATTGGCGATGAACTCCGACTTTGCGAGCGCCAGTTCTTCAGCCACCAGCCGCTGTTGCTCCGCTACAAGCGAGGCTTGGTCGGCCTGATGCGCCAATTCGCTCGCGCGCTGGATGGCGCGCCGAAAGATGACCACGGAGAATGCGAGCGCGCCGGCGACCAGCGAGAGCGTCAAGGCATTCCAACGCGAGATCTCTGCGGCATTGAGTGCATACGTTGGCGCGGGCAACATCTCCTGAGCGAAGTAAAAGCCGGCGTAGCTGATGAGGACCGCCGCCAGCCATGCCGCGCCGGCGCGCGCGCCGATCAATAAGGTCGCGAGCGTCGGCACGAGCACCAGGAAGAACGATGTCGTCGATACCGCGCCGCCTACTGAGGCGGCGACAAACACGATCAGGACGAAAAGAACGAGAAGAAAGGCGTGCGCCAACACATCGAAATTGCCCCAACTTCTCCAAGCCATGACTGGAAAGACAACCAAGAAGAGCGGCGCAGCCGTACAAAACAATAGAAACAATGGCCGATCGGAGCCGATCGTGCCGATGGAGAGGCTCACCCAGGCCGCCGCGACCACGAATGTTAAAGAGGAGATGAGGAGCAGCAATTGACGGCGCGCGGCCGTCAGCGGGCTCGATCGCTCCGGGACGTGCGGAAATGGCGAGCGCAAAATGCGCATGGGAAGCCCTAAGATGGAAAGACCTCTGCCTAGCAATTTCTGCTTAAGCCTTCGCGAACACGACGGCGATTGGCTGGGGAAGCCGTGCGCCAAATTGGGACACGACCGAAGCTTACCGTGGCTGAGGCGCAGCTTCCACGCTCCACCCATTTCGGGTGGCCGATAGCCGGCATAGGATCGCTACCCGCACATTAGACCTTCCGCGCGCGCGTGAATCACTGCCGATTGGGGCTGCAGTCGCGAAAGACGAGGGCTGGAGGCGCTGGCTGCGAGGGCAAAGCGCGATTCCGCACGATCGCGCGCTCTTTGAACGTCCTCTCGTCCTTGGGAGGCGCATTTGCAGCTAGACAATGTCGACTGTCAGATCCTGGACACCCTACAGAAGGACGGCCGGATCAAAAACAAAGACCTTGCTGTGCAAGTTGGCCTCTCTGCGTCCGCCTGCCACGAACGAGTCAGGCGATTGGAGAGCGCTGGGATTGTTCGCGGCTATCGGGCGCTTGTTGACGCAAGTGCGCTTGGTGCACGTTTCGACGCCTGGATAGACGTCGAAGTCAGAGAGCACACCGGGCGGGATGTCGATGATTTCCTTGCACGTCTCCATACTGCGGAGCAGGTGTTGTCAGCCCACAGAGTCGCAGGACCGCAGGACTTCATGCTGCACGTGCTGGCTCGGTCGCAGACGGCGTGGAGCGCGTTCATGAGAGAGGCGCGCGACGCTGGTCTCGATGTGGTCGTCAAACATATGTCGGTGGTTACCGACTGCGTAAAGGTGCGCCAGCCGTTCCGCCCCAACCGATCGACATCGACGGGCCCTGAGCCAATCTGAGACGGCTAGAGAGCATCACGCCAAGTTTGAAACACCGCGCCGAATGTTCTTCGGCCAGACCCGAATAAGCGGCGGCAGGCGCCGAAGAAGATTCGGCGGGCGTGGGCGCCGCCATTGCTCCGGCTGACCAAGGTGAAGAAGACGTGGGCGGCTCCTCGTGTCCCTTGGTGCGAAACTTCCGGTGCTTGCAATTGCCGCTCTCGGGGCGTTGCTAAGCCTCGCTGCGGCGACGCAATTCATCGCCGGCGTGTTCGACGGCCAAGCCGCGCTCGGGTCGCCGCTGGTGGTGTGGGGCGAGACGCGTATCTACGCGCCCTGGGCGCTGATCGAATGGTCGCGGCATTGGACGGAAACCTATCCAAAGCCGTTCGCCATCGCGCATCTCATCGTGTTCATGGGCTTTGCAGGCGGCGTGCTGATCGCCGTCCTGAGCGCGCGTCAAGGTCTTGAGATCAAGCCGTTCGGCGTACGCGCCTGGGCGTCGCAAGAAGACGCGAGCGCGGCCAACCTCTTTGCTGAGCGCGGAACGATCCTTGGCAAGCTCGACGGCGAAGTGCTGGCCTATGACGGCCCCGAACATCAGCTCCTGATCGGCGCGTCGCGCTCCGGCAAGGGGCGGGGCCATGTGGTGCCGACCTTGCTGGCATGGCCCGGCTCGGCCGTGGTGCTCGATGTCAAAGGCGAACTCGCCGAAGGCGACGGCCGCCACAATTTTCCCGGCACCGCGGGTTTCCGCGCGACGCTGGGCGAGGTGATCTCGTTTGCGCCAACGCGGGCGGACTCTGTGTCTTATAATCCGCTGTTCGAAGTGCGTCGCGGCGCCAACGAAGTGCGCGACGTCCAAAACATTGTCGAAATCATCGTCGATCCGGCCGGCGACCGCCGCCATCACGATTTCTGGGACCGTTCGGCCAAGCAAGTTCTGGTTGGCGTCATCTTGCACGTCCTTTATGTCGAACCGCCGCAGCGCAAAACCCTCGCCGTGGTGCGCGAGCGATTGGCCGATCTTGGCGCCACCGCCGAAGAGATGCGCACGACCTTGCATCGGCTCAATGCCGAAACGGGGCGGCCGGAAGTGCATCCCGAAGTTCTGCATGCGGCCGAGAGCTTTCTCGCCGGCGAAGAGCGCCTGCAATCGGGCGTGAAAGCGACAGCGGAATCGTTCTTTGGACTGTTCGCCGATCCGATTGTTGCGGACCGCACCGCGCGTTCGGATTTTCGCATTGCCGATCTGATGTGTCGCCAGCGGCCGGTGACGCTCTATCTGCAACCGCCGCCATCGGATGCGCAGCGTCTGATGCCGTTGATGCGGCTGATGCTCAATCAGATCGCCCGCCGCCTCATGGAAAGCCAATCCCATGCATGAGGCCAGCGCGCTGCCGAAACGGCACGACCTTCTGCTTGTGCTTGACGAGTTTCCCCAACTCGGGGCCATGCCGTTCTTCGAGACGGCGATGGGCGCGATGGCTGGCTATCGCATCAAGGCCTATCTCGTCTGCCAATCGCTCAATCACATCATCCGCGCCTATGGGCGCGACAATGTCATTCTCGACAATTGCGGGATCGTCACGGCCTTCGCCGCCGCTGACGGCGAAACGGCCAAGCGTATCGCCGAGATGGCGGGTGAAGTCTGGGAGCTGCGCGAGAGCGAAACCCACACCCGGCCGAAATCGTTTCTGGGCTGGCGCAAAGGCTCAACCACGATCCGTGAAGAACGCCGCCCGCTCCTCTTGCCAGGCGACGTGCGGGCGCTGCCGCGCGATCAGCAATTGATTTTCGTCTCGGGCGCAAAACCTATTCGCGCCAAGAAGCTCAAGTTCGACCAAGAGCCGATCTTCCGCGCGCGGCTGCGTCCGCCCACGCGCGCCACACTCAAGCTGACCACCAGCCATGATTGGGAAGCGGTGCGCGCATTGGGCCGCTTACCAGCGGAGAAGAAGTTCGCCGTTCGCTCCGAGCGACCGAAACCCACGCGGGCACGATCGCAGGGCGATCTCTTCGAAGCGCCGATGTCGATCTCGGAGCAGGCGCTGGCTGGTTTCCGCCAACAAACCGATCAGGCGCCGCCGCCCGATGCGTCGTCCAAATCCCGGCGCGCGCGCCGGACCGGAGTCTAAGCTGATGAGCGCGACCGGCATCCGCACCTATCTCGAACCCGATCTGGCCCGTGAAGTGGCGCGCGTGGCGCGTGCGCAAGGCCGGTCGGAATCGAGCCTGATCGCTGAATCGGTGCGGCTGAGACTCGCGTCCGGCGTCGAGGCGGTTCAGGCCAAAGCGGCCGAGACGCAAAAGCGCCAGCTCAATCGCATCGAGACACGCGTCGACAAGCTGCAGCGCGATTCGATGCTGATGAAGGAATGCCTCCTGGTCTTTGTGCGGGTGTGGCTCGAACACAATCCGCCGGTCGATGACGCGCTTGCCGAAAGCGTCGCCGCCAGCGCTGAGAACCGGTTCGAACGCTTCCTCGATCTGGTCGAGGGCGGTCTTCAGCCCGGCCGCTCAATCGCCAATGGCGCGTTGGGCGACGTGATCAGTGTTGAGGGCGAAGAAACAGCAGACGCGGAGGCGGCGCGATGAACAACGCGCGCGCCATCGGCGTCGCGCGGCGGCGTTCCGCACTTGATCGCGCGCTTGGGCCTGCGATCGCGGCGGCTTTGCTTGAAGGTGACGTTGTCGAGGCGTTGATCAATGCCGACGGCGCGGTTTGGCTGGATCGCGTCGGCTGCGGTCTCCAGGACACCGGGGCCCGGGTCAGCGCGGCTGATTGCGAAGCCGCTATTCGTCTGTTGGCGCACGAAGCTGGCGAAACCGTCGGCCCCGATCGGCCGATGCTGGCGACGATCCTGCCTGACAGCGCCGCGCGGGTGCAGGCGCTGCTGCCGCCGCTGAGCGCCGCGCCCATCCTGGCGGTGCGCAAACGGCCAGAAACGATTTTCACGCTCGACGATTATGTGCGGGAAGGGGTGGCGACCCCGGCGCAAGCAAACCTGTTGCGCCAAGCTGTGGCTGAGCGGCGCAACATCGTCGTCGCCGGCGGAACCGGATCGGGCAAGACCACTTTGCTCAACGCGCTTTTGGCCGAACCGGGCTTTGTCCAGTCGCGCGTGGTCATTCTTGAAGACACCGCTGAGCTGCAGACCGCCAGCGCCAACGCAGTGCAATTGCTGACCAAGCGCACCGCGCCGGCGATCCACATGCGCGACCTGGTGCAGATGACGCTGCGCCTCCGGCCCGATCGCATCGTGGTCGGTGAAGTGCGCGATGGCGCGGCGCTCGAAGTGCTGAAGGCCTGGAATACCGGCCATCCCGGCGGATTGCTGACCCTGCATGCGAACTCGGCCGCCGATGCGTTGGCGCGGCTTGAAGATCTTTGCATGGAGGCGACGCCCACCCCGCCGACGCGGCTCATTCAATCGGCCGTCGATCTCATTGTTTTCATCACGCGCAAGGAAGGGCGGGGCGGGCGCGTGATCGCCGACATCGTCGAACAACGCCCTCGATCGAGAGAAGGAGTGACATCATGAGACGGAGTATTGAACTCGCGAAGCTCGCGGGTTGGACGCTTGCTGGGCTTGCCTTCGCGGCGCCGGCCTACGCGTCAGGATCGGGCATGCCCTGGGAAGGCCCGCTCGAACAAATTGTCGATTCGATCACCGGGCCGGTTGCGCGCGCGGCGGCGGTCATCGCCATCGTCGTCGCGGGCACAGCGATCATGTTCTCCGAAGGCGGCGGCGGGGTTCGAAAGCTCGCCTTTGTCGGTTTGGGGATCGCGGTCATGTTCGCGGCGGTCTCGTTCTTCCTCGACTTCTTCGGCTTTGCCGGCGGCGCGCTGATCTAGAGGGAGACCGCGCCATGCTCGAAGAGCCCGAAGGCTATCGCCTGCCGCTGCGCACCTCGCTCACGCGTCCGATCCTGATGGGCGGCGTGCCGCGCGGGTTTGCGATCATGAACGCCACCATTGGCGCGGCGGTTGGGTTGGGGCTGCAGCAGCCCCTGGTCGGCTTGCCGCTCTGGCTGGTGTTGCAGGGCGCGGCCGCCTGGGCGGCGGCGCGCGATCCTTGGTTTCTCGACACGTGGCCGCGGCACTTGGCCAAGCCCGTCTATTTCGCGGTGTAACGATGATCAATCTTCGTCCCTATGCGCAAACCGGCGCCAAGCTTGCGGATTACCTGCCGTGGGCGGCGCTGGTCGCGCCCGGCATTGTTCTGAACAAGGACGGCGCCTTTCAGCGCACCTTGGCGTTCCGCGGACCTGACCTTGATTCGTCGACGCTTGCCGAACTCGATGGCGCAAGCCGGCGGGTCAACAATGCGCTGAAGCGGTTTGGGTCAGGCTGGTGTTTACATGTTGAAGCCCGCCGCGCCCGCGCGCCGGGCTATCTCGACGCCTGCTGGCCCGATCCCTTGTCATGGCTGATCGATGAAGAACGCCGGCAAATGTTTGAGACAGCCGGGGCGCGGTTTGAAAGCCGGTATTTCCTGACCCTTGCTTGGCTGCCGCCGGCGGAGCGGCAAGGCAAGCTCGAAAGCGTTTTGTTTGAGGGCGGCGATGCCAAACCGGGCCCGGCGATGGATTATCGCCTTCAGCTTGAGTGTTTCGTGCAAGAGACCGATCAGTGTCTGGCGCTGTTTGAAACCTTGATGCCGCAAGCGCATTGGCTGTCGGACGAAGCGACGCTCACTTATCTCCACGATTGCATCTCGGAGCGGCCGCATCGGGTCGCGGTTCCCGCAACCCCATTTCACCTCGATGCGCTGCTGCCAGATTCGCCGCTCTTGGGCGGCTTGGCGCCGAAACTCGGCGCCAAGCATCTGCGCGTTATTTCGGTGCGCGCATTCGTGAGTGAGACCGAGCCCGGTCTGCTCGATGGCTTGAACCGTCTGCCGATCGCCTATCGCTGGGTGACGCGGTTCTTGCCGCTCGACCGCGAGGAGGCGCGGCGCGAACTGGAAAAGATTCGCAAGCGTTGGTTCTCCAAGCGCAAGGGCCTCGCCACCATGCTGCGCGAAGCATTGTTCAAAGAAGAATCGGCGCTTCAGGACAATGACGCCGCCAACCAGACCGCTGACGCTGACATCGCCTTGCAGGAGCTCGGCGCCGACGCTGTCAGTGCGGGCTATGCGACGCTCACCATCATTGTCGCCGAAGACAACGAAGACGCCGCCAACGATGCGGTGCGCCAAATTCAGCAGGTCGCCGATGGTCTGGGCTTTGTCACCCAGGTCGAAAGCGTCAACGCGGTCGAGGCTTGGTTGGGCTCGTTGCCGGGCTCGGCCTATGCCGATGTGCGCCGGCCGATTCTGCTGACGCCGTCGCTTGGCCATCTGTTGCCAACCAGCGCAGTGTGGGCTGGCCCCGAGCGCAACGCCCATTTTGACGCAGCGCCGCTGATGTTGACCGCCACCGATGGGGCAACGCCGTTCCGGCTCAACCTCCATGTCGGCGATGTCGGCCACACCATGATCGTGGGGCCGACCGGCGCCGGTAAATCGGTGCTCTTGGCCACCCTTGCCGCGCAATGGCTGCGTTACGCCGACGCGCAAGTTTATCTGTTCGATAAGGGCCGTTCCGCGCGCGCGACCATTCTGGGGCTTGGCGGCGATTTCTTCGACCTTGGCGAAGAGGGCGCTCTTGGTCTTCAACCGCTGGAGCGCGTCGACGATGCCGAAGAGCGCGCCTGGGCGCTCGATTGGATCACCGGGCTTGTTGCCAACGCTCACGTCGTGGTGACGCCTGAAGTGCGGGCCGAACTGTGGAAGGTGCTCGAGGTTTTGGCCGCGCGTCCGGTCGAGGACCGGACGCTGACATTGCTGGCGGCTTTGGTGCAGGACGCTTCGGTCCGCGCCGCGCTCGAACCCTTCACCCATGCCGGGCCGCACGGGCGCTTGATCGATCTTGAAAAATCCTCGCTCGGCTACGGGCGGGTGCAGGCATTCGAGATGGATGAGCTGATGCGCAGGCCAGCCGCGGCGGGCGCGGTGCTCGCCGCGCTCTTCCACGTGTTGGAGAGTCGCTTCACCGGCAAGCCGACTTTGCTGATCCTGGATGAAGCCTGGCTCTTCTTGAAGGATGCGTTCTTTGCTGCGCAAATCCAGGATTGGCTGAAGACGCTGCGCAAGCGCAACGTCGCCGTGGTGTTCGCAAGTCAAGAGCTGGCCGACATCGAGACCTCGACCATTGCTTCGACCATCATTGAAGCATGTCCGACCCGCATCTTCCTGCCCAACGATCGCGCCCGCGAACCGCGTTCGCGCGCCTTCTACGAGCGGCTGGGTCTCAACGCCCGTCAGATCGAGCTCATCGCCAATGCAACCCCCAAGCGTGATTATTATCTGGTGAGCCGCGACGGCTGCCGTCTGTTCGAACTGGGCCTTGGGCCTGCCGCTTTGGCTTTTGTCGGCGCCTCCAAGCCCGAGGACCATCAAGTCATTGACGCATTGGTTGAGCGCGGATCAGGCGGCTTCGCCGAAGCCTGGTGCGAAGCGCGCGGCTTGGGCGATGCAGCGGAAGCGATGCGCCGCTTCGCGGCCGCCTCTCAGAACCAACTTCAATCCAAGCCGACCGCCGCACTGGTGGCGGCCGAGTAGGGGGACGCTTTCATGCTTAGACGATGGAAATCCTTGACCCTAAGTACGGCTCTCGCCGCGCTGGTTCTAGCGGCGCCCGCGCCGGCGGGCGCGCAACGGATCGTCTATGATCCGACCAATTACGCGCAAAACCTCTTGTCAGCCACACGCGCGCTCGAACAGATCCGCAATCAGATTCGCCAGATCGAGCAGGCGACGGCGATGCTGCGGCAAAATCCGTTGCAGCTCTCGCCGGAATTGTCGCAATCGATCCAAGAGGCGCGCGCACTGTTTCAAACCGCGCAAGGCATCGCCTTCGATATCGATAGCCTGAGCGAGGATCTGCGCACGCTCTATCCCGAAACCTGGGAGGCGTTCGATCTCGACCAAATTCTGGGCCAATCCGATCAATGGATGGCAGAGAGCCGGGCCAGCCTCGAGCGCGCCATGCAAGCTGAAGCGCGCGCGGCGGCTTCGATTGAGCGCGCGCAGGGCCATATCGATCGGGCGCTGCAATCTTCGGCGGGAAGCGAAGGCCAAACCGGCGCCATTCAGGCCGGCAATCAATTGCTGGGCGTCAGCGCCGCGCAACTCACTGAGATTCACGCGCTGCTGATCGCCCAAGGCCGCGCGCTGGAAACCGAGCGCATGGAGCGCCTGGCGCGCGAAGAGCGAGCGCGCGAAATCCAGCGCCGCGCCTTCCCAGCCCAATCGAGCGCGGCCACCGCGCCGGCGCGCTCCGCGTTCGAGGATTGAGGCGATGGAAGGCGCCGCCATCAATTCGTTCCTGGATCAATTTCTGGCCGTCGCCAATTCCGGCTTCGGTTTGATCCAAGGCGATGTGAATTACGTGCTGAATGCGTTGATCGCGATTTCGATCACCTTGGCCGGCGTGCAATGGGCATTGGCGGGCGAAGCGCCAATGGCGCCGTTTTTTCGCAAAGTGCTGTTTGTCGGCTTGTTCGCCTTCCTGGTGAACAATTGGGCGAGCCTCTCAACCGTCATCGTGCGCTCCGGCGCACAACTTGGTCTCAACGCCGGCGGCGGCGCCATGAGCATGGCCGATCTGCACAATCCAGGACGCGTCGGCCAGATCGGCGTTGAACTGTTTGGCCGCACTATCGCGCTCGCCGAGGGCATGAACATTTTCACCGACGCCATTCCCATGGCGCTCATCTTCATCGCCGCTCTGTTTGTGGCGCTGGGCTTTTTCGTGCTGGCGCTGCAGCTCTTCGTTTCTCTGATCGCCTTCAAGCTCGGCAGCCTGGCGGCGTTCGTGGCTTTGCCCTGGGGCGTGTTCAACGGCACCGCGTGGGTGGCCGAACGTCCGCTCGGATGGGTCGCCGGCTGCGCCATCCGGCTCTTCGTGTTGGCGCTGGTCGCGTCGGTCTCGGTCACCTTCGTCAATACGCTGCCGGCGACGCTCTCGCTCGACGCGGGCGGTGCGCTCAACGTGCTCCTGTTCGGACTAACCGTGCTGGCGCTGGCTTGGTTCGGTCCTCAGCTCGCCAGCGAAGTGGTGTCGGGCCAGCCGCATCTCGCTGGCAATGACGCCTATCGCGCCGGCGTCGGCGGCGCGGTCACCGCCGTCGCCGGCGGCGCTGCGGCCTATTACGCGACCAAAACCATGGTCGGCGCGGCGCGCGCGCTTGGCGGCGGGGCGGCGCGCATGGTCGGCGGCTCGCGTCCGCGTGGGTCGGGCGGCGGCTCTGGCGGCGGCAATGGCGGCCGCGCTGTCGATTATTCTGCGATGCAGCCGCGTCCGGCGCCGCCGTCCAAAGCTTCAAGTGGGGGCAATCCATGAACTTTCCTTTCCGAAGTCCAGCGCAGAATTTCGCGCCGCAACCTGCCGACACGCCCTACCGGCGCGCCCAGCAAGAATGGGACGCACGCATGGGGTCGGCGGTGCTGTCGGCGCGGTCGTGGCGCACAATTGCGTTTGCAAGCCTGGGCCTGGCCGCGCTGCTCGGCGCTTCAGCCATCATGATCGCGATGCAGCAACGCACCTTTGTGCACATCGTCGAAGTCAGCCCCGAAGGGCAGGTGATGAATGTGCGCGCCGCCGACGGCCGCTGGAGCCCGAGCCAAGCGCAGATCGCCTATCATCTAGGCCGCTTTGTTCGTTTGGTGCGTTCTTTGCCAACCGACGGCGTGGTGCTGCGCGAGAATTGGCTCGAAGCCTACAAGTTCTTGACCCCGCAAGCTGCCGCGCAACTCTCCGAGATCGCGCGTCAGGACGATCCCTTCTTGTCGCTGGGCCGGGTCGGGCGTGTGGTGCATATCCGCTCGATTATCGCCCGCTCCGACAATGCCTGGGAAGTGAGCTGGGTCGAGCGCGCCACCAACGCCACCGGCACAAGCGACGGCGAGCTTTACACTGGCGTCTTCACCGTCACCACAAGGGCGCCGCGCACCGCCGATCAGATCGCCAGCAACCCGCTGGGCTTGCTCATCTCCGACTTCAGCTGGAGCCGCGAACGATGAAAAGTCTTCTTCTCTTAGCTGTAGCGTCGATGGCGCTCGCCGCCTGCGTAACCACGGAGATCGCGCCTGTCGCCGAAGGCGACGGCCTCGAGCAGGCTGCGGACTTGCGCGGCGCACTTCCGATCGTGGAAGCTCCGGCGCCGGTAGAACCGCAGCGGCAGGTTCGGCGTGGCCGTGAGCGTCCGCCGCTTGAAACCCTAGCCGAGGCGAACACCGCTGCGCGCCAACGTCCGACCAGAGACGGCTTTGACGCCGCGCGCCAGACCTTCGCTTACGTGCCCGGCGCGCTCTACGAGCTTTACACCAACCCCAATTACGTCTCGACCATTCTGCTCGAACCCGGCGAAACATTGAGCAACATCGCCGCCGGCGACACTTCGCGCTGGATGGTGACTCAGGCGGAAGCCGAGTCAGACTTTGGCGGACGCACCATCGTGCTGGTGAAGCCGCAAACAACGGGTCTGCGCACCAATATCGTGCTCATCACCGATCGGCGCACCTATTTGATCGAAGCGATCTCGCAAGCGGGCAACGCGTATGCGGCCCAAGTGGCCTGGTCCTATCCCGGTGGGCAGGCGCAAAGCACTGGCATTCCTGGCATCGACCGGCTTAATTTCGGCTACCGCGTCCGCACCGTGCGCGGGCGAGCGCCGGTCTGGACGCCAACACGTGTGTTCGACGATGGCCGCCGCACCTGGATCGAGTTTGCCGCCGATGTCGCCGCCGCCGACATGCCGCCAGTGTTCGTCATCACCGGCGAAGGCGCTGAGCTCGTAAATTTCCGCGTGCAGGGCCAGCGTTACATGCTCGACCGCGTGTTCGAGCGCGCCGAGCTGCGGCTCGGCGCGCGCGCTCCCACCATCGTCCGCATCGATCGCGACATCGGAGGCCGGCGATGACGATTGCGCCAACCCAAGAGCCCGACATCGCGATCCGGTCGCGTCCGCCCTCGCCCAAGCGCTTATCCCGTAAAGTGCTGCTGGCCGGTACCGCGGGCGCTGGCGCCATCGTCGTGTTTGCGCTGTTGAGCGGCTTGTCGGAGCGGCCTGACCGGCGCGGCGACGCCGCCCAGACCGCCGTCGCCGCGGCGGGCGGGCCGCCGGAATCGATCGAGCGCGCGTCTGCACAATACGATGTCGCCGATTTGCCGCGCGCTGAGCTTGACGCGTTTACCTCGCCGCTTGCGGCAGAGGATGAATTATTGCCGCCGCAAGACGAGATCTGGGCTAACCAGGCCCCGCTTGGCGCGCGGCAAGCGGCGGAGGCCCCCGCGCCGCCAGATCCACAATTGATCGCGCGTGCTTCGCCGATCCTGTTCGGCGCTGGGGCCAGCAACGCGGGCGACGCCGACGCCAGCGGACAATTGGAAACGCGCCTCACGCCGCCACGTTCGCCGTTCACGCTGCAGGCCGGTCAGGTCATTCCCGCCGCTTTGGTCACGGCGTTGAACTCCGACGCGCCCGGACGCGTCATCGCTCAGGTCACCGCGCCGGTGTACGACAGCGTCACCGGCGATCATCTGCTGGTCCCGCAGGGCGCGCGTCTGATCGGGACTTACAGCAATGGCGTGCGCTATGGCGACAATCGCATTGTGCTCGCCTGGAACCGTCTGATCCTGCCGAACGGCTGGTCGATTGATCTCCAGCACATGGAAGCGACTGACGCCTCCGGCGCTTCAGGCTTGCGCGATCGAACCGACAATCATTTGGACCGGCTCGCCGCGGCAGTCGTGCTCTCCTCGATCATCAGCGTCGGCGCCAACGAAGCCGAGAGCGATGATGAGGACGGGTTCGGTCAAAGCCTGGGCGACGCCGCCGCTCAACAAGCCGCCCAGTCCGGCGCGCGCATTGTCGATCGCGAACTTAGCGTTCGGCCAACGCTCAATGTCAGGGCGGGAGCGCCGGTGCGGGTGCTTGTCACGCGTGATATCGTCTTGCGGCGGTTTCGGCCATGAAGCGCAAGCCTCACGCCAAGAATGGGCGCGATCAAGCGCGCGCCCAGCCGGACCTTTTCTCCACACTGGGCGCCGCGCCTCGGCACGCCATAGCGGTTGGGGCGGACACGGGCGCACAGCTGCCAACCCCGGCGAACCAATCCAAGCCGGCGCGAACGCCGAAACCAGCGCCTTTGGTCGCTCGGCCTCCAAACGGATTGTTGCGCGTGCGCGAAGCGGCAGCGCGCCTCGGCTTGTCGAAATCCACTTTGGACAAGATGCGCTGCGAGGGCCGTGGACCCCGTTACGTGAAGATCACGAGCAAGCTTGTGGGATATGACCCCATTGATCTTGACGCCTATGCAGAAGGGCGAAAGCGGCAATCGACTTCGGAACGTTGAACTGGTCCGCAATGTGTCTAGCGGGCAGAAACCGACATGCGCGGGACGGCGATGAAGCGCGCAAGCAGACCTCCGCGCGGGGCGCCTCAAATGGGCAAAATGAGACGTTCGGCCTCCCGTCGAATTCGGTCGAAGCGGCCATCTAAATGGCGCGGTCAAAGGTCCTGACGCTCTTTGCGATCGGTCCCCCTTAAGCAATCATTCCTGCACAGCATGTCCTAGTCTTGCGGCATAGCGTTTGAGCGCCACGCGATCCTCAGGCAGCAGAGAGAAGTAGCCGGTGGGATAGGCGTCGTCGTAGCTCTTGCTCACACGGCGATCATCGATTTGCGAGATCAGCAGGCCGAGAGCTGGGTTGAAGCGGCGTATGGACCAGCCAGTCTTGTCGTGTAGCGCCTTGGCTGAAACGCCATTTCCGATCTGCAAGGCAAAGCCAGCCAGCAACGCGGAATCACCGCTTGGATCTGTGCCCACCGCAACGGGATCGAAAGTCGCGAATAGATCAAGCGTGACGGATATTCGCGGCAGACCGGCATCCATTGTGCGCGTGAGCGTCACGAAGCCATCGGTGGCCAATTCTGCGAGCGCTTCATCGAGATCGCCTCGCGGCACATCTTGGAACGCCTGCGCCACCGCATCAGATTTTATCGGTCCCGCGCGCCCATTCTCGATGTTTTCTGCGATCCACACAGCCAATCGGGTAGCGACCGCGCCGAGGCCCAGGTGAGCAAGAGCATTAGGTTCAAATGGAAGTGACATGCGCGCATTTCCGATCTCGGGCGCCGAAGCGTCCGCTTGAGGAGCAGCAACGCCGGCTGCAAGAAACGCATCGAGCCGATCGACAACGGCCTGGCAAAGACCTGCGAAGATGCGGACGTCGTCACCCACCAGGCGAACGGTTTCCCCGACCCGCGCATCTTGCGCGTGCTCGGCGAACCTTGCGTCGACGACACCGAGATTGTGTCCGATAATATGACGCTTCTGTACATTGAGCTTCAGCGCCTCGAGCGCCTCGTCTTCAAGTTTTTCGAAAGGGTCAAAGCCCAGCTCGACATAACGCGCCTTGGCGCGCTCTACGTTTTGGAAGTCGTTGAGGACGGGCTTGAACGCAGGCGAACCTGCCGGCCGCTGCGCCATGCCATAATAATAGACGGTCTTCAGAGTGGTCTCGAACGCGGTCAAGACATCTTCGTGCGCGTTGCCGATCAGCCTATACGCAAGCTCATGCTGCTCGTCAGGCAATTCGTCAGCGAGCGATATTTGCGCGGCGACCAGCTCGGCCTCACGTTGAAAATGAAGGCGTAGATTGGGCGCTCCACAATCCGGGCAAAAAAGAGCGATCGCGAACACGCCGTAGTCGCGGCCACAATGATCGCAGACCAGTTCTCGCATCAAATCCCGGCGGGCAAAGCGAGGCCGCGGGGCGGACGCGGAGCGAGTCTTTTCCACTGTGAACATGCTGCCGGGCTTATTGGCGATGTCGTCAAACATCTTTCCGAACGCCGCGCGCGCGTCTTCGAGCATCGCGTGCTTGACCGTGGCCAGCGCTGCGTCCCGATCCTCAGGATGCGTAAACGCGTCATCGTCCGCCACGACGCCGCTATAAGGGCAGACGGTCTGATTTGATCGAGGCGCATGTTTCATGCGGGCGCGTGCCTCGGACCCGATCTCTACGTCTACGGCGTCGCCGAGAACGAAATGGCGCGGATGGGCCTCTTTGTTTGGCGAATAACGGTAGACGCGCCCGTCAGGCGTGCGTGGCAGCGGCACGGCGAGTTGCATCTGTTTGGCCGTGCCGCCGACGCGGAAACGATTGAGGTTTTTGAACTGCATGGCGACTCAAAGACTCGCGCCGAGTGGGCGCCAAATCAAGCGAGGGCTGCGGGACGTCATTTGTTGCGCCTTCCAAACAAAGATGAGCGTGTGATGCTCACGGGTCCGCGTTCAGCTAGATAATGGAAGCGTGAGGGAAGGCGTATACGAACCCGTGCGCCCGTTCCCGAAATCGAATTCGTAGAGCGTGAGCTTCCCGAGAACAGGCTGCCGCTGACCAAGGAAAAATGTGAAAGCATTGGGCGCGGCGATGAACACGTGGATCGCAGGGCGCTGGCCTGCTGACGAGGTCGCGCAGATTTGGGCCGATGTCGCTTCGGCGAGATCGAACGCGTGACGTCCCCCGGCCACCGCTAGTGTGCTGGGCCCGGTGCTAGGCTGGCAGACAAGGATCCGGCCCACGTTCGGAAGCGCGCGCTCGACGAACGCGCGAACGTCGGCAGCGATGTCATGCGTTAGACCGATGGCGACGGCGATGTCGGGTTTGCCGTTGGCGAGGTCGACGACATTGAAGGCGGCGCGGGGCCACGCAGGATCAGGGTCGGCATCATCTGCGGACCAGACACGGCGCGCTATCGTGCGTTGCTCCAGGTCGATCTTGCGGCCGGTCTTAATGTTCAGGATTGAGCCGGCGGCGAAGGCGAGGCTCGCGTGGGTATCCAGCGCGAGCCGCAACGGGTCTGCCGCCGCGACCGTGTCGATGAGGAAATGCTTCATTGCGGGATAGAGCTTCGAAGCCCAGTCCGCGTCGTTGCGAATGAAACGCTCATCGAAGTCCGGCGTAAAATCGAGCACGCCCACACATCGATCCTCCAGTCGGTCGATGGGATGCTCGAACGACTTCACGCCATAGGTGACGGGGTGGGGAGCAGAGGTTGCGAGCAGTCCTTCGCGTGCGCAAGCCTCGCGCATGCTCACGCGGTCGAACTCCAATCGCCCCTGCGCCATCCACTGATAGATCACGTCATCATAGACGAACGCACTTTCCCGCGCCGGAATGCGCCTTAGCCCCACAAAGCCGAACAAATGATCCAGACGCTCACGCAGATCGTCGAGCGAGTCCGGGGCCTCTGCAAAAGCCAACGTGCGCGCAAGCAGGCGTAACGTCTCGTCGTCGCCGCCAAGATGCTCGCGCCAGGCTTGGCGAAGCGCGCCGATCTTGCTGTTGTCGGTCGTGGACGTGAACATGCGGTCGAGACGGATTGCGCTCGACCGCGATCCAATGATCGCCCGCAGCGGATCGGCGCGGTCAATTCTCCAATTGGTGAGAAGCTTGAAGCGCACGCCGTCACCCGCCGGCGCGTGCGTCACCTGCGCCGCGTGCGCGCGCTGCAGGAGTGAGCGCGCGTTCGCATTGATGAACTCGGGATCGGCAACATCGAGATAGCCGTAGGTGCTCGGCGAGACATGCCATTTGCATTGGACGTGTTCACGCCGAAGCGGTCGGCCCTCTTGGTCACGGGGGCTTCGGCTTGCGTCGTAGTCGACCCAGATGTCGTCGAAGGCCTTTGGTCCGGTTTCGAACCCTACCTTGATAATGGGGCTGTCTGAATCCAGCAGGCACGCGGCACGCAGCCAGAACAAGCGCGCTTGAAACGTGTCTCCGTCACGGCGGCTGGTGATGGCCTGGGTCACCGCTGGATACGCTCGCCTGGCCTACCGTCTTGGAAGGGCGGCGTCGGCGCCATGGTCTTGGCGATATGCAGCGCCGTAGCCGGGTCGGCGGCTGCGCCGGGATAAGCAGCCAGCACAATCGCAGGCACAAGGCGCTGGGTTAAGTCAGAGAACGTGAACCCGAACTCGTGAGCGCCGGTCTTGGCGCCGGTGGCCGCGACCAGAGCGTCGATATTCGCGCGCGAGAACCCCAGCGGCTGAAGGCAATCGGTCAGCACCTGACGGCGTTGTTCGTCATTGGGACGACTGAAGCTCAAAACCTCCGCCGCGCGGCGGCGAACAGCGGGATCAAGCGCGCTCAGACGATTGGTGCACATGATCACCGCCGCAGGCAGGCGCGCACTGGCGAGCCGATCGACGCCCCGGATGAAGGCGTTGACCCCGGCGCGATCCTCGTGGTGCATTTGCGCAGCTTCGCGTGATTGAGCGAGCGCGTCGGCTTCATCGACCAGCAGGATGACGGCGCCGCGTGCGCGTCCCGATGCCGATTTCAGCTTTGTTGCCTCAGCTGCCGTGTAATCGAACGCAGCGCTCAGCAATTGCGTCATCTCGCCGACACGACCCTGGCCGCGCGTCGCAAGACTGAGAGGCAGAAGCGTGATTTCAATTCCTTCTTGACGTGCGACGGCGTCGCCGACGGTTTCGGCGAGTTCCGTTTTGCCCGAACCGACATCGCCAGCCAACACGACAAGGGGAGGACGCCGCAGCACAATGTCGAGCAGCTTCTGCGCGCCGGGATGATGTCTTTTTGCCCATGCTTCCAAGCCTGCGGGATTGACCAACAAGCCCAGCATTTTGGTGAGGCGCTGCTTGTGATCGTCAAGTCCAACCAGGCGGGCAAACCGTGCCTGCGGTTCGAAGTCGGGATAGCTGATGCGACGCTCGAAGAGTTCGTCGGCTGAAGGCTTGGTATTCATCAATAGCTCCTGACGCTAGCGCGGTTGAGGGCGCGCCCGCCCGCCGAATAGGTGCGATCCTGTTCCAGATACCCGCTCACGGTTGGCTCCGGCGCGCCGCCGCGTGCGAACGGCAACGTCTGCTTAAAGCCCACTTGTTGCGCGCTGCTGAGTTTGTCCCAGGCGGATGAATAGGTGAGGTAGCTGTAGAACGACGCGTTGGTGATGTCCGCACCAGGGCGCACCCGGCCGGGGTCATCATCATCGGCGCTGCCGCCGGCCAAGTCTTTTGCGCTATACTGCAGCGCCGGCTCGATCCATTTGCTGTCACGCCAGAAGCCGTAGGTGACGGTGCGCAAATAGCCCTCCTTCAAGAGTGCGATCAGCTCGGCCTCGTAGCTCGCGATACTGGCGTCGCTGGGCGCACCATAGAAACGCTGCATGCGCTTCAGGTCTGTCGCGACCTTCGCCGCAATGTGCTTGGCGTGCGTCAGCGTGAAGGTGACGGTCTCGTCGAATGTGTAGGTGTAGGACATGGGCAAGCTCAAACTTGGAAGGAGGGGCCGAAAACGCGGCGCCAGTAATGAAGGGTTTCTTGCTTGGTCGGGGCCGCGAGCGCGGCGTCGATGGCGTCGCCGGCATCAAGCGCGGCATCAACAATCAGCTTCGCGTTGGCCGTGGTGTAGAGGCGCGCGACATTGTTCTTCTCGTTGACCGGGTCGATGATTTGCACCGGCTCGGAAAAGGCGCCGATCTTCGAAGCGGGATAATAATCGGCGAAAGCGATACGTTCCCGCAGCCCGCTGCGGGCGATATAAGTGAAGAAGTGCTGCAGCGCCTCGGGATAATAGGAGAAATCCAGGCCCTGATCGCTCAGCTTTGACAAGATCATCTCGATCATGAAAGATTTGAAGCGAAAGCCGTCGTGCTCGGCCTTCATGATGCGCGCCCAGAACTTCACCAGCCGCACCACTTGGGCGAAGTGCGCCTCCTGGGCCTTCTTGCGCTTCGCGGTGAACTCAAGGTGACGCGGGATGCACGTCCTCAAAAACGAGCCGTCGTCTTGGCTGACCAGATTGCCATACCAATCGGGATCGCCGTCATAGAGGATCGGCACGACATCGACGTCGAGGCCAGTGCCGCGGAATGAGACAGTGACGCTGTAGGTTTGCGGCTGAACTTGGTCGGGGGAGAAATTCGGATAGGCCTTACGCAGCCGCTCGGCCAAATAGTTGAGCAAATCCGAAACCTGATGCGGCGCGTCGGCGCCGCTAATGTAGCAGGCGATATCGATGTCGTTGAGCGAGCGCAGCGCCGTGCCCTTGGCCAAGCTGCCGGACAACAGCATCTTCCGCAGCGAAAAATCGTCGTGTTCGGCGAGATAGCCGTCGAGCTTCTCGCGCAACCGGCGCGCCTGCGCCCGGTACTCGTCCGCCTTGTCTTTGGGGAGGTTTACTTTTTCGGTTGCGAAACGAAGGATATCGTTGTGATCGACGTGCTGGCGCGACATGCGGCCCTCTTCAGAATTTTGGGGTCGCCTGAACGGTGAAACCCCGGCCCATGTAGGTAAGCTCGCGGCGGCCGTCAGCGCGGACAGGCGGATAAAAAGAATCTCTGTTGTCCGCCTGTGGGCGATTGGCGAGCTATAGAAGCTAGAGATCATTGTGCAGACGCAGGCCGCCCCCACGTCCGAAGATCGCGCCGGAGCACTGACCGCGCTTGGGCGTGACCGCGAAAAGCGATTGGCGGCGTACGCCAGGATGTGCAGCCGTGGGCTTTCCGATGACGGCGAGGATTTGCTGCAAACCGCCTACCGGCGCTGGCTGACGGCCAAGAACCCCGTCGTCGGCCCGGAGGAAACCTACAATTACCTGATGGGGGCGATAAAGGGGCAGCGCTTCAACGCGTTGCGCCATGCCGGCGTGGTGAAGGAAGCGATCGGTGAGCGCCTCGAACCCGGTCCCGAAAAAGAAGATGATCCCGTCGACGATCTGAGGGCTCGGGATTCATCGGCGGAGGACGCCGTCCTCGTGCAGCAGCTTTACGACAGCGCCGCCGACGATCCCGAACTGCAGCTCTTAATCATCTATTTCGCACAAGAGACGCCGCGCGCTGAAATCCAGCAAGAGCAGGGCTGGGATGATCAGAAATATGAGGCGGTCAGAAAACGTAGAATACGCGCCGCCGCGAAACTGCTGCGCGAAGGAAGGGTGTGATGCCGCAACAACCGCAATCGCCATCTCTCGCGGACGCGCTGTTGGCAGAGATTGCTGACGAACTCAGCGTGCTTGAGGGAGATGCCCTTGATGCATTCCTCGTGGAGATCGGGGAGGATCCCGATCGCTTGCTTGCGCACAGCGCTGCAGCAAAGACTGCGGCGCTCGCTGCACAAGGTCAGGATCGGCTCAGAGACGCTCGGGCGCGGGTCAAAGCGCGCCGCGCGCAAAACACGACAACCATTGTGTCGTTCGACATCGCCAAGAAGCGAGCCCTATTGGAGGCGATCAGAATTCGAGGCGAGCAAACGGGTGACATGACCCTAGCCGCGCGTAATCGGACAATCGACTCCGAGGAAGATCTGGATAGTGTCCTCGAGGCGTTCTTGCGGCTCGGGATCATCGACGAGCAAGGAGAAATCAAAAACTGAGATGCGTCCTGCTGAAGCCTTGCTTGTCGAACTCGGCATCTCTGATCCCAAGGACATAGATGTCGATGCGATCGCAGATTATGTAGATGCCGAAGTCGACTATCGCGATCTAGCGGGTTGCGAAGCGCAGATTATCGGCTATCGCGATCGTGCCGTTATCTATGTGCGCAAGAGCGCTCCTTACCAGCGCCGGCGTTTCAGCACAGCCCACGAGTTGGGCCACTGGCATCACCATCGCGGTCAGTCCTTTGTTTGCCGGCCCGAGGACATTGGTCGGCCAATTGATGAGGCGTCTCGGAATGTCGAACGCGTCGCTGACGCGTACGCGGCGGATCTGGTGTTGCCGCCCTTCATGATCGAGCCGCGGCTCGCGTCGCTCGGGAAGGTTTCGCTAGACGGAATTGTCGAGATCGCCCGACAATTCTCGACCAGCGTGACAGCGACCGCCATCCGCGTCATGCGGATGACCAAGGAGCCCGTGATCTTGGTCGCCCACAATATGTTCGGGAAGCGCTGGCAATGGCCGGGTGTTACGGCAGGAGGGCTCTCTGTTCGCAGCGACATCGATTCACGGTCTAGCGCCTTCTTTGCGATGAGCGGCATCGGCAAGTTGGGTCCGCCGAAGAAGGAGCCTGCGGGGTTTTGGTTTGATCGCCGTCACATCGACCAATTCGATGTGCAGGTGCAGAACATGCGAACGGCTGAAGGAGAGGTCATTTCGTTTGTGCGCATCTTCGATGCAAAACTCATCGAGATCTACGGCTAACTTGTGCTCAGACTTGCAATGGAGATGTCGGGGAACTGTGCGTAGCACCCGTCAACGGCTCGAATTACTAGCGCGATTGCCATCGATCGTGCGTCCGATGACGAGCGACGGCGGCGACAGATGCCTTCTATCGGCGAGCAGTAAATGCGCTGATTTGCTTGGACGGTTCGATTGACGGTGTGGCCTCAAAAATGCTCTGCCGGCAAATGATGCCGGAGCTTCGCGCCGCTGCGAAGGTCTGCTTCGCGGCGCCAGCAGTCGAATGTCTCTTCTTGGGAGTGCGTCACGACCGTGCCAACGCAAGGAGGTGCGATGCTGTACGAGAGATGAGGGCAGGCCCCTCGTAGCCGGCGGTCAAGCGCTGGCTGCAAACCGCTGCGAGCTGCTGACGTAAAGAGCGTTGGTGGTGAGCGTCGCAGAAATCCGAGACGATGATCTCGGCAGGTAAGATGCGGGAAGGCGAGCGCAAGCAAACCGTCGCTGAAGCGTCGAAAAGAGATTAGGCGACGTCAAAACCGGGGGCTTCCCAATTCCCCGGGATTAGCTCGAAGGATGACTTGATTTCCGATCGAGCGGCGTCCGGCGTGAAGACGGCGCTAGCCCGCATTAGGCTTTCGTATGGAACGTGAGAACCTGTCGTTCCGATGCCAAGGGAGACGTCCAAGTGGCTAAATCCACAAGGGCCAGAGTACCGACGCGGAGCACAGGGGCGGAGCGATCCGTAGTAGTGAGGAAGGCTCTGTAATGGAGCTGGAGCGAAGGGATCGCATTGTTCAGCCGCGATCGCGCGCCAACCATTTGCGGGAGGAGCGCGCGGACAAGGCAAAGCCGTTCGAGATTCCGAAACGGGAAGTCTGGGAGGCCTTCAAGAAAGTGAGGGCCAATCAGGAGCGGCCGGAGTTGATGGACAAACGATCGAAGCGTTTGAGGCTGATCTTGCAAGCAGCCTCTACAAACTTTGGAATCGGATGTCCTCAGGCAGCTACCATCCAGCGCCGGTTCGTCGGGTGATGATCCCGAAGGCCGGCGGCGGCAAACGACCGTTGGGCATCCCAACAGTCGCAGACCGGGTTGCACAAGAAGTCGTAAAGCAGCGCCTAGAGCGCGTCGTTGAACCGATCTTCCACGACGATTCCTACGGGTATCGTCCAGGTCGCTCAGCCATCGACGCCATTCGCCAAGCGCGTCAGCGGTGCTGGCGCAGCGATTGGGTGCTGGACATCGACATCAAAAGCTTCTTCGACACGATCGATTGGACCTTGCTGCTCAAGGCGGTGCGTGCCCACACGGACTGTCCTTGGACGCTGCTCTACATCGAGCGTTGGCTGAAGACGCCTGTGCAGCTTGAAGATGGCAGCGTCGTCGCGCGAGAAACGGGCACGCCGCAGGGAGGCGTCATCAGCCCTCTGCTGGCAAACCTGTTTCTTCACTATGCGTTCGACACATGGATGGCGCGGGCTTTCCCGCACATTAAGTTCGAGCGCTACGCTGACGACATCATCTGTCACTGCCGAAGCGAGGCGGAGGCGCGGGCCTTGTGGCGCGCGCTCGACGCGCGCTTCTCGGTGTGCAAACTTACGCTACATCCGCAGAAGACCAAGATCGTCTACTGCAACGATTGGAACCGCAGGGGAGACTATCCTGTCATCAGCTTCGATTTCCTCGGCTACAATTTCAGGCCGCGTAAATCGATCTGGCAAGGGAGGCTCCATGTGCATTCCTTTCTGCCGGCGATCAGCCCGAAAGCTGTGAAAGCGGTTGGGCGGGCGATCCGCGGGTGGCGGCTGCACCACTGGACGCAGATGAGCCTCGAAGATCTCGCCGCGCGCTACAACGCGTACATCCGCGGCTGGATTGGATATTTCGGTCACTTCTATGGGGGACGTTTGTCGCAGGTGCTGCGGCGCATCGACGTCTACCTGATCCGTTGGGCCCGGCGGAAGTACCGTCGGCTCCTGCGTCGTCCGCGCGGCGCGCGCTATTGGCTGGCGCAAGTGCGCCGGGCCGATCCCACGCTCTTCGCGCATTGGCGTTTCGTGGCTGAAGGCGGCCGAACATCGGGAGCCGTGTGAATCGAGAGGTTCAAGCACGGTTCTGGGAGCAGCCGGAGGTGCAATCCCTCCGGCTGACTCGACTGCAGCGCCATAACGATCTGACACTCGTGCTTTAGTAGGACAGTGTCGAGCGAGTGAGCCCATCAATGCAGGATTGGGGGCGTGCCCGCGCCGCAGCACTTCTTCCACTTCTTTCCCGATCCGCATGGGCACGGCTCGTTGCGTCCGACCTTCTGGGATCTGATCGGCTGGCGCGGCGTGCGTTGCTCGAGCCAGAAATCGCCCAAGTAGCGGACATGCTCGCCGAGCATGTCGAGCAATTCGGTGCGCTCCCACGCCTCTAGGTGATCGGCGTCAAGATCGAGAATGCTCTGCAGCGCCATGTAGGCGCCTTCATCCACGGACACGCCTTGCCAGGCTTGCGCCCGCATCGCGACGCCGGCTGAAAATCCCATCGCCCAATAGCGTCCCGGCGGCGGCGCATCCTCATGCGCCTCGATCCACATGGCGGGCGTGACGCTTGCAACATTGCGTTGGGCGATGGCGTTCCAGTGACGTTGCAACAGCGCCATCACCTTGCGCACTTGGCTCTCGTCGTCGAAGACCGGGCCTTCTCCCCAAATCTCTTTCAGATACTCAGAGGGCATCACGATGTCCGGCCCAAGCACCAAGGCATGGAAGAAGCCGTCCAGTTGTTCGAAGTTCATTGCGTCTTCGGGAACGGCAGCGTTGCGCAGAAACGAAGCGAGCCATTCGCGTTCACGCCACGAAAGCGCATCGACGTCATCCGCCGTATCGGAATGCAGTTCGATAGCTTTTAGCCAGCGCAAACCATCCACAGGATCAACCGGCGCGGCGATGCCCGCTTCGTGAAACCGCGCTACGTTTGTCGGATCCGCCGCGGCTTCCTCCAAGCGCTCAAGCGCCTCCAGCTTGTCGGCGTTTCGCCAGATCGAGAACGCGTCTGTCGTCCAAAGCTGCTCAAGCAGGTCGCGGCGTTCGCTAACGCCGCCGAGCACGATCGCGTCTTCGACACACCATTTGCATCGATCGTCATCGTCGGTCCCTTCGAGCGCGGCGAGGGCGTCGATCAGGGACACAAACTGGTGGCGGGGATAGCGGCCTTCGCAGGTGAGGCGCGCAAGCGCCATGACTAGTCCAGCGCGCGCCTCGGCGGCAACCTCAAGGCCCGCAGCGACATCTGCGACGGCGCCGGCGTCGTCCGCAACCAGCCCCAACGTGATGTTGCGAACGGACATCGCCGCCCCATCGCCAAAGAGGCCGTCGAGACCGTCGTCGGAACAGGTCAGAAGTTCGACCCAGATTGGCCAGAAATCATGAACGCGTGCCGCCGCCACCACGAAGAGCCCGTAGAATAAGAGGTTCTCTTCCTCGGGATAGAGCCATTGACCTTCCATGCGCCGGCGCGCAATTGCTTTGAGCCGCACGGTGAGTGCGCCGGCATGGGGTACGAGTGCGCGCAGCGCCGCTTCCGGCAGGCGATCGGCGTTGGCGACATCCTTGATGAGAGATTCAAGGTCTTCAGACATTGGCGCGGGTGGACCAGACGGGGCGCTGCTCCCATAGCGCACAACCCACCCGCTGGAACAGCTAATCGTATTTCTGGAGGTGGGATATCCCTTCGACCCGAGTGGGGCAGGTGAGGGACAGTGTTCTGCCCCATTGCCACAATGTTACGAATTGGGTTTTGTGGCCCGTTTCAGCCAGACGCCAAACCTGGAGATTTCGTCAGCAGCCGCATTCGCCTGCTTGGATCGGCGGGCACTTCACATCGCCATAAGAGCAGAACACGCAGCAATCGCCTGGCTTAGGCCGCAGAAGCGCGCCGCAGCTCTTACAATCATAAAAGAACTGGCACGCATCCGTCGGCATCAGTTCGCGCTGACGATGGCCGCACCGGGGGCATGTAATTGTGGAGTCCGGAACAGTTTCGTTCATCGACCGCGCACCCAGCCCAGCAGCTCCCGCTCATAGAACGGCATGGAATAGGCGCCCGCAACCAGAAGCGCGGCGACAATGAGAAGGACCAGGACGCGAGGGCGTGGCCTGCGCCCGCCCCAGAAGGCGGCGACAAAGCCCGCCAGGATGAGGGCGGCGGTTAAAGCCAAGAGATACGGTTTTGCCTGCACAAAGATGCCGAGGTGGGCCACCAGCGCCGTGCTGACACCAGCTTGCACCAGCAAAATGGGCAATACGCAGCAGGACGCGCCGATCAGCGCGGCTAGCCCCGTGACAATTCCCCCGCCCGCAAACAGCCCGCCTGACGAACGCTGAGTCTCGGTATCATTTTCCATGGTTCGAGCGTAAAACCTGTAGTCGCTACAGGAGCAAGAGGCATGCCCGCGATTGGCGAAATCAGCGTACGCTCTGGCGTGCACGTCGAGACGATCCGCTATTATGAACGCATCGGCCTCATGCCGAAGCCGGCGCGCGCCGCCAACGGGCGACGCTGCTACGACGCCAAGGCAGCGGCTCGGCTCGCGTTCATTCGCCGCGCTCGCGACCTGGGCTTCGCGCTTGCCGATATTCGCGCCTTGCTTTTACTTGCAGACAACAAGGCGGCGTGCCGCGACGCGCATGGGCTCGCCACCCGCCATCGCGACGCCATACGGGCCAAGATCACGGAGCTCAAACGGCTTGAGCGGCTCCTGTCCGGAACGACGGAACGTTGCGCGCGGACGCCTGCGGCGCCGTGTCCGATCATTGAGGCGCTGACGGGCAATGCGTTATGAGCAGGCTCGTGCTGAGCCTTCTGTCGCTTGATCTCCAAGCGACACGAACCTTCTATGAGCGTCTTGGATTTTGCCTCTCTGGCGGAGCAGCGGATTCAGGCTGGATTGAACTGTCGGGGCACAGCGTCGTTCTCCAATTCTACAATGAGGCGCCCGTCGGCACAGCCCCAGAGCCAGCGCTGAGCGGGACGATTTACGTGCATGTCGATGAGGTCGATATGCTGGCGTCGATCTTGCGTGGCCAATGCGCGTTCGAGTGGGGGCCCGAAACCATGGACTATGGCATGCGCGAATTCGCGGTGCGCGATCCAAGCGGCTACCTGCTGGCGTTCTCGGCGCCGGCGTGAGGGGCCGGAATCGGCGAGATGTAGCCGGTCGAGCTTCCAGACTGGACGTCCGTTTTCGGGTCCACTCGCGCCGGAGTCCGCTCTTGTTCAGGTTTCTAGGACGCCCGCCCCCGCGCAGACTTGTCCGCGCCGCTGAGGGCGGGTGTCGTAGAAACCTCAATGGCTGACTCGCGGGATGCAGCGCGGAGGTCTATGGGGATTTGAGTGCGCGCCCTGGTGTCGGCGGTGACGCGAAGCCCTCATGAGTGAAGCTGCACGTACGCGCTGTTGGAGGCAATGGCGCAAACATCATCGATGCGCGGAGACGTGAGCAGTGATTTGGTCGGTCTACCGCGTGCGCAGAACGCGCGAACGCATCGCGCGCAGCCCGCGCGCGTTTTGAGCGTCGCTGATGTCGGTGAAGCTGCGTCTTAGTCATGATGTGTCGCACCATAGAGGTGAAGCGGCGCGGCGTTGCGGCGTGCGTGGGCGCTCGAACGCTTCGATCAGGATGAGCCGCCCGCCACAGCACGGGCAGGGCTTCGGCGCGGGCGCCGCGTCTGGCTCTGCCGGCGGCGGCGCTGGCGGCAGCGCATCAAGCAAACGACGCGCGCGGGCGATATTGTCAACGCGTGCGCCGTTGGCGAATAGCCCGTAATGGCGAATGCGGTGAAAGCCGTCGGGGAGGACGTGCAGCAGGAAGCGACGGATGAATTCGTCGCCGTCGAGCGTCATCAGGCCATAGCGCTCTTGGCCTTCACGCCGATAATCCTTCCACTTGAAGCTGACGCGACCCGCTTCGAAGGCGACGAGCCTGCTATTGGCGATGGCGACGCGGTGGGTGTAGCGCGCCAGATACGACAACACTTGATCAGGCCCGGCGAACGGGCGCTTGGCGTAGACCACCCAATCGCTGCGATGGAGCGGCTTCAGGAAGGCGCGAAACGCATCGAAGTCGCTGAGATGGGCATGATCACCGAAGAAGCGGAGCGCGCCGTCGCCGTGCGCGGCGACGAGGCGTTGCAGCATCAGGCGCCGAAACAGCCCCGACAGCACGCGCACCGGCAGAAAGAAATCAGGCCGGCAGGGAATCCATCGTTCGCCATCTGGCGCAATGCCTCCACCCGGCACGATGCAATGCACGTGCGGGTGATGCGTGAGCGCTGAGCCCCAGGTGTGCAGCACCATGGTGACGCCAATCTTGGCGCCCAGATGCTTGGGATCGGCGGCGATGGTGAGCAACGCCTCGGATGCGGCTTTGAACAACGCGTTATAGATCACCGCCTTGTTGGAATAGGCGATGTCAGCAATCGGCGCCGGGAGAGTGAAGACGACGTGATAATAGGCGACAGGCAAGAGCTCGGCGCGGCGTGCTTCCAGCCAATCATAGGCGGCCGCCGCCTGACATTTGGGACAATGGCGGTTGCGGCATGAATTGTAGGCCACATCGATGTGGGCGCAGTCTTCGCATCGGCTGACATGGCCGCCGAGTGCTGAAGTGCGGCAGGTCTCGATCGCTTCCATCACGCGCTTCTGCGCAAAGCTGAGCCGCCCCGCATGCGTGCGGCGATAGCCGGGCCCGAGGTCGCGGAAGATATCTGCGACCTCCAGGCGCTGTCGGGACACGCGGGCCGGCCTAGCTGGTCGGCTTGTCCTCGAACTGCAATCGATCGAACGGGCCCGGCGTGCGCTGGATCACTTTGGGCGTCACGCGCACATAAATGGCGCTGGTGTCGAGCTTCTTATGGCCGAGCAACGCTTGGATCACGCGGATGTCGACATTGCTCTCCAAGAGGTGGGTCGCAAATGAGTGCCGTAAAGTATGCAGGGTCGCAGGCTTATCGACGCCAGCGGCGTCCTTGGCCATGTGGAAGCAGCGATTGAGCGAGCGCGTCGTCACTGGCGTGAAACGCGACAGGCGCGATGGAAACAGCCACACCTCAGGACGACCGGCCTTCCACCAGGTGCGCAACAGATCGAGCAGGCCAGGCGAGAGCTTAGCGAAGCGATCCTTGTAGCGTTTGCCTTGCTCGACCCGGATCAGCATCTGCTTGCTGTCGATGTCGCCGACCTTGAGATTGCAGACCTCCGCGGCGCGCAGGCCCGCGCCATAGGCGACGCTCAGGGCGGCGCGCCATTTGAGGCTCGGCGCATGCTCCAGGATGGCCGCGACCTCCTCAGGCGTCAGCACTTCTGGAATGCGCTGTGGCGGCGTCATCAGCGAGATGAGGTCGCGTGCGCCGGGTTGGCGCAGCGTGACGCGAAAGAAGAACCTGAGCGCAATCGCATGCGAATTGATGGTGCTGATCGAGGCGCCCGAACGCATTAGCTCGATCTGGAACGCGCGCGCGTCGTCGAAGGTGAGATCGCCCGGCGGCTTGCCGGCATGCTTGGCGCAAGAGCGCACGACACGGAGGTAGGTACGCTGCGTCGCAGCGGCGAGCCCGCGCATCGACATGTCTTCGATCATGCGTTGGCGCAGAGGATGGATGGCTGGCGTCTCGGCCATGGCTGGGTCTCCCGTCTGGGCTCGACCCGGCCCATCCGGGCGCAGCCCTCAGACAGGAGGCAGTGACAATGGCACAAGCGCTTGCAGAATCTGCGTCCCGCGCGAGCGGGTTAGTCCTCTAAGATCTTCCTGAAATTCGACCGGCGGCGCTCAACGTCTGAAGTCCGCTGCAAACACGACGTTCGCAAAGGGAGCCTGAATGTCGCCTTTCGGCGAAGTCCAGCCAGGTAGCGGTGAAGCCGCCGGACGGCACGATTGGATTGACCCTGCCGGTCCCGGATTATTCTTATGGGAGCCAACCTGGGCCTAAGCGGCCGTTTCGCCAATCGACTTGATTAGATTCCGTCTATAGCTAGCTAGCGTGATAACCCTGATATGGAAGAAAGACCGCGAGGTAGACTTAATGAGCAGAGCATTGCGAGTGTTTCCTGTGTTCGCCGTCCGCGATCTTGATGAGGCGCTTAAGTTTTACGTCGAGAGGCTCGGGTTTGTAGTGGCGTGGAAATGGGGCGAGCCGGTCCATCGAGCCGGAGTGGCGCTAGGTGAAATCGAAATACAGCTCGATAGCGTCAGCGCCGGGACGAGCGGTTCATCGGTTGTGTACGTCCATATGGACGATGTCGGAGCATACTACGAGGCATGCCGCGCGCGGGGCGTAGTCTTCGCGGATGAACTCGGGGATCGTCCGTGGGCCATGCGCGTGTCAAACGACTGCGGTAACGCCCTCCCTGGCGACATCTAAAAATGCCCCCCGGTTGATCACTTAGTCTTCTCCGTTTGTGCCTCTGGCGCTGCGCCAGTCTTCTGCAGCAGTCCGGCACGGCGCTTTTCCTTCAGGCGATAGCTGTCGCCGCGGATCGTAACGACGGCGGAGTGGTGGAGCAGACGATCGAGGATCGCTGTGGCGACGACCGGGTCGCCGAAGACAGCGCCCCATTCGCCAACGCTGCGGTTCGAGGTCAGCAGGATGGCGCCGCGTTCGTAGCGTCGCGACACCAGCTGGAAGAAGAGATGCGCAGCGTTGGGGTCAAACGGCAGATAGCCGAGCTCGTCGATGATCAGGAGCTTAGGCTTGGCCAGAGACGCAAGTTTGTCTTCCAAGGCGCCGCTCTCGTGCGCTTTCGCGAGCTGCGCCACCAAAGCCGCTGCAGAGGTGAAGAGCGTTCCATAGCCGGCGACGATGGCCTCGCGTCCGAGCGCGACCGCTAAATGAGTCTTGCCCACACCTGGCGGGCCCAACAGCAGCAAGTTCTCGCCGTGGGCGATCCAGCGGCATGCCGCCAATTCACGGATCTGTTTGGCGTCGATCGAGGGTTGGGCGACGAAGTCAAAACCGGCGATGTCACGGGTGAATGGGAAGCGCGCCAACCCCATCGCCATCTCGATGCGGCGATGATCTTTGCGGGCGATTTCCCGATCACACAAAAAGGCGACCAGTTGGCGCGCCGACAAGTCTGCGCGGACCGCTTCGTCGAGCAGACTGTCGAGCTGATCGCGGATCGCGGTCAGTTTGAGCCGGGTCAGCATCGCCTCAAGGCGGTCTTCATCCAACAACGCGCTCACCAGCAGCCTCCCGCGACCGCTTCGTATTCTTCGAGGGGACGCAACAGCGCAGCTGGTGTCGTGGCAATGTCGGCGCGGCGGACATGTCCGACATCCTTAAAGTGCTCACGGTCGCATACGCGTTCGCGTGCAAGCCCTTCGCCGTGCTCGGCGACGATCCGGCCTGCGTGCGTAATCCGCACCCGACCATCGCTGATCGTCACCGCGACGCGTTCACCGATCAGCCGCCAAGGCACGCTGTAGGCCACTCGATCGACTTCGACGCAACAATCGGCCTGGACCCGCCGCACAAGATCGCGCGTCTGGCGAAACGGCGGCTTGTTTGGATATGGCTGAAGCGCCGACGCCTCGTCGCGCAGGAAGCGCAGGATTGGCGCCTCACCCGTTGTGCCGTGCATGCGCGTATCGGAAATCTCGCGCATCCACCGCTCGAGGTGGCCTTCGAACTGCGCCAAGCTATCGAAGCGCCGGCCGGCGACAGCGTTCTTCTTCACATAGCCGACGCCGTTTTCGTCTTTGCCTTTCGTGCGTGGGCGGTAGGGCGCACACGCTCTCGGGGTGAAGCCCCAATAGCGCGAAAACGCGTGAAAGCGTGCGTTTAAAGTGACCTCACGCGTTGCTGCGTCGTGGTGATCGACCAAAGCGCGCGCGTTGTCGAAAAGCACTTCACGAGGCACGCCATTGTAATGGCGGAACGCATTTTCGATGCCTTCAAACCATGCGCTTTGGCGCTCACACAAAAACGCCTGTACGTAACCGCGACGCGAATAGCCCAACGTCGCCACAAACAGATGCACGCGCTCCTTGACACCGGCGAGTTCAACGCGCGTCTCGCCAAAATCGATTTGCATCTGTTGGCCAGGTGCAGTCTCGAACCGAACCGTTGCCCGTCGCTCGGCTTCAAGCAGCTGACGAAAAGGCGCCACGGCGCGCTCCACCGTCCGCAAAGTCGCCTCGATCCCCAACTCGTCTTTCAAGTCCTGGCGCACCACGTCGGCGTTGCCCCGGTGCTGAGTCATTTTGGCTTCGAGCCAATCCTTCAGCCCATCGAGCTTCTTCGGTCGGCCCGCGCGTCGATACCGCCGCCACCCGCCAGCTTTGATCCAGGCCCGCACCGTCTTCGGGCAAGCCCCGAATTCGGCGGCGATTTTCTTCACGCCCCAGCCTCGTCGCTTCAGCTCCAGCATCGCCGCAACCTCGTCCGGCATGCGCATCGTGAGCCTCCGCAAATCCCTCTCTGGACCTGCAGCTTCACTGACTCGCGTCTTGTCCATCGGCTTTCCCTCCTCGGTTAGAGGGGGGGATTTTCAATGTCGCCGAGGGGGGAGTTTTCCATGTCGTCCGACATGCGCGATTTTCGGCTCGTTGATCCGAGTGGGAATCGCCTCGGTTTCGCGTCACCTATCGTGACTGAAGGCTAAGTCGCAAGGAACCGATTGTCTGTCAGTCTTCGGCGATCTTCTGCCGGACGTCGCGGAGGCGCGAAACGGCGGTTATGCAGCGCTCATGCGCCCATCATCGTTTCTAGGATTCCCATGTGGTGGCTGCGACGAGCGCCCGCAATTACGGGCTGGCGGGAAAGAGCCCGGGCAGCCAGCGATGCGCGAGGGTGGCGGGTAGCGCCAGGCGCCACGGCGATTTGGACGACAGCGAAGTCAGCACGCCGAAAGCCTGCAATTGCTTGACGACACGAAGGGCTTGGCGGTCCGTCGTTTGAATCAAGCCTGGAATGTCGCCCCGCGGAAGCTCACCGCGATAGAGAAGGGCTTCAAGAATCTGGCCGGCCTTTTTGGAAAGGCCACTCAAGCGCACTTCTTCGTCGGCCCAAGCCAACACCCGCGCGCGCAGACGATCGGGCTGCATCAAACCTTGCATGAAGGTCACTTGATCAATCGACACCGTAAGAAAGAAGCGCGTGAAGTCAGCGAGCGCTTCTTCGGTTAGGTGTCCGCGGCCATCGAGATCGTTGCGGCGCACGAGATCACATTGTGCGAGGTTCTGCTTGTAAGTCTCGACATTAATGGCAAGGCCGCGGGCGATCGACCAGATGCCCGCCGTTTCGAGGCTTTCCAAGAACATGGCGTGGGACACCAGCCGCGCGACCCGGCCATTGCCGTCAGCAAACGGGTGAATCCAGAGGAGGCGATGGTGTGCCGCCGCTGCTAAAAGGATCATCTCCCCGCGCGATTGCTTGGCGTAAGCCTCGGAAAAGCGTGTCATGAAACGCGGTACCGCGCCCGGGCTGACCGCGATAAGCCGGCCCACCTTCACGTCACGCGTACGAAACTGGCCTGGAATGACTTTGACCTTCTCGCCGGTCTCCGGGTCGGTAGCCCACTTCAGCTCTTCCGGCAGGCTTTCGATGAAGCGCTTATGCGTTTCACGAATACCCTCGACGCTGGTTGCACGGCCTTTTAGCCCCCCCAGATCGATCCAACGCTGCACCGAAATATGTGCCTTGGCTTCAAGCTGAAGCTCACGCTTTTTGGGATCGCGGCTCAAATCGTCATTGAGCGCCCGTTCGATGTCGATCGGATGGGTGTCGTGACCCTCGATCAGATTGCTGTAATAGCAATTCATCGAGCGCACGAGCTCTGCGAGTGCGGCCAGCATGCCGTCTGGAAGGCTCGATTTTAAGCTGGCCGCTTTGAACGTTAGATCGACAACAAGTTCGTTTAATTCGCCGCGCCATTTTGAATCCTGCGCAAAACGCAGTGGCTCCATACGAAAAATATCTTCGCCACCATCGCGCAGCGGCGATATTTTCGGGGCGCTTTTTTTCGCCTGTTTTTTTTTGGCAGTTTTTCGCGCCATTTTCTGTGGTAGTTTTCTGTCGCTAACAATGTCGGGTTTGATTTCTGTTTCTGTGTAGCAAAACTCTCTTATTTTTCGATGTTTTTGTTTGTGTACTCCCAAAATTGTCCCCGAAAATGTCGTGTTGAATGTCTGGTAGAATGTCGGGTAGATAAAATATCTATGTAAATCATAGATATAGCCCGTCCGCATGCTCGCGCTCAGCCCGTTCCGATCTGGCCTTCAGAGGGGCCGCCCTCAGCCCTCGAACATGTCCAATTGCCCCCCGACGGCCCCACTGGGGGCTCCCAGACCTGGGCTTCTCTGGGCGGCGGAGGTGGCGACCGGGCGCCGCCCATCGGGGCGCGCCACGGCCCGGCGGGCGCCAAACGCGGCGGCGGCGGCGCGTATTGGGGCGGCAGCGCGGGCCGCTGGCGGGGGCGGCGGCGCGGCCGGCGGTGGTGAGGAGGGCGGCTCCGGCGCGGTTGGCTCGCCAAACTTCATGAGCTCGGCGATCTGGTCGGCAGTGCTCTCGGCAGCGGCTCGCACGACGACGTCAGCGAGGTGCGCGTAGCGCCGCGTCGTCTTGATGTCGCTATGGCCCAAGAGCTTGCCGATCACTTCGAGCCCCACGCCGCTCATGAGCGCAAACGATGCGGCCGAATGCCGGAGGTCGTGCAGACGCACATCGCAGAGGTTGGCCGCAGCCCGAATGCCGATCCATATCTTAGGCACGCCGTCGAACGGGGCGGTGTCGTCGGCATTAGGAAAAACCCAATTGTCGTCGTCGCGCCGCTCCATTTCCTCGAAGATTTTTCGCATGGCGGCGGTGATCAGGATGAGCCGCGGTCCGGTTTTGGAGCGTTGGAGGCGTAAAAAGCCTGTCCGCAAATCGACTGCGCCCCAGGTTAAGTTCTGGATTTCGCTCTTGCGTGCGCCGGAAAGCGCCAGCAGCCGGATAATCGCGATGCCGTGTGGGTTTGCGCCTTCGGTTTCGGCGCGGGCGATTACTTCACCCAGCTTGCCGAACTCCTGAGGACTCAGGAAGCGTTCGCGCATGTTCCCCGCCGACCGCTCGACCCCGAAACAGGGGTTGCGGTCAATGATCTCTTCGCGGACCGCGAAGGAAAGGATGGTCGAAAGCAGCGAAAGCGAGCGATTGGCTGTGCCTTCGCCGCCCTTCACACGGGTAACGCCGCGCAGCTTTTGGCTTTTCTTGGTGAGCTTGGTTTCGCCGCGGGATACGGCGTCGCGATAGGTCTCGATCTTGCTTCGGTTGATTTCGCGAACTTTATAGCGGCCGAGGAGGGGCTTGATGTGGGCCTCGATCCGACCACGGTCGTTCTCGACATATTCGGGTTTGCGAAGCGACCCAGCCAGCGGCCCGCGTCCGCGCCGGCGATGCGCGGCTTTCTCCAGCCACATGTCGCAGAGCTTTGACATGGTGACGGAGTCCTCGAACGTGACATGCGGGCGCGGCGCCGGCTCTTGGTTCGTGCGCGCTTTGGCGAGGATTGTGGTGGCTTCCTCTCGGGCGTCGGCAAGCTTGATGAGAGTTGCGCTGCCGATAGTGATCCATCGTTGTTCGGCGAAGCTGCCACGACCCTGTCGCGTCTTCACGACATACGTCTTGTCGCCATTCGGACTGACGCGAAGACCGAAGCCTTTCTTGCTTGCATCCCACAGCACGTAGCGTCTTGCGCTGGGCGCCGCGTTGCGGACAATCTCTTTGGTAAGTTCTCGCACTTGCATGAACGCGCTGCTCCGTCGCCGAGCGAAACGCGGTTGATGGGCTACCCCATGGCAATCAGGCAGCGGTCACACGTGCGCTTCGTTCCGGAAACACATGAAAACACGGCGTTCGTAAAAAGACAAATCTTACAACGGCTTAGGAAACGTCTGGCAACAACATCTAGTATGCGGCAACATCGAAGGGGGCGGCTCCGAAGGCAGAGGTCAGGGGTTCGAATCCCTTCGGGTGCGCCACCTTTCCATTTGGCGCGTTTGAGCCACACTCTTCGTACCCCCATGGCTGAACCGGTCATTTACCGCAGGCGCGGCAGCGCCATATCCCGAAGCGAACGCGAATGGCGCGTCGAGGATGACGCCTTGGTTACGCGTGGTTCGGGGCGTGAGAAGCGCTATCGCTGGTCCGACATCGTCAGTGTTCGCCTGATCCACGATCCCGCTCGCTCGCGTCCCTGGCGGTATGTCTTCGAGTTACAACCCAAGCATGCGCGCAAAATTGTCATCGACAACGCTCACTACCTCGGCGAGCGGTGTTTCGAGGAGCGTTCAGACAGTTACACGCCGTTCGTTCGGGCTGCTGTAGCGCGCTGGGCAATCACTCACCCAAAAGGGCGCGCGCTTATCGGCGAGACGCCGAAGCGCTATTTCTTCCTGATGATTGCTTCGCTGCTGGGACTTGGCTTGCTGGCATACGTCTTGGTGGCTGTGCCCACGCCGCTTGATGCGTGGCCTTTCGCTGTCGCCGTAAAGCTTGGCATCATATTGTTGATGCTGCCGATTTTCTGGCGGCTCGTGCTAAAAGCCATTCCCCGCGGCGTGGCGCCGGATGAGATCCCCGACCGGGCGTTTCCGCCAAATTCGAGCCCGGGTTAATCGAACGTTTAGTCGGCGTCTTCATAAGGTGAAGCGGAGGTATTCCGTGCGCCAGAAAGACGGTCGTCGCGATCTATCATTGATTCGTGCAAGCGGCTCGACCGCTCGGGTGCTGAATCTGTCACTCGCCTTTGAACGATTCGGCGAAACTGAGGACTACAAGAACAAGCCGCTATTCAGAAATCCGCGCCTCAATCGCGCACTCATCCTCAAGCACGTGGTTCGCCAGCACGAGCGCGAATTGTTCACCCGCCCGACGACGACCGCGACGAAAGTCATCTTGCCTTACGCCGCCGAGGCATTGGAACTCGGCGGGATCAGCTTCATGGTGAATGAGATACGTTTCGAGCGACTGCTGAAAGACGCGGTTGGCGGATATACCAACGACGCAGATCTCATCGCCGACGCAGAGTTGCTTCGAGCAATGGCGGCGCTGCCGTCGTTCGACCCCTTCCTGTTGCGCGAGCGTCTGCGTGTCATGGGGATCGACCCCGCGCGCGCATATTTCGACATCGCCGAGGCAGACATTGCGCGGATGCGAACATTCGTCGGAAGAGAGATCGCGCAATTGGTCAGCTTGGCGTTTGCAACTGGCGGGGTTGACGCCGGCGGCCTCTCGCAAAGGCTCGCCGACAAGCTGATGACGGATGAAACCGCCAAAACGTTGGATCCGCTACGCGAGACCTTACGTCTCTCTGGCGAGGAGTACATTGAAGGCGTGTTCGCCTGGAAGGGCTTCCTCTACTACAAGTGGCTGATGGACGAAATTCGTCCTGGCCTTACCGAGTTCAAACCGCGCTTCGCTGGCCTACGCATCTCCCAGGCGACAGCCGATGAGCGCCGCGACCTCGCCGAAACGCGCCGCGATATTCTGGTGAAGATGGAACTTGCGCTAGCGCGCGTTGACGAGACCTTGCTGGAGTACGGTGTGGCGTTCGCCTCGCTCGCTGAAGGTCAGCCTTCGGCTTTCCGCACGTTCTTGCTCAAGGCCCCCGCATTGTTCATTCCCATCGGGGAGGCGGTAGGCGTCATTCGTCATATAAACTCCTTCTGGCGCTTCCGTTTTCCAGACGCGGCGACGCCAATGATGGAAGCCGACGAGGCCATCGAAGTGCTGCATGATTTCGAGACGACCGTGGAGGGCGTCGAGTTCGTCAAAGAAACGAACGAACACAAGCTTGCCAGCTGATCAGGACAAGGTGCGTCTGAAGATCAAGTCGCGCGTCAGTCCACTCAATCGCGTGCGACCACAGAGCGCCATGGTGCGGCGCAGCTCCCCATCGAGAATGTCGATCGCGCGCCTGACGCCGCGCTCGCCGCCGGCCGCGAGCCCGTAAAGATACGCACGCCCAATGGCGACGGCGTTCGCGCCCAATGCCAGCGCCTTCACGATGTCGCTGCCGCGCCTGACGCCGCCATCAAGAATGATCTCGGCCGCGCCTGCGACCGCTTCGGCAATCCGGGGTAGCGTATCAATGGTCGCCGGCGCGGTATCGAGTTGGCGGCCGCCGTGATTGGAGACCCATACGGCGTCAGCCCCGATGCTGACACAGCGTTGGGCATCTTCTGGAGTCGCTATGCCCTTGATGGCGAGTTTGCCATCCCAGGAATCCCGTAACCAGCGCGCGTCCTGCCATGTCACAGTGCGGTCGAACTGGGCGTTGATAAAACCAATTAATCCACCGTCGATCTTCATGTGCGCGAAGTTCGCTGGGCGGATTTCAGGCGTTGTCATCAGGTCCCAGAGATAATGCGGCGCAGCCAGCGCCTGCGCCCCCGTTCGCCATGTCACGCGTGGTGGAATTGTGAAGTCATTTGCGCTGTCACGCTCGCGATTGCCGGCGACAGGCACGTCAACGGTCAGCAGTATCGCGCTGAACCCTGCCGCTTTTGCGCGAGCAAGCATCTCCGTAACCAGCGCGCGATCGCGCCACACATAAACTTGGAACCATTTGGTTCCGGGATTGGCCGCTGCAATGTCCTCTACGGACGTGGAAGCCAGAGTTGAGCATGCATATGGCACTCCAGCGCTGTGGGCTGCGCGCGCAACTGCCAACTCACCTGCGCGCGGATGAAAGAGCCGCGATGTCGCCGTTGGGCTGATGAAGAAGGGGGACGCGGAGGGGGCGCCCATGATGGTCGCCGAGGTGTCGATATCGCTCACATTCGCGAGCGCATCCCACACAAGCTCGATGTCCCGAAAACGAGAGACATTCCGCTCCAGCGTCATTTCATCGTCGGCGCCTCCGTCGATATAGTCGAACACCATCCGCGGCAGACGTTCCCGCGCCATATGGCGGAGGTCGGCGATATTCCGCGCTCTGGCAATGGAGGAAGGGATGTAGTCCGGGTCCGACACGCGGTTTTTCTGGGGCCAGGCGCTGCACCCTGCAAGCCAAACCCGTCTGGCCTTGCCTCTCATCGCGGCTACGCGTAGGAAACCGCCCTTCCGCCGGGGGTCACCCCAGCCGGGGCCGCTTTAGCTCAGCCGGTAGAGCACCGCATTCGTAATGCGGGGGTCGCGTGTTCGAGTCACGCAAGCGGCACCACTCCCTAGCGAATTTCTTCGACTTCCTCGGCTTCTACGTCATCGGGCGCGCGCTCGGCGTGAAGTTCCGGCTTCGGCGGCGTGAGCACTGCGGTCGGCATCGCCATGACCGGGCCCAGCACATCGTTTCCGCCACGCTCCATGCGTGGATGAATTAACTGCCCGCCATCGCCGAACGCATACACGAGCCGCGCCCAGTCGCTATCGTCATAGAGGAACGCGGGGCCTTCTGGATCGAGATCTGACCAATCCGCTTCGCGCGGCGCCGCCGCGGCCTGGGCCAGCCAGGTGCGCGCACCATTTTCATCGCCGCGACCACGCGCAACTTGCGCGAACAAGATGCAGATGCGCGAAGAGGGGTTTTCGCGATAGGCGTCTTCCAGCGCCGCCTGTGCGCCGCCCCAATCAGCCCGCTCCATCGCAAGCTCAGCTAGCACGATCTTCGTCTCGCGCGCATCGCGGCGGCGCTCAGCGAATGCGCGCATGCGCTCTGAACGGGCCTCACGGCTCTCGCCTGGGACGAGGTCACGATAGGCGTGCGCCAACGCCGGGTGCGGGCCGTTTTCCCAGGCTTCTTCTAAGATGGCCGCAGCGCGCTCGCTCTTGCCTTCGCCCACAAGCAAGCGGGCCGCGAGTGCGCCGGCCGGCGCAAACGCCGGCGCCATGCGAAACGCCTTCTGAGCCATTTCGGCGGCTTTGTCGGCGCGACGCTCACGCTCAAGCTTCTGCGCTTGCGCGCTCATCAGCACCGCACGGCGTCGCTTGGCGACTTTGTCTTCAATCTGCTTGCGCTTGTCGCCCAGATCGAGCGTCTCGATCGCGTTTTCCCAGTCGCCTTGCTGGACCGCGAGATCGAAGGCGTACTGGAAGGGCCAGGTTGCCGTCTTCGAAGCCTTGAGTGCAGCCTCCGCATGCGCACGCGCTGCAACGCGATCACCGCGCTTCAACGCTGCCGCCATCAGACCCTTGCGGCCAAGCACTTCGGTGTCTTCGTTCTGCAGCATGCCGGCGTACGCACGCTCCGCCGCCGCGGTATCGCCGCTGACTTCCGCCGCACGCGCTTGCAGCAGGAGCGCAAGCCGCGGTTCATCGATCAGGTCTTCCGCTTTGTCGGCATGGCGGCGTGCTTCCTCAAACTCGCCGGCTTCCGCTGCGATCAGACCAAGCGCCAGAGCTTCTTGCCCGCGGCGCGTCTTTGCTCGCTGGCTGGCTTTGCCGAGACGCCCTGGCGCGTCCATGAGGAACATCAGCAAGCGCAGCAGCGGCAGCGCCACCGCAATCGCCAATACTAGCAACAGCAACCCAAAGAGGGCGCTCGTTGTGATCTCGGTGCCGAACCATGTGATCTCGACCGTGCCCTGATCGGTCGTGATGACCTGCCAGGACACGAGAGCCGCGGCCACCGCGATGATGAGCAGTAAGGCGACACGCAACATGGCTGACTAGCTCCGCGACAATTCTTGTCGGATGGCGGCGATGCGCGTGTCGATTTCCAATCGGCGTTGCGCGTCTCTGATCCAGGGTTGTGCGACGCGCTTCGGCGCGTCAGGCAGGCGATTAAGTTCTTGAATAGCGTCCGCCAGGCGATCGGCAGCCAGAAATTGCTGCGCGCGGTCGACAATGCCTTCTGGCGTATCGCCCGAACCGGCTTGGCGAATGACGATCCATTGCGCCAACGCGGCTTGAATACGGCCCCAAAAACCGGCGCCTGCTTGGCTCTGCCTTGCGGCGCGAATGATCTCGTTGTCGAGATGCGCAAACTGGTCACGCAATTCAATGCGGGTCGGTGCGCCGACGCGCGATAACGGCTCCAGCGCGGCAACGTTTGGATCGTCGGGCAACAGCGCCGCCAGTGAAGCGTGCGCCTGTTCGAACGGCCCGGACGAACGCGCCGCTTCCGACGCCGCAACGACGGCATATGAAGCCCGCGCCGCCGTCGCCGCCGTTCGCGCTTCTTCCGCGACAGCAGGGAGCTCTTCCTGCAAGCGGCGCACTTCTGTGACCAGCGCTTGCACGTCAGCCGTCGACGGCATCGTGCTCAGGCGCTGTTCGACGTCGCGAAGCCCGGCCTGCAGAGCGAACACGCGTGCGCCAGTGCCGCCGTCACCCGATTCTCCAGCTGCAGCGCTCGCGAGCGGCGCATTCATCACCGCTTCGATTGCATCCAAGCGCTGATCGAGCGAAGCCGTATCGCTTGAAGGTGACGTCGTGCTTGTCTCACCTGAGGCCGGTGCGATCTTGTCCAGGGCCGACTGTACAGCCGGAATGCGCGGCGCGACCGCCCCGCCGGCCGCGCCGATGCCGGCTGCAACGAGCGCTAGCACGAGCGCCGTGCCCGTGCCGATGCCGCGCCCGCTGTCCTCGCGGTACGCGGGCTCGTACTCAACGTCGATCGGCTCGCCGCGCCCGCGGTCGTCCTCATCGTCGTCTCTGCCCATGCTGTTCCCCAAGAGCTGCCCGGCTTTTTCCGAGACTTTTCCGCTATTTCGTATCGGAAATGAGTCGGCTCACCATGCGAAACTTAGGCGCGGGCGAACACGCGCTCAAGCGCTTGCGCCAGCAGGGGAGAATTACCCCCCGAGTGTGGCCGCCAGGAGATCGTCTTCGCGTGGCCGGGGCGCGGTAATGATACGCTTCCAAGAGGTTTTGGCTGCCGCCGCAGCAATTGCGGTGCTCATGCACCCCGCCGCGAGGTTCGCCGCGTTTGGAGCGCCTAGCGCAACGAAGCATTCCGCCGCTCTCGGGCTGTGGAAAAGCACGATGTCGAGCGGACCGTTGAGCGCTTCCGGTAATGCCGGCGCCGCCACCGACGCATAGGCCAAGCGGCGTTCAACGCTGAACCCCGCTGCGCGCAAGTCGCCGCCAAGATCGCCGGCGACGTGATCGCCCGCGATGTGGATGAGTTTGCCGTTCGTCGGATGAAGGTCGCGCTTGATCAGCGCCGCCAACGAGCGCACGTCGCCATTGGCCGAGCGTACGTCTTTGAAGCCAGCCTCGCGCGCTGCCGCAGCCGTGATGTCGCCAACCGTCAGCACAATGCGATCCCGCGCGCCGCGTACATCCGGAAACGCGCGCACGCCGTTCGAGCTGGTGAAGATGATCGCCTGCGCGCCTTCGGTGTTGGTGTCGTACCCGCACGGCACGATGGTGATCAGCGGCGCGACGATCGCCTCGTGCCCACGCGCCCGCACACGCTCCGCCGTACGATCCGCCTCAGGCTGCGCCCGCGTGATCGCAACACGGAGCATCAGCTGTCCAACACAATTGCGTCGCCGGCCTCGGCGCGGATTTCATCGCCAAGATTGAAGCCAAGCTTGCGCGCCGCAGCGATCGGATCAGCGCCAAGCTCAATGGTCTTCTCGCGCCGCCAGCGCTGCGTTCCATCAGGCTTCAATGTTTCGCCGACGAACGTCATCTGCGATCCGCTCACTCTCGCTAGTGCGCCAATCGGCGTCCGGCACGAACCATCGAGCGCATCCAGAAATGCGCGTTCCGCTTCAATTTCGATGCGCGCATCCTTGTTTTCGCATCGAGCAAGCGCCTCCAGCGCGCGAGCGTCGTCGCTACGCGCCGTGATCGCGATCGCGCCCTGACACGCGGCAGGGGGCGTCTCATGCGGATCAATGAGGCTCGCCGCCCGATGCGCCAAACCCATGCGCTTCAGGCCCGCAAGCGCCAGGAACGTCGCGTCCGCTTCGCCTGCCTCAAGCTTCGCCAGCCGCGTATCGACATTGCCGCGTAACACCGACACGTTGAGATCGCGCCGTGCGAACAGCACTTGCGCCTGGCGCCGCAAACTCGCGGTGCCGACTGTCGCGCCAGCGGGCAGCTCCGCCAACGTCTTCGCCTTCAAGCTCACAAACGCGTCGCGCGGATCTTCGCGCTCCGGCACGCACGCCAGCACGATCCTGTCCGGTAGCAGCGTCGGCAGATCTTTCAGAGAATGCACGGCCAGATCGATGCGCCCATCGAACAGCGCTTCGTCCAGCTCTTTCGTAAACAGTCCTTTGCCGCCGGCTTCAATCAACGCGCGATCCTGAATGCGGTCGCCGCTGGTGACGACCGGCACGATCTCGAACGCGTCTTCGCTTAAATCGAGCTTCGTCGCCAAGCGCGCACGCGTCTGCCCCGTTTGCGCCAGCGACAGTTTCGAACCGCGCGCGCCAATGCGGAAAAGCGGAGCACTCATGCTCCTGCACTTAAACGCTGGCGCGGGTGAGGGGAACGCGCCAAATGTGCCGCTTATGAAGCCGCTCACCGTCCTCGGCATTGAGACCAGCTGCGATGAAACCGCGGCCGCGGTGCTTCGCCTGGATGAGGACGGCCGCCCGAACGTCATCTCCGACATCGTGCTCGGCCAAGCCGCGCATCACGCGCCCTACAAGGGCGTCGTTCCCGAGATCGCCGCCCGCGCTCACGTCGAAGGGCTCGATGGCGCCATCGCCGCCGCCATGGCTGACGCAAAGCTCGGTTTCACCGATCTCGATGGTGTCGCCGCCACCGCCGGCCCTGGCCTCATCGGCGGCGTCATGGTGGGGCTTCTCGCCGGCAAGGCCATCGCGCTGGCCCACGACAAGCCGCTGATCGGCGTGAACCATCTCGAAGGGCACGCGCTTTCGCCGCGCTTGGCCCCGGGCGGCGCGACGTTTCCGTATCTCTTGCTGCTGGTGAGCGGCGGCCACTGCCAGTTCATCGCCGTCATGGATGTCGGCGTGTACCGCCGCTACGGCTCGACCATGGACGATGCGCTTGGCGAAGCGTTCGACAAGCTCGCGAAGCTTCTCGATCTCGGTTTCCCGGGCGGGCCTCTTGTCGAAAAAATCGCTCAAAATGGCGATTCCAAGCGTTTCAGGCTGCCGCGCCCGTTGCTTGGCCGTGAAGGCTGCGACTTCTCTTTTGCGGGTTTGAAAACTGCCTGCGCGCGCGAAGCGGAGCGCCTCGGCCCTGGCATTACTGATCAGGACAAAGCCGATCTCTGCGCCAGCTTCCAAGCGGCGGTGCTCGATATCGTCGCCGATCGCACGCGTAACGCAATGCGGATGTTCGATCCGGTGTGGGGCGCGAAGGGGCGGCTGGTGGCTGCGGGAGGTGTTGCAGCGAACCAGGCGATCCGTAGCCGTCTAGAGGCCCTGGGGGAGGAGCGCGGCTACGATTTCGTAGCCCCGCCGCTTCGCTGGTGCACGGATAATGCCGCCATGATCGCGCTCGCGGGCGCTGAAAGGTTGCGGCTTGGATTCAGTGACGACCTGTCATTTCCAGCGCGTCCCCGTTGGCCGTTAGACGAGGAAGCGGCCCGCTTGCGCCCCAGCCATGTGGCGGGGCGCAAGGGCGCCAAGGCTTAAGCGACGACGCGCGCGGCCGTGAACAGGAGCGGCGCGAAGGCGGTCGCGACAAGCGCGATAGCGATCACGATAGACATCGCGCGGGCGGTTGCCGGGAGGTCTTGAGCGGACATTGGTAGTTTCCCCACAAAAGGTCTGATGTTGCAGGTGCGAACATCGATGGGGGTGAAATGGACCCTTTCATGTGTCGTCGGAAGGCAGAAATAACCAGCGCAGTTATGCAAAAATGCATGAAATAGGTTAATTACACTTCCGTAAATGCAGACAAAGAAAAGGCGCGAAGGACTTGCCTTCGCGCCTGCAAAAAGACCCGAGATGCGCTGGGAGGCGCGTTCTGGGCTGGGACTACGCGACGACGGTCGCGGCGATTTGGAAGAGTGGCGAGGCTGCCACCGCGACGATGGCGAGGGCGGCGAGAACAAACGTGGCGGACAGGAAGAAGGAGGGGCGGGTCGTGGTCATTTGGGTTTCTCCAGGTGCTCGGGCTTCGATGAACCTTATGTACCATCGCACCGCGGAGTGATCAATGAATAAAATAGATTTTGTTCAATAATTGCGTAGCGGTGATTACGCTGGCACGTCTTCGACCTGCCGCGTCTTCGGTTGAGCCCGTTTTGCTCCCGGTGCGTAGAGGCCGTTGAGCAAGATTGTCAGCACGCCATCAAGCTCCCGCTCAAGCTTGGGAAGGGTCAATCGCGAGAAGAGTTGCGGGATGCCAAACTTCATCGTGGAGGCTTGAAGCATCTCCGCGTTGAACATGTGGTCGCCCGGTGCAAACAGACCAGCTCTCTCGCCGTCTTCAAGCACGGCGCTGAGAAAGACCCGCTCAAGCGCCAGTTGTTCATTGGCAAACATCGGCCGCTCGCGGGTCAGTACCTCAGCGACCTCCAGAATCTTGGCGTTTTCCTCAAACATGCAGTAGGAATCGCGCATCCGCTTGAAGAATATCTCGCGGAGCCTGCGGTCTGCCGGCCAATCCTTTTTGCGCGCAATGGCGGCAAGCTCGGCCTGCTCTTCGGCGTAGTGCTTCCGCGCCATGGCCTCGGCAATATCGATCTTCGCTTCGAAGAAGCGATAAATGTTGCCCGGCGACATATCGCAATCGGCAGCGATCTCGGCCATGGTGGTCTTTCCGTAGCCGTAGTGCTTGATGCGGTTCATCGCGGCCTGGAGAATGCGGTCGCGGGTGGCGGTTTTCTCGTCCATCCCTACAGGCTACGCGGTTTCTGCTGAACGTTCAATGAAGGATTCAGGATTGCCGGAGGCTTTCGATACGGTATCCGTGCTCGGTGCGGGAGCTTGGGGGACGGCTTTGGCTCAGGTCGCTGCGGCAGCTGGCCGCGAAGTGCTGATCTGGGCACGGGAGCCGGAGGTCGTTGAGAGCATCAACAGCACCCATGAAAACGAGGTTTTTCTGCCTGGAATCAAGCTTGATCCTGCAGTGCGCGCCACTGCCGATCTTCCCGACGCCGCCCGATCGCAGCTGATCTTGGCGGTGCCGCCGGCGCAGCACATGCGCGCCGTGCTCCGCGCGGTGCGTCCGAGCCTGAGCGCGAACCAACCATTGGTGCTCTGCGCCAAGGGGATCGAGCGTGGCTCGCTCGCGCTGATGACGGATATCCTCTCTGAGGAGATCCCTGCCGTTGCACCTGCAGCGCTATCCGGACCCGGCTTCGCCAAGGATGTCGCCCGCGGACTGCCCACCGCGACAACCATCGCGAGTCCGGATCCACACTTGGCACAGCGCATTGTTGCGACGATCGGGCTGCCGACGTTTCGGCCTTACGTCGCCGATGATCTGATCGGCGCCGAGATCGGGGGGGCCATCAAGAATGTCATCGCCATCGCCTGCGGCGTCGCCGAGGGCCGCAAGCTTGGCGACGGCGCGCGTGCTGCGCTGATCACGCGCGGCTTCGCTGAACTGACCCGACTCGGCCTCGCTATGGGCGCTAAGGCTGAAACGCTCTCGGGGCTCTGCGGCTTGGGTGATCTCGTGCTTACCTGCACCTCGCTTACCTCGCGCAACACCTCGCTCGGCGCCGCCTTAGGGGAAGGGCGTAAGCTGAAGGACATCCTCGCTGAGCGTCGCACTGTCGCTGAGGGCATGGAGAGCGCGCCCGCTGTTGTGGCGCTCGCTGCGAGGCGCCAAGTCGAGATGCCGATTTGTGAAGCCGTCGAAGCGATCGTGAGCGAACGCATGGGGATAGACGAAGTTATTCACACGCTGCTCTCGCGTCCGTTCAAGGTGGAGAGCGAGTGAGCTTCGGGCGCGGCATCGTTCTGGCGTGGCTCGATGCCTTGCCCGATCCAGGCGTGATTGTTGTTGTCCCGCATCCCGACGAGCCCTTCGCGTCCGTTCTTGTCACTCGCAAAGGCGAGACGATCTCCGCTTTCCGCAACAAATGCCCCCACGCCGGCTACCCTCTGCAACGCTCAAACGGGCAGGTAATGCTGCAGGAGGGCCGCTACATGGTGTGCGCGGCGCATGGCGCGAGCTTTGGACTTGTCAGCGGCGAATGCGCCGGCGGCCCATGCAACAATGGCGACGCGCTGGAGCGCATCGCCATTGAAGTCCGCGATGGAAAAGTCTGTGTCGCTTAGGCTTCGTCGAACTCTTCGTCATCGTCGCGACGGCGCATCAGCAGATATCCGCCGCCCGCGAGAATAACGACGCCCAGCGCGATCCACGGAAAATAGCCTGAAAGCCCGCCAAACGCGGTCTGACCGGAGCTGTTGTTATCAGCCACATTTGCCAAGCTCTGCGCCGACGGCGTCGGCACACCGGTCACTAGGCCCGGCACCGAGTAGTCGGAGACTGTGTCTGCCGCCGGGTCGAAGTCAGCGTGGCGCTTGCCTTCCGGGAACGAAAGCATGCCGCGCAGCGTCGCCGCTGCCGATGCAATCGCCGGCTGCTGATCGGCACTGCCGATCGAGGTCATGCCGGCAACGCCCTCGCGCCCCATGATCTTTTGTTCGTAGCGCAAATCCTTGCCGCCTGCGCCACCTGGCGCGGCGACGCGCTCCGCCCAAACGACATACGGCGCTTCGGCATTGAAGGATGGCGCGGTTGCGAAACCTTCAAAGTGGCGGTTTTGGGTTTGGCGCGCATCGCGCACCTGTGTTTCGAAGTTGGCGTCAGTGAGGCCAGAGGCGGTTTGTGGCTGTACATAGCCGATCGGGTCGTAGCTTACGATCGTCGCCCATGTGCCAGGCGCGCGAATATCGTCGCCGTTACGTGCGAGCAGGCCGTAGATTTCGCCGCTGGGTGCTTGCTGATTTGCGCGCTGTGCGAAGGCGCGCGCCTCGGCTGCCGAATAGAACCGGTAGTTGGCTGGAACATTGAGTGAAAGGCCGCTGTCGCCCAGCGGTACGACGCCTGTTTGACCCTGTGGGGGTGCGGTCTGCGACGCAGGCGGCTGCGTCGTCGGCGCTGCGCGGACAGGCGGCGCAGCCTCGTTCGGCCCCGGATTGCCGGGCCCGTCGGCATACGCCGGCGCGACTACCACCAGAGCGAGCGCCGCCAACGCGGCGCGCATGAGGTTCTTGCGCATGGGTTTCTCCCTCGCTCGGCCGGTTCGGCCTGCATCCCCTGAATCGGGGTTTAGCCAATCAAATGAGGTTTGTCGCCTGTCAGGGCGTACAGGCGGCCCGAAGTTCGCTTGCCGCCGCGGCCATGGCGTCGCCGATTGCGGTGCGCCATTCCGCAATTGACTTTGCGGCCTGAGCCGCCGGCGGATACAGCACAGCGCGCGACGAACTTACCACCCCGCCTTCGCGCAGTTTGCCGCCAGCCTGAACGAAGCCAGCCACGGCGTCAGTCGCGCTCGCTCCCTGTGCGCCATAACCGGGTATGAGGAACAGCGCCTCAGGCATGGCCTCGCGCAGCGTGCGCGCTTCTTCGGGGTAGGTCGCGCCAGCGACGGCCATAAGCCCAGACCAGCCGCTCTCGCCACGCAAGCGCGCGCACTCAGGCGCAAGCATTTCCGCAACGCGTCGCCACACCGGTGCGCCGCCAACCTGCAAATCTTGAAAGTCGCCGGCGCCGGGGTTCGATGTCCTCACCAACACTGCAACGCCTTTGCCTTCGGCTTCAGCGCGGGTGATGAAAGGCTCAAGGGTGTCCTTGCCCATGTACGGGTTCACTGTCACCGCGTCCGCGTCAAAACCAGGGGCGCCGCCGATGGTTGCGCGCGCATAGCCTTCTGCGGTGGTGCCAATGTCGCCGCGCTTGGCATCGAGCAACACCAGCATGCCTTCTTGCTTGGCATGCGCGCAAAGCATGCGCGCCACCGCGTAGCCCATCTCGCCAAATTGCTCGAACAGTCCTAGCTGCGGCTTCAGCACGCAAGCGTGCTCGCGCGCAATGTCGATGATTGCGGCGCCAAACTTCAGGACCGCGGATGTGTCTTCCGCGACGTTGCCGAACAGTGCGGGGATCTTGTCGGGGAAAGGATCGAGGCCAACGCACAGCGGCGTGTTCTTGGAGCGTACGCCCTCAATCAAGCGGTCGGCGAATGGCGTGGTCATGTCCCCGGCGTATCATGACCCGCGACGCAGACAACCTGCGCCACTGCAAGGTTGCGCCGCATGTCGTCAGAGACTTGCCCGTAATTGTCGGGCGTTAGCTGCTCGCCGGGCGAGCCGGTCGCCGTGATCTGCTCAACGCGGAGCAAACGCAGGATCGAGGAAGGCGCAGCGGTGTAAATGCGTCCGCGTCGCGCAGATTCCGCTATCGTAATGCCGATCACTTGTCCGTTGGCCGCCAGAGCAGGTCCGCCGCTGATGCCCGCAAGCGAGCCACGCAAGCCAGAGGTGCGGCCAAGTTCGGCCCAGACCAAGACTGGCTCTTCGAGAGCGTAGCGGCCACGGGCAACGAGCGTTTCACGGCCAACCAGTCGCGAATAGGCTTCGCCCGGCTGGCCTTGCGGAAAGCCGACATGGAACGCGCGCTGGCCGATCTGGAACCGCCGCTCGGATGTATTGAGCGACATCGATACGGGGGCGCTCTCGGTTCTCAAGAGCGCGATGTCGGCAAACTCGGCGCGCTTTACGTCAAGCACGCGCACGGCCTGTCCGCGCGACACGACCAGGCCAACCGCCCCGCAACCATCGACAACATGGCGAGCTGTGAGCCACCAACCCTCTGGTGAAATCGCGAAGGCGCTGCCCATGCCAGAAGCAATCGGGCCCACTTCCACCAACACAGCCGGATCGTATTGCGATGGCGGCGGCAGGAATGAGCCCGCCTGCGGCTGGTCTGGCAGCGCTTCGGGAGCATCGTGGCGTTGATCGACCCGGAACAGGACGAACACTACCACCGCGATCACCACGATGTAGAGCAACCAATCCGGGACGAGGCGGATCATGCGTTAGCCGGCTCTGAAGAGCTGCACATTTGGATCAGCAACCGCGCCGGCCATAATCAGCGCGAGGCCAATCTTGATGCTCATCAGAAAAACGGCGGCGGCAACATCGCCCTCGGCGATGCGGCGCGGCAGACCGCGCAGGAAAATGTCCGCAAACCTGAACGCGAGCAGCTGGATGAGCAGCGTGACCACGCCCCAGATGACGAGGTCAATCACGCCGAAGGAGTGGGCCAGGCATGAGCCGAGCGGGATAGCGATGCCGACGATGACGCCGCCATAGGCAAGCGATGCAGATGGGTTGCCGGCGCGGATCAGCGCCAGCTCTTTGTGCGGCGTCATGATCGTGTAGATAAACAAGGATGCGACGAAGAGTCCGAGCGCGATCCCAAGTTGGATGATGAAATCCGGAAACCCGGCTACAAATGAAGCCAGAGGCGCGCTCAAATCCATGGGTCCCTCGCCAGACCGCCAATCAACATGACGCTGCGCTAGCGGTTCCGGGGCGTACGCGCAAGCAATGAGGAGCAGACAGGCACATGGGTGAGCGTAGTGCGGCGCTGGTCACAGGCTCAACCAGCGGCATTGGTCTGGGGATTGCCACGGCCTTCGCAAAGGCTGGCATGGATGTGACACTCAATGGCTTGGGCGACGCCACGGAAATCGAGAAGATTCGGTTGGGGCTGGAGCGTGAAGCTGGAGTCACTGTTCGCTACGATGGCGCCAACCTCATGCAGGCCGAAGGCTGCGCCGGCCTCGTCGAAGGCGCGCTAGGTGCATTCGGCCGGCTCGACGTGCTCGTGAACAACGCCGGTATCCAGTATGTGTCGCCTATCGAGGACTTCCCGGTCGAACGATACAACGCCATCATCGCGTTGAACCTTTCATCAGCGTTCCTCACGATTCGCTCGGCGATGCGGCCGATGAAGACCGCAAAGTATGGTCGCATCATCAACATCGCGTCGGCGCACGGCCATGTCGCTTCGCCATTCAAGTCAGCCTATGTCGCTGCGAAGCACGGCATTATCGGCCTGACCAAGGCGGTCGCCCTCGAAGGCGCCACGTTCAATGTCCGCTGCAACGCCATTTCGCCCGGCTACGTGCTGACTGGTCTCGTTGAGAGTCAGATTCCCGACACAATGAAGGCCCGCAACATGACGCGTGAGCAGGTCGTCAACGACGTGCTCCTGGCCGCGCAGCCGACCAAAGAGTTTGTGAAGGTGGAACAAGTGGCGGGTCTTGCGCTGTTTCTGACCACACCTGCGGCGGATGAGATTAATGGTGCAGCCCTCAACATAGACGGTGGCTGGACGGCGCAATGACGAGGCGATGCGCAGCGCGGCGGCCGCCCTTTCGCTAACGCTTCCCTAACCGCATCGGCACACGGTCCGGATATGCGCTTGACCGAGCCCTTTGTTGCCTTTCTGTTGCTGGCCGCCGTAGTCGCGCCAGCCGCCGCGTCTGGCTCGGGCTCAAGTCCGCCGACTCGACAGCAGGAGCCGGCCTCGATCCAGGAGCGCTTAACGTCGGCCGAAACTTACCTGCCAATGCCAGCGTTCCAGGCCGGCGTTCTGCAGCGAAATTTGAACCAGGGCACCATTGTCGTCGACTTGGGGCTCGACATTCCGGATGCCGCTTTGCGGCGGCGCGCGCAGCTCAACGCCCCCCGCTTGCGCGATGCGCTACGGACAGCGCTCGCCAACTATTCGTCGGTCTATTATCGCGTTCACACCGCGCCAAACCCGACCGAGCTGACCCGTCAGATGCAGGTCGCCGTTGATCGCGTGCTCGGCGCCTCGGGCGCGCGCGTGCTGCTCGCGAACGTCATTTATCAGCGGCCGCAACAGCAATAGCGGTCACGCGCCGCGGCACGCGACAGGCAGCATCTGGCGTGCGACGCCAGATGCCGGCATCGGACGGTAGACTTGCGGGGGTGTATCGCGCGCCACAATCTCGTCGTTTGCGCCCATGATCTGGCGCTCGACGATCACAAACGTCTCTTCCGCGCAATTGAAACGATAATGCATGCGCTCGACATCGAAGTGGATCACGCGCTCCGTCGTTTCGTCACTCGCATCCCAGGCCTGGGTATGACCGTAGCGCACCTGGAGCCAAATATCGGCAAGACCGTTCTCGCGGGTGATGGTGCGGCGGTTGAAGTGAACTGTGCCGCCCTCGCTGGTCCGCAGGACGAACAACCAGTCTGGCAACCCCTCGGGGGTCGAGAGCAAAACGGAACTGCCATCGCTCGTGCTGCCGCCCGCCGGCGCCTGTCCGCCGCTGGGCTGGGTCGGCTGGCCACAGGCAGCCAGGGTGAAGAGGCAGATCAGTACGGCTAGCTTGCGCATCAGAAAGTTCATTCCTTCGATCTTGGGCGAGCGTGTGGCCCCGGCAAATCACATAGCCGAGATGCCGCCATCTACTTTCAGTTCCGCGCCTGTCACGAAGCGACTTTCGTCCGAGAGGAGATAGATTGCCGCAGCAGCGATCTCCTCAGGCTTGCCAATCCGGCCCATCGGCACCTGCCGCCCCAGTTTCGCCTCGGCTTCATCCTTGCCGAACATGTTGCGGATCGGATCGAGAATTGGGGTGTCGATGAACGTCGGATGGATCGAGTTCGAGCGGACGTCGAGACCCTTCTTGGCGCAATAGAGCGCGATGTTCTTCGAGAGGAGCCACACCGCCGCTTTGCTCGCGTTGTAGCCAGGGGAGGTGTGGTTGGCGATGAGGCCAGCGATCGAACTGATGTTGACGATCGAGCCGGGCTGATTCTTGGCCAGATACTTGATGCTGTGCTTGGCGCCGAGAAAGACGGAGTCGACGTTGACGCTCATCAACCTGCGAAAGCCATCAAGCGATAATTCCTCAATGCCACCTTCTCGCGATGAGATGCCAGCATTGTTCACGAGCCCCGAAATGCCACCCATCGCGCCATTGGCGCCTTCGAGTGCGGCGATCCATTGATCTTCGTTGGTGACGTCATGCGCGAAGGCGAACGCTGTGCTTGCGCCGTGCTTAGCGCTTATCTCAGCCGCGATTTTCTCGGCACCAGCGCCGTTGACGTCTGTGATAGTCACTTTCGCGCCTTCGTCGGCGACGCCTTTCGCCATCGCCGCGCCGAGCCCTTGGGCGCCGCCCGTAATGAAGATCTTCTTGCCCTCGAGCCGGCCACTCATGTTCGTTCCTCCTGTTTGCGCGACTCTGTGGCGCGGCGCGGCAAACTGCAAGCTTGGCGTGAAGGTAGGTAGAGCGTAATGCCGTGTGAGCGAGGTTCGATATGGAATGGGACGCGCTGCTGCTGTCGCGGTTGCAATTCGCCTTCACCGTTGGCTTCCATATTATCTTCCCAGCCTTCACGATCGGGTTGGCGTCGTTTTTGGCTGTGCTTGAAGGCTTGTGGCTCTTCACCAAGCGGCCGGTGTTCAAGAACCTCTACCTGTTCTGGGTGAAGATATTCGCGCTGTCGTTTGGGATGGGTGTCGTCTCGGGCGTGGTGATGTCCTACCAGTTCGGGACGAACTGGAGTGTGTTCTCCGCTATCACCGGCAGCGTGCTTGGGCCTTTGCTTGCCTATGAGGTGCTCACGGCGTTTTTCCTCGAAGCTTCGTTCTTGGGCATCATGTTGTTTGGCTGGAAGCGGGTGGGTCCGGGGCTGCACTTCTTCTCGACCTGCATGGTGGCGATCGGAACGTTGTTCTCCGCCTTCTGGATTCTCTCCGCCAATTCCTGGATGCAGACACCACAAGGTTGGACCTGGGCCGAAGACGGCACCATGATCGCGACCAATTTCATGGACGTAATTTTCACGCCGTCGCTGCCCTCGCGCTTCGCTCACATGGCGCTTGCGGCGTATCTGACCACGGCGATGGTGGTTGCAGGAGCGTCTGCATTTGCACTTCTGAAGAACAAGGCGCTCGCTGAAAGCCGAACGGCGCTGCGGATGGCGGTGCTGATGATGGCGCTGGTGACGCCCGTGCAGATCATGGCCGGTCATGAGAGCGGCCTGGTCGCGGGAGAGCATCAGCCGGCAAAAGTCGCTGCGCTTGAAGGCTGGTGGACGACGCGCGCCGAGCAGCCCTCCGTGTTGGTCGGCTGGCCGGATGAGGAAGCGCAGCGAAACCATTTCGAATTGGCCATTCCAGGGTTCGGGTCGACGGTGAACAATGCATCAGCCGACGAAGTGCTGCCGGGCTTGGATCAGTTCACAGCGGAGGACCGGCCGCCTGTTTGGCTGACGTTTTGGGCTTTCCGCGTCATGGTCGGCATGGGGCTGATCATGCTGACGCTTGGCCTTTGGGGCGCTGCGGCCTGGCTGCTGAAGCGTCTCGATGGCGCGCGCTGGTATCATCGCGCACTTGTGCTTGCAGCACCGAGCGGATTCGTTGCGGTGTTGACGGGATGGATAACGGCGGAGGTCGGGCGCCAGCCTTATGTCGTCTACGGCGTGTTGCGGACGGCGGATGCCGTTTCCCCGGTGCCGACCGGATCGGTGACGACGTCGCTTCTCCTGTTCATTGTTGTGTACGCAATCGTGTTCAGTGCGGGCGCACTCTACATTTTGCGGCTGATGGGCAAGGGGCCGGAAACTGATGAGCCCGCGCCGCAATCTATTCAACCACCTGGCACGCCGCTTGGCGCCGCAATCGAGGAGGCGTGAGCGATGTTCGAGCTTGAGCTTTCGATGATCTGGGCGGTGCTAATCGCCGTCGCTGTGTTTCTCTATGTGGCGCTCGATGGCTTCGATCTTGGAGTTGGCATTCTCTTCCCGTTCGCGAAAGACGCGCGTGAGCGCGACCAGATGCAGGCGGCAATCGCGCCAGTATGGGATGGCAATGAGACTTGGTTGGTGCTTGGCGGCGGCGGCTTGTTCGCGGCGTTCCCGAAAGCTTATGCGGCGTTGATGCCGGCGTTCTATCTGCCGATCTTTCTGATGCTGTTGGCGCTAATCTTTCGCGGCGTAGCTTTCGAGTTTCGTCACCATGGCCGCGATCGCGGAAAGAAGTGGTGGACGTTTGCATTCTCGGCAGGGTCGATGGTCGCAACGGTGGCGCAGGGCTTGGTGCTCGGGGCGTTCGTGCAGGGCGTAGCGATTGACGGCGGTGTTTTTGTCGGCGGGCCGCTTGATTGGCTGACGCCATTTTCGTTGCTCGTCGCCGCTTCGTTGGTGGCGGGGTATGCGCTGCTCGGCGCGACGTGGATTGTGTTCAAGGCGCAAGGCGAATTGGCGGATCGCGCGCGGCGCTGGGTGAAGCAGATTGCGCTGCTGACAGGCCTGGCGATGGGCGCTGTGAGCCTTGCAACGCTTGGCGTCGATGCTCGCGTGACTGAGCGGTGGGGGCTGACGATGACGAGTGTCGATTGGCCCGTGTTCATCAAGCTCGCGCCGTTGCCGGTGCTGGCAGGGGTGATCCTCTTTCTCATGTGGCGCGGGATCGAGGAGCGGAAATTTCTGCGGCCTTATCTCTATGCGGTGTGCTTGTTCCTGATTGGCTATGTGGGGCTTGCGGTATCGCTGTGGCCGTTCATCGTCCCGTTCGCGATGACGCCTGCAGAAGCGGCCTCGGCCGACAATGCGCTGATGCTCATGTTGATTGGCGCGCTGGTGATGCTGCCGATCATTTTGACCTACACCGCGTTCGTCTATTGGACCTTCCGCGCCAAGGTGGATGACCATGCGGCGTATCATTGAAGGTCCGCCTGAAGCGGGCGATGCCCCGCGGCCATTGGGCAAGCGCCTGTTGTGGTTTGTTGCGCTGTGGTTCGGCGGACTCATCGCGGTGGCGGCCGTGGCTTACGGGCTTCGGGCGCTGATCCTTTAGCTATTTGATAGCCGTAATTTCGCGGAACACGTCCTCTATGAAGTGGGCGAGCGCTATGTCTTTGTCGCTGACGCCACCGGCGTCGTGCGTTGTGAGCGTGACGTCGACGCGGTTGTAGACATTGAACCATTCCGGATGGTGATCGTTTCGTTCGGCGTAGAGCGCGACACGACTCATGAAGTCGAACGCGGCGTTGAAATCCTTGAACTTGAACTCCTTCTCGATCGCGTCGCGATTTTCTGCGGCGCGCCAGCCTTCAAGGCGGGAGAGGGCGTCAACTGCGCTGATCTTGCTCGTGGGCATGGGTGTGTTCCTTCAAGGCAGCCATCTAGGCCGCCTTTGCCACAAGGCAAAACGGTGACGCGGGCGCGGGTCAGACGAGCAGGACTTAGGAGGAATTCGGCGCTTCGAGCGCGGCGAGTTGCGCGCGCGCGATGCGCTGCTCTGGCGGTGCAGCGACGATTAAGGGCCGCAATCGTGTCAGTCCGCGTCGGCGGCGAGCGGCGAGTTCGGCAGCGATAACGCTGATCCGGCGGACTACAGTCAGGAGATGCAGGACCTGGGCGATGAAGTCGCCATCGGCTCTCAAGCGGCGGCGTAACCAGACACCGCTAACGGCGCGCAGCGTGCACCGATTGTTGTGGCGTCGAAAACCTGGCGCAGCGAAAGCGCGCCAGACCTGCGGTCGTCGCCTCCGGCAAAGTTGGGCAGCGCGAATAATGATCAGATTACGCGCGGCATGGCGCAGCGTGGCGCTCGTCACGTTGCAGAAACTGCGGCGACGGCGTTCGCTTGCACCCGCCCATCCCAAGGAGATCCAAGCCAGAATCGCCGCAAACCAGGAGACATATCTGGAGAGCCGGTGATCTGAGATGGGGCGGGGCTGGCGGGAACGCATGTCCCAGCAGTATCGGGCGCCTCAGGGCCCGCCGGATTGATTGGCATCTATCCCCGGTCTTTTGTGCGGCGCCCCATAAACGGCACATCGCAGCGTCTTGCGCGCCTGTCGCCGCAGCGGCCTTGCTCCTGTCGGCGACGCGCGTCTAAGGTCCGCGCCAATTCGGGCGCGCCTTGCGCCAAGGGGAGGGTATCGCATGGCGGGCCGCTTATTTGCGCGGAAACCAGTCGCGCATGTTCAACAGGAATTTCAGACCGGTGAACTCAAGCGGACGCTCGGTCCGATCGGTCTGATAAGCCTGGGCGTTGGCTGCATTATCGGCGCTGGGATTTTCGTGATCACGGGTACGGCGGCGGCGAGTTTCGCGGGGCCGGCGGTCATCATCTCGTTCATTATCTCTGGCCTCGCGTGTGTGTTCGCGGCGCTGTGCTACGCCGAGTTGGCGTCGACAATGCCGGTGCCGGGCTCGGCCTACACCTATAGCTACGTGACCTTGGGCGAGGTGTTCGCCTGGACGATGGGCTGGCTGCTATTGCTTGAATACGGCGTAGCCGCCTCGACTGTGGCTGCAGGCTGGACGGGCTACGTTGTCAGTCTGCTGCGCGATTTCGGCGTCATCATCCCGGACATGCTGGCGCAATCCACCATGCAATTCCAAGACGGCGTGCTGCAGGTGACCCCGAGCTTCAACCTGGTGGGCGCGATAGGGATTATCGCTGTGACGCTGTTGCTGGTGCTCGGCGTTTCGGAATCCGCTTCGGTCAACAACGTTATCGTCTTCATCAAGATGAGCGTGTTGTTGGCCTTCATCATCATCGGCGCAGCCTATGTGAATCCGGACAATTGGGTGCCGTTCGTGCCCGAAAATGAGGGCGGGTTTAATTATGGTTGGGCCGGGGTGTTCCGCGCTGCTTCACTAGTATTCTTCGCCTATGTCGGCTTCGAAGCGGTTTCGACTGCGGCTGGCGAGGCAAAGAATCCGCAGCGCGATTTGCCCATTGGTATTCTCGGCTCACTCTTCATCGTGACGTTGCTCTACATGGCGACATCGGCGGTGATGACCGGCATCGTGCCGTTCCGCGAACTCGCAGTGCCGGAACCGATCGCCATTGCGGTCGATCGCATGAACCCACCGTGGGCGCTGGTCTCATGGCCGTTCAGCGAAAGCGGGCAGATCAATATCTTCTCGCTGGCAATCAAGATCGGCGCCTTCACCGGGCTCTCGTCGGTGATGCTGGTGCTGATGTTCGGTCAGACGCGCGTGTTCTATCAGATGGCGCGCGACGGGCTGATTTGGCAGGTGTTTAGCCGCGTCAATCCGCGGTTCAAGACGCCGGCCGCTGGTACGCTCATGCTTGGCGTGATCATCGCGGTCGCCGCGGCGATCCTACCGCTCGGCGTCCTGGGCGACCTTGTCAGCTTGGGAACGGCGATGGCGTTTGCTATCGTTTGCATCAGCGTCATGTACCTGCGCGGGCACGAGCCAAACCTGCCGCGTCCGTTCAAGGTGCCGTTCTACCCGCTGACGCCGATCCTCGGCATCATCATGTGCGTCATCTTCATGATGGGACCGATCATCATCGACATCGTGTCGAAAGGCATCGGCGTCGACATCCTCGGCAATCTGGTGGGATCGCCCGATCCGAACTTCCGGACCGATCCGGTCGCGCTGGGCATCCTAGTGACCTACATCATTATCGGCGCGCTGATCTATGCCTTCTACGGCTATGGCCACTCGCGGCTTGGCCGAGGCGAGGGCCCGCCAACAGCGCCACCGGCGGAACCGCCTGGCGACCCGATGACGCCAAGCGGAACGCACACGAGCTAAGGTTCGTGTGATACGAATGAGAGAGGCGCGGTTTCCACTGCGCCTCTTTTGTTTGCGAAAGCGCCCGCGCCTGGCGCCAAATATCAGTGGTATAGTGTCCGCGGCGGACGGAAACGGGACATGAAGAGTTTCGCGACGATCTTCATCGCTGGATTGTTGTTGACGCCCGTGACGGCGCGCGCCGACGACGCTGTGATCTTGCCTGAGCGATTGGCCAGCGAGACCTGCGTGTGGGATTTTGTACAAGCGCAGCGGGCGGGCGGCGCCGATGTCAGTGACGTCGATGCTCAGATCGCCATTGGCAATAGAGCCGTTGATGCTTGCGATGAATATTTGAGAGCTTGGGCAGAAGCCTCGCCCGCGGTGCGCGAAGGCGGAGATTCCGTCGAAGATGTGCTTGCGTTGATGCAGATGCACTATGCCGCGCGGGGAGCGCTCTTCGCCGCTGGACGCGCCCGGCCATTCTATGAAGGTCAGCCACAACGCTGACGCGCCGTTATTTCCGCCTTCGGAGCTAGCTCAGCGCTTCCGGGACAGCCCAGCCGCGCCGTGCACACGCTGCGAGCACCGTGTTGCGGAGGAGGCAGGCGATGGTCATGGGGCCGACGCCACCGGGCGAGGGCGAGACCGCGGCTGCGACTTCGATCGCTTCCTTGAAGTTCACGTCGCCTACCAGCTTGGTCTTGCCTTCGCCCTTCTCGGGCGCCGGGACGCGATTGGTGCCGACGTCGATGACGATGGCCCCGGGGCGGACCCAATCGCCACGCACCATTTCAGGGCGGCCAACGGCGGCGACGAGAATGTCGGCGCCGCGGCAGACCATTTTGAGGTCCCGCGTTTTCGAGTGCGCAATGGTGACGCTGGCGTTTTGCTCAAGGAAGAGCAGAGCTGCCGGTTTGCCGACGAGGATGGAGCGACCGATGACGACGACATTGGCGCCGGTGAGATCGGGGCGTTCGGTCTTCGCGAGGATGACGCAGCCGACGGGCGTGCACGGGCGCAAGCCTGGCTTGCCGAGCACGAGTTTGCCGGCGCTGGCTTCGGTCAGGCCGTCGACGTCTTTCAGCGGATCGAGGGCGGCGAGAACGGCCGGTTCGCTGATGTGCTTGGGCAGCGGCAGTTGGACGAGGATGCCGTCAATGTCGGGATCAGCCGAGAGCGCGCTGACGCGGGCGATGAGCTCTTCCTGGGTCGTTTCCTTCGGCAGCTTGATCTCGACGCTGCGCATGCCCGCCTCGATTGTCGCTTTGCCTTTGCTGGCGACATAGACTTGGCTGGCTGGATCATCGCCGACGAGGACCACAGCGAGCGCGGGTTGTGCGGGCAGCTGCCTTACGGCTTCGGCGACGCTGGCGCGGACGTTCGCCGCGATGGCTTTGCCGTCAATGCTGCGTCCGGTCATGGCTTTTCCTCGTAGCGGGCGACGAAAGCGGCGATGTCGGCATCGCTCGCGGATTCGATCTCTAGCACTTTGAGTCGCGCCGTTTGACCACGCGACACGGTGACTTTTCCCTTCGCCACGCCGAACGCCTTGGCGATCAGCACCTCAAGTGCGCGATTGGCCTTGTTGTCTTCGGGCGCGGCGCGGACGCGGGCTTTGAGATAGGGGCCAAGCTCATCGCAGGCGCGGCCATCTATGCGGTCGGCGCCGCCGGAGGGGGTGAGGCGGACGCGGAGACGGCTCAGAGGATTGAGCCGTTGCCGTACAGAAGCCGCTCAAGCCAACCCAAAACGTCGTCGTGGCTGGGGTTGCTGATGAAGTTGATGAGCAGCAGCAGCACCAGCACAGAGAGGTCGACGCCGGCAATGGGCGGGATCAGGCGGCGCAAGGGGCGCAGAACCGGATCGGTTATCCGGGCGCAGAATTCCCAAATTGAACGGACGAACTGGTTGCGGCGGTCGATGATGTCAAAGGCATAGAGCCAGGAAACGACCACATAGACGATCAGGATAAAGGAGAAGAGTCCCAGGATCGCGCGAATCAACTCGAAAAGGAGATGGATCATGGACGCGGGGCATAACCCGCGCAGGACGGATTCCGCAATGCCTGAGCGGTGTTCCGATACCCGGGCGCGCCCGGTTGACGCTTTGGCGGCGCGCGCTCTATATCCCGCCTCCCACTGGACGGGCCCGTAGCTCAGCTGGGAGAGCGCTGCGTTCGCAATGCAGAGGTCAGGAGTTCGATCCTCCTCGGGTCCACCATCCCTCACAAAATCCCCGTTGGGTTTCACCGCGAAGGTTCGTCACTCGGCGTTCGCGGAGCGTTTCGCGAACGTGTGAATTTGGTCCATAGCAGCCAGCCGCGTACCTGAATTGGCCCTCTGGATTGCCGCTGACAACTAAGCGGCCATGGTGCAGATGGATGTCCAGGAACGGAGCAGGCTTGAGACACTTGATGCGGCTCGGGGTGGCGGTTTTTTCTTTGGCGCTTGTGCTCGCAGCCCCGAGTGCGAGAGCCGAATTGGGTGTCGGAATCTCCAGCGACGCCGAGCATCAAATGCTGTTGGTCCAGAGGCCGCCATCGATGCAGGCCGAGTTGATCGGGCTCGCCGACAATGACATTCCGCTCTTCGGCCCCGTAGATTGCGCCACACTCGGCGCACGGCATCTGCAAACCGCGCGCTCGGGAGCGTTGTCAATCGAGGTCATCGTTGCGCGCTATAACATCGTCAATGTGTGGACCGGCAATCTCTGTGCCGAGGGCAACGACGTCTCCGTACAAGCGAGAGAGGCACGCGCCTGGCTCGCCGAGCTGGCGGGTCTGCGTCGCGCCGAGGACGGCGCGGCCTTTATCGATGCGCGCCGACGCTTTGCTGAAATGCTTGTGTTCGGCGCCCCAGGGCAAGCCCCGGATTACGCCGAGGCGCGGCGCTACCTGAGCACGGAAGCGGAGGCCGATCCCGCCATGCTGCTCTACCTTGCGTTTCTTGACGAAAATGGCTTGGGCGGCGCGCCGGATCTGGCGCAAGCCTTTCAGCACCTTCACAGCGCCGGCGCGCGCGGCGTCGGAGAAGCCGAAGCGCTGTTAGCGCAGGCGAGCGAGTTGGGGCTGCTTGGTCAGGCGCGCGACGAAACCGATGCGGTCGCGCGCTACGAGCGGTTAGCCGAGAGCGTCAATCCGCCCGTCTGGTTCCGGCTTGGCCGCATGCTGCTCGACGGGCGCGGCGCGGCGCGCGATCCCTGCCGAGCGCAGGTGCTCCTGCATCGCGCTCGTTCGCATGCCTGGAATCCCGTCCTGGAGGCGGACCAGTATCTTGACCGGATACGCGAAGAGGGACTGTGCCGAAGTTAGAAATGTTCGGATGTTGCTCGTTGACCGCGTTCGGCGAGAAGCAGACATCATGGCTCGGCGGTTGTTAGCCGACTAATCGCGTCGCGTCCCATCGTTCCGGATCCGGTGACGTCGTGTAACGCTCCACATCGCTTAGCGACTTGTGGTCCGTGATGGCCGATCCCGAAGTTGAAGGCGATGCCCAGAACATGGCCCCTGAAAATTAGCCGCCGAAGGCGCGTGCGATCGCTCCTATAGCAAGCGCCGCACCGGTGACGATCGATACGATCCGCCACGTGAACGCTTCGTCCTTAAAGCGCTTCTGAATGACAGCCGGCGGGAGAGATGCCGCGTCCCATCCCGGAACCGTTTGGCCTGCGACCAGCAGAAAGCCGGGATTGCCTTCGACTAAGCCAAGATCTCGGATCGGTTGCTTGATGTTGTTCGAGATCACCCCGGCGGCGTTCTGATAATAGGGCGTAAGAAATCTGCGATCGGCGCCGAGCACAATGCGGCGGCCGTCATCGAGCACGAGCGAGTAGGCGAACTGCAGCGCCGTGGTGCCGAGTTGGCGGAACGATTCTGCGCGGCACTCAATTGCTGTGATCGAGGAGAGCGGCAACGAGGTCTCGATTTTTTCTTGTGGGACGTAACTGCGTTGCGGCGGCAGGCGCAGCTCAAGTGTCTGCCAATTGATGGCGATGCGGACGAACGAGCGGGCCTGTGCCTCGCGGTAGACGTAATAGGTGAGCCCAGCGAACGGCAGCGCGAAAGCGATGAAGATCACGCCGAAACCTAGGTCTTCTCCTATGAGCGTCAGTCCGACGAAGCCGAACATCGCCACCATGAACGCGCAAATGACGACCATGAACCAGACGAAGAACTGGTCGCCGCCGCCTCGTTTCAATTCTATTAGTGCGCTCATAGATCTGCCCGCCGACAATAAGTTTGGAGTGCGAACCGAAGCCAAGGCAAGCGCTGTCGCCTTCTAGGCGGCGTTGCGCTTGGCGGCTTGCGCGTGGTGTTCGTCTTCGATGTCGCCGGTGATGAGGCGGGCGCCGCGGTCGAACGTGAGGTAGGACCATGTCCAATCGAGCGCGACGGCGATGCGGTTTTTGAAGCCGATCAGATAATAGATGTGCGCCGCGCACCAGACGAGCCAGCCGATGAAGCCAGTGAGGCGGAAGCCGCGGAAGTCGGCGACAGCGGCTTTGCGGCCGACGGTGGCGAGGTTGCCGTAGTCGATATAGGCGAACGGTTCGGTGAGCGGGTTGCCTTCGAACTGCGCTTTGATCACGCGTGCTGCGTAGGCGCCTTGTTGTTTGGCGACGGGCGCGACGCCGGGGAGCGGGCGGCCGCTCGCGTCGTTCGCGGCGGCGCAGTCGCCGATGACGAAGATGTTGTCGTGACCGGGAGGGCGGAGATTGCCGCCGATGATGGCGCGGCCGGCGCGGTCGGCGGCGATGTTGGGCCAGCGTGCGGCGGGCGAGCTATGGACGCCGGCGGCCCAGATCACAGTGCGGCTGGCGATGCGTTCGTCGCCGAGGGTGACGCCGGTTTCGTCGACATGGGTGACGGCTTTGTTCAGGCGGACTTCGACGCCGAGGCCTTCGAGCGCGCGCTTGGCGTTGGCCGACAGCGTTTCGGGGAAAGCGGTCAGAATGCGCGGCGCGGCTTCGATCAGAATGATACGTGCCGATTTGGGATCGATGCGGCGATAGTCGCGGGCGAGGGCTTTCTTGGCGAGTTCGGCGATGGCGCCGGCGGTTTCGACACCAGTAGGCCCGCCGCCGATGACGACGAAGGTCTTCAGTGCTTCGCACTCGCTGGCGTTGGGTTCGAGTTCGGCTCGCTCGAAGGCGAGCAAGATGCGCTTGCGTTGCTCGGTGGCGTCTTCGAGGGTTTTTAGGCCGGGTGCGTATTGCTCCCAATCGTCGTGGCCGAAATAGGCGTGGCGCGCGCCGGTGGCGATGATGAGGAAATCATACGCGACACGGCGATCGCCGAGGACGACTTCGCGTTTCGCCGTGTCGATGGTTTCGACAGTGCCGAGTTCTACCGTCGCGTTCTTCTGGTGACGGACGATGGCGCGGATCGGCGTCGCGATTTGGTTCGGCGCAAGGCCGGCTGTCGCGACTTGGTAGAGCAGCGGCTGGAACAGGTGGTGATTGCGGCGGTCGATGATGGTGACATCGACGGGCGCGTTCTTGAGCGCCTTCGCGGCGGCAAGGCCGCCAAAGCCTGCGCCGATAATGACGACGCGTGGGCGAGTGGTCGCGTTCATGGGCGAGGCCCCTCCGTGACACGCTCAATATAGGTTGCTTCGTGCCGCAGTGCAGCATGAAAACCAACATGCCGCAGGGCGGCTAGCCAGAAGCCACACACGCTCTAAGGTCGCGCCGCGGAGGCGGGCGTGATCGGACGAGTGTTGAGCGTATTTGCCACGGCGGCAGATGCGCCGTTGCGTGAAAGCCAAGGCGAGATCGATGCGATGTACAGGCGCTATCGCTGGCGAGTCTTGCTGGCGATCACGCTGGGATACGGGCTCATCTACACATGCCGGCTGGCGATCGGAATGGTCAAACCATCGATGATCGACGCTGGCGTGTTCACGCCGGCGGAATTCGGAACGATCGGCTCAGTGTTCTTCTACACGTATGCGCTGGGCAAGCTGACCAACGGCTTTCTCGCTGATCACGCCAACATGCGGCTGTTTCTGCCACTTGGCTTTGGCATGTCGGCGCTCTGCAATTTCGGGATGGGGTTCGCGGATACGCTGTTGTTGGCGGCAATCCTCTGGGGCGTGAACGGTTGGTTCCAAGGCTTTGGCGCGCCGGGGAGCGTGGTGGCGCTGTCGAACTGGTTTTCAAACAAGGAGCGTGGCCGGAACTACGGGATTTGGATCACGTCGCACTCATTCGGCGAAGGGCTGACGTTCTTTGCGATTGGTTGGGCGGTTGCGACGCTTGGCTGGCGCTTTGGCTATTTTGTGCCGGCGGCGATCGGTTTGGCGACGGCGGCGTTGATGTACGCGCTGATGCGTGACCGGCCGCGTACGATGGGGCTGCCGACGATTGCCGATTGGAAAGACGATCATGTCGCTGAGAGTGATCAGAACAAGTCGAGAAGCAGAATTGCGCTACAGTTCTCGGTGCTGAGCTATCCGACGATTTGGATTCTGGGGCTGTCGAGCGCCGCAAATTATGTGACGCGCTACGCGATCAATTCATGGGGGCCACTCTACCTCCAGGAAGCGCGTGGGTTCGACGAAGTGGCGTCGGGCACGATGCTCATGATCTCGACTCTGGCCGGGATCGTGGGGTCGATCGGCTATGGTTGGATGAGCGACAAATGGTTCGGCGCGCGCCGCCCGCCCGCGAACCTGATCTTTGCGGTCTGCGAAATCATCGGGCTGGTGTTGATCTTCTTCGGACCTGCGAACATGCCAACCTTAGTCGTTGGCATGATCTTCTTCGGACTTGGCCTCGCCGGATTGGTGGCGTCGCTGGGCGGCTTGTTCGCCGTTGATATCTGCCCCAAGCGCGCGACGGGCGCGGCCATGGGCGTGATCGGAATATTCTCATACCTGGGCGCGGCACTGCAGGAGAACATTTCCGGCGCGTTGCTTGAGCAGCATTCGCACATGGTGGGGTCCGATCGCGTCTACGACTTCGGGCCGGCGATCTGGTTCTGGATTGGCGCATCGGTGGTCTCGATGCTGCTGGCCGCGATGCTGTGGCGCGCGAAGCTGCGGGACTAGCACAGCGAATAGCAGCTTAACGCATTTTGCGCTTTATTTGGCCGAGCGAACGCGGCATTTGGCGCCGTGCTTGAGATCTCGGACCTCACCTTTCGCTTCGGCCCGCGCCCGTTGTTTGAGAATGCGAACGCGTTCATCGCCGAGGGCTGGAAGGTAGGGCTCGTGGGCCGGAACGGCACGGGCAAGTCGACGCTGCTGACGTTGATCCGCGATGAGGTGGGGAAGGCGAACTCGTCGATCCGCGTGCGGCGCGGGGCGCGTATGGGGTTCGTGGCGCAGGAAGCGCCGCAGGTGGATACGCCGCTGCTGGAGCTCGTGCTGGCGGCGGATGAGGAGATGACGTCGCTGCTGAAGGAAGCGGAGACGGCGGAGGACCCTCAGCGCATCGCTGACATTCACATGCGGCTCGCCGAGATCGACGGCTATTCCGGCGAAGCGCGCGCGAGCGCGATCATGGTTGGTCTCGGCTTCGAGCAAGAAGACTTGCGGCGGCCGGCGCGCGAGTTCTCCGGCGGTTGGCGGATGCGCGCGGCGTTGGCCGGTGTGCTGTTTTCGGCGCCTGATCTGCTGATCCTCGACGAACCGACAAACTATCTCGATCTTGAGGGCGCGGCCTGGCTTGAGGAATATCTGCGCGAGTATCCGCACACGGTGATCTGCGTCAGCCACGATCGCGAGATGCTGAACCGCTCGGTGACGCACATTCTGGCGCTGGACGATAAGAAGCTCGAAGTCTTCGTCGGGGGGTACGATGCGTATCTGAAGAAGAAGGCTGAGCGCATGGCGCTCGCTGTGGGGATGAAGGCGAAGCAGGATGCGCAAAAGGCGCACTTGCAGAAGTTCATCGATCGCTTCCGCGCCAAGGCCTCGAAAGCGGCGCAGGCGCAGAGCCGGATCAAGCAGCTCGAGAAGATGCAGGATATTGCTGTGCCGCTCGAAGAGCGGACGGTGCCGTTCGTGTTCGACAATCCGGTTGAGCTGGCGTCGCCGCTGGTCGTGCTGGACGAGTGCGATCTCGGCTACGTCGAAGGCAAGCCGGTGCTGAAGCGCGTGTCGCTGCGCTTGGACCATGACGATCGCATCGTGATCATCGGGCCGAACGGGCAGGGCAAGACGACGCTGGTGAAGTCGATCGCGGCGCGGTTGGCGTTGCTGAACGGCAAGCGGGTGGCGTCGTCGAAAGCTGTGATGGGCTATTTCAGCCAGGATCAGTTGGATGAATTGCGCGCGGGCGAGACTGTGTTGGAGCACGTGCGTGATCTGGAGCCGGATTGGGCGCCGCCGAAGTTGCGGGCGCTAGCGGCTCAGATGGGATTTGGCGTCGAGAAGATCGATACGAAAGTTGAGAAGCTCTCGGGCGGCGAGAAGGTGCGGCTGTTGTTGGGCCTGATGGCGCACCAAAAGCCGCACGTGCTGATCCTCGACGAACCGACTTCACACTTGGACATCGATAGCCGCGAAGCGTTGATCCACGCGATCAATGGTTACGAAGGCGCGGTGCTGTTGATCACGCACGATATCTATCTGGCGGAAGCGTGCGCGGATCGATTGTGGCTCGTCTATCACGGGCGCGCGCGCCAGTATGACGGCGATCTCGAAGATTATCGTAAGCTCGTCGCGGCGGCGGATCGGCCTGTGGTCGAGGGCGATAAGCCGAGTGCGATGGCCGCCGTGGTGCGAGCGGACGCGAAGCCGAAGCACTCGAAGTACACGCTGACACGCAAGCTTGAAGCGGCAGAGAAAGAGATCGAGCAGGCGAATGCGGCTTTGGCTCGGATCGATGCAGCGCTTGCTGATCCAGAGCTGTTCACGAAGGATCAGAAGCGCGGGGAGTCGCTCTTGAAAGAGCGCGCGCACGCGGCGACGGCGCTGGCGAAAGCGGAAGCGGCTTGGCTTGAAGCAAGTGAAGCGCTGGAAAATTAGGCGCTCCGCCCCAAGAATTAACGCGACCTTTACGGCGTGCCACGATGGTCTCTTGCTGCGGCATTGGCAGATGGCAGTATGAGCGGCGATTTTTCTTCAATGTTTCGTGGCGCCCCCGGCGTGGAGCGGGCGCGCGAAATTATCGAGCGCATGGGCCAGCAGCAGATCCCAACGAGCCCGGCGAACTACGAAATTTGGACGACACACATCGCCGGCGTGAAGCCGGACTTGAGCCGCGAGATCGAAGCGCGGCTGGAGCGCGGCGAGCCGTTCACCGATGAGACCAACGAAGAGCTGTTCGAGCGCTTCTTTGCGAACACGCGCCTCTCGATCCAGATGTTGGAAACAAGCGAGACCATCGCGCGCGAGCTGGACGACACCGTTTCAAACCTGCGCGGCGCGGGCGACCATGCGGGTTCGTATGCGAAGGTGCTGCAGGATGCGGCGGCGCAGTTCGAGGGCGGCGTCGACTCGGCCGAGTTTCGCTCGGTGATGGATCATCTGGCGGTGACGACGCACGAGATGATCGAAAATCAACTGAAACTTGCTGAGCAGATCGAAGCGACATCGCGCCAAGTGCAGGAGTTGCAGTCGGCGTTGGAAAGCGTGAAGGTAGAGGCGCTGACGGATGGCCTCACTGGCCTCGCCAATCGCCGGATGTTCGATGAGACGCTTCGCAGGCGCGCAGCTGATGCTTGCGCGGACAAGAGTGACCTCTGTCTGGTTATGCTCGATATCGATCACTTCCGCCGTCTCAATGAGGTGTGGGGGCATTCCTTGGGCGATCAGGTGTTGCGTTACATTGCCTCCGTACTGCGCGCGCATGCGCAGGGCGACGTCCTGGCGGCGCGTTATGGCGGCGAAGAGTTCGTGTTGATCATGCCGCGGACGAATTTGAATCTGGCCGAGGGCTTGGCGGCGCGCGTGAGCCGGGCGGTGAAATCGAAGCGGTTATCGCTGAAGTCCACTGGTGACGTGATCGGTGAGGTCACGGTGTCGGTTGGCGTGGCGCGATTCCGCGATGGTGAGGCGGTGGACGATCTTGTCGCCCGCGCGGAGGCGTGCGTGCGCGGTGCAAAGGCTGGCGGACGCGACCGCGTCGCGACAGACGCGCAAATGGATCGCCAAAACGCGGCTTAGGCGACGGGCATGAGCGGCGCGTCCTTGATGCGATCGAGATTGCCGCTGCCGGGGATGAAGAGGGCTTCGATGCGGATGCCGTCTGGGTCTTCGAAGAGAGTCGAATAATAGCCGGGCGCCCAGGGGCCTTCTTCGCCGGTGCGGATCATCTTCGCGCCGAATTCCTGCATCGTGGCGGCGAGCGCGTCGACGTCTTCGCGGGCGCGAAGACGGAAGCAGAAATGATGCAGGCCGATGCGCCATTGGTCGAACGGCGTGTCTTTGTGTTCGTCGGCGGCGTTGCGGATGAGCACGCCGGTGCGCGCACCGATGCAGTAGAAGATTTGGCCTGGCACGTCGTACTGGATCGCCATGCCGAAGGTTTCGTGAAGCAGCTTGAAATAGAACGGACGCGACGCGGCGACGTCGCGGACGGTGAGCTGGATGTGGGCGATGCCGTTTGGGGAGATCATTTGTCTTCCTGTGCGGCTCTATCGTTCGGCTTGGCCGCCAAGCTTGCAAGCCGTTTCCGATAGCGCTCGACGGCGGCATAGACCTCAGCGACGCTTTGCTGGTATTCGGGGCGCACGACTTTGTCGCCGGCCAGCCGGACGTTGCCTTTCTCATCCAGGCTGACGAAGCCCGCCGTCGAAAGTTCTGCAATGCGGCGGCGCACCGTCTCGCGCGGAAGGCCGGTGCGATCAGCCACCATCAAGCGACTGATTGAGCCGCGAACGGAGTCCGGAACGCGTGCGTCGCTCATGTGCCGTTCCGCGAGGGTGGGATCGAGTATCCAGGGCCGCATCGTCTCGTGACCAATCACGGTAAGAATCCAAATCGCTTCGAGGTCGAGCGAGTAGTATTTGGTTGCCGTGTAGAAGAGATCGAGCATCAGCTCGGTCGCGGCGAACGCAGCGGCGCGCGTGAACGGTGGGACGTCGTCGGCCATTATCGCTCTGAATCAATCGGAAGCGACAGAATGCGCGAGGCGCCACGCCTGGCAAGCCCTGCTCGCAGGCGCAATGCCGCCACCGCGGGGCTGCTGCGGTGGCGGCGCTGCACCAGGCGCGTTCGCCGTACGGATGTTGCGGGCGCAAGGTGGCGCTTCAACGTTAGCGTTGAGGTGAGAGCGTGTCGAATGAGGGGGAGGCTTACTCTACCCAAATTGGGCACCGTGCCGATCACGCATGAACACTGGCGCAATAGTTTGGCTCTAAATGCAGTGAAACGCGCGGTTTGCGCCTATGCCTTTTGGTCTATCCGAAATGCCGATTACGCTGAGCATGCATCGCCGGTTGGGTCTTCATCTCATTCGGTTCGAAAACGTTGTGACGTTCGATGAGCTCGTCGAGCTCGGTAGACTGCATGCTACGTTTCCTGCTTTCGCCGCTGCCGACGCGATCCACATCATCGAGTCCGATGCAGATATGTCGCAACTTCATTTGAGTCAGATCGATCTGCTGCGTGATCACTACGCACGTTTGCAGAGGAGTCTCGATCTGTATCTCGTGCGCCGGGCCGCCTGGGTATGCAGCACGGCGACGACGTGCCGACTTGTAGAATACTGGCTCGACGGGCGCCATTCACTCGATGGGCAGCAAACCGAGGTCGTTGTCGGCTCGGATCTTGCGGAGGCGTCGCCGCTGTTCTTGCAAGACGAGATAGAGGCGGTGCGGAACGAGCGCGAGTTCACCCAGATCTCGCGTATCGGTCGGAGCGACGCTCAGAGTCAGGTGTCCTGGTAACGCATAGTCGCTCCCCGCGTTGCGAACAAAGGCGAAACACGTCAGCCTCCGCGCATGTCGCGAATCACCAGCGCAGCTTTTGACGATCTGAACGCGGAGCAGCGGGCGGCGGTGGAGCATGGGCTCGGGCCGTTGCTCGTCATTGCGGGCGCGGGGTCGGGGAAGACGAAGACGTTGTCTTGCCGCGTGGCGCACCTCGTGGCGAACGGGGCTGATCCGTCGCGCATTCTGTTGCTCACGTTTTCGCGGCGCGCGGCGAGTGAGATGATCGCGCGCGTCGGCAAGGTGATGGCCGGCGATGTGCGCATTCCGTGGGCCGGGACGTTTCACGCCATCGGCGCGCGGCTGTTGCGCGAACTGGCGCCGGTGATCGGCATCGATCCCGAATTTACGATCCACGATCGCAGCGATAGCGCCGATCTGATGGGCATGGTGCGCCAGGAGCTTGGCGTGGCGACGGGCGCTAAGCGCTTTCCGATGAAGGGGACATGCCTCGCGATTTATTCGCGCGTCGTGAACGCGGATGAGTCGATCGACGATGCGGTCGTGGCGCAGTTTCCGTGGTGCCGTGAGTGGAATGCGGAGTTGAAGACGCTGTTCGGCGCGTATGTGGAAGCCAAGCAGAAGCAGAACGTGCTGGACTATGACGATCTGCTTTGGCTTTGGGCCGAGGCGATGAATGAGCCTGCAATTGCACGGGAAGTCGGCGCGAAATTCGATCATGTGCTGGTCGACGAATATCAGGACACCAACAAGCTGCAGGCGCGCATTCTGCTGGCGATGAAGCCGGATGGGCGTGGGTTAACTGTGGTGGGGGACGACGCCCAGTCGATCTATTCGTTTCGCGCGGCGGATGTGCGCAACATTCTGGAATTTCCGAAAGCGTTCACGCCGGAGGCGCGGCTGGTGACCTTGGAGCAAAATTATCGCTCGACGGCGCCGATCCTGGATGCGTCGAACGCGGTGATCGATCTGGCGAAGGAGCGTTTCACCAAAAATTTGCGCACGACGCGCGCGGGTGGCGTGGCGCCGAAGCTGGTGAGCGTGCGCGATGAGGCGGCGCAGGCGAGCTACGTCGCTGAGAGCGTGCTGGAAGCGCGCGAGCGCGGGCTGACATTGATGCAGCAAGCGATCCTGTTTCGCGCGGCGGATTTTTCGGCGCCGGTGGAGTTGGAGCTGGCGAAGCGCGACATTCCGTTTGTGAAATTCGGTGGGCTGAAGTTTCTCGAAGCGTCGCATGTGAAGGATTTTCTGGCGATCCTGCGTTGGGCGCAGAATGGCGGCGATCGCATCGCGGGTTTTCGTGCGTTGCAGCTTGTGCCTGGAGTGGGCCCGGCGAAGGCGTCGCGGATGTTGGATTCCGTGGATGAGACGGGCGCGTATGGCGTTGTGCGCAACACGGCGCCGCCGGCGGGCGCGAGCGAGGCGTGGGATGCGCTGAAGCAGATGCTCGGCGATCTGCAGGGCGCGACGTGGCCGGGCGATCTCGATCTTGCGGCGCAATGGTATCGGCCGATGATGAACGAGCGCTATGACGATGCGCGCGTGCGTGCGGGCGATATCGATCAGATGCAGCGGATCGGCGCGACGTTTGGTTCGCGTATGTCGTTCCTCACTGAGCTGACGCTCGATCCGCCGAACTCAACTAGCGATGAGAGCGGCAAGTCGTCGAAGGATGATGACTATTTGATCTTGTCGACGATCCACTCGGCCAAGGGGCAGGAGTGGAAGAATGTGTTTGTGCTGAATGTCGTCGATGGCTGCATGCCGTCTGATTTGGGCACGGGTTCGACGGCGGAGTTGGAGGAGGAGCGGCGGCTGCTTTATGTGGCGATGACGCGGGCGAAGGATGAGCTGCATCTGATCACGCCGCAGCGTTTCTATCACACGCAACAAAGCAAGGGGGGCGACAAGCACGTCTACGCCATTCGCTCACGTTTCATTCCTGAATATGTCGCGGCGAAGTTTGAGCAAACGGCTTGGGCGCCGGAGGCTGCGCCTGGCAGCGCGGGCGTTGGGCCATTGCCGAAGATCGATCTCGCCGCGAAAGCGCGCTCGCGTTTCGGCTAGCGCGCCCAGGGATCCATGCCCCGCGCAATCGCGACGATCTGTTCGTCCGTCAGCTTATCCAGTTGCGACAGCGCCGGCTGGCTGCGGTCGAAGCCGGCGATGTCGTTACGGTGGGCGCGCATCCAGCGGCGATAGCCCTCAAGAACGCGACGGTTGCCGATGCCGTGCGCGCTCTCGTTCATCAAGCCGCCAGCGACGCTCGCAAGCCCTAGTCGCGGATAGTCCGCAAAGATGATCTGCGAGAGCTTGGCGCGAAACTCAAGCTGCGCGTCGGAAAGGCCAGGTTGGTTGGCCTTGTCCAGTTCGTGGCGGCCTTCGTGCGATTCTATCGAGGTTTGATTGGTGGCGCGCCAGACTTCCGCGATGAAGGCTTCGTTGTCCTCACCGACTTGCACGGCAATGCGATCATAGACTTGCTGCTCCAGGCGATCGGACGTTGCCGGCAGCTGCGCAAGGCCATCGCGCCCGAGCGCTGCGCGCTCGTCAGCTGCGGCTCGGGCGTTATTGGCTAGAAACCGTTCGCGCTCTGGGCCGGGGCGCGTGCGGCGCAAAGCGTTGAGTGGTCCATCCGTGTAGGAGGACCGAATTTGGACGATGGCGTTGTCACTCGAAGACCAGCCACCGGTTTCGGCCCAACCATCCCACAGCCAGGACTCGAAACCGTTCGACACCATATGATCGATCACGATGAAGCGCACCTCGCCGCTACGGCCGTATTGCGAAACGCGGATATGCTCTTCCTGGACGAAGTGGCCGCCGTGGAGGCTGGGATAGCCACCGGTGTCGCCGAGCGAGCCATAGATGCCGAACATCTCTGCAAACGCGACGCGTGGATCGCCCTCGACGCCGAGAGTTTGCGCAAGCGCGCCCATCGCGGCGTTGATTTCGCCGATGTACCATTCGGCCGGTTGGCCGGTTGTCGCCATTTCGCGATTGGCGCGCAGCGTGATGGCGCGCACGTTCTGATCGAACGCGAGGAAGGCGGCGCTGCGAGCCCAGGACGCGTCATTGGCCGCGCGCGCGGCGATGTTGGTCTCGGCCGCGAACTGACGCGCTTCGGGCGCCCATCCTGCACGCACCAGCAGCTCGATCAGCGCGACGACATCTGCGTCGCTGGCGTCGGGTGCGAACGCGGCGGCGAACATGGCATGGATTCGACCGGCGTACTGCGAGAGCGCTTGCGGCGTGTCGGTTTCGCTGAGCCAGTAATAGTCCTGCCATGCGCTGAGCGCGGCGTCGGCGTCCCGCCGCGCCATAGCGACGGCAAAGCGTGCGCTCGCGACGTCTGGCGCGCCGCGCGCGATTTCGCTGATGCCGTCAAGTTGCGCGACGGCGGCGATGAGGTGCTGGGTCCGTGCGTTAGGCTCCGACAAAGCCAGCGCCAGAAATGTGCGCGCCCGCTGCACGCGCAAGGCGTCGGCTGAGGCGGAACGACACGCGGCGCTGGCGGTCTGGGCGTAGGCCAGAGGTACGGCAGGCTGGTTAGCGTCACGGTAGACGCGAAGGGCGACGGCTGCTGTTTCGCAGGCGTCTTCACCACCGGGTGTTTGCGCCATGGCGGTGGCAATAGCGTCTGTTTCGGCTCTGACGAGACCGTCGATGCGGCCAAGTTCTCGCAGGGCCGCGGCGCGATCAGCGGCGCTTGCGGCGGGGTCGGCGGCAACTTCCCCTAACTGGCGCTCTGCTTCGGCGACGTGGTTGTTGCGGTAGGTGGCGAGCGCTTCGGCCAGGGTAGCGGCGTGTGCTTTGGGGGCGGTCGCGACCAACGCCAAGAATAATGCGACCGCGACTGCTGGGGCCGCCTTCATAGAAGTGTGCATCCGCGAGAGGATGACGGCGCATCTGGGAGATGTATTGGACGATTCGAAGGTTACCGAGGCGGCCGCCCACACTTACGAAGGCGCGGTGGTGGACCACCAGCGCCGCTCGGGCGCGCACGTTTCCCGCATCATGCACCCACCGGGCCAGCGCATTGCATCGCACGAACACGATTGGCCGGTGCTGACCTTGTATCGGCTAGGCTCGTACCGCGAGCTGGCAGACGATGGGCGCTCGATCAAGTTCGACGGGCCGAGTGTCGTGTTCCAGCCGGCGGGCGCGGCGCATGCCGATGAAATTGGTGAGCACGGGCTTGAGACGTTGGCGATGACCTTTGATCCGGCCTGGCTGACGGCCCAAGCGCGGGAACTCCTGCCGGCGCGAACGCTGTGGCGGCCCGGTGGGCAGATGTCGATTGCTGCGCGCGCGCTGGCCGATGTCTGGCTGGATGCCGAGTCCGGTGACGCGCGCCTCCGCGCGGCGACGTCGGATTTCTTGGCGCGATTGTTTTCGCAGCGTGATGACGAACGCCCGACGCCCGCTTGGGCCGATCGCGTATCAGCTGAGATGAACACGGAGGATGTCGCGCGCTCTCTAGGCCTCAACGCGGCATGGTTGGCCCGCGCCTACCGGGCTTGGCGTGGTGAAGGCATGGCGGAGACGGCGCGACGATTGCGCGTGGAACGCGCGGCGTTGTCCTTGCGCGGCAGCCGTGATGCTTTGGCTGACATCGCGATTGCTTCAGGATTTTGCGATCAGAGCCACATGAACCGGGCGTTTCGCGCGGTGCTGGGACGGACCCCGCTTGAGGTGCGGCGCGAAGCGGCACTGCTTACGACTTTGGCGGCATAGGTATGTAGGCGCTGGTGCGCTTTTTGTAGGCTTCGTACTCGGGACGCGTGCGCTGCAGGTGCGGCTCGGTTGTGGGGCCGCCGCTGACGCGGGTGAGCAGGAATGTCAGCAAAAGCGGGCCGGCGATGCTCCACAGACCCATGCCGGCGTCGAGCGCGATCAGCCACATGCCCCACCAAGCAGTCATGTCGCCGAAATAGTTGGGGTGACGCGAGTAGCGCCAGAGGCCTTGGTCCATGACCTTGCGGTTGTTGGCCTCCAGCGACTTGAAGTGCGCGAGCTGCGCGTCGGCGATGGCTTCGAAGATGAGGCCGGCGATGGAGAGCCAAAGGCCGACATAGGCGAGGGCGCCGAAGTTTGTCGTTTCCGGAATCTGGCCGAGCTGCGCGGGCAGCGACATCACGAACTGCAGCACGAGCTGCGGCGAGAACACCCAGAGCAAAGAGAACAGCGCGAAGTTGAGGCCGTGCTTTTCCTTGGCGCGCTTGGCGAGCTTGTCATAGCGGCGGTCTTTGCCGTGATTGGCCCAGCGCCAGAACAGGTAGATGCCGAGGCGTAGGCCCCAGGCGCTGGTGAGGAAGAGCAGCGTGGTAGCGTGAGGGCCGGGGTCGGTGAGTTGCACGAACGTCGACCAGGCAAGCACGACAACGCCGAGCGCCCACCATGAGTCGATGTAGCTTGGGTCTTTCAGCGGAATGGAGATGAGCCAAAGCGCGGTGAAGCAGATGCTGGTTACAATGAGGTTGGCGGTTAGGATCGGCAGCGCTTCGGTCATATCACTCATAATTCACTGGCCATCCGCCGAAGGCGAACGCGACGACGCCGCATAGCAGTCCAGCGAGGCAAAACAAAAAGAACCTCAAAAACCGTTTTCTTGCTTCCGGCTCCTTCCAGACAGCGAGCGGATCGTCGCTATTGATGGAATTCTTCCGGAGTGTGAAGAACGATAGAGCCGCTCCGATCCAGCAAAAGAAGAAGACGACCATCGCAACAATGCCGACAGCATTGACGCCATTTGGAAGAATTGGCTTGCGCCACTTACGCGATATTCTTTAACGCGCCGCGCACTGTGTCGGCAATCTGATCGATCTGGCTCTTCTCGATAATGAGCGGCGGTGAGAAAGCGAGGATGTCGCCGGTGACGCGGATGAGAACGCCGGCGTCGAAGCATTTCTTGAACGCTTCGAGGGCGCGCTGCGTTGGTGCGCCGGGGCGGGGTTCGAGTTCGATGCCGCCGATGAGGCCCAGATCACGGATGTCGATGACGTGCGGTGCGTCGCGGAGTGAGTGCATCGCGTCTTCCCAATAGGGCGCGAGTTCCGCGGCGCGTTCAAACAGGCGCTCTTCTTTGAAGGTGTCGAGCGTGGCGATCCCCGCGGCGCAAGCCAGAGGATGGCCGCTGGTGGTGTAGCCGTGGAAGAGTTCGATCGGCGTGTCGGCGTTGGCGAGAATGGTGTCGTAGATCTCCCGCGAGGCGGCGACGGCGCCCATGGGCACGGCTGCGTTGGTGATGGCTTTCGCCATGGTGAGGAGATCGGGCTTCACGTCGAAGAAATCCGCCGCGAACGGCGCGCCGAGGCGGCCGAAGCCGGTGATGACTTCGTCGAAGATGAGCAGGATGTCGTGCTTGGTACAGAGTTCGCGCAGTCGTTTCAAATAGCCTTTCGGCGGCATGATTACGCCAGTTGAGCCGGCGACCGGTTCGACGATGACGGCGGCGATGGTGCTGGCGTCATGGAGTTGGACAATGCGTTCGAGGGCGTCGGCGAACTCCTGCCCATGCGGAGGCTCGCCGCGTGAGAAGGCGTTGCGGGCGATGTCGAGCGTGTGCGGCAGGTGATCGACGCCGGCCACCATCGGGCCGTAGGTCATGCGATTGCGGACGATGCCGCCGACGCTGATGCCGCCGAAATTGGTGCCGTGATAGCCGCGCTCGCGGCCGATCAAGCGATACTTGCCTGGCTTGCCGCGGGCCTTCTGGTAGGCGAGGGCAATCTTGAGCGCGGTGTCAGCGGATTCGCTGCCGCTGTTTGTGAAGAAGATGCGGTCGAGATTGGTTGGAAGGATCTCGCCGAGGCGGTTGGCGAATTCGAACGCGGCTGGGTGGCCGAGATTGAAGTTGGTGGCGTAGTCGAGTTCAGCGGCGGCGCGTTGGATGGCTTCAACGATGCGCGGGCGCCCGTGGCCTGCGGCGCAACACCAGAGGCCGGCGGTGCCGTCGAGGATCGCGCGGCCGTCGGGCGTGTAATAGTGCATGCTCTCGGCGCGGACGACCATGCGTGGATCGGCCTTGAACGCCTTGTTCGGCGTGAACGGCATCCAGAATGAATCGAGCGAGTTCGGGCGCGGCGTATCGGCAAGCATGGCGTTTAATGTCGGCCTACGCGCCCACACGCGCAAGCGTCATTGGGCCCTCTGCAGCTCGACCATCCGCCATTCGCGGTTCGCAAACATCTCCGACTGATCGTTGTAGTGCGGGCTTTCACGGTGGTCGCTCGCGCCCCATTGGCTGATGACGCGGGCCGTAAGCGTGCGGTCGGGCGCCCAGTCGAGGACGATCATCAGCCCATCTCCGAAATCGGCGACGGCGCGGCCGTCTGGGTCGTCATGCCAACGTAGCGCGCGCAAGACATCCGGCGCACCTTCGAGTGGGAGATCAACGTCGCCGCGGCGTAGTCTCAGTAAATCGCCGAGCGGCGGGTTGATCCTGCCGAAAGTAGCGCGCAGCCGCTGTGCGGCGGCGCGTGCGGCGTCGACTGGAGTGGGAGGCGTCGTGTTGGCGCGGCCGGCATTGTAGATGGGCTGATAGATTAGACCGGCCAATGCTGCGGCGGGGCTATCGTTGGCGGCGCGGCGATCCCAGGTGCGCAGCAAGGTCTGAATCTCCGCGAGATCGGCGTCGTTGCTGGAATCCGCCGCGAGGATTTCGTTGATTGCGGCCACGGTCGCTGAGCGTTCGCTTGACGTGAGGTCGAACTTGGCTGCCAGCAATTGTTCGTCGCTTATGGTGCGCAGCGGCGAGAGTTGTTCGACGGCGCGATAACCGCGATTGGTAATGTAGGTTTCAATCGCGCGGGCAGCTTCGGGATATTGTTCGGGTCGCATATCGGCGCTTGCATCGGTCGATGACCAAGGCGCGCCGTTGGTGCTGTAGAGCCAACCGCTGGACGGATTATCGAGCACGGGGGTGTCGAGGCGATCGTCCATCGCCCAGATGTTGGCGCTGGTATCTCCGGGAACGCAGCCTGACCAATCGTATCCTTCAGCGCGGCGCGGGAGGATCGCGTTGTAGTGGTAAGCGATATGACCCGTTGCGTCGGCGTAGAGAAAGTTGAACGAGGGGATGGCCCGCATCGACATGGCCTCGCGCCATTCGTCGTAATTGTGCGCGTGGCCCATGCGGTAGAATTGTTCGAGCGCGCGAATCTCGCCGGCGCCTGCGTATCGTACGGCGACCCACCCATCCGCCGTGTGGAAAGCGGGGCCGTGTTCAGTGAAACGCAATGTGCGCGGCACGGGAACGGTGACCGGCCCCATTTTCACCCAGAGCCAAATCGTGCGCGTTTGGAAGCGGCGCCATTCACCATCGAAGAAATACTGGCCACGATGCTGATCATCGGTGGTGAGGCGATAGATGTCGGCGAGGTCGGGCAGGTTCACGGTGGCGGCGAAACCGATGTCGCCGTTCGTTCCCAAGACCGGGAAGGGCGAACCCGGGAAGAGGCCGCCATACATATGCCAGCCAGTGTCTGATGAGACGCCCGCTTCGTACCATGCGACAGCTCCGGCCCATGGCTGGTGCGAGTTGATGATGAGACGCGTATGGCCGTCGCTCGAACGGCGCGGCGAGACAGCAAAGGCGTTGGAGCCGTTGTCGATGATGTCGGCCGTTGCTTCATGCGTGGCGCACGGATGGCTTTCTTCGTTGGCGACCATGCCGAGCGTGCGCTCGAAACCCCAGAACAGAGGAACTGTAAGTGCGGAGCCGGCCACGACGTCCCGCGCGGTGACGTTGCGCGCACCCGGCAGCACTTCATCGGGGTGTTCAAGCGCGTATGCGTTGAGTCCATCCGCATAGCCCTGCGCGACGGCTTTGAACTCTTCGGAGATGCGCGTGTCGAAACCGGCGTCAACGGCTTCACGGATGCCGAGGAGATTCCAGAGGAAGTCGGACTTGGCGCCATCTTCACCGAGGTGCGCGCCGAGCCGTCCGCGGGCGGCGAGAATGACAAGCTGGATAGTGGCGAAATTGTCTTCGGCGTGTGCATAGCCGATGCCGTATGCCGCCTCCTGATCGTCGCTGCCGTGCACGCTCGGGATGCCATACGCGTCGCGCGTGATTGTGGGGTGATAGGCGCGCGCTGGCGGCAGTGGGGCAGGCGCACAACTGCCGAGGGCGAGCGCGGCTACAATGATGGCTGGTCTGAACATGCTTCCCCCCATTTTCACTTTGCTCGTAGCGCTAAGGGTCGCGAGGAGGAAGAAACCGTTTCAAATTCTTGCCGCTTCCCCTAAGCAATAGGTCGCATAACTTGAAGGCCGATACAAAATGAACCCTGGCGACACCACGATACTGACCGGCGGTTCGGGGCGGCAATATCAGTTTGCCATTGTCCCCCGCGGTACGACATTTCGGGCCAAGCCCGGCGTGTACGTGATGGCGCGAGAGCGGGCGGGTGTGCCAAACGGCTATGAGTTTTGCTTTGTTGGCGAAACAGCCGACCTTTCAAAGCGGCCGCTGAGCCCCGACAAGCAACCATGCTTCAACAGGTTTGGCGTGACGGCGATCTTCCTTATCGAGGAATACGATCAAAACAAGAGAGCCGACGTCGTCCGTGATCTAGTGCAAGCTTACGTCCCGCACTGCAATACGCTCTAACGCTTCATAAGCTCTCGTTCCTGGGCTAAAGAGCGGAAATGACACTCCAGAAAAACCTCGACCGAGCGCGCGGCATAGATTTTCCGACGAACGCCGTCATTGGCGGCAAATTGATTGGCGCAAAGTGCGGCAAGACGTTCGACAACGTTTCGCCGCGCGACGGGAGCGTCGTGTCGAAGGTCGCGGCGTGTGAGGCCGAGGATATCGACGCGGCGGTGAAGGCGGCGCGTGCGGCGTTTGACGACGGGCGTTGGCGCAACAAGCATCCGCGCGAGAAGAAGAAGATCATGTTCAAGCTCGCAGAGCTGATGGAGCGTGATCTGGAAGAGCTGGCGTTTCTCGAAACGCTGGATATGGGCAAGCCTATTCGCGACACGCTGAGCGTCGATATTCCGACGGCGATCAATTCGATCCGCTGGTACGCGGAAGCGTTGGATAAAGTTTACGGCGAAGTGGCGATGACGCCGTCGGAGCGTTTAAGCTTTATCGTGCGTGAGCCGCTTGGCGTTGTTGGCGCGATCGTGCCGTGGAATTTCCCGCTCCACATGGCGTGCTGGAAAGTGGCGCCAGCGCTGGCGACTGGAAACTCGATCGTGCTCAAGCCGGCCGAGCAGTCGCCGTCGACGGCGCTGAAGCTTGGTGAGTTGGCGCTTGAGGCTGGCATTCCGCCGGGCGTGCTGAATGTTGTGCCGGGATTTGGCGATACGGCGGGGCAGGCGCTGGCGCGCCACATGGATGTCGATCTGATCGCGTTCACGGGCTCGGGCGAAGTTGGCCGCAAGCTGATGAGCTATGCGGCGGAGAGCAATTTGAAACGCGTGGCGTTGGAGCTTGGCGGCAAGAGTCCACAAATCGTGTTTGCGGATGCTGAAGATCTTGATGCGGCGGCGGATGCGGCGGCGTGGGGGATTTTCTTCAATCAGGGCGAGATTTGCAACGCAGCCTCGCGGTTGTTGGTGGAAGCGTCGATCAAGGATGATTTCGTGAAGAAGGTGGTCGAGCGCGCCGCGCAGTACGCGCCGGGCGATCCGCTTGATCCGGCGAGCGCGACAGGCGCGATCGTGAGCGAGAGCCAGATGCGCCGGGTGTTGGGCTTTATCGATAGGGCGCCGAAAGAGGGCGCCGTGCTGGCGCGCGGCGGCAAGCGCGCGCGCGAGGAGAGCGGCGGCTTCTATGTTGAGCCAACCGTCTTCGACAATGTCGCCAACACGCATGCGTTGGCGCGCGAGGAAGTGTTCGGGCCGGTGTTGGGCGTGATCGCGTTCAAGGACGAAGACGAGGCGGTGCGGCTGGCGAACGACACGGTCTATGGTCTGGCCTCGGGCTTATGGACGGCCAACATTTCCCGCGCGCACCGCGTGGCGCGGAAGCTGCGTTCGGGGCTGGTGTGGATCAATGGCTGGGATGCGTGCGACATCACTGTGCCGTTTGGTGGCGCGAAGCAGAGCGGCTTCGGCCGCGATCGCTCGCTGCATGCGCTTGAGAAATACACAGAGCTCAAGGGCATCTCGATTACGTATCGGCCGTGACAGCTCAGTCATTCCAGACGGCCGGAGGCCGATCTGGAATCCAGGGTTTCAGCGCGCGTGTTTGCCCTGGATCCAGATCACGCTCCGCGTGTCTGGAATGACTCCGGAGTGACATGATGAGATTGAGTGACCTCATCGCGCGTGAGACGCAGCTTTATCTCGACACTCATCCGAAGGCTGCCGCTGAAGCAGCGCGTCTGAAGCAGCATTGGCTGTTTGGCGCGCCGTTTCATTGGATGAGCGATTGGGCCTCGCCGTCCGCGATGATCGCGGAGGATGGCGAAGGCGCGGTGCTCACCGATATTGACGACAATACGTACGACGACTTCTGCCTCGGCGACACGCCGGGAATGTTTGGGCACGGGCGGCCAGAGATTGCGCGCGCGATTGCCGAGCAGGCGCGGCGCGGGGCGACTTTTATGCTGCCGACTGTCGAAGCCGCGGAAGTCGGCGTGTTGTTGGCGGAGCGATTTGGGCTGCCGCTTTGGCAGACGACGCTTTCTGCATCGGATGCGAACCGCGCGGTGATCCGGTGGGCGCGGGCGGTGACGGGAAAGTCCGTGATCGTGGTGTTCGACGGCTGTTATCACGGCATGGTCGAGGATTGCTTCGTTGAGTTGCGTCACGGGCGGACGCGGCCGGATACGGGGCTGATCGGCCAAGTATTCGACATGACGCGGACGACACGCGCGATTCCGTTCAACGACATCGGCGCGCTCGAGGCGGCGCTGGCGCAACAAGACGTCGCGGCCATCCTGGCAGAACCGGCGATGACGAATTGCGGAATGATTTTGCCGGAGACGAATTTCTGGAAGCGCGCGCAGGCGTTGGCAAAGAAGGCGGGCGTGCTGCTGGTGCTGGACGAAACGCACACGCTGTCGAGCGGTCCGGGTGGGGCGACGAAGGCGTGGGGCTTGGCGCCGGATGCTTTGGTGATCGGCAAAGCGATCGCGGGCGGGTTTCCGGCGGCAGTGTGGGGCGTGAGCGCGGAGCTGGCGGAGAAGATCGGCGCGGTGAAGACCAGCGGCGGCCGATCGGGGATTGGGACGACGCTCGCGGGCAGCGCGATGGGGATTGCGGCGATTAGCGCCACGCTTCGCGACGTTGCGACGTCTGCGGCGTATGAATTGATGGTCAGGGGCGCGGAGGATCTGGTCGCCAAGCTCAGAAGCATCATCGCAGATCGCAAACTGCCTTGGTGTGTCGTGCATGTGGGGGCGCGGGCAGAGATTGTGTTCGCGCCGGAGCCGCCGAAGGATGCGGCGGGGATGCGTCCGGTACTGGCGCAGAGCGAGCTGAACCATGCGCTGCACCTTTACTTGATCAATCGCGGCGTGCTGATCGCGCCGTTTCACATGATGATGCTGGTTTGCCCAACGACAACCACGCAACAGATTGACCGGCTCGTCGCGGCGGTCGATAGCTTTGCGGAAGAATACGCCAAAGAAGCATCTGCATGACCATCGCCGATCCGAAGGAAGTCAGAGCCTTCCTCGACAAACATCCCGAGATCCAGTTTTTCGAGATCGTCTTCACCAATATGGCTGGCGTGCCGCGTGGCAAGCGCCTGCGCCGCCATGAGATCGAGGCGGTGTATGCGAGCGGGCGCTTCCTGCCCGGCTCAATTCTTGTGAACGACATTACGGGACAGGACGTCGAAGCGACGGGTCTGGTTTGGGAAGATGGCGACGCCGATCGCGTGGCGCGGCCGATTGCGGGGCGGATCACGCCGGCGTCGTGGCTGGGCGCAGACGTGGCGCAAGTGCCGGTGACGATGTACGAGCTCGATGGCAAGCCGCACGATCTCGATCCGCGGCACGTGCTGCAGCGTGTGATCGATCGGTTCGCGGCGGATGGGCTTGTGCCGGTGGTGGCGTGCGAGCTCGAATATTACCTGATCGATGCGCGGCGGACGGCGTCGGGCAAGATCCAGTTGCCGCCTTCGCCGCTGACCGGGGATCGGGCGACGCAGCATCAGGTCTATGGCCTACGCGAGGTCGAGGAGGCGTCTGGCTTCCTGCGCGATCTATGGGCGTCTGCCGATGCGATGGGCATTCCGCTTGAGGGTGCGATTAGCGAATACGCACCGGGGCAGTTGGAGCTAACTTTGAAGCACCACGCCGATGCGCTGCGGGCGGCGGATGATGCAGTGCTTTACAAGCGCGCGGCGAAGGGTGTCGCGTTGCGGCATGGGTGCGAAGCGACGTTCATGGCAAAGCCCTTCGCAGATTTGGCGGGTTCGGGGATGCACTTGCACGTCAGCGTCAATGACAAGGCGGGCAAGAACATCTTTGCGTCAGAGAAGCCTGAAGGCGAACCGGTGCTGGCGCATGCGGTTGGCGGCATGAAGGCGCTGCTCGGCGACTCGATGGCGATCTTTGCGCCAAATGCGAACTCGTACCGGCGCTTTAGGGCGAACTCCTATGCGCCGGTCGCGCCGACCTGGGGCGTCAACAACCGCACGGTTTCCTTCCGCGTGCCTGCTGGCGCGCCGAGCACGCGCCACATCGAACATCGTGTGGCGGGTGCGGACGCACATCCGACGCTGGCGCTCGCGGCCCTCCTTGCTGCGGTGCATCATGGTATCTCGAACAAGGTGGACCCAGGCGCCGCAATCGAGGGTGATGGCTACGCGCAGGCGGAGGGTGGCGAGAAGATCCCGACCAACTGGTTCGCCGCGACGGATCGGTTCTCGGAGTCGGCCATCTTGAAGGACTATCTCGGTGAGCGGTTCGTGCGGATGTATTCGATCGTCAAACGGGTTGAGCAAGATCGCTTCCAGAGCATGATCCCGGATATTGATTATGATTGGTATTTGCGGGCTTGTTAGGAGATGCGCGCGAGCGCAGCATGAGGGCCGCTGGTTAGTGGACGAACGAAAGGGCAGAGACCATGGCTAAGGGTAGATATCTTCGGGGCGCATCGCGCCGTTCTCTGCTTCAATCTTTCGGCGCGGCGGCGGTAGGGATCACTTTCTCTAGCGGGTTGAGCGCTTGCGGCGGCAGCGGCGGCGGACGCACCGTCAATGTGCACAACTGGGATACCTACATCGCCGACGACACTGCGGACAATTTTCGCCAGGCGACTGGCATAACCGTCAATTACACCAACTTTGCGAGCAACGATGAATTGTTCGCGCAATTCCGCGCCGGCAATCCTGGCTATGATGTGATCGTGCCGTCGAACGAGTACGTCACACGCATGGCGCAGGCCCAGATGCTGCAGGAATTGGACAAGTCGCTCATCCCGAACGCGTCCAATATCCTGCCGGAATTTCAGGATGCGCCGTTCGACCCGGGTCGCGTGTATTCAATGCCTTACACCTGGCTCTGCATCGGCATTGGTTATCGCAAGAGCAAGATGCCGGCGAACTTCGTGCCGAACTCTTGGCGCTATCTGCTGGATTCGTCGCAATTCAGCCAGCGTATCGCTGTGCTCGGAGAATCGGCGGACCTCATCCGATTGGCGGCGATGTACAAGCAGTATGCGCCAGGGCACATTGCCGAGCTCACAAACATTCCGGAAGCTGTGCTGTCGCAAGTCGAGCAGATGCTCATTCGGCAAAAGCCGCACATCAAGCAGTTCCACACCGATAACGGTCAGGACCTGTTGGTGTCGGGCGAAGTGGATATCGTCATGGAGTACAACGGCGATATAGCGCAGGTGATGCGTGACAACGATGATATCGCCTGGACGCTGCCGATCGAAGGCAGCATGGAGAACCAGGATTGTCTCTGCATTCCGGCGAACGCGCCGCACCTCGCCGAAGCACATGCGTTCATCAACTACATTCTCGAACCACAACCGGGCGCCGATATCGCCGAGTACATCCAGTACGCAACGCCGAACGGGGCGGCCAAGGCACTAATGCCGGAGGACTACAAGAATAACACCGTCGTCTATCCGACGCCGGACGAACTCGCGCGCCTAAAGTACGGCGCCTTCGAAGGCGATGAAGTTTCGCGCCGCTACGAAGAAATCTTCACGCGCATCAGCGCCGCGTAGAGGAGTGCATGGAGCAGACGTGGAAACAGGCGAGGGCGGCGTTCGCCGCAATCAGCGTGCCGCCGCTCGCTTGGCTGCTCTTCTTTTTCCTTATTCCGCTGGCGGTTATCTGGGCTTACACGTTCGGTGAAAATACCGGCCCAACGACGATCGATTTTACCGGGACGTTCGCGAACTATGCGCGCGCGCTAGGGCCGCTTTATCTGGGTATCTTCGTAAAGAGCGTGGTGGTTGCCGCTATCACCACAATCCTTTGTCTTGTGGTTGGCTTTCCAGTGGCGCTTGCGATTGCATTTGCGAGCCCGAAACAGAAGGCTTGGTTGCTGCTGCTGATCATGCTGCCGTTTTGGACGAACCTGCTCATCCGCACGTTCGCACTGATCGCGGTGCTGCGCGAACAGGGGTACGTCAACTTCGCGCTTGAATGGCTGTGGAATAACGCCAGCGGCTTCATGACGCTGATTGGCTTGCAGCCGCTTGGCGAGTTCGAGCCGCTGACCTTGCTCTATAACAATTTCGCCGTGGTGGTTGGGCTGGTATACGTGCATTTGCCGTTCATGGTGCTGCCGCTCTATTCGGCGCTCGACCGGATGGATCGTTCGCTGATGGAAGCGAGCCTCGATCTTGGCGCGGGACATTTGAAGACGATTTTTTTGGTCGTCGTGCCGTTGGCGGCGCCGGGCATCGCCTCGGGCATTTTGATCACTTTCATTCCGGCGCTCGGGTCGTATCTGACGCCTGATCTGCTCGGCGGTACTGATAGCCAGATGATCGCCAACGTGATCGAACGCCAGTTCAAGCGTGCGAATGATTGGCCGTTCGGCGCGGCGCTATCCTTCTTGCTGATGTACCTGACCTTTATCGCTATCGCGATTCAGGCCCTCGTGCAGCGTCGCAGCGATCGGAGAGCGTGATGGCCGATCAAGCGCTCGTAGCGACGCCATCGCCGCGCCCGCCGGAAAAGCCGGTGAAGGATAAGCCGGGGCCGCTTGAGTATATGCGGCAGTGGCCGCTGCGCGTGATTGTCGGCGCGACGCTGCTCTTTCTCTACTTGCCGCTGATCACGTTGATGGTGTTCAGCTTCAACGACAGCCGGCGAAACATCGTCTGGCACGGGTTCACCTTCAAATATTACGAGAAGGCGTTCAACAACGACTCGTTACAGCAGGCGTTTGTGAACTCCCTGACGATTGCATTTCTGTGCACGGTGATCTCGGTGATCTTGGGCGCGTTGGCGGCTGTTATGTTGTGGCGCTTCCGCTTCCCTGGGAAGACGGTAGTCGAAGGCTCGATGGCGCTGCCGATTGTCGTGCCGGAAATCTGCATGGGGGTGGCCATGCTCGTGTTCTTTGCACGGGTCTTCCCATGGCCAGGCGGCTTGCCTTGGCCGTTGAACCTTGGCGCGATCACGATAGCGCATATTTCATTTGCGTTTCCGTTCGTCGCGACGGTCGTTCGCGCGCGGTTGGCGTCTTTCAATCGCGAGCTGGAGGAAGCGGCCAAAGACCTAGGCGCCAGCGAATGGCGGACATTCTGGGACGTGCTGGTGCCGCATATGCAGCCGGGCTTGATTGCCGGTGCGCTACTGGCATTCACGCTCTCACTCGATGATTTCGTCATCACATTCTTTACGGCAGGACCGGACACAGTGACCTTCCCGGTGAAGGTCTATTCGATGCTGCGTTTCTCGGTGACCCCGGAAGTGAATGCGGCGTCCACCATCCTCATCGTTGTGACAGTGATCCTGACGGCAATCGGTCTGCAGATGCAAAACAACGAGCCGAAGGACAAGAAGGCCTGACCTGATGACCGACGCGCCAGTCTCAAACGCTCCGGCGGCGAAGCCCGCACCACACGTGAAGGAGAACGCAATCATCTCGTTCCAAGGCGTTACCAAGCGCTTTGGGAAGATGGTTGCCGTCGACAATGTCAATCTGGACATTCGCGAAGGCGAGTTTTTTGCGCTGCTTGGACCTTCTGGATGCGGCAAGACAACGTTGCTGCGGATGTTGGCTGGTTTTGAGACGCCAACCGAAGGCAAAGTCTTCATCGATGGCAAGGATGTGGCCGACCTGCCGCCGAACAAGCGGCCGGTGAATATGGTGTTTCAGAGCTACGCCGTGTTTCCGCACATGAAGGTCACAGATAACGTCGCGTATGGGCTCAAGATGGATGGTGTCGATGCCGGCGAAATCAAGAAGCGCGTGGAGGAAGCGCTCGAACTCGTGAAGCTCGGTGGACTGGGCGACCGCATGCCAGACCAATTGTCCGGCGGTCAACGACAGCGTGTGGCGCTTGCGCGGGCGCTCGTGAAGCGGCCAAGGGTGCTATTGCTGGATGAGCCGCTCTCGGCGCTCGACGCAAAGTTACGCGATCAGATGCGCTCGGAGCTCACGAGCCTTCAGGAAAAGGTTGGCATCACCTTCATCATGGTGACCCACGATCAGGACGAGGCGCTTGCAATTGCCACGAGATGTGCAGTGATGAACCGCGGTCTGCTTGCTCAGGTGGCGACGCCGGCTGATCTCTATGAGTTCCCAAATTCACGGTTCGTCGCTGATTTCGTCGGCAGCGTGAACATGTTTGAAGGCGTGCTTGAGAGGGATGAGCCGAACGAGGCGCAGGTGCGTTGTGCTGAGCTCGGCGCGCCAGTTTATCTGGATCACGGCGTAACTGGGGCGCGTGGATCGACGGTGTGGGTGGCGTTGCGACCGGAAAAGATCGAAATGCACAAGCGCGTTGAAGGCTCGACTGCCATGAAGATGGAGGACGCACCGCAGGGGACCAATGTCGTTCCAGGCATTATCCGCGATATCGTGTATCTGGGCAGCGAAACCAATTACGAAATTGAACTTGAAGGTGGACGTCGTGTGAAGACATTCCGGTCTAATTTGACGCGCTACGATCAGGAAGATTTTACCTGGGATGAGCCTGTGTGGTTGGCTTGGCACGCGTGTTCGCCAGCAGTGCTCCTATCTTAGGCCCATGACTTTCAAAGATCGCCCCGTTCTTGGCGTTATCGCCTGCAACCGCACAGTAGAAGCGCAATCGGCGCAGGCGGTGATGAACCGCTATCTTGAGTCGGCGCTCAAATACGCCGACGCGGCGGCGTTGTTGGTGCCGGCGTTGCCGGAGCTGATGCACGCCAAAGAGATTGCGCCGCGGCTCGATGGCATATTGTTGACCGGCACGCCGTCGAACCTCGATCCCAAGCGCTATGGGCAGATTATTGATAATGCGCCTGGGCCGTTTGATCCGTCGCGTGATGAAATGACGGCGCATTTGATTGAGGCGATGCTCGATCTCGGCAAGCCGGTCTTCGGAATTTGCCGTGGCTTTCAGGAACTGAATGTCGCGTTCGGCGGCACTCTTCGGCGCGACATGGCCGAGCATCCGGATCTCATCGCGCATCATGCGCCGAGCGAAAAGACGTTCGTTGAGTATTTCGAGCACCTTCACCCTGTGGAGCTCATCGAGGGTGGCGTGCTTGAACGTGCTTACCAGAGCGAGACTCTCGATGTTGTGAGTGTGCACTATCAAGGCGTAGACACGCTTGGCGCGGGTTTGGCGGTTGAGGCGACTGCGCCAGACGGCGTTATCGAGGCAGTCTCGGCGAATGTGAATGGCGGCCAAGTTCTGGCGGTGCAATGGCACCCGGAATGGAAGGTGGACGAGAATCCGCAGAGCCAGACCTTCTTCAAGCTGTTGGGCAAAGCTTTGCGCCGCGAACCGCTTGTCGCGAGCTGAGTACGCTGCGACGCATGACTAGAGAAACGAGGACACGACGATGACCGCGCGGAACCACGATATCCCAGAACTGCGCCGCTTGGACGTCGCGCACCATTTGCCGGCGCAAGCGAACTACGGAGAGATACAGGCGCTCGGTGGCAGTCGCATCATCACGCGCGCCGAAGGTTGCACGATCTATGATGGAGAGGGCAACGCGATCTTGGACGGCATGGCCGGCCTCTGGTGCGTGAATGTGGGATATGGACGCGATGAGCTCGTGCGCACCGCGGCTGAGCAGATGCAGGAGCTGCCGTTCTACAACACGTTCTTCAAGACAGCGACGCCGCCTGTGGTAAAGCTGGCAGCCAAGTTGGCGGAGTTGCTCGGCGGCGATCTGCAGCACGTGTTCTTCAATTCGTCCGGCTCGGAAGCCAACGACACGGTGATGCGCATGGTGCGTCACTATTGGAACGTGTCGGGGCAGCCGAAGCGCACCGTGTTCATCAGCCGCCGCAACGCATATCATGGCTCCACTATGGCCGGTGCGAGCCTAGGCGGCATGAAGGCAATGCATCCGATCGGCGGCTTGCCTATTCCTGGCGTCGAGCACGTAGCGCAGCCGTACAAGTTCGGCGAAGGCTTTGGTGAAGACGAAGAGAGCTTTTACGCACGCTGCGCGCAGGAGATCGAAGATCGGATCATCGCGGTCGGTCCGGAGAATGTCGCGGCCTTCATCGGCGAACCGGTGCAGGGCGCTGGTGGCGTCATTATTCCGTCGAAGGCGTATTGGAAGCGCGTCGATGCGATCTGCAAGAAGTACGGCATCCTGCTCGTGATCGATGAAGTGATCTGCGGCTTTGGGCGTTTGGGTGAGTGGTTCGGCTTCCAGCATTTCGGCGTAACGCCGGATCTTGTGCCGATGGCGAAGGGGTTGTCGTCCGGCTACCTGCCGATTTCGGCCGTGGGCGTGTCGCATCGCGTCGTTGAGGTGTTGCGCGAGAAGGGCGGCGACTTCGTGCACGGCTACACCTATTCGGGTCACCCGGTCGCGGCGGCTGTTGCGCTGAAGAATCTGGAGATCATCGAGCGCGAAGGTCTCGTGCAGCGGGTGAAGACCGATATCGGTCCGTACTACGCTGAAGCGCTGAAGCGGCTTGAGGGCGACCCGTTGGTGGGCGAGGTGCGTTCGCTGGGCTTGATCGGTGCGGTCGAGATCGTGTCGCGCAAGGGTACGAACGAGCGCTTCACCGGCAAGGAAGGCAAGGCTGGGCCGGTGGTTCGCGATGCTTGCATCAAGAATGGTTTGATGGTGCGCGGCATTCGCGATTCGATCGTGATGTGCCCGCCGCTCATCATAACGCGCGCTGAGGTCGATCGAATGGTTGACATCATCAGCCGCTCGTTGCGCGAAGTGGAGCCCGCGCTGCGCGCATTGAAGGCGGACGATTAGGAGCTAGCGGGGCGTGGTTGTCGCCAAGTCGCGCTGGCCAAGAAGCCCCATACCATCTGAGATGTCGCGCGAAATGGCTTCGCGCAGAGCATTGGCATCCTGCGCCTCGATGGCCTTTATGGCCACGTCGTGACGTTGGTTCAGCTCCGTGTTGGAAACGCGTCCATACAGCATGCGCATATAAGGCCCGAACTGCAGCCATAGCGTTTCGATCAGCTGGGTTAGGGTCTTTTGTGGCTGAGCACAGTAAAGCGTGAAGTGGAAGTCGTAATTGGCCTGCATGTAGCCAGTCGCGTCGTTCGCAGTAATCGCGCGCGCGATCATTGTGTTGATCTCGCGCAACCTGCTGACATCGGCGGCGGTCAGGTGCGGTAACGCTAGCACAGCGGCTTCAGGTTCAAGTAAGAGGCGGCAGCGGAGCAAGTCGTCGAATCGCTCATTCGTCATCTCTGGCACCCGCACGCGGCGCTTTGAGCGGATCGAGACCGCGCCTTCGGCGGATAGGCGCGAAAGCGCATCGCGGACAGGTGTTTGGCTCACGCCAAGTTCGCTTGCGAGGCTACGGGTCGAGAGTTCGTGGTCAGGCGAAATGAGGCCCGTCACTATGCGCTGACGCAGTTCGGCATAGACGCTGGCGTTGAGACCTTCATCAGGCCCCTTAAAGCTCAAAATCATACACCGCTCTTAGCATCCTCCCTCACCCAATATCACGCGGAATCAACAAACGGGAAGCGTTCACGCGCCCGCAGCGGCGTCTTGACTTGCCCCAGGGAGACCTCGGATAGTGCTGCCGTTAGGTGACTTATGCGCTCCCGTGACCTTCTTGAGAAGGTGGATGGGCGTGGTTTGCGAGCGGCCAATCGTGGCTGCAACTTTGTATCAATCGCACCGTGCCCGCTTGAAAGAACTTCAATGACGGTTCGCTGTGTCGGCGCAACGCATGTCTGCTTGCGCGTTAGCAAGTGTGGGCAATGAGTTTTTCAAACTGGATCAAAGAGCGCGGTATTGGCGAAATTGAATGCCTGATCCCGGACCTAAACGGGGTTATCCGCGGGAAGGTCTTCCCCGCGCAGAAGTTCTTGCAGAGCGAGAGAGACGGCTCGCTCCGTATTCCGTCGAGCATCTACCTGCTCACCGTCACCGGCGAATATGCCGACGAGGCGGACCAGGCGATCTCCATGCAGGACCCCGATGTCGTGCTCCGGCCCGATATCGATACGATCTGTGTGGCCCCTGGCTACAAAACGCCGACGGCGTTCGTCTTCGCAGACACCTATAACACCAATGGCGAACCGTACGACATCGCGCCGCGTTATGTGCTCCGCCGGGTGATGAAACTCTATGACGAGGCGGGACTCAGACCGGTGGTCGCGCCGGAGCTTGAGTTCTACCTTACTCAGGTCAACACCGACCCCGATTTGCCCTTGGCGCCCCCGGCGGGCCGCTCGGGCCGGTCGGAAACCTCACCGCAGCCATATGGGCTGGAGGCGATCACCGAGTACGAAGATCTAATCGAGACGATTTACGAGCACGCCGAAGCGGCGTCTCTGCATCTCGACACGATGATCCATGAAAGCGGAACAGCGCAGCTTGAGATCAATTTCAATCACGGCAATCCGGTTCACGTTTCGGATCAGGTGCTGGTGTTCAAGCGCATTGTTCGGCAGGTGGCGCTGAAGCACGGCGTCTATGCCACATTCATGGCCAAGCCGATGGAGAATCAACCGGGTTCGGCGATGCATCTGCATATCTCGCTGGTGGATGCGAAGAAGGGAGGCAACCTCTTCGGCACGGAAGAGGGCGACGGCAACACCGATATCTTCCGCCATTTCGTTGGTGGCTTGCAGAAGTACTTGGGTGAGTGCACGCCTCTGTTTGCGCCCAATGTAAATTCGTTCCGGCGCATGCGGCCAGATTTCTCGGCGCCGATCAATCTGCAATGGGGGTACGACAATCGCTCCTGCGGGTTGCGCGTGCCGATTTCACAGCAATCGAATCGTCGCATCGAGAATCGTTTGCCGGGCGCGGACGCCAATCCGTATCTCGCGATCGCGGCCGTGTTGGTGTGTGGCTACATCGGCATTCGCGACAAGATCGCACCGGCGGAGATGGTTCAAGGAAGCGCGTACAAATGGGCGCGTACGTTGCCCCGAACATTGCGTGAAGGCTTGGATCGCTTTCAGAAGTGCGCCCCCGTGCGCGACTTGTTGGGTGAGCACTTCTGCAATGCATTCCAGCAGATCAAGAACCATGAACTCGGCAATTTCGAAGGCGTGATCTCCTCATGGGAGCGCGACCACTTGCTGCTCAAGGTCTGACGTGAGCTTCAACTCCGGTTTGGGGATGGAGCGGTCGTATTATCTGGCGACCGCGAATGCGTTTGCGCCTGCGCCCAAGTTGGAGGGCGAGGTGGAGGCGGATGTTGTCATTATTGGCGGCGGTTACACCGGACTTTCAACGGCGCTGCAGCTGGCGCGCGATTTCTCTGTAATCGTGCTTGAGGCGGGGAGCATTGGCTGGGGCGCGTCGGGCCGCAACGGCGGGCAGCTTATCCCGGGGTGGCGCAAGGGCGCGACCGATCTGGTGAAACTCTACGGCGCGGAGCGCGCGCGCGCCGTGTTCGATCTCTCATTGCGGGCGCGAGACCGGGTCATGCAATGGATCGCGACGGAAGACATTCGCTGCGATCTGACCGTGAATGGACATCTGCTAGCGGCCGCAAAGCCTAGTGATCTTACTTGGATGCAGACGGAGGTCGAGACCCTTGAGCGAGTAATGAAGTATCCGGATGCGCGCGTGTTGGGTTCGCTAGATACGCGGGAGAAACTGGCCTCATCGCTGTTTCACGGTGGCTTGTTCGACGCACTAGGCGGACACTTTCATCCGTTGAACTATGCGCTGGGGTTGGCCGATGCGGCGCGGCGCAAGGGCGTCACGCTCTACGAGCATTCGCGCGCGATTGCGGTCGACTCCGCTGACGGCGTGTTCGTGAAAACAGACAGCGGCAGTGTGCGAGCGAAATTCGGCGTGCTGGCTTGCGATGCCTTGCTGGAAGGGCTGGAGCCGCGGATTGCGGGGCGGATCATGCCTGTCGCCAACTATCTCGTTGCAACAGCGCCGCTGGCTGAGCCGGAGACGCTAATCGCCGGCGGATTGGCAGTGAGCGATTCACGCTTTGTCGTGAATTATTTTCGTCTGAGCGCCGACGGTCGACTGATCTTTGGCGGTGGTGAACGCTACACGCCTGACCCGCCCACCGATATCGAAGCGTTTGTACGCCCGTTTATGTTGAAGGTTTTTCCGCAATTAGCGGAGACCCCGGTCGAGTATGCTTGGGGCGGGCTGGTTTCCGTCACCATGTCGCGTATGCCGCACGTGGGGCGGTTTGGTGATCTCTACTTCGCGCACGGCTATTCGGGGCAAGGCACGATCATTCCGGCGATCGCTGCGACAGCGATTGCTGAAGCGATGGTCGGCAAGGACGATCTCTTCAACGTACTCGCTGGCTTGGCGCCGCCGGAGTTTCCGGGTGGGGCTGCATTGCGAGCGCCGTTGCATGTGCTTGGGATGCTTTGGTACGCGCTACGCGACCGGCTTTAGCGCGACGGCGCGTTTGGCGGCGGTTTCGATGCTCGCCCAATCGCCGGCCTTGATGTATTCGCTCGGCGCGATCCATGAGCCGCCGACGCAAAGCACATTTCTGAGCGCCAGATAGGCGGAGGCCTTCTCGGGCGTGATCGACCCCGTGGGGCAGAAGCGTGCTGCAGCGAGCGGTGCGCCAATCGATTTGATCGCTGCCGCGCCGCCAAGCTGTTCAGCGGGGAAAAACTTGAAGCAGGTGTAGCCCAGATCGAGGCCGCGCATGATCTCGCTTGCGGTCGCGACGCCGGGGATGAACGGGATCGACGCTTTGCGCGCAGCCTTCATCAACTTTGGCGTGGCGCCTGGCGAGAGCGCGTACTTCGCACCGGCTTCGATCGCGGCGTCGAGATCTTTGATGCTGAGCACCGTGCCAGCGCCAACGACCATTTCGGGCGCTTCTCCCACGACGGCTTTGATCGCGTCCAGCGCGGCAGGCGTGCGCAGCGTGATCTCGATGGTGGGGATGCCGCTCGCCAGCAACACGCGCGCGAGCGGCACGGCATCGGCGGCGTTATCGATGGTGACGACCGGAATCACCGGCGAAAGCGTTAGCAGAGTCGTCGCGTCGTGGGGCTTGCTCATGATCCTCTAGTGGGCCTGCTTGGCTATCAGTTTCAAGGCGATAGACCGGCCTTGAGGTTCTGTCGGGTGCGGGGGAAAGCAAATTGACACCGGTTACCAAGCCGTGCAATCTCTTGCCCGCGACGGCGTTGCGGGTCTCGGCCCAGCGGCTCCGAAAGCGTTGAAAACAATAAGTAATGTCAGCGGGTAGGGTCGAAAACGTGCCGGTCTCCGCCGCTTCAGCGGCTGCTATCGCTCAAAGCTTTGTCGATGCGCGCCGCAGGGCCGCGCCGCTGTCGGACTATCCGGGGCAGCGGCCGACAGATTTGGCAGCAGCCTATGTAATTCAGGACGCCGCGATTCGCCTTTGGGGTGACGACATCGCTGGTTGGAAGATCGGTATGGTGCAGGCAGATTTGCGCGACGCATTGGGCGTCGATCGCATCTCGGGGCCGATCTTCACGCGCCAAATTGTGCATGCGACGGACGCTGAGACGGTAGAACTCGCAGTGATTGGCGGAGGCTTCGCGGCTGTCGAGGCGGAATTCATTCTGAGGATTGGGCGCGATCAGGATTCTGCGCACCGGACGTGGAGCGCGACGGACGCGGCAGAGATGATCGGTGCGGTGCATATCGGCATCGAACTCGCCGGCAGCCCTTTCGCTGGAATCAATGACTATGGGCCGGCTGTGACGGTTTCGGATTTTGGCAACAACGCGGGCCTCGTTGTCGGCGCCGAGGTGAACGATTGGCGCACGATCGATTGGGCGCGCGCGGCGGCGCGAACCTCGATTGATGCGGAGCACGTAGGTGAGGGCACTGCAGCGATGCTGCCGGGCGGGCCTTTGGCGGCGCTGGCGTTCTTGCTGACGCATTGCGCCGAGCGCGGGCGGCCGTTGCGCAAGGGGCAACTTATTTCGAGCGGCGCGGTTACAGGGGTGCACCAGATCGAAGCAGGACAATCGGCTGAGCTTTCGTTCGGTGACTTCGGCGTGCTGCGCTGTAGAGCTGTTCCGGCGCGCGGCGAGCAGACTCCCGCCGTTGCCAGCGCTGCGCTCTAATGCGGTCGTTCGGGAGATGCCGATGACAACGCGCCGTTCTTTGATTGCTGGTGGAGCGGTGCTGGGCTTGGGCGCCTGCACTTCGCATGTCGATCGTGACGTGCTCACTGCCGTCGATGTTCACCCCACAGATTATCCGACAGTCGAGGCGGTGCGCTGGATTGGCGCCGAGCTGGAGCGCGAGACGGGCGGACGTTTGTTGATCCGCGAATATCCGGGTGGGCAGCTTGGCACCGAAACGGACACGGTCGCGCTGACGCATTTCAACGTGCTGAATTTCTGCCGCGTCACGGCGGCGGCGCTGAACAATACGTTTCCGCTTACACAAGCCTTGGTGGTGCCCTACACGTTTCATACGGAGGAGCACATGCGTCGCGCGGTCGATGGGCCGGTGGGGCAGGAGGTTCTTGCGAGCTTTGAGAGCCGGGGCCTGATCGGGCTTGCGCTATACGATGGTGGTGCGCGCTCGATGTATACGGCGCGCCATGCCGTGTACGAGCCGCGCGATATGCACGGACTGAAGGTGCGTGTGCCGCGTTCGGACATTTTCCTGCAGATGCTTGATGTGATGGGGGCAAACCCAACGCCGATTCCGTTCGGCGAAGTGTTCACCGGGCTGCAGACCCATCTCATCGATGCGGCGGAAAACAATTGGTCGACCTTCCAGTCGACGCGGCAATACGAAGTGGCGCGATATTGGTCGCAGACAGAACACTGCCATTCGCCGGACGTGCTGATGTTCTCGAAGGCGCGCTATGACGCGATGTCGCCCAGTGATCGCGATTTGTTGCGCGTGAAGGCGCGCGAGTCAGTGACGGTGATGCGCGGGCTTTGGGATGAGAAGCAAGCGCGAGCGCGGCAGATTGTGCTCGATGCCGGCGTTGCGGCAAACACGGTTGAGCGCGCGCCGTTCTTGGCGGCGGTTGAGCCGGTGCGGCGGCGCTATGCGAGCGATCAAGTGATCGGCGATCTGTTGCGCCGGATAGAGAACGAAGCCTGAGCATACAGGCTGGGGAGGAGCAATGGCGGCGAAGCGATCGGTATTGACCGGCGCGTTCGATGTGCTGGCGTGGTTGACAATCACGGTGGGTGCGATTGCGATCGTGTCGCTGGTGGGCGTTCTCGCCTGGCAGGTGATCGGCCGTTATCTCCTGAACGACTCTCCGAGTTGGACGGAGCCGGTGGCTCTGACTTTGATGAGCGTATCGGCGCTGTTTGGCGCTGCGATCGCGGTGCGCGCGGAGTCGCATTTCAGCTTTCCGACGGTGGTTGAGTCTTCGCCGCCGCTGTTGAAGACGTTGTTGCGTTCGCTGGCGCGCTTGATTGCCGTCGTCTTTGGTGCGGCGCTCTCGTGGTTCGGTTTCTTTCTGATGATCGACAGCTGGGACACGCCAATGGCGGGTGCGCCGGCGCCGGAGGGCGTCAGCTATGCCGGGCTTGCATTCGGCGGCGCACTGATCGGCTTGTTTGCGCTGGAGCGTTTGCTGACCGGCGCACCAGCGAAATCCGCGCACGAGGGGACGTGATCATGGAAGTCGCGATCCTCTTCGGTGTGTTCGCCGTTTTGCTGATTATCGGCGTGCCGATCGCGTTCGCGATCTCGGCCGCCACGTTGGCGACGGTTGTGTACCTGGGGTTGCCGCCTGTGGTCGTGGTTCAACAGGTGTCTTCGGGCTTCAACAAGATTTCGCTGCTGGCGATTCCACTCTTTATTTTCACCGGCGAACTGATGATGCGCGGCGGGATATCGGATCGATTGATCTCGCTGGCGTCGTCGCTGGTTGGTCATTTGCGCGGCGGATTGGGGCAAGTGAGCGTGCTTGCCTCAACGCTGTTCGGTGGTGTTTCCGGTTCGGCGTTGGCCGATGTATCTGCGATTGGACCGACGGTTATTCCGCAAATGGCGAAGCGGGGTTTCAGCAAAGACTACGCGGTGGATGTTACAGTGTCCGCTTCGCTAGTGGCGCTGTTGCTGCCGCCTTCGCACAACTTGATTTTGTTCTCAGCCGTTGCCGGCGGCGGCGTTTCGATCGCCGACTTGTTCGCGGCGGGGATTATTCCGGCCTTGCTGCTGGCGATAGGCGTGATGGGCGCGGCGTATTGGTTGGCGCGCGTGCGCGGTTATCCGACAGAGCCGTTCCCTGGGTTTGGCGAAGTGCTGAAGCGTTTCGTCGCGGCAATTCCCGGTTTGCTGATGATTTTCGTGATCTTCGGCGGCATTCGAGCGGGTATTTTCACGGCGGTGGAATCGAGCGCGATCGCGGTGCTTTACGCCCTCATCGTTTGCCTCATCATTTATCGCGCGCTTGGTTGGAAAGAGTTCTGGGCGGCGGCGGCGCATGCGGCGCGCGCTTCGGGCGCGGTGCTATTTGTCATCGGCGCGGCGGGCGCGTTCGGGTGGTTGATTGCATATCTTCAGATACCCGCCGCCGTGGTTGAGTCGTTGAATGCGCTGACGGATGATCGCAACGTGGCGCTGCTGCTGATGTTGCTGGCGTTCCTGATCATGGGAACGTTCCTCGATCTCGCGCCAAAGATCATCATCGTGACACCAATCTTTCTGCCGGTGGCGAAGGCATATGGCATCGAGCCGATGCATTTCGGTGTGATTATGGTGCTCGCGGGGGGCTTGGGTTTGATGATGCCACCGATCGGTTCGGTGCTGTTTGTCGGCTCGGCAATTGGCGGGATCACGATCACCGAAGCGATGCGATCGATCTGGCCATTTTTCCTTGCGGCGTTGGTCGTGCTATTGCTGGTGACGTTTATCCCGGCGCTGTCTTTGACGCTGCCGGCGATTTGGCGCTAGCGGCGGACGCTGAGATCGGCGGCCAGGAACGCTTCGATCTCGGCGGCTGAGGCGAGATCAAAGTCGCCGGGGATCGTGTGCTTGATGCACGCGGCGCCAAGGGCGAAGCGGATCGCGTCTGCGTTGTTCGTGCCGGTGCGAAGCGCATGGATGAGGCCGGCGGCGAAGGCGTCGCCCGCACCGATGCGATCAACGATGTGCGTGACTTCGATGGCGGGTGCGTCGGCTGAGCCGTCGCGTGTGTGAAGAGCTGCGGCCAGCGCGTGGTGATTGACGCTGTGCTGCACGCGGTGCGTCGCGGCCATCAGTCTGAGATCAGGGAAAGCTTTGAACGCGGCGTCGGCGGCTTCGCGGGCGTTGGCTGGTGAGCCGCCGAGGATCAGCGCGATGTCGCGTTCGTTGCCGAATACGATGTCGGATTGTGCGAGAATCTGGCGGAGGATCGCGGACGCGTCGCCGTTCCAGGCTTTCCAGAGTCTTTCGCGATAGTTGCAATCAAACGAAACGGTGAGGCCTAGTTTGCGCGCTTCGGTGACGGCGCGGATCGCGGCTTCAGCGACTTGCAGGCCGAGTGCAGCGGTAACGCCGGAGACGTGGAGCCAACCTGCGCCTTTGAGAACTTCGTTCCAATTTGTCTTGGCGTGCTCGGCATTGGCGAACGAAGAGGCAGCGCGGTCGTAGATCACTTCGGCGGCGCGCCCGCCGGCGCCAGGGCTCAAGAAGTAAAGTCCCATGCGACCCGGTCTGAAGGTGATGCGCGAAGTGTCGACGCCGTAACGGCGGAGTTCGTTGCGTGCGGCGTGGCCCAGCGCATTGTCGGGCAGCGTAGAGAAGATGCTGACGTTGTGGCCGAGGGTCGCGAGAGAGACGGCCACGTTTGCCTCGGCGCCGCCGACACAGATGTTCACTTTCGGTGTTTGCAGCAGGAGTTCGGCGCCGGGAGCGGAGAGGCGGAGCAGCACTTCGCCGAAGCAAAGGATGTCACCGTCGGTGCGGAACGCACTCATCGCGCTAGCCAGCCGCCGTCGACGGGGAGGATGGCGCCGTGCACGTAGTCAGAGGCGCGCGATGCGAGGAAGACAGCCGCGCCGCCTATGTCGCTGGCTTCGCCCCAACGTCCAGCTGGAATGCGTCCCAGAATTTCTGCGTTGCGCTTCGCGTCGTCACGCAGAAGCGTTGTGTTGTCTGTCGCCATGTAGCCTGGCGCGATCGCGTTCACGTTCACGCCCCTTGCGGCCCATTCGTTGGCAAGCAGGCGCGTTAGACCTGCGAGACCGCTCTTAGAGGCTGTATAAGAAGGCACGCGGATGCCGCCTTGAAAAGAGAGCATCGAGGCGACGTTGATGATCTTGCCGCGGCCTTGCGCGATCATGTGGCGGCCGGCGGCCTGTGCCAGGAAGAAGACCGACTTCAAGTTTGTATCGATCACCGCGTCCCAATCGGCCTCGGTGAAGTCGACGGAATCGGCGCGGCGGATGATGCCGGCATTGTTGACGAGAACGTCGAGGCCACCGAGATCACCAATGGTTTGTTCGATAATCGCGGCGATTGGTGCGGTGGAACTCAGATCCGCCTCGATACCAGTGAAACGGCGGCCGAGCGCGATGACCTTCTGCGCCGTCTCCGGCGCAGCGCGGCGGCTGACATTGGCGATGTCAGCGCCGGCTTCGGCGAGCGCGAGCGCGATGGCTTGGCCGAGGCCGACATTGCCGCCGGTGACGAGCGCAACTTTGCCGGTGAGGTCAAACGGGTTAGCGCTCATAGTTCTCTCTTACGACGCGCGCACGCGCCGGATGTAGTCGGCAATGGCTGTATCTTGCGCGTTGGCAAAGAACAATTCCTCGAAGCGTTCGCCGGCGATAGTTGCTTTCAGCAAGTCCTGATCGACCGACTTCAGCACCGTCAGCATGTCTTTGCACGACGCGGCCTTCAGTTCTTTCAGGATACCGCGGTTCTTCGCCATGATCTGTGCGCGTTCTTTCGGGTAGCCGAGGCCACGCTCGCCATCGAAGAGTTTGCGATAGCAATCTTGCAGGTTGAGTTCAGCCGCCCAGCCAAAGCCTTTGGCGTACGGCATTGCGATGGCGTTGCCGTCATTGATTTGGCCAAACAGGAAAGCGTCGGTCGGGTCGATGATCAAGCCGCAGAACACGCCGGGCATCGAATTGGCGGCGAGCATCGTTCCCATGCCGGTGCCGCAACCAGTCACGACGAAGTCTGCAGCTTTCGAGTTGATCAGAATGCCGGCGAGTAAGCCATTCATCACGTAGGTCAGCGAGACTTTGTCCTCGGCAGTGTACATTCCGTAGTGATGCACTCGGTGGCCGAGCGGCTCGGCCACGGCTTTCAGCGCGTCATGCACGATGCTGCTCTTGGCGGCCTGGCTGTTCTCGATGATGAGCGCGATTTTCATGGGCAGTCCTCTCTGGAGGTCTCGTCAATCGAGCATGGTAACCGGTGTCATCTGTGCGCGCAACGGCGTGCTCTACTTGGGTGCAGTGGCAGTAGATTCACGCTCGACGAGAAACGCCGGAAACACGGCGTTATCCTCATCGGGCGACTGATCGGCGGCGGCGCGAAGCAGGTGCTGGGCGGCGGCGCGCCCCATGTCGTGAATGGGCCAACGCACCGTGGTGAGCGGTGGCCACAAGCGACTTGAGACAGGCGTATCGTCGAAACCAACGACAGAGAGATCAATGGGAATCGAGAGCCCGAGTTGGCGGGCGGCGTGATAGACGCCCGCCGCCATTTCATCGTTGCTCGCGAAGATCGCGGTGGGGCGCGGGGAAAGCTTTAGCAATTTCTCCGCGGCGGCGATCCCGGACTCATAGGTATAGGCGCCGTCGACCATGTTTTTGGCGGCCAGCTGAATGCCGCGTTCTTTCAAGCCGGCGAGAAAACCGGCGCGCCGTTCTTCGCGTGAACGGAAGCCAGGCGGACCCGCGATGAAGCCGATGCAAGTATGGCCAAGGTCGGCAAGATGCTTTGCGGCTTCTGCCGTCGCCAGACCGTCGGTCGACGCGACCAAGTTACCCGGCACGTCGATCACCGCTGACGCCATGCGAACATAGTGACAGCCGCGCTCTGTAAGCATCTCAACCAATGCGTTATTCTCGGAGATCGGCGGCAACAAGATGACGCCGAACAACTTCTGCCGCTCAACGAAGGCCGATACCTCGGGCAAGAAGTTCTTTGCGTTGCGGTCGCAAGCATGAACTACGAGTTCGAATCCGCTTCCCTTGAGGCCATCGAGAACGCCTTCCTGCATGGTTACGACCATCTGCGCGTTCGGATTGTCGAACACCATGCCGATAAGGAACGAGCGGCGGAAGGCGAGGCCGCGCGCCTGCGGATCGGGCGTGTAGCCCATCTCCTGCATCAGGCTGTTGACCTTGAGGCGTGTCTCTTCGCGCACGAACGGTGAATTGTTGAGGACACGAGAGACGGTCTTCTTCGAAACGCCGGCGAGTCGGGCGATATCGTTGATGGTCGTGCGCCGCCTTCCTCCGCCACGCGAAGTCTCGGTGCTCGGACGGCGGCCGGAGGAGGATGAACTCACGCTGCGCTAACTCGCTGCTGCTCTTGCTCTTGTTATGAGCATATCGCGACCGGTGGCGCCAGCGAAAGCGGACCAAAAGAGATGGGGCGGCCCGCAGGAGGAGCCGCCCCAGGTAGAAGTTGCTTTAGGAGGGTGCTTAGTACGTGAAGCGGATCCCCGCCAAAATCTGGCGGCCATAGTGATGGTAGAAAGAACTTCTATCGTCCGGACTGAGGAACTGATCGCTGACCTCGTCTGTCAGGTTCAGGCCTTCCAGCGTCAGCCGCAGACGATCGCTGATCGCGTAAGAGCTCGCGAAGTCGATATTGAGTGTCTCCGCTGTACTCTCAGACGTGTTGCCATTGCGGCCTGGAATCGTCGTCAGATAGTCGCTGCGGAACGCTCCCGAAACACGCGCAGAGAAGCGCTCATCTTCATAGTAGAGCGTCGCGTTCCAAGACTCCGAAGAAAGACCGGTCAAGTCCGCGGTGACCGTCGGATTGCCGCTGGAGTCGACGTAGTCGATCTCAGACTCAACGTGCGTATAGTTGGCCGCGACGCCGAAGTTCGACCAGATGCCTGGCAGGAAGAAGAACGGCATTTGCACGCCAATTTCCCAGCCCGAGAGCGGGCCACCTGGTGTGTTACGCGGTAGCGAGAACTGCCAGTTGGCGTCGCTTGGGTTGCACGTCGCCGGATAGGCAGCGCCGCAAGCGGCGATGGCGACGCTGTCAGGCAGCCCAAGAGCGTTGCCTGTGAACGTGCCGGTTTCACGCACGGTCTGCACGAAGGAGTCGATATCCTTGTAGAAATACGCCACCGACACCAACGCTTCGGGGCGGAAGTACCATTCCAACGAAACGTCGTAGGTGCGCGCGCGGAATGGATCGAGCTCTGGGTTGCCGGCCGTGACGGTCCGGTTTGAGCCGGAAACGCTGACCGAGGCGCCGGGGTTCAACTGGCCAAGGTTTGGCCGCGTCATGACCTCGGCTGCGCCAAAACGCAGCAAGAGGTTTTGCGTTGGTTCAAGAACCATGTTGAGCGCGGGCAATGTGTCCGAATACGTACGCGACACGGTCGATTGCACAGGTAGGCCGGCAGAGAATGTGTAGCCGGTCGAGCTCTGGTCCGTTTCAACGTAGCGGACGCCGAAATTACCGCGGAACGGCATGCCGCCGATCTCTGTGCTCCAGTCGGCTTGCACGTAAGCGCCGCGGTCTTCCTCGCTGACCGAGAAGTTGTTTCCAAGCGCGGGCTCAATGCCCATCTGGAAGACGGCGGGATTATAGAGATCCCAAAGTCCACCTGCGGCTCTTACGTCCGGCGCCGCCCAAGTCGTGGTGAGGCCGGCGGGGAGGCTAAGTCCAGAGCCATTGAGAGCGATAATTTGCGAGTAGAGCGCGTTCGCTGTGGCGGCGGCAAAGCCGGGGATCACGCTTTCGCGGTTCGACGTCGTACCGTTGGAGCGGCGCAGCTCGACGCTGGTAAAGTCGTAGTCTTTCCAATTGAGACCGCCGCTCACCGTGAGCCAATCGTTCGCATCGAACTCAAGGTTTGCGTAAGCAGTATTGAAGTTGTTGTCGACGTACTGGGGACGTAACCTGATTTGCGAAAGCGCCCAGAACGCCGGATCCGTGACTGCGGCGCCACCGTACGAAATGAGCGGAAGATCGTTGTTGCCGCGATAGTCGTAGACGTAGCCGTCAACGTTGGCGTGATCCCATAGCAGCGTCGTTTGAATTGGGTTCGAGTGTGCTGCCTGCGAGCGCCCGATGAACGCGTCACCACGAAGCGTGCTGCTGAAGTCATGGCTCAGCGTGATCGACGCTTGGCTAACTTGCGAACTTAGCTCGTCGTAGCGATTTTCCGAGCGAATATCGACATCGTCGAAAACACCATAGACCAGCGTGCCTCCCTGAATTTCATAGGCGCTCACGTCGACATCTTGGATCGCGCTGGCGCCCGTGGTGCTGAAAACGGGAGACTCGAGGAAGGATTCCGTGCGCGTCGCATTGTGGTCTGCGTAGAGCACGTCGAGCGTTACGTCGGTCGCCTCGCTCGGCCGCCATTGCAAGCTAAGCGTGGCGCCTAGACGATCCTGGGTGTGCTCGTAGATGTCGTACCGCGGAATCCGCGGGTGGAAGGCCGCATTGACCGCGTCAAAATCTGGGCGCGTACCAGCTGCGTTGGCGGCAGTTTGACCCATCACGCTGCCGAAGCAGGATGTGCCGCAAGAGTTTACGGCTGCGCCGTTCTGCCACCGAACCGTGCTGGCGCCTTCTTCGAGGGAGTCGCGATCGCTGAACGCAATCGAGAACAGCGCGCCGAAATTGTTCCAGCGATTGCTGATGAGGAGCGCGATGCGCGGATCGTAGGTGTCGGAGAGATCGTTGTAGCCCCACTGCAACGACGTGCCGAGTTCAAAGCCGTCATAGTCGAATGGCCGCGCGGTCCGAAGGTCGATCGTGGCGCCCAGCGACCCTTCCTCGACGGAGGCTTCACCGGTCTTGCGTACGGTGATGTTGTTGAACAGTTCCGAGGCGAAAATGTTGAAGTCGAAGTTGCGGCCACGGTTGGTGCCGCCTTCGGCGTCCGTGGAGCCTTCGGCCGACATCGCCTCCATGCCGTTGAGGCGAACGCGCGTAAATTGGGGACCAAGACCACGGACGGTGATCTGGCGACCCTCGCCATTTGAACGTGTAATCGCTACGCCCGGGATGCGCTGGATCGACTCTGAAAGGTTCAGATCGGGGAAGTCGGCGATGTCTTCCGCAACGATGGCATCAACAGCTGATGTCTCTTCGCGCTTGATATCAATGGCCTGAGCCAAGCTGGCGCGGAAACCGGTAACGACGATTTCCTCTTCCTCGACTGCGTCTTGCGCGGCCGCCTGACCGGACAGGCCGGCTGCGAAGGCGGCGAGCGATGCGCCCAGCATCAGCGAGAGTTTCGGGCGCACGTGTCCCTTACGACGACTCATTCGATTTTCCTCCCCGATTGACCCCGAGTGCCACCAATCTGCTGACTGGCGCCCTGGAATTCTTCTGACACCGGTGTCATTTCCCAATAAGACACCGGTGTCAGGGGAGCTTATCAGCGTAGCCCCGTTTGACAAGCACAAGACGCCTCAAATGCGATAGGTGTCACGTTCAGGATACTCTCGCAGGTGCGAGATAAGCCGGCGCGAGGGGCTTTTGCGCTCCGGAGCGAACACTAGTTTGGTTGGTGCATGGCTGAGTTCATTCCTGTCCCGCCGTTCGATCTCGTCGTATTCGGCGCGACCGGCGATCTTTCACTCAGAAAGCTCTTCCCCTCGCTGCTGCACCGCTACTTGGACGGACAGATCCCGCCGCAGTCACGCATCATTGGAGTTGCGCGTAGCGAATTGGAAACGGACGCATTCCGACAGATGGTGCATGAGGCGCATCTGAAGTTCGCGCCGAAGGATCATATCGACGAAGCCAAATGCGCTGACTTCTTGAAGCATGTAGAATACGCGCGTGTCGACGCGACTGCGCCGCCGAGTGAGTGGGGAGCGCTGAAGAGCGCTCTAGCAAACGGCAATGGCAACGTTCGCATCTTCTATCTCTCGACCGCGCCGTCGTTGTTTGTCACGATTGCGCAGCGCCTGGCCGAAACAGAGCTGGCCACATCCACGTCGCGCATTGTTCTGGAAAAGCCGATTGGACGTGATCTTGCGTCGTCGCGGGCCATCAACGACGGCGTCGGCGCTGTGTTTGACGAACAACGTACGTTCCGCATTGACCATTACCTTGGGAAGGAAACCGTTCAAAATCTTCTTGTGCTGCGTTTCGCGAACATGCTGGTTGAGCCAGTGTGGTCGCGGGCGACGATTGATCACGTGCAGATCACGGTGGCCGAAGAACTCGGGGTCGAAGGCCGAGCCGACTATTACGACAAATCCGGCGCACTTCGCGACATGGTTCAAAACCACATCCTGCAGCTTCTATGTCTTGTAGCGCTGGAATCGCCGAACACGATGGATGCTGACGCAATTCGCACGGAAAAGCTCAAAGTGCTTTCGGCGTTGCATCCGTTTGATGCGAAGTCAGCAGCGACCAAAACTGTCCGCGGACAATACAAGGCAGGTCTTGTGAGCGGCGCGAAGGCGCCCGCTTACGCTGAAGAGGTTGGTCATCCGACCGGCACGGAGACCTTCGTTGCGATCAAAGCCGAAGTTGACAATTGGCGCTGGGCCGGCGTGCCGTTCTATCTGCGCACTGGCAAGCGCATGGGTGTGCGGCGATCGGAGATTGTCGTGCAGTTTAAGGATACGCCGGTGCCGATTTTTGGCGCCGGCGCGGGAGCGCCGAACAAGCTGGTGTTGCGATTGCAACCCGATGAAGGCGTGCGCTTGTGGCTCAACATGAAGGAGCCGGGCCCGGGCGGTCTGCGCGTAAAGACGGCGCCGCTCGACTTGTCATTTGCAGAAGAGTTCGGCGGCGTGCGCTATCCGGATGCCTATGAGCGGCTGCTGATGGATGTCGTGCGCGGCAACCTTTCACTCTTCATGCGCCGCGACGAAGTTGATGCGGCGTGGACATGGGCGGATGCGTTGCTAGCCGCGTGGAATGAGAGCGGCGCGGAGCCGTTTCTCTATCCGGCTGGTTCGAACGGCCCCACTCAATCAGCGCTGCTCCTCGATCGTGATGGACGCGCGTGGTGGGATCCAGAGTGATGGCGATGCACTCAACCGTCGAGGCTGTGACGCAACGCATTATTGATCGTAGCGTTCATAGGCGCCGCCGATATCTCGATCTCATCGACGGCTATGACGCCACAAGACCGGCGCGTGTGAAAATTGCGGAAGCAAACCGCGCGCATGGTGCGGCCGGTTGTGCGGTTCAGGATAAGATCGAGCTGCTCGGCGGCCACTGGCCATCCATCGGGATTGTCACTGCCTATAACGACATGCTCTCGGCGCATGCGCCGTACGAGCACTATCCAGAGATCATTCGCCGCGCGGCGCGCGAGGTTGGCGCAGTGGCGCAAGTTGCGGGTGGCGTGCCGGCGATGTGCGATGGCGTCACTCAGGGCTTTGAGGGCATGGAGCTTTCGCTGTTCTCGCGCGATGTGATTGCGCTCAGCACGGCGGTCTCGCTTTCGCACGCGACGTTCGATGCGGCATTGCTGCTGGGGATTTGCGACAAGATTGTTCCGGGACTGTTGATTGGTGCGCTGCGCTTCCCGTGGTTGCCGGCGATTTTCGTGCCGGGAGGTCCGATGCCGTCAGGTCTACCGAACAAAGAGAAGGCTGCGCGCCGGCAATTGTTCGCGGAAGGCAAGATCGGTCGAGAAGAATTGCTGCAGGCCGAAGCGGAGAGCTACCACGCGCCGGGAACGTGCACGTTTTATGGAACGGCGAACTCCAATCAGATGATGATGGAGGTGATGGGTTTGCATCTGCCGGGAGCTGCCTTCGTCGCGCCGAATACGCCTCTTCGCGAAGCTCTGACAGTGGCCGCCGCGCAGCGCGCGGCCAAGATCACCGGACTTGGCGAAGACTACCGGCCGATTGGCCGTGCGGTTGATGAGAAGGCCATTGTGAACGCGATAGTCGGACTGATGGCGACTGGTGGTTCGACCAACCATTTCATCCACCTTCCAGCGATCGCATCAGCTGCAGGAATCGAGATCACGTGGGATGATTTCGCGGAGCTTTCACATGCTACGCCATTGTTGTCGCGGATTTATCCGAACGGATCGGCGGATGTGAATCAGTTCCACGCCGCCGGCGGCATGGCGTTCCTTACCCGCGAATTACTCGATGCAGGATTGTTGCATGGAGACGTCGTGACGGTTGGGGGTGAAAACCTCGCCGCGTACGCGCAAGAGCCGATCCTCAATGGCGAGATATTGTCTTGGCGCGATGCCGCCAACGCAAGCGCGGACGAGGATGTCTTGCGGGGCGCGCGTGCGCCGTTCTCTGCAGACGGTGGCTTGCGATTGTTGAGCGGGCGCCTTGGCCGCGCGTGTGTCAAGGTATCTGCCGTGGCGCGAGAGAAGCGCGTTGTCGAGGCGTCAGCTCTGGTTTTCGACTCTCAAGCAGATGTGCAGGCGGCGTTCAAGCGCGGTGAGCTTGATCGTGATTGCGTGATTGTCGTGCGTGGCCAGGGCCCGCGCGCGAACGGTATGCCTGAATTGCACAAGCTGATGCCGCTGATGGGCGCCTTGCAGGACCGAGGATTTCTTGTTGCGCTGGCGACGGACGGCCGGATGTCTGGCGCGAGCGGCAAGGTGTTGGCAGCGATTCATATTACGCCGGAAGCAGCGGAAGGTGGCCCATTGGCGAAGGTGCGTGATGGCGACGTGGTTCGCGTTGATGCAGAGGCTGGTGTACTCGACGTGACTTCCCCCGCGGGGTGGAGCGAGCGCGCGCCGGCCCAACTCGACTTAGCCGGCAATTCTCGCGGCCTTGGGCGTGAGTTGTTCTCGTTGTTTCGCGCGAATGCATGCTCCGCGGAACGGGGCGGCTCTTCGTTCCCCGATTACGATCCGATCTAGTCCGCGCCCATTTGCTGACGGAAGCGTTCCTCGAACGCAGCGTCGCGCGGCTGCGGCGCAAAACCTTCGCCAACGGAGATCTCCATCTCGCGGTTGACGCCGCCACCAAGCGGCACGGTCAAGTGCTCGACTTGACGAAATGTCGTGAAGTCGGTCGCGACGAGCGGCAAGTAGGCGGGGGTAACATGAACGATCAGAACGCGGCCGCCTTCCTCGGGCCGCATCGGATCGTTCGCTTCCGCCGAATTGTTTGCCCTTCCGTGCAGCAACCACATTCGAACTGGCGGGAGGGGCGCGCCCGCTCGACGGGCTTCGCGCCAGTAATAGTTCAGCTCGAAATATGTCATTCGGTCATCGACCATCACCGCAGAGAACGGCAAATCCCCCGGCTGCACAGCGGCGCGGCGCGCGATCTCGTTGGCGGTTTCTTCCCATCCACGCGCTGTGCGGACGCCCTTGGCTTGATTGGCGAGGGCAGGACACCAGACGATCACGGCGATGAACGCGGCGCCGAGGGCGATGTTCGCCAGTGTTGCTGCGGCCAAAGTCCGTCGCCCGGCTCGCGACGAAAACAACGCGCCCGTCACGAGTAACAGCACCGCCGGATAAGCGACGGCTGCCCAATTTGCGTTGGCGCGGGAAATGAAGGCTATGGCGCTAATGATGACGAACGGCGGTATGATGTAGGCGATGAGGAATTTCTCTTCGGTTGAAATTCCGTCGCTGCGCCGCCAGGCGCGCCACAGCGCCCAGATCAGCACCACAAACACTACAGGCCCGATCACGCCCGCTTGGCCGAAGATAAACTCAAACAGCTCATCAAGGTTGAAGAGCCTGGCTGCATCGAAGTGCGCATTCGATGCAGTGTGACGCGCTGTGACAAAGCCGTTCTGCACGTTCCAGATCAAGTTCGGTGCGATCACTATCAGCGCAATGAGAGTTGCAAGCAGGCCGCGTCCTTTCGCCAGAGCTTGCCGCACCGGCTCTAGCCACCACCCCGCCAAAGCGGTGCAGAGGAAAAAGTAGAACATTGCGTATTTGGCCTGCGCGCCCACGCCGATGGCGAGGCCAAGCACGGCGGCCCATACCCAGGCGCGGGTCGTCACTAGGTTCCACATGGCGAATAGCGCGATGGACCAAAGCGGCAGGAGCAGCGCGTCGGTGGAAATGAGGCTCGAAGAAAACCAAACACCCGGCAGCATCAGCCAGCCGAAGCCGGCCCAAAAACCCGGCCACGCACCATACATTGAACGGCCGAGCGCGAAGATCGCGGCGGCCGCAATCATATGCGCGATCGGGGCGCCGAGGCGCACGGCCCACTCGGCGTCCGTGCCAGCCAGGAATGTTGTCGCGCCAATTACCCAGGCAATCAGCGGCGGCTTAGTGAAGTAGCCCCACTCGAATGTGCGCGACCACATCCAATACTGCGCTTCATCGAAATAGAGCCCGAGCGGAACGTGAAACAGCGCGACGATGCGCGCGGCGGTCACCGCGATCAGTACAAACAGGAAGGCGAGAGTCGCGCGGTCGAAGGCGGCTCGGTTTGCGGTCATTTGCGTCTCGGATTGTCCCCCGCCTGTCTTAGCGGACAGACGCGTTCGGCGCCAGAACGCGAGCGCAACTTGCACACGCGGTAAACGTGCCTATCTGGGCTCGTTTCAATGCGCTAAGGACCGGGCATGACGACGATTCCTGCTGAATGGCGCCTGCATAAGGCGATTTGGACGGGCTGGCCCTCGGCGGCCGACCTCTGGGGCGAGGATCTGGACCCTGCTCGAGCCGAGGTCGCCGCGATGGTCCGCGCACTCTGGGATGACGGTAAGGGCGACAAAATGCGCGTTCTGGCGCACGGGCGCGAGGCGGAGGCTTCGGCGAAGTTGGCTCTGGGTCGGGCGGCGGAAGTAATCCCCGGCGCATTTGGCGACATCTGGTTTCGCGACACCGGGCCGATTTTCGACAGCGCAGGCGTCGCGCATGGGTTTCAGTTCAACGGCTGGGGCGGCAAGTACCAGCTGCCGCACGACGAGGAAGTTGGCGCGCGCATCGCACTGCACGCGAAGGCGGACTATCGGCGCCACGAATTCATTCTGGAAGGCGGCGCCATCGAGATGGACGGCGAAGGCACGCTGCTGACAACGCGCCAGTGCCTGCTCAATCCGAACCGCAATGCACACTGGACCGAAGAAGGTGCGGAAGTGGCGCTGAAGCGTGCGCTTGGCGTCGAGAAGGTGCTGTGGCTCGACGAGGGCCTGCTCAACGATCACACAGACGGACACATCGACAATCTCGCGCGCTTCGTCGCGCCGGGCAAAGTCGTGTGCCAGGCGCCGGCAAATCGCGACGATCCAAACCACGATGTACTTGAAGAAATCGCGCTCTCGCTCGGCGCCATGCGCGATGCGAAGGGACGCAGGCTCGAAGTGATCCGAATCCCCTCGGTCGGCTTGCTTGAAGATGAGGATGGCGATCCGATGCCGGCGAGCCACATGAATTTTCTGATCGGCAATTCCACCGTTGTTGTGCCCATCTACTCAGGCAGTGGCGACGACGCGGTGAATGCGCTTGGGCCCCATTTCCCCGACCGCAAGGTTGTCGGGCTGTCGTCGAACGCCATTTTGACAGGTGGTGGCTCATTTCACTGCATCACCCAACAGGAGCCGGCGTGATGGCCAAGACGATCAAAGTCGCCGCGATCCAGACGTCGTACGGCGAAGACATGAAGGCCAACATTGCCAAGACCGAACGCTTCGTGCGCGAAGCGGCGGGCAAGGGTGCGCAGGTCATTCTTCCGTCTGAGCTGTTTCAAGGGCCGTACTTCTGCACAGCGCAGGAAGAGAAGTGGTTCGGCACGGCTTATCAGGCGAAGACGCATCCGTGCGTTGTCGCGATGGCGCCGTTGGCGAAAGAGTTGGGCGTTGTGATCCCGGTCTCGATCTACGAGCGCGACGGGCCGCAATACTACAACTCGGTCGTCATCGTGGACGCGGACGGCAAGCAGCTCGGCGTCTATCGCAAGAGCCACATTCCTGACGGCCCCGGCTATCAGGAGAAATACTATTTCCGCCCAGGCGATACCGGATTCAAAGTTTGGGACACCGCGTTCGGACGCATCGGAGTCGGGATTTGCTGGGACCAGTGGTTTCCGGAAGCCGCGCGCGCGATGGCGATCCAGGGCGCGCAAGTGCTGTTCTATCCAACCGCGATCGGCAGCGAGCCGCACGACGCGTCGCTTGATACGCGCGATCCGTGGCAACGCGCGATGCAGGGGCATGCTGTTTCGAACGTACTCCCGGTTGTGGCGAGTAATCGCATCGGCACGGAAGCGAGCGGTCAGAAATTCTACGGCTCGAGCTTCATCGCGGATCATCGCGGCGATCTTGTTCAGAAGTTCGAGCGTACCGAAGAAGGCGTACTCGTGCACGAATTCGATCTCGATTTCCTCGATCGCCACCGTGCCGCCTGGGGTTTCTTTCGCGATCGGCGAACGGAGTTTTACCGCTGATGACTGAGCCTCTGCGCATCGACTTTGTCTCCGACGTGGCGTGCCCTTGGTGCGTTGTAGGCTTGCGCTCTCTGCTCAAGGCGCTTGATGACACAGGTACGAGGGCGGAGATTCATCTGCAGCCGTTCGAACTCAACCCGGATATGGCGCCGGAAGGCGAAAACACCACCGAACATGTCGCGAAGAAATACGGCTCGACGGAGGAGCGTTCACGAAGCGCGCGCGAGGTGATCAAGGCTCACGGCGCGGCGCTTGGCTTCACGTTCAATTACGGGCCGGAAAGCCGTATCTGGAATACGTTCGACGCCCACCGCCTGTTGCATTGGGCTGAACTTGATCGGAAGGGGCTCGCGCTGAAAGAAGCCCTGTTCAAGCTGAATTTCACTGACCAGCGCTCGACGAGCGACCATGCAGCGCTGCTCGATGCGGTGCGTGAAGCGGGACTCGACGTGAAGCGTGCGGAGGTTATCCTGTCGTCGGATCAGTACGCGGCCGAGGTGCGGCACGCGGAGGAGTTCTGGCGCGGTCACGGCATCAATGCGGTGCCGTCGGCGATCTTCAACCAACGCTGGCTGGTGCAGGGTGGGCAACCGCCGGAAGTGTTCGCGCAAGTCGTCCGCGACGTGATCAGCGGGAAAGCGAGAGAAGCGCAATAGCGCGATCGCGAACCGCCATATCGCCGTAGGCCAGAACCTGCCCACCTTGAGTGGCGTCCCCTCCGTCCCAAGCGCAAACGCCGCCGCCGGCGCCGGTGATGATTGGGATAAGCGCGGCGATGTCGAAGGGTTTCAGGCCGCTTTCAATGACGCCGTCCATGTGGCCAGCGGCGACCATGCAATAGGCGTAGCAATCGCAGCCATAGCGGACGAGCTTGGCTTCGCGCCGGATGTTCGACCAGGCGCGCGCTTCGTCGCCTTCGAAGAGATCGGGGCTTGTCGTTGAGAACGTCGCGGCGTTCAGCGACTCGCAGGCGCGTGTCTTGAGTGAGTGCGTGCCGTTGCGCGTGGTGGCGTTGGCGCCATCCATCCAGCCGCGATAGCGCTCTTGTGTGAACGGTTGATCCATGACGCCGATGAGCGGCCGACCTTCATGATAGAGACCGATGAGTACGCCCCAGGTCGGCAGCCCTGAAATGAACGCGCGCGTGCCGTCGATGGGATCGAGTATCCACTGATAGCCGCTTTTGCTTGGGCGCTCCCCATACTCTTCGCCAAGCACGCCGTGATCCGGAAATTCACTCTCGATCAGCGCGAGCATCGCGCGCTCAGCGGCCTGATCGGTCTCAGTGACCGGGTCGAAGCGGCCATCGTTCAGTTTGTCGGTAATGCTGTGCTTGGCGGCGCGGAAGTAGGGAAGGATGGCTTCGCGGGCGGCATCCGCCAATGTGTCGGCGAAGGTGATCAGGCGCGTCGTGTCATGCGTCGGCATGTCGTTTACTATAGACGTGTTCGCTACGCCGCGCACAAACGAATACGGACCCGCTTTGCAGCGAGTCCGTCCCCGTTTACCCCAATCGAGGCGGCGTATTAGGCCGCGTCGGTGGATTCGTCTTGCAGCGCCTTCGCGAGATCGAGGAGGCGGCGGCGCGGACGTTCACCGAGCTTGTAGTAAGCGCGGATCAGTTCCAGCGTTTCTTTCTGTGAGAGCACGTCAGCCGCGATCAGATCGCGGTCGTTGGCCGGAGCACCAGGGGTCGCGGGAGCCGCGACTTGTTGCAGGCCTTCGAAGAAGTAGTTCACCGGCACGTTCAGAGCGACGGCGAGTTCGTAAAGACGGCTCGCGGTCACGCGGTTCGCACCGCATTCGTACTTCTGGATTTGTTGGAAGCGAATGCCGATGGACTCAGCCAGTTGTTGCTGGGTGAGGCCCAAGAGACGGCGACGGCGGCGGAGCCGCTTGCCGACATGGAGGTCAATGGCGTTAGCCATGGTGTGTGCGCCCTTGTTCATGGCGGTGTCCCCCATGGGCCCGCCTTATGCGCTTTGGAGAGCAGGACGCGTGCCACGATCTATTGACGCGAATTGTTCCGTCGTTAGCGTTTGTTGACGCTGTTGGAGACGTGTGAAGCGAAATCTGCGCCGTTTCGGCGCCACGTGTTTTGGTAAACGCGATCAAGCCACGTTTTCGTCATGGGCTTGCCCTTTGTGGCGCATCTTCGCGCGGGACTTATTCGTCTGAGGCGGAGCCGAATATGAAGATGCGTGCATTCCTACTAGTTGCTCTGTTCGCGCTCGGCGCGTGTGCAAGTACGCAGCGGACCTTGAGCTACAATGCCGGGATGCCAGACGCCGACGTTTTTGTCGGCGATCAACGCTTTCAGATTTGGTTTCACGACCGCGATCAGACAGTGCTGGTGGTGCGAGGCCAACCGCGCTCGCTCGGTCTGCTGATGGCCGAGAACCTGACCGTTTACGCTAACGATCGCACGCTCGGCATTCTGTGGTGGGGCGCGGCGGCGAACGCGGTGCTGACTCAGTTTGGTTGCTACGGCACCGAAGTGACCGGCGCCGATCAGATGCGGGAGATCGAGTACACGTGCACCAACCCGGTCGATGTCAACGCGCAGGTGGCGCAGCGCCGTGACGAATGGCGGCGCGGCGTGCGTGTGCCGCCGCCCGAGGAGCAGCGTTAATCGGCGGCGCGTCCGAATACGGCCAGCGTAAACATCAGGTCTGTGGCTCCTTGAATGTCCAAGGAGCCGATCATGCTGCGTGTTCAGGGAATCCCGACTGAGGCGTTCAATCACTTTCGCGATGGCGGCGCTGACGCCAACGGCCAGGCGCCCGTCGTCATGAAGGCGGCGGGCGGGGCTAATCCGTGCCGGCATTGCTTGGACTTGGTCGCCGATGGCGAAGACAAGCTCGTTCTCTCCTACCGGCCGTTTGATGCCCCCCAGCCGTACGCGGAGACGGGGCCGATCTTTCTGCATAAGCGTGCGTGCGCGCGATACGAGCGCAGTCAACTGCCACGTTGGTTTACGTTACTCGATCCAGCGGCGATCCGCGGGTATGGCGCCGATGATTGGATTCGCTACGATACCGGACGCATAGTGCGCGGCTGCGAGCTTGCCGAAAAGTCAGTGGCTATCCTTGAAGACGCCAGCATCGCTTACGTACACATTCGCTCGAAATTCGGCTGCTTTCAGTGCCGCGTGGACCGCGCTTAGCCGGCTTCCTTGGCCTTCGCCGCGCGCTTGCGTTCGTTCGGGTCGAGGTACGCTTTTCGGATGCGGATGGCGGCGGGGGTGACTTCCACCAGCTCGTCGTCTTCGATCCAAGCCATGGCTTGTTCGAGCGTCAGGCGGCGCGGCGGCGTGAGGCGGATCGATTCATCCTTGCCCGAAGCGCGCACGTTGGTGAGCTTCTTGCCCTTCAACGGATTCACGTCGAGGTCTTCGCCGCGGCTGTTTTCGCCGATGATCATGCCCTCATAGACATCTTCGCCGTCCGCGATGAACATCTGGCCGCGCTCTTCAAGATTCCACAACGCGTAGGCGGTCGACTGGCCCTTGTCGTTCGAGATCAGCGCGCCGTTGCGACGCCCGGGGATTTCGCCCTTCCAAGGCGCCCACGAGTGGAAGAGGCGGTTCATGACGCCCGAGCCGCGCGTGTCGGTGAGGAATTCGCCATGATAACCGACCATGCCGCGCGACGGCGCAAGCATGACGAGGCGCGTCTTGCCGCCGCCTGATGGGCGCATGTCCTGCAGCTCGGCTTTGCGGATGCTCATTTTCTCGATGACGACGCCGGTGTATTCGTCATCAACGTCGATGACGACTTCTTCGACTGGCTCGAGCGTTTGGCCGTTCTCGCTGCGCGTCAACACCTTCGGACGCGAAAGCGAAAGTTCGAAGCCTTCGCGGCGCATGGTTTCCACGAGCACGCCCAGTTGAAGTTCGCCACGGCCGGCGACTTCGTAGGCGTCTTTGTTGGCAGTCTCGGTGACGCGGATGGCTACGTTGGATTCAGCTTCGGCCAGCAGGCGCGCGCGGATGACGCGGCTTTGCACTTTATCGCCAGCGCGACCGGCGAGGGGGGAATCGTTGATCGAAACCGTGATCGCCAGCGTCGGCGGGTCGATTGGCGTCGATGGAAGCGGCGCGCTGAGTTCGATCGAGCCGATCGTGTCAGCGACGGTGGTGTCGGTGAGCCCGGCGATGGCGATGATGTCGCCGGCTTCCGCTGTCTCGACCGGAACGCGCTTCAAGCCGCGGAACGAAAGCAGCTTGGTCAGGCGACCGCGCTCGATTTCTTTGCCGTCACGCGTCAGCGACTTCACGCTGTCGCCAACTTTCACGCGGCCGGCTTCAACGCGGCCGGTCAACACGCGGCCGAGGAAGTGGTCGGAGTCGAGCATGGTGACGAGGAACGCGAACGGCTCGTCCTTGCGCGCGATCGGCTCCGGATCGGGAACGTGGCGGACAATGAGTTCGAACAGCGGCGTGAGATCTTTGTTCGCATCGCTCATGTTCACTTTGGCCCAGCCCTCTTTGCCCGAGGCGTAGAGGATCGGGAAATCGGCTTGTTCGTCGCTGGCGCCGAGCGCGAGGAAGAGTTCGAAGATTTCGTTCAGCGCTTGGTCGGGGTTGGCGCTCGGGCGGTCGACCTTGTTGAGCACGACCATCGGCTTCAAGCCGCGCGCGAGTGCTTTCGACAGCACGAACTTGGTTTGCGGCATGACGCCTTCGCTGGCGTCGACCAGGATCACGCAACCATCGACCATGCCGAGAATGCGTTCGACTTCGCCGCCGAAGTCAGCGTGGCCGGGCGTGTCGACGATGTTGAGGCGATAGTCTTCGCCACCCTTGTCCCAGAGGATCGAGGTGCACTTGGCGAGAATGGTGATGCCGCGCTCGCGCTCCTGATCGTTGGAGTCCATGGCGCGCTCTTGCCGCGCCTCGTTGGCGCGGAAAGCGCCGCCTTGGGCGAGCAATTGGTCGACGAGCGTGGTCTTGCCGTGGTCGACGTGGGCGATAATCGCGAGATTGCGGAGGCGCTCGGCCATGAATTTGGCTTTCGGAAGAGGAAGGGCAGGCTTCTGCCTGCTCTACTTGCCTGCTTCAACGGCAGGTCTGGAGATTCCTTATGCACAACCTATCCGAGTGTGCATGTGAGCACCTGCAATATGGCATGGGGTTACAAAAATACAAATAAAGTCTGCGCTGTAGTAGAACTTACATGAACTTGACGTTTAGTTCACCTTGCAAATTGCTGCAGTGCGAAATACTTTTCTCGTGTTGCGGGGTTTCGCGATCCCGCTCCCGCCCTATCGGGCGTTTCCTCCCTATTATACCTTTAACCGCCGGGCTCGCGCCCGGCGGTTTTTTCTTTGCCGTGATAACGGAACGCGGGCGAACGCCACCAATCCAATGGCTGTCAACGCAAAGCCTCAGGGTGACCGCGTATTGGTCAGTTCACGGAAGGCGAGTTCGGCGTCGTTGAGATGCGAAAAGAATAGGGTGAGGTCGCGAGTTTCACGACAGGCCGAATAGAACGAGACGCGCTCTTCTGCGCCGTCCGCTCGACGCCATGTCACCGTGCCGTAAGGCGCATCTGTAACTTGAACGTCGCAATGGAGGCCGTGTGCGATGAAACGCTCCGTCGGCGCCAGCGTTTCGCGAATCCGTTCGAAGTCGGCTGGCGTCAACGCGAACGTTTGTGCTGGCAGCAATGGCGAACCGAAACGTGCCCCAGGTTGAGTTTGCTCCAGCGTGGCATGTCCATCTGCGGCGATGGACCAACGCTCTTGGACGTAGCCCCACGAACTTACCTGAAAGGTGATGAGGGTGGTGTCTGCGACAGGCGCCTCGGGTGGCGAAGCACATGCGCATAGAAAAAGCGCGATCAAAGCGACCGAGCGGATCAAGTGAGGTTCTCTTGAAGGTTGGCGCTGCTGAGCGCCTCCGCCAGCCGTGTCATGTCTGCGCGCACGCGCGCGTATCCGTTGGTTCGTTCGAGCGTCCGTTCGTCAATATAGAGCGCGCGGTTGATTTCAATCTGCAGTGCATGCACGTGCGCGGCGGGGCGGCCGTAGGTTTGGGTGGTGTGACCTCCCGCGAAGGGCGTGTTGCGCGCAACGCGATAACCGAGGCGGCGCAGTGTTGCTTCAGCGAGAGCTGTCACCGAGGGGTGACACGAGGCGCCGAAGCGATCGCCCAGGACAACGTCCGGCGCGTGCGCGCCGCGGGCATTGTTCGGCATCGAATGGCAATCGATCAACACGGCGCAACCGAATTGCTCTCTTGTCTCGGTGACGAGATTCTCCAGCAGTGCGTGATAGGGGCGGTGGACGTTCGCGATACGCCGTTCGGCCTCGCTGAGAGCGAGCTTGCGGCGATAGATGGTTTGACCGTCGCCACTGATCCGGGGGATAGCGCCAAGGCCAGCTTGAACGCGCGCGGAATTGTTCTGCGGCGATTGCGCCGGCCGCTCGTCGAACATTTCGGGATCAAGTTCGGCCGGGTCACGATTCAAATCGACATAGGCGCGAGCGACAGTAGCAGAGAGAACGCAAGCGCCATGTGCCGCAGCGCCCGCAAACAGTTCATCGACGTATGCGTCTTCCGAACGTCTCAGACTGATCAGGCTGACGCGCGCGGCAGCCAGCAATTCTGGCGGGTAGCGGCGCCCGCTATGGGGCGAGGCGAAAATCAAGGGCGCGCTGCGGCGCAGGGGCTCAATCAGCACGAAGGGTGGTTCGTTGTGAACAAGGGCCTGGCTTTCGCCATCCGCAGCGGCGGGCGCCGCGCTTGAGCCGAGGTCTGTCGGGTCCATGCTCTGGCATTGTTCGCGCCCCTTGCGGGTGCGTCAATCTTTACACCTGTTTACGAGCTGTGTGTGACGGTTCAGCCGCTCTTTACCCGAATTATGCTAGGCGTTACCGGTTCAAGGGGGCCGGACGTTCCGGAGCTATTGGCAGATGGCGCGTATTCTACTTGCCGAAGACGATGACTCGCTCCGGGCGTTCCTGGTGTCGAGCCTGTCGCGTGCGGGGCATGACGTTACCGGTTTCGGCGACGGCGACGCCGCTTGGGAAGCGCTTGAGCACGGCTCATTCGACCTGCTGCTGACGGACATTGTGATGCCAGGCCTAGACGGCATCGAGCTGGCGCGCCGCGGCGCGGAAGCCGATCCGGCCATGAAGATTGTCTTTATTACCGGCTTCGCGGCGGTCGCGCTTTCGGCGCAGAGCCAGGCGCCGAAGGATGCCAAGGTGTTGTCCAAGCCCTTTCACCTTAAAGATCTGGTCGTTGAGATCGAGCGGGTGATCGCGGCGGCATAAGGAATCCCGCCCTTGAGGAATTGCGGGGACGCCTGTATAGGCGCTCCACCCAACGCATTGGGTTCTGGTTGTCCAGAACAAGGGCGCGTAGCTCAGCGGGAGAGCACCACGTTGACATCGTGGGGGTCACAGGTTCGATCCCTGTCGCGCCCACCATCTTTTCAAGCACTTGGCCTGTAAGACTTTCACGAAGAAGCCGTGAACGCCCGCCGAACGCGCAAAACTTTTGGAAGGGTTCGTCAAAAGCGGCTGTTGAGGCGAATTTGTTCGTTGGGACTAAGTCGCAGCCTGTGTCGACGCGCGGAAACGATGCCGGTTTGAACGTCGCCGCTTTTCGAGCGCATAAATTCGATTTAACGCGCAAGCGGCTCCGATTGAAATTTGCCGGACCAAACACCGTCGCGTGACGCGGCGCTCGTCAACAGCGGCGATGACTGTGCATTCGTGTCATTGATCTGGATGGAGTTTCACAGGCTCGTTCTCGAAGGCGGCGGATGAATGGAATAGCCCCTCATTCGCGCCGTCGGTAAGGTGTTGTCGCAACGACGGTGATTGGCCCCAAAGCGGTCGCTGGTGCCTGCGAGCCGACCGTCCGCTTGATGGCCAAGAACGGTCATTGCGTGGACTCTGCGCAGCCGCTTGGTGCGGCAGTGACATCAGCAGAGAGACAGTGGCCTGGCGACGAGCTCAGCTATTTGAAAGAAGTGATTGGTAGCGCTCTCTTAGAACTTTCTTGTCGATCTTTCCTGTCGCGGTCAGCGGAACGCTGTCGAAGATGACTGCATCAGGTGTCCACCACTTTGCAACGCGTGGCTCCAAGTAGCGCAGGACATCTTCTTTGCTGAGGCTTGCGCCTTCGTGAGGCTCGATAACAAGCACCGGGCGTTCTTCCCATTTGGGATGAGGGAGACCGACTACGGCCGCTACCTTCACACCGGCGCAGCCTACTGCGATGTTCTCAAGATCAATGGAGCTGATCCACTCGCCGCCCGACTTGATCACGTCCTTCTTGCGATCGGTGATGCGCATGAAGCCGTATTGATCGAGCGTCGCGATGTCTCCGGTATCGAACCAGCCATCGGAATCGGCGGCGTCTGATGGTGCGCGATAATACCGTTGAATGGTCCAGGGCCCGCGTACCAACAGCGCGCCAGAGCTTTCTCCGTCGCGCGGCACATCGTTGCCATCATCGTCGACGATACGAAGCTCGATGCCAAACTGAAGCCGTCCCTGACGCGTCCAGATGGCTTCATCCAATGCTTCTTCACCAAGCTCGGCGAGCGCTGGCGTCGGCGTGGCAATGACGCCCAATGGGGTGGTTTCAGTCATCCCCCAAATCTGCAGCACCTGAACGCCGTACTTTTTCTTGAATGCTTCGGCCATGGCGCGCGGAACAGCAGAACCGCCAATGACGACACGCTGAAGCTCGCCGGGCTTGGCGCCGCTCTGCTCAAGATGGGCAAGATACATGGTCCAAATGGTGGGGACGCCTCCCGAGAAGGTCACACCTTCCTCAACGATCAGCTCCTGCAAGCTGGCGCCGTCCATCTTCTCGCATGGCAATACCAACTTGCAGCCGTTGAGCGGTGCGGCGAAGGGCAGGCCCCAGGCCGTCGCATGAAACAATGACGAGCAGGGCATCACGACATCGAACGCGTCAAAGCCGAAGGCGCTATTGAGGCTCGAGCCCATTGCATGAAGCACGACGGCGCGCTGGGAATACAGAACGCCCTTAGGATCGCCGGTGGTGCCAGAAGTGTAACAAAGAAATGCACCCGCGTTTTCGTCAACCGTAGGCCAAGCGTATCCATCGTCCTCGGTTGCAAGCAGCGTCTCGTAGCAGAGTGCCTCGACCTCGCCGGCAATGTGCGCCTTCTCGCCGGCCAACATCACAAACGTTTCTACGGTGCGCATTTGAGGCGCAAGACGTTCAACCAGGGGCAGGAATGTCTTGTCGAAAAAAAGCACGCGCGGTTCGGCGTGATTGAGAATGAAGGTAATCTGCTTGTCGAAGAGACGCGGGTTTACGGTGTTCAGCACTGCGCCGAGGCCGGGAACAGCATAGAAAAGCTCAAAGTGTCGGTGTGTATTCCACGCGAGTGTCGCGACGCGGTCGCCGGATTTGACGCCGAGCTTCAGGAGGGCCTTCGCGCAGCGTTCGGCGCGTGCCCGGATCAATCGGTAGTTCGAACGCGCGATCGGTTCATCTACCAAGCGCGATACGATTTCGACATCGCCGTGCGCGGTCGCGGCATAAGCGAGAATATCGATGATTTGCAGTTGTCTCGTCTGCATCAACCCGGGGATCATGATCGTCTCCACCCTTCGACATTTTCCGCGTCTGATCGCGGGCTCGTTTTTCCAAAGCGTCAAGCTACGCGTTTGCCCGATTTCTCCGAATCCGGCGACGCGGCAATGGGTAAAGCGAGCGATCCGGAGAACAGGGTCTGATGAGCAATCGCCGGTTGAGCGACGCTACTCCACAGCGCGTCGCTATTGGGATGGGCGTTGAAGGCGGGAAAATTGGAAGATGAGACGTCGAGACGCAATTTTGAGCCCGCGCGAAGGCGCCACACGATCGGATCAAGATTGAACTCGAGCTCCACTTGCTCCCCGGGTGCGTAGGCGAGATAGTGCATTGTGTTGTTGCGTAGACGCAGCGTGCTGATGTCGTCCCGAATGTTGAAGACGGTTCCATCCGCGAAGTGCTCGGAGAGTTTGACTGTAAAGGCTGTATCCGGAGCGGAGCTTGAGACAAGCAAGCGAATTTGGATGCTTCCAGCGAGGAGGCGATTTTCCGTGAGTGGCGCCGATTCAAATGACAGAACATCTGCGCGTGCGCAGATATCGCGCCCCTGGTCCTGAACTGCAGGGGCTGAAACAGCAGGCGAGAGGATGAACGAACCGCCGCGCGTCGGCGTAGGATCGCGCGGGTCGTAGTCGAAGGAGACGCTCTGAGGTTGTACCGGTGTGCGTCGCTCTAGCGAACCGCCCCCGCATGCGCGGGCCTTGGTGAAGTCGTCAAGATGAAGAGTTTCGACCTCGGCGGTTGGGGGCCATGTCTCGTCGTGACGCCAAATGTCGGATCCGTTGACATAAAGATGATAGCCTGGTCGCAGCTGTGCGGGCGCCGGCGCCGTGCCGAGATGGTGGTCGAGCCATGCTATTACGTCGGAGAAGTATCGCCGGTAGGGCTGGCGGACTTTGGCTGCCCCCGCCACGCCTCCATGATCTCCTGGCGCCAGAATGAAGACGCTTTGCCCGCGCGTCTGCAGCGCTTCGAAGGTGCGAACCATACCGGCGAGGAAGAAGTCGTTGCTGCGCCCAACCATCAAGACCGGCACGCGCACACCGAGATAGGAATCGCGAAGCGCAGAGTATTCTGGTGATTGCCAAAATGGATCGCCGCGTTCGGGATGCATCAGAAATTCGCGATATGCTTGCCAGCTTGCGCCAAACCCCCGCGGATCAGCATCCAGCGCGGGGAATTGTCCGGCGACGCGCTGGCGCCACTCGCGCGCAGCCGCGAGCGCTTTCAGCGGTGGCTTAAACAAGCTGTAGGACCAAACTCCCATCACGCCTTCGCAGAACGCGCCGTTGCGATAGACCATCTCATAGATGTCGCCGTGCGACACCCCGGGCAGCAGTGTTTTCACTTCCGGAGGAAGTTGGTCGGCGATCGCCCATTGTGTGATGCCCAGGTAAGACTCGCCAATGATGGCGATCCGGCCGTTCTGCCAGGTCTGTTGGAGGATCCAATTCAGCGTATCGGCGCCGTCATTGCGCTCATTCGTGAAGGGGCGCCATTCGCCGCCTGATCCCCACCGACCGCGGACATCCTGATGCACGCACGCGTAGCCGTAACGGACAAGGATGTTGCAAATGAAGTACTGCATAAGCCCGTAGGGGTCGCGAACCAGGATTGTGGGCCACGGGCCTTCGCCCTTCGGCAGATAGATTTCGGTCTTCAGTGCGATGCCGTCGCGCATAGGCACGCGAAGCACTCGCACCGGCCTTGCGCCATTGCGACGTCGTGGCATGTCCGCCAAGCGCTCGCGAAGCATTACGCCTGCTGCCGCCTTCAACAAAGCCGCGCGCATGCCCTTGGAGGCGACGACGGCGAGCAAGGTCACGAAGATAAGAGCGAGTGATGTCGCCAGGATGATCACGACCCAATCCACTGGCGTCACTATGGTTGCTCGACCGCGTTTAGTTTCGCTCGGAAGAAGCCGGCCATTGCAGCAAACGCCTCGTCGCTTTCGGGCGCAACGATGTAGCTCCAGAACGCGTGCGGCATAGCTTCGAAAACGATCAGATCTGCATCTACGCCGGCGCGGCGCAAGGCGCGATGAAAGAGCGTGGTTTGACTAAGTAGAGGGTCTCTTGTGCTTGAGAGCGCCAGGGTCGGCGGAAATCCGGACAAATCGGCGTAAATCGGCGATAGCGCGGGCGTCGTATCCGCTGTCGCGCCAACGTAAGGCTGCGCGAGTTGGCGCAAGGTTTGCCCCATTGCTTTCGGCAGAATTTCTTCGGAATCGCCAGTGTGGGCCATATCAGCACTGCCGGAGAAAAATCCCAACGCTGCCGGAGATGGCGTGTTGGTGTCGCGTATGCGGACCATCAGTTGCGCAGATAGGACCGCACCTGCGGACGTTCCGTAAATCGCGATGTGATCGGCAGGCGTGGTGCGCAGAAGGTCGCGATAAACAGCGAACGCGTCATCAACAGCAGCTGGAAATGGGTGCTCTGGTGCAAGGCGATACAGCACGGCAACGACCGTCATGCCTGTGAGCGCCGCCAAGGGAATATTCTCGGTCTGCGAGCCGGAATCTAGCATGAAGCCGCCGCCGTGCAGGTTCAGCAACACGCCGAGTGATCGCGCTCCGCCCGCGGGCCGGAAAACGATTGCAGGCACTCCCGCAATGGTCGTTCGCTCGATTGTCACGTCGTAACGCTGTCGCTGCATCGAACCCATCGCGTCCTGAAGCTGCGAAATCTGCTGCCGCATCTCTTCTATCGATGCCGGCGGTGGCGCGGCTGCCGAAGCCGCCTCCAGCGCCTGCAACGACTGACGGGCTTCAGTGCTAATCGTGTCGGGGAGAGGGGGCAGCGTTTGGGCCGTGGCGTTCATGCTGATGATCCCAAGCAAGAGGGCAAACAAAAGGGGCTGTGCGAGCTTCATTGAACACGGTCCGTCGCGAACGCTTTTCGCAACGCGCTGCAGACGTGCGCTATGCCGGCTGCGGTTGGCGCCACATCTAAGGGCAGCGATAGGAAGCCGTGCGGATGACCAAGATATCGGCGCAGCTCCACGGGTACACCAGCCTTCGCCAACTCCAGCGCGTATGCTTCGCCGTCATCGCGGAGCACATCGCATTCGGCGGTGATGATGTAGGTGGGCGGAAGAGCGCGCAGGTTTGACAGGATCGGCGAAGCGCGCGGGTCGAGTTTGTCAGTTTCCGCTGAAAGGTACTGATCTGCGCACCACACAAAGTCTTGCGGGCCAAATCCTGGGCCGGTGAAATTCGTAAATGCCGGCGTCACCATGCGAAAATCAGTCGCCGGGTAAAGCAAGACCTGCTGCAGAGGCATCGGCGCGCCCTGGTCGCGAAGTGCAACCATCACGGCCGCTGCGAGATTGCCGCCTGCGCTGTCTCCACCAATCGAAACCCGTGCAGGGTCGGCGCCAAGATCGTGGGTCTGTTCCAAGCAAAAGCGAGCCGCTGTGAGCGCATCATCGAACGCCGCGGGAAATTTGTGTTCGGGAGCGAGGCGATAATCGATCGCAACGACGGCGCATCGCGCGCCGTGCGCGATCTCACGGCAAAGCACCTCGTGCGTGTCGAGTTCGCCGCCAATCCAGCCGCCGCCATGAATGAACAAGAAGAGAGGTAGCTGGCCCTCGAAGTCCGGAGTGTAGAGTCGGGCTGGCACCGGTGGTTGGCCGGCGATCGTGAAGTCTCGCGTCTTCATCGGGCGCCCGCGACCGATCTTACGTGCGAGTGTACGATGAAGTTCTCGCATTTCTTGAGCGGTTACAACCGTGCCGGGCGGCGGGTGATCACCTGCGATGCGAGCGAAATAGGACAAAAAATCGGGATGAAGCTCCACGGGTTTCAAGCCTTCAAGCGTAAGGTGCGCATGAAGAAATCCGCCATGATGCGATAGGTCTCCTGAGCTTCAGGCAATTCGCTGAAGATGTGGAAGGCGTGCCAAAGGCCATCGAAGACAAAGAGTCTCGCATCAACACCGTTCGCAACCAAGCGGCGGTGAAACGAGCTGACGCTGCTTGCAGCAAAATCCCGGCTGGCGGTGATCAGCAGGCTCGGTGGAAATTTGGCGAGGACGTCATCAGCGCAGTCAGGCAGAGCGAGCGGGTCTTGCCGATCCGCTCCAGTGAGGTATGGCAAACTAAATAATGATGCTAGGCCGCTCTCGGGAAGCGATCCCGTCATTGATGCGCCTAGGCTCGCGCTGTCGCCGCCTATATCTGCTCCGGCTCCGCCGAGCATGGCAACCGCCGCGGGACGTTGCAGGCCACGTTTTTGGAGCCAAGCAATGAGCTGAGCTGATAGCAACGCACCGGCCGAGAGACCGTACAACCCGATCGACTCGGCCGGGAAATCGTTCAGGATCGCCTCATAGACGGCGCACGCGTCTTCAGATGCCGCCGGAAACACGTGCTCTGGCGCCATGCGATAGTCCACGGTGACGACGAGAAGATTGGTAGCTGCGGCAATCGGTATTGCTTCAACGAGCGCGCCGCTCCCCGAACCCCACATGAAAGCGCCGCCATGCAGATTGATGAGAATTCCCCGCTCCAAATCAGCGGGTGAGGCAAGCTGCGAGACGACCCGATGCACTCGGACGCCGCCCAAAGTGTCTTCGCTTACATGAACCGGATACTTCGCCAGCATGTCGGCGGCGAGAGCATCATTAAACCTGCCGTAGTGCGCCCGGGAAACCTCAGCATCGGTCGTCACCGGCCCATCGTCGATCCGGTGTTTGAACGCGTGTTCAGCCGCAGCGCTGGCGAGATTTGAGAATGGCAAACGCTGCAGGGGCAATGTCACTGAACCGTCTGCGTCCACACCGCGGCCCGGCGCTTGCTGCGCCTTCAAAGTTCCATGCGCGCTCATGTTTTCCTCGCCAACGAATTCGGTTATGGTATCGATATCAGTCGCATGCAACTCGTTTTGTCTTGCAGGATAAGATGAGCAGCAGTCGGAGAATCGATCGGATGCCGAAATCGGTGCGAGCAAGAGTTACGATGGAAGATGTAGCCAAGCTCGCGGGCGTGGCGAAGATCACCGTATCTCGTGCGTTGCAGGATAGTCCGCTTGTTCGGCAGGAAATACGCGATCGCATCAAGCAGGTGGCGCGCGAACAAGGCTATCGACTGAATACCACCGCGAGAAATCTACGCCTTCAACGCACTCACAGCGTTATGGTCGTTATTGAGACCGAGCCAGGTGGCGAACGATCCGTTGGTGAACCATTGGTGCAAATGGCGATCGGCGGCCTGCTGTCGGAGTTGGCCCAAGCACGATACCAATTGGTGCTTACGACACGCTCGGTCGTCGACGTGAGCGGTGTCGTCGACGTCGACGGCATTGTCGTGTTGGGGCAGGGCGCCAATGATGAGTCAACGCGACGGCTACACGAGTACGGCTTGCCGATGGTAACTTGGGGTACGCCGCTAGATCCGCGTGATGACGCGATTTTCGTGTGTAGCGATAACTTTGAGGGCGGGCGTTTAATAGGCCGACACTTCCTTGAGCAGGGGCGTCGGAGAATTGTTTACCTTGGCGATCCCGCTCACCCTGAGATAGCGGAACGGGTTAGGGGTATTCGCGAGACGCTGGGCCGAAAGGGGAAGCTCTTCATTGTGCCATGCACGTTCACTCGAACCGCTGGGCGCTCGGCGATGATCGATGCGTTGTCTCGATTTGAGGACATCGATGGGGTGGCGGCTGCAAGCGATATGATCGCGTTAGGCGCAAAGGAGGCTCTGACTGAAGCTGGGAAGCATGTGCCACACGACATAGCACTTGTTGGCTATGACGACACAGCAACTGGCGCTGGCCTTACGTCCGTTCGCCAGGAATGGGTGAGAGCGGGCGCCGTGATGGCAACGAAAATTCTCCAAGTGATCAATGGGCAGAATGTCAAGTCGGAGCAATTGCCCGTCGAATTGATCGCCCGCGGAAGTAGTGTGCCAGCGACGCGACGCGCCAAAAGTTGAGTTCCCCCGTTCAGGACAAGGGTATTGACATCGATACCAATGATATCGATACCAAAGGTGCGCAAAAGGCCCGAAACAGAGGCCGCGGGCGCCCAAGGGGAGATGATCACCATGAATCTGCGTTGCTTTTTCATGAGCGGGGCCGCCGCCATCGCGTTTGCGGCGCCTTTCGCGGCTGTTGAAGCCTGGGCGCAGGACGGGTCGCAGCAGGCGGCTTCCGCAGATGCGCAGGACGATGAGGCATTTGACGAAATCGTCGTCACTGCTCGCCGCCGCGAGGAAAATCTCCAAGACGTGCCGCTGTCGGTGACGGCTTTCAGCCCAGAAGAACTCTTGCAAGGCGGCATTGATGATCGAACCGCGCTCGCCGATCACACGCCGTCGCTGATCACGATCACCGGTGGTTATCCTTCCGAGTTCGCCTTCTTCGCTTTGCGCGGTCAGGGGCCGGCATTCGGCTCGGTGCCAGGCACGATTTCGTATTTTGCCGAAGTCCCAAATACGATCACGATCGACGGCCGGGTCGGCACCTACTTTGATCTAGCGAATGTGCAGGTGTTGGCAGGGCCGCAGGGCACGTTGTTCGGCAAGAACGCAACTGGCGGCAATATTCTTTTCGAGCCGCAACGTCCCACCGACATTTTCGAGGGATATCTGCGTGGCGAAGTAGGTAACTTCAACGATCGCCGGGTGGATGGTGCGATCAATCTTCCGATTACTGATCGTGCCCAATTGCGCGTTGCTGGCGAAGTTGGACGTCGGGATGGTTACACTGTCGATGTCGGTCCGTACTTTGAAGGCCGAGACTACGACAATCTGAGCTACGAGAGCGCACGCGTGGGGCTCTCACTGCAGCCCACAGATGCGCTCGATATCTACACGATGGTCCGCTACTACCACTCGGGCAACAACGGCGGCGGCACAGTACCCGTTGCATTCAATCCGGCGGCTGGCGCGCTTGGCGTGCTGGTAACGGATTTCTATCCGGGCATCGTCAATACAGTGGCGGATCAGAGCACGCTTGGATCGCGCCGCGTAGCCTACGATTACGATCAGTTCGCCGACACTGACTACTGGCAAATCATCAATCAGGCGACGTATCGCATCAACGATAACCTTCGCCTACGCAACATCGCGAGCTATTCGAAGTTCGAGAACCTCTACGCGTACGACTACGACGCTACGATCTTCCCGATTGCGGGACAGGGCTCGCGGAGCGGTGAGCCGTTTACGACGAATACCTACACCGAAGAGCTTCAGCTCCAGGGCACCTTGTTCGATGACGCCGTGAACTTCGCGACCGGCGTGTACTTCGATCGTCAGAACACCCATCAGGCGGGTGAGTTCCTGCAATTTCCGTTCTCACTTCTGCTGCCGGGCGCGTTCCCCGCGACGTTCGACGTCGACACTGAGAGTCAGGCTGTGTTCGGTCAGGCGACAGTCGACATGGGCGCTTTCAGCTCCCTTGACGGATTGAGCCTCACCGCGGGTTATCGGTATACGTGGGAGCAAGTGGACTCCTCCACGTTGATCTTGGCGCCGCCAGCATCGACCGGGAGCGCTGATTTCGAGTACGGCAGCTACACGCTGACTGCCGACTACGCATTTTCTGACGATGTTCACGCCTACATAACGGCGCGCAATGCCTACAAGGCGGGTGGGATCAACGGCTCTGTGCCGGAAGGACTACCCTTCCACACGTTTCCGCCTGAGCAGCTGCGCGACATCGAGATCGGTTTGAAGTCGCAATTTTATCTGGGTGATACGGCGGTCCGTGCCAACATCGCTGCGTACAACGGCGACTATCAGAATATTCAGCGTACGACGGGTGAGCTCGTCGGAAGCGCTCTTCTGAACGTCACGCGAAGCGCCGCAGAGGGGCGCATCCGCGGTGTGGAATTCACGGGCGCCATCGTGCCGCTTGAAGGCCTCACACTTGCCGCCAGTTACTCTTGGATCGACTCCGAGTACACGCGTGTCGACGGCCCGTCGGCAGAGCTGATCCTTGCAGGTGCGCCGTTCCCGTTCACGCCCTCCAACAAGTTCTCACTTGGCGCGACATATGAGCGTGACATTGGTAGCCTGGGCACGTTGGTGTTGAATGCAAACTACGCCGAGCAATCGTCTTTTTCGACCGCGCAGACCAATCAGTCCTTTGTGCGAGAGATTCCAGGCTACGGTTTGCTCAATCTTTCGGTCGACATCAACGATCTCTTCGGATCGCCGGTGGACCTGTCGTTTTTTGCCAACAATGTCACTGACAATGAATACGCGACCGGTACGGCGGATTTCTACAACACACCGTTCGGTGTCGCTACGATGACGTACGGCGAGCCACGAATGTACGGCGCGCGCGTCCGGTATCGCTTCGGTTCGTAGGGCAAGCTTGTCATGGCCGACGTGGCCTTCGACACGGGCGTGGAGTCTGCGGCGCCAGCGAGATTAGTCGGTTTGGCGCCGCGGATTTCGGTAATGTACGCCGCGATCTATCTGCACTACGGCGCGTTCGGCCTCTACATCCCGATGTGGTTTGCGCATCGCGGTCTGAATCCGGAACAGATCGGCGTGCTGATGTCGCTGCCGCTGCTGTTGCGCTTGCTATTCGTCGCGCCCGTGACAGGGCTGGCCGATCGCTTGCGTCGGATACGAGAAGTGCTGCTCGTTTGTGTGATTGGCGCGATGCTGCTGATGAGCACCATGACGTTCGCGCATTCCTACTGGCAGATGCTGCTCTTCTTTACTTTGTTCTCGCTCGTTTGGGATCCGTTGCCGATCCTGGCCGACGGATACGCGACCTTAGCCGTCAGAACGCAGCAACTCGACTACGGTCGCATGCGGTTATGGGGTTCTTTGAGTTTTGTAGTCGCGAGTACGGCGAGCGGCAGTCTGATTGAGACCTATTCGGCGGAGATCGTTCCATGGTTGACCGCGGCGCTGCTCGCTCTGCCGATCTTGCCCATCCTGCTATTACCCGCAGATCGTCGCCTCGGCGCTTCCGAGAAGGCACAGAGCAGGGAATGGCTGAAGGTCCTTGCTGACAAGCGGCTTATGATGGCGATGGCGGCCGCCGCGCTCATCACTGCAAGCCACACGCTTCTCACTACCTTCGGGGCGATTCAATGGTCAGCCCAAGGCGTGTCGGGATCGATGATCGGTATGCTGATCGGCTTGGCAATCGTCTCCGAAATTGCTGCGTTGTTTCTTGCGCAGCGCTTGCTTGGAAATCGTTCGCCGCTCTGGCTCATTGGTGTCGGTGGAGCGGTTGCCATCGCTCGCTGGGCCTACATGGCGAGCGAACCGGGCCTTTATGAGTTGGCGGCGCTGGCGTTGCTGAACGGCATCACGGGCATGACCGTCATCACAGGATTGATGCTCTTCATAGCGCAGCGCGTCGATGCGCATCTCATTTCTACCGCGCAAGGCATCAATGCTGTCGTTCTTGGAGCTATCGCCGCGATCGCGACGGCGGGATCGGGTTACGCGTGGCACGCCTTGGGCAGTGCCGCGTACCTACTTGCGGCATTCGTGAGCGCCGTGGGAGTGATGATGACCGCGGGGGCGTTGTGGAAGCAGCGCTGATCAAATTCGCTAAATCAAATGACGAGGCGGAAGCGGGTCCCTCCTCCGTTCTCGGAGAGTTGTTCGCGGCTGTCGCTGTTATGGACATCGTGCCCGCGAAGGATTGGGCAGATGCCAACCCGCGCCGCCCGGTGGCGGAGATTGTGGCCGCCTATCGCAATGAAGCGCCATCCTCAGCGACTGAATTGCTGGGCTTCGTCAATACTTGGTTTGATCTGCCCGGCGAAGTTACAGCTATGTGTGAGGGGGCCACGGTCGAAGCGCATATCGAAGAGACCTGGGCGGCGCTGATCCGACCGCCTTTGCCAACGCGATCTGCCGATTCATTTCTGCCGCTGCCATATGCATCGATCGCGCCAGGGGGACGCTTTCGCGAGTGTTATTATTGGGATACCTACTTCACGTTGCTCGGCCTGCGCGATCGGCCTGAAATTATCCTCGCAGCCGCCAACAACTGCCGCTGGCAGATCGAACGCTACGGCTTTGTCCCCAATGCCAACCGCACGTATTATCTGACACGTTCACAGCCGCCGTTGTTCTTCAAGATTGTGGAGTTGCTCGCATCAGTCGCTGGTGAGCAGGTCGTCCCAAACTATCTGCCGGCGCTCATTCAGGAGCATGGGTTCTGGATGGATGGCGCTGCATCTCTGGCGGCGGTCGGCGCGCATCGGCGCGTAGTGCGATTGCCGAATGGCGCACTGCTCAATCGATACTGGGATGACAGTGACTGCCCTCGTGAGGAGGCGTATCATCCCGACGTGGAGCTTGCATCGGTCGCGCCCAACAGAGTCAACACAGATATCCATCGAGAAGTGCGTGCTGCTTGCGAGAGTGGTTGGGACTTCAGCTCGCGATGGCTCGCGAGACAGGGCGAGCTTAGTTCCGCGATCACCTCGTCGATTTTGCCCGCAGACCTCAACAGCATGCTCTACGGATTGGAGGTTTTCATCGCGGCCGGCCTCGCTAGACAGGGCGACACGGAACGTGCCGCCGACTACGATGCCAAAGCCGCGGCGCGGCGTGAGGCCATGTGCACCTATCTCTGGAGTGAGGCTCTGGGCGCGTTCGACGATTTCGATTGGACCGAAGGACAATTGCGGGGCGCGCTCAGCGCCGCTGTGACGGCGCCGTTGTTCTTTGGTGTGTCAACCCCAGAGCAAGCGCGCGCGACCGCGACACTCGTTGAATCTGAACTCCTTGCAGCCGGCGGTATTCTCACAACAATCGAACAAACTGGCATGCAATGGGACGCGCCCAATGGCTGGGCCCCGATGCAATGGTTCGCGGTGGAAGGGCTGTCGCGCTACGGCTTCATTGCCTTGGCGGACGAGATCCGCAAGCGCTGGGTTCGGGTGGTGGAGCAGGTCTTTCGCCACACCGGACGATTGGTGGAAAAATACGACGTTCTCACCATGTGTCCCGGTGGCGGTGGCGAGTATGCATTGCAGGACGGCTTTGGTTGGACCAACGGCGTGACCAAAGCGTTCTATGAGGCTCTTCGCGCGAAGGGAGCTGCGGTCGGAGAGAACCGCGATGCGAGGACTGTGTTCGACGTTTGCTAGCCCGTCGCTCAGACGCACAGCCCCGGACTTGGATGTGCTCGCGGTTCAGGAGCCCGAAATGTATTCAGGTATCGCCGATACCCAGTCTTGGGTTTTGCCTCGCGTGTTGCAGAACGCGGCGATCACCAACGGCTCCCGCCCATTCTTGTCCGTGTTGGGTGGCGAGAGCGTAACCTATGAGCAGCTAAATTCGGACGCACACCGCGCAGCTGGATTTCTTCATTCGATTGGCGTGAAACGTGGCGACCGTGTCGCCATCATGATGCCGAACGATATCGACCTTGTGCGCACGTTCATGGGTGTGACCAGGCTCGGCGCCGTGGGCGTAATGATCAACACCGAGCTAACCCACGGCTTTCTCGCTCATCCGTTGTTGGATTGCGAAGCGAAAGTCTTGGTGGTGCACGCGTCCTATCTTTTGCAAATTCTTGCTAGCAGAGCTTCTCTAGAGCGGCTTGGTCGCATGCTTGTCGTCGGTGGCAGCGCCGATTTCGAATGTTTCGATTGGCAGAGCGCGCCGCACACAGAAGTGCCCATGCCGCAAGCTCACGAAGCCGCTTGTATCATGTACACATCGGGAACGACGGGCGCGCCGAAGGGGGTGATCATGCCTCACGCGCACTGTTTTCTCTTCGGTCTGGGCGTAGTCGAGCACACTGGCCTCAGCCAATCGGACCATTACTACATCGTGCTTCCACTCTTTCACGCCAACGGATTGCTGATGCAGGTGGGTGCAACGATGATTGCGGGCGCATCAGCGAGCATTCGTCCGCGTTTTTCCGCCACTGCGTGGCTCGAGGATATCCGCAGTACGGGCGCGACGATCACCAATACGCTAGGCGCCGTGAGCGCTTTCGTTCTGAGCCAGCCATCGACCGCCGCTGACCGCGACCATCGCCTGCGCGTTATGTTAGCGGCGCCTAACGTGCCCGATCATGAGCGGCAATGGCACGAACGGTTTGGAGTTGCCGATGTGCTGGGAGGCTACGGTATGACTGAAGTCAATATTCCGCTCTACGGCGAACGTGGCAAGTCCAAGCCCGGCGCATGTGGAAGGGCGTACGCAGATCATTTCGAAGTGGAGATCCGAGATCCCGAGACCGATGAGCCTGTTGCACAAGGCGAAGTCGGCGAGATCATGGTGCGCCCGAAGACCGCTAATGCATTTATGGCTGGATACTACAATCTTCCTGACAAGACCGCGGAGGCTTGGCGAAATCTGTGGTTCCACACGGGTGACGCCGGGCGCATGGACGAAGAAGGGTACGTCACGTTTATCGATCGCATCAAGGACTGCATTCGCAGACGCGGCGAGAACATTTCTGCGCTCCAGTTGGAGACCGAGATCGCGCGGTGTCCGAGTATTCGCGAGGTCGCCGCATACGCCGTTCCATCTGAGCTTGCCGGCGGTGAGGATGAGATCATGTTGGCTGTTGTCTCGGAGCTTCCTGAAGCTGCCGCGGCGTCCATCGCGAACTACGCTATCGCGCACTTGCCGCGCTTCATGTGGCCGCGATTTGTCGTTGTGCGTGACGCATTGGAGAAAACCGGGACCGGAAAAGTCAAGAAAGCTGACCTCCGAGCGCGTGGCGTTACTCCGGATACCATCGATCTGAGCGGTCACTATCGCTGATGGCGAAGCCATCGCTCATGCGGACGACGTATTCGCCGCAGCAGTCAGGCCGGAATGGACCCTAAGAAGACGGTCGCTGCTCAGCGTTGAAGGCCAACAATCGGCGAACGTGGGCCGTTGCTGCGGTCGCTAAGCAATTGGCCGGGTTGGAGCGGGTAGGCCGGTCGCAGAATTTGTCGCTATGTCGTGCCGTGGCCCAAACCAGACGCTAGATCGCGGAAGCCATATCGACTGAATGATCGCTGGCGGCGACAATACTGAGCATGAGAAGCAAGTGGTTCAGGCGTGTAGCAATTGGCGTGTGCGCCATTTTCTTGCTCGGCACGCTTGCGGCCAATTTGCTGGCAATTCGCGCAGGTTCGCCATGGGTGGGCCGTAACTACTGGCACCAGCCAATCGATACCTGGGGCCAGCTTATCGTGCTGGTCTTCTTGATCGGCTTGGGTGGCTTTTGGCTTGCTCGCAATCGCGACTGGTGGCTCTGACGGAATGTCGCCTTCCGGCGAGAGCACGCCGTTGCTGCGGGCGTTAAGCGATTGACAGAAATGGATCGACGGCGCCATCCACGAAGGTTATCGATCGGGGAAGAGGCCCGGGTAAAATGCTGCGAGTGTTGCTGATCACGGTTGCGACGAGCGCTTGTGTTCATCCAGCGAGCCAAATGCACTCGCCACCGGACCTCAGCGCGCTCGACCGCCAAGTAGTGCGACAAGTTTCCAGAATGGGAGACCTGAGTGGGTACAATCGATACTACGCGAGAGTTCGATTTTCGGACCGGGATGTCTTCAAGGTCATTCTAATCGATCGAAATAGCTGGGGCACTTACACCCGAGGCGCAGCGCCCATATCCGGCACGGCGGGCGCGTATGTGATGACCGCTGATGCGTTGCCGCAGATCGGAGACGGCGCGGGCTGCACTGTGATAACCGCGTTGATAGACCCCGCCACTATGCGCTTTGTGCCGACTGTGTGGATCCCTGGTCCGCTAGGTGGGGAAGATTTGGGCCTGACGATCACGTGCAACAGCGAGACACCTCTCGTCACTCCGCCTGAATATGGACATCGGGGTCCACCTGAGCCGTGAGCGTCAGTTGTCGGCGAGATCGAGCCGCATCTGGGGCCCTGGCGCGACCGACCGCGTTCGACGGACCTCGACGCTCAGCGAGGTTGAATCTACAATTAGGTCCATCATAGGGGAGCGGGATGGTGCGTACTATCGCAGTGCTGGCTCTTGCAGCGCTCGTCTCGACTGCGAATGCGCAGGCGCCTTCAATCGTTGATACGGACATGGCCGCATTCTGCGCGAGCGCTCGCCAGACGGCGGAGCTGTCTTCGATTTATCCAGGGGCGCTGGGAAGAGGACGCAGTGGGCAAGCGGTGGTTGACTGCTCGATCGCAGAGACCGGCCGGCTGTCATCGTGTCGCATTGCGGAGGAGCGTCCGGCGCGACGAGGTTTTGCTGAAAGCGCTCTCAAGGTGGCGTGTCGTGTGGCTGTTCCCATGAGTGGTGGCCAAGTGGACACCGCTGCGATGCCGGGGGACTCTGGCGTCTACGCCGATCAAGAAGGTCGATCACGCTTGCGCTTGACCGTTCGCTTCAATGGACGAGGCGGCCTAGTCGGCCCTTGAGACCTAACGGCGGCTTTCGGCGACAACACGCTATTGCTGCGAGTGCTAAGTCACTGACCGCAACGGAGAGAGTAGGCCCGTCGCGAAAATCTCGGCTATGTCGTGTCGTGGCCCGGTCGAGACGGTGGAGCGCGGCCGGTTTTTCGGCTGTCTTGAGACTCACATCTGCCACTGGCGCAATCCATCGAAACCCCGATGAAACTGAGAAAGCTGTGCGCACAGCCCGCCGCGGCGTGCCGCTTGAGCCTGCATACGCATCGAAGGCCATCGCCACTATGCGGCAGAGCGGTCGCGCCTCAGGGCTTAGCTCGACGCGATCGCCTTCAACACGGAGGGCGCCCCGCTCAATCATCGGTGCGAGCGTTGCGAGTTCTGACGCACACTCCTGGGCGCCGCCGAGTGCAGTCAAGTCGCCTACAAAGTTGCACATGATCTGCTCGATCAGGCGCCGCCGGACCCGATCATCGCCCGTAAGTCTATGACCTCGAACGGTGGCAAATTCGCCGGAGGCAATTGCCTCACGCCATGCACCGGGCTCAGACGCGTTCTGCGCGTAGCCATTCGGCAGCGTCGAAATCGCGGATGGCCCCATGCCGATGACTGCGCTGGGCCCGTCTGTAACATAGCCTTGAAAGGAGCGACGTAGGCGCGATTCCGCAGCAGCGCGCGCCAGGTCGTCCTCCGGTAATGCGAAGTGATCTATACCTATGGCGGTGTACCCTAGTGATTGCAGCATGCTGCGCGCGCACTCGGCTTGCCCAAGACGTTCAGCCGCCACGGGAAGGCGAGTTTGATCGATCAGCCTTTGCCGCTTCTTGAACCAGGGCACTGTGCATAGCCAAACAGGGATATGCGGTTTGGTTTCATGGCTGCGACAAGGGCGATGGTGTCGCGTAAATCCCCAATCGTCTGATCGGGCAGGCCGTACATGAGATCGATGCTAATATCCATAAGCCGATGATTGCGCAGCAAGTCCACGGCGCGTTGAACAACCGCCGGCTGCTGCACTCTCCCGATGACCCGCTGCACGTGTTCGTTCAGGTCTTGCACGCCTAGTGACACACGGTTCACGCCGGCTTCGCTCAATGTTCGAGCCATGTCCGCGCTGAACGTGCGGGGATCGATTTCGACGGCATGGCGCACAAGTCGCCTCAGGTCGAAACGCTCTGATAGCTTCGCGACTAGGTGGGAGAACTGCTCCGGCGACAATATGTTCGGTGTGCCGCCGCCCCAGTGGATCTCCGTCACGCGCTTGCCGCCCAGCATGTCAGCGACAAGATCAATTTCAGCGTACACCGTCTCGACATAGGTGGCGATTGGCTCCGTGCGGCGTGCGGCGTAAGTGTTGCAGCCACAGTACCAGCATATGTCACGGCAATAGGGCACATGCAGATAGAGCGAGATCGCCGCGTCGGGCGGAGTTTCGCGGAGCCATGCGCCAAACTCAGCGTGATCCACGGCAGCCGTGAAATGGGGAGCGTAGGGTAGCTCGTGTAGCGCGGCGCTTGGCGTTCGGCGAAGGCAAGTAAGCTCGGATGCATGAGCTCGCTTGGCTTTTGGGGCTATCGCCGCGTTGAGGTCGATCAAGGCGCGATACGTGCGCTTGCGCAGACTTACGCAAATGGAGGCGTATTGATGGAACTGCGAACGATTGTGATGCGACTGGCGCGCAACCCAGGGTTTGCCGAAGGTGATCGCGACCGTGGCTATACGCTGATCGCGCCGCTGACGAGCGATGGCCTAATCGACGAAGCGGCGTGGCGTGACAGCAAGGCCGAGTGCACGGTTCGCGCGTTTGCGCCGGGCGAGCTAGCGCGCGAGGGACGTTTGGGGCGCCGCGGGCACAATTGGTTCTTTGACTATGAGCGCGGCGAGACTGAGGATGATGAGCCTGTGTTCAAACTTGAACAGCACAAATTCATCGTTGGTGAATACGTCACAATCCGGGACGAGGGCGATACGCCGCTTGTCTATCGGGTAGACAGTGTTGAAGCGCGGCGCTGAAGCGGATCAGTCTAGCGCTGGCGATTGGATTGACTGCAAATAGGCGACAAGCGCGTCGACGTCCTCCGGCGCAAATTCAAACTGAGGCATGGCCGGATGGCCAACGCTAATGCCTTCAGCGAGCGCTTCCTCCAACGTATCAACGCGGTAGTTGGCTGAAAGCGTCCGAAACGGCGGCGCCTCGGGTGCATTGCTTTCGCCGGTCGGTCCGATGGCATGGCACGAGCTGCAATGTTGCTGAGCTAACGTCCGTCCGCGCTCCGTGGGCGCGCGCAGCGGCTCATGTGAGGCGCACGCGGCGAGAAAGGCGACGATCAGAAGGGCAAGAGCGAATCGCATGTTTCTTAGGCAGCCTCAAGCAGTTCCAGGGCGCAGCGATCGCGTACCACCACGTGACGTGAACTCGGAAGAGCGATCGTGTGATCGCGTTCCATTTGCGTGAAGGCCCGTGAGACAGTTTCAATTGTAAGCGCGAGGTAGTCGGCGATGTCGGCGCGCGACATGGGAAGATCAATCTCACACTGCGCTGTTACACGATCAGCGAGCTTCAGCAAAAAAGCAGCGACGCGCTCACCGGCGCCCTTGCGGCCCAAAACCAGGGCATGCTCCTGCGCGTTTTGTAGTTGGCGCTGCATCATCCCGATTACGGCCTGCGCCGCTGATGCATCTTGCTTGGCGGCGGTATCGATCAATGAACGACGAACAAGCGAGAGATCGCAATCGGCTACTGCTTCAGCCGAAAGGGTGTGCTGCTTGCCGCATTCCAAACCGAAGACATCGCCCGGCAGATAGAAGTTGAGAATTTGCCGCCGACCGTCGCTTGAGAAACGAATCGTACGGACAGCGCCAGTGACGACTCGATAAACATATTCCGCATCTTCGCCCTCGCCGAACACTTCCTCGTTGCGACGGAAATGCACGCGCGTGCCCTGCAGGACCAAGCCTGGGCCGAGGGCGATGGAATCTGACACCTGCCTCGGCGGCCCACCCAACGTTTCGATTCCGAGATCGCGCATGGAAGCTCTCCTCTGGCGTTGGGGATACGCGTCGGGGAGCTGAGGGAAAATTCGGGTCGAACGCTTAAGGGAAAATACGTATTCCCTACGGCATGGGAACATAACGCATGGTCGCCTTGGCACTGGGCGGCCGCACGCTAAGCTGGTGACGATGCCCGCCAACTTTCAACCCGCAATAAAAACATCCGAGATCCTCTCGCGCCTTGAACTCGTCCCCTATGGCGCAGTGGCGGCTGTCTCAACGCTGGCGGCGCTCGTTGCCATGTTGGTGCGCCTGGTCGCGCCCGACACTCAAATCTTGTTTTTGTTTGCACCGGTCATTTGTGTCGCCGCTTTCCTTGGTGGTCTTGGGCCGGGTTTGACGGCCATGGCGTTGTCGGTAGGGGCGGGATATCTCATCGAACCGACGCAAGGCGCAGCGCTGTTCATCCTCGCGATCTTGGGCGCGGGGATCGCTATCGTTGGCGACAAGGTCTTCAGCGACCGGCGTGTGAAGGCGGACGCCTCGCGTGCATTGGTAGAGCGCGAAGCACACATTCTCTCCATTTATGACACGGCGCCGGACGCCCTAATTGTCATCGACGAGAACGGAGTCATTCAGTCGTATAGCGCCGCCGCGGAGCGCATGTTCGGCTGGTCGGCATCCGAGGTGCTCGGTCACAACGTGAAGATGTTGATGCCGTCGCCCTTCCGCGCCCAGCACGATGGCTATGTCAACCGCTACCTGGACACAGGCGAGCGGCGCATCATTGGGATCGGCCGGATCGTCGTTGGCGAACGGAAAGACGGCTCGACGTTTCCAATGGAGCTTGCCGTAGGCGAAGTGCGTTCGGAGAGGGGGCGGGTCTTCACCGGATTTGTCCGCGATCTGACGGAGCGGCAGGCGACCGAAACACGCTTGCAAGAATTGCAATCCGAACTCGTTCACATGTCGCGGCTAAGTGCGATGGGTGAGATGGCGTCGGCTCTGGCGCACGAACTCAATCAACCACTCAGTGCAATCGCCAATTATCTCAGCGGCGCAAAGCGCCTTCTGGATCGTTCAGACATTCAAGAGCCTCGCGTCGGCGATGCGCTGGAGAAAGCGGCGGATCAGGCGCTGAGAGCTGGCGAAATTATCCGCCGCTTGCGCGACTTCCTCTCGCGCGGCGAGGGCGAACGGCGTGTCGAGAACCTCCCGAAATTGGTGCAAGAAGCGTGTGCATTGGCATTGGTTGGCGCCAAGGAGCACGGGGTCCGCGTCCGATACGCAATCGCTCTCGATGCCGACCTGGTCCTGGCTGATCGCGTGCAGATTCAGCAGGTCATCCTCAACCTGGTGCGCAATGCCATCGACGCCATGGTTGACCAGCCGGTGCGCGAGCTGACCGTCTCAACGGCCGCCATCAACGATAATATGGCGATGGTTTGCGTCGCAGACACGGGTCCGGGCGTAGAAAAGGCGGCGGCGGCCAAGCTTTTTCAGCCGTTCGTGACGACAAAGGCCAACGGTATGGGTGTCGGGCTCTCGATATCACGGACGATCATTGAGGCTCATGGTGGTCGGATATGGACCGAGCCCAACCCCGAGGGTGGCGCGACCTTCCGCTTCACGCTCCGCCTGGCACCAGAGGTGCGGGATGACTGAACCGGTCGTGCATGTCGTCGATGATGATGGCCCGATGCGTGACTCAGTCGCCTTCTTGTTGGCCGCCGAAGGCATCGCGACGCGCGCTTATGAGAGCGCCGGCGCGCTGCTTGATCGGCGAGGCGAGCTAGAGTTCGGTTGCATCATTACCGATATCCGCATGCCAGGGATGAATGGGTTGGAGATGGTGCGAGAGCTCAAGCGTCTGGGCGTGCCGCATCCTGTTATCGTCCTGACTGGGCATGCGGACGTTTCGCTTGCTGTGCAGGCGATGAAAGCAGGCGTGGTGGAGTTTCTCGAGAAGCCGTTCGATCACGAGGCGCTGGTGCGTGCGGTTCGTATGGGCCTCTCTCTGAGCGGAAGCGACGCGAGCCGCAAGCGTGAGCAGGCCGAGATCGCGGCGCGCGTTTCCCAACTCACGGGCCGAGAGCGTGACGTGTTTGAGGCGATCGTCGCGGGAGACTCTAATAAGGCTGCCGCCATTCGCCTGGGCATCAGCCCCCGGACGGTCGAAATCTACCGTGCCAATGTCATGACCAAAATGAACGCCAACACCCTTTCGGAGCTTGTCCGCATGGCTCTCCAGCTCGAGCAACACTGAGGGCGCTTTGAGCCAAGTCAACGCAAGGCGTGCGCTTATGGCCGAGGCTTGCGCCGCCTTGGATCAAGTTTGCCGCCCACCGCCCGTGCTTGCGGTCGTCGATGACGACCCTGCGGTTCGTCATGCTCTGAGCTTTGCCTTTGAGACTTCGGGGATTTCGGTGGTTGCGTTCGCGGACGCGGAAATGGCTCTTGCGGCGCCTCAGCGGCATCAATGGCGCTGTCTTGTCCTAGATCAAAAGCTCCCGCGAATGAGTGGATTGGAGCTGTTAGCCCACCTGCGCGCAGCAGGCGTCACTGCGCCAAGCATACTCATCACCACTCATCCGTCGCACGAAACACGCGCGCGCGCCGATGCTGCTGGCGTGGAGATCATAGAGAAACCACTGCTCGATAATCAGCTTGCGCTGAAGGTGCGCGAGCTGATGGACGGCGCTTGCCGTTGATCTGACGCAAGGCGAGGCGGCGTGTAACTGTCATGAGAAGGAGCTCGAAGGACGCTTCACATGACCCTCAAATCGATCGTTGCTGTTGCCTGCGGCGACGCTTCCGATGCCATCGATACTCTGGTGAACGCAAAGGGCGCACCGAACATCTTGTTCGTCCGCTGAACGCTATGACCTACAAGAGCATGCTAGCGCCAGTGATCGCGTTGGACGAGGATATCGCCGCGCTGACCGCGGCAGCGGAAATCGCAGAGAGATTCAACGCGGAGCCCACGGCGCTCATCCTCGCACTCCACTTGTCATCAAGCTACATGGACGAGGAAGCGCCGCTTTCCGCCGTTCTTCAGGATCTCGCCGGGGGGGCGACCTCTCATGCGGCCCAATTGCGTAGAGGCCTGATGGCATGGTTTGAGCGCGCGTCCCGTGCATTTGAAGTGCGCGATCTGGCGATTGAGCGCGCCGTGGATGATGACAAGATCGTCGCTCACGCGCTCCTAAGCGATTTGACCATATTTGCGCGTGCGGATGCGCATGACCGCGCGCGACGGGCCATGATTGAGGACGTCCTATTCAAATCAGGGCGTCCAGTGCTGCTTGTGCCTGAAAGGCCGCTTCGGCAACGAAGTTGGGAAACCATCGTCATCGGCTGGAGCGCGAAGGCAGAGGCGGTGCGTGCCATTGCTGGCGCGATGCCGTTCTTGAAGCGCGCCCAAAAAGTCGTGATCACCACCGTGGACGCCAAGCCGATCAATGGGGAGCAAAGGCCGGGTCTCGACCTTGCAGCGTACCTGCGGCGCCATGATGTTCAGACCGAAGTGCACAATGTCGACGGTCTGGGGCGGACCGAAGCGAGATCGCTCCTGGACGATTCAATCGCCATTGACGCCGACATGCTCGTCTTGGGCGCTTATGGGCATTCCCGCGCCCGGGAATTCCTATTCGGCGGGGTGACGCGCGAACTGCTCACCGCGTCGTCCATCCCTTTGTTCATGGCTCATTAGAGGGAGACGGCCATGGGACGTGTTGAAAATAAAGTGGCGTTGGTCACGGGCGGCGCCCTCGGACTGGGGCGCGCGTGCGCCGTCTTGCTCGCCCGCGAAGGCGCCAAGGTCATGATCACAGACCTCAAAGACAGCGAAGGCCGCGCAGTCGCCGAGGAGATCGTTGAAGGTGGCGGCGAGGCGATGTTCATGCGCCACGATGTTGCGTCGGAAGCGGACTGGGACGCAGTGAGCGCCGCTACGCTCCGCCGCTTCGGTCGCCTGGATATTCTGGTGAACAATGCAGGCGTTGCACTAGGTGCCAGCGTTGAAGTGACAACGCTTGAGCAGTGGCGCGCCCTCTTGGCCGTTAACCTCGACGGCGTGTTCATAGGCACTCAGCGCGCCGTCACGGCGATGAAAGAAACTGGCGGAGGCTCGATCATCAACTTGTCGTCGATCGAGGGTTTGATCGGTGACGCCAACTTGGCTGCTTACAATGCAAGCAAAGGCGGCGTTCGGATTTTCACGAAGTCCGCGGCCCTGCATTGCGCCAAGGCCGGCTACAAGATCCGCGTGAACTCCGTTCACCCCGGCTACATTTGGACGCCGATGGTGCAGAACTACTTGGCGGCTCAACCCGATCCGAAAGCGGCGAAAGAGTTTGTCGTGGGTTTGCATCCGCTTGGCCATCTGGGTGAACCCAACGATATCGCCTATGGAGTGCTCTATCTCGCATCGGACGAATCCAAATTCGTCACAGGCGCGGAGCTTGTGATCGATGGCGGTTACACGGCGCAATGACGGAGACGGATGCCTCACCTCAAGCGCCCAATCGCGTCCCCTACGCGGCTGCACTATACTTCGCGCTCGTATTTGCGGCGGGAGTGCTGCTTGGCCCCGTTCGCGTGATCTGGATCGAGCCTTGGCTTGGCAACACTTTGGCGGTCGTGCTCGAAGCGCCATTCCTGATCGCCGCCATATGGTTTGCGTCGCGGGCCGCTCCTAAATGGGCGGGTGTGAGCGGCGGGTGGACGAGCTTTCTCATGATCGGGGTCGTGGCGCTCATCATGCAGCAGATTGCAGATCTCGCTGTTGGTTTTGGGCTACGCGGCATGACGTTTCAGGATCAGATGCAGCACTTCACGACGCCTGCGGGCATGATTTACGCGGTCACGCTGTTGATTTTCACGCTGATGCCGCTGATTCGTATGTGGCGCCCAGGGAGAACCACATGAGGCAATTGCTCCCGGCCATGGCGTCAGTGCTTGCACTATTTGCATGCGCGCACGGCGACGAGACGCTGAATGGGCGCTGGCGTGTGCAGCAGATCGCTGGCGCATCGCTCGGCGAAGGCGTTGATATCTGGATGACGTTCGACACCAAAGGCGGCACGGTGTCTGGCTACACGGGGTGCAATGATTTTGCGGCACCGCTCGACACGTTCGGCGAAGCGGTCAACTTGGGGCCGGTGAGCGAGGGCGCGGGTGACTGCACCAGCATAGCGGCAGCGACAGACGAACGGCGCCTCCTAATGGTGTTGCCGCTGGTTCAGCGCCGTATTCTGCGCGGAAGATCGCTTGAGCTGTTGCAAGCTGCCGCTGGCGGCGAGACGCTGATCAGGTTGAGGCGCGAAGAGGTCGACGAATAGTCACAGCTGCGACTATCGCGGCCGCGAGCAGGAACGCCGCAGCCCCGCTCCAACAAGATGGACAATGTCCCAAGAACTGAAGGGCATGCGGCGCGGCGCCGCACCAAGACGTTTGCGATGCGCGCTGGAGCGGCGACATCATCACGTCAGAGATCGCGCACAGCGCGACCGGCCAAGCCGCCGCCGCGGCGACGAGGGCTGATACAGCATAAACTCGATCGCTTGCGGTGAGCATGACCCAACTCCTGCGTCCGCATTTACCCGCGTCGCAGGCGCACACGTTGAGCCAGATCAAATGCTCCTGATGCGCGCACTGTTACCGCCGTTGCGAGTTCTCGGAATCGCATGTGCGACGGCGGGGGAGTGGTGCGGGATGGCAGTGGACGCGGGTGTTCAACAGGGTGCGGGGCGCCTTGATGTGTGGGCGATTGGCGCGATCATCCTGATCGGCGCGTATCTCACGCTCTGGGGCGCCTCTCACGCGACTGATTCAAGGTTCGCGATCCAAATGTGGACCGCGCTAGTGGCCTTCATTGCCGGCGCCATCGCCTTGTTTGGCGTGCTTGGCCGCGGTCCCACGGCGGATCAATCTTCGCGTTACGAGAACGGTGTCGTCAAAGCCGGCGTTGTCGCGTCGATGTTTTGGGGTATCGCTGGATTCTTGGTTGGCGTTGTTATTGCGGCGCAACTCGCGTTTCCGAATCTGCTCTACTTCGAGGATTGGGGGTGGACCAATTTCGGTCGTTTGCGACCACTGCACACTTCCGCGGTGATCTTTGCATTCGGCGGCAATGTCCTGATCGCGACAAGCTTTTATGTCGTTCAGCGTACGTGCCGGGCTCGACTCGCAGGTGGGCTGTGGCCTTGGTTTGTGTTTTGGGGTTACCAGCTTTTCATTGTGCTCGCGGGCACTGGCTATCTGCTCGGCATCACCGAAGGCCGCGAATATGCCGAGCCGCCGTGGTACACTGATCTTGGGCTGACCCTCGTCTGGGTCGTTTACCTGCTGGTCTTCCTCGGCACGATTTGGAAGCGGCAAGAAAAGCACATCTACGTCGCGAACTGGTTCTATCTGGCGTTTATCGTCACCATCGCGATGCTACACATCGTCAACAACCTCGCCGTACCAGTAAGTCTAGGCGGCTGGTTTAGCTATTCATTGTTTTCCGGTGTTCAAGATGCACTGACCCAATGGTGGTACGGCCACAATGCCGTCGGCTTCTTCCTCACTGCCGGCTTCCTCGGGATCATGTACTACTTCATTCCGAAGCAGGCAGATCGCCCGGTCTATTCGTATCGGCTTTCCATTATCCACTTTTGGGCGTTGATCTTCCTCTATATCTGGGCCGGTCCGCACCACTTGCACTACACGGCGTTGCCGCAATGGGCGCAGACGTTGGGTATGACGTTCTCGATCATGCTATGGATGCCCAGCTGGGGCGGCATGATCAACGGCCTCATGACGCTCTCGGGCGCATGGGACAAGCTGCGCACTGATCCCGTGTTGCGCATGCTCGTTGTCAGCGTCGCGTTCTACGGCATGTCGACGTTCGAAGGCCCGGTAATGTCGATCCGCGCTGTGAACTCGCTTTCGCACTATACTGATTGGACGATAGGGCACGTGCACTCAGGCGCACTCGGGTGGGTCGGGTTCGTGAGCTTTGGCGCGTTGTATTGTCTCGTGCCGTGGCTGTGGAAGCGCAAAACGCTGTTTTCGAATGCGCTTGTCGAATGGCACTTTTGGATCTCGACGATTGGCATCGTCCTCTACATCACCTCCATGTGGGTGGCCGGCATCATGCAAGGCCTGATGTGGCGCGCCTACAATGAGTTCGGCTTCCTTGAGTACTCGTTCGTCGAGACCGTCGAGGCGATGCATCCATACTACATTATCCGTGCGCTCGGCGGAGCGCTGTTCTTAATTGGCGCGCTCATCATGGCCTACAATTTGTGGCGTACGGCGACCGCTCGCGACCCCGCTCACGTTCGCGCCACGGACATTCCCGCCCAAGCGGTCGCGGCGGAATAGGGGCTGAGACATGTGGAAATTCCATAAGTGGTTCGAGCGTCACTCGCTCATCCTCATTGTCGGCATCCTCGTCGTCGTCTCGATAGGCGGGTTGGTGCAGATCACGCCGCTCTTCTTCATCGAAAGCACGATCGAACGTGTGGAAGGCGTGCGACCCTATACGCCGCTCGAGCTGGCCGGACGAGAGATTTACATCCGGGAGGGTTGCTACGTTTGTCACTCTCAGATGATCCGTCCGCTTCGCGATGAAGTAGAACGATACGGTCACTATTCTCTCGCGGCGGAGAGTATGTACGACCACCCGTTCCAGTGGGGATCGAAACGGACGGGCCCGGACTTGGCGCGTGTCGGCAACCGCTACTCGGACGAGTGGCATCGCGCACACCTGGTCAATCCGCGCTCGGTTGTTCCCGAGTCCGTAATGCCGCCATACGCGTTCCTGGCGCGGGCAGATTTGAACACGTCGCTGCTGCCGGATCACTTGCGCGCCAATCGCTTACTCCGTGTGCCGTACACCGATGAGCAACTGGCGAACGCCGCAACAGACGCGCGCGCGCAGGCCGAACCGCTGAGCTCAAACGCCTATGATTTTGAGCATCGCTACCCGGGAGCGGCGTCCCGCGATTTCGACGGCAACCCCGATCGAGTCACCGAGATGGATGCGCTGATCGCGTATCTGCAAATGCTCGGCACCGGGGTCGATTTCGAGACCTACCAAGCCGAAGCACCCGAGAACACGAGGTAACTGGCATGACCTACGAGCAAGCCGCGCATTTTGCCCAGACGGGGGGACTTGTGCTCTTGGCCGCGTGCTTCGGCCTCGCAACGATTTACGCGCTTTGGCCCGGCAACAAGCAGAAGTTTAACAACGCGGCGCGCAGCCCTCTCGAAAATGGTGACGACAATGGCTGATCGTGAACGCGATTCAGTAAGCGGTACGGAGACAACGGGCCACGAATGGGATGGTCTGAAGGAATTAGACACCCCACTTCCACGCTGGTGGCTGTACATATTCTACGCGTCTATCGTTGTGGCGGTGGTCTACTGGGTTCTGATGCCCGCGTGGCCCATCGGAAACGGATACACCAAGGGCGTCCTCGGTTTCTCCGATCGCATCAACGTGACCGCGGATGTTGGCGCGCTCCGGTCGGCGCGCGCGCCGATGTACCAACGGTTGGCGAATGCCAGCGCATCGGAGATCGCCGCCGATCCCGAACTTCAGGAATTCGCCCGCGCCGCGGGCGAATCTGTGTTCGGCGATTATTGTCGGACATGTCACGGCGCGGGTGGCGCTGGGGCGCCGGGCTATCCGGTGCTTGCAGATGATGTCTGGATCTGGGGCGGTTCACTAGCTGACATCGAGCACACTCTGCGTGTGGGCGTTCGCGCAGACCATCCCGACACGCGCATGTCGATGATGCCGGCGTTCGGGCGTGACCGTTTGCTGACGTCGCAGCAAGTCGATGACGTGACAGAGTACGCCATCTCAATTTCGGCAGCGAGCAGTCGCCTCCAGCCCGATCGCGCTGCGGCTGCGCGTGGTGAGGCTATTTATCAAGAACAGTGCGCCGCATGTCATGGCGCGACAGGAGCGGGCGACCGGAGCGTCGGTGCTCCGAGTTTGAACGACGATCTCTGGCTCTACGGAGGCTCACGCGAGGAGATTCGGCGGCAAGTAGAAATGGGCCGCGGTGGTGTGATGCCATCGTGGGAGCGTCGCTTCGACGCGGGGACGCTGCGGGCACTGGCTTATTACGTTCACGAGATGGGAGGAGGCGAGCCGGACGCGCCGCCGGCGCCGGTGACAACGCCGGCAGCGACACCTGAGCCAGCTCAAAACGGGCAGCCGAACGCTCCGCTACGTTAGCGGTATGGCCAAGGTTACCTTGATCGACACGAAGGCGCGTGCGAACGAGCACGCGATCGACGCGCGCGCCGTGAACTCCAAAGAGGCGCGTGCCCTCTACAAGAAGCGCGAGCAGATCTATCCGAAGCTCGCGCACGGCTTTTTCCGCAATCTCAAATGGGCAGCTATGATCGTGCTGCTCGGCATATACTATGTCACACCTTGGTTGCGCTGGGATCGCGGCGATGGCCGTGTCGATCAAGCTGTCCTAATCGACTTTGAGGGGCGCCGTTTCTACTTCTTCTTTGTCGAACTTTGGCCGCAGGAGGTGTACTACATCACCGGCCTGCTCATCCTGGCAGCGTTCGCTATCTTCCTATCGTCGGCGCTATTTGGGCGCGTGTGGTGCGGGTACGCCTGTCCGCAAACCGTTTGGACCGATCTCTACATTTACGTAGAACGGGCGATCGAAGGCGATCGTAACGCACGAATGAAGCTCGATGCAGCGTCGTGGTCATGGCGTAAGGCAGCCAAAAAGATCGCGAAGCACGCAATCTGGATTTTGATTGCAGCCGCAACCGGCGGCGCCTGGGTGTTCTATTTCGGCGATGCGCCGACGTTATTCCGCAATATCTTCACCGGGCAGGCCGATCCCGTCGTCTACCTGTTCATTGGCTTGCTGACTCTCACAACCTATGCGCTCGCGGGCACCATGCGCGAGCAGGTCTGTACTTATATGTGTCCCTGGCCGCGCATTCAGGCGGCGATGATCGATAAGGACGCGCTTAGCGTCACCTATAGAGGCGATCGTGGTGAGCCGCGTGGACCCCATAAGAAAGGTGATAGCTGGGAGGGGCGTGGCGATTGCATTGATTGCCGACAGTGTGTGGCCGTGTGCCCGCAAGGCATAGATATCCGTGACGGCGATCAACTTGAGTGCATCAATTGCGCGCTCTGTATTGATGCATGCGACGACGTGATGAAAAAGGTGGGGCGGCCGCTGGGGCTGATCGCCTACGACAGCTACGCGAATCTCGATCGCCGCAAGCAGGGAAATCCGGACCGTTACAAACTAATCAGGCCCCGCACCATCCTGTATGGTGTGCTCATGGCGGTTGTTGCGGCGTTTATGATTTACGGTCTGGCGACGCGCCAAACGCTTGCTCTCAATGTGATCCGCGATCGGAGTCCGCCATTCGTTCGTTTAGCCGACGGCACAGTGCGCAATGATTACGCGCTTAAGCTCATCAATATGACCGATCGCGCCCGACGGCTGCAGATCGAGGTTGAAGGGCCGACGGGTGTTCACCTTCTTGCGCCTGCGCTCGTCCTCGATGGTGAAGTCGTCGCCGAAGCGCATGCCGATAGCGTCATGAACGTACGTATCCACGTTGTGGCGCCCGCCAATATTGGCGCTGGATCGCATAGGCTGCGCTTCACGATTCGCGATATCGCGTCGGGTGACGTGGCGGTGAGTGATTCGGCCTTTCTTGCTGGGAGTACGCCATGAGCGCCGCTCGCGCCGAGATTCGTGGATGGCACGTGCTCGCCATTATCTTGGCCTTCTTCTCCATCATTATTGCCGTGAACGTCACATTCGCGATTTATGCGGTGCGCTCATTTCCAGGCGAAGATGTGCAGCGTTCCTATTTGCAAGGGCTTCACTACAACAACGTCCTGGCTGAAAGGCGCGCGCAAGCAGCACAAGGTTGGCGCGCGACCGCCGCATTGCGTGAGGATCCCGCAGGAGCCGTGCTGGAGGTGTGGCTCACGTCGCGCGATGTTTCAATCGACGGCGCGATGCTTAGCGGTATCCTCGAATGGCCGACGAGTTCGCAGTTTGATCGGCCGTTGAACTTTGAGTCATTAGGTGACGGCCGCTACGTTGCGCGTCTTGGTGAGATTACGCCTGGACGTTGGCGGCTGCGCGCGCGCGCCGAAAGCGCGGTCGGCGCCCTCGATTTTGAATCGGAGCTGACATGGCGCTCGCGCTAACCGAACCAGGTTGTCCCTCCGGGCTGGCGCCGGCTGAGACACCCGAGTCGCCGCGCGCCGATCCTGCCGCCTTCGTTCGGCGCAACTCCAGCGGGCAGGATACGCTTGAACTTATGGTGAACGGCGCAAGATGCGCGGGGTGTATCCAGAAGATTGAAAGGGGCTTGCTCGCGCTTCCAGGCGTCATCGACGCGCGGCTCAATCTTTCCACGTCTCGTCTGCGCGTGGCTTGGTCGCCCGGTGCGCTGGCGCCGTCGGCTATTACCGATGCACTGTCACGCATGGGCTATGGAGCGGCGGCGTTCGATCCGGCGGCTGCGATGCGCCAAGTGGATGAGGAGGGCCGCAATCTACTCCGCTACCTCGCGGTTGCCGGCTTCGCGGCGATGAACATTATGATGTTCTCGGTGCCAGTATGGTCTGGCGACGGGGAGATGGGCGAGGGGACACGGACGCTACTGCATTGGATATCGGCGCTCATTGCCATTCCAGCGGCGCTCTATGCGGCGCAGCCTTTCTTTCGCTCCGCTTGGCAGGCGCTTCGCGTCCGACGCGCAAACATGGACGTACCGATTTCGCTGGCTGTGCTCCTGACGCTCGGCATTTCAATCGCCGAGACACTGCAGCAAGGCGAGCATGCCTATTTCGATGGCATTACAATGCTGCTCTTCTTCCTGCTGATCGGTCGATATCTCGATCATAGGCTGAGAGAACGAGCGCGAACGGCAGCACGTGATCTACTGGCGCTGCAGGCCGTGACGGCGTCTCGCATTGGTGCGGATGGTCGTGTTGTCGCGATCAGTGCCGGCGAGATTGTGGTTGGCGACAGTCTCGTACTCGCCGCAGGCGATCGCGCGCCCGTGGATGGCGTTGTTTTGGAGGGCGTGTCAGAGCTCGATAGTTCGATGCTGACCGGCGAAACGATTCCGCATGCGGCTCGCGTGGGCAGTGCGATTCACGCCGGCGTGATCAATCTGAGCCAGCGATTGGTCATTCGTGCTACGGCGCGTGCCCAAGATTCATCGGTCGCCGAGTTGGCGCGTCTCATCGAGGCGGGTGAGCAGGGGCGGGCGCGTTTCGTCCGTCTCGCAGAGAAAGCCGCCGCGCTTTATGTACCGGTCGTCCATTCGTTGGCGCTGGTGACATTCTTGGCTTGGTTGTTCGGGCCGTCGCTGTTGAGGCTGGGCGGGTTTGACGTTAGCGATGTGGGTCTAGGCGTGGCGCTCCTGAATGCGGTGGCTGTCCTCATCATTACATGCCCCTGCGCATTGGGTCTCGCCGTCCCGGCGGTGCAAGTGGTCGCCACCGGACGTCTGTTCAAGCGTGGCGTGTTGGTGAAGTCGGGCGACGCACTGGAGCGCTTGGCGCAAGTCGACGTGGCGGTCTTCGACAAGACTGGGACGTTGACGCTCGGCAAGCCGCGCCTGGTGAGCGATCTCGCGCCGGAGGTGCTGCAAGCGGCGGCGGCGTTGGCGCGTGTCTCGCGCCATCCTTTGTCGCGGGCGTTGGTTGAAGCCGCGGGCCCTGGTGTCGCGGCCAAAGACGCGCGCGAAGTCGCCGGCGAGGGCGTCGAGGCAGGCGGGATGCGGCTGGGTCGGCGCGCGTTCGCCGCGCCCAATTGTGAGGATGCTTCCGACGACGCAGCTGAGCTCTGGTTCTCGAATGGGAATACGCCTCCCGAGCGTTTTGCGTTCGTGGACGCGCTTCGCGCTGACGCGGTGCAAACCATCGCAGCTCTGCGCGCGCGCGGTATCGCTGTTGAGCTCATCTCGGGCGATCGGCCCGTGGCGGTGGAGGCTGCCGCGCGCGAGGCTGGCATCGAGTACTGGTCCGGCGCTGCTTCGCCTGCGGACAAGACTGCGCGTCTCGCAGCGTTGCGCGCCGAAGGCAAGAAGCCGCTGATGATCGGTGACGGACTCAACGACGCTGCGGCGCTCGCCGCCGCGTACGCGTCTGCCTCGCCCGGAACCGCCCTCGAAGCCAGTCAAGCCGCATCGGATATTGTGCTGCAGGGCGCGCAGCTCATGCCGCTCGTGGAAGCTATCGATGTCGCCAAGATGGCGCGCACGCGGACGCTGGAGAATATTCAATTCTCCGCGCTCTACAATATCGTTGCCGCGCCACTCGCGGCGGCTGGGTTTCTCACGCCGTTGATCGCAGCGCTGGCAATGTCCGGCTCGTCGCTGATCGTGACGTTGAACGCACTGCGCCTGCAATTGCGCTGGAGCCGCATATGAATGTCATGATCGTGCTGATCCCGATTGCACTGTTCATGGCGGCGGTAGGGCTCGCCGCGTTCTTTTGGAGTCTGCGCTCGGGCCAGTTCGAAGATCTCGAAGGCGCCGCGCATCGGGTGCTGATCACCGATGACGACGACGTCGCCAGCTGATGTTCGCGCCACGTCAGCGCGACGCTTTGTCCATGCGAGCGCGCGCTAGATTTGATCCGGCTCAAATTCAGAAAGTGACACCGGCGTCATTCTGATCCCGTTGAAGTGCAGGGGTCTTGGATGGGTAAATTTGGAATGGCTGCGCTCGCGGCGATGGCGGCCTTTACACTCGCGGCGCCCGCGCAGGCCGGAGTGCTGGAGAACTTCCAGGTGAAATTCGGCATTTCGGGAATTCTGCCGGACGAAAGCGGCGATCCGATCGACGTCGATATCTCCAACGAATACGTGCCGTCGCTTCAGATCGAGTATTTTTTCAACGACCATGTTTCGGCGGAGCTACTTTGCTGCGTCGCCACACATGATGTCACTGCAGCCAGCGGAACGATTGATCTCGGCGAGGTCACGCACTTCCCGCCAACGGTGACATTGAAATATCGTTGGACCGACTTCGGACAGTTTGAGCCGTATGTCGGCGCGGGCGTCAACTTTACCGCGTTCATCGACAGCAATCCGCCAGCTGGGCGCCATGTCGAATACGACTCGTCTGTGGGGCCAGCGCTTCAAGCAGGCGTGGATTATCGCATCGACGAGCATTGGGGCGTGAACTTCGATGTGCGCCGCATCTGGATCAATACCGATGTCAACATTTCAGGCGACATTACCGCGTCCGATGAAGTCGACATCAACCCATGGGTTGTCTCGACCTCGATCGCCTATCGTTTCTAGCGAAGGAAAGACGAAATGACACTTGATCCGTTCATCTGGCTTTCCATCGGCGTGGTGACGGCCTTCGGATTAGTGCTCGGCTGGGCGACCTGGATTACGCGCGGACGCTGACGTCACGCGTAGCTCAGCCAACTAGCGGCCGGTGTCTCCCGGGGACGCCGGTCGCTTTCTCTTCCAGACAACGCCGCGCTTGATTTGAATCAATGCTCTGCAGCCGCGCTTGTGCCCTCCTAAAGCTGACGTCAGCGTCATTTTCGGGAGTGAGTCATGCGTGTCAAGGCGACTGGTTGCGAGGTCGCGGTCGCAACCAGTGAGCCCGACGCGCCGCGCTTCACTATTGGCGCCGCAGCAAGAGCTGAGCGCTCCACGGCAGTGCGTCGTTCGGGCGATCGCTGCAATGGTATGACCCATTCACTGTGAGAAAATCGCCTGCGATCTGGCCGGCGTAGTCACAAGTGCGTCCGCTTGGGTCGGTACGGTGCACTTGCACATGGCCCGTGCCGCTTTCGACCGTGATAAACAAATCGGCGCGCGCGCTCTCTCGGTCATGAGCCCAATGCGCTGCGAAATGGCCGTCTGGATTTTCGGGATTCACGGGTGTCCAAGTGCCGTGCCAACTGCCCTCAGTTTCGCGCCAGGGCGCGGCGAGATAGATCAAGCTGTTGCTGAAGGAAGGTTGATCGTTTGCCGAGGCAGGGATGTTCGAACCGACCGATGCTCGCCACGGCATAGGCGTACGCGCCCAATCGCAGGTGTAATTTCCGCTGACGATCGTGCGCGCGGTGTTGAACGTGCCGCGATAGGTACAGTGCTGACCATTCGGCTGCGTGCGCGTGATAATGGCAATCTGGTCAGAGACCCGGACCTGCAACGTGGCGCCCTCTGTTTGGCGGCGCAGACGCCAACTGGCAGTGAAGGCGCCATCAGCATCGCTTGGGTGTGTCGGTGTCCAGATCCCGCGCCATTCCCCCTCGGTTTCGTACCAAGTCTGACGAAGGCGAGGATCGTTCATTTCACCCTTCGCGTGGACAACGTCGTCATTCGGTGGCGTTTGGCTGTAGGCGCCTGCCATGAAGCCGAGAGCAACCACGGCCAGAGCCATTGTGCCCGACAAAAGTCTGATCAACATCTCGGATGCCTCCGGCCCGGAAACTAGCGCAGTCGATCCTGCTGTCTATCGTTTTTGGCTGAGGGCCAATCGTGTTGCCTGTGGCGCCTCGGCGATTCCAGCTTGCGCTGCGATCTCGCGGGGCTGAACGAACGTCAGCCCCGCGCTTGTTCAGGAGGCACGTGTCAGCGCTGCAGCGAGGCGCGAATGGCTTCCATAGCTGGATCGCGTTTGGCGAGGTAGTCTCGCCAAGTTGTCGGCACGAAGAGTGTGGGGTGAAGCGAACCGATGATCAGATGAAAGCGGCGATTTTCGCGCCGGCAGAGTGGCTGTCCCGCGCAGCCAGTGGCATGGTCATACAAGCCATCGGTGTAGCGCAGGCAGTACCCCGAATTCGGCGCGCAAACCACGCCGCCTTCGGAATAGAAGCGCGAACGGTCGCTCATGTCCTCGCCTACCAACGTGGCTCGATCACCCGCTGCGTTGAGCAAGATTGCAGCTGAGCCGATGCCGGCGGAGAACGTATAGCGGCCCACGATGACGAACAGGCGCCCATTCTCACCAAGGTAGCGCGGAAGCCGTTCGAAAAAATCGGCGGTTATGGTCATGTCGCCACCGCTATCGACGCGCAGATCCACGATGATATTTCGCGGATGGTTTTGGCGTAAGGCTCTTTCGGCTCTTGTCGCAAACTGGCGCGCATCGCGGTCCGCATCGTTGGATTTGAGTTCGAGGTATACAGCGTCAAGGTCTTGCAAGGGGACGGCGCGATTGTAGCTGTCGCTGTCGCGCAGATAGAGTGGCAAGTCTTCAGTGGAGATCGCCGTCGCCCACGCTGTTGTATCCTCGCCGATCGGTTCCGGTGACCACCAACGCGACGGCCACCAAGCGCTCGCTCCAAGTGTCGCGCGGGGTACGGTAGCGATATTTCGTTCGACCTCGGTTCCGTCTGTCAGTGTCACGCGAACCAACACACTGCTCGTGGTGTCTGCCAATCCCGCGGCCACGAGCATACTCGGCGTGCTCAACAAGGACGGTGCGAGGATGTTACGGCGCGTGGCGGGGCCGCCGTAATATTGTCGGAAGGCGTCCATCACCTCGGCCGCAGGACGACCGTTGATTGCGGTTATTTCGCCGCCCGCGAGGTCTTCGTTTGGCGGCAATGCGCGCAGGATCACCAAACCCGCATCGTCGAACCAGGTGATGACAAGCGGTAGCCGTGGGCCGGGATCGTACGAATGACCGATACCGGCAATGGAATGAGCGTTGTCGGCGAGCGCCGCGACGCGGGCGAACCCCAAGAATAACTGCGCGTCGGAGAGGCTTCCCGCCCGGCTCTCAAGTTGATCAATATAACGTTCTGCTGCAGCGCGAGAATTCTGGGTGAATGCCTGCTCACGCGGAAGGTAGTGCTGACGCAGAAACGTTATGTCCTCTCGTTGGCGGTCCGCAAGGTCTTGTGCTTGTGTTGAGCACGGCGCAGCCCACGCCGACATGGCTAGAAATCCGGCTGTCAGCGCGCCTCTGGCCCAAAGCATCTTCATGATCAATCTCCCTATCTGCGCATGTTGCGCAGAAGGTTGATGCGGAGGCTTGGGCCGAAATGGTGCGTAGAGAGAAGTCCGAACCTATACGAAGAGAAGCGAAGGTCTGTTTCAACGAGGCAGCGAAGAAACCACGGGGATCAAGGCATCGAGCAGCACCTTGAGGGCAGTCGCCACCAGCAGGAGCAGCACGCCGATTGCCGCCAGCTTGCCGTAAGAGACTTCATTCAGCACTTGGAGTCCGACCTTCGAGCCCTCAGCTTTCCCCAGCGGCGACGGTGAAACCGCGACCAACCTGTACCCGCGGCGCGGCACCGTTTGGATCAAGCTTGGGTTTTTGGGGTCATCGCCGACGGCTTGTCGTGCTTCGCTGACCAAACGGTTCAATGCGGCGTCGGCGATCAGCGGGTCGTCCCTCCAAAGGGCGGCAATGAGGGCGGCCCGCTCGATAGTTTCTCCGGGTGCACGCGCCAGTTCGGCAAGAAGGCGCGCCACCAGGGGCGAAACCGAAGCTTCGCCGTGCGGACCCGACAAGCGGCGGCTCACCGTATCAAGTGTGAACGCGCCAAATTCGATAGAAAGAGGCGACGACGGGATGGGGGCCATCGCGGCTAGTTACGCTACCCAAGTGTTCGGGACAACGACCGCTCCTGGCGATGCTGGGTTGGTCTAGCCGGCCTACTAAAATAAGCGGCGCCACGGCTCGCTTCGCCGCACTGCAACATTTATGGTGACAGCGCAGGCGGAGTGTGCTTTCAATGCAGTCGCGCCGATTTGATGCTCAGCTTGCGGGCGCGTTAAAAATACAGCTAAAGCGAAGGAGCAGCTCGCACCGGCGGGCAGTGTCCTTGCCCGCAAGCGCCTCTCAAACATCGTCGCGGAACGTGTTGAAGAAGGCGTACGCGCATGGCTTACGAGGCATCGAAACCTCGTCCTAATCAAAGCGATGAAGACGATTTCTGTCTTCCTGGACTGGAACTGCAGCATGAGTTGCTGCTGACGTTGCGCGATTGGGCGAGCGCGGTTTCCATTCTGCAAACTTTATCCGAAGCGGGCGCAGAACTGCATGCGCTTTCGATCAACCCGCAGGCAGGCGCGTTTGTGCTCAAGTGCCGCGTGAAGGCGATCTCGGCGCGTCGCGCGCGAGCTTTCGTGTCGGACCTAGGTGCATTCGCGTCGGGTGCGGCATGCGTCGAACACCTCATCCTTGCCAAGGCGCCTAACAATGCTTGCGCTTAAGCCAGAGGCGCGCGCGTCAGTGCGCGGAGAGGATTATCTTGTCGATGTGCCGAGCGATTTTCGCTGCGAAAGTGCCGATGTGCTACCGGACGCGCACGTGCGGCTACGCTTGTATGGTGATGTGCGGCGGCCCTTGGTTGTGGTCTCAGGCGGCATCAGCAGCGGGCGATTGTTGCACGAGTGGTGGAGCGAGCATGTCGATAACGGAGCTGCGATCGATCTAACGCGGTTTTGCGCTTTGGGCTTTGACTTTGCGCCGACGGAAGATGTTCGCGTCCGGCTTTCGCCCCGCGACCAGGCGCGGCTGGTGGCCACTGCACTGGATTCACTCGGCGTTGAGCGCGCATTTGCCTGGGTGGGCGCGTCCTATGGCGCGATGGTTGGCTTCGCGTTCGCGGCGGAGACACCGGAGCGCCTGGAGCGGCTCTGCGCTATTTCGGCTGCGCACAAGCCGGCGGTGTTGGCGCGCGGATGGCGCGGCGTGCAGCGACGCATCGTGGAGTTTGCGATTTCGCACGGCGTGGCGGAAGAAGGGCTCTCGCTCGCACGGCAATTGGCGATGATCACCTATCGCAGCGCCGAGGAATTCGAGGAGCGTTTTCCGGGTGGTGTCGATGCAGGCGGGCGTTCGGATCTCGATCGCTATCTCGTTGCGCGCGGCGACTCGTATGTGGGCGCAATGGCGCCGCAACGGTGGCTGTCGTTGAGCGAGGCGATCGACCGGCTTCAGGTTGATCCCGCGCAAGTGCGTGCGACGGTGACCCTTGCAGGGTGCCCGACAGATCAGATTGCGCCGATTGAGCTGATCCAAGATCTGTCGCGCCACTTGCCGCGTCTCAGCGCGTTGCATGAGCTGCCTTCGCTCTACGGTCACGACGCGTTTCTGAAAGAACCGGCGAGAGTCGCCGCCATCATCCGTTCATGCCTGGAGGGCGCGTGATATGACTAAACACGACGAAACGATTTTGTGTTCGACCGGAGTCAACGCCGATCCCACCCACGGCGCGGTGATTCCGCCACTCTACCTCTCGGCTAATTACAGCTTCGACGGCTATGGCGGCAAACGCGTCTACGACTACACACGCTCGGGCAATCCGACACGCGATGTGTTGGGGCAGGCGCTGACCGCACTTGAGGGTGGCGCGGGGGCGGTGATCACAAGCTCCGGCATGTCGGCGGTCGATCTGGTGCTGACGCAGCTTGAACCCGGCGCGCGGGTGATTGCGCCACATGATTGCTATGGCGGCACCTGGCGGCTGTTTGCAGCGCGGGCGCGAAAGAAGGCGATCGAGGTGGTGTTCGTTGACCAAGGCGATGGCGACGCGCTGGGCGAGGCGTTGAGTGGCGGGGCGGCGCTGGTTTGGATCGAAACGCCTAGCAATCCGCTGATGCGCGTGGTCGATATCGCCGCGATCGCCAAGCGCGCAAAGGCAGCAGGCGCACGCGTGGCCGTTGACAACACCTTCCTATCACCAGCGTTGCAGAAGCCGATCGCGCTCGGTGCTGACTATGTCGTGCATTCGACCACGAAGTATCTCAACGGGCACTCGGATGTTGTAGGCGGCGCAGTGGTTGCGGCCAAGAGTGAGGATGCGGAGCAGCTGGTTTGGTGGGCGAATTGTACCGGCGTTACAGGCGCGCCGTTCGATTCGTGGCTCACGTTGCGCGGCTTGCGTACGCTCGGCGTGCGTTTGGAGCGGCAACAGCGGAGCGCGGGCAAGATCGCTGGCTGGTTGGCCGCCCAGTCGTGCGTCAGCGCCGTCTACTATCCAGGGCTCGAGACCCACCCCACGCACGCGATTGCGCTGGCGCAGCAGAGCGGGTTCGGTGCGATGCTGAGCTTCGAGGTTGATGGTGGCGAACGTGAGGTGCGTGCGGCCCTGGAGCGGTTGAAGGTCTTCACGCTGGCGGAATCTCTGGGTGGCGTTGAAAGCTTGATCGCGCATCCAGCGTCAATGACGCACGCATCGATGGCGCCGGAAGCGCGCCGCATCGCGGGCATCGGCGACACGTTGCTGCGGCTCTCGGTCGGGCTTGAACATGAAGAAGACCTGCTCAGTGATCTGGGGGGGGCGCTGCGCTTCTGAGGCGATGCGCCTTGCCGGGCGTTTCTCCCGTATGGCAATCGTTGCGCCACACGGGAGTGAGGCATGATTCTTGTTCTTCGCGCTTTTCTGGGCATTGCCGGTCTGCTGGCGCTGGTCATCGCGCTAGGGTTTTGGTTTCGGCCGAACGCGCTCGCTGCGGCGTTCGGCATCGCGCCAGGTGACGCGCTGGGCTACTCAACATTGCGCGCCGATTTTGGCGCCTTGTTTGGCGCGGTGGGGGTGCTTTCGCTCGTGGCCGCTGTGCGCAACAGCGCTCGCATGCTGACCGCGCCTTTGCTGTTGATCGGCATTGGCTTCTCGGGACGCCTGCTGACCATCGCTATGTCTGGGTATGAATCGACGATGCTGCAGCCGATGGCTGTCGAGATTGTCCTGATCTCGCTCTTTGCGGCCGGTCGAAACCTGCTGCCGAAGCAATAGCCGCTAGGCGCGTACGACCAGTTGCTTCAGGCGCTCGCACATAGCGGACGCCGGATCGGTGAGGGGATCGATCACCGTGAAATGGTTAGCGCCTCCGGCTTCCTCGTAGCGTGTTGTGACACCGTCCTCGCCCCACGTCGCAACTATAGCCGCGCTCTGACGCACATACTCGTTAGATTCATCGCCACCGACGATCGCGTCCAGCATCTTGCCTTCCGGCGGAGGCCACAGAACCGGACTTAGAGCCTCGGCCTCGGCGGCGTCCAAGCGGAGCTTTTCGTTGAGGCTTGTGTTGAGAAGCGGCGCGAGCTCGAAGAGGCCAGAGATGGCGTAGGCTGCCGGCACGTGCGCCTCGGTCGCGAGCAAGCACGCGGAGAGATGGCCGCCCGCGGAATGGCCGGCGACGATGACGGGCGCGTCGATGGCGCGGTGCACGATGGCGCTCGCTGCTCGCATCTGTTCGACGATGTCGCCGATGCGGACGTTCGGGCAGAGGTCATAGCTCGGCACGGCGACTGTAACGCCAAGTGCGTTCAACCCCTTCGCCATCGAGCTGAAAAAGCTCTTATCTAATGCTTGCCAATAACCGCCGTGAATAAACATGACTGCCGGGCCCGGGTCTGCTTCGAAAAGATCGAGCGTGTTGCGTTCGCCGGGGCCGTACTCGATCACACGCGGCGGGTTGATGTTGCGGTAGGCTTTGCTCTCGGCGGCCCAGCGCGCGATGATCGCCGGATGCTCGGGCACGGCGGCGCGGTTGTTGTATTCTTTTTCGAGATCGAGACTCATTTGGAGTCTGGGTAGTCGAAGCCTGGCCATTTCGAGCCGTAAAGCTGATAGCCGAGGATCGTGTACGTCTGCGCGACATTCGGATTGGCGCGGATCACCTCGGTGACGACCTTCTGAATTGAATTCAGGTCCGGGTGTTCGATGCGCACGAGCAAATCCCATTCCCCCATGATCGAATAGATATCCATGATCTTGTCGCTCGAATCGCGCAGCGTGTTGCCAACGGCTTCGGGCGTTGCGTCCTTGACTCGGACAAAGATGAAGAGGCTGTGGTCTGCCATGTGGAACTCCTGCGCGCGAGCTTAGCGCGGCACGACAGCGGTTGTCTCGATTTCGATGAGGGCGGCGTCTTCGATCAGCGCTTTGACTTCGACAACCGCCATAGCCGGATAGTGCCGGCCCATCTTCTCGCGCCAGGTGACTCCGATTGCCGCGAGCGAGGCGAGGTAGGCGCGTTTGTCTGTAATGTACCAGGTCATGCGCGCGACGTGTTCGGGACCGGCGTTGGCTTCGCGCAGCACGGCGAGCGTGTTGTCGAGCGTTTGCGCGAACTGCGCGGCGAGCGTCGTCGCTTCGAACTTGCCTTCCGGCGTCCAGCCGATTTGGCCGGCGACGAAGACGATGCGGCCTTCGGCTTCGATGCCGTTCGAGTAGCCCTTCGGGCGCGGCCAGCCTTCTGGGAGCAGGGTTCTCATGGCTTGAGCTTTGCGAAATCGGTGATGGCTTTGCGAAGATCGGCGGGCCAGGGCTGTGCGCTCATGGTCGCGAGATCGGTGAAGACGATGGTTTGATCGAAGCGCGCGACGGTGCGATCGCCGATCGAGGCGATGTGCTTCAGGTTGAGCGAGCTGTTGCCGATGGAATCGACCCCGAGTTGCTGATGCAGCATGTCGCCGATGCGGACGGGGCCGACGAACTCGCACTCGAAACGCACAGTCGGTACGCCTTTGCGGTCATCGACGTGCAGCGACTTGAACGAATGGCCGAGGCTGGCGAACCAATCCTCCACGGTTTCGTTCACGAGGCCGAAGAAGCGCGGATAGAAGATGATGCCGGCCGCGTCGCAATGCTCGAAGCGGATGATGAGGTCGCGGGTGAATTTCATTTTGGTTCGCGTAGTTTGAAGCGTTGCAGTTTGCCGGTGTTGGTCTTTGGGAGTTCGGAGACGAACTCGATGGCGCGTGGATACTTGTAGGGCGCGATCGTTGCTTTCACGTGATCCTGTAGCGCGCGTTCAGTGACGCTGGTGTTGGGATTAAGCACGATGAAGGCTTTGACGATTTGGCCGCGCGCTTCATCGGGTACCCCCACGACTGCGCACTCGGCTACGGCTTCGTGCGTGAGAAGCGCATTTTCTACTTCGGGCGCGCCGATATTGTAGCCAGACGAAATGATCATGTCGTCGGCGCGGGAGACGTACCAGAAATAGCCGTCGGCATCGCGGCGGTAGATGTCGCCGGTGACGTTCCAGCCGTTGGCGACGTAGTTCTTTTGGCGCTCGTCAGCGAGATAGCGGCAGCCGGTCGGGCCTTTGATGGCGAGGCGGCCTTCGCCCTCTCCTTCGAACGGCTCGTCTTTATCGTTGAGGAGCGTTGCCTCGTAACCGGGCACGGCTTTGCCGGTGGCGCCGGGACGGATGTCATCGCCGCGCGCGGAGACGAAGATGTGTATCATCTCGGTCGAGCCGATGCCGTCGATGATGCGGATGCCGGTTGCATCAAACCATTGGTCTGACGTTGCGCGCGGCAGGTGCTCGCCGGCGGAGACGCAGGTGTGTAGCGAGGCAAGCTTGCTCAGGTCCTGCTTCATCAGCGCGCGGTAGCCGGTCGGCGAGGTGAAGAGCGTGGTGGCTTTGTGCCGCGCGATTGTGTCAGCGAGAACATCGAAGCCGGGCTTCTCGCAGATCGCAGTCGCGGCGCCGATGCTCGCAGGGAAGACCATGCCGGCGCCGAGGCCGAACGTGAACGCGAAGGGCGGTGTGCCAATGAACACGTCTGTTGGTTTCGGCTGCAGGATGTGGCGGGAAACGGTTTCCGCCATTGCAGCGATATCGCGGTGGAAATGGACGCAGCCTTTCGGTGTTCCAGTCGTGCCGGAGGTGAAAGCGATGAGCGCGGGATCGTCAGCGGCCGTGGCGACGGCTGCGCCGCTACTCGGCGCCTTCACCATGCGCTGCATCAGATCGTCTGTTGTCACGATATGCTTCAGCACAGGTGCGATCGACTGCGCAGCTTCCAGTTCGGACGTGCGATGGGTGTCGACGATGGCGTGCGTGATCTGCGCTTTGTTGAGGATCACAGCGAGTTCATGGGCGCGCAGCATCGGCATCGTGCCGACCGCGACGCCGCCAGCGCGGAAAACACCCCACCAAACCGGGAGTGAAAGGCGTGTATTCGAGGCGTGGATGAGCACGCGATTGCCGGGGACGAGGCCGAAATCGTGCGTCAGTACGTGTGCGATGCGCGATGCTTCTTGGAGAAGGGCGTCGTAGGTGATGGTCTCTGAAGAGAGCAGCACCGCAGGTCTTGCGCCGTGACCGTTCGCGATTGCTGCATCGAGCATGCTGCCTGCATTGTACTGCGCGGGGAACTGCAGTTCCGGCAGCGCAAATTTCATCTCCGGCCATTGATCGCGAGGCGGAAGGTTGTCGCGGACGAAGGTGTCGACGTGGGCGCTCATCAATCGCCCTCGAACACCGGCTTCTGTTTAGCGGCGAAGGCGACATATGCGCGTTCGAAGTCTTTCGTCTTCATGCAGATCGCTTGCGCCTGCGCTTCTGCTTCGAGCGCCTGTTCGAGGCTCATGTTCCATTCCATGTTGAGTTGGTTCTTGGTCATGGAATGAGCGAACGCCGGGCCGTTGGCGAGATCTCGAGCGAAAGCTTGCGTTTCCGCGAGCGGCGTTTCAGTGAGCTTGTTGAAGAAGCCCCAGCGTTCGCCTTCTTCGGCGCTCATGGAGCGGCCGCTGTAAAGAAGCTCGCTGGCGCGGCCGTGACCGATGATCCGCGGCAGGATTGCGCATGCACCCATGTCGCAGCCGGCGAGGCCGACGCGGGTGAAGAGGAACGCGGTCTTGGCGTTGGCGGAGGCATAGCGAATATCGCTTGCCATTGCGACGATAGCGCCGGCGCCGGCGCACACGCCTTCAACGGCGGCGACGATCGGTTGCGGGCAGGCGCGCATGGCTTTGACGAGATCGCCGGTCATGCGGGTGAAGCGCATGAGTTCGGGCATCGTCATTTTGGTGAGTGGGGCGATGATGTCGTGCACGTCGCCGCCGGAGCAGAAATTGCCGCCGGCGCCGGTGACGACGATGGCTCGGCAATCTTCGGCGTAGGAGAGGCGGCGAAAGAGGTCGCGGAGTTCGGCGTAGCTCTCGAACGTCAGCGGATTCTTACGCTCGGGACGACTGAGCGTGACTGTCGCCACGCGATCGCTGACCGACCACAAAAAATGTTCGGCCTGATACTCGGCGCTCTTCCAGGCATCGTTAATCACGGCGCTGCTCCCTTCGTCAGCTTGCGGCGCAACGATGCTTTGGCGGCATCGAGAAGCCGCGACAGCGCGTTTTTGTCGGCTTGCGCGAGATCGCGCAGCAGCGCGTCTACGCACGCCGCGTGCGCTTTGGCCATGTGCTTGAATACGCTTTCGCCCTGACGCGTCAACCGCACGCGTTGGACGCGGCGGTCGGTTTCATCGTGCTCGGTTTCGATCAGGCCGTCTTCGCTCAAGCGTGTTCGCAGTTGCGTGACGTTGCCATTCGAGACCAGCAGGTATTGCGAGACCTCGCCGAGTGTTAGCGCGCCGTGGCGATCGAGGGCGGAGAGGAAATCGAAGCGCGCGATCGTTGAACCGAACTCAGCGCGCATCAGGGCGTCGACTTCGCGCTCGATCAGGCGGCTGGTGGTGAGCAGCCGGAGCGAAAGGCGGACGGTGTCGCGCGCGTCGGGCATGTCAGACTTCGCCACCTGACATCGGAATCGCTGCACCATTGGTGGCGGCGGCGCCGTCGGTGCACAGCCAAGCAATGGCGCTGGCGACTTCTTCGGCGGTGATCAGGCGGCCCATTGGATTCTTGGCGTAGAGCGAGGCTTTCGCTTCGTCTTCGCTGAGCTTGGTTTTGCTCGCAATGTTCTCGGCGGCGCGGGCGACGATGTCTGTCTCGACATAACCGGGACAGATGGCGTTCACTGTAACACCCTTCTTCGCGGCTTCCTTAGCCAGCGCGCGCGTCATGCCGATCATGCCATGCTTCGAGGCACAATAGGCGCTGATGTAGGCGCCCCCTTGCAGGCCGGCGATCGAGGCGACGTTGACGACGCGACCCCAATTGTTGGCGTACATATCAGTGATTGCGGCGCGCGCGCAAAGGAAGGCGCCGGTGAGATTGATCGCGAGACACAGAGTCCACATGGAGAGATCCATGCGGTCGAGCGGCGCGGACGGGGTGATGCCGGCGTTGTTGATCAGGATGTCGATCGGGCCGTAGCGATCGCGCGCGGTGGTGAAAGCGGCGGTGACGGAGGCTTCGTCGGCCACATCGCACGAGACGCCTTGTGCATTCTCGAATTGCTCAGCGGCGTCCTGAACGCGCGCGCCGTCGCGGCCGACGAGCGTGAAGCGTGCTCCTGTGTGCGCGAGCGCGTGTGCGGTGGCAAGGCCGATGCCAGTGCCGCCGCCGGTGATGAAAACATGGTGAGCCATCAGGAATCCTTGCGTCCTGCGTTGCGCTGCATTTGCGCGTATCCGGTGCGATACTGTTTGGGCGGCGCGAGTTTGCCGTAGCCGAGCTCGGCCGCGGCGCGCAGCGACCAGTTGGGGTCCATCAGATGCGGACGTGCGAGGGCGCAGAGATCGGCGCGCCCGGCGGCGAGGATGGAATTGACGTGGTCGGGTTCGAAGATGTTGCCCACGGCCATCGTCTTTACGCGCGCCTCGTTGCGGATGCGGTCGCTAAACGGTGTTTGGAACATGCGCCCGTAGACGGGCTTAGCGAGCGGCGTGGTCTGGCCGGCGGAGACGTCGATAAGGTCGGCGCCCGCTTGGGAAAACGCTTCTGCGATCGCGATGGAATCTTCCGCCGTAAGGCCATCGTCGCGCCAATCGCTTGCGGAGATGCGGACGCTCATGGGTTTGTGCTTGGGCCACGCGGCGCGCATCGCTTCGAACACCTCAAGCGGGAAGCGGAGGCGGTTTTCGATGCTGCCGCCGTACTCATCGGTGCGCTGATTGCTGATCGGCGTGAGAAAGGACGAGAGCAGATAACCGTGGCCGCAATGGAGTTCGAGCATGTCGAAGCGAGCTTCGTCGCCCATGAGTGTGGCGCGGACGAAATCGGCTTTCACGCGCTCCATATCGGCGCGGGTCATTGCACGCGGCGTCGCGTTGGCTTCGGACCACGCGAGCGGCGACGGGGCGATGAGTTTCCAGTTGCCGGTTTCGAGCGGCTGGTCCGAATGGTCGCGCTTGTCGTTCGGATTTTCGCTCCACGGTTTGCGCGTTGAGCCCTTGCGGCCGGCGTGGGCGAGTTGGAGCGCGAACTTCGCGCCGGTGTTTGTATGCACGTAGTCGACGATGCGCTTCCAGGCGGCGACGTGTTTGCCATCGTACATTCCCGCACAACCAGGCGTGATGCGCGCGTCGGCCGAGACGTCCGTCATCTCGGTGAAGATGAGACCAGCGCCGCCGCTGGCGCGGGCGCCGTAATGGACGAGGTGGAAATCGTTCACTTCGCCGTCGACGGCGGAATACATGCACATCGGACTGACGACGACGCGGTTCGCGATTTCCATATCGCGCAACTTGAGCGGCGCGAACATGGGCGGCGGCGGGTTCTGTTCGATGCCGGAGAACCAGGATTCGACGCGGCCGAGATAGTTATGGTCGCGTACGCGGAGATTTTCGTGGCTGACGCGCTGGCTGCGGGTCAGCAGAGAATAGGTGAACTGCAGCGGTTCGAGGTTGGCGTAACGATCGATGTTCTCGAACCACTCCGTTGAGTTGCGCGCGGCGTTCTGCAGCTTCAGCACTTCGACTTGGCGTTCGGCGTGATACTCGGCCAGCGCCTCCGCCAGCGGTTTGCCGCCGTGCAGCACTTGCGCGAGCTTGATCGCGTCTTCGATGGCGAGCTTGGTGCCTGAGCCGATGGAGAAATGCGCGGTGTGCGCCGCGTCGCCCATTAGGATCAGGTTGTCCTTGTGCCACGTGCTGCAAACGATGCGCGGGAAGTTAAGCCAGGCTGAGCCGCGCAGGTGCTTGGCGTTGGTGGAGAGCGTGGTGCCGTCGAGATATTTGGCGAACAGCTTTTCCGCGGCGCGGCAGGTTTCATCCTGGCTCATGCGATCGAACCCGAAGCTTCGCCACGTGGCTTCGCTGCACTCGACGATAAAGGTCGAGGCCCCATCTTCGAACTTATAGGCGTGCGCCCAGATCCAACCGTGCTCGGTGTTCTCGAAAGCGAAAGTGAAGGCCTCGAAGGCCTTGTTGGCGCCGAGCCAGATGTATTTGTTCGGGCGAACGTCGATGTCGACGCCGAAATGCGCCTCATCAGCGCTGCGCAGCTTCGAATTGGCGCCGTCGCAGGCGAGGACAAGATCGTACGCGGCCAGCAATTCCGGCGATGGATCCACCTCAGTTTTGAACTCAAGCCGCACGCCAAGATCGCGGGCGCGATCTTGCAGGATGTTCAAGAGGCGCTTCCGGCCAATGCCGACAAAGCCGTGGCCGGACGAGGTGATGGTCTGGCCGTGTATGTGAACGTCGATGTCGTCCCAATGAGCGAAGCCGGCCTCGATTTGATCCGCGCTGATCGGATCATTGGCGCGGAGGTTCTCCATGGTCTGATCGGAGAACACCACGCCCCAGCCGAACGTGTCGCCGGGATCGTTGCGCTCGAACACGACAATGTCGTGCCGCGGGTCGCGCAGCTTCATGGAGATGGCGAAGACAAGGGCGGCCGGGCCGCCGCCAACGCAGGCGGTGCGCATGAGTTAGTTTATATATAAAATATGCAACACCGCAAGGTCTCTCGCGGCCTCGATTTCAATCGCTGATATCGAAAAAATCCGCCGCGTGCCCCTCAGATACTGCCGTTGCGCGCGCGATCTCAGCTTCACCCTCAGATTCGCGGCCCATGCGGATAAGGCTGAGACCTCGGCCATAGCGCGCCACGGCATTGTCTTGCTCGTCGTTCAGAATGTCGACGTAACTGTAGTAGGCGTGTCTGAGGTCGCGGAGCGCGCGGTCGTCTTGCCCCAGCGACTTGAGCGCTATCGAGCGGAAATAGTGCGCCGTCGCAGTGTGCATTCGCGACACGCGCGCGCCGATCATGCGGCCGCACGCCCTTACCGCGGCTTCAGCATCCTCGCTTCGGCAAGTTTCCCAATACCGGTGCGTCGGGCTGAGCTGACTAAGTTCGCCCAGCGTGCGCGTTGAATCGGACATGCCAGGCCCCGATTGAGCGGCAACGGGGCCCGCGACGACGAGCATTGCAGCGACAGCAAGTGCAGCGAGCAGGCGCACTGTAAACCTCCGGCGCCAGAGAATGCGCCGAAAAGAGATCGTTCGCAACCGCCGCAGCGGCGCTCGACACCTACTTGGGGGTGGTTGCGATGACTAAAGTGCGTTCAAGCCCAGCATCACGGTCGTCGAGAGCAGCGCGATAATCGGGAGCGTGTTCCATGGAGAGGATGGCGGGCGGGTTGGGGTAGCGCATCGCTGCGAGATCGTCCCAGCGGCCGACGGGTGGTCCAGCTTTCGGCTCACGGAGCGTGGAGAGAATGCGTCCGGTAAAGAGCAGGTGACCGCCAGTGCGATAGACGGTGCGCATCGCGACTAGGCCATAGCGCATGTAGGCGGCGCGGCCGCTGACGCCGGGACGGGGCTCGCCGTATCGCGCGTCTTTGAAATAGGCCAGGAAGTTGATCATCGCTGGCGCATAAGTCGGCGGCTGTGCAAGCAGCCGAGTGATCGACGCGGTGCTTGGCATCACGTCGGCGCGAAAGCCGAGTGCTTGTGGATCATGAACGATAGGCCCCGCCGGCTTGGTCAGAATGCGGAATGCAATGAGCGTTTTCAGGACGCCCAGCAGCAGCTTGGGTGGGCGGCGAAGCTGGATGCGCGCGATGTAGGCATCTTCCACCTGATCCAGCGCGATCGGCAGGGTGGCGCTGTCCCCGCCAGCGGCAATGATGAAGTGTTGCCAGTAGGCTTGATCGGGCGCGCCCCCAATCATGGTGAAGTCGGTGCTGGTGCGCCAGGATTCACCCACGCCCGGTGCGAGTGCACCGGGTTCACCGCGTGTCGCGATAAACCAATGCGGGCCGACGCCGGCGCTGATCGCGTAGACCGGCTCGCGCGCGCCGATCGACCAGAGGAGGGCAACCAGCGCGGCGAAGACCGCGGGAACCAAAAGAACGATCGTCACCCTAGTTGGACCAGTAGATGTATTCCTGGTCCTCGGTCCACGGTGCGTTGAGTGGTACGTCGATGCGGACGGGGCCTTCAATCAGCGCCGGCCAGAGTGGCGGCGGCAAATTGGCGTTCTGCGCCTCTATCATGGCGCGCATGGCGGCAACGCGCTCAGGCTCTTGGGCTGAGAGATCGTGTTGCTCGGTAGGATCGTCGTGGAGATTGAACAGCCACGTGCGATTGGGTGTTTCACTGACTTGCAGCTTCCACTCGCCATCGCGCACGACGCGATAGGGACCAGAACGCCAGAAGATGCGCTGATTTGGAACGCCGTGGTTTTCGCCACGCAGATAGGGGAGCAGGTTCACGCCATCGATTTGCGGCTGTTCCGGCGCTCCCGCCGCCGCTGCGACGGTGGCGAAGATGTCCATGTGCGTGGCCGGTCCAGGGATGTGTGTTCCGCGCGGCAGCCCCGCTGGCCAGCGAACGAAGTACGGCGTGCGAATGCCGCCCTCAAAGAAGGTCGACTTCCAGCCGCGGAACGGCGCGTTGATGTCGGCGAGACCTGTGTACCAGGCGCCCCCGTTGTCGCTGACGAAGATAACGATGGTGTTGTCGTCGAGGCCGTTGTCGCGGAGCGCTTGCATCACGCGACCCACGCCGCGATCCAGTGAGCGCACCATCGCGCCATACACGCGCTGTGTATGATCGGGGATTGCGCTGAGCGCGTCGTAGTCTTCACGCGTCGCTTGCAGCGGTGTGTGAACCGCCGCGTAGCTCAGATAGAGAAAGAAGGGGCGATTGCGGTTGGCGCTAATCACATTGGCGGCTTCTTCCGAATAATAATCATTGATGTAGCCGCGCGGCGCAAACCGCGCCTCGCCGTCGGCGCCGTGCCAATCGACGGCGTAGCGTAGGTTCGCCCACAGGAAGCGATCAATCGGGTCAAAGTCCAGACGCGCATTGACGACGTCGGGATCGTTCGCGGGCAGCGACATCGTGGCGCCCTGCATGACGCCGAGAGATTCATCGAAGCCTTGGGCGGCGGGGCGCATCGACTCCACCTCGCCCAAATGCCACTTGCCAATCATCACCGTGTGATAACCCTGCTGTCTCAGGACTTCGGCCATGGTGATTTCGCTCGGTGGCAACCCGAGGGTCTCGCGGGGGGGCACGTCGGCGACGCGCTCCTCATGGAAGATCGCTTGGCGGAAATCATTGTGCGATGAACGGGCGATGTAGCGTGCGAATTCCGTTGGCGCGGAGGTGAACTCAAAGCCAAACCGCGTCGGGTAGCGGCCGGTCATGATGGCGGCGCGCGATGGCGAACAAGTGGCGTTGCTGGCGTAGCCTTCGTCGACGACGACGCCATCGCGGCCAAGAGCGTCGATGTTGGGTGTTTGCACGACGCCAGCGACGCCTCCGCCGTTCAGCGAAATATCATTGTAGCCGAGGTCGTCGGCGATGATGACAATGACATTTGGCGGCCGTTGTCCGGCCGGCGTTTCCGTCGGCCCTTGTGACCAGACAACATCCCGATTGGCGGCGACCGGGCGCTTGATGTCTCCAACAATGCCCGGCAGGTAATACCAATATTGCTGGAACAGCAGGAAACCGCCAATGGCGACCACTGCGAGGATACCGCCGATGATTGCGAGACGTTTCATGGTCTACGTGCTCCCTCAGAAGCGCAGATGATGAGAGCGGACAAGGCCGCCGCTCTGCGGCAGCGAAATCACGTCGCCGTCGCGAGCGGCGAAGACGGGACCGTCATAGGTGCTCTTTGCGGCTTGAATGAACGTGTCCGTTAGCCCCGGAATCGGCGTCTGCGGCAGAAAGTGAGTCAAGGCCAACGCGCCGGCGTGAGCTTCCTCGGCGACGCGGCCCGCGTCTTCCGGCGAGGTGTGATATTCAAGGATGTCATGGAAGATGGCGCCGACATTTTCCCGGCCAGCGGCTCGCGCAGCCTCGTGCATGATTGCGTCAAGACGCGGTGAGATCGCTTCATGGATCAACAAGTCGGTACCTTGAGCCGCTTGCGTCAGGGACGCCGAGCGGGACGTGTCGCCGCTGATCGTGATGCTGCGGCCAGCGTACTCGATCCGATATCCAACTGCATCTGTCGGTGTGTGCGTGACGCGAAACGTGACGATGCGAACGCCATCCTGGTTCCAAAGCTCAAGCTCTTCGCCGTCCGTAGGAGGGACCGCAAATTCCGTTGCGTGCATGCCGGCGCCGCTCGGCGGCATCACCTCGGGTCCGTGATGCGCGATACGGTAGGATTGGTCGATCGCGTACGCCTCGTTGAGGCCTGCGACGACGCGCGCGGCGCCAATCGGGCCGATCACGTTCAGCTGCTCGCGAGAGGCTCCGGACGCCCAGTGCTGCAGCGCGACCGTGTCGAGACCATCAATGTGATCCGAATGCAGGTGCGTGAGGAAGAGCGCTTCGATCTCGCTCTGCTGCACACCCATGAGCTGCAGCGTTTCAGAAGCGCCATCGCCTGCGTCGAACACAAAAAGATGCTGACCGGCGATAACGGCAAGGCACGGTCCAGCGCGGGTCCGGTCGGGCAACGGAGAGCCTGTACCGCAAAAGATCGCATGAAGTCCGTCAGGCAGCTCTTCGCGCAAATTCTCACCAACGGCATGCCGGGCTGACTGCTCGAAGATGCGCGTGGCGATCTCACCGCGGAAGGCGTATGCGCCAGCGCCAGCAACGGCCAAGAGTACGACGAGACCGCCGAGCCAGGCTCTTGCTCTCATTGCTTGCTTCCCCCGCCGCCTTTTCGTGCTTGACGCTACACGTCAAGAATGGGCACTATAAGTGCCAATATATGCGAAGCCACCGGTTGTCAATCCGGCGGCAAGACGGGGAGACCATCTATGAAAGTTTTGCGCACGCCGGATGAACGCTTCGCCAATCTCCCGGACTTTCCTTATGCGCCGCACTACACGGACGTGGTGGACGCCTCGGGCGCGACGCTTCGCATTGCAGCAATCGATGAGGGCCCTCGCGGCAAGGCGCCAGTCTTGTTGATGCACGGCGAGCCGAGTTGGTCTTTTCTCTATCGTAAGATGATCGCGGCGTTGGTTGGCGCCGGTCATCGTGTGGTCGCGCCCGACCTCATCGGGTTTGGCCGTTCCGATAAGCCGGCCGAGCGCGAAGACTACACCTACGAAAGCCATGTGAAGTGGATGAGCGATTGGCTCGTCGCCAACGATCTCAACGACATTACTCTGTTTTGCCAGGATTGGGGCGGGCTCATTGGCTTGCGACTTGTGGCGGCGTTTCCCGAACGCTTTGCGCGCGTTGTCGCCGGCAACACTTTCTTGCCCGTGGGCTCCGGCGCCAACCCTGCGTTCGAGGCATGGCGCAACTTTAGCCAAACAGTTCCAGTGTTTCCGACCGGCAATATCTTGAACGGCGCGACGGTGCGCGAGTTGAGCCAGGCGGAGATGGACGCGTATGAAGCGCCCTATCCCGACGAGAGCTACAAAGCAGGCGCGCGCCAGTTTCCAGCTCTGGTTCCGGTTGCGCCTGATATGCCGTCAGTGACTGAGAATAAAGCGGCATGGAAAGTGCTCGAGACATTCAGCAAGCCGTTTCTCACAGCGTTCAGCGACCAAGATCCGATCACACGCGGCGCCGACGCGCGTCTGCAGGAACGCATTCCCGGATGCAAAGGTCAGAAGCACACGACGGTCGTCGGTGGCGGCCACTTCCTGCAAGAAGACAAGCCACAGGAACTCGCCGCCATTATTGATGCTTTCATCAAGGAAACGACGTGAGCACACGCGCGGCCCGGATCGCCAACGCCACAGACGTCGATGGCCGCCGGCAGCGTTCAGATGCCAGCCGCCGAAAAATCGCCGAAGCGATGCTCGAATTGCTGCGGGAGGGCGAGGTTGACCCGAGCGCCGATCTCGTTGCGGAACGCGCAGGCGTTGGCCGGCGCACGGTGTTTCGACTCTTCTCCGATATGGAGGGTGTGTTTCGCGAAATGCACGCAATCATGACGGCGCAACTGACGCCGGCATTCGTGCGGCCCTTCGAAGCAACGGCATGGCGCGCGCGTCTAGGCGAACTGATCGAACGGCGTGCTAAGGCGTTCGAGCAGATGTTGCCGATCAAGACCGCGGCGGACGCGAGGCGATACAGTTCGAACTTCCTGCAGGAGGAGCATAGGAAGGTCACGCGGCTGCAACGCGAAGCGCTGCGAGACATCCTTCCCGCCTCTCTCTCTAGAGGAGACGTGCTTGAGGCCCTGGACCTGACGCTGAGTTTCGAAGCTTGGCGGCGCTTGCGTTACGAGCAGGGCCTTGGTGTGAAGCAAGCCCAAAACATTTTGCGCCAGCTGGTTCGCGCGCTCGTCGATTAAGGAACGTCTCGCACGGTGCGAAAGCCGATGTGCGACATGCCGAGGCCTTCGTCGCCCGGTTGGCGCGATCCGCTACGATAACGTGCGCAGAAATTGGGCGCGCAGAGTTGAGACCCGCCTTTGAGCACGCGCATCGGCGCGTCGGCGGCGCGCGCGGCATCAAGGCCATCGGCGCCGATAAAGCGGTCGGAGGTCCATTCCCAAACGTTGCCTGTCATGTCGTAGAGACCGTTTGCGTTGGGCGGGAAGCACCCTACGGGTGCAAGGCCTGCAAAGCCGTCCTCGCCGGTGTCCTGGAACGGAAACACGCCTTGCCACGTATTGGCCTGCGGCGCGCCATGTGAGTCAAACGCTTCCGCGCGCCGGTCCGGGGGCGCGGGTGCTGAGCCGCGCGCGGCGAACTCCCATTCGTTCTCGGTCGGCAAACGCCGCTGCGCCCAAGCCGCGTAGGCTTGTGCGTCCTCGAATGCGACTGCGACCACCGGATAGGCCCCGCGCCCATCAATTGACGAACCGGCGCCGTCGGGATGGCGCCAGTTTGCGGAAGCATCGATGCGCCAACGCGCCTGCCTGCGGTCGAATACGGCAGCACCCATGGGCGCGCCATCCGGGCCTGCGCGTTCGGCCACCGTGACGTAATGCGTAGCGCCGACGAATGCGGCGTATTGGGCGTTGGTGACCTCGTGCGCGTCGATGCTGAATGGACCGACGTCGCCAACCCCGCCGACGGCTTCCTCCGGTTCGAAGCGGTTCTCGCCGCGGTCGACGTGGCCGCCGTTCAGCATGACCTCGGCGTTGGCGGCGAAGGCGGCGCAGTGCGTTGCTGCGCCCGCCGGCCCGCGCCCGGACTGCCCACACGCCGCCACGCTCGCGCTTACCGCTGCCAGAACGAGGATTTTCAGTCTCGACACCCGATATCCCTGCTGCGCCAACTTGAAAAAACCTGGGCGCTGGACTTGCAAGCCGCCCCGGCGCTCGTCATTAAGCGGGCCTCCGGAGAGGTGCTAGAGTGGCTGAATAGGCCGGTCTCGAAAACCGGAGTACGTGCAAGCGTACCGAGGGTTCGAATCCCTCCCTCTCCGCCAGGCCTTGCGCTCCGCGTCGTTTGTATTGACGTTCCTGTTTTTGTGACCAATTTCTTGAGCTGGCCACTACAAGTCACCACTACAAACGCACCTTAATGGCGAGCCAAAAACAGCTGTGGAAAAAGTCGATTCCGGGCACTCGTTTGCTCCCGGACGGTGCGTATGAGGCAATTCTCGTTGTGCCTCCCGATTGCCGTGCAGCGCTCGGCAAGAAGAACCTGATGCTGTGGACGGCGCCACCCGGCGGCGGTGGACCTGAGCTAGGGTTCAACCTCCGTCATAAGAGGGCAGCATGCAGAGCGTGGTTAGTCGGGCTCGATATCGCCAAGAACGTCTTTCAGGCGCATGGCGTCAATGAGGAGGGCTCCATCGTCTTTCGCAAGCGCCTCACGCGCGCGAAGGTGATCGAATTTTTTTGCGGCGCTTTCGCCTTGTCTGATCGGCATCGAGGCGTGCGCCACCGCTCATCATTGGGCGCGTAGCCTGCGCGAGCTCGGCCACACCGTGAAGCTCATGCCGCCGGCCTATGTGAAGCCGTACGTGAAGAGCCAAAAGAACGATGCGGCGGATGCGGAAGCAATCTGTGAGGCGGTGACGCGGCCAATGATGCGGTTCGCGGAGGTAAAATCGATTGAGCAGCAGAGCGTTCTATCGATACATCGCCTGCGGGCGCAGCTCATCAGGCATCGCACCCGATTAGCCAACACGATACGCGCGCATATGGCGGAGTTTGGCATCATCGCGCCGGTTGGGAGATTGGGCCTGGAGCGGTTGATCCATGTTATCTGTGATGAAGCCGATGCCCGCGTCACGCCGATCGTTCGCAGAGCGCTCGGTCATCTCGTCAATCAGCACGACCAACAGGTGGTGCAGATCCTTGATCTCGATCGGCAGATCATGATCTGGCACCGTGGCAACACAACAATTCGGCGATTGGCGACCATTCCTGGGATCGGACCGTTGGCCGCGAGTGTGCTCGCCGCGACCATCGGCGATGCTAGTTTTTCGGTCCGGCCGTGTCTGTCGGCGTGGCTCGGCCTAGTACCGCGACAAAGCTCGAGCGGCCGGGAAGAGACCCGTGAGAGCCGTTGGCAACGTTGTTACCGACCGGCAGCGATTGGCCCAAAGAAGTCGTTGGGCCTTTTGTCTCTGAATGTCCGCTTCATGGCGTTGAACGGACATTGCTTGTCCGCCCTACGACTTCTGTGGTGGGCAAAGGCCCACCGGACGATTGGCGGACGGTGGGGGCCGATCTCACATTGGTGCTCACCGGCTGAGGCGCGTGTCGATCAACTCCTTGGTTGGACATCTCGCCATTGCTGCACGGCTTGCATCGCCTGCGCCGCGTACATCACGCTGGGTCCGGCGCCCATATAGATGGCCAAGCCCATGCACTCAGCAATTTCGCCGTCACTGGCGCCCGCTTTGACGGCGGCTTTGGCATGGAATGTGATGCAGGCCTCGCAACGAATCGCGACCGAGATCGCAAGCGCGATTAGCTCTTTGGTTTTGGTGTCGAGCGCGGCAGTCTTCAGCGCTCACTGCGCCATGATGCCAAAGCCCTTCATGATGTCCGGTTGCGCTTGACGGAGTTGAGCAACCAGCGGGTTCAGTTCGTCGGCCATGGCTGGCCAGTCTTTGTGGGAAGTCATGCTCAAATTTTAGAATGGCGCCGAATGGTGTCGTTGATCGCTCGCAAAAGGCGCGCGCCTCACACATTGTGGATCTTGAGCGCCCACAACAGGCCGATCACTGCGCCTTTGGCGCGCGGCAGGAGCAGAAGCGCGGTTGCCACAGCGCCGCCGAGTATGAACCAGATCGCGTACGGCGATTGCTCCGACTTAAACGCGAGGATGAGCGTCATCGGCGTGAATATCGCCCCGACCAAGAACATCACGAAATAGGCGGCGAAGTCGGCTGACTGATACTGACCCAGCTGCTCGCCGCAGGCGTCGCACTGCGCTGCCGGATTGATGAACCCTCTCAACAACGCGCCGTTGCCGCAGGCGGGACAGCGGCCGATGGCCCCGCGCCCCATTGCGGGAAAGATTGGCCGCGCCGGTGGTGGTGATGAGTCGTTCATGATGGGATTCCAAAGAGCACTCCCCACCTCGGTCCATGCGCCGAGGCGGGGAGTGCGATTGTCGTCAGGCTGAGAGGCGCTTCTTGGAGAAGTACCAGTCCGTGTAGTCATAGCCTTGGCCGGCGCGTGCTTCGGCGTCGGCAGCAGTCTTCGGTGGCGGTACGATGACGGGCTCGCCCGGCTTCCAGTTTTCGGGTGTAGCGACACCATTCTTGTCGGAGGTCTGCAGGCCTTGCAGGAGACGGAAGATTTCGTCGACGCTGCGGCCATTGCTCATCGGGTAATAGACCATCGCGCGGATCTTGCTGTCGGGATCGATGAGGAAGGTCGCGCGAACCGCCGAGGTGTCGCCAGCGCCCGGATGGATCATGCCATAGGCGCGCGCGACGTCCATCTTTAGGTCTTCAATGATCGGGAAAGGGATCTCGACACCGAACTTTTCCTTGATGTTGCGGGTCCAAGCCAAGTGCGCGAACACTGAGTCGATTGAGAGCCCGAGCAGTTCGCAATTGAGGGCCTTAAAGCGCTCAGCCGCGTTGGCGAAGCCGATGAACTCAGTGGTGCAGACCGGCGTGAAGTCCGACGGGTGCGAAAAGAGGATAAGCCACTTGCCCTTGTAGTCGGCCAGCTTGCGCGGGCCGTGGGTGGTGACGACGTTGAAGTCGGGCGCGACTTCGTTGATGCGTGGCAGTGAGGCTAGGTCAGTCATGCGGCGAAACTCCATTTCCGTGAATATTAGTATATAAGGAAATAGAGATATAAAGCCAATAGATTGTCGCACTGACGTGTATCGGGACGCTCTATGGCGAACGAAGAGGGGCGGCCGAAGCCGCCCCGAAATCACCGCCCAGATGCAGAGTCGCCGCGGTCGCCCTCGTCAGCATAACGAAGCTCGTGCCACATGCCGTTCAGGATGGCGAACAGACACACAAGCAGAACGCCGAGGATCCAGGTGAAGTACCACATTGTCGCTTCTCCTCAGTAGACTGCGTGCGGATCGCGATTGATATCGTCGGCAGTCACACGGCCCCACATGACTTTGAACGCCCAAGCTGTGTAGGCGAGCACGATCGGCAGAAAGACCACCGTCACGATCAGCATGATGAAAAGTGTGAGATGGCTCGATGATGCGCTCCAAGCTGTCAGGCTTGAGCCCGGGTCGAGCGAGCTTGGCAGGATGAACGGATACATCGAGGCGCCGACGGAGGCGATGATGCCCGCAGCGCTGAGCGATGAACCTGTAAAGGCAAGCGGTTCGCTGCGCAGCCAAAGTCCGACGAAAGCAAGCGCTGCGCCGAGCAAGCCGATCGCCGGCGCAGCGATCATCCAAGGATAGACGCTGTAGTTCGCGAGCCAGCCGCCTGCCTGAAGTGAGACATCATAGAGATGCGGATTAGCGGGTGTGTTCGGCGCGATTACGCCATTGATGGCGTAACCCATGCCACTTTGCATGATCCAGATGCCGCCCAACGCAAAGAGCACGAGTGAGAGAACGGCCGCAATCATGCCAATGCCTCGCGCACGCGAACGCACCGGATCTTCGGCCTTCAGGCCAAGCCAAGCGGCGCCATGCATCACGAGCATCGCCACAGACGTCAGTCCGCAAAGCAGGGCGAAGGGATTGAGCAAACCCCAAAAATTGCCCTCGTAGGTCATGCGCAGCGTGTCATCGAAGCGGAAGCGTACGCCCTGCAACGCGTTGCCGACGGCCACGCCAAAAATCAGAGCTGGCACGAAGCCGCCGATGAAGAGTCCCCAATCCCACATCGCGCGCCAGCGCGGATCATTACGCTTTGATCGGTATTTGAACGCGACTGGACGCAAGATGAGTGCAAACAACGTAGCGAACATCGCGAGGTAGAAGCCTGAAAAGCTGACTGCATAAACGAGCGGGAAGGCCGCGAAGATGGCGCCGCCGCCTAACACTAGCCAAACTTGGTTGCCCTCCCAAACAGGGCCGATCGTGTTGATGGTGACACGTCTTTCTGCATCGGTGCGGGCGACGAACGGAAGTAGCGCGCCGACGCCCATGTCGAAGCCGTCGGTGACGGCAAAGCCGATCAATATGATACCGAGCAGACCCCACCAGATGATGCGGAGCGTTTCATAGTCGAGCGGAAGGTCCATGATCGTCGCTCCTTATTCTGCTGTGACCGCGGCGGCTTGCGCCAGAGGCGCTGCGCCCGCGCCATGATCGTCATGCGCGTACGGCCCGGCTTTGATGAGCCTCAGCATCAGCCCCATCTCGATGATGAAGAGTGTCGAATAGATCAGGACGAAACCGACGAGACTGACCAGAACGGTGTTTCGATCGAGGCTCGAAACGCCAAGAAAGGTTGGCAGCACCCCATCGATGATCCAAGGCTGACGGCCCATCTCGGCCAGCACCCACCCGAATTCTGCGGCGATCCATGGTAACGGAATCGCTAGCACTGCGGCCCAGAGCAGGGGTTTGAAGCTGCAGTTTCGTATGGACGCCATGAAGAACGCGACAGCAAAAAGTCCGACGAAGAAGAAGCCCAGGCCCGCCATGAAGCGGAAGGCCCAAAACAGAAGCGTGACGTTGGGGACGGTGTCCCAGGCGGCTTGCTGAATCTGTCGAGGAGTAGCTTGGGCGGGATCGTCGACATATCGGCGAAGCAGGTGCGCGTAGCCAAGATCACGATTGTGAAGCTCGAAGGCCTCGCGCGCTTCGGCATTGTTCGGGTCGGTGCGAAGGACCTGGAGTGCAGTATCCGCAGCGATACCGCTCTCAATGCGGCTCTCAGCGGTGGCCACGAGTTCTAGGATCCCGGTGACCGGCTGATCGACGCTGCGCGTTGCGATCAGACCTAACACCCAAGGAATCTTGATCTCGTAGCGATTGACGCGGTTTTCGACGTCAGGAATTGCGAACAGCGCAAGTCCCGCGGGTGCAGGCTCGGTCTCCCACATCGCCTCCAATGCCGCGAGTTTCATCCGTTGGTTGTCGGTGAGCGTGTATCCGCTCTCGTCACCTAGCACGACGACGGAGAGCGAAGATGCGAGGCCGAAAGCGGCCGCGACAGCAAAGGAGCGCCGAGCGAAACCGACATTCTTCTTACGCAGCAGGTAGTAGGCGGAAACGCCGAGCACGAAGACCGCAGCCGTCACATAGCCAGCGCTCACTGTATGGACGAACTTGGCCTGGGCGACTGGATTGAAGAGCACGGCGGCAAAGTCGACCACCTCCATGCGTTGCGTAGCCGGATTGAATTCGGCGCCGACCGGATTTTGCATCCAGCCATTGGCGATCAGAATCCAGAGGGCTGAAAGGTTTGAGCCCAGCGCAACCAGCCAGGTCACGGCCAAGTGGCCGAGCTTCGACATGCGGTCCCAACCAAAGAAGAAGAGCCCAACCAGCGTCGCTTCCAGGAAGAAGGCCATAAGGCCTTCGATGGCGAGCGGTGCGCCGAAGATGTCGCCGACATAGTGACTGTAATAGGCCCAGTTCATCCCGAACTGGAATTCCATGACGATGCCGGTGGCGACGCCCATGGCGAAGTTGACGCCAAAGAGCGTGCCCCAGAACTTGGTCATGTCTCGCCAAATTTGGCGCCCGGTCATGACATAGACGCTCTCCATCACGGCGAGCATGAACGAGAGACCCAGCGTTAGCGGCACGAAGAGGAAGTGGTACATCGCGGTTAGCGCAAACTGCCACCGCGAAAGGTCAACCACGGACATGTCGATCATGAGCGTCCCCCGAATCGCGCTGGCTGCAGCACTAGCGCGCAAGGCTTGCGCATTATATGAGATAAAACGAATATAGAGGCAACGGCTAATTGTTGCGTCTTGGGGCCGCATGTGAACGCAGCACAATCCAGTTTGATCGAGATCAAAGATTCAGTGCGCCGTGAGATAAGAGCGGCCACGGTTGCGCAATCGCTCGCGTTCGTCTTTGCGGTCTTTCAAGCTGGAATCTTGGGTTTTGCCCTCGCGGCGCTGGTCAGCGACGGCCGGTTCGAACCAATCCTGTTCTTGGCTTGGATTGGGCTTTCCCTCCTTCGTCTTGGCGCCGGCTATTCGGCCGAGGCGATGGGCGCGAGAGCGGCCTCGAAGCTGAAGCGCGTGCTTCGAGAGCGTATCTCGCGGTTGTTTCTGCGCGAAGGCCAGGGGCTGGACGGATCGGTTGTCGCCGCCATCAACGATGATGTCGATGCGATGGGGCCATACATTTCTCGCTATGAGCCGGTTCGCATCGCTCTTGCGGCAGGCATGCTTGCGGCGCTCGCCTTTGTCTTCACGCAATCATGGGTCGCTGGGGCCATACTTGTCCTCACGGGGCCACTGACGCCGCTCTTCATGGCGTTGGTCGGCTATCGGGCAGAGGAAGAGTCGCGCCGCAAGCTTGACGCGCTTCAGGATATGTCACGCTACTTTGTCGGCCGTCTGCGCGCCCTGGATATTATTTCCGCATATGGCGCCGAGGCGATGGAAGCGCAGCGTTTGCGGCGCCATGCGGAGACCCATCGCAGCGCGAGCGTCGGCGTTTTGCGCGTTGCGTTTCTTTCCTCCGCGACGATCGACTTCTTCGCCACGCTCTCTATCGCCTTGGTCGCCACCTATGTGGGGCTCTCGCTGTTGGGGATTATGCCATTTTCCACGGGCGAGACCGTCACGCCGGTTGAAGGCTTCGCGGCGCTGATGATTGCGCCAGAGTTTTTTGCGCCGCTCCGTCGCTTTGCCCAGGCCTATCACGACCGCGCCGATGCGGCGGCGGCGGCGGAGCGATTAACGCCGTTCTGGGCGGATGCCACGACCGAGATGGTGGGGCAGGAGTGCGCCGGAGCAGCCGGTCGCGTTGAGGCGATAAGACTGCAAGTCGGCTTCGCCGGCGGATCAGTTACAAGGCCGATAGATGCGGTCTTCCTTCAAGACCAGATCAGTGTCCTCACTGGCGAATCTGGCGCCGGGAAGTCGGCGCTGCTGCACACGATCGCCGGATTGCGCGCGCCGGCGGCAGGCTCCTTGCAACGCGCACACGGCGCGGCTCCGGTTCTCGTCGTACAATCGCCTTTCCTGTTTGCGGGCACGGTTCGCGAGAACTTGGCGCTCGGAGCGGCTTACAGCGACGAGCAAATGATCAATGCGCTCCGACAAGTAGGGCTCGCGGTTCAAGATCAAGTAGCGCGCGATCTACTTGATCGTCCGCTCGGAGAAATCGCACTTGGTGTATCCGGCGGAGAAGGGCGGCGTCTTGCTATTGCACGCGCGCTGCTTCGCGAGACGCCGGTGTTGTTGCTGGATGAACCGACGGCCCATCTCGACATGCAGTCGGAGCGAACGCTCATCGAAACTCTAAAGCGCGTTTCGCGCGGCCGAATTATTATCGCAGCTACACATTCTCCCGCTCTATGCGCCGCAGCGGATCAAAGCGTCCAAGTGGCGCTCAGATGAGCGGCGATTTGAAATCCTATCGGCGTCTGACGCTGGCGCTCGCAGCGCTGGCAGGGGCCGCTTCGGTCGCGCTCGTTGGATCGGCAGGATGGTTCCTGGCTTCAGCTGCGATCGTGGGCGCTGCAGGGCCAGCTATTGCGCATGCCTTCAATTTCCTAGCGCCGAGTGCGGCGGTGCGATTCTTTGCGCTGACACGCACGCTCAGCCGTTACGCGGAGCGCGTGATTGGACATGACGCCGTCCTCGCGGAAAGCGCGGTCTTGCGGCCGCAGCTCTTCTTGGCTTTCGCGCGCAGGCAAGCACGCGAACCGTCGCTGTCGGCACTGGGGGATGTCGACGCGCGCGTGATGCGTGACGTGGAGGCGATCGAAGCGGACTTGGTCCAGGTCAAAGCGCCTGCTGCCGCGGCGTGGGGCGGCTTCCTAGCCGCGTTGATCGCGCTGATGTTTATCGGTCCATACCAAGCAATCATTGTGGCGCTTACGTTCGGTTTCGTCTTCTGGGGTGCGCCCTATCTTGCAAACGCAGTGAGCGCCACGAGCGGCTTCCGGGTCGTCCAGCAAATGGCGCATCTTAGAGCGTTGTCGGCATCGCTTGAGAGAGGGCGCGATGAGGTTGCAACTCTGGGGGCAGCGCCGACCGTGCTCGCGATGCTCGATTCTGTCGCTGCTGAGATTGAAGAGAGCGAAATAGCTGCCGCGCGTTCGGGAGCACTCTTCGCTGCAGTGATTGGCGGCGTGTGGGTCGCCGTCATCATGATCGTGATCCTAAGTGCGCACCTACAAGGCGCCGATCCCGCCACGCTCGTCGCCTCAGTGTTGGCGAGCCTTGCCCTCGGGGAGCAGGTACAAGCGCGCTCGGAAGTCGGCGCACGTTTGCAAGAACGATTGCATGCGCGTGCGCGTGTGGCGTCGCTCCTCTCCGAAATCCCGCGCCACGTGGCATCCGCAGCCTCAAACGGGTCGCCGGTAGTCGAGGTTGGGGAATTTGCCGTCCTGGGCGACTCTGGTCGCCCATTGCGCGCCGGCGTGTCGTTCGTGGCGAATGCGGGAGAGATTGCCGTTTTGGCCGGACGAAGCGGAGCAGGAAAATCGACTTTGTTGCGCACTTTACTCGGGCAGCGCACGTCGCACGCGGGCATCGTCCGGATCGGCGGTACGGCAGCTGAACATCGAGCGGACTTGGCGGAATTGATCGCGTACGCACCGCAGAACGTCGCTCTGTTGCCAGGGACAGTTCGGGAAAATCTCGAACTCGGCGCGCCGGCCGCGAACGATGCGCGCATGTGGGAGGCGCTGCGGCGCGCTCACGTCGACAATGTTGTTGCGCATGCGGGCGGGCTCGACGCTGCGATCAATGCGCTGGGTGAAGGGTTTTCGGGTGGGGAGGCGCGGCGCATTGGGCTCGCGCGCGCGTTTATCTCCGGTCGCCCTTTGCTTCTGCTTGATGAGCCAAGCGAAGGCCTAGATGCCGCGACGGAGGCGAATGTGATGCGGTCCATTCGCGCTTACATCGATGAAGCGCCGGGGCGCTTGGCGATTGTGGTTACCCATAGGCCAGCGTTGAGGACCATCGCCAATGTCTGGGTCGATTTGGACCATGGCGCTGCGAGTGCGGCTTGAAGACTTATTCGGATTTGCTAAATTAGAAAGAGAAACGAGGAGTTACATGGGATCGGCTGCAAAACGAGCGAGTGCACGCGCGCCGCTGCGCAAGGTTGCGAGCGCGCGCCGCAAGCCTGCGTCGGCAAGTGTTCGTCCTGTCGAGCATCTGGAACCGCGCGCCGTGGAAGCGGCGCGCTTGTTGAAGCTCTTGGCGAACGAGCAACGTCTGACGGTGCTGTGCCGTCTCAGCGGCTCCGAACTCTCAGTGACCGAACTCGGTGAATACGTGAATCTCAGTCAGTCGGCGCTGTCCCAACACTTGGCCAAGCTCAGAGCAGATGGGTTGGTGGCGACCCGCCGTGATGCGCAGACGATTTATTACCGGCTGGCGGACCCGATCGCGGAGCGGCTGATTGGCGTCCTCTGTGAAGTCTATGGCGGGCCAAGTCACGGCTGAGGCGCGGGCAGCTCTTTCTTGAGCCGCCGAACCCCGAGCCCTATGCTGGCGACGGCGGCGATAGCAATGAGCGCAGGGATAAGCGGCGCGTCGAGCCAAGGCCAGTACTCGCCAAGCGCTGCGAGAGGACGTTCAAGCAAACCGGTCAAGTAGTAGGCGATCGCGAAAACCGATAACCCCTCTACGGCTTGTTGCAGGCGAAGTTGAGCAGCGGCGCGCTCATTCATCGACGTTAACAACGCGCTGTTCTGCCGTTCAACGGCGACATCGACGCGCGTGCGCAGCAACGCCGAGATGCGATCGATACGCAAACCTGCAGCATCAAGGCGTCTGGTGAGAGACGCGCATGTGGCCATTGCCGGCGCGAAGCGGCGATTAAGGAACACCGATATTCGTTCCGATCCCTCGATCCTTTCTTCGCGCAATTCTACAATGCGCTGTGCGAACAGCGCCGCATACGCGTCTGAAGCGCCCAAACGAAAGCTGACATCGCAACGCACGCGTTCGAGTCGTGCGGCGAGAGTGGTTAGATCGGTGAGAAGTTGGGCGTCCGCCGCGTTGTCGCTTACGGCGGGCATGCCGCCGGACACGCTCCGCAAATCGGATTCGAGCTGATCCAGCGCGCGCAAGGCCTCTTGCGCAACCGGCAAAGCTAGCAGCGCCATGCTGCGGTAGGTTTCCAGTTCGATGAGGCGACGAATCAAGCGTCCGAATCTCGCCGGGTCATCACCCTTGAGCGCAACCTTGATCAGCGTTCTGCCGCTCTTGCCGATGCGGAAGTCGGATTGGACCGTAGCGAAGCCGCCACTGACGCTTGATTGAGCGAGCTCCTGCCGGCGCTCGGCGAGCGCGACCTCTGCGTCCTCGCCTGGCGCAATCACGACTTCCAAGGATGCAACACATTCGCCGCCGAATTCCGACCACCATGGCGGCGGCAAGGCTTCGTGCAACGCTCCCTCAACGAACAGCGTCCATGTGATGAACTCGCTGTGGCGCTCCCACTTTAGGCGCCCCGATGGCGTCTCACACACCGCTTGACGGTCGGTGCTGTGTAGGAACTTTCCGCCCATTGCCGAGACTCGCGCGTCGAGTTCTGTCTCGGGCGATGAAACTCCAGTGAGAGCCAAGTGGAAGACGGTGGCGGGCGCGCTGACCGCCACACTCGGGCGCGCGTGGGTTTCTGCGTCGAGCGCTCGCCGCAGTGGGTGCTCGATCATTGCATGCCAGTGAGGGCGCGCAATCTGTACGCAGAAATGATCACTGCGGCATGGGCGCGGTCGAGATCGAGTTCGGCCTGAAGGAAGTCGCGCTCTGCGTCGAGGACATCGAGAGTCGGCCTTTGACCAATCTCTGCTTCGTCGCGGATGCTCTGCAGCGCCGTACGTGACGCCTCGACCTGAAGGCGGGCGGCAACCTCGGCTTCTCCGGCGGCCCGGTTACCTTCGAACGCCGCCGTTACATCATCGACGACTCCGCGTTCGGCCGCGTGTCGCAACGCGCGCGCCTCAGCAAGGCTGGCGCGCGCTTCGCGCACTTCGCCGCTGATCCGTCCACCGGTGAAGAGGGGGATCGATGCGCGCGCCACCACAGCCGTGCCCTCGGCGCGGTATCCAGGCAAAAACTCATCGCGGATTGTGCTCGATTCCAGGCTAACAGCGACCGTCGGCGCATGCTGCGCCGCGGCGCGCCAAATGCCGGCGGAGGCTGCGTCTTCAGCTTCCCGGAGCGCGACGAGTTGAGGGTTCGCGTCTTGCGCGGCGCGGATTGCCTCCTCCAGCGCAAGCGGCGTCTCAGGCGGCGTGGTGACTGCGGCGAGGTCGCTTGGTTCAATGCCAATGATCCGGCGGAAACGTGAAACTGCGGCGGCGTCATCAGCGCGCGCCTGCGCCATCGCCGCCAGTGCGGCAGCGCGGCGCGCCTGGGCTTGGGCAAGCTCGCTGCGCGGGATGTCGCCAGCGTCAAAACGGAGTTCTGCCTGATCAGCCAAACGTGTGAGAGCCGCAAGGTTGGCGGCGCGTAATCGCACGGCGCGGCGGCTGGTGAGGACGCCGAGATAAGCTTCCGCGGCGTCGGCAATGAGTGCGCCCCGCACGCCGTTGCGCTCGGCGATGGTTGCGTCCCGGCCGGCGCGTGCCTGGCGCGCGCCGGCAATGGCGCGGCCGCCCGAAAAGATAAGCTGCTCGGCGGCGATCACGCCGGAACGCGGCTCGATCTCAATCGTGCCGGCGCCATAGTCAGTCTCCGCTTGCGCGTATTGGCCACGCGCTGTCACCTGAGGGAGCAAGGCTGAGCGTGCTTGCGTGAGACGCGCACGCGCACCATCGACGCGAGCATCAGCTGCGTCCAGCACCGGGCTTGTTTCGATAGCGGCGGCGATTGCGTCATCGAGGCTCTGTGCGTGTGCAGATAGCGGCGCCAGCGCCAAGGCGGCCGCACCTATCGCCGCGATATGCGAACGCTTCATTTGAACGCGCATCCCGCTTTCACGCCAAAGGCTTTGAAGATCATCGCGGCGGGACAAAAGCCTGTGAAAGCTGCTTGCAGCATGTTGGCGCCGGCGAAGACCGTTAGCCAGATCCAGGCGGGATGAACAAAATGCGCAAGCGTAAGACTCACGAGAACGACGAATCCGGCGAATGCCAAAACAGCGCGATCAAGGGTCATGGTGTTCTCCGTGCAGTTTGAATCCATTGCATGAGCCCGTCAGCCGTCATCAGGCCGGCTTGATGGGCGATCTTCTTGCCGTCTTCGAACAAAAAGAGTGCAGGGATGCCGCGAACGCCGAGACGAACTGGCGACTGACAAAGGTCTGCATTCATCTTCAGAAAAACGGCCTTGCCGGCGAGGCGTTGAGCCGCATCGGCAAACTGCGGGGCCATCATCCGGCACGGACCACACCACGGCGCCCATACATCGAGCACCGCCAAACCCTTGGTGTTCGCCAAGTGTTTGGCGAATGCTTCATCGTCGACATCGATTGGGGCGCCGGCGATGAGCTGGGCGCCGCACTGGCCGCACTTCGCAGCGAGTGGATCGCGGCCGGCGCCGATGCGATTCCCAGTGCCGCACGCTGGGCAAGCGACTTGAGTGAGCGCTGGCATGTTGTCAGGTCTCCGGTTTCACCTTCTTGATGCCGAGGGTGTCCATCACGAGCTTCTCGTAGAACGGCTCACTCTTTCCCTTGCGCACTTTGCCGATGAAGTATTTTTCGAAGGCCTCCTTAGCCAAGTGAACCCACTTGCCTTCGGCGGACCAATTGACATTGCGGGGAGGAATTTGCGGTTGTGCGACGAACGCGACGCCACCGTCGCCGAAATCGGCTAGACAGATCGCGTTCCATGTCGCCTCGGTCTCCGGCTCTTTGCTCCGCACAAGCGCGCCAATGTTTTCCGCCGTGGCGGTCACCATTGATTCGATCATGAATCCCGTCTTCGGCACGCCCACCGGCACGGGCGTTTTGCCCATGGGCGGGATCGCAACGGTGACGCCGATGCTGAAGATGTTTGGGAACGCGGGGTTGCGTTGGTGCTTGTCGATCAACACAAACCCACGCGGATTGGTGAGGCCCTCCAGCCCTTTGATTGCGTCCACGCCACGGAAGGCGGGCAGCATCATGGAATAGCCAAACGGGAGATCGTGAGCTGCCTTGACCGAGCCGTCCTCATTTATCTCTTCGACATGCATCACACCCTGATCGACGGAAGCGACGCGCGCGTTCGTGATCCACTTGATGTGGCGGTTGCGCATTTCGCTTTCGAGCAGACCCTTGGTGTCGCCGACGCCATCCAGGCCGAGGTGCCCGACATAGGGTTCTGAGGTGACGAACGTCATGGGCACGCGATCACGGATGCGGCGCTTGCGTAGCTCAGTGTCGAGGATCATCGCGAATTCATAAGCCGGGCCAAAGCAGCTCGCGCCTTGCACGGCGCCGACGACGATTGGCGCCGGGTTCTTGCAGAAGCGCTCGAACGCATTTGCGGCTTGTTCCGCATGGTCGACATGGCAAATCGATTGGGTGTTGGCGTTGGGGCCGAAGCCTGGGATCTCGTCGAATGCGAGTTCGGGACCGGTCGCGATGACCAGATAATCGTACGGGATCGAGCGGCCGTCTTCGAGCTCGACGCGGTTTTCGCTGGGATGGAGGCGCTTGGCGCCGACATTGATGAAGTTGATGCCCTTCTTCTTCATGACGGGCGGTAGTTTGACTTCGATAGACGAGCGGTCGCGCCAACTCACCGCCACCCACGGATTGGATGGGACAAAGAAATATGAATCGCCCTTCGAGATAACAGTCAGGCGATCCTTGCCGCGCAACTTCTCTTTGATTTCGTACGCGGCGATCACGCCGCCCAGCCCTGCGCCCAGAACGACGACCTCGGCCATTGGTTTCCTCCGTCTTAATCCGCCCGTTCGGCGGGGCGTCTCTTCGCCTTCTGCTTGACTATATATGAGCAAATCCGTATATACGCAAGTATGAAACGAAGAAGCCCTCTACCGGCGGATCGGGCCGAGGCGGCGAGCCAGGTTTTGAAGGTCCTGGCGAGCCCACACAGGCTAATGCTCGCCTGCCATCTCTCCTCAGGCGAGGAGACGGTAGGGGAGCTGGCCGCGGCGCTGGGCCTGCGGGAATCGACAGTTTCCCAACACTTGGCTGTGATGCGGCGCGAGCGCTTGGTTGCCGCTCGTCGTGACGGCCAATCCATCCATTATTCACTGCAGAGCGAGGTGGTGCGCGACGTTATCGCCGCCTTGGCGCGCAGCTTTTGCACTCTTGATCCAGAGCAATCGGCCCGGAGATGAACATGTTCAATAATCCACCCACCATGTCCCCTGAAGAGATCTCCGCGGCGCTCGCGCGGGGCGAGATCGTTCTGATCGATGTGCGCGAGCCGATGGAATATGCCGCTGAGCGCATTCACGGCGCGCTGCTCTATCCGCTCTCGACATTCGATCCGGCGGAATTGCCGCGCGATGAAAGGCGTCCGATCGTCTTCCATTGCGGCTCGGGAAAACGCTCTGCAACCGCGTTCGATGCCGCGGCGAAGGCAGGCGTACCGCTGCGGGCGCACATGCGTGGTGGGATCGGCGCCTGGAAAATGGCTGGACTGCCAACGGTGACGATTGATCCGGCAAGCGGCGCTGTCCGCGATCCGCGCTAACGGGGAAAGAGATGGGCGGGCTTCGCGTGTCGAAATTGGTTACAACAGTCGTCTTGGCGCTCGCGTTGGCGAGCTGTGGGCGCGAGGAGGCGGAAGCGCCGACGTCGCCTGCAGCGCCTCCTGCCGGGGTGATCACAGTCGCGCAACAGACGGCGCCCGACTACAAGACGGTCGCCGCGGTGCTCACCAATCGCGATGTGGGCGATGCGCGCGCGCGCATCAGCGGCACGGTTCAAAGCCTTTTGGTTCGCGAAGGCGATCAGGTTCGTCGCGGTCAATTGCTCGCGATCGTGGCGGACCAGCGCCTTTCACTCGAAGCGCAGGCGGGCAATGCAAGCGTTGCGGCGGCGGAAGCAACGGCGGAGCGTGCTCGCGGCGATTTGCAGCGCGCTCAATTCTTGTTTGAACGCGGCGTATATGCGCAGGCGCGCATGGACGCTGTGCAGGCCGAAGCGCGGGCGGCTGAGGCGCAGTTGCGCGCCGCGCGCGCCCAGGCCGGCGCTGCGGGCGCGGTTGCTGCGCAGGGGCGCGTCTATGCGCCTGCGGACGGACGGGTCACGCGATTGCCCATCCCCCAAGGTGCAGTCGTTATCCCGGGCGATATTGTCGTTGCGGTCTCCACGGGTGCGCGCGTGCTCCGGATCGAGGTACCCGAAGGCGAGGCAAGCGCTTTGCGCGAAGGGCAAGATATCCGCATCGTCAGCGACGGCGGCACCGAGGTTCGCATGGCCCGTGTGCGTCAAGTCTATCCAGCGATCGACAATGGCCTCGTCACGGCTGATCTCGATGCGTCAAGCTTTGAGAGCGAGTTCATCGGGTCGCGCGTGCGTGTTCTGGCGCCTGCGGGCGAGCGGCAAGCCTACGTCATTCCCGCCACTTACATCGTGACGCGCTATGGCGTCGATTATGTGCGTTTGTGGCGGGACGGTCGAACCCTTGAGGCGCCGGTTCAACGTGGCGCGCCGACTCCCATGGAGGGTATGGAAAACGGCGTCGAGATCTTGTCGGGGCTGCGTGACGGCGATCAAATCGTGCCGGCGGAGACCGGCGCATGAAGCTCGGTCTTTCTGGCGGCATCACCAAGGCGACCATCCAGTCACCGCTGACGCCGCTCTTTCTCTTAACGGCTATCGCACTGGGTCTCCTCGCGCTCTTCACTATTCCGCGGGAAGAAGAGCCCCAAATCAGCGTACCGCTCGTTGACATCTTGGTGCGCGCCGATGGCTTGCGTGCGCCGGATGCGGTAGAGCTCGTCACCAAGCCCCTGGAGACGATTGTCCGTGGCATAGACGGCGTCGAACACGTCTACAGCCAAACGCAAGATGACTCGGTTTTGGTGACGGCGCGGTTTGAAGTCGGCACAGACCCGGATGACGCCATTACACGCATCCACGAGGAAATCGCCGCCAATATCAACCGAATCCCCGTTGGCATTCCAGAACCGCACATCGTAGCGCGTGGCATCAGCGATGTGCCGATCGCCGTCATCACGCTATCGCCTGAGGCAAGCGTTGCTGATCGATGGAATGATCAGGCGCTCTATCAAATCGCTGACGAGCTGCAGAGCGAGTTAATCAAGGTGGACGACGTCGGCCTAACTTTCATCGTCGGCGGCCGGCCTCAAGAGATTCGCGTGGCGCCGGACCCAGGGCGCCTGTCGCTTTACGGCGTGCCGCTGAGTTCTGTGATCGACGCAGTGCGCAATGCGAACCGTTCATTCCCCGGCGGTGATCTTCGCGGACGCAGCGAAACCAGTTCGGCAGTCATTGGCCGCACGCTTGACGAGCCGTCCGACATTGGATTGCTGACCGTTCGCGCCGCCGATGGCCGTACTGTCTACCTGCGGGACGTCGCCGAAGTGAGCATGGCGCCGCGAGAGGACCAGGCGCGAGTCTGGCGTTTCACGCGCGATGGCGAAGAAGGCGAGAGCTTCATGGCGCCGGCGGTCAGCCTCGCCATCGCCAAGCGCGATGGCGCCAACGCGGTGATTGTCTCCCAATCTATCGAACGGCGCCTGCACCAGCTTGAAGGCCGGCTCATTCCGGAAGGTGTTCACGCCACAATCACGCGCAACTACGGGGAGACGGCGAACGAGAAGGCCAATGAACTTCTGTTTCACCTGGGCCTAGCAACCCTGTCGATCGTTGTGCTGATCGGCTTCACCATTGGCTGGCGTGAAGCAATGGTGACGGCGTTCGTCATTCCGACGACCATTCTGCTGACTCTCTTTGCCTCGAACTTGATGGGCTACACCATCAATCGCGTCAGCTTGTTCGCGCTCATCTTCTCGATCGGCATCTTGGTCGACGATGCGATCGTCGTGATTGAAAATATTGCCCGGCACTGGGGGATGGACGACGGGCGCTCGCGCCAGCAGGCAGCCATTGAGGCCGTCGCGGAGGTTGGCAATCCCACCATTATCGCGACCCTCACAGTCGTGGCGGCGCTGCTTCCCATGATGTTTGTGTCGGGGTTGATGGGGCCATACATGGCGCCGATACCGGCGAATGCGTCGGCGGCGATGCTGTTCTCGTTCTTTGTCGCCATGATCCTGGCGCCGTGGCTGATGATCCGCTTCGCCCGCAAGGCGTTGGCTGGCGGACATGCCGCTCATGGACACGATGAAGGCGTCCTCGGTCGGCTCTATCGGCGCGTCGCAACGCCGGTCATCCGCTCGCGCAAGAGCGCGCGCACATTCCTCATCGGCGTCGGCGTCGCGACGGTGGTTGCGTGCTCGCTTTTCGGTTTCGGCATCGTTCGCGTGAAGCTGCTGCCATTCGACAATAAGTCGGAAGTGCAAGTGGTTGTCGATCTGCCGGAGGGCGCGTCGCTCGAAGAGACCGAGCGCGTGCTGATCGAGGCCGCACGCGTCGTCGAGCAGATCCCCGAAGTCGTGTCCGTCGATGCTTATGCGGGGACGGCGGCGCCCTTCAATTTCAATGGTCTCGTTCGCCACTACTATTTGCGCAATCGCCCAGAGCTTGGCGATCTCCAAGTGACGCTCGCGCCCCGTCACGATCGCGACCGCGCAAGTCACGCCATCGCGCTCGATATGCGCGAGCGCCTCAGCGCGCTTACTGTGCCGGAAGGGACGGCCGTTCGCGTCGTTGAAGTGCCGCCGGGGCCGCCGGTTATCTCGACGCTGCTTGCCGAAATTTACGGGCCTGATGCTGAAACGCGCCGCGCGGTCGCCGGTGAAGTACGGCGGATTTTTGATAGCGTGCCCTACATTGTCGATATCGATGACAGCTACGGCCAACAACGTCCACGATTGCGGCTGACGCCGGACCGTGCGCAACTCGAATATTTTGGCGTGTCCGAGCAGAATGTTCTGGACTCGGTCGCCGCCACGCTCGGCGGTCAAGTCGTCGGTTATTCCCATCGCGGCGAAGGTCGCAATCCAATCGAAATCGCCGTGCGCCTACCGCAATCGTCGCGGACATGGTCTGAGAATCTTGCGGCTATGCCTGTCGCCATGGCCGCTAACGGCTCTCGCTTGGTGCAACTCGGCGAGGTGGTGTCCGCCCAAAGGGAGCAGGGTTCATATCCAGTGTTTCGCCGCGACGGGCGCTACGCTGAAATGGTGATGGCCGAATTGGCTGGTGCTTATGAGGCGCCGATCTACGGCATGCTGGCGGTCGATGACGCAATTCAGAACCATGATTGGGGCAACCTACCGCGTCCCGCCATCAGCCTCTACGGCCAGCCGGAAGATGAGGCGACGCCGACGCTGCTGTGGGATGGGGAGTGGGAGATCACTTATGTGACGTTCCGTGATATGGGCGCGGCGTTCATGGTGGCGCTACTCGGCATCTACATTCTGGTGGTCGCGCAGTTCAAAAGCTTCAAACTGCCGCTTGTTATTTTGACGCCCATTCCGCTCACGCTGATTGGTATCGTTATCGGCCATATTCTATTCAATGCGCCGTTCACGGCTACGTCGATGATTGGTTTCATCGCCTTGGCCGGCATCATCGTCCGCAACTCCATTCTCTTGGTGGACTTCGTGCGCCACGCGCACACGGAGGATAAGTCACTGCGCGAAGTGCTGCTTGAAGCAGGGGCCATCCGCTTCAAGCCAATCTTGTTGACGGCGGTGGCTGCGATGATTGGCGCGGCAGTGATCCTGTTTGATCCGATTTTCCAGGGGCTCGCGATCTCGCTTCTGTTTGGGCTCGCCTCATCGACTCTACTCACGGTCCTGGTTATTCCCGCGATCTACATCGTGATGCGTGACGACGAGAAACCGATCGACGGCACGCCAGCAGCAATAACGCCTCCCCGGCATCTGCGAGCTGCAGAATAGGAGGAAGACATGCCTATCAATGAAGGTACGCTCGACCGCGTCATTCGGGTCGTTGCAGGGCTTGCGATCATTTCGCTCGTGTTCATCGGTCCGAAGACGCCATGGGCGTGGTTTGGTCTGGTTCCGCTGCTAACTGGGCTGATTGGCTTCTGTCCAGCGTACGCGCTTCTCGGCATTCGGACCTGCCCGGCCCGCAAATCATAGATCGCGGGAGGTAGGTATGAGTCAGCATCTCAGTCGGCGCGCGTTCTCCGCCGCCGCCGCTTTAGCCGGCGTCGCTGCATGCGCTCGCGCTTGGCCGGCGATCGCTGCTCCCGCGGATGCGATAGGATTGGTTTCTCCACCCAATCCGCATGTGTTTCCGTTGTTATTGGCGATCGCGCGCGATCCCGACTTGCCGGTACGCCTCATCCCTGTGGCAGAGTCGCGCGAGTCGGATGCGTTGCTCCAAACGGGCGAGGCGTCCGGCATGTTGGCGATGAGCTACATCGCTGCGAAGAAGCGCATAGCCGGCGCAGTCCCTGACCTCCGCCTTTACAGTCTCAATTTTTGGCGTGGCTTCTTCCAAGTCGCGGGGGAGGATGTTCGAAGCTTTGCCGACCTTCGAGGTAAGCGCGTTGTCGTGAGCGGTCCTATCGGCAGTGGCCGCGGCGGCGGCGGCGATATCATTTTCCAGGCGGCGGCGCGGCGCAGCGGCCTCGATCCTGCGAACGATTTGGAAGTCGCCTATCTTCCTCTGGCTGAGGGAAGCGCGGCTGTTGCTGCTGGCGAGGCCGCAGCAATCACCGTGCCGAGCCCCGGCAGTACGGGCATGGTGATGCGGTCGCAGCTCGCGCGCCGGCCAGCCTTGGCGGCGATGGCGCGTTTGCGCGGTGTTGAAGTTGGAGAGTCCGTGCCGCTCGCGGCGCATATCGACATTCAGCGCGCCTTTGCTGGCTTTGGCAGCTTTCCAACCGACCAACTGCCGCTCGGCGGCATCGCCGTGACCGAACGCGCAATCGCTGATGCGGCGGCGCGAGGCAAGCTTGAGCGCATCAGAAGCGCTTACGATCGAGCCTCAACGCAGCTCACTCAAAATCCTGGCGCGCATGCGGAAGATGTGTCGGCCTTGTTCCAACATTTTTATGCGCCGCTGGGCGCGGGTGGACCGCCTGCCATGTTGCTTGAGCGCTCGCTTTCGCAGGGCGATCTAGTCTATCGCGCGGACGTCTCGATTGCACAGGTTCGGGAAGATCTCGGCGCCTGGCTCGCGGAACTCATTGGCCAGGCGCCGGATGCGGAATTCTTTGACGCCTAACTGGCGTCAGTGATTGGAATACGGAAGCGAACGACACCATCCTTATCAGCCGGCGGCAGGCGTCCACCGCGAATGTTCACTTGCAAGGATGGTAACAGCAGACGCGGGGCTGCGAGCGTTGCGTCGCGCGCTTTTCGTGCGGCAACAAAGGCATCCTCGTCGATTGTATCATTGACCTGAACGTTCTTTGCGCGCTCGGCGGCGACGCTGGTCTCCCAGGCATAGGCGTCGCGTCCGGGCGCCTTGTAGTCATGCCCCACAAAGATCCGGGTATCGGTTGGAAGCGCCAGGATTTTACGAATCGATCGATAAAGCGAAGCCGCATCGCCGCCCGGGAAATCCGCCCGCGCAGTGCCGTAATCCGGCATAAACAAAGTGTCGCCGACGAAGGCGGCATCGCCAATCACATAGGTAACGCAGGCGGGCGTGTGGCCCGGCGTGTGCAGCACGCTAATCGTCAACTCGCCCAGTGGAAGCGTATCGCCCTCATGCACGAGCTTGTCGAACGCCTCGTAATCATCGGTAATGTCTTCGGCGAGGAATTTTGGCGCGAAGATGTGCTGAACGTCGCGGATGTGGTCGCCGATGACAATCGGCGCGCCAGTGGCCGCGCGGGCGGGCTGCGCGCCTGACAAGTGATCGGCGTGCGCGTGGGTCTCCAATATCCAACTGATCGTCAAGCCCAGTCGTTTGGCTTCGGCAAGCACGTTGTCGACGGATGCGCGCCAGACCTTCCCCGATGCCGGTTCAAAATCGAGCACCGGATCAATCAGCGCCGCTTTCTTGGTTGCTAGATCGGCGACCAAATACGTGACGGTGTTGGTGGGTTCGTGGAAGAAGGCGTGGACATCCGGGCGCATGGCGCTCTCCTTGCGAAATTCGATACCTTCTATATATAAGAACAAGCTAATTTAAAGCAAGTCAGGGGCGGAGATGGACTGGCAGGCGATTGCAGCGCTCATTTCGGGATCGGGTGTCGGATTTCTGCTGGGCCTCCTTGGGGGAGGTGGCTCCGTCTTGGCGGTTCCTCTGCTTCTCTATTTTGTTGGCGTTCCCAACACGCATTTCGCCATCGGCACCAGCGCGCTAGGCGTTTCGGTAAACGCCGCAGCCAATCTCTTGGGGCACGCGCGGCGTGGCACGGTGAAATGGCCGTGCGCGATTACCTTTGCACTGGCGGGGATTGCCGGCGCCGCCTTGGGCTCGACGATCGGCAAGTTGATCGATCCAGAACCGCTCATGCTGATGTTCGCGCTGGCGATGGCCGCTGTGGCTCTTTCCATGTGGCGCCCAGCATCAGGTGACGGGCTCGCGGATGTTCAACTCAACCCGCGCATCGCCGTGCGACTGGTTGGGATCGGGCTGGTTGTTGGCCTCGCATCGGGATTCTTTGGCATTGGCGGCGGCTTCTTGATCGTACCCGGCCTCATGCTCGGCTCGCGCATGCCGATGCTCAATGCGGTTGGCTCATCGCTACTCGCCGTCGCGCTCTTTGGGGCGACGACGGCGTTCAATTACGCGCTTTCGGGATACGTCCTCTGGGACGTCGCTGGGTGGATGATTGCTGGCGGGATAGTCGGCGGCGCGATCGGCGTATGGGCGAGCCGCAAGCTCGCGGCGCGGCGCGCCTTACTACAGCGTGTGTTTGCGGTCTTTGTTTTGGTCGTTGCAGCCTACGTGGCTTACCGCGGACTAAGTGCCGGCGTATAGAAGGAGAGATGATATGGCGAAGACGGACGCAAGGCAGATAGATATTGGAATATCGGACGCGGATCGTGAAAAGATTGCGCGCGAATTGTCCAAGTTGCTGGCAGACACTTACACGCTCTATCTCACCACGCACAATTTCCACTGGAATGTCACCGGCCCCATGTTCAACACGCTCCATGCGATGTTCATGACCCAATACACGGAGCTGTGGAACGCGGTCGATCCAATTGCAGAGCGCATTCGCGCGCTGGGACACGCTGCGCCTGGCAGCTATGCGGAGTTTGGTCAGCTAAGCTCGGTCGATGATGCGCCAGCAAAGACGCCCAAAGCGCTGGATATGGTGCGCGTGCTGGTCAAAGGCCACGAGGCTGTGGCGCGCACGGCGCGCGGTATCTTTCCGCTTGTCGAGTCCGCCAACGATCAACCAACCGCAGACTTACTGACCCAGCGCCTCAACGTGCACGAGAAAACCGCGTGGATGCTTCGGTCGCTGCTAGAGGAGCAGGAGTAAGCGCAACGTCAGGACATTGGCACCCGACGTGAGTGGCTTAGCGCTTGACCGTCTGTTGATGCGGCATACCGAGGTCGAGCGCGGCTTCTAGGATGTACCGGGAGCGTCGCGTCGACACGGGGGTGTCGGGAATGCGCCGCAAAGAAGACGCTCGTTTCGAAACCTGAAACGTCCGTTTTCGGCGAACGTGAGCCGTTCGAACGGGCAGGTCGTCGCCGGCAGCTTCGGAGCGACTAGGTCAGTCGCCAAACCCGCCAACATTGTTCAGCGCAGAAATCAGATGGTCTTCTCAACGCGCTCAGAACGGCGTCACCCCATCAGGCCCGGTGCATCGGCCCTCGATACGATTGACGATCCAGGCGCCGCCGCGATCGGAGTGCGTCACCGCCACCATTCGTCCGCTCGCGCGATCGATGTCCCAAACGCCGTGGTGTTCCTCGCTGGCATGCATGGCCACGATAGAACGGTCGTCGATCAAGAATACGCCCGGCGTTTCCATCCACGGGAAGGTCTTGCTCTCTAAGTCGAGGCTGAGCGTTATTTCAGGGCCATCCCCCGAATCCACGTTGATGACGCTATCTCCGTCGCGGACGTACATCTGTGCGGCGTCCTGCGAACAGCGCAGTTCTAATTGCTCAGCTCCTGCTGGCGATGCGAAACCGAGCATTCCCACAAGCGCGGCGCATACAATCCCTCGCATTCTGACCTCACCTCGCTTGGCCCGACGCTCCGCTAAGAAGCCGGCCCCTATGTCTCAAAGCCCGATCATCGGCGTCGTCAACCTCGGCTGTCCGAGGGCGCTCCGCTCGGCGCGCTAAGGGCGCGGTAGGCTTCTGGCGAAACAAGCGCTGCCGCGACTAGCAAATCGCCCGCCCAGTAGAACAGAAAGCGCCTGTTGGGGGCGAAGCCATATCCGTATTGACACTCATCCGACCGGCTCACTTCAATGACTATGCCGCGCTCGCGCAGCTCCTGCCGGTCTTCTCGGGTGCGACCGCGCGGTGCTATGATAAACAAACGGCGATCAAGCGCATCGATTGTCCGCGTCGTGAGCTCAAAGCGCGTGCGCGCCTCACCGCGCAATGTTTGCTCCACCCGCATTCGATAGATGGCGAAGGATTGGGGCGCGGTGGGCTGGCGTCCGGGGTCGAGCGCGGTCAACTCTTCTGCGGCAGCGCCGGATTCGAGACGCTCTCTGTAAATCTGCAGCCGCGGCCAGTATGACGCATTTTCCGCTTCGACAGTACGCATCAGGTCGCGATCTGTCCGCCATCCCACAGCCCGGATTAGTTCGATACGCGTGATCGGCGCCAAGCCAGGCGGCGGCGTGGGCGGGTCGTTTTCGAGGTCCCAGCTCCGATAAAGCAACTCGCCTGGTTCGAGCGCAGGCGCGTGACTTGATCCCGCTGCAAAGGCAAGTCCGTCAGGCGTGGAGACGATCTCGGCGAACTGAGGGCCTTCATTGAAACACAGAGCCGCGGCCCTCGAAGGGGCGAGCCCAATTGCAGCTATGGCAGCCAACGCCAAAACAGCAGATCGCATGCATCTCCCCGTGAGCGACAGCGACTTTGCCCGCGCCAGATTTTCCCCGCAAGTGCAAGGGCGGCAAAGTCTGATGTCGGCGACTTTGGGCCATCCCGGTCGCCAGGCCGAAGTGACTTACTCCATGGGAGCCGAGTGACCGCTTTCGGCGACAACACGACATTGTTGCGTTTGCTAAGTCAGTGACCGGGTTGGAGCGGGTAGCCCGGTCGCCGAATTTGTCGCTATGTCGCGCCGTGGCCCAATTAGGCCGGTCGAAACGCGCGAGACTTAGAGAACGCCGTGATGCCGCCGATCGCGATCTCGCGGGGCTCAACGAACGTCAGCCCCGCCTGGTCGCCGCCGTGCGAGCTGGCATTCTCGACACGTCCTTGACATGGAGCTGCCAGAGAGCGGCGGGAGAAGCCGGCAGCTCTGGCGCAAAACAAGGAAGAGTGAGATGCAGGCGATCCGCTTGTCGGCCCTATGGCGCATTGCGTTTGTGACGCTATGCCTTGGGCTATTGCTTGGTGCGTCATCTGTGAGCGCATTCGCACAGAACGCTCCGCCCGCTTATGTCCGCAATGCCGTGGATGCGGTGGTTGGCTTCATCAGAGGAGAGAGCGACGACAGCAACGCGTTCATTGCCAACGCCATGGCGCCAGACCAAGGACGCGACAACGCAGCTCTGGCTGATCGGCTTTCCCGATTGCGTGCGGCCGCGCCTGACGATGTTGCTGAGATCGAAGTACGTCCGACGTCGGATGGCGTTGAGGTGGCGCTGTCGGGGCCAGGAGGGCGGTTGCGCTTGGCGCTGACGGTCGACGAAGCGGGTTTGCACGATGTCCGCGAGGCAGGCGAGCGGGCCGCGCTCCGGCTTCCGCCGCCGCCGATCGAAGATGCACAGACGGCGACCGAAATGCGGCAGGCCCTTACGGATTGGCTCTCGGCGCTCGCCGCGCGCGATGCATTTTCCGGCGCCGTCTTGGTTGCGCGCGGCGGCGCCCCTTTTGTGAGCGTGGCCGTAGGTATGGCTGATCGGGAGGGGCGTGTCCTCGCCAGCGTCGAAACACCATCCAACATAGCTTCTATTGGAAAAAAGTTCACACAGGCAGCCTTGGCGTCGCTACTTCAGACGGGCCGAATTCATCTCGGCGATCAGCTGGGAACGTTTATTCCTGACTATCCCAATGTTGAAGCGAGGTCGGCGACCATCGCTCAGTTGGTCGAGCATAGAGGTGGCGTTGCCGACTTTTTCGGTCCTGAGTTTGATCGCGCGCATAAGGACGCGTTCCGATCCAATCATGACTACTACGAATTTGTTTCGCACTTGCCTCAGCGCTTCACGCCCGGCGAGCGCGAAGAATATTGCAATGGTTGCTATGTCGTTCTCGGTGAGATCATTGAGCGCGTAAGTGGCGTGCCGTTCGAGACTTATGTTCGTCAAAATGTGTTCGAGCCGGCCGGTATGCGCGCGACGACGTATCGATTGGATGAGGGGAACGCCGCTGCGACACCCTATACCCGCGTGGCGGAAAGCAGATTGACCGATGCAAGCGCCATGCACGGCGTCGCAGGAAGCGGCGCAGGCGGTGCGTTCTCGACGGTCAGTGACCTAATGGCGTTCGATAATGCTTTGCGTGAAGGGCGCCTTCTTGATGCGCGCTGGAGCGGCTGGGTGCTCGGTGGAGGCGATATGGCGGGTGCCCGCAACGTGACGCCGCTAGCCATCGCCGGCGGTGCGCCGGGCGTAAATTCAGTAGCAATGTCCGGGGGTGAGTGGGGCGTCTTCGCGATCGCAAACCTAGATCCGCCAGCCGCTGGCGATGTCGCGGATTCAATCATGTCTGCTCTGGGTGGCGCGCAATGACAAAGACAACTGCCAAATTGATGTTTGCGATATGCTTGGCGGCGTCGAGTGCGGAAGTGGCTCTCTCTGCGCCACCGGCGCTTGCGCAAGCAGAGCAGGAACGAGACTCCGCGGTGCGCAATCACGTGAGGGCGTTCGAGCAATCCGCGCATAGTCAAGACCTCGCGCGGTTCGACGCGGATGTGTTTGATCAGTCTTATATTGCGCGGACAAGTCGTGACCAGCGCGCCGCCTTGATCGCGCAGATCGCTGAGGCCGCGCGTGAAGCAGGCGACATCACGATCGATATGGAGGGAGATGACTTTGTTCTTACATTGACTGGTGACGCCGGTGCGACGCGGGTCATTTTTGACGTCGCGCAAACGCCGCCATTCGCCGTTACTAACTTGCGCGTTGAGCAGGGCGGAAGCGCCGTGCAGGCGCTCTCGCTGTCATCGGAGAATCTGGATGCCACGATCGACGACTTTGCCAGCCGTGGCTTCGCCGGCGTGATCTACGTTCGCCAAAATGGCGCCGTGGTCCGGGAACGTGCGTTCGGCGACGCCAATCGTATTGATACCGTGTTTGGCATCGGTTCGCGCCCTATCGATTTTACGATTGCGGCAATCGCGATGCTCGCGCACGACGGAGCGATCGATCTTGATGCGCCGATTACGCGCTACTTTGCCAACGTTCCGCGCGACAAGCGGCGCATCACCATTCGGCAGATTTTGGATGACAGGTCCGGTTTCCCGAATTTCGTCCACACCGATAGCGACTGGGATGCCGACCTCGCGTGGATTTCACGAGATGAATTGGAGCGTCGCGTGTTTGCGTCGCCGCTTTTGTTCCGTCCGGGATCGGAGCGTCGACACTCGCATGCGGGCTATGGCCTTCTGGCGGCGCTTGTCGAACGAGTTTCCGGGCAAAGCTATCCCGATTTCCTGCGCAGCAGGGTGTTCGAGCCTGCAGGGATGGTGCGCACTGGTTTCTACGGCGATGGCCACGGACTGGGCATGGAGGATTTTGCCGTCGGGGGTGGCCCAAGCCTCGTCGGTTTGCCAAATATTCCACCCAACTGGGGCCCCACGTCTTGGCTCGTAATGGGCAGCGGCGGCATGTACTCGACGTTGGGCGATATCATGCGTTTCAACGCATTCGTCCGGAGCGCAGATCGGCGTGAGGTGTTTGGCGATCGATTTCTTCGCGGCAATGCGCAAAGTGACGGGTCCGACCGTGGCTTCGAACTCTACAGCGCCTACCTGCCCGCGAGCGATTCCGAATTTTACTTACTCTTGAATGAGATCCCAGACCGTCGCGCTTTCCATGCCTTGGCGTTAGGGCTTGAAGGGATGATTGGATTGCAGAGACGCTAAGTTTCCATTCCAAGGGCCGAGCGCGTTGTGAAAGAACCCAAAAAGAAGCTTCTTCTAGTCGAGGACAATCCGACCACATCAAGAACCCTGGTGCTCTTCCTTGAGGCGGGCGGCTACGAGGTGCGCTGCGCCTTCGGCGGACGTGAAGCGCTGGAGCGATTTTCGGCGGAACGCTTCGATGTGGTCGTGCTCGACTTGATGTTGCCCGACCTGGATGGTTTGCAAGTCTGTGATGAAATAAGAGCGTTGTCGGACGTCGCGATCGTGATGCTTACCGCGAGAACGACGGACGAAGAGGTGGTGGCCGGATTGGAACGCGGCGCCGACGACTATGTCTGCAAACCGTTCAGCGCCAAGGTTCTGTTAGCGCGTGTTAACCGCAGCGCAAAACGAGCAGACCGTAGCCCCGCTGCCGATGCGTGGCTTCAGGTTGGGGATTTGAAGATCGACGAACAAAGTCGTAAGGCGTCGCTCGCTGGCGCTTCACTCAAATTAACCCGGTCAGAATTTGATATCCTCGTAGCGCTTGCGCGTCAGCCGGGACGTGTGTTCACGCGTCAACAACTCATTGAAAAGGCGCTTGGCGCCGATTTCGATGGATTTGACCGGACGATCGACACGCACATCTGGAGCTTGCGAAAGAAACTCAAAGAGCCACGCGGCCGACCACGCTATATCGAATCAGAGGCGGGAATTGGTTATCGAATGAGCGATCCGGATGCGGACTAGTTTGACAGTTCGCGTAGCACTCGCGATCGCGCTGCTTCTGGTTGCTTGTTTCTTGATTGCGATCGCAATCATGCATCGAGCTACCAGTATCGTATTTGAACGCGCCGAGTATGGTGCAAACGCCGCGCAGTCGTGTCGATCGGAGGGGCAAGAGATTGCCGAGCAAATCGCGCGCGCCTCGTCGGGCCTCGATGTTGTGCTGACGCAGCAACTGCTTGAACATCTGTCTTGCACCGAAGTCGGAGGTCGAAGGCCGGTGTGGTTGGTCTTGCGCCGCTCCGACATGGCTGTGCTGGCGTCGAACGATCACACCTTCTTGCGAAGCGTCGCATCACGCCAGGCGGACGGAATCCGGCTGGAGCTGGAAATTCGCAATGGCCCGAACCTTGAGGTCATGAACGTTAGAACATCAGACCTTTGGTCGATCGGTGACGAGGCCCTACTTGTAATGTTGCCGCCGTCGCCATCGCGTGATGAAGGCGAACATTTTGCGGGCGCCGTATGGCGCGTCGCTGCCCCGGCATTGCTTGCGGTCGTTTTTGTCAGCGTTCTTCTGGTGATGTGGATTCTGCGTACAGCGCTCAAACCGCTTGAGGATGTCGCACGTGCAGCTCGTCGCCTTCATCGGCGCGAGAAGCATGCGCAGCTGAGGCATACCGGCAATTCCGAGGTCGACGAACTCATTGATGCGTTCAACGAAGCGTCGGTTGCAATCGCTTCGGCCGATGCGATGCGTCGTGAATTCATTGCCGACATTGCACATGAGCTGCGTACGCCTGTTACAAATCTGTCCGGTCAGGTCGAAGCAGTAGAAGCTGGACTCATAGAGCCGTCAGCAACGTTTGTTGCGACGCTTCGGGCGGAGGTTCGCGTGTTGCAGCGCCTGATCGAGGATTTTCAGGAGCTTGCACTCTCCGATGCCGGCAAGCTTTCGGTTTTCTTACAGCCGGTTGCTGTCAAAGACACGCTGGTGGAAATCTTGGAACCGATGGCGGCGCAACACGGATTTGTTCTGCAGTTAGAAACGCCAGACGATGCAATCGCAATGGCTGATCCCGAACGGCTGCGCCAGGTGTTTGGAAATTTGGTTGAGAACTCGATACGGTTTTGTTCTGCTGCAAACTTGGCGTTGGATGTGCGCGCGCGCGGCGGCGCGGGAACAGTGACAATAGATGTGCGGGATAATGGACCGGGCGTGCCGGAGCAGGATAGGGCGCGTATCTTCGAGCGTTTCTACCGTGCCGAAAAGTCGCGTAACCGTGGTAGCGGCGGAGCGGGTTTGGGGCTCGCCATCGTCAAAGGACTTATGACCGCTATGGGTGGTGATGTGGCCTATGTCTCCGAAGAGGCGGGCGCGACGTTTCGATTGACCCTGAGAGCCGCGAACGTGTCGCGAGCTGGATCGTAGCAGCTGTCAGAGTACGTCTTGATAACATCTTGATCGCGAGGCGCTTGAAGAAGCCATGCGCAGGGGCTGGCGCCTCTTGCGTAGGCGCGCTCGAGTTGTCGGAGAGACCAATGAAAGCGATCGCTGCGTTAGCAGCTTTGATGTTTTGCGCCACCGTAGGCTCATCGCGTGCGCAGCGCATTGAGTTTGATCCGCGTTCCTATCAAGATCTGGTCACGCAGCCGACTGAAGTTCTTGTGCTGGGGTCTCCGCACCTGCAAGCGACACCGGAAGATTGGGATAGCTCATCGCTTGAGACGCTGCTGGCGCGTTTGGAAGCGTATCATCCCGCAGCAATCATGATTGAGGCGTTGCCTGGTGAGAGCGCAGACGCGCTTTGGCGGTATCGGGAAAGTTCACCGGAAACGGCGGCGACCTATTCAGGGCGCGCTCTGATTATTGCGCAGGTGGCTCAATTGGAGCTGGATGTGGATGCGCCGACGGCTGAAGCCGAAGTACGCAGGCTCTTGCTCGCGTGGCCTTCCCAGCCGACGGCCGCGCAGAGACGGCATCTTGCGGCGTTGTTTGCCGCCTCGGGAGATCCAAATTCGGCGCTTGTTCAATGGTGGCGGCTAGCCCCCGACGACATGACGGTTGGGGACGGTATCTCCCATCGGCTCATTTCAGAGCTGGATGCGTTCGCTTCAATCCGCAACGAAGGCCACTTGATTGGCGCACGCCTTGCCGCCCGCCTTGGCCTGGAGCGTGTCTATCCGATTGATGATCATCTTGCCGACGATACTGAGAACGAACACGCCTCGGAATTGGAGCAATATTTCTCACAACAATGGATACACCAGATTCTGGACGATTCGCGCCGCGCCGCAGTGCGCGATGCGCCCAATAGATTGCGCACCAGCGCGGAAACACTAGCGACCTATCGCTTGGTGAATGGCGGTGGTGAACGCTCCGAGACGGGGATGCTTAGCCAGTACCTGCGCGAGATGTTACATCGTGAGGGTGATAACAGAGTGGGGCGGCTTCATCTGGCTACGCTAGAGGCGCGCAACTTGCGCCAAGTGGCGAACATCCGTGAAGCGGCGAGCATGTATCCCGGACAACGCATCCTGGTCATCATTGGATTTTCGCATAAGCCCTGGTTTGAGACGTACTTGAGGATGTCCCCGGATGTCGACCTTATCGACGTTGCATCGGTGCTCGAGTAGGCGGAGCTGAGGGCGTCAAGAGGCGAAGCGCACCGGGCATGCGCGGTTCTTCTTTTGGCGGCTCCGCAATTGGGGAGGGCGTGAGCGGAGCCCAGGTTTCTTCAAGTCCGTGCTGTTTTGCGATTACTACCGCACCGGGTTTCTCGCACTTTGCACTCTCGTGTTTGGCCTGCATTTACTCGACGGCTTGGGGATGATGTAGGTCGCAATTTGCCGATTGTCGGGCCGTTCGCGAGGGTAAGGGTACGTCCGACAACTCCGGCGCAACTAGGTCAGTCGCGGAAAATTGTCGCCACGGCCGAGGTTGGCCGATTATTTTTGGTCAGACCGCAAATCCCGGCCCGAGAAAAACCATAGACAGCCCGCCAATCAGACCAGCAATCGCCAACCACATAGATGAGGCCCCAATCACGGCCTCAAGTTCTTTGGTGTCGACAGTCAAGCGGGGCGGAAAGAGTAGGCCGACGGCCAAGCCAAAGGATTGCGGCGCCGCGTGACATAGAATTGACGCCATTGGCGCATGATCGAATAGGGCGGTAGCGCACGCAAACACACCGGCTGTCAGCCAAGGGATTGTGACGATCCTAGCCATACGTCGTCTCGTCGGGAGAGCGAAGCCAGCAAGCCCTCTTGCAATCGCAACGACAATTGCAAACAGAACCAGAATAGATTGAAGGCTGCCGTAAGACCCCAAGACAATCGAGAGAATCCGGCGAGCTGAGGAGGCAGAAGCTAGGTGACGCCCAGTGATATTGCTCCCAAAAGCAGGTTCGCCAACGGGCCCGCGATATCAATCACGGCGCCGCGGATGGTGCATTCGACATGAAAGAGGACAGCGCGGCGATTCGACCGCCCATAGCTATGCAAGCACCGCCATGGCCAAGTGCATGATGGGAGATATCGGCGGAAGCATAGGCAAGAAGCAAGATCGCGATCACAGCAAAAAGACTGTCGCGTGCGGGCACGGGCCACTCCTTATTTTGGCGCGACAAATGCCGAAACGCCAAGTGCAAACTACCGCGCCCCCAGCCGGCTGCCGTGGTGTCCAACGGCAGTTTGCGGCGAGAACATGCTATTGCTGCGCGCGCTAAGCGATTGACCGGATTGGATCGACTACGCCGTTGACGAAATTTGTCCGGCTGGGCGAGGGTGGCCCTAAGCAGCCATGCAGCGGATATGCGGCGCCCTGTCGCCGTGCGGGACGGCGGGACCGCTCGTAGTCTTGCTCGCATGAACGGGGGCGGCATCCTTCAGCGGATACGGGCGGTCGGGCTATTGCTCGCGTTGTTTGCGCTGACGTTCAGAGCCATGCTGCCGCCCGGGTTCATGCTGGACACCAGCGGCAGCCAAATCGTGATGACGATGTGTGGCGGCGGCGAAGCGGTCCTCGATATCGCGACCGGCGAGGTCAATCACGGCACAGACCATAGCCCAGTCCGGCCTGACGTCAGCCAACATTGCCCATTCGCGTTGATGGGTGCGCCGACGTTGGTCGAACCGACGTCAACTGCGCAGCCGCCGATCTACGCCCCACCCATTCGAACTGGCGCTGTCGTCGCTGAAGCGACGGGCGTGCATGACGCCACCGGTCCGCCGCTGCCAGCGCGCGGTCCACCACTCACTGCCTGATCCTAAGCCGCCCGCTTGTTGAGCGGGCTCGTCTTGCGTTTCCCGCCGCGTTGAACACGCGCGCGCTCATCAGGCTTGTGAACATGTCATTCAAATCGACGCTGCTCGTCAGCGCGCTGACGCTCATGCCCGGCATGGCGTTGGCCCAGACCGTCACCGAATCTGAAACCATTATCGTCACCGCTCGACCCAATCCGGAGGACCCGCCCGTAGTAGCGGAAGCACGCGAGCGGTTGGCCCGAACGCCCGGCGCAGTGTCCGTCGTGTCGAACGAAAGCTACGAGGCACGGTCCGTTACGGGTCTAACTGATCTTCTTCGGGATGTGCCCGGCGTGCTCGTTCAGCGGCGCTACGGCGAGGAATCCCGGTTCTCCATTCGTGGCTCGGGCATCGATCAGTCCTACCACCAACGCGGTGTTCTGTTCGCCCAAGATGGCGTGCCTTTCGCTGACGCTGACGGCTTCTCTGATTTCCAAAAACTCGATCCGCTGACCGCCCGCTACATCGAGGTATACCGTGGTGGGAATGCTCTTCGGTTTGGCGGTGCTCAGTTGGGCGGCGCCGTCAACCTCGTGACGCCGACAGGTCGCTCTGCTGAGTCGCCAAACCTCTTGCGCGCTGAACTTGGTTCATTCGGTTTCGAGCGGGTCGCCGGGCAGTTCGCCCGAGAGTGGGGACAGTGGGACGGTTTCGCCGCGCTCACGGCGATGCAGGGTGACGGCTTTCGAGAACACGCCGCCCAGGAGCAGCTACGCGGTACGTTGAACCTGGGGTACTCGTTCGGCCCAGATCGAGAAGTGCGGCTGATCACGTACGGCGCCGACATCGAACAGGAGGTCCCCGGCACGCTGACGCTGGCGCAAGCGTTGGCCACGCCGGACGCTGGCGCCCCAGGCGCGATCGCGACGAACTGGCAACGAGATCAGAGCGTGTTTCGCACCAGCTTGCAGGCGCGTTGGCGTTTGAACGCTTCAACCGTGTTCGAAGGCGGAGTGTACGCAACAGCCACAGACCTTGTTCATCCGATCTCGCTTCTGATCGAGCAGCAAATTCAGACCCAAGGTGTTTTCGGGCGCTTCGATTGGACCGGCGATCTCGGCGGGCATCGCGCCGATCTTTACTACGGTGTGTCGTATCGCCAGGGGCACAACGACCAAGAACTTGGTCCGGTGTTCTTCCCGGTCGATGGCGACAGCCATCAAGAAGCTACCGGGCTCGATGTGTTCGCTGAAGGCCGCTACTTCGTCAGCGATCGCTTTGCGCTTGTCGCCGGCGGTTCTTACGGGCGCGCCACCAGAGACTACACCGATCACTTGAACGCCGCGAACAACGCGTCTGAGACCTTCGATTGGTTTGCCCCACGCGTGGGCCTCATCTGGGAGAACGAAGGCGGCGTTCAATTCTACGGCAACATCACGCGATCCGTGGAGCCTCCGCACTATGGAGCGCTGGTTCAGGCGCCATACCCTGGGTTCGTTCCAGTGCAGCCGCAAGAAGCGTGGACGGGAGAACTCGGCACACGCGGTCGCGTCGGCGCGCTCGTGTGGGACATTACTGCCTATCGTGCCGAGATCGAGAACGAACTCCTGAGTTTCAATCCGGGCGTCGGCATCCCCGCCGCGTTCTTCAACGCCGGCCAGACGGTGCACCAGGGCATTGAGTTCGCGCTAGACTGGGAGATCGCTGACGGATGGCTCCTACGCCAGAGCTACACGTACTCGGACTTCTTCTTCGATGGCGATCCGACCTACGGCGACAACCAAATTCCTGTCGCGCCGGAACACCAGTACCGAGCGATGCTGAGGTATACCAACCCAGCCGGTTGGTTCATCGCTCCCAGCGTCGAGTGGCGTCCAGGCGACACATGGGTTGACTACGCCAACACCCTCGAAGCGCCGGGCTACACGATTTGGTCGTTGAATGCCGGCTGGGATTTCGGCAACGGCGTCTCGCTGTTCGTCGATGCCCGCAATCTCACTGACGAAGCTTACGTACCGGAGTTTGGCGCCATCACCGACGCCAGCACCATCGGGGCTAACACAGCCGTCTTCTATCCCGGTGAAGGTCGCTCCGTGTACGGCGGCATCGCCTATCGCTTTTGATCAGGGGAAGTCCAATGAACCTCAGCAATATCATCCGAGTTGCCGTCGCCAGCGTTGTATTGGCGGCGACTGTCGGCGCCTCCGAAGTCGAAGCTCAGCAACAGGCCGGCAACATTGTAATCGAGAGCGCTTGGATCGGAGCCACAAATCCAGGCGCCACAGTTGGCGCCGGCTATGTCACGCTACGAAATACCGGTCCTCGATCGGAGCGATTGACGTCGGCTGCTAGCGATGCCGCCGATCGCGTCGAACTCCACGAAATGACCGTCACAAACGGCATGATGCGGATGCATCCTGTTGCGGCGATCGAGATACCGCCGGGGGGAGCGGTTACACTTGCTCCGGGCGGCCTACACATCATGTTCCTCGATATTCGCGCGCCGTTCGCGGTCGGCTCGACCGTTCCCGTGACGATGCGCTTCGAACATCAGGGCGATGTCCAGGTGGAGTTCATGGTGCGCCGACGGGATGGGAGGTAGCGCCATGAATGAAGAAATTCATCGACGCTTTAGATGGACCGATTGGCCACTCCTCGCCATCGCCGGCCTCTCGGCTGTCCTGGCGATCCTCGTCGTAATCTACTTCACAACCGCTCCACCCGCCGTCACTGGCCCTACGGAGAATCAGTTCTCCGAATTCGCTCGCGGTGTAGACGACGTCGCCTTGACTGACTCCAACGGCGCGACGCTTCGGTGGGCCGATCTCAATGGCAAACCCAGGTTGGTGTTCTTCGGCTTCACGCGCTGTCCGGAGATTTGTCCTACCACAGTCGCTGAACTGAGTGCGGCCATCGATGAACTCGGCGCTGATGCGCGCGACGTCGAAGTAGATTTCGTGAGTGTCGATCCGGCCAGGGACACGTCAGAGCATTTGGCTGCGTATTTCTCCAGCTTCGGACCTCGCTTCCGAGGTCTCACCGGCGATCGTGCCGAGATCGACCGGCTCGTTCATTCATTCCGAGCGTCTTACGAGTACGTGCCCACCAGTGGCGGCGACTACACCGTGAACCACACCGCGATCACGTACCTCGTGAATCCTCAGGGCGAGGTCGTTGACATCTTCGGATACGGCAATCCGCATGATCGAACGGTCGCTCAACTTCGTGCCTTCCTGAGTTAGGAGCAAACAACATGCTTCGTACCTTGCTGTTCGCCGGCGTATTCGCGTTGGCCGTCACTTCAGCCGCCTCGGCCCACATTGTGTTCGACCAACCGCAGGCGCTGCCCAATTCCTACTACGCTGGCTTTCTGCGTGTGAGCCACGGATGCTTTGCATCGCCCACACGTTCTATCCGCGTAGAGATTCCGGACGGCATCGATATCGCTCGACCTCAGCCAAAACCCGGCTGGAGCCTGAGCGTAGAGCATGCTCGACTTGCGGCCCCCATTCGGACCGAGGGCGGCTTCGAGATAACTGAGCGCGTCACCGCCATCACGTGGACCGGTGAACTTCCCGCCGACCAGTTCGATCAATTCGGAATCATGATGCGCCTGCCCGATCGAGACGGCCCGCTGTATTTCCGTGTCACTCAGACATGCGCCAGCGGCGAACAGCAATGGGCCGACATCCCGCCGGAAGGGACGCCCTGGCACTCGGTGCCGCACCCGGCGCCGGTGATCACACTCATGACGCCGGAGCAACATGGAGCCGACGATGATCATCATCACTAGGCGCACCATGAGGGAGCAGCGTCGATGATCGCCGTCGCGTCCTGCTCACCAGGCGGTAACGACCAGGATGACATCGCTGCGATCGAAGCCGTGATGCGAGCTACGTGGGACAGGCCCGAGGCGCCGCTCGACGCCGGCCCGATTGCAGTGTCAGGCGACTACGCCGTAGCCGACTGGACGCAAGGCGACATGGGCGGTCGAGCGCTGTTTCGCCGTGATGGTAGTTGGAAGGTGGTGCTGTGTTCCGGCGACGGGTTACGCACTACCGAAGGTCTGCAAAGTGTCGGTGTGCCAGCGAGAGATGCGCGAAATCTGGAAGTTGCACTGACGAGGCTCGAACGAGACGTGTCAGGGGAGCGCCTCGCAGCGATGTCGTTGTTCGCAGGAGTTGTGCGGATGGAATAGAACTCTCGGCCGATCGGCGCCGCCGCAAGCGATCACGCGCACCCGCGCCGCCTCCCTCGCCGCCAGATTGCCAACCCATGCAAACGCATCAGTGCACTGGGGATTTATCAAATCGGCTGGGGGTCCACAAATTCGGCGTGGCGCAGCATGAGCTGCGCGGCGCATCTGATGCGCGCGGGTGATCTTCTTGCATGTGTGACACGCACTGCACTGCCGTCGCCTAGAATGGCGACAGGCGTTGGGTGCGTATGTGTCATCCTGCTGTTATGAGGTATCCGCGCATGCGGGGGTGAGGGGCAGACCGAGCGATGCAGCGCATTGCGCTGGCGGTGCGACCATGATGATGGCGCAGAGTTTGGTCAGGCGTCGGAGCGCGCGCGGCAAGAGATAGCGGCGGGTGAAGCCGTCGAGATCGCGGAAGGCGGCGATGAGGCGGCTGATGCGTCCGTGCGGCGTGGGTGCGGCGAGCGCTTTGCGCAGACGCGAACCGAGAATGGCGCGGCTCATGCCGGCGCGATTGATGCGGCGGCGAAAACAGGCGGGCGCCGTGTTGCGGAGTGTTCGAGAAGGCGCGCGCCGATCCGTGAGCATTTCCGCCACGCGCGCGATTGCGAGGGCGCCAAGGAGCTGCTTCAGCCAGGCGAGTGAGACGAAGCCATAACGTTGGCGGATGTGGCGACGGTTGGCGAAACGCTCGCCGCAGAGAACCAGCGCAATCCAACTCAACATCGCAACCGCCCAGCTGATGAGCCGGGCTGTGCGGTTTGGATTGAGGAGGGGCGGGCGTGTGTTCATTCGCGGAGCGATTGTCGCTCAAGCGAAGAGCCGCCGGATAGATTGGCGCGATTTTTTCGTAAGCGCTTGGAATCGTGCGAGGCGGCGGCGCAAAATGGGGGGACAGAGGCGTGCGGGGCGGGCGACAGCCGGTGACACACGCGCGCTCACTTGGCGCCGCGGAATTCCATCAATGCAGCGGGTGCGTGTGTGTCACCCCCGCCACCGGCTGACAAACAGGGAGACCTTTTCGGAATTATTTCCAGGTTTGCGCGCGTCCGTGTGGCAGAAACATTCTCCCGAACGGCAGCGTCCGGGCGCCGATACCAAGAGGACCGCCGCGTCCGGCAAACCCAACGAAGTTCCATGATAGGGCTGAGGTGATTTTCTGTGACTACAACTCGCCTCGACGACGTCGTCATCAGCTCGCTTCTTGAGCGCACCAACACGGCAGATTTCTTCCAACTCCTGTATTTGGAGTCGGACCCACTTTTGGCGCTTGCTTACACGGAATTGTTTCTCCCAGAGGTGACCGCCTATCGGGGTGCGTATTTCCGGACGGCGATCCTTGATGCGGAGACAATCGACAAGTGGTTTGAACGTTCCGACATTAAGATCGATCAGATTGAACGTGTGTGTAACCAGATCGAATTGGGGTATTTGTTCGGTGGCGGTCAGGCGCCACAGCAAATCACACTGCGTTTGGCCAACGAAATCGCCAGAGGTTGGCGAGCGTGGCTGCCAAAATTGTGTGCGCGCGATGTGGATGTAATTGTATCAATGGATGATGCCGGGTCGCCAATCGTTACCTTCTGCACTGCTCACGAACGCTAAGCGAAAATTGCCGAACAGAAGGCCACAGCGGAGCTGCGACGGGTGACACACACGCACCCGCCATTGAGTAAGATCCCCGCAGTGCTGGGCGAGTGCGTGTGTGTCACCCACCCGCACCGTCCCGACGGCGGCATAATAGTACCGCCACAAACCGTTCCGCACCCGGTTGACGCTTGCGGGGGGTTTCCCTTATATCCCCCGCTCCCCGCCCGGGCGACCTACGCCCGGGCGCACGAATTTTTGGCGGTTACGATGTTCGCGGTAATCAAGACGGGCGGCAAGCAATACCGGGTGGCGAAGGACGACGTGATCGTCGTCGAAAAGCTCGAAGGCAAAGCCGGTTCGAAGGTCACGTTCAGCGATGTGCTGATGTCGGGCGACGGCAAGACCGTGAAGGTCGGCAAGGATCTGTCGGGCTTCACCGTTACCGGCACGCTGGTCGACACCAAGAAGGGCGACAAGGTCTCGGTGTTTAAGAAGCGCCGCCGCAACACCTATCGCCGTCACGCCGGTCACCGTCAGATCGAGTCGCACGTGAAGATCACCGCCCTCGGCGGCAGCAAGGAATAAGAGGGCGTCATGGCTCATAAAAAAGCAGGCGGCAGCTCGAAGAACGGCCGTGACTCGGAAGGCCGTCGCCTTGGCGTGAAGCGCTTTGGCGGCCAGTCGGTCAATGGCGGCGAAATTCTCGTGCGCCAGCGCGGCACCAAATTCCATCCGGGTTCAAACGTCGGCCTCGGCCGCGACCACACCCTCTTCGCGCTTTGTGAAGGCCAGGTGCAGTTTGCGACCAAGCGCGATGGCCGCACGTACGTATCCATCGCACCGCTCGCGGTGGCCGCGGAATAGGCGAGAACGGAAGACTTTCCCGGATCGCCTGACAAGAGGGCGATCCGGTTCCCAAGATAGCGTGGGGCGCCCGGATCAAGGCGCCCCATTTTTTATGCCCCACGCGATAGAGCCAAAAGGAGCGGCTCATGCGTGACGTGATTGAGATCGGAACACCCAGACTGAAACTGCGGCGCTTGCGCATGTCTGATGCGCAACGCGTTGCTCAGTTCTGTGACGATCCGGGCGTTGGGCGAAATCTCGCGATGACGCCGCTCCCTTATCTTCCGGTGGCGGCCGAGGGCTGGATTCTGATCAATGCGGCGCGTGCGTCGCGCGGGACGGATTTTGTCTATGCGGTGGAGCTGCCGGGCGAGGGGCTCATTGGCGCCATTGGCGCGCATGCGCGCGGCGGGGAGGGCTTCGAGATGGGCTATTGGTTCGGCCGGCCCTATTGGGGCCAAGGTTTCGCGACGGAGGCGGCGACGGCGTTTGTCTCGGAAGCCGGCAAGCTTGGCGCGCTGGAGGCCGGACATTTCGTCGACAACCCAGCCTCGGGGCGCGTGCTGACGAAAGTCGGCTTTGCCTACACCGGCGAAACTAAAGCCATGTTCTCGCTCGGGCGCGGCGAAACCGTTGCCTGCAAACGCATGCGCTTTGCGCCCAAACGCGAGCGCGGCGCGGGCGAGCGCGCGGCGATGGCGATGCATTGACTAGAACAGAATTCCGGCGTCGCGGATCAAATCCGCGACGCCGTTGATCACCGCTCTGAACCAAGCCTCGGCATCCCAGCCGCCGACCTGCACCGCGAAGAAAACGGCGTATCCGACAATGAACAGGATCGGCATGGCGCGTTCCAGCGACCACCATTTCATCGCGCGCCGTTTGCCTGTGATGTTCTGCCATTCGTCGCGGATTGGGTGGACGCCCAGGTCGTCCTCGATGGCGTAGATGTTCTTGTACTTCGCGGCGAGCAGCACAGTGTAATACGAGTTAGACGTGCGCCAGATCGCGCAGGTCAGCGCAAGCGCGATTGCGCAGAGCGTGAACAGCACCGGGTTGGGAAGGCCATTGGCGCTGGCCAAGAAGCCAAGCGCGCTCATGCCGGCAATGTTGAGGGTCATGAACACATTCGAAAGTTCGCGCCGGGCGCGGCGCGCTTCTCGAACGTCCTCGACCAAGAGCTTATAGACTTCAAGATTGGTGGCTGTGTCGGCCATGTCTTATCCCCCCGTGCGCGCTGAAATGTAGGACGGCTATGCGATCCTGTCTCGCGCTGCGCCTTGGAAAAACCCCGGATTCTGCCTAGCTTACGCGATGCAGCCTGGTGGAGCGCCAGCGCTGCGGGAGACCAATTCATGGGATTGCGCGTAGCCGTCGTCGGCGCCACCGGAAACGTGGGCCGTGAAATGCTTGAGATCCTGTCCGAGCGCTTGTTTCCGGCCGACGAAGTGATCGCGCTGGCCTCACGGCGCTCGATCGGGACAGAAGTCAGCTACGGCGACAAAACCTTGAAGTGCAAAGATCTGGAGACTTTCGATTTCTCCGGCGTCGATCTGGTGCTGATGAGCGCGGGCGGGGCCGTCTCGAAGGAATGGTCGCCGAAGATCGGCGCGACTGGCGCGGTGGTGATCGACAATTCGAGCGCTTGGCGCATGGACCCGCGCGTGCCGCTGGTCGTGCCGGAAGTGAACCCGGACGCCGTGCACGGCTATGACAAGCTCAACATTATCGCCAATCCGAACTGCTCGACCGCACAATTGGTCGTGGCGCTGAAGCCGCTGCATGATCGTGCGAAGATCAAGCGCGTTGTCGTTGCGACCTACCAATCCGTTTCCGGCGCTGGTAAGGACGCGATGGACGAGCTCTGGAATCAGACCAAGAAACTCTATGTCGGCGACGAGATCGTGCCGGAAGAATTCCCGAAGCAGATCGCCTTCAACGTCATCCCGCACGGCGGCGACTTCATGGACGACGGCTACACCACCGAAGAGTGGAAGATCGAAGTCGAGACCAAGAAGATGCTCGATCCGAAGATCAAGCTGACGGCGACATCGGTGCGCGTGCCGGTGTTCGTGGGCCACTCCGAAGCCGTGAACATCGAGTTCGAAAACGAGATCACTGCCGGCGAAGCGCGCGAAATCCTGCGCGAAGCGCCGGGCCTGATGGTCATCGATAAGCACGAAGATGGCGGCTACGCCACGCCGCTCGATTGCGTTGGCGAGTTCGCGACATTTGTCTCGCGCATCCGTGAAGATAAAACCGTCGAGAACGGCCTCTCGCTCTGGGTCGTCAGCGACAACCTCCGCAAAGGCGCGGCGCTCAACGCCGTGCAGATCGCGGAGCTGATGCTGAACAAGGGCCTGTTCAAGCGGCTAAGGGCGGCATGAGCAGGTTTTGTTCGTCGCGCTTTTTGATCGATGTCCATAATGTGTTGGATCCCATAAGCGGCGCGAGGGGTGGCCATGGAATACGCTGGCTTCATTGTCATCCTGATCCTGCTGTGGATCAGGCCGGAATATATGTTCCTGCTATTCTATGTCTTTGCGAACTATCTACTCGTCTTTTTGATTTCCGATGTGTGGCGGCTGACTTGGGCGGATGCGCCGGCTTATGCGCTGTATTCAGCGATCAATATCGCCATCACGCTCACGATAGGCGCCGTAGTGGTCGCGCTGTTCAAGTGGATCAAGACCCGCAAGACCGGTCGCGACAAAGAGCTTGATAGGGAGATGGAGCGCATCCGCGCGGAACTCTCAGTGCGCGAGGGGCAACCCCCGACGCCGTAACAGTAGCCGCCGTTTGTGCGCGAAACTGACATCTGCTGTTACAAAATGTGTAGGCGGTTTCGGCGTTTCGAGCGTGGCGCAAACACCCGCCCCTTCCTATCTACCGGGCGAGGGGACGCATGCCATCCATCGCCATCGAACAGCCGTCGGAAACGGACATCGACGCAATTCACACCGTGCTGCGCGAGACCTATTGGTCGCCCGGCATTCCGCGTGAGGTCGTTGCGCGCGCGTGCGCCAATTCGATGTGCGCGATCGCGCGTGACGAAAGCGGTAAGCTGATCGGCTTCGCGCGCGTGGTGACGGACAAAGCCACCTTCGCTTGGCTCTGTGATGTAATCGTGTTGCCCGGCAAACAAGGCAAAGGCTTAGGCCGGGCGCTTGTTCAGACGTTCCAGCGTCATCCCAATCTGCAGGGCCTCCGCCGCTGGCTGCTCGGCACCAAGGACGCGCACGGCGTCTATGCGCCGTTGGGTTTCACGCCTGTCGAAGCGCCGGAGCGGCTAATGCAGATCAAGAACCCGAACCCCTACGGACATCCCGCATCATGAGCGAAGCGACCGCGCCGATTCACGGCGGTCCCTCGGAGGCTGAGCAGCGCGCCGGCTTTTTGTCGGCTGCCTCGGCTTACGTGATCTGGGGCTTCCTGCCGCTTTATCTGAAATTGCTGCACACGGTCGATGTGCGCGAAGTGCTGGCGCAGCGTATTTTGTGGGCCGCGCCTTCGGCGCTGATCGCGGTGTTTGTGATGAGCGGCTGGAGGCCGGGCCTGCGTGAAATTGGAACCGCGCTCAAGCCGCGCATGCTCGCCACGCTCGCCGTCTCCGCCTGCTTCATTTTTGTGAACTGGGGGCTCTATGTCTATCTCGTGCTCCACGAACGGGTGATTGAGTCGGCGTTGGCCTACTTCCTGGCGCCGCTCGTCGCCGTCGCTGTTGGCGTGCTTTTCTTCGGCGAGAGGATTTCTGCGCCGCAGATTATTGCGCTGGCTTTGGCGCTTGTCGGCGTGGTCGTGCAGGGGCTGGCGCTTGGCGCGCCGCCGTGGATGGCGCTGGCGTTGTGCGCGACATGGTCGGCATACGCTGTCATCCGCAAGCGCGCGCCTGTGCCGGCGGCGGTCGGCTTGTTGATCGAAAGTTTGGCGCTGATGCCGCTGGTCGTCGGGCTGCTGTGGTGGGCGTCGAGCGAGGCGCCGCTGAGCTTTACATCGAGCTGGTCGATGGCGTTTTTGTTGGCCATCGCTGGCCCGGTTACCGCGATCCCGCTGATGGCCTTCGCGTTCGGCGCCCGGCGTGTGAGCTTTACGACGCTTGGTCTGCTGCAATTTCTCGCACCAACTCTACAGTTTGCGACAGGGCTTGCGTTCGGCGAGCCGTTCACGCCGCTTCGTGCAGCGAGTTTTGTGCTGATCTGGCTGGGCCTCGCGTTCTTCTCATGGGATACGTTGCGCCGCGCCAGGCAAGTATGAGTGATGTGATCTACTACGCGATCGGCGACGTTCACGGCGAGATCGAGAAGCTTGACCGTCTGCTCGGCTTCGTACGCGAGGACGCCGCGCGCCTTGGCGGTCGCCACAAGATTGTCTTCCTTGGTGATCTGATTGACCGCGGCCCGGATAGTCGCGGCGTCGTCGAGCGCGCCAAGGCGCTGTGCGAGAGCGACGAAGCCATCGTGATAAAGGGCAACCACGAAGAACTGATGCTGCACGCGTGCGATAAGCGTGAGTCGGTCGGCATTTATTGGTGGGCTGAGAATGGCGGCGATGAAACGATCCTCTCGTATGTCCGCGCCAATGGTTACGCGGACGATTTTCGTGACGCGATCGATCCGGCGCACATTTCATGGCTACGCGCGCTGCCGGTGATGGTGCGTGACGAAGAACGCCGGCTCGTGTTTGTCCACGGCGGCATTGATCCGGCGACGTTTCCCAATTGCAGCGACGAAGTACGGATGTGGACGCGGTCTCAGAAATTCTTCGACCCTGGCCGGTGGCCGAAGCGGGTGGAACTTGAAGACATTGTAGTCATTCACGGTCACACGCCGACGCACGATTTCAAGCCGCATGCAAATCCGCGGCGCATCAATGTCGATACGGGCGCCTGCTTTGGCGGGCCGCTTACTGCGGTAGTGCTTGCGCCGGGAGAGGCGCCGCGCTTCCTGCACGCGTGAACGTGGCGGCGAGCACCAACCAAGCCGCAAGCGGACAGATCGGCAGCACGATGATTTGCCCGAGCGCAACGCTAAGCGATGTTCCCCAAGCAAAGATCGCGGCGGCGTAATCGAGTGGAGATCGCGGCGCGCCAAGGAGAGCTGCGCCAACAAGCAGCGTCGTGAAATCGTAGAAGAAGAGATAAGGCGAAACCAGCAATGTAGCGGCGCATAGCGCCGCGCCGCCGAGCACCACGTCGCCTGACCGAAATACAATGCAAGCAACGATAATCGCCGCAGTCGCGCTGATCGCGTGAAGGCTTATGGCAAGCGCTTGCGGTGCGTGAAGCCCGAGGAGGTTCGCATAGAGCGAGGCGTAGGCAGGGGTCGTGATCCGCTGCTCGGAAATGAGACGTTGCGAATAGTCGAGGCTCTCAAACCAATTGAAATAGGTGTCGAATCCGAAAATCAGCCCAGCCGCGGTCGCGAAGGCGATAACGGCGATGGCGGCGGAGAAGAAGACGCGCCAGCGGCCGGAAAATGCCAGGAAGAGCGGCCATAGCAACGCAATGTGCGGTTTGATGGCGAGGAAGCCGATCAGCGCGCCAGCGGCATGAGGGCGTTTGTCCAGCCATCGGATTGCAAGCGCGTAGACGCCGGCGATCAGCATGCCCGCTTGCACCGTCGCGGTCTGATAAAGGACGGTTGGAGAGGTAAACGGAAAGATGAGCGCGCGCGCGTCAGGCAAGAAGCGCCGGATCGCGAAACCAAACAGCGCCAAAGTCGAAATTAGGAAGAAGATTGCTGACACAGGGTAGGGCATCAACGCCAGCACGCTGACGATCATCAAGAAGGTCGGTGGCGAATTCCACGGCGCGTAGAACTTTACGGCGGGCGCGACCGATTGCTGGACCTGCCACAACATTGCGCGGTCGTGGATTTCGTGCGCGTGACCGTCGAGAGCCGCTCGCCCGGCGCTCCAGAACGCCATGTAGTCGCCAAAAAAAGGCTGGCCGCTCGGCATCGCCATGTCGTGCATGTCAAGCGCACGCGAAGCGAAAAAGCCGAGCATCGCCAGCGCGACTGCGATGGCGGCCACTTCGAAGGCCCAACGCTTCATAGGCATGCGTACAATGCGTCGATCAGCTTGAGGGAACGCGGATCGCCCATGATGTAGTGCGATTGCTTGTTCATGACGTAGCCAACCGAAACGCCAGCGACTGGATCGCCAAAGCCAACGCTGCCGCCATTGCCGGAGTGGCCGAAAGCTTCGAGGTTTGGCCCGTACATACGGTTCGAGTTGCCGATAATGCCGGCGCGCCAATCGACATTGAACGGCAGCACCAGATCGTCGCCCTTCCAGACGCGCGTTGTCAGCGCGTCGAAGCCTTCTTGCGACAGCAGGCGTGCGCCATTGATCATGCCGCCGGTGGCGTAGGCCTCATAGAGCCGTGCAACGGCAAGCGCTGTGCCGTGACCGTTCGCCGCCGGGATTTCGATCTTGCGCCATTGCGTCGAACCGCGCGTAGGCGCCGCCCATTTGGTGAAGAACGCGGCTTTGCGCGGCAGTGTGATCTCGCCGAAATCGCCGCCACGCGTCGGCTTCTTCATTTCCGATGCGCGCGCGTGATCGCTCTCCGGCGTTCCGATCTGAAAGTCGATCCCGAGCGGCATGCAAATATCTTCGCGAAGAATTGTGCCAAGCGAGCGCCCCGAGGCGCGGCGCGCAATCTCACCGGCGATGTAGCCCCAGGTCATCGGGTGATAGCCGCTGGCGGTTCCGGGCGGCCAAATCGGTTCAAGCGCTGCGATCGCCTCACTGCACGCGGCAGGATCGAGCCAGAGGTCTGGATCAATCGGCTGGAGAAACCCCGGCACGCCGGCTTGATGCGCCAAGGTTTGGCGAATCGTCACTTTATCTTTGCCGTGCACGCCGAACGCCGGCCACACCGATGCGGTGGTTGCATCGTAATCGAGCGCGCCGCGGTCAGCGAGCAGGGCCATCACCAGCGCGCTGATGCCTTTGCTCGTCGAATAGACAGGCACGATCGTGTCTTCGACCCAAGGCCGAGTCTGTTCGCGGTTGGCCCAGCCGCCCCACAAATTCACCACGACTTCGCCGTCGCGCACTGCGGCGAATCCGGCGCCGAGTTCTTCGGCGAGCCCCGCATCGAACGCTTCGCGGACGCGCTCGAAGCCTGGCGCAACAAAGCCTTCCGCCATCACGCCATCTCCAAGTGGCGCGCGCGCGGCCATGTTACGGGCTCGTCCAGCAGAGCTTGTGCTTCGGGCAACACCAAATCCTCGTTGTCGGTCGCCATCGAACGAACGATGACGTCGTACACAGCGCCGGTTGCGCCTTCGAGCGCGATCGCTGGCGCATCGCCACGCACGCGCCGGCCCACGAAGAGCGCGGAGAGCAGATCGCCGGTTCCCTTCGGTGCGCGTGGCAATCTCGCGGTTTCGCAGAACCAATCGCCAGTGGGTTGGGAGAGCAAATTACCCAAACCAAGCGCGGTGCGGATAGATGAGCAGAGCACCGGCTTGCCGATGCGCTTGGCTGCTTCGCGTGCGGTGTTGAGATTATCGACAGTGCGTCCGGTGAGCAGGCCAAGTTCAAATGCGTTCGGCGTGAGCCAATCAGCGTGGCGCCACAAGCCATTGATCATGGCGTCAGCAATTGCCTCGCTCACAAAGAGTTTGCCTTCGTCACCCAATACCGGATCGCAGACGAAGATCGCTTTGGGGTTCGCTTTCTTGATTCGGTCGACGGCGTCGAGAATCACGGCGACGTGTTCGGGGACGCCGAGATAGCCGGTCAGCACGGCGTCGATCTCAGCAAACAACCCATCCGCCGCCAGACCGTCGAGCAAAGCTGTCAACGTCTCAGCAGGAATGGGTCCGCCGCCGGGCGCGCCGTGATCGGGGCGGCGGCCGAGCAGTGTTGTCGGCGCCTGCAGAACGCGCACGCCCAGCCGCTCCATAGCAAACGCCGCGACAGAATTGCCGACACGGGCGCCGACGACCTGACTCTGGATCGACAGAACAGTCTTCACGCGGCTAAGAAACCTCCGCTGGCGATGTTCGCCTGGATCCCCGAGTAAGAGATGACAACCAGACCGCGCCGTTCCTGCCTCTATATGCCAGGCGCAAACGCAAAGGCACTGGAAAAGGCAAAGACGCTGGCTGCCGATGTGCTGTTGCTCGATCTTGAGGACTCTGTAGCGCCGGAAGCGAAGGAAGCAGCGCGCGATCAGGTCGCGGCCGCGGTGAAGACAGGCGGCTATGGCCGGCGAGAGGTGATCGTACGCGGCAACGCGCTGGCGACGCCGTGGGGGCGGGCGGATATCGCCGCCGTTGGCGCAGCCGGCCCCGATGGCGTCCTTGCGCCCAAGGTCGAAAGCGGCGCTGAAGTGCGTGAGCTGGATCAGGCGATGTCTGCAGCTGGTTTCGCTGAAAACGCCTCGCTCTGGGTGATGATCGAAACGCCGCGCGCCATCCTCAATTTGCCCGACATTGCCGCCGCCGCGAAAGGCACGCGCCTTTCCGCTTTTGTGATGGGTCTCAACGACCTCGCCAAAGAGACACGCGCGCGCGCTGGCGCTCGCCGGGATGCCTTCTTTGTTCCCATGTCGTTGGCCGTCGCCGCCGCGCGCTCGGAGGGCATCACCGTGATCGATGGAGTCTACAACGACATCGCCGATAGTGCGGGATTCGAAACCGAGTGCCGTCAGGGCCTTGAATTCGGGTTCGACGGCAAAACGTTGATCCACCCAAGCCAGATCGAAGCCTGCAACGCGACCTTCGCGCCGACCGAGGACGAAGTGTCCCGCGCCCGCGCGGTGATCGCCGCTTTTGCGTTGCCGGAGAATGCAGGCAAGGGCGTGATCAAGGTGGATGGACGGATGACGGAGCTGCTGCATCTCGAAGAAGCCAAGCGTGTTGTCGCCGTGATGGAAGCGATCGAAAGCCTCAAAGCATGACCAAATCCAATCCCGGCAATTTCTTCGAAGACTTCACGCCTGGCCAGCAGATCGCGCATGCGACCCCGCGCACGCTGTCTGAGGCTGACGCCGCGCTCAACATCGCGCTGACGGGCGCACGCCACGCGCTCTTCAGCGGCGATAGCTTCGCGCAGGATTGCGGACTGCCCGGCGCGCCGATCGATCCTTTGCTCGTGTTTCACACCGTGTTCGGCAAGACCGTCCCGGATATTTCGCTGAACGCCGTCGCAAACCTTGGCTACGCGGAAGGACGCTTTCTCGCGCCAGTTTATGCGGGCGATACGCTCAGTGCGGTATCTGAAGTGATTGGGCTCAAAGCCAACTCAAGCGGCAAGACCGGCGTCGTCACTGTGCGCACGACAGGCTTCAATCAAGACGAAGAACCAGTGCTCAGCTACCTGCGCTGGGTGATGGTCAACAAGCGCGATGCCAACGCCGCAACGACGGATTCGCCGCCGATCACGCCGAAGAACGTGGTGGCGACGAACGATCTCGTGCTGCCGCCGGGGCTTGATTTCTCGAACTACAATTGGACGCTCGCCGGCTCGCCGCATGCGTTCGAGGATTATGAGATCGGCGAGAAGATCGATCATGTCGATGGAATGACAGTGGAGGAAGCCGAGCATCAGCTCGCGACGCGTCTCTATCAAAATACCGCGAAGGTTCACTTCGACGCCTTGGCGCAGAAGGATTCGCGCTTCGGCAAACGGCTCATCTATGGCGGTGTCACGATCTCGCTGGCGCGCGCGCTTTCGTTTAATGGCCTCGCCAACGCGCAGCTGATGCTTGGCATCAATGGCGGCCGCCACGTCAATCCGCTCTTTGCCGGTGACACGCTCTATGCGTGGTCAGAGGTGCTGGCGAAAGACGATCTTGGCGAGGTTGGCGCGCTGCGCTTGCGCCTTGTCGCCGTGAAGAACCAGAACTGCGCTGCGTTTCCGTTCAAGAACGAAGCGGGCGAGTACAATCCAAACGTCGTGCTCGATTTTGATTATTGGGCCGCGATACCGAAACGCTAGTTCGTTATGTCGAAGGCGGCGCGGCTCCGTTGTCGGACGTCGCCTCGATTGACCGCCGTCTAAACAGCGTGAGCAGCGAAAAAATCGCCGCGATCAGCAATCCGCCGTGCGTGACGACATACCCTTCCTCTTCCTTCACCGTGATGGAAGAGGCGACGGCTTGTGAAAGCTGGTTTTGCTGATCTCTGGAGAAGAATGGATTGTCGCCGATGTGTTCGGCCTGTTCATCCTGGCCCTTAGCGATCTGCCGCTGCATCTCCGTGCGCATGTTCTCGACGCCGTAATAGGAGACGCCGATGCCCAGAACTGAGGTCACCAGCATAGTGATTGCCGCCGCCTGCGTGCGCGTGAACAAGGAGCATGCGAGCCCAATCAAGATGATCGCGAAGGCGGCGATGATGATAACCGCTGGCTCGGCGTCATCGGTGCGATCGGACGTGTCCATGTTGGCAAGCGGCCCGGCTGGCTGCGGATCGCCGGTCATCAACTGCCAGCCCGTCGCGGTCAGAATGTCGGTGTTGGAGCATGACACCGTCACCCAAGGTAGAAAGAAGCCCAGCAACGCGACCAGCTTGCCGATGCGTGCGATCTGATTGAAATCGATGAACATCAGTGCGCCGCCTGTTGTTGGCTCGCTATCCAGCGGTGCATGCGCGCTTCCAGCACGTCCATCGGCACTGCGCCGGCGCTCAGCAATTCATCGTGGAACGCGCGAATATCGAACCGGTCGCCCAGCGCTTCAGTCGCTTCGCGGCGCAGCCTCTGCATGGTGAGTTCGCCGATCTTGTAGGCGAGGGCTTGGCCGGGGGTGGCGATATAGCGTTCGAGTTCGGTTTGGATGTTGTGTGGCGAAAGCGCGGTGTTCTCGGCAAAGCAGCGGCGCGCCTGTTCAATGTCCCAGCCCATCCAGTGAATGCCAGTATCTGCAACTAGGCGGCACGCGCGCCACATCTCGTAACTCAAGCGCCCGAAGCGCTCGTACGGCGTGCGATACATACCCATGTCTTCGCCCAGCGATTCCGCGTAGAGGCCCCAGCCTTCGACGAAGGCCGTCTCAAATGCGTTCCGACGGAAGTAGGGAAGCTCACCCAGCTCTTGCGCGCGCGAGATCTGCAAATGGTGTCCCGGCATCGCCTCATGCAAGGTCAGCGCCGGCAGTTCGTAGAACGGCCGCTGGTCCAGGTGCGTGGTGTTGACCCAATAGGTGCCAGACTGCCCAAGCGACGCGCTGCCTTGCGTGTAGTACGCCGTTGTCGAACCTTCCGCTTGCTCAGCCGGAATGACGCGAATGCCGTAGGACAAACGGGGCAGCGTGGCGAACAAGCGCGGCAATTGCCCGTCCGCGCGCTTGGCGACTTCAGAGGCGTGCTCGACCAAATCTTCCGGCGTCCGTGCATAGAATTGCGGATCCGTGCGCAGAAAACGTTGGAAGGCAGCGAAATTGCCTCGGAAGCCGCTGGCGCGGATTTCCTCTTCCATCAACGCCCGGATGCGCGCGACTTCCTGATTGCCGAGTTCGTGAATCTGCTCCGGTGTCATGTCGGTGGTGGTGTAGGAGCGCACCAGATAGCGGTAGAGGTCCTCGCCGCCGGGCACAGAGCGCAATCCCAGCGCGGGCCGCGCCGCGGGCAGATATTCGCTCTCGATGAAGGTCACCGTTTCGCGGTGCACGGGCAGAATCTGATCGCGAATAATTGCGCGCGCCCGATTACGGAACTCCTCTTGCTGCGCCGCCGGAATGGTGTCCGGCATCGAAGCAAGGGGCGTAAGCAGCGTCTGCTCCATCGTCTCGACCTGCGCGCGCGCCGTTGCAAGGGCGCGTTCAACGGTGATCTGCGGCTGCGTGTAGCCAGTCTCAATGCCGCGGCGCGCATTTGCGAGACTTTGACGATAATAGGTCGGCAGGCCGCTCAGCCGCGAGAGCCACGCCTCAGCATCATCGGCCGATTGGATCGGCGTAGTGTAGGCAAGATAATCGCCGAAGGTGAAAAACCCGTCGCCGTTGCTGATCGGCGCGCGGCTGAAATCGAGATCAATCCCCTGGATGCTTTGATCGATCACGCGCAGCAGGTAGGCGCGGTTCAGCGCATCTTCCTCGTTCAGTCCGCGGGTAGGCACTCGCTCCAACCGCGCCTTCAGCGCCACCAGCTCCGCACGTTGGCGCAGCTCGCTTTCGCGCGAGGCGTCCGGCAGCAAGCGCAACGCGGCGCGATCGCCTTCGGAGGCGGAGGTGAGCGGATCGTAGCGGCGCGCCGTCTGCTCATAAGCAGCGACCACGGTCGCCAAGACGCGGTTGCCGCGCTGTTGGCTCATGGCGGGTGTGCTGGCGGTGGCCAACAGAATGGCGGCGCAAATGGCGGTAGCGCGGATCATGGACGTCCCCCTCGAAAGCGGGGCCGACGCTAGCATGCGGCGCCGGTCTGTCCGCCCCTGAATCGACCGTCCGCACGTCAATTCGTTTGATTGACTTGAGGGGCTTGGGGCCTATGTTCCGCCCGCAGATTCCATTCCTATATCAAGCACAAGAGGTCCCTGATGGCCGGTGCGCCGAGCCCGCATGACCGCCCCATTGCTCCGCATGTCAGCATCTGGCGCTGGCACGTGACGATGGCGAGTTCGATCCTTCATCGTGTCACCGGGGTTGGCCTCTATGGCGCAGCAATCTGTCTCGCGATCTGGCTGATCGCCGCCGCGCTCGGCCCTGAGCCTTATGGCTTCGTCGATGCGGTGCTGTCGGCGTGGTACGGTCAGCTTGCGATGTATCTCGTTGTCGCCTCGCTGGCCTATCACCTCGCGAACGGCATTCGTCACTTGGTGTTTGATACGGGCGCCGGCCTGACGCCGGCTGACGCCGATACCAGCGCTTGGTTCGCCATTCTCTTCGCGCTCGCCGCTCCGATTGGTTTGTGGGCGCTGCTGACGTTCGGGGGTTAACGCAGATGAGCAATTCCGAACGCAGCATGCGTACGCCGCTCGGCCGGGTTCGCGCCCATGGCGCTTCGGGCGAGGGCACCGGCCACTTCATCGCCCAGCGCGTTACATCGATTGCGCTGGTGTTGCTTGCGCCGTGGTTTGTCGTCTCAGTGGCGCTTGCCGTGCGTGATGCCAGCTATCTCGCGGCCATCGATTGGATCTCCGATCCGGTGAACGCCGTCGGCGTTATTCTGTTGGTGGCGATCGGGCTTTATCACATGTCGATCGGCATGCAGGAAGTGATCGTCGATTACATCCTGAAACCATCTACTAAGATGATCCTTCTCTTTCTCAATGCAGCTGTGCCGCTGGTTCTCGCGGTTGGCGCGATCTTCGCTGTCCTGCTCGTGAATTTCGGAGTCTGATCCGTTGGCCGCTTACACTTGGATCGATCACACCTTCGACGTTGTCGTTGTCGGCGCAGGCGGATCGGGACTGCGAGCGGCGCTCGGCGCCGCGCAAGCGGGGCTGAAGACCGCATGCGTCACCAAAGTTTTCCCGACGCGCTCTCACACGGTCGCCGCGCAAGGCGGCATCTCGGCCGCGCTCGGGAATATGGGCGAAGACAAATGGCAATGGCACATGTTCGATACCGTGAAGGGGTCGGACTGGCTGGGTGACCAGGACGCTATCGAATATCTGACGCGCAACGCACCGGCTGCCGTCTACGAGCTGGAACACTGGGGCGTGCCGTTCTCCCGCACCGAGGAGGGCAAGATCTATCAGCGCGCGTTCGGTGGCATGACCAAGAATTTTGGCGAAGCGCCGATCCAGCGCACCTGCGCCGCCGCCGATCGCACCGGGCACGCGATGCTGCATACGATGTATGGCCAGTCGCTGCGCCATGCGGTCGATTTCTTCATCGAGTTCTTCGCGCTCGACCTCATCATGGATGATGAGGGCGTCTGCCGCGGTGTGACCGCGTGGAAGCTCGATGACGGCACGCTGCATCGCTTCCGCGCACAAACGGTTGTTCTCGCCACCGGCGGCTATGGCCGCGCTTATCTCTCTTGCACGTCCGCACACACTTGCACCGGTGACGGCGGCGCCATGGTTCTGCGCGCTGGCTTGCCGCTGCAAGACATGGAATTCGTGCAATTCCACCCGACCGGCATTTTCCCCGCCGGCTGCCTCATCACCGAAGGCGCGCGCGGCGAGGGCGGTTATCTCACCAACTCAAACGGCGAACGCTTCATGGAGCGCTACGCGCCGACCGTGAAAGATTTGGCGCCGCGCGACATGGTGAGCCGTGCCATGACGCTCGAAATCCGCGAAGGCCGTGGCGTTGGCCCGAACAAGGATCACATCAATCTGCACCTGGATCACCTCGATCCGAAAGTGCTGCATGAGCGGCTGCCGGGGATTTCCGAAAGCGCCAAGATTTTTGCCGGCGTCGATGTCACACGCGAACCAATACCGGTGCTGCCAACCGTCCACTACAACATGGGCGGCATTCCGACCAACTATCACGGCGAGGTCGTGACGCTGAAGAACGGCAACCCTGATGAAGTCGTGCCGGGCCTCATGGCGGTCGGCGAAGCGGCGTGCGTGTCGGTGCACGGCGCCAATCGCTTGGGTTCGAACTCGCTGATCGATCTGGTTGTTTTCGGCCGCGCTGTCGGCCAACGCTGCGCCGAGAAGCTCAAGGCCAACGCCTCGCAGCCATCGCTGCCCGCAAACGCTGCAGAAAGCCACCTCGCGCGCCTCGACAAATTCCGCAACGCCAAGGGCGACACGCCAACGGCGCGGCTCCGGGAGAAAATGCAACGCACGATGCAGGAAACTTGCGCCGTCTACCGAACCGGTGAGACGCTGCAAGAGGGCGTGCAGCGGATCGAAAAGGTCTGGGCTGAAGCGCCCGACGTGAAGGTCACCGACCGCTCGATGATCTGGAACACCGATCTGGTCGAGACACTCGAGTTCGACAACCTGCTTGGCCAAGCGGTTGTCACCGTCGTTGGCGGCTTGAACCGCACCGAGTCGCGCGGCGCGCATGCGCGTGAGGATTTCCCCGACCGCGACGATCAGCATTGGATGAAGCACACCCTCGCCTGGCTCGACACCAAGACCGGCAAGGCCACGATCGACTATCGCCCCGTACACACCAACACGATGACCAACGAAGTCGAATACATCCCGCCGAAGAAGCGCGTGTATTAGTGACATCGCGTGTATCGCCCTGAGATCGCAGCGAAAGTATCGAGCGCTACGCTAACTTTCGTTGAGTCCGCGACTGCGCGTCCTTAAGGTCCGGTTGGGATCAGGGGAGGATGCACATGTCGGAACGCATGAATTTGGCGGCTTGGTCAGGCGTGTTCGGGACTTGGGTCAGCATCGCGGCGGCAGCGGGCGGTGGTTATCTGGGTCTGCAGACCTACAACGAAGAAGTGGCGAAGATGGAAGATGCGCGCGTTGTGCAGACGTTCGCTCTCTACGACATGTTCAGCAGCGAGGAACGCTTGCAGGCGCGTCAACGTATCCTCGATGCAGCAAACAACGACACGGATTTTGTCGGTCATGATCTTTGGCTGACGCTCGATTTTTTCGACGCTCTCGAAGTCTGCGTGAAGCGCGATCTGTGCGATCAGGACTTGGCGCTGCGGCTTTTCCAGCCTTATGCGGTTCCGATCTGGACCGGTTTGCAGGAGCAGATCGTTGGCGGACGCACGGAGAGTGATCCGAATATGGGCGGCGGCGTGGAATGGCTTGCGGGGCTGCCGCCGCCAGCACCGGTTGCGCAGACACCCACCGAGGCGCCGGCGGAGACTCAAGCGAGCGGCGAGGCGACGGACGTAACGGCGCCTTGACGCTGGGTTTTCTCGCGCCGACCCTACGAAGAGACCGCCACAGAGCGGTGACGGAGTGAAACGCCATGGCTCAAATCGGTTACGTTTGTCTCGGCACCAGCGACTTCGATCGCGCGTGCACCTTTTACGATGGGCTCACAACAGAGCTCGGCGGCAAGAAGCTTTTCCCCACACCGCACGGCGTCATGTATCGGCTTGGCGCCGGTCCGATGATCATGGTCACGCGACCCTATAACGAGGAAGCCTCTCATCCGGGCAACGGCACGATGCTCGCCATCAACGTGGATGAGCAGTCGGATGTGCCGCGCATCTACGAGAAAGCGCTTTCGCTCGGCGCCACATGCGAAGGCAAGCCCGGCGCGCGAGGTGCATTTGGCGACTTTGCCTATTTCCGCGATCTAGACGGCAATAAGATCGCCGTGTTCTGGACCGAGCGGCAAAAGAAACAATAGCTAAGGCGTCGGCGCAGGTTCGGGCGTGGTAGAGGGAGCCTCTTCCTGCTTCTGCCCGCGCCGGATGGCCTGATTCAAGAGATCCTGGAGCGGATTGCGCGGGCGTTCCTCTTGTTGCTGCGCAGGCTGTTCGGTTTGCGTTTCACCCTCGGCCGGTTGCGTTGTCGCCGCTTCGCCTTCTGCTGGCGTTGTCGTCGTTGTTGTTGGCGTGCGCCCGAACAACGCTTCGCCCAGCCGCCCCAACGGGTTGTCTTCGCCTTGGCGGTTCAGGATGTCGCGCAGTTGATTTTGCACCACCTCTTCAATGGCGACGCGGAACTGAACGTGTGACCACGGACCGCTGATGCGGAACGGCACGCCAAGGCCCGCTATGCTCGCGTCACCGCCTTGTCCCTGTGCGCTGTTCACCGCGCGCGGCGCGATGCGCATATCGATCGTCTGCGACCCGATATTGACGAGGCCTTGCCCTTCAAGACGCACGAACGGGTTGAGCAGCCGCAAATTGTCAGTCGCCATCACGCCGTCCGCGACCGTAAAGGTCGAGGAGAGTTCGGCGAAATCCGTCGACGCCGCCGCGCCCACGGCTTGGCCGGAAAGCGTCGCTTGGATGGTCCGCGCCACTTGCGCCAGGTTCACGCCTTTCAGTTGGCCGTCGTTGAAATTGAACGACGCGTTGCCACGCAGACTGCGCATGATCGCCGCCTGCGAGCCGCCTTGGCCGACAAGAGACGCTGTAAGGCGCCCGCGCCCGGCAATGCGATCGAAGCCAATCGCGTCATGCAGTAGAGTTTCGGCTTGCACATTCTGCGCGTCGAGCTCGATCGCGATGCGGGGCACCGATCCAGAGCCGTCAGCGATCAGCCGCGCTGTGCCGCCGCCATCATAGAGCGCGATCCGCGTCAGACGCGCATCGGCAGCGCCGTTCGCCACGCGCAATCCCAAGGCGACGTTGGAGAAATGCATGCGCTGAAATTGCAGCGCGCCAAGCGTTAGATTGAGGTTCGCATCAAGAGCGCGAAGACCGGTAAGGTCGAGCGGATCATTGCTCCACGCCGTGTCGACCTCGACGCCTTCCGCACCTTGCTGCGCTGGCGGAGGGAGGTAGGTGTTCAAGTCTAAAGCTGGCGCACTGAGCGTGCCGTTCACCCGGAGTTTGCCGTTCTCTTGGTTGATGAGAGTGAGATTGCCTTGGGCATTGATGTCGTCCAAGCGAATGGTGGCGTTGGTCAGCGCGGTTGTCTCGCCCTCGCGCGCCATCTGCGCGTTGAGGCTGTAATTGCGGAAGCCGCCGCCTTCGCCCATCGGCGAACCCATCCAGGCGAGCAGCCGACGCAAGCTTGAGCCGCGGGCCTCTAGTCCACCCTGCAACGCGCCATTCTCGCTATTGAACGTACCGTCGAAAGAAGCCTGAAGCGGTGCCGCGTTTACGCGTGCGGTGATCGGGGTCGTGCCTTTTTCCAGAACGGCGCGGGGTGAAGCGATTTCGCTTTCGATGTTCATGCGTTCGCCGCGATAGTTTAGCGCCGCCTGCAATTGCGCGGGCGCGTCGAGCGATGCCAGAGCCAGGCTCGCATCGACGTCTTCGAGAACCAGAGGCGCTTCGCCCTCGGCGCCTTGGAAGGAGATGACGCCGTCGACGAGACGCACGTCGTCGAGGCGCAAATCTTCCAGCGTCGTCTGGTCTTCTTGTGTGTCCTCGGTTGGGAACGTCCAGTTGTTCTCGCCATCCTCCCGGGCGACCATGTTCACCTGCGCGCCCTCGAAGATGAGTTCTTTCACTTCAATAGCGCCGCGCAGGAGGGGCATCACTTTGACGGCGAAGACGATGCGATTCGCCGCGATGAAGGGCGCTTCCGAGGCTTCGACGCCGCCGCGACGCGATGTAGCTTGAAAGTCGGTGGGATTGGAGAGCGACGCATTGTCGACCGAAAAGCCGAGGGCCGGCCAGAACGAAATCTCGATATTGTTACCGAGCACGAGGTCTCGGCCGGTGGCTTCCTCAATGCGACGCTCAGCTTCGCGGGCGGCTAGCTCCTTCGGGAAAAACGCGATGAAAAGCACCACCGCGAGCACCAAAACGCCAACAAATCCGCCAACACCGATGCCGATCCACTTCCAACTGAGCTTCATCGCATGATCCCTTCGAGGCAAACCTAGTGCTCCCGTGGGGCAAAATCGAGCCGCTAGCGCGCCTTTGCGGAACATCTCGCGCTACGCTATCCCTGGTGGAATGAGCGGATTTCTGACGGGTTTCTTGGACGAACTCAGCGAGCGCAGGCGCCGTTTGCGCAAATCGCTGGGAGACCGAGGTCAGGCGCTCGCGAGTTTTGCAATCTTGGCCGGGCTGATGCTCGGCTCGCTCGGCCTCTACCTGAAGCCTTGGATGATCGGTGTCGCGCCGTGGGGGTTCGCCGTGCCCGCCGTGTTTGTGATTGGCTATCTGCTGATCGAGTGGCGCCGCCAAGCCGACCAAGCGCGCGCGGGCGATAGAGAGGCTTTGATCGCGCGCTATGATTGGACGGCGCGCTTCTTCTCGCTCGCATGCGCGCTCGCGGGCGCGGCGGCGTTCGTGATCGCTTTCAGCTCCGAACCGCCAGCCCCGCAAATAGAGGAGTGGACGCCGCCAGAAAGCGCCGTCTCAGTCGACATCTCGCCTTGATCACGGCGAAAGATTGCGTGCGCGCGAGCTGAGCCTGGCGCGCGAGGGAGGGAATTCCGTGGCGACCAATCCAATCGCAGGCCTGATCCCGCGCGGATCGCTGGGCCTGAAGCTTTTGCTTGTCTGTTTGCTTGTGCTGGTGATGGGCATTCCTCTGCTCATTGTTGGCGGCTTGGTGGGCGAGCGCCAGAGCCGTGCTGCGCAAGTGACGACGACAATCGGAAATGATGCGGGTGGTGCGCAATCCGTTGGCGGTCCGATGTTGCTGGTGCCGTATCAGCGCACCACGGAGATGACTGACGACCAAGGGCGGACGCAGCGACGAACCGATCGCGGGACCTACGTGGTATTCGCTCAAACGGGTGAGGTGACAGCCGATCTTGCGGTCGAAGAGCGCCACAGCGGCATTTATCGCGCCGCGATCTATCGCGCCAACGTTGGGTTCGACGCCGCGTTTCGTCCTGTTGCGACGCTGAACGGCGTCGACCCGTCATATCGTTTCGACTGGAGTCAGGCGCGCGTCGTCATGTTCGTGAGCGACAGCCGCGCGATCCGCAACGCCCCGGCGCTGCGTTTTGGCGATGGTCGCACCGCTCTCATGGAACCTATCTCCGATCTTTCGCTGGCTGCGCCTGCGGCGGAATATTCGCGGCCTGGCCTGTTCTCTGCGCCAAGCGTCGCGCTTCCGACAACGCTTGTAGCGTTCGCGGCGCCCTTGGGGCTGGGCTCAACGCCGCAGGACTTTAGCGTCGGGACGCGGCTTGAACTCACCGGCGCCCAGCGCTTCTCGGTCGCGGCCTTTGCACAGGACACTACGGTCAATGTCAGCGGTGACCGGCGCGACGCGCGCGCGGAAGGCTTCTTTCAATCGAATGGTCCGATGCAGTTCGACGGCGATCGCTTCAATGTTTCGTGGCGCACCGCACTGGTGGCGCGTTCGATTGAAAAGGCAGCCGATCTGGCGAGCTTCAATCTCGGCGCCGCCGCCGCCCGAGACATGGCGGTTAGCTTCGTAGCTTCGGACGATGTCTATCAAGGCGTCGCCCGCGCAGTGCGCTATGGTATCATGTTTATCGGCATCGTCTTTTTGGCGACGCTGATTTTCGAAGCTGTAAGCGGCCGCAAGGCGCACCCGGCGCAATACATTCTGGTCGGGCTCGCTCAATGCGTGTTTTACCTGCTGTTGCTGGCGCTGACCGAGATCATCGGCTTCGGGCTTGCCTTCGCCATAGCGGCTGCGGCCACCGTGGCGCTGCTTGCCTACTACGCCGGCGCCTCGTTCCAGTCGGGCGCGGTTGGGGCGAGGGCGTTCGTTGGCCTCGCTGTGCTCTATGGGGCCATGTACATTCTGATGACGCTAGAGGACTTTGCCCTGCTGGCGGGCTCGGTTGTGTCTTTCGTGGTCATCGCCGCCACCATGATCGCCACCCGGCGGATCGATTGGTATGGCCGCGGCGTGTCGGTAACCACCGGACAAAACTAAGACAATTCGCATGCTTGACGGGCGCGGCGGCGCTCGTCAGGTATGCGGGTCATGGTCGAACTCACGCTGCCCAAGAATTCCAAGGTCAAGGCCGGAAAGCGCCATAAGGCGCGCGCCGGGGCCAAGAAGGTGCGCGAGTTTAAGATCTACCGCTACGATCCCGACACGGGCGAGAACCCACATTGGGACACCTATGAGGTTGATCTCTCGACCTGCGGCCCGATGGTTCTCGACGCACTCATCGCCATCAAGAATGACACCGATTCGACGCTGACGTTTCGCCGCTCGTGCCGCGAGGGCGTGTGCGGATCTTGCGCGATGAACATCGGCGGCCGCAACACGCTGGCGTGCACCAAGGGCATCGATGAGTTGCCGGCTGGTACGATCACCATCTCTCCGCTGCCGCATCAGCCGGTGTTGAAGGATCTGGTGCCTGATCTCACGACCTTCACCGCGCAATACGCGGCAATTCAACCGTATCTGCAAACGGTGACGCCGGAGCCCGACGGCGAATGGCGCCAGAGCCCGGAGGAGCGCGCGAAGCTCGATGGCCTCTATGAGTGCATCCTGTGCGCCTGCTGTTCGACCTCGTGTCCGTCGTACTGGTGGAACGCTGATCGCTTCATGGGTCCGGCGGCGTTGCTGCAAGCTTATCGTTGGATCAATGACAGCCGCGACGAGATGCAGGGCGAGCGCCTCGATGCACTCGAAGATCCGTTCAAGCTCTATCGCTGCCACACGATCATGAATTGCGCGCAGGTCTGTCCAAAGGGGCTGAACCCAGCCAAGGCGATCGCCGAGATCAAGAAGGCGATGGTCGAGCGCAAGCTATGACGTTTCCCACCGACTTCGTCTGGGGCGCTGCGACTGCGGCGCATCAGGTCGAAGGCGGCAATTGGAATAGCGATTGCTGGGCGCTTGAGAGCGCCAAACCTTCTTTCTTCATTGAGCATTCCGGCGTCGCCTGCGATCACTTCGCCCGCTACGGCGATGATCTGGCGATCCTGGCGGGACTTGGCCTCAACACCTATCGCTTTTCCATCGAGTGGGCGCGCATCGAACCAGAAGAGGGCGCCTTCTCGCAGCAAGCTTTGGATCACTACAAACGCGTAATTGACGCCTGCTGGTCCCGCAACATCCAGCCGATGGCGACCTTTCATCATTTCACCAACCCGCGCTGGATCGCGCGCGATGGCGGCTGGCAGGATGATCGCTTCCCAGATCGCTTCGCGCGCTATTGTGAAACGGTAGCGAACGCGTTCGGCGACCAACTCGCGTACGCGTGCACGATCAACGAGATCAACCTCCCGGATTCGCTCGATCAGCTGATGGCGCGGGTGAAGACAAAGTATCCTGACCGTGTCGCCGCGGGAGAAGCGGCGATCGGTGCGCCGATCGAGTCGTTCTTTCTGTTCGCTGGTGTCGCGGGTTACGCCCCCCGCGCCATTCGCGCCCACGAATTGGCGCGCGACGCGATCAAGGCAGCCGCGCCGCACGTGCCTGTTGGCATGACGATGTCGATCCAAGAATGTGAAGCGGAGCCCGGCGGCGAGGCCGCTGTCGCCGCCTACAAGCAACGCGTCTACGCGCCATACTATGAATCGGCGAAGCGTGACGATTTTCTGGGCGTGCAGACCTATACGCGCATGCACTTTGGAGCCGACGGAAAGGCGACGCGACGTCCGCCTCCCGACGCCGAGCTCACGCAGATGGGCTACGAATATCGCCCGCAAGCGCTCGGTGCAGCGTGTCGTGACGCGTGGACCGCGACACAGACGCCGATCGTTGTCACCGAAAGCGGCATCGCCACGCAAGACGATAGCCGCCGCCGGGCTTTTATCCGTAGCGCGCTCGAAAGCGTCAGCGCGGCGATGGCCGACGGCGTCGATACCCGCGGCTATGTCTATTGGACGTTGCTCGACAATTTCGAATGGATGAGCGGCTATGCGCCGACCTTTGGCCTCGTTGGTGTGGATCGCCGCACCATGACGCGCGCGATCAAACCTTCTGCAGTCATGATTGGCGAAATTGCGCGCGCGAACAGCGTGGAGGCGACAACTGAAAGCGCCGACCGTGTGCTATCGGCCGGCGCTGCTGTTGGGATCAGTGATCGCTAGCGGCTATCGCTTCTGAAATTCCGCGTCGATGACGATTTGCGTCTGGCCGCTGATGAAGCCTGGGAAATTGTAATCGGCGTTGTTGATCAGCGTCGTTGCGTGGAAGCCAATGACATTGCCGCCGCGCATGTCGCGCCCTGCGCCGATCAGTTCCACATCGAATGTGATCTGCTTGGTGACGCCCTTAAGCGTCAAATTGCCATCGACTTGGCCGTGCGTCGCATCGATCTGCCGAAAGGCATTCGAAACGAACGTCGCTTCGGGAAATTGAGCTGCGTTCAGGAAGCGCTGACCTTGCAGTTCTTCCGAAAAGCCCGGAACCGGCGTTTGGATCGAAGCCGTGCTCACGGTGACGTTGACTTGGCTCGATGTCGGCGAAGCCGGATCCCAGGTGAGAGAGCCTTGCGTTGGCGTGAAGCGGAAAATCTCATACGAAAAGCCGCCATGCGGCACGCGCGCGACGACGGCCGTGTGATTGATGTCGAGCGTGTAGGCGCCAGCAGTCGCCTCACTCAGATTGCCCTGCGCAAGAGCAGGCGCCGCACTGAGCGCCAGGGCTACGCCCACAAGAGCGGCCGCGAACGAACGTCGATTTGAAAACATGGAAGTCCCCTGATTGGCGGCCAAGCCCACACCCTCGCGCCGCGGTACCGTTCCTCAGCTGAGGCCGGCGCTCTATTTCTGCAAGTGACAGCGATGTTACTTCATCAGCTGACCGGCGCGCGCCCGAGGCCGGGTGTCCAGTCATATAACGGGCGGGTGCTGCCGTCGTCGAAGCGGACGCCGTTCGGCGCGGTGATCAGGCCTGGGCGTGTCGGCTCGCCGCGCACCGAAAGTGCAGCGATGCCGTGCACATTGGCTGGGATCACTTCGCCGGGATCGCTGACGCCGTTGTGATTTTCGTCGCGCCAGAGCGCTAGGCCGCCGAGTTCGCCGCCTGTCAATACGCCATCGCGGTTGTCATCAAGTGCGCGCAGGGCTTCGAAACCGTCGCGCCAGAACACGCTCCACGTGCGCTGACCGATCATGTCGAAGCCCGAATTGATCTGCCCACGCCATTCTGGGTCCCACACCAGCCAAGCAGCGTCGCTTGTCAGCCACCCTTGTGCGCGGCGGTCGCCGGTGCCTGCAAAATCAAACGCAACATTGGAAGCGTCATCGACCAGCCGCGAAAACGGCACATCGCGCATCGGCACGACAATTGGCGTGACGTAGATGATCGGTTGGCTCGCTTCGAGGCGGGAGCGCAGACGCTGGATGCGGGCGCGGTCGGCGTGGGAAGTCGCGAGGTGGTCTAGATGCTCCGCCGCCTCAGTCAGGACGGCGTGGTCTTCCCATTCGGAGCGCTCGCCCGCGAGGCGCGGCAGACCCTTCTTGATGATGGTGCGCAATTGGCTGCGCGCTTGGTTTGTGCGGCCGAGCCGGTCGAGCACGTAGGCGTAACCCAACCGTGCACGCAGATTGTTAGGGTCGGAGCGCAGAGCGCGCGAATAGTGCTCGTTCGCCGCGTTCAGCCTTGCCAGCGCTCGCTCGCTGGGCGCTGTTGGGGCGCTACTGGGCGTTTCGTTGCGTGGTCCGAGTTGGAAGTCGAACGCGGCGCAGCGATCATCGGGACCGAACGTCTGCGATGTGTCTGGTCCCTCGTGGCGGTTCGACGGCACTTCGGAGCAGGGCACGCTGCCGGCTTCATCAAGCCGATGACTTTCCGCAAGATAGGTGAACGGCCCATCGTCACGCGCATAAGCGAGCAGGTTCAGACGGGCGAGCGCGAGTTCGCGCTGTGTCTGATCAATGCCTTCCATCGATTGCACGTTTTCCAACGCGCGATCGATTGGCGCTTCATAGATAATTTGCGGTGGCGGGAAGTAAGGAATTGCGGAGGCAGTCGCGGCAGCGCCTGTCACCATCGCAATCGCCAGCATTTGGGCGCGCATGGAAGTCCCTTCTCCCAAAGCCGCCCCTCGCACGACACATCCTGCGCCGCGTCGCTTCCGCCGTCTATGGCCAAATTTTCACAATTGAGAGATTTTAGGGTTGCGGTTTGGGAGGATCGCGCAACTCGCATTCGGGGCCGCTGGGGTCGAATGGCGTGTCTGGCGCATGCGGTAACACGCGCTCGATATAGTATTTGAATTTGCGGATGACGCTGGTGCTGTCGCCGACCGCGTGTTCAGGCGGAATGAGCGGGCCAAACGTTAGCTTGTATGTCTTGCCCTGCTTGTTGAGCAGTTCGTGGAACAGCGTGATGTCGCGCAGCTCGGCTGAGAATTTCGCAAACGTGTGAAACCAGAACGAGTAGGGGCCGCTCATGTGCACCGGCAGGATCGGCACTTCGTATTTGCGCGCTAGTGACGCTGCTGTCGGCATCCATTCCGGATCGCGCAGCGCGCCGTCGCGCAACCGCGCCAGGCGCCCAGCCGGGAAGATCGCGAGCGGCCGTTTGGCGTCGAAGGCTTCCTCCGTCATCTTGAGCGTGACGCGCGTGCGCTCGCGTGTGCGCTTGGCGAGCACCCATTCGACGGGAATGAGTGTTTCGTTGAAGCGAGGGCAGACGCGCTCGGCGTCCGAGTTGGCGTAGAACAGCACATCTGGCCGGGCGTGCTTCACAGTGTCGTAGAGCGCGATGCCGTCAGTAATGCCGGTGGGGTGATTGCTGAGGATGATGAACGGGCCATCCTTGGGCATGCGCTCTAGGCCACTGATGTCGAGCTTCACCGAAAGAAGATCGGAAATGGCCTCCAATGCATCTCTGCCGCTCATTGGCGCAATCATGTCCGCCATGCGGACGGCCTTGTTGTAGTTCAACACGGTGTAGAGGATGGGCCGCAGCATGGGCCACGCCGCACCGGATGAGAGCTTGGGCGCGCGTTCTTCGATGAGCACGTCGACGATGTGCTTGGGCCGCGTGATCGGCCGACTGTGATCGGTGGTGGCGACGGTGTCCGTCATGGCTCCAGTCTACGCGCGACTCGAAAGACGTGGCTATGGCTGTTGGGGCTTGCCATCACCCTGTAGTGCGGGCTTTTTTGCGGCGCACAACTATTTGGAGATGCAATGAGCTCGCTTTTGGCCGCGTACCGCCGGCGCCTGGCCGAGGGCGAACTGGAGCCCGACGCCGATCAGGCTCGGGCGGCAGAGCGGCTGGTGGCGTTGGAAACGTCGCTGGAGCGCTGGAAGCCGGGCGGCTGGCCGTTCGGTTCTAAACCACCGCGGGGGCTCTATTTGTGGGGACCGGTCGGGCGCGGCAAATCGATGTTGCTGGATCTATTCTTCGAAGCGGCGCCAGTGAAGAAGAAGCGGCGCGTCCACTTTCACGAGTTCATGCTCTTGCAGCACGCCTTCATGCGCAAAGCGCGTGAGCGCGGGCACGGCCAGGATCAACTCATTGCGGACGCAGCCAAAGCTGTTGCAGCAGAGGCTTCGCTGCTTTGCTTTGACGAGATACAGGTCACCGACATTGCTGACGCCATGATCTTGGGGCGGTTGTTCGAGCGATTGTTCTCCGACGATGTGGTGATTGTCGCGACGTCGAACCGGGCGCCGGATGAACTTTACAAGAACGGTATCAATCGCCAGTTGTTTTTGCCCTTTATCGATTTGCTCAAAAGCCACGTCGAGCTGGTTGAGCTTGCTGGTCCGCAGGACTTTCGGTTGCGCCAGCTTATGGCGGCGCCGGTGTATTACACGCCGCTTGGACCCGCTGCCGATGAAGCGATGAACAATGCCTGGAAACGCTTGACCGCCAACGCTGCGCCAAACGCTGTAGCGCTTGATGTTGGCGGTCGCGAATTGCTGGTGCAGCGCCAAGCTGCGGGGGTGGCGCGGTTTACGTTCGATGAATTGTGCGCGCGCGCGCTCGGCGCGGCGGACTACCTTGAGATAGCAGAGCGCTTTCACACGGTGCTGCTCGACAACATCCCGCGCCTGACGCCGGCAATGCGGGAGGAAGCAGCGCGGTTTCGCACCTTGATCGATGCGCTCTACGAGGCGAAAGTGAAGTTGGTTGCGTCAGCGGACGCACAGCCGGTTGATCTCTATCCGGCTGGCGATCAGAGCTTTGAATTCGAGCGCACGGCCTCGCGGCTCATGGAAATGCGCAGCGAAACCTACCTTTCCTTGCCGCGCCGCGATGCGGAGTGGAAGCAAGGGCTAGTGGACTAGCGTAAAAGAGCGCGCCCGTAAGGCGCACTCTCCGTAGTCTAGTGGCGCGTTTCCAGCATCACTGCGACATCGGCGTTCGCGGATAGACGGACAACGCCATTTTCGACGCCTGAGACGAGGCCGCCGTCAATGTAGTGATGGTGGCCGTCACTTGAATCTTTGCGCGTCAGCTTGATGCGATCGCCGGACACGTGATCCACGGTTCCCACATGAACGCCATCGGCGCCGATTACCTCGGCATGCTTTTGGACTTGGTCGAGATTGGTCATTCGTTACTCCTTGATTTCGGAGGTAACGCAGAAGCGCGAGGACAAGTTTCGTGTGGCGACGGCTCTAGCGCCGTCGACGTGACGGGGTTCCAAGAATTCCCCTCATCAATTCGCGTACGATCGTGTTGAAAACGCCGCTGGCGACGCGGCCGGTTTGGCGCTCCAGCGGTGTGGTCCGGGAACTGCTGCGTGTCGAGCGTCCGCGTGTTGTTCCACTTGTGGAGCGCGAACGAGACGCCTTCGCCGCTTCTTTCTCCCGCGCCGCCTGCGCCTCGGCGCGTTCTTCAGCCGCCGCCAGGTCGGCCGCGCGTTTTCCCAGAATCTCGTGAGCGCTGACGCGATCAACCGCTTTGTCGTAGGCGCAGCCAGACGCATTGGCCCGCATCAGCGCCGTGCGCTGTGCCGGTAGAATCGGGCCGACTTGACTATTGGGCGGGCGCACTTTTGTGCGCGCAACAGGCGTTGGCGCGCCCTTGGCGTCGAGCGTTGAGACCAGCGCTTCGCCGACGCCCAGTTCCTGAATTTCTTTGGCCACGTCGACGTTCTCGTTGGCGCGGAAAGATTGCGCCGCCGCCCGGACAGCCTTCTGGTCCGTTGGCGTGTAGGCGCGCAGCGCGTGTTGGAAACGGTTGCCCAACTGCGCCAGCACGGTTTCGGGAATGTCAGCCGGCGATTGCGTCACGAAATAGATGCCTACGCCTTTAGAGCGGATAAGCCGCACGACCTGCTCAACTTTGTTGATCAGCTCCTTAGGCGCATCGCGGAAGAGCAGGTGGGCCTCGTCGAAAAAGAAGACGAGCTTCGGCTTATCCATGTCGCCGACCTCAGGGAGTTGCTCCCAAAGCTCGCTCATCAGCCACAGCAGAAATGCGGAGTAGAGACGCGGGCTTTGAACGAGGCGTTCGGATGCAAGCACATTGATCGTGCCTTTGCCGTCTGGGCGCGCGCGCGTGAGCTCTTCCAGCTTGAAGGCCGGTTCGCCGAAAAACCTGTCGGCGCCGTCCATCTCCAGCTGCAGTACTTTGCGCTGCAGCGCCGCGATCGATTGCGGCGTGACGAGCCCGTACTGTTTGCCGATGTCCTCAGCATTTTCCGACAGATATGTCAGGATGGCGCGCAGATCGTTGAGATCGAGCAGCAGGCCCTCGTTCTTGCCTTCATTGAGCCAATCGTCCGCGAGACGGAATGCAATCGTAAGCGCGCCTTCTTGTGCGTCGGTCGCTTCGAGGACACGGCCCATCAGCACCGGGCCCATTTCGGTGACCGTCGTTCGCACCGGATGGCCAAGGTCGCCATAAACGTCCCAGAAGGCGGCGGGCTGCGCTTCAGGCGTCAGCGGCATGTTGATCTCGGTGGCGCGGGCCGTCGCCCAAGCAGGCGGCGGATCGCCCGGCGCGGCGCAGCCTGAAAGGTCGCCTTTGATGTCGGCGGCGAACACGTTGACGCCTTCACGCGCGAACGCTTCGGCCAGCACCTGCAGCGTCACGGTCTTGCCGGTGCCGGTAGCGCCAGCAATCAGCCCATGGCGGTTGGCTCGCTTCAGCGCGAGAGACTGCACGCCTTCCGGCGCCAAGCCAATGTCGATCGTTTCCGCCATTCTTGCGACTCCTGCTTCGCCAACAGCTTGGCGCAACGGGCCTTTCTGGCCAAGGCGGGCCTTGCGCCGCAGGCTGACGCAACGCAAGAGGGCGGAATGGCCAATCTGGACAATTCTATGCGCACCGCGCTGTGGATCGTCGCCACCGGCGTCATCGCGGCGGGGCTCTATTTTCTGCGCGAGCCGCTGACGCAGTTCGCGATGGCAATGATTCTGTGGCTCGCCATTCATGGGCTGGCGGAGACCTTGGGCCGGCATATGCCGTTCTTGCCGCGCTGGTTGGTGTTGCCGTTGGCGCTCATCCTTGTGTTGAGTCTGGTGGCGCTCGTCGCCTTCGTGGTCATCGACAATGTCGCAAACATAATGGGCGACATGAGCGGCTACGAGGCGCGGCTCAATCAGGTGATCAGCCAGGCGCACCACGCTCTGGGGGCGCCGGGCATACCGCCGACCGTGCGCGATTTGGTAGCGCAGGCCAATCCCAACAACCGGCTTGCTGCGGAGATCGGAGGCAGTCTCCAAAATTTCGCCTCGGCCGCCACTTTTACGTTGATCTACTTGGCTTTCCTGTTTCCGGCGTCCGCAGTGATGAAGGACAAGCTCGATTTCATCTTCCGAGCCAAAGGACAGCGGGAAGCAGCGCGCGATGTCATTGCCCGCATTCGTGTGTCGATGGAGAAGTACCTTTGGGTGCAGACGGTGATGAGCATCATCATCACCGCGCTGACCTACGCGACGCTCCGAGTCATCGGTCTTGAGAACGCTCTCTTCTGGTCGTTTCTGATCTTTTTTCTCAACTATATCCCCACGATCGGTTCGATCGCGGCCGTTGTGCTGACCACGGCCGTTGCGCTTGTGCAATTTCCGACACTCGGATCCGTTGCTGCGGTTTTCGCCGGGGTTGGCGCATGGCAATTCATCATCGGAAACTTTGTTCAGCCCCGCATGACAGGAGATTCATTGAATCTTTCAGCAGTCGTGGTGCTGCTTGCATTATCGATCTGGGGCCTGGTCTGGGGCATCGTCGGTGCGTTTCTCGCCGCGCCGATGACGGTCATGATCATGATTGTATTGGCGCAATTTGCGTCGACGAGATGGATCGCGATCTTGCTATCCGCCGATGGCAAACCCACCGCCAGAACGAAGCGGGTGAGTAAGTCCGAAGCCGGACCAAATTGATGTTGCGAATCGGCGATGAACATGTATCGCTGATTGTGAAGAACGTCGCCGGGGCTAGGGGCGTTTTGCAAAACGCAATTTAGTTTCGCACCCGTCTCGGCGCGCTCTCGAACGTCAGTTTTGACGTGCCGGATCTGCGTGCGTGGGCTCAATGGGGGGCTTCATCCAGCGTCGAGCGGCCGTCTCCGAAGAACAGGCCTCCGCGTGCGTCCCCCACCCAGCCTGCTGCGAGGCCTGCAGGCGCCGTCGGACAGCTTGTCCCCGTCCGACGGCGCCGCCAATTTCTAGGAATCCAAGAGTCGAAGCATCGTTTCAGAGGGTAGCCGCGCCGTCCGCCGCCGCCTGTAGTCTGAGAGCCGCACCATGTTCTCTGGTGTGTCATCCGCCGCTGAAGAGCGCATATCAGAGCGCAATTCATCGGCGGCCTCAATCAGCTGGCGCAACCGCCGCCGATCTGCGCTCGATTGCACTTGGGTGCGGAGCTGGTGGCGGGCCCATCGCGAAACGACGGCGAGGTATTCGCTTGCGAACATGACGACACAAACGCCAGAAGCGGCGCCCGCGTTCCCGCCATCCGCTGGCGCACATCTCGGACCCGCTCTTGGGGACCATACCGCGGCGTTCAGGCGGTTGAAGTTGACGCGAGGGCGAGTAGGTTCGCGCCAAAACAAGGAAACGCCCCATGGACGCCGCGACTGCGCGCCAGGAACTGCCCAAAACCGCTGATCAATTTGTCGACCAGGCCGCCAAAGGCCCGTGGCCCGCTTTCAGGGCGAACGGGGCGATCGACGCTGCCGCGGAGATGTTCCTGAGGGGCCTCTACGAAGATGCCTCCGATGACGAACTCGGCGATCTCTCCGTCGAAGACTTTGCCGCGTTGGCGCATGATTTCTGGATCTGGCGAGCCGAGCGTGAGTGCGAGGATCAATGCATCCGCATCCGGCGCGGTGTGGGCGTGGGCGGCAAGCAACTCGACCGTGACGTCCTTGAAGTCGCTGGGCCAGACATGCCGTTCCTTGTCGACTCGGTCATGGGTGAACTGGCCGACCAAGGCATCACCTCGCTCGCGATGTTCCATCCTTTGGCGCCTTCTACGCGCGGCAAAGGGCGCGACTCGCTGATTCAAATACATGTGCCGCGTCTGTCGGCGCAGAAGAGCAAGGAATTGCTGGACGGCGTGCGCGCGTCGCTCGCGGACGTGCGCGCCGCAGTCAATGACTTCCAGGCGATGCGTCAGCGCATGCTCGATAGCGCGGACGAATTGGAGAAGGCCAAGTCCAACGCCGCGCCAAGCGATGTTGCGGAAGCGGTGGCGCTATTGCGCTGGCTCGCAGCGGACAAGTTCACGTTCCTGGGCGCGCGCGACTATCAATATGTCCGCGACGATAAGGGTGCGCTGACGCCGCACGAGCCCGACATCATCAATGACACCTGCCTCGGTGTCCTGCGCGATTTCGATCGCTACGTATTGCGTACGTCCGCAGAGCCGATGGTGCTGACGCCGGAGCTGAAACGGCTCGTCTCGGAGCCGACGCCGCTTATCGTCGCAAAATCCACACTGCGCGCGCGCGTGCACCGGCGCGCAACGGCCGACTATATCGGTGTCAAGCGCTACAACAGCCAAGGCGAAGTCGTCGGTGAAATCCGCTTTGTCGGTCTCTTCACCAGCGAAAGCTTTACCGAGCCGACGCGCAACATTCCTATGCTGCGGAAAAAGGCCGAGTGGGTGATGAACCAAGCCGGTTTCGCGCCCGGCGGTCACAACGCCAAGACGCTTCGCAAGATCATTGAATATTATCCGCGCGAAGAGCTCTGGCAGGTTACGCGCGAGGAATTGCTGGAGACGGCGCGCGGTGTCCTGCACCTGCTGGACCGTCCGCGCGCACGTGTCTTCGCGCGCCGGGACCGCTTCAACCGCTTTGTCACAGCGCTCGTCTACATTCCGAAAGACCGCTACGACACCGATGTCCGCGTCGCTGCTGGCGATCTGATCGCGCAGGCCTATGGCGGCCAGGTTGAAAGTTTCCAACCGCAGCTCGGGGAAGGTCAGCTCGCGCGCGTGTTGTTCGTCATTGGTGATATCGACAAGACGCGCCCCGAACCGAACCTGCACAAGCTTGACCTCGATCTCGCGGCGCTTACGCGCACGTGGGAAGACGATTTTGCGCAGGACCTGATGCGTTCGGAGCGGTTTGACGCCGGTGCGCGTGAAGAAGTGGCGATGCGCTTCAGCGACGCGTTCACCGCCGCGTACCGCGAACGTTATTCAGTGGACGAAGCGCTGATCGACGCCGCTGAGATCATGAGTGCGCGCGACGACGAGGCTATTCGTACGCGCGCCTATCGCCGGCTCGGCGACGCTGAGAATATCATGCGCTGCAAGTTCTATGCGCGCGGCGACCTGTTGGCGCTCTCGGCGACGGTGCCAATTCTTGAAAACATGGGGCTGTTCGTCGATTCGGAGCTAAACTTCGAACTTCAGTTGCAACAAGGCGCCTTTCACGCCCCGCAGCGCATCCATGTCCACGACATTGAGTGCCGTTCCGCCGACGGCGCGCCGATCGACCTCGATCGCGCCGGCGACCTGTTCGAAGAAGCCTTCGCGGCGGTGTGGACCGACAGGGCGGAAAGCGATGGCTTCAACAAGCTCATCTTAGCGTTGCCGTGCTCGTGGCGCGAGGCTGCGCTTATCCGCGCGCTTGCGCGTTACCGCCAACAGACCGGACTCGACCCGACGCAGGCGATGCAAGAGCAGGCGCTCGCGAACAACACCAAGATCGCAGCGCTGATCCTTGCCTTCTTCAAGGCGCGGTTCGACCCGCATCTGCCGGAGACGATGGAAACGCGGCTGGCGCGCTCGTCAAAGCTTGAGTTCATGATCGAGTCCACGCTCACCGAAGTCGTGAGTCTGGACGAAGACCGCGCGTTGCGGCGCATCGCGCAGCTGGTGAAAGCGATCCGGCGGACGAACTATTATCAGCTGGACCGCGATCAGCAGCTGAAATCCTATATGTCGTTCAAGATCGACTCGAACGCCGTGGCTGAGCTGCCAGCGCCGAAACCGTTTCGAGAAATTTGGGTGGCGTCGCCCCAAGTGGAAGGCGTGCATCTGCGCTTTGGCCCGGTCGCGCGCGGAGGCTTGCGCTGGTCGGACCGCCGCGACGATTTCAGAACCGAAGTGCTTGATCTGGTGAAGGCGCAGCAGGTGAAGAACGCCATTATCGTGCCTGTCGGCGCGAAAGGCGGCTTCTTCCCGAAACGCTTGCCTGCCCGCGGCGCGCCTGGTTTTCAGGACGCTGGCATTGAAGCATACAAGACGTTCCTGCGCGGCCTGTTGGACATCACCGACAATATCAAGGGTGACGACATCGCGCCTCCGCTCGATGTCGTGCGTTGGGATGAAGACGATCCCTATCTCGTTGTCGCGGCCGACAAAGGGACGGCGACGTTCTCGGACATCGCGAATGGCATAAGCGCCGACTACGGCCACTGGTTGGGTGATGCGTTCGCGTCGGGCGGCTCTGTCGGCTACGACCACAAGGCCATGGGCATCACCGCCAAGGGTGCGTGGGAAGCGGTAAAACGTCACTTCCGCGAAATCGGCAAAGATATTCAGAACGAAGAATTTTCAGTCATCGGCGTTGGCGACATGTCGGGCGACGTGTTCGGCAACGGCATGTTGCTGTCGCGCAAGATCCGGCTACTGGCCGCGTTTGATCATCGCGACATCTTCATCGATCCCAATCCGACTGATTGCGAGACATCCTGGACGGAACGCAAGCGCCTATTCGATGCGCCGCGCACGAGTTGGCAGGATTACGACAAGAAGCTCATCTCCAAAGGCGGCGGCGTGTTCTCGCGCACCCTAAAATCGATCGATGTCACACCCGAAATTGCGGCGATCACGGGCATCGAAAAGTCATCCGTAACACCCGTTGAGCTTATGTCGGCGTTGGTGAAGAGCCCCTGCGAGCTCCTTTGGTTCGGCGGCATTGGCAACTACATCAAGGCGCGCGCCGAAAGCCACGCCGACGTTGGCGACAAAGCGAATGACGGCATCCGCGTAGATGGTGAGGATGTCCGCGCACTCGTCGTAGGCGAGGGCGCGAATCTCGGCGTGACTCAGAAAGGCCGTATCGCGTTTGCGCGCAACGGCGGACGCATCAACACCGACGCTATCGATAATTCTGCCGGCGTCGACACCTCCGACCACGAGGTCAACATCAAGATTCTCCTAGCGGACGTCATTCGCAACGGCGTCCTCAAAGAGGACAAGAGGGACAAGTTGCTGGAATCGATGACCGACGAGGTCGGCACATTGGTCCTTCAGAATAATTACGATCAGACGGGCGCAATTTCGATTGCGCAAGCAAGCGCTGTGAACGATCTCGACAGTCACGAGCGCTTCATCCAGCGCCTTGAAGGCGAAGGCAAACTATCGAGACGAGTCGAAGGCCTACCGCTCACGGGTGAGTTTGCGGCGCTCCGTGCCGGAAAGCTGGGTCTAACGCGCCCTGAGCTTGCGAAACTCGTGGCGTATTCGAAGATCAATCTTTTCGACGCCATCGTCGCATCGTCGGCGCCCGACGATCCTGCGTTCGAAGAGCCGTTGAAGTGCTATTTTCCGCGCGAGCTTTGGAAATTCGAGGCTCAGATGCAGCGCCATCGCCTCCGCCGCGAGATCATCGCGACGGAATTGGCGGACGATCTCGTGAACCGCTGCGGGCCGTCGTTCGTCGATCGGATCAAAGAAATATCGCGTGCGCGAACGGTCACTGTCGCAAGCGCATTCGAGGCGTCGCGGCGAATCTTTGACCTTGAAGACCTTGTTGATCGCATCAACGCGCTCGACAACGAGATTCCGGCGGCCGCTCAAATCGCGTTGCATCAGAGGGTCGGCGGTGCCCTGCGCCGTTCCGTGACCTACCTGGCGCGCAATGCCGGCTTTGAGAGTGACAGCCCGCCAACAATTCTTGATGTCGTGAAGCGCTATCAGGAACCGGTTCGCAAACAGCGCGCCTCGATCAAGCTCGATCTGAGCAAAATCGAAGGTGAGCGCGTCGATCTTCGGCGGGCGGCGCTGCTTGAACTTGGGGCGCCGGAGGCGCTGGCGGAAGAGGCGGCGTTGTTGTCGCCGCTCACGCTCTCGCTCGACGTTACTGATATGGCGCGCGACACCGAATGGCCACTCGCGGCGGCGTCGATGATGCACTGCGTCATCGGCGCTGAGCTCGGGCTCGATGCGCTGCGCGATGCGGCGACGAACATGAAGCTGGAGCAGCACTGGGATCGCCTCGTGGTGCGTCGCGCCGCAGGCGATTTCGGCGAAGCGCAGCTGAAACTGGCGGAGGCGGCGGCGCTGGCCATCGGCCAGCCTCCGAATGACGCGGATGCGGCGTGGGCGACGCAAGCGGCGCGCGAGTGGCTTAGTTCTCTCGGCAAGCCGGCTCAGCGAGCAATGTCGGCGTTTGGAGAACTCGACGGACAGGGGCCGTGGACCTTCGCCAAGCTGATGCTGATTGCGGCTGAGTTCAACGCTCTTGTCGCGAGCGTGCGCTAGAGGGCTTTGATCATGTCGCAAAGCAGGTCGCGCTCGCGAGCGGTGGCGGCGGGATTGTAGCGCACGCGCGGGTCTTCGGCGTTTTCATCCTCGAACGCATGTGTAGCGTTTTCAAACAGGATGATCTCCATTGGCGCGCCGCGGGCGCGTTGGCGCTCAAGCGCTGCGCGTGACGAGCCGACAATGTAGTCGCGTTGGGCGATGATGGCCGTGCTTCGCGGCGCGACGCGCCAGTCGCGGTGGCCGGTGTAGGTGCCGACGCCGGTATAAGGATAGACGATCATCGTCGCTTCGAGCCCTCGGAGAGGCTCGCCCTGCAAATCTTCTAGTCCCGTGGCGCGGCGCATCTCTTCGCCCGTTCGAAGAGCTAAGGCGTCCATGATGGTCCAGCCGCCATGGCTCCAGCCGATAGCGCTGATGCGGTCGCCGTCCGCCCAGGGTTGGCGGCGGACCCACGCGATGGTGGCATAGAGATCGCCCGCCCGTTCACGCCCTTGCAGGCGCGCACCTGTGCAAACCGTGGCGAAGGCTGCCATGCGACTGATGCGGCGTGGCGCGAAGGAGTCAACAACTACCGCCGTGGCGCCGGCCGCGGCGGCGGCGTCGGCCATGTTCTCGATAAAGGGACGCGGACCGCCGCAGCCGTGCAGCATGATTACCACGGGGGCTCTTGCGCCGCCTGTATTCTCCGGGTGGCGGATAATGTAGTGCGGTTCAAGCCGTGCGATACGCTGGTCGACCGTTTCCGCGAACGCCTGAACCGGCATGAGCAATCCCAACACCACAAGAGCTAGGGCCAAAATGGGGGCGCGATGTCTCATCGCACAAGTCTGGCGCTCCGAGCGCCGTTGCGCCAGACTGCCGAAGGAGTTCTCTGACATGTCTGTGACCCGCTACATCCTAGCCGTCGCCGCCCTGTTAGCGCTAGCCGCCTGCAACCGCGCGCCGCCGGCGCCATCGGCAGAAATATCCGCCGAGCGCGCTGCTGCGGTGACCGCAGCGGTCGAAGAGCAGCGTGTAAAATTCGCCGCGGCGCCTGATCCGGCTCAGGCAGATCGCGCGACGGCGTATCAGTTCTCATTCAATGGCCTCTGGACCGATCATGTGCCAATGACAGCATTTGAGGGCGATGTTGTGATGGTCGTGAACACGGCTTCACGCTGTGGGTTCACACCGCAATATGAAGGCTTGCAGCAGATCTACGATGAGTACCACGCGCAGGGCTTCGACATCGTCGGCGTGCCGGCGAACAACTTTGCTGGGCAGGAGCCCGGTTCGGCCGAAGAGATTCAGCAATTCTGCACGCTGAACTATGGCGTCACCTTCCCGATGGCGGCGAAGACGGATGTTGTCGGTGCGGCGCGCCATCCGTTCTACGCCTGGGCGGAGCAGCAAATCGGCGAAGGCGCAGTGCCGCAGTGGAACTTCCATAAGATCCTGATTGGTCGTGACGGTCACATCATTGCCGCCTTCCCGACCCGCACGGAGCCAACATCGGAAGACGTGCGCAACGCGATCACGGCAGCGCTAGCGGTGCAAAACACGGCGCCCGCAACGTCGTCGCTGCGTTGAGCGTTTGTGCGTGGCGTCGCCCTTTCGACGAACTCAGGGTGACGCCAATCTTTGCACCGGTATCCAAGTTCGCGTCAGCCTGAGCTTGTCGAAGGCGAAGCGCTCAGTGCCTAAAGTGCCGCATGCCGGTGAAGGCCATCGCGATGCCGGCTTCGTCGGCAGCTTTGATCACGTCTTCGTCGCGGATTGAGCCGCCGGGCTGAATGACGCTGGTTGCGCCGGCCTCAACCGCTTGCAGCAATCCATCCGGGAACGGGAAGAACGCGTCGGACGCGCAGGCTGAGCCTGTTGCGAGCGAAGCAGGGAGCTTGGCCATCTCAGCCGCTTCACCGGCGCGCAACGCGGCGATACGCGCCGAGTCGCGGCGGTTCATTTGCCCCGCGCCGATGCCGGCGGTTTGGCCGTTTTTCGCGAAGATAATCGCGTTCGACTTCACGTGCTTGCAGACGGTGAAGGCGAATAGCATGTCGTTGATCTGCGCGTCGGTTGGCTGCTTCTTGGTGACGATCTTGAGATCGGCGCGCGTGACCTGGCCAATGTCGCGGTTCTGAACCAGGAAGCCGCCGGCGATCGTTTTGTAGGAGAGGCCGGGCGCGGAAGGGTCAGGCAGGCCACCCGTCACGAGCAGGCGTAGGTTCTTCTTCTTTGCGAACACTGCCACCGCATCCTCGTCCGCCTCGGGCGCGATGACGACTTCGGTAAAGATTTCCGCGATCGCTTCAGCAGCGGCTTTATCCAAACGTTGGTTCAGCGCCACGATGCCGCCGAACGCTGACACTGGATCGCACTCAAGCGCGCGCTTGTAAGCATCCACGAGCGAGCTGCCGAGCGCGACGCCGCACGGATTGGCGTGCTTGATGATCGCAACCGCCGGCCCGTCCTTCGGATCGAACTCAGCCACCAATTCGAACGCCGCGTCGGTGTCGTTTAGATTGTTGTAGCTCAGCTCCTTGCCTTGGAGTTGCGTCGCAGTGGCGACACCGAAGCGCTTTTCGCCGGTGACGTAGAACGCCGCGTTCTGGTGCGGGTTTTCGCCGTAGCGCAGCGATTGCTTCAACTTGCCGCCGAGCGCGCGATAGGCGGGCGCCTTGTCTTCCAGCTGCTCCGCATACCAAGCCGAGATCGCTGCATCGTACGCGCCCGTGCGCGCGAAGGCCTTGGCCGAGAGCTTCTTGCGCAGCGCCAACGTCGTGCCGCCATGCGCCTCCGCCTCTTCCAAAATCGCGGCCATGTCTTCCGCGTCGGTGGCGACGGCGATCCAGCCGTAATTCTTCGCCGCCGCGCGGATCATCGCCGGGCCGCCAATATCGATGTTCTCGATGCAGGTTTCGAAATCGGCGCCGCGCGCGACCGTGGCTTCGAACGGGTAGAGGTTCACGTAAAGAACGTCGAAGCCCTCGATGCCGTGCTCCTTCATCGCGGCGACGTGGTCTTTATTGTCACGCAGCGCGAGCAGACCGCCGTGCACCTTTGGGTGCAGCGTCTTCACGCGGCCATCCATCATTTCGGGGAAATTGGTGACGGAAGAAACGTCCTCAACCGCCATGCCCGCATCTGCAATCGCCTTGTGTGTGCCGCCAGTGGAAATGAGCTTCGCACCGAGCGCTGAGAGCGCCTTGGCGTGGTCGATCAGACCCGTCTTGTCCGAAACCGAAATGAGCGCGCGCTTGATGGGGAGAATGTCGGTCATGCGCGCGCTTCTAAGGGATTCTCGCGCAAAAGCGGAGTCGCGGAGCGATTCTGACGCAGGTCAGCGTTGGTCGTTCTGCAGCTCAGGGTAGATCCACCAGAACGGGAAATCGGTATCGCCGAGAACCAGCTGGACAATCTCCGGATAGATCATTTCGGCGCGGACGCTGTTGCCAAGCAGAATCAGGCAGCGTTGCCGGCGTTCGGCGCAGACCACCAGGTTGCCGGTCCAGTCGTTGTGTCCGCCTTTCGAGAAATAGAGGTCGTTTGGACCGTTCCAGGTTTCTCCGACGAAAGAGGCCGAGAGGTTGGAGGCTTCGCCGCGCGTGTCGGTCGTGTTGAAGAATTGAATGGTTGGGAATTTCTGCGCAGTGCGAATTGGGAACTGGGCGCGCACCCATTCAGCGCGAGCCGCGGGCGAGAGTCCTTCGCCGGCGAGCATGCCTTGCCACATGCGCGCTTGGTCCGCGATCGTCGTGTCCATTGAGCCGGCGGCGGCGACATTGTCGCGATGGTCGTGTGGCTCGAAAGTGCCGTCCATCGCATAACCGTCGGCGAGATTGCTGGCGAAGTCGTCGCGCCATTGCATGGACGAGCGTGTCATGCCGAAGCGATCAAACACGCGGCGCTGCATTTCCGCACCGACATCGAGTCCGAGACCTTGCTCAAGAACGATCTGTAAAATCCAGATACCCTCGTTGGAGTAGGCGTAGTGCTCGCCCGGCGTGAAGTGGAAGCGCAACTTTTGATCGGGCTCCAGGAACCGCATGTTCGCCAGGCCGCTGCGGTGTGTGAGCAGGATGCGCGGCGTCAGTTGACGCCAGCGTTCGTCGCCGGCGAGGTCGGTGTAATCTTCGTATTCAGGTAGCGGACGCGGCAGATACTCTGCGATCGAGCGATCAAGATCGATGCGGCCTTCGTCAACCAGCTGCATGACCATATAGGAGAACGCCGCCTTGGTGATCGACGCGCCGTACATGATCGTATCGGTTTGCAAGGGCAGCGCATTTTCGCGATTGCGTAGGCCGTATGCGCTGACACGGGTGATCTCTCCGTGATCGATGATCGCCATTGCCATGCCGACAACGTGTTCGCGCGCCATCAAAGCTTCAATGCGTGCGTCCAGGGCGGCGGCGTCGAGGTGCTGCGTTGCGGGCAGCGAGCCGGTAGCGCAGCCCGCGAGGGCTGCGGCGAAGATTAGTGCTGAAAGTTTCATTATGTCCTCAGGGTCTGCGCCAACTGATGAAGAAGCATCCAAGCCCGCCGATGATCAGCGCAAAGCCTGGGATGAGGGCCCAGCCAAATTTGGCTGGGACAAGAACTGCGTTGGCGCCGACGAGGCGCCACTCGCGGCGGCCTTCGGGCACGGTTTCGGTGAAGGCCGGGCCACGCATTTCGGGGATGAAGATTTGCCGCTCGTCAATGCGCGCGCGGAGTTGCGCATTGTCCTCCACGTCGTCGAAGATGCTTGAACTTTCGCCGGGGCGGATCACGCCTTCCGATTGGTAGGTGTAGTGGGTGGCGGCGCCGCCGCGATCGACTTGCGCGAGGCCGACGAGGCCGCCGCCGAGAATGAGGGCGCCGAGACCGGCATAGAGCCAGCGGCGCGTGATTGAGCGCGTGTCATGCTCGCGTTGGAGCAGATGTTTGCGGACGGCTTCGATTTCGCGGAGGCGATCGAGTTCCGCAGGGTAGAGGGCGCCCACCATGGCTTCGGTGTCCAGGTCGAAAGCCTCGACCAGACGCTGATAGACGTCCTCGGACGGAAACGATTTTCCGGTCTCCAGCTTGGACAAATAGGATTGCTCGATTTGGGCTTTGGCGGCCGCGTCGGGCTGTGTCCATCCAAGCTCAGTGCGCCGGTTCTTGAGGTACTCGCCGAATTTCATGGGTCCAGTCATCGGCAGGAATGCCTTGAATACAACTGGAATAATCGGGAATAGCCAGGAATTTGGAGCGCGGACGGATCGGTCTCAGTTGCCTGAGGTCTCAAGCTGCGCTGGGGCGTTCTTCGGAGACATCAAGCATCGCCGCGCACACGCGCATGTAGGCGCGAAAGTTCCCATAAATCGTTGCGCGTAAACCCAAGCGGCGCCGCAAGCGCGGCGAGCGTGGTTTTACCCAGGCGATGCTCCAAGGCGCCGAGTCTTGCGAACTTTTCCTTGTCGCTCTCGGTCGGTGCAACCGACTGTCCGGATTGTGCGGCATGAATGAGTTCTTCCGCGCGCAGGATAAGCTCAGTCTTAAGTTCGACATAGGCGCGCGCGTCCTCCGCCCGATCGCCGAGCCGCGCAGCAATGGCGGCGATCTGTTGGCCGCGCGGGGTATCCGTGAAATGGCCGGCGCGAATTTCTGCCAGCATGTTTTCATGCGCGATCCGATCGGCGGCAAGCCATTGCTGGGTGGCGTGGTCGCTCCGGATCAGGGCGAGGAAGATGGCGGCGGGCGCCAACAGCAGCGTGAGCGCCATAATGACGAGGGGCTGCCCGGGGAAGTGATTGAAAGTTGAGTGGATGGCCATTGCAACCAGCAAGCCCGGCGCGAACAACAACGGATTGAACCGATAGTGCGCGGCGGAACTCTCGGCTTGGCGCTCGGTCATTTCGTGCGAGATGATTGCGAAGATGGCGGTTGCGCCTCCGTGCATGATCGCGGTGCCGAAGCCGCGGACGATCCACGCCGATACGTTGGCGTTGGTGATTGTGAAGAGATACCAGATGTTCTCGATCACCGAGAACCCGGCGCCGACGGCAAATCCCGCAATCGCGGCGTCGACCTTAAAGCCAAGGCGGTTGCGCGCGTAGAGGTAGATGATCGGCGCGGCCTTCAGGCTTTCTTCGATGATTGGCGAGACATATCGGGTGTAGGAGCTAAACCCGATCGGAAAGCCGTCCATGACGCGCCAGTTGGCGAGGAAGCTTAGCGCCGCGACCGCGCCGCCGGCGCCCAGCAAGACTGCGATTTCGCGCGCACTGATGAGGTTGAAGGCATCGAGACGATCGAAGACGATAAGCAAAAGCACCACAGGTGCGATGGCGATAAGCGCCTTTACGATCAGATCGGTGTCCATCACATGATCTTTAGCGAAACCAACACTTCATCGCTTGCGGCGTCACCATCCTCGAATCCGCGCGCGTAGCCGAGAGAGAATGTCATTGGCAGGCGATGCGCAACGGTGAAATTCCAATCGGTCTGGACGCCCAACGTTTGCAACGACCGGCGCGCGCCAAACCGCGGTTCAGCCTCCAGTGCGCCGGCGAAGAGGGCGGGCCGCATAGAACTTAGGAAAAGGCTGGCGACGCCGACATCTTCGAAGCGCACCGGCGGCAGATTGATTTCGCCCATGGCGCGGACAAAGGTTTGCGCTTCGATTTCGTTGATGTCGAAGCCGGGGAAGCTGTCGAACTCGCGGTAGCGTTTGACCTCGCGGTCGTCGACGTAGTTATTGCCAAAGGCGCCCATGTACCAGGCGCTGAGCGGGCTTGTATCCTCGCCGCCAACCGTTCCGGCCGCCGTGTAGAGCCAGATCGAAGAATTGTTGAGCGGTAGCGGCACGCCAAAATCGACGCCGCCGCGGATGCTTGGGAACGTGTCGCCATTGGCGTGGTCGGCGCCGAGCGCAACATTCCACCGCCAGCCGCGCTCGTGATCGACAGCGCCGAGCGAGCGCGTGGTGTTGGTGTAACTCCACTCCGCGTTGACTGACGCTAGTTCGTCGAATGAGGTCGAGATTTCCTGTGCCGACGGCAGCGTATCGAGGCCGGCGTAGTAGGCGGCGTCGATATGGAAATCGAGTTGCCGTGGCGGATCGTAGATAAGGGAGTTGTGATAGCCGACAATGAAGGCGTCGCCGGCGCGCGCGCGCTCGGTCGGGCCGAAAAGATCGTAGAAATCGGCGTCATTGTGCCAGTAGCGGAAATTCCAGCGCAGCGTCTTGTATTCGAGATCGAAGTGCCAGTCCTGATCTTCGAACGGCGAATCCGGCAAGTAGGACAGCGTCACATGCAGCTGGTTGAACTGCAGCGGATCTTCGAACACGGCGTGATAGCCGATCGCTGCGCGCCCGCGATAGCCTTCGACGACTGGATATGCGGCGCCGAGATGCATCTCATCGCGCGGCACGTAATGGCCCTGTTCAGTGATGAGACTGTCGAGATCGATATTCGACGGTGAGCCGGCGGCCCAAGTGGTGACCACCGGATGCGTCTCGGCAATTTCTGTTCCCAGGAAGCGCACCGTGCCCAGATCATCGAGCGGCTCAGGCTGGATCACGCCCGGGCGGAAACCGGCGCCGGTGTATTCGTAGACGATAAGCGATCCGTCGTTTTGCGGAATCGGCCGGAAGAAACCTGTCTCGGCGTTGGAAACAGCTTCGACATCCTGTGTCGCAATCTCGAAGCGGAAGATGTTCGAGACGCCGGTATAGTACGCGCTGCCGAACAGGTAGCGGTTATCCGGCGAAAAGACGAAACCCTCGGGCGTGGATGAGCCAAGATTGAAGCTGGCCATCGGTGTCGGCGTTACACCGGGCGTGAGGTCGGCGATGCGGAAAACCTGCACCGATTGATCGCCGTTGATCTCGCCCATCGAGGCCGAAAGCATCTGTCCGTCAGAGGAGATGTCGAGGTCGAACGGCATGCGGCCGAACGGGAACGTGTAAATCTGATTCCAGCTTGTGTACGGCTCAGGGATGCGCACCAGCGTGACGTAACCGTTGAGGTGGCGAAGTCCCCAGAGGGAGCGATCGGCAGGATTGAAGACGATGTCGCCGATCCGCGCATCGCGCAGCACCATGTGTTCTTCGCCCGTGTCGACATCAAGCTGCATGATATCGCGATAGGCGTAGTTGTCCGTCGTGTACCAAGCCGTATTGCTCGCCGGGTCGTAGGCAAGCGAGGTGACGCGATAGAGCATCGCGCCTTTGATGTCGGTGAGGTGGCGAATGTCGCCGCTGCCGGGCGAGAGCACGCCGATGTGGCCGATGACGCCCGGATAGCGGAATGCGCCGACAATGTCGCCGGTGCGGGGATCGACAAACGTGCGCGACACCGATCCCAATGCGCGTGGCGATAGTGGTGTCACCGGCGTCAGCGGATGCGCGCGTAGAGCGTCGAGATTTGCGCTCTGGAATTCATGCTCCCAGGCGATCCAGTCGCGCCATGCCTGGCGAAGCGGCACATTGAACACGTGGCGAAACTGCGCTTGGTAATAGGCCTCGCTGCCTTCGTCGCGACGCAGCCACTGAACGACTTGTTCGGGTGAGTAATGCTGCGCCAGATACGAGAAGAACCGCGTTCCATAGAGGTAGTCGTTCACGCCGACCTGGAAATCGACATGGATGCCTTCGGACTCAAGCCCGACCGGTGAATAGAAGTGCGCGTCGTCGCGCACCATCGAGCGGAACACCATCTCGTCATAGGCGCCTTGCGCGCGCCCGAAACCGCCGGCCATCCATGTTTCCATGAACACGGCGCTGCCTTCGAGATACCAGCGAGGTACATTCACGCGCGGCGTTGCGAGATAATTGTAGAGGATGGATTCTGGGTGTTCCTGCACCGCCATCGGCTTGCCGCCGAGCACGCGCCGCCAAAAGGCGTCGCGGCTATTCCACACATCCATGGTCGCGACGTGTGTGAGTTCGTGGTTCGTCAGCGTGAAGAAGCGCTCGCCGGGACTGAAGGTCTCGTAGGCGAGGCTGAGCGGGGCGATATCGATCAGCAGCGCATTGTTCGGCGATGCGCGCGCGGCTGCGTTGCCGTAATCGCCAAAGTCTTTGAGCAGCAGCGTAACCTGATCCCAAGGTTGCCAGCCGAAAATGCGCTGCTCGAAATTGAAAGCGTTCTCGAAGCTGCGGCCGACATATGGCGTGAGATAAGTCTCTGACGGATCGAAATAGAGGAGCCGTAGATGCTCGGTCTCCAGCACTGAGAGATCAATCAGCGGGATATCGTCGGGGTCGCGGCTCGGCAGCGGCGGCTCAGGCGGTGGCGCGTCCTCGGCGATGGGCGCCGCCGTTGTCTCTGGCGTCTCTGGAGCTTGGGTAAGAGTCGGCTCTTGGACGCCAGAATCGGTCTGCGCATGAGCAGAAGCGATCGACGCGAGCGTCAGAGCCGTTGCGCAGAAGAGCGTGCGGATCCCCATCCCCTCCGAATAGCACGCCAAAAACGCAGACACGCCGCGTCTCGCTCGACGCGGCGTGTTGGTTTGCGTTAGTTCGCCCGAACGGCGGCGGCGAAGTTGGAATCGCGGGCCATTGCCGCAAAGGCCGGCTCGCGCGCGAGAGCCGCGAAGGCGGGCTGCCGCGCCAGAGCTGTGAACGCTTGCGCGTTACGGGCCAAAGCGCTCAGGGCCTGTGCATTCTGAGCCAACGCCGCGAAGGCTTGCGGGTTTTGCGCCATGGCGGCGAACGCTTGCGGATTTTGCGCCATCGCTTGCATGGCCTGGGCGTTGATGCCGTTAGCGTTGCGGGCGACTGCGGCTTGGGCCTGGAACGCCTGCGCGTTGCGGGCCATGGCTGCGAGGCCTTGGGCGTCGCGGCTCAGAGCCTGAAACGCTTGCGCGTTGCGCGCCATAGCCTGGAAGGCCTGTGCGTTGCGGGCCATCGCATCAAAAGCTTGAGCGTCGCGCGCCAACGATTGGAAGGCCTGTGCGTTGCGGGCCATCGCGTCGAACGCCTGCGCGTCGCTAGCGAGCGCGCTCATTGCTTGCGCATCGCGCCCAAGCGCCTCGAACGCTGCCGCATCACGCGCCATCGCGGCGTTGGCTTGCGGATTGCGCGCTGCGGCGGCGAAGTTGGCGTTGCGGGCAAAGCTTGCGAACGCCTGCGGATTGCGCGCCATCGCTGCGAAGGCCTGCGGGTGGCGGGCGAGCGCTTCGAAGGCTTGCGGGTAGCGCGCCATGGCGGCAAACGCCTGCGGCTCACGCGCCAGCGCCGAGAAGGCTTGCGCATTGGCGGCGAGGGCGGAAGTCATCTGCGCGTCAAACGCGCGTGCGCTGAGAGCCTGCGCTTGGAACGCCTGAGCGTTGCGGGCCATGGCTGCGAGGCCTTGTGCATCGCGGCTGAGCGCTTGGAATGCCTCGGCGTTGCGGGCCATGGCTTGGAACGCTTGTGCGTTGCGGGCCATCGCGTCGAACGCCTGAGCGTCTCCGGCGAGAGCCTGGAACGCTTGCGCGTTGCTAGCCAGCGCATCGAAGGCCTGCGCGTCGGCAGCCAATGCGCTCATCGCCTGTGCGTCGCGGCCAAGCGCTTCGAAGGCGGCGGCGTCCCGCGCCATAGCGGCGTTGGCCTGCGGGTTACGCGCGGCGGCGGCGAAGTTGGCGCTGCGGGCAAAGCTTGCGAAGGCCTGCGGATTGCGGGCCATCGCCGCGAACGCCTGCGGGTTGCGGGCGAGTGCTTCGAAGGCCTGAGGATGCTGCGCCATGGCGGCGAACGCTTGCGGCTGGCGAGCCATGACTTGGAAGGCTTGAGCGTTTTGCGCCATTGCAGTGAACGCTTCGGCGTTGCGCGCCTGCGCATCGGTCGATTGAGCCGCACCGGCTTGGGCCGCGCGTGCTAGCGCCGCAAAAGCCTGTGGGTCACGCGCGAGCGCCGCGAACGCTTGCGCGTCCTGCGCCATGGCGGCCAGCGCTTGCGGATTCTGCGCCAGGGCGGCGAACCCAGGATCACGCGCCAACGCTTGGAATGATGGGTCAGTCACCATGAGGTGGAAAGCGTCCGTCTGCATCAGCAGCGGGACTGCGTCGTCGCCTAGAGTGACATCTGTGTCGGTGACTTGCGCCGAGCGATAGCGCTCGACTGGGGCGATTGTGCCTGCGCTTTCACCGTCCGGTGGCGAAAGCGTTCCGATTGTGACGGCGCCAACCGCCAGGAGCGCCACCATGCTGGTCGCTGCGATGCCCAATTTGGCGTTGTTCGACAAGGCTAAGGCCACTGTCGTCCCTCCTAGTAACAAATCTGAACCGCGCGGCTGTGAGTAGCAGCCAACATTGCGGTTTCGTCAATGAAAAGTTCTCCCGGAGAGTATTGCGCGCCATAATGCTCCGAACTCGCTACGCCGCCGGTAGGGTCTGATTTCACTTGAGTTTCGCGAAGCGATGGGCTTGTCGTTACCGCCTTTTCGCGGGGTGACCGCCGTCACTAGAAAAACCGCCGCCACTCCCAATCCCGGGTATTCGGCGCGCTAGGGCTGCGCGGCTTCGTCTTTCGGCGCCAACAGGAGGTACATGGCGGGCGTTACGATCCGAGCGATCAGCGTCGAGCTGATCAGCCCCCCAATCAGAACCATCGCAATAGGGGAAAAGAGCGGGGAGTTCTCCAGCAGCAGTGGCGTCATGCCACCGATTGCGGTGGCGCTGGTGAGCAGCACGGGCAGAAAGCGCACCTCGCCAGCTGTCTCGATCGCCTCGCGTAATGGCACGCCGCGGGCGCGGGCCTGATTGGCGAACTCGACCAGCAGGATCGAGTTTTTGATCTCAATGCCGATCAGCGCCACAAAACCGATGATGGCCGTGAACGAGAGCGACTCGCCGCCAATGAAGAGCGCGATCAATCCGCCCATGATGCCGAACGGAATAACGAAGGCCACCACGCCGGTAACGGCGAAGGTGCCGAATTCCAGCAGCAGCACCGCCAAGACACCGAAGATCGCAATGAGAATGGCCGGACCGAGGCCGCCGAAGCTGCGCGCCTGCGCCTCCGCTTCACCTCCGAAGGAAACCGAATAGCCGGCAGGCAACCGCAGCGCCTCAAGCCGTTGTGCGACATCGGCGGTGACGCCGCTGATGAGATAGCCCGGCTGGGTGTAGGCGGTCACAGTCGCTGTCCGCTCACGTTGCACGCGATCGATCGAGGCGGGGCTGCTTTCCATCGTCGGACGCGCAAGTTCCGACAGTGGTGTGGCGCCGCCTTGGCCATTCCAAATGTAGAGACGTTGAAGCGCCGACACCGGCATCGTGTCGTCGCGAGGCGCGCGCAATACGACAGGGAAGGCGTCGCCGGCGGGATCGCGAAACTGCGCGACAGGCAATCCGGCAATCGCGATCCGCAAGGTCTGATCGATGGCGCCCGCCGGCACGCCGCGGAGAGCTGCGGCTGCATCGTCGATGTTGAGATCAAGATCGATCAAACGTTCGGCCGCTGGGTTCGACACATCGCGCGCACCCGGCGTCTCGCTGATGATACGTTCAACTTCGCTGGCGAGTTCGCCGAGCGCCGCCAAATCCGGTCCGCGAATGCGCACAGCGATGGGCGCTTCGATCGGCGGTCCGTTGGCGAAGCGGCGCAAATTCATGCGCGCCCGAGGGTATTGATTGAGCTGCTCGCGGATTTCCCCGATCACACGCATGCCTTCATCAGGACGCCATTCATGGAAGCGCGCGTAGATCTGTCCTTGGTTGGAGAGCTGCTCGGGTGGAATCTCGTTGTAATAGATTTGCGGATTGCCGCGGCCAGTATTATCGAACCGCCACTCGATCTCGGGATGTCCGGCCAGCACGTGCTCGGCATACATCACCGCCGCATCTGTCTCGCTCACGGCGCTGCCTTGCGGCGTCTCAATATCGACGAGGAAATATGGGCTATCGTTTTCTGGAAACAGACTGAAGCCCAGCTTCGGTACGAGTCCGAGCGAAAGAATGAATGCCGCAAGCCCTATGATCACTGTCTTGCGCGGGTGCGCGAGGGCGACATGCAATGCCGGCCGGTAGATGTTGTGGATCGCCGCCATAACGCCGTCGAGCAACAGATTCGAGTGTCCCGATGCGCTGCGCGGCAACAGGCGGCTCGCCAGGAAGGGGATGATCGTCAGTGCAACAAAGAGCGAAGCGATGATCGTCGTCACCACCGCAACCGGCAGCGAACGCACAAACGCGCCGGCGCCTTCAGGCAGCGCCATCAGAGGCACGAAGGCGAGCAAAAGCGTCGCTGTGCAACCGATGACGGCAACATTGATCTCGCTGACGCCGGCGATTGCCGCTTCACGCGGGCTCATGCCTTGACGCAGATGGCGCGCGATATTCTCGGTGACGACGATGGAATCATCGACCAGCAGGCCAAGCGCAAGCACGAAGCCCGCAATCGAAAGTTGGTTCAACGAGTAGCCGAGCTGCTGGATCGCCACCACGCCGATGGCCAGTGACAGGGGGATCGACACCATCACGACAATGGAGGCGCGAAATCCAAGCGGCAGCAGCGTCAGCAGCACCAGCGCCAGCGCAATCGCAAAGTCACGCGCTAGGTTGCCGAGCCGATGCGTTACGGTTTCGGATTGGTCGAAACCGCGATGCAGCTGGATATTCGACGGCAACGAGCGTTCGAACGCATCCACGCGTGGGCGGACGCCATTGATCACATCAAAGATCGATTCACCCAGCCGCGCCTGAGCGCTGACGAACACCGCGCGCTGGCCGTTGTAACGCGTGATATGGGCGCGTTCATCGTTCTCCCAGGACACGTTCGCAATATCGCCGACCGTCACCAGCGAGCCATTGTCCGCGCGCAAAGCGACGCGCCGGATCTCGTCCAGGGAGTCAAACGAGCCGGAAGATTGCACGTTGAAGCGCCGGCCGCCGGCTTCAACCGCGCCCACAGGCGTGTCGACGCCTTCGCGCTGCAAAGCTTCGGCGACTGTTGCGAGCGGCAACCGATACGCGGCAAGTTGGTCGAGATTGGCTGCGACACGCACTTCCGATGGCGGCGCGCCCCACACGTCGGCCTGCTGCACCCCTGGCGCGCGCTCCACTGCGTCACGCAATCCCTTGGCGTAGGCTTCAAGCTGACGGAACGAGGCGTCATCGCTGGTGAGCGCCATCTGCACAATCGCGGTCTGCGCAGGATTGTAGCGCCGCATGCGGATATCGACGACGCCATCGGGCAGGCGCGAGCGCACAACGTTGATTTCGCGCACCACCTCGCCGAACTTTTCCTCTGCGTCCGCGCCCCATTCAAACTCGACATTGACGACAGCCAAGCCGGCGCGACTGGCGGAGCGAATTTCGCGGATGTCCTCGATCGCGTTGATCTGATCTTCCACCGGAATGGCGACAAGCCGCTCCATTTGTTCAGCGTCGGCGCCCGGCAAAATCACCGCAACCGCAACGCCAGGGAATTCGACGATCGGATCTTCGGACTTCGGAATTGAAAAAATCGCGCTGACGCCGAGCGCCGCAAGCAGCACGAACAGCACCGCGCTGAACTGCCAGCGGTCGACAAAGAAGCGCGTAATGGCCTGCATCTAAGTGCCGGCGGCGATGCGCACGCTTTCGCCGTCGCGCACATAGGCCGCGCCTGCGGCGACGACCCGGTCACCCGGATTCAGGCCCTCAACCACAATCACGCCTGCTTGCGTAACGCCTGCTGTGCGCACCGCGCGGCGTCGTGCAACCGCGTTTTCGTCAAGCACGTAAACGACGCCTTGGTCGGCGCGGGCGTCGAGCAGGGCGAGGGTCGGCACGACGATCGCGGTTTGCGGATCGGCGCCTGGTGTCGCGGCAACCTCGACTTCCGCGACCATGCCGCTTCGTAGGCCGTCAGGCGCCGTAATCTCGATTTCGACTTCGAACGCGCCCGTTGCGGCGTCGCCTTTGGCGCCGACGCGCGTCACGCGGCCCGGTCGTTGCGCGCCGTTGACGCGGATTTGCGCTGCGTCGCCGACTTGGATGCGTGCGGCGTCGTTTGATGCGACGGGCGCACGGACCACGACCCCAGAGCTTGTCTCACCGAACACAAACACCGGCGCGCCGGCGGCGACGGTTTGAGCCGGCTCGACCGCGCGACGGAGGATGACGCCTTCAGCCGGTGCGGTGAGCACCGAAGAGTCGCGCGCGCGCTCGACCGCAAGGCGTGCGCTTTCCAGCCGCGCTTCGGAGACGAAGCCACGCTCGAACAATTCTTGTGTACGTTCTAGATCGCGCTCGGCGTTGGCGCGGGCGAGCGCGGCTTCGTCAACGTTCGCGCCGGCGCCGGTCCGTCGCAATGTCGCGAGCCGCTGGCCTCTGCGCACCACATCGCCTGAATCCACGTCGATGGCGCCGACGACGCCGGCTGCGGTAAAGGCGAGCACAGGTTCGCGCCGATAACCAATCATGCCGCTTACGCGGACCGATCCCGCGGCGGCGGCTGGCGCGACCTCAATGATTTCGACCAGCGGACCTTCTGTGGCGGCCGCTCGCTGCTCGGCTTCGCCTCCCGAGCACGCGGCCAAGCAAAGCGCAGCCGCTGCACTAAGAATATGAAAAATGGCAGCTTTCTGCACAGCCCACCCTTACGAATGAACGATAGCGGATTTATTCAGTCGTCACAAGTGGAAACCAACTAAGCTGCCCAGAACGTCTCGACGCCGCGCGGGAGCGCCAACAAATCATCCACGGGTAGAGGTTGTCGGCTTCGATCTTCCAGCAACGCCCGCTTCTCGGCGCCGGTGATCAGAAGTGCGATCCTCTTCGCTTGCGCCAGCGCACTGCGCGTGAGCGTCAGCCGCTCCGACGAACCGGCCGCGCCTTTGGCCGTCACCGCGATCACCGTGCGCGCATCGTGGAGGGCGGCCCCCAGGTCGGGAGATTGCGGAAACCACGACGCTGTATGTCCGTCAGCGCCCATGCCCATAAGCGCAAGGTCTATTGTTTGCCCGGCATAGGGAGTGTTTGCGCGCGAAGCCGCACCTTCCGGAGTCGAGGCTTCGTACATTGGCAGGAGGGTGGCGCCGCCGCTGGTCGCGCGAGCAAGCGAGCGACGGAGCAGCGCTTCGTTTGAAGCCGGATCGGTTGGCGGGACGAAGCGCTCATCGACAAGAGCAAAGGTCACGCGTGGCCAATCCAATGGCATCGCCGCGAGCAACCGGTAGGCGGGCTCCGGCGTGCTGCCGCCAGATAGGGCGGCGCAGGCTGCCCCGCGCTCAGAAATCCCGGTTTTCAAGGCTTCCGCGATGTGCAGAGCGACCGCGTTCATAAGCGCATCGCGCGAGCCGAACGCGTGCAGGATGCTCACTTTTTTGGACGCGCAAGCAGGTCGCGCAGCATCTTTTCGACCGCGCCGCCATGCTCCGCGTTCGCCAGCGCATACGCAGCCGTCGCCTGCATATAACCGATCTTGTCGCCGCAATCGTACGTCGCGCCGTCGTATTCGAGCGCGTGAAACGATTGCACTTGCATCAGCCGCACCATTGAGTCGGTGAGCTGAATTTCGTTCCCCGCGCCCGGACCTTGGCTCTCAAGCAGGGCGAAAATTTCCGGCTGCAAGATGTAGCGCCCGCTGATGAAGAGATTTGACGGCGCTTCTTCGCGCTTCGGTTTTTCAACCATGCCCTTCATCTTGATCAAACGCCCGTCGCGGCTTTCGGGCGTGATGACGCCGTAGCGCTCCGGCGTATCCGTTGGCTCCACTGCGATGATGTTGCCGCCGACCTTGCTGTAGGCGTCGACCATCTGCGCGAGGCAGGCGGGCTGCGCCATCATCAGCATGTCTGGCAGCATCACCGCGAACGGCTCGTCGCCCACAATGTCGCGCGCGCACCAGACCGCATGACCCAGACCCAGCGCCGCCTGTTGGCGGACGAAGCTCATGGAGCCGGCGGCGCGGACGGATTCCGCGATCTCTGCCAGCTGCTCTGCCTTTTGCTTTGCCTGAAGTGTTACTTCGAGTTCATACGATCGGTCGAAATAGTCCTCAATCGCACCCTTATTTCGCCCGGTGACGAAGACTATGTGCTCAATGCCGGCGGCCAGAGCTTCGTCCACGACGTACTGGATCGCCGGGCGGTCGAACACCGGAAGCATTTCCTTTGGAATCGCCTTGGTGGCGGGGAGAACGCGCGTCCCGAAACCGGCGACAGGAAGCACCGCTTTCCGTAGCGTTCGGGGTGAGGTGGAGGTGCTAGCCATTGTGGTTCCGTTTTCGGCGCCGCAGCACGGCTCGGTTTGATCTCACCTTACACCGCAAGCTTGAACCAGCCGCAACTGCGCGTGAGCGCCGTATTCGGCTGAAATTCAGGATTTCCGGCTATGGTGGCCAGAAGCCGCTTTAGTCGGTGGGTGAGGGTGTCGAGAGGAGTGACGCACGTCACGGACGATCTCTCTTCGGCGCCGCAAAGTAGCGTTTGCCATCGTGGCAACGTTTTGTTAACTGACCGCCGCCGGTCCGGGAGTTCTCCACACTATGTCGCCCTCTAATGTCAAAGCCACCGTTCGCATGGTCGTGGCCAGCTTTGCTGCTGGTGCGGGTGCGATGGTTCTTGTGGGCCTCGTCGCCCCTGTGGCGATGCAGGGTGGCCTGTCAGTGCGCGACGCGTTCGCCACAGAGATGACCCAGCAAGCGCCGGCGATCGAACCGCTCGATGTGGCTGCGATCGAAGCAACGCTGGCTGATGCGGAGCGTTCGATGGCCGCCGCCCGCGCCACGACCGACGACAACGTCAGCCGCCTGCAGGCGCTTTCGGGCCGCTAACCCGCGATCACAGGATCGACTGCCCGGTCGATTTCCAGTCCTTGAGAAACGCTTCCAGCCCGATGTCCGTTAGGACGTGCTTGTAGAGGCTTTTGAACACGGCCGGCGGAATGGTCGCGCAATCGGCGCCCGCAATGGCTGCGTTGCGCACGTGGCCTGCGGTGCGGATCGACGCGGCAAGGATCGAAGTCGGGTAATCGTAATTGTCAAAGATCGCGCGGATCTCGCGGATCAATTCCATGCCCTCTTGGCCGTTGTCGTCGAGACGGCCGATGAATGGCGAGATGAATGTGGCGCCAGCCTTTGCCGCCATCAGCGCTTGAACGGCCGAGAAGCAGAGCGTGACGTTGGTGGGGTGGCCATTGTCTTCGAGGTGCTTGCAGGCTTTCAAACCCTCAGGCGTCAGCGGAACTTTCACCACGATGTTCGGCGCAACGCCGCGAAGCTTCAGGCCTTCCTTGATCATCGTCTCGGAATCCTGAGCGACGACCTCGGCGCTCACCGGCCCCGGAACGGCGGCGCAGATCTGACGTAAGGTTTCGAAGAAGTCGCCGCCGGCTTTGGCAACGAGCGAGGGATTGGTCGTTACGCCGTCAACCAGGCCCGTCTCGGCGAGTTTCGAGAGTTCCGCCGCATCGGCGCTATCGATGAAAATCTGCATGTGAATGTCCGACTATCGTGTCCGGACCTTCCTGCCGATTCAAACCCGGCTCGACAAGCGCTTGGTTAGAGCCCTGGCACTGCTACCTGCGTCGCCGGCGGCGCTGAAGGCAGGCCTGGGATAACGTTGCCGTAGATCTGCCGGGTGCGTTGGAAAGCCTGCTCCCACGTGTAGAACCGGTCCTCGCGCGCGATGAACGCCTCTCGCTGCTCCAGCGCAGCATCGATGTTCGCCGCCAAAGAAACGGCGTCGCCGGTACCGAAATAGCAGGGGGCGGGCAAAGCCATTTCCCGGTTCGCCGCGATATCGCTGACAACCAGCGGGCGGCGGAACGAAATGGCTTCGAGAATGGCATTGCTTAGGCCTTCATGGTGCGATGAATTCACGAACACGCCGCAGTTTTCATAAAGCGCCGCAAGCAATCTCCGATCGATGCGGCCGAGAAACCGGATGCGGTCGCTGTTCAGCGAAAACAAGCGCTCGGCGTAGGCGGCCTCGCTGGCGCCGCCGGCGACGACGAGCTTCACATCCTTGTCTTTGAGCATTTCCATCGCGCGGACGAGTGTGTCGTAATCCTTGTCGACGGTGAGCCGTCCGACCGCCAACACGTACTTGTTCTTTTGCAGGCCGAGGCTCGCATAATAACGCCGCGCTTCTGCGCCTACCTTTGGCGTGTCCACGCCATTCGGCACGACATCGACGCGTTGCAGATTGTAGCGTTTCTCGAGCTGCCGTTTGTAGACGTCCGACACGGTGATGACCCGGTCGGCAAAACGCACCTGCATGTCGCACAAGCGGAACGTCATCCGTCCGATGAAGCCCCACTTCGCGTGAAGGTGGTCGGTTGAGCCATAACGAAGCACGACCTTGAGACCGAAGAGTTTATAGAAAACCAGCAGAAACGCTGCGTTCAGGCCCTGCAAATGCACGAGCTTCGGCCGCGTGAATGCTGCGTAGAGCAGGGCGAGGATGTGATAGACGACCTTATCGGTATTTGCGATTCGCACGGTCGGAATGCGAACGAGTTTGACGCCGCGATATTCCTTGTCGCGGATGTAGGGCTTCACGCCCAGCAGGGTCACCGAGAAGTTGTTTTCCGCAAACTGCGGAAAGGTCATTTCTGCGTGCTTTTCGGCGCCGCCTTCCGCGCCGGGTATCCCGCGCGCGCCAACAACCAAAATATCAGCCACCTTGTTCTCTCCCGGAGATCGCGCTGGCTTCGGCGTTCGTTATCCCCAGGGTGATTGAGCCTCGCAGGAATTTCGCCCGCAATCTTATATTCGATTATAGCACCCGTTGGTTCGCACAGACCTGTGTGCTTACGCTTGCAAGGCGTATCGGACCGCGTATGTCCCGTAAGCGCGAAACGCTGAAGGCACGCATGCGCATCGGGATTTTTGTCGACACTTCAAAGCTGCGAGGATGGCGCAAAGCCATTTTCAAGCGATTGCTGCAGGCGCCAGACGTTCGCGTTGCCCAAATCATCGCGCATGACAGAGTCGTTCGCAGGGAGGGTGCGCTTTGGCGCGCCGCGGACGCGCTTGAGCGGGCCCTGGCGAAGCGGTTGTTGCACCGACCGCTTGCGCGCGCGCGGGGCATCGATCCTGCGATATTGGATGACGGCGCGCTTGATGCATTTGAATATTGTGACGCGCCGCAGGCGGCGGCCTCCGATCGGGCGACCATTCTCGCCGCCCACCTCGATGCGATCGTCGATCTGTCGGCTGGAGCGAACCTGGATTCCAACCTCGCGCGTCGCGGCGTTTGGCGTATCGCCGCCGGTATGGGCACGCGCGACAAACTCAGTCCGTTAGGCTTCTGGGAATTTTATCATGGCGCGCCGGTAACCGAAATTGCGGTGCTTGCGCGGGCAGGGGCGGACGAAAAGCGGATCGCGTCGGGCGTCTATAGCGGCTTCATGTGGTCTTGGAGCATGAACGATCTGATGCTCGGCTTGCGCGCTGCGGCGATGCTTGAGGACGCGCTGAAAAAGGATGCCGCGGGCCAGGATGCCACGCCAACCGAACCAAGAAGGAGAAGCGCTTTCCAAGCGCCGGTAGCTCTGCTGCGAACCTATGCGCGCCTTGCGCTTGACGGCCTGGAGCGCGCGTTCGCTGACGACCGTTGGCGCGTGTTGCTTGCGCGTGGCGAACCGCTTGCTGCTCACAAGGCTGAGCCAACCGTGATTGAATCGCCGCCGCACAGCTATTGGGCGGATCCGTTTGTCGTGGTGCGCGAGGGACGATGTCACCTCTTCTTTGAAGAATACCTCTATGCGGCGCGCCGCGGCGTCATCTCACACGTTTGCATCGAGAACCCGCAACCCGGCGAAACGCTGCGCGATCTCAAATCGACGGTCATCTTCGATGAACCGCATCATCTCTCGTATCCGTTCTTGTTCACCTTTGGTGGCGACCTGTTCATGATCCCGGAATCGGGCGGCGCGCGCGCTGTAGAGATTTGGAAGGCGACCGACTTTCCGCACGGTTGGACGCGCGTCGCGCGGCCGCTTGAAGACGTGACCGCAGCCGATACCTCGCTGCTGGAGTGGAATGGCAAATGGTGGCTCTTCACCAACATCGATCGCAGCGGTGTCAATGATCATCGCAGCGAGCTGCACGTTTTCTATGCCGACAATCCGATCTCCGGCCCATGGCGACCGCACGCCGCCAACCCTGTGGTCATCGACGCAACGTGCGGGCGCATGGCTGGCGGATTTCTGACAGCCGAAGATGGCCGCCCCATCCGCTGCGGTCAGAAGCAAGGCCGCAGGTACGGCGAAGAGGTCGCCTACCGCCTCATTACTGATTTGACCGAAACCACCTACGCCGAGACGCCGCTATCGGGCGTCAACCCGATCCCCGTCGCCGCCGGCGCGCGCACCCATCATGTCAGCGCCCGCGACGGCATGATTGTGGTCGATGAATGTTTTGTGGTTCCGAAATGGAAACGGCGCCGCTGAGTCGCACCAATTGCACACAGGCAGGTGTCGCCATTATCGCCATCTCGCTCAGGCCAAGCGTCCGAATCGGCGCTAAAGAGCCCTGAGCGAAGGATTTGTAATGAGCAAAAGCGAACTGATCGAAGGCGTCGAGGCGAAAGAACTCGCCAACGCCATCCGCGCCCTGGCGATGGACGCTGTGGAGAAGGCCAAGTCTGGCCACCCCGGCATGCCAATGGGCATGGCCGATGCGGCGACGGTCTTGTTCTCGAAGTTTCTGAAATACGATCCAAGCAATCCGAGCTGGCCCGATCGCGACCGCTTCGTGCTCTCCGCCGGTCACGGCTCGATGCTGCTGTACGCGCTGCTGCATCTCACCGGCTATGCCGACATGACGCTCGATGAGATCAAGAATTTCCGCCAGCTCGGTTCGAAGACGGCGGGGCATCCCGAAAACTTTCTCGCCTCCGGCATCGAGACGACGACCGGCCCACTCGGGCAGGGGTTAGCGAACGCGGTCGGCATGGCGATGGCGGAAGCGCATCTCGCGGCGCGCTTCGGCGGCGCGCTGGTCGATCACCGCACCTGGGTGATTGCCGGTGACGGCTGCTTGATGGAGGGCATCAGTCAGGAAGCCATCGCGCTCGCGGGTCGTCAGAAGCTGAATAAGCTCATCGTTATCTGGGACGACAATTCGATCTCCATCGACGGCGCTGTTTCGTTAGCTGACACGACCGATCAGAAAGCCCGCTTTGCCGCCAGCGGCTGGAGCGTGCTCTCGTGCGACGGTCACGATTTCGCCGACGTGGAGCGCGCGTTCGAGACCGCGACCAAATCCGATCGGCCGGTGATGATCGCGTGCAAGACGACCATCGGCTACGGCTCGCCGAAAAAGGCCGGCACCGCGAAGGCGCACGGCGAAGCCTTGGGCGCCGAAGAACTCGCGGCGACGAAAGCCGCGCTCGGCTGGAAGTACGGTCCGTTCGAAATCCCCGACAATATTCGCACCGCCTGGCTCAAGGTTGGCGCGCGCAGCGCCGGCAAGCGCGAAGAATGGGCTGCGCGTCTGAAGAAGTCCGAGCACAAGGACGCGTTCGCCGCCGCGATGGGCGACGGCAATATCGAAGCCGCCGTTGCGGCGCTTGGCTTGCATGCCGCGAAAATGGCGGCGGAGAAGCCGGCTTTGGCGACGCGCGCCTCGTCACACGGGTCGATCGACGCGATGTTCGAAGCCTGCCCGGAATTGCTCGGCGGCTCAGCTGATCTCACCGGCTCCAACCTCACGCTTGCCAAAGGCTCGCACGACTTCACGCCGGAGAACCGCGCTGGCCGGTATGTGCGCTACGGCATCCGCGAACACGGCATGGCCGCGGCCATGAACGGCATGGCGCTGCACGGCGGCGTCGTCCCGTACGGCGGCACGTTCTTGACGTTTGCGGACTATTCGCGCCCAGCCATTCGTTTGAGCGCGTTGATGGGCATTCGCGTCATCCACGTCATGACGCACGATTCGATCGGCCTCGGCGAAGACGGCCCGACGCACCAATCAGTCGAACACCTTGCCAGCTTGCGCGCGATCCCGAACCTCTACGTCTTCCGTCCGGCGGATGCGGTTGAAACCGCGGAATGCTGGCAAGCCGCGCTGCTGCGTGACGATGGCCCGAGCCTGCTCGCTCTCTCACGCCAGGCGACGCCGGCGCTGCGCGGTGATGCGAGCGAGAATCTCTCGGTGCGCGGCGCCTATGAATTGCTGCCGGCCGAAGGCGGGGCGTCGCGCGTGGCGATTTTCGCAACCGGCACTGAAGTCGCGCTCGCCGTGAAGGCACGTGAAATACTGCAGCAGGAAGGCATTCCCGCGCGCGTTGTCTCTGCGCCGTGCTTTGAAATGTTCGAACTGCAGGACGACGCCTACCAAGACGCTGTCTGCGGCGACGACGACGAGATCAAGATCGGTTGCGAAGCCGCGATCGGGCAGGGCTGGTTCGAAGCGTTTGGACTCGACGCCTTCGTTGGCATGTCGACGTTCGGAACCTCAGCGCCGGCAAAGGACGCCTACGCCTACTTCGGGATTACCTCCGAAGCGATCGTAGAAACGGCGAAAGCGCTGCTGGACTAAAGAAATCTGCTGCCATCCGATGCGGCGGCCAGAGTGACAAGCTGCTGGGTGCGGCCTAGGCTCACGTCGTGCATATGCGGGGACAACGCGATGTTTCGATGGTTTGTAGGAACGCTTGCGGCTGCCAGTTGCTTCATTTGTGGGATTGCGAGTGCTGAAACGTACCGCATGAGTTACCGGGCGGTCGTGCTTGGCGTGGTGGAACTCGGGACCGCCGAGTACGAAGTCACCGATACGCCAACGGCCTACAACGTGCGCTCGACTTTGCGGACATCGGGTCTTGCGCGCTTGTTCGATCAAACCGACATCACCGCAACTGCGAGTGGCGCGCACGTCGGCGACGCATTGGCTTGGAGCCGCTACAACCTCAATCACGCCTATGGTCAGAAGCGCCGTCAGACAGCGCTTGTGCGCAATGCCGGCAATGTCACATCGTCGATCACCCCACGCTACTCTGACATGGGTGCGCCGCCCGCGACGGCGGAGCAGCAATCTGGGTCTTTTGATCCCTTGAGCGCAGTATTTGCTCTGGGGCGTCGCGTCGGTCGCGCGCGCGCTTGCTCGGCCAATGTTCTGGTGTTCGACGGTCGCCAACATTATCGACTCAGTGTCACGCCGCGCGCCAACGGCAGCTATAATGGCGGCGGATACGAAGGCCCCGCTGTCCTGTGCGATTTCCGTTACACGCCAATTTCCGGCTTCGGCCGCGATTTTGACCGCAGCGGCGTGCCTATGGGTCGCATTTGGTTCGCCATGCCCGCGCAGCCCGGCTTCGCCGCACCGCTTCAGCTCATTGTGCCGACGCCGCTCGGTGAGGGGCAGTTGAACCTCGCCAGTTATCAGCGCCGGAACTAAACCGGGGCCGAACGGCGCGCAGGCTGAGGATCTGAAGAAACTGGAAGCGGCAAGAGACTAGTTCAGCGGCCGGGCGATCCAAGTCCCGCGGCGCAGAACGTAGCTGTCGGTCTCTTCGCGTTCCGCTTCTGGACGCCACGTCTTTCCGCCATCCTCCGACACCTCGTACCGCCAAAGCAAATTGACGACCTTCTCGACCTCGACGGAACTCTCATCACGATCGGAAGAAAACAAGCGCATGCCGATGAACGCGGCGCGGGGCTTTAGGTTGCGTCTCGATTCTCCGGAAACTTGCCATTGGGGCGGTTCCGCGCCGACAGCAGGAAATCGCCCTGAAAAGATTTAGTTCTCACCGGCCTGAGGGTCGGCAAGCTTGGTAAGTCCGCAGCCTTGGCAAGCGCCACTGTTTCGAGCGGGATAGGAAAACAGCTCCCCCACATCGTGGGCATTTCCAATTGATGAGGTTCAAGGTTGGAACAATCATGAGAAGCATCAGGAGCACGAAGATCAACGCTGAAACGGCAACGTTTTTCGTTGATCCACTCGCTCATTGCGTAGCGCTCCTTCTTCGGAAGAAACAGGTTAGCAAGGAACAACGCCATCGACCCAAAGCCGACGAATTGAGCCACTCCATAGGCTCTGTATGCTCGCAATAGGCATCGTGTTCCTCGCCGCGACCATAGCCAACGCCTCATCCTAAGCAATGATGGCTTTGCGCGCAGTCTCTGCCAAGGGAGCGTTCAGCAGGGAGACCACCGCATGAAACTCTTTGCCGGACTAGATGTAGGGCAAGATCAAACTGCCATTGCAGTCGTAGATGTCTCGGGAGAACCTCTGTTCTCAACGACTACATTGACTTCACCCAACGCAATCGCTGTGGCGCTCAAGCCGTACCGGCGCAGCCTCGAAAAGGTCGGGCACGAAACGGGTATGTTCACGCCCTACCTGCACCGCGAGCTATCCCGGCGTCGATTCCCAATGATCTGCCTCGACGCCCGCAAAACTCGCGCAGCTCTGGCGGCACAACGCAACAAGACTGATCAGAATGACGCGCGCGACATTGCAATTGCCTTGGCACGCGGATTTCGCGGCGTGGCCTACGTGAAAAGTGAGGAAGCACACTTGATCCGAATGTTATTGACCTATCGCCGCGCACTCATGCGGAAAGCGCGCGACCTGGAAATGACAATCAGATCCTCGGTCAAAGTGTTTGGCATAACCGCCAAGCGCAAAGGCCGTCGGAGTTTGATATTCACCATGCCGCGGAGGCGGTCCAACTCTGCTGTGAAGCGGCTCAACGCAATCATGGAGCGCGCCCGTGAGGCCCTCCTAGCCGAGGCAACGATACTGGATCGTGAGGTCCAAGCGCTCGCCAAGGCAGATCCAGTTTGTGCGCGTCTCATGACCGCCCCGGGCGTTGGGCCAATAACAGCCCTCACCTTCAAAGCTGCCGTCGACGATCCCGCGAGATTCCCGCAATCGCGCCTCGTGGGGGCACACTTTGGATTGACGCCCAAAAGGCGCCAATCCGGTCAAACCGATATTGGCGGGCGCGTGTCGCGTCTTGGTGATGCGTGGGTGCGGGCCACATTGTTCGAGGCAGCATCATCGATCTTAACACGCACAAACAAGGCTTCGGTCCTTCGGGATTGGGCGCTCCGTCTGAAGGAACGCAAGGGGCACGGGAAGGCGGTGGTCGCGTGCGCGCGCAAACTCGCGGTCGTGCTGCATCGGATGTGGGTCGAAGAAAAAAACTTTGACCCGCGAGGAGGCTTGAAGTGAAGTAGGCTAGCGCAGCCAGGGGTATCGCAAGGCTCCCGAATTCGCGTGAATATCTGAGCGGAGAATGGCTTCTAATCTCACGCCGTTCCATTGAATGACTGCCGAAGTGGCCGAGCCCGACAAGCGATCTGCATGCGAAAATGCGTCCCGTTGACTGGTCTCCTGGCGGCGCACACTTGGCGGGAGCGGGTCGGCGGTTCTGATGAACTCCCTCACCAAGGCTGCGGTCCGCGAGATTCCATCAGCGGATCTGGCCACAGCGGGGCGCCTGCGACACGTAGGCGGGCCTGCGGCTTGCCCTAAAAAGCTCCGCCCCGCAGCGCGCAACGGCTCAATCGTAATTTCGCTCGCCCCACAAATCTGACGGGCACTCCAGCCCCCAGATCCCACGGCGCGCCGATCTCGCCTCAGCTTCTTCGTCGGCGTAGGCGCGCCCACTGTAGCGCGGCCAGTCACGCGTCCAACCTGCTCGTGTCGTTTGTTCAGCGACATCAACGCCGCTCACACGACACAGACCAACTGCTCGCCCGTAACGATCGTTGCCACTGAGTTCACAACTTACACTTTGACGACCGATCTGATCTGACAGCGCGAGCGAAGCCCGCTGGTAGACGTTGATGTTTCCGCACATCTTGCCGCGTTCGGGAGCATCAACGCCGCTAATCCGAATGCGCCTGCCATGGATTTCGATCGTGTCGCCGTCGATGACCGTTGCGACCCCGACGATTGTAGGCTCGTTTTCAGTAAATCCGCCTTCGGAAGATGTTTGCGCGATGGTCGAGGGTTGCTCGCACGCCAGGAGCACGAGCGCAGAGCTAAGCATAAGGAATCTTACCCAGAGTTGCATAATTGCTCCGCCACTCTCTACGCGTCCACTATCCACGATGCGCACAGTTAGGTTTGCAAGCCATCTCGGCAAGCTTGCCGCGTTCTGCGGCAAGCCGGATTGACTCTAGCGTTTCTGTTCAATCCGTTGCAGCGCCATCCACGCGGCCACTTCGAAGATTTGCGTAAGCGCTTTGGAGTGCGGCCTGCACAGACGGGCTAGTTCTTCTGACTTGTCGGCGATGTGCTCCCAAAAAGCCTCATCGATGAGAGGTCTATTTTCTCGCTGTTGCATCATGCGCCCCCCTCCTTGGGGCGCCCGCAACAGAGATGTCTGTTCGCGCAGTTATCCACATGAGGCCTATGTGATTTTTCGCACATTAGAAACTGCGTATGGTGGTCCACGCTGCCCACAATAGAAGAGCGAGGATCGCCCAAAACAGGACGCGCAGCCAAGGCCGCCAAGCATTGAGCCGCTTGCGCTCGGCGTCTCGCTCAGCTGGAGGCGGCCAGTACTCCGGCATTCAGTTGATGTCCCGCGCTGCGCGCCTCAGCGCATCGCGGTCGCGCACAAGTGTGCGTGGCGCGATCAATAGCCCTTGGGCGCACGCAACGACCACAAGGTCTTCGCCTTCAATCGCCACAGCTCTCACGCCGCTTGCGATCATGTTGGCCACATCGGCGCCTGCCGCCGAGCCGAGCACAGCAAAATCATCCGCGTCGCGCGGCGCCAGGCGCCAAACCTCGGCCCAAGAGCCCACATCGGCCCAGCCAATCTCGCACGGCGCGACAGCGGCGCGGGTGGTGTGCTCCATGACGGCGATGTCGAGCGGGAGATTGGGCGCGGCGGCGTATTCCGCACTCAATCGGATTTCATTGTTGCGTTCAGCGTCGCGAAGCGAGGCGAGGGCGTGGTCGCGAATCTCAGCGTTGGCGCTGAACTCCGCCAGCAACACGTCCGGCGCAAAAAGGAACATGCCGCTGTTCCAAGAAAAGCCGCCGTCCGCGAGATAATGCTCTGCTGTCTCCGCGTCTGGTTTTTCCTTAAACGCTTGAACGGCAAAGATTCCGTGACCAAGCGCGGCGCCGCGCTTGATGTAACCGTAACCGGTCGCGGCGTGGTTGGGCGCGATGCCGAAGGTGACGATCCGCTCGCGCGCGTATTCAGCAGCGCTCTGAACGGCGTCATGAAATGCGGCGACGTTCGCGATGACGTGATCGGAAGGGATGAGCAGAACCAGCGCGCCGGCGTCGATCTCGCGCGCGAGTGCAGCGGCAACTGCAGCGACCGCGGCGGTGTTGCGCGCGGCGGGTTCGACGACGATGGCGCCCGGCTCTGTATTCGCTTCTTCAAATGCGGAGCGGACATGCGACACATGCTTTTCGCCGCACAACACGATTGGCGGGGCAAACACGGCGCCGCTGACGCGCGCGACTGTCTCCGCGAACATCGTGCGCGGCCCCATCAGCCCATGGAATTGTTTCGGGTGATCTTCCGTCGAGAGCGGCCACAACCGCGTGCCGGCGCCGCCGGACATGATCGCGGGTATGATCCTCAGGGTCATCTAGACCCTGTAATACTCCCGATACCACTCAACAAAGCGTTTCACGCCGACTTCAATCGGCGTGCGCGGCGCGAAATCGACGTCGCGCGCGAGATCGTCAACGTCGGCGAAGGTCGCCGGCACGTCGCCCGGTTGCATCGGCAACATGTTCTTCGTCGCTTCCTGGCCGAGTTCTTTCTCAAGGATGGCGATGACATCCAAGAGCTTCGCCGGCGAATGGTTTCCGATATTGTAGATCTGATAGGGCGCGTTCGAAGTCGCCGGATCGGGCGCAAGGCTATCCCAGTTCGGGTTCGGCGCCGGGATGCGCAGGCCGACGCGATAAAGCGACTCCACGATGTCATCCACATAGGTGAAATCGCGCTGCATCATGCCGTTGTTGAAGACGTCGATCGGCTTGCCCTCAAGGATCGCCTTGGTGAACAGGAACATCATCATGTCCGGGCGCCCCCAGGGCCCATAGACCGTGAAGAAGCGGAGGCCCGTGACCGGCAGGCGATAGAGGTGCGCATACGAGTGCGCGAAGAGCTCGTTGGCCTTCTTGGAAGCGGCGTAGACGCTGAGCGGATGGTCGACGTTCTGGTGGACCGAGAAGGGCATCTTGGTGCCGGCGCCGTACACCGAACTCGAAGACGCGAAAACGAGATGGCCCGTCTTGTTGTAACGGCAGCACTCGAGAATGTTCATGAACCCTTCGAGGTTCGCGGAAACATAGGCTTGCGGGTTCACCAGCGAGTAGCGGACGCCAGCTTGCGCTGCGAGATTGTAGACGAGATCGAATTTGTGCTCCTCGAAGAGCGCCTTTAGCGCCGCGGCGTCTTCAAGTTCGGCCTTAACGAATGTGAAGCCGGATTTCTCCTGCAGGCGCTTCACACGGGCTTGCTTCAGTTCGACGCTATAATAGTCGGATAGACAATCGTAACCGATCACTGTGCGCCCTTCGCGCAGCAGCCGTTCCGACAGGTGATAGCCGATGAAACCGGCGGCGCCGGTCACAAGCACGGGCTTCATGTTCTTAACGCTCTTTCGACACAGCGTGACAGGTGTGCGCTGTTGTTTTCAATGTGGCGTTTCGATAAGTGGAGACGCTAGCGAAATCAACTCACCGTCGACATTTCAGAGTTAATCATGAACGCACGCCGCCGCATCGCCGTCATTGGCTTGGGCTATGTTGGTTTGCCTGCCGCCGTCGCATTCGCGCGCGCGGGCTTTACAGTTATTGGCTTTGAGATTGACGCCTCGCGCGTCGCCGAACTGCGCGAGGGCAAGGACCGGACGCGCGAAGTGACCGCCGAAGAGCTGCGGTCGCTCGATCTTTACGTCACCACCGACGTGGAAGATCTGAAAAAAGCCGATTTCTTCATTGTCACAGTGCCGACGCCGATCGACGACGCGCTGGTGCCGGACCTAGGCGCGGTTCACGGCGCCTCGCGCACGGTCGGCAAGGCGCTGAAGAAGGGCGATATCGTCGTTTACGAATCGACCGTCTATCCAGGCTGCACCGAAGACGAGTGCGGCCCGATCCTGGAAAAGGCGTCGGGCCTCAGAGTCGGCGCTGACTTCACGCTCGGCTTCTCACCGGAACGGATCAATCCCGGCGACCATCTCCACCGCTTCGAGACGATCGTGAAGGTGGTCTCCGGCTCCGACGCCAAAACGCTGGATATCGTCGCTGAGACCTACGGCGCGGTCGTCACCGCAGGCATCCACCGGGCGCCATCGATCAAGGTCGCCGAAGCCGCCAAGGTCATCGAGAACACCCAGCGCGATATCAACATTGCGCTGATGAACGAGTTGGCGCTGATCAATGGCCGCCTCGGCCTCGATACTGGCGACGTGCTCGCCGCGGCGCGCACCAAATGGAATTTTCTTGGCTTTACGCCGGGACTGGTCGGCGGCCACTGCATCGGCGTCGACCCCTACTACCTGACCCACAAGGCCCAACAGGTCGGCTACCACCCGCAGGTCGTGCTCGCGGGCCGTCGCGTGAACGACAGTATCGGGCCCCACATCGGGCGCGAGTGCGTGCGTTTGCTGGGCCGGGCCGGCAAGTCCAATGCCCGCGTCGCAGTTCTGGGCGTCACCTTCAAGGAAGACGTGCCGGACGTTCGCAACTCGAAGGTCTATGACATCGTCAATGAGCTGCGCTCGTTCGGCTTCGAGGTCGTGGCGCACGATCCTTACGCCGATCCGCACATCTCCGAAGAACATGGCGCGGCGCTGACGGCTTTCGATGAGATCGGCCAGGTCGATGCCGTGGTCCTTGCGGTCTCGCACAAGGAATTCCGCGATGGCTCGTGGCCGATGATCGCTAAGTTGCTGAAGGGCGGCACGGGCATCGTCATGGACGTGCGCGGCTTCCTCGATCGCAGCAAAATGCCGGATGGCATTACGCTCTGGCGGCTCTAGCTCCCAACGCGCCCATCAGGGCGGCGGTCAAGAGCAGCGTCGCCATCCACCATTCTTGCCATAGGCTCCACCCGACATTGGCCATGAGCCCGAACATCGCGAGCACCGCTGTGGTGGCCGCGCCGGCATAGCGGTCGTGCGCGAAGGCGCGTGACAGCCGCCAGCCGCCGTAAACCAGCAACGCTGCCGCGAGCACGGCGCCAACGAGCCCAAGGTCGTGCCATACCTGCAGTGAGGCGCTGTGCGGATGCACGGGGATGCCGCGCGTTTCGAGGCCGCGCACGACAAGCATGTCCGTAGTGGTGCGTCCCGCATCGATGCCATGACCGAAAAGGGGTCGCTCCATGATCCTTGCGCAGGTGTAGCGCCAGATGGCGATGCGATGCGCCCAGCTGAGCGGGACACTCTCAAGCAGCCGCGGGCTTGCGACGAGGATGGGCGTCGCGAAGGGTGCAATCAGCATCCATAAGGCGAGGCCGAAAGAAGTCGCGAGGATCATCAGGCGCGGCAGGAAGAGCGCAATTGCGAGCGCGAAGGCGCCGAAGCTGAAGCCGATGGCGGTCGAGAGTTGGTCGAACTGAAGCGAAAGCAGGAAGCAGATGACGGCAATAGCGACGGCCAGCACCGCGTGACCGGTGACGCGTTGCGCCAGCAGCCAGCCGATGATTGGCCAGACCAGAGCGAGGAGCACGATAAGCCCGCGGCTGGGGTTGCGGTTGAGTTCCCCCTCGGGGACGTCCGGTTGGATTGCGTGGTTGAGGGGCATATCGAACGCGGCCTCGACGCCCAAAAGAAGCGATAGAACCAGGAAGGCGGCGACAGCTGCCCACAGCGCCAAAGCACTCGATTTTTCGCTCGCAGCCGCGGCAGCGATGAAGGGAATGCCGAGCGCGAGCAGCGTGCAGGTCTTGGCGGCGGTGGGCCCATCCCAAGGTGACCAGAGGCTGCTGACGGCCGCCCAGCCGGCCCAGGCCACCAATATTCCCAGTCCGACGGGCCTCTTTTCAAGCACTTGCCGGAAGAGCCCGGTCCCAAGCGATAGGATCCCGGCCAACGAAAGCAGCACCGGCAACGCCATCGCCCCGCCAGCAGCCACAGCCGGTAAGAGCGCGAAAAATGCCGCGCGTGCGAAATCGGCCGGCCCAAGTTTTGTTCTCATGCCTGCTTCCTTGGCATCATCAGCGACCATTTCGTAAGCAACATTTCAGCACCGTCACCGGATTAGGCCGCGTTAGTACTTGTCTGGCATTCGTTTTTAGTGCTTTTGTTACGCCTCTAGCGCGTATTGGGGACCCCGGAAGGGGACGGCGCGCTGAGTCGCGCGGGAGCGGTAAATGGCGGGACAGCCCTCGAAGTATGAACGCGAAGTGCGCGACACGATTGTCAAATCGAGTCTTACCGGCGTCGCTGCTGCGGCCTTGGCAGTGACGTTTGCCTCGCCCGCCGGCTTCGGCGGCATGATCGGTGAAACACTTGCCTCTAATTTCGGGTTCGATTCGAATGCTCGCGCCGCTGACAATCCCTATGCAAATCTTCCCGCGTATCCAGCACCGCTCTCGCAATCAGAGCTGAGCGAGATTCGCGGCCAACTTGCGTCAACGGTCGCCTCGCTCGAAATCACCCGCGCCGCGACAGACGATAAAATTGAGCATGTTCGCGCGCTCGCGATGGGTGATGGCCTGGTCACGTTTACGCCGACGCATGCGCCGGTGCGCGCCTCAGCGGCGCCGGAAGCGCTGCGCCTCACGCTCAGCGAGCCAGCGACCTTCTCCGAAGCGCCGGTTGAGGCCTACGTCATCGAAGCGCCTGTCGAAGCCACCGCTATGCCCGTCAGCTATGCCGGCCCGAGCTACGAGCAGAGCGTGCCCTACCGCGACCCACATTTGGAACTCGCGGATCTCATCCTCGCGCACGAGAGCTTCTGAGCGCCAGTTGCTTTGAGTTTGTGGCCGAGGCGCATCTGCGTCTGGCCTCGACGTATGCCTGTACGCCGCGTAAGACGCGCCAGTGAGTGTTTGCGCGATCGTCGTCAGCTATCGAACTGGTGAGGCGCTGAAGGCGTGTCTCGCAGCACTGCTTGCGGTTGAGGGGCTGAGCGAGATCTCGATCGCCGACAATGGCAATGACGCCGATGGCGCTGCCTTGATCGACGCTGCAGCGGCGCGGGACGGGCGTGTGCGTATTCTGCGCGGACAAGGCAATATTGGGTTTGCGGCCGCCTGCAATCTGGCCGTTCGCGACGCGCAGGCTGACGTTCTGGCGTTCGTCAACCCCGATGTCATTCTCGAACTGGACGCAATCACGCGCCTCAGCGCCGTGCTCACCGCCGCGCCGCCGCCAGCAATTGTTGGCGGCGATCTCCGTGACGAGCAGGGCCGGCCCGAGCGTGGCGGCCGCCGCGAACGTTTGACCCTCTGGCGAGCAGTCACGTCGTTCACCGGCCTGACGCGTCTGGGCTTTCGCGACTTCAATAGGCATACCGATCCGCTTCCAAACGCGCCCGCGCCCACGGGCGCAATCAGCGGCGCGCTTTTCGTTATTCGCCGAGCCGACTTCGAGCGCCTCGGCGGTTTCGACGAGGGCTACTTCCTTCACGTCGAGGATCTCGATCTTTGCCGCCGCGCCGAGGATGCCGGCATGCGCGTTCTCTTCTTGCCTGGTCCGCACGGACGTCACCTGCGCTCAACCAGCCAAGCCGACGCACGCGACATCGCTCGTCACAAAGCGCGCAGCATGGCGCGCTACTTCCGCAAGTTCGCAAAGGGTCCGCTGGACGGCGCGCTAGCGGTCATTGCGGGGTGGGTTTTGGTGGGAGTGGTTCGGCGGTGAAGGGGATAACCCCGATCTCGCTCGGCGCGCTTTGTAACCGCCCGCCGCGTTCTGCGGCGAGCAACGCTAGCTAAGAGTTCTGGTCGTACCGTTCGAGAGCAAATATCGCAGCGAGTTCAAATATGCGCGTAATTCCTTGCGAGTGGGGTCTGCAAAGATTCGCGAGCTCTTCGGCTCCATCCGCGATGCGTTCCCAGAAATCGGCGGTTGGCTTTAGTTCTACTTGCATCTGAGCCCCCTCCTTGAGGGCTCAGTGAACTTCGCGCCTATTATTTCGTCATTGCGCCTCAGGGGCGCCAGTTTTCCTTCGGGAAGAATGTAAATGTCACCGTCGCTTGGCGAAGCGAGCTTAACGAGCGCATCAAGCGGAAACAGAGATTCATTGACGGTGACGTGCTTCGACCTGCGCCAACGCGAGATAGAGAAGGCTGAGGCGCATAGATTCAGACATGTGCGGAAACTCCTTGCGACGCAATTTTGCCGCGAAGGAGTTCGCCGGATCGATTGCGTTCTATCCCCGGATTTTTCGATGCACCGCGCGGCGCGTGAAGAAGAGGTCAGGAGACCACGCGAGCGCGGCGGCTATGTCTGAGAGCGAGGCTTTGCGCGTCTTTTGAAGTTCGCGCCGTACCTTCCATATCGGAGCGAGGCCATTCAAACCGGCAAGGATCCCACGCCATCCAGCTAGGCCGCGTCCGCGCAGCGGCGCGAGCGTCGCCATCAAAGCTGTCGTGATAAGATGCGCCGGAAACAGCAACCCCATCAGCGCGCCCGGCATACATTTGACGAACGTCCACAGCCGATTGCGCGCGCCGTGAAACTCCGCGAAGGCCGATACCGCGCCGGCGGAACCGCCGCCAACATGCGCGACGACTGCATCAGGCGACTGCACCACGCGCCAGCCCGCAAGGCGCAATCGGAAGCAGAGATCGACGTCTTCGAAATAACAGAAGTAGCGCGCATCGAAGCCCCCGATGGCTTCAAACGCCTCGCGCCGCACCAGCATCGCCGCGCCGCAGGCGGCGAAGGTCTCACCCAGCGGCGGCGCAGATGCTCGGCGCTTGCCGTACCAGGCGCGATAGGCCAAGCCACTCGCATGTAGGACATCGCCCACGCCATCGAACACGCCGGGAGAATCGGCGCGCAATTGGGTGGAACCGATGGCCGCCGCTTGTGGGTTGCGCTCCGCCGTCTCTAGGAGCGCGGCGAGCCAACTAGGCTCCGGGAAGGCATCTGGATTGAGGAAGATAAGGTAGGGCGAGGTCCTATCAACCGCAGCCAGGTTGTTTGCCTCGGCAAATCCGACATTGCGCTCGCTCTGAATGAGCTCGGCGTCGAACGGAAAGTCGCGCGCATGAGGCCGCTCAGCGGCGTCCGAAGCGTTATCGACAACAACGAGCCGCCAGCGTGGGTCCGTTTGGGCGGCAAGCGCCTCTGCCTGGCGCTCCCGCCAGCGCGCGCTGTTGTATGTGACAACGATGATGGTGGCTTCGGTCATCGGTAGGTCCGAGCCACACTCGGTTGGAAGCGTACCTTATTTTCGCCGAAGCCCCGCCTTCACTCGCCTTGGGTGGTTCGCAACGCGCTTGGGGGTGGCTCAGTTCGTGGAAGTGGTGCCGCTGCCGCTCCTGGGAGCACCGTCACCTGGAAGCCAACAACACGAATCGCTTGCTCTCCATACGATCTGAAACCCAGAAAATCGCCCAGGCCTGCGCGCTTTGGTGCCACGCTGTAAACAAATTGATAGTCTGCCGGCTGGTCCGTAACAGGAAACACCCGCCAGCCGCTGTTGCCAACTTCATTTGTCGAGTAGGCAACCCCGAGGCGAGCCTCGGGCTGCGTGCTGTAGGCGCGCACAGTCACGAGCAATTGGTTGCCACTGACACGATTCTCGAAATCGTCTGACATCCGAACCGAGACGCCGCCAGTCTTTTGGGCAGATTGGGCCGTCTCGGGCACTGCCGAGATTTCCATTACCCGAGTTCCGTTAACGTCGATCGGGTTGAACGCGACGCCCTCCGGCACGTTGATGTCTTCAGTCACCACGTCGGTCCAACCGACGAGGTTGGGCATCGCAAGCAAGCCGTCTGCCGTCGACGTGGGCTGGCTTAGACCGCAAGCCGCTAGCACAATTGATAGCGCTGCGACCGCTGAGAACTTGCGCATGACTTTTGTCCAGTTTGCCCTGACTTCACTCAGCAATTGCACTACTTGAAGGCTAAGGCAAGGTGGCGGCAGGCTTGGAGCTCAGGACCGCGATTGTTGCTCCGCGGCATCGGGGGCGACTTGACAGTGGACGCGCTTACTGCCTGAAAATTGGTTCGGCGGCGGCGGACGCCGATGACCGCAGGAGTTGCGACAACGCCACTGGGGCGCTCTATCTCAGCAGCAATGGAACGGCGCGGCTGCCGCTGGTCGGTTGAGACGTTCGCGCCAAGCCCAGCTGTAACAAGTAGCGATCTTATCGTCCCTGGGGCCCAGAATATGACAGCTGGTCAATCGCTTTTTGTGACCTCTCTTGTCGCGCGGGCGTACCCTGAAGACTCACTGTCGTTGTTCACTATTGCGCTTTGCCGCCTGGATGGCTGTTGACCCTCGAATCGGAGGGACGCTCCTAGCCCGATAGAACAAAACGTGATGCACAATTGGAACGGTCGGTTGATGGTGCTGCTCACCTAGGATCTCGGTGAGGCATGGAACCTAACTTTCGCTGATGTCCGGGCTAGGTGTTTGTCGATTTGACCGATTGTAACTACAGCTATCCGGGGGTAGGCTTAGGCGATGACAGGCGGAATTGTCTTATTGTTGCATAGGGCTGCGGAGGCCGAATACGCTGGCAATATGGCGCGCGCCCTGTCGTCCCAGTGTAACGCCGTTGCCATTCCCATCGGAGATCGAACCCTAAAGATAGGGATGGGCGCGACTTGCGTCGTGATTTGTCCTCGGGGCATGAGCGAGCCCGGTGCGGGCGATGCCGTGCTTGCGTCGTTGCCGCGCGCCGGCCAAAACGCTCTGCTGTGTGTGTTCGAGGGTGCTGTGGTGCCCGACGCTCTACAATATCTTCCGCGGGTCAGGGTGCAGGGGTTCGGCTTTGCGGTATCCGATGCGAAGTCTGTTGCTAAAGCGCTGAGCGACCGCCGTGAGAGGTCCTCTGTTGTTGGAACTGCGACCCCGCACCCAGCTCTTCGATCGCCTGCATTGGACGCCAAACCGTCGCGTCCAGGCAACTTTGGCAAAGGTCAATTTGTTGCGCGAAGTGCGTTGGGATTGGTAGCGACTATGGCTGTCGTTGGCGTCGCCGCTCCCTTCATCGGCGCGCGGGCAGGCACAACCGATGTTGTTCCCGATCAGAACCGATCATCGAGCGATCTCTTAGTCGGTGGTAGTGCGACTGCCGTCGCCGCCGAGTTGGACGATTCCAGTAGTGCGCCTGAACCGCGCAATGCGACCGAACAGCCGAGCTACGAGCAGCTTTCGATGGCGTCTCAACGGGATTCGGTTGAGGCGATTGCGCCACCAGTTGGTATGGTCATCACTACAGGGTTAACTGATAATCAACAAGTCGATCTGGGCATGACTTCTGACATGGAAGTTCTAAATGACGTTGCAATTACGTCGGACGATCCAGCACTAGACTTGAAGACTGCGGAGGTGATCGCAGCTATGGTTGCAGGGGCGGCCGTGAGCGACTGGAAGATCGATGCCGATCCGGCTCCGCGGAGTCATGACCAAAAGCCTCAATCGATGTCAGAGGAGTCAAAGCCGGAGACCCGCGCTCACATCACTTGAGACTCGAGGGTTGTTGTTGTGCGGGTCTTAGTCACTGGCGGTGCCGGCTTCATTGGATCGGCGGTATGTAGGCGTTTGGTTCAACAGCGTGGCTGGCGGGTATTCAACCTTGACGCTCTGACCTACGCGGCGAACCTGGCTTCTCTGCGAGAGATCAAAGATGAAATCGGCTATTCCTTCCTCAACGGGAATATTTGCGATCGCGAGCTGGTCGATAGTGTGTTCCGAGATTTCCTACCAGAAGCGGTGCTGCACCTGGCCGCTGAAAGCCACGTTGACCGCTCGATAACGGGATCGGCGACATTTGTGCAGACCAATGTAGTCGGCACCCACACACTCTTGGAGGCGGCGCTTCGTTACTGGGAGGGGTTGGGCGATGTCGATGCAAGGCGACGATTCCGCTTTCTGCACGTTTCAACTGACGAGGTGTATGGCTCGCTCGGTGAACACGGGCTCTTTCACGAAACGATGGCATACGATCCGCGCTCACCGTACTCTGCCACTAAAGCCGCGTCGGATCACCTTGCAAGTGCGTGGTATCATACCTTCGGTCTGCCCGTGCTTATCTCGAACTGCTCAAACAACTACGGACCTTATCAGTTTCCAGAAAAACTGATCCCCGCGATGATCCTAAAGGCGCTTAACGGCGATCCGCTGACCGTCTACGGCGACGGCAGCAATATACGCGACTGGCTCTACGTCGACGATCATGCCGAAGCTTTGGAATTCATCGTCGAGAAGGGGCGCCCTGGAGAGACCTACAATGTTGGCGGCCGCAATGAGCGGCGCAATATTGAAGTGGTCAAAGCAATCCGCGATCTGGTGCGCGAGCTTGCTGCGCCGCGTCAAGAGTCAGAGATCGTCTTCGTGAAAGATCGCCTCGGTCACGACGCGCGCTATGCTATCGATTGTACGAAGATAGAGACCGAATTGGGCTGGCGCGCGCGCGATAATTTCGAGACGGGCATTCGTAGGACCGTGCAGTGGTATCTCGACCGTCGCGATTGGTGGGAGCCGATCCTGAAGCGCGGTTTTAAGGGCGAGCGCTTGGGGCTGCGCTGATGCGGATCGAACGAGCGAGCATTGCTGACATTCTGCTCATCCAGCCTAAGAAGCATGGCGATTCCCGCGGCTTCTTCTCGGAGACTTTTCGTGTTGCGGCGATGAAGGATGCGGGTGTCGACGTCGATTGGGTGCAAGATAATCACTCGTTGTCGCAGGCGCGCGGCGTAGTGCGCGGTTTGCATTTTCAACGTGCGCCAAAGGCGCAAGCGAAACTTCTTCGCGTCGTGCGCGGTGCCATCCTCGACGTTGCAGTCGATGTACGTAAGAATTCGCCGACGTACGGCGAGCACGTCGCCGTTGAGCTCAGCGCCGACAACTGGACGCAACTCTACGTGCCGGTCGGCTTTGCGCACGGTTTCTGCACTCTCACTGAGAATTGCGAAGTGCTGTACAAGGTGAGTGCTGAGTATGGCCCCGCCGAAGAGGGCGGCCTGCTATGGAATGATGCCGACCTAGCAATCGATTGGCCAATCGCGCCGGAGGAAGCAACGCTTTCGGTGCGCGATCGAGAATGGCCGCGGCTCAGGGACATCGTCTCGCCATTTTAGCTAAGTGGCTCACGGACGGACGCGCGAGGGTTCGCGAGCGGTCTACGTCGTACCAAGCGGAGTGCGTTTTAGGGGAGTGTCACCGCGCATGATTCAAAGGGGGATGGCAATGTCGGCTCAAGGCAAAGTCTGTGCGCGCTCGCGTGCTTAGGGGAGGACTTTGCCATGTTCTCAGGCTTCAAAGCGGGGCCGTCTCGCTCTTGGTGAGCGGTCTTTGGAGAATGGCGGGCTTGCCTAATGCTTCGTGTCCAATCAGTAGGGGGTGTGGCCGCTAATCCAGGCTCGCCAGCGTGAGTGAAGGCGCATGATTTCTGCAATAGTGGACATGGCGATAGGGCTGAGCCGCTGGCGAACCAGCTACAAGCTCGGATTGCAGGATATCGAGCTACGCTACAAGCGCTCGCTCTTAGGGCCGTTCTGGATTAGCGCCGCCATGGTCGCCATGGTGCTGGCGTTGGCGTATGTTTTCGCCGACGTATTTCAAACCGGGTTCGCCGCCTACATCGCCTATATCAGCGCGGGATTGCTTGCCTGGTACCTTATTCTGGCGCTCGTCAATGAGGCATGCGGGTCCATGATTGAACATGGCCAGTTCCTGCAGAACGTGCGCATGCCTTTGACAGTCATTGCTGGCCGCGTGGTCTTTCGTAATGCTGTCGTGTTCTTGCACAATTTGATCGCTATCGTCGGTCTGCTCTTCGTATTTGGAGCATCTATCACTTGGGGCGCCATCGCCGTCCTTCCAGGAGCGGTCACCATTCTGTTGTTTGGCTACTGCCTGGTGATCGCGCTGGGCCCACTGTGCGCGCGGTTTCGTGATATTCCCTTGCTTGTACAGAATGTGATGCAGGTAATTTTCTTCTTGACGCCGATCTTCTGGATGCCGAGTGGCGTGTCCCATCGTCCAGCATTCACGGTCGTCAATCCGTTCTATCACCTGATCGAACTAGTGCGAGCGCCGTTGCTCGGAAGCGAGCCGACCTCCCTAAACTGGCAGGTTGCACTTTGCAGCTGCGCCTTTGCCGGTCTCCTTGCGATTCTTAGCGCCTCGATCGCCTCCAAGCGTTTGACGTTGTGGATCTAGGAGACCCCAATGGCTTCGATCAAACTAGATGATGTCAGCTTTTGGTATCCTATGTTCGATTCGACCGGACGCTCGCTAAAGGTCGCGTTGATGAGACAGTTTGGGATCGAGCGCGGAAGTGGCCTGTCCGAAGTTCGAGCGCTCTCCAATGTTTCATTAGAGTTGCGAGATGGCGATCGTCTCGGTTTGATCGGACGTAACGGTGCCGGCAAATCGACCCTCTTGCGAGTTCTAGCGCGCTTGCTCCATCCTCAAGAGGGAGGCGTGAGGGTCCAGGGGCGCACGGTGCCTCTTATCACACGCGGTCTTGGTATGCATCCCGAGCTCAGTGGCTATCAAAACATCGAGGTTCCTATGCGGCTTCTTGGAGCCACTGGACGTGAGATCAAACAGGCTCGCGACGAGGTCCCCGAATGGTCTGGACTCGGGGATTTTATTCATCTGCCGGTGCGCACATATTCAACAGGTATGTACGCTCGCCTTGTCTTTGCGATTTGCACAGCGGTACGAGGCGACATTCTGGTGATGGACGAGTGGCTTAGTGCCGGTGACGCCGACTTCGTTAGCAAGGCCCAAGCTCGCTTGGAGAGCTTGTTGGGCGTGACTCGCATCGTTGTTCTTTCCAGCCACTCTCTCGAGATAATTCGAAAAATGTGCAATATTGTTTGCTGGATGGATCGCGGTGAGATCGTGATGGTCGGTCCGGTCGAAGCTGTGCTGTCGGCCTATCTCAAAGGTGCACAGGCCGTGGTCCAGCCCGTGCATGCTGCTCGCACCACCAGTTAATGAGTCCATTCTATTGTTCTTGCGGGGACCCTGAAGCGCTCGCACAGGAATGCACCTAAGCCGGGCCTAGGCCCAGACCACCCGAGTCACTTCGGTGTTGAACTCTCAGCGGAGCAGGGCGTCTAGGCACATGATGGCGCCGTCGCGCCAGGGAGCGGGCGCAATGCCGAGCGCCTCGATCTTCGTTGTGTCTAGGCTAGAATTGACGGGACGTTTTGCGGGGGTGGGGAAGTCACCCGTGGTGACCCGGCGCACATGGACGGGCCTCCGCCCGCGCGAAGCTGCTTCTGCGAAGATCGCTTCGGCGAATTCGGCCCAGCTTGTCTCGCCGGCGCCGGCGAAATGAAAGAGGCCCGCGGTGTGGCTATCACCGGCGAGATGCTGTTCGACGAGCGCAATGCAGGCGCGCGCGAGATCATGCGCGGCGGTGGGGCGGCCGCGCTGGTCGCTGACGACGGCGACTTCATCGCGCGTTTCGGCGAGCCGCAGCATCGTCTTTAGGAAGTTGGCGCGATCTGCCGAGAATATCCACGAGGTGCGCACGATGGTAGCGCGTGCGTGCGCCTCAAGGACGGCGATCTCCCCTTCGGCCTTTGAGCGGCCGTACGTGTTGATCGGGTCGCGTCGGTCGGTTTCGAGGTAAGGCGTGCGCTTGTCGCCGCGGAACACATAGTCGGTCGAAATGTGTATGAGCGGCGCACCGAGCGCCGCTCGGGCCATGGCCGCGGGGGCGTCGCGGTTAAGCGCAAAGGCGAGTTTTGGTTCGCTCTCAGCCTTGTCTACCGCGGTATAGGCCGCGGCGTTGATGATGGAGTCGGGCTTGAACGCTGCGATCGCCGCTTCAATCGCCGGTGTGTCAGAAAGATCGAGGTCTGCGCGCGAGAGCGCCTTTAGCGTCCATCCGGCAGGGAGCTTGGCGCGTCGCAGCGCCAGCCCAAGCTGGCCGTTTGCGCCGAACAGGAGGACGCGCGTCATGGCTCAACCGCCATGCTGGCGTACGAATTCGAGCAAGTACCTGGCGTATTCGGTCTCGCCCAGCGCAAGGGCAGCGTGCTCGACCTGGACAGCGTTGATGTAACCCAGATGAAACGCGATCTCTTCAGGGCAGGCGATCTTCAAGCCTTGGCGCATCTCGATTACCTTAATGAAGGTCGCTGCTTCATGCAGCGATTCGTGCGTCCCGGTGTCGAGCCAGGCAAACCCGCGGCCCATCATCTCCACGCGCAGATTGCCGTCAGCCAGATAGCGCTTGTTGAGATCGGTGATCTCGAGTTCGCCGCGCGGAGACGGCTGAAGCGAATGCGCGCGCTCAACCACCGTGTTGTCGTAGAAATAGATGCCGGTGACGGCCCAATCGGAGCGAGGCGCTCTCGGTTTCTCTTCGAGGCTGATGGCGCGGTTATCTGCGCCGAACTCCACCACGCCGTAACGCTCCGGATCGCTGACCCGGTAGGCGAACACGGTCGCCCCCTTTTGACGGGCTGCGGCGTCGCGCAGATACTCACCCATCGAGTGGCCGAAGAAGATGTTGTCGCCGAGGATGAGCGCGCAGGGAGCACTGCCGATGAAATCGGCACCGATGATGAAGGCCTCGGCAATGCCGCGCGGCACCTTCTGCACGGCGTAAGACAGTTTCACGCCCCACTGTGAGCCGTCGCCCAGCGCCGCTTCGAACATGGGCGTATCGCGAGGCGTCGAGATGATCAGAATGTCCCGCACGCCCGCCAGCATGAGCGTGGTGAGCGGGTAATAGATCATCGGTTTGTCAAAGATCGGCAGGAGCTGCTTCGAGATGGCAAGCGTCAGCGGATAGAGCCGCGTGGCCTGGCCGCCAGCCAACAGAATCCCTTTCATGCGCTGACCTAGCTCCGTGACGCCGTGGAATTAGAACAAACGGCGATCGTCAGTGTATGTTCTAAGTCGCTGATCACAAGAAGAAATGAATCCAGCACAGGTAGTTGCGCGCTCGTGGCAGCGGGGTGCGTTGCGCGACTAACGAAGGTAGTGTTAGCAGCAATGTGGCGAGCTGAGCGAGGTCAGTCATGTCATTCAGGATGTCGCGGTGTTAGGTAGGTGGGAGTGGTTGTGCGATATCGAGATCGGGACCGAAGTGTGTTTCGCACTTGAGAGAAAGTTCGCCTTCTTGCGGCTGGGGCCCAGATCGCTTGTTGTTGACAGATCAGTAGGCCCCTTTGGCGTTGCGCGGACGTCTCGCGCTTGATGCGGCAAACGGTAACGCTTGAGGTGGCGCCGGCGGCTGCCAGAGACGACGATGGTATACGATTGCTTGTGTCTCCGCGCGGGCAGGTCGAATTGGCGCCTGGTGCGTACTCTTTCGAGGTGACGACGACGACAGATAGTAGTTCCGCTTCACCGATGCTCGTCGCGATCGACGCGCAGCATCAGACGAGCGATATCCCGCTGCAGAAAGTATCCGATACTTTTTGGCGAGGTGCCGCGACGTTTTCCGGTACGATCGTGACCATCGTGACGATGACCGACTCTCGGCGCCACATCTTGCGGTGCCGTATATCGACGTTATCGACCAATTTGAGTCTGTTGCCAGCGCCTTTGCGAGAAATTTCGCGCGCCATTTACCGCCGCTCCCCCCGCGTGGTTCGGAGGTGGACGCGCGCCTTGGCGCACAATCTGCGCCGTACGCGCCAAGCGCGCGGAGGGCGCGACGTAGACAGCTTCGGCGAGATCCGGTTGATTGGTGGGACCGCCGCAATCGGTAGCGAGCTTGCCGCCCATCGCGCTGACTTTGATGCCCGCTTCGCTGTGGCGCGCGGGATCGACGAGAAGCCCAAGGCATCCGAGTCGCCGCCCCCGCGGGCGCGGGCGCAATTGATAGCGTTCTATCTCCCGCAGTTCCATCGCATTCCAGAGAACGATGCGTGGTGGGGCGCAGGCTTCACCGAATGGACCAATGTCGTCAAGGCTGTTCCGCAATTTTTAGGTCATTATCAGCCTCGGTTCCCCAGCGAACTGGGGTTCTACGACCTTACCGCACCCGATGTGCTGAGACGCCAGGTCACGCTTGCAGCCGAATACGATGTCTCAGCGTTCTGTTTCCATTACTACTGGTTTAGTGGGAAGCGGCTCCTTGAACGCCCGCTGGACGCCTTCTTGCGTAGTTCTGGCTTGAACCTCGGCTTCACCCTGTGCTGGGCCAACGAAAACTGGACGCGCCGATGGGACGGCGCTGAGGAGCACGTTCTCATCGACCAACGGCACACGCCAGAGGATCACGCTCGCGTCTTTGACGATATGGCGCGCTATCTTGAAGACGATCGGTGTATTCGCATCGAAGGGAAGCCGCTTCTCATCGTGTACCGGCCCGGCGTTGTTCCGAACGCGCGGGAAATGACAATGTTGTGGCGCGAGCGCGCGCATCGGCGAGGCTGGCCAGGCGTCTACATCGCTGCGACGGATGCCTTCGAATTCGAGCATCCAGCGACACTCGGATTCGACGCGCTCGTCGAATTTCCCCCCCATGGGTTGTTGCCGCGAAGGATCGGGAGGAGGCTCACATGGCTCAATGCGCGTCATGGCGGCGCGGTCTACGATTACCAAGATACTGCCGCGGAAGCGATTGAGCGACTTGATAGACGTCAACCCAAAGCGTTCGCGCACTTTCCCGGGGTGATGCCGGGATGGGACAATGAGGCGCGCCGTCCAGGCGCGGGAACGATCTTTCACGGTGCGACGCCGGAGGCTTATGCGCGTTGGCTGGCTGCGGCATGCGCGGCCGCAGAACGAACTTTGCCGCCGGATCGACGCCTCGTGTTTATCAATGCATGGAACGAGTGGGCCGAAGGTGCCTATCTTGAGCCGGATCGCAAGTGGGGCAGGGCGTTCTTGGAGGCGACTAGGGGGACGGCTCCCCGCTCCTGATGGGAGCGCAGATTTGAGCAGAAGGGCTCGCTCCTGGGGAGCGATCACAGTTGACAATCGCCGTGAGAAAAGCTGATCGCTGGTCGCATTGGAAGGGAAGCGGTTTTGCAAACACCAAGTGCGACTGACCCAGCGACGCCGCCAGAGCCGGTTGTTCACCGTTTTTCGCCCGTATCGCGGCTGCTGCGGGAGGCACTATCGCGCATCGAGGTGACGAGGGACGTGGGCGGCCTCGACGAGGCGCTGCGTGCCGCATTCCGCGCGTCGGGTGCCCAGGTCCTATCGCTCGACGTGTTCGACACTTTTTTATTGCGCGACAATCAATCGGAGGCGCGCCGGTTCTGGGAGCTGTCCAAGAAGGTCCGCGACTTCTTGCGCGACAAACACGTGCGCGCGAGGGAACTTACGGCGGAGGACTTTCTGATCGCGCGCGTGGATGGGATGCGCATCAGCTATCGCACGCGAAGAGAGGTCAAGGGTTGCCGCGAGGGGGCGTTGGAGGACGTCGTCAAGATCGTGCGCCGAGCGTTAGCTCTACCGGCGGATTTCGATAATGCGCTCGTGCAAGAAGAGATCGAGTATGAGGCAGGCACCCTAACATCAAATCGCGCGCTGGTCGACCTTGCGCGCGAAGTCAAGGCCAGTGGTGGGCGCGTTATTCTTGTGAGCGACATGTATCTCTCATCGGCGCAAATCGCAGCAATTCTCGAGCATGTGGATACTGGCGCGGCGCGATGCGTTGATACGATCTTCTCAAGCTGCGACCTGATCGTCAGCAAGCGATCGGGGCGAATCTTCCGGGAGATCGAACGCCGTATGGAACTCGGTCCCAGCGACTTCTTTCATATCGGCGATTCGTTGCTCGGCGATGTCGCCAAGCCCAGGGAAGCAGGGTGGTCTTCCTTGCATTTCCCTGTCTCGATAGCAGAGTCACGCGAGCGCGAGGTCGATCTCATGCGCTTCGTTGCGGAGATGCGGGATCGCGGGCTCTCGGTTGCGGATTGGGCGAAGGTTTGAGGCGTGGCAGAAGACGGTAGAACTCCGATTAAGTTGGCGGACGCAAGATATGCGTTTGGCTACCGTCACCTCGGGCCAATTGTGGCTGACTATTGCGCGCGTCTGCTGGCGCACGCGCTCTCATTCGAGCGCGAACTCGATGGTAAGGTGCTGTTCGTGGCGCGCGCCGGCATTCGCATTCGCCGCGCGGTAGAGGTTTTCGCTGCCGCCGCTGGTGTCGATTTGCCCTCGCGTCGCGACTATTTGTGGGTCTCGCGACTGATGGTCGCAAAGGGAGTATGGCGGCGCAATCGGTCGAGCGCACTGCAACTGCTCACAAAGGAGTTCGCGCACGCATCGCTCAAGGATTTTGTGGCGGCGATGTTCCGCTATGACGGCGTTCCCAGCTCTGTCGATCTTGACGATCCGGCGCTGAAGCAACGTGCATCGGATCTAGCGGGTTTTCTCGCCTCGCACAGCCCAGCGGCACGGGCGGTCGAGGATCACTTCTGCCACCAGTCAAAGTTGTTCGAGTCATACATTGCGGCGATCGTGGCCGATCACGATCTCGCGCTGCTAGTGGACACCGGTTGGCAGGGCACGGCGCAATCATTGCTTGACGAAGCTTTTCCCAACGTAACGTGGTGGGGCGCATATTTTGGCCGTTTCCCGACCGGGGGTGCAGACCAGCGGGTGTGGCCGCGCGTGATTGGCGTCGTCACAGAACATGATAGGTTCGATCCGGCGTGGCCCGAAAGCAGCGTCATATTGCATCGGCACCTGATTGAACATCTATTCCAGCCGACCGGACCGAGCATCGAGCGTCTTGATGTCGGTGCCGATGGGATATCTTCGCCGGAAGCCCAAGAGGTGCTGAGAGACAACGTCAGCGCCGAAGCCTCTCCGATGTTTGCAGGCGTGCTGGACTATCTCGCGGAACTACCTAACGGGACGGGCATCGGCGCGCTGCGTCGCGCCTCGCAGGCGGCATGGCGTGAAGTGGCGCGCGTGGTCACACAGCCGACGTCTGAGGACGTGGCTCTTTTTTCTGATGTCTTGCGTTCGGCGGATTTTGGGCGTTCGATCGAGGTGCCGCTACTCTTGCCGGCAAGAAACCGCCATCGCGATGATTCACCGGATGCTCGTGTGCGCGACTCGCTTTGGCGCGCCGGTCAACTGACGATCGAGTATCCGCGTGAAATCGCTCAGCCCATGCAGCGCAAACTTGCCGGCATTAGAAATAGCCCATCGTCTGATGCCCTCGGAGCCTTGGCTGCGTTGCTTCCGGCCGCGACGACGGTCCACCGGCCGAAGGTCGCCATTATTACGAGGACGCTCGATCGTCCGACGTTCCTCAAGCGCGCGCTGGCCAGCGTTGCTGCTCAGACGTTCAAGGATTATGTCCACGTCATCATCAACGACGGCGGAGATATTGATGTAGCGCGGGAAACGATAGAGGCATCGTCAGGCGATCTTGATCGCACGATCCTCGTGGATAACGTCATCAATCGCGGCATGGAAGCCGCCTCTAACATCGCCATTCGCCATTGCGGCAGCGACTACGTGGTCATTCACGACGACGACGATACCTGGGAGCCGGTCTTCCTTGAGAAAACTTTAGGGTTCCTCGAGAGTCCTGGCGGCCGTCTCTATGACGGGGTCATCACGCACTCGACTTATGTGTCAGAATCGGTGACCGCAAGCGGCATCGTGATCCACGGCTCGGGCCCCTATCACGGCTGGGTCCAGACAGTACATCTGCATGAAATGGCTGTGCAGAATTTCTTTCCGCCCATAGCATTTGTATTCAGGCGATCGCGCTATGACGCGATCGGCGGCTACGACGAACGCTACCCCGTGCTTGGCGACTGGGACTTCAATCTCCGATTCCTGAGCGAAGCGAACATAGCTGTGTTGCCGGAAGCACTGGCCAATTACCACCACCGCGATCGAGGCGACACCGCAGTGTTCGGTAATTCAGTAATCGCCGATCGCCACAAGCACCTCGAATACTCAGCGGTCGTCCGCAACAATCTGGTGCGCGACCTAACCACAAAGGGCCGTACGGCTGAAGCTTCGATGATCGGGCTCGGCGTTCTGTTGGGCGAAGATCGCGATCTTGGGCGGCGCACAAATCAGAAGCTGGATGCGCTCCTAGGTAGTGCGGCGGCGGTCGGCGATCGAGCGGTCGGCGATCGTCCTGGCGGCGTCGAATTTAGGGATGCACTTTGGGTCGCAGGTCAACGATTGGCGCAGATTGTGGCGAGGGGCGATGTGGCGGCGCTCTCTGAACTCGGCCTCGCGGCCAATCCGCGAGACCTACGCCAGCGCGGGATGCGCGTCCTCGCCAGGTTGCTTGGGCTAACCCGCCCCGTGTTTGCGAGTAACCGCTTCGATTTGAGCGGTGTACAGTCCAAGCAATTGATAGAGCAGCTCGTGGGACTGCATCGCGATCCCTATCGAACGCTGCCCAGCCCGGAAGATTTCGATGACTTGCGCTACCTTCGCGAGAATCCGGACGTGGCGTCTGCTGTATCGCGAGGCGAGCTGACGTCTGGTTTCGAGCATTATTTCTATACGGGCCAGCGAGAGGGGCGGTCGCGGCCGTCGTGCTGAGCCCTCACTGGGCGTCAGATGCGCGAAGGAAGCACGATGAAGATCAATTGGATGAACCCGCACCTGTCTCCTTCCAGCTTGAGCGAGGGAGCACGTGAGTCGCTGGGCGTCGGGCCCTCCTTCCCCTTCACGCTCAATGCCTTTTCCATGGCCCACTATGCGTCGATCATCGAACGGGCGCTCGCGGGGCTGTCGATCAAGCGCATTGTGGAGGTGGGCGTATTTCAAGGTGATCTCTCCGTGTATATCCTCGACCTAGCCCGCAAGGCGGGTGCGGCCGTCGATTTCATCGACGTCGCCTTCAAGCCGGAGGCGCGCGCCCGCATCGCGGGAGCCGCCGGCGCTGACGTTTCAGTTACCTTCCACGAATGCGCGTCAGTGGAAGCGCTTGGCCGAATCGAACCGGTCGATCTCCTCTTCCTTGACGGCGATCATAATTATGAAACAGTGGCAATGGAGTTGGATCTTATCGCGGCGCAGCCGGGCAAACGCATCCTCCTGATGCACGACGTCGGCTGGCCCTGTGGGCGGCGCGACATCGCTTACGAACCGAATCGTCTCTCCGATCCGGCGAATTACGATACCGGTGAATTAACGCCGTTTTCCGAGGAAGTGCTGAAGGAGTTTGGCTTGCCTTTCTCCGGCGCGAAGCGCTGGGAGGGTGGAGCGCGTAACGGCGTATTGACCGCCATCGAGGACTTCCGTGCCGAGCGCGGTGAACACTGGCGCTATTGGTCGATCCCACTCTTTTTCGGTTTCGGCGTGATGTGGGATGGGAACTCTGTTACCGCAGAAGAGGACGCTCATTTGACAAATTTGGGCGCCAGCCTCGACGCCGCGATTCCGTTAATGGCGGTCGCGGAATTGAATAGGCTAATGCTGCTCATCAAATTGAACAACGCAGGCCTGATTTGGAAGCGGCAGCGCGACCGGATACGGGATCTTGAAGCGCGGTGGTCAAGCCAAACCTAGTCGGGGCACAACGTCATTGGAAAAGAGCGCTTACATTCGCGGTCAGGAGAAGAAGGCCGCCGAATACGATGCCGCACTCGGCCGGATCGACGCGTGCGTGCGCGCTTTGCACGCGCTTGACCCACCCGAATTGCCGCCCGAATGGATGATGAATGTTATCGGCAGCTATTCGCCGGAGCACTTCAAGAACACAGCGGGCTGGACGTTCTCCGAGCTTGTTCGCCGTGGACGCCTCACCGGCTCGTCACGCATCATCGACATTGGCAGCGGCTGTGGGCGAATGGCGCTGCCATTTTCGTTTATGATTGAGGATGGCGAGTATTACGGCACGGACGTTTTCCGGGAGGGCGTCGAGTGGTGCAGCGAGAACATTTCGGCGCGAAACCCAGCGTTCGAGTTTCACCTTCAGGAAGTTGAGAAAAACTACTACTTCCAAGACAGCGCCGGCGTCGGCAACAAGATGGGGCTGTCGTTTGCGAGCGATAAGTCGATCGATTTCATCTTCGCAATCTCGGTCTTTACTCACCTGATCGAATATGATGCCGTTCAGTATCTGCGTGAGATTGCGCGAACCTTAGACAAATCCGGCCTAGCCTACCTCACGACGTTTCTCATCGACGATTTTTTCTTCGATTACGTCAAGAGAACTGGCAAGCATACCGGCGTGCAGCTTGTTTCTGATGGGCACTATCAAGCCTATTCGGGGCAGGACTTCTTTGCTGGATTCACCATGGATCGCTGGCTCAAAATTCTTCACGACGCGGGGCTGGAAGTGATCGGGTTTGACCCGGGTTCCTGGGCCGACAAACCCGGCTCGTTACACTTTCAGGATGTTTTCCTCGTCGCGGTAAAGTGAGCCGGGCTTCGTGCAAGGGGAGACCTATTGGAATTGGCGACTGACCACGATTGGACGCAGCTCAGTGAGCTTTTCGCTTTTCCGCCGAGCCAGGCCGAGTATCTCATCAACTACTCGCCACGTTTCTCGTACGTTTTCATCGAGACGCCCAAAGCGGGCTGTTCCACAATCAAACGCAAGCTTCAGGCTGTGGAGGTCGATGGCGACCGCTCTAAGCTTCCCGCCAATGTGCACGATAAGGCGAATTCTCCGCTCCAGTCGCCGAGGGACTCCGGCCTCTCGGATCAGCAGCTGCTGCGAGACGCAGACCTCTTCCGATTTTGCTTCACTCGCAACCCGTACACCCGCGTTCTCTCGGCCTATCTGGACAAGATCGTCGACAATGACTGGGAGCGCGCAAGACTCGCGCCAACGCTCGACTTGCCCGCAGACGAAATCGTGAGCTTCGAGTCCTTCCTTATCGCCGTCGCTAATCAGCCGGACCCCGAGCGCGACATTCACTGGCGCACGCAAGTGGGGCTTCTGAAGCCCCGGCACATTCCGTATGACTTCATCGGCCGGTTCGAGAACATAGGCTCGAGCCTGCGCAGCGTCGTCGCGCGGATTTCGGAAAAGGCGAGTGGTGAGATGGAGCCGCTCGCGTTTCACGCCACAAACGCCACGCGTCGAGTCATACAGTATGTCGGCAAAGCGGAAGCGAAGCTAATCCGGTCGATCTATGCTGATGACTTCGCTGTGTTCTGCTACGCGCGCGATCCCTATTTTGCAGCATTCTAATCTAGGCGAGGACCACGCCCTCCATCGCGTCCTCAATCTGCGTTGCCGTGAAGCGCTGCGCCAAGCCAAATTGCTCAACCAGCTCTAGCAAGTAAGCTCGCGCGCGCTTCGAGGTTTCCTGTCCCGGTGCAAATTCGCGCGCGATGTAGCTTTGCATGCGTGCGAGCTCCGCGAGTTCCGCAAGTCCAAAGCGAGAGATCGTCACGCTCGCATCATGGCGGCGATGGTAGTTGAGCGCCGCCGGCGTGAAGGCGAGCGCGCCATGGCGCAGCATGTTGACGTAAACGCACCAATCACCCGTCACCCTATATGAGTTGATCTCTACTGCGTGCTCTGCGAGCGTTCGGAGTAGGGCTTCGCGCCGGAACAGGACGGCGCTTGCATTAGGGATCGTATTCTTTATCGAAAGGCCAGCGCGCACTTCGGCTAAACCCTCGCCGATGAAGGCTCGTGTCCATTTTGTTGCAGAAACATCGCGCACATAGTCGAGATAATCGTCGGCGATAATGCGTCCTTGCGCGTCCGCTTGACGTGACTGCGTCATGGAAAGGACGACATCGCGGCGTTGGAACGGGGCAGTGGCGGCTTCTAGAAAATGCCGATCGGCCCAATCGTCCGCCTCGGCGATCCACACCAGGTCATGCCGAGCAAGCTCCACGCCCTTGCTCCATTGGGCGAAAACACTGCCGGAGTTAACCTGGTTCCGAATGATCCGCCAATTGATTGGCGAGTGCGCCAAGACACGCTCTACTACGGCCACGCTGTCGTCGCTCGAGGCATCATCGAGAACGAGGATCTCCCGCGGCGCAAGCGTTTGTTCGAGAATGCTGCGCAGGCGCTGCTCCAAGTGATGCGCATAATTGTAGTTCGGTACCACGGCAGAAACACGGGGTGTGTGGGGTCGCAGCAGATCAAGGAGCGCCCCCGTATAGCTAGCAAAGCCCAGACGCTCCTGCACGAATGCTCGACCAATCTCGCCGGCAGCGCGGGCCTCGTGCTCGACCTCGACCCATGGTGCGGCAGCAGCGATGAAAGCCTCGGGGTTTGCGTCTACTACGGTCTTGACACAGTTGTACGTCGCAAGTGTCTCAATTCCGCCCGCCCCGCGCATCATGATGACCGGAGTGGCAGCTGCGAGCGCCTCCAACGCCGTAGATGGGAAGGGGTCCTCACGCGAGGAAAGTGCGTAGATTCTTGCTGCAGCGTAGAAGTCGGCGGTATCTTCAATAAAGCCTAGGAAGTGAATGTTAGCCTGTTGCTGCCCAGCTTCGGCGAGCGCTCGCGCAACTAGGTCCTGAGTTTCCTGCGCGATCTTGCCTAACCACACAAAATGCAGGTTTGGCCAGCGCCGCGCCGCGGCCAACGCCCATGCGATGAAGATGTCGACTCCTTTTCGTAGGTCGGCATATCCGACGCCGAGAACGATGTGCGCATCGTTGGGTAGACCAAGGTGCGCGTTCACGCGCGTGCGAGCAGCCTCTTTCTGTGCGGCGTTGGCGATTGTGCTTGCCTTGTAGACGCCTTGCGGCAAGACGATTGGGTTTCGCCATGTGCCCATGCGGACGGCAGCAGCGTCTTGATCGCGCGCAGTCTCCGTTGGAAAGACGATGGCATCCGCACTGCTATCAAGCTGTTTCAAACTTGCGGCCAAACCCATACTTGTGATGACATTGGGTAATTCGTGCACCAGACCGATCATGCGGACTTTATGATGTGTGAGCCGTGGCGCGATCCACGCTGATGCAGCGCTGTTGACGATCGCATGGCCAAATCCCTTGGCCGCGATCGCGCGCACAGCCTCGTCGATCGCATCTGGAGAAGTAGTTCTGGGATCAAGAACTGTCAGCGGACCCTCGCGCTCGAAATCAGGCGCGAGTTCGCCGTCGGCTCCGCTGATGCAGGCGATTTCGACGCCGAATTGGCGTTTCAAGGTACGCGCGATATTGAGAGCAACATACTGGGCACCGTGCCTGTGCAAATCATGCGTGACTACGATGATCTTCGCCTGGCCGTCTACGTCGAGCGCGCGACGCGCGGCTTCTAGCCATGCAAAGCCATGTTTTTTGTCGGGTTCGAGATGGGCTCCTTCCCCCCACTCGTTCCACGCGTTGATGAAGATAAGGCGCTCATCAGGATCGTGAAATCGAGCGATCGTGTCGCGCACAACCTCGGCGAGCCAAGTCTTGAAGCCAGACGGCGTGGCGTTGATGAACACAGCGCCGCCGTCCGGCCGGCGCGGGGTATTATCCCAATTTGGGTTGACGCCACGAAAGAGCGTGTACTGCGGCGGTGGATTCATGCGCGCGCGGACGGCGAGCTTGCGCCAGTCATATACGGATATGCTTGCGCCCTTCACCATACCCTGAACGAGGTCTGGCTCGCAGGGCAGGCCAGAATTGTTTGGCGGAAACTCGATTGCGGCGTCGAAGCCGTACTCCCGCGGCGTTGCGTGCTCGAACGCCTGTGTGTACGCCAGATACACTTCGCCAAATCCATTGCCGAGCAACCAGGAGCGCCACCGCTCCGCCGTGGCTTCGGCGGAAGGCAGTAGCGCCGGCCGATAAACAAGTAAGAGCGGCCTTCCGTTGACTCGGATGTAGCGAGGATCGGTGAAGTATTGGCTGACGTGTCTGATGAAGGCGATGTCATCCTCGGGGGAATGATGTTGTGCGATCAGGACATCTTTGTCCTTTCCATCCCAGCGGCGAGTCCAGTTTTCGTTGGCCCAGCAGAGGCAGAATGGGAGTCCTATCGCCTTGTCAGCGACGTATTTTTGGATGGGCGCCTCCAGCAAACGGGTGCCCGCGAACCAGTAGAAATAGAAGCAGAACCCACTGATGCCATGCAACTGGGCGAGTTCGGCCTGGCGGCGCATCGCGTCGTCATCACGCAATAGATCGTAGTATCCTAATTCACCAGGCTCCCGAGGCTGATCGTGACCCAGGAACAGCGGCCGTGCCCCGCGAACCTTGGTCCACTCTGTGAAGCCTTCGCCCCACCATTTGTCGTTTTCCGGAATGGGATGAAATTGCGGCAGATAGAATGCTATGGCGCGCGCGGAAACGGCGCGCGGAGGCTCAGTTGCGAGCAAGGGCGAGCAACCTTCAAGCGTCGGCTCAAATGTCGTCGGCGTGACCTGGAGGATCGGTTCGGCAGCTGCGGCAATGCGCCCGGCGCGCCAGTGCTGGAATGCCGCGCTCCAGGAAAACAAGGCAGGCGCTAGCGCGAAGAGCTGTTCTGCGAGCCGACCGCGATCGGCGGGCGGTATCGGTAGTGCACGCCAGGCCGACCTTGCGGTTGCTGTGAAGCCCCGCTCTATGCGCCTTAGGATATCCGCCGAGTCCATTGTCAAATCTGTCTCGGCTGGGAGAGGGCGGATTCGGCTTTGGCAGATAGCGATATCAGCAATCTCTGATCCTGCGTTCAAACTGGCGACGGCCGCGCCTCATGACCTGAGAGCTCTACCGAAGGTTAGAAACCTCGGATGACGAACTCAAGTCAACAAACGGCGTGTGCGGCCTGGTCAAGCCGCTTAGGCGTGAGCAGAAATGCCGGCGACATGGGACTTGGTAGTGACGTCGTTCATTGGGGTGCCAGATACAATACAACTCTGGGTCTCCAAGAAATTGGCCGGTATTGTCGTCGCTTAGTGCTGCGACAGTTCTAGATCAACGCCTCTCCGGCCGTCATGGTCCTCGCACTTGCTCCTGTGCTGGCGGGCATGTTCCGCCAACAATTGGTCGCATATGCCGTTTTGCTCGGCGTCGGTTTCTTGCCTTGTAACCCATCCTGGCGCTGATCGCGGGGCAGGCGGGTCGATCACCGACCGCGCGGCATTGTTCGAGACGTGGGTGATCGATGGGGCGGCTTGCGCAACATCGGCCCGCCAACGTCGCGACTACCATGGTGCGAGCGGACTAGGTTCCCGGGATGATAATGAAGTCGCTGTTGGTGAGGGCGAGGCCAACGGCGAGATTGGCGATCTGGACAGCGGCGTCGGCGCCGCTTCCGTCGGCATCGTAGAAAAGGGCGCCAGTTGTGTCGTCGTAAATGATGCGGTGTGCGGCGTCCGTGGCCGCGGCACCAATAAGAAAGGCGCTGGCGTCGAGCACACCAGCAGGGAGGCCGAAGATCGTTCCGTCAAGCCAGATGCTGTCATCAGCAACCGAGAAATCGCCGATAGTGTCGACGTTGTCGCCGGCGGGCAAGGACGCGAAAACGAATGCGTCCGCGCCATCGCCGCCATTTAGCGTATCATTGCCTACGCCACCATCGAGTTGGTCGTCGCCCGAGCCCCCGCTCAGTACATCGTCGCCAGCGCGACCGTTGAGAACATCTGCACCGCCCTGACCGTAAAGGGCATTGGCGCCGGCGTCGCCGAACAGCTGGTCGTTGAGACCGGAGCCAGAGAGGTTCTCGATGCTGATGAGAGTGTCGCCGGCGGCGTCGCCGCCTGAATAGACGCCGCTCTGCAGATCGACGCTCACGCCCGCGATCGAAGCGCCGAAGGCGGCGGTGTCACTGCCGGCCCCGCCGTTGATGATGTCGCCGCCTGCGCCGCCATCAAGCCAGTCATTGCCATTGCCGCCGTCGATGGTGTCAACTCCGCCCAAGCCTTGAATGAAGTTGGCCCCGTTGTTGCCAATCAGCACGTTGTTCAAGCTGTTGCCGGCCGCGGTGAGATTAGCGCTACCGGTCAACGTCAGGTTCTCAATGTTGGCCGTGAGGTTGCGGCTGACTGAGGTGATCACAGTATCGATGCCGCCAAGCGCCGACACCTCCGAGGTCACATCACCGTTATTGTCGACATAATAAGTATCGTCGCCATCGCCGCCATTCATCGTGTCCGCGCCGAGGCCGCCGTCCAACGTATCGTTGCCGGCTCCGCCGTTGAGTGCATTGTTCGCATCGTTGCCGATAATGGTGTCGTTGCCGCTGCCGCCGATGGCGTTTTCGATGACAGAGCCGCGCGCAATAGAGATGTTGAACACGGCGAGCGTTCCGCCGTTATTGGCTGTAGGGCCGGCGCTTGAGTAGGCCTCTTCGCGCAAGTCGATCGTGCTGCCGGTGGAGTAACCCGAAAAATCGAGCGTATCGATGCCGCCGCCATCCCACACCGTGAAGATCGCAGCTTCTGTGCTGGACGAAAGAACGTATTCCGGAAGGCCAGTGTTCGAATTGAAGCCGTAGATGGTGTCGCCAGTGCGGGTTGTGATGTTGGCGCCATAGAGGCGCTGGATCGCGGCGATGTCATGCAGCTGCGGCAATGATGCGTAGAGAGTCGAATTGCCGCCGGTGTTCGTGGTTGAGAAATAGCTCATCACGGTGAACATGCGTGTGTCGTTGTAGTAGACCGCGTCTGCGCCGTAGGTGATTGTGACGCCGGCGCCCGCGTTGTAGTCAGCGGGGTGATTCAAGCCGAGCGCGTGGCCGATTTCGTGCAGCAGGACTTGTTGTCCGTACTGACCGACAACCGGAGTGACGTTGTAGGAGAGGGTTGAATTGATCCAGACGTCGCCTTGCACGCTCGCGCTGCTCTGGTTGCCGGAGGTAGGGGTGTAGGCGAACGCCGCTGCGCCATCAGCGCCGGAGCTGTAATTGCCAAAAACAATAGCGGCGTTGTTTGAGTAGCCGTCGCCGTCATCGACGCGAACAAAGCTAATGTTGGCGACTGAGGCCCACGCCGCGAGCGCTGCTTCTGCGGCGGCAATTTGTGTCGCGTTGAACCGCGAGAAGCCGCCCGTGTCATCGGGCATCGTCGTTGGAGCTGTCGAGCGGAACGAATAGGTGACCACGGCCGATGTCCCGAACGCGCTTGCCCAGCTATACCCATTCCGTGAAATCTGGATTGCGGCCTCATCCCAGGAATATTGGGGAAGACCATTGTTTGGGAACGAAGTCGGGGAGGTCCCGCCTTGCACAATGGCGTTCACTGCAAGGGTGTAGTTGCCGGTGACCGAGTTATCGTAGCCACGCGCCACGACGTAGAACGTGCCCGTCGTGTTGGCGCGATACATAAGAAACGAGTTCAGGTTGATGCCGCCATCGTCGTTAAAGGCGATCAACGTGCCGCTTGCGTCCCGAAGTTCGACATAGGCATCGGGAATCGAGCCCGAGAGTGAGAACGTATAGGTCTGGCCAGCGACCAGATTTATTCGGAAATAGTCGAGGTCGCCCGCACTTTGAATCGAGCTACTGACAGATCCTCCGACCGCGATCGTGGCGGTGGTGCTGGTGTTGTCTGCGATGTCGTCGCCAGCGAACTGCGGCCCTGAAGGGATCAAAGGGCTATTGGATGCGCCAAGATCTGCAAAACTCTTCAGGTCAAGAGAAGCGTCCTGCGCATTCAGCGAATACCCGTTATCGAGCGCGGCGTACGAGGGCCCCAGACCTCTGCCAGAATGCCAGCCATCCGCAAGAATACGCATGAGTTTCCCCTGTTTCGCGCCTTAGGGCGTACCGGCTAATTGTACCTCCGCCAAGGGAAATTCATCGAAAACGGGTGTCTGACGCTGCTCCCTATCCGCCCGGATTTAGGCTGCGCATATCGTCGGCGAGATGTAGGCCAAAAGCCTCAACGAGCAGGGCGCTCTGGATCAGTTCGAAGCCGGGCAGCGTGAGGTTCACATCGACCTGCTGCGTAAGATCGCGACCGGTGGCGTTGTTGATGATGATATTTTGGAGTGACCCTTGTGTAACGTTATGGACGAGCGCGGTAACGCCGGCCTCATCGTCAATGACGACGCCGCCAACGCCATCCAATCCATTCAGGCCTAAAGCCTGAAGTTGCTCAGGCGTCATATCCGAGATGTCTTGGCCCACTTGGCCAACGGTTTGATCGACCAAGGCGCCCACATCCGTCCACGTGATGTTTGTCACCAGGGCCGGAACGCCGTTGACGAGCGTAGTGACGGTGGCGCCGAAGTTGAAGTTCAGGTTCCCAAATGAGAACCCGCCCCGGTTGGCGTCGAGGTCGTCAACGCTCATGACCTCGATGTCTTGGCCCCAACTTTCGTCAGCATGGGCCGGCGTCGCCAAGCCTCCCAAAAGCGCAACGGCGAGCAGGAGCGCGCGGGTTCTCATGATCCTGGAACCGGGGGCGTGATTGGCGTGATCTGATAGAGTTCGCGGTATCCAAGAGTGAGGTCCGTCGCGGATATCGGTTGTTGCGCCATGTCGAGTGGAGCGCGCGACCACGGGCGCCACTCTTCAGCGCGATTGTAAGCCGGTTCTGGCCAATGCGGCGGCGCTTGCCGCACCGCGAGGACGACGCCGTTCCAGACTTCGGCGAATTCTTCGCGAGTGTAGGTCTGAAGTCCGAATGTCGGATCGCCAACCAGCACGCGGTCGGCGCTGATGCCTTTCACGACAACAAAGTGGCGATATCCGTCGTGCGAGATCAAAGCGATTGTCGGGATATTCAAGCTCGCCAGCCGATCAAGCGACAAACGCAGGCCGTCTGCGCGGAAACCGCGCGCCTCAAGATAGCTGCGCATGTCGAGCATGGAAAAGCCGACGGAACGGATGCGCGCTTGATCGCCGCGATCGTACATGGACTGGAAGACTTCGCCTTCGTTCACCTGCAGGCCATAGTGAAAGCGCAGCAATGTTGCGACCGCAGCCGATCCGCAGCTGTAATCGTATTGTTGACGCACCACTGTGCGGAAGGGGATGTCGCGCCAGCTCGTGACTGACACGGTAAAACTACCGCCGCCTTCGCCGTGCGTGCGCACTTGCGCTGCGGCGGGCGCTGAAAAACAAGACGCAGCAAGCGCCATAGAGAGCATGGCGCCGCCCCGTACTAGACGGGACGGCGCGCTCAAGAAGTTGGCCAAGTTTCGGATCATGAACCCGGAACTGGCGTCAGCACGACCGAAACGTTCATGCTGGATTGAAGGTTGTTGTTGTGGCCGGTGTTGATCACGAAGTTGCCGATCCCGTCATAGCCGGAAAATGCGCCCGACCCGAGATTCACTTGGCCTGAGCCAATTGTATCGCCGGTCACCGAATTGCCCCTGTTCGTCGCGGTCAGAACTTGGCCGGTGTCGACCACCACTTCGACGCCTGTCCCTCCAGACAGAGCATCCATGTCTTCCGAACTTAGAAGCTCTGCTTCGCCGGCCGGCGCCGGTGATGCTGCAGCTTCGGGGGCGCCTTCCTGGGCTGACGCGACGCTGGCCGAAGCTAGCATCGCTGCGATCAGGACCCCTCTTGCTTTGGTCACGCTCTTCATTTTGTGCGCGCCTTCCTTACTCATGAAGAGGCAAGAACCAGGCCGATGGGTTGCTCCATCGGCCTGGCCCGCTGTCCTCTTACGGACGGCCGTTGCCGAACTCGACGTTGGCGTTCGCACCCACGGCGGTCGCCGCTTGGTTCGAAGAACCCATGCCGGTGTTCATGCTGGCCGTGTTGATGCCGCCGAAGTTGGCGAACGCACCATTGTCCATCGAGATGGAGCCGGTGCTGATTTCACCTTCTTTGAAGCCGTGGGCATCAATTTCGATGTCGGTCACGAGAGCGCCAAGCTCCATCGACGTGACAACCATCGTGGTTGATGAGTTGTCCGTGTTGTAGGAGTCCTGTGTCCGCGTGTTGTTCGAGTCTTCGATCCGCACCGAGTTGTCGGTGTTGAACGAGTCATCGTTGTCAACCGAGTTATCAGTGTTATTCGACGCAACCGTGTTGTTCGAAGCAACGGTGTTGCCTGACGCGATCGTGTTGAACGATTCGTCGTTGTCCACCGAATTATCGGTATTGAACGAGTCATCGTTGTTCGTCGAGTTGTCGTTGCCCGAGTCGGCTACGTTGACATTGACGGAATTGTCACTGTTGTCGGTCAACGTGTTGTTCGAGGCAACGGTGTTGAACGAGTCATCGTTGTCGGTCGAGTTATCGGTATTGACCGAATTGTCGTTACCGCTGTCGGCGATATTCAGCGAGTTGTCGCTGTTGTCGGTCAGCGTGTTGCCCGAGGCCACATTGTTGCCGGAGGCGATGGTGTTGTACGATTCGTCGTTTGCGGTGTTGAACGAGTCGTCGTTGTCGATCGAGTTGTCGGTATTGACCGAGTTGTCGTTGCCGCTGTCCGCGATATTCAGCGAATTGTCGCTGTTGTCGGTCAGCGTGTTGCCCGAGGCGACATTGTTGCCGGAGGCGATCGTGTTGTAAGACTCGTCGTTCGCGGTGTTGACCGAGTTGTCGTTGCCCGAGTCGGCCACGGCCACGTTCACGTTGGTCGAGTTGTCGGAGTTGTCGGTGTTTATGGAGTCGTCCGAATTGAACGAGCCATCATTGTCATCGCCAGCCGAACGCCACTCTGCACTCGTGTAATCGTTGCTCTGGGTATTCTGCTGATCGCCGCCAATCTGTGTGTTGCGATCGCCGTCGATGGATTGGCTGTTGCCAGAGTCGTCCACCGCAAGTGCTACGTTGGTCGAGTTGTCCGAGTTGTCGGTGTTGACTGAGTTGTCGTTGCCCGAATCGGCGACAGCAACGTTGGTCGAGTTGTCCGAGTTGTCGTTGCCGCTGTCGGCGATGTTCAGCGAGTTATCGCTGTTGTCGGTCAGTGTGTTGCCGGACGCGACGGTGTTGTAAGATTCGTCGTTCCCGGTGTCGGCAACCGCGACGTTGGTCGAGTTGTCGCTGTTGTCGGTATTGATGGAATTGTCGTTGCCACTATCAGCAACCGACAGGTTCGTCGAGTTGTCGCTGTTGTCGGTCAACGTATTGCCAGAGGCGACGTTATTGTAGGACTCGTCGTTGCCAGCATCGGCGACGGCGACGTTTGTCGAGTTGTCGCTGTTGTCAGTGTTTACTGAGTTGTCGTTACCGCTATCGGCAACGGCTACGTCAACGTTCGTCGAGTCGTCCGAATTATCGGTGGCGGTGAAGGTCGCCGAATTGGTCGAGTTGTCGACACCGTTGCCGGAGAAGTTGCCGTTGCCGCTGTCGGCCACGTCGACATTCGTCGAGTTGTCGGTGTGATCGCCGTTGCCGGAGAAGTTTCCGTTGCCGCTATCGGCTACGTCCACATTGGTTGAATTGTCGGAATTGTTGTCGGCGCTCAGATTGGCAGTGTTGGTTGAATTGTCGTTACCGCTGTCGGCAACGTTCAGTGAGTTGTCCGAGCTGTCGGTGTTTGTCGAGTTGTCGACGCCGTTACCTGAGAAGTTTCCGTTGCCGCTGTCGGCCACGTCCACATTCGTCGAATTGTCGTCGCCGTTGCCCGAGAAATTCCCATTGCCACTGTCGTCAATGTTGGTGGCGGCGGGTGTGCTGTCGTGGGGACCCGGCGCGCCAGCCCAGGCAGCCGGCGCAAACGCCAGACCGAGGGCAACAGCGCAAACCGAGCTCATAAGCTTCAGTTGCATTTCCAAATACCTCCGTACGCAATGAAACCGGCGCCCTCCCTTGTGTTCGGGGTGATATTGCCGGCTGCGGGCAAGTTACGGAGACCTGGCGGACAATCTTGGTTAAACAATCGAGCCGAGAAATACGCTTGAAACGTTAGGTTAATTTGCGCTCTGTAAGGCGAGAAGTTAATCTACAATTCGAATACAGCGGCTATTCTAGAGGCGATGTGTGATCGCAACACTCGCAAGGTATCTCGGGTGCTAACTGGCCGAAAATGTTTCGCGCATGTATTGGGTAAGCTAGCGAATCATGAAGAGGGGACCGCTGGGGGATGCTGTCGTTCGCGCTACGCCGACCGGAAGGGCGCTTCGATTTCGCTCAATTAAGAGCGTTTTTTGCTGGCAAGCGGGTGCTCGTGACGGGGGCGGCGGGTAGCGTCGGCGGCGCTCTTTGCCTGAAGCTCGCGCGGCTTGGCTGCGCGCACTTGGCGATGCTCGATCAATTCGATCACGGCCTGCTTGAGATTGTCGAAAATGTGAAACGGGTGTCGCCGGGTCTTTCGACCACTGACGCCCTTTGTGACATCCGAGACAGCGGTCGTTTGGACGCGTGGATGCGCCGCATCGAGCCTGACGTCGTTATCCATTCGGCGGCGCTAAAGCACGTGCACCTCGGCGAGCGCCACCCGGTCGAATGCGTCCTCACGAACCTTGTGGGCGTGCGCAACGCCGTTGGCGCTGCTGCGAAGGCGGGCGCAGAGCATTTCGTGCTGATTTCATCGGACAAGGCCGCCGCGCCGACGTGCGTTATGGGCGCGACCAAACGTCTAGCCGAACTCTATCTCCACGGCTTCCGTTTGGAAGAGCCGACCGCAATGAAGCTTAAATCCGTGCGGTTCGGCAATGTACTGGGTTCGCAGGGTTCTGTACTGCCGCGTTTTTCCGCCCAGATCGAAGCTGGCGGACCCCTCGAAGTGACTCACCCCGACATGGAGCGCTTCTTCATGTCGTCCGAAGAGGCGGTTGGACTTATCCTCAGCGTTACTGCGTTGGAGGATGAGCACGGGGCCTATTTCATGGAAATGGGGGAACCGGTTTCTATTCTCGAATTGGGACGTGATCTCATCGCGAAGTCCGGGTTGCCGATTGGGATTGAATTCACGGGCCTGCGCCCAGGCGAAAAGCTTAGCGAGCAATTGACCGACGAATACGACCAGGTTGAACCGTCAAAGCTGCCGAGCGTCTTCCGCATCTCGCCAGCGAGCGCTGACGCCTACATGACAACGGCTGATGTGGCGCACTTGGAGATGCTCGCGCGCTCAATGGAAAACCCGATCGTCCGCCAACGGGTGTTTGCTCATCTGGACGAGCGTCTCAGCCGCCAAGAGCGCGTCGCCGGCTAATCCCCCTCGAACGCGCAGAGCGCCTCAACGCGCACACCAAGATCGCGAAGTTTCTGGGCGCCGCCGAGTTCGGGTAGATCGATCACGAAGCTTGCGCCGACAACGTTCGCACCCAGCCCCTCCATTAGCTTAATAGTTGCGATCGCGGTCCCGCCAGTGGCGATAAGGTCATCGATAACCAGCACCCGTTCGCCCTGATTGAGGGCGTCCTCGTGCATCTCGACCGCGTCGACTCCGTATTCCAATTGGTATTCCTGTCGAAGCGTCCGCGAGGGCAGTTTGCCTTTCTTGCGAACCGGTACAAAGCCGACCGATAGCTGGTGCGCGACGGCGCCACCCAGGATGAAACCGCGTGCTTCAATTCCGGCGACCTTGTCGATGTCGCGCCCGACATAAGGCTCCACGAGCCGGTCGATGGCGACGCGCAGCGCCCGCGGGTCGCCAAGCAACGTGGTGATATCGCGGAACATCACGCCGGGCTTTGGATAGTCCGGGATCGTTCGAATCGCTTCTCGCAGGTCCATGCGCGATTCCCCCGCGACAGAGCTAGTTGGCGTGTCCTGTCGCTCTCTCGAGTGTGAGCGCGCCGGTCGCCGCCAACAAGGCATATGAGGCGAAGACGGCGTCGGCATTTGCGCGCACGCGGCTGATTTGCGCATTGCGCGCTTCTTCTTCCGCATTGAGCACGTCCAGCGTGGAGCGCAAGCCGTAGCCACGCTCGCGTTCGGCGCCCTCAACCGCGACCGCTGACGCCTCCACTTGCTCGTCTGCGGCGGTGAGTACCTCGCGGCTGGCGATGAGGTCACTCCAGGCAGCGCTCACGGCTGCAAGAATTTCGCGCCGCTGAGCTTCGGTGCGCGCTTCAGCACGACCAACATTGATCCGGCTCTGACGTGTGCGAGACCATGCATAACCCCCTTCGAAGAGGGGCATGCTGAACTGGGCCACCGCACTCGAACTTTCGCGGCGTGTTTCCGTGGTGCTAAAATCGCGGTTCTCCTCAGCTCGGCCAACCAGCGACACCTGGGGCAATAGCGAAGAACGCTCGATTGTCACCTGCGCGCGCGCTGCGCGCTCGGCCTGCTCGGCCCGCGCCAGATCCGGGTGTCGCTCATTCGCTAGACGAACGGATTCTTCGAGCGAATGCGGTGTTTGCGGAAGAGCGCTGACCGGTAACAAGCCCTGGGGAGGGCGGCCCACGATTGCGATGTAGCGGGCTTGTGAACTCTCCAGGTCGGCGCGGGCGCGCGCGAGCGAGCCGCGGGCGCCTGCGAGGCGCGTCTGCGCCTGAGCAACGTCAGTGCGGCTGACTTCGCCGACATCGAGCATGCGGCGCGTTCCGGAGAGAAGACGATTGAGACCCGCGACGTGCTCCTCACGCAGCCGCACTATCTCCTGATCGCGCAGGACGCTGACATAAGCGTTGACCGCGGCCAATAGCACGTCTTGTGCGCGCGAGCGCAGGCCCTCCTGCGCGCCAGCGATGTTGGCGTCAGCCAGCCGTGATTGGCCACTGCGCCGGAAGCCAGTGAAGAGTTGTTGTGTAACCTGGGCGACGCCAGTGGAGGGGTTGAGGTCGGTCTGAGTCGTGGTCGGGCCGAAGAAGCTGTTGGTGTCACTTTCGACGCTTTGAAGGCCGGTGCTGGCGCTGATCCCAAGCGAAGGGAGATAGCTTGCCATCGCTTGAACGCGATCTTCGCGCGCCGCCTGGACTGCTAGCCGCGCTTCCTCAAGATTGGGATTGTTCGCGTGCGCGGCAATCAGCGCGTCTTCCAGAGTGTCGCCCATAGCGGCGCAGGGCGCGATGGCCGCCAGTGCGACCGTTGCAACTGAAGCGAACAGGACTCTCATGCTCAGTCCTCCCGCAGAGAGCGCCATAGCGTCTGGTTCAGGGGTTCGAACAAATATTGCAGCGCAGTGCGCTTGCGCGTGGGGATCACCACTTGCGCTGAAAGACCGGCACGCAATGTATGCTCGTCGCCCGCGGCTTCCGTCAGCCGCCGCAATTCTTCGGGCGGAACGGCGATCTGTGTGATGAAGTAACCTTGGCCAGTACGCTCGTCGATAAATCGGTCTGCCGATACTTGCCGCACTTCGCCGAAAACGATTGGCAGATTTCGGCCGCCGAATGAGCTGACGCGAACTTCGGTGCGTTGACCAACCTGGAGATTGTCGGCCGATTCTGGCGCGACACGCGCTTCAACAATCAAGTCTTGGCCCTCGGGGACAATATCCATGAGGCGCTCGCCGGCGCGAACGACGCCGCCGACTGTGTGGACTTGTAAGCCCACAACGACGCCAGCCACAGGCGCGCGCAATCGTGTCAGTTCCAAGCGTTCGCGTGCGCCTGCGAGTTGCGGCGTCAGCTCCGCCAAACGGGCTTCCACCTGGCGGGAGTCGCCAAATCGTTCTTGCTGGGTTGAGGCGATGAGAGAAATGAGTTCCGAGCGGCGGCCCTGCAATTCAGCAAGATTGCGCTCAAGCGCCCGCACGCGGGTCATAGGCACGAGCTGCTCATCGGCCAAAGTCCGCATGCCGGACAATTCATCGTTGAGTAGTGTTTCTTGCCGGTTCAACGAGGCGATTTCACCGCGATAGCCAGAGATGCGGGCATCGTAGGCGCTCCAAGCGCCGCCGCGGGCTTCTCGGCGATGGCGTTCGAACGCGGCATTTGCGATCGCTAGATCTTCCGGCGAGAACGTCGCCCATTCCGCTGGCCGCTGCAGGGTCCCTGATCCGCTTTGTTCCGCCGTTAGCCGTGCGCGCTGCATCTGCAGATCGACCACTTGCGAGAGCAGGGCTTGCTCTTGGGCGATCAATTCAGGTGAGCCGAGTTCAATGAGAACCTGGCCTTGTGCGACGCGGTCGCCTTCTTGAACGTTGATGGCGGAGACGATTCCGCCATCGCGATGTTGCACCGTTTGTCTATTTCCGGAGACGACAATGACGCCGGGGGCGACCACCGCGGCGTCAAGTGGCGCAAACGCAGCCCAGCCACCGAAACCGACGAAGAATACCAACAGGGCTATCACGCCGCCGCGAATTTCCTTGCCGCCTGCATCCTCAGCGTTGTCGAGATCGGATTCGCGGGTGGGCGGGCGGGAGAGGAGGTCCATCGTCATGACCGCGCGCCCTCATTGGGCACTGCGATTGGCCGTGGGCCCGCGCCTGGATTTAGGCGCGCGAGAATGGCGTCGCGCGGGCCGAACGCATCGATGCGTCCGTCTGCGACGATCATCAGTTTGTTGACCTGACTGAGGAAGCCGGTGCGGTGGGCGACGACAATGCTGCACACGCCTTTGGCGCTCGCCTCTTTGAGGGCGTTGATGAGCGCAGTTTCACCGTCGCTATCGAGGTGGGCGTTCGGCTCATCCAACGCCAGCAGAACCGGATCGCCATAGAGCGCTCGCGCTAAAGCGACGCGCTGCGCTTGCCCAGCGGAAAGGCCGCGCCCATTGGGACCAATCTCGGTGTCATAGCCGCGCGGCAGCGATAGGATCATTTCATGGGCGCCGGCTTGCTGCGCGGCTTTGATGATAGCGCTGTCGACGTCTTCCCCGGCGAGGCTGTCGAAGCGTGAGATGTTTTGTCCGATTGTTCCGGCAAATAGCGCCACTTCCTGGGGCAGGTAGCCGATGTGGCGCCCGAGCCGGTCGGGATCCCAATCCGTCATCTTGGCGCCGTCGAGACGCACCGCTCCGCCATCGGGCCGCGTCGCGCCAGCGATGGCGCGCAGGAGTGTTGTCTTTCCAGCGCCGCTTGGGCCGATCACGCCGATAATGTCGCCTGGTTCGCCGCGGAACGATGCGTTCATCAGCAGGAAACGATCCCCGCCTGGTGCGCGTACGGTCACGCCCTCGACGCTGATGGCGCCTTGAGGCGAGGGCAGGTTCGTGAAATCACGCGTATCTTCCTGCGTCTGTAGCACGCGTGTGATGATGCCGTAAGCCTGCCGGCCTTGTTCGAATTGGCGCCATGCGCCGACAATCAGTTCCAAAGGTTGGAACGCGCGCGAACATAGGATCGATGCAGCGATAATCCCGCCGGCGGAGATATCCTGTCGTACGGCCAGAAAGGCGCCCAAACCCAACGCGGACGACTGCAATAGCAGGCGTGAGAATTTGGTGAGAGAGGCATAGAATGAGTTGGCGCTGCCGGCTTCGTTGATCGATTGATTGAGCGTGATGCGTGCCTTGACCTGACGTTCAACCAAACGAGTCTGCATGCCCAGCGCGCGCGCCGCGTCGCCTTGAATGATGTCTGCGTTCTGCAGCGTGTACATTGCGCCGGCCGCATCTTCGTTGGCTTTCATCGCCCCGCGCATGGCGCGGTTGTTCACCACAGCAATGGTGACCAAGATAAGTCCGCCAAGCAGCGCAAGCATGCCGATCCACGGATGGATCATGAAGCAGACGGCGATGTAGATCGGCGCCCAGGGCGCATCGACGGCCGCTACCGCGGGTTGGCCGCTGAGAGCGCCTCGGAGGGCATCGAATTCCCGTAGGATTGACGCGTTGCCGGCGGCCGCGCGTCCTTCGCGCTGCAGGGCTGCCTTCAACACGTGCGGCGCCAAGATCCGATCGAGCCGGCGTGACATCGCCAGCAATAGCCGCATCCGCGTCCCGTCTAGGAACGCCAGCACCCCTAAACTCGCGATCAGCACCAGCGTCAGGTAGAAAAGCGTAAGCAGCGCGCCGGAGGCCAAGACGCGGTCATAGACCTGCAGCATGTAGATGGACGGCGCGAGATAGAGCAGGTTCAGGCAGGCGCTGAACAGGATCACGAAGCCGATGTGGCGCCGGCACGCGTCGAGCGCGGCCTTCAGCGTGCTGGACGCCGGCGAAAATTCGGCCTTCAAGGCCATATAGGCACCCACCTCAGCGCGCCGTCTTCGGACGCCCCGTTTCTATAAAGCATCGATCGGATGGCGCCAGAAGGCCGGGCAGCCTCCGGCGCGACAGGACCATCATGAGTTCCCCGAAGAACACGTTTCCTGCGTAATTTCATCCACCGCATTAGCGGGTTAGGAGAGCGCAACCTTGCGGTGCTAGACCTCGGCCCGCATGAATCCGGTTCCATTTGAAGCCGCCCGCGCCTGGATGTTCGAGGCGGCGCTGCCCCTCTGGGCCGACAAGGGCGTCGATCGCATCGATGGCGGTTTTTACGAGGAACTGGACCCCGCTGGCTGTCCGACCACGTGTGCGTTCAAGCGCGTCAGGGTCATGTGCAGGCAGATCTACGTTTTTTCGCATGCCGCACTGTTGGGTTGGAAACAGGGCGCCGACGTGTCGGAGTGGGGCTACAAGTATCTGGTCACCCAGGCGCGTCTGCGCGACGGAGGCTGGGCGCGCGTGCTCTCGCGCCGCGGCGCGGTGATCGATTCCACAATTGATCTCTATGAACTTGCCTTCGTGATTTTCGCGATGTCATGGCGCTATCGGGCGTCCGCAGATACGGAGGCGCGCAACCACGCCGTGGAAGCCATCAATTTCGTCCGCACTCGCATGCGCGCGCCGAATGGCGGATTTTGGCACTCGCTGCCGCTCACGGATACTCGCGAACAAAATCCGCATATGCATTTAGCCGAGGCTTGCCTCGTGGCGTTTGAAGCGACAGGCGAAGAGATTTTCCTCGATACCGCGCGCGAGGTCGTGCAGCTGTTTGCCACCCGCTTCTTCGACCCGCGCACATTAGGCGAGCGCTTCGATCAGACCTGGGCGCGCGTTGGCGGTGGTGTGGAACCAGGTCACCATTTCGAATGGACATGGATTTTGGCGCACTACCAGCGCCTCACGGGCGAACCTGTCGCCACCCTCGCCGCGCGCTCAGCGGACTTCGCCGAACGCTATGGCGTCGATCCCGGCACGTACGCTGTCTACGACGCTCTGACCGAAGAGGGCGATGTCTTGCAAAGCTCCTCGCGCATCTGGACGAACACAGAGCGAATGAAGGCGGCGCTCGGCCTCTTTGAACTCGATGGTTGCGATCCGCGCCCGGCGCTGGCGAGTTCCTGCGGACTTATCTTCGGACGCTATTTTGCAAACAATATTCCCGGCCTTTGGACGGATCAGTTCGACGCCTTCAGTAAGCCGCTCACGACAACCACGCCAGCGTCCTGTGTTTATCACCTGTTCTTGGCGTTCTCGGAAATGCTGAGGCTCGAGCCGCAGATCGCGAAGCTGGCGTAGCCAATCCCGGCTCGCGCCTGCAGCGACAAGCTCAGTGTTAGCCGCCCGCCTTCACGAATTCGCGCATGGCTCCAGCTATCTTCGTTTGCGTCTGGCCGTCGAGATAGGGGTGCATCGGCAGCGCAAGAACGCGGTGGCAGATGGTCTCGCTCACCTTCATGCCGCCCGCGCCAAGCGGGAACGTCTCGTACGCTGTCTGCTTGTGCAGGGGCTTCGGATAGTATTGAGCGGTCGGGATGCCCGCTTCGCGCAGATGCGCCGCCAAGCCGTCGCGATCATCCGCCTCGATCACGTATTGCGCCCAGGTTGAAACGCCGCTTTTGATCACGGTCGGCGTACGCACCAGACCCTCAAGCATTTGCGCGTAGCGATCTGCGACCTCGTTCCGCATCGCGATTTCTTCGGAGAAGATCGCGAGCTTTTCGATCAGGATTGCCGCTTGGATCGTATCCAGACGCGAGTTCATGCCGATGCGGGCGCAATTGTACTTGTCGTCACCACTCGCGCCATGGAAGGCGAGCGAGCGCATCATGACGTTGTCGGCGTCGTCGTTAGTGAGCGTCGCGCCGCCGTCGCCATAGCAACCCAGAGGCTTCGCCGGAAAAAACGACGTCGTCTGCGCGTCGGCCCAATGCATCGGATGCTTGCCGCCGAGCGTGCAGCCAAACCCCTGTGCGCTATCGGCGACGAGCTTCAGTCCTTCGCGCCTACAGATCGCGCTGATGGCGGGATAGTCCGCCGGCTGGCCGAAAAGATCGACCGCGATCACCGCCTTCGGCGTCAGCTTGCCTGCCTTCTTCACGCCCGCGATCGCTGCTTCGAGCGACTTGGGATCCATGTTGTAGGTGTCGGACAGCACATCGACGAACACCGGCGTTGCGTTGGTCCACGGCACGATCTCGGCGGTGGCGGCGAACGTGAAGCTCGGGCAGAACACGGCGTCGCCTTCGCCGACGCCCCACGCCCACAGCGGCAAGACCAGCGCGTCAGTGCCGTTGGCGTTGCCGATGCAGTGATTGGCTTCCGCAAACGACGCAAGCTGGCCTTCGAGCTGCTTCACTTCGGGACCGAAAATGTAGGCCCCTGAACGCACGACTTTGGAAACGGCAGCGTCGATCTTAGCCTCGATGCGCGCGCGTTGCGCCTGCAGATCGATGAACGGGATCATGTCTTCCTCGGATACTTAGGTGAGTGAGGGCAGGCCGGAGGCGCGATCGACCTCCAGCGCCAATTCCAGAACCGCGAGCGCCTCTTCGCCGTTCACGGCTGGCCGCGGTGCGACGCCGAGCACCGCGTCAATGAACTGGGTCACGTTGGCGCCGAGCGGATCGCTGCCGATACGGGTTTCTGCGAATGCGGCGTTGAGCGGGAATTTGGTGGTGTTTTCAAATGTGCGCGCCAGGAAGTCGATCTTCACTTCGCCCGACGGGTAGACCGCGCGCATGGTGCGCTTGCGATCGCCCGCGATGCGACTTGAGATGAACTTCGCCTCGGAGCCACTGAAAGCGAGCTTGGCCTCGATCGCGTCCGCGGTCCGGCCATGCTCGCTGCGTGCGCTGGCCTCGACGCGTTCCGGTTTCGCGCCGAGCAGTTTCAGCGCCAGATCGAGGTCGTGCACCATCAGATCGAGCGTTACCGAAACGTCGGCGCTGCGTCCGGTCCAGGGACCCTCACGGACGCTCTCGATGTAGCTTGGCTTCTCTGCCGCATCGAAGAGGCCCATTGCTTCGAACACTAGCCTCTCTTGGTGGCCGCAGGCGATCACAAGGCCTTTGTTCTTCGCCAGTTTCACCAAGGCGGCGCCGTCGGCGCTATCGGTTGCGAGCGGCTTTTCGATCAGCACGTGCTTGCCAGCTTCGAGCGCTGCTCGCGCGGCGGCGGCGTGTTGCGAAGGCGGGGTGGCGATGGTGACGATGTCGACCTGCGCAAGCAGCGGTGCGACATCGTAGAATGGCTCGACGCCATGCGTGTCCGCCAGCATCTGCGCGCGCTCGTCATGGTGATCCATAACCCCGACGAGCGTCACGCGATGATCTTCTGCGTACTTGCGTGCGTGGTGGCGGCCAAATGCGCCGGCGCCAAGCACGCCTGCCTTCAGCTTGGTCATTCCACCGTCACCGATTTGGCGAGGTTGCGCGGTTGGTCGACGTCCGTGCCCTTGTGGACCGCCGTGAAATACGCCAGCAACTGGATCGGCACTGAATAGACCAGCGGCGCAACGAAGGGATCGCACGCCGGGATCATGATGATGTGTTTGGCGATTTCGGCGCAGGCCACAGCGCCTGCCGCGTCTGTTATGACGATCAACTTGCCGCCGCGCGCGTTCACTTCCTGCATGTTGGAGAGCGTCTTTTCGAACAACTCATCATGCGGCGCGACCACAACGATTGGAGTCGCTTCATCGATGAGCGCGATAGGCCCATGCTTCAGTTCGCCAGCGGCGTAGCCTTCGGCGTGGATGTAGGAGATTTCTTTCAGCTTCAGCGCGCCTTCGAGCGCGATCGGGTAGTGCACGCCGCGGCCGAGATAGAGCACGTCGCGCGCTTGCGCGAGTTCGAGAGCGATCTTCTCGATCTCCGGCTCGCACGCGAGTGCGTCCGCCACCAAACGCGGCGTTTCCATTAGCGCATGAACGAGGCGGCCTTCTTCTTGGCCCGACAACGTTCCGCGAGCGCGCCCTACCGCTATTGAGAGTGCGGCAAGCGCTGAAAGCTGCGCCGTAAATGCTTTCGTCGAAGCCACGCCGATTTCCGGACCAGCCAAAGTCGGCAGCCGCGCATCAGCTTCGCGCCAGATCGTGGACTCCGGCACGTTCACGACCGCCAGCGTCTTGAGCCCGTTCTCCTTGCAATAGCGTAGCGCCGCCAGCGTGTCGGCGGTTTCGCCGGACTGCGACACGAAGACAGAGAACGCCTTCCTGCCGAACGCCGGCTTCCGGTAGCGGAACTCCGACGCGATATCGGTTTCGACCGCGATGCCGCCGATCTGCTCCAGCCAGTACTCCGCAACGCGCCCAGCATAGTGGGCGGTGCCGCAGCCGATCACGATGGCGCTGTCGGCCGCCAGATCGACGCCATCGAGATCCGGCATCTCTACACGCTCATCGTACGCATTCACGTAACGCGTGATTGTGCGGCCGATGGTTTCCGGCTGCTCGTAGATTTCCTTCTGCATGAAGTGGCGGTGGTTGCCCTTTTCCGCTGCTGCTGCGCCCCCCGCGAACACGTGCACCTGACGCTCGGTCAGATCGCCCTTGGCGTCCAACACTTTCACCTTCGCGCGCGACAGCACGGCGATGTCGCCTTCTTCGAGGAACATGACACGCTGCGTGAACGGGGAGAGGGCGATCGCGTCTGACCCGAGGAAGTTTTCGCCGTCGCCCAAGCCAACTGCGAGCGGGCTGCCCTTGCGCGCGCCGACCATGATGTCGTTGTCGCCCGCAAACAGCACGGCGATGCCAAACGCGCCCTCAAGACGGCGCACGGCGCTGATCGCCGCTTGCTCGGGCTTTTGGCCCTTGTCCAGGTAATCGGTGATCAGGTGAGCGATGACTTCGCTGTCGGTTTCCGACGCGAACTTGTGGCCGCTTGCCTGCAGCTCTTCGCGTAGTGCGCGGAAGTTTTCGATGATGCCGTTATGGACGATGGCGACCTTATCGGTCGCGTGCGGGTGGGCGTTGCCGGTGGTTGGCGCGCCGTGGGTGGCCCAGCGCGTGTGACCGATGCCGCTCACGCCGGCGAGCGGAGCGCGCTCAAGTTCGGCTGCGAGATTTGCAAGTTTGCCTGCGGCGCGACGGCGCGTGATCGCACCGTTTTCCAGTGTCGCAACACCGGCGGAATCGTAGCCCCGGTATTCGAGCAGCTTCAAAGCCTGAACCAACCGAGGCGCTGCCGGATCAGCGCCCAGGATGCCGATAATTCCGCACATGGTTAACTCGTTTGTCCCTTCGCGCGCCCCAAAGGGCTAATGCCTGTTCGCGGGTTGAATTGCACCTCAATTAGTCTTTCAACATGCGACGGTGTTTCGTGGTGCGCGCAGCTGGCGTGTGCAACGATTTTTGCTTAAGCGCTCACCGCTGATAGAATTACCCGACTTTGGGCCAAGCCCAAAGCCGGTTGGAGCATCGACCCACAATGAGCAGAGCCTATTTCGGCACAGATGGCATCCGCGGAACGGCGAACAAGTTTCCAATGACGCCGGAAGTCGCCATGCGCGTCGGACTGGCGGCTGGCAAACGCTTCCGCTCGGCCGACGATCGCCGCCACCTCGTGGTCATTGGTAAAGACACGCGCCTCTCCGGCTACATGCTCGAACCGGCGTTAACCGCGGGCTTCACCGCCGCCGGCATGGATGTCGTCCTGTTCGGCCCGCTGCCGACACCGGCTGTCGCCATGCTCACGCGCTCGCTACGCGCCGATCTCGGCGTCATGCTCTCGGCCTCGCACAACAAGTTCGCTGACAACGGCATCAAGCTCTTCGGCCCAGATGGCTACAAGCTCTCGGATAGCGCCGAGATCGAAATCGAGCAGCTGATGGATGCGGGTCTCGATGCGCACTTGGCCGATCCCGCCAAACTCGGCCGCGCCCGCCGCATCGATGATGCGCAGGCCCGCTACGTCGAGATCGTGAAGGCGACGTTCCCGAAGCGGCTCTCGCTGAAGGGCCTGCGGATCGTCATCGATGCGGCCAACGGCGCCGCCTACCAGGTCGCCCCGATCGCGCTCTATGAGCTGGGCGCGGAGGTGATCAAGATTGGCGTCGAGCCGAATGGTTTCAACATCAACGAGGAGGTCGGCTCCACTGAGACCAAGGCGCTGAAGGAAGCGGTGCTCAAGTATCGCGCCGACATCGGCATTGCACTCGATGGCGACGCCGATCGCGTCGTCATCATTGATGAGAAGGGCCAAGTTATCGACGGCGACCAGCTCATGGCGCTCATCGCCAAGAACTGGAAGGAGCAGGGCACGCTCACCAAGGGCGGCATCGTCGCTACGGTGATGAGCAATCTGGGCCTTGAGCGCTTCCTCAAGGGTCTTTCGCTAAAGTTGGAACGCACGAACGTCGGCGATCGCTATGTCGTCGAGCAGATGCGCGCCAAGGGCTACAATGTCGGCGGTGAACAATCCGGCCACATCATCCTCTCGGACTTCTCCACCACTGGCGATGGCCTCCTGGCGGCGCTGCAGGTGCTTGCTGTGATCGTGCAATCCGGCAAACCGGCGAGCGAAGTCTGCAAGCAATTCGATCCAGCGCCGCAGATCCTCGAAAATGTGCGTTACGAGCGCGGCAAGCCAGATCCGCTGGAAGCAGCGACGGTGAAGGCCGCGATCAAGGACGCCGAGGAGCGTTTGAAGGGCGCTGGCCGCATGCTCGTGCGCAAGAGCGGCACCGAACCGCTCGTGCGCATCATGGCCGAAGGCGATGACGAAAAACTCGTCCGGTCGGCCGTGAACGATGTGAAGGCTGCCGTGGTGGCGGCAGCGAAGGCGGCGTAAGCGTTCGAGGCCGTGTTCGCGCGGCGCTGACTACATCTCCACGTCGCAAAGACTGGCAGCGTGGGACGCCTCCCTGGCCTTGACGGCGGCTATTCGCCCGTTGGGGCTGCGGTTGGCGTTGCCGGCGGATGTGGCAGCGGGGCGATGTTGTTTGCCTCGTTACAATCGGGAATGCCGCGCCGCGTGCCCTCGCTGGCATAGACAAGCCGCAAACGCAGACGACGGCCCGCCGCTTCGGGCGGGATCACACCGCGCACCACACCGCGCACGGCATGCGCGTACCCGAGCGAAACGCGTCCGGCGTCGTCCAAGTTGGTAATTGCTGGCGTTATGGCGATGCGCGTTGGTCCGGCGGCTGTCGTGTATTCGAGCGCCACAGAGGTGTCTTCCGGAGTCGCGGCGACAAACGGCGTGTTGCCGTCATTGCGAACTTGCCAACTCACCGCAACTTCGTTCGGCGCCAGAGGCGGTCCGCCCGGCACTTCGGTCATGTAAGCGGTGGTGCCAACACCAAGGTCCGGGCAGCGTGGAGGCGGCGGCGGCGACGGATGGCCCTTGTCTTTGCCTTTGCCGTGTTGCTGCCCCTGCTGCGCCAGTGCTTGACTTGTCAGCACCACGCCTTGCAACGCCGCGAGGCCGATCAGGCACGCCATCATCAGTTTGCGCATCGTGACATTCCCCACCGGCTGGGCTCAGCAGCCGGGTACCTGTCCCCATGTGCGAACCATAACCGATGCCGCACACCGGGCCAATCGCCTTAAGCTTACGGCGCGCGCAGTCGTCGCACCCAGGCAGCTGTGCTCGGGTCGAGATCAGGGGGCGGATTACCGCCTTCGAGCGCCGGCAAAAGTGCGTTCGCCATTTCCTTGCCGAGTTCGACGCCCCATTGGTCGAATGGATTTATGCCGGCGAGCACCGCCTCAACAAACACTCGATGCTCATAAAAGGCGAGCAGCGCGCCCAGCGCCTCCGGCGTCAACGCATCTAGCGCCATAAGCGTTGAGGCGCGATTGCCCGTAAAGGCGCGATGCGGGGCAAGTCGCGTGGCGTCGGCCTCGCTCATGCCCTTTGCAAGCATCTCTGCTTTCGCTTGCGCGGCGCTCTTGCCGGCCATCAGCGCCTGCGCTTGCGCAAGCGCGTTGGCGTAGACCTTGGCGCGATGGGAGGGCGGCCCTTCTTGCGCGCCAGCGTTGACGATGAATTCAACCGGGATTTCTTCGACGCCTTGGTGGAGCAATTGAAAGAATGAGTGCTGCGCATTGGTTCCCGCTGCACCCCAAGTAATGGCGCACGACGAGCGTGGTAGCGGCGCGCCGTCGCGCGTGACGCCTTTGCCGTTCGACTCCATCTCAAGCTGTTGCGCCCAAGCCGGCAGTAAGCGCAGGCGCTCCGCATAGGGGATCAAGGCGTATGATCCGTGCCCCAAAGCTTCACGGTTCCACATCTGCACCGCCGCAGAGAGGGCTGGCAGGTTTTTTTCGAACGGCGTATCGCGAAAGTGCAGATCCATTTCCTCCGCGCCTTCGAGCATGCGGAAGAAAACGCCATGTGCGAGAGCGATCTCGCAGACCAGCGAAACGCTCGACCACAGCGAGTAGCGTCCGCCGACCCAATCCCAAAACGGGAACACGTCGTTCTCTGCGACGCCCCAAGCGATGGCCTTTCCCGGCGCGGCGGTCGCTGCAGCGATACGAGCGGGCCCCCAAGCGCGAACAAACTCGGCGTTGGCCAGCGTTTCCTGTGTCGTGAAGGTCTTCGAGACGACGATCAGCAAGGTGCGCTTCGGATCGAGCCCCTCAATTGCGTCAGCGACATCGGCGCCATCCACATTTGCTGCAAAGCGCACGGTGATGTTGGGCCGGCGATAGCCTTTCAGCGCATCGAGCGCCATGCGCGGCCCCAGATCTGAGCCGCCGATGCCTAGATGTATCACCGCATCATAGTCGCCACTCTCGGCAATCTCATGCGCGAAGGCGTGCATGCGATCGAGCGCGGCGGTGATCTCATTGTCTCCGCCCGGCGGGTCTGTAACGCGCAGCGCCCAGTGCTTGGCGGCGCGGCCTTCCGTCGTGTTCACAACGTCGCCGCCGAACAGCTTGGCGCGCCAGCCATCAAAATCGGCCGCGCGCGCGAGCGCCGCAAATGCGCCAAGGGCGGCTCCATCGAGGCGCTGCTTGGAAAAGTCGGCTATCAGATGTGGAGCGTCGGACGTCATCGTTTCGGCGCGTGTTGGATCATTGGCGAACAGATCGAGCAGTCTCGCGCTACGCAAGCGCGCGGCTTCCGTCTCGATCTTGGTCCAAGCCTCGTTCATGGTGGCGCTCATAGGGCAGAGCCTCTAACAGGACCCAGTCATGGCGACAATTCTTGTAACCGGTGGCGCGGGCTATGTGGGCTCGCATTGCTGCCTCGCGCTCTCGCAGGCGGGGCACAAGGTCGTAGTTTACGACAATCTCTCCAATGGCCACGCCAAATTCGTGAAATGGGGCCCGTTGGAAGAGGGCGATATTCGCGATCGCGCGCGCCTCACAGAAATCTTCGCCGCGCATCGCCCCGATGCGGTGCTGCATTGTGCGGCGTTGATCGAAGTCGGCGAGTCGGTGAAGTTTCCGGAGCGCTTTCACGATGTGAATATCCGGGGGACGCAGGTGTTGCTCGACACGATGCGCGAAGCGGGCGCTCCTGCGTTCGTGTTCTCCTCCTCTTGCGCCGTCTACGGTGCGCCCCAGCGTTTGCCGATGGACGAGGCCCACCCTTACGCACCTACCAGCCCCTACGGGCAGAACAAGCTCGATGCTGAGCGCTTGAGCGAAGCGGCGGCCGCCGCGCGCGGCGGTTCGTTCGCGCATCTGCGCTATTTCAACGCCGCCGGCGCCGCGTGGGGCGAGGGCATCGGCGAGAGCCACGAGCCGGAAAGCCACGCCATTCCGCTGGCGCTATTCACGCTGCTCGGACGCCGCGACGCATTCCGCATTTTCGGCGAGGACTACGAGACGCGCGATGGCACGTGCCTCCGTGATTACGTCCACGTCCTCGATCTTGCCGACGCGCATGTGCGCGCGATTGAGCGTTTGCTCGGCGGTGGCTCTAGCCTCGTGGCCAATCTCGGCACCGGCGACGGCGTCACCGTGCGCGAATTGATCGCCGCGATCGAGCGCGTCACCGGAAGGCGCGTTCCTGTCACTCCCGCGCCCCGCCGCGATGGCGATTCACCGGCTCTGCTCGCCGATAACAGCTTTGCACTTCAACAGCTTGGCTGGTCGCCGACGCGCGGGATCGACGAGATTATCGCCGACGCGTGGAAGTGGCACAGCGAGGTCGAGCCGCAAGTCTTCGCGTGACGTCGGTCGCACAGCGATGAGCTTCGATCTTGCGAGCGCGCTCCTTCCGGTCCTACATCGGACGTGCGGTAGGAGTTTAACACATGAAGACTTCACTACTTCGCCAACTCGCGATCTCCGGCGTCCTCTTTTTTGCTTTCGCGACAGCTGCGCAGGCGCAGACGGCGTGGAGCGGAGGCGGCTCCGGTGGTCAGATGGCCGCCGGGACCATGCGCACTTGGGCGTTCAACGTTCCCGCTGGGAATTACGTCGCCACAGCGCGCGTTGCGTATCAGTTGCAGAGCAATCAGGATACGGGCGCCCTCACTTGCCAACTCAAGCCGATGAACAGCAGCGAGTTTTGGGACTACGAGCAAGTCTCCATCACCGGTCACGAGCAGAGCAATCACACGGTGCAGGGCGAGATCACGCTGATGTCGCAGGTACCGATTGCCGCGCCGGGTGGTGCTATTGAGATTCAATGCCGCGCGGGCAATGGACAGACCGGTACGCAGCGCATCTACGATGTGCGCCGTGCGCAGTCTCAACGAGCTGACACCGATTGATACCTCAGGCCCGGTGGGGCCCGCGCACGATCGTAACACGCAGCGCCAGCGCGGCGCGACCGATCGCCATCAGTGAGACGAACCGACGCTGAATGAGAGGATCCGGCTCACGTCGCGTTGGGGCAAGCCGCTTTGCTCTGTCCATGCGTTGAAGGCTGACTGCACTGCTTTCATGTCAGCCTTCGACGTTGGCGCTTTGCTGACAACCTTTTCGCGGATCAGCGCCTTCGTCACGTCGGGTGAGAGGATGAAGCTGTCCCAGCCGTTGGAGCGCAGGAAGTACATCGTGGCCGAGGGGCCGAGGTGCGAGGCGTGCTTCTTGAAGTGCTCCATCAGGCCGATCTGATCGCTCGCCGGCCATAATTTGAGGAACGCGGTGAACGAGCTGTGCTCGTTCGCCGTGTCGATCACGAATTGCGCATTGTTGATCGTCGCCTGAATTTTCGCGCCGTTGCGGACGATGCGCGTGTCCTTCAGTAACCGCGCAACTTCGCGATCGGCGTAGAACGCGACTTTGTGCGGATCGAAATGATCGAAGGCTTCCTCGAAGCCTGGCCACTTCTTCTCGATCACATCCCACGAGAAGCCAGCGGAGAACACCGCTTGCGACATGGCCGCGAGCCACCGGTCGTCGCTCTGTTTTTTCACGGCGGGCTTCTTGGCATGTTCCGACAAGCGCTTCGCTAGCCCAGCCTTGCCGTGATGCTTTTCAGCGAGTTTCTCGATCTCGGAGAATTTGCGCAGGGGCATGTATGAGGTCTCCCGGCCCATCTTACCTCGCCATTCCGGACGCGCGAAGCGCGATCCGGAACTGACGGGAATTAGGCCCGCCCAACGCTCACGTACTTGAAGCCTTTCGCGCGCATTTCATCGGGACGGTAGATGTTGCGGAGGTCGATCAGCGTCGGCGTCTTTAGCGCGTCCTTGATGCGGTCGAGGTCGAGCGCGCGGAATTGATCCCACTCGGTGATGATCACCACGGCATCGGCGTTTTGCACGCAATCATAAGGGCCGGTCGCGAACTGCACGTCCTTAAGCATATGCTTGGCTTCGTTCATGCCTTCCGGGTCGAACGCGCGCACGCGTGCGCCTTCGGCCTGCAGTGTCGGCACGATTTCGAGCGCGGGCGCATCGCGCATGTCATCGGTGTTCGGCTTGAAGGTAAGGCCCAAGACCGCGATCGTCTTGCCGTTCACGTTGCCGCCGACGGCTTCGATGATCTTCTGCGCCATCTTCTGCTTGCGCGCTGAGTTCACGCGTACAGTGGCTTCAATGAGTTCGATCGGAGCGTGGTTGTCGCGCGCGGTCTTCATCAGCGCCAGCGTGTCCTTCGGGAAGCACGAGCCGCCATAGCCGGGGCCCGCGTTCAGGAACTTGCGGCCGATGCGATTGTCGAGGCCGATGCCTTTGGCGACTTCTTGCACGTTGGCGCCGACGGCTTCGCAGAGGTCGGCGATTTCGTTGATGAAGGTGATCTTCATCGCCAGGAAGCCGTTGCCTGCGTACTTGATCAGCTCCGACGTGCGGCGCTCGGTGAACACCATCGGTGTCTCATTGAGCGAGAGCGGGCGATAGAGTTGACGCATCACATCGCGCGCACGCTCATCATTGGTGCCGACGACGACGCGGTCCGGGCGCTTGAAGTCGCCGATGGCGGCGCCTTCGCGCAGGAATTCCGGATTAGAGACGACGGCAAAATCGGCGCCGGGGTTGGTCTTTTTGATGATGGCTTCGACTTCGTCGCCAGTGCCGACCGGCACCGTCGATTTGTTCACCACCACCGTGTAGCCGTTCATCAAGCCCGCGATCTCTTCGGCGGCAGCGTAGACGTAGGACAAGTCGGCATGCCCGTCGCCACGGCGCGATGGCGTGCCGACGGCGATGAACACCGCGTCGGCATCGCGGATGGCGGCGCTCGGATCTGTCGTGAAGAAGAGGCGGCCTTGCTCGACATTGTCTTTCACAAGTTCATCGAGGCCTGGTTCGAAGATCGGAATTTCGCCCTTCTGCAAGCGCGCGATCTTGCCTGCGTCCTTGTCGACGCAGGTGACGGTGTGGCCGAAATCGGCGAAGCATGCTCCGGAGACAAGGCCCACATAGCCGGTGCCGATCATGGTTACGCGCATTAGTTCTTTCCTTCATTGGCCCGGCGCTGCGCTTCGTTAACGGCAGCCAGAGCGAGCTTCGCGTCTTGTTCCTTGGCGGTCGTATAGACCACCTTCCGCGCGCCGCCAGTCTCTACACTTAGAGCGAACGCGGGGCGATTGATTTTCAGCACAGGGCTGAATGCCGCTAATGCAAGGCCGCCGATCCAGAGCAGCGGAAAATGTAGAGCTATGCCGAGGATGAAGAGCACCGCGGCCACGGTTAGCAGCGTCGGCAGCACAGTGGTCTTGGTCGAGGTGTTGTCCAGGCGCGGCGCGCTGGCGCCGTCGATTGCAATGGCGCCGCCGGCGAAGGTGATCTCGCGGTCGCTTACCGCGAAATCCCGCCCCTTCGCGATTTGCGTTTCGCCGTTCTCGGCCACGCCTCAGATCTCCTGATTGTATTTACCGACTTCCGAGAACTTGCTGAGGCGAGGCTTCACTTCCTCCCGGAAGAGCGCCTTCATGTCGTCGTCGCTGGTCATGCTTTCAACCACGACGACAAGCTCGGGTTTGTTCGATGAGGCGCGCACCAGCACCCAGGCGCCGTCTTCAAGCGTGACGCGCGCGCCGTTGACGGTGTTCACGTCGCGAATGCTGCGGCCGAGGATTTCGCCGCCTTCGGCTGCAAGCTTCTGATAGTCGGCGACGACGCGATCTACGATGCCGTACTTCTTCTCGTCGTCGCAGTGCGGCGACATGGTGAGCGAGGTGTAGCTCTTCGGCAGCGCGTTCTTCAGATCGCTCAGTTTCTTACCGGGATTGCGGTCGAGCATCGCCAGCACCGAGGCGGCGGCGACGATGCCGTCGTCATAACCATTGCCGAGCGGTTGGCGGAAGAAGAAGTGGCCTGACTTTTCGAAGCCGGCGAGGGCGTCCAGTTCGGTGGTGCGGCGCTTGATGTAAGAGTGTCCGGTCTTGAAGTAATCGACCTTGGCGCCGTTGGCCTTCAGCACCGGATCGATAGCGTAGAGACCGGTCGATTTCACGTCGGCGACGAAGGTCGCATTCTTGTGTTCTGCGCTGAGATCGCGCGCCAGCATAAGGCCGACTTTATCGGCGAAGATTTCATCGCCTTGATCATCAACGACGCCGCAGCGATCGCCGTCGCCATCGAAGCCGAGCGCAACGTCGGCCCCGTGATCCTTCACCGCCGCCGCCATGTCGTGCAGCATTTCGCTGTCTTCGGGATTGGCGTTGTAGTGCGGAAAGGTCCAGTCGAGCGCCGTGTGGAGATCAACGACTTCGGCGCCCATGCGGCGCAGCGCCTCCGGTGCGAACGCGCCAGCCGTGCCGTTGCCGCAGGCGGCGATGACTTTGATCGGGCGGCTGAGTTTCACGCGGGAGACGATGTCGGCGATGTAGCGTTCGCGCATGCCTTCGACGCGCACGTATTTGCCGCCGGCGCGATCCTTGAACTTGCCGCCAAGCACGATGTCGCGCAGCGCGCCCATTTCATCGGGGCCGAAGGTGAGCGGCTTGTTCGCGCCCATCTTCACGCCGGTCCAACCATTTTCGTTGTGCGAGGCGGTCACCATGGCGACGCACGGAATGTCGAGCGCGAATTGCGCGTAGTAGGCGGTCGGCGAGAGCGCGAGACCGATGTCGTTCACTTCCATGCCGGCCTGCATGAGGCCGAGCGTCAGCGCTTGCTTGATCGAGGTCGAGTAGAAGCGGAAGTCGTGGCCGATGACGATGCGCGGCGCGACGCCCATTTCGTGAATGAGTGTGCCGAGGCCCAAGCCCAGCGCTTGCACGCCGAGCAGATTTAGCTCCGGCGTTTTCGGCGAGCCCGGAATGCCGAACCACCAGCGCGCGTCGTATTCGCGGAAGCCTGTCGGCTTCACCAGCGGCAGCGCTTCGAACTCAGCGGAATTGGGCGCGAGGCTTGCGCGGGGCGCAGGCAGCATGGGCAAGGTTCCAAGTCGTTGGGGAGTTCGGGCGGTTTGGGGGAAACCGCCGGAAATTTCAATCGGCCGCTCTGTCTCAGGTGCGCGGCATGATCCGGATTCGGGTGATTTCCAGACCGTAGGTCATGTCGGACAGGTTTGAGATCGGACGGATGCCAATAGCGTTAATGGAGCTCCTGGCTGGCAAGGTGAAACGCAGCGTCGCCGCTTCGGGGGGTGCGATTTGCGTCACCCAAGGCGACGGACCGTTGTCACTGCTACGCAAACTGATCGCGAGTTGGCTGGCTGAATTGACCGGCAGCGGGTTGTAGCTGACCTCAACGACCACTGGCCGGTCGCTGATTGCGGCGCTGACCTCTGGCGAGATCAGCAACTGCGCGCCGGTTTCGCCCGGCGCAGGCGGCACGCCCGCTTGTTCCGGCTTTTGCGCCACACGCAGACGGAGAGGGCGGCCGAAATAGTCGCGCACCACCGTCATTTCTTCTGAACCCTGGTCCGGCGTGTTGAAGCCGTCGCCCTGATAGACCAGCCAGCCGCCGTCACGTTCGGCGGACACAGGCGCGGGCTCACGAGGCCAAGATTGCGGGCGGAGGCTCGCGACAATCGCCAAGCCCGCGACAATGATCGCCAGGGGGTAGAAAATGATCGGGTGAAGCAGCCAGTGACGCATCGTTTGGGGTGTAGCGCGCCAGGGCTTGGGCGGCCAAGCGGGTTCGGCTCTTGACGCGCCGCACCGGGCCTGTGAGCAAGCCCTATGCCCTATCTCGCGCTCCTCCGTCACGGCCAGAGCCAATGGAATCTGGAAAATCGCTTCACTGGCTGGGTGGACGTGGATCTCACGCCTGCGGGCGAGGCGCAGGCGCGGCGCTCGGGAGAGTTGCTCGCGGCGAGCGGCGTGCCGTTCGACAAATTGTTTACGTCGCTCCAGACGCGGGCCATTCGGACGGGTTCGCTCGCGACCGAAGCCGCGAAACTGGCATGGCTGCCCGTCGAGCGCGATTGGCGTCTGAATGAACGGCATTACGGGGCGCTGACTGGGCTGGATAAAGCCGAGACTGCCGCAAAGCATGGCGAGCAGCAGGTCAAGGTGTGGCGCCGCTCATATGACGTGCCCCCGCCACCGCTGGAAGCGGGCGGCGAGTTCGACCTTTCGAAAGATCGCCGTTATGCGGGCATACACGTGCCGGCGACGGAATCGCTAAAACTAACGCTGGAGCGCGTGCTGCCGTATTGGCGCGAGGCGATCGCGCCGGACCTGAAAGCAGGTAACAACCTGATCATCGCCGCGCACGGGAATTCGCTACGCGCCATCGTGAAGCATCTCTTCAATGTGCCTGACGCCGATATCGTTCACGTCGAAATCCCGACCGGGAATCCGCTGTTGATCGAACTCGACGGCAATTTGAAACCGATCTCGGCGCGCTATCTCGATGAGACGCGCGCCGAGAAACTGCCGGCGTTGCCTGCGTGACCGATGCAGACTTCATGCGGCGCGCGCTCGCGTTGGGGGCGCAGGGCGTGGGGCGAACCGGAGACAATCCTTCAGTTGGCTGCGTGATCGTGCGCGACGGCGTGGTCGTTGCGGAAGCGCGAACAGCCGATAGCGGACGCCCGCACGCAGAGGAGCAGGCTGTGGCGCTGGCGGATGTGCGCGGGGCGACTGTTTATGTCACGCTTGAGCCATGCGCGAGGCGTTCGTCCGGGGCGGCGTCTTGCGCTGACCGGCTTATTGAATGCGGCGTTGCGCGCGTCGTGATCGCAGCCGACGATCCGCATCCGTTTGCGGCGGGGGCTGGAGTCGAACGGCTGCGCGCAGCGGGCGTCCGCGTGGAGAACGGCCTGCTTGCGGAAGAAGCGCGTGCGCAGAATGGCGATTTTTTCAGGCGCTGGAACGGCGGTCGCTAGCTTACGCGGCGCCCGACGATCAGTGGATCGCCTTCCTTCATCAGTCCATCAAAGTACGCGATCGTTTTTGAGAGACCGTCACGCAGTTGGACCCTTGGCGCCCAGTTCAGAATTTCGCGCGCCTTTTCGATGTTGGGCTGGCGTTGCTTCGGGTCGTCGCTCGGCAGCGGCTTGAATTCGAGCGTTGACTTGGAGCCGGTGAGGTCGATTACGGCTTCTGCGAGCTGTTTGATCGTGAATTCGTTCGGGTTGCCCAAATTGACCGGGCCGGGCAAGTCGCCGTCCTTGTCCATAAAAGCGATGAACGCGTCGATGAGATCGTCGACGTAGCAGAAGGACCGCGTCTGCAGGCCGTCGCCATAGAGTGTGATGTTCTCGCCTTTGAGCGCTTGTACGATGAAATTCGAGACGACGCGGCCATCGTTCGGATGCATGCGCGGGCCGTACGTGTTGAAAATTCGCGCAACGCGAATGTCAGTCTTGTGCTGGCGATAATAATCGAAAAACAACGTCTCTGCGCAGCGTTTGCCTTCGTCGTAGCACGAGCGGATGCCAATCGGATTGACGCGTCCCCAGTATTCTTCTGGCTGCGGATGCACATCCGGATCGCCGTACACTTCCGAAGTCGAGGCTTGAAAGATGCGCGCTTTAAGGCGCTTGGCGAGGCCCAGCATATTGATCGCGCCGTGGACGCTCGTCTTCGTCGTCTGCACCGGATCGTGCTGGTAGTGCACGGGGCTGGCCGGGCAAGCGAGATTGTAGATCTGGTCAACCTCGACATAGAGCGGAAACGTCACGTCGTGGCGGAGGAATTCGAAGTTCGGGCTATTGAGCAAGTGCGCGACATTGCGCTTTCGACCTGTGAAGAGATTGTCGGCGCAGACCACGTCGTCGCCGCGCGCGACGAGGCGATCGCATAGGTGTGAGCCGAGAAAACCGGAACCGCCGGTTACAAGCACGCGCCGTTCAAACATGCGCTTTGCTTAAGAGTGTTCGCCAAACGTGGGAATACAAACTGCCTTGGCGCGGCCACGCCTCAAACTTTCACGCAGTGAGTTATCCACAGCTGCGCCGAAGCCACAGCGGTTGCACATTACCCCCTAGTAATGAGCGTCGCGCTTCAACTTTGGCGGCAACACAGCCAATTGCTGTTCGTAAGCGGCGGGAGTTCGGGTTTGTCTCACTGCCGCGAACGGGATGGAGAAAAATCTCTCATGAAGAAGACAGCATTGCTGGCGGCTGTAGCCGCCGCGTTCGTTGCTACGCCTGCATTCGCTGGCGGCCACGTTGGCGTCAGCTACGGCAACACCGATGCCAGCGGCACTGACGGCGATACTTGGCAAGTCGAAGGCGCATGGGGTGGAACCAGTGGCGCGCTTGGCTTCCAACTCGATGCCGGCGTTGGCAACACGGATGCGGGGTCGGCCGGCGACATCGACGACTACACGATTGCTGGTCACTTGTACTGGCACAACGACAATTGGAACGTCGGTGGCGTGATCGCGACGACGAACCTCGACGGCGGCGGCGCTAGCAACGTTGATGAAACCGTCTACGGGGTCGAAGGCAGCATCAACCTTGCCCCGAACGCAGTCCTGCTCGGCAGCTACACGGTTGGTCAGACAGAGTTCCTCGTCGATCTGGATTCGTGGAATTTCGACGTTGGCCTGAACTACTATTTCACCGACAACTTCCGCGTTAGCGGCAACGTTGGCACCGGCAACCTCGATGCGGGCGGCGGCGCGGACTTTGACACGACCACGTGGGGCATCAATGCCGAGTGGCAACTGTCTTCGACGCCCGTCAGCTTCACCGCTGGCTACAGTTCGCTCGACGCCGACACGTTCGGCGACTTCGACACGTTCAAAGTGGGTGTGCGTTGGAACTGGGGCGGTACGCTTCGCGATCGCGACAACACCACTCCGTTCGAGACGCAATCGGGCCTCTATCAGCGCGTCTACGGTCTCCAATAAGACCGCTGTTCTAGCGATTGGGGCGCTCCGAAAGGAGCGCCCTTTTTTGCTGCGCCCTCGGCATGCTGTCAGTTTCACCCTTGGAGGCTGGCGCTCTCGCCATCACTCGTTGAGCTAATCGGCTGGTGAGCGAGGGGAGCACGTGTTAGGCCATTTCTTGCGATGCTCTGACGCTTTCGAGGGCGCATGCCTGTCTATATGGACATCCACGACTTGCCGGGCGTGAAGGCGGACGACGTCGTCCAGGCGCACCTTGAGGACATGAAGGTGCAAGGGAAGTACGGCGTCGCGTATCACAAATACTGGGTCAACGAGCGAAAGGGCAAAGTCTATTGCCTCTGCAACGCGCCCAACGCCGAGGCCGCTGACGCGGTGCACCGTGACGCGCATGGTCTGCGCGCAGCGCGGATCATGGAGGTTACGTCCGAGATGGCGGACGCCTTCATGGGCATCGCCGAAGCCGATGGTACGGGCGCGGTGGTGCTGCCCGACAAGAGTGGTCACGATCCGGGAACGCGTACCGTGTTTTTTACGGGTATCGTCGGTTCAACCGACATGACTAGCAGACTGGGCGATGAAGCGGCCTTCGAGGTTCTTTCAGTGCACGATCGCATCGTGCGTGACGCGCTTGAGGCGAACAACGGCAGGGAAGTCAAACACACCGGCGACGGCATCATGGCGTCGTTCATCTCGGCTGCGTGCGCCGTGAAGTGTAGTATGGCTGTGGTGCGGGATGTCGAGGCTCATGGGTCGAACACGCCCAATCTACGTGTGCGCGTAGGAATTGCCGCTGGGGAACCGATCGAGCACGCGAACGATCTGTTTGGGACGACAGTGCAACTCGCGGCGCGCTTATGCGCTCACGCGCAACCCGGTCAGATATTGGTCTCGAATGTCGTAGCTGAACTCTGCGCCGGAAAGATGTTGCCCATCCACGACGCTGGGCGCTTTGAGCTCAAGGGATTCGATGAACCCGTGCAAGCGCACAGGGTTCACGCCCAAGAAGCCTGATTATTCAGCAGCGACCGCGGTTTGCTTGGCCAGCTTGTCGAATGCGACAAGATCGCGAACGAGATCTTCGAGCTGATTGAATGGCACCATGTTGGGGCCATCACTTGGGGCGTTGTCCGGATCGGGATGCGCTTCAAGGAAGACAGCCGCAACGCCGATCGCAACCGCCGCGCGCGCCAGGATAGGCACGAATTGGCGTTCGCCGCCCGATGTGTCGCCCTTGCCCCCGGGTTGTTGCACGGAGTGCGTGGCGTCGAACACGACCGGCGCGCCGAAGCTCTTCATGATCGGCAGCGCGCGCATGTCGGAGACAAGGGTGTTGTAGCCGAAGCTTGCACCGCGTTCGCAGGCCATGACGTTGGGATTGCCGCTGCCGGTGATTTTGGCGATCACGTTCTTCATGTCCCACGGCGCCAGGAATTGACCCTTCTTCACGTTGATGGCCTTGCCGGTTTCGGCGGCGGCGACCAGGAGATCGGTCTGGCGGCAGAGGAATGCCGGGATCTGCAAGACATCGACAACTTCGGCGACTTCCGCGCACTGCTCGGGCAGGTGCACGTCGGTGATCACCGGCACGCCGATCTTTTTGCGGATTTCTTCGAAAATAGGCGCTGACGTTTCAAAGCCTGCGCCGCGCTTGGTCGAAAGACTGGAACGGTTGGCTTTGTCGAAGCTGGTCTTGTAGATGAACCCGGCGCCCGCGCGCTTGAACACGTCGCGCAAGAATTCCGCCGTTTCGAGCGCATGTTGGCGGCTCTCAAGTTGGCACGGCCCGCAGATGAAGGTGAGCGGCAGGTTGTTGCCGATCTCAAGCGGGGTGCTTTCAACGCGCGGGATGCGGATGACGGATGCCGGGGTCATGGGTGTCCTTCGTGGAACGCTGACGTTTAGGCTGTAGTAGAGAGCGGCTCAACCTCACACGCGCGTGTGGCTGCTATGAAAAGGCTGTCAGGTGCGGCGTTTTCTTTGGTCGGCATTGGCTCGGCCTATCGAAAAAGGCTCGTACGGGCAGCCGTGGGGCTCATGCCTTCTGTGTGGATGCGACCCCAGAGACCGAGGAAGAGCATCGGATAGCGGAGCGCTGCGTGAGCTTCGTCGGTGAAGATGGCGCGGATCGTGTCGGCGCTGGCGGCGGCGCGGACGGCTTCGACGTTCGGCAGCGTTTTTGCCAGATCAGCGGCGCGCGGCGCAATCCAGTTCGCGACGGGTACAGTGAAACCTTTCTTCTTCGCCCACGGCTCGGCGGCGGGGCAGTTTTTCTCAAGCCATGCACGCAGGATGTATTTGCCGAACCTGCCGCGGGTTTTGAGAGTGTCGGGCAGGTGGAAGGCGAAGGCGGCGACTTCGGGATCGAGGAACGGCGTGCGGCCTTCGAGGCCGTGCGCCATCAGCATGCGATCCAGCTTCAAGAGAAGATCGTTCGGCAGCCAGGTGGCGATGTCGGCGTACTGCGCTTGTTGGAGCGTGGTGAGGCCGTTGGGTTGTGTCGCGTGTTTGCGCCAGGCTTCGATGGCGCTTGTGCCGAGGACCGCGTCGGTTTGCGGTTCGGCGACGCGGCCGCCTAGCCATTTCGGGCGCTGCGCGCGGCGATAGCGGGAATAGCCGCCGAAAAGTTCGTCGCCGCCTTCGCCGGTGAGCACAACGGTGAGGCGGGACTTGGCTTGTTGTGCGAGCTTATAGGTGGGCAGGCAGGCATAGTCGGCGACGGGATCGTCCGTTGCCCAGGCGACTTGTGGGACGATGGCCCAGAAATCTTCTTCGCCGAAGCTGACGTTATTCCAATCGAGATTGAGTTGTTTGGCGATGCGTTCGGCTTGGGCGCGCTCGTCGCGCGCACCTTCAGCATCGAAGCCGCAGGTGTAGGCGACGACGGGGCGTGTGTTGAGGCGCGCCATCATTGTAGCGACGGTGGCGCTATCGATGCCGCCGGAGAGGAACAGGCCGTAGGGGACGTCGGAGCGCTGGTGGACCTTGATCGAGTCTTCGAGGACGCGATCGAGTTCGCGGAGTGCGTCATCGTCTGACGCTGCCGCCCGTACCCCCACCCCCGCCCCTCCCCGCAAGGGGGAGGGGATCGCAGTGCGAACTCGATGTCTCTTCGGCACGCCGTCGACGATTTCGATAACCTCGCCCGGTTCGAGGCGGATGACGCCGGGCCAGGCGGTTTCGTTTTCGAGTGTGTAATGGAGCGCGGCGACTTGGTTGGAGATCGCGGAGACTACCTTCGCTTGGCCGAACGAGCGTGGTTCGGATGAGAAAGCGACGGCGCCGTTTCTTGCGTGGATGTAGAGCGGCTTGATGCCGAAGGGGTCGCGGACGAGCCAGGTGCGGCCGTCGGCGCCGATGAGGCAGAAGGCGTACATGCCGCGCAGGCGGTCGAAGGCGGCTTCGCCTTCTTGCGCGTAGATGTGCAGCAGCGGTTCGAAATCGGAGCCGGTGCTGAGTTTGCTCTTCAGCTGAAACTCTTCGGTGAGTTCGAGGTAATTGTAGATCTCGCCGTTGCCGATGATGGTGCTGCCTGCGGCGTGTAGAGGTTGCCAGCCGCCCTCGAGGTCGATGATCGAGAGGCGCGCGTGGGCGAGTGAGTATTTTTCGCTCTCTTCGACGCGGATGCCGTTTGGGCCGCGGTGGGCGATTGCCGCGATCAGCGCGTGCGCGCCGATCGCTTCACCGATGATGCCGGCGATGCCGCACATCAGAGACCTCCCATCGTGTCAAACAGCGCACGCCATTGGGCGACGATCGCGGCTTCGCTGAATTCGGTTTCGGCGCGCTTGGCGCCGTTGGCGACGAATGTCGCGGAGAGCGTTTTGTCGGCCAGGAGCACTTTTGTTTTGGCGGCGAGGGCTTCTGCGTCATCGATTTCGATGAGGAAGCCGTCTTCGCCGTCGCGAATAAGGGCGCCTGGGCCGGCGGATTTGGCGGCGATCACCGGCACGCCGTGCGCCCACGATTGAATGACGACATTGCCGAGTGGCTCGAAGCGCGAGGGAAAGAGCACGAGATCGGCGGTGCGGTAGAGCGAAGGCGCGTCGTCGCGCCAGCCGAGAAAGCGGACGCGATCGGCGACGCCGAGATCGGCGGCTTGCGATTTCAGGATGGCTTCGTCGGGGCCATCGCCGGCGATCCAGAGATAGGCGTCGGGGAGTTGTTGCAGCGCGCGGAGCGTGACGTCGTGTGCTTTACTTGTGTGCAAGCGGCCCATGCCGAGGAGAAGCGGCACGCCTTCCGGCGTTTTGAGTGCGGCGCGGTTGAGTTTGCCGCCGTCGCCGGCGCTGGCAAAGTTGGGGATGTAGTGCGCGCGCTCCTTCGGCCATCCTTCGCGCACGATCCAATCGACGATGTCTTGCGTGTTGCCGACAAGCGCGTCGAAGCCGCGATAGTTCTTGAGCTTGTAGTAGCCGCCGAGGCGGCCGATGCGCTTCCAGGGGCCGGCGGGCGTGAGGCTCGCGGCGCGGTTCATCCAAGCGATGATGACACGCGTGTCTTCCTCGCGTGCAAGCGCGGCAATGGCGCCCGGCGTAGCGAAGTCGAACGGCTTGGAGAACGGCAGCACACGGGTCGTGATGCCGAGTTGCGCGAGCGCGGCTTCGCGGCCGGCATGCGCGCGGATGGCGGCGGCTTGTTTCAGTCCCGCGCGCTGGAAGGCGCCCGTGAGCGCGACGAAATAAGCCTCCGCGCCGCCATTTGCGGCTGAGCCCATGGTCTGGATAAGGCTCATGCGGGGAAGGCGGGGCGGCGGATCACGGTGGCGGAGACATAGAGGGCGGCTCCTCTTGGCTCAACTGGCCTCCCCATAGCGTCAGCCTGAGCTTGTCGAAGGCGAAGCGGTGACGTCGCGCTTCGGCAGGCTCAGCGTGACGCATTGGTAGGCGGCTGTGTTTCTTCCCTTTTTCGCCTCACCATGCGAGACCGCGCTCCATGAGCATGATCGACCCGAAGGCTGCCGTGGCGGCGGGGCAAGAGACTATTCGCGTTGAGGCCAAGGCGCTGGAGCAATTGGCGGATGCGCTGGCCGGGGCGCTGAACGCGCCGTTCGTGCACGCGGCGCAGCTGCTGGCCGAGACCAAGGGGCGGGTGATCGTCTCTGGCATGGGCAAATCGGGCCACATCGCGCGCAAGATCGCGGCGACTTTGGCGTCGACGGGTACGCCCGCGCAATTTGTGCATCCGGCGGAAGCGAGCCATGGCGATCTGGGGATGATCGTCGAGGCCGATTGCGTGCTGGCGATTTCGCGCTCGGGCGAGACGGCCGAGCTTTCCGATCTGCTTTATCATTGCCGGCGTATCCACGTGCCGATCATTGGCATGACATTTAAGCCGGGCTCTTCGCTGGCGAAGGCGTCGACAGCGGCATTGGTGCTGCCGGAGTGCGGTGAGGCGAGTGAAGAGGCGCCGGCGCCGACGACGTCGACGACGATGTGTCTGGCGTTGGGGGATGCGCTTTCGGTGGCGCTCATCAAAGCGCGCGGGTTCACGGCTGATCATTTCGGCGCGATCCATCCGGGCGGCAAGTTGGGCGCGGCGCTGAAGAAGGTGACTGATGTGATGCGCGTCGGTCAGAGCGACCCGCTGATTTCGCCCGATGTGTCGGTGGCCGACACGATGAAGGCGATGAGCGTTGGCGGCATTGGCGCTGTCGGCGTGATCGAAGGCGGCAAGCTGATTGGGATCGTCACAGACGGCGATTTGCGGCGGAAGCTGACGCCGGAGATGTTCAGCAAAACCGCGCGCGACATCATGACGGCGAACCCGAAGACAATCGCGCCGGATGCGCCGATCGCGGACGCGATCGCGATCATGAACGAGAAGCGGATTACCTTGTTGTTCGCTGTGGTGGACGGCAAGCCGGTCGGCGTCGTGCACATGCACGACTTGTTGGCGGCTGGGGTGCGGTGACCGCCGCACGGTTCGCGCTCGCTGTGCTTGCTGGCGCGATCGTTTGCTGCGCGTTCATCGTGGTGCAATTTGCATCCCGGTATTGGGGCGCTGTCGGCGTTTTCACCGCTGACGATTGGATGGCGCTGGCGCCCGACGTTCGCGGGGGGCTCATCGACTATGCGCTGGGACTTGGCTTCGGCATCGGCCTTTGGGCGGTGCTGCGCGCCGAGCGCGGGGGCGGGCTTTTGGTAGCGATGGGCATCGGCGCCATTGCGATGGTGGTCGCGCCGCAGATCAATGCGGTGATCTACGTCCTCGGCTTGGGTGTTCCGATTGACTGGGGCTTGATGTTGCAGGGCGCGGTTCGGCGGGCGGGCTTACCGCTTGCCGCTGGGGCCGCTGCCGGCGCCGTCATGTGGCGAATTGCTTATGGCGGCGCAGCGCGCTTAGCTGGCGCCAAGAATTCGAGGGGGATGTCATGAAAATGGGTTTCGGTGCGGCGCTGATGGTCTTGGCGCTTGGTGTGACATCGGCGAGCGCGCAGCAAGCGACAGGCTTCACGCCTTCGGTTGAGTCCTCCATCCAATCCGTACTCCCGCGCATGATCGCGTGGCGGCGGGACTTTCATGAGCATCCAGAGCTTTCGTACGAAGAGGTACGCACTTCGCGCATCGTGGCGCAGCATCTGCGTTCGCTGCGAATGGAAGTGCGGACGGGTGTGGCGCAGACCGGCGTTGTCGGCGTGTTGCGCGGAGGGCGACCCGGGCCGGTGATTGCGTTCCGCGCGGATATGGATGCGCTGCCGGTGACGGAAGAAGTGGATTTGCCGTTCCGCTCACGGGCGCGCGGTCGCTATAACGGCCAGGACGTCGGTATCATGCATGCGTGCGGACACGACACCCACGTCGCCGTGCAGATGGCGGTTGCGACGGTTTTGGCGTCGCAGCGTGAGAATCTCGCGGGCACGGTGATCTTCGTGTTCCAGCCGTCGGAGGAAGGCGCGCCCCCAGGCGGGCTAGGCGGGGCACGCCGCATGCTTGCCGAGAACGTCTTTGGCGACCTCCACCCCGAAGCGATCTACGGCTTGCATGCTTGGCCGCAAGCGAGCGGTACGGTGACCATGATTTCCGGGCCGATGATGGCTGGTTCCGATCGCATCGACATAACGGTGACCGGTAGCCAGACACACGGCGCGCAGCCGCACGCAGGCATTGATCCAATCGTAGCGTCGTCGCAGATCATCAATGCGCTCCAGACGGTGCCTTCGCGGCAGATGGATGCGGTAGGTTCGCCGGTGATCGTGACGATCGGCATGATCCAAGGCGGCGTGCGCTACAACATTATCCCGCAGACCGTGCAGATGCAGGGGACGTTGCGGTACCTCAATCCCGAAACACGCGAGCGCTTCTATGAGCGTATCCGTCGAACGATCACGGAGACGGCCGCAGCCTCCGGCGCCACGGCGGAAGTCACCATCACTGAAAACGCGATCCCGACGGTGAACCCGCCCGCTTTGATGGCGCGGACACGCGCGGCGGTAACAAGAGCGCTCGGCGAAGAGCATGTGCTGAGTGGTCAGCCGGTTATGCCGGCTGAGGATTTCGCCTACTTCCAGCAAGCGGTGCCCGGCATTTTCTTCTTCTACGGCGTGAATCCGCCAGGGGTGACGCAAGCCGAGGCGGCGCCCAACCACAATCCGCGCTTCTTTGTTCATGAACCGGCGATGGAGACGGCATTGCGCGCAATGTTGGCGATTGCACTTGATCGGGTCGGTCCAGAACAAAGTTAGTTGATCGAACGCATCTTGCGCCCGAGACGCCGAACGGTAAGATTCTGACGAGGGATCATTACATGAAGCGTATCTTGCTTGGCGGACTTGCCGTGATTGGGTTGCTTCTCGCAGCAGCGCCAGCATTGGCGGACGTGCAGTGGCAGGTCTTCGAACTTCGCCGCCAGCAGTGCTTCAATTCGATGAATAACTTTACACCGGAGCAAAGCATTCGCGGCTGCTCCGATCTTATCACCATGCGCAGCATTACCGGCGACGGTCGGGCTCAGGCGTATAAGCTACGCGGTGATCGTTACCGAGAGTTGCGCGATTGGGAGCATGCGCTGGCGGACTATAATCAAGTGATCCGCATGCGCGGTGACCATCCGGGCGCCTATTATCGCCGGAGTGAAGTCTATCTGGCGCAGGGCGAATTCGACCTTGCGATGGCTGATGCCGATCGGGTCATCAATATCGTGCCAGACACGCCAGGCGGCTATCGCGTGCGCTGTGAGGTGCGCGTGGCGCGCAATGTTGAGCTGGACGCCGCACGACGGGATTGCGACCAAGCCCTTGAGATCAACTCTATTGATACCGCCGCTCTGGCCGCGCGCGGCGTTCTCAACCTGCGGACCGGCGCGAACCAGCAGGCCTGGGCCGATTTCGACGCCGCCATTTTCAATGGACGCCGCGTCGCGCAAACGCTGTACGGGCGTGGAATCGCCTCACTGCGCCTTGGTCGAGCGCGGGAAGGACGCACAGACATGGTCGCGGCTGAGCAATTGCAGTCTGAAATCGAGGCGACGTTCGCCAGCTACGGCGTCACGCCACCCTGATTGTGGGCAATGTAACAAAAACCGCTTTTGCTTGACTCTGCGGTAGCAGAAAGGCCCTATGCGGCCCGGACGTCGGGACGATCACGACCCGCGCGGTATCCCGCGTTGGCTACTCACCCCCAAAAGTCCAACCCGCGTATCTATTTCGGGCGTGGGAGTTTGCGAGGAGTGCGGCCATGGCTACGGGCGTGGTGAAGTGGTTCAACATGCAAAAAGGGTTCGGCTTTATCGCGCCGGACGAGGGCGGCAACGATGTTTTCGTCCACGTGAGCGCTGTTGAGCGTTCGGGTCTGACTGGCCTGAAAGAAGGTCAAGCGGTCAGCTTCGATGTCGAAAACGACCCACGTAAGAACAAGCCGTCGGCGGTGAACATTAAGCCGGTCTGACGCGGTTCTAAGACTTGAAGTTTCAATCGCCGTGCGGTTCACCGTACGGCGATTTTGTTTTCCGGGAGATTCCCATGACCGCCCCGTTCCGCCTCTATGGCGCGGAGCTTTCGCCGTATTCGGTGAAGGTGCGCTCTTACCTTCGCTACAAGGGCCTCGACTTTGAATGGCGCGCGCGGACAAACGCGACCCAGGAAGAGTTCCAGCGCTATGCCAAGTTGCCCCTGATCCCGGTGCTGGTGGATGCCGAGGAAAATGCCTTCCAGGACTCAACGCCGATCATCGAGAAGCTTGAGGCGGAGAACCCCGAACCGTCGATTACACCAACCGAGCCGGCGCTGGCGTTTCTCTCGGCGCTCATCGAGGATTATGCCGATGAGTGGCTCAACAAAGCGATGTTCCATTATCGCTGGACCTACCCGGAGGATCAGGAAAGCGCGGCCAAGCGTATCAGCGACATGATCTTTGAAGGCGCCGAGAAGCCTGAGGGTATCGAAGACCAGGTTCGCACGCGCATGATCAGCCGCTTGTATCATGTCGGTTCCTCGGCCGAGACGGCGCCGTTGATCGAAGGCTCGTTCACACGACTTCTTGGGTTGCTCGACACGCTGTTGGGCAAGCGTCCTTACCTCTTTGGCGGACGGCCATCGCTTGCTGATTTCGGCCTGGCCGGGCAGCTGGCGCAGCTGGACTCCGACCCCACCCCGGGCATTCTCTTGCGGACGCAGGCGCCGAACGTGGTGCGTTGGCTGGAGCGGATGGATGCGCCGAAAGCGGATGGCGCGTTCGCCTCGTTCGCGGACGTGGCCGATGACGTCATGGAGTTGCTCCGCTCGGAGATCGCGGCGGCTTACCTTTTGTGGATGGATGCGAATGCGCGTGCGGTCGCCGATGACGCGAGCGGCGTTAGCGTCGATATCGGTGGCATAACCTTCGCACAGAAACCGCAGCGTTATGCGGCCAAGGCGTTTGGCGAGTTGAAGCGCAAGCGAGCTGCCGTTGAAGACGAGGCATTGGCCGCGCTTCTGACGGCGACTGGCATTGATGCGCTACTCGCGTCGTCGCCCCAAGATAACGACGCCATCGACGCTGAGGATGCGGCCGACGAGGACGACGAAGACTAGCGTTCAGACCAAAGCGCCGCAGGCCGCTCTGAAATCGCGCGCGACCGCACCGCGATGACTTCATCTACGCCCAAATGAAGACGGCGCGCGTCTGGGGGAACGCGCGCCAAAGTTCGGATATTGGGGGAGGTGCTCGCCGCGCGGCGCGGGGGGAGGGGATGGCCGCGCGGCGAGCGGGAAGCGGGGGATTAAGCCGCTTCTGTTTCGTCGTTTGCCGCATCCACTACTTTCGGCTTGGACTTAGCGGCGGTTGCAGATCCGATTTCGATTTTGCGCGGTTTCAGCAGTTCAGGAAGCTCACGAACAAGATCGATCGTTAGCAGCCCATTCTCCAGCTTGGCGCCGGCGACGCGGACGTGGTCAGCGAGGCCAAAGCGGCGCTCAAAGCTGCGTTCGGCGATGCCGCGATGCAGGAAGTTGCGTTGCTCGACGGCTTTGCGCTGGCCGGTGACCAGCAGAGAGTTCTGCTTGAACTCGATGTTCAGATCGTCTTCCGCGAAGCCCGCGACCGCCAGTTCAATGCGGAAATTGTCTTCGCCGATCTGCTCGACATTGAAGGGCGGATAACCAGGCGCAGCATCAAGACGCGCAGCTTGGTCCATAAGGCTCGCGATGCGGTCAAAGCCGACAAGCGTGCGATAAAGTGGGTTTAGGTCGTTCGATGCCATGTGACGTGTCCTTCTCTAAGCGACATTCAGGCGCTCCCGCAGGAGCTATTTTCCGGCTTTTCCGTCCCCGAAGGCGGCGTTTCGGCCAGCTATGCGACCCCTCTATGGGGCGCCGCACACCAGGCAGATGGGGGCTCGGAACGGTCGTTCAAGACCTGGTTCCGGACCCCATCGTTTTGACAATCTTAGGCCTTCGGGCTTAGCGCTCGACCCATGCTGCTGACACGCCGTTCTGCGACGCTTGGATTGGGCCTTGGTCTTGCCGCTTGCGGCCGCTCACAACAAAGCGGGGCCGATGCGCCGCCGCAGGGGTCGCTCGCCTGGGCGATAGCCGGCGATTGGCGCATTGATCCCGAGCGTGACCAATGGCGTCATCCGCTGCAGACGTTGCTCTTCTGGGGCCTGCAGGGCGACATGACAGTGCTGGAAATCTATCCGGGACTCGGCTGGTACACGTCGATCCTCGCGCCGTATCTCAAAGCAAATGGCGGGCACCTCATAGCTGCTAGCTTCGATCCTCACCGCGGCTCCGTTGCCCAGCGCGAGACGCTGGCGGCCTGGCAATCGCGCTTCGACCACGACGACGAACTCTATGGCGAGATTTCAGAGACGGCTGTCACCAACACCGGTGCGGCACTCGCGCCTGCCAACAGCGTTGATCTGGCGATCCTCGCGAACAACGTCCACACATTGATGGCGGCTGGCATCGCTGAGCGTGTCTTCGCGGGCGTCCTTGCTGCGCTGAAACCTGGCGGCGCCTTTGGCATCGAACAGCACCGAGCATCCTCAACGGGCCTGCAAGATCCGCTTGCGGGGACAGGTTACGTGCAGGAGGCCTACGTCCGCGCACTGGCGCAGGAGGCGGGCTTTGAGTTTGTCGCGGCGAGCGACCTGAACGCCAATGCGCGTGACACCCGTGATCATCCATTTGGCGTTTGGACGCTGCCGCCAACGCTACGCACCTCGCCGCTAGGCCAGGAAGACAACCCCCGTTTCGACACATCGCCCTATGAGGCGATTGGCGAAAGCGACCGCATGACACTCAAATTCCGCAAACCGAGCGGGAGTGCCCCGGCGGCGCCCTAAGGCCGGCCAGCGAGCAGCAGTCGCAAGCTTGACGCCGCCGTCACTCTTGCGGCGAACGCTGTCGTGGTGTGTAAGAGGGCCCGAAGGCCACGAAGGGTCCGGAGGAAAAGCCATGACGTACGATGAAATCCTGAAGCGCTTCACCGATGGCAATGTCACCGTGCCCGGCAAGAAAGTGAAGTTTGACTTCGGCGACGCAGGCAAGATCTTCCTAGACGGCGCAGCCGGCAAAGTCTCCGCCGACGATGGCGCGGCCGACACCACCATCAAGGTGAAGCTGGAAGATTTCGTCGACATGGCTGGCGGCAAGCTCGATCCGACCGCCGCATTCATGCAAGGCAAGCTGCGCGTCGAAGGCGACATGGGCGTCGCCATGCAGCTGCAAGGCGTTATGGCCAAGCTGCGCGGCTAAGCATTGGCGTTCGTTCGCGTTCCTGGCAACGAACCGCCCGATGGGGCGGAAGAGCATTGGCTTGAAGGCCGCGGCGGCGTGAAGGTGCGGGTGCTGACCGCACCTTCCTCGCGCGGCGAAGCTCGTGGCTCGGTGATTGTTGCGCCAGGGCGGACAGAGTTCATCGAAAAGTATTTCGAAGTAATCCGCGAGCTTCAGTCTCGCGGATTTGCCGTTTTTTGCATTGACTGGCGCGGACAGGGTCTTTCAGGGCGCGAGGTTGAAAACTCACTGAAGGGACACATCGTCAGCTTCGACGATCCGGTGAATGATCTTTCCACAGCGTTGAAGTTGCTCGCCGACCGCTTGCCGCGTCCCTACATCGGGCTTGCGCACTCGATGGGGGGCGCCATTACGCTGCGCGCGTTGATGACCCGCCGTGTCGAATACGATGCAGCCGCATTCTCTGCGCCGATGTGGGGCATCCCAAATTTGTCCGACTTCGCGAAGAAGTACGTGCGCTTTATGGTTTCGCTCGGGGCCGGTGGACAGTTTGCGCCGAACGTCGAGAAAAAGTGGAAGCGCGAGAACTTTAAGAAAAACGCGGTGACGCATGACAAGGCGCGCCATGATCGCTGTCAGGGTCTAATCGCCGAAGAGCCGCGTCTGGCGCTCGCCGGGCCGACAAATGGCTGGGTTGCCGCCGCCGCCGATGCGACCGAGGCTTTTCGGCAGCCCGGCGCGCTCGCGCATGTGCGTATCCCCATCCTCGTCGCCACTGCTGGCGAGGAGCAGCTTGTCGACAATTCGGCGCAGGAAGCCGTCGTCCAAGAACTACCGGATGTGCGGCACATCACGATTGAAGGCGCCAAGCACGAAATTCTTATGGAAGTTGATCCCATTCGGAATCAATTCTGGGAAGCGTTTGATCAACTTGTGGAGCGCGTCGTTCCCGCGCGCGCCTAGGCGGAGGTGCCAATGTCGGGAGAACTCGTTCTAGTCACCGGCGGTTCAGGCTTCATCGGCGCGCACTGCATCGTTCAATTGCTTCAGAAGGGCTATCGCGTCCGCACCACAGTGCGCTCGCTATCGCGCGAAGGGGACGTCCGCGCGATGGTGCGCCAGGGCGGTGTAGAAGCGGGCGAGGCGCTGACTTTCGCGGCGGCGGATCTCACCAAGGATGAAGGTTGGGCAGAGGCAGTCGCCGGTTGCGCCTATGTGCTCCATGTCGCGTCGCCATTCCCGCCTGCCGCGCCGAAGCACGAAGATGAACTCATCATCCCTGCGCGCGATGGCGCCCTGCGCGTGCTGAAGGCGGCGCGAGATGCAGGTGTGAAACGCGTCGTGCTCACGTCATCGTTTGCCGCAATCGGCTACGGTCAGAAGGTTTCTAAAGAACCTTACAACGAAGAGAATTGGACCGATCCGGGTGGCGATGACGTTCGCGCCTACGTCAAATCGAAAACCATCGCCGAAAAGGCGGCATGGGATTTTGTCGCGAACGAAGGCGGATCGCTGGAGCTTGCGGTAGTGAATCCGGTCGGTGTGTTCGGACCGGTGTTGGGGCCAGACTATTCGACCTCGATTCTGCTGGTGCAACGTCTCATGGACGGAGCGCTTCCCGGCGTGCCGCGTTTGTACTTTGGCGCCGTCGATGTCCGCGATGTGGCTTGGATGCACATCGAGTGCATGACCAACCCGGCTGCGAAGAGCCAACGCTTCCTCGCTGTCGCCGGAGATTTTCTGTCGATGAAGCAAATTGCACAAATCTTGAAGCGGCGGATGGGGGCGGCAGCGAAGCGCGTGCCTACCTTGCAGCTTCCCGACTTTATGGTGCGGATGGCGGCCAAACGCGACCCGGCGGTCGCGCAAATCGTCCCTGAACTCGGCAAGCACAAGAATGCGACCAACGAAAAGGCCAAGCGCCTTTTGGGTTACAAGCCAATCTCCAACGAAGAGTGCATCGTCGCCACGGCCGAGAGCATGGTGAAGTTGGGGTTGTTGAAGGATTCGGCAAAAAAAGCTGCGTGAGTGTCGAAACGTGCCCGCGGCGCGCGTCACCTTGGCGTGGGTGATTGACCCAGGCAGCCCGTGGAGAGCGCTATGACGCAATACCTGCTTTTGATTTACGGTGAGGAATCCAAATGGGCGGAGCTGACGCCAGACCAGCTCTCTGCCGAAATGGGCACCTATATGGCCTACACAGAGGATCTTGCGAAGGCGGGTGTTCTGGTGGCTGGCGATGAGCTGCAATCGGTCGCCACGGCGAAGACGGTGAGCGTGTCCGGCGGCAAGCAAAAGGTCGTGGACGGGCCGTTCGCCGAAACCAAGGAAACGCTGGGCGGCTATTACCTCGTTAGCGTTGAGAGCATGGAAGACGCGCTGGCGTGGGCGGCGAAGTGTCCGGGCGCGCGCTATGGGCGGATCGAGGTCCGCCCCGTCGTTATGCGTTGAACGCAGCGGCGGTCGCCGAGCGTGTCGCACGCGAGAGTTACGGGCGGTTGCTCGCAATGCTCGCAGGGCGGACGCGCGACGTGGCGGCGGCGGAAGATGCGCTGGCGGAAGCATTCGCGGCTGCGCTCTCGGCGTGGCCGCGAGGCGCTGTGCCGGACAATCCCGAAGCGTGGTTATTCGCGGCCGCCAAGCGCAAGCTGATCGATGTAGCGCGACGCAGACATACGGCGCAGGCGGGCGAACGCCAGATCGTGCTGGGCATTGAAGAGCTTGAGGCCGAGATCGCGGCGCGCGACCTGCCTGACCGCCGGAAGCTGAAGGTGTGTTGCGCGCGGCGAGCGCGGCCAAGCGGCCTGGGCGTTATCAGCTTGAAGCGGCGATCCAATCGGCGCACGCAACGCGCGCTTGGAAGGGCGAAGCGGACTGGGACGCGATCGTGTTACTCTATGCCGCGCTTTCGGAGCTGACCGGCTCGCCGGTTGTGCGGCTCAATGCGGCCGCAGCGATTGCGCGCCGCGATGGGCCAGAGCGCGGCTTGGCTGCGGCGGAAGACGTTGCGCGGCTCAATCCGGCGCTCAACGACTATCAGCCCTACTGGGCGTTGCGGGCTTATCTCTGCGCGCGACTGGGACGCGTCGAGGCGGCGCGGGTAGCCTATGACGGCGCAATTGAGCGCGCCGATGATCACGCGCTCATTGGCTTTCTCAAACAGCGACGCGATGCGCTGTGATCAGTTTGGATATGCGCGCGCGAGTTCGCGGCGGGCGGCGTCCAGATCGCGGCGGAACTGCGGATCGGCGTGCAGGCGGGCGATGACGCCGGCGGCAAGCATGCGACCGGCTTCAATGTCGCTTGGGAAGTGGTAGCCGCAAATCACCCGGCTATCGCCAAAATCGCGCCCGCGCTGGAGGATCGCGTCGGCGCGCGATGGCGCAAGCTCGGCCATTACCAGAGCCCAAGCCCAGCCGCCTGCGCTGTGGCCAGACGGAAATGAGCCACTGGCAGCGAGGCGCTCGTCCGGCGTGTCGCATTGAATGACGTTCGGATCGTCCAAGAATGGGCGGCGGCGCGCATACGCTTCTTTCGCGGCGCCGATCGGCGGCGAAAGGCCGTTCAGCACGTCAGCGAAGACGCGCGCTGTGCGCGGCAGGCGCGCCTCGGTGAAGGTATCGCCGAACACCGGATGCATCGCGACCCACGGGCTCCACGGAACGTCCGCGCGCGCCTGCGCGAGGCGCTCGGCCGAGACAGCTGGATGCATGGAGAGGCGATCTGCTGCGCCACGTGCGGAGTCGGTGGAAGGCGCCGGGCCCGTCAGTGCGGCGCCGTCGATGATGGGTGTGGCTTCAATCGTGGCGCGGTTTTGCGCGAACGCAGGGGCAGCGACTGCGAGCGTCGCCGCGAAGATAAGCGTTTGAAGTTTCATCATGATCCACCCTCAAGGCGGCGCGGGCGCCGTCTCGGAGCGGCTTAAACAGAATTGTCACAAAAGCAAACGGTGCATGGCGGGGCATCTTCGGGGATACCGGTCGCGTCTCACCGCATCCTCAGCGGATATTGGGCCGCCTCCACTGCGCGACTAGCCGCGCCGCGCCGCGTCGATTTTGGCGACGTCGATCTTCTGCATAGTCATCATGGCGTCGAAGGCGCGCTTGGCTTCGTCGCCGCCGGCGGCCATGGCTTCGGTCAGCGTCCGCGGCGTGATCTGCCAATTGAGGCCCCACTTATCCTTGCACCAGCCGCACTCGCTTTCTCTCCCGCCGTTGCCGACGATGGCATTCCAGTAGCGATCGGTCTCGGCCTGATCCTCGGTCGCAATTTGGAACGAAAAGGCTTCGGTCTGCGGAAACTGTGGACCGCCATTCAGACCGATGCAGGGAATGCCGCAGACGGTGAACTCCACCACAAGCACATCGCCCTGCTTGCCATCCGGATAATCACCCGGCGCGCGGCTGATCTTGCCGACGCGGCTATCTGGGAACGTCTCCGCATAAAAGCGCGCGGCGTCCTCAGCGTCTTTGTTGTACCAGAGGCAGATGGTGTTCTTGTTCATGCGGGTTCCTTCCAGATTCGTGGCCCTGATCCTAGGACGTAGAGCGGGGGCCGTCGCCGACATCGGCGCTCACATAAATGTCGGCGCACCCGGCTTCGGACCGTCCTCGGAGCGATCCGACAAGGAACCTCATCATGAGCATTACCATAACCGCCTTCGCAAATTCTCTGGACCAAGGCGCCGGGCTGGCGCGTGACATGATCGTGCGCTGGGCCCTGGAGGAAGTGGGGCAGCCGTACGCGATGCGATTGATTCCATGGGCCGACTTCAAGAAGCCGGAGCACCGCGCGCGCAATCCGTTCGGCCAAATCCCGACCTACGAAGAAGGCGATCTCATCCTGTTTGAATCCGGCGCCATCGTTTTGCACATCGCCGAACGCTTTCCCGGACTTTTGCCCGCCAATGCTAACGCGCGGGCGCGCGCGATTGCCTGGATGTTTGCGGTGGTGAGCGACATCGAACCGCTCATCGTGCAGCGCGAGGTGATGGAATATCTGGAAAGCGATAAGGCGTGGGCCGCTGAGCGCATGCCGCTGGTCGAACAACGTATTGGCGACCGTTTAACCGAGCTCTCGGCGCGGCTCGGCGAGGCGGACTGGCTCGACGGCGATTTCAGCGCCGCTGACGTGCTGATGGTTCAGGCGCTTCGCCGGATAGAAAGGCAGACGCCGTTGGTGGAATTTGCCAGGCTCGTCGCGTACATGGAGCGCGGCAAGGCGCGGCCGGCGTTCAAGCGCGCGTTCGCGGCGCAGAAGGCGGATTACGACGCTACAAAGGACTAGTCCATGGCCAAACTCGTCTTCGGAATGAACATGTCGCTCGACGGCTACGTCGACTACGACAGGTTCGCGCCTGATCCTGCGCTGTTTCGCTACTTCATCGAGCAGACGCGCAAGACGGCGGGCAGCATCTACGGCTCGCGCCTCTACGAGCTCATGAGCTACTGGGATAGCGATGCGTGGAACCAGGATGGCCGCGCGCAAGACGATCTGCGCGCGTTCGCTGAGGCGTGGCGGGCGATGCCGAAATGGGTTGTGTCAAAATCTTTGAAGGAAGTTGGGCCGAACGCGACGCTGATCAGCCGTGATTTTGAAGCGGCGATCCGCAAACTGAAGGCCGAGCGCGAGGGCGAGATCGAAGTGGGCGGGCCGAAGCTCGCGGCGAGTTTGGCGAAGCTTGGTCTGATCGATGAGTATCACATCTTCCTGCATCCCGTCGTGCTCGGCCACGGCGAACCGTTCTTCGTTGAAGCGCGCCCGCGGCTCCGGCTGACAGGGAGTGATCGGATTGGAGAAAACGCGCTGAAGCTGACGTACGCCTCTGTCTAGCGGGCTATGAGTTGCGTTCCAATTCCTCGGTGAGCAACGCTTCAACACCGCGCGCCTCTTCGAGCGCAGTGTTCATCACGTTGCGAAGGTCGGTGACGATGTCCCATTTGACGGCGACGACGTTGCGGAATTCACGGGTTCGCAGGACGGTTCGGATGCGTTCTGGATCGAATGCGGCGCTCGGCGTCAAACCGCGCGTCCTCGGCAGCATGCCGACATAGTCGAGGTGGTCGATAATGTAGGGTTGCAAAATGCCAACGAGCTGTTTCTCGTGTGTTTCGCTGACGAGGAGAACGACGTCGTAGCTTCCAAAGAATGAGGCCATCGCGTCTTTCAACGCCTGGCGCTTGATGATGGAGAGGTCGCCCGAGCCCGTGAGATTCGAATAGGTATCAGAGACGATGCTTGTGCCTTCCATCGCGATGAGCTGCCCAGCGGCTTGGTTTAGCTGATCAAGCGAAGCGTCCGACTGGGTCATCCGCGATTGTTCAAGCAGGAACGTCATCGAATCGGCGATGTCGTCGTAACGCGCGATGTCGTGCTCCAGCTCTGCAATGACCTCGCGAAAATCTCCTTGCAAGGCGACAAGATAGGCGCGTTCGCGCTGCGCGTCCAACCGCGCTTCGTTCCAATTAGCGACCTGAATACCAATGAACACGCCAATCACGACGATGACAAAGTCGATCGCGATGGCGGTCCATTCCTGTTTGCGGAAATGCGCAATGATGTGGCGCAAAATCATGCGGCGTATTTAGACGCATGCCGTGGCGGCTGACAACAAAAGGCCGCTCCGAAAGGAGCGGCCTTCGTGTTTCTCGATTCCCCTCTCCCTCGCGGAGAGGGGGTTAGGGGGTGAGGGGCGTTGAGCTGCTGCGGTGGTGCAGGATCGAGCGCGGCGAGCTTTTGCGAACAGCGCGCGCGTGTCTTCGCCCCTCATCCCCCGGCCCCTTCTCCGCAAGGGAGAAGGGGAGCGACGGAGTTTACTTAAACAGCTTCGCCCAATTCCGCGCTTCGCGCTTTTTCCAGGCGCCGCGGTGGTAGGCGTCGCTTACGATGAGCGGAGCTACCGAAGTCGCCTCTGCGAACACCATTTGCTCGTGCACGGTGCTCACCTTGCCCCAGCTTGCGGCTTCTTGCAGCGTCGAAGAGGAGCAGGCGCCGTCGCGCACGTCGGCGACGGTGATCTGCACCGCGTACTTGTGCACTTCGACATCGTCGTGGCCGAGGATTTCGGCGCAGACGACGGTATCTTGCGCGAAGTTCTTCGGCACGCCGCCGCCGACCATGAAGAGAGCCGTGGTGCCGGCGGCGAGTTTGATCTCGGTCAGTTCACGGAAGTCGCCGCCGCTGTCGATGGTGACGTACGGTTTGCCGGCTTTGCGGCGCTCGACCTGGTGCTTCACGATGCCGAAGCCGGCCGAGCAATCCGAGAAGGCCGGCACGAAGATCGGCACGCCCTTTTCGTAGGCGCGCTGGATTAGCGAGTCCTTCTTCTTGGCGTTGCCGGCGGCGAGCCACTTGCCGATCTCATAGATGAACTCGCGCGAGGTGTACGGGCGCGGCTCGAGCTGTTCGCAGATGGCGAAGATCGTGTGATCGACGTGCTGCAGCTCTTCTTCATCAATGTACGTATCGTAGATGCGGTCGATGTAGAGCGAGCGCAGCGTGTTGTCGTCCGGGATTTCCTTGGCTTGGTAGTGCTTGAAGCCGAGGGCTTCGAGGAAATCCATGTCGATGATCGAGGCGCCGGTGGCGACGATGGCGTCGGCCATGTTGTAGGTGACCATGTCGCGCCAGACGTGCAGGCAGCCGCCGGCGCCGGTGGAGCCGGCCATGATCAGCCAGGTCGAGCACTTCTGATCTTCGAGCGCCATGTTGAGGATTTGCGCGGCGCGCGCGGTGTCACGGCTGGTGAAGCTCATCTTGCCGTAGGCGTCGATGATCGGGCGCGCGTCGAATGTCGTGATGTCGATGTGCTCGACGACGTTGGCGAGAAGTTCTGCTTTGCGGTTCGAGTCGATTTTGGGTTCAGCCACGGGAGGTGCTCCTATGGGCGGCGTCAGCAACTTATGGCCCCGCGGACGCTCCGCCGACACGAGACGCGGCTGCAAATAGGGCAATTCGCCGGGAATGCAAGCAAGTTTACGCGACGATGGCCCGTGGTCCCCGCCGAGCCCGTGTGCCAAGTTGCGCCGCGGAGGAAACGATGAGCGATCTGAAAGGGCGCGTGGCGCTTGTGACTGGTGGTGCACGCGGGCTTGGCGCTGCGGCGGCGAAGGCGCTGGCGGCGAAGGGCGCGAAGGTTGTGGTGAGTGATATTCGCGATGGCGAGGAGACCGCGACCTCGATGGGCGGCGCTTACTTCAAGCACGACGTCACCAGCGAAGAAGAATGGATCGCCGCCGTTGCGTTCGCGAAAGACACGTTCGGCGGGCTCGACATCCTCGTGAACAATGCCGGCGTGTTCTGGGTAAAGCCGATGGCGGCGGAGACGCTTGAGAGCTTCCGCAAGATGCAGGCGATCAATGTCGAAGGCGTGTTTCTCGGGCTTAAGCATTGCATTCCGGTGATTGCCGAGCGCGCGCAGCAATGGGATGGCGGTGGCGTGGTGGTGAACATCTCATCTGTTGCCGGTCTCGTCGGCGGACCCAACATTCTAGCGTACAACGCATCGAAGGGCGCGGTGCGGTTGATGACGAAGGGTGCGGCGCTTGAATCAGCGCCGTTGAAGGTGCGGGTGAACTCAGTCCACCCGGGCATCATCGACACCCCAATGATGGCGGAGGCGGCGACGGTGCTGGAGAAAGTGACCGGGCAGGGCGCGAATGCGATCCGCGACAATTTCGCGGAGCGTCACCCCCTCAAACGCATGGGTCGCGATATTGACGTCGCGAACGCGGTGGCGTTCCTGGCATCGGATGCAGCAGCCTTCGTGACCGGCTCCGAACTCGTGGTCGATGGCGGGATGACGGCGATCTAGTTGTGAGGACATGCGAATGATTTCGCGCCGCGGCGCGTTGAGCTTCGCCTTGGCGGCAGGGATTGGTTCGCTCGGCGCCGAGGCGTGGGCAGAGGCAGCTCCAGGCTCTCGTGAAGACATTGCCGGGCTGCTGCGTGGACGGATCGATGCGCAGCACCGCGGCACCGGTGGCTTGGTTTCGGTGGTGCGTGACCGCAACGCTTGGACTGTGCGCCACGGAACGGTGTCGCGTGAGAGCGGGCGTCGCGTCTCGCTGGATACGCCGTTTCAAATAGCGTCGCTCACGAAAATCTTTACGGCGCTCTTGCTCTCGGATGCCGTGCTGCGCGGCGAACTTGCCCTCGATGATGAATTGGCGGCGTACTTTCCGGTCAACGCGCCGCGCTTTGAGGGACGCGCGATCACCCTGCTTGACCTTGCGACCCACACAAGTGGTTTGCCTTTGCGTCCGCCGAGCCGGTTCAGCAGGGGGCAAGACAATCCGTACGCCGGCTACACGCATGAGGACCTGCGCGCCGATATCGAAGCAACGTCCCTGAGCCGCGCGCCCGGCACGGTGTTCGAGTATTCGAATTACGGGTTTGCTTTGCTTGGCGCCGCATTGAGCGCGAGGCTGGGCAAGCCATACGCGGAAATTCTGCAGGAGCGCATTCTGACGCCGCTTCGGATGCGCGCGACGACGCTTGAACCTAGCGCTTCGATGCAGGCCCATTTCATCCAAGGTTATGACATGGAATTCGCGCCAGCTCATGTCTGGGAATTCGGCGCGCTGGCGCCCGCGGGTGGCCTTTTCTCGACGGCTCGCGATCTCCGCAAATTTGTCGCCCTTTGGACCGAGCCGTTCGATACGCCGCTCGCGCGCGCTGCACACGACATGTTCTCGCTGCGTCGTCCTGGCCCCGATCCGCAGACGCAGATGGCGCTGGGCTGGCGTGTGATTGAGCGCCAGGGACGCATGCTCGGATGGAGCAACGGCAGTGGCGGCGGTGTGCGCGCTTTTATGGCCGTTGCGCCCGGAGAAGCGGGCGTGCTTGCATTCGCCAACATGCAAACCGGCATCGGCGTCGATGACATGGGGCTGCGGGTGCTCGATCCGGCGATGGAGGTCGATGTCACGCCGATCCCAATACGCGTCGCAATCGCCGTGCCGCCGGCGGTGCTCGACCGCCTTGTAGGGACCTACCAGTTCGCGCCGGGCGATACTCTGGTGATTACGCGCGATGGCGATCACCTCGTTGGCGCTTCGGGCCCGAACCGCTTTTCGCTTTATGCGGAGACCGCAACGCTGTTCTTTCTGCGTGAAGACAACATCACTCTAGAGTTTCAAACGGCTGGCGATGCGTCATCGCCAGCCCTGACCATGACGCAGGGCGGCCAGGCCTACGTTTATCGTCGCATGCAATAGGAACGGGGCTCGCGTCGCCGCGAGCCCCGTTTGGAATTCTGAGCTGTCGTCAGACAGGCTTCGGTTTCTTGGTGGTCGCGCGCCTGCGTTTCGGCATCGCGACAACCTTGGCGGTCGCCTCGCCGTACATGCTCGGCCACGGCGCGTCTTTTGACTCGATCGTCACGGTTTCGCCGAAGCCGTTGAAGCGCGTGCCCATTGCCGTGCCGTAAGCGCCGAGCGAGCCGATCTCGATCAGATCGCCTTCTTGGATGTCGGCGGGCAGCATGAACGGGCCAGCTGCGGCGTCCATACTGTCGCAAGTCGGGCCATAGAGGCGGAACGGCGCGAGCTTGGCGCGCGAAGGTTTCTCACGCAGCAGCTTTGCCGGAAACGCCCAGTTCAGGTGCGTGGCGTCGAACAGCGTGCCGAAGGCGCCGTCGTTGAGATAGAGCGCGTCCCCCTTGCGCAGCTCGACGCGCGTGACCGTCGAGCCCGCTTCGGCGACAAGCGCACGTCCCGGCTCAGCCCAAAGCTTAGCGTTTTGAGCGACAAACATCTCCTCAAAACCTTGCTTGATCGAATTTGCGTACTCGATCATGGGCGGAGGCGTCATGCCCGGATAGATCGCCGGGAAGCCGCCGCCGACATCAACCACATCGACCAAGACACCGGCTTCAACAATCGCGCGATTCACCCCGTCCATAGCGGTGCGGTAGGCGTCCGTGCGCATGCACTGCGAGCCAACATGGAAGGAAACGCCCAGCATCTCCTCGGACGCCTGACGCGTCTTACGCAGCAGAGACGGAGCTTCTTCCGGTGTGACGCCGAATTTTCTCGTCAGCGGGTAGGCGGCGCCGTCGCCCGAGACGGCAAAGCGGACGACGAGGGTCAAATCCTTCGCGAAGCCGGTTTCGGCCAGAATCTTGTTGAGTTCGTCTTCGCTATCGAGAGCAAAGGTCTTCACGCCGAAATCATGAAAGGCGCGGCCAATGGCGCGGCGGCTCTTAACTGGGTGCATAAAAGCGAGCTGCGCGGCCGGGAACTTTCTCGCGACCAACGCCGCTTCGTTGTCAGAGGCGACATCGAAGCTGCGGACCCCGGCGCCCCAGAGCGCCTCAAGCACCCATTCCGACGGATTGGCCTTCACCGCGTAAAATGTCTCACCGGGAAAATTGGCGAGGAACCACTCGGCAGCCGCGCGGACGCGGTGCGGGCGGGCGATAGCCACGGGGCCGTCCGGCGCTTCGCGCGCAGTCAGCTCAAGAGGCGAGAGGACAGAGTCCATCCGGCTGCTCCTTAAAACTCGTAACCGCTTTCGGCGGTTCAGTTCATTCCCAGGCCGGCGTTAGTCGGACATGCTTAAATGTCAGGTCCGCCCTTGGGAGCTTGCGCCGGAAGATCGCCGGGAAGCTTCCTGCTTTCCCGCTTTGTGCGATCCCCCAGGTGGCCTGGGCCGAGGGGGCGTTAGTGGACGCTGTTTCCAGGTCCGCCGGTAACGTTGCGAAATATGGCGATCGTTCCCCAATGTAAAGAGCTATTGATGGTTAATTTCCCTTGCGAGGTCAAAACGATGTGACGCTCGTTCGGCGCGCTATCCAAAAGCGCAAATGAGGTGTTCCCGCCACGTCACAAAACTGCAATCGCGGCGTCGCGCATCCTTCATTGATCCGTCGCGCAGCTTTCACCGCTGAGGACTAACCCCCGCCGCGACCGAGCTGGTGCTTGTGTGAGTCGACACCCGCACCAGGAGCTTGGGCCGAGGTTTGGAAGGGGGTCCTTCAGATGAAGAAGACGCATGCAATCACAACGGCTGCGCTTGCAGCTTTGGCGAGCGCGACTGGAATGGTCGCTTCTGTGACAAACGCTAGCGCGGACGTGACGACTCGTTGGAACGGTGCGCCGGAGACGCGCGAGGAAGATCGCCGCTTCCATGTCAATGGCCGCTTTATGTACGATCTCGCTTTCACCGACGCAGACTGCGCCAACACTGCCTGCACCGGTGTCAATGAGTCAGGCGTTCGCGGATACGCGCGCCGCGCGTTCCTCGGTGTCGACGGGCGTCTCACTGAGCACTGGCGCTACAACGCCAAGTTCGACTTCTCGATTGGCGGCTCGGTCAATGTCGACGACATGTATCTTGAGTACGCTGGCGACACGTCCTCGTGGCTATTCGGCAACCACAATGCCATTTCGCCGATGGAAGACCGCGACTCCTCACTGAACATCCCGTTCAACGAACGCTCATTCCTTATCACCGCCGGCGGCTTCGGTAAGCGTCCGGGCGTGGGTTTTCTCACCAACGGCGGCAACTGGTCGTGGGGCGCGGCGCTGCAAGGCGCTGATTCGCTAAGCACCGGTGACACAGCCGCCAACGGGCAAGAAGCCTACTTCGGCATCAGCCGCTTCACCTGGGCGCCGATCTACCAAAGCACGCCCGAAGGCACGACGCTGCTGCACTTGGGCGTCACCGGTCGCTATCGCGACATCGGCGATGGAGCTGGCAACGTGTTCAATAACACGCTCTCGCTCAGCCCAAGTGGCCTGTCGAACAGGCAGTCGAATAACGCCGCTGTCGGCGCGTTCGAAAGCGACACCTATCTTGGCTTTGAAGCGGCGTTTCAGCTTGGCGCCTTTGGCGCTGAGGCCGAATACGGTCACTTCTCGACCTCAGACGCGCCCGGCGGCTCGCAACTTGGCGACGCCGACGCTGACGGCTACTACATCGACCTGTTCTGGTCGCCGACCGGCGAAAGCCGTTCGTACAAGGCTTCCGATGGCAGCTTCGGTTCAATCCGCCCCCGCCGCACGCTTGGCTCCGATGGCGGCATCGGTCACGTGATGTTGTCGGCGCGCTACGAGAATATGGATCTCTCTGATGCGAACTTCGGCGCCAATCGCAACGAAACGTCGGCGGTTACACTTGGCGCGACGTGGGTGCCGGTGGAGCATGTCAAGTTCCAACTGAACTACTCGCAGACTGAGATCGATTACGTCACACCTGACGTGCCTGGCACGCGTGTGGACAACGAGATTGATGCAGTAACGCTGCGCACCCAGTTCGATTGGTAAGGTCAAACGCCCTGCACGTATCGTGCAGGGCGCGACCGCCAGGAGAGGGACAGACGAAGACGCGGACCAAGTCCGATCTGAGGAGCTACACCATGAAGTTTATGAAGAACCAGCTGCGGCGCACTGCTGTCGGCGCCATCGCGGCGATTGCCGCGCTGACGTCGTTCGGCGCGGTGGCCAGCGCAGACGAAATCACAGGCGCGGGCGCGACCTTCCCACAGCCGGTCTACACACGTTGGGCTGAGCAATACGCTGCCTCCAACGGCGACACGCTGAACTATCAAGGCATCGGCTCGGGCGCGGGCACGACGCAGATCATCAACCGCACGGTTGATTTCGGCGCGTCTGATGCGCCGGTTGCGCCGGAGCGTCTGGCCAGCAACAACTTGCTGCAATTTCCGGCTGTCATCGGCGCCGTCGTGGTGTCGGTGAACATCGCGGGCGTCAATGGCAACGACCTGCACCTCACCGGTCCGGTCGTCGCCGATATCTATCTCGGCCGCATCCGTATGTGGAACGATCGCCGCATCGCTGCGCTCAATCCGGGCGTCACGCTTCCGGCTGTCGCCATCGCGCCGGTCTATCGCGCCGACTCGTCCGGCACGACGAGCATCTTCACCAGCTATCTCGGCGCGGTGAGCTTGGCGTTCCAAACCACGATCGGCGCTGGTTCGTCGGTGTCGTGGCGTGCTGGCATCGGCGCGCCGGGCAATGCGGGCGTGGCGGGTGCGATCCGCAACACCAACGGCGCCATCGGCTACGTCGAGTACGCCTATGCGACCGAAAACAACATGGCGACGCCGCAGCTGCAAAATCGCTCGGGCGCCTGGGTGCGTCCGAACTCAGCGGCATTCGCGGCGGCTGCCGCTACTGCCAACTGGGCCAGCGCTCCAAACATGGCGGCGTCGATGATAAACACGGCTGGACAAGCGAACTGGCCGATCGTCAGCGCCACCTACATCCTGCTGCCGAAGAACCCGACCGATGGCGCTCGCTCGCTGAAGGTCATGCGTTTCTTCGACTGGGCCTTCAACAACGGCCAGCCAGCTGCTGACCAGCTGCACTACATCATGCTGCCGGAATCGGTCCGTGCCCAAGTCCGTCAGCGTTGGTGCCAAGTGCGCTCCAACGGCCAGCCGGTTTGGTCGGGCTGCCACTAAGAGCAATAATCATCAGGAAAAGGGGGCGGGGCAGCTTGTCTCGCCCCTTGACCTGCCGGTAGGTGGGGCCGGGGTATGTCCGTGTCATCGAGCGTCGACTTCGAAAATTCGCGCAAGTTCCACTTGGGCGAGGGGATCTTCAGAACGATCCTGCTGTTCTCAGCGCTGGTGATCCTCATCACGCTGGGCGCGATTCTCACGATCTTGTTCTTGTCGGGCCAGCACGCCTTTGCCCGCTATGGCGTGCAATTCCTTTGGCTCGACCAATGGGATCCAGTGCGAGACGTTTATGGAGCGGCGGCGCCGGTTGTCGGCACGCTTGCGTCATCTGCAATCGCCTTGGCCATTGCATGGCCGCTGGGTTTCGGGGTTGCTTACTTTCTCACTGAATCTTGTCCGCGTCGGTTGCGCGCGCCGCTTGGGATTGCCGTTGAATTGCTCGCAGCGATTCCGTCCATCGTCTATGGCATGTGGGGCTTCTTCGTTTTCGCTCCGGTCATGTCGAGCGCCATCCAGCCGTGGCTTACGGCTAACGCTTGGTTGTTCTGGATCATCGTAGCGGCGCTCGTTGGCATTAGCCTGTCGTCGATGACGCTTGCGACACTTGGGCGATCCATCTTCGGTAGAATCGTAGCGGGCGCGATCTTGATATTGGCGCTGGCTGGTATCGTTTATCTCGCCGTGAATCGCACCGACCTCCCGGTGTTGCCGTCTGAACTCAATCCGTTGTGGTGGTGGTTCCAGGGCGCGCCTGTGGGAGTCGGCCTGCTCAGCGCCGGTGTTGTGTTGGCGATTATGATCCTGCCATTCATCGCGGCCACAAGCCGAGATGTTCTCAACACCACACCGCAGCTTCTCAAGGAAGGCGGCTACGCGATGGGCGCGACGCGCTGGGAGGTTGTCACCGGCGTGGTTATTCCCGCGGTTCGAGGCTCTTTGTTCGGCGCCGTATTCCTCGGTCTTGGGCGCGCGCTCGGCGAAACCATGGCGGTCGTGTTCGTGATCGGCAACGCCAACCGTTTGCCCGATAGCTTCTTCGCGCCGACGACGAGCATCTCCGCATTGATCGCCAATACATTCCCGGAAGCGGGCCCCGATACGATGCTGCAAGCTTCTCTGTTTGCGCTTGGTTTCATCCTGTTCGTGGTGTCGTTCTTCGTTCTGGCGCTCGCGCGCCTGATGCTTAGGCAGGGGCGCATGGCATGAGCATTCAACCATTCAACGCCGCCAATTACGTCCGTCGCCGCACGTTTTCGCTCATCATGGATATGATCTGCACGCTCGCGGCAATGTTAGGGCTCGTGCTGCTGGCGCTTATTTTGTTTACGCTCATACAACGCGGCATGGCCGGCTTTTCGCTGAGTGTGTTCACCGAGCCGATGCGCTCGCAAGGTGGCGGCCTCTCCAATGCAATCATGGGCACACTTATGCAGGCGGGTCTGGGCATCGCCATCGGGGCGCCGCTTGGCATGGCCGCTGGCATCTACCTGGCGGAAGTGGGCCGCGGGTCGCGCTTTGCTTCCGTTGTGCGCTTTGTAAACGACATTCTGCTTTCGGCGCCGTCAGTCTTGATCGGTCTCTTCGTGTACCAGATCGTTGTCATTCCTATGGGAAATTTTTCCGGTTTCGCCGGCGCCGTTGCGTTGGCGCTGTTGGCAATGCCTGTCATCGCGCGCACCACAGAGGACATCGTCAAGCTGGTGCCGGACAGCTATCGTGAAGGTTCAACGGCTCTGGGCGCACGCGACTCAACCACAATCAGTCGCGTCGTCGTGCCGGCCGCCTTCGGCGGAATTCTTACCGGTATTCTGTTGGCGGTGGCGCGCATCTCGGGTGAAACGGCGCCGCTGCTCTTCACTTCGTTCGGCAATTACGGTCACGCGAGCAGCATGTTTGAAGGCGGCATGGCGAGCTTGCCCTGGGCGATCTACACCTACGCCAAACAGCCCTCGAACGAACTCAACAACTTGGCTTGGACGGGCGCGCTCGTAATCACGGTCGGCGTGTTGTTGCTGAACGTCCTTAGTCGCGTTTCGCACTACCTTGTGTCCCGTGGGCGGTCGCAGTAGCCGACGCGCGGCCTATTTCGCAGCGCGTTGGGCTGCTTTCTTCTCTCGAGCAATTCGGCGGCGTTCTTTCGCGCGCTTACGCAAGTCGGCGAGTTTGTGCCAGAAGCGGCGGCCGCGTTCCTTGGGCAAAGGTTCTAGGTTGCGGCGGAAATCCTCAGCGCAGGCGCGCCAGGAGTATCTTTCCGCCAGCGCGCGCGCGTCTTCGCGCTTGAGATTGAGCGCCTCAAGACACGCCTTTTGCAGGTCGTTATCGACGATTCCTGCGCCGGTGTTCGGCAAGATGTCTTGGGGGCCGGGCGCCACGAAACCGGCAACAGGCGTGCCGCACGCTGCGGCTTCCAAGATGACCAAACCGAACGTGTCGGTAAAGCTTGGGAAGACGAACACGTCGGCGTCGGCGTAGTGGCGCGCAAGCTCTTCACCGAACTTCGGACCCGTGAAGGTGGTGTCAGGATATTTTTCTTTCAGCTCTTCGAGTGCTGGCCCGCCGCCGACGATGACCTTTGAGCCGGGAAGCTCAAGTTTCAAAAACGCTTCAATGTTCTTCTCGACTGCAACCCGGCCAACATAGGCAAAGATCGGACGCGGCAGGTCTGTAGGATAAACGCCGCCATCGATGCCGCGCAGGCGCGGGTGGAATTGTTCGATATCGACGCCGCGGCTCCAGATCGCCGTGTTGCGGAAGCCCTGAAGCTCGAGTTGCTTCTTCATTGTCGGCGTCGCCACCATCACGCGGCCGGACTTGTCGTGGAACGCGTGCATATAGCGGTAGCCCGCCCACAGCGGAATCCAGTTGAAGCGGGCGGTCACGTATTCCGGGAATTGCGTGTGGTAGCTCGTCGTGAATGGAAACTTGTGCTTCAGACAGATCGCACGCGCATCCCAACCCAAGGTGCCTTCGGTGGCGATGTGCACGGCGTCCGGTGCAAACGCGAGAAAGCGGTCCTCGACATCATCCCGTGCGCCCAGCGCCAACCGAATCTCTGAATAGGTGATCAGCGGCACCGTGTTGGGATAGTCGGCCGGTGAGATCACTTCGACTTCGCAGCCCATCGCTTTCAGTTCGCGGTTGGTGCTCGAAAGCGTCCGGACGACGCCGTTGACCTGCGGCTCCCAGGCGTCGGTCACGAGTAGGATCTTTTGCGCCAGCGGCGTCGGTTCGGCGGCGTCGGCGGACGGCGTTTGGGCGTCTGTGCTCACGCGCGGGGTTCTGACGCGGGGGAGGCTTTGGCGCAAGGGGGCGGGCCCAGTCACTTGCCCTCAGGGCCGGAGACGCGCAAAGGACGGCCATGCAAACCGCCCCGACGCCGCATCCTTCCGCCGTCATCGACTGGGACGCGCTCGACGCGCTGAAATATCAGGACGAAGACACTGCCGTCGCCAAGCTGCTGGCCGACGCTCCGCTCGATCCGGCAGCGCGCGCAAGCGTGAATGCCGAGGCGCGGTCCTTGGTTGAACGCGCGCGCGGCTTGAAGCGCCGCAAGGGTGTGATGGAGAGCTTTCTCGAAGAGTTCGGGCTCTCGAACGCCGAGGGGCTAGCGCTCATGTGCCTAGCCGAAGCGCTGCTGCGCGTGCCTGACGCAGAGACGGCGGACAAACTCATTGCTGAGAAGATTTCGACAGGCCAATGGGCCGCACATCTCGGCAAGTCCGATCATTGGCTCGTGAACGCTGGCACGTTCGGGTTGATGCTGACAGGCCGGGTTGTGAATTTGCCCGAAGAGCTGAAGGGCGAGGCGAGCGAAGTGGTCGGCAAGTTGGTGAAGCGCATTGGCGAACCGGTAGTTCGCGCCGGCGCAATGCAAGCAATGCGCATCTTGGGCGAGCAGTTCGTGCTTGGCCGCACCATCGAAGAAGGCCTAAAGCGCGGCGCCAGCATGGTGCGCCAGGGGCTCGCGACACGCTATTCGTTCGACATGTTGGGAGAGGGCGCACGCACCAACGAAGATGCTGAGCGTTATCTCGTCAGCTACGCCAATGCGATCGATGTTGTCGGCGAAGCCGCTGCCGGGCTCGGGCCTCATGAATCGAACGGCGTGTCGGTGAAGCTCTCGGCGCTCCACCCGCGCTACGAGGCGCGCCAAGAAGAACGGGTAATACGGGAGCTGTATCCGCGCATGCTGCAACTCGCGGAGGCGGCGAAGAAGTGGAACATCGGCCTTTCCCTCGATGCCGAAGAAGCTGATCGCTTGGTCCTGCAGCTCAAGCTATTCGAGAAGCTGGCGCTTGAGCCGTCTTTGAAGGACTGGGAAGGCTTGGGCATTGTCATCCAGGCCTATCAGAAGCGCACGCGCGCCGTGATCGAGCGCTTGGTTTCGTTGTCCCGCCGCAGGGGCACGCCAATTCAAACGCGGCTGGTGAAAGGCGCATACTGGGATGGCGAGGTGAAACGCGCGCAAGTAATGGGGCGTCCGGATTTTCCGGTTTGGACCACAAAAGCGGCGACCGACGTTCACTACATGGCGTGCGCACGCGATCTCTTTCGTGCCGGCGATGCGATTTTCTCGCAATTCGCCACACACAACGCACACACCGTCGCTGCCGTCCGCCGCATGGCCGCGAGCGCTGGGCGCGACACGTTCGAATTCCAACGCCTGCATGGCATGGGCGAAGCGCTCTATCTCGCCGTCGACCCACCGCCGCAGGTGCGTGTTTACGCGCCGATCGGTGGGCACGAAGATCTGCTGCCGTACTTGGTGCGCCGGTTGCTGGAGAATGGCGCCAATACGAGCTTCGTACATTCCTTTCTGGACGATGATGTGTCGCCGGAGATCGTCGCCGCCGATCCGATTGCGACGCTCGAAGCCAATCCGCATCGCCACCGCCGCCTGCCGCCACCGCCGCAAATTTTTGGAGCAAGCCGCCGCAACTCAGGTGGACCAGATATTTCCGTCTCTGCCGAGCGCGAGACGCTCGCGAAGACGAAAGCGCCAGCACCGGAGAAGGTGAGTGTTGCCGACCCGGAGAAGGCGGTCACCGCGGCGCTCGAAGCTTTCAGCGGTTGGAATGCGATTGGAGGCGCCGAGCGCGCTGCGATCATTCGCGAGATGGGCGATGCGCTGCAGAAGAATGAGGCCGAGCTGATCGCGCTCACCGCACGCGAAGCGGGGCGCAACTTACAGGACTCAATTGATGAAGTCCGGGAAGCTGTTGATTTCTGCCGCTTTTATGCCGCGGAAGCTGAAAGGCTCTTTTCAGGTCCAAAGCCGCTGCCGTCACCGGCTGGCGAGCTTGATCACCTTGAGCTTCACGGTCGCGGTGTTTTCGTATGCATCAGTCCTTGGAATTTTCCGCTGGCGATTTTCACTGGTCAGATCGCGGCGGCGCTCGCAGCGGGCAATACCGTTGTCGCCAAGCCCGCAGAGCAAACACCGTTGATCGCTGAGGCCGCGGTAAAGCTTTTCTACGACATCGGCTTGCCACGCGAAGTGCTACAGCTTGTGCAAGGCGACGGCGCGGTTGGCGGCAAGCTTGTCGCAGATCCGCGGATCGCGGGCGTCGCGTTCACCGGCTCCACTGAGGTCGCGCGGCTCATCAACCGGACGCTCGCTGCGAAGGATGGTCCGATCGTCCCGCTGATCGCTGAGACAGGCGGCTTGAACGCCATGTTCGTCGATACGACCGCTCTCAAGGAGCAAGTCGTCGATGACGTTTGTATCTCGGCGTTCAACTCGGCTGGGCAGCGCTGCTCAAGCTTGCGCATTCTGTTCCTGCCTCACGATACCGCAGACGATGCGATCCAGACTCTCACCGGCGCGATGGAGTGTCTCGTCGTCGGCGATCCGTCAGATTCAAAAACCGACATCGGCCCAATCATCGACGCGGAAGCAAAGGCGAATCTTGAGAAGCACATGGAGCGCATGAGGCGCGAAGCCAAGGTGCTGAAGCAGATCGATGTCTCGCACCTCGGCGGCAATTTCTTCGGCCCAGCTGTGATTGAGCTGACGAGCCTCGATCAGATCAGCCGCGAAGTGTTCGGACCAATTCTGCACATCGTGCGCTACGATCCGGCGGAAGTGTCGAAGATTGGCGCGCAGTTGGCGGCAAAGGGGTACGGCCTGACGCTCGGCGTGCATTCGCGGCTTGAGAGCTTCGCGCAGGAGGTCATCGCCGCCGTGCCCGCGGGCAATGTATACGTGAATCGCACCATCGTCGGCGCCGTCGTTGGCGTGCAGCCGTTCGGCGGATCGGGGCTGTCGGGCACCGGGCCAAAGGCGGGTGGCCCGCATTATCTGCTGCGTTTCGCTGAGGAGCGGGCAGTTAGCAACAACATCGCGGCCCAGGGCGGCGATCCGCAATTGCTCAATCTGTAGACCTGACTAGACTCACGTCATGTCCGACAACGTCACGCCGTTTCGCCGGCCTAAGCCGGTGCGCCCGCAGCAAAAGGGCGGATTCGGCTTCAGCACGCACCGCGGCAAAGCAGTGCTGGTCCACTTGCTGACGATCGGCACGTACGTCTGCGCGTTCTTGTTTCCGTTTCCGCCACCGCCTGGGTCGCCGATCGCACTATACGTTGCGGCATGCATCACGTTTGCGCTGGCGATCATCGCGGTCACAGTGGCGATGCCAAATCGCTATGTTGGCATGCCTTGGGCGACGACGCATCATGAGCACGCCATTCGCACGTTGCTGATAGGTTTCGTGCTGTGGACGCTATCGAGCGCTCTTACTTACGTCAGCCCGATCTTTGCGACGCCGGCTTTCTATTTTCAATTGATTATCATGCTCTGGGCCGTGTTGCGTAGCGGCGTTGGCGCGGTGCTAGCGCTGATGCGCAGGCCGATCGGCAATCCACGCGGTTGGTTGTTTTAGTCCACGATACGGCAGCCATATCCTTCTTCGTATATGGCGTCAGAGCTGATTGCGCCAAACAGAACGCTGGCATGTACTGTGTCGCCGTTCGAAGCGACCGAAATGCTGTTGCGTGCGTCCTCGGGGAAATCGGCCAAACAGGATTCGAGCGTCCGGCCTGTGATGTGCAAGCATGAGCACGTCTGCTTCGCGGCGTAGCCGGTTGCGATATTGGCGTAGGCGATTTGTCCCTGCGACGCCCACGCGCCTGCGCCAATCGCTGCCAGCGCTACAACCAGCACGCCAATCCAAATCCAGCGTTTGCGCGACACCGCCGCCTCCCCGTATGCTTCGCAAAGCATAGCGAAGGCGAGGGGATACGTCATGCTGCGCGGGTTGATTGTTGCTGCGGTTTTGGTTGTTACGCCACCGGCGCTGGCGCAAGAACTCTATCCGTTGCCGCCGCAGCCCGCAGGTGTCGCCTGGCCGGGCGAAGATTGGGACACGGCGCCGCTTCCTGCGGATGTCGATCGCGCGGCCTACGATCTTGCCGTCACAGAAGCATTTGCCGGATTTGATCCGCTGATGGGCGAGACGCGCGCTGTCGTCGTTGTTCAAAGCGGTCGCATTGTTTTTGAGCGCTACGGCGAAGGTTATACCCGCGACTCGCGGCTAAATTCATGGTCCGTGGGGAAATCGATCACGCATGCGCTTGTTGGCGCGGCGGTGCTGCAGGGCCGCCTCGGCATCGAAGCGCCTATGGGCAATCCGGCGTGGCGCGCTGGCGATCGCCGCGCCTCGATCACGTGGCGGCAATTCATGCAAATGGTCGACGGGCTCGACTACACCGAAAGTGCAGAAGATATTTCGCAAGCCGGCAACGCTGTCATGTTGTTTGGCGCCGGCCGCAACGATGTCGCGCGTTGGGCCGCGAGCCGGCCGCTGCTTCACGATCCGGGCACACGCTGGAACTATACCTCCGCCGGCACGATGCTTACCGCCGACGCGTTGACACGCGTTGTTGTCCCAGATCCGCGTGACGCAAACGATCGCCGCGCCCGTATGCGCGCATGGATGAACACGTCGTTGTTCGATCGCATCGGCGTCGATCCGATCGTCGAGTTCGATCCGCAAGGCGTGTTCTATGGCAGTTCGCTTTATTGGGCGACGGCGCGTGATTACGCGCGCTTTGGCTATCTCTATTTGCGCGACGGCGTTTGGAACGGCCAGCGCGTGTTGCCAGAAGGCTGGGTTGATTTCGCGCGAACACCGGGCCCCGCGCAGAACACCGACACGTACGGCGCTCAGTGGTGGCTTATGGCGGCGCACGGGCCAGGACGTCCGTCGCGCTCGTTGCTTACGGATCCGAATCTGGCAAGCGCCTTTGCGGCTGAGGGCTACGAAGGTCAGCTCATCGTTGTCGTACCGTCAAAAGATCTCGTCATGGTGCGGCTTGGCCGCTTTGACGGCGGCAGCGAAGCATGGGATGCGCTGGGCGATTGGGCAGGGCGCTTGATCGGCGCTTTCGGAGATCGCCCGCAACCGACGGGAGGCGGAAATGTCAGATGAAGGCCGCGACGTGAAGTTGGCATGCGCCAAGATGCTGAAGGAGGCTGGATTCAAGTATCTTTCCGCCGAGCTTGAGTTTGGTTCACTTTCCGGCCTGTCGAAGGATGAACCGTTCTTCTTGCTGTGCGGCCGCGACCGCCTGGCGCCAACCGCGATCAAAGCGTGGATTGAGGCGGCTCGGATGTCGAACGTGCCCGATCACAAGCTTGAGCGTGCTCATGAAACCATCGAAGCCATCGAAGGTTGGCCGGGCGATCGCCACTACCCCGACTGATCAGTGGTAAGCGTCGTGCACGGCCATGTGAACGCGGTCGAGTTCCTTGTAGAGCGCGGGGCGCACGTCGCTGTTACGGCCGCGCAGCGCGACCGCGGCGAATGCCGAAAGCTCGTGCGCGGCTTCATGTTCGCCGTATGAGGCCGCAAGCATCGAGACGCCGCGCGCACGATCCGAGAGCGCTGCCGCGCCTGGACCTTGTGCTTCGAGAACGCGCATGCGCAGTTGGCGAAGCGCCGTATTCAGCGGCGGTGCGTTGCCGGCATAATTGTAGCGCCGGCGCTCGCGGATGCGCATGCCGCTCAACTTTCGCCGGCGGTCAGGTCCGAAATAGCTAGCGTGATCGACCCACAACATCTCTTCCACATTGCCGCATTTTGCGGCTGGCGCTTCTGCGTACTTACATCGTAGCGGAACGTGATTAGAGAAGTGTGTTCGCACCCGCAAAATATGCACATTCGTAGTGAAAATACATTAGCTATGCGCGACGCCAATATTCATCCAGTCCGCGCGTTTCAAGCAGAGTGAAGCCGAGTGACGAAACAAGCGCTTTAGAGGCGTCGTTGCGAATGTCGATGATCGCATCGAACGTTGCTGCTCCATTTCGAGACAACAGATCGATCATCGCGCCGACGGCCTCGCGGCCGTATCCGCGCCGCCAAACGCGCGGATCGAACAAATAGCCGATCTCGATCCGCCCGCCGGGTTTGACCGTCGCCTCGACTGTGCCGATGCCGGCGCCGCTGCGAAGCCACACTGTCCAGTTCAGCCATTGATCGGCGCGATCAGGCGCGGTCTCATGCATCACCCGCGCAAACCGCCGTTCGACATCGGCCACATTGAGCGGGGCAGTCCGCGGCACGAAATGGTACATAAGCGGGTCGCGAAGCGCCGTGAACATGTGGGCCGCGTCTTCGACCCGTGTGCGGCGCAATTCGAGCCGCTCAGTGAGCACGGACTCGCGCGAAACCTCGATCATGAAAGGCCGATCATAGCGCGCACATCAGCCGCAGTTTTGCCGCTCTCTCGCAGCGCCTTGAGCGTCGCCGCCTGATCGCGCTTGGCCAAACGTTTGCCATCCGCGCCGAGAATGAGCCGGTGGTGGCGGTAAGTGGGCTGCGGGAGGTTCAGTAGCCTTTGTAGCAGAACGTGGAGATGCGCCGCTTCGCGAAGATCCTCGCCTCGAACAACGTGCGTTACGCCCTGAAGCGCGTCATCGCAGACGGATGCGAGGTGATAGCTGGCGCAAAAATCCTTGCGCGCAAGCACTACGTCGCCGTGGCGCTCAGGTTCAGCTCGCACCAAGCCCGTCTCGTCTTCAAAAACCAGCGCAAAGTAAGCGGGCCCTAAGGCGGCACGCGCCTTTTTGAGCGATAGCCTCCAAGCAAACGCTTCGCCCGCAGCGAGCTTCTCGGCTTCCTCACCGGGCGGCAGCGCCTCACCGCGAAACGCTTCGTCCGTGGCGCCATGTGGCGCCGATGCAATCGCTTCGGCGACCTCCTTGCGCGTTCGGAAGCAGCGATAGATGAGTTGCCGCTCCATCAGACTTTGTAAGGCGCCTTCATACTCGGCCATGTGTTGGCTTTGCCGGCGCACCGGTGTCTCCCAGGTGATTCCGAGCCATGCGAGATCTTCAAGGATCGCCGCTTCGAACGCCGGGCGCGAGCGGTCTTGATCGATGTCTTCGATGCGTAACAGGAAGCGTCCGCCCGCCGCCTGAGCCGCATCGAAGGCGGTGAGCGCCGAGAAGGCGTGGCCCAGATGCAGATGGCCCGTTGGGGAAGGCGCGAAACGGGTGACGAAGGTCATGTTGTTCAAGGCTACCGCTCATGCGTCCGAGCCGCTACCTAGCCGTTCATGACAGTTTTCCTAGATGGCCCTCGAATGCCGCCGGCGCGCGGCGGCAAGCCGGATTCCTTGGTCATCTTGCTGCACGGCTACGGCTCAAACGGCGCGGACCTCATTTCGCTCGCGCCGCACTGGGCGGAGGCGCTGCCCGGGACGGCGTTCGTGTCGCCCAACGCGATCGAACCCGTGGCAATGGCCCCGGGCGGCTACCAATGGTTTCCTATCACCAGCCTCAATCCGCTGATGATGGAGCAGGGTGTAAAAGGCGCCGCGCAGTCTGTGGATCGCTTCATTGATCGTGAGCTTGAGAAATACGGTTTGACGCCGGATCGCCTCGCGCTCGTTGGTTTCAGCCAAGGCACGATGATGGCGCTGCATGTCGGCCTGCGCCGTGAACGGCAAATTGCAGGTATTCTCGGCTTCTCCGGCGTGCTCGTTGGCGCGGATACCTTGAAGAACGAGATGCGTTCTAAGCCGCCCGTGCTTCTCATTCACGGCGATCGCGATCCGACTATTCCGATCCCGGCGCTCTTTGAGTCCGCCGAAGGCCTGGCGGCGGCTGAGCACGGCGCGCAATGGCACATCTCCTACGGGGTACCGCACTCAATTGGGCCGGACGGCCTCGAGCTTGGCGGGAAGTTTCTGGCGCTCCACCTTGGCGCGAGGTCGAACTTGGTCGCGCGCTGACGCCGCGAGTCCCAGCGAACCCCGGTGAAATCAGCTGCTTAGAGGGGGACGTAGGTTTTTTGCGTGCGTTGCGCGTCTGTCACAAACATGTCGCCGCAAATCAGCTATATGTGTCTCGCGCCGCTAGGTGTGTTATGCTGCGGTGCAGAAGGAGAGACGTCTTCAGTCCAACGAGCGTAATCCGACACCAAATTCTTGAGCGGCTGCACTGGAGCGGCCGCCGATGAACGTTTCCAGCGCCCCTCTAGCGGGTTTTCCGGCGCTGGTGCTGAACGCCGATTTCCGCCCGCTATCCTATTATCCGCTATCGTTATGGCCGTGGCAGGAAGCGGTGAAGGCCGTGTTTCTGGAGCGCGTCGATGTCGTCGCGCACTACGATCAGGTGGTGCATTCGCCGTCGTTCGAGATGAAACTCCCCAGTGTCATCTCTCTACGTGACTACGTCCACCAAGATCGTCCGCCGGCATTCACGCGCTTTAATGTTTTTCTGCGCGACGGCTTCGCGTGCCAATATTGCGGCGCACCCGACGATCTCACCTTCGACCACGTCATTCCGCGCTCAAAGGGCGGGCGCACGACGTGGGAAAACATCGTCACCGCATGCGCGCCGTGCAATCTAAAGAAGGGCGGCAAGTACGCTCACCATACCGGCATGCGGCCCTACAAGCGGCCGCGCCGGCCGACGATGCATGAGCTGCAGCATGTCGGCCGCCGTTTCCCGCCGCACCATTTGCATGAAAGCTGGATGGACTATCTTTACTGGGACGTCGAACTCGACGCTTAACGAAGCGCTGTGGCGCGCTCCATACGCACGCCGTCGGGCGTAGCGCTGAATCCCCCGCCAATCGAGTTCAAGCGGAGATCGGCGACCTGCTCAAGCCTCGCCGTCAAATCTGCGACGTGTGCCTTTGCCTCGCAGAGCGTCCCATTCGCGGAAGGACTTGCAGCGACAGCCGTGACCCAAGCGGCGGCGGCAACCCCGAGTGCTTGTGCGAGATTCATGTCCCTGGCTCCCTTGGCCAGGGTGTCTAGTCGCGCTTCTTTGCGGCTCTTGGTCGGCGCTGAAACAAAGCTGAAATGTTGGGGGAGAGCTTAGCCTAGGCCGGCCGAAACATCGGCAAATGTGCCGTTCAGCGAGTCACCGATGGCACCGACAGCGCCGATGATCACCAAACCGATCAGCGAGGCGATGAGTGCGTATTCGATGGCGGTCGCGCCGCGTTCGTCGCGAAAGAAGGTCATGATCATGCGGCAGTCCGTTCGATAAGGCGGTTGACGAGGACGACATCGGCCGGCGGCATCTCGTGCGCGCGCAGCTCTGTCGCCGGAACCCATTTCGCGGCTTGCGCGGAATTGGGGTCGAGTTTCATCACGCCGCCAAACTTGGTGGCGACGTAAAGCGGCATCAGAAGATGGAAATCCGGGTACGCGTGCGAAGCGAACGCGAACGGATCGAGAGCATCGGGCTCTACAGTCAAATCCAGCTCCTCTTTCAGCTCCCGAGCCAGTGCCTGCTCGGGCGCTTCCCCCTGTTCGACTTTGCCGCCGGGAAATTCCCAGAGGCCGCCGAGCTGTTTGTGCGCGGGCCGCTGTGTGATGAGCACGCGCCCCGAAGAATCTATCAATGCGGCGGCTGCAACTAGAAGCAGGCGCCGCGACGAGGGGGCACTATCGCTGGTTTGCATAAATATCCGATGAGCCAGGGTGGTTGATGGCGGTTAAGCACAATCACCCTTCATGGGTGTTTACGCCGTTGGCAAGCCCTCTACTTGCAACGCCTGCCGCACCGCTGGGCGCGAATGCACACGCGCGAAATAGCTCTCTAGCTTTGTCGGCACAGGAACCTTGAACTTGTGCGCCCAATTCAGAACCACGTAGGCGTAAGCGTCAGCAATGCTGAAATCTCCGAGTAGATAGTCCTTGTCTCCCAGTTTTTGCTCAAGAAGTTTATAGCGGTTCACCAAGTTTGCCTTCACGGCTTCCGCCGCATCGGGTGTGGGCGTTCTGAAAAGTGGGCTCGTGCCTTTGTGCAATTCGGTTGCGATGAAGTTGAGGGTCTCGAGCAGGCGCCAGCGCGCGAGCCCTTCCGCCGGCGCGAGCTTGGCCTCAGGCTTCTGCGCGGCAAGGAATTGGAGCAGCACTTGAGCTTCGGTCAGGACGTGGCCGTCATCCAATTCCAAAGCTGGCACCGCGCCTTGCGGATTGATGTCGTAGAAATTGCGACCATCCTCCGTCAGGCGTTCCTTGCCAAAACTTACCTTCACCAAGGCGACGTTCTCCAACCTCGCTTCGCGGACGATGATGTGTGGGCCGAGAGAGCAAGCGCCAGGGGAATAGAACAGGTTCATCGGGATCTCCGCGATTACGGTTGCCCTGACCTAATGCGCTAATCCCAGCTCTCAAGTGTCACGCATGTTCCCTCCATGATGCGGGGGGAAGATGCGAAATGGGACGAGCTGTGGCATGCTCTGAACAAGATGCGTCTCTTTGTGATCCTGGCGGCGCTGTTTCTCGCGCCGTGTGCGGCCGCTCAGAACTATGAGGCGGCGCCGGTCGTCACCGCACATCGCGACGGCGACGGCGGTGTTGCGGAAGCGGCGATGGATGTCAGCGCACCGCCGAGTGCGGTGTGGGCAATTCTCAGCGATTGCGCCAAGGCGCGTACCTTCATGCGTAGCCTTCTGAGCTGCCGCGTGTTGGAGCGGGGTGACGGCTGGGACGTGCGTGAACACCGCAGCCGCGGATGGCTGTTGCATCCGGTCATGCGCAACGTCTCGCGGATCACGCTTGAGGCGAACCGGCGTCTATCGTTCCGGCTGATAGAAGGCGATTGGACGCGGTCCGATGGGGAATGGACGCTCACGCCAATCGACGGAGGACGCGGCACACATGTCACTTATCGCATCAATGCAGCGGTGGCGGGCGGCGTGCCAATCGGCATCTCGCAGTCATTCTTGGTCAGCAATGTGCGCGCCACCCTAGCCGCATTGCGTCGCGAGGCTGAGCAAGACTCCGCGCCGTAGCTCCAATTGAGAATGCGTGGCGCGACTCCTACAAGAGTCATCAGTTGCGGTGGGGTCGCTTATGATGCGCGGCGGTCACTTGAGCCACCGTGCGGCAAGGAGCATTCCACCGAGAAAAGCGAACCAGCTGCCGAACGCAGCGGCGCCAAAAAGCGTCTGTGTGAGCGTTTCCATAGCGCGAAAACGATTAACTCAAAGAGCTGTTCCCATTTGCGGCGTCCAACCGGTCAATTCGCGCGCCTCGAGTTGGCGCGAACGAGCAGGGGGCTTCAGCTTCGATAGTCACCATTGATCTCGATGTAGCGCTTGGTCAGATCGCAGGTGAACATTTTCGCGTGGCCTTGGCCTGGGCCAACGGTGACGCTGATTTCCAGCTCCGTCCCCTTCATGTAGGCGCTCATCGACGCTTCGTCGTATTCATCGGCGACCATGCCGTTACGCGCGGCGTGGAGTTGGCCGAAGCGCACGCCGATCATCTCCCGCTTCACTGGTTGGTCGCTACGGCCAATCGCCATGACGATGCGCCCCCAGTTTGCGTCCTCGCCGGCAATCGCGGTTTTGACGAGCGGGCTTTCGCAAATCGTGCGTGCAATGGCCTTGGCGGAAGCGTCGTTGACAGCGCCTTCGACGTGGACGGTGACAAGCTTGGTTGCGCCTTCGCCGTCACGCACGATTTGAATGGCGAGATCGGCGAGCACGCTACTCAGTGCGGCGCGGAAGTCGGCGAGGCGCGGATCGTTGGCGTCAGGGATGGGCGGCACGTTGGCCTGGCCGGTGGCGAAGAGGAGCACGCAATCGTTGGTCGAGCGGTCGCCATCAACAGTGATGGAGTTGAAGCTGATCTCGGTTTCGTGGCGCAGCATCGTTTTCAAGATGGGTGCTGAGAGGGCGGCATCGGTGAAGACAAAGGCCAACATCGTCGCCATATCCGGCGCGATCATTCCCGAGCCCTTGGCGATGCCGGCGATGTGAACTTCGATCCCGTCGATCGTGCAAGTAGCGCCTGATCCCTTCGGGAAGGTATCTGTCGTCATGATTGCAGCAGCGGCTTCGGGCCAACTCACAGGCGCGAGCTCCATTCCCGGTAGCGCCGCCGCGATCTTTGAATCGTCCAGCACCTCGCCGATCACACCCGTCGATGCCGCCATCATTTCGCGCGCCTCGATGCCGAGCGCTTGGGCTGCGGCTTCAAGCGAGCGCTTGCAGGCGGCGTCGCCCGCAGGTCCTGTGAACGAATTGGCGCAACCGGCGTTGACGAGCAGTCCGCGCGCGCCGCCGCGTGTCGCGGAAAGCGCTTGCTTGCACCAATCGGTGGGCGCCGAGCCTACGGCATTCGACGTGAAGACACCCGCCGCCTTGGTTCCTTTTACGCAGCGGACAAGCAGCAGATCCGGGCGTTCGTGCTTGTAGAAGCCGGCGCGTCCGATCGCGGCCTCAAGCCCGGCGACGTGCGGAAGATTTGGGAACGAAGCAGGCGCGAGTGGGCTGATTTGCGAGTCTGACATCATGGACGCCGCTCTATCAGATGGCGCGCCTGGCGTCGCCCTTCGACCAGCGTGATGTGACTGTCGCTGACCGCGTTAAGGCGTCGTGCCGGTTTCTTCTTGCGCTGGTTGCGAAGTGGCCGCCGCCGGGCGTTGCTGCGGCGTCTGCGCCGGGGGCCGCTGCGTCGCCGGCGCCGGCGTTGTGGTTGTTGGCGGCGTTGGGTTTGGCGCCGAGCCCGCCGGCCCCATCGGGAACGGGAAGGGCGGCGCATTTGCTTCAGGCGTGGGTGTTGTGGGCGCCACAGGTGCAGGGGAGGCGTCTTCAGGCGCGGTGACTTCGCCGCCCGGTTCGACGCCTTCTTCTGGCTGCCGCAGGCGCTCGATACGCGCATCGCGCGCGAGGCGTTCATCGAGCTGGGTGATTTCCTGGTAGCGCAGCCAGTCAATGATGCGCGGGCGCAACGTCTCAAGGCTCGGAACGCCGCGCGTGCGGCGGTCCAGCACCTGGTAGATGTACCAATGGCCCTCAGCCTCCAGCGGCCCAATCAGATTGCCGACTGTCGTGGCGTTGACTTCCTGCTTCATTGCCGTGGTGAGATCGTCGACAGCGCTAAAGCCCAGGTCGCCGCCGTCACCGCTCGTGTTTTGCTCGAAAGCGATCACTTCAAATCGTTCGCCCTGATCCAGCCGTCTTTTGGCCTGATCCGCGGCTTCCCGTGTTGGGAACACGATCTGACGGAGATGGACTTCCTCACCTTGACCCAGCCGGTTGACGTTCTCGCGGTAGAGCCGCTCGATCGCTTGAGGATCGGTCGCGCGCGCGTCGATCTCGTCGTAGATCGAGTTCGCCAGAACCCGCTCGCGGGCGTTCTCAACTTGCCGGCGTACGTCGGCGCGGCGGTCGAAGCCGCGCGCTTCTGCTTCCATGGCAAACAGGCGCACCTGAATCAGCTCTTCGAGCGCCAGGTAGAAAGCGTCCGAATTGGCGTCCAAATCCTCGGTTTCGCGCAGCCAACCACGGGCAACCGCGTGGGCGCGCACGTCTTCAATATAGATCGGCCGACCGTTGACGGTCGCTGCCACGATGGGGTCGGTGCCGCCTTCGCCATCGGCGCCGGAATCGCGGCCAAGACCGCAGCTCGCGAGCGCGACAGCTGCGGCGAAAAGAACTGCCGTGAGGAGGGCGCGCTTCGGCGTGACCATGCGTTCTGCTTTCCTGATCCGGGCGTGTGCAAGGCTTGCGCCCCAGAATGCGTCCAGGGGGCCGCATTGACACTGCCAAGGGCCGCTCTTAAGTCTCGCCAACGTACGTGTCGAGGGTGTTTTCGCACGCGCAAGCGCGTCGATGGGTCGATAAAACTTAAACAAACTCAACGCTTTAAACGCTCCCTTCCGCGCTCCCTCCCAAGCGGCGCTTTAACCATTAGAACGTGCAAATGCTGAACCTCGCCAAGCAGATTTTCGGCTCCGTCAATGAACGCAAGGTGCGCCATCTTCGGCCGACGGTTCAGCGGATCAACGCCCTAGAGCCGACCTTCGAGGCGCTCTCCGACGAGGCGCTCCGGAACAAGACAAGTGAGTACCGCCATCGCTTGGCGCGCGGCGGCAAGATCGACGAGGTGTTGCCTGAGGCGTTCGCCACAGTTCGCGAAGCTTCAAAGCGCGTTCTCGGCATGCGCCATTTCGACGTCCAATTGATGGGCGGCATGATGCTGCACCAGGGCAAGATCGCCGAAATGCGTACCGGCGAGGGCAAGACGCTCGTTGCAACATTGCCGACCTATCTCAACGCTCTTGAGAGCCGCGGCGTCCACGTCATCACGGTGAACGACTATCTTGCCAAACGCGACGCCGAATGGATGGGGCAAGTCTATCGCTTCCTTGGCCTCTCGGTTGGCGTGATCGTTCACGGCCTCTACGACAACGAGCGTCGCCAAGCTTACGCGTCCGACGTCACCTACGGCACCAACAATGAATTTGGGTTCGACTATCTGCGCGACAACATGAAGTACTCGCTCGGAGAGATGGTTCAGCGCGGCCACCGCTATGCGATCGTCGACGAGGTTGACTCGATCCTGATCGACGAGGCGCGCACGCCGCTCATCATCTCCGGCCCGACCGAAGACCGCAGCGAGTTCTACAAATCGATCGACACGCTGATTCCGCTGCTCCGGCCTGAGCATTACGAACATGACGAGAAGCAACGCTCAGTTGTGTTCACCGAAGCTGGTTCCGAACGTATCGAAGAAATGCTGGTCGAGCGCGGGTTGTTGCAAGGTTCACTATACGAGCCGTCGAACATCACGGTTGTACACCACGCCAACCAAGCGCTGCGTGCACACAAGCTCTTCCATCGCGACAAAGACTACATCGTAAAGGACAGCGAAGTCGTCCTGATCGATGAATTCACCGGACGCATGATGGCGGGCCGCCGTTTGTCGGAAGGTCTGCACCAGGCGATCGAAGCCAAGGAAGGCGTGCAGGTTCAGCCCGAAAACCAGACGCTCGCGTCGATCACGTTCCAGAACTATTTCCGCTTGTATGACAAGCTTGGCGGGATGACGGGCACGGCTTCGACGGAAGCGGCGGAATTCGGCGATATTTACAAGCTCGATGTTGTTGAAGTGCCGACGAACCGCCCGGTGAAGCGGCTGGACGCTGACGATGAAGTCTATCGGACGGCGAAAGAGAAGTACAAAGCTGTCATCACTGACATTGAAGAGACGCACCGCAAGCAGCAACCGGTTCTGGTTGGCACGGTGTCGATCGAGAAGTCGGAATTCCTCTCGAACATGCTGAAACAGCGCGGCATCCCGCACCAAGTGCTCAATGCGCGCTACCACGAGCAGGAAGCCCAGATCGTTGCGCAAGCCGGCGTGCCGGGAGCAGTCACGATCGCCACCAACATGGCTGGTCGCGGCACCGACATTCAGCTCGGCGGCAACATCGAAATGCGTCTGAAGGCAGCGCTCAAGGGTGACGAAACACCCGATCAGATCGCGCAGCTCAAGCGTCAGATTACGGTGGATGTCGAGCAGAAGAAGCGCGTGGCGCTTGAAGCGGGTGGCCTCTACGTGCTCGGCACCGAGCGCCACGAAAGCCGCCGCATCGACAACCAGCTGCGCGGCCGTACCGGCCGGCAAGGCGATCCGGGCAAGTCAAAATTCTACATCTGCCTCGAAGACGATCTGTTGCGCATCTTTGCGGCGGAGCGCCTGGACGCGATCATGCGCGGCCTCGGTATCCAGGAAGGTGAGGCGATTGTTCACCCGTGGATGAACAAGGCGCTCGAAACCTCGCAGCGCCGGGTCGAACAGCGCAACTTCGAAATCCGTAAGAACCTGCTGAAGTACGACGATGTTATCAACGATCAGCGTAAGGCGATCTTTGAGCAACGCATCGAGTTCATGCGCACTGCCGACGTGGCGCCCATCGTCAAAGATATGCGCCACGACGTGGTCGAGAAGCTCATCTGGCGCCACATGCCCGAGAAGGCATATCCAGAACAATGGAACACCAAAGAACTGATTGAAGAGGCGGAGGAGATCTTCGGCTTTCACTCCCCGGTCGACGCCTGGGCCGCGGAAGAGGGTATTGCCCAGCAGGAGATCATCGAGCGCCTGACGCGCGAGGTCGATCAAGCCTACGCGCAGAAGGCCGCTATGCTCGGGCCGGAGCGTTTGCGCGCGGTCGAGAAGCAGGTCTTGCTCAGCGTCGTTGATATGCGCTGGCGTGAGCACTTGTCCTTCCTCGATCACCTGCGCTCGGTCATTCACTTGCGCGGCTATGCTCAGCGTGACCCATTGAACGAGTTCAAGACCGAAGCATTCACACTGTTCGAGCGCATGTTGCTGGATCTGCGCACGACCATCACGCGCATGTTGCTGCGTCTGCAGATCGGCCAGGCCGACGAGGCGGCGCTTGCGCCGCGCGCGCCGGCCACGACATACGAAATCCACCAGAACCCAGACACCGGCGAAAACGAGATGGTGAGCCGCGACGCGCCCCCATTAGCGCCGGATGGATTCGATCGGCACAACCCGTCGACGTGGGGCAAAGTCTCCCGCAATGCGCCGTGCCCGTGTGGGTCAGGCAAGAAGTTCAAGTATTGCCACGGCCAGGAGGCCGCGACCGCCTGAGGTTGAGGCGTTAGCGGCGTGTGTTGGTGATTGCGATCGGCTGGCCGGTGGCGAGCGCGCTGACAACGCGATAAGTCAGCGTGCCTGCGCTCAAGGATTGCAGTTCGATCTGTGCGCCGCTCAAGGTGATCGTGCGTGGCATGTTGGCGGCCACCGTCGTCACCCGTTGATCGTTGATCGGAGCGCTGGCGTCGCCTTCGCGCGAGCGCAAATCGACCGCTACGGTGTCGCCAACAATGCGCGCGGTAACTTCAATCGTCACCGGCGCGATACTGTGCTGCTGCAGTGGCGTGAACGGAGCGGGAGAGCGTATCGGCGCTGTCGCTAGTATCACGGTCCCGCCGCTGACACGCGGCACGGGCGGCGTTTCCCATGCGCCAGTGACACTGCGCGTCGGCGTCACGCCGACTTGCATGTAACCCAAATAGTCGAAGACGCGGTCGCCATTGGTATCGGCGAGGCAGGCGCGTGAGACCAATGGCGGCCGCAGCGGCGTAAGAGGCGTGATGTCGACGGCGACGGTGCAAAACAACCGCGCTTCGCGATGCTGTTGCAGCACAACCGGAAAAAGCTCGGTTCCAGGCGTGAGCTGAAGCGCGATGGACGCATTGCCGACCGCAATTGAGCCCGCGACTGGCGCGTCTACGCGCACAACGCCAATCACATTGGCCTGCTGCGAGAGCAGAACCGCCGTGCCGGTCGCCTGTTGCGGATCGGCGGAGAACTCAACTGCCTGGGCTTCGAATACCGGCGCGCCATTGTCGGTGATGGTGGCTGGCGGCGCCGTCTGCGCCATGAGCAGGGGCGAAAGAAGGAGCGCCGCCAGCGCCGCTCGAGACTTCATTGTGGGCCTGCGAGATTCGTCAGCAAGAGACGCCAATGTGTGAGCCCATTGTAAAAACTATCAACTGGCACGCGCTCGTTGAGGCCGTGTGCGAAATCATCACTATCGCCAATGAAAATGGCGCCGACACCGTACGTTGGGATCCCCGCGGCGCGGAAGAACAAGCCGTCGGTGGCGCCAGCCGACATGTAGGGAGAAATGACGGCGTCGGGATATGACGTGTGCACGGCGCGCGCGGCTGCTTGCATGACATCGGCTCGCAACGGCGAGGCGTCACTGGAGTTCGAGGGACCTAGCGGCTCGACCGTTACCTTGCTTCCCGCAATGGCGCGCAGTTCGGCAAGCACGTCCGCCGTGGCCACGCCTGGAAAGATCCGACAGTTCACTGTGGCGCTGGCGCTCTGTGGCAGCGCGTTCTCAGCATGTCCGCCAGTCAGCATCGTTGCGACGCAGGTCGTGCGCATCATCGATGACAGAGAGACGTTGTGCGAAAGCGTGCGTGCGGCGATCCGGTCACCCGGATGTTCCGCGAAACGGCGCAACGCAGCGCCTTCAGGGCCCGAAAATACCGTGGCCGCATTCCGGAAGCTTTCAATCGTGGTGTCGTTCCACATCACCGGGAATTGGAACTCACGCAGACGTGCGAGTGCGTCGCCGAGGTCGTAGATGGCGTTGTCCTCGCGCGGCTGCGAAGAATGGCCGCCGGGATTGCGCGCGGTGAAAGTGAAGCTGGCGTAGGTTTTTTCGGCAGTCTGCACCACGTAAGCGATGCCTCTGTTGTTGTTGTCGAGTTGGCCGCCGCCGGCGTCCGAGTTCAAGGCAAACTCAGCGTCGCCAAGCAAATCGCGATGTTGAGCCAGCAGGTTCTCTGTCGTTGCGCCGCTCGTCTCTTCGTCGCCGGAAAACCAGAGAATGAGGTCTCGCGTCGGGACAAAGCCCTCGCGTCGTAAGGTCAGGAACGTCGAAGTGAGCTGCGCAACGCCGCCTTTGTTGTCGATCGTTCCGCGGCCGAAGAAGAAGTTATTTTCCTCTATCAAAGTGAAGGGATCGCGCTCCCAATCGCTCCGCAACGCTGGCACCACATCCATGTGCGCGAGAAGGACGATCGGCCGTCCACCTGAACCGTTGCCGCGATAACGTACGACAAGCCCGGCTGTGCCATTCAGCGGCAAGACCTGCACGTCCTCGGCGGCAAAGCCGGCGGTGCGGAAAAGGTCGGCCAAATAGGCGGCCATCGCGGGCGTCTGTGCGCCGTCGACAGAGGTACTGAACGCGATGATGTGCTCATAGATCTCTCGCGCCTGAGCGCGCTGCGCGTCGCTCGGCGTCTGCGCCGACGCAGCGCTGCTAAAGCCACACGCGAAAACCGCGCTCAAAAGCAGCGCCCGTATCCAACCGCCCATGAAAATCCCCAATCGTTTCAGCCATGCTGACGGGGGGTTAGCGCTTTGGCAAGGGATTGGGCGCAGGGCTAGCGGCATGTCTTTCGCGCATGCGCCCACGAGCACTGCCGCGCCTACGTTTGCGCGCTGGGAACCCGTGGCGGCGGCGCTGTGTCTGGCCCAATTTTCCGAGCCGCTGTTTGCTGCGATCGCACAGAGCCAGGGCTTGGTCGAACCGCCAGGTTATGCGCGGATCTTCTTTCTGCCGGTCTATGCGTTCCTGGCATGGGTGGTGTGGCGTGATCGCACACAAGCGTGGAGCGCGGCGCGGGCCGTTCCGCTGCTGCTCGCGCTGCTCGCGCTCGCCGGACTTTCAACGCTTTGGTCGATCGATAGCGGTGCGACCTTGCGGCGGTCAGTGTGGCTCGCGTTGTCGATGATGTTCGGACTTTACCTCGCATGGCGCCATGATTGGAAATCCCTGCTGAGTGTGCTCGCCGGCGCCTTCTTAGTACTGATCGCGGGGTCATTCGCGCTCGGTTTGCTTGCGCCGAATATTGGTCGCATGACTGCGGAGCACCCAGGCGCCTGGTCTGGTTTGTGGACTCACAAAAACACGCTCGGCGGCATCATGGGGCTTGGTGTCGCGACGTGTGCAGCCGCGGCGATCGTTGCATCCGAACGTCGCACGCTGTGGATTGGCTGTTCGATCGCGGCATTCGTGCTCGTCTTGCTTTCGACCTCTAAGACTGCGCTGATTGCCTCAATGCTTGGCGTTGGTATGATCGGATTTTGTGCCTTCATGCGGCGCGGGCCAATCCATATGATCGGCGCGATCGCCGCTGCGAGCGTTGCTGTTGTGACAATTGCAGGCGCCACGCTGCTTGCGCCGGATCTGCTCGTGGCGGCGCTCGGCCGCGATCTTACGCTCACTGGGCGGACCGATATTTGGGACGCCGCCGCACGTTTCGTGGAAGCCAGGCCCTGGCTCGGCTATGGCTATTATGCGTTCTGGTTGCCTGAAAATGGTCCCGCATACTGGGTGCGCGAAGCCGTCGCGTGGCAAGTCGCTTCGGCGCATTCGAGTTGGCTGGAGCTGGCGCTTGGCCTCGGGCGAATTGGCGTCGTTGTATTTGCGCTTCAATTGGCGGCGACGTTGTCGCGTGGCGTTGGCGTTGCGCTTCAGCCTCAGGCGGGGCTCTGGGCGCCCGCGTTCCTGGCGACGTTTGCGCTCTACACATTGAGTGAGAGCCACGCGCTACAGGCAAACAACGTATTTTGGATTATCTATGTGGCGGTGGCGGCGCGACTCGCGCTTGATGCGAGACAGCGCGTATGACGGCGATACTCATCCTAGGCATCGATCCGGGGCTTAACCGTTGTGGTTGGGGTTTGGTTGCGAGCGAGGGTTCGCGCCTTAGCCATATTGCCCACGGTGTGATCAAGCCCCTGCAAACGCAGCAACTGGCCTCGCGCCTGCATGACGTGTTTGAGGGCTTGTCTGAGGTTATCGAGCGATTTCAACCGCACGAAGCGGCGGTTGAGGAGACGTTCGTGAACTCAAACGCGCGTGCGGCTCTGGTGCTCGGGCAAGCGCGTGGCGTTGCGCTAGCGGCGGCGGCGCGGCGTGGTTTGGTTGTGTCGGAGTACGCGCCGGCGACGATCAAGAAAGCCGTGGTCGGCTCCGGCGCCGCTGACAAGACACAAATCTCGTTCATGGTGCAGCGGCTATTGCCGGCGGCTGGGCAAGTCACCGCCGATGCCGCCGATGCGCTCGGAGTCGCGCTCTGCCATGCCGCCCATAGCGGATTTCGCCGCCGCACCGTGGTGTAGCTACCTGATCGCGCCGAGCGCCGCTTAGGCGCGTGAGATCAGGCCATAGGCAAGGAGCGTGGAAATCATTGCTTCGGCCTTGTCGATCACGATGTCAGCGAGCGTGAACGTCTCTCCGCTCAGCGCGCGCTCAAGCGCGGGCCGCTGATCCGGTGCGAACTTCAACTCGCCGCCAGGGCTAACGACGATGATGTCATCGCCATCTTCGGCGATGCGGAACGGAGCGCGCGGTTGCGCTTGAAAGCGATCGGTTGGCGCTATTGCGGCCACGTCGCGGACGGCGCCGCGATTATCCGCTGCGCGCGAACGGATGAAGGTGTCCACCATGAGGTCGAGGGCTGGATCGAGCTGCACCTCATCGGCGATGTTGCGTGCCAGCGCTTTCAAATGCGCGCGCGCGGCTTCCCGGTCGAAGCCTGGGTGAGCGAAGCCCGGCGGCAGACTTCGGCGAAGATCAGGCGATCGCAGCGCGGCTTCCGAAACCGCTTCAAGCATAAGGTCCGCCCATGTGCGCGTGATAAGGCCAACGGTGATGTGCAGCGAAGGCTTGTCGCCCGAGGTCTGCGCGTCGTGCATCAAGCCGCGGGGGACATAGGCGCAGTCGCCTGGTTTTAGCACGAACTCCTTTCGCGGTGGGCCGGGCTCATACTCTCCTTGCTGGAACCCTTCGCCGCGAAACGGAATCTCGATCGGCATGTCGTAGAGCCGCCAAGCCTTCTCACCTTCGACCTGGATCACCATAACGTCGTGATTGTCGTAGTGTGTCCGGAACCCCTGCGCGTTTGGCGGGGTAAGGTAGATGTTCGTTTGCACGTGCGACGAGAACACATGCTCAAGGCCGCGGCATAGCCTCGCCAAAGCAGGATCGAACTGGTGCGCCTGGTTCAAGATGATCGTAGCGCCGCGCCGATAATGGTCGGCGACCGCGCCACGATCGATAAAGTTGGCGCCGTCGACATATTGATCCGCATCAACATGAGCAGATGCATCCGCGAGGGCCAATTGGCCCTCGCGGAGGTCAAGCGTCGTCACGATGCGGTCAATGTCATCGACTGAAATGAGCCCACGAAAGCGCTCGGGCGCCTCATGATGCACGACGAGGGCTTCGCGCTCATAGACGCGCGCGAAAAAGTCTTGCTCGCGCCCCGCGCCTATGAGGTAGCCGAGCGGATCTACGAGCCACGGCTCGCGCGACATTGAACTAGCTTACCAGTTACGGCGCGGACCGCGTCCGTAGCTCGCACGGTCGGCTGCGGGACCGCTGTCGCCGTCCGTCAGCCCGCTTGCGCTGCGGCGGGTTGCGCCGCGGCCATTGCCGGCATTGTCGGCGTTGCCGCCTTGGTCTGTGTCGGTGAGGCCGGTGCGACCGCGTCCGCCAGTGTTGCCGCCCAGCCCGTAGCCGGCGCGGTCGGCGCCGTTGCCGGAATCGCTATCGGTGAGGCCGGTGTGCCCATAGCCGCCACGATCGGCGTATGCGCCGCTGTCGCTGTCGGTGCGGCCGGTATAGTTCTGCGCTTCGGCCTTGCCGGTGATCGCCATGGTCGCGCCGCCTGCGATCATCGCGCCGCCAGCAATCCGGCCCAGGAACGAGCGCCGATTGAGTTTCTTCTTCTCGGACATGCTTCCCCCGATATGGTCGTTGCGAATTGCTCGCAAAAACGTGGTCCCTCGAAGCGAATCGTATCACGCGTCGCAGCGGTCCGTCAGCGTGAGAGTGGCTCGCAACAACCCGAGTCTGAAGCGCGTCACAGGCTGTCGCCATCCCCATTTGGGAGGGGTGGTGCGCGAAGGCCGCGTTCAGCGTTTTGCCGAATCTGACGATGATGGCTGGGAGAGGGTCAGAATGATCGGGTTGTTGAGTGGCGTTGTGGCGGCGGTAGGGGAAGACACCGCGCTCATAGACGTCGGCGGGGTTGGCTACGTCGTGCAGTCGGGTGGACGGACCCTCGCGCGGCTGCAGGTTGGCGCCCCGGTGCGGCTCTTCATCGAGACGCATGTCCGCGAAGATGCAATCAAACTGTTTGGCTTCGCCTCAGAGGAGGAACGCGCTTGGTTCGCCCATCTTCAGACGATTCCCGGTGTCGGCGCCAAAGTGGCGCTTGGTATCCTCGACGCAATGCCGCCGGAAGCGCTCGCTGACGCGATCGCGCTCCAAGACAAAGCAGCCTTCGCGCGCGCCAATGGCGTGGGCCCGAAGCTGGCGGCGCGTTTGGCGACCGAGCTGACCGGAAAGGGCGGGCCGAAGGGGTTTATCGGATTGGGAGGGCCTGCGCCGCGCGCCGGCAACGCAGCGCCAGCCGTTTCCGGCACAGGTGCGCGCGCAGAAGCGGTGTCGGCGTTGGTCAACCTCGGCATCGACCAATCGAGCGCCGCGCGTGCGGTGGCTTCCGCCGCCAAGCAGTTCGAAGCGGACGCGCCAGCGCCAGAGCTTATTCGCGCTGCGCTAAAGGAAGTCAGCCGCTAAATTGAGCCGCGATTAGAGTGGCGCGTCCCACGCCTCCGCCTGTATCCTCGAGCCGAGGGATGCATGGCGCGTACACAAGCGATTGACTATGACGAGCGGAAATTGGCGATCGTCGAACAGGCGGCGGCGCTGTTTTCCGCTCGCGGCTTCAACGGTGCGTCGGTTTCCGACATCGCCGAACGTTGCAAGACTTCGAAGAGTCTCATCTACCACTACTACGAGTCCAAAGAAGACATCCTCTATGACGTCATGATTAGCCATGTGCGGTCTCTTGAGCGCGCAGCAGCTGACGCGCTCTCTCGCGACTCCGGCCCGGAGCAAAAGCTTCGCGATCTGACGCAGCTCTTCATGGCGCTGTATGTCGGCGCCGCTGATCGCCATAAAGTCTTGCTGAACGATCTCGATTACGTGCCCAAATCGCGCCGCGCCGAGATTGTGGAGGTTCAGCGTGGCTTGATCGAAAATGTCCGAAAGTTGCTCGTGGAAATCGAGCCCGCGTTGAAGAAGCAAAGCGGCGCTAGCCTGGCAGCCGCGATGCTCTTTTTCGGAACGATCAACTGGACTCACACCTGGTATGATCCGAAAGGCGTCGTAACGCCCGAAGCGCTAGCGGACATGGCCGTTGATCTTACACTCGGTGGGATCAAGCGCGCGGCTGAGGGTTAGACGTCGTAGGTCAGCGCAACGCCTTCGGTAAGGGGGGTTGATTGGCAGGTGAGCACGTAACCTTCAGCGATTTCCTCGTCCGAGAGGCCGTAATTCACTTTCATGCTGACTTCGCCGGCTGTGACTTTGGCGCGGCAGGTGGCGCAGACGCCGCCTTTGCACGCGAATGGCGCGGGGAGGCCCGCGGCGCGGACATTGTCCAGGATTGAGTGCTTCTCCGGGTCGAACGCGACTTGCATGCGTCGCCCGTTGAGCGTGACGCTCATCTTCAGGCCAGCCGCCTTTTCCTCCAGCGCGAGCGCCGCAGCGGCTTGCGCGGCAGAAAGCGGTCCGGTGGTGAAGCGCTCGATCAGAATTCGTGATTTCTCAACGCTCTTCGCAAGCAGCATTTCTTCCGCGGCGTCCATCATCGGGCCAGGGCCACAAATGAAGAACGCGTCGATGTTTGCGGGTGTCACGACGCCGCTTAAGAGCGCTTCGACCTTCTCGCGATCTAGCCGGCCGTTGAAGAGATCGATTTCTTCTTCCTCGTCTTCGAGGAAATGAAAGACGCTGAGCCGATCGATGTAGCGATCTTTGAGACCCGCAATCTCTTCGAGAAACATGACGCCGGGAGAATTGCGATTGCCGTAGAAGAGCGTGAACCGCGATTTAGGCTCTGTCGCCAGCGCCGTCTTCATCAGCGACAAGATCGGCGTGATGCCGGAGCCGCCCGCGAACGCCACGTACTCTCGGCGTTCGTCAGGGTCGAAGATCCAACAGAAGGACCCATGCGGCGCCATAACCTCAAGTTCGTCGCCAGCTTTCAGCTCATCATTCACCCAGCCGGAGAACACGCCGCCGGCGATCTTCTTGACGCCAATCTTCAGTACGCCCTCGCTGGGACTCACGCAGACCGAATAGTTGCGCCGCACTTCCTCGCCGTTTAAGTCGCGGCGAAAGGTCAGGTGCTGGCCGGCTTTGAATGCAAACGCCTCGCGCAAGCTGTCGGGCAACTCAAAGCGCACCGAAACCGCGTCCGGCGTTTCACGCTTTACCTCGGCCACACGCAGCTTGTGGAAATCGACGCTCGCCATCAGTGACACTTGAATCTGTCAAAAGGTTCCACGCACGCCTTGCAGCGCCAGAGCGCTTTGCAGGGTGTCGAACCGAAACGGGAAAGCTCTTCGGTGTTGGAAGAACCGCAGCGCGGGCATTCCGCGGCTGCTTGGTTCTTCAGCGACGCCGCGCCTGCGCCCTTAGGTGGCGGGGCGATGCCGTACGCGCGCAACTTCTCGCGCCCTTCGTCGCTGATCCAATCGGTCGACCAGGGTGGGGAAAGTGTGGTCTCGATTGCGGTGTCCCCGAAGCCATTGGCATCGAGCGCGGCGCGTATCGATTGTTTGATCGCAATCGTCGCTGGGCAACCTGTGTAGGTCGGCGTGATCGTCACGGCGTCGCGAGCAATCTCGCGTACGATGCCGAGGTCGAGTACCGAGACGGCCGGAATTTCGGGATCGGGCACGCGCGCGAGAATGGCGCGAATGCGGTCGGTGTCGCTGATTGCCATCGTGGCGCTCACCACGTCGCGCCCGGATAGGCGCGCTGCAGGAATTGCATTTCCGAGAGTAGATGACCGAGATGCTCGGAATGGCGTCCGATCCGTCCGCCAGTGGTTGCACGGTGTGGTGCAGGGCGCGCCAAAGTCGCCTCAGCGAGCACCGCATCGACGCGCGAATCCCATGCGCCGCGGAGCGCCGATTTATCGACGCCCGCACCGGCCTCGATCGCAGCGGCGTCGGCGGCATCCATCGCAAACAATTCATCGGCAAAGCGCCACACCCAAGCGAGGCCCGCAACCATGCGCGCCTTGCTCTCGTCGGTGCCGTCGCCCAGGCGGATCACCCAATCGCTTGCGAGCGTGGCGTGATAGGCGACTTCCTTCGCTGCCTTCGCCGCGATTGCGGCAAAGCGCGTGTCTTTCACCGCTGCCATCTGCTCAAACAGCAGCGCCTGATAATGCGAGAACAGAAATTGTCGCGCGATCGTCTGGGCGAAGTCGCCGTTCGGTTGTTCCACCAATAGGCAGTTGGTGAAATCCATCACGTCGCGGCGGAACGCGAGCGCGTCGCCATCGCGGCCCTTGCCTTCAAGTTCGCCAGCAAGGTTCAAAAAGTGCGTCGCTTGGCCGACTTGGTCGAGCGCAATGTTTGCTAGCGAAAGGTCAACTTCAAGCGCGGGCGCGTGTCCGCACCACTCGCTCAGGCGTTGGCCGAGGATGAGGGAGTCATCACCGAGCCGCAGTGCATATGTGGCGATCACATCCATCAGATATGCGTGATGCCGTCAGGGATCTTATAGAATGTCGGGTGACGATAGACCTTGTCTTCCGCTGGTTCGAATAGCGGACCCGCATCGCCAGGATCGGAGGCCACAATCTGTGCTGATGGCAGCACCCACAAGCTCACGCCTTCCATACGCCGTGTGTAGGTGTCGCGCGCATGCTCAAGCGCCATCTTTGCGTCGACCGCGTGCACGCTGCCGGCGTGGCGGTGCGAGAGCCCGCCCTTGCCGCGCACGAACACTTCCCACAACGGCCATTCCTTGCTCGGATCGCTCATAACTTTACTCCGCCGCGACCTTAGCGTTGGCGCGCTTCTCGGCATGCACGCGGGCTGCTTCGCGCACCCAGGCGCCGTCGTCCCAAGCCTTCTGACGCGCCTGCAGGCGTTCCTTTGCCACGGGACCTTCGCCGCGTACGACAGCCGCAAACTCTTCCCAGTCGACCTCGCCGAAATCGTAGGCGCCGCGCTCTTCGTTCCACTTCAGCTTATCGTCCGGCACCGTGAGACCAATCGCTTCAGCTTGCGGCACGGTGATGTCGACGAACTTCTGCCGAAGCTCGTCATTGGTGTCGCGCTTAATCCGCCAGCGCATGCTTTGCGCGGTATTCGGCGACTTCTCGTCCGGCGGACCAAACATCATCAGCGACGGCCACCACCAACGATTTAGCGCATCTTGCGCCATGCGTTTCTGCTCCGGCGTGCCGACGGCGAGATGCATCATGATCTCGTAGCCCTGGCGCTGGTGGAAACTCTCCTCCTTGCAGATGCGCACCATCGCGCGCGCGTAGGGGCCGTACGAGGTTCGCTGCAACGGCACTTGGTTCATGATTGCCGCGCCATCGACCAGCCAGCCAATCGCGCCGATGTCAGCCCAGGTCAGCGTCGGATAGTTGAAGATGGTTGAATACTTGGCTTTCCCGCTCAGCAAAGCTTCCGTCATCTCATCGCGTGAGGTGCCAAGCGTTTCGGCCGCCGCGTAGAGATAAAGTCCGTGGCCGCCTTCGTCCTGCACCTTGGCAAGCAGGATCGCCTTGCGGCGCAGGTTCGGCGCGCGCGAAATCCAATTGCCTTCGGGCAGCATGCCGACGATCTCGCTATGCGCATGTTGCGACATCTGCCGCACCAGCGTCTTGCGGTAGGCCTCCGGCATCCAATCCTTCGGCTCGATGAACTCATCGTTCGCGACCCGCGCCTCGAACGCTGCAAGCTCTTCGGGATCTTCGGCTACGACTTCGGCTTTCTTGTTGCCGCTCATATCGGTCGTGTACACGGGGCGCACCTCTGGAATATCTCTAACATAACATTAGCTGACCGATCGGTCAATCAATCACTGCGCCGCCAATGGTCCGCGAAAGACCTGTAAATTCAGCGATGACGCCGCCGTCGGAGGTGCGGACGCTGACCTGATAAACGCCGCTGCGGCCAGCGCGCGAGACCTCGCGTGCTTCGGCGATCAGCAAGTCGCCAGGTTGGGCCGGCGCAAGGAACGAGATGCTGGCGTTTTGCGCCACTGTGCTTTCGTTGCGCGAGTTGCACGCATAGGCAAACGCGGTGTCGGCGAGCGCGAAGATCATGCCGCCATGGCCGATGCGGTGGCCGTTCAACATGTCGTCGCGAAGCGTCATGCGGATGCGCGCGTATCCCTCACGCGCGTCATCGATAACGATGCCCCATGCTGGGCCCGTGCCTTCGCGCTTCAACAACGTTTCCGCGACGCGCTTCGCGAGTTTGTCCGCTTCGTTCATGCATCTCTCGTGAATTGACCGACCATGCTTTCTATCATACGCCACGCCAACCCGCGAGGAGGCGAGCGATGGACTACGAAACCATTCAGCTAGAAATCGCAAGCGGCGCCGCGCGCCTGACGCTCAATCGTCCCGATCGCTTGAACAGCTTCACGGTGCAAATGCACGATGAAGTTTCGCGGGGTCTTGAGGCGGTCGCAAAGAGTGACGCGCGCGTGTTCGTGCTCACCGGCGCTGGACGCGGCTTCTGCGCCGGGCAGGATCTTTCGGATCGCGCCGTCGCGCCAGGCGGTGATGGCGTTGATCTCGGTGAGTCATTGGAGAAGCGCTACAATCCGCTGATCCGGCGCTTGGCCTCGCTTGAAATGCCAGTGATCTGCGCCGTGAACGGCGTCGCCGCTGGCGCCGGTGCGAACATCGCCCTCGCCTGCGATATCGTCATAGCCGCCAAGAGCGCCAAGTTCATCCAAAGCTTCGCCAACATTGGCTTGGTGCCCGATAGCGGCGGCACGTGGACGTTGCCACGTCTCGCAGGCCAAGCGCGCGCCATGGGACTTGCGCTTACCGGCGACCCTCTCACCGCCGAACGGGCCGAAGCGTGGGGCATGATCTGGAAGTGTGTCGACGACGACAAGCTCCGCGAAGAGACCGACGCGCTCGCCGCAAAGTTCGCATCAGCGCCAACTAAGGGTCTCGCGACCACCAAGAAGCTCATCCGCGAAGGCGCGACACGCACGCTGACTGAACAGCTCGACGTCGAACGCGACGCGCAACGCATGCTCGGCCGCACCAGCGATTACAAGGAAGGCGTCGCGTCCTTCATGGAAAAGCGTCAGCCGAAGTTCACTGGAAACTAAGTCATGAAACCGATTACGCTGCAGAACTACGGCGAAGGCAAATGGGTGGCCGGCGCTGGTGGCCTCGCAGAGTTACGTTCCGCTATAGACGGCGAAGTCGTTGCGCTGACCTCATCGCAGGGTCTCGATTTCGAAGCGATGCTGAAGCACGCGCGCGAAGAGGGTGGCCCGGCGCTGCGCGCGCTCACCTTCCACCAACGGGCACTCATGCTGAAAGCGCTCGCCGACGCGCTGACGGCCAAGAAAGAAGCGCTCTACGAACTCAGCTACAACACCGGCGCTACCAAAGCCGATAGCTGGATCGATATCGACGGCGGCATCGGCACCTTCGCCGTCTATCAAGGCAAAGGCCGCCGCGAGCTGCCGAACGAGCGTATTCTGATCGACGGCAACCTCGAAGCCCTCTCGCGCAATGGCACGTTCCAGGGGCTGCACGTCTTCACATCACTGCAAGGCGTCGCCGTTCACATCAACGCCTTCAACTTCCCCGTCTGGGGCATGTTGGAAAAGCTCGCGCCGACATTCCTCGCCGGCGTTCCTGCAATCGTAAAACCCGCGAGCGCCACGAGTTATCTCACCGAAGCTGCCGTCCGCATCATGCTTGAAGCCAACGTGCTGCCGAAAGGCGCGCTGCAGCTTATCGTCGGCTCAACCGGTGATCTCTTCGAACACCTGACGACGCAAGACGTCGTCTCCTTCACCGGCTCCGCCGCCACCGCGAACAAACTGAAGGCGCATCCGGTTATCGTTCGCGAGAGCGTGCGTTTTGTCGCGGAGCAGGATTCGCTCAATGCCTCCGTGCTTGGTCCCGACGCAAAGGCCGGCTCTCCCGAGTTCGATCTCTTCATCAAAGAGGTCGCCAAGGAAATGACGGTGAAGGCGGGCCAAAAGTGCACCGCCATCCGCCGCGCCATGGCGCCGGCTTCGCTGCTCGACGCCGTGCAAGCCGCGCTCGTCGCGCGTTTGGAGAAGACTACGATTGGCGATCCACGGGATGAAGCCACGCGCATGGGTGCGCTCGTCAGCATCAGCCAGCGCAATGATGTGCGAGACAAAATCAAAGAGATCAGCGCCGATGCGAAGATCGTCTATGGCGATCCAAACGCATCGCCGTTCAACGAGAAGGGCGCCTTCATTTCGCCTGTTCTGCTTCGTTGCGAAAATCCGTGGCAAGCGCGCGGCGTCCACGACGTTGAAGCGTTCGGCCCTGTCTCAACATTGATGCCGTACAAAGATGTCGCCGACGCTATAGCGCTCGCCAATCGCGGCAAAGGTTCGCTCGTGATGAGCGCATTCACCTACGACACCGATTTCGCTCGCGATCTCGTGCTCGGCTCCGGCTCCTTCCACGGTCGCATCGCCTTCATCGATCGCGATAGCGCCAAGGAATCCACCGGCCACGGCTCGCCGATGCCGCATATGATTCACGGCGGCCCTGGTCGCGCCGGCGGCGGCGAAGAGATGGGTGGTATTCGCGGCGTCACGCACTACATGCAACGCACCGCGCTGCAGGGCCATCCGCGTACACTGAGTGCGATCGTGAAGCGCTACATCGCCGGCATGCCGACGGAGAACGCCGAGCAGCATCCGTTCCGCCGCAAATTCCACGATTTGCCGATCGGCTATCAACTCAAGACCAAGTCACGCGAGATCACGCTCGACGACATCGAGCACTTCGCGCACTTCACCGGCGATACCTTCTATGCGCACATGGATGAAGAGGCGGCGAAGGCGAACCCGCTCTTCGGCGGCCGCGTCGCGCACGGCTATCTGATCCTGGCGTTCGCTGCGGGCTTGTTCGTCGATCCCGATCCGGGCCCTGTGCTCGCAAACTACGGTCTCGACAATCTGCGCTTCGTCAAACCCGTGAAGCCAGGCGACACCGTGCAAGTCGCGCTTACCGTGAAAGACAAAACGCTACGCAAGCCGGACCAAGGCGAAGTGCGTTGGGATGTCGTCGTCACCAACCGCGACGGTGATACCGTCGCCGCGTACGATCTGCTGACGATGAACGCGGCTTAGTACGCCGCCTTCGACAGGCTCAGGCTGACGCCGGTGTTGGAAGTCGCGTCAGCCTGAGCCTGTCGAAGGACGACGCGCGCTTAGTCCTAAGCCACAGCCTTCAGCGCTTCCACAAAGCGCGGAATGTCGGCTTCACGCAAACCGGCGACGTTAATCCGCGCCGAGTCGGTCATATATATCCCGTGCTGCTCGCGCAGCGCGGTCACTTGCACATCGTTTAGCGGCAGCGTTGAGAACATGCCTTTCTGATCCGCGATCAGATGCATCGGTATCGAATTGACGCGCGCCGCCGCCAATTGCTGGCGCGTGCGCTTAATGTGCGAGCGGATCTGATCCAACTCGTCGCGCCAGGACGCCCGCAACGTCTCATCGCTCAGCACTTCGCGCACGATCGCTGCGCCGTGATCCGGTGGCATCGAATAGTTCGCCCGCGCGATCGCCGCGAGATTGCTCATCACCGCTGGTCGCGACTTCTCGTTGGCCTTCACAAACAGCGCGCCAACCCTCTCGCGGTAAATGCCGAATGACTTCGCTTCCGAAACCGCAATCACGGCTTCCGGCACAAGCTCAAGCAACGCCCGCGCGCCCGCGACGTCTTCATCAATGCCATCACCAAAGCCCTGATAGGCGAGGTCGATAAACGGAATGATGCCGCACGCATTGATTGCGTCCGCGAGTTGCTTCCATTGCTCGAGCGAGAAGTCCGCGCCGAGCGGATTGTGGCAACAGGCCTGTACAATGATGCCGTCGCCGCGCTCGGCCTTCGCGAAGCCAGCGATGAGCGCGTCCATGTCGATGCGCTGCTCAGCAATATTGAAGAACGGCACATCGATCGCCTCAAGCCGAGCTGCGCGCACGATCGACGGATGGTTCGGCCAGCATGGCGCCGGCAGCAGGATGCGCTTCGCGCCGCTCTCACGCAGCAGGTCGCAACCTAAGCGCAGAGCGCCGGTGCCGCCCACAGCTTGGATCGAAACCAGCTCACGCGACATATCGCCAAACACGAGCTGACCAACGAGTCTCAGAAAATCCACATCACCTTGTTGGCCGACATAAGTCTTCGTCTTTTGGCTCGCGAGCAGCAGCGCTTCGGCATCTTTCACCGCGCGCATCACAGGCGTGTTGCCGGTCGCGTCTTTGTAGACGCCAACACCCAGATCGATCTTGTCCGTCCGCGGGTCTTCGCGAAACATCTTGATGATCTTCAGGAGCGGATCCGGCGCCTTCGGCGCGAGCGTTTCAATCATTGGTCTGCCTCAGTCTTCCAGCGGCCAAGTCTCAAGCACTTCAACGAAGCGCGTGAGCCACGCATTGGTTTGATGGCCATCGAGCACGCGGTGGTCGATGGTGAGTGAAACGTAAGCCATCGGCTTGATCACCATCGCGTCGGCGCCATCGATCGAGCGCACAACAACGCGCTTCTCAAGTTTGCCGACGCCAAGGATCGCCGATTGCGGTTGGTTGATGATAATCGGCGTCGCAACAAGCGAGCCCGAGACGCCGTGGTTCGAAATCGTGAACGTGCCGCCTTGCACGTCTGCGGGCCTTAATTGATTCTTGCGCGCACGCTCGGTGACATCGCCAAGCTGCGCCGCCGTTTCTTTCAATGTCAGCGCCTGCGCGCGTTTGATCACTGGGACAATCAAGCCCTTCTCGCCAAGCGCCACGCCCATGCCGATGTTCGCGTCCTCGAACACTTCAAGAAAATCGTCATGCCAGCGCGCATTGACATTCGGCGAGACTTTCATCGCCTCAGCTGCCGCGCGGATGATGTAGGCGGAGAAGGTGAGTGGTGCGCCTGCCTTGGCGTAGGCGTCCTTGTGCTTGTTGCGGTGTGCGATGATGGCGGAGAAATCCGCCTCAAACACCGCCGTGACATGCGGCGCCACCGCTACCGAACGCGACATGTGCTCGGCGATCGATTTGCGCATGGCATCGTGCGGAATTTTTCCACCCTTCACTGGCGCGGCGGGCGCCTTGGCAGCAGCCTTCGCGGGTCCGCGCGCCACATGATCCTCCACATCCTTATGCGTGATCCGCCCATCGCGGCCCGTACCTGCGACGGCGGCGGCGTCGATCCGGTGGTCGGACAGCAACCGCTTGACCAAAGGCGAAAGACGCATCTCGCGTCCGCTGTCGTTTCGCGAAGTCACGGCGGGAGCGGGCGACTCCCGCGACTGGATCGGCGCCTTTTGCGTTGACGTTGCCGCAACAACGCCGAGCGTCAGCACACCAAGCGTCGCGCCTGGCGCAGCTTCATCGCCTTCATTCAGCGCGATCGACGCCAACACGCCATCACCCGGCGACGGCACCTCAACGGCTACCTTATCCGTCTCCAGCTCAACGATCGGCTCATCGCGTTTCACCGCGTCGCCGACCTTCTTCAGCCACGCCCGCACCACCGACTTCGAGCCTTCCTGCTCCAGCGGCATTACGATGTTCATCGTGTCCGCCATTAGAAGCTCACCAGCTCTTGCATCTTCGCGGCGATGCGTTCGACGGAAGGCAGCGCCCATTCCATCAAGTCCGGATGATGGGGCGAGGGGATGTCCGGCATCGTCATCCGCGCCACCGGCGCATCGAGATCGAGAAACGCTTGATCCGCGACAACGGCAGCAATTTCAGCGCCGAAGCCGCCCGTGCCGATGTCTTCGTGCACGATGAAGCAGCGATGCGTACGCTTCACCGACGCGAGCACTGCTCCGCTGTCCCAAGGCGCTAGCGTACGCAGATCGAGAATGTCAGCGCTGATGCCGGTCTTCTCCGCCGCCGCCTCACAACGCTCGACCATCGCGCCCCAGCAGACAATCGTGATGTCGCCGCCCTCGCGCACGCGCCTCGCGACGCCGAACGGCAGCGCGAAATCATCGCCCGGGTAGGGGCGGCGCGCGCTCGCCGCGTCGAGCATGTTGCGATGCTCAAGAAACATCACCGGGTCGTTGCCGCGCAGAGCTGTGCGCAGAAGGCCGACGGCATCCTCCGCGTTTGAAGGGCACGCGACGCGCCAGCCGGGTGAGTGCACGAACTGCACTTCGTTGGTCTGGCTGTGCCAAGGATCGCCGCACTTAAAGAAGCCAACCGGCATCCGCACCACCATAGGCGCCGCAAAGCGGTTCGCGGTGCGCCAACGCATCGTGCCGCAATCATTGATCTGCTCGCACGCCGGATCAGCGTACTTGCGAAACTGAATCTCCGGCACCGGCATCAAACCAGCGATCGCCATACCAACAGCACGGCCTATAATGCCTTCCTCCGAGAGCGAAGTATCGAACACGCGATCGACGCCATACTTCTCTTGCAAGCCAAGCGTCACGCCATGCACGCCGCCTTTAGGGCCAACGTCTTCGCCGAACACCAGCACGCGCGGGTTTACTGCCAGCTCGTTGTCCAACACGCGACGGATCGCCGTGATCATGTTGATACGTGCGCCTTCCGGTTTCGGCTCATCGCTAACGCGAGGCGCAGCGTAGCCAGCGTTCAACATCCCCCCTTCATCTTGCAGCGTACCGTCTTCGCTGAACACGAAACGCGTCACCTGCGAAGGTTCACTCACTGGCCGTTGGTCCGCTATCTGTACCGCGCGACGGACGTTTTCTTCCGACTTGGCCTCGGACGCGTCCCAATCCTTCTCGCTCATCAGCGAGGGCACGACATGCGCCTTCAGTTTCGGTAGCGGATCGCGCGCCCATTCAGCGTCGACCGCGTCCTTCGATTTGTAAGCCTGCGTATCCTGGAACGAATGCCCCTGCAGACGCGGCACAACCAAGTGCACGAGAGCAGGGCCGTTGCCGCCGCGCACATGCGCCACAGCTTCCGCGATTAGCTCCGACGCTTCCGCCGGATCGGTGCCGTCGCCGTCGCAAATCTTCAGCCCGGAGAAGCTTGCCAGATTCTTCGCGATGTTCTGACCAGGTGTTTGCAGCCAACCTGGCGTCGAGATGCCGTAGCCATTGTCTTCGATGTAAAACAGCATCGGCAGCTTGAGCGTCGTCGCCATCGTCAGCGCCGACCAGAATCCATTCGTCGCGACCGACGCATCGCCGCCGAGCACAACGCTGATCGCGCCGTCGAAGCTGCGATCGCCAAGAACGTTCTTCGCGTACTCGATCGCCTGCGCGTATCCGGCTGTCGGCGTGTATTGCGCACCAACGCCGCCGCACATCGGCAGCGCGGACGCGCCGTTCGCGTTCGGATAGTTGAATACGACGCCGATATCGCGGCCATCGCTGTAGCCGCCAGCGCGGCCCATTGCCGAGCCCAGCGCGTCCTCAAGCGCCACACCGAGCGAGAGCAGGATCGGGCGCGAGCGATAGTAGCCGCACAAAGCGTCCTTCGGATGTGTCAGATGCAAGCCCAGCAGCACTTGCGCCATGTCGTGCCCGCGCGCGCTGAACTGGTAGAAAATCTTCTTCCCCGGAACGAGTTCGCGCTCCTCGATCGCATCCATCGCTCGGGACGTTTGGACGACCTCGACGACGCGCTTCCAGTCGGTCTGAGGGGCGGTTTTCGCTACGGGCTTGGGCTTGGCGCTCATGGAACGGGAAATTACCGCAGTTCGAGCGCAAATTCCGTGCAATCAGAGCGATTTTGTCGTATGATACGCATGTATCGTGCAGACTAAGCCGTGTATACGCATGAAACGTGAGTTTTAAACGTGGATGACGCCGACAAACGCCTGCTAGCCGCCGTCCAGCGCGACGCTGCCGTCTCCCAAACCGACCTTGCCGAGCACGCCGGTGTCTCCCCCAGTCAGGTATCGCGCCGCCTCGCCAAGCTGAAGGAGGAGGGTGTGCTGCGTGGCATCGTTGGCGTGCTCGATCCGAAGCTCGCCGGTCTCACGTGCTCGGCCATCATTCGCGTGCGTCTGCGCGATCACGCTGCCGCCAGTGTGCGCGAGTTTCGCAATCTCGTCGAACGCATGAGCGAAGTGACTCTTTGCGTGATGACGACAGGCGAAACTGATTACCTCATCAAGGTCGTCGCGCGCGATCTTCCGCATTTCCAGGAGATCGTGCAGTCGAAGCTGCTGCGCTGCGCCGCCATCGCGCACATGGAAAGCTCGATCATCCTAGAGCATCTCAAGGATACGACCGCGTTGCCGCTCGACTAGGCTTGCTTCGGCTGTGACGGCGCAGGCGCGAGCGCTGACGATGCGCCCATCGCTGTCTGCTTGTAGAATTGCAGGCGGCGATCGTCGCTCAGCAGCGCGATCAATTCTTCAAGCGAAGCGGGGCGCGAAATCAGGTAGCCCTGTGCGAGATCGCAATTCATGCTTGCAAGAAGTGCAAACGCCGCCGGCGTCTCCACGCCTTCGGCTGTCACATTCATGCCTAGGCCGTGCGCCAAGTCGATGGTGGACCGCACCAGCAGCGCATCACGCTGGCTCGATGTGATGTTCTGCACGAACAGTTTGTCAATCTTGAGCTCGTGTGCAGGAAGCTGCTTCAAATACGCAAGCGACGATAGGCCTGAGCCGTAGTCGTCAATCGCAACATGCACGCCGCTTGACGCGAATAGCTCGATGTTTTCGAGTGCAGCGACCGGATTATCGATGACGGCCGTTTCCGTAATTTCGAAGCAAATCTGATGCGACGCTTGCCGCGCGAGAGCCGCGGCGCGCTTGGCAAAGTCTGTATCGCTCAGCAGACGCGCCGAAATATTGACCGCGAGCTTGATCGTGTGGCCGGCCTCCTTCAGCGCCTTCTGATCTGTGATCGCGCGTTCGAGCACCCACTCCGTTAAGGCGCGGATGTGACCTGTCTCTTCAGCCATGGGAACGAACAAGTCAGGTGCGATGTTGCCACGCGTCGGATGGCGCCAACGCACCAGACTTTCGGCGCTATCGATGCGGCCCGTGCGGAAATTGTATTTTGGCTGGTGCGCTAAGTAGATCGCGCCGGTCTCAAGGGCGCGACGCATTTCTCCCATCAACGAAAGATTGCGTGCTGGATCCCCGTAGGCCGCCTCGTCGTACATGCCGGCCTTGTGGCCACACTGTCGCGTTTGATCGAGGGCTATCGAGGCGCGTTCGATCATTGCCGACGAAGTTTCTTCCTTGCCGCTAGGCTGGGCGATACCAATTGTGACATGGACGTCGACAACCTGTTCACCGAGCGAAACCGACTGCTCGAGATTGGCGATCAGGGCATGTGCACGTTTTAGGGCGTCGGCTTCGCTCGTGGCGATGAAGGCAACGCCGAGCACATCGCTTGAAAGTCGCGCCATCGGGGCGTTGGGAGCGAGGTGGGCTAGGCGGCCACCGAGTTGGCGCACGAGTTCTCCGGCTAGCGCATAGCCGATCGCACCACGCATGTGGGCGAAGCGGTCGACGCCTATGGCGGCCAAATACAAGCGCTCCGGTCGCGCCGCCGCGTTGAGCTTGCGCTCAAGCGCAACGCGGTTGGGAAGCCGAGTTTCGCCATCATGAAAGGCAAGCTGTGTGATGCGCCGCTCACGCTCGCGGATCGCGCCGGTCATGGCGTTGAAGCTCTCTGCCAAACGCGAGAGTTCGTCTTTGGTGCCGACGACGACGGTTTCATACAGGCCTTCGCGCAGTTTGCGCGCGGCTGCTTCAAGCGTTGAGAGCGGCTGGGTAATGCTGCGCGCCAGAAACCAGGTCCCTGCGATCAACAACGTGATCCCGATCACGCCGATCGCTATCAACGTGTTCAGGAGGGTGCCGTATAAGGACGCGCCGCTCGTCGGTGAGTTTCGCAACAGCAGGACGGCTTCGGTTCCGTCGAGGGATTGCAAGGGCGCCGCCAAGGCGATGGTCTTGCCATCCTCGGTTCGAACTTCGCGCGCCGCGCTGTGACCGGTACGCAGTGACTCATCGATGAACGTTCCGAAAGAAGCTGCCGCGGGCGTGTCCATATCGCCCCATCCGTTTGTCCGGTGGACTAACACTGCAGCCTGAACTGGGATTGGCGAGAGCGCACGCAGATCGTCCATTTGTTGCGGACCCAATTGTGCGCCAACAACAATCCAACCGTGTCCCCCGGACAATGCCGCTGCGGCGCCTTGATATGTCTGTTCGTTTTGCAGGAACACGCCCGGAAGCGGCTGATCGTGCGCGAGCGCAACTTGCATCCCCGGCGAAACCGACGAACTCGCGCCCGTTTCGGAAATCACTAGCCCTTCACGCGTTACGACGAAGGCGATGTCAGCGCGCGACCGCGCGCGTAAGTCGGCAAGATGTGCGCGGATGACCGCGTCATCTCGCTCGATCACCGCGTCCGCCATTCGGGATATTTGCGCCGTTCGCGCGGCCGCATCTTGAAGATGGTCAAGCCGGATGTCCCACGCGTTTGCGAACACTTGATTGGTGCTAGACAGCTGCCGCTCGGCGAGTTGCTGCGTGTTGCCCGCGATGACGAAGTAGGCGACGGCGCCAATAAGCAACAACGCGAGGCTGAATAGCCCCGCGTACATGAATGTGAGCTTGGCCCGCAGCCTGCGAAACATCAGCTAAACTGCCCCAGCGTACTCTCCGGCTAAGTTAGTAGCCCGGGCTACTAAAGCCAGCGTTAACCGCCGTGATCGTGTGAAGACGCGCCGCGCGGGCGCACAGGCAGGGTTACGTCTATGGGGCCAGCCGTTTCGAAGACGAGACGCACGGGCACGTTTTGCCCCTCCGTGAACGGGTCCGCGACGCCGATAAACATCAGATGCATCCCGCCAGGGCCGAATTCTACGTCGCTTCCTGCAGGAATTTCGAGGCGATCGACGGCGCGCATCTGCATCACTGCGCCATCCATCGTCATTTCGTGGACTTCGACCCGTTCTGAACGTGGGCTCGTTGCAGTCAGTAAGTGGTCTGCGACAGCAGCATGGTTGCTTATCACAAGATAACCAGCCGAAACGTCAACGCCTGCCGGTGTTGGCGACGCCCAGGCATCGCTTATCGACAAGGCGGCCTCAGAATGCGTTTCAGGCGTCGAATGCTGACTTGTCGGCGCGCCGCAGCCGGCAACCAGAGCGACCAAGAGGAGAGGCAGCAGGACTTTCATGTCCCGCTCCTACATCGCTTCTCTGACCGCGTCTTCAGCGCGGTACGCGGCCAATCGCCCCGTCCCGCGCGCGGTTCGCACGGGACCAAAGGGCGAGGCCACTCTACGGCGTGCTCGGATCGCCGTCGTTGCTTTCTTGTGCCGTTTGCTCAACCGCCTGACCGGCGGCTTGGACGTCTTGGCCAACGCCTTCAACGGTGTTGCAAGCCGCGACAACAGAAGCGCCGAGCAAAGCGAGCGCGATCAAAGGTGACGAAATCTTACGCATGAAACAACTCCATCTGTGCGCCACGCTAAGCGGACGCGCGCCGAAGTAACGCCGCGCGTCCGCTCCTGTTCCGGCGATAGCGATTAGTTGAGGTTGCCTGTGCTTTCAAAAAACAACGCTTGGCTCACCGCCGCGCGCACCATGTCTGGAGAATACGGTTTGGTGATTAGGAACGTTGGTTCGGGGCGTTCGCCAGTGAGCAAACGCGCTGGGAATGCGGTGATAAAAATTACAGGCACGCTGAAAGACGCCAGAATTTCCTTCACCGCGTCGATGCCCGAAGAATTGTCCGCAAGTTGAATGTCGGCAAGCACCAGATCCGGACGTTCGCGCTTGGCTGCAGCGACAGCGCCGGACGCCGTCGTTTCCATCGCGCACACTTCATGACCGGCGCCCGTGATGAGATCGCTCAAATCCATCGCGATGACGGCTTCGTCTTCGATAATCAACACGCGTGCTTTGGTCTGCTTGTCGAGTTCTTCGATCGCCTCATCTAAGAGTGCGTTTACTTGCTCGGGGTCACGTCCGAGAATTTCGCTCGTCTCCTGCGGCGTAAAACTCTCTAGCGTCGTGAGCAGGAGAACTTGCCGCGTCAACGGCGCGAGCTGGCGAAGCCGTTCTTGCGCCTTGCGAGCGCCAGCGTTGTCCTCCTCGCCATCGATCTCAATATTCGCGCTTTCCCAGATTCTGTGGAAAACCTTGTAGAGACCGGCCCGCGGCTCAAGATCGGTCGGAAACTCAGCCGGGTTGGCCACGATTGCTTCAAGGCTGGCAGCCACAAAGGCGTCTCCGCTGGCCTGAGCGCCCGTTAGCGCCCGCGCGTAGCGACGCAGCAACGGCAGGTGAGGCGCAATTTCCCGGGCAAGCGACATATATAACCCCTTGTTAGCACTAGAATTTTGCTGTTCCGCGGCCACGCTTTGCATGTCATTCTCCCATGCGGCGAGATCAAAGAAACTCCGGCTTCTGAAAAAAGTTCCGGCTTTGCGGAACTGGTCGAGAGAAACAGCGTTTAACGGCACTGACACCTGCTGTTGCGGGCGGACTTTAGCCAATGCGGGGCAGGCGCATGGATGATGGGAAAGACGACGACGACATGGACGCCGTGTTGAACAAAAACCAAGGCGACGCCAGCAGACGCAAAGGCAAAGCCGCGGCCAATAAGAGCTTAATCACGCGCAATTTGCGCTTGGCCTATGGCGAAGTGACAAGTGAAGGCGTGCCGGACCGTTTCCGCGAACTGCTGGATCAGCTCGGCGAGATTGAGGGCAAGAAGTCGTGAGTAGTCTCGCCGCCTTCAAAGCCGACCTGATCGAGCTGCTGCCCAGTTTGCGCGCATTTGCGCGTTCGCTGGCGCACAATCCCGCCCTCGCTGATGACCTTGTGCAGGACACCCTGGTCAAAGCGCTTGCCAACGTCGAGCGTTTTGAACCTGGGACGAACCTTCGCGCTTGGCTTTTCACGATCCTTCGCAATCACTATTACTCTCAGCTTCGCAAGTCGAAGCGTGAGGTCGAAGACGCGGACGGAAAGTTCGCCGCGCGCATGGCTTCGCGTCCTGAACAGGATGGTTCGGTGGACCTCGAAGACTTCAAGGTCGCCTTTCAACAGCTAGCTCCCGACCACCGCGAAGTGCTGACGCTCGTTGGCGCATCAGGATGCTCCTACGAAGAAGCGGCGCAAATTTGCGGCTGCGCAGTCGGCACCATCAAGAGCCGGGTCAACCGTGCCCGCAAGAAGCTCTCTGATCTTCTAGGGCTAGACGAGAACGACCCTCAAGTCCCTAGCGAAGCCCGTAGGATTGAGGATACAGCGAGCGTGTGAAGACGCTCGAAGACCGACCATTTAGGTTTTGGCCGGAGGCCCTGTCGCTGCGCTCCATGCGCGGACGCATAGCGCTGCTACTTGGTCTAGCTATCCTCCCTGCGGGCGCAATCGCCATGCAAGTCGGGTTCAACGCGGCTTCGGCGCGTCAGTCTGCGTACGAAGAAAGCTTGAGCCGGCGCGCGCTCGAATCCATCGCGACGGAGCGGCGAACGATCGACGAACTCCGCGAAATGCTGAGAGTATTGGCGACGACGCCAGCGTTGCAGCAGATCGAAGCGGGAGACTGCCGCGATTGGCTGAGCGATATCAGTGCAAGATATCGCTATATCGCGGCAATTTCGGTGAGCACTGACGATGGCCTGATTCTCTGCAGCATTCCCAGAATTGCTGCCAACACCCGTGTCCCAGATTCTGACTTGCGCCGGCGTGCTCGCGCTCGCGACGCCTTTACAATGGGCTATACCGAGCATGGCGTGCTCTCGGGGCGCTCGGTGCTTGGCGCAATCGAGCCTATTCGCGACGGAGACCGCCGCATTGGCTTTGTCGGCGCCTCGATCCCGACGACGGACCTTGCTGCTCTACTTGAGCGGAGCCGCAACACAAATAACGCTTTGCGCAATGCGCGCGCCGCCATCATGGATTCTCGCGGCAGAGTGATTGCCGAGTCGGCGCCGGCGGGCAAAGCGCCGCCTCTGCCGGCGCCTGAACAAGTGGCGGACCGTTTTGGCGGTGAACCAGTGTTCCTGAAAGTCGAGGGCGGTGACGCCGTCATCGTTCCCCTTTATGCGCCTGACGTATACGCCGTGATGTCGTGGGCGCCGGATCAACCTGCATGGCGGCGCATCGGCGAACTTGGCTTCACCATCGCCGCGCCTTTGCTGATTTGGCTGCTTGCGATCGGCGCGGGCTGGTTTGCGGTGGAAGTCTTTGTCGCAAGACCGCTCTCAAGCCTTGAGTCGGCGGCCCGTAGTTTCGCGCGCGGCGAAGAGGTAACGGACCCGCCAGCGCTTCTGAGTGCGCCGCAAGAGATTCGCTCGCTGCGGCGTACTATGGCCGCGATGGCCAAGACGCTTCGCGGTCGCGAGTTGCGCTTGGTCGAAGCGCTAGCAGAAGAGCGCGCGCTTTTGCGCGAGGTTCACCATCGGGTGAAGAACAACCTGCAAATGGTCGCCAGCCTTCTCAACATTCAAGCGCGGGCGGCGAAAGACGAAAACGAAGCCTGGGGGTTGGCGCGTGCACATGATCGCGTGCAGCTCTTGGCGGTCGCTCATCAACGCATCTACGCATCCGGCGAGGTTCGCAACGTGCGTGTTGACGATATTGCCGCGGAAATCGCCCGTCAGCTGCTGCAGTCGCGCGGCGCGGCGGCGAAGGAAATCAATCTCGTGATGGATTTGGGCAGCGCCGATGCTGGGGTGGATCGCGCTGTGCCGCTATCTTTCCTGATCGGAGAGGGCATCTCAGCGGCTTTGGACGCTCTGTCTGACGCCGGCCCAGCTGAATTGCGTCTTATGCTTGCTCAGGACGGTGAGGGGGTGACCCGTTTCGCCATCGACGCCGATATCGATGCAGAGCGCGCCCGAACTCCAAGCTCGGGCGCGCGTCTCATCGATGCGTTTGCGCGTCAATTGGGCGCCGCAATTGGCCGAGATCCGCTTCGGCCATACATGCTCTGGGCGGTGGTGCCGCCGGAGCCGCAGCCAGGTGCTTAGCGGCGGGACATCAACAAGCCGATCAGCAAGCCCGTTCCAAGCGAGATGCCGATCGCCGCACCGGGGTGTTCACGTACACGTTCGACAGTGAAGCCTGCACCGTCCTTAGCGCGTGTGCGCAGATCCTTGCCAAGCGATTCCAATCTATGACCGGCGTGCTTCACTTCGTAGCGCGCCGCCTTGTTCGCCGCATCCGCGAGACGAGTCATATCTTTCCGAAGTTCCGCGAAGTCATCGAGCACGTCTGTCGTGCGGGCCTTCAGTGCGGAGCGCGCATAGCCATTCTTCTTGCCGCGCATGGTCGTATCCAGTTGAGCCATAGCTGTCTCCATTAACGCCTTGAAAATTCGGGCGGCTTTGCCACCGCAGCACAACAACACAAACGTGCGCGTCCAAGTTCCGTAGTGCGTTGGAACATCGCAGCGCTTCGAAACGTTGCGGTGGCTCAGTATCGTGATGGAGCAGCCGTCGTGCTTGGTTGGGCTTTGGTCTTCTTTCTACTCGCCGTGGTCGCAGGCTATCTTGGCTTCTTCGGCCTCGCTGGTATCGCCGCTGCGATCGCCAAGGTGCTCTTCCTGCTGTTTCTTGTCGTCCTGGTCGTAACCTTCCTAGCTCGGGCGTTGCGCGGAAAATCGGTGATGTGACGTGAACCTCGCCAACATTCTCTTCGGTCAGAGGCCAGCCGGCGGACCTCCCACCCTCGACGCGCCCCCAGAGGGCGTGAGATTCCACCGTGTGCGGGCAAAGGACGCACCCGCGAAGAGAGCCTGGATCGCGGAGTCCGATTCCGTTGTTCAAACCGAGCATGGGCAGTTGCAGGCCCGCGGCGGCCAGGATTACATCCTCGCGCATGGCCCTGATGATCATAGTGTTATTCGAAGAGATATCTTCGAGGCCATGTACGAACCACTCGGCGGTGGGCTATATCGCAAGCGTAAGAACGTTATTTTCCGCTACTTCACCTTGAAGCGGCGTGTTGTCGTTCAAACTTTGGAAGGACCGCAAGTAGCCAAGCCAGGCGACTGGATTATGCAGGGCGTCAAAGGCGAGTTGTGGCCAGTATCACCTGAGAAGGCGCGGGAGAAATACGAGCCCGCGTGAAGGAGGCTCACCCGTGACCGTTCAGTTCAAACTCCCAGATCTTCCCTACGACGCTGGCGCGCTCGAGCCGCACATCTCGCGCACCACGATGGAAACCCATCACGGCAAGCACCATGCCGCCTACATCAAGAACATGAACGCAATGCTGGCGGAGCGCGCTGATGCGCCGAATTCGCTGGAGGACGTTGTCCGGCTTGCCGCCCGCGAAGGGCAGAAGAAATTGTTCAACAACGCCGCGCAATCGTGGAATCACGCCTTCTTCTGGCAATCGCTCTCGCCAGAAGCGCAGAGCCCGTCCGGCGATCTCAAGAGCGCAATCGAGAAGTCTTTTGGCTCGCTCGACGCCTTCACCGAAGAAGCGAAAACCAAGGCCGTTGGTCACTTTGCATCCGGCTGGCTCTGGCTCGTCAGCGATAAAAACGGCGCCGTAAGGCTTACGGACTTGCATGATGCTGACACGCCAATCACGGACGTCTCGCTCACGCCGTTGTTGGTTTGCGACCTCTGGGAGCACGCATACTATCTCGATTATAAAAACGAGCGTCCGAGATTCGTGGATGCGTTCTTGAGCAAGCTCGCCAATTGGCGTTTCGCCGACGTGCAATACAGGGCTGCGCGGAGTGGCGGAGGCTGGTCTTTCCCGGCTTGAAGCGGAACTTGGGCGCGCAGTTGGCGTTTTCAAACCAGTTCTAATCTGGAGGACGCTTTCATGCTCAGTTGGGCTCTCATTTTCTTTGTCGTCGCTATTATCGCGGCGGTGTTCGGCTTTGGCGGTATCGCTTCGGCTTCAGCGGGCATCGCTCAGATTCTGTTCTTTATCTTCCTCGTTCTGTTCGTCGTCTCGCTGATCATGGGCATGGCGCGAAGGGGCTAACGGGTCGCGGTCGCTACAGACGGCGCGGCATTTACTGGGTTCCAGTTTGAGGCCATAAGGGCCGCAAACTTCGACCCCGGGAGGCCCCGCCGATGCGCGCGATCCAGAACTTTATCAACGGCAAGAGCGCGTCCGCTAATGGCGGGCGCGCTGGTCGTGTCTTCGACCCCAACACAGGCGCACAACAGGCGGAAGTCGCGTTCTCCGCTGCACGCGATGTCGACGCTGCGGTCCAGGCAGCGCTCAAGGCATTGCCTGAGTGGAGCGCCACCAACCCGCAGCGCCGTGCGCGCGTGATGTTTGCGTTTAAGCAACTCGTCGAAAAGAACATGGACGAGCTCGCGCACCTACTCTCGTCCGAGCACGGCAAGGTCATCGCCGACGCGAAGGGCGACGTTCAGCGCGGGCTTGAAGTGATCGAGTTCGCGTGCGGCATCCCGCATGCTCTGAAAGGCGAGTACACGGAAGGCGCCGGCCCCGGCATTGACGTCTACTCGATGCGCCAGCCGCTTGGCGTCGTCGCCGGCATCACGCCGTTCAACTTCCCGGCCATGATCCCGATGTGGATGTTCGGCGTCGCCATCGCCTGCGGCAACACGTTCATCCTGAAGCCGTCAGAGAAAGACCCGAGCGTTCCGGTTCGCCTAGCTGAGCTGATGATGGAGGCTGGAGCTCCCGCTGGAGTGCTCAATGTCGTCCATGGCGACAAGGAAGCCGTCGACGCCATCATCGCGCATCCGGAGATCAAAGCGATCAGCTTCGTCGGTTCGTCCGACATCGCCCACTACATCTACAGCCACGGCACGGCGAACAATAAGCGCGTGCAAGCCATGGGCGGCGCCAAGAACCACGGCATCATCATGCCCGACGCCGACATGGACCAAGCCGTGAAAGATCTCGTCGGCGCCGCGTACGGCTCGGCTGGCGAACGCTGCATGGCGCTGCCGGTTGTGGTGCCCGTCGGCAAAGGCACGGCAGACGAGCTCCGCGCACGGCTCATCCCTGAAATCGAAAAGCTGAAGGTCGGCATCTCGACCGATCCTGACGCGCAATACGGCCCTGTCGTCAGCTCGGCGCACAAAAATAAGGTCGAAGACTATATTGGCCTCGGCGCAAAAGAGGGCGCAGAGCTTGTGCGCGATGGCCGCGGCTTCACGCTGCAAGGCTACGAAGAAGGCTTCTTCATCGGCCCGACGCTGTTTGACAACGTCAAGACCGACATGCGCACCTACCAAGAAGAAATCTTCGGCCCGGTGTTGCAGATCGTGCGCGCCGAGACGTTCGAGGAAGCGCTCGCGCTGCCGAGCCAGCACCAGTACGGCAACGGCGTCGCCATCTTCACCCGCAACGGCCGCGCCGCGCGCGAGTTTGCACAACGTGTGAATGTCGGCATGGTCGGCATCAACGTGCCGATACCGGTGCCGGTCGCGTACCACACGTTCGGCGGCTGGAAACGCAGCGCCTTCGGCGACACCAACCAGCACGGCATGGAAGGCGTGAAGTTCTGGACCAAAGTGAAAACCGTCACCGCCCGCTGGCCAGAAGGCATGACCGACGATTCAAGCTTCGTCATTCCAACGATGCGGTGATGAGGTCGTGAAGTACGACGATGCGTCATGGCACTACGGCGGTGATTTCCCAAAGGACCTGCCGATAGAGGCTGGCGCAACCCATATCGCGATGTTCGCCGTGTGGGCCTGGTCGAATGGTTTAGCAGGGTCATTGATTATCGAAGACATACCCGAAGCATTGGATGCAGTCCGATCGCGTGCGACGACGCCAGCAGAACTCTTCTTGCAGTTCTCCGACGGAAAGCTCATCGACGAGGACTTGAACGACGAAGCAAACGCTTTCGCACGTTCGTACTATCTGGACGGCACTGATAGTGGTCGCCTGGGTGAGTACATCACCGACTTCGAGGCGTTGTCGCGCGACCTGCCTTCTTCCTACCATGTGCCAAACACATGGGAGACGTTCGATAAGTTCGCGCCGACAATCTCGAGCCGGTTTGAGGAATGGCGGAGAGGGCAACGATAATGCTCGTCATTCCGGGGCATCGCGTAGCGATGAACCCGGAATCCAGGGGCAAGTGACGAGTCGATGGCTCTGGGTTCCAGATCGCGCTTCGCGCGTCCGGAATGACGAAAAAGGGAAAGTGCGTAAGTGTCTGACGTTCTAACAAATGCGGCTAACGGCATCGGCCACATCACGTTGAACCGCCCCGCCGCACTCCATGCGCTCAACACGCACATGTGCGCGAACATGATCCAAGTGCTGCTCGCCTGGCGCGACGATCCAGAAATCCACGCCATCCTGCTTGATCACGCACCCGGCACGCGCGGCTTCTGCGCTGGCGGCGACATTCGCATGATCGCCGAGAGCGGTGCGAAGGGCAGCAAAAAAGCGCGCGAGTTCTTCTTCACCGAATATCGCCTCAACCATCTGCTTTTCACGTACCCCAAGCCGATAGTTGCTCTGATCGACGGCGTCACCATGGGCGGCGGCGTCGGCATCTCCATGCCCGCGCGCTTCCGCATCGCGACCGAGAACACCACCTACGCCATGCCCGAAACCGGCATTGGCCTTTTTCCGGATGTGGGCGGCGGTTGGTACTTGCCGCGCAAGCCCGGCCAGATCGGCATGTGGCTCGCGCTCACTGGCGCACGGCTCAAGGCCGCCGATTGCCTCATCGCCGGCGTTGCCACCCACTACATGCCGACGGAAATTCTCTCCGCCGCTCGCGCGCAGATCGCCGGCGCAGCCCAAACTCATGACGCTGCCCGCGCGCTTGATAGCGGCCTCGAAGCGCTGAGCGAATCCGCTGGCCGCCCAAAAGAGCTCACGCCCGAGAACATCGAGCGCATCAACCGCATCTTCGCGCTCGAAAGCGTCGAAGCCATTTTCGCCGCGCTCGAAGCCGATGGCTCAGACTGGGCCAACGCCCAGCTCGCAACACTTCGCACCAAGTCACCGCAGGCGATGAAGGTGACCTTCCGCCAAATGCGCGAGGGCGCCCGCATGCAAAGCTTCGAAGACGAGATGCGCAGCGAATACCGCCTGGCCTCCCGCGTCGCCTCCCGTCACGATTTCCAAGAAGGCGTTCGCGCGCTGATCGTCGACAAGGACAACGCCCCCGTCTGGAACCCGGCGACACTCGAAGGCGTCAGCGCCGCGCTGCTGGACGAACTCTTCGCCCCGCTCCCCGCCAACGAAGAATGGTCGCCGCTTTAAGCCAGACGCTTCCCGGCCGTAGCGAAGCGAAGAGCCGGGACCCAGGGGCCGACACTCAGCTATCCACCCCTGGATCCCGGCTCGCCGCGATGCGGCGTCCGGGAGCGTGTTGCGTAGCCTAGCTTGCACCTCGCGCGTTGAGTCGTAAGACAAGCCCCAAACCAGGAGACGCACCCATGACCCGCATCGCATTCATTGGTCTTGGCAATATGGGCTCGGGCATGGCCCTAAATCAGGCGAAGGCCGGTCGTGAGGTCGTTGCCTTCGATCTCTCCGCTGACGCCATGAACGCCGCGAAGGAGCAGGGCATGAAGCCTGCCGCCAGCGCCGGTGAAGCTTGCAAAGACGCCGACGTCGTCATCACCATGCTGCCTGCTGGGCAACACGTGCGCGATGTCTACATGGAGGCCATCCTCCCGAACGCGCCGAAGGACGCGCTGCTGATCGATTGCTCCACGATCGATGTCGATAGCGCCCGCACCGTCGCGCGCGACGCCGCCATGCAGGGATTCCGTTCCGCCGATGCGCCGGTGTCCGGCGGCACTGCCGCAGCACAGGGCGGCACGCTCACATTCATGGTCGGTTGCCGCGAGCAGGATTTCGGCGACATCGAAGAGGCTCTGAAGCCTATGGCCAAAGCCACCATCCGCGCGGGCGATAGCGGCACGGGGCAAGCGGCGAAAATCTGCAACAACATGCTGCTCGGTATCTCAATGATCGCCACCAGCGAGGCGTTTGCCCTTGCTGAAGCGCTCGGCCTCGATGCGCAGAAGTTCTTCGACATCTCATCCAAAGCGTCAGGCCAGTGCTGGTCGATGACCGCCTATTGCCCGTGGCCCGGCCCAGTGCCGGCCGCGCCCTCAAACCGTGACTATGAGGGCGGCTTTGCCGCCGCGATGATGCTGAAGGACCTGAAGCTCGCGCAGGATGCGGCCGATGCGGCAGGCGCGCCGACGCCGCTCGGCGGCGCGGCTGAAGCGCTCTACGCTGAGCTTGTGCGTGGCGGCCACGGCGGTCGCGACTTCTCGATCATTCTACAAATGCTGCGCGGGACGCTGCCGCTAAACCGCGAATAGCTGGTTGATCGCCGCGAGCAGGGCGCTCGGCGGCACAGGCTTGACCAACACCGCGTCCGCGCCGGCAGCGCGCGCTGTTTCCTCGTGCTTGGGGCTGGTGTCGCCGCTGAGCATGATGATCTTCGGCGCCCCGAAAGCTCTCTCTCCACGGACGGCCGCCAAGAAAGCCAAGCCGTCCATGCCGGGCATGTTCTTGTCGGCGAGGATTAAAGTCGCGGGCTGAGCGCGCAGCGAAATCAGCGCCTCGCTGGCGCTCGCCAGCGCGCGGAGGCGTGTCACGCCAACCTTGGAGAACACGCGCAACAGCATCGCCCGCATCGCTTCATGGTCGTCCACGATCAGCACGTCGAGGTCGGCAAGCTCCATGTGCGAGGCTTAGCTTGCGTTGCGCCCAAAACAAAACGGCCGGAGCTTTCGCTCCGGCCGTTAGGCTCAGTTTTGTAGAACTGATTAGTACTGCAGGCGAACCGAGACGCCGTAGGTGCGCGGCTCGTTCGGGAAGATGACGCGGGAGTTCTGCAGCGGCGGAGCGAAGCCGCCGACGAAGTAGAACTCGTCCGTCAGGTTCCGGCCGAACAGCTCGACCGACCAACGCTCGTTCTGCGGGCCGATGCCGATACGACCGTTGAAGATCGCGAACGAGTCGTTGTCCGTCACCGCGCTGCGGTTCAGCGTTAGTGTCCGGTACTCGCTGTTCCAACGGCCATCGAGATAGAACAGAGCGCCAAGGTTCGCGCTCAGCGGCACGCGGTAGGCGATCGCACCCGTCACGACCCATTCCGGCGCGAACGACAGCGGATCGCCGCTGGTGATTGTGTTCGGCACCGGATCAAGCGCGTTGAAGACGACCGTGCTGTCGTAATAGGCGTCGTTCCAGATCACGCCAGCGTTGATGTTCAGACCTTCCATCGGGTTGGTCGCGAACTCCAATTCGACACCTTGGCTGATCACTTCCGGCACGTTGCGCGTGATGAAGTTGAAGCCGTTGAAGTTGTTCGACTGGTAGTCGTGGATCTGTTCGTAGAACCCGGTGAGGTTGAACGTGGTAGAGCCGCCGAACAGCGTGGTTTTCAGACCGATTTCGTAAGAGTCTGTGAATTCCGGGTCGAACGCCAACTGATCGGTGTTGAGGGACAGATTGCTGACCGTCGACGGGCGGATAGAGAAGCCCGAGCGATCGATGTTGAAGCCGCCCGCCTTGTAGCCGCGCGAGTAGCCGCCATAGATCATGACGTCATCGTTCAGGTGATAGGCGAGAGACGCCGTGCCGCTGAACTCATTCTCTTCACGGCTGCCCGACCAGTTGCCGTTTGCGATCGGGTTGACAGCTGGGTTGCAGGCCAATGCCATTGCGGTTGCGCCGTCCGACGTGCCTTCGATGAAGCGCACAATGCCGAGCGGGAAGCCGGGAGCGGCTGCGTTGTTGCCGAGCAGACCGATCGTCGCGAGTTCCATTTGCTGGAGCGAAGCGCAGGCCGGGTTCACGGCGTTCAGGTTGGCGTCGAGATCCTTGGTTTCGTCGCTGTAGCGCAAGCCCAGCGTCAGGATCAGATTGTCCGACAAGCTGATCTCGTTGTGCGTGAACACAGAGATACTTTGCGTCTGGACGTTCCAAACGTCGGCTTGTTGGCCGGTGCCTGCGGGAGCTGGTACAAGCGACCCACCGTTGACCCCAAGAATTGCGAGGTTGGCGGCCAGCAGCTCTGGTCCAGTCATCGTGCCGACGAAGGGACCCGCCGGATTGTTCAGCACAGCTTGGAAGATCGACGGCACGCCCCCGCCGCAATAGTTGAACAGCTCGAAAGAGCCAGAGCAGGCAGATGAGACCGCGAGGTTCGAAAACAGCGACGCTTGCGAGCCTTGGCGGATCGTATCGGTCTGATCGATCGATTCATCCGCGTAGAAGGCGCCAACGAGCCAGTTCAAACGGCCAACTTCGCCTTGCAGACGGATTTCTTGCGTGAAGTTTTCGATCCCCACTTCGAGGCCATCGCGATAGGCGATGTCCGCCGAGGTGAAATCGATGTCTTGGTCGCGGACCGCTTTCCAGTCGCGAACGGCGCTGATCGAGGTCAGGTTGACGCCACCCAAATCCCAATCGAGTTGGGCAGAGAAGCCGATTTCATCCGTCGTTTCGCCGTAGCCGCGTCCGGGCGTCACGCTCATCTGGCGCGCTTCTGCGTCCAGTACCGGCACGCCGCCGCCAGGCGTCACACCGCCGCCACCCGTAAGGATCGAGATCAACGCCGATGTGGTGCCGTAGTTGACGAGAGTTGCGCCGCAGCAAACGGAGTCGCTTTGGGCGCCGTCGAGGATCAGGCGTAGCGATGCGTTCGGCGTGATATCCCAGAGCGCTTGGCCGCGAGCCGACCAGCGGCTCGAGCTGTTGACGTCTTCGCCGCCAGCGATGTCGGTGATGTAACCACCGCGGTCACGGACGACGCCGTCGAGGCGGAACGCCAGGGAGTCGGTCACCGGCATGTTGACGCCGGCTTCCAGGCCCGTCTCTTCAAGATCGTCGAAACCGTAATCACCCTGAATGTACATGCCCGGCTCAAACCGCGGGCCCGCCGAGATGACGCTGATAGCGCCAGCGGACGTGTTGCGGCCGAACAGCGTGCCTTGCGGGCCGCGCAGAACTTCGACGCGCTCAAGTTCCGGGAGATCGGCCAGCGCCGCACCGGCGCGAGCACGATAAACGCCGTCGATGAAAATACCGACGGCGCCTTCGAAGCCGGGGTTGTCAGAGCCGGTGCCGATGCCGCGGATGCGGGCGATCGTGCCGGAGGAATTCGATTGGCCGGTGCCCATTTGCAGCGACGGCGCAACCTGCGTCACGTCGCGCAGATCCTGCACGCCAGAGTTTTCAAGCTGCTCGCCGCTCACCGCCGTAACAGCCAGCGGAACGTCTTGGATCGCGGCCGCGCGACCCGTCGCCGTAACGACGATTTCGTCTGTTACGGTGTCATCCCCATCTTGCGCCAACGCGGGCGATGCGAGCGCCCCCATTGCCGCGAGCGAAGCGCCCGAAAGCAGAATCCGACCCCAATTTGACTTCTTGCTCATCGCCGTCCTCCCAGTGCCCGGATGCGCCTTCTTTTGGGCGTCCGCGGCAGACCAATGGCGTAGTCGGGCTGACGAGCGGGTACTCCCCCCGCGCCCTACCTGTCCGTGTGCGCTATAGCAGGTGCGAAACCTAGGCGTGTCAACGGGTCGGCGCGGTATAACTTGACGCCCGCGTCATGGCGTTGCTCCCCTGAGGCGGCGCGGTCACACTGCCCTCGGGGCAGACAAGCCCGCCGGTTAGTCCGTTGGGAGTAGGGCGCGTCCGGGGCAGCCGGCGCCTACAATTAGAAGTATATTATGACGTTGCGGAATGCGCCATTTGCGTGTGCTCGAGTCGCTTAGCCGCACGTGGATGCGCGCGCTATAGACGACCTTATGTCGACCGCCCTCGTTTTGTTTTCCGCCGGTCAAGATTCGGCGACCTGCCTAGCTTGGGCGCTGAGCGGCTTCGATCGCGTGGAGACCATCGGATTCGCCTACGGCCAGCGTCATGCGGTGGAGTTGGAGCAAAGGCCAATTTTGCGTGACGCCATCGCAGCGTTGCGCCCCGAATGGGCGGCGCGGCTGGGGGAAGACAAAGTCGTCGACCTGTCCGGCTATGGCGCATTGGCGGAAAGCGCTCTGACGGCTGACCAAGCGATAGAGATGCTGTCGAACGGATTGCCGAGCACCTTCGTGCCTGGCCGGAATCTGGTGTTTCTCTCTGTCGCCGCCGCGCATGCCTATCGCAGAGGCGCTGCGACACTTGTCGGCGGCATGTGTGAGACGGACTATTCCGGATACCCAGATTGCCGGCGCGCGACGATCGACGCGATGCAACGAGCGCTTTCGCTGGGCCTGGCTGCGCCACTCACAATAGAGACTCCGCTCATGCGTCTGACAAAGGCGCAGACCTGGACGCTTGCACACGACCTCGGCGGTGAAGCCTTGGTGCGGGAGATCCTCGAGCATAGCCACACCTGCTACGAGGGCGATCGATCAAAACGCCATGAGTGGGGCTACGGATGTGGCGCCTGTCCAGCGTGCGAGCTACGCGCCAACGGCTGGCGCGAATGGTCGGCAACGAACGTGGCCTGAGCAACCAAGAACGCCAGGGCGGTCGAGCGAACGGGGAAAGGGGCCCTAAAACCCGCCCTGGCGCGCGCCGGCTTATCGCGGGGTGGCGATGTAAGCGTCGGCGACTTTCACGGCGAATTGCCGAATGGCGTGACGCGCCTCGCTCCAGGTCGTAGCTGCGCCGAGGATGTCTTCCAGTGAGTGATTGAAGCGGCGGTGAGTGACCTCCGTTGTCGCGCCGTTGGCGCCATGCACTGTTGCGCGGAGTTCGGCGCCGCCGACGGAAATGCTGCGCATGTCGAGCGAAGGGCGATCAAACATCTGCTGCATCGTTGGCCGGTTCGGCTCGGCATTGACGATCGTGACTTCGATCGATGCGGAATCGGCTGAAACGCCGCGGCGTGTAAGTTCGCGAGAGATCGCGTCGGAAACCGCGGTGCGAAGTACTTCGCCCTCTCGCACGCCATACGTTTCTTCCAGCGAGTTTTGAAATTCGGGCGAGAATGAAACCGGCGTAGACTGCGCCCACGCAGGTGCAGCGAATGCGAACACGGCGGCGCTAGCGAGAAGAAGACGGATGCCCATTGGCGGCTCCCACAGCGTTGGAGGCTTTGACTATGCCAGCCCGCTGAGTGGTATGCCACTCACGTTCGCGTCAAACCGAGCCAATCGCTCAGTGATGATGATGATCGTCCTTGTCATCGTCGTCATTGTCGCCCGGCGTGGCCGCGTCGATGACTGCGCCGGTAGCGTCGACCGTCGCCCCGACCACAGCGCCGGTCACGCCGACGGCGGCGCCGATCACCGCGCCGGTTGCGCCAGCGGCGGCGCCCACCAAGCATGAGGCGAGCAAAGGCGCCGCCAACATGACAATGACGAGAGATCTGATCATGGTAGTCCCACCGCTAAATCGCGGGGACCGTGCGCGCGTGTTCAGCGCTTGGCAAGGGCGCTCGGCAGCCTCAAGCGCTCCAGCGTAGATCGTCCACGTCAAACGCATCATCGCCGGAGCCTTCTCTCTTATCGGACTCCCGCCGTAGGGGACCCGCGTAGTGCGGATCCTGTCCAAAGCGCCGATCCGGCCCGAAGAAGCCTGTAGTGCTTACGAACATGCGCGTGTCGGTCAGCACGGTTGAGATGCGCTCGAATAAGAGCTGCGCACTAATTGGTTTGCGTACAAACCCGCTGACGCCGGCGTCGCGCGCCGCAGCGACCCGAGATGCTTCCGTGTGTGCGGTAAGCATCAAGATCGGGACGTAGGGGTTTGGGCTGTCGTGATTGCGGCGGACCATTCGCGTGAAGGCAAGGCCGTCCACGGGCGCCATCTTCCAGTCGACAATGATGAGATCGACAGGTCGATCGCCCATCACTTCAAACGCTTCACCGCCGGTTGCGGCTTCAGTGACTTTCGAAATGCCGCCAGCGCGGAGCAGGCAGCGCACGAGAAAGCGCATCTGCTTGTTGTCGTCGACAACCAGCACATGAATATCGTTGAGGGTCGTCACTGACCGTCCCGCGCTGAACCGCCCTGCAGTCAGAAGCGCGGAAAAGTGCAAACGCTTGGTAAATTTTCAAGGTCTCGGAAGGCGAAAGCCGCTGCGGATCAGTAAATCGGTGCCGATGATCAAGCTTCTAAGGGCGAGCCGACCAAGTTGACGCCCAGTTCAACTTCTACGGCGCGTCCACCAGAACGATTTCTGTGTCCTCACCTGCTTCAATGCGAAGTTCATCTTCATCGCGGATCGCGGCGCCGTCGCGGGCGCCAAGTTCGATGCCGTTGACGCTCGCCTTGCCCTTGGCGAGCGCAAGGTAGGCAAAACGTCCTTTGGCGAGCTTGTACGCCACGCTCTGACCGCTCTTCAGCGTCGCCGCCAGCAGCCGGGCGTCTTGCCGGATCGGCAACGCGCCGGCTGCTTGGTCGTCCTCGAAACCCGAAGCGAGGGTCACTAATGACCCTGCGCGCTCGTTCTTCGGAAACTTTGCTGCACCCCAATACGGTTCACCGCCGCGCTCTTTTGGCAGAATCCAGATCTAATAGAGCGTCGTGGATTCTCCTTCGAGATTGTATTCGGCGTGAGTGACCCCAGACCCCCCGCTCATCACCTGTACGTCGCCGGCTTCGGTGCGGCCTTTGTTACCCATCGAATCCTGGTGCGTGATCGCCCCGCTGCGGACGTAGGTGATAATTTCCATGTCGGAGTGGGGGTGGGGCGGAAAGCCGGATTTGGCCTTGATGGTGTCGTCGTTCCACACGCGCAAAGCACCCCAGTGAACGCGCTTGGGATCGTGATAGCCGGAAAAGCTGAAATGGTAGCGAGCGGCGAGCCAATCGGCGTCATGCCTGCCCAGACTGTCGAACGGACGTTTCTCAATCATCGAAGACCTCTTCGTTCGGAAAGTGGGCTGTTCCATTTCGATCTCAAGGCACAAGCCTGACACCTGACGGCGCTTGACGAAAGCACTGCGCCGGAGTGCAACGGCTAGCAAAGGGAGGACTTGATGATCCGCACACTTATCGCCGCCAGCACGGTCCTGTTGCTCGCTTCCTGCGGTCCAGCCGCTGCGCCGACGACTGAGGAGGCGCCGGCGCCGCAAGGCCTAGCCGAGCAGATTCAGGCAGCCGGCCCAGAGCAACAAACGGTTCTCGCGTACCAGGCTTTCATCGCCTATCAAACCGCGCATCCCGATCTTGTGGTCCCGCCGTGTACCTCGGTTCGCGGCACCGATCGCATCACCGTGCCGGAGAACGTCGCCGCCGACAGCATTTATGCGCCGCATCATGGCCAGGTGGTGTTCACGGTTCAGTGTGGCGCGCTCATCAGCGCAACGCGCATGGACTACAACGAGAAGTGGCTTGTTTCGTTTGTGCCTGGCGCGTCGGAAGCGACCGTTGAGCATTGTTTGGGTGAGCGCGGTTTGGACCTCTGCCCGCGCAGTGCGCCAACGGCGACGACAGCAACAACGCCTTAGTTGGTGCGGCGGAGGCGGGCGAAGTCCGCTTCCGCCGACAACGTTGCCGCGATGCCTTCATTCAGGCGTTGGCAGTGTGCTGTTGAATTGCGCAATCTGGTTCTGTCTCGCGTCCATCAGAACCAACGATTCCTGATCGAAATGTGCGTAACGCGTGCGATCGAGCACGCTCAAAAAGTTGCGCTCCGTGTCCATCTGCATTGGTGTCGCGCAGGCCATTTCGGTAACCGCCACCATGCCGAACCGGAGCTCCTCTCCCGCCTCCTGCACATCAGCGGTCCAGCGATTGCAGCCGGTGTAGCCGGAGGCGCGGTCGCCATCGAACTCCAATGTCGCCCCGTGCGGGTTGGCGTTGAGATCATCCATGCGCAGCCACTTTGTGCCCGAGAGATAATGCGTCGCCGCTTGCGGCGCCGGCGTTGGCCTGGCCGAGGTTTGCGTGCAGGCGGCAAGCAACAGCAATGCAAGAAGGGGAGAACGCATGCGCGGCCCTGTCAAACCGGATCGTAGGGAAACACCGACGCGCTGGGACCTGCGTCGGTGTAGTTGGCTTTCATGGCGGGCAGCGCTTGCTCGATCAAAGTCTGCGGCGTCCAGCCCTCAAGACGCCCCAGTGTCCGCACCGGGCGCGGTTGGTTGAACAAGAACACCTCGTTGCCGCGGACAGCAAATACCTGGCCCGTCGTGTCCTTCGCGCCGTCGGCGCACAGCGCGACGGCCAGCTGCGCTACCTGATCGGCGCGCATGCCGTTTTTCATCCGCTCGACTCGCGCCGCACTCGCCTCATCTTTCACCGGGATCGATGCGATCATGCGTGTCCACGCAAACGGCGCAATAATGTTGGAGCGCACATTCTTCTGCAGGCCTTCCATCGCGATGATCCGCGATAAGCCCATCACCCCAAGCTTTGCCGCCGCATAATTCGCCTGCCCGATGTTGCCGATGAGGCCGGACGTGGACGTGAACAGGACGTAAGCGCCGTCCTGCTGTTCGCGGAAATGCTCGATGGAAGCACGCGTGACGTTGAATGCGCCGTGCAAGTGGACGTCGATGACAGCCTTCCAGTCTTCCGGCGTCATCTTGTGGAACATGCCATCGCGCAAAATGCCGGCAGGATTGATCACGGCGTGCAGACCGCCGAATTCCTTCTTGGCTTGCGCGAACATCGCCGCGACGGCGTCGTAATCTGCAACGCTGTCTGAGTTCGAAATCGCCTTGCCGCCCGCGGCGCGGATTTCCGCCGCGACTTGTTCCGCCGGACCGGCAGAGCCTGCGTCTTCGCCCTTCAAGCCGCCGCCAAGATCGTTGACGATAACGCTCGCGCCTTCGCGGCCGGCAAGCAGCGCGCATTCTTTCCCAATGCCGTTTCCGGCGCCGGTGACAACGACGACTTTTCCACTCAAAACGCCCATGACGTCCTCCGAGAGACTGACTTAACCTGCGGGGGCGCTGTCTTCCAGCGCGTTACGTTGCGGCGGCTTGGCGGCGCTTTCATCCGGCATGATCGGCTCGAAGCCGTCAGCCCTTGCCAGTGCAGGGAAGAGCTTCATCCAGCCCAGTGAGGCCGCAACCGCGCCGACGCCGCCGATCGTCACCGCCAGAACCGGTCCGAATATCCGCGCCATCAGTCCCGCTTCGAAATCGCCGAGTTCGTTGGACGCTGATATGAACACGAAGCTCACGGCCGAGACACGCCCGCGCATCGCATCCGGCGTCGCAAGTTGGATCAAACTTGATCGCACATAGACAGAAATCATATCGACACCGCCCGCGACCGCCATGGCGCCAGCCGCGAGCCAGATCGACGTCGATTGTGCAAAGACGATTGTCGCGACGCCAAACGCGATCGTCGCGCCGAACATCCATAGGCCGACGCGCCGCCGCAAAGGCGCTATCGCCAACATGAGTGCGACGGTTGCCGCGCCCAATCCCATAGCCGAGCGAAGAAGTCCGCTTTCGCTAGCAGTGCCGTGCAAGATGTCGCGCGCAAACACCGGCAGCAGCGCCACCGCGCCCGCGAGGAGCACCACGATCAAATCCAGCGAGATTGCCCCAAGCACAATCTTGTTCGACCAAACATAACGTAAGCCATCGATGATCATGCCAATCGTGCGCGCATCCTTCACCGGTTCCTGCTTCGGTGGCTTCAACGCGAACACCATCGACGTGCTGACAAGCAGCAGCACTAGAACCGCGCTGTACGCGAGCAGTGGGCTGATCCCGCAGAGCAAGCCTCCAATGGACGGCCCTACAATCAACGCCGACTGAAACGCCAGCGAAGACATCGCTATGCCTTGCGGCAAGTCCTTGCGCGGCAGCAGCATCGGCAGAAGCGCCGATGCCGCCGGCGGCATGAAAGCGTTGGTGGCCCCCGCCAGTATCGCCGCTGCGAAGATGGACGGCACGACGACGCTCGGTCCGAACTGCGTCGCCACGCAAAGGCCCAGCGCAATGAAGGTCTTCATGCCAAAGCAGATCAGCAGAATGATCTTGCGATTGTACCGGTCCGCGGCCTGGCCGCCGAACAGCGATAGCGCCAGCAGCGGCAAGAACTGCGCAAGCCCGACAAGCCCAAGCGTTAGCGCGCCTTCGCGAATGCCTTGGCCGTTTATCCGCGCGGTGTCGTAGACCTGCCAGAACATCGCCGCGAGCTGCATCTGGATGGCCAACGTGCCGAACCAGCGCCCGATCCAGAAGAGCGTGAACTGCCGGTGCTGGAAGATGTCGAGAGAGGGGATACGCAGAGCCAAGCCGCGCGCTTATGGACCCTAGCCGCCCCTTGTCGCAACTGTCGCTGTCTCGCGATTGACTGGGCGCGCGGCGCGCCCTAATCGCGCGCCTCCATGGGCCATACCTTCACCGCCGAAAAGCCCGAGCACGCCGACGGGGTCGAGCGTGTGCTCGCGCGCGCCTTCGGGCCTGGCCGCTACGCCAAAACCAGCGAGCGTGTCCGCGAACGCGGCGCTGTGTTTGAGCCGTCGCTGACACGGATCGCAGTGAACGATGCCGGTGACGTGGTCGGCGTTTGCCGCATCTGGCGCGTGGAAGCGGGTGCGCCGCTCTTCTTCCTTGGTCCCCTTGCAGTCGATCCCTCGGAGCAAGCTGCGGGCGTGGGATTGGCGCTTGCGCGCGACTCGATCGCTGCGTGCCGCGCAAGTGTTGGCAATGGCGTCGCGCTTGTCGGCGCCGAACGCTTCTTCCGGCCGCTTGGCTTTACCGTCGTGCCAAACGGCAGACTATCGATGCCTGGTCCTGTCGATCCAACGCGGTTCCTCTGGCTCGAACTCCGCCCCGGCGGATTGGACAAGGTGCAGGGCGAATTGCGCGCGCCGAAGCGCTAGCCGTTCTCGCGGCGCCAGCCCCACATCAGCAGCGCGATTCCAACCAACGCCCATGCCCAACCCGGCCCAAACGGCGAGGCCACCGCAGCGCGTACGGTGTAGGCCCCATTGCGCTCAATCCCGATCCAATCATTGCCGCGCGCATTTGCGCCCCGGTCCACGCGACGCACTTCTGGCAAGCGCCGCCCGTCTTCGCCGGTCATGAACACGCTGCCGCCTGTCGCATTCGCGAACGGTCGCAGGATCTCCGGGTTCGCCGCAAGCGCGCCAGCTTCGCGCGGATTGAGGGGGCCAACGGCGGCGAACGCGCGCAAATTTCCGCTGCGCGCTTCGTACAAACCTTGCTCCGGCGCCGGCGCTTCACCCCGATAGAGCCCCGGCGCACCTTCATCGAGTCCCGCTTCAGAACGCTGCCCAGTCGGCGAGATAATCTCTACCGGCCCCGGCGCATTGCCCAGCGTCGACCGCTCGATCTCCAAACCACGCGGCCCCGGATCGAGAGTGAGACTATCGTCTTCCAATTCTGGCTCTTGCATCAGCCAGTGCATCAAGCGTCGCAGCAATTCGCCGTGTGGACCGCCGCCATCATAGCCGCGCGCCCACAGCCACGGCTGGTCCGACCACAATTGCGCCACCCGTCCGCGCCCGGCGCGATCGAGCACCAAGAGCGGCCGCCCATCTGCGCCTGCGAGCACAGTTTGTCCGCTTGTTGCGCGCGCATCGATCTGCCGCGTCCAATGTCCCCAGTGCTGCGGATCGGGAAGCCCGCGCACGACAGGATGACGTTGACCCAGCGCCGTTGGAGCTGGCCGGTAGGGCCGCGAGATAATTTGCCCAGTGGGTTGCGATGGCAGAATGCCCGCGAGCGCGGTGCGGTAGAGACCATCAAGTCCCGCTTCTTGTTCGCCCGCTGTGATCAGTAGCGCGCCGCCTTGTTCGATGCGTCGCGCAATTGAAGAGAAATAGTACGCCTGCAATATCCCGCGCTGCGGCGCGCGATCGAAGATAATGAGATCGAACTCATCCAAGCGCCGCTCAAACAATTCTTCTGTCGGGAAGGGGATCAGCGCTAGTTCGTTCAGTGGCGTGAAGTCCTGTTTGTCCGGGGGACGCAATATCGAGAAGTGCACCAGATCCACCGCAGGATCTGACTTCAGCAAATTCCGCCACACCCGTGCGCCGGCGTGCGGCTCGCCCGTAATCAGCAGCACCCGCAACCGATCGCGGACGCCGTTCGCGGCAAACGCCGCGCGATTGTTTGAAAGCGTGATCTCTTGCGGCCCAGCGGCCGCCTCAACGATCACCATATTCCGCCCGCGATGCGTGAGACGGATATCAACCGAGAATTCGCGGTTTGCGCGAACGGTCGTATTCACCGCGCGCTGACCATCGATGCTCACGCTGAGCGCCACCGGCGCGTTGCCATCCGCGTCGACGACGCGCCCGGTAATTCTCATCGTTTCGCCGACAATCCCGAAGGTTGGCGCTGAAATCAGTTCTAGCCGCCGATCCCCACGCTGTGGATCACCGACGATCAGCACGTGCGCTGGCCCAAGATCGCGCAGTCTATTCGGCTCCGCCGGCGGATCGACGGCTTGTCCGTCGGTGACAACGATGACGCCGCCAATGCGATCGCGCGCCAAATCGCTCAGCGCATCTTCGATCACGCTGGTGATCATCGTCCCATCCGGCCCACCGCGCGCTTCGCGCACGCGGACATCGAGGCCGGGTTGCTCTGACAATCGCTGCGCCATCGCATCAGCCGCCGCGCGCGCCGCCTCCCGCCTCCCGGCCAAGGCCAAGCTTTCGCTTTGGTCGACGACGATCAGCGCTACATCATCCGCCGGCTCGCGCGTCTCGCGCACCCATTGCGGCTGCATCAGTCCGAGGAACAGAAATGCGAGCCCGGCGCCGCGCGTCACTGGCGCTCCGCCGCCACGCCACACATAGACGCCAAGCGCAATCACAGCGATTGCGCCGAGCGCGATCAGCACGCTCCACGGCAGCGCCGGATCGAACCCAATTCGCGCGCCCGCGATCATCGCCGCCTCTCGCCCAAGCGTTCGAGCAGTGCCGGCACGTGTACTTGGTCTGCCTTATAGTTCCCGGTGAGCGCCACCATCACCATGTTGACGCCGAACCGTAGTGACAATTCGCGCTGTCGGTCGCTCACGCCCGCGAGTCCGGACCAGGCGCTCGCCCAATCTCCATCGCCAATGAAGATTGCCGCCACGCCATCGCGCGACGACGCTGCCGAAGCACTCTCGGCCCACAATTGCGCTGACTGCGACCGCCCCGGAAAACTTCGCAGCAAATAGAACGCGCGCGTCAACACGTGCTCTTGGTTCACTTGCTCCAATGGCGGCACATCGATGCCTGATAGCATCGTCTGCGCTGGCCGGCCGCGCTGGTCCGCCCCAGCGTCGCGTGTGTCGACCAGCAACAAGCCGCCAATCGCCAGATAGCGATCGACGTTGCTCAGCGCCGCATCCGGCAAACGCCGAGGCGAGGGCGGCGCTGGCCAGTAGATGAACGGGTAGGCGGATAGATCGTCTCGCGCGAGATCAACCGCCGCCGGCGGCCCGGGCTCGACCGACGTGCGCGCCGTCAAGATGTTCGAAAGTGCGCGCAGTCCTTGTTCGGACGCGCGGTCGATCTGTGAGTCTCCGGTGCGCACGTATGCGAGACGCAACGTTTGCGTCGGGTCGTTCGCGTTCTGCGCATGCGCGTCGCCGCCAAATACGAAGAGGCCGGCGATTACCACCGCTGCTGCTGCTGCATGCGCGCGCCGCGGCAGACGCGGCAGCTTGCCGACTAATAACAATGCGATCATCAAATCGATCGCCAGCATCAGCCCAGCGAACCCGAACAACCATCCTGCCAAAGGGCGCTCGATCACCGCGCCTAGGCCCGCACGCGAAATCCCGCTCGGCAATTGCAGCGGCTGAAACGAATCATCCGGTCGCACAGCGTCAATCGCCGCTGAAACACCGGCGCGCTCATACAAGCCAGGCGGCGTCGCCGGTGATGGCTGCGCAATTGCAAACGCTTCGGGCGCAATCGGTTGCATATCCTGCGGCGCTGGCGCCAGCGAGCCGTAGCCGTCCAACAAACGCCGCGCCACGAACGGCCCGCCCGAAATCTCGCGTTCACCGGCGCCGTCCGTCCGCGCGGCGAACGCCAATGTCCTTCGCAAGATTTCGACGAAGAGGCCAGACAAAGGCATGTCCGACCATTCGGGCGTCGCGCTCACGTGAAACAGCACGATCAACCCACGCCCGCGCGGTTGCGCCGTTATCAATGGCGAATTGTCCGACAATGTCGCCCACACGCGCGCTTCTTCAAGCGAAGCAGGCTCCGCCAAAACTTGCCGTCGCACTTGCACGTCAGCTGGCGGCGAAATCCCCGCATACGGAGAGTCAGCCGGAAACGCGCCAATACTTAGCGGCGTCTCCCACGCGAGCGCACTGCCCAACGTGCGCGATCCAGGCCGCAGCCGAACCGGTACAAACTCATCCGCATCGTTCGCCAAACGCGGCCCCGCGAACCGCACCAGCAAGCCACCGGCTTCAAGCCAGCGTTGCAATGCGGCGCTGTCCGTCGGTGCGATGCGCCCAGCATCCGGTAGGATCAGAGCCTGCGCGCGCGCATCGATGAGTTGTGAGATGCTGCCGCGTCGCAGGCTCGCGTACGGCTGCAACGCACGATCGACATAGAACAATTCCGACAGCAGCGGCTGCCCCGCGCCACCGGGATCGACCAAGCCGACAAACGGCCGCCCCGCGCCCGCCGGCAACAACCGCACCGCGCCAGCGCTCTGCTCGCCAACGATCCGCACCCGCGCTGCGCGTGCAGCAATCTCCGGCGGCAACTCAATCCGCGCGCTCGCCGTCAGCGTATCGCCCTGAAATTGCAACTCCGCCGCGCCAAGTGAACGTCCCTCAGCGGTCTCCGCCGTCACCGCGCCAACAGCAGAACCATTCGGCGCCCGCCGCGCTTCAATCACAACGCCCTGCGGCGTCACCGAACCTGACACAATCCCGCGCGCCGTCTGCGCCGGTATCCGCGCCGTCACCGTCCCGCGTCGCTGCAACTCCGCCGCCAACGCTTCCGCGCCCGCGTCGTTCAACCCATCCGTGATCCACACGATGCGATCGAAATTGCCTTCCGTCCGCGCCAACCGCGCCGCCGCATCAGCACGATCCGGCCGCCACGGCTGCGGCTCCAAACGCTGTACGCGCGACTTCGCATCCGCCGCCGTCAGCGCTTCGCCCGGATCGCGTGGGCGCGTGCTCGGCGCCGTGAACAACATGAAGATCGGCGCCCGCGCGCGTTCGGCTTGCGCAATCGCCGCATTGGCTGCGTTGCGCACCTCGCTCCACGCCGGCGCAGACGTCCAACCATCATCGATGACAATCAGCGTCCTCCCACCAAGCGGGCTATCGCTTGCTTGCGGGGCCAAGCTCGGTCGCGCGAACGCCAGGATCAGCAGCGCCGCCGCCAGCATCCGAAATAGCACCAGCCACCACGGCGCGCGTTCACGGCTCTGATCGTCCGTGCGCAAGCCTTCGAGCAAACGCGCCGGCGGAAATTGTTCGCGCTGCGGCGGCGGCGGCGTCGCGCGCATGATGAAGAACAACACCGGCAGCGCCAGCAGAGCCAGCAACGCGCCCGGCGCTCCAAACAGGAACGGCCCGAAGCTCAAGCGAACCGCTCCGAGACCAGCGCAATCAGCAACGCCAACGCCGGCGCCGCGCCATGATCGGTGCGATGCAAGAGAGCAGGGAAGCCGAAGTTTGCACCCGCTTGCCGGATCGCGCGCCGATGCGTCTCCAGCCGCTCCGAATAAAGCTCGCGCACATTCTCAGGGCGCCCGATCAGCGTTTCACTGCGACGCCCAGGCTCAACAAACAGCGTCCGCCCACGAAACGGAAAATCCTCTTCCGCTGGATCGGCCACCATCACCAGCGCGCCACTCGCGCCCGCATCCGCCGCCGCGCTCAAGCGCGCACGCCAGGTCTCAACCGGCGCGTAAAAGTCCGAGAAGAAAATCACGCAGCTCCGCGAGGGCGCGACCGCATCCTTCTGCGGCACAAGAAAATCATGCGCCAGCCGATCCACCGCACGCGGCCCCATGCGTGGCGCATGGCCCAGCATACCCACGCGCTCGCCGCCACGGTTCAGCAGCGTCGCCAACGCCAGCGCAATCGTTTGCGCGCGCCTCAACTTCGTTGTCCGCGCCGCATCGCTCGTCCAATTGAACCCAGCGTCCGGATCCATCCAGATCCACGCCGTCTGCGCCGCTTCACGCTCACGCTCGCGCACGAAGTAGCGATCGCCCCGCGCCGAGCGCCGCCAATCCACTAGCCGCGCGCCATCTTCAGCGCGGTGATCGCGATATTGCCAGAACGCTTCGCCTTGCCCCGCGCGCCGGCGCCCGTGCAAACCCGGCGCACTCGCCGCAAGCCTACGCGCATCGAGCAGCACGCCGGGAAGATCACCAGCGAGCGCTAAAGCTTCAAGGCGCGAAGCGTCAGACATGTTCGACTCCCCGCCCCCTCGCGGGGCGGGGTTGGGGGTGGGGGGCGGTCAGCCGTCGCGCTGTTGAACAGCGAAGCGTCGGAACGCCCCCCCTCCCAACCCTCCCCCGCGAGGGGGGAGGGCTCAGAGTTGCGCTCGTCATCACGCCGCGCGCTCCGCCAGCTCATCCACCAGCGTGTCGATATCCAAGCCTTCAGCGCGTGCACCAAAGCTGAGCGACATCCGGTGCACCAAAGCCGGCCGCGCCAACGCCGCCACATCATCCACCGCCGGCGCCAAGCGCCCGCGCAACAACGCCCGCGCCCGCACTGCCAGCATCAAAGCCTGGCCCGCACGCGGCCCCGGGCCCCACGCGACATGCTGGTTCACACGCGGATCGCTGCTCGATCCCGGTCGCGCCGAACGCACCAGTTCCAAAATGCTCGCCAGCACTTTCTCACCAACCGGCATTGCCCGCACCAAACGCTGCAAGCGAATGAGCGTCTCCGCGTTCAACACCGCTTGCGGCTGCTGATCGGCCAAACCCGTCGTCTCGATCAAAATCTTCCGTTCGATCTCCGCATCCGGGTAGGGCACGTCGACCTGCAACAAGAAGCGATCCAGTTGCGCCTCCGGCAGCGGATAGGCGCCTTCGTGCTCGATCGGGTTCTGCGTCGCCAGCACATGGAACGGCGTCGGCACATCATACGCGGCGCCCGCCACCGTCACGTGATGCTCTTGCATCGCCTGCAGCAACGCGGACTGAGTGCGCGGCGACGCGCGGTTGATTTCGTCGGCCATCAGAAGCTGTGTGAAGATCGGCCCCTTCACGAACCGGAAGTGGCGCCGTCCGCTCTCATCCTGATCCAGAACTTCCGAGCCCAGAATGTCTGCCGGCATCAGGTCCGGCGTGAACTGCACGCGGCCCCAATCCAGCCCCAGCACCCGCGCTGTCGCTTCCACCAATCGCGTCTTCGCCAAGCCCGGCGCGCCCACCAGCAGCACGTGGCCGCCCGCCAGCACCGCCGACAATGTCAGCTCGATCACCCGTTCCTGGCCGAACACCGCTTTGCCGATTTCCGCGCGTACACGCGCCAAAGCTTCGCCTGCCGCCTCGGCCTCGGCCACCAAGGCTTGCGGATCGTTGGAATTGCTCATGGGCGCGAAGCTCGCTTAGTTGGCGGCTGAATTATGGCCGCACCTGAAAACACCTCGTCCCTGGAGCAATTGATCGCCGCGCTCAAGCGCGAAGCGGCTACTGGCGACAAAGCCCTGCCTCCGGTCGACAAATGGAACCCCGCCCATTGCGGCGAGATCGGCATGGAAATCCTGGCCGACGGAACATGGAAGCACGAGGGAACGCGCATCACGCGCGAACCCCTAGTCAAGCTTTTCGCCTCGATCCTGAGAAAAGACGAAGACGGCGTGACCTACCTCGTCACCCCGGTTGAGAAGATCATCGTTAAAGTCGAAGACGCGCCCTTCGTCGCCATCCGCGCGGATCGAGTGGGAGAGGGCGAAAACCAAACCATCGTCTTCACTACCAACGTCGGCGACATCGTCACCGCCGGCCCTGATCACCCGCTGCGCGTAGATCGCCGAGGCGAAGAACCGCGCCCGTACGTGCACGTACGCGGCCGCCTAGAAGCACGCGTCCTCCGCGCGCCGTTCTACGAACTGGTCGAATGGGCCGATCCGAAAGAGGGGAGGCTCGGCGTTTGGAGTGGCGGCATGTGGTTCGAGTTGGGCCATGCGCCAACAGATTGAATCAAGCGTCGTACTTTCGGCTTGTCTGGTAGCATCGCACCCCACGGAAAGGGGTGAGCATGGCGGAGAATCGCATCGACGGCGGCTACAGTCCGGCAGTTTTGGATGAATACCGCGTCGACGAGGTCAACGAATTGATCTCTACGTTGCTTGCCGACTTGGCGCACAAACCTGCCGGGCAGCAGGCCGCGATTCAAATTCTCACGGAAATTCTTGGAGTGACGAGCCCAAGGACACGTTTAGGCAAGTTGCTGCGTGCCGCCGACGTCACCCCATCCGACGCAACAAGTCGCTTCAGGCTTCAGAACATAATTGAGCGCGAAGCTGCGGAACAGGTTTCCTCGATGCTCGCACACAACGTCACTCCACCACACGACGTTGCGAAACGCGTGATTAGTTTGACGCTGAGAGAGCCTAGGCAGGAAAAGAACGGAAAAGTTAGTGGAATGCAATCGCTGCGTGGCGTTGAGCGATGCACAAATCTCAAACAACTTTACTTGAACTCCAATCCAATTTCCTCCCTCGAACCGATCGAAGGGCTACCAATTGAATTGCTCAACGCCACGAACACTCGGATCGAAGATATAGCGCCTCTGCTAAAGATGAGCGCCCTGAAGAGTGTTTGGCTGCGAGGATCGGATGTCAAAGATCTGCGGCCGTTGGAAAAGCTCATTCGAACCCGCGATCCTGCACTTGGATCACTGATACACGACACACATGAGGCCCCGACTAGAAGATCGAGTTTTCTTGGATTCCCAATTCCCGCTTGGGCCGCGCTGCTTTTTGCGGGGACTCTGACAGGATGCGAAGTGACCTTCGGATCGTTGGAGGCATCGCTAGGAAAATTCGAGGCGACCTTGGCGCGTTTGGAAGCGAGTTTCGGACGAGGCGACGCAGGACGAGAGAAAGAGACGGATCGTCCTCCGGTGGAGGTCACTGACGACAACAACCGCGAGGTGCAGCTTGTCTTCAGTAATCCGTACGATATGCGCTGGCAGCTCGGTAGTACATCGACGGTTCTGGTTGGTGGAAGAGAGATGCCGGTCGATCAAGCGCTCGCTGGCTATATCGCGTCGATGGGACAGCTCGCGAGAATAGCCGATGAAGTGATTGTCGTCGGAATCGCATCTGAGGAAGGGTCCCGTTTCGAAGAAGAGCGTCTCCGCGCAATTCTACGCGCCGAGGCCTTGGCGCGCGTGCTTCGAACACAGGTGGGAGATCGTCAACTGAGGACTTTGACGTTGGGACGGTACTGGGGAGACCGAAGCGCCGTCGACGTTGTCGCCAGTGCCGAACAACGGCCTGTCATCGTGATTTTCGTAAGACGACTAAATGACAACGCGGATGTGCAGCGCGCTCTTGAGAGAGCGATGGACGAGGCTTCTCGTACACGAGTTCGCGGCATGGTCATTCCCGTTCGTCAGGACTATTCAGACTTCTCGTTGAGCACGGTTTCAACCCGACGGTTGCGCGGAAACTGACGATGTTTGAGTCTTCTAAGAATCTATCCCCCACATTCCCGCACTAAATCCCTGAAATCCCAAGCCCCGCGCGAAAATCTATCCCACACCTCCAAAACGCCCGCACAATCGCGCGCCTTGAACAATTTCTCCGCCCCCACACCGATCTCTGACCTCTGGCGCATCGCGCGCGCATTTCTCACAGAAGCGCTCAACGCCTTCGGCGGCCCGCAAACAATCCGCCAAACGCTCGACCTCATCGCCCGCAGCGCGATCAAGCGTCAGTTGCAAGCGCTCGAAACGCTGGCGATGAAGCTACTGCTCATCGAAGCCGTCAAACTCCCCGCGCAAACGCAACGCGCGCACACCGTGCCAAAAGGGAAGGGGCGCACCACACGCACCGCCGACGATCCCGCGCGACCAGAGACATGGAGCGTCGCATTCCAACTCCAAATCCCGCCCGAACCCAAAGGTGCGCCAGGCCCACGCATCCGCTATCTCGGCGCATCGGGTTTTATTCGCGCCAAAGTCGTCAGCGCCAAGATGCTGGAAAAGCTCGAGCGCCTGGTCGCAGCGCATCTCAGCACAAGCGGCGAAGACCGCGTCCGCGCGAAAGCCACAAAACTGGCGCGCCGTTTCGAAGCGCTGCGCCGCGTGTTCGCCAACCCGTTGCCGCGCGCACGCCGCCTCAAACAAAAGCTGCAAGCCCTAAAGCGCCGCGCCTTCGCCGCCGCGATCCGCATCGCGAAACATAAGCCGCCGCAACGTCAGCTTGATCCGCTGCTCAGCGAGCGCGCGCACTACGCAGCGCAGTTCGCGGTCCCCGCGTTCAACTCAAGCTGAGCGCACTCTAATCCCAAGTAAAATCGCCGCCGTGTCCAACAAAGGCGCGGCCGCCGCCGCATGCGCCGATTGAACCGGCGCTGATCCCCGCCTAACTCATCGGCGTGTCTGCCGATTTTGAAAACCGCCTCCGCTCCCGCCTCGATCCGCTCGGCGCCATCGCCTCAGAGCGCACGCGCAGCGACAACGATCTCAATCCCGGCTTCGACAATCATCCCGAGCAACGCCCCGCCGCCGTGCTCGCGCCGATCATCAAGCGCGCCGGCGGTTGGACCATGCTCTTCACCGCGCGCTCGGTCGAAACGCCCGCGCATCCGGGTCAAATCTCATTCCCCGGCGGGCGCGTGCAAGCCAGCGACGCGAACGCCGTCGAAACTGCATTGCGCGAAACTTTCGAAGAAGTGGGCTTAGAGCGCCGCTTCATCGAACCCATCGGCGCCTGGGATCGCTACGACACCATCACCGGCTATCGCGTCACGCCGATCGTCGGCCTCGTCGAACCCGGCTTCGATTTGAAACTCGATCCGCGCGAAGTCGCGAGCGTGTTCGAAGCGCCGCTCGATTTCCTGATGGACCCCGCCAACCACGAAGTCCGCGAAGCCCAATGGCAAGGCCGCACGCGCTACTATTACGTCATGCCCTGGCAAGGCCATAACATCTGGGGCGCGACCGCCGGCATGGTGCGGGCTCTCTACGAGAGACTCTATGTCTAAGAGTGCACGCAACCCCCTCTCCGCGAGGGAGAAGGGGGGATGAGTTCAAGTCGCCGAGTCTACCTCATCGCAGCGATCACCCTCTTCGCGATTGAAGTCCTGATCGCACTTTTCGTCCGTGATAACTTCATCCGCCCCTACATCGGCGACGTTCTCGCCGTCGCGCTCGTCTACACCGCGCTCCGCGCCGCGACGCCGCTCAAGCTCATCCCAGCGCTCGCCACCACACTCGCAATCGCCTTCGCCATCGAGATCGCGCAAGCGCTCAACTTCCTCGACGCCATCGGCCTCCGCGACAACACCATCGCTCGCACAATCCTAGGCGGCGTCTTCGACTGGTTCGACCTCATCGCCTACGGTGCGGGCGCAATTCTCATCGCCGCCATTGAGCACATCCGCAAACTGCGCGAGAGAGTGGGCCAATGACCGCCGCCATCACGCACGCCCCCTGGCTCAAGGCGCCAGAAACCCAAAAGCTGCTCGCAGCCCTTGAAGCCGCGCGCGCTGGCGGTTCGCGTTTCGTTGGCGGCTGCGTGCGCAACACCTTGCTCGGCGTCGAGGTCGATGACCTCGACATCGCAACCCAGCTCACGCCGGATCAAACCATCGCCGTCGCTGCCAAGGCTGGCTTCGCGGCACATCCGACCGGCATCGAACACGGCACCATTACCGTCGTGGTCGATCACCAACCGTTCGAAATCACCACGCTCCGCCGCGACGTCACCACCGATGGCCGCCGCGCCACCGTCGCCTTCACCGAAAGGTGGGAGGAGGACGCAGAGCGCCGCGACTTCCGCATGAACGCGCTCTACGCCGACGCCCAGGGTCAGATCCACGATCCAACCGGCGGCGGCCTCGACGATGCGCGCGCCGGCCGCGTCATCTTCATCGGCGACGCTGCCACACGCATCAAAGAAGACTATCTCCGCATACTTCGTTTTTTCCGCTTCAACGCCTGGTACGCGCGCACCGTGCTCGATCCGCAAGGCCTGCAAGCCTGCGCCGATCACGTTGCTGGCCTCGATACACTCTCCGTCGAGCGCATCTGGAAAGAAGTGAAGAAGCTTCTCGGCGCTCACGATCCACGCGCTGCGTGGGAAGGGATGAGCGCCATCGAAGTCCGCGCCCGCGCGCTGCCGGAGATGAACAACGCGCCGCGCCTGCGCGCACTCATGGATCTCGAAGCCGATCTCATGCTGCCAGTCGACGCGATGACCCGCGTAGCCGCTGCACTCGAAGATCAAGCAAGCGCACGCGCGTTCGCAAGCCGCTTGAAGCTTTCCAACGAAGAACGCGATCGCCTCGTTGCCGCGCTTGGCGATGAGGTGAAGATCACCAGCTACATGTCGCTGCGCGATATGCGCCGCGCCATCTACAAGCTCGGCAACGAAGCCTTCGGCGATCGCGTGCTGCTCGCTTGGGCCGCCGCCGGCGGTGAGAAGGCCCAGCAATGGCGCGCGCTCACCGCCCACGCAAAAATGTGGATGCCGCCGAAACTGCCGCTCACCGGCGACGAAGTGATGGCCGCCGGCGTGCCCGCCGGCCCGAAGGTCGGCCTCATCATGCGCGAAGTCGAAGACTGGTGGATCGACGCCGATTTTCCCGACGACAAGCTCAGCGTTATTGAGCGGCTGAAAGCTGTCGCGCAGGGGCTCGCTTAGGCAGCTCAAGCTTGCGGATCCACTTCCGCGCCGGCTCTTCGATCACGAGATACGCCACCATCGAGGCCGCGATGCACACAACCAACACGCCAACCATCGCGCCAACGCGCAACGCCAGATCGCTCGTCTCCGTCACGCCGAACTTCTCCAGCGCGTGGAACCACACGATGTCGATCGGCAGGTGGATCATATAAAGCGCGTAGCTCGCCGCGCCCAAGAACACGAACACGCGCCCGCTCATCGGCGCATCGACGCCATGGCGCGACGTTTCCGCCAAGCCATAAAGCAGACCAGCAAGCCCGAACCACGTCAGGCCTTCCCACCAGCCAAAAGTCGTCACCGCGACAACCCAGCCCGCGCTCACCGCAACAATCGGCCAAGCCCAGCTCTTCGGCGCCGCGTGCTCACGTCCGAACGCATAGAGTGCAACGCCCAACAAGAAGCTTGGCAGAATCCGCAGCGCGCCGATCTGCGCCGTCATCTGTGAGAAATTCTGTCCTACACCCGGGACCACGGCGCTAAGATTGTCGAGCGCCCAAAATGAAAAGAGGCAAAAAACCAGGGCGCCGGTCGCAAACACGCCGGACCAACGCTTCGCCTTCAGCACCAGGCCAGCCACCACCGGGAAGAGGAGATACGCCAACCACTCAGCGCTGATCGACCAGCTCGGGAAATTCCAACCAACCGTCGGCGTCGTGCCCCAGGCGTGCACCATCAAGAGATGCGCTGGCAGATCGGAGAGGCGGAACGCGTCCGGATTGCTCTCGCCAACGCCGAGCACGGCTGCGCCTGCGAACAGCACCAGCATCGCGCCAAGCGCCGCGAGGTGCATTGGGTAAACGCGCGCGATCCGGTTCTTCAGGAAGCCGCCATAGCCAAACCGGCCATCCTCAACGCTCGTCAGATAGACGTGCGCCAGGATGAAGCCCGAGAGGGTGAAGAAGAGGTCGACCCCAAGGTAACCATCCGCGACCAGCCCAAACTGGCCCATTCCAAGGCCCAGATGGTCCTTGAAATGGTACAAAAGCACCCAGAACGCCGCAATAAATCGCAGCGAAGTCAGCGGCTTAAGCTCTTGAGGGTAGGCGAGTGCGGTCATAACCACTCGCCCCACGCAAGAAAAAGGCCGAGTCGAAGCTTGTTATAACGTGCGTTATAACTTAGATTGATCTAGCATGACCGATGAAACCAAAAAGCCCGGCGTCAGCGAAAGCGAGCGCGCTCCCTTCGCGGTGGCTAGGTCCGCCGCGAAGCCAGCAGGCCGCACCCTGAAGGTCCGCAAGGTCGGTAACTCGCTTGGCGTGGTTCTGCCGAAAGACGTCCTGGCCAAGCTCCGCGTCGGCGAGGGTGACGAGCTCAGCGTGAGCGAAACACCGAACGGCGTCGCGCTTCAGCGCCATGACGCCGAACTGCAGGAGCAGATTGAAGCTGCTCGCCGCGCCATGAAGCGCTATCGCAATGCGCTGCGTGAGTTGGCGAAATGACCACCGAGCCTACGTGGCTTGGCGTCGAGTCTGTGTTGGTCATGCACGAAGAACAGCTTGCCGAGCACGGTGGCGCGGTCGGCGTGCGCGATCTGGGCTTGCTGGAATCGGCGCTGGCTCGCCCGCGCAACGCTTGGAGCTATGGCGAAAGCGACCTAGTCGTTCTGGCCGCGCTCTATGCGGCTGGCATCATGCGCAATCATCCGTTCGTAGACGGCAACAAGCGCACGGGCTTTCTGGCCGCGTATGCATTCTTGTATGTAAACCGGCTCGAGATCGTCGCCGATGAGGCGGAGGTTATCGTGCAATGCTTGTCACTTGCCGCCAGCGAGATCGGCGAAGCGGAGTTCGCTGCTTGGCTGCGCGAAAATGTGCGGGCGCGTTAGCGGCTTTAAGGCCATTTCGCCACTGGCGGCATGCTGGAGAGGATGCTTTCGACATTGCCACCGGTCTTCAGCCCGAACGTGGTGCCACGATCGTAGAGCAGGTTGAACTCGACATAGCGGCCGCGCTGCACCAGTTGCTCTTCTCGATCAGTCTCGCTCCAGGCGCGGCCCATGTGATTGCGCAACAGCGGCAAATACCCAGCCAGAAACGCCTTCCCGACATCCTGTGTGAGCGCAAAATCCCGATCCCAATCACCACTATTGTGGTGATCGTAGAAAATGCCGCCGACGCCGCGCGGTTCGCCGCGATGCGGCAGCCAGAAATACTCGTCCGCCCAGGTCTTGTAGCGCGCGTAAAGCCCGGCTTCATGCTTCTCACATGCATCGCGATAGGGCGCATGAAACGCCTGTGCGTCGGCGCTCGCTTCGTCGCGCTGATATCTCTGCGTCGGGTTCAGATCGCCGCCGCCGCCGAACCACCACTCCGTCGTGGTGATGTGACGTGTGTTCATGTGCGCGGCAGGGCAGTGTGGGTTGCGCATATGCGCGATCAGCGAAATGCCGCTGGCCCAAAAGCGCGGATCGTCCGCCGCGCCACGCACGTTCTTGGCGAACTCCGGTGAGAACTCGCCGTGGACCGTGCTCACATGCACACCGACTTTCTCGAACAACCGCCCGCGCATCAAACCGGCAACGCCGCCGCCCTGATCGGCTGAACCATCGCCGCGCCGCCAGGGCGACTTCACGAACCGGCCCGGCTCGCCCGTGTAGAGCGCCGCCGGCGCTTCGTCCTCAAGCCGCTCGAACGCCGCGCAGATCTGATCGCGCAGATCCTCGAACCAAGCCTTTGCCCGCGCCTTGCGCTCTTCGCTCACGTCAACTTCTCCCAAGCCCCGGTCTGCCGCATGGCCTCAGTCAACACCACAGTTGCGGCCGTGATCACATTGAGCGAGCGCAAGCCCAGCACCATCGGCACCCGCACGCTGGCTTGCGCCGCCGCGTAGAGCTCCCCGGACGACCCCGCGCTTTCGCGGCCAAGCACCAACGTGTCGCCTGTGGAAAACGAGAAGCCTTGAAAACTTACCGCCCCGTCCGTCTCCACGAGCACCAAGCGCCCATTGTTACGCTCCGGCATCGACTGAAATGCTCCGAGGCTCGCATGTCGCGTGACCTTGGCCTTATCCCCATAGTCGAGCGCCACGCGCTTCATCGCCGTGTCGGTCAGCGGAAAACCGCATGGTTCGATTACGTCCAACGCCACTCCGAGGCAGGCAGAGAGGCGAAGTGCCGCGCCGAGATTTTGCGGGATGTCAGGTTGATAGAGGGCGAGCCGCACGTTATGGCCTCCAACGCCGGAGAATCGGGGTTGAATCGGGGAGTTCGACGGAGCGGCTGCGGCGTCCCGCCGCGCGCCTTCGAACCCGGACTAGCCTAGCTTCGCTGGCGAACCAAGGCCGGGAGATCAGCAGCAGTGGCTGAAGCAGCTCATAGCGCGCACGAAGGTGACACCACCCGGCGCGACTTCATTTACATCGCCGCAGGATCTGTTGCCGCCGTTGGCGTCGCCGCGACGGCTTGGCCATTCATCGACCAAATGAACCCAGCCGCGGACACGCGCGCATTGTCGACCACTGAGGTCGATCTCTCCGCCATTCCTGAAGGCCAGCAGATCAAAGCCATGTGGCAGGGCAAGCCGGTGTTCGTACGTCACCGTACCCCCGAGGAAATCGCCGCCGCCCAGCGCGATGACTATGCGAACCTCAAGGACCCGCAGCACGATGCCGACCGTCTCGTTCAAGAGGATGGTCAGCCTGGCAAAGCGGAGTGGCTAATCCTGCAGGCGAGTTGCACGCATTTGGGCTGCATCCCGACTTTCGCAGAGGGCGCCTATCACGGCTGGTTCTGCCCGTGCCACGGCTCGGTCTATGACACCTCAGGCCGCATTCGCAGCGGCCCGGCGCCAAAGAATCTGTACGTGGCGCCGTACGTGTTCACCAACGACACCACAATTCGCATCGGCTAACGTTTGGAGCGCTAAGTGAGCGGACCTTCCACCTACGAGCCGAAATCCGGCATCACGCGCTGGCTCGATCGGCGCCTTCCAATTCTGCGTTTGGCGCACGATAGTTTCGTCGCGTACCCGACGCCACGCAACCTCAACTATTGGTGGACGTTCGGCGCGATGCTTTCGCTCTGCCTGATTGTGCAGATCGTCACCGGCATCGTGCTCGCCATGCATTACGTGCCGCACATCGATCACGCGTTTGCCTCGGTGCAGCGCCTTGAGCGTGACGTGCCGTTCGGTTGGCTCATTCAGAACATTCACGCCGTTGGCGCCTCGATGTTCTTCCTTGCCGTCTACATCCACATGTTCCGCGGCCTCTATTACGGCTCATACAAGGCGCCACGCGAATTGCTGTGGATCCTGGGTTGCGTGATCTACTTGCTCATGGTCGCCACGGGCTTCCTTGGCTACACGCTGCCGTGGGGCCAGATGTCTTTCTGGGGCGCGACCGTCATCACCAACTTGCTTGGCGCGCTGCCGCTCATCGGCGAGAGCATCAAGAATTGGCTGTCGGGCGGTTTCTCGATCGATCAGCCGACGATCAACCGCTTCTTTTCGCTCCACTACCTGCTGCCGTTCGTGATCGCCGGCGTTGTCGGCTTACACGTTTGGGCGCTGCACGAGGCGGGGCAGAACAACCCGGTTGGCATAGAAGTGAAGTCGAAGGCCGATACGGTGCCGTTCACGCCGCACGCCACGATCAAGGATTTGTTTGCGACGACGCTGTTCGTGATCCTGTTCGCGGTGTTCGTGTTCTACATGCCGGACTCACTCGGCCACGCCGATAACTTTATCCCGGCCAATCCGCTGCAGACGCCGCCGGAGATTGTGCCTGAGTGGTACCTGCTGCCATTCTACGCGATCCTGCGTGCGTTCGACTTCAACATCGGCCCGATCGATTCGAAGCTCGCGGGCGTGCTCGCGATGTTTGCTTCAATCGGCGTGATGTTCTTGCTGCCCTGGCTGGATACCTCGCGCGTGCGCTCGATGCGCTATCGCCCGATCGCGCGGCAGTTCTTCGTGATCTTCGCGGTTGTATGCTTCGCACTCGGCTGGTGCGGCGGTCAGAATCCTGGCCGCATCCTGTTCAAAGTTGCGCCGTTCTCGGCGACGATGAATTGGGTCACCGGCGGCCAAGTCACGGAACGGTCGATCCGAGCGACAAGTGAGTCTGAGTGGCAGCAGGCGGCGGACGCTGCGGTTGCCGAACTTCGCTCGCAAGGCGCAGGGATGACGGCTGTCACTCGCGAAGGCGCGACGAGCGGCCGGATCACCGGTGTGATTGGAGGCAATCAGCAAACGCGTGTCGTCTCGGGCGATACGTCCGAACTGCTCGAAGAGCACATCACCGAGGTGAAGCAAGAGGTGGGCCCGGCCACCCCATTCTTCGCCGTCGAGCGAAGCTCGCCTGCGCGATTCACGGTGACGAACTTCTCGTTGTTGCTGACGTTCTACTACTTCCTCTTCTTCCTTGTGATCCTTCCGGTCCTGGGTCTGCGCGAGCGTCCTGAGCGTGTGCCGGATACGATTGCGAAGCCCGTCACGCAGGGGGCATCCTAATGTTGCGCGCAGTTTCCGCCGCGGCGGCGCTTGTTTTGGCCGGAGTCGGCGTGGCGTGGGCCGCCGCCGAAGCCCGGCATCCTGAAGAGTATAAGTTCTCGTTCGAGAGTCCGGTTGGTTCGTACGACATGGCGGCCGTTCAACGCGGCTTCCAAATCTACAATCAGGTCTGCTCTAATTGTCACTCGATGAACCATCTCGCCTATCGCCATCTTGGCGAAGAGGGTGGCCCGTTTGCGCTCTACATGGTGCAGAACGAAGAGACCCACGAGATGGAGCCGCACGTCGGCAAGCCGGAGCACGGCGGCACGTTCGTCGAGGTCACTGACAATCC
>JAHBYF010000010.1 GCA_019636095.1 Hyphomonadaceae bacterium
TGAGCCGGCGCCTACGCGATGCGGCCGCAATCGTCGCAACGAGCGAGCCCTAGCGGCGCGCTACGTCGCGGGCGCGTTCCAGAACCACGTCGGTAGCGCGGCCACGGATCTCCATCCCCTGCGCGCGCTCGAACGCGCGGATGGCGTCGCGGGTGCGCGAGCCTATCACACCGTCCGCCGTGCCGGCGCTATAGCCCATGCGGTTCAGCAGCCGCTGCAATTCGCGGATGCCATTGCGTTGCAGTCCATGCGGCACGCGTGGCGGCTCAGGTTGCGAAATGCCTGCGCTCTGGCGCACGCGCGTGAGCAATGCCGCTGTCGGGAAACCATCGGCTGGCAAGCCCTGTGCGGTTTGGTAGTCGCGCACGGCGCGGCGGGTGCCGGAGCCGAATAAGCCGTCCGGGTTGCCGGAATCGAAACCGAGACCATTCAACAGCGTCTGCAATTCAACGATCTGATCGCGGTTGAGCGAACCTGCCGAGCGTGGCCAATCGGAGACCAAACCACTGCGGCTCTCGAACGCGCGCGCGAGCAAGGAAACAACGAGCGCGTAGCGATCGGAATTGTTGTAGCGGCGAATGACTCCGAAATTGTGATAAAGCATCAGCGCCGGGCCATTCGCGCCAGCCGGTAGGAAGAGTTGCGCCGAGAGATTGGTCTGATCCCACGCAACGCCATCGATGCGTCGCACGCCGCGCTGAGACCAATCGGCGATCGGACGCATCGTGCCGTCTGCGAGTGCATAGTCGAAGTGATCCGGCAGGCGCACTTCTTCGAACACCGGCTCGTCACGGCGCCAGCCGCGATCCTGCAGGTAGTTGCCGATCGACGCGGCGACGTCGCCGCGATTGGTCCAGATGTCGCGATGTCCATCGCCGTCCCAATCGACAGCGGTGGTGAGATAGACATCCGGCATGAATTGCGGCTGGCCGAGCGCACCGGCCCATGACGAGCGCAGCTGACCTTGAGAAGCCAGACCGCGTTCAACCATTTCCGCCAGCGCCAACAGGTAGCCTTCAAACTGCTCGCGGCGGCGGCCCTCATAGGCAAGCGTCGAAAGCGCCGTCTGCGCATTCCAGTTGAGATCTGCGCCGCCGTAATTGCTCTCCAGGCCCCAGATGCCGAGGATGATACCTTGCGGCACGCCATAACGCTGCTCGATGGCATCGAGCGTCGGCTGGATTTCGCTCTTCAGCGCGCGGCCGTCGCTGATGCGGCGATCGGTGACGCGGTTGGTGACGTAATCCCAAACCGGGCTGACAAATTCCGGCTGGCGCTGGTCGAGTTCAATGACGCGGTCATCCGGTGCGATGCCCGCTAGCAGGCGGCCGATGACGGCTGGGTCCCGGCCGCGCTGGACGGCCCGGCGGGCGAATTGATCGCGCCATTCGTCGAACGCCTGGTTTCCCGAGGTCTCGAAGGCGGGCGGTTGCGGCGACTGGGCAAGCCCCGCCGATGGTCCGCAGGCAATCGCCAGCGAGACCGCCGCGGCTAAAATCAAGGCTCGCGCCATCAGATACCCCTTCGTCATCAGCCACCAACGCCCTTAGGGTGCGTCGGGGGCCGCATCAACGTCCCCACATTGACTTACGCATGGGGGCCCCTTAGAAGCCCCGCTTCCTTTTCGCCCCGGAATTACGGCCATGAAAGTCAAGTCGTCGCTCAAGTCGCTCAAAGCCCGCCACCGGGCTTGCCGGGTCGTGCGCCGCAAGGGCCGGGTTTATGTGATCAACAAAGTTGATCCCCGGTATAAGGCTAAGCAGGGCTGAATTAGGCCCCAATTGAAGCTCACAGGCGCCCGCGAAGCCCTCGCGGGCGCTGTGAATTTCAGGTAAGATGAATCCGATTCATCTCATTATGCGCCGCCGGTTCTTTATCGCTATAGCTGCCGCCTTCGCGCTCGTTGCGTGCAACGCCGGGCCGAATGCGCCGACGCGCGTCGATCCCGAGCTGGATGCGCTGTTCGAACAGCTCGCGCAGGCCGAGGACCAGCAGCAAGCCGCCCCGATCGAGCAAGCAATCTGGGCGCGGTGGGCCGACAGCGGCTCACCCACGGTGAATATTCTCCTGGAACGCGCAAACGCCGCTGAGACAGCGGGCGACGCTGAGCTGGCCGAGCGCTTCCTGGATCAGGCGTCCGATCTGGCGCCAGACTACGCCGAGACCTGGAACCGCCGCGCCAACCTCTACTACTCGACCGACGATTATCCGGGCGCGATTGCTGCAATCCAGGAAACGCTGAAGCGCGAGCCGCGTCACTTCGGGGCGCTCGCCGGGCTGGGCTTGATCTACGAAGAGCTCGGCCAACAACGCCAGGCGCTTGAGGCTTTCCGCGCCGCGCTGGTGATCCATCCTCACTACGAAGTCGCGCTGCAAGGCGTGCGTCGTCTCGAACCGCGCGTCGACGGCCGCGAGGCATGATCCTCTGGCTGCTGGCGATCGCGGCTGCGATCGCGCTTGCCGCTTATCTGCTGGCAGCAAACTCACGCGCCTATGTCGCGCGGACAGCTGCGCGCTTTCCTCCGACGGGACGTTTCATCGACGCTGATGGCGTGCGGCTGCACGTGCGGGAGGCGGGACCGGAGGGCGCGCCGCGCATGCTGCTCATTCACGGTGCGAGTTCCAACTTGCTTGAGCTGTGGGGGCCGCTGGCGGAGGAATTCTCCCCGCTTCATCGCGTGATTGCCTACGACCGGCCGGGCATGGGCCATTCAGAACGCGCCAAGCGCGGTGCGCACACCATGGGCTCGCAAGCGCGGGCAGCGGCGCGCGTGTTGGAGCAAACCGGCCAAGGGCCTGCAATTCTTGTCGCGCATTCACTGGGCGCTGGCGTCGCGCTGCGGTTGGCGTTGGATCATCCGCAATTGGTCAGCGGCCTCGTGCTGATTGCGCCGGCGTGCAATCCCTATCCGTGGAAACCCGCCTGGTGGGCGCGGCTTTCGGCGACACCGATCATCGGCAATCTCTTCTGCTCGCTGATCATTCCTTGGCTCGGGCCGCCGCTGAGCCCAAGCAGCGTCGCCAACAATTTTTGGCCTGCGCCGGTGCCGGTGAACTACCTCGAAGAGGCTGGCGTGCCGATGGTGTTCAAGCCGCGCGGATTTCGCGCCAGCGCCTTTGATGTCGTCGCGTCGAATGCAGAGTTCGGCGCGCAGCAGCCGCGCTACGGTGAGTTATTCACACCGACGATCATCATCACGGCGGAGAAAGATAAGATCGTTTCGCCCAAGCGTCATGCGCGGGCGCTGGCTGTGGATATGCCGGCTGCGGAACTCGTGATCGCGCCGGACACAGGACATATGCCGCACAGGCTGAGGACGGATCTGATCATCGCCGCGATTCGGCGTGTCAACGAGATGACGTCAGCGACCGCGCCGGACTAGCCTCACTTAACGATTCGATTCTCGAAACGAGCAGGTGGGCAGATGGCGGACTTTGGTGGAACCGACAACGTAGTCGCAACGCAATCGCTGACGCAGAGCGCGCAAGAAAAGCTGCGCCAACTGGTCGCGCGGATCGAGCGCCTTGAGGAAGAGAAGAAGTCGATCGGCGACGACATCAAGGAAAGCTACGCCGAAGCGAAGGCGACGGGCTTTGACAGCAAGGTGCTCCGCCAAGTGATCCGCTTCCGCAAGCAAGACCGCCAAGAGCGCGAAGAGCAAGAGCAGATCAAAGAGCTCTACCTGCACGCGCTGGGTGAGATCTAAGTCTCCGCTTCAAGGCCTAAGTTCGTCGAAGGCCAGCACAGCGCGCGTAACGCCGCCCTTCGACAGGCTCGGGGCTCTAAGCTAAGATGTCTGCGGGAGAGCAAATGCGCCGCGACGTTGATCGCAAACAGACGCGCAAGGCGCTGCGGATCATCCGCAAGCTCGCCGCCCAAGGCAGCGCGCCAGAAACGGTCGACCCTGAAACAGGCGAAGTGAAGCCGGGCGAAGGTGCGGTGGACTATTCGCAATGGGAAAATGAATTTCTCACTGAAGTCGATCAGCGGCTGGAAAAGTACGGCAGCGCCTTCGCCGATTTAAGCAAGGGCCGCAAGGACGATGCCCTCTCCACGCTTCAGACAGTCAAGCTGAAGGAGATCGCCGCCAAAGCCCGCGGCAAGAAGCGCAAGGGCCTCACCACGAAAAAGCCGCTGGGTTGGAAGCAACGCCAGCGGCCAAATCGCTCTGAAGATGAGTAAGACTTAGCCTTCCGCGACCGCCTTCTCTTCTAGCCCGTATTCACGGAGCTTGCGGTAGAGTGTCGAACGGCCGATGCCGAGGCGGCGCGCCACTTCAGACATATGACCGGCATAGTGGTCAATCGCCAGTTCGATCAGATCGCGCTCGATTTGCTCGAGCTGACGCAGATGACCTTCGCCATCGAACACCGCGACAGGTTGCGGCGAGACTTCGCCGGCCGCCGTCACGACCTCTTGGAAGGCGACGTTCGCGGCGGTGACGTGATGGTCGTTCGCCGGGACCGGCACTTCGAGCGGCAGCGCATCGTTTGCGGCGACGAGCGGCTTCAGGCCAGAGATCTGCGGGAAATCCTCCGGTTCAAGAAGATCGCCCTCGCAGAGGACAACCGCCCGGAAGACGCTGTTTTCGAGTTGGCGGACATTGCCCGGCCAATCGAAGCTCATCAGCATATTCATCGTCGCGGCGGACGCGCCGCGGACGTTGCGGCCCTCTTCGGCGTTGAAGCGGGCGATGAAGCGTTGAACGAGCGTCGCCAAGTCTTCCTTACGCTCACGCAGCGGCGGCGCTTCAATGGGGAAAACGTTGAGGCGATAATAGAGATCTTCGCGGAAGGCGTTGTCGGCGACGAGCTTCGCCAGATCCTTGTTCGTCGCGCTGATGATGCGGACATCGACCTTCACCGGGCGCTTGCCGCCGACGGGGTCGACTTCGCCTTCCTGCAGCACGCGCAGCAGTTTCACCTGCATGTCGAGCGGCAGTTCGCCCACTTCGTCGAGGAAAAGTGTGCCGCCATGCGCTTCGACGAACTTGCCAGCGTGGTTGTCGGTCGCGCCCGTGAAGCTGCCCTTCATGTGGCCAAACAGAATAGACTCAACCAGGTTTTCCGGGATTGCACCACAGTTCACGGTCACAAACGGACGGCCCGCGCGCTCGGACGCGCCTTGGATGGCGCGCGCCAGCAATTCCTTGCCGACGCCGCTTTCGCCGGTGATCAGGACGGGAATGTTTGAGGCTGCCGCGCGTTTGCCCATGCGGACAACCGGCGCCATCACCGGCGCATTGGCGACCATGTCGTCAAACGACATCTGACCGGCGACGCGCTTCTTCATGCGCACGACTTCGGTCTTCAGGTTCGACATTTCGAGCGCGTTGCGGATCGACACCATGATGCGCTCGGGCGATGCCGGCTTCACGAAGAAGTCGCTCGCGCCAGCTTGCATGGCTTGCACGACTGTGTCGATGCCGCCGGACGCAGTGAGCACGATGCACGGCAGATCGCCGCGGCGCATGCGAATTTCTTTCAAGGCCTCTTGGCCTGTCATGCCAGGCATAACCAAGTCCAAGAGCACGATATCGATGTCAGCGTGCTTCTCGACGGCTTCAACCGCTTGGGCGCCGTTCTCGGCCGCACGCGTCAGGAAACCATTGCGCTCTACAGCCGCCTGCAACAGACGGCGCTGCGCCGGATCGTCGTCAACGATCAGGATCGTCTTACCCATATTCACCACCAACCAACTCGATGCGTTTCTCTGACGGAAACGCTGTTTGTTAGGGCGACCATACGGATGAGACGTTCAGGTCGCGTTAAAATGGCACACTCAAACGCGATTTTCGTAAGGCCTCGTAGTGGTTATCTAAACACCGTGTTCACCACGATCGCCCGCGCATGACCGACGCCAAAGACCCAGAACGCAATCGCATCACCGCGCGTATTGGCCGTGTTGCGAGCGTCGGGGCCAATATTTCCGGCGCGGTGGCGGCGCGTGTAGCAGGCGCAGATCAACAAGCGCTTGCGCGCGCGCTACGCCAAGCTTTGGGCCGCTCCAAGGGCCCGCTGATGAAAGTAGCGCAGCTGCTTTCAACCATTCCAGATCTCCTGCCCCAGGCTTACGCGGAAGAGTTTCGCAAACTGCAAGCGCAGGCGCCGCCGATGGGCTGGCCGTTCGTGCAGCGGCGCATGCGCGCCGAGCTTGGTGAGAATTGGGAAACCAAGTTCACTGCTTTCGAACGTGAAGCTGCTGCAGCGGCCTCGCTTGGACAGGTACACCGCGCGACGGCGCATGATGGCCGGGCGCTCGCGTGCAAGCTTCAATACCCCGACATGGCGAGCGCGGTTGAGGCGGACCTGGGTCAGCTGAAGACGTTGCTGGGCTTGTTCAAGAGCATGGATGGCTCGATCGATTCCTCGGAAGCGATCCTGGAGGTCGGCGAGCGGCTGCGCGAGGAATTGGACTATGAGCGCGAGCTGAAGCAGATGCGGCTCTTCGCGCTGATGCTGGCGGATGAGCCGCGCATTCAGACGCCGGTCCCGGTGGAGGAGCTTTCCAGCAAGCGTTTACTCACCATGACGTGGCTCGAGGGCAGCGGGCTGATGCATTGGCTCGATGCGCCGCAAGAGACGCGCAATCGGATTGCCGAACTTTTGTTCAAAGCTTGGTGGGGCCCGATGACGCATTACGGCGTCATCCACGGCGATCCGCATTTGGGAAACTACGCGCTGACGGAGAACGCTGAGGGTTTGCGCCTGTTGGATTTTGGCTGCGTGCGGATTTTTCCGGCGCGGTTTTTGGAAGGCGTTGTAGGGCTATGGCGCGGCTTGAAGGCCGGCGACATGGATCAAGTAGCCCACTCCTATGAAATTTGGGGCTTTAGGAACCTCAACACGGACTTGATCGAGGCGCTGACCATGTGGGCGCGGTTTATCTATGGGCCCCTGCTCGACGATCGTGTGCGGACGATTGCCGATGATGTGCCGCCAGCGGAGTACGGGCGGCGCGAGGCGTTTGAAGTTCGTAAGCGGCTAAAGACGCTGGGTCCCGTGCTCGTACCACGCGAGTTCGTGTTTATGGATCGCGCCGCGATCGGGCTGGGCGCGGCGTTTCTGCATCTACGCGCCGAACTCAATTTCGGGCACATGTTTGCCGAGAGCGTGGCGGACTTTTCTCCCGAGGCGCTGGCTGACCGCCAAGCTCAAGCGACATCCACCGTCGGTCTCAGCCCATGAGAGTGTTGGCGCCTAGGAAGCCAATGATCGCACAAATCGAAGCCGCCTCGCCCGAGAGCCGGTAGGTCGCGAGTTGATCGCCGCTCCAGCACGAGGCTAGCAACAGCATCGATCCCATCGTCGCCGCCGGCGCGATCCAGAACTGCGGCGCAGTCATTGGGAAGAACATCCCGGCCGCGGGCCAAGCCAGGAGCGTCAGCACGACCAGTGCGGCAGCGATAGAACAACCGACGGCGCGGCGGTCGAGGGCGTCGCGAAATGTCGCTACCGCGAGGTAGGCGGCGGCGAGAAATATTGGTGCAGCGATGAAGATGGGCCACGAGCCCGTGCGGCCAAGCGCCAGCGCTGCTCCAAAACCAGCGGCCACCCCGATCGCTGCGCCACCAATTAGCACCGCGAAACGTTCGTCGCGGCGAAAGCTAACGGCTGCGATTGTCTGTTCTGAAGCGTCGTAGGCCATGTCCATCAACCCGTTCGGGACCTAATCCGATGAGGCAAAAACGTGGCGCGGGGGGTTTCTGTTCCTAACTTTCGGAAATGATTGCGCGCCACCTTGCGGGAGCGCGCGTGGGTGTGCGTTATTGGAAACCGCAAGGAGGGAGCGCCGACCGGATGGAGCAGCACGGACTTATCACGACCCTCGTGGCCGCGATCGTGCTGGCGTTTGTCTTCGGGTTCATCGCCCAGCGTTTGAGGCTCGCGCCGATCGTCGGCTACCTCTTGGCGGGGTTTTCCGTCGGCCCTTACTCTCCCGGTTTCACCGCAAACCTCGATCTGGCGCTGCAACTCTCGGAAATTGGCGTGATCCTGCTCATGTTCGGGATCGGGCTGAAAATCTCTCTGGACGACATCTGGGCGGTGCGATGGGTGGCGGCGCCGGGCTCGCTTCTGCAAACAATTTTCGTGGCTGCCCTGGGTGCGGGCGTCGGCCTGGCGCTGAACATGCCCCTGGCTGAAGCGATGATCCTCGGTGTCGCCGTTTCGGTCGCCAGCACGATCGTCTTTCTGCGCGTGCTTGAAGATAGGCGGCTGCTCAAAACCGAGGATGGACGCATCAGCGTCTCCTGGCTGCTGGTCGAGGACATCGTCATCATTCTTGCCATCGTTATCTTGCCGGCCTTGGTGGCGGCGATGTCCGGCGAGGACGCCCAGATCTCACCATGGCGCATCGCCGAGGCGCTTGGCGTCACCATCGCCAAGATCGGCGGCTTCGTCGCCTTGATGCTGGTAGTTGGCGGGCGGTTCTTTCCGTGGCTGATCATCCAGATCGCGCACACGAAATCGCGTGAGTTGCTTTCGCTCGGCACCTTGGCGTTGGCGCTCGGCGTCGCTTTCGTCGCCTATTTCTGGTTTGACGCGAGCTTCGCTCTGGGCGCGTTCCTGGGTGGGTTGGCGCTCAACGGTTCGCGCTTTTCGCATAAGGTTGCTGAGGATTCGCTGCCGCTGCGCGACACGTTTGCCGTGCTGTTCTTCGTCGCGGTTGGCATGGTGTTCGATCCGGGCATCTTGTTGCGCCAGCCGGTTGCCGTCGCCGCTTTGGTCGGCGTGGTCATGCTCGGCAAGGCGGCGTTGGGCTATCTTCCGATGCGTGCGTTGGGCCAGTCAAAACGGACGAGCATGCTGGTCGCGTTTGGCACCGCGCAAATTGGCGAATTCTCGTTCGTGTTGGCGGGACTTGGGCGCCAGCTCGGTGTGCTGACGCTGGAGACGTACAATCTCATTCTCGCTGCTGCGATGATCTCAATTGCGCTCAATCCGTTTTTGATCCGGATCGTGCCTGATTTGCCGCCGGTGAAACCGTCTAAGACCGAGACCGGCGCAGCCGAGCCCGCCTCAACGTAAGGTCTTACGGATCACTAGCTTTAGGCCGGACCACGTCTCATCCACGGCGCAGACCTTGATATCGACGTAGCCCATCGGCAGCGCGACTTTGCGGATGGTGTCCTCAGTGATGTCGGTTTCGACCTTGGCGGCCTTTTTCGGCCAAGAGACCCAGATCATTCCATTGGGCGCGAGCTTGGTGCGCAAATTTTTGAGGTCGGCTTCGAGCTTGGCAGCGTTGGTGTGAAAGATGTGCGCCGCCGCCACCACCTTCGTCGGTCGCGCCAAATAGCGAGGCGTCGCCTCTTTATCGAGCACCTTCTTCACAGATGCCGGCATGCCTGAAGCCCAGAGCGGTTCCCCGGGTTTGAAGCCGAGCTTCTTGCCCAACGGCGTGCCCGAGTAACCGGACGTCGCCACTACTCGCTCTTGTCCTGGCGCAGCTTGGCCAGGAGCTGGGCTTCCTCGACCTGAAGGCGGGTGCGCTCTTTGCGGGCGGCCGCTTCGGCCTCGACCTTCTTGCGCTCTCCGCGCGCCCAGGCAGCGACCCCCACCACGGCCAAACCGCCGATGACGCCTGCAAACAACCAGATCATGCTTCGGTCCTAGCAGCCCCAACTGCAATCGGGCAGTCCCGACACGGAACTGACACCGACATTACCCGTTCGCGTAAGGTGAGGACGGAACATGCGGGAGCTTCCCTTGCCAAATCATCAGCTGGAACTGGCTGCGGCCATAGGTTTCGGCGTTGCTGTGGCGGCGCTGATCTTCTTCGTACTGCTCTAGGCGAAGCCAGAAGACCAGAATTGGCCCGCATCAAGAGCGGGGTGCGCCCTTGCCTCAGGGGGCGGGTTCCGCTATCAGCCCCGCTTCCAATTTTCTCCCCGCCCGTGGGCGCGCGCAGGATTCCAGGGTCATGAAAGAGCAAGGCCACCCCGATTACCACTTCATCACGGTCACCATGACCGACGGGACGAGCTTCAAAACCCGCTCGACCTATGGCGAAGACGGCGCGACTTTGGCGCTCGATATCGACCCGAAATCGCACCCGGCCTGGACAGGCGGCAACCAAACAATGCTCGACCGTGGCGGCCGCGTTTCGCGCTTCAACGACAAGTTCGGCGGCTTCATGAAGAAGAAGGAAGGCTAAAGCCTTCCTGATTGCCGATAGAGTTAGGGCGCTGGAGCGATCCGGCGTCCCTTTTCTTTGCGCCACTATTCGAGAAAGGCGCCCGCGCCGGCCAAATCAGAGGAGCTCCCAATGCTCCATCGCCACCGCGTAGAAGGCGATCAAGGCATTGGCTACTACGTGCGCGGTGATCGGCCCGGCAAGGCTCTTAGAGCGATAGAGCGCGACGGCAAACACAGAGCCCGCAACGGCCCCGCTCAGCCACCTTTGATGCAATAGGCCAAAGAGGACGGATGTGCCGATGAAGGCCAGCCAACTGAACGCGTGCGGCGCGACCTTATCGAAGTGACGCCCGATAAGCGCGCGATGCAGGTAACCGCGAAACGCCAGCTCTTCCGCGAAAGGCACCACGAGCGCAAAGCCAACCAAGCGGAGTACGATCCACGCGCCTGCCGCCGGGGGCGATTGAATTTCCAGCCAACGCCCGAGCGTGTGGCCGTATGAACTCCAAGCGTCCGTAACAATCCAGAAGGCCCCAACAGCCGCACCGAGCGCAACAGCCTCGATGTCAACGCGACCCATCTGTTCGCTAATCTCGTGGCGATAGGCGAATAGCGCGGTCGCAGGTAGCGCCATCGCGAGAACCATCGCCCAATTGGGCGCCTGGCCAAAAATTGAACCGACGATTCGTGACGCCATCAGCGCCGCGAACGGGACAAGCAGAGCGGCCGCCAAATGGATGGCGGGGTCAAATTGCGCTGGCGCGCGCGGGCCCGCCCGCAAGGCTGGCGTGCGATGCGCCACAACCACCAGCGAAATGGTGACCAGCAGGAAGAAGATCCAACCCGCCTGGGAGTGAAAACCCTGAAGCGCCAAATCGGGCGAGATGTGCGCGCCAATGCTGACCAAGAGCGCAAGTCGAACAGCGTTCAGAAGCCAAATCGTCAGCGCACCCAGCGGCAGCAGCACGAGCACATGCGGGAACCGCAATTCCTTGCGGAACGCAAAGACATAGAAACCCAGAACCCCCAGCACGAGGCCCATACCCTCGTAGCCGGAACACGGAGCATCAATGACGACTTCAAACGTCCCCGCTCCAAGAACTCTGGCGCCGACATCCGCGGCAGCGTTAGGCTCGTAGAGGCTCAATATCCAATAGGACGCATCCAACGTGGCGCCAGAGAGCTGATGCCAACTCTCCCTCGATAGCGACACTGCCGCGTAGATGCTTGCGCCCGCAACCAAGGCGGCGACTAGATTCGGCGCGTGTCGTGAGATTTGCTCACGCCAAAACGAGACTGGCGCGATCGCAATGGCCGCACAGGCCAACAGGCTCGCGCAGGCCGCGAGCCACGCGCCAAACAGCGCCCACGGCGCCCGCGGCGCACCCACCTCCATCCATGGAAGGATAAGCAGCACAAGCGCAAATAGCGCCGACTGGCAGGCAAACCACGGGAACCACCGGTGACCGCGATTTGCCGCGACCCACGCCAAAAGCGCTTCGCGGCCATGGGCCAGAACCAGCACGCAGAACGCCACGCCAGAATAGAGCGCAACATAGACAAACGTCTGCAGTGCGTCGTTGAACGCTTGCCAGTACGGGGCGTCGCCAGCGACCGCGTCGCGGAACGAGTATCCGCGGTCGATCGCGATGACCTCCAGCAGCAAGACAAGCGGAAGCGCTACGCCGCGCGCGATGACACGAAAGTCAACGCCGTCTATCGCCGCGTGCATCGGATTGCTCAACACCTGCTACGCCGCAGAAGGTCACGCCGTTTGCGGACGCTGGCGGAGATAGATTTCGCGGATAATCAGAAACGCCACCAGTACTATTACGATTGCTGCAGCAGCCTGGCTGACATCAATTTCAGGCGCAGACGGAAGACCACCGCCGCCGCTGCCGTGCCCATAGCTATGGCCGTTGCTGTGCCCGTGGCCACGCGGCGCGTGATGGCTGTGGCGCGCCGCACCTACGACCCAGAGCGTCATTTCGGCCGACGCTTGTGTCGTCGTCGCCGCGAACGCGGCTGCTGCGGCCGCCAGACCTTTTGCGAGCTTTTTCACGCCCCAAACCCCATCTCATCTCGCTAGGCGCATGTTCTTGCGCCAGCTTTTCCGGGTTTCAGAATAGCAATGTGAACGCGTTTGCTCCGCTGTTATCTTTGTTATGCGGCCGTTATTGATCAGCATAACAACAAGATACGCAGATACTATTTCGCCGTTTCCGCTTCACCCAGGAGGTCGATGAGACGATAGCCAATCCCTGGTTCGGTGATGATCAGCGCTGGACGTGTGGGGTCTTTCTCGACTTTCTGGCGCAAATTTCCAATCAAGACCCGAACGAACTGAGTCTCGACCACGCTATCGGGGCCCCATACAGCGGCGACAATTTGCTTGTGAGTCAGCACCGCACCCGGCCGGTGCGTAAACGCGCGCAGGAGTTTCAATTCGCGCGGAGACGCGCGCACGGCTTTGCCGGAAACGGTCATACGGCGGGTGTTGAAATCAATCTCCAGGTGGCCGACGCGCACGACATCAGCTGGCGATGGCGCGCTGGCGCGAGAGCGGGTGACGACGCGCAGACGCGCCATCAATTCTCCGATTCCAAACGGCTTGTTGACGAAGTCGTTGGCGCCGATGTCGAGCGCGGCGATCTTCTCATCTTCCGCGTCACGCGCCGAAAGCACGATGACGGGCGTGTCCGACCACTCGCGCACGCGGGCGATCAAATCTTTGCCATCCATGTCGGGAAGGCCGAGGTCGACGATGAGAACGTCAAACGCGCGCTCGGCGATAGCTGATAGCGCTTCACCGGCAGAGCCCGCGGATTCCACGTCGTAGCCGGCCGCCAACAGGCCCGGACGCAAGGCGCGGACGATCTGAGGCTCGTCATCGACGACAAGAAGGCGCGCGGCGTTCATGCGGTCACCAAGTCTGTTTGCGCAGGAAACACGAACTCCACGCGCAGGCCACGATCGCTTCGCACCGGGCTTACTGCTCTGACCTCGCCTTTCATCGCTTCAACAAAGCCCTTCGTGATCGCCAGGCCAAGCCCCACTCCTTGTGTGTTACGCGAATTGTCGAGGCGATGAAACTTGTCGAATATGCGAGCGAGATCGGCTTGCGGCACGCCCGGGCCCTCGTCTTCGACCCATAGGCAAACTGCGTCGGCGCCATATTCGGCCCCAAGGTGGAGCTTGCCGCCGCCGGCGTGCACAAGCGCGTTCTCAATAACGTTCACGAGGGCCTGCTCCAGCAGAAGTGGATCGACAAAGATCGAGGGTACGGCCGCCGGCGCCGAGACGACGAATTTTTCTTCCGGAATGCGCCTGCTGAGCCGATTCTGCACCGCCTCGATTGTTTCAAGTGGGTCGATCCACTCGACCCGCGGCTTCACAACGTTGGCTTCGAGGCGCGTCATATTGAGGATGTTGCCGACGAAGCGATTGAGCCTTTCTGCCTCCTCTTCAATCGTCACCAGCAAGTCCGCGGACGTAGCCGGAGGGAATTGATCTCCGAAGGCGCGCAGGCTCGATGCAGACGTCAGAATGGTGGACAGCGGCGTTCGAAAATCGTGCGAGATGGATGAGAGTAGCGCTGTACGCAACCGCTCGGTGGCAGCGAGCGTATCCATCTCGACGCGACGTTGAACGATGCGGGTGCGCTCAATAGCGACACGGGCGAGTTCGGTTAGGAGGCGCACCGCGATTGCCTGTTCCTCGCCAGGGGTCTCCGCGGCGCGCTTCCAAGCCAAAACAGCAACACGCTCGCCTTCAGCGCTCACTGCTTCACGATGCCAGGGGACTTCCAACACGTTGCCCGTAGCGGGCAAAGCTTGGGCAACAGGAGCGCCGATGTCAGCGCCATCTTCGCCGTAGACGACTGCATCCGCCGCGACGACCTCGCGTGCGCCCTCCGCCAGCTTTTCGAGCGCCTCCTGCTCACTCGTGCACTCCGCCATCGAGCGGCTTACAGTGAAGAGGCCGGTTAGCACTCGCACCTGTCCACGCGCGCGTTCACGTTGGTCGTGCAAATTGCCGGCCATGGTGCCGATCAGCAGCGCCACACTAATAAAGACAAGTAGCGTGAAAACGTCCTCGAATCCGGCAAAGCCGATGGTGTAACGCGGCTCGACGAGGTAGAAGTTGTAGACAAGGAAAGCGAATATTGCGGTGGCGAGCGCAACATTGCGGCCAAACCAGATCGCCGCCAAAATTACGCTCAAGAGGAACGACATCGACGGCGCACGCACGCCGAGCTCGGCCTCTAGCGTAGCTGCAAGCAAGGCGCTGAACACGCTAAGGGCGGCGCCGGCGACGATGCCACTTGCAAAGCGCTGCGTTTTTGTAAGTCCGTTCCAATACGAAAGAACTTGCGCCAACATGTGACCATCCGCTGGAGCTAGCGCCCCATGCACGCTGTCTCTCAGCGCATGAACGCTTCGGTAAGCAGCGCCATTTGGTGACTCACGGCGTTGGCGGGCTCACAAGCGCCACCATCGTACATCGTCTCATCCAGCCGGCGAACACGTTCGTAAACGGCGCCGCCACGAACGATGAGGCTCTTCAGAGCTTCCGGCAGTTCGTCTGAACCCGCAAAGCTTGTCGTCGGCTGCTCCTCACGCGAAATGAGGCGGTACTTCTCAGTAGAGGCCTCTGCCAGCTGGATCTCGCCGTCCCGCACAGCGCGCTGAACCAGCAACCATGAGGCGACCTGCATGAGGCGTGTCGTCAGGCGCATGCTTTCACCGGCATAGGCCAGCGCCGCGGCGCGCGAGAGACGCTTGGAGGCGGCGCGGCCAGGACCGTCGAGATAGGCGGCGGTCTCCTCAACCATCGCCATACCTTCCTTGAAGGTGCGCTCGAAAAGCTCCGAACGGGCGAAATCAATCGCGCGCTTGGCGTCGAAAGGCGCCTTCAGAGGGGAAGTTTGGTTCGTATCGGTCATGGGGCTTTTGGGATCGCAAAGCGCGGGCCGTCATAATTCAAGATGCCGCGCAATGGGTTAAGATGGACGCGAACCAAACACGGAATCTGCCGCCGCCCGCTGGGCGCGCTTTTTTACGATCGCCTCTTCGCACTGTGCGATCTCAGCCTTGAGCTTTTGGATTCGGACTTCGAGTTCGTCGATCGAGGCGATCTCCAGCTGTTGCTCTAGCGGGACCGCCTTCTTGGCGGCGGGCGCGAACGGATCGTCTTCGATCATATGCCAATCTCCTCTGGGCCGAGTATAAGCGCAAAGTGATCTCAGTTTAAGGGAGGAGCGTGTGCTCAAGCCGTCGACGATGCGCAGGGTTTTTCATGCACCGGACAAGCCGCTCTCCCTGGTAAGCGATAACGTGCCAAAGGCCGGCGACCATGAGATTCTGATCCGCGTCGCCGCCGCCGGTGTGAACCGGCCGGATTTGGTGCAGCGCGCAGGCCTCTACCCGCCCCCGCCCGGCGCGTCGCAGATCCTAGGCCTTGAGGCTGCGGGTGAGGTGGCTGAGGTCGGCCACGGCGTCACGCGCTGGCACGTCGGCGACAAGGTCGCGGCGCTGCTGGGCGGCGGCGGTTACGCGGAATACGCGGTCGCCCATGAAGGCGCGGCGCTGCCCATCCCACAAGGCCTCTCGATGATCGAAGCGGCGGCGCTGCCAGAGACGGTGTTCACGGTGTGGGCCAACGTGTTCGAGGGCGGCGCGCTGAAGCAAGGCGAGACATTGCTGGTTCACGGAGGGGCCTCAGGTATTGGCACGACCGCGATTCAGATGGCGAAGGCGTACGGCGCACGCGTATTGGCAACCGCGGGCGACGCGGAAAAGGTGAAGCTTTGCGAAAAGCTCGGCGCCGAGCGCGGCATCAATTATCGCACCGAGGATTGGGAGGAAGTCGTGCGCGAATTGGGCGGCGCCGACGTCGTGCTCGATATGGTCGGCGGACCGTACGTTCAGAAGAATTTGGACGTGCTGAAGGATCGCGGGCGGATTGTGATGATCGCGTTTCTGCAAGGGCCGACGGCGCAGCTCAATCTGATGCGCATGATGTTGAAGCGGCTTACCCTAACGGGCTCGACACTGCGGTCGCGGAGCGTGGAAGAAAAAGCCCGGATCGCCGCACAGGTTGAGCGCAATGTGTGGCCGTGGATCGCAGCTGGCCGTGTGCGGCCGGTGATCGACAGCACCTTTCCGCTCGCGGAAGCCGAACAAGCGCACGCGCGGCTCAACGGCGGAGCCCACGCTGGGAAAGTGATGCTGACGATCTGATGCCACGCACGCGGATCATGTACATCGAGAACAAAACCAGCGGACTGAACGGCTCCGCGTGGATCGGACGGGTGACGTTCAATCGAACCGGCAAATCGCTCACCTATCGCGGACGCACATTTCAGAGTCTCAAAGGCGCAGGCTTTAAGGCCAACTATTTCGATGTCGAGACTGGCGAGCAATTCTGGATTTCAGGACCGCGGCGCGACGGTGCTGACCGTCTCTATTCGGCCAGCAGCGCGGCTGTTCTCATCGACGATGACGTCGCCGAGGAATATTGGCGCGATATTCGCGGCCTCGCTCGACCCACGGCTTAGGGACGAGCGAACGCAGTTGATCCCTACTACCCCCAATTCACGGGGTTGAGCAAAATGGCAAAGCAAAGCCCTCTTCAGCGTGAAGTTGAGGAGGACTCCCATGCCAAGACTACGCGGCAACAATCACGACAACGTTCTGACAGGCGGCAACGGCAACGACATCATCGACGGTCGCGGCGGCAATGATCGCATTGATGGCGGGCTTGGCAACGACACCATGAATGGCGGTGACGGCAACGACATCCTGATCTCGAACGCCGGAAACGACATCATGACGGGCGGAAGTGGAGCCGACACTTTCGTTATCGGCCCCCGTACCAACGGCACGATCACGATCACGGACTTTGAAAATGGCGTAGATCATATCGATCTCACCGCCTTCGGGTTTAACTCCAGCGGCAGCTCATCTGACTGGTTTGGCTTTCTCATCGCCGATGGCGCCGACACGGTTCTGGATTTCTACGGCGTTCACGGCGAAAATTTTCAGATCGTGCTGCAGAACTTCGACTACACGAACATTGACATCACCGACTACATCCTCGGGCCCTAGTCTTCAGGCCACAACGAAAGAGCGGACCCGGCGCATGCCGGGCCCGCAATCTCAGCCTGCCGGCGCGGGTGCTACGCTTTCGGCCGAGAAGTGCAGCGCCAGGTCGGGCACAAACGGTACGTGCAGAGGGACGTCGTAGTTCGCGGTCGCGACCGCGACCGGCACACTGCCGGAATCATCGATGACATAAGAAAAATCGATATCGGGAGAGCCGATAGGTTCGAGACGTTCGTTCAGCGCCGCTTCAATCTCGGAGGCGGTGATGTCTGGATCAAGCATTGCCGCCCGCAGCGTGCGCTCGAGCGACCATTGCACCGTCGCTCCCTCATAATAGGCCATGCCAAGCATCAGCAAGCCCACGATGCAGGCGAACAGCACCGGCGCGATCATCGCGAACTCGACAGCGGCCGTGCCGCCCTGTTCACGGGTCAGTGAGCGTCTACCGAACGCGAATAGCGTCATCGACGCTGTCTCCATACCCGACGACGATGCCGCCGAGCGTCGCGTGCGCGGCAAGGCTGATGTAGGCCTCCGGCACTGAGCCGCCAGCGCACGGACTGTTGCACGCGTGCGGGAGGTTGCTGCACTGGCAGAAGCGCGTCGCCTCAACGACCGCATCCTCAGGCATCGCTGTCCAAGAGCGAAGCACAATCTCTCGCGCCACGGCCAAATCGCGACCGCCATTCAAGACATATTGCCCGCCTGAACGCAGCGCGCCGTGCATGTCAGTTCGCTGATAGACAACCCGTCCGACCTCGGCGACGCCGAGCAAAGAGACTGCTAGCACCGGCGCAATCAGCGCAAACTCAACGGCACTAGTGCCGCGGCGATCGCTTACGAATGCAAGGATTGTTGAGAGCCAGTTCATTCGACCAACCTCACTGATCCAGGAACTTCGATCGTGTCGAGCCCCGTGCCGGTGCAATCGGTGCCAAAGGAGGCATCTCCGCGCAGATCGATTGAGCGCGCGACAACGCGGAGGCAGCCGTTGGAGCCCGAGAAATTTCCGTTGTGAGTCACTTGTTGCGTCGGAAAATAAAGCGCGCCGGTGAAATTCGAATCTGCCGTGCCATTGAAGATATTGTCGGCATTTCCTTGGTCGCGATCGCCGTACATAAGCACGCCGGCATACGTTCCCGTCGTCATCGCCGTGAGGCTAATTTCGGCATTGCCGTTGAAGTGCACGGTGGCGCCGTTGGTTAGAAAGAACATGACGCCGTGGCCAGTCACGTTGGCGCCGGCATTAATCCGGAAATCACCGCCATCAACAACATAGACGCCGCTGTTCAGCGTGAAGTCACCGGAGAGGTCAAGCCCGCCGCAATAGATGCCGGGATTGAGCGTCTTCGGCACATTTGGATTGCCTCCGGGCACGCTGGCACATGGTCCCGATTGCGATGGCTCCGCCAAGTTCGCGTATGGATCCTGCGCTTGAGGCATTTCTTCCATCGGCGCGGCGCATGAGGTCAAAGTAAGATCGGCGCTCACCGCCGTGCCTCCCGCAGAAACGATGCATGGCGCGGTAACGTCGGCGCTTCCCGCGATGGTGATGGAATCGTCGGCCAATGAATTGGACATGACCACGCAGCCATCGAACGACGCCGTCGGGTTGCCGATGAAGATCACCGCGTCGTTGGCCCAGGTATCCAGCGCCAAAATGCACGCTTGCTGCTCGTTCTCGTAGGCGGCGACAGCGCGGACGCTCACGCTGACGGGCGCATCGGTAAACAGCGCCGTGAAGTACCGCGGCAGATCGCGATGCAACAGGACTTCGACGGCATGATTGTTCCGGTTTGCGCCGCTCGTGGGTGGCGTGTTGATGGTGATCGTGCCCGGCACATAGCCGTTTTCGACCGCCTCTTCATTCGCCGCGCTAATGACGGCGTTGCGACTGCCGCCTGAGCGCAGCACGACCGCGCCTGCATTGGCTGCGAGATCCGCAGCCGTTTGAAGACGGCGCTCTTCGAAGAACCAATACCCCACTTCAACGCCGAGGCCTGCGCTGCCGACAATTACCGGCAGCGACAGTGCGAACGTCACCGCCGTCAGGCCACGGCGATCGCGCAGAAAGCTTGGCAGAAGCCGATGCAAACGCATGATCTGAGCCTCATGAACGTCTGCGATGTTCCCTGTCGAAAGTTGCTAGGGCATTAGTAAGATTGCCTAATCGCGACTTACCAAATCAGTGATTGATATAGCTTTCGCGCAAAAACGGCGCATCGCCGTGACACCTACTGAACAGCGGCGATAAATGATGGTGAAGCAACGGTGAACAGCGTTTCGAGGCTTAGCCGCCGACGGAGCGGCGTGCGCGCCGCGAGGATAGCGTCAGCTGAGTGTCATTTCTCGCGTTCGTCATCCAAATCCCGCCTTCCCTTCCGCCACCCCCGGCGCTATATGCCGCCTCAACTGACCTCGTCCGCGCCCGGATACGTCAGCCCGTTGCACCTGATGGCTAGCGCCTGGCGACGACGCCGGGCGCTTTTGCATTTCTGGAGCCCCTTCCATGACCTCGAACGTGCTGATGCCGAAGGCGACCGCCGTCTGGCTGATCGAAAACACCTCGCTTGCATTCAAGCAGATCGCCGATTTCACCGGCCTTCACCCGCTCGAAGTGCAAGGCATCGCTAACGAGGATGTCGCCAAGGGCATTCGCGGCGTCGACCCGATCGCCGGCGGCTTCCTCTCGCGCGAAGAGATCGCCAAGGGCGAAGCTGAAGAGACCTACACACTGAAGCCGCTGGAGCAGAAGCGCGTCGACCTTCCGCAAGTGAAGAAGAAGGGCGCGCGCTACACGCCGATCGCCCGCCGCCAAGATCGCCCGGACGCGATCTCCTGGTTCTTGAAGAACCACCCGGAAGTTCCGGACTCCAAAGTTGTGAAGCTGATCGGCACGACCAAGGCCACGATCGAACAAGTGCGCAACCGCACGCACTGGAACTCAAGCCAGATCAAGCCGGTTGACCCGGTCACCATCGGCCTGTGCAGCCAGATCGAACTCGACGCCGTCGTTGCCGACGCCGCCGCCGCAAAGGCGCGCGCCGACAAGCGAGCCGCGAAGGCGGAGGCCAAGACACTAAAAGCCGCGCAAGAAACGGTGCCGGCGGAAACCTATGACCAAGCGTCGGCGGCAACCGGCGAAGAAAGCTAACGTCGCCACACCTCCCGCAAGCGCGCGTCGCGGCCGCACCCGGTGCGGTAGGCGGCGTAGTGCGCGGGATTTCGGCGCGCGTAGTCGCGGTGATATTCTTCAGCTTCGGTGAATGGGCCGAGGTCCAAGATCGGCGTGATCACTGTCCCGTTGACGCGACCGCTCGCGATGACCGCCGCTTTGCTCGCTTCAGCATCGGCGCGCTGCGCGGGCGTGACGAAGATGGCTGGGCGATAGCTTGAACCTCGATCGCAGAACTGGCCGCCGCCATCTGTCGGATCAGTGTACCGCCAGTAGCGATCAACGAGCTGGCGGTAGGTGATCACGTTCGGATCGAAGCGGACGCGCACAGCTTCGTAATGCCCCGGGTGGTTCTCGTATGTCGGGTTGGCGTTGCGACCGCCGGTGTAGCCGCTCATCACCGAGGTGACGCCCGGGATCGCGCCCATGTCGTGCTCCATGCACCAGAAGCATCCGCCAGCGAAAACCGCCTCCTGTTGACCTGCGGGCAGCGGTTCTTGAGGGGGTTGTTGGGCCGATGAAGGCTCGGCTGAGCAGGCGGCAACCAGAAACAAGAGACTGGCGATGAGTGTGCGACGGATCATGCTGCGTCATACGTAAGAAATGCGGCTGCGGTTTCACGCAACCGGCGCGAGAGTTGAGCCGTATACGCTCCGAACCTGGAGCTGATCCCATGAGACTGATCCCCGCCCTGCTCGCCGCGACCGTGCTTCTCGGTGGTGTGGGCGTGTACGCGTACGCCCAGCAGCGCAACGAACCTGTCGCCCAGCAAACCGAGCGCTCGCAATCGGCGCTGGAGCGGCTGCGCAATTGGGTCATGGATCACAACGGCACCGAGCGGGCGTTCGACAACCAATATTGGAACAATCACGAGCCCGGCCTCTATGTCGAAGCGCGTACAGGCGAGGCGCTGTTTGTCTCCACCGACAAATACGACAGCGGCTCAGGCTGGCCGAGCTTCACCCGCCCAGTGGACCCAGACAACATCGTACTGCGCGAAGATTACACGATGGGCATGCGCCGCATCGAAGTACGATCGCGCCGAGGCAATGCTCACTTGGGACACGTCTTCGATGACGGTCCGCGCGGGTCCGGCGGTCAGCGCTTTTGCATCAACAGCTGCGCGATCCGCTTTATTCCGCGCGCTGACATGGAGGCGCAAGGCTACGGGCGCTATCTCGCGCTCGTAGATGCCGAGACCCCAGCGGCGCATCGCTAAATTGGGAAAGATCAGATCAGCAGAGGCGCGCGCTCAACTGCACCTATTGAATTGAGCGCCGCCGGCTGATCAGGCGCGGTCCGCGCTAATTGTGCTCTGAACCCTGTCGGAGCTGTTCGATTTCTTCCTTAAGCTTGAGCTTTTGGCGCTTCATCGCCGTGAGCCGCGTGGCATCTACTGATGGATGCAAGGCTTCGCTCTTTATGATGATGTCGAGATCACGATGGCGCGCGTCAAGTTCGCGCAGCCGCTGCTCGATAGCCATCGAAGGCACCTCCTTTAGCTTTGGCGAGTCTGAGCATGCGCCCCTTTTTCGGTGTTGTCTTCTTACATCATCAATAAAAATAAACTTTCTCGCTGGGGCCTGATTCTGACCGGTAAATTGCTACGCACCCGCCGCTTTACAGCGCCTCGCAGGCGTGTCTTAGCTCACATTTCGCGCGCACAAGGGGCTGCGTGCGGAACCGCGGAACACGTGCTCATGGATTCCGAAGACGGAACCGGCTTCGACATTAACGATACGCCAGAGAGGCGCGCGCTCAAGGCGCGTCTGATGGAGTACCGCGAAGAACATCGCGCCCTCGACTCCGCCATTTTTGCTCTGCAAGAGCAAAGCGGTGGGGATGCGCTACAGCTCGCGCGCCTGAAGAAGCGCAAGCTCGTGTTGAGGGACCAGATCAAATGGATCGAGGATCGGCTTATGCCGGACATCATCGCTTGAAGCATTGGCTTGGCGGTGCGGCCGTGCTTGCCGCGGTGTCACCGGGGGCCGCCCTCGCACAAGACGCGGAAGCGGGCAACAAAGGCGTTTTTTCGCTGGTTGTGGAAAACGACAGCCTCTCGTCGGGAGCCGACCGCAACTACACGTCCGGCATCAAACTTGGCTACGTGAGTGAAGTGCACGATGTGCCGCACTGGCTCTCGGGCGCGCGCGGGCTCACACGAACCTTCTCTGGCAGCGATGCAGATTTTTGGGGCATTGCGATTGGGCAATCGATCTTCACCCCAGAGGACATCAGCGCCAACCCCGCCCCACCCGATCAGCATCCATATGCTGGCTGGCTCTACATGCAGCTGATGGTCGGCGCTGAAGAGGATCGGCCAGGCAATCTCGAACCGCGCTATCTCGATACCTACGAGCTTGAGCTCGGCATCACAGGGCCGTCAGCGTTGGGTGAACAAGCGCAGCGCGGTATCCATCAGATTTTGGGCGCGCCCTCACCGGAAGGCTGGGACAGCCAATTGCATGACGAACTGGCGTTCGCAGTTTCCTTCGATCGCCGTTGGCGCCCGCCATGGGCGCAACTCTCGACCGACATTGGCGGGCTGGAGTTTGACTTGACGCCGAACGCGGGCGTCACGCTTGGGACTTTGCGCACGGAAGCGCGGTTGGGTGTTGCGGCGCGCATCGGCTGGCGTTTGGACAACGACTACGGCCCGCCACGCGTGCGGCCCTCACTCTCCGGAATCGAGCATTTCTCCGGCGGTCCGCTTTCGTGGCAAGTGTTCGCTGGCGTTCAGGGCCGTGCGGTGGCGCACAATCTCTTCTTGGACGGCAACACCCTCGAGGACAGCGCTTCTGTGGAACGCAACCCGTATGTCGCCGACTTCCAAACTGGTTTTGCGGTCAGCGCCGGCTCTTGGCGCTTGGCGTACACTTACGTGTGGCGAACCGAAGAGTTTGCAACGCAGCCAACGCGCCAAGATTTTGGCGCGCTGGCGATTAGCGTTCGGATGTAGGTTGCACCGACGATTAGGCTAGAAGCCGGCGAAAGCCTGCGTTTGCGCACGGCGCGCGTGCTTCTCGGCGTACATGGCCTCGTCGGCACGGGCGAGCGCGGTCTCAGGATCTTCGGCAAGTGCAATCGGATGCACCCCGACGGACGCGCGGATGCGATGCGGAACACCAGCGTAGAGGATGGCGCTAGAGTTGATCTTGTCGTTCAGCGATGCGGCTTTCGCGGCGGCCTCGGCAGCGGAGGCGCGATTGAGAATGATCCCAAACTCGTCGCCGCCCAAACGGCCGACGACATCGCTCTCGCGCACGCTGTCGATCAGCAGCAAGCCGACATGGCGCAGAACCGCGTCCCCGGCGGAATGGCCGTACTCGTCATTGACCGCTTTGAAGCCATCGAGATCGATGTAGATCACGGCGGCCGGCGTCTTGTAGCGCTCGACCTCGGACATGGTCCGATGGAGTTCGCGGAGGAAGGCGCGGCGATTGAAGACCGGCGCGAGCGTATCGCGGTCAGCGAGCGCTTCGGCGGCCTCCAGCTTCTCTTTCAGCTCGGCCAGCTCGGTTGTGAGTCGCTCAAGGACTGCGATTCCAGCTCCAGAGACATCGCGCGATTCCAGCCCCAGCCCTTGCAGGACTTGGCTTGTTCCGCTTGCGACTCGTGAGCGTTTGAACAGCATATTTACCCACAGGGATGCGCCCTCCGGGTAAAAGCCGCCTTAACTGCTTGGCTGAGCGGACTGGACGGCGCGCGCGGCTTCATTTACTGGGCCGTTTTTTAGGAGCAGCCGAAACATGGCTATCCCCCAGGTAGGGCTCATCATGGGCTCGAAATCGGACTGGGAGACGATGAAGGCCGCAGCCGAAGTGCTTGATGCGCTTGGGGTTGCCTACGAGGCCAAGGTCGTTTCCGCCCACCGCACGCCAAAACGCCTCTACGATTACGCGACCAGCGCCAAAGAGCGCGGGCTGAAGCTCATCATCGCCGGCGCCGGCGGCGCCGCTCACCTCCCCGGCATGACAGCTTCAATGACGCCGCTGCCGGTGCTTGGCGTGCCGGTCAAGAGCAAGGACCTGAAGGGTTTGGATAGCCTGCTTTCGATCGTCCAGATGCCTAAGGGCGTGCCGGTGGGGACGCTGGCGATCGGCGAGGCGGGCGCGGCGAACGCTGGCATCATGGCGGCGCAAATCCTGGCGCTGGGCGATGCAACGCTTGCGGCGCGGGTCGAAGCGTTCCGAGCGACACAAACCGAAGCGGTGGCCGAAAGCCCGACATGAGCCCACTCCAGCCTGGCAGCACGATCGGCATTCTGGGCGGAGGCCAACTCGGCCGTATGCTCGCGATCTCCGCCGCGCAGCTAGGGTTCGACGTTCATATCTTTACCGACGAGCCGGATAGCCCCGCGTCGCGTGTCGCGGCGAAGACCGTGATCGGCAGCTACTCAGATCACGCCGCGCTCGCGGATTTCGCGCGTCACGTGAACATCGTCACCACTGAGTTTGAAAACGTACCGGCGGAAACGGCGGAGGCGTTAATCGCAGCCGGCGCGCGCGTGGCGCCGACGCCGAACGTGCTTGCGATCGCGCAGGACCGGTTCGACGAGAAGAGCTATTTCTTGAGCGCCGGCATCGCGACGCCGCCCTTCAAGGCGATCGGCTCACAAGACGATCTCGATGCGGCGATCGCGGAAATTGGCGCGCCGGCAATCCTGAAGACCCGGCGCTTGGGTTATGACGGGCGCGGACAGATCCGCATCAAAACAGCGGCGGATGCAATCGGCGCTTACGAGAAACTCGGCGCTCCCGGCATCCTTGAAGGCTTCTGCGCATTCGAACGCGAGGTTTCCATCATCGCCGCGCGCGGCGCCAATGGCGCGATCGCGTTTTACGACCTTAACGAGAACGAGCACGCGGGGGGCATTCTCTCACGCACGACACTGCCAGCGAACGTAATCGAGAGCACCGTGATAGCGGCGCAGGCGGCTGCACGGCGGGTGCTTGAGGCGTTCGACTATGTCGGCGTGCTCACCATCGAGTTTTTCGTCATGCCGGATGGCGCGCTCATCGCCAACGAGATGGCGCCGCGCGTTCACAATTCCGGCCACTGGACCATCGAAGGCGCGCTAACGTCCCAGTTCGAGCAGCACATTCGCGCGGTCGTCGGCTGGCCCCTTGGCCCGACGACGCGCATTGCCGCGATCGAAATGCTCAACTTGATCGGCGAAGACGCGAATGACTGGCCGCAGCTCGCGGCCGATCCCACGGCACGGCTCCATCTTTACGGCAAACGCGAGGTGCGCGCCGGCCGCAAGATGGGCCATGTGACGAAGCTCAGGTCGAGCTAGTTGCGCGGAAACGCCTCGTCGCGCGACGCGAAGAGCCAAAGCCCAATCAGGTAGAGCACCGGCGTGATGAACCAAAGCACGCCAACGATTGCTCCAGGCGTGCGGCGCACAAATGTGACGAGCTGCTCGCCATCCTCCATCGCCAGCCCAATCGCGCTCACGGCCGGATTTGCCAGGATGACCAACGCGATAAAGCACAGCCAAAATCCGAGCGCCGTTGCGACAATCGGGCTTGTGCGCTCGACGTAATCGTCAGCGGGATGCTCTTCGAGATGAGATAGTGAGGTCCAGATCGTCAGCGGCCAAGCCGCGGCGTTGATGAACCTTAGCGGAGCTGCAGCCATAAGCGCCCTCCTCAGTGATATGACTGCCCCAACTATGCGCCCATGCGCGCGTGTGACCAGTGGGTGGAGGAAATTTCAGAGAGTGTAATGAACGCTTCAGCGCCCGTAGCGGAAGCGGGCGGCGATCCCGAGCGCACTCTGCACGCCCTCACCTACTGGCTTAAGCCGAGCTTTGAACTTCTCGAATTGCATCACGTTTTCTATGCGCGCGTCGAGGAAAGCCCAGGTTGCCTCATTGTCTTCGCTGTCGTCGCTGAACCAGCGCGTGTAGGTGCTGGCGAGGACGCCAGAGAGAATGGCGCGCTTGGAGTAGAAATTGCCGTCGGTCGAAGTGTCGCCGAGGGCGCGCCAGATGTGATCGGCCGTGCGCCAAAGGAGACGCGCGGCCTCCGGAGCGCGATCGGGGCGGGCGAGCGCGCGGGTCATGGCGCGGGCGGCGTCTTTGTAGGGTTGCTGGGCTTCGAGGCGAACTTGCACGGCTGCGCGGACCCGCTGGCGGACCTTCATGGCGGCGAGATCCAGCTCATCCAGCCGTTCGAGCATCGCAGCGTCGGCCCTCGCAGCGAAGGCGTCGAACAGGTCGAAAACACCCTTGGGGCAGGCCAGCGCGGCTTCACCCGCTGTCAGCCCAGCCTCGGCAACGGCTGCACTGAAGGCGGCGTCCGTCCAGCCTTTTCGGGCGGCGTGGGCCGGAAAAACCTCTAAGATCCGGGCGCGGAACCGGTCTGACGGGCTGTTTGACATGGGGAAAAGCTAGGCCCGATGCGGGTCGCCAGCAATGGACATGCCCGCGGCCTTTTGCTATCAGCCCGCCTTCGCTTCAGAACGGAGCCGCGGCGCAAGCAGCGCACGCGGCCTGTTGGGTGTTTGGTATTCGGTTACGGGAGACGGGTCCTGGTACAGATTTTCGTCCGCGATAACAACGTCGATCAGGCGTTGAAGGCGCTCAAAAAGAAGATGCAGCGGGAAGGCACTTTCCGCGAAATGAAGCGTCGCAATCACTACGAAAAGCCGTCTGAAAAGCGTGCGCGTGAACGTGCGGAAGCTGTCCGCCGCGCCCGCAAGCTGGCCCGCAAGCGCGCGCAGCGGGAAGGTCTGCTTCCGCGCCCGCCGGCGAAGCCGCGGTAGAGACCAAGCACTGAAGCGATTGGAATTCCAAAACGCCACCCCTCACCGGGCGGCGTTTTTCGTTGGAGCGTTAGCCGCATCGGCCGCATCGGCGGCATCTCCCGCTCGTGCGTGGCGCCGCGCTTCGACACGCTCAGTGTGACGCCAAATGCAACCGACGGCGCGATGCACGAAGTAGCGTCATGCTGAGCCTGAGTTTACTCAGCTATGCGCATCATGATTTCGGCGGCATCAGCCAACTGCGCGCGCTCTTCGCGGCTGAGCTTTGCGATCAGCTTGTTGAGCCGCGCGAGGCGGCGCTTGCGGCCCTCCTCCATCAGGGCTCGGCCCTTGGCAGTGACTTCGATGCGCAGGCCGCGCTTGTCCTCGCGATCAACACGCTTGGCGACTAGGCCCTCAGCTTCCAGATCGCTCACGAGTTTTGACATCGTGGCGAGCGTCACCTGCTCAGCGCGTGCGAGTGAGGTTAGACTTTGCGGCCCGCCGAAAGTGAGCACTGAGAGCGCCGAGAGCTTTGGCGCGGAGACGCCTGTTTCATTGTCAGCGACGCGGACGGTGCGTAGCAGGCGGATCGCAGCGCGGTGGAGCGCGTTGGCGACTTCAAGTGGATCCCGGCGGGCCATGACGGTCCGAATCTCGATTGACTTACTTAGTTAGTCAAACTAATTTTTTGGTGTTGGGAGGTAAGGCCATGAACGCTGCGCCGCAGATGCTTACGGGGATTTGCCAGGTCGCGCTGGCGAGCGCCGATCCGGGGGCGCTGGTCGCGTTCTATCGCGACACGCTGGGCTTTCCGGTGCTGTTTGAAACCAACGGCATGACGTTTTTCCAATCCGGCGCAACGCGGCTGATGATCGGCGCGGGGCAACCGGGTCAGCAAATCGGCGGCGACGCAGTGCTTTATTTCGAGCCACGCGATTGGAGTTCAGCCGAAAGCGCGCTGGAAGCCAAAGGCATCTCGTTCCTGCATCCCGCGCAGAAGCTCCAAGAAGCGCCCGGACGCGAACTGATGCTGCGCGCGTTCAAGGACCCGGAGGGGCATACGCTGGCGCTGATGGGGTGGCGGTCGGCTTAGGGCTGCTCTTCGCCGACAGCGGACACACGAATGAATCATAATGGCTAGAGAGATCGGGCGCAGTTGCCGGCTGATGCGAACTTAGCAGAAGTCGCGGATTGACGAAGCCAGTTATAGTCGCGACTTGTCCGGAGGAATCATGTCCACGTTCGAGTTCATCTCCGTCTTCATCTCAATCATATTCGGCTTGGCGCTGGCGCACCTCTTGACCAGCGCCATGACCCATCTCTTTCGCGGCAAGCTTGGCTACGAGCGCGGCGCCTACCTGCTGCTCATGACGACGCTCATCCTGTCTCAATGGTGGACGCTGTTCCGATGGAAGGCTTTCCAGACCTGGACGTTCGACGCTTTCGCTGTCCTGACACTATGGGCGCTGACCGTCTTCGCCATGCCGGTGGCGCTGTACCCGCCCGGTGAAGAGGTGACCTCCGAGATCAAGCATCGCAAAACATTTTTCGCGGTCTTCGCGGCCATGGGCGCGCTCGACGTGGCGCAGGCCGCGATTTTGGGCCAGCTTTTCCAGCCGTGGTATTACCCGCTCTTTATCGGGCACTACTGGGTGCTCGCGGCTCTCGCGGTCTTTGTTAAGAACCCTGTGGTGCGTAACGTGGTCGCGACATACTTCGCGGTGAGCCTTATCCTCTGGCTTTTGGTGGTGAGGCGCTTCCTAACGTAGTCGGGAGCCTCAAACCCGCCGATCTCGCAGCGTTTTCCGGCGACGCAATCGCCCTGATTTGTTGGTGCGCGAAATGCCGCTCCGGGCCAAAGACAGACCCTCACAGATCTAAACCTTCGGCTTCCGTCGCCAATTCGCAAGGCCGGCTTGGCCTACGACGCCCGCTCTAAACACGAGCGAAGCCAGCCAGAGGATCACGATCACAGTCAGGATCATCAGGCCGCCCTGCCCGGCAATCTCGATCCAACTCAAACCTGATGGCGCCCTAATCAGCAGCAAGAATGGCGTGAACAGCGGCGCCCAACTGGCCATTTCGATGATCGGCGAGTTGGGGTTATCGAGTGCGGGCGTGATCAGCATCATCGGCAGCGCCAGGAAAAGCGCAACAGGCCCGAGCAATGTCTGTGCCTCCTGCACCGACTCGCAGAGCGAACCGAGCGCCAGGAAGATCGCGCCATACATCAGATAGCCGGCCACGAAGCCGACGAAGAACGCGACCAGCAAGCGCGGCTCCAGGAAGGCCGCCGCGACCTGGCCGAAAATATTGTCGCTGGCGCGTTCGGCGGCGATGGTGAGAAGCGTGCCGCCAAGCGCGCCCCAGAACAGAAAAAGTGTGGCGCTGACGGCGGCGACCCCAAGCAGCTTGCCGATCAGAATTTGCAACGGGCTGACGCTGGTGAGCAGCGTGTCGAGGATCTTGTTGGATTTCTCTTCGATCACGCCATTGAGCAGCATGTTGGCGACGGAAAAAACGACACTCCAAAGGATGAACGCGAGCGCCAGCGCAGCATAGAAGGGCGCGCGATCGCGCACCGTGACGCTGGCGCCGCTGGTGGAGCGCGGGTCGAACTGAACAATCTTGGGATCAAAAGCCTGCAGACGCTCGGCCTCACTCGGCGCCAAACCTTGCGCAGCGAGCGCTTCGCGCTGCATTTCCAAACGCATGGCGCGGTGCGCAAGGGTCGTCGGTTCGTCGTGACTAAGGGCTGTACTCCAATATTCGATCACCGGCGCGCCCTCCTCATCGCGCCGGATATTGAGTGCGCCGTAAAGAGCATTGCCATCGGCGAGCAGCTGATGGCCATCGAGATACGGGCGCAGCGCTTCCATGGTGTCGGCTGGCGGATCAACCAGCAAATATCGAAGCGACAGCGAAGGAAACGCGCCAAGCACGTTCGGTGCGTTTTGGGTCACCAGCGCGCGCACCGCAGCGATCCCAGCGGCGCGATCCGGGGCCGCGTCATACGCTGCCTGAGCCGGCGCCAACAGCGCTGGCGCCGTGGCGCTGAGATAGGCGTTGATTTCTCCACGCGTGTCGCGGCGCGCCTTTTCAGCGAAGGCGGCTCTCACCGCTTCTGTATCCGTTGGCCGCTCGGCGACGATCGTGAGCACGCGCGGCGGCTCAGCACGCGCAAGCAAGAGAGGTCCAAACAATAGCGCAGCGATGATGAGCGGCGCCGTGATCAGGGACAGCCAAAACCCCCACGCGCCGACATAGGCGAAGTAGTCACGGCGGGCGACGAGAAGAACCGACATCGCCCTACTCCGCCGCCGCGATCGCGGCTTTGTCGCCGACGAGCGCGACGAATGCTTCGTGCAAACTGGCGCGTGCAGGTTCGAAGAGCGAAAGTGGCGCGCCCGCCTCTACACAGGCCTGCAGCAGCTGGCGCGAGCCGTGACCGTTTTCGAGACGCACGCGCCAGCGGCGGTTGCCGTGTTCGCCAAGCTCTTCGGTCCATTGAAAGCCAAGCGGCGCAAGCACCGGACGTATGTCGTAATCGCCATCGGTCTCAAGCACCGCGAGGCTGGGCGCGAGCGCCAGCGCGTCGCGCACCGTGCCTTCGAACGCAGCCTTGCCTTGGGCGATGAGCAGGATGCGGTCGCAGAGACGCTCGGCGTGCTCCATGACGTGCGTTGAAAACAGGATGGTGCGGCCAGCAGCTGCCTGCGCGCGGATGGTTTCTTCAAGACCGCGCTGGTTCACCGGATCAAGACCGGAGAACGGTTCATCGAAGATAATCAGTTCTGGATCGTGGGCGATGGCGCCGAGAACTTGGACCTTCTGCGCCATACCCTTCGAGAGCGTCTTGATCTTCTTGCGCTTGACCTTGCCCAACCCATGATCGGTCAGCAGCCGATCCGCAGCCTTGAAAGCCTTTCCCGCCGGCGTGCCCTTGAGGCGGGCGAGGTAGGCAATCGCCGAGCGCGCACTCATGCCGCGATAAAGACCGCGCTCCTCGGGCAAATAGCCGACGCGCTGCATGGTTGTGCGATCCGCGGCAGCGCCCAGGATTGAAACGCGGCCCGCGGTCGGCCGCAAAATGCCGACGAGCATGCGCAGCGTCGACGACTTGCCCGCGCCGTTTGGACCGAGCACGCCGTAGATCGATCCCGCGGGTACGCGGAAACTGAGGTCTTGCACCGCGGTCCGAGAGCCGTAGCGCTTGACCAACCCCTCTGCCTCAAGCGCTGCGTCCATGCCGGATTGAGCTTTAGCGGTCGGGGTCTTGAGATCAAGCGCGAGCCCCAGCCTGCGTCACCACATCCCCTGAGACGCGACAAATTGGGGGCCAACAACCTTTGATTTCGCCCGAAGGCGCGATGACGTTTTGCGACAATCACCACGAGGCGCTTGCGGTCGCAAGATTGGAGGCGTTAGGTCGCCCAATCTGATGAGGGAGGCTTCTCATGAAATCGCCCGACCCCGACAAGCTCGACACATTCCTCGGAAAGCTCGTAGGCGACCTTGGCGCCACGGCAGGCGCAGCCTTGGTGCTGCTCGGTGACCGCCTCGGCATCTACAAGGCGATGGCCGACGGCAAGGCCGTCACGCCCGACGAACTCGCGGAAAAGACCAAACTCAACGCGCGCTATCTACGCGAATGGCTCTCTGCTCAAGCCGCTGCGGGCTACATCGACTACAGTCCGAAGAGCAAAAAGTTCAAACTCAATCCAGAGCAAGCGTGCGCGCTCGCGGACGAAGGCGGACCGGCCTTCTTTGCAGGTGCTTTCGAAGTTGCGCAGTCGATGTGGCTTGACGAGCCGAAAGTCTCGGCCGCTTTCAAGAGCGGCAAGGGCGTCGGCTGGCACGAACATTCGACGTGCCTCTTCCGCGGCACAGAGCGCTTCTTCCGTCCCGGCTATAATCGGCACCTCGTATCGGAATGGATTCCTTCACTACGCGGCGTGAAGGACAAACTCGAAAAAGGCGCGAGTGTCGCCGACGTGGGTTGTGGCCACGGCGCATCGACCATTCTGATGGCGCTCGCCTACCCCAAGTCGAAATTCTACGGTTTCGACTATCACGGGCCCTCGATCGAACGCGCACAGAAGCTCGCTAAGGAAGCGGGCGTTTCCAGGCGCGTGAAGTTTGAGCAAGCGAGCGCCAAAGACTACCCCGCGCTTGGCTATGACATGATCGCCTTCTTCGATTGCCTGCACGACATGGGCGACCCCGTTGGCGCCGGTAAACACGTAAAGAAGGCGCTCGCCGACGACGGCGTCTGGATGATTGTGGAGCCGTTCGCGCACGATGACCTTCAGGACAACCTGAACCCGGTCGGGCGCATCTTCTATTCGGCCTCGACCATGATCTGCACGCCGGCGTCGCTCAGCCAGGAGGTTGGCCTGGGATTGGGCGCGCAAGCTGGCGAGGCGCGTCTTAAAAAGGTGGTCAAGGACGCAGGCTTCAGTAAGTTCCGCAGAGCCGCCGAGACGCCGTTCAACCTGGTGTTCGAGGCGCGCGCCTGAGCACTGGAAGGACTGAATGGCGTACTGGCTGATTAAGAGCGAACCTGACACCTGGTCTTGGGATCAGCACGTCAAGAAGGGCGCGGATTCCTGGACTGGGGTTCGCAACCATCAGGCCAAGGCGCATCTTCAAGCCATGAAGAAGGGTGACAAGGCGTTCTTTTACCACTCGAACGAAGGCAAAGAGATTGTCGGCGTCAGCGAAGTGGTCAAAGAGGCCTATGTCGATCCGACGGACAAGACGAACGCATTCTACGCGGTCGACTTCAAAGCAATTGAGCCGCTGAAGACGCCCGTGAAGCTGACGACGCTGAAGAGCGAGAAGGCGTTCGCAGATATGGTGCTCGTGAAAAATTCGCGCCTCTCGGTGCAACCCGTTACAGCGGATGAATGGAAGGCGATCAGGAAGATGGGTGGTTTGAAGTGACGCAATATCTCGACCCCCAGCTTTTCAGCGACGCCGCCATTCCGGATGAAACCAAGCAGCTCAATGCTGGCATCATCGCGCTCACTAAAGATATGCCGAATTGGTGGGAGGTCGGCGCGCAGACGGTGCGCGACGCGCGCGCTGAGGGCCGCGGGCCGTTTCCGGCGCCCGCAAAATCCGATCGCGCGAAGTGGATTGAGATCGACGGACCCGCTGGCAAAGTGAAGCTGCGCGTGATCGCGCCGGAAAAGTCACGCGGCGTCTATCTGCACATTCACGGCGGCGGCCACGTCCTCGGCGCCGCAGATCAACAAGATCGCTTGCTCGAGCGAATCGCCGACGGCGCAAACCTTACCGCGATCAGCGTCGAATATCGCTTGGCGCCAGAGAATCCATACCCGGCTGGCCCAGACGATTGCGAAGCAGCAGCGCTCTGGGTGGCGGATCATGTTCGCGATTTTGGCGGCGACAAATTGGCGATCGGTGGCGAGAGCGCTGGCGCACACCTCTCCGCCATGACGATTCTACGTTTGCGTGACAAGCATGGCCGCACGCCGTTCAACGCCGCCAATCTCGTATTCGGCGTCTTTGACCTCGGCATGACGCCGAGTGCGCGGGCGTTTGGGAACGCGGAGCGGCTGGTGCTGCGCACCCTCGACATTGAGCAATTCGGCAACGCGTTTCTGCCGAACACGACGGACGAGCAGAAACGTTCACCAGAGTTGTCGCCCCTGTTTGCGGATCTGCGCGGCCTCTGCCCTGGCTTCTTCACAATAGGCGCCAAGGACGCGCTGCTAGACGACAGCCTGTTCATGCACGCGCGCTGGGTCGCGGCCGGCAATCCCGGCACGCTCGATATTTATCCCGGCGCCTGCCATGGCTTTATCGCATTTCCGTGTGAACAGACGCATCAATCCATCAAAGCGCAGATCGCGTTCCTGAACGCCGCCCTAGCCTGACATTCGCCGCACGCGCGTGGCGGCTCGTCTCTCTTGAATTGCCGAACGCGTGCGAACGCGCGTTGATGATAGCGACAGTTTCAACGCACGTGCGCGTGCGTTGGTTCTGGCGGCCCGCTACCCCCGTTTGTCGCCAGCCATAAAGCCTCCGACCTCGCCCTCATGAGCAAGGAGGTTGGGACGCCGGCGCCGGTTCCGAGTGTCGGACGCCGGCGTCCCGCACTTGTCCCTGGCTAGTGGCCTTGGAGTTCGGCCACCAGATCATTCATGCCGTACACATCCGACAGCGCAACACGGATGATGGTCGATGACACGATGACTGAGCGGTTCAAGGCGCCGTCATAAAAATACTCGCCGCCCAAAGCATGGATGTTCTCATCGAACACAGCGCCAACGATATGGCCGTTGCGGTCCAGGAGCGGGCTGCCGGAATTGCCGCCGATAACATCGGTCGAGGTCGAGAAGTTGAAGATCGCGTGCGCATCAAGCCGCGCTCGCGCATCGACCCAACGCGGACTCAGCGCGAACGGAGGCTGTCCAGTCGCACGCTCGAAAAGCCCCTCGGTGTACGTAAACGCGCTAACGGTATGGCCGCTCGGCTCGGACCAGCCTTCGACGCGACCATACGAGACTCGCGGGCTGAAGGTCGCATCCGGATACTGCTCCTCGCCGAACGCGCGGAAACGCGCGCGCGCGATGCGTTCTTGCGCGCGCGCGACCGGACCTTCGACTTGGCTTACATATTGCGCGCGCACCGCGCGTGCATCGGCATCCCAGCTGCGGACAAAAACAATGAGCGGATCGTCCGAATGCGCAATCGCCTCGGAGCCGCCCTGCCATAATTGCATCCGGTAATTTGGGTCGGCGAGTTGTGACTGCGACAGAGACGCCGCAAGCGCCTCTGGGCTTCCAGCGCCGAGGATACGCCGGGTCACCGGATCGTTTGCGCCCAGATATTCGCGCAACTTCGAAAGCCAGAAGGCTAGATGAATTTCCTCGAACTCGGGTGTGATGGTCCGATTGGCCTGCAGGCTCCGCGCCACCGAAGCCACGCGCGCATCGGTGTAGCGCGCAAGGCGCTCGCCGTCGGGCTTGTCACGCTCGGCCGCGCCGCGCACGAGGTCGCGCGCCCAAGCGAACAACAAGGATCGTTCACCCGCGCGCTGTTCCAGGTACTGGTAGCGATAGAACATGCCGCGATAGGCGGTTTGCGCGCGCTCGACTTCGCGCCATGCGTTGTCGACCTCGCGCTCGGCGGCGCGGTTGCGATGAACGCGCTGCTGCAAATCGGCTTCCCGCTCGGCGACTTGCGCGAAGCCCTCTGGGTCCGCGAGCGCCTGGCGGCGGCCCGACAGCCCCTTGAAGGAATTTTCGACTGATTGCAGCGCGCCCGATGCGATGCGCGATTGATCAGGTCCCTGAGCTGAGTAGGCAATGAGTCGTTCGCGCAATTCGGAAAGCGACGCGATTTGCCACGGCAAGTTCACATCGCGCTCGAACGCCAGCTCGGCTATTGTCCTCAAGCGCGATGTGCGGCCAGGGTTGCCGGCGATCAGCACGATGTCGTTTTCGGCCACCGGCGTAAACCGCATGTCGAGATGTGCGGGCGTCACCGCTGGCGCATCATTGTCGTAAAGGCGCAAGAACGAAAAATCGAGGCAATAGCGTGGGAAGTTGAAGTTGTCGGCATCGCCGCCAAACGCCGCCATCCCGTGTTCCGGCGCGAACACCAAACGCACATCATCATATCGGCGATAGCGATAAAGGCCGTAACGGCCACCCTGATAGAGCGTGACGACTTCGCAGCTTGTATCGGCGGTTGTGCATTCACGCGTGAGGCGCGCGAACTCCGCGTCACGCGCACGCGCAAACCCTTCCGCCGTCACGCCAGCCGTCGCCGTATCGATATTCGCCGTCACGTCAGTGATCGACATCAGAACGTCGACGGTCATATTCGGGCAGCGCAACTCTTCCTCGCGCGCCCGCGCCATGAAGCCGTCCTCAACGTAATTGCGGTCGGTGGTTGAAAGCGCAGTGACACACGAAATCACGCAGTGGTGGTTGGTCAGCACCAAGCCTTGGCCGCTGACGTTCGATGCGGAGCAGCCCGGCAAACGCGCCGTCCCCGCCATGATGCGGTCGAGCCAAGCTTGGTCCGGCGCCCAGCCCATTTGCTCGCGCATGCGATCAGCGGGAAAATTGTCGAAGGTCCACATGCCTTCTTCGGCGTGCACGACCGGCACACACCCTAGACCGACCAATCCCAATACGGCCGCAGCCGTGCGCAAATTCTGGCGCATGACGTCCCCAATCGACTCAGTTCGCGCGAGCAGACGCGAACCGGCCGATTGGAGCAAGCACTTGAGGACGTTCGCGTTACTAGAGCCCGACGGCTGTGAGCATTTGTTGCTTCACGTCATCCGAAAGGTGTTCGGCGTCATTGATGAAGCCGCGCGCGTCGCTCTCACTTGCGCCGGTAATCATCACATTGGCGCGATCATCATCGTCACCCGGACCACCGTCTTCAGCATCGACGTGCACTGTGCGGCCGCCGGCGTTGATATGCACCGTCGCGCTATCGCCATCGGGATTATCTTTGTCAGCGGAAACCGAAATATCCACACCAGGCAGGCGCAGGCCGAACACTTCAGGCTGCGGCTCCGAGCTCAGCGGTTCCGCAGCGCCGAGCCGTTCGATCTGACCGGCGTCAAGCAGTCGCGACGTTCCTTCCGCAGCCGTCGATGCCGTCCGGCGGCCATCGGGGGCAGTGACTATGTAGGTTTGCACGCCTTCAACGGCCCGCACTTCAAGCGTGTAGCCCCCGGCGGGACTCTGCGTGGTCGATGTCGACGACGCGACGTCACAAGCCGCAAGGATCAACGGGGCGGCCAAGGCCAGCAGCAACAATCTCATTCAGCTTCACTCCTGTGCTCACGCCGATTTTGCTCGATGCGGTCGTAGCACGCCCCGCGTTCAGCGCCGCGGGTCGTCTGGTCACATTGGTGGCGTGCACGGCTATCGTAGGCGTCCTCAAACATGGAGATGCACCCGCCAAGCGTGGCGGATGCGATAAGCGCTAGCAAAAAACGGCGCATGACGGCCTCCCTCCTCCGAGGTGGCCATGGATCACCGCCAAGGCGGCGATTTTCAGGCGCTAGCGGGTGCGTTCGAAGCGGACGACCTTTTGTTCGCGGTCGAGATAAGCCACTCGATAGCCGGCGCGGTTCCAGGCGTGAGCTGCCGAGCCCTCAGCGCGATTGTCGTTCGACCAGAACGACCGATGCTTCGTGGCGCTCATTGGTAGCTCTTTGCCGATGATCCCCTCGATGTCTTCGAAAGTGAGCATTTCCGCCCGGCCACGGCGACGTTCGAGGTGGACCTGCAACGGCTGATACTTACGCAACGCTGACATTCACGCGCTCCCATCGCGTTGATCCAGACCGGGTCCGGAACGGTTACGGATGGGAATGATGAACTGATTTGCGCGTTATGCACAGAATCGGAACTACATTATTCCGCCTTCAGAATTAGCACTCATTCTGTTGTCCGCTGGTGCGGGTGTCGCTGGATTTCCTCTGTGTTCTGTCTACCGTTCCTGCTCATGAATGTCCCAATGCGTCGCGCCGTCATCGCGGCTGTTGTTGCACTGAGCGCGTGCGCAACGGTCAGCGAAAGCGGTCCTTCTCTGCGCTACGCGGATGCGGCCAGCCGCGGCGCCTGGGCGACACTGCTCGCGGGACGCCCAAGCCAAGCGCAGGTCGATGCAACCACCGAGAATTGGTCGCGCGCACTGCGTGATAGTTTCGCGTGCGACGTGCCGGTGCGCAAAGTTGTTGATGCGGGGCTCGCCGGCGCGCTCGAGATTGGCGCTATGAATGCAGCCGCAAACGGCGGCGAAGAGCGCGCCGTTCGCGAAGGCGCCGCGCGCTATGCGGTCTCGATCGCGCAAATGTTGATCTCCGATCACGAGCACCCGAGCGAAGATCGCTGCCGCGCAATGGCGGCTTGGGCGCCGCGTGTCGCCGACCAAGGACGCGAGGCCGTCGCCCGCGCTCGCCGCAACGGCTACATGGAAGGCGACTACGGCCTGCTGCTGAGCTTACTCGCGCGTTAGGTCCAATTTCAGAGTGTGCCTTCGGTCACAGCACGCGCACGCTTCAATGCCTATCACCCCTCCGCACGGGCGGATTATTCGAAGGAACCAGATCGTTGCTGCAAGCGTTGCGGCGTGCGGGTTCCTTCCTGCATCGCGAGGAGACTAAGGTGAGCAAAGATCAAGATCACGACTACGAGACCCACGGCGCGACGACCATTCGCACGTCCAAGGGCGGCGGCGCTGGCGGTAAATTGCTGCTTGGCGCAGTCGCGGCCGCCATTCTCCTTGGGGGCGGCTATTGGGCCTACAAGAATTACGCGCAACCGTCGGATGGCGTGCAGACCGCCTACAACGACAGCTACAATGCAGAATCCTCCTACGCTGACGACGGCCTGCGCGCCGGCCCGATCGATCCGAGCGATGAGCCGGTCGCCGAGACAGCCAGCAGCGACGTCGCGCCGCCCGCAACGACCCCGGCTTCCTCATCACGCTCAACCGCCACGCCACGGCGCGTCGCAAGCGCGGAAGAGACCCCGGAAGTGACGATTGGGGTAACGCCGATCAACGCCACCTCCGACGATGCCGCCTACACCGATAACGAGGATCTCGTCGTCACCGCCGCATCGCGTCCGATCTGGGATCGCACGCCATCGGCGCGGCGTTTGTCCGCGCTCTATCCGGAGCGCGCGCTTGAGCGGGGGCGCGAAGGCGAAGCGCGCCTGCACTGCACGGTGTTGGAAGGCGGCGCACTGGATTGCGCGCGAGTTTCGGAAACCCCAGGCGGCTTCGGACCGGCGGCCGTGCGCGTCGCGCGCACATTCCGTCACGCACCGACGCTTTCCAATGGCGCTGACGCAACCGGCTCGCCAGTAAATTTGCGCGTCGTGTTCCGCATCGACGACAATACGCGCCACGGCTAACGCCAAACGCAAAATTGTGATGGCCGCGCGGCGAAAGCTGCGCGGCCGTTTGCATTTGCATTGCACCAATTCAGCGGTTTAGCCTTGACCCGTAGGCCAGCTCGCTCTTCATCGCGGCAACGCATCCGCTTTGGGGGTCTCATGTCGTTTCATCGCCGCGCCTTGTTGCAAGGGGGCGCCGCCGCGCTCGCGACACAGGCCCTGCCCGCCGAGGCGGACACACCGGAGGCCGCCGCCGATCGCCTGCTCGCGCGCATCACCGAGCAATTGCTGAGCGATTACCCCGAAAGCGCAACCAGCGCCGGCGTCGACAAGGATGCCCGCGCGCGCCTGCGTTCGCGCCTCTCCAGCCATTCTGCTTCAGGACAGGGCGTGATCCGCCAACACGTGCGTTCGACGCTGTCGCAATTGCGACGGCTGGATACAGATACGCTGAGTGCAGAGAAGAAGCTCAACGTCGACGTCGTGAAGACGGTGTACGAGCTCGCAGCGGATGGTTTCGAGTTTCCTTACGGCGACGTGGCGATCCTCAATAACAATTGGTCGTATCGCAACACGCCCTATGTCGTAGCGCAGAATGTCGGCGCGTTTGTCGAGATTCCGTCCTTCCTCGACTCCAGCCACTCGATCACCGCCGCCGCTGACGCCGAGGCCTACATCGATCGCATGGAAGCTTATGCGCGCCAGCTCGAAGGCGAGACGGTGCGCGTGCGGGCCGACGCATCGCGCGGCGTCGTGCTACCTGATTTCCTGCTGGCGAAGACGCTGCAGCAGCTGCGCACCAGCCGCGCGCAACCGATCGCACAATGGGGCATCGTCACATCGCTGGCGACGCGCGCCGCACGCGCCAATCTCAATCCCCGCTATGCGACGGACGCGACGCGCATCGCCGAGCGGCACATCGCGCCGGCGCTCGACCGACAGATTGCCATGCTGGAGTCGCTGCAAACGCGCGCGACGAGCAATGCTGGGGTTTGGGACTTGCCCCGCGGCGAAGAATATTATGCCTGGGCGCTGCGCGCGGGCACCACGACCGACATGACGCCGGATGAAGTCCACCAAATGGGCCTCGACGAACTGCGCGCCTTGCACGGCCGCATGGACCCGATCCTGCGTTCGATCGGCTACACCGAAGGCAGCGTCGGCGCACGGATGACGGCGCTCGGCGAAGACCCGCGCTACAAATTCGCCGAAGGCGATCCCGGCCGCGCCGAGATCATGGCGTTCATTCAAGAGAAGCTCACCGACATTCGCGCGCGTTTGCCACGCGCCTTCCACACGCTTGTGCCAGGCTTCCTCGAAGTCGTGCGCATTTCACCGGACGTGGAAGACGGCGCGCCAGGCGCGTATGGCGGCGCCGGCACGATCGATGGCCGCGAGCCCGGCCACTTCTGGATCAATTTGCGCACCACCGATCTGCATCGCAAATTCGATCTGCCCGACCTCACCTATCACGAGGCGATCCCCGGCCACGTCTGGCAAGGCGAATACACATTCCGCCAACCGCTCGTGCGTTCGATGCTCGGCTTCAACGCCTACAGCGAAGGCTGGGCGCTCTACGCACAACAGATTGCCGATGAGCTGGGCGTCTACGATGACTTCCCTGTTGGGCGCCTCGGCTATCTGCAATCGCTGGCGTTCCGCGCCTGCCGCTTAGTAGTCGATACCGGCCTCCACTCGAAGCGCTGGACACGCGCACAAGGCATCGACTTTTTCGTGCGCGAGAACGGCTCGAACGCCAACGAAGTGCAAAGCGAAGTCGACCGCTATTGCTCGTGGCCCGGCCAAGCCTGCGGCTACAAAGTCGGCCACACGACGATCAACCGCCTACGCGAAGGCGCACAAAGCGCGCTTGGCCCGCGCTACGACTTTGCCGCGTTCAACGACGCAGTCGTCGGCGGCGGCAACGTGCCGATGACCGTGCTGGGGCGTGTGATTGATGCGTACGTAGCGGGGGCGCGTTAACCATACTCTTGCCTGGCGCTCGCCGACGTTGTTAGTTGCGGTGGGTGGTCAGATATGGGGAGGTCGAAGTGTCAAAAACGCTCACTGACGCGCAGCGGGAGTCTATCTACCGAATTAGACGGAAACGACCGCAAGCTGACGGGTTGTTCAAACACCTCGCTGGGTACAAAATTCGAGTGAAAGAGACATCACTGAACGTAATTGAGACCTACTCCGGTCTTAACAAGCACGGATCACTGGAACTCATGCGTGAACTCGCAGAGACCGGGTTGGCAACCTTGCGCGGGGGCGGAGGCGGCGTCGCCAGTTTTCTGGCGTGGGCCGAAAACATCGACATTCGCGAAGTGGGCACAGACACCGACGAGCCACTGCGCTAGCGCGCTCAGCGCCCAAACTTCTGAAACTTCACCCGGCTCGGAATGATTTCCGTCACGCCCAGCCTGCGCATCTTGTCTTCTTCATAGGCGTCGAAGTCGCCCTCGAACCATTCGACGTGGCTGTCGCCTTCGAAGGCCAGGATGTGCGTCGCCAAGCGGTTCAAGAACCAGCGATCGTGGGAGATCACCACGGCGCAGCCGGCGAAATCTTCGAGCGCCGCTTCAAGCGATTGCAGCGTTTCGACGTCGAGGTCGTTGGTCGGTTCGTCGAGAAGGAGCACGTTGGCGCCAGTGAGCAGCGTTTTGGCGAGGTGCACGCGGTTGCGTTCACCGCCCGAAAGCTGGCCGACTTTCTTCTGCTGGTCCGCGCCTTTGAAGTTGAAGCTCGACACGTAAGCACGCGACGGAATTTCGCGGTTGCCGACTTCCAAGATGTCGAGGCCGCCCGAGATTTCCTCCCAGATCGTCTTCTTATCATCGAGCGCATCGCGCGATTGATCGACAAAGCCAAGCTTCACGCTCTCACCGATCTCGATCTCGCCGGCGTCAGGTTTCTCCTGCCCCGTGATCATGCGGAAGAGCGTCGATTTACCGGCGCCGTTGGGGCCGATGATGCCGACGATGCCGCCCGGCGGCAGCTTGAACGTCAGGCCATCGATCAGAAGCTTGTCGCCGAAGCCCTTCTTGAGGCCCTCGAAATTGATCACATTATTGCCGAGCCGTGGGCCCGGCGGGATTTGGATGGTTGCGAAGGTTTGCTTTTCGCGCTCGGCTTGCGCGGCCATTTCCTCATAGCGCGCCAGACGCGCCTTCGACTTGGCTTGCCGCGCCTTCGGCGATTGGCGCACCCATTCGAGTTCGCGCGACATCACCTTCGACCGGCCTTCGGCTTCGCGCTCTTCCTGGCTCATGCGTTTCGCCTTGGCTTCGAGCCAAGCCGAGTAATTGCCTTCGTACGGAATGCCTTTGCCGCGATCGAGTTCGAGCGTCCACTTCGTCACTTGATCGAGGAAGTAGCGATCGTGCGTCACTAGGATCACACAGCCCGGGAAGTTTTCGAGGTGGTGCTGCAGCCAAGCGACGCTTTCGGCGTCCAAATGGTTGGTCGGTTCGTCGAGCAACAGCATGTCCGGCTTCGAGAGCAGCAAGCGGCAAAGCGCGACGCGGCGGCGTTCACCGCCCGAGAGCTTTTCGACTCCGCTATCGTCTGGCGGGCAGCGCAACGCGTCCATCGCCATGTCGATCTTTGAATCGATGTCCCAAGCATCGGAAGCGTCGATCTGCTCCTGCAGCTTGGTCATCTCCTCCATCAGCTCGTCGGTGTAGTTCTCACCCACGGCCATGCTCACTTCGTTGAAGCGTGTGACGAGTTTCTTTTCTTCACACCAGCTCTCGACGTTCTCGCGCACATTGAGCGCGGCATCGAGCTGCGGCTCCTGTTCGAGATAGCCCATCTTGGTGCCGGCCATCGCGAAGGCTTCGCCGGTGAAGTCCTTGTCCATACCGGCCATGATTTTCATCAGCGTCGACTTGCCCGAGCCGTTGACGCCGACGACGCCGATCTTTGCGTCTGGGAAGAACGACAGCCAGATGTTCTCGAACACCTTCTTGCCACCCGGATAGGCCTTGGTGAGGCCCTGCATCGTGAAAATATATTGCGCCGGCTGTTGCGCCATGGGTCGAGATCCGTAGCTGTCGGGAAATTGAAGCGCGGATATAGCGATGCGTCCAATCGGCGTCCACGTCCCAAGGCGCGACGGATGGGCCGAATTGCACCGTTTAAAGCTCCGAGAGACGAATAAGGAGCTTCCGCCATGAAACATTTGCTAGCGCTCGCAGCCGTCGCTGCGTTTACCGTGACGGCCGCGCCTGCCGCCGATGCGCGCAACTGGGATCGGATCGAGAACCATTTCGATCGCGCTGAGAATCGCTGGGATCGGCGCGAAGACCGTTGGGACCGCCGCGAAGATGTCCGCGATGCGCGCGAGGACGTGCGCGACGCCCGGCACGAAGGCGGCTACTGGGATCGCCGCGAAGATGTCTGGGACGCACGCGAAGACGTGCGCGATGCGCGTGAAGATGCGCGCGACCGGCGCGAAGATCGGTGGGATCGGCGCGAGAACCGCTGGGACCGCAGGCACTAGGAACGGCGCTAGGCTGGGCGCTCGCTTGAGCCCCCAGCCGCCGCTCTACTGCACGATTTCGCGGCACACCGTCTCGGCGGCGCCCGGCCGCGTCCAGTGCGCTTCATTGGCGCGCCCACGGAATTCGGCGCCGTTGCTGTTGTAGCGATAGCCAGATCCGGTGACGCGCGCCGGAAGATCAACCACAACGTACCCTTCTTGCGCGATGCGCACGGCATCAGGGTTGTGGGTGAAAGTCGCGTTCAGCACCGAACCATCCTCACACCGAAACGAGGTGCTGACAGGCTCCATGGGTGGGGCCGGGCAAGGCGTCTGGCACGCAGCAACCAAGGTAAGCAAGGATAGGACGGCGGCGGCGCGCATGTGAGGATTCTCCATCTCGAGCGCCATTCTAACGTCGTTTTGCGCTGCTGAGAAACACTCCTATGGGGGCTTTGCTTGCGGGCACAGCAGGCGGCGCCCCATAAAGTGGGTCTCAGGGGGTACGCATGTCGAACGGATATCTGCTGGCAGCGAACGCCGACCTGCCCGGGCTGGGCGATATCGCCAGCGGGTTTGATCTGCAAGCGGCGGGAGCGATGGCGTTTGCCTCTGATGAGGCCGCCGCTGCGGCTATGCAAAGCGCAGCCAATGTCGGTATCGTGTTGAGCCACGCCGCCACACGCGATGCGAGCTTCGTGGCTCTCCTCCATGCGCTCGCGGGCTCGCTTCGTACGGCGCAACTGATCTTGGTTGAGCCAGACGCACGTGCGGCTTTCGGCTTCTTGCCCGAGACGTGGCAGGACATGCCGCTCGAAACTGCGCGCGCGCGTGCGGTCGATCTTCTGCGCCGGCGCGCTGAACAGCAGGATGGCGTGACACCTCACGCACGTCCATTGCCGCCAACGCAGGAAGAACCGTCAGCGCCGCCACCGCCCGAGCCAAATGACGACCTCGCGAACGAGACGCTGGCTACGGAAAATCCCGCTGATGATGGCGACGCCGCAGGCAGCGTCTCTCCCACCGAAGAGACGCAACCGGACTCATTCGGCACAGGCGGCGCCTATCAAGGCGGCGAAGACCTGTCGCGGCAACCAACGGACGACGCGGTCCCCGCGCCGCAACCACCTGTACAAGAGCCTGAACCAGCGGCGCCGCCGCCCCTTGTCGTCGCACCCGCGCCGCAACCAGCCGGCCGTTCGCATGAACCCGCCGCCAAGCGCGATCCGGTGGAATCCGCGCCAGCGGACGCAACCGCCTTTGCACCGAAGAAACTTCGCCGCGGCTCGCCTGAACTCGTGCGCGTCGTCATTCACCAACCCAAAGATTTGCAGGCGGTGATCAAGGCGGCGCGCAAAATTGATCCACGCACCGATGCGGCGCCAAGCGGAATGAAGGTTGGCGACGTTGCGCTTGGATCGAGTGTTGGCGTTTCACTCGAAGTACGCGGCGCAACATGCGACGGCGAGATCCAGCGGCGAACCTGGCGCGGAGAGCCGCTCGATTTCAATTTTTCCGCCGAAGCTGACGAGGATGTGAAGCAGGCCGTCTTTCTCGCCCGCGTTTTCGTCGATGACGCACAGATCGGCGTACTGGCATTCACCCGACCGATTGGCGGACCAAAGAAAGACGCAGCGTCAGCCGGCGACAAGGTGCGCCTGAAACGTCACAAGCGCGTCTTCCTCTCCTATTCAAGCAAGGACCGCGAAACCGTTTCGGCCATTGCAACCGCCTACGAGGCCGCTGGCGTCCAACACTTTTTCGACCGCACCTCGCTCAAGTCGGGCGAAGAGTGGAGCCCTCGTCTGCGCCAAGAAATCGATCGTGCCGATCTCTTCCATTTGTGCTGGTCGAAATCGGCAGCGGAGTCCGAATGGGTTGAGAAGGAAGCCGAGCATGCGCTGACGCGCCGCAAGCGCTCAAATGGCAAGAAGCCTGACATTACCGTCCAAATGCTCGACGGACCGCCTTGGGCAAAACACCCGCCGCATCTCGATAGCATCAACTTCGATGACTTCGTGCGCGCCGCGATCGTGGGATACGCCCGTGGCGACGGGGCCAGCTGACGCACGAACGCTCTTCCGGCGCCGCCCGCGGAATGCTACGGGCTCCCGCCTCAAGAGTTACGGGCGCGTAGCTCAATGGTTAGAGCCGGCCGCTCATAACGGTCTGGTTGCAGGTTCGAGTCCTGCCGCGCCCACCATCTTCCCCGCTACGCCTCGCGCTAGTGCGCCGTGGCGTGCAGCGGCCAGATCCACAGCAGCATCGGCGTCGCCACCGCCAGCACCACGATTTCAAGCGGCAGCCCCATGCGCCAATAGTCCGAAAACCTGAAACCACCCGGGCCCATGATGAGCGTATTGTTCTTGTGTCCTATCGGCGTCAGAAACGCGCATGACGCCGCGATCGCGACTCCCATCAGGAAAGTGTCAGGATTGGCGCCAAGGCGCTCGGCCAAGTCGATCGCGACCGGCCCGGTGATCACCATCGTCGCGACGTTGTTGAGGACGTCCGACAACATCATTGTCGCGACCATGATCGCTACCAGCGCGATCGCCGGGGCGCCGCCCTCTGTCAGCCGCGCGATGCCGCCAGCGATCAGCTCGGTGCCGCCAACAGAATCGAACGCCTCGCCAATCGGCAGCAGACAAGCGAGCATAACGACCACCGGCCATTCGATGCTGGTGTAAAAGTCGCGGGCGGGAACAATCCCCAGAGCCGCATAGGCCGCGACCGCAAGCGCAATGGCTATTGTAAACGAAAGCCAACCTAGAGTGGCGACGATGATCGCGGCGGCAAACAATCCCGCGACAATGGCCGCAGTCTGCGGCTTGAACGGCGCAACGCTTGCGCGATCGACAGCGATCAAACCGAACTGATCGAGCAACGCCTCGTCGCCGACGCCGCGCCCCGTCAGCAGCAACACGTCGCCCGTGTGAATGGTGCGGCGGCGCACTTCTTTGCGCGCCACCTCGCCCGCGCGCGCCATGCCAAGCAGAGCCAAGCCATACCTGCGGCGCAGATCGAACGAGGCGGCCGAGCGCCCCCCAAGCACTGAGTCGGCGCGAACCACGGCCTCGACCACCTCCGGCGGTTTGTACGTATCCTTCTTTCCCGTCTCAGCTTTTGAGTCGCCAGCATTCGGTCCAGCATCCGTTGCCGTCTGCGTCTGCCCATCGGCTTCATCCGCCTCTTCCTTGGAGGGCGCTTCGTGCAAGCCGGTTGAGCGAATGAACGACGCGATTGCTTCGGCCGAGCCATTGACGATGAGGAGGTCGTTTACCGCGACAACAACACCTGTGGCGGATCGCCCGCGCCGGCGCCCATTTCGAACAACGCCGGTCAGCACAACGTCGGCGCTCTCAGCGCGTTCGTCGAGATCGGCCAGCGTCTTGCCGGCGATGTCAGCGGCCTCTGTCACCAGCAACTCCGCCTCGAAGGACGCCGCCGAAATCAATTCGGCTGCACGGTCACTGCGCGCAGGAACGAGTCGCCACCCAAACAGCGCGACGAAGGCAACGCCCGCCAGAGCCACGCATGCTCCGACTGGAGTGAAGTCGAACATGCCATAGGGCGCACCAAGATGTTCTTCGCGAATGCTCGAAGCGATGATGTTGGGCGGCGTGCCGATAAGCGTCACCATGCCGCCGAGGATGGTTGCGAAAGCGAGCGGCATCAGCGTGACGCCCGGTGGGCGGCCAGCCTTACGCGCGGCCTGAACGTCAACTGGCATCAAGAGAGCGAGCGCGGCGACGTTGTTGATCACTGCGGAAAGCGCGGCCGCTACAGTGCCAGTAACTGCGACATGCGCCGCAACAGGTCTGCTTTCGCGTGCAACGGAACGCATCACCCAGGCGAGCACGCCGGAATTTTCGAACGCGCGTGATGCCACGAGCACCAGCGCAACGATCACCACCGCCGGATTGGCGAAGCCCGAAAATGCCTCCTGTTGGGGAACAAGGCCCAACACGACAGCTGTGAGAAGTCCGCCGGCGGCAACCAAGTCATGCCGAAAGCGACCCCAAACAAGCATGCCCAGGATAGCTGCGAACAACGCCGCGAGAAGGCCTTGGTCTTGCGTCATCGGCCACTCCCGTCCCGCGTCTGCGCCAGCCCTCGGTAAACGAAAGCTTGCGCCTCAACAACACGCTCAAATATCCCCATCAGTGCATCAAAGGTTAATGCAGGTACACGAAGCGGCAATCGCGATGCGCGAGTTCGCAAGGGCTCGTTACGAGGTTCTGGTAGACTGCTGCTCGATGTCTGCAGAGACCCCAACCCCGGCGCCAGAATCGGCGTCATCGCCCGCCCCCACGATCGGGCAACGGATCGACGTGTGGATCCGCTATTTGCGGCGTCTGCTCCTGCGCCGCCTGCCAGCCGACGAAGCCGCGGAAGTACGCGAGCATGTCGACGAGGACGGTCAGCTGACTGAACGTTACGCGCTCATGTGCGGCCTTTCCGCTGGCATCGCCACGCTGGGCCTGTTGCAATCCTCGAGCGCGGTCGTCATTGGGGCCATGTTGGTCTCGCCGCTGATGGGCCCGATCGCAAAACTTGGTTTTGCCTTTGCCTCAGTGGATGTGCGCCGCGCGCAAGAGGCGGCGCGCGTTGTTTTGATCGGATCACTAGCTGGTGTTGCGATCGGCGCGATGCTCACCTGGCTGAGCCCCATCCGCAACGCAACGCCAGAAATCATCGCGCGCACTGCGCCAACCTTGTTAGACCTCGCTGTCGCCGTGCTTTCCGGCATTGCCGGCGGATACGCGACGGTGCATCGGCGCGGTGAAACCGCGATCGGCGTCGCTATCGCCACCGCCCTGATGCCGCCATTAGCGACTTTGGGCTACAGTCTGGCGGTGGCGCGCTTCGATTTTGCGCTCGGCGCCGGCTTGCTCTTCCTGACCAACCTCGCCGCCATCGCTTTTTCCTTCGCGCTTGTGGCGCGGCTTCGCGGCGTCGTCCACCCGATCGCCAACATCGAATTCCGTCGCAGGTACGTGATCCTCGGCGCTGTCGCGTTCCTCTCACTAGCGACGCCTTTAGCGCTCACCCTGCGCCGCGTCACGCAGGAAACAATCGCCGGCCAGATGGCGCGGCGCGAAGTGGCGCAGCTGCTGAGCATCGACCCGAACCAAATCGCTCAACTCAACGTCGCTTGGCCCAATCTCGAACCGCTCCGCGTGTCGGCGACGGCGATCACGCCGGCTTATGTTGACAACGCCGAGTCGGAATTGCGTAGCCATCTCATAGAGCGCTTCCACGCACGCGTTGAAGTAAGTTTGCAGCAGATCGTCGCTTCGAGCCCGCAAGCTCAATCTCGCGCCATCGTCGACGCCGCCCTTAGCGCGCAAGGCATCGACGCGCGCACCGTGGAGGCGCCGCTGCAAAGCGTGCGCACCGCGACACGTGCGCAGGTGTCACAAGCCTGGGCTGATCGGAGCGCGCGTGAGATCACGCTGCTTGCAACGCCGGGGTCCGCCTGGACATTGCGGGACTATCAACGCGAAGAAGAACGTCTAAGCGCGATGAATTTCGGCTGGACGATCAAAATTGTGCCGCCCTACCAAGAGCGCATTCCGATCTTGTTTGGTGACGACGTAGTGTCGCTCAGCGTTGCCCAAGCAGCCAACATCGATGTCGCGGCGTGGGCGCTGCAGCGCTGGGGCGTCTCCAATGTCGTGGTCGAAGGGTATTCGGGCCGCGCCACTGGCGCCTCGCGCAACTCGCGTGTGCTCGCGACTGCACGCGCCCAAGCCGTTGAAGCAGCGTTGGCGCCCCATGGCATCACCGCTCGCACCAGAGTCGGCACAATTCAGACTGCGCGTGTGCTGGCCGAAGATGGCGCAAGCCGCGTACGTTCCGCCGATATTCTGGCGTTCTCGCGCCCATGAAGTCTTTCGCACGCATTCGCGCTCGACTGCACGAGCTTTATCATGGGCGAACACCGGCGGCAGTGCGCTTCCAATCCGCGTGGCTTATCTTCGACGTCTTGCTGATTGGCTTTTTCGTCGTTGCGCCATTCTTGGAGCACGCAGGCGCCTATCTGGCGTTTGACTTCGCCATCGCCTTCGTGCTCGCGATCGACCTCGCGGCGCGGGCTTGGTCGTTTGGCGACTTCGGCGCGTGGTTGAAACGGCCAATCGTCTGGGCCGATTTGCTCGTCCTCATTTCACTGATCGTGCCCGGCTACGCAGCCAACCTCGGCTTCCTCCGCATCATACGCGCCTACTCGCTCATTCACGGCAAGGCGTTGTGGCGCGTGATTGGCGGCGGCCGATGGATAAACACCGACATCTCCGAAACGATCAAGGCGTTCGCCAATCTTGTGATGTTCGTCTTCATGATGGCCGCTTTGGTTCACACCGCCTTTGCCGCGCGTGTGCCGCAGCTCGCCTCATTCATGGATTCACTCTACTTCACGGTGACCGCCCTCACGACCACCGGCTTTGGCGACGTCGTGCTGCCCGGTTTCTGGGGACGCGGCTTATCGATCCTCATCATGATCGGCGGCGTCTCTCTCTTCTTCCGGCTCGTCCAAGTGCTGATGCGTCCTCACAAGGTGCAATATCCTTGCCCCACCTGTGGCTTGCAGCGGCATGAAGAGGACGCGGTGCACTGCAAAGCCTGCGGCACGCTTCTGCGCATCGAACACGAGAACGATTGATGCCGTCGGTCAGTTAGAAAAACTCGCATTGCCATAATCGGGGCAATGTCGGACCGGCTCCGGCGGCGCGTCCGGCGAGCGGCTATCGGCCAACCAACACTGGTCGAAGATCGAGCAATAGCAATATTCGATAGCGTTACCGGAATCGGCGACGGCAGCGCGCAACGCACGCACCGTGCTCTCATCGCGCGTGGCGAAGATGGGGATCGTTTCGCCCGGACTAAGCACGCGCTGGTTGGCTGCGTTCTGACTGAAGCTGGCGCCTGGCGCACCGACTTGCGCGATGAGGCCAGCCCAGGTCGTGACAGGCGCACCGCCAGCGGTCACCCTCATATCGTCAATACGCGCGGGCCCCACGCCTGCATTGGTAAGCGATAGCTCAAATAGCGCGTCATCGACCGCGACATAGTCTCGAACGCCCAACTGGACATAGGGCCAAACACCAGCAGCAGTTTGGCGCCGCACCGCCTCCGATTCAGAAAGCGCGGCATAGAGCGCGACGACACCGATAAAGACGCCAACCACAGATAGGACCGTCTGCCAAATCGAGATACGCAAGAACAACCGTTCGGAGCGTGATAGCTCAGGCGACGTCGGCTCCGCGTCGGGCGCATCGGCCATCAGCGGAGTATCCACACGATGGCGACCACCAGCAGCGCAATCACGCCCGCTTGGAGACGATAATCAGCAAGCCCGCGCCGCGCCGCGCCCGCGCCGTCAAAGATCAAACCTTCGTATCGCGCTGCCGCAGGCGGTGAAGTTATCAACGTAACCGCGGCGGCGATGAGGAGGCACAGTCCCGTGGTCAGGCCAGCCACAATTGTGAAGTGCGGCAGGCCATCAGCCATTCCATGCGCCCCGGTCCAGATCTTCCAGCCGAGCACGCCGACGCCGATGCTATGGCCAACCACCAGCGTCGTGATTGCCGCAGCACCCGTCATCCGCCGCCAGAAGAGACCGAGCAGGAACACCGCGGCGATCGGCGGCACAGCGTAGGAAAACACTTGCTGGATGTAGTTGAACAGGCCGGGGAAGTTACGGATCGCCAACGGCCAAAGCGCCGCGATGACGATAAAGACAAACGTCGTCACGCGCCCTGCAAGCACGATCTGACGCGGCGACCATCCGCGGTCCTGGGCTTTGACGAAATCGTACATCACGAGCGTAGAGGCCGCGTTGAGCGTCGAGTCGATGGTCGACATGATCGCCGCAATGAGACCAGCAATGACCAGCCCGGTCAGGCCGGCGGGCAGGAACTCAACGATCATTGCCGGGAAGACTTGGTCGCCGGTCTCGAGGTTGGGCAAAAGCGAAAACGCCAACGCGCCTGGAATGGCCATGAGGAAGAGTGGCGACAACTTGAGCGCCGCCGCCAACATCGCGCCCCAGCGCGCCTGATCCAACGAGCGTGCGCCAAGCACGCGTTGCATGATGTATTGGTTGGCGCCCCAATAATAGAAACCGAGCACAGGCAATCCAAGGATGACGCCAAGCCAGGGCAAGTTTGGATCGTCGAGCGGGCGCACAAGCGACAGGTGCTCTGCCGGGATTGAAGCACTCGCCGCCGCCCATGAAAAATCGAACTGTGCGAAGATCTCGTAGGTGATGACACCGGCGCCGAGCAACAGAACGATCGCCTGCAGCACGTCTGTGTACACAACGGCGCGTAAACCGCCGGCCGCAGTATAGACGCCGGCAAACGCCGCAAGCCCGATGCATGCGGGCAAGAATGGCGTGCCCGGCACCAGAACCTGCAATACGAGAACGCCCGCATAGACGCTTCCAGCGGTGTCTACGAAGATCGAGAGAAAGATCGTAAGCGCGGACACGTATTTGCACGCGATTGGTCCGAAGCGCTTTTCCAAGTACTCAGGAATTGTGGTGATGCGCGCGCGAAGAAGCACCGGGATGGTGAAGATCGCCATGAAGATGAGGATGATGGCGGCCATCAGCTCATAATGCGCAACGGCGATGCCGCTCTCATAGGCCGCGCCGGCGACGCCTATGAGCGTCGTCGAAGAGATGTTGGAAGCAAAAAGCGAAAGACCAACCGCCGCGAAGCCAAGGCTTCGCCCAGCTAGGAACAGCTCTTCGCCCGACTGATCGGCTTTTCGCGACACCGCAAAGCCGATCACGAGCACCAGCACCAAATAGGCGCCAATGACGCCGATATCGACAATGTTCAGCACCCGCCTGCCCCCTTATGCTGCGGTTTTGCTCAGCGTATCATCGGTTGGAGTGATTGCTTCGAAGCGCTCCCTGACATGGCGCGCCCAATGATCGACGTCCCAGCGGCGAACCCGTCCAATCATCGCGGATGCTCGCTCGCGCCGCTCGCTTTCGCTCATATCGAGCGCACGATCGAGAGCAGCGTCGAGCCTTCGCTCGGAATAAGGATTCACCAGCACCGCGTCGGGGAGTTCCACCGCCGCGCCCGCGAATTCCGACAGCACCAGCACGCCGGGATCATCCGCCTGACACGCGACGAATTCCTTCGCCACAAGGTTGAGCCCATCGCGCAGCGGCGTGACCAGGCAAATATCAGCGGCGCGGTAGTAGCAAACCAAATCCTCGAACGGCACGCCGCGCGTCGACAGCATGATCGGCGTCCAGCTCAAATTGCCATACTTGCCGTTGATGGCGCCTACTAGGCGCTCCACTTCACGCTGAGCGCCGCGATAGGCGCTCATGCCTTCAGCGGGCGCCACACAGACGCAGAAGAGCTTGACCTTCTCCCGCAGCTCGGGCCGCCGCTCCAACAAGCGGCCAAACGCCGACAGCATTTCCTTGGTGCCTTTGACATAGTCGACACGGCCAACCGACATGAAAAGACGCCTGTCGCCGATCTCGCGCTCGATCTCGCTCACCCGCTTACGCGCCTTGTCGGTATTCAGATGTCTATCGATAAGCCCCGGATTGGCGCCGATTGGGCAGACATCGATGTTTACCTCGCGCCCCTGATAGCGAAGCGCAGTGGTCACCATCGGTTCGGCGAGCGCCACGCCCGTCGGTTCGAACGGCGATTCAGCAGGCAACGCCTCGCCGCGCTCGGCGCCCATCAACGAACTGGCAACGGCTGCGAAATTTTCACCGTAACGCGGGATGTGAAAGCCAACGACATCGCAACTCAACAGGCTTTGCATGATCTCTTCGCGCCACGGCAGGACGTTGAACACGTCCGGCGCCGGAAATGGCGTGTGATGGAAGAACGCAATGCGCGCATGCGGTTTGATCTGGCGGACGAAAAGCGGAACGAGCCATAGATTGTAGTCATGCACCCAGATCAGCGCGTCGTCCGCCGCTTGCTCGCACGCCGCTTCCGCAAACAGCCGGTTCACTTCGCGGAAATTTTCCCAATCGGCTGGCCCATAATTAAACAGCCCTGGAAACGAGTGCAGGATTGGCCAGAGCGCTTCCTTTGAAGTGACATGATAGAACGCCTTCACCTGCTCGGCGGTGAGCGGCAGGCGCACGACATCGTATTCGCCGTAAGAATCCTTGATCCGCACCGTGCGTTCGAAATTCACCTTTCCGTCGGCCGGCGCCTGTTTCCACGCAACCCAAACAGCATCCGTGGCGCTGCTGAAAAACCCCTTGAGCGCGGGGACGATGCCATTCGGACTCTTGTTCTCCCGAAACACGGTGCGTCCTTGCTCAACCGCCTCCTCGTAGGGCTGGCGGTGATAGACGATCACAAAGGATGATTTCTTGTCGGCTGGCATCAGTGCACCTCGATCGGAGTCGTCGGGATAAGTTTGAAATGTGAGAGCGCCTCGAAGATCCCGCCTGCGCCGTGGCGCTGAGCACAATAGACGTTGTCGAGGTCGGCTATCGCGCGCCGCAACGGCGCTTCGGCATTGCCGACCGCTACGCCGCGAAGTCCGGTTTCGAAGAGCGAAAGATCGTTCATCGTATCGCCCGCGCACAGCACGCGCTCCGGCGTGAAGCCCTCGTGCTCAATGAGCTTCAGCAACGTCGAGCCCTTGTTCACACCTGGCGGCAACACGTCGAAAAAGACATTGGCTGACATGAGCGCCTGATAACCGGCCGCTTCGATTTCGGTCGCCGCGCGTTGGGCGTCTTCGTGGTTGGCATAGAAATACGAGAGCCTGCGGCCGCCGAACACACGTTGCGGCGCGAGGCAAGCACGCCCCTGCAACAGCGCCGCGGCGCGCTCGGGCCCCGGCCAGTTTTCATCGATCCATGCTTCGACGGCTGCGTGTGGCGCCCACTCCGGCCCAACCACAACGCTCGTGCCCACGTCGCCGATAATGATATCGGGCGCAGGCGCCTCGCCATGAAGCGCCAGCCCGCTCGCAAACGCGATGTCGCGCCCCGTAACGAAGACAAGCGCGATATCGTCGCGATGGCGGACGATGAAATCGTAGAGTTCGCGCCGCTCCGCTAACGATCCACCGAGGAACGTACCATCGAGATCGACTGCCAACAGCAAGCTGCGGTTGGCCAAAGGTTTGGTTTTTCCGACGTTCATGCCGCGCGCGCCGCCTCAAACGCGCGATCGCGCCGCCAAGCAAACGCTGCTTCAACCGCTTCGCGCGGACGACAACGCCCCACCAATAGGCCGCTAACGGCTGCCGCCAACGGTGCATCAACCCCCAACCGGCGCGTGAGGCGCACAAGGCTGGCGACATTCGCTGCCCCTTCAATCGTCTGGCCGGGCGCCACTGTCGCCAATCCTTGGCCGAGGCGACGGCCAAAGCTGTAGTTGCGGGATTTTACGTCAGTGCAAGTGAGTGCGAAATCACCGAAGCCCGCAGGCCCAAGCAGCGTATCGACGCTGCCGCCCATCGCGCGCACCACGCCAGCCGCTTCGCGCATCGCTTCGCTCATCAGCGCCGCGCGCGCGTTAGCGCCCAAGCCGACGCCGTCGCAGACCCCGCACAGGATCGCGGCCACGTTCTTGAACACAGCCGCGACCTGCACGCCGGCGACATCGTTGCTGGGGCAAAGCACGAAGTCGCCGTTGGAATAGTAATCAGCAAGCCGCGCCGCCAACGGCGCTGGTCCCGCCAAAGTTAAGATCGTCGGCAATTGATCGGCGACTTCGTCGGCAAAACTTGGACCCGAGAGAACGAGCACAGGTCCTTGCCAGACGAGCCCGATGCACTCCGACAAGAGCGCGCCGCGATCACCCAGTCCCTTCGAGCAAATGACGATGGGCGCGCCAGTCTTGCCTACGCGCGCGGCCGCTTCGGCGACGGTGATCGCCGCGTCACTCGGCGTCGCGAGAAGAATGAGTCCAGCGCCGTCGAGCGCCTCTTCCATGGAAGCAGTGGCGCGCACGCGCTCGGGAAACGCAACGCCGCTGAGGTGCTCGCCGTTTTGGCCCTCAGCCGCCATCGCGTCCGCATGCGCCGACCGCCACGTCCACAGCCGCACCTCGGCGCCGACACGTTCAAAGGCAAGCGCCAGGGCCGTTCCCCAAGCGCCAGCGCCTAAAACGGCAACGGTCTTCAAGGTGTCTGCTGAAATGCGGTCTCGACGTGCGATCATGCCTCTCTCCAAGTTGGAAGGGGCAAGTAAAATCGCTTCGACGATCAAATATAGATCAAGCCGAATAAGTAATCGCCAACGGCGGTGCGAGAAGCCCCTAAATGTTGCAATGCAATATAGGGGAGAGTCGGAGTGAGATCAACCCACAAGGATCGATCGTTATCTGGACTTCAATTGGCGAGAACTAAACCAAAACTCGTCGCACATCTATTTTGTGTTCCCAAATATCTCAAGATTAGGGCGTCCGTGATCGAAGTAATGGGCGCCATGACGTAAGAACTTCTGACACTGAAAGCCGCGCTCGTTCAGCGAGACCAAATTTCGTTCGCCTTGATCGAACCGGTCGCCGCTGCCGTGCGACTATGCGTTTGGAAAAGGTGCAATGCGGTGCAACGGAGCCTGGAACATGCGTTGGACGAATACCTCGTCCTTCTGGCCCAGGCCGGAAACCGCGACGCCTTCGCCCGCTTGGTGGCGCGCTGGTCGCCACGACTGCTCGCATTCGCGGCTCGGAGTACGGGAAATGCAGAAGCTGCAAGAGATGCCGTGCAGGACGCATGGGAAAGCGCGCTGCGCGGCCTGGGGCGCCTCGAAGATCCCGCGCGTTTCCCGGCTTGGATATTCGCGATCGCCGCACGCAAGTGCACAGACACGCTGCGCGCCAAGTATCGCGGCCAAAGATTGTCCGCGGCCGCAGAAGATGGCGCGGCGCTGGAAACGCGCGCGACACCCGACGTCGATGCGCAGCTCGATCTCGCGACAGCGCTGAAGCGATTGCCGGCGGAACAACGCGTCGCTGTCGCGCTGCTCTACGGCGAAGACATGAGCGTCGCCGAAATTGCAGCGATCACGGGCGTCCCGCCCGGCACGGTAAAATCACGTTTGTCCGCCGCACGACACGCGTTGCGCGCGCACATGGAAGAAGGAGAAAGCAATGACTAAACTGGATCAAGCCATCCGCCAGGCGTTGTCGGCGGAGGACGCGGCGTTTCTAGCCACGTTCGAGGACCAATCACCATTTCACGAAGCGATGGGCACGTTCAGCGGCAAGTGGGGCGTTATGAATGTGTTCGCCGCAATCGTGACCTTCGCGATGTTCGCGGCCGCCATTTACTGCGCCTGGAACGCCTTCAGCGTCAGTGACGTACGCGAAACCGTGCTGTGGAGCGCTGGCCTGCTTCTGACGATGCTCGCTGTCGCCATGCTGAAAATGTATTTCTGGATGGAAATGAATAAGAACGTCACATTGCGCGAAGTGAAGCGGCTAGAGCTGCAAGTAGCGCGGCTGGCGGCGCGCGAGAACGGGTAACCGGGGATTTCCATCCCCGCCCCGGGACACTATGTTAAGCGCCTCAGGAGACCATTATGATTGGGTTTTGGATTGCCATCGTCGTTGTGGTCTTAGCGATCGTGGGCGTTTCGGTTGTGGTCGGCAAATCCCTCAGCAAGCCAAAAGGTCTCTCAAGCGACCGCCAATCTCAGATCACGGCGCTGAAAGCGTCGGGCGCTCTGAAGTACCGCAAGTCGAACCGCGACTAATGACCGAAGCAGCGCGCGCGGACCTTCCTGCAGGCAAAGCAGAGCGGTACGCCGCACTGCGCGTTGAAATCGCCGCGGTGATCGTGGGCGAACCGAACGTCACCGCACGCTATGCAACCGCCGCTTCGCTGTTGGCGCAGGCGTTCCCAGAGCGCTTCTTCTGGACCGGATTCTACGTTGTCGATCCAGACAAGCAGAACGAACTCGTGGTCGGCCCCTATCAAGGCACGTTGGGCTGCCTGCGCATTCCCATCGGCAAGGGCGTCTGCGGCGCGTCAGCGGCAAAACGCGAGACCATCATCGTGCCTGACGTTCACGTCTTCCCGGGACACATCGCCTGCGACAGCCGCTCGAACTCGGAAATCGTCACGCCGGTGCTCGACAGGAGCGGCGCGCTCGCAGCCGTGCTGGACGTGGATTCGACCCAGTTCGACGCCTTCGACGCCGTCGACAAGGCCGGCCTGGAAGCCATCTGCGGCGACTTGCTCACCCTCAACTAGCGCCTGCCCTTGCCCCTCGCGCGCGTCACGATAAGACAGCGCAACAAATCAAGGGGCGAACGTGAGCGACCACACCACAGGACTGATCCTCTCTCAGATCGCGCAGCACGCAACGGAAGTGGCGGCGATCGCCAGCGCCAAACTCCGCGGTTTCGGACGCAAGAATGACGCCGATCAAGCGGCCGTCGACGCCATGCGGCGCTCGTTCCAGACGGCGCCCTTCTCAGGCAAAGTTGTCATCGGCGAAGGCGAGATAGACGAAGCGCCGATGCTCTATATCGGCGAAGAACTCGGCGCCGGCGGGCCGAAAGTTGATATCGCCGTCGATCCGCTCGAAGGCACCAAGCTCTGCGCCAACGATGCGCCGAACGCGATGACTGTCGTCGCGCTCGCACCTGCGGGCGGCCTGCTCCACGCGCCGGACATGTACATGGATAAGCTTGCGATCGGTCCAGGCTATCCCGCAGGCCTCATAGATCTCGATCTTTCGCCGACCGAAAACGTGCAACGCCTAGCGAAGGCCAAAGGCGTGCCAGTCAGTGAAATCCGCGCCTGCTTGCTTGATCGCGACCGCCACACGGCAATCATCGAAGAGCTACGCAGCATCGGCGCCGGCATCCGTCTTATCCCTGATGGCGACGTCGCCGGCGTCTTCTGGACGACGGAGGCGGCGCGTTCCGGCGTGGATATTTATTTCGGGTCAGGCGGCGCACCTGAAGGCGTGCTGGCGGCGGCGGCGATCCGCTGCGCAGGCGGCCAAATGCAAGCGCGCTTGAAGCCGGAGAACGAACAAGAAGCTGAACGCGCGCGCAAGATGGGCCGCGACGTGCATGCAAAACTCACCCTGGATGACATGGCCCCCGGCCACGTCGTGTTCGCCGCATCCGGCGTCACGCACGGCTCGATGTTCGAGGGCGTTCATTTCGAGCATGGCGCCGCGCACGTCGACACCTTGGTGTGGGATACATTCACCGGGCGCCGCAGCCGCGTGCGTTCATACTACCCGGCGAGCTAACCTATTCCTGCGGCGCGGCTTCTTCGGGGAGCGCCGGTAGCTCCGACTCTCCGCCCGCGTCGTTGTCGTTGCTCAAGTCTTGCGCCGTTGGCTGCACCACAGGCCGCGCCGGGCGGCGCGCGAAAGCGCTCAAGCCCGGCACGTTCACAGCGCCATCATAGACGTTGATAGCGGCGCCCTCGAACGAGGCGCCGACAGGCTCAACCCGCCCACCCAGGCAATCGCCCAAGAAATGCTCAAGCACCGCGAGGTAAGATAGCCGGTTCTGTGTGCGAACCAGCTCACGCCCCTCATCGGGAAAAGCGAGATAGGTAAGCCTGCCACGCAAGCGAACAGCCTGCGCAACCTGATCGGTTTCGCCGCGCGTCAGGCGTGGGTCGCGCATGCCATAGGCCAGCAGCAACGGACTGCGAATACGGCCAGCGTGAAAAGCGGGCGAACGCACGCGCAGGAGCTGTCGCCCGGCATCTGTGCGCGCGTCAGCGACACGGCGATAGAGTTGTTCGCGCTCTGACGCGGGGGCCAGATCGAGCATGGCGAAAAGATTGGCCGGCGCAGCGAAACTGGCGCCGCAGCGATAGCGATCCGGCGTGAACGCAAGACCGGAAAGCGTCGCGTAGCCGCCGAAGCCCGCGCCAACAATGGCGATGCGTCCCGTTTCCGCGATGCGCTGCGTCACCGCCCACGCCGCCGCGTCCGCCAGGTCTTCCTGAATGCGCCCGCCCCACTCGCCGTTGCCGGCGTTGAGGAAGGCCTTTCCGAAACCGGCTGAGCCCCTGTAGTTCACCGACAGGACCGCGTAACCGCGATTGGCGAGCCATTGATGCATCGCGTCGAAGCCATACGAGTCGCGCGACCACGGCCCGTCATGCGCCAGCAGCACCATTGCAAGTGGCTGCTCCGGGCGCGCATCGCCGTTTGTATCGGCGCCGCCCGGAAGCGTGAGATACGCCACCAAAGTCGCGCCATCGCTCGCCACGATTTCGACTGGCGTCATTGGCTGCAAAGGCGCCTGCTGCAATTCCGGCCGATGCGAGAAAAGCGAAGTGAGCCGCCGGCCCGCAGGCCCGGCGCGGTCAAAGAGATACGAACGCTTCGGCGTGGTCGGACTCTCTTCCACGACGATCCAGCGGGTGTCGTCGGCGCTCCGCGAGACAACGGTAAAGTCGCCGGTCAGCGAACGATGCAGAAATTCGATATCCGCCTGGCTGTCGGCGTTGAGTGCGCGCCACTCGCGGCGCAGATATTCCGTCGCAAACGCTTCCGCGGCGCCAGTTGCGGGGTCAGTCCACACATCGACAACGTCAGCGCGTTCGCCTTCGCCGAGCACGGTCTTTTCACCCGTTGCGACATCGACCCGCACGAGCGCGGTGCGATCGCGCGCGGGCGTATCGGGTTGGCCCAGCGTGGAGTCGAGCATGAGGAAATGTGCGCCGTCCGCTTCGAGGCTGACGAGACGCGTCGACATCGCATCTTCGAACGGAATTTCGAACAGTGTGCGCTCGCGCGGTTCGAACGCGACAATTTCGGCGCCGCCATCGGCGCGCACGCGCATTCCAATGCGAACGACATTGTCGCGTCCAACGAGGAAACGTGAATAGCCGCGCGGCCCGCCATTTCGCCGCAGCACGGTTCGCTCACCACTGGCCAAATCTATCCGAACCACGTCGGGCCAATTCCGATCGCGGTCATTCAACGTGACGACCACAGCGCCGGGATCACCGGCGCTGACGTTCAGGATCTCGGCGCGCGCGCCCGCGGGCGTCAGCGCACGGGGCGCCCCGCCCGTCGTATCGACCGCATAAAGCCGCGTGCTTTCGTCGCCGTTGTTGTCACGCAGATAGAGCAAGGTCGCGCCATCGGCGGCCCAGCGAAAATCGGTGATCCCGCGCTCACGCTCATCGGTCACCGGTCGCGCCTCGTCCATGGCGTCGACCGAGAGCACCCAGACGTTCGTCACGCCGTCTCGCGGGGCCAGGAAGGCGATGCGGTCGCCGCGCGGCGAGAGCTGGCCGCCATGGCGCGCCGGTTCGCCAAAGAGCGCGGCCCTAGAGATCAGATCGGGCGCTTCCGGCACAGGCACAGGCGCGTGGGCGCGCTCGCCGCAGCCGGCGACACCCAAAACAAGCCCAAGGACTGCCGCCCCGGCCCAAGATCTCGTCCTCGACCCCACTCCAAAACCTTACAGGTCTGTCATCCACCCGCCAACGCGCATGCCTGACAGGGTGTTTACCTTTGCGGCATGGGTTTGACCGGGGCTGCAACCAGGGCGAGCCAAAGGCCGCACCTGCTGTTTTGACACCCCGCACGGCGCACCCTATTCCACTGCCGCTTTGGCCAAATCGACTCAATCCTCCGCCGCCACCGGCGCGCTCGTGCTCGCCGATGGGTCCGTTTTCCTGGGCGAAGGCCTGGGCGCCATAGGCGCCGCCGAGGGCGAGGTTTGCTTCAACACGTCGATGACGGGGTATCAGGAGATTCTGACCGACCCCTCGTACGCCGCCCAGATCGTCGCCTTCACCTTCCCGCACATCGGCAATGTCGGGACTAATAACGAAGACATCGAAACCTCTTCGCCGGCAGCAGCAGCAGCCGCGCGTGGCGCTGTGTTCCGCACACAGCCGACGCCGCCCTCGAATTGGCGCAGCGACGATGATCTCGACAGCTGGATGAAGAAGCGCAACGTCGTAGGCATCTCGGGCCTCGACACGCGCGCGCTGACCAAACGCATTCGCGAACAAGGCATGCCGAACGCCGTCATCGCCCACGCGCCGGACGGCAAGTTCGATCTCGAAGCGTTGAAGAAGCGCGCGAAAGCCTGGGGCGGCCTCGATGGGCTCGACCTCGCGAAAGAGGTCACCGCCGCGCAGAGTTACGTCGTCGACGAAAAGCTCTGGCAGTGGTCAATCGGCATTCCGGAAGTGAAAAAGCCGAAATTCACGGTCGTGGTCATGGACTATGGCGTGAAGCGCAACATCCTGCGTGCGCTCGGCGAGATCGGCGCGAAGACGATCGTGCTGCCGGCGACCGCAACCGCTGAAGAAGCGCTTGCACACAATCCCGACGGCATCCTGCTTTCAAACGGCCCCGGCGATCCGGCGGCAACCGGTATTTACGCCGCGCCGCAGATCAAGAAGCTCGTCGAGAGCGGCAAGCCGGTGATGGGCGTCTGCCTCGGCCACCAAATGCTCGGCCTCGCGCTCGGCGCGAAGACGCACAAAATGCAGCAAGGCCATCACGGCGCGAACCACCCGGTGAAAGATCAGTCGACCGGCAAGGTCGAGATCGTCTCGATGAACCACGGCTTCGCGATCGACACGAAGACATTGCCGAAAGGCGTCAAGGAAACCCACGTCTCGCTGTTCGACGGCTCCAATTGCGGCATCGAAGTCGAAGGCAAGCCGGTGTTCTCGGTACAGTACCACCCGGAAGCCTCCCCCGGCCCGCAAGACAGCCACTACCTGTTCGAACGCTTCGCAAAACTCATGGCGAAGAAGACCAAGAGCGCGGCTTAGACCTGCGGCGAAGGCTGTTGCGACTTACTTGCAAAAGCAACTGACCGATGCCATGCACCCCCCAGGCGCGGGCGCGCCGGATCGGGGGAGCGTTGATGAAGCGGGTTTTGGTGGCGTCGTCTGTCGTTGGTTGGTTGCTGGCGCCGGGCGTGGCGTCGGCAGAACCCGGCCGGGCGGCCGAGGTGTACGGCCCGAGCGTTCACGCGGGCGAAAGCGAGCTCGAACTGCGGACGGGCGTACTCAATGGCGGCGACGCCGATGGCGAATGGCAGACGAAGATCGAAGCGAGCCACGCTTTCACCGATTTCTGGCGCCCAGGCCTCGTCGCCGAATGGGAGCATGAAGGCGGCGAAACCGAATTCACCGCCGTCGCCATCGAGAACGTGTTCGACTTCACCGGCACGCGCGACTGGCCGGTGCATTTCGGCGCTTACCTCGAATACGAGGTGAACACCCAAGACGGCCCTGACGGCCTTGAACTCAAACTGCTCATGCAGCGCGCGCGCGGCCCCCTCGATCTTACCCTCAACCTGATCGGCGAGCGCGAAGTCGGCAGCGGATCAAGCGACACATGGGAGTTCGGCTACGCCGCCGAGGCCGCCTACGCGCTGAACGAAGACTTCGCACTCGGCATCCAAGGCTTCGGCGACGCCGGCACAGACGACGACTTTGGCGATCTCGGCGATCATGCCCATTACTGGGGGCCGTTCGCCCAATTCGAACTCGCGCACATCGGCGCGGGTGAAGTAGAACTTCAGCTTGGATATCTGGTCGGCGCGGGTGACTCCGAAGCGGACGGCCAGTTCCGCTTCAAGCTGGAGTACGAATTCGGTGACGACGACTAAGCCAGCCCTTCTCGTTCACCCTTCGCTTGGCCTATTCGAAATGCGCCTCACCGACTATGAGGTCGTGCATTGGCCGACGGATCGGAAAGATATCCGCGCCGCGGTCACCATCGGCCATGTCGGCATTTCAAATGCGATGATCGATGCCCTGCCTGAACTCGGCTGCATCGTCTGCTTCGGCGTCGGCGTGGACGGGATTGATCTTGCCTACGCAAAGCAGCGCGGCGTCGCGATCAGCCACGGACGCGACATCAATCACGAAGATGTCGCCGACGTCGCCATCGGGCTCATGATCGCGCGCTTTCGGCTTTTCACGGAAGGCGAAAAGGTATTGCGCGAAGGCGGGTGGACGCCGCCGCTTGCGGTGCCGCCGCAGAAACGACTGCGCGGCTCGAAGATTGGCATCGTCGGCATGGGCGCGATTGGCGCCGCCATCGCCCACCGGGCCGCGGCGTTTGGCATGGAGATCAAATGGTACGGCCCGCGCGCCAAACCCGACGTGACCTACGCTTATGAACCAGATCTGAAGGCGCTGGCGGAGTGGTGCGATGTTTTGGCGATCGCAGCGCGTGGCGACAAAACCACCGAAAAACTGATCGACGCTGATATTATCAAAGCCGTCGGCAGCACTGGCGTCATCGTCAACATTTCGCGCGGCATCGTCATCGATGAGGACGCGCTGATCGCGGCGCTGAAATCAGGCGCGCTCGGCGGCGCTGGCCTCGATGTGTTTGTCGAGGAGCCGACACCTGTCGATCGCTGGAAAGATGTGCCGAACACCACGCTCACCCCGCACCTTGGCGGCGCAACCCGCGAGGCGCTCTGGGAAGGCTCGCAAAACGTGATCGAAAACCTGCGCCGCTTCTATGCCGGCGAAGCGCTGCTCACGCCGCTCGCGGGCTAGCGATCAGGTAGCTCGCCAATACGAAGCAGGCGCTCGATTTGCGGGTAGTCCGCGCCGAAGTTGCGGCGCATCACGTTCAGGCACGCCTCGTGAAGGGGGTCGCGATTCATCCAAGACCAGCGCTCGAATTTTGCGTCGCCGGCACGCAGCTCCGCATCGATTGTCCGCGCGCTGCGCAGCCAATCACCACCCGGCAACGGCATTCCGCTTTCCAGGCTGACCTTGTCACCATCGCCGAAATCCACTCGATAGATAATGGAGTCCGACGCGTTGCGCCCCTCGACGTGATTGCAGCCTAGTTCGACCCGGGCTGCGTCACGCCAAGGCCGGGGCTCACTCGCCCCCCACGGGAAGAACGGCGCGCGGATATAGTGCGTCGCGGTGTAAACCGTGTGGGTATTGACGTCCCGGACGAGCGCCAAACCCGCGATGGACAATCCAACGACGCCGGCGATCAGCATCATGCGATTGCCCTGGCTGATCCAGGCATCGACGTACGCTTTGGGATCACTCAACTCGGCGACCCGCCGAAGGCTTCGCTTGAGCAAGGTGCGCTCAAACCAACGACGGGAATGTGTGGCGTTGAATATGAGGTACGAAGCGCGCAGGCGTGGCGTACGCAATAGTATCAAGTTCGCAATAGAACCGGATGCGAAGATCCATCCAAATATCGCAATAACCAAAGAAAACCCAAAATTGGCTTCGAATAGAAGCGCGTTCTCCGCCCGTGCGTGGTCCACGGCGTTGCGCACTGTAAGGTCGCCGAGAGGCTCCCAAAACAAGGCGCCGACTCCACAGCCGCTCAGCATCACTGCCAAGAAGAGGATCGTGTAAATGAGCGCGAAGCTCGCAGTCGGCCTCTGCGCCAGCACGTAGTCGATCACCTGCTGGGGCGCCCCGCTCTCCCTTAGCGCCGTCGTTGGCCCTTCGGTTTCACTCACGCACCCCCTCCAGGCTCTCGGAACCATGATCCACTTAGGTTGTTTCACTCGCAAGCATAAGCTGGAGAGAAACAATGGCTGAGCGTGAAAGCAGTGGTGGTTCGTCGCCGTGGGTTGCGTTCCTAGCGGGCATTATTCTGGTCGCGGTCGTCGCGTTCGGGGTGGTCGCCTACACTGGCGGTTTGCAGCAACGCGACACGGCGCAGCTTGAACTCAACGTGCCGGACGTGAACGTCAATCCGCCGGACATCAATCTGCCGGACCCGCCGCCGGCGCCGACTACGCCGCCGACGGCCGAAGCCCCGGTAGAAACGCCTTCGAACTGAATTTTCTACGGACAAAGTGAGGGCGGCGGAGTGATCCGCCGCCCTCTGTCGTTGCGCGACTTCTTCGCGAACTAGCGCAGTTCGAACGTCACATTGACGCTGACCCGCGTTTCGATTTCTCCGGGCGAGATGGGCGTCGGCGCCGCATCTTGCGCCGCAGCAAAGCGTTCAAGCGCGACTGGCATGGGCGGCGCATAGCCGCCACCTTCACTCACTGACACGATGCGGTTCACGCGCATCCCCAACGCATTTGCATAGAGCTCGGCGCGGCGGCGCGCTTCGGCGATCGCGGCGCGGCGCGCGATGTCGAGCTGCGCGTCTGGATCAGCGTGCGAGAACGAAACGCCATTCACAGTGTTGCCGCCGGCGCCGACAGCTGCGTCGATCACGCGCCCGGTATTGTTGATGTTGCGCACTTTGGCGGTGACGGTGTTGTTGGCTTGATAGCCGGTAATCCGCGGCTGCTGGCCTTCGACATATTGCTGTTGCGGATAGACCGAAACGTTCGCCGTCTGAATATCGCGCTCGGCGACGCCGGCCCGGCGCAGCGCTTGGATCAGCGCGTTCATCCGCCGCGCATTTTCGGCAACTGCGGCGGCTGCCGTTTGACCCTCAGTGGTCACGCCCAGATTGATCGTCGCCAGATCAGGGCGCGCTTCGGATTTGCCCTCGGCGCTGACGCTCAGCAGCGTCCCCTCCGCCAGCACCAGCTGACCCTGCGTTTGCGCTTGAGCCGCCGGCGGAAGCGCCGCTGCGGCCAAAACGGCGAATGCCGCCGCGGCTTTCATCATTTGCATCGAAATCTCCGTCATCCCTCGCGCCTGAGACATGCGAGCCTGGGCGCCTAAATTACGGCGAGGTCAGGATGTGGCTGCCTCACTCCGGAGAATGTGAGCGCGCAACCAATGTTCCGGTGAACGCGTTGATTTGGGGACACAGGAGTTCCCATGCCGCACAAACACAAGCGACCCGACACCAAGACCCAAACCCCGCCGCCGCCGAAACCCAAAAAAGTTCGCGACGCCGGCACGGAGTCGATGACCAACCCGCCGAAAGATTGGAACGACGTGGACGAAACAAGCGACGAAAGCTTCCCCGCCAGCGATCCGCCAGCGAAATACTAGGACCTAGACGTGGCGTTCCCTGTTCGCCCGCGTTCTCAGTGGCGTCATCTCCCGCCCCGGCGAATTGCCAGAAGGAGCGTGGCGACTGCTGCCACCATTGAGCACGCGGCAGTAATGGCGTTGGCGATTTCCACGGCTGCACCTCATGATTTCGTAAACATGTCGTTAAAGAGTGTCTCAACTCTGTAAGAAGTATTAACGGCGCAACGAATTGGTATCGTTATCCGGGGTGTGGACCTGGAGCTCGGTTTGGCGCGCTCAGCTAGCTGCGTGAATCGGAGTCCGAGTCAGCGAGCAAGCCTCCTGGCGGAAACCACCTCGGCGGAACATCGAAAAATCCCAAGTAAAATCAGCGCCTGAGAATCGTTTCGGCGAATCGGTGTATAATACGGCTTAACACCGCCACTCCCACTTCAGGCTCAGATGCGTTTCACCGACACCTTGCTACGCCAGGTGCGCGACCGGGTTTCGATTGCCGATTATGCCGGCAAGCGAATGACCTGGAACAAGCAAAAGTCCCGGCCGTCCGCCGGTGACTATTGGGCCTGCTGTCCGTTCCACCAGGAAAAGAGCCCCTCCTTCCACGTGCTGGACAATAAGGGCCTCTTCAAGTGCTTCGGTTGCGGTGAAAAGGGCGACGTCTTCACGTTGGCGATGAAGCTCGAAGGCTTGAGCTTTCCGGAAGCGGTCGAAAAGTTCGCGGAGATCGCGGGCGTTCAGCTGCCGAAGGATGATTACGACAATCGCGGCGAGAACGATCAGCGCAAGCGCCTCTACGCCGTCGCTGCCTCTGCAGCGAAACTCTTCTCGGCCGCACTGCGCTCCAGCGGCGGCGCCGATGCGCGCAAATACCTGCAAGGCCGCGGTTTCGGCCCGGAAGAATGGGAGCGCTTCTCCATCGGCTTTGCGCCGGATGAGTGGTCGTGGGCGATCGACAAACTCAAAGCCGAAGGCTTCACCATAGAAGAGATCGTGCAGGCCGGCGTCGCGCGCCAAGGCGAAGACGACAAGCGCGCCATCGACACCTTCCGCGGCCGCATCACCTTCGAGATCACCGACACCGCGGGCAAGGTCATCGGCTTCGGTGGCCGCGCGCTCGCGAAGGATGCGAAGGCCAAGTACATCAACTCACCCGAGACGCCGCTTTATTCGAAGAGCCGGGTGCTCTACCGCCTGAAGCAAGCGCGCGAGCTGCTGGCGAAGACGAAAGCTGACGGCCTTGTCCTCGGCGAAGGCTATCTCGACGTCATCGCCTTCGAGCGCGCCGGCATCGCCGCCGTCGCCCCATGCGGCACCGCGCTGACGGAAGAACAGCTGCAGCTGCTCTGGCGCTCAGGCGGCGCGCCGGTGCTCTGCCTCGATGGCGACAGCGCTGGCCAACGCGCCGCCGAACGCGCGCTCGATCTCGCCATCCCGCACCTCGCGCCCGGCCGCACCATCCGCCTCGCCCACGCGCCGAAGGGCGAAGACCCGGACGACATCTACCGCCGCGCCGGCGCCGAAGCGCTCTCGGCGCTGATCGACGCCGCCGTCCCCGCCTCCGATGCGTTGTTCGAGCGCGAAAAGCTTCGCCACGGCATCGAGACACCGGAAGCGCAAGCGGCGTTCCAGGCCGCGCTCAAGGAAGCCATCGGCAGAATTGGCGACCGCGAAACCTCGCGCGCCTTCTTCTCGGACCTGATGAGCCGCGCCAACGCCACCATCCGCGCTCAACGCCCGGCTTTCGCGCCCAACCAGGGCGGCGGCCAGTTCAGGCGCAAAGGCGAACCGGCTCCCGCTACGGCAGAGCTGAAGGCCCACGCCACTTCGCACCCGCCCCGTCCGGCCGCCGAACTCTTCCTCCGCGCCGCCGTCGACCTGCCGCAGATCCTCGCCAGTTACGGCAACTGGATCGAGCGCCTCCACATCACTGACCCCGACCTTGAAGCCATCCGCGAGGCGCTGCTGGCGCTCGCAGATGACCATGAAGAGCTTGGGGCCATTGACCGCGCCGCCCTGAGCCTCCATTTGACCCGATCGGGTCAAGACCGCGCTGTTGCGCGGATTTCGCGCTGGCCGAAGGCAAAACCTCCCCCGGAGGGCGCCGACGTCGGAGCGGAGTGGCTGGCTTTGGCGACACGCGAAGTCGTGGCGCCAGCGATCAGGGAGGAATTGGCCGAGCTGCGCCAGGCAGCAGCCGATGGGGACGATACGGCCTTCGCTCGCTTCCAGGCTCTGAGCCGCGAAGCACGCGACATCGAAGCGCGGGCGCGCGAGGCCAAGCTGGACGATGTGCAAGAAGATGACGCGGGCGGCCTAGTCGCCTGAGGTTTTGTGACTATTTCGGATGTGAAGATGGCAAAAGCGCCGAGCAAGAACGAAGACGTGGCAGTCGAGGAAAAGGACGCGCCAGAAGGCCCGATCCTCGACCTCTCCGATGCCGCCGTGAAGAAGATGATCAAAGCCGCCAAGACGCGCGGCTTTGTCACCCACGAAGAGCTCAACAAGGTGCTGCCGTCGGACGAGTTCGATTCCGAGGCGATCGAAAACGTCATGTCCCAGCTCAGCGAGATGGGCATCAACGTCGTCGACAATGAAGAAGAAGGCGAAGCCGCCGAGGAAGAAGGCTCGAAGGCCGTCGCCACGCGCGAAGAAGCGTCCACCAAGGTTGCTGTCACCAACACCCGCGAAGACGCCGACCGCACCGACGATCCGGTGCGTATGTACCTCCGGGAAATGGGCAGCGTCGAGCTGCTCTCGCGCGAAGGCGAAATCGCCATCGCCAAGCGCATCGAAGCCGGCCGCGACGCGATGATCCGCGGCTTGTGCGAAAGCCCGCTGACGTTCGAAGCCATCATGGTGTGGCGCGACGAATTGCGTGAACAGAAGATCTTGCTGCGCGACATCATCGATCTTGAAGCCACCTACGGCGCCGAAATGGGCATCACGCCCCCATCAGCGCCGGGCGTGAACGCCGATGGTCTGGTTGATCCCGAACAGGCCAAGATCGAAATCGCAGAACAGGAACGCAAAAAGGCCGAGAAGGTCGCCGCCCAACGCGCGGCGCTCTCCAACACCCCCTCGCCAAGCGATGACGACGGCGACGGCGAAGAAAAAGAGGCGGGCGGCGAAGGCTCAGCCGAGGCCGACTCAGATTCTGAGTTCGACGACGAACAGGCGATCTCGATGTCGGCGATGGAAGCCGAACTCAAAGAAGGCGTGATGTCGACGCTCGACAACATCGCCGAAGCCTTCGGTCAATTCCGCAAGTTGCAGGAAAAGCGCATCGAGCTGCGCCTGCAAGGCAAGTCCCTCCCCGGCGCAAAGGCCGAGACCTACGACACCGCCCAGAACACGATCATCGAAGAGCTGAAGAAGCTGAAGCTCAACAATGCGCGGATCGAAAGCCTGGTCGAACAGCTCTATGCCATCAATAGGAAGCTCATTCAGCTTGAGGGCAAGCTGATGCGCCTGGCGGAATCGAACGGCGTGCCGCGCGGCGAATTCCTCTCGAACTACCAAGGCCACGAACTCGATCCGAAATGGACCGAGAAGATGGCGGCCAACAAGCTCAAGGCCTGGGCCAAGTTCGTCAGCGCCGAGATCGACGACATCAGCGACATCCGCTCCGAAATCGGCGTGCTCGCCCAAGAAACCGGCGTGCCGATCGATGAGTACCGCCGCATCGTTCACGCCGTGCAAAAGGGCGAACGCGAAGCGCGCCAAGCCAAGAAGGAAATGGTCGAAGCGAACCTCCGCCTCGTCATCTCCATCGCCAAGAAGTACACGAACCGCGGCCTGCAATTCCTGGATCTCATCCAGGAAGGAAACATCGGCCTGATGAAGGCCGTCGATAAGTTCGAGTATCGCCGCGGCTACAAGTTCAGCACCTACGCGACGTGGTGGATTCGCCAAGCCATCACCCGCTCGATCGCCGACCAAGCGCGCACCATCCGCATCCCGGTGCACATGATCGAGACGATCAACAAGCTGGTGCGCACGTCCCGTCAGATGCTGCACGAAATCGGCCGAGAGCCGACGCCGGAAGAACTCGCCGAAAAGCTCGGCCTGCCGCTCGAGAAGGTCCGTAAGGTGATGAAGATCGCCAAGGAGCCGATCTCCTTGGAAACGCCGATCGGCGACGAAGAAGATTCACACCTCGGCGATTTCATCGAGGACAAGAACGCCATCCTGCCGGTCGACGCCGCCATCCAATCCAACCTGCGCGAAACCACGACGCGGGTTCTGGCTTCGCTCACCCCGCGCGAAGAACGCGTCCTCCGCATGCGCTTCGGCATCGGCATGAACACCGACCACACACTAGAAGAAGTGGGTCAGCAGTTCAGTGTCACCCGCGAACGCATCAGGCAGATCGAAGCGAAGGCGTTGCGGAAGCTGAAGCACCCGAGCCGCTCACGGAAGCTGCGGAGCTTCTTGGATAACTGAGTGAGCCATCAAGCAACACTGCGCCGGGGAGTTTGATTTGCCGTCTGAATTTACGAGCAAGCGCAAAGGCGAACTCATCCGCTCACTTCACGTTATCCTAGAATCGGAACCCGAAGGACTTCCCGCTCGCACTGCAATCCAACGACTAGCGAGCGTTTGTAACGCCACGCCGCTCGAAATGAGCAGCTACGAGTCAGGCGCGCGCCGCTTCGACAAGGTCGTTCGCTTTCTGACCATCGCACCTGTGAAGGCCGGATGGTTGGTAAAGAGCGATGGCATTTGGTTCATTACAGACGAAGGCAAGCAGGCTCTGGCTCGCTTTGCAGACCCCTCGGAATTTCGCACGCAAGCGGCGCGACTCTATCGCGTGTGGAAGAACGCGCGAGATGCGAGCGCCGATTCAGAACCCAGCGTCGACGTCGACGACGACATAGAGGTCGACGGCGCGCGCACCGTGACCTTTGAACAAGCCGAAGAGCAAGCTTGGTCAGAGATTGATCGCTACCTTTCGACGATGGACCCGTTCGACCTGCAACGGCTCGTGGCCGATCTATTGCAGGGCATGGGATATCACGTGGCCTGGATCTCTCCGCCTGGGAAAGATCACGGGATTGATATTATCGCATTTACGGACCCACTCGGCAGCCAGGGGCCACGTATCAAGGTTCAGGTCAAGCGGCTAACCAGTTCGCGCGTGGACGCCGATGGATTGAGAGCTTTTCTAGCAACGATTAGCGGCACAGACGTGGGCATATTTGTTGCCCTGTCCGGCTTCACGAAGGACGCGGAAGATTACGCGCGAAACCAAGAAAACCGACGCATGACCCTAATCAACGCGAAGCGCCTCGTTGAGCTCTGGGTCGAACACTACGCCAAACTGACCGACAAAGCGCGCCAACTGTTGCCGCTCACGCCAATCTACTTCTTGGCCCCAGACGTGTAGAGGAGCGCCTCCTTCTCCCGCATGGGCGGGAGAAGGTGGTCGCGAAGCGACCGGATGAGGGCGGGGCGCCTGAAGGCTGAGCGCGGCATCACACTCTCGCTCTATCCTGACACTCGCCCCCTCACCCGCGCTTCGCGCGACCTCTCCCCCTCGCGGGGTAGAGGTGCAGCGACCGATCTATCCCACACCAAATCCCGCTCCCGCCCTTCAAAATCGCGGCGCTCTTCAAATCTATCCCACACCTCCAAACCTCAGCGATAATCCCTCCGTCCGCACACGGGAGGTTTTTGAGACGTCCGAAACTTTGAAACGTGCGGCACACAAATCGACGGGATCTCAGGCCGTAGCGATGTTTCGCGTAGGCCCAGGAAAATGTTTGCGGGGAGTGAAACCGCAAAGTCCGGCGCTTTCGGAAAGCGTCGCCCGTAGAACCGGCGAATTGGGCATGGAGCTAAGCCCCAGAGGGAAGAGTCGTCGATGGCGGCTCCGCCCCGAAGGTCCATCGTCCAGGAGGCGAGCGTGCGGAAACGCACGCGTTCAACAACTCCTCAGTCCCAGGCCGGGAAAAACGATTTGGCACAGGGCGCGTGAAGACACGCGGCGTTGCATGGCGACGTGCAACGCACACCCAAGGCACTACCCTCGCGCGTCTCACGCGCCCTGCTCCCGGCTTCGCGGGAGGATTTCAAGCAAACCCGGATCGCCGGCCGCGCTCGCGCGTCACCAGCCGTAATTGAAGCTCACGCTGACGCGGGCTTTCTTCGCCTGGTTCATCGGCACTTCGTGACGGACGAAGCTTTCCCACATCAGCACTTCGCCTGTCTTCGGCGCGACATACACGAACGTCCGCTCCGCTTCCGGCGCATCATCGAGGCGCTTGGGCGCCGCCATCATCATGGCGTGACGCGGATCTTCGAGCTTCAGCGCCGAAGCGTTGTTGGGCACATCGACGTAATAGGTTCCACTCAGCACCGAGTGCGGATGGATGTGGCCGGTGTGAACCCCGTTCGGTTCCAGGACGTTGATCCAGATCGAGTCGAGTTTCAGTTTTTGTCTGCCAAGATCGAGATGCAGGTCGCGCGCAAACGCGGCGGCGTGCTTATCCAACACCTTCACTAACGCGCTAAACTCCGGATCGCGTTTCGGCAGATCATCGAGCGACGCATAGGAGGTGTAGCCCTTATAGCCGTGCTCCCTACTCCAGCTCCGCCCCGCCTCATCCTCTTCAGCGATGACGCGGCAGCTCTTCAGCAGCGCCGCGCTGTCCACGCCGGCGAGCGCTGCGCGATAAAGCTTGGTGACAAAGAGCGTCTTGATTTCCATGCGCGCTGCTTACGAGTGCAGCCGCGTTTCAGGCAAATTCATTCGCTTCACAAAGAAATGGCGCCCTCCATTCTCCAAATTTTGGAAACGAAGGGCGCCAGTGGGAAACGTCCACGCGGGAGGCGGAGGACGCTTGGTTCAGGGCAGGAGTTATCGGGCGAGCGACGCGGTCTGCAGCGTCGGCGAGATCGATGCGATCGTCAGTTCGGGGCCACCGCGCTCGACGACGCAACGGACATTCTGGAGCGAGCCATTGCGCCACACGTCGAGATCAACGCGGACGGCGCGCGGGCGCACGCGAACCTGGTCAAACCGAACGCTGGCGTCGGCGCCAGCTTGGGCTTGCACCTCGGCGCGGCAGATCGAGATGGCGTGGGTCCGGTCGGCGACATCGTCAGCGCTGGCGACGCCAGGGATGACGACAACAGCGGCTAACGCCATGGCGGACATAAGGAAATTTCTCATTTGACCCTCCGGGGAGTGAGGCGACCGGGATCACTATGATGACCGGTCTATTGTCTAATTATCACTAGACCGGTCGTCATACAAGTGCTATTTTGCGTGCATGGCAAAAGTTTCATCGGCCCGCGAAAACATGCTGGCCGCGGCGTCGAGCTTGTTTCGCGCGCGCGGCTACGAAGGCATCGGCATCGCCCAGCTGTTGGAGAAATCCGGCGCGCCGCGCGGTTCGCTCTACTTCCACTTTCCAGGCGGCAAGGAGCAGATCGGCGCCGAAGTCATAAATGGCTTTGCCGAGCGGACGGCCGCCCGGTTTCGCGAGTTGGATGCGAGCGGGGTCGACATCGACACGTTCATCGTCAGCGTCTTCAAAACCACCGCCAAGGAATCGAAGGCCTGCGAATTCGAAGGGTCCTGCCCGATCGCAGCAATGGCGGCCGGCTTCGGCGCCGACGACAAGCTGCTTGCCGTCGCAATCCACGATTGCTTCGCCGTCTGGGAAAAGGCGATCGCCGACGCTGCGCAAGCGCGCGGCATGACCGAGAAGAACGCAGCTGTTTTCGCGTCCGCGTTTCTTGCTTCGATGGAAGGGGCGTTCGTGCTGTCAAAAGCGCAGCGCTCAACCGCACCGCACATCAACGCTTCGCGCGCCATGCAAGCACTGGCGGCGGCGCTTCTCGTCAATTAGCGCTCCGCCGGCGTCAAACGCGTCCGCAGCGCCCGAACGCGCTCCAGCAACGGCGCCGCCTCCGCGACTGCGGCCCCGTACTCAAAAGAGATGCTCTGCTGCTGAGCATTGCCGCTATCAATCGTGAGAGATTCCGCACCGCCATCCGCGCAATCCGGGCAGCCGATCACGGGCGGCAAACCTGAAAGGTCCGTAGACGCGGCAACACGCTCGATCGCGTCCCATTCGTCCGGCGTCAGCACGGCCGTAAATCGCTGCAACGGCAGGTCTTGCGAGCCGCCGCGACCGCCACGCGCTTCGCGAATGAGAACCGCGCGCCCCTCGGAGATTTCGAGCCGCGTCGTGCAATAGCCGACACACATGCCAAATGACGTCGTCGAGACAATCTGCCGGACATCGGCGTGGGCGACAGGCGCCGGCGCGCTGGCGCAAGCCGTCACGAACAAGATCGCGGCAAGCACAATGAACTTCAATACTGGCACCAGACGTGACCTATTCCGCCGCCATCGCCGTGGGCGCAGTTTGCGGGCCGCGAATGAGCTTGCCGGGATGCACGCCGAGATATTCGCCACCGCGGAACGTAATCTGCCCCGACTTAATCGTCGCCACGTAACCATCCGCCTTCTGCAACAGACGCTTGCCGCCCGCCGGTAGATCGAATGCAAGCCAGGGTTTGCCGAGTCTCACCTTCTCAAAATCAATGACGTTGATGTCCGCAAGATAGCCAGGCGACAGCAGACCTCGATCGGAGAGGCCATAAAGAAGGGCAGTATCACGCGACTGCCGCTTCACAGCGTTCTCAAGCGTAATGCGCTTGCCGTCGCGATCGCGCACCCAATGTTGCAGCATGAAGGTCGGCGACGCGGCATCACAGATGGTGCCGCAATGCGCGCCACCGTCCGAGAGCGAGTTCACGCAATCGTCCGACGTCTGCAGATCTTCGAGGAAATTCAGATTGCCGTCGGCGTAGTTGAGAATCGGGAAGTAGACGAAGCCTGTGCCTTCGTTCTGCATCAATAGATCGTAGGCGTACTCGGCAGGCGAGACGCCGGCCTCAGCAGCACGCGCGGCGATGGTTTCGGCCGGCGTCGGCTCGTAGTTGAAGTCTGGCCCCATTTCGAACTGAAGCGTCCAGCCGCCGGCGATCACCATCAGCAAACCAATCACGTCGCTGTCCGGGAAGACGCTGTCTTCCGTCAGCATCCGTTGCTTGAACGCCGGGTCCTTCAGATGTGCGAGCTGTTCGGCCCAGGGCTTGTCGATGATTTCGAGCCAAGCCGGCTTGAAGCGGAACGGATGTACCGTGCCTTGCCAAGCCATGACGATGCCGTTTCCGCGCAGCGCGATCTGCGCAACGATATTGGCGCCCTTCTCATTCTGTGCGCGCATTTCGCTGATCTGTTCGGGCAGCGGCAGCTCTTTGGCGATGGATTGGAGCGCGGCGAACGTCACCGGCAGACCCGTCTCGCGCGAAAGCTCGCCCATCCACTCAAATTCATTCCAATCGCGCTTCAGGTCGGACGCCATCTCGAAGACGCCATGACCGACGCGCCCCATGGCGCGGCCAATACCGAGCAATTCCTCCTTCGTGGCGGTGGTGCCGGGCACCAGTTCGCGGTCGACAGACTTGTGCAGGATGGTGCGCGAGGTAGAGAACCCCAGCGCGCCCGCACGCAATCCCTCCTCCACGACCTTCGACATTTGCGCGATGTCGGTTTCCGTCGGCTCTTCATTGCGCGCGCCGCGTTCGCCCATGACGTAAGCGCGAACCGAGCCGTGCGGGACGTGCGTGCCCACATCGACGGTTCGCGGCAGGCGTTCCAGTTCGTCGAGATATTCCGGGAACGTCTCCCAATTCCAAGTCATGCCTTCGGCAAGCGCGGTGCCGGGAATGTCCTCGACGCCCTCCATGAGGCCGATGAGCCAATCGTGCTTATCGGGCTTCGCAGGCGCAAAGCCGACACCGCAATTGCCCATCACGACCGTTGTGACGCCGTGCCACGACGACGGCGCCATTTCCTGATCCCAGGTGGCTTGGCCGTCATAATGCGTGTGGATGTCAACCCAGCCGGGCGAAACGATCTTTCCGGTCGCGTCAATTTCCTCGCGGCCCTTGCCCAGATCGGGGCCGATCTCAGTGATGAGGCCGCCATCGACGGCGACGTCGGCAACGAAACGCGGCTTGCCGGAGCCATCGACGATTGTCCCATTGCGAATGACCAGATCGTGCATCGCGACCTCCCGTATCTTATTGGCGCCAGTAGAGGCGCCGACGGGAGCAGATGGCAATATTCTCCGTGCGGAAACTGCCCGAAGTTGGCCTATGCGGAACGTTCGATCAGCGCCGCGAAACAGCCCCGGCGTGCATAATGAGCGTGAATGTAGGCCACATCCGGATTGGCGAAGAACCGTTCGATCAATCTTTGCGCTTCCGCGCCTTCCGCGAGGTCGGCTTCGATCATCATGTTGTCAGCGTCGAAGCCACGGAGCGACAGCGTACGGCGGGCAAGCGCAGGCGGAACAACGTTTTTGGCCGCGAAGCGCGCGTTCGTCTCGCGAATGAAGATTGGGCCTTGTTGGTGATACGGCGTCTCTGCGCCTTGATGGGTGTAGTTCAGCAAAATGACGTTTTCGCCGATTTCAGCATCGTCGAGCGAAATGCGACAAGGTGCGGCGGGTTTTTGAGCGACGCGCACGCGCTGGGCGCCCCCTGTCGCGAGCTGCTCGTCGCTCATCGCGTGAAGATGCGCGAAGGGCGCGGGGTCGAGGCCAGTGATTTGGAATGTCATCCAAAGAATATGGTTCAAATCGTCCAGATGCGCTGGCCGCTTTCGGACCTTATGCTGACGAGATGCGCCTAAACCAAGTCACCGCGCCCGCCACCGATCTCGAAGCGTCGATCGCATTCTATGAACGCCTGGGGCTTCGTCTCATCGTGAAGAGTCCGCACTACGCCCGCTTCGAATCGCCGGACGGCGAAGCCACCTTTTCGTTGCACATCGCAGAGGGGCCAATCCCACGCGAAAATGCGCCGCACATTTACTTTGAGGTCGCTGATGCAGAACTCGATACCGAAGTGGCGCGACTCAAAGCTGCAGGCGTTTCGTTCGAACGCGAACCGGTGATGCAAACTTGGCTCTGGCGCGAAGCGTGGCTGCGTGACCCTGCGGGAAACGCAATCTGCCTCTACCATGCGGGCGACAACCGTCGCTTCCCGCCCTGGCGAATCTAGAAGTTCCAATCGTGGAAGCCGTGCCACATGCCCGCAAAGCCCATGGTTCCTACGAAAGCGATGATCGCCAGCACCGCGAGGAGCCCGATCCCGAGCATCACCACGGCGCCGATCCAAGAAATGCGCGCCAATAAGAGTGACGTGTCGTCGCGTTCCTGCTGCGCCTGACCAGCCGCCACGACGCCCAGAACAAACGCGGCGATGGTCGGGATCAAGGGGATGATGAAACTTACAACCAGACAGATCACACCGATGATGCCCAGCACACGCGACCCCGATTGCGGCCCGCCGAATCCCGAAGGGCCAAGACCGGGCACGGCAAACACGGCGCGCGCCTGCCCATTCTCTTCAACGTAATCGACGATCTGCCCGGCGAACGGCGCTCCACTGGAACGCCACTCAGTCAATGGAAATTCGATGCGCCGATCGGCCTCGCCCAGTAGCACGCCGCGACCGTCGTGAACGCCAAGGATCGTGCCACGCATGTGAACTCCGTCGAATTGCCAGCGCCAAACTCACACGCGCGGGCAAAGTTCTCAAGCGTGGGTTAGTGGCGGCAGGTCCAGTCGGCATGGCCGGCCCGCCAATGGACCTCCTGTAAGTTCCCGCTCAATTCGTGCGAGTCGCGGCGCACATAGCGGAAGACGCTGCCGTTACTGTGCGCACGCTGCAGCCGGATACTTGGCCGGCCAAATGGCACGACCGTCGCGATGCCGTGCTCCTCATCGAAAATAACCCGCAGCACTGTGCTGTTCGAACACCTGAAGGTGCGGAAGGTTTGCGCCGACGCTGGAGCCGCGTTGATTGCGGCCACCACCGCCGCAGCAAGCAAGAGCCGTTTCATGGCCGCACTCCCTGGCGCGCTTTGGCCCGCGAGATGAGAGCACGATGTGATCGCGACGACCGCTCACACTTGCGCGATTGCGACGAACTGCGCTCATCGCCAGACGGATGTCTGCGGGTGTGGCGCCCTATTCCGCAATCAGACGGCTGGGCGCGCGAATGGCATCCGGAGATTGGTTCAGCGCCAATATTTCAGCGATCAGCGACAGAACGGAGGACGAGCGGTCGCCCTCTTCCGCATTGTCTTGGCAACGCCCGGCTTGCGTCTGCTCACCGCAGGAGCGGCCAATTGCCGGCCCGGCGCGGAAGCGCTCACCGCCGTAGGTGATCTCCGCCGCATAGGAACCACGCGCATCGTCTCCAGCAGGCACAATGCGAAACAACGGCACGCCCTGGCCGCCGCCGCGGAGCCCAGCGGCGCGCACGGTGACTTGTGCTTCAATCGCTTCGCCAGGCGCTGCTTGCATACCGCCAGCGCGCAGAAGCTCGCCTACATAATAGACCATGTCGTCCAGCGAACGCAGGCGCAGTCTCAAGGTATCGGCGCCCACCACGAAAGCCGGTTCGCAGATTTGAGTCTCGCGTGGAGTGGCGGGCCGCACGGCCGATGCGGGGTCATAGGCCTCGACAAGCCCGCATAGAGGGCGGCCATGCTCGAGATCGACGCCACGCTCGGAGGGATGCTGCTGCGAAATATCGAGGAAGGCGCGAACCTCTCTCACGAAATTGCAGCCGCCGGTTTGCACGCGGGCGACACAATCATCGAATATCGTGTTCGCTTCGTTCGTGAAGACGCTGACGTGGCCGCCCCCATCGGTCTTTTCTATGGACTCCACCATCATCAGCATCAGCAGGTCGCGCGGCCAACCACTGTACCAATAATGCTCGAACACCGAGCTCGGCGTTGGTTGAAACGCGGTGCGCGCGAGCGTCGCGGCGTCAAACGGCTGGACGGCGTAGCTCGGACGCGACGCGCGCTCGCGCTCGACGCCAAGGCCCCCGACGCCCCAGGGCGTGCCGACATCGCCGCCGAGCGGAATGCCGCCGATGGCGGCGCTCTGAGTTGTGGACCAAGACGGGCTGTCTGAAATCCCCGTCATCGCGAGATAGTAGCGCGGCATCCGATCGCGCGAGCGGAGGATATTGAGCAGGATCTGCGCTGACACCGCCTGGCCGTAGGCCTCATTGAAGCTCACAGCGTCATCTGCGATCTGCCGGGTCAGCCGCTCGCGCTGGGAGGGAATGTCCGGCGCAGTGGCGCACGAAACGGCAAGCAATGCGGCGGCGCAAACCGAGACAAGCGACTTCATGGTCCTCTCCAGCGCGGCTGAGATTGCCCACTCGGTTGACGAGGCCAAGCAGGTTCGCTTGAAGAGCGCGATGGATCACCTAATCGAAGGCTACCGTATCTACAGAGAGAAGCGCTGGCCCGAGCTTCGCAGTCTGCACCGGTATTTGGCGGATCGGGGACAGTCGCCGAGAACGCTCGTCATTGCCTGCGCGGACAGCCGCGTCGATCCCGCTACAATCTTCAACGCCGGCCCCGGCGAGCTCTTCGTGGTGCGCAATGTCGCAAACCTAGCCCCGCCCTTTGAGAAAGAGCCTGGCTTTCACGGCGTTAGCGCGGCGATCGAGTTCGCAGTGATGCACCTCAAAGTGGAGACAATTCTGGTGCTTGGGCACGCGCAATGTGGCGGTGTCGCGGCAGCTTTGGACGATCGCCCGCGCGACCCCCATTCCTTCCTCGATTCCTGGATCAGCCTTCTGGATACGGCCAAAGCGCGCATCCCAGCGGGCGGCGACCGCGTCTCTGAGCTTGAGCATGAAAGCATTCGCGTCACGCTAGAAAACCTCGCCACATTTCCGTTCATTCAGGATGCGATCAAAACGCGTGGCCTTAACCTTGTTGGCATGCGTTACGGCGTGGCCGACGGGGGGCTTGAGTTGTTGAACACAGTTAATGGCGCATTCGAACCGGTGATTTGACGCGAATTCACAGTATTGCCGCGCGTACCCGGGTGGCATGAGTCTTGTTCCGTGGTATCGAGGTCACGGTGGTGACTGGGACGGGGCGCAGGAGACGTCATGGCGGACGTACTCATCGTATGTGTCCGTGAGGACGAGCCGCAGGCTAAGGCGCTTGCGGACATGTTTGAGGCTGCCGGATTTTCCATCGGCGGCGCACCGAACAGCGACGGCGCTTTACGCTCAAGCGGCGCCGGAGTGGTCGTGTGGTCGCAAGCCTCAATCCGCTCACGCCCATTTCTCGACGCCGCGCAGCGTGTGATCAACGCCAACAAGGCCGTTGTCGCGAGCCTGATCGAACCGCCACCGCCTTCGAGCGTTGGTGAATCACCAGCGTTCGATCTGTCACGCTGGGACGGCGACCCAAACGATCCCGCGCTGGATCCACTCTTCTTCGCGGTCGATCGCATGGTGAACGCCGCGCGTGCTGGTGTCGGCGCGGCACAGCGTGAAACGCAGGACTTCGATCCGCCGCCTCGCGCACCCCGCCAGACCGCGCTTCGCGCTGAGCCGCCACCGCGCCGCCAGGAGCCGCCGCAGTATCGCGCGCCGCCGGCGGAACCGACGCCAAGCTATCGCGTGCCGCCGCAATCGGACCCCCTCGGTTCGGAAGCCGAGCATTGGCGCGCTATCCGCGACAGCCGCAACCCGACTGACTTTATGGACTATCTTGCGCGCTACGGCCCGGACGGCGCGTTCTCGGAGGTCGCTGAGCTGCGCCTAAAGCAGCTCACTGGGCCCGGTGAAGCGCGCGAGTCTGCGCCAAAGCGCCCTGCAGTTCGCCCACCACCGCCGGCGCCTCGCGCAGAAGCGCCCCCGATGCGCCGTGCTGAACCACCGCCGCGACGGCCCGACGCGCTGCCGCCTACGCAGCGCCGTCTTGAGCCGCCACCGCAGGCGTCTCGCCGCCCACCTATTGACCGCGATTACACGCGCGACCTGCGCGACCCCCCGCGCGGCCAAGGCGGTCCGCTGCGCGCATTCGTGCTTATCGCCCTACTCGGTGGCGCAGCGCTGATTGGCGGCATCTATTTTGGCGGCGGCATGGGCGGTCCGCGGCCTGCAGCGACCGAACGCCAGGTGGAACCGCAGCCGGCGCAAAGCGAAAGCGCCGACAACGACTTCTCTGCGCTGGAGGAAGCGCCAAGCGTGCCACTGTCCGACGCGGTCACAAACCGCGCCGACCGTCAGACCCAGACCGCTGCGCGAACGCCAGAACGCGAGCCGCCACGGACGACGCGGGAAGAACCGCAGCGCACGGTGGAGCGCGAACAACCGCGGCGCGATCCGCCGGTTACAACCAGCGCTGCGAATAATGCAGCGACAGCGAGCGGGCCGGTCTCCTTGTCGCCAACACAAACACAAGACAACCAGGGCGCCGTGCCGCTCAATCCGCAACCAATACCACCGGTGCAAACGGCCAATGTTGAGCCGTCGATTCTAGGATCGGCGACGCCGCCGCAACCACGCGCGCCAGCTGGCAATGTCGTGTGGACACAGCGTCCAAGCGCACGCCGGATTTCGGATCTCTATCCGCGATCGGCGCTCAACGACGGCGTCGGCGGACGCGTTGTGCTCAGCTGCCGAATCCTTGGCGACCTGTCTGCGAGCTGTTCGGTTGCATCGGAAACACCTTCTGGAGCAGGCTTCGGTCGCGCCGCGCTGAGCGCATCGAGTTCGTACCGCGCACGCGCAACACTCTCTGACGGATCGAGCGCTATCGGTTCCACGACACGCATTGCGGTGAACTTCCAGGCCCCGCAACGCTGATGTTACTGACGCTGTTGAAGGCCAAACTGCATCGCGCGCGCGTGACGCAATGCGATCTGCACTACGAGGGTTCGATCTCGATCGACGCCAACCTGCTTGAGCGCGCGAATATTCTCCCGAACGAGCAGGTCGACGTGCTCAACATCAATACCGGCGCGCGCTTCACAACCTATGCGATCGAGGCCCCGCGCAACTCAAAGACGTTCGGCATCAACGGCGCAGCCGCGCGACTCGCGCAAATCGGCGACCCCATCATCGTTATCGCCTATTGCCAAATCCCGGCCGAAGAAGCGCGCAATTACGCGCCGGCCGTCGTCCTGCTCGATGAGCAGAACGACGTGATCGGCTGATTATCGCGTCAAACGCAGCGCGCCGATGCCTGAGCCGATAGCATCGAACGCGGCAGCGAGTTCTGCGGCGTTGTCGGCACGATAGAAATGCCCGGTGCTTGAAGCGCAATTGCGCATCAGGTTCTCGGTGGCCTGATCGGTTTCACGGAAGATCACAGTATAGATCTCGACGCCATCATTCTTGATGTTCGCGCAAAGCTGTGCTTCGCGGTTGTTGACGTAGGTCACGTAGCCGCCAGATGAGTTGATGCTGCGCCGATATTGCGGCGGCAAGATTCCATAGAGGATGCCGTTCAGCAGCTGAGTGATAAGGTTCCCGCTGGCGTAGTCACGCCAGAGACCGAGGTGATTGTACGCCGAATAATCGCTGGACATCACGGCGTCTGAACCAACGTTGGTGTTCTCGCCATCGGACATCAACACGATGACCTTGCGAACGTTGTCGCGCGCAGCGTTGAAAGGCTCGCCTTCAGTGAAAGGCGCGCCGGGCGTCAGCACGCGCCAGCCCCAAGCCAAGCCTTCGGCCTGATTTGTGCCGCCACCCGACCAATGGCGCATCGCCGCAATATTTGATTGAAGCGTGCTGTTGTTCGTTGTGAGCGGCACGATCGGCGTTGGACAGCCACGATTTGGCCCTCGCGTATCGGGCGCCGAGGTGTCCAACGACGCCGCTGTGTTGCGATATTTGAAGACGTTGAAGAAGCGGGCCTCGCGCTGGTCTTGCGCATTTGAGCTGGTCCCGTTGGAGCTGGTCATGGTCGCTCCGGGAATGTCGCCGGGCGTGTCGCTGAGATACGAGTTGTAACTGCGATAGTTCGCGGCGCCGGAGTTGTTGCTGGCGCCTTGACCAGCGGTGCCGCCGGTATCCATCCAAAAGAACGGGACGAACATCGACGCAGGATCACCCAGCACCGGCGCGGCATCGTTTATGTCGTATGGCTCAGGGCGCGCTTCGACACAGCCTTTCCATTCCTCGTTCGTAATCAGGTTGAACAATTGCATGTGGCTGATGCCTTCAGGCGTGAACGCATAGCAACGGTTCGCGCTTCGGCGCCAAACAATCCTGTACGGCCCAGTGTAGCCAGCAGGCTGGGTCGCAAGATGGTTGCAGTTTCCAGTCACCAGTCCGTTGCTGGTCGACGTATAGGCGATTGAACGATCTTCAAGCAGCTCGCCATTATAGGGGGCGGCGCCTGTCTGATCGATCCAGGCAAGATGCGATTGCTCGTTGCCGATGTTCACTTGCGCGACGAACGGCACCAACGCCACGCGCACCGTGTCGCCATCTAGCCTGAGCAGATCGTCCGTCAGGTCACTGGCTGCGTCGCGAAGCGCCTGCATGTCGTTAGCCATCGATCCGGTGTTGTCGAGCACCAGCGCCACTTCGATCGGCGGGCTAGCGTTTGCCTGCGCTTCGGCGGCGACGCCGAGTGTCCATGAATCATTGCTGATGATGCGCGCGAGGCTCATCGGCATTGGCATCGAAGCTGTGACGCGGTGCCCGCCATCGGCAAGCTCGACGACGTTGAACGTGACGTTGCTGACTTGGTCGCCGACTTCCGCGTCGAAGAACGCGCGGGCCGCTTCGGTCCGGGCCGCCATCGAGAGATTTGAGCTCCGCTCGGCGACAAGGGCTGCGCCGTCGACGGCGTTTTGCATTGCGTTGCGAATGGCCTGGGCCCGGGTGAAGTCCACGGTGATGCCGATGAGGCCGATGAGCACAGTGCCCATCAGCGCCCACATCATCGCCACGTTACCCCTGCGATCACGCCACAGGCCGCGCCGCCCGCGCTTCGTGGTGAATTGCCCGATAACCATTTTTCGCCCCAAAAACGGACCTTTAGACCGTGCCCTGGGGTAACAGATTGCGCTTAATACGAGATTTTAGAATTTGGTGAACGACGCCGAATTCGCTTGAAAGTGCCCCTGTTTTGCTACTATAGTGATATCACTTTGATGGCATGAGAGGGTATGTCATGGCTGCGGCCGCACTTAATCGAACACAAGAACGCAAGGCGAATACCTCCAATGGCGGGATGATGCTCCTGCTGACCTTGGTCGTGCTCGCTGTCTTGATCTGGCTCGTCGTAGATCTGATCCGCTACGAGAGCGCCTTTAATGGTTTTGGCACGATCGTCGTAGCGACCGTGTTCGTTCTGCAGCTTTGCGGCTTCTATACGCTGCAGCCCAATGAAGGCGCGGCAATCACCCTGTTCGGCAACTACAAAGGCACTGACCGGACACCAGGCCTGCGCTGGATGCTGCCTTGGTACACCCGCAAAAAGATCAGCCTGCGCGTCCGCAACGTCACCGGTGAGAAGCTCAAGGTGAACGATAAGCGCGGCAACCCGATCGAGATCGCAGCGGTCGTTGTCTGGCGGGTGACCGACACAGCACAAGCGCTGTTTGACGTCGATCATTACCAGACCTTCGTCGACATCCAGATCGAAACTGCCGTGCGCGAAATCGCCTCGCACTTTGCCTACGACCATTCCGAACATGAGGAACCCACGCTCCGGGGAGACGCCGACCAGGTCTCGGCTTTGCTCCGCGAAAAGCTGCAAGAGCGCGTGTCCGTGGCCGGTGTCGTGATTGATGAGACCAAGCTAAGCCACCTCGCCTATGCGCCAGAAATCGCCGGCGCCATGCTGCGCCGCCAACAGGCGGAGGCCGTGCTCGCGGCTCGTCAGAAGATCGTGCAAGGCGCCGTGATGATGGTCGAAAGCGCACTCGCGCAACTCTCCGAACGCGACATCGTCAAGCTCGATGACGAGCGTCGCGCGACGATGGTGTCGAACTTGCTGGTCGTCCTGTGCGGCGATCGCGACGCACAACCGGTCGTCAACGCAGGCTCGCTCTACCAATAGGCCTGAAACATGCCGTCTGAACGCAAAGCCTTCGCGCTGAGGCTCGATCCAGCATTGCACGACGCCATCGCCCGCTTGGCGAACGCGGATCTGCGCAGTGTGAATGCGGAAATCGAGTTCCTGCTGCGTGAAGCGCTGCGCGCCAGGGGCGTCAAATTCAGCGAGAAAACGGAAGACAACAATAACGGGGGTGAATGATGTCCACGGCCAACAAATCCATCGTCTTCCTGGCGCTGGCATTCGCAATCAGTTGGGGGATCGTGATCGGCGCGCATTTTGCGGGCCTTTCAGATAACCCGATGTTCGCAACGCCGATCCTTGCGGCGATGATGACCGGGCCGGCGATTTCTGCTCTGATCTGCACGTTTGCGTTCGAGAAGGCAGGCGAACGCGTTCGAGCGCTTGGCCTGCACTTCAAACCTAATGTCTGGTGGGTCCTGGCATGGCTCATACCGATCCTGATCGGCGGAGCGTCCGTTGCGGCGACAATCCTGCTCTCAGATCATCACTATGTTGATATAGGGTCAGGCGTGCGCGCCGCGGCCGAGGCGCAAGGGAAAGACCTCTCTCTGGCCCCCGCCTTCGCCACGAGCACGTGGTTTATCGTCAGCATGGCGCTTGTGTTCGGCGCGCTCATAAACATGCCGATCCTGACGTTCACCGAAGAACTCGGCTGGCGCGGCTACCTCTACGGTCTGTGGCGCCCGAGCGGTTTTTGGCGCACGTCGATCGCCACCGGCGCCGTGTGGGGCGTCTGGCACGCACCGGCAATCTTCTTCTTTGGATTGAACTATCCGGACGATCGCGTGCTGGGGCTAGGCCTGTTCGTGCTGTTCTGTGTGTTGCTGACGCCGATCATCACGCTCGTGCGCGAGCGCAGCGGTTCCGTTTGGGCGGCCGGCCTCTTCCACGGCACGTTCAACGCGCTGGGCGGGCTGACCATCGCTGCCGTGTCGAATCCGGTGTTTCCTTGGAACGGCATCGTCGGCATTGGCGGCTTCGCCGTGCTGGCGATTGGCGTGGCAATCGTTTGGCTACTGCGACGAAAGCCAACAGCCCAACCCGCGCTCGCATGAGCCAGTTGTCGGCCATACTCATCTTTATCGCTGGCGGTTTACTCACGGCGTTCGTAGGCATGTGGGCAACGCGGGCTGAATCTGAGTTTTTCCAGGACGAGCGACGCGTCCGCGATGCGGCTGAGCGGGCCCGCGACGCGAGTTGGCGCATCCCGCTTGCGCGCGTGGGAGCCGCTGCCCAGCTTAGCGCATTCGGCGCGATGATGGCTGTCTGCCTGATTCTCATTTTGATCTTGGTACTTGGCGCCGAAAGAAGCGCCGCGTGGGCGGGACTCGCTATGTTGGCGTGCGGCGCTGTCTTCTTGCTCTGCGGGCCCGTCGCGCTAGCGTCGGTGCTGCTCTGCCGCTGCGGCCGCTGCGCAGGCGCCCTGTTCGACAACGGACGGCCCGCCCGGAAAGGGACCGTGGCTTGGACACGGGAAAATTGGCGCATGCTCATTGGACGCGGCGCCTGTCCCAGGTGCGGCGCGTCGGTGGAATAATGGCCCGCGCCCTTGCCCCCACCCCGCCCCTGCCGTAAGCACGCGCGATCCGCTCAATGGATCGATTCTAGCCGCAAAATCGCGGGCGGAGACGCATGCCGAAACGTACAGACATCAACTCGATCCTGATCATTGGGGCCGGGCCGATCATTATCGGCCAGGCATGCGAGTTCGATTATTCCGGCGTGCAAGCGGTGAAGGTGCTGAAGGCAGAGGGCTATCGCGTCATCCTCGTGAACTCGAACCCGGCGACGATCATGACCGATCCGGGCTTGGCGCACGCGACCTACATCGAACCGATCACGCCCGAGATGGTCGAGAAGATCATCGAGAAAGAAAAACCAGATGCCCTACTGCCGACGATGGGCGGCCAGACGGCGCTGAATTGCGCGCTGACTTTAGAGCGCACCGGGGTGCTGGCGAAACATGGCGTCGAAATGATCGGCGCAAAGGCCGACGTCATCGAAAAGGCCGAGCACCGGATGAAGTTCCGCGATGCTATGGACAAGATCGGCTTGGAGTCGCCGCGCTCGCGTCTCGTCAACACGATGGAGCAAGCGCTTGAAGCGCTTGAGCACGTGCAGCTGCCATCAATCATTCGTCCGTCGCTGACGCTTGGCGGCTTGGGCGGCGGCGTCGCCTACAATCTGGAAGAGTTCAAAGAGATCGTTGAGCGCGGTTTGGCCGCCTCGCCGATCACAGAAATTTTGGTCGAAGAAAGCATTATCGGCTGGAAAGAGTATGAGATGGAGGTCGTTCGCGATAAGGCGGACAATTGCATCATCATCTGCTCGATCGAAAACATCGACCCGATGGGCGTGCATACCGGCGACTCGATCACCGTTGCGCCCGCCCTCACACTGACGGACCGTGAATATCAGATCATGCGCAATGCGAGCATTGCGGTGCTGCGCGAGATCGGCGTCGAGACCGGCGGCTCAAACGTCCAGTTCGCGGTGAATCCGGCAAACGGCCGCATGGTTGTCATCGAAATGAACCCGCGCGTTTCGCGCTCATCGGCGCTGGCGTCGAAAGCCACGGGTTTCCCGATTGCCAAGGTCGCCGCGAAGTGCGCCATTGGCTACACGCTCGACGAAATCGCCAACGACATCACCGGCGGCGCGATGCCGGCGAGCTTCGAGCCAACAATCGATTACGTCGTCACCAAGATTCCCCGCTTTGCATTCGAACGCTTCCAAGGTTCGGACACGACGTTGACGACTTCAATGAAGTCCGTCGGCGAAGCGATGGCGATTGGGCGGACGTTCCAGGAGTCTCTGCAGAAGGCGCTGCGCTCGCTCGACACGGGCCTCACCGGCCTGGATGAAATCCAGATCGAAGGCGCATCGGACGAAGACAATGGCCGCGCCGCAGTGCGCGCGCGCCTCGTCACGCCGAAATCCGATCGCCTGCTTGTTTGCGCGGAAGCTTTGCGCCGCGGCTTGAGCGTTGAAGAGATCTGCGCGGCCTCGCACTTCGATCCATGGTTCGTGCGTCAGATCGCCGAAATCATAGCAAAAGAGGCCGAAATTCGCGCTGAGGGATTGCCGAAGGATGCGGCCGGTTTCCGCGCGCTGAAAGCGCAAGGCTTCTCCGACGCGCGCTTGGCCAAGCTCACCGGTGGCCGCGAACGCGATGTGCGCGCAGCGCGCCGCAAGCTTGGCGTGCGCCCGCAATTCAAGCGCATCGACAGCTGCGCCGCAGAATTCCGCGCGACGACGCCGTACATGTATTCGACCTACGAATTTCCAGCTTACGGCTCCGATGCCGCTGACTGCGAAGCCGATCCCTCAGATCGCAACAAGGTCATCATCCTTGGCGGTGGGCCGAACCGCATCGGCCAAGGCATCGAGTTCGATTATTGCTGCTGTCACGCCGCATTCGCGTGCGCAGAGATCGGCGTCGAGTCGATTATGGTCAATTGCAACCCGGAAACCGTGTCGACTGACTACGACACCTCCGACCGCCTCTACTTCGAACCGCTAACGACCGAAGACGTTCTCGAAATCGTTGAGACCGAAAGATCGCGCGGCGCGGTGCAAGGCCTCATCGTGCAGTTCGGCGGCCAGACGCCGCTGAAGCTTGCGCAGCCGCTGGCCGACGAAGGCGCGCCAATTCTAGGCACAAGTGTAGACGCCATCGACCTCGCCGAAGATCGAGACCGCTTCCAGGCTTTGCTGCGCAAGATCGGCCTGAAGCAGCCCGACAACACTATCGCGCCATCACTTGACGCAGCGCGCGCCGGCGCCAGCAAGATCGGTTACCCGGTGATGCTGCGGCCAAGCTACGTCCTTGGCGGCCTGGCGATGCAGATCGTGCAGAACGAAGGCGAACTGGACGAGTACGTTACCCGCATCTCCCGCGCGCTCGGCGGCCCGAGCGAGCTAGCGGTCTCAGAGAAGCGGCCGCTGCTGGTGGATCGTTATCTCCGCGATGCGATTGAAGTCGATGTCGACGCGATTTGCGATGGCGAGGACGTCTTCGTCGCTGGTGTCATGGAGCACATAGAAGAAGCCGGCGTACACTCGGGCGATAGCGCCTGCGCACTGCCGCCCTACTCACTGCCTAAGAAGTTGATTGATGAAATCGAAGCGCAGACCAAGAAACTCGCGCTTGCACTCGACGTGCGCGGCCTCATCAACATTCAGTTCGCGGTGAAGGACGACGAAATCTTCATCCTCGAAGCCAACCCACGCGCGTCCCGCACTGCGCCGTTCGTGGCGAAGGCGATCAATCGCCCGATCGCGGCGGCGGCAGCGAAGGTGATGGCCGGCGTGAAGCTGAAGGAACTGAAGCTTGATCGGCCGTCGAAGAAACACGTTGCGGTGAAGGAAGCCGTCTTCCCGTTTGCACGTTTCCCAGGCGTCGACCCGGTGCTTGGCCCGGAAATGCGGTCGACCGGCGAGGTGATGGGTCTGGACGAAAGCTTTGTCGCTGCCTTCGCCAAGAGCCAAGTCGCCTCTGGCATCAATCTCCCGACGGCGGGCGCCTGCTTCATCTCCGTGAAGAACGCCGACAAGCCGGCGCTCGTGCCGGTGGCTCGAGATCTGATCGAGTTGGGCTTCAAGATCATCGCCACCGGCGGCACCGCCGACTACCTCAGCGGCAAGGGTCTCCAAGTTCAAAAGGTCAACAAGGTTGCCGAGGGACGGCCACACATCGACGACGCCATGAAGAACGGCGACGTCCAGCTCGTTTTCAACACCACCGAAGGCGCTCAATCCTACCGCGACAGCTATTCCATCCGTCGCACGGCGCTGGTGCAGAATATCCCGTACTATACGACGGTGTCGGGCGCGCGGGCAGCCATCCAGGCCATCCGCCTGCTCAAATCCGGGGCGCCTCTAGGCGTTCGAGCGCTTCAGGCCTATGCTTGACGTCAGGCCGGATCGGACCCAAATTTCCTTATCCAAAACGGACTTTTACACCACACCCATGGAAAAAATCCCAATGACCGCCGAGGGTTACACCGCCCTCGACGCAGAGCTAAAGCGTCTCAAGACGGAAGAACGCCCGGCGGTAATCCAGGCGATTGCGGAAGCGCGCGCCCACGGCGACCTCTCCGAGAACGCTGAATATCATGCGGCGAAAGAGCGCCAGGCCTTCATCGAAGGCCGGGTCACTGAGCTTGAGGACAAGATCGCCCGCGCCCAGGTCATCGATATATCGAAGCTCACCGGCAAGCAGGTGAAGTTCGGCGCGACCGTGAACCTCCTGGACGAGGATTCGGGCGCCAAGTCCAAATACAAGATCGTTGGTGAGGACGAGTCCGACGTGAAGGGCGGCAAGATCTCGATCACCTCCCCGATCGCGCGCGCGCTCATCGGCAAGGAAGAGGGCGACGTCATCGAAGTGATGGCGCCTGGCGGGCCGAAGTCCTACGAGATTACCAAGGTGAAGTACCTCTGACACTTGAGCCGGGCGGGGGCTGAATGCGAAGTGCTGGCTATCAGCCCGCAGAGCCTCTGAACGTCTGGATTGTCACGGACGGCCGCGCCGGCATCGAAGCGCAAGCGCTGGGGCTAGCCGAAGCGATCGCACGGCGCGCGCCAATCTCGCTCACGACCAAGCGCGTGCGCGTCCGCTCGCCTTATAGCTGGTTGCCCGCTGGCTTCGTACCAGCGCCCAGGAATGCGCTGACGATCGACTCAGATCCGATCCAGCCGCCCTGGCCGGATATCTTCATCGGCTGCGGGCGCGCGTCGATACCGTTCGCGATGAGCGTGCGCGATTGGTCGAACGGCAAAACCTTCGTGGTGCAGCTGCAGGACCCGCGCGTGAACCCGCGCGAGTTCGATGTCGTTATCCCACCGATGCACGATGGGATCGAAGGCCAGAACGTTTTGCCAATAGTGGGCGCGTGCAATCGCATCACCGCCGAACGGCTGGAGCACGCTGTTTCCGCTTACAAACCAGCCAATTTGGAGGATTTGCCCTCACCGCGTTTCGCCATACTGATCGGCGGAAAATCGAAGCGGCAAGACATTTCGGCGGAACGCGCGCGCTCCATTTCAGATTCACTTGCTGCGGTTCAGCGCGAAACGGGGGGCTCGTTGATGGCGACATTGTCACGCCGCACCAGCCCCGCCGCGCGCACCCAGTTTCGCACATGGCTCGCGCCGCATTGCACGGTCTTCTACGAAGACCAAGGCGCAAACCCCTATCCCGCTATCCTCGGCGTCGCCGACCATGTCTTTGTCACGGCTGATAGCGTGAACATGGCGACGGAAGCTGCGGCCACCGGCAAACCGGTCCACATCCTCGCCGTCGATGGCCAACTTGGAAAGCTCGCAAAGTTTCATCAGAGCCTGGCCCGCCGCGGCTGTGCGCGGCCCTACAATGGCAAGCTTGAGACCTGGTCATACCCGCCATTGCTAGAGACCGATCGCGCAGCGTCGGCGGTGCTGACGGCGTGGATGGCGCGCGCCCGCAAGACCTAGGCGAACAACGTCTGCAGCCCAGCTTTCAGATCGGCGTCGCTTACCGGTTTGGTGAACACCGGCGCCTTCGCCAGTTCCGGCGGCGCCTCCTTCACATTGTCGTAGCCGGTGCAAAACGCCACCCGCACGCCCAGACCATGAAGTTTCACGCCGAGCGGCACGCTGGAGACGCCTTGTCCTAGGCGAGCGTCCAGCAACGCCGCATCTGGCTTTTCGCGCGCAATGACGGCCTCAGCCTCGGCGATCGAATGCGCCGGCCCCAATACCTCGTAGCCCATGTCCGACAGCCGTTCGCCAAGTTCCATGGCGATCAGGGCGTCATCTTCGACAACCAAAATCTTCGGCAAGATAGCGCACCGCCCCGTAACCTTACGTGTCCCCTATCCGACACCATACCTGTGGACAAGGTAGTGGCAATTCCGGCGCTCAGCGGCATTTCGCGCTTGCTCCGAAAGCCATGGCGGCGCTTCCGAAGCTGCTGCTCCGCCGCCATATTAGGCAACATCGAATCCCTGAATTGAGCAGGACATGACTTCACAACCCGCCCGCCACGCTCCCATCGTCATCATTGGCTCAGGCCCAGCCGGCTACACAGCCGCCATCTACGCCGCGCGCGCGCTGCGCAAGCCGATGCTCATTGCGGGCCTGCAGCCTGGCGGCCAGCTCACGATCACGACCGACGTCGAAAACTATCCGGGCTTCGCCGACACCATCCAAGGCCCCTGGCTGATGGAACAAATGCGCGCGCAGGCCAAACATGTCGGCACCGACTTGGTCGACGACATCATAGTCAAAGCCGAACTTGATCAGCGCCCATTCAAGCTCACAGGCGACAGCGGCCAAATCTATCTGGCCGACGCGCTGATCATCGCCACAGGTGCGCAAGCAAAGTGGCTAGGCTTGCCGGGTGAGCAGCACTTCCAGGGCTTCGGCGTCAGCGCCTGCGCAACGTGCGACGGCTTCTTCTATCGTGGCAAGGAAGTCGCGGTGATCGGCGGCGGCAACAGCGCGGTTGAGGAAGCGCTCTATCTCGCTCACCTCGCCAGCAAAGTGACGCTGATCCATCGCCGTGACACGCTCAAAGCTGAAAAAGTGCTGCAGGAACGCCTCTTCAATCATCCAAGCGTTGAAACTGTCTGGGATAGCGCCCTCGAAGATATCCAAGGCACGGAAGACCCCAAAGGTGTCACCGGCATCGTGATTAAGAACGTGAAGACGGGCGCTCTCGAAGAACGCAAAGTTGACGGCGTGTTCGTCGCTATCGGTCACGCGCCTTCGACGGAGCTCTTCAAGGGTCAAGTCGCAATGAAAGAGAGCGGCTACATCATCGTGAAGCCCGGCACGACCGAGACGAACATCCCCGGCGTGTATGCTGCGGGCGATGTGGCTGACGATACCTACCGGCAAGCCGTCACCGCGGCCGGACTGGGCTGCATGGCGGCGCTTGAGGCGGAGAAGTATCTCGCAAATCTCGAACTCGACCACGCACGCGCGAAGGCTGGCGCAGCGGCATAGTCCGTTAGCGGCTAGAGGCCTCGCGTTCTTCGCTATCGAGCTGTTCCGGCTCAGGCGGCGGTTCTGGCTGCATCAGATCTTCAGCGGCGTCGTTGTGCGTTGGCTGCGGTGGCGGCTCGTAGGCATCAGCGCGTTTTTCAAGCCTGAGAGCGGCCAGCGCGTCGTCGCCTTCCTCTCCGAAGAAGCTGCGAATGCGGATATCGCGCTGCGGCAACGGAATTTCGATGCCGGCTTGGCGCAGCGCGTCGTCGATTGCCCATGTATAGGCAGCCTGCATCGCCCGAGGACGTTTCACCGCATCGAGTGTCGGCCAAACGACAAGTTCGAAATTCAGCGCTGAATCACCGAAACCGGTCATCCAAACTTGTGTCTTTCGCGCCCCTTCATCCGGCATGGTGAAAGGCACATCGCGCGCTGCTGCAAGCACTGCGTCGCGCACCTTTTCCTTGTCTGCCCCGTAGGCCACCGCAAATTGCACATGGATGCGGCGTGTGTCCCCGCGCAATGTCCAATTGATCACTGTGTTTTCGATGAGCTTCGAGTTTGGCACCAACAGATACACGTGATCGTTGTTGCGTATGCGCGTCGCGCGCGGACCAATCTCTTGCACAAGGCCGCGCGTACCATCCGGCATCTCGACATAGTCGCCGATGTGCAGCGCGCGGTCTGAGATCAGCACAAGGCCGGAGACAAATTCCTTCACGATGCCTTGCAGACCCAGACCAAGGCCGATGCCGATCGCACCGGCAAACACCGCGAGCGAGGAAAGGTCGAGCCCGAGGGTTGAGAGCCCAAAGAAAATCCCGACGATAACGAGCCCGTAGCTCAGCAGCTTTTCGGTGAGATAAAGTGCGGCGCTCCCCTCACGGGTGCGCTGTCGTATGCGCTTGACCGCCGTCCCGGCAATCCACGCTGCAGCCATGAAAATGAGCGTGAGCAAAAGCGCGCCGGCCACGCCGCCAAGCGTCAGGTTCGTGGCGCCGACCCGAAAGAGCTCAATGCCCGAGAGTTCTCTGATCTGCTGGTACATCTGAAAATCGCTCTTCCAAGCTCCTTTCTATCGACCCAAGTGGGGAGCCATGCAATATTGCATCGGACAGGGCCTGAGATGAGACCCTGCGCGGGCTGAGACATGGACTGGGACAAGCTCAAAACGTTTCACTTCGCGGCCGAGACCGGCAGTCTGACCGCGGCCGCCGAGAAGCTCGGCGTCAGCCAATCTTCCGTAAGCCGGCAGATCGCAGCGCTTGAGAACGACATGGGCGTGCCGCTGTTTCAGCGACACGCACGCGGGCTGCTGCTGACGGGGCCAGGCATGGCGCTGCGCGAGTTCACCCGCGAAATGGCGGGCGCCGCCGTCATCGCGGAATCGACGCTGAAGGACGCGCGCGAAAAGGTCATCGGCGATCTCAAGGTCACGGCGCCGGTTGCGTTCGGCTCGACTTGGCTCGCGCCGCGATTAGGCGCCTTTGCCGACACCTATCCCGAAACACGCCTGCAGATCATGCTCGATGACCGCGAGTACGACCTGCTGAAGCTTGAAGCCGAATGCGCGATCCGCCTGTGGGCGGCGACGCATGCGGACTTGATCCAACGCAAGCTGCTTGAGGTCCGCGTCAGTCTCTACGCGTCTGCTGCATATCTACAGCGGCACGGCACGCCGAAGAATGTCGAGGATCTCGATAACCACCGCATCATCGCCTACCAGGCGGGCGTCCCAACGCCGATGCGCGAACTGGATTGGGCGCAACGCGCCGGCCGCGAAGATGCAAAACCGCGACCGCCGTTGCTTGAGATCAACAACGTCTACGGCATGCTGCGTGCGGTGGAGTCAGGCTTCGGCATCGGCAGCGCGCCGGACTATATGGCGCGCGAAAACCCCAACCTCGTAAAAGTTCTGCCGAACCTGCAGGGCCCGAGCTTTGAGGTCTATTTCATCTATCCAAGCGATCTTAAGCGCTCGAAGCGCATCGCTGCCTTCCGCCAATTCCTGATCGATCAAGCGGCGGATTGGGAGCCTTGATCTAACATCGTCATTCCGGGGCTCAGCGTAGCTGAGAACCCGGAATCCAGGTGCAAGCGACGAGCACGTAGCCCCTGGATTCCGGATCGCGCTTTCGCGTGTCCGGAATGACGGAAGGCGTCAAAGTTGGCCGGGCGCGACGTTGAAAGTATCGCATTGGCGCGCGTCGCCACTGTCGAAACCTCGGCGGAACCACGCCATACGCTGAGCGCTTGAGCCGTGCGTGAATTGATCCTGGTTGCGCTGACCCAAGGCGTCGTCGCCGATCTGGTGGGCGGCGTTCAGCGCCTCACGGAGATCCGCTTCGTCAATTTGCAAGTCGGCGCGCGCAGTGTGCCCCCACACGCCGGCGAAACAATCGGCCTGCAACTCAACGCGCACTGACGTCTGGTTTGCAGTCTCGCCCTGCACCTGAACCTGCGTTGCGCCGATCAGATTTTGCACGTGGTGGCCCACCTCGTGCGCAATGACATAGGCCTGCGCGAAATCACCAGGAGCGCGCAGCCGATCACGCATCACGTCATAAAAGCTCGGATCGACGTAAAGCTTGCGGTCGCCGGGGCAATAGAATGGTCCGACGTCTGAGGTGGCGCCGCCGCAGCCATCGGTGGCGACGCCACCCGAATAGATCACGAGAGTCGGGTTCTGATAGGCGCCCGGTTGCTGGTTGTTGTAGCGAGGCAGACGGCCTTGCTGGAATTGCGCGGCCCAGACGTCTTCCGTCGAAGCCAAGATCGTGCGTGAGAAATCGCAGGCTTGCGCAGCGTCGGGCGAGCTATCGCACGTCGACCCTTCGCCTTGGGTCTGCGTTTGACCCGGCACGCCGCCGAGCAGCGCGCCGAAGACCATGTTCTTGATCCCGGGCGGGGCGAAGAACCAAATGCCGGCGAGCACCACAGCGGCGATCAAGATGCCGCGCAGGCCAATGCGCCGGAGGATTGCGAAAAGCACGCCGCCAGGCAAACCGCCGCCGCCCATGCCGCCGCCGCTTCCACGGCCGCGATCTTCGTAATTATCGGAACGGCGTTGGCCTTCTGTGCGCATGGGTACGTCCTCCTGCCCTCTGCTCCCGTCTTAGCTTGCACACCGGCCTGATGCTACTCCGAGGAGAAGAGGTCCGGCTGACCTCCGTGTTCCAGGGGGCGGCGAAACTGAGTGTGGTCAAGCGCGAGCCTGGGTTTGTCGAAACCAAGCCGCCGAGACGCAGCCGCGAACCGGTCAGCAATCAGTTTCGCGTAGGGCCCTTCGCCCCTCTGTCGCTTGCCCCACTCCGGATCGTAGTCTCGCCCATTGCGCATCTGGCGCACCAGCGACATCACCCGCGTCGAGCGATCCGGGAAATGCGTGTAGAGCCACTCACGAAAGAGATCCTTGATCTCCAGCGGAAGCCGCAACACGACATAGCCGGCAGCGCTCGCGCCTGCCCGCGCGCATTCATCCAAAATCGCTTCGATCTCACTATCGTTGATGGCTGGGACAATCGGTGCGACCATCACCGTAACCGGGACGCCAGCATCGGCCAGCATCCTGATTGCCTCGACGCGGCGATGCGGCGCCGCGGCGCGCGGCTCCATCACGCGCGAAATGCGCCGTTCCAGCGATGTCACTGAAATTGCCGTTTTTGTAAGTCCACGTTCGGCTAGGCGCGCAAGAATGTCGATGTCGCGGATCACAAGCTGGGATTTGGTGATCAGCGAGACAGGATGGCGCCAGCGTTCCATCACTTCGAGAATGCCGCGTGTGATGCCGTACCCGCGTTCGATCGGCTGATAGATATCGGTAACGCCGCCAAGCATGATCGTCTTGGGCTTGTAGCCCGGCTTCGCAAACTCGCGCTCAAGCAGCTCGACGGCATTCGCCTTCACAAACAGCTTTGTCTCGAAATCGAGCCCAGGCGAGAGACCAACATAGGCGTGGTTCGGCCGCGCGTAGCAATAGATGCAGCCGTGCTCGCACCCGCGGTACGGGTTGATCGACTGATCGAAAGAGATGTCCGGGCTGTGATTTGTTGAGATAATGGTCTTGGCCAATTCCGGCGTGACGATCGTCTCGAACGGCCTAGTACCCTCCTCCCCGACCCAGCCGTCATCGAAGGCCTCGCGGGCAAAGCGCTCATAGCGGCCGCTCGCGTTCGTGCGAGCGCCCCGGCCGTGAAGTGGGTTCGACTTCATTCATAGGACTATAGTCCCATACGCAGAACATATCAAGAACTCTACGCCCAATGAAAAGGGCGCCGGTCAGCCGACGCCCCTCAATCTTGTGGGCATTTCATGGGTATCTGCCTGGTTCTTGCGCCCGCCCCATAGTCCGGCAGGCCTGGGAAAGTTCAGGTCAGAGACCCGTTACGCGACCATTTGCGCGGCTTGGTTCATCGTCGCGAAAGCCAACGGGGCAAACACCGCCAACGCCGCCACCAGACAATAAAACTTAGACATTTCCAGCTCCATCACTTGTCGAACCGCCTCTCGATCCGATGAGTGGAAGGTAATAGGCGATTAGCTATAGGGATGTGACGCGTGTCACGAGATGCGCGCCGAACCACACAAAGGCTCGTGAATGACAGAGACGCCGTCGACCGTTTCAATCGCCATGCGTGGCATTGAACTCATCGTGCGCATCGGCGAGCACCCTTGGGAAAAGTTCGCCGAACGCCCAACCCGCCTTTCGATCAACATCACGCTTACGTTTGGCTACGCCGACTATTTCGGCAAACTCAATGGCTACGTTGACTACAACCCGTTGCGGCAATTCCTGAAGGGGCTCGAACAACGCGATCATGTCGAGAGGCTCGAAGAGTTCTCAAAACAGATCTTGGCTGCGTGCTTCGACACGACGCCCGTCGAACGCGTGCGGCTCTCCGTTCTCAAGCCAGATATTTTCCATGAGATGCAAGGCGTCGGCATGGAGTTCGACGTGACGCGGGCGGACTTCTCCGCAAATGCGGCATGAGCGGCCTTGTTCTCGTCACCGGAGCTGGACGGCGCGTCGGCGCCGGCATTGCCAAGCGTTTGGCACGCGATGGCTGGACGATTGGCCTGCATTACAATGGCTCACGAAACGAGGCCGAAAAAGTCGCAGCGGATATTCGCGCAAGCGGCGGCGCGGCAACGGCATTCGCGGCTGATCTCAGTGATCAGAACGCCATCGATTTGATGGGCGCCGCACTCGTACAGCGTGGAGACTGGGTGGGGCTCGTAAACAGCGCCGCCAGCTTCACGCCGGACGACATCACTAGCTTTGAGCTCGATTCTGCGCAAACTCAGGTTCGCCTGAACTTGCTCGCGCCCGTCTACCTCGCCCGCAAACTGCGCGAGGGCATTGGGACCCGCCGGGGATTCGTCACCAACATTTCCGACCAAAAGGTGCTGAATCCGAACCCGGACTTCCTCTCCTACACGCTCGCAAAGATTGGCCTCGCGCATGCGACAAGCGCGCTCGCGATGGCTTTGGCGCCCAACATTCGCGTGAACTGCATCGCCGCCGGATTGATGCTGATCAGCGGCGATCAAAGCGCCGAGAATTTCGCGCGCGTGCACAAACAAAATCTGACCGGCGTGGGCACGCGTGTTGAGGATGTCGCTGAAGCGGTGGCGTTCTTGGCAAGGGCCGAGAACATCACGGGTGCGCTTATTCCGGTAGACGGCGGTCAACACCTGATACCCAGCGCTCGCGACGTTATGTTCGATTAGCCTCGCGGCGGATGCTCACGGCAACGAGGCCGTCGCCTGACAGCACAGATGGCTTCTTGACCGTCACCTCCACCCACGCCGCACGCGCCGACAGCGACAGGCAATGCCCGGCAACGCGGTCGGCCAGCGTCTCAATCAAATGCGCTGGCTCGCCCAAATCGCCGCGGATGAAGTGAATGATCTGATCATAGTCGACGGTTGCGCCGATACGATCATGGGCGATGAAATCTGGCACGCCCACCAATGCCAGCGCCACAGAGATGCGCACTTCCTGCGGCGTCGCTCGCTCGGGGTCAGGCACGCCAACGCGCACCAGCGCCTTTGCATCATCAATGCGAATGATCTGAAGGTCTGCCATCTGGAAGCAAACCTAATCAGGCGAAGGCAATCAGGCTAGCGCCGAGGGCGACGACAGCCGCGCCGAGCCAGCGGCGCACGCCAAGCCTTTCATGAAGGAAGAGAAACGCGATCAAAGCCCCCCACACGACCGAGGTCTCGCGCAAGGCCGTGACCTGGGCGATTGGCGCAAAGGTCTGCGCCCACAGCACAAGGCCATAGCCCGCAAAGCTGATGATGCCGATACCTATGCCGCGCCATGGCGCGACTGCAGCATCGGTCAGCAGACGCCTTACGCCGCGCCGCCAGAACGCAAACGCCGCCATCGGCACAGACATCAGCGCCATCGACCAGCCGAGGAAAATCACGGCGTTCCCGGCGGCTCGCGACCCGAGAGCGTCCACCAGCGAGTACGAGGCGATACAAAGTCCGATTGCGCCCGCCCACATGGTTGCCCGCAACGGCGCGCGTGGGCTGGCGCCTACAATGAAGACGCCAATTGAAACAAGCGCGATGCCTAACATCTTCAGCAGCGGCGGGACTTCATGCGCGGTCAACGCCGCGCCAATTCCTACCAACGTCGGCGCCATGCCGCGCGACAGCGTATAGACATGGCTCATGTCGCCGGCGTCGTAGCCTTTGAACAGGCAGAACCAATACGCCAGGTGGATGCACACCGTCATCGCAAGGTAAGGCCATGCGGCCTCGGGCAGTGTCCCCAGCAAGGCAATGATCAAGGCGCCCGCGCCAAGACCTCCGACCGCAATCAAGAACGAATCCGTCACCCGATCCGTCCCGCCCTTCAACACGGCATTCCAGCTCGCGTGGATCACGGCTGAAGCAATGGCGGCGGCGATGGCGGCGGGCGGCATGAGTCGGGCGCACTAGAACACGGCTCAGGCGTGGCGCGAACGACAAACGATGGGCGCCTCCCCTGCCGCGCTGCAACGTGCTAGGCGTCGCGGCGGGAGACAAGAATGAGCGCACAGGAATTCGACGTCGTCGTGTACGGGGCGAGCGGCTTCACGGGAAAGCTGGTCGCTGAACACTTGATGCGCGCTTACGGAGCGTCAGGCGAGGTCCGCTGGGCGATTGCAGGCCGCGACGAACAGAAGCTTCAGGCGGTGCGCGCGGAAATCGGCGCTCCTCATTCGCTGCCAATAATCATCGCTGGCGCAAGAGACTCGAACGCTCTTGACGCCCTCGCCCATCGCACACGGGTCATCATCACCACCGTCGGTCCCTACCAACGCTACGGCGAGGGCCTCCTTGCGGCGTGCGCCAAGGCCGGAACCGACTACGTCGATCTCTGCGGCGAACCCAACTGGATGGCCGCGATGATCGCGAAATACGAGAAAACCGCACAGAAGAGCGGCGCGCGCATCGTCTTTTCCTGTGGCTTCGATTCCATCCCCTTCGATTGCGGCGTCTGGTTCTTGCAGCAAGAAGCCAAGCAGCGCTTCGGCCAGCCTTTGCGCGATGTCCGCGGCCGCGTCCGCAAGATGAAGGGGACGTTCTCCGGCGGCACGATGGCGTCGATGCTCGCGACGCTGGACGCGGTCAAACGCGAACCTTCTCTCGCGGGACAGATGACAGACCCGTTCTTGTTGTCGCCAGAGCGGCTCGCGGCGCAGCCCAATGGCGAGATCGTCACCGAAGACGCTGACATCAAATCCTGGGCGACGCCGTTTGTGATGGCCTCAATCAACACCAAGAACGTGCATCGCACCAATGCGTTGGCCAAATATCCCTACGGACGTGACTTTACCTACAGTGAAATGATGGCGACCGGCGGTGGGCCAAAAGGCAAGCAGCGCGCAAAGTCCGCGCTCAACGCATCGAACATGCAGCGCGCATTGCTCGGCTTTGCCCCAACCCGCATGCTTCTCACTCAATTCGCACTGCCGAAACCGGGTGAAGGCCCAGACAAGCAAGCACGCGAAACCGGCATGTTCGACGTGATGTATGTCGGCACAGGCGCCGATGGCCGCTCACTGCGTGCGAGCGTCTATGGCGACAAAGATCCGGGCTACGGCTCGACCTCGAAGATGATCTCCGAAGCGGCGCTCACCTTGAACAACACCAGCCGGCAGACGACGCCTGGCGGAATTTGGACGCCAGCCGCAGCAATGGGTGACGCGCTCATTGCGCGACTACAAGACAAAGCCGGGCTGACGTTCAAACTCGAGAACTAAGCCTTACTGCACCACAAACCGCGTAAGTTCGGTACGCGGCGGTCCCCAGTTGGGCGCCAAATCCGCCGCGCGCCGATAGTCAGCGTAAGCAGCGCTTGCGTTACCGACCTCCTCATAAGCAGCGGCGCGATAAAAATAGGCGCGCTCCGGCCGGTCAGGGTTCATCGCGATCGCGTGTGTCAACGTGTCGACTGCCTCACGATAGCGGCCGAGTTGAACCAGCGCGATGCCGCGCATGACTTGCGCTTCGCCGAAATCGGGGCTGAGCGAGGCCGCGTACTCGAAATCCGACAACGCTCGTTCATCGAGGCCGCGTCGCATCAGCAGAACGCCGCGATTAACAAGGGTCGCTGTTCGATCCTCCCGCGTCAGGAAATCGTGGTTGAGCGCCAAACTGCAAACAGCAAGCGATCCCCGATCATGCCGATCCGAGATAGCGGCGACGTAGCAATCCTGCGCTGGCCCCCGGCCATAAACAACGATTGGGCCAATGCCTGTGTCGGCGGCCATGGCGTTGGCAGCTGTGAAAACGCTGGCGGCGATAACGGCGCCAGCAAGCAATGCTCGCTTCATAGGGCTATCCTCCTCGCACCCACGAGGGAAAGCCCGATCAACGCGCCCAGCAATTCACATTCCTGGGAGCGAGGCGCCGTTCATCGCAAACTGCGAACGCTTGTGCCTGAAATGAGCGGTTTCGCTGCTGTTGCGGCCTAACTCAAGCTTGAGCAGAAGCGCTGGATCCGCGCGCACGCGTCTTCCAAGCACTGGTTCGACGTCGCGTACGAAATGCGGAAATTGGGCGAGAGGCCAAACGCACCGCCATGCACCACCGCCACGCCCTCGGCTTCCAACAGCGCGATCGCGAACGCCTCATCATTCTCGATGACTGCACCGTTAGGCGTCTTCTTGCCAATCAGTTCGGCGCATGACGGATAGACATAGAACGCGCCTTCCGGCGTCGGGCATCTCAGCCCCTTCGCTTGATTCAGCATCGACACAACAAGATCGCGGCGGCCCTGGAACAGCCTCTTGTTCTTCGGGATAAAATCTTGCGTGCCGTTCAACGCTTCGACCGCCGCCCACTGCGAGATCGAGCACGGGTTCGAAGTGGTTTGGGCCATCACATTGGCCATCGCTTTGATCAGCCACTGCGGACCACCGGCATAGCCGATGCGCCAGCCTGTCATCGAATAGGCCTTCGAGACGCCATTCATTGTCAGCGTCCGCTCATACAAACGCGGCTCGACCTGGGCGATGGTCGTGAACTTGAAGTCGCCGTAGGTCAGGTGCTCGTACATGTCATCTGTGAGGATGAGCACCTGCGGATAGTCGACTAGCACCGCCGCCAGCGCTTTCAGCTCCTCGCGCGTGTACGCGGCGCCCGACGGGTTAGAGGGCGAGTTCAGCAGCAACCACTTGGTGTGGGGCGTGATGGCCTTCGCCAACGCCTCAGGCTGCACTTTGAAACCATTTTCGGTCGTGGTGTCGATGAACACCGGCGTGCCGCCGCACATGATCGCCATGTCCGGATAGCTCACCCAATAAGGCGCAGGGATAATCACTTCGTCGCCCGGATTGAGGGTCGCCATCCAGGCATTGAAGATCACAGGCTTGCCGCCCGGTGAGACGTTGATCTGCTCGCGCCGGTAGTCGAGTTCGTTCTCGCGCTTGAATTTGGCGCAGATCGCGTCCTTGAGTTCCGGAATGCCGTCCACGTCAGTGTACTTGGTTTTGCCTTCGCGCATCGCGCGGATCGCCGCTTCCTTGATGTTTTCCGGCGTGTCGAAATCCGGCTCGCCTTGCGAAAGTGCGATACAATCGCGGCCCGCTGCCTTCAGCGCGCGCGCCTTGGCGCTCATCGCCATGGTCGCAGAGGGCTTCACGCGCTTCAGCGCTTCAGATACTTGATTGGCCATTGTTCCCGCTCGATTCGATGAGGGGATACCTTAGAGTAAGCTTCGCCACATTGCGAAAATCCGCCGCGGCCGGCTATTTCTGGCCCTCGTCATTCAAACGCCCGGAAACGCAGTTCCGCTTAGCGCTGGCCGCGAATTTGGTGCTCGGCCCGCCGCCCATCCCGAACGCCTAGCCGCACCCCCGGCTTTTCGACCAAACCGCTCCAATTGGCGACGCTTGTGCACACCGAGGCGCCGCAATCGGTTGCTAGGCGCGGGTTAGCGCGCCTATGCCGTCGCCTGATAATCAAGTCAGAAAAGGACTTAATCCCATGTCTTCCAGCCGGGTCTTGTCGGCGCTTGCGCTCGGCGCGGTGCTGGTCTGCGGCGTCGCCGCATGCAACCGAAATACCACCCCATCCGAAATCGGTCTTGACCTCGCGGCGATGGATACCAGCGCTCTGCCCGGCGACGATTTCTACGATTACGCCAATGGCGCCTGGCAGCGGAATACCGAGATTCCCGCCGACCGCGCGACGATCGGATCGTTCTATCGCGCTTCGCTCGAAACCGAACGGCAGGTCACGGAACTCGTGACTGGGATCGCGCAATCGACGCCACAAGCGGACACAGATAACGCGCGTATCGCCAACTTCTATAACGCCTACATCAATACGGCCGCCATCGACGCCGCCGGCATGGCGCCCGTACAAGCCGATCTCGCGCGCTTCAACGCGATCAACTCGCGCACCGATCTTTCACGTGTGCTCGGCGAACAGATCCGCGCTGACGTCGATCCTCTGAACGCCACGGATTTCAACACCGAGAATCTGTTCGGCGTATTCGTGACGCAAGGTTTGGCGACGCCCGGTGAAGTGCTCCCTTACTTGCTGCAAGGCGGACTCGGCCTGCCGGAGCGCGAATACTATCTCTCCAACGATCCGGATATGGTCCGCATTCGCGGCGAGTATCGCGCCTATATCGAACATGTGTTGACCCTTGCAGGTATTAGCGACGCTGCGGCTCGTGCCCAGCGGATCTACGATCTCGAAACGCAGATCGCGCGCGGCCACGTCACACGCGAACAGAGCGAAGACATTCCGTCGTCGGCTGCAGTTTGGAGCCGCGCCGACCTCAACCAGCGCGCGCCCGGCATCGACTGGGATGCGTTCCTGACCGCAGCGCAGCTGAGCAGTCAGCAACGCTTCGCCGCTTACCATGCGCCGGCGATCACGCGGCTCGCGGCGCTGGTGGCGTCCGCGCCAATCCAATCCTGGAAAGACTGGCTGGCGTTCCATCAGATCAACTCACACGCCGACGTGCTGCCAAGTGCGATCGATCAGGCGCACTTCGCCTTCTACGGCACAACGCTTGCCGGAACGCCGCAGCAACGCGATCGCGCCAGGCGCGCGCTTGACGCGCTGAACTTCTATCTCGGCGACGCTGTCGGTCACGCTTACGTCGACCGCTACTTCCCGGCTTCAGCTCGTGAAGAAGTTCAAGGCATGGTCGAAAACATCAAGGCCGCCTTCTCGCGCCGCATTCAGGGGCTCTCCTGGATGGCGGACGCAACGCGTGCGGAAGCACAGCACAAGGTCGAAACGATCGTCGTCGGCGTAGGTTATCCCGACAGCTGGCGCGACTATTCGCATTACGATGTCTCCGCCACCGACGCCTACGCCAACGAGATCAACGGCGAACGCGCCGAATATGCACACCAGCTTGCGAAACTCGGCCATCCAATGGATCGCAATGAATGGTGGATGACGCCGCAAACGGTCAACGCCGTGAACCTGCCGGTTCAGAACGCGTTGAACTTCCCGGCCGCGATCCTGCAACCGCCGTTCTTCAACCCCAACGCCGACGCCGCCTACAATTATGGCGCCATCGGCGCGGTGATCGGCCATGAGATCAGCCATAGCTTCGACAACAACGGCGCGGCGTTCGACTCCACAGGCGCACTGCGCAATTGGTGGACCGAGGCCGATCTCGCCAACTTCCGCCAGCAAGGCGAAGCACTGGCGCGCCAGTACGACACGTACGAAGCGCTGCCCGGTCTGCATGTGAACGGCGCACTGACGCTCGGCGAGAACATCGCAGACGTCGCTGGCTTGCAGGCGGCTTACGACGCCTACCACGCGTCTCTAAACGGCCAGGAAGCGCCGGTGATCGACGGGCTGACGGGCGATCAGCGCTTCTTCATCGCCTACGCCCAAACCTGGGCCACGAAGATGCGCGACGAAGCGCTACGCGGCCGCATCGCCACTGACGGCCACGCACCCGGCATGTTCCGCGCGCTCACGGTGCGCAACCTCGATGCCTGGTACACGGCCTTCAACGTCCAGCCGGGCCAGGCGCTCTATCTCGCGCCGGACGAACGCGTCCACGTCTGGTAAGCGCGAATAAAAGCGAAAATTGAAACGGCCCCGGATGGCTCCCGGGCCGTTTTGTTATTGGACGTTTCTTCCCTAGTTTTATTCGGCCGCTTCCGTCTGCGTGAGACGAGCGTCTTCGGCGCGTTCGATCGCCAGTTGCGCGTCGCGTTCGGCGGCGAGCTTCTGATAACGGCGCAGCTGTCCGCCAGTACCGGCCGGGATGAGACGGCCGACGATGACGTTTTCCTTGAGGCCTTCGAGCGTGTCCGACTTACCGTAGGCCGCAGCCTCGGTGAGCACGCGCGTGGTCTCTTGGAACGACGCCGCCGAGATGAACGAGCGCGTTTGCAGCGAAGCCTTGGTGATGCCGAGCAACATCGGTTGCGCGGTCGCCGGCTGCAGACCGAGTTCCTTGACGCGACGGTTCTCGTCTTCGAGATCAAGCGCTTCGACGGCTTCGCCCTTGAGGAATTCGGTGTCACCCGCTTCCATGATCTCGACCTTCTGCAGCATCTGGCGAACGATCACCTCGATGTGCTTGTCGTTGATCGGCACGCCCTGCAGTCGGTAGACCTTCTGAATTTCCTCAACGAGGTAATTCGCAAGCGCCTCGACACCGAGAATGGAGAGGATGTCCTGCGGCGCGGGATTGCCGTCCAGCAGGTAGTCGCCCTTCTTCACGAAGTCGCCTTCTTGCACCGGAATGTGCTTGCCCTTCGGGATCATGTACTCGATCGCCTCGAGGCTTTCGTCTTCCGGCACAACGCGCAGGCGGCGCTTGTTCTTGTAGTCCTTGCCGAACTCAACGCGGCCATCGCCCTCCGAGATGATCGCGTGATCCTTCGGACGGCGGGCTTCGAACAGTTCCGCCACGCGCGGCAGACCGCCGGTGATGTCACGCGTCTTCGCGCCACCCGTCGGGATCCGCGCGAGGTCTTGGCCAGGCGTCACGTCATCGCCGTCAGCGACCGAGAGAATGGCGCCGACCGAGAGCGTGTAAGTTTTCACCGCAACGCCCTTGGCGTTCAGAATCGCGATCGCCGGCTTCAGATCCGAACCCTTCGTGGTCGAACGCCAGTCGATGACGACCTTTGACGAAATGCCGGTGGCTTCGTCGAACTCGTCACGAACCGCGACGCCCTCCGCCAAATCCTCGAAGCGGACCTTGCCGCCCACTTCGGTGAGAATTGGCGTAGCGTAGGGATCCCACTCGGCGATGCGATCGCCACGCTTGATCTTCGCTTTTTCGTCAACCTTGAGACGTGCGCCGAACGGCGGCTTGAAGCTTTGACGCTCCTTGCCGTCGGCGTCGACGACCGAGATCTTCATGTTGCGGCTCATCACGATGAGATCGCCGTGGGCGTTCTTCACCGTGTTGCGGTCGATCAAATGGATGGTGCCGTCATGCGCCGATTCCATCACCGACGATTCCGCCAACTGGGCGGCGCCGCCAATGTGGAACGTACGCATGGTGAGCTGCGTGCCCGGTTCGCCGATCGATTGCGCCGCGATGACGCCAACAGCTTCGCCGATGTTCACTTGCGTATTGCGCGCAAGGTCGCGGCCATAGCAAGCGCCGCAGACGCCGGTACGGGTTTCGCACGTCAGCACCGAGCGGACCTTCACGGCTTGCACGCCAGCCTTCTCGATCAGTTGCACGGTGTCTTCGTCAAGGAAGCCACCAGCCGGAATGAGCTGCTTGCCAGTGCCGGGATCGTTGATCGGCAGCGCCGCAGTACGACCCAGGATGCGCGTCGACAGCGGAACGACAATATCGGCGCCGTCGATGACAGCCGTCATCTGAATGCCTTCCTGCGTGCCGCAATCTTCCTCGGTGATGATGCAGTCTTGCGCGACGTCGACGAGACGGCGGGTCAGGTAGCCCGAGTTCGCAGTCTTCAACGCTGTATCCGCGAGACCCTTACGGGCGCCGTGGGTCGAGTTGAAGTATTCGAGAACCGAGAGGCCTTCCTTGAAGTTCGAGATGATCGGCGTCTCGATGATTTCCCCCGACGGCTTGGCCATCAGGCCGCGCATGCCGGCGAGCTGCTTCATCTGGTTCTTCGAACCACGCGCGCCCGAGTGCGCCATCATGAAGACAGAGTTGAGTTCGCCCAGCCGGCCATCCTTCAGCTTGGCCGGCTTGGAGACTTCCTCCATCATCGCGTCAGCGACTTTGTCGGTGCACTTCGACCAGGCGTCGACAACCTTGTTGTACTTTTCACCCTTGGTGATGAGGCCGTCGGCGTATTGCTGCTCGTATTCCGATGCGCGCTTCCGCGTGTCCTCAACGAGCGTTTCCTTCGCCTTCGGAACGACCATGTCGGCCATGCCGAACGAAATGCCGGCGCGCGCAGCTTCCTTGAAACCAAGCTGCATCATGCGGTCAGCGAAGATCACCGTCGCCTTCTGACCGCAGAACCGATAGACGTTATCGATCAGGTTGCCGATTTCCTTCTTGGTCAGCGTCTGATCCAAGAGTTTGTAGCTGACCTTCGGGTGCCTCGGCAGCACTTCAGCCAACTTCATCCGGCCAGGCGTTGTATCGATCGTGGCGCGAACCGGCTTGCCGTCCGCATCTACGGTTTCGTAACGCGCCTTGATCTTGGTGTGCAGCGTGACAACACCCGCTTCGAGCGCGGACTCAATCTCACCGATCGAGCCGAACAGTTTGCCCTCTCCTGGCTCGCCTTCTTTCATCAGCGAAAGATAGTAGAGACCCAGCACGATATCCTGCGACGGCACGATGATCGCCTTGCCGTTGGCCGGCGAGAGGATGTTGTTGGTCGACATCATCAGCACGCGTGCTTCCAGCTGCGCTTCGAGCGACAGCGGAACGTGCACAGCCATTTGGTCGCCGTCGAAGTCAGCGTTGAACGCTGCGCACACCAGCGGGTGCAGCTGGATGGCCTTGCCCTCGATCAGCTTCGGCTCGAACGCCTGGATCCCCAAGCGGTGCAGCGTCGGCGCGCGGTTCAGAAGAACGGGGTGCTCGCGAATGACTTCTTCGAGCACGTCCCAGACTTCCGGACGCTCTTTTTCGACCATGCGGCGCGATTGCTTCACGGTGCCCGAGAGCCCCTTGATGTCGAGGCGCGCGTAGATGAACGGTTTGAACAGTTCGAGCGCCATCTTCTTGGGCAAGCCGCACTGGTGCAGCTTGAGGTCGGGACCGACGACGATAACCGAACGGCCCGAATAATCGACGCGCTTGCCGAGCAAGTTTTGACGGAAGCGGCCTTGCTTGCCCTTCAGCATGTCGGCGAGCGACTTCAGCGGACGCTTGTTGGCGCCGGTGATGACGCGGCCACGGCGGCCGTTGTCGAACAGCGCGTCGACAGCTTCCTGCAGCATCCGCTTTTCGTTGCGGATGATGATGTCCGGCGCGCGGAGCTCCATCAGCCGCTTCAGGCGGTTGTTGCGATTGATGACGCGGCGATAGAGGTCGTTCAGATCAGACGTCGCAAAGCGGCCGCCATCGAGCGGCACCAGCGGACGCAGTTCCGGCGGGATCACCGGCACGACCGTCAAGATCATCCATTCCGGCTTGTTGCCAGAACGAATGAACGCTTCGACCAGCTTCAGGCGCTTCGCGAGCTTCTTCGGCTTCAGTTCCGAAGTCGACTCCGCGATTTCCTTGCGCAGCTGCTCGGCCTCTTTTTCGAGGTTGAGCGCCATCAGCAACTCGCGGACGGCCTCGGCGCCGATCGAAGCGGTGAAGCTGTCTTCGCCGTATTCATCCTGCGCGCGAATGTACTCTTCTTCCGTCAGCAGCTGCTTGGCCTCGAGCGGTGTCAGGCCCGGCTCAAGCACAATGTACTGCTCGAAATAGAGGACCTTCTCGATGTCCTTCAGCGCCATGTCGAGCATCAGCGCGATGCGGCTTGGCAGCGACTTCAGGAACCAGATGTGGGCCACCGGTGCGGCCAACTCGATGTGGCCCATGCGCTCACGGCGGACACGCGCCAAAGTCACTTGCACGCCGCACTTTTCGCAGATGATGTCCTTATACTTCATCCGCTTGTACTTGCCGCAGGTGCATTCGTAGTCCTTCTGCGGGCCGAAGATACGCGCGCAGAAGAGGCCATCACGTTCCGGCTTGAACGTGCGGTAGTTGATCGTCTCGGGCTTCTTGATCTCGCCGAAGCTCCAGGACTTGATCTGTTCCGGGCTCGCGATCGAGATCTTGATCTGATCGAACACAGGCGCCGGCGGTTGGTTGTTGCCGAAGGTGTTGTTGATCAGCTCTTGGTTCATGGCGCTCATTCTCTCTACCTTCCTTCGCCCCAGTGGTGCGGCCCGGGGCTCGGCGGTGAATTTTCAATTCCCATCCCGCGCGCCGCTTTCACGGCGCGCGGGCTAGTTCGCTTTACTCGGCTGCCTTCAGGCGCGTGCCGTCGACCAGTTCGACGTTGAGGCCTAGCGAACGCATTTCCTTCACGAGCACATTGAACGACTCGGGGATGCCCGCTTCGAACGTGTCGTGACCGCGTGTGATGGCCTCGTAGACCTTGGTCCGGCCGGCGACGTCGTCCGACTTCACCGTCAGCATTTCCTGGAGCGTGTAGGCCGCGCCGTAAGCTTCGAGCGCCCACACTTCCATTTCGCCGAAGCGTTGACCGCCGAACTGCGCCTTGCCGCCCAGCGGTTGCTGGGTGACGAGCGAGTACGGACCGATGCTGCGCGCGTGGATCTTATCGTCCACCAAGTGATGCAGCTTCAGCATGTAGATGTAGCCAACGGTGACCGGACGCTTGAACGTCTCGCCGGTCGTGCCATCGCGCAGTTGGACTTGGCCCGTTTCAGCGAAGCCTGCGTCCCTCAGCATGGTGCGGATGTCCGTGTCCTTGGCGCCGTCAAACACCGGCGTTGCGATCGGCACACCTTTCGCGATGTTTTGCGCAAGCTCTTTCAGCTCTTCGGTGGTCTTCGGCAGCTCTTCCTTGCCGTAGACGTCCTTCAGCTTGGCTTCGAGCGGCTTGCGGTCGCCGTCGCGTTCGAAGCTTTCGAGCGCGTGACGAACTTGCCTGCCGATGCCAGCGCAAGCCCAGCCTAGGTGCGTTTCCAGGATCTGACCGACATTCATGCGCGACGGCACACCGAGCGGATTCAGCACGATGTCGACGTGCGTGCCATCGTCGAGGAACGGCATGTCTTCTACCGGCACGATCTTCGAGATGACGCCCTTGTTGCCGTGACGGCCGGCCATCTTGTCGCCGGGCTGCAGCTTGCGCTTCACCGCGACGAACACTTTGACGACCTTCATCACGCCCGGCGGCAGTTCGTCGCCGCGGGTGAGCTTATCAACCTTGTCCGAGAAGCGCGCATCGAGACGCTTCTTGGCATCATCGTACTGCTTCTTCAGGCCTTCGATCTCAGCCATGCCGGCTTCGTCTTCGATGCCGAACTGCCACCATTGGCCCTTCGTGAACGGCTCAAGCGCCTCAGCGGTGATCTCGCCCTTCTTGAAGCCCTTGGGGCCCGACGCGGCTTGCTTGCCGATCAGGATTTCCTGCAAGCGGCCGAAGATGTTGCGCTCGAGGATCGCAAGTTCGTCGTCGCGGTCCTTGGCCAAGCGTTCGATTTCTTCCTTCTCGATTTGCAGCGCGCGCTGATCCTTGTCGACGCCGTGGCGGTTGAACACGCGCACTTCAACAACGGTGCCGTTCACGCCCGGCGGCAGACGCAGAGACGTGTCGCGCACGTCCGAGGCCTTTTCACCGAAGATGGCGCGCAGCAGCTTTTCTTCCGGCGTCATCGGGCTTTCGCCCTTCGGCGTCACCTTTCCAACCAGAATATCACCCGGTTCAAGTTCGGCGCCGATCGCAACGATGCCCGCTTCGTCGAGGTTGCGGAGCGCTTCCTCGCCGACGTTCGGGATGTCGCGGGTGATTTCTTCCGGCCCCAGCTTCGTATCGCGAGCGGCGACTTCGAACTCTTCGATGTGGATTGATGTGAACACGTCGTCTTTGACGATGCGTTCGCTGATCAGGATCGAGTCTTCGAAATTGTAGCCATTCCACGGCATGAACGCGACGAGCACATTGCGGCCGAGCGCGAGTTCGCCCAGTTCGGTCGACGGACCATCGCCGATGATGTCGCCTTCACGCACCTGGTCGCCGACCTTCACGATCGGACGCTGCGTGATGCAGGTGTTCTGGTTCGAACGCTGGAACTTCAGCAGACGATAGATGTCGACACCCGGCTTGGTCGGGTCCTTCTCTTCCGTTGCGCGCACAACGATACGCTGCGAGTCCACCTGCTCCACGACGCCTGTGCGACGCGCGGTGATGGCCGCGCCCGAGTCGCGCGCGACCGTACCTTCCATGCCCGTGCCGACGATCGGCGCATCTGCGCGCAACAGCGGCACCGCTTGGCGCTGCATGTTCGAGCCCATGAGCGCGCGGTTGGCGTCGTCGTTCTCAAGGAACGGGATGAGCGCCGCAGCGACCGAAACAACCTGCTTCGGCGACACGTCCATGAGGTCGATTTCTTCGCGCGCGATAAGTTGCGCTTCGCCGTTTTCACGCGCCTGCACGAACTCTTCCGAGAGGTTGCCCTTCTCGTCGATGATGGCGTTGGCCTGCGCGATCTTGTGCTTGGCCTCTTCCATAGCCGAAAGATAGACAATCTCCTTCGACGGCTTGCCGTGCGAGACCTTGCGGTACGGGCTCTCGATAAAGCCGTACTTGTTGACGCGCGCGTGCGTCGCCAGCGAGTTGATCAGGCCGATGTTCGGGCCTTCCGGCGTTTCGATCGGGCAGATACGGCCGTAGTGCGTGGGGTGCACGTCGCGGACTTCGAAGCCCGCGCGCTCGCGCGTCAGACCACCCGGCCCAAGCGCCGAGAGACGCCGTTTGTGCGTGATCTCCGAGAGCGGGTTGGTTTGGTCCATGAACTGCGAGAGCTGCGAGGAACCGAAGAACTCGCGCACGGCGGCGGCAGCCGGCTTCGCGTTGATCAGATCGTGCGGCATCACGGTTTCGATGTCGACCGACGACATACGTTCCTTGATCGCGCGCTCCATGCGCAGCAGACCGATGCGATACTGATTTTCCATCAGCTCGCCGACCGAGCGCACCCGCCGATTGCCGAGGTTGTCGATGTCGTCGACTTCACCGCGGCCATCGCGCAGGTCGGTCAGCGTCTTCAGCACTTCGAGGATGTCTTCCAGGCGAAGGATGCGAACGCTATCGTCCGTATCGAGACCCAGGCGCATGTTCATCTTCACGCGGCCGACCGCGGAAAGATCATAACGCTCGCCGTCCGAGAAGAGGCCGTTGAACAGCGCTTCCGCAGTTTCCGGCGTCGGCGGTTCGCCCGGACGCATGACGCGATAGATGTCGAAGAGCGCTTGTTCGCGGTTCTCGTTCTTGTCGAGCTTCAGCGTGCTGCGCACGTACGGGCCAACCGTCGCCGGATCGATGTCCAGGATCGGCAGGTCGTGGATACCCGCCTCGATGAGCGTCGCCAGCACGTTTTCGCTGAGCGCATCACCAGCTTCGACGTAAATCTCACCCGTTTCCGGGTTGACGATGTCTTCGGCGATGAAGCGGTCGAACAGGTCTTCCGACGGGACTTGGATGTCCACGACGCCGTCTTCGACCAGCTTGTTGGCGTTGCGGGCCGAAATTTTCTTACCGGCCTCGGCGACAACCTTACCGGTCTTCGCGTCGACAAGATCATAGGTCGGCTTCACACCGCGCCAGCGTTCGGCGCGATACCTCGTCGTCCAGCCCGCTTTCACGCGCTTGTAGATCGACGTCTGATAGAACGTCGCGAGGATTTGCTCGCTCGACATGCCGAGGGCGTAGAGCAGCGTGGTCGCCGGCAGCTTACGCTTGCGGTCGATACGCACGAACATGATGTCCTTGGCGTCGAACTCGAAATCGAGCCACGAGCCGCGGTACGGAATCACGCGCGCAGCGAACAAGAGCTTGCCCGAAGCGTGGGTTTTGCCCTTGTCGTGATCGAAGAAGACGCCCGGCGAGCGGTGCATCTGAGACACGATCACGCGCTCGGTGCCGTTCACGACGAACGTGCCTTTGTCCGTCATCAGCGGAATGTCGCCGAGATAGACGTCTTGTTCTTTGATGTCCTTGACCGACTTCGCGCCAGTCTCTTCGTCCGTCTCAAACACGATGAGGCGCAGCTTCACCTTCAAGGGCGCCGCGTAGGTCATATCGCGCTGTTGGCACTCTTCGACGTCGAACTTCGGTTCTTCGAATTCGTAGCTAACGTATTCCAACACCGCGCGATCCGAGAAATCGCGGATTGGGAATACGGACTTGAAAACAGCCTGCAGGCCCTCTTCAATGCGCTCATAGGAGTGAGCGTCTTTTTGTAGGAATTGATCGTAGGAGCTCTTTTGCACCTCGATCAGGTTCGGCATCGAACCTGCTTCGGGAATTTTCCCGAACGACTTACGGATACGCTTCTTACCGGTGTAGGACAGAGCCATCTGTTCTTCCCAATGCGCGCTGCGCTTTGACGCGGACCCCGGCCACTAGGCCCGCCAAGCGCGGCACATGAGCCGCCTCTTCCGCCCTGGCTTCGCATCCCGAAGGCGTTGCGAACCCGACCCTCTTTCGGAGCATCTCGGGCGGGAGATGCACCGCGCGTCTCCAAGTTGAGACGCGAACGACGGAAGCCGAGGCCGTTACCGGCCTCCGCTTCCGTGTGCTGTTTGCGAGTTACTTCAGATCGACCTTCGCACCGGCCTTTTCAAGTTGGGCCTTGAACTTTTCGGCATCCGCCTTGTTCACGCCTTCCTTCACGGCCTTCGGAGCGCCTTCAACGAGGTCCTTGGCTTCCTTCAGGCCGAGACCCGTGATGGCGCGGACTTCCTTGATGACTTCGATCTTCTTGTCGCCGGCGCTGGTGAGCTGGACCGTGAACTCGGTCTTCTCTTCAGCAGCGGCGGCCGGAGCAGCGCCACCACCGCCAGCGGCGATCGCCACCGGAGCGGCAGCGGAAACGCCCCACTTTTCTTCCAGCATCTTCGAAAGCTCAGCGGCTTCGAGGACGGTCAGCGCCGAAAGGTCTTCGACGATCTTTTCGAGGTTTGCCATGATCTTTGTTCCTGACGTTTTGTCTCAAGTTTTCATATGTATGCGGAAATGACGGTTAGGCGGCGTCCTTGGTCGCGTAAGCGTTGAGAACGCGGGCCAGCTGACCACCGGGCGCTGCCAGCACGCCGGCGATCTTGGTCGCGGGCGCCTGCACCAGGCCGATAATCTTGCCGCGCAGCTCGTCGAGCGAAGGCATCGTGGCGAGCGCCGCGATCCCAGCCTTATCGAGCAGCTGATCGCCGAACAGGCCGCCGAGAATGGCGAACTGTTCCTTTTCCTTGGCGTACGCGACAGCGACCTTGGCGGCCGAGATCGGGTCAGCGGAATAGGCGATGGCCGTTGGGCCAGCGAACAGGTCAGACGCCGTAGCCTTGGGCGTATCGGCGATCGCCAGCTTCACAAGCCGGTTCTTCACGACTTTGAGCGCGCCGCCTTCAGTGCGAAGGCGATTACGCAGCACCGTCAAATCCGCAACGGTAAGACCAGAATAGTGGCCGACGACCACCACACCGGCGCCGGCAAAAACGCCTTTCAGCGATTCCACCGTTTCGGCTTTCTGAGCACGATCCATTGCGGTCTCCTCAGTCAGCGCCCGGCCAATCCAGGCGCTGTCGTAAGCGCACGCGGATCGACCGGCCGGTGGTTAAGACCCCCGGTTCGGCGCGCGACCCACGCGCAGCCTGTCCCAGGAGCCGGCCTGCGGGAGACGGCTTGACAGCCACCCCCGAAAAACGTCAGCTTCTGTCTATTGCAGGTGAGAGAACCCTAGGGTTTTCAACACATTAAGCCGCGCAAACAGCGCCCTCTCGGGCCGACCATCTACGTGGCGCCTGCAGTCTCGGACAGGATCGGCGAGGGGTTAACCCCGCCGGATCGCGGCATATGCACGCTTTATTGCACCGCCGCAAGCCCGGCAGGCACAATTCTCTGCGCATGGCAAGTGGTAAGCTGTGAGAGTGGTCCGCGAGACACGCGACAGCGCGTCCCCGCCGCCTGCCCTGTTGGGCCTAGCGTTTCTCACCAATTGCGTTAGCGATCTGATCCTCATTGAGGAGAATCCCGATGCGCTTGTTCGCCTGCTTGGCCGTGGTTTTTGCCCTGGGGATCACCCCCATCGCCGCCGCCCAGCAGCAGCGCGCGGCGCCGCCACTCATAGAAGAATTGCCTGCCCAGCAAGCGGGCGTGCGAATGGTGATGATCCGCTTCCCAACACCGGTTCTCGGCAGCGACGCCGATCAGATTTGCCGCTCACTCAACTATGCGGGCGGTGCGAAATTTTCCGACGAACCCTATAACGGCATCAGCTGGGTCATCTGCACCACGCGCGCCTAGCCCACCAGTTTCGAAATCGCCTCCAGATACGCAGCAAAGGCCGCGCGCCCCGTATCCGTCATGCGCACGCGTGTTAGCGGCTTGCGATCGATGAAGCTCTTGTCGATCGATACGTAGCCTGCCTCTTCCAGCTTGCGCAGATGGACGGAGAGATTGCCTTGGGTGACTTCGAGCAGGTTCTTCAACTCGGTGAAGTCTGCGACTTCGGCCCCGGCAAGATACGCCATCACCCCTAGACGCACGCGCCCATGGATCACATCATCCAGCTTGCCGATGTCGAACGAGGCCATGGCTGCTCACGCAGCCTTCTTCGCGCCACGCCAGATCACCCAGCCTGGCACACCCATACATAGAATGAGCGTCGCACTGAGGATCAACAGATAAGCGCCGATGTTCTCGAACACAGCGACGCCAAGAGCCACTGTCGCCGTGAACCAACCAAGCGCAACCAAACCAAGCCAAGCGCGCCGCAATATCAGCCACGCCACGTACCACGCGACACCTTGGAACATACACACAACGATCGGGTGATAGAGCCAAAGCCCCTCACTATTCGGCTTGGACGCGCCGTAAGCGAACACGCATGCCATCACCAAATTGGCAAGGCCCGCCCCCTGGAACACCGCCGCTAGTGCGCGTGTCGCAATGCCCCCAGGAGGCGCCTTCCGGTCCTTCCAGATAATGAGTCCCAAGATCACCATGAATACGACGGTCGGACCAAACGCGATCGCCAGCATCGGCAGGCCTTGCTCCGGCGCCAAGTGAAGCGTTTGGAGGTAGTGCAAAAAGCACTGGCCGCCATAGAGCGCGCCCGCCCACATGAATGCTTCGCCCATCGTTGCTTGCAGCGGGCCTGAGCCGGTGACGAGCGTGCGCATGTAAGCGAGGTCGTCGCGCGCGCTTTCGAGATCGGAAGTCATCACCATCTCCTATTCTGCCGCCGCAAGTTGCGGCGCGCCGCGTGCCACCTTCTGGGGCTTGTGCTTTTTGCCGTTGAGAATCGCGCCAATCCAAGAATAGCGCACAAACCACTGGTAACTCGCCAGCATGATCACAAACGCAACCGACAAGATCAGCGGATATTTCGCGAACCACGGCCACGGATACGGCGCGAGCAGTGTTTGGAGCACGATCACGATCGGCAGATGCACAATGTAGATCCAGTACGAGGCGTCAGCGAGATAACGCCGGAGCGGGCTATGACCAGAGAGGTGACGAACTGCAAACCCGATGATCGCGATCGTCCATGCCCAGCAAGCAAAGGCGTACAGTGCTGCAAAGCTCAAAGTCGTGAAGCTCTGCTCCGACACAGTGACCACCGGCGCAGCGCCACCGGCGAGCATCAGCGCGCCAGCCGTCGCGCCCATCGCCGGCAACACGTAGAACGCCCAGCGGCTACCCCAGCTCTCCAGAATTTGCGGCTGGCGGTTGAGCAGCCAACCAAAGCCAAACGCGAGGCCGTACGCCACCAGCGCTGCTGTGTTCGGCACAAGGCCGGTGTCCGGCGTCGGGATGCCGAACCACATCATCCAATGCGGCTTGGAATAGAGCGCCGCCGCAACCGGGATCGCGAGCACGATTGGCGCAACAGGCCCCGCAACAAGGCGCACCAGAGGATCGACCAAGCGCGAGCGCAGCGCGCCGTTGCGATCAATGAGATGCACGATCGCTCGCAATGCCAACGCCGCTGCGTAGAAAATCAGCAGCACATAGAGAAACCACAGGTGTAGGAGCGGGAAAGTCTCTGCCGTCATCGGCGGCGGAGGCGGACCTTCGGGCGCAACACCGCCATTGGCTTGCACAGCCGCCCAGATCAAGGTCGCGATGAACGCCGTCAACACGAGTGGCCAGAACATGACGAGAGGCGCAGCAATCCGCTTCGCCCGGTTCAACACGAACCGGCCAACGCCAAGCCGTTCCAGCAGCAAGCGTCCGAAGAAACCAGCGAGCAGAAAGAACACCGTCATTCGGAAGATGTGCAGCGCGAAGAAAAGCACGGAGAGTTCGAGGCTCCGCGATGAATCCATGACGATCCACATCTGATCGCCCGGCAAGAACGAGAGCGCCGCGTGGAAGAACACCCCCAGGACCAGCACCCCGCCCCGCACCGCATCCAGCGCGTGATAGCGCTCACCAACCACACCACTCATAGCCAACTCCATCGGCCCACGGTCTTCCCGGGCGAGGGCAGCTTATCGCTCAACTAGTCTGTTTTGTAAACTTGTCTAACATGAGCTATCCGTACGATGTCCGTATTGTCTATGTAGATCGCTTATTCTGCCATGCGCCGGCTAAGCATCAGGCTCAGCGCCGAGGGGTTAGGCCGCTGTCGCCGTCAGGATCACAGCGCCGCGCTTGGTCGCAACTAGGGTGTGTTCGTACTGAACCGTTGGCTGCCCGGTGTCGGCGCGCAACGTCCATTCATCGCCGCCTTCAATCGCCCATTCCGAACCCATCGAGAGGAACGGCTCGATCGTGAACACCATGCCTTCATGAATGCGGCGGCGTTCACTCGGATCGCGCCAGGTCGGGATCGACGTCGGCTCTTCATGCAGACCACGGCCTACGCCGTGGCTCGCGAGATTGCGGATCAGCGAATAGCCGTTCTTGCTAGCGAAGCTCTCAATCGCGCTGCCAATGTCGCCAAGCTTCGAACCTGCGCGCACGCTATTGATTCCCGACCACATCGCCCGCTTGCCGTCGCGCGTCAGCTTCGCGATCCGCGTCGCAACCGGCGCCATCGCAAAGCTCGCGCCGGTATCGGCGAAATAGCCATTGAGTTCAGCCGACACATCGATGTTCACCAGATCGCCCGGCTTCAACACGCGGTCGCCAGGAATGCCATGCGCGATATCCGGGAACACCGAGATGCAGGTGGCGCCAGGAAAATTGTAAGTAAGCGTTGGCGCCGGCCGCGCCCCTTCCCGCTCCAGCAATGCGCGCCCGACCTCGTCCAACTCGCGCGTCGTCATGCCAGGCTCAAGCGCTTTGCCCATGGCGTGCAACGTATTCGCGACAATCGCGCCGATCCGCTTCAGCGCTTCGAGATCATTATCGTTATCGATGGTCATACCTCTAACATAAGGCTCCGTGCGCTCAGCGCTATGCTTTCCATTCGATAGCCATGTCGACGGCGCGCAGATCGAGCTTCGAACTTGGGATCGCGGACTCCATGTAGAGTCGCACGATGTCAGTGCGCTGCATCGGCGAGTCAGTCTGCACGTCCTTGATCTCACCGGCAGCGAATTGCGCGAAACTCTGCGCCACCGAACCGAACACATACATCAGCAACAGCGGATCGAGGTTAAGTTCCAAGAAGCGCGCCAACAGCCAGGGCCCATGCTTACGCACGGCCTCGGCAGGCGGCTCGGTGACGCGGTAGCGCGTGTCAATGCGCGGCCTACCGAAATCTGGCGAGCCAACCTCCTTCGCGGCCCGCCTTGCGATCTCTTGCGGTTTGATCTTGTCGCCAATTTTGGGATCGTTCGCGGCGCCAGCCGAGAGGTTCCAGAATGACGGCGAGTTCTCGCTGCCTTCCAACAGACAAGCATTGATCGCATCGCCGAAATAGTAATGGTCGCCCGCCTTGGTGGAGATTTCGACGAGTGTTGTTTCGGTCTGCGGAATCACGCCGAAGCGCAGCATGGCGCGCGCCTGCACTTGCGCAAAAATCCCTGCCAGTGCGCCAAGCGCGCTGACGCCGTTCGCCGCATTCAAAACCCCGGTTTTCTTGTCGCGATATGTCGCCAAAACATAGCCGCCCACCTCGGCAGTGCATGCTCTCACAATCTCTTCAGTGCTCATGATCTCGGCCTAGCACGACGCAAACAAAAACGCCCCGGCTTTCGCCAGGGCGTTTCAGTGCTCAGTTGGCGCAGTACTTACGACGCAGAAGCCGCGATCGCGGCGGCAGGATCAAGACGTACGCCCGGACCCATCGTCGTCGACAAAGCAACCTTCTTCACGAACGTGCCCTTCGCGCCCGACGGCTTCGCTTTCGCAACCGCATCCACGAACGCCTTGGCGTTCTGCAGAATTTGCTCTTCGCTGAAGCTCGCCTTGCCGATGCCGGCGTGGATGATGCCGGCCTTTTCGACGCGGAATTCGACAGCGCCGCCCTTAGCGTCGGCGACGGCCTTCTTCACGTCCATGGTCACGGTGCCGACCTTCGGGTTCGGCATCAGGCCGCGCGGGCCGAGCACCTTACCGAGACGGCCGACGAGGGCCATCATGTCCGGCGTCGCGATCAAGCGATCGAAATCGATCTTGCCGCTGTTGACGGTCTCGAACAGGTCCTGCTCGCCGACGATGTCGGCGCCAGCGGCCTTTGCTTCCTCAGCCTTGGCGCCCTTCGCGAACACCGCAACGCGCGCAGTGCGGCCCGTGCCGTTCGGCAACGAGCAAACGCCACGAACTTGCTGATCCGGATACTTCGGGTCGACACCCAGGTTCATCGCGATCTCGACAGTTTCGTCGAACTTCGCGCTGGCGCGGGCTTTGATCAGCTTCACGGCTTCATCGAGCGTGTGGAGCTTGCGCGGGTCGATGCCGGCATGGCTGACAGCCATACGCTTGGTGACGCCCGGCGTTTTCTTCTTCGAAGCTTGTGCCATCTGATTTAGCCCACCACTTCCACGCCCATCGAACGGGCAGTGCCGGCGATCATTTTCGCGGCTTGATCCAGGTCAGCGGCGTTCAGATCTTTCTGCTTCGCCTTCGCGATTTCCTTGCACTGAGCCATCGTGATCTTGCCAACAGTGTTGACGCCCGGCGTCTTCGAGCCCGAGCCCGGCTTCTTCGCCGTCGGAAGCTTCGCAGCCTTCTTGATCAGGAACGACGCCGGCGGCGTCTTGATCTCGAAGGTGAAGGACTTGTCTTGGTAATAGGTAATAACGACCGGGCACGGATCGCCCTTCGGCATGTCCTGTGTGCGGGCGTTAAAGCCCTTGCAGAATTCCATGATGTTGAGGCCGCGCTGACCGAGCGCAGGACCGATTGGAGGTGACGGGTTGGCAGCGCCAGCCGGCACCTGGAGCTTAATCTGCCCCAGTACCTTTTTAGCCATTTTGGCCTCTCGCTTAACGCCGGACGATCGCTAGACCGCCCGACCTGAGTGGGTGCGTGGTCCGGGCGGCCCAAATGGACTTTGAGGGCCCCTCCCACGCGGGAAGGCGGGGCGTATAGCGGAAGCGCAACGGCTTGTCGACTGGGCCCTCAGCGCCGCCCCGGTGCTGCTACCTGCGCTACCCATGCCTCCAGCTCGGGCGTGTTAGAGATATCCGCATCGTAGCGGATTTCCGGCTCATAAGGCCCCATCTGGGCAGGGCTCGAGGGCGAGAATGCCTGCAAGGTCGAAAAATAGGAGAGCCCTGATGGCAGCCGCTCCTCGCGGACTTCCATGTAGTGGGTGGCGGCGTCGGTGGCCTGACCCACGTGCAGCGCGCCTAGGCGGCGGAACATATCCGTGACGATCAGGCACGAACTGAAGCAGGTGTTGTCCGTCAGCAAGACGATGCGCCCACTGGCGACCTGCGCCGGCGCCCGGTCTGGCGCGGCGCGGTCACTGCCGCAGGCGACTCGGCCAGTGAATTCTTCCCCACTTGCTTGCGCCCGCTCAGCACGGCGCACCAATTCACGCATCCCACGGGCGAAATCCGGATTGCTCACCGCGAAGCGCGTCACATAGCTCCGCATCGTCTCCAGATTGCGCGGCGAAACCCGCCATGTCGTGCTGCAATCCTCGCCGCCGCCGCGATAGACCTGATTGAACCGCGCCTCGCCGAACAGAACACGCGCAATCTGGGCGCCGTAGTCGCTGTTGCCGCCGCCATTGCCGCGCATGTCGAGCACGACCACCGGCGCCGCGCGCAACTGCGCTTGCTGCTCACGCACTTGTGCGACCACCGCCGTTGCTTCATCATCCAGGCTCTGCAGCGCAATCCACATGCCGCCATCGAACGGACGCACGCCGTACCCCGCCGCGCCACGATTGAGCGCTGGTCGAACCAGTGACGACAACTCGGTGCGCTGGATCTCGCGCCATTGCAGCGTGTACAAAATGCGCCTCGGACCGCGTATAAACTCACATTGCGTCGGACGCAGCACGAACGGATTGCCGCCATCAATAAGTAAGGTCGGCGCACGTTGAATGCGCTGCGCTTCGATCGACCACACCGCGCTGAAGCCGCCGAGCTTTTGCTCAGCAAAATCGTTCGCCGAGACGCCGTCGCACGAGAGCAAGGTCGCACCTTCGAGCGAGGCGCCCTCTTCCGCGCCCTGATGTGAGAACACTACGTAGCTATCGCCGCGCCGTGTTATGATGAGTCCGGCCCATTGCGTCGTGCTCCCCAGATAGGGGCTGCGCCACCATATGTGCTTGTCACCGGCGACATTGGCGAAGCCCGCCATGGTCGCGAAATACCCCTCAATCGTCCGCACCTGCTCGGCGCGCTGCAATGCCAGCACCCGTCCCGCCTCAAGCCGCTCGCGAAAGTCCATGTCGTTGATTGTTCGCGACAACGCCGGATGATCTTCCGTCAGCAACTGGTACGCCGCCTCGACGTCCGCGCGTGTAATGTCTCGCCAGGACGCAGCGGTGTTTGCACTCTGCGCTACCGCCGAACTCACCGTCGCGCACACCAAGGCAAACGCCAAAATCAGACGCTTCATCGAACATCCCCCATCGCGGAAGCCTGCCGTAGAACCTGCTATCCAGTAAACTGGGTGCGATTAGATGATGCGCACTGCACGCTCCACAGATGCACAAAGGCCAAATTGCAAGCCTGCCGGTCGTCCCGAAATGCCAGCCGCTCATCAACTTGGCTCCGCCGCTCGGCCCAACCACGCCGCCGAACACGGCGCCGACGCTGCGGCTGGCTGCCAGATTGTGCCAAAGCCCCGATCCTCGACTTGAAAGGAATCTCCCACAATGCGCCGACGCGACCTGCTGACTGGACTTGCTGCCACAACCTTGGCTGCTGGCGCGCCGCCTGCCGAAGCGCGAGCCGTTCGGCGCGTGAGACCGGGCGATCCCGGCTGGCCAAGCGAGGCCGAGTGGGAACGCTTGGGGCGTCGCGTTGACGGAAACCTAGTCCAGCCAGGCTCGCTCTATGGGACCTGCACGGAAGATGTCGCCGGAGTTCCGTGCCGGGCCTTGCTGCCAAACCTGCGCAACCCGTTCTTCATTGGCGACCAGGCTGGCGGCACCCAGGTATCCGGCTGGCTCGACGCCTGGGCGCCAGCGGTCAGCCCCTACGCCGTGGCCGCACACTCGACCGCAGACGTCGTCGCCGCCGTGAACTTTGCACGCCGGCACAATTTGCGCGTGGCGGTCAAAGGCGGCGGCCACTCGTATCAGGGCACCTCGAATGCCCCGGACTCGCTTCTCATCTGGTTGCACCCGATGCAGGCGATCACCATGCACGACGCCTTCACGCCACAAGGCGGCAGCGAGGCGACGCCGGCGGTGAGCATCGAAGCGGGCGCGCTCTGGATCCAAGCCTACGACATCGTCAGCGTTCAGAATGGCCGATACGCACAAGGCGGCGGCTGCACCACAGTGGGTGTCGCCGGACACATTCAAAGCGGCGGTTATGGCTCATTCTCGAAGCGCTACGGCACCGCAGCCGGCAACCTTCTGGAAGCAGAGGTTGTTACCGCTGACGGACGCGTGCGCGTTTGCAACGAGCGGCGCAACAGCGATCTGTTCTGGGCGCTCAAGGGCGGCGGCGGCGGCTCGTTCGGAGTCATAACGCGCGTCACCGTGCGCACGTACGAATTGCCTGAGCATTTCGGCTGGGCCTCCGGTGTAATCAAAGCCAACTCGGACGCCGCCTACCGCCGGCTCATCACCGAATTCATTTCCTTCTACGCCATCGCCCTCTTCAATCCACATTGGGGCGAGCAAGCCCATTTCAGACCGAACAACACGTTTGAAATGTCGTTTGTCAGCCAAGGTTTGAGCACGGCGGAATCGCGCGAAGTCTGGGCGCCGTTCCTGGCCTGGATCGCGGCGTCGCCAGCCGACTACGAGATCGTAGAAGAGATTGACGTGGGCGCCGGCGATGCGCGCCGCTGGTGGGACACCAGCTATCATCGCGAGCACACGACCTCGATGCATTTCGATCCGCGGCCCGGCGCGGCACCGCTCAACGGCTGGTGGTCCGGCGACGGCGATCAAGTCAGCATGTTCCTGCATGCCTACGACTCGATTTGGCTCCCACAATCACTGCTGCAGGCGGATCAACAAGAGCGCCTGGTCGACGCACTTTTTCGCGCGAGCCGCGCCCACAGCCTTGGTCTGCATTTCAACAAGGGCTTGGCCGGGGGCGATGTGCAGGCTTGCGCACATGCACGCACCACCGCGACAAATCCAGGCGCCGTCGACGCCTTCGCGCTCGCGATCATCGCGGACGGCGGACCACCGCCCTATCTGCATATTCCCGGCTACGAAGCCGACCTCAACGAAGCACACGCAGACGCCGAAGCCGTTGGCCGTGCGGCGGCGGCCATCCGCGCATCTGGTGATAGCGGCTCCTACGTTTCAGAAAGCGATTACTTCAACGAATCATGGCGCGAGGCTTTTTGGGGCCGCAATTATCCGCGCCTTCTCGCAATCAAACGCCGCTACGATCCAAACGGCCTGTTCATCGTCCATCACGGCGTCGGCAGTGAGGACTGGAGCGCCGATGGCTTCACACCAGCATAGGATATGAACTCAGGAGCCGATAAGGCCGCCAAGAATGCCGGCCACCGCGCCCATCACCGTCACCCATAGGTTCGCGATCAAGCCACCGACGATGGTCGCGAACCCGGGCACGAGCATCACAATCGCGAGCACGAAGAACACCGCGATAATCGCGATACCAAGAAAGCTTCCACGCGCCGTCTTCAAGAAGCCTCTCCCACCTGAGCAATTGTTTGACGCGGTCCGTTCGTAAGCATCGCAACTTCTGCCAGAACGATTGGGAGCGTCCACGAACCCGACGACGCAAGATAACGCGGCTCCCATCGCGGATCGAACTTGTCCTTGAACGCACGCAATCCTTTGAAGCCGTAAAATTGCTCACCGCGCTCGTGCACCAGTTTGCCGACGCGCGCAAATAAGGAGGCGTATTTGGCGTCTTCCGCCAAACCGGCGAGCGGCGCCATCCCGAGATCAAAGCTCTCCAACCCTTGGGTCTGAGCCCACAAGAGGATTTCGGTGAACAGGAAATCCATCAGACCGTTCGGTGTGTTTTTGGGATCGTGGCGCATAAGGTCGACAGCGCCGCGCTTGCGATCCGCCGTTAGCCAAATGTTTGCGAACGCAACGATGTGCCCGTGGATGCGCGCTATCGCAACGGGGTGGCGTGACAGATAGCTCGGATCGAACGCTCCAAGGGAGAACGCCTTCTCGCGACCACCGTGCGCCTCAAGCCATGCATCAGAAACCGGCCGCAAAGCCTCCCACAGGGCTGGCGCATGCGGCGGCTCGACTACCTCGAACACCGCCCCTTCACGCTCAACAAACTTGCGCCGCGCCGAGCGCAACTTCTGCCGTGCCGATCCGGCGAGAGAAAAATCCTTCAGATCGACAATCGCGTTTTCACCGATTTTCTCGACGCGAAAATTCAGATCGAGCAGATCCGGCAACAAATCCGGTGGCGCCGAATACACAACCGGTCGCAGGGACAAACGCTCCGCTTCGGTTCGCAATCCCGCCAACGCTGCACGCCAATCGTGGCGTTTGCCCACCGGCGGCCCCATCGCGATCAGGCTGCCCCCGCCGCGCGCCGTCATTGTCATCGCGCCGTCGGCAAACAGAAAGCTCTTGTCGCCTGTGAATGCGAGATGCGCGTCCGGCAGCGCATCTTCCGCGCCAGCAATCACCGCCTCAGCGTGTGCAATATCTTCACTTGCGGGCGGCGCCGGCGCTCCGCGCGCGCGGCTCAGCAAATACCACTGCGCGCCAACGACCACCACAGCGACCGCCGCCACAGCGAGCGCACGGCCTGGTCGTCCCAAGTGTTCGCCCGTCAACAACGCCCACCAGGGCGCTGCCGCGAAGTCTGGCCGCTCCCCTGCCCACAACAGCGCGCCCATAAGCGCGATGCCGAACGCCGCGGCGATCCCAAGCGCAACGCGCGGATCGGGCACGAGATCAATGAGACGTGAGTGGCGATAAAATGCGCGTCGCGTCAGCAGCAACGCCACAGTCACCGCGCTCGCCGTCATGGCCGCCGCGATGTGACCATGCCGCAGACCCGCGTAAAGGCTAATCGCAAACATCAGCGCAGTTGTGGCCGCCCACGCTGCATCGATGCGGCGGCTCAACCCAGTGGCCAAGCCCATGAGGGCAACGCCTGCAATGCTGGCCGTGAGTTCGGGCAGCTCGGCAACGACACGCTCCAGCGCGTCGAGCCCGCGCAACGTTGGAAGCGCAGGTGTGGCGACCGCGACCAGTGTGAACGCGCCCGCCGCGAACGCCAGGGTCGCGGCCACGTGCGGCGCTGCTTCAAATACGCGTGCGCGCCAAAGCGGCTCGTTCGCTTCGATGTCAGCTTTCACGTGTCCGGCCATAACGCCAATCATAGCGCGCTGGCGAGGCGACACAAAACGGCCGCGGGGATCGCCCGCGGCCGTGAGTGCTGCCGGCGACGCCGGCTAAAGGAGGGAGCCACCAGCCGGTGGCGCCGTTCGTCGCTTAGTACTGCAACCTCAGTTCAATGCCGATCACACGGCCTTCATTAAGCGGCGAGAAGGTCGGCGGAGCGTTGGCAGGATTGCCGTCGCCGCCAAAGAGCGGCGAGTCAGGGAGGATCGTGTCGCCACCCCACGTTGCCTGATCGGTCAGGTTGTCGCCGTAGATAGCCAGCGACCAGTTGCCCTGATCGGGACGGTACGTGAAGTTCGCGTCCCAAATGTCGGCATCCGATAGCTGACCGACGTTGGTGTCATTGTAGGCTGACGCGTCGCGGTGATTGTAGCCAACACGGCTCGACAGCACGCCGCCGAAGATCGGCAGATCGTAGATCGCATTGAAGCCGTACGTCCACGGCGCCAGACGCGGGATGTCTTGATCCAAGTCGCCCGCATCTACTGTGCCGCTATTGTCGAGGTCGGCGGTGACGGAGTTGTATTCGCCGTGCGTGTATCCGACTTGCATCGTCAGCAAGAAGTTGTCGGTGACCGCAAAGCGCGCTTCGAGTTCGGCGCCCTGAATTTCCGCCTCACCGGCATTGACGATGACCTGCTGCACGCCCGCCGGGTCCGGCACGTTGGTTTCGCGCTGCATGTTGTCGATGATGTTATGGAAGACGGCGAAGTTCATACGCGCACGACCGTCCATGAAGTCTTGCTTCCAGCCGATCTCGAAAGAGTCTTGCTCTTCCGGATCGAACGCCTGCGGCGCACCCGAGACCAGCGCGCTGCCCAAGGTGGTGGTACGGAAGTTTACCCCGCCTGCACGGAAGCCCTGCGCGAAGTACGCATAGAGGTTGGTGTCGGGATTTGGCTCCCATTGAATGCCAACCCGCGGCGACAGATCATGCCACCGCAGATCAAATGGAGAGTCCGAGTAGTTCAAGGTTTGGGTGTCGATGTTGCCGCCGACCATGAACTCGCCTGGCACGACCACAGCGCCGTCGAGGTCGTTGGTCGAACCGCGGATCCGCGAGACTTGCGCATCCTTTTCTTCTTGCGTGTAGCGCGCGCCGAGGCTCAGCGTCAGTTGCTCGTTCAAATGCCAGTCGAAATTGGCAAACGCTGCTTCTGTCGAGAACGTGCCGTTGCCGCCGCCGACGCGGAAGATAGCGCCGCCAGCGATCGAGCGTTCTTCGACGTAGAAAAGTGTCTGTTCGAACCAGTAGAGGCCCGCGGTCACATCCACGGGGCCGAACGTGCCAGCGTAGCGAAGTTCGTTGCTCCACTGCTCTTGCAGGTTCACAGCGCGCGAGTGGAAACCGTTGCCGCCAGTCGCGTCGATGTCGCCCGACGAATAGCCCTCATAGTCGCGCCAGCCGGCAATGTTGGTGATCGTGCCATCGCCGAACGGCACATCGACGTTCACCTCGAAAATCGCCTGCTCCCAGTCGCCGATCGCATAACCGCGATTGTTCACGGTGAAATCGAATGAGCCGCGCTCATCCTGGCCGAAGCCATGGTTTTGCGCCGCCGGACCATCGCTGTCGCCATAGCCCTGCTCAAGACGCAGAATCATGTCGACATTTTCAGTCGGCGTCGCGCGCAACGCGAAGCGGTAGATGTCGAGCGTTGATGCACCGAATTGCGAACCATCGAAGTCGTTGGTGAACCAGCCCGAGTCATCATTGTGATAGACGGCCAATTTTGCACTCAACAAGCCCGGTGCGAGCGGGCCGGAGATCGAGAAGTCTGCGGTCCACTCTGGGCCGGTCTCGTAGCCGGCGCGCGCTTGCATTCGAAACACGTCACTCGGCGCGGTGGTGCGAATGAGCACTGCGCCACCGGTCACGTTGCGGCCGTACAAGGTGCCTTGCGGGCCGCGGAGCACTTCAACCGCCTCCAAGTCGAAATTGTCGACAACGATACCGGCGTTGATGCCGTAATACACGCCATCAACGAAGACGCCGACGGTGGGGTCGACGGAAGGAATCGAGCTGTTGATGCCAAGGCCGCGAATGCCGAAGTTGGCGATGCCTGGAGCGGTGCCAATATCTTCCAACTGAACGTTTGGCATCGTGTAACTGAGGCTCGACAAGTCGTCGAAGTTCAGAGCTTCGAGCTGCTCACTGCTGAACGCGGTGATCGCACCCGGAACGTCCTGTGCAAGCACGTCATCGCGCTTGGTCGCGGTGACGACGATATCTTCTTCCGTGAGCGCACCCACGGCGCCTGTTGCCTGCGCCCATGCAGTGCCCGGCGTCAGCGCCAAAGCGCCGCCGAACACACTCAAAGCAAGACCGACGGCAGCGCCCGTGCGCAAACCATTCTTTTTCGACATATGCTCCCTCCCGCGTGCTTAGAGGTCTATCGCCTCGCCATACACAGGTGTATGGTAGCGCCACCCACGGCTACCGTCGACAAAAAAGGCGGGATTGCGGCGTAACTTGCACTACATGGTGCAAACGCAACACGCAGGCTAAGAACGGCGTCATGGCTTCTCGCACTGCAGCATCAAACACCTCCACCTCACTCGATGCCGACGCTTGGATCGACGCAGCATTCGACGCTCTCGCAGAAGGCGGCATCGATGCAGTTCGCATCGATCCGCTGGCGAAACGGCTGGGGGTTACACGCGGCAGTTTCTACTGGCATTTCACTGATCGTGCTGCGTTGCACCAAGCAATGCTGAAGGAGTGGCGCAAGCGCGCGAGCTATCAGGTCGGTTCGCGCATCGATAGCCGGACATCGGCGCCCGACGAACGGCTTAGGCAGAACCTCGCCCTCCCCAAGTCAACGGCCCGCGCCAAGCGCGCCGCAGCCATCGAACTCGCGATCCGACTTTGGGCGCAACGCGACGCGCAGGCGGCGCGAGCGGTGAAGCACATCGACGCTGTGAGATTGAAATACTACGCGAAGCTATACGGCGAGATGGGGCTGTCGCCGGTACTCGCGCGCAAACGGGCTTTCCTGTTTTACGCAGCGCTGCTGGCGCGCGCCTACATCTCCACCGACGACGAGACCGATGTCGGCGACGATCTCGCCAGCATGCTCTCGCTCGATTGACGTCGTCCTAGCGGATTTTTTCGACCTGGCCGTATTCGAGATCGACCGGCGTTTCGCGGCCGAAGATCATGACCGCAACCTTCAAACGGCCGCGCTCTTCGTCAACTTCCGAAACCATACCCTCGAAGCTCTGGAATGGGCCGTCCGAAACTTTGACCTTTTCGCCAACCTCGAAGTGGATTAGCTGGCGCGGTTTCGCTGCCCCGACTTCGGCGACGCGGCCAAGAATGCGCTCAACTTCGCGATCGGAAACCGGCTGCGGTTTGTTTTGCGTGCCAAGGAAGCCGGTCACTTTCGGCGTATTCTTCACAAGGTGATACGCTTCATCCGTCATTTCCATCTTCACAAGCACGTAGCCTGGGAAGTGACGATGCTGACGAACCTTCTTCGAACCGCGAACCACTTCCGTGACTTCTTCGGTGGGAACTTGAATGTCTTCGAACTGCTCTTCGAGCCCTTGGCGTCCTGCCTGATCGCGGATCGCCTCGGCGACCTTCTGCTCAAAGTTCGAGTAGGCATGCACGATGTACCAGCGCGCTTTGCCAGCGTAGCGCGCTTGCGGCGCCGCCGTCTGTTGTTGTTCCTCGACCATCGTCTCAACCACCCAGCGTGAAGCTCAAAATGAATTGCATGAAGATGCGCAGCAGGGTGTCGACGATGTAGAAAAACACAGCCGCGGTGATGCCAAAGATCACGACCATAATGGTCGAGACCATCACTTCCTGGCGCGTCGCCCAGGTAACCTTGCGGGCCTCCGAACGCACCTCACCGAAAAATCTGAACGGCCCACCGCCTTTGCGCCGGGGTTCTGCTTCCTGATCGGTTTGGTCCATCGACATAAGGGTTCTTCTACTTCCGTGATGCGCTTCAAATCGGACTGGCGAAGCCAACCCGCAAGACGGGGATGGCAGGAGTTGAGGGACTCGAACCCACGACCCTCGGTTTTGGAGACCGATGCTCTACCAGCTGAGCTAAACTCCTAAGGCCCGCTTCCCCAGCCGCCCTCGTGCGGGGGAGCCCGCGCTGAGTTTGGATTTAGGGAAGGCGGTCTTCTATTCTGCCCGCTGCCGCAACGCAATGGAGGGGCGCTGAAATTGGCGGCTCAAGGTCGGGCGTTGCCTCCCCCGCAAGCGATCAAGCTGGTCCGCGCCGGGGTCAGAACACAAAAAGAACGCCTTTGCGCGCCGGCATGAACAGAACGGCGACCTTTAGGGCCGCCGTTCGCTTGCGTTGCCGAACTTCGCTTGTTGCCTATTCGCCGTCGAACAGGACTTCCCAGGTATGGCCGTCCGGATCGGTGAAGTATCCCGAATAGACGCCGTCATCGTCGGACGCCGCGATAATCTGCGCGCCTGCCTTCTGCGCTTGCGCCATCACCGCATCCACTTCGCTCTTGCTTTCGGTGAAGTAGCTGATGATCGCCTCCGCAGCGCCGCGCGCGGCAGGCCGGTGGCCTAAACGCTCAACGTAGGTGCCGAACTCGCTGCGTTCGAGCAGAACGAGGTAGACGCCGTCGCAGTCAATTGCAGCGTGCTCCTCGTCTTGCTCCTCGACCGTGAGGCCAAGACCATCGCGGTAGAAGGCAATCGACTTCTGCAGATTCTCGACGGGAACCGTGACGCACGAAATCGCTGCAGGCATACTACCCTCCAAAATTGTGACGCGAACGCGCGCCTTCGAGGGTCAGAAGTGAATCGATTTGCGAGCCGTTACAAGGCGGATTAGCGGCCGACCACGACCTCTCCACCGCCAAGCACGCTGCGGTTGATTTCGCCATCAACATGACGCACACGCACATCGCCGCCGCCCAAGATTACCGCGTCGAGAGTTCCAGCGCTGCCGCCATGTGTGATGTCGCCACCGCCGGCAATCACAACGCTTAGAGATGTCGCGTGTCCATCACGGATCGTGACATCGCCCGCGCCTTGCACTGCAATTGAGGTCGGTCCATCCACACGGTCGGCGGTAATGTCGCCTGACCCGGCTACCGACACATTCAGGCCATTGTGAATTTCACCAAGCGCAACATCTCCCGCTCCCGCGACGGCGATCTCGGCTCGGCCGGCGCTGCCGAGGCGCAGGTCGCCTGAGCCAGTGACGGAAATTTCTGCTTCGTCCTCGACGTGGACAATTTCTGCATCGCCACAAGCGTCGAACCGAACGTGAGCTGCCTGAGCCGCCCCTATCCAAAGGCGGACTGCGCCGCTTGCGCTGACAGTCGCGTTCTGGGGCACCCGGACTTCGATGGTCGGGATCTCGCCGCCACTCAACCGGCCCTGGCGCGTCGTCTGCACTTCGAATCCACTCGCGCCCACGGCGCGACAACTGCGAATCTGGCGCCGTAGCTTGCCGTCCACGATCAAGCGCCTGCGTGTCACGCGGTACTCTGGCGCCGGCGTGGCGCCGACATTGACATAACCAATCGCGACGTCGTTGCGGTTCTCTGGGATCACGCGGACCACAGCTGCGATATCCCGCAACTGCACTTCTTCGGCCTCCGCAAAGCGCGTCAGTGTTTGGGCGCGCTCAAGGCGTGGCGCCTCTTGGGGTGGCGCTTGCGCATGGGCGGGCGCTGCACACGCCAGGGTCAACAAGGCAGCGGCGGAGCAGCACGTTTCGGCTAGGCGCATGACATCGGGCCCTCCTCGGACCACTTCCCTCTGTCTGTCTGGATGCGCCTCACAAGGCTATCGGATGCAGCAAGAACCGCTTTTCCCCAATCGGGCGAAATCTACTAGAAAATCAGCGACTAAGATGTGGCCCAACTGCATCGCCGGGCGTTAATTATTAACAGCGCTGGGGCGCCTAATTGCGAGCCCGAAACACATGGCGCACATGTGCGCTTCCCAGAACGGGTGATCACTACAGGGGTTAATACTTATGCGTAATTGGATCATCGGCGCTGCGGCCATCTTGGCCGTTGCAGTGCCGGGCGTCGCCGCAGCCCAAACCGGCTACGTCGGCGCACAATACGGCAACGCCGACGCTGGCGCCGGCGCTGACGAAGACTTCTACGGCCTCGAAGGCGCTGTCGCTTTCGCTGGCTCAGGCTCGATCGTGTTTGAAGTCGATGCCGCTGTTGTCGATGGCGACGACAGCGACACTGCCTTCGGCCTCACGGGCCACGTTTATGCTCGCAATGACAGCCACCTCTTCGGCGGCTTCATCGGCGTTGCAGACTCCGACGCTGCCGACACCACCTGGTACGGCGGCCTCGAAGCCAACAAATACTTCACCAACTGGACGCTCGCTGGCGCCGTCTTCTACGGCAACAACGACGACAACGATGTTGATGGCTACGGCGTCAACGTCGAGGCGCGTGCGTTCATCCACGACAACTTCCGCGTGAACGGCAACATCGGCTACGCCAATGTTGACGCTGGCGCGGGCGACGATGACGTCATGCTCTACGGCGTGGGCGGCGAATACCAATTCGCTGCGATGCCGATCTCGATCACGGCCGGCTACAACGTCGCCGACTTCGACGGTGGCGACATCGACACCTGGACCATCGGCGTCCGCTACAACTGGGGCGGCACGCTCCGCGATCGCGACCGCAGCGGCGCAAGCCAAGGCTCGGTTACGGGCGTGGGCTCGCTGTTCTAAGCGACGCAATACCTTCGTTAAGCAACGCAAACTTCAACGCCCCGGCCAAAAGCCGGGGCGTTTTTCTTTATCCCGCTCAATCACGCAGTGCGTCTTTCGCGCAACACGCGATGGCAACCGCAGCAAGTCGAAACGCCGGCAAGGTGTTGTTAACCGCGCTAGCAGCATCTGGCAGCGCGCATTCGGCGCTAGCCCCCAAATGGCTGAGCCCAATGCACCAACACAAGGAAAACAGAGATGAAGAAGTTTCTTCTGGGCGCTGCGGCTGCCCTGGCCATTGCTGCTCCGGGCGTTGCTTCGGCGGACTCCGCCGATGTGGGCCTCAGCTATTCAAACACGGACGCGGGCGGCGGCTTCGACTTCGACACATGGAGCTTAAACGGCGCCTACGTGCACGACCTCGACGGCGGCATGATCCTGCAGTTCGACGGTTCGCATGACCGCCTCGACGTTGGCGGCGGCACCGATCTCGGCGTCAGCTATGGCGCTGTGAACTTCGGCACGCGCAACGACACCTACGCCTTCTACGGCTTCGTTGGTATGAGCGACCTCTTCGCCGTCAGCTCGACGGACTACGGCATCGGCGGCCAGTTCTATCTGCCGAACATGACGTTCAACGCCTCATACGGCATGAGCGATTGGGATGGCGGCCTCGATATGTGGAACCTGCACGTCGATGGCACGTACTTCTTCACCGACAATTTCGGCATCTCGGCCGAAGCTGGCAAGACCGACATCGACTTCACCGACTGGACCACGCTCGGCCTCGGCGCCGTTTGGCGTCCGGCAGGATCGAACTTCACAATCGATGCTGGCTATCGCAATCTGGACTTTGATGGCGGCGACGCCGACCAGTGGCGCATTGGCTTCACCTACAACATCGGTTCGGGCTCGGCCCGCGAGAACAGTCAATCGGGCGCAAGCCTGAACGGTGCTCGCACGTTGTTTGAAGAGACCAGCAACCTGATCCTCTTCCCGTAACGCGCGTTTGGTTACTGACGACGAGGGCCGCTCCTTTCGGAGCGGCCCTTTTTGTTTGCCATCGCGGCGCTCTAATCGAGCGCAATCCTCGCCTGCTCCAGCACGCGTCGCGCAGGATCGAGCGCGGCTCCGTACTTCTGCCAACGGCCAACAGCCTGCGCATTCATCGCCTGACGCACCTGTCGCACGCTTGGCGTTGAGACGCCGGCGGCGTTCTCATGAAATGAAAGCGTTCGCGCGTCCCACCCCAACCCGCAAAACGCCAACACGTCGCGTGTGCGGTCTTCCTGGTTTGCGACGATATCTTCGTATTGCAACACCATGAAACGCTGTGGCGGGAGCATGTCGCGCCAGCGTGAGATCAGCTGATCAAAGATCACATATTTCTGGGCCGCCCATTCGAGATCGTAGACATAGTCGTAGTAGCGATCGTCAAACGGAAAAATCTGCTTGTAGTTGCTCAGTACGGAATCGAGCGGATTGCGACGCATACAGATGATCCGCGCGTTCGGGAACGTCCGCAGAATAATCGGCGCCAAAAAGAAATTGCTGGGCGCCTTGTCGATGAAGCGCGGCGTTGCGCCGGTGAGCGGCCGCGTACTTTCGATGTAACTGCGGCCTAATCGCTCAAAATCCACCTTGTCCGTTCGCGACAGCACATCAGCATCTAGCGACGCGAGCGCCCGCGACTCCGAGTACAGTTTCAAGAGTTGCAGGAAATTGCCGATCTCGCCGGCAGAGATGACGTCAGGATGACTTGAAACGATACGGTCAACCAGCGTCGTACCTGAGCGCGGCAAGCCCGTGATGAAGATGGGCTCGCTGCTGTCGTGCGCGGCGGCGCCCGCAAGCTTCACCGCCTGCGCCGCTTGGCTCAGCTTCTGCTCATTTGCCACGTCATACGCCGAGCGCCGCCGGCGCGTCTGCTTGGCGCGCGCTAGCCAGCTCATAGATGTTTGTATGTCGCCAATATCTTCGTAGGTCTTGGCTAACGCGTGACCCAAATAAAGCCACCGCCAGCCATCGTCGTCAGGCAGCGCGATCTGCTGCTCCATTTCCGGGATAGAGTTGTCGCTGGTCGTCTGGCGGTGCAGTTGGACGATCGCGTGGCGCGCGCGATAGTTGAACGGTTCGGCAGAGAGTGAAGCTTCGTAACACGGCGTCGCGTCCTCGAAGCGCCCCACGTGCTCAAGTGTCTGCCCCAGCTCAAAAAGATAGTGGGTGTTATTCGGAACCAGCTGATTGAGCGCCTCGAATTGAGCAAGCGCCGCCCTATGATCCCCGATGACACGCAACGCCATGGCAGCGCCAAACACCGCGCGTTCGTCGTTTGCATTCTCTCGCGCGGCGCGTTCAGCCAGCGCGCGCAAAGCGGCGGCGCGGCGTACGACCTTTTCTATCTCTGCTTCATTGGGCATACGCGCGATTTGACCGGCCTATTCGCGGCCTGGTCTTGGACCGATCTGCACCGTCTGCATTTCCGATGGATCGTAGCTGGCAACGTGACCGCACCCTCTGCACGTGAGGCTTTGCGGCCCAGACACGTTGATCTGCTCGCCAGTCTGCACAGGGCGATCCAACACCCTGAAGCCCTTATTGCAGCTCTTGCAAACTACGATGAGATACTTGTTTCCCCTCTTCGGCAGCGACATTTCCGAGCACTCCTCGTTCTCCGCGCCACTATAGCGGAAGCGCGCCAACCTCAAACTCCGTTTGCAGGCAAAGAAAAGGGCCGCCCAATTGGGCGGCCCTTTCGCTCAAGTCTTTTTTTGCCGGTATGGGTCGACGTCGGTCAGCTCAGCGAGCACCGCGCCACGCGCAAGCCTCACGCGCGGAGTTTTGCCAGGACCTCCTGGCTGACCGCCTTGGGGACCTCATCGTAATGGCTGAATTCCATCACATACGAAGCGCGACCTTGGCTGAACGAACGCAGCGTGTTCACGTAGCCGAACATGTTGGCCAACGGCACCAGCGCGTTGATGATCGTCGCATTGCCGCGCATGTCCTGACCTTGGATCATGCCGCGCCGCGAGTTCAGGTCGCCGATCACCGAGCCGACATATTCCTCAGGGCTCGTCACTTCGACCTTCATGATCGGTTCGAGCAGCTTCGGATCGCCCTTCTCCTTCAACTCGCGGAACGCAGCTTGCGACGCGATTTGGAAGGTCAGCACGTTCGAGTCGACGTCGTGATAGGCGCCGTCGATCAGCGTCGCGGTGAAGTCGATGAGCGGGAAGCCAGCCAGCAGGCCGTTTTCCTTGCTCATGTTCAGGCCCTTTTCGACGCCCGGAACGTATTCTTTCGGCACCGCGCCGCCGACGATGGCGTTCTTGAACACAAAGCCCGTGCCCGGTTCACCCGGCGCGAACTCGATCTTCACGCGCGCAAACTGGCCTGAACCACCGGTCTGCTTCTTGTGCGTATAATCAATGGTCGCCGCGCGCCCGAGCTTTTCACGATACGCGACTTGCGGCGCCCCCACGGCGGCTTCCACCTTGTAGGTCCGGCGCAGAATGTCGATTTTGATGTCGAGATGGAGTTCGCCCATCCCCTTTAGGATGGTCTGACCCGACTCTTGATCGGTCGACACGCGGAAAGACGGATCTTCGGCGGCGAGCTTCGAGAGCGCGACACCCAGCTTTTCCTGATCGGCTTTCGACTTCGGTTCGACAGCGACTTCGATAACCGGTTCTGGGAAGATCATGCGCTCAAGGATCACCGGCTTGTTCGGATCGCAGAGCGTGTCGCCCGTGCGCACTTCCTTCAAACCAGCGAGCGCGACGATGTCGCCAGCGTACGCTTCTTTGATGTCTTCACGGTTGTTGGCGTGCATGAGCAGCATGCGGCCGGCACGTTCCTTCTTGTCGCGAGTCGAGTTCAGCAACGCATCGCCGGCGTTCAAAATGCCCGAATAGATGCGGCAGAACGTGATCGTGCCGACGAACGGGTCGTCCATGATCTTGAATGCGAGCAGCGCCATCGGCTGGTCGTCGCTCGATTCGCGGACCAGTTCCTTCTCCGGATCGTCCATGTCGACGCCCTTGATCGCCGGGCGATCGATGGGGCTCGGCAGATAGTCGACGACTGCGTCGAGCAATGGCTGCACACCCTTGTTCTTGAACGCCGAGCCCAAGAGCATCGGATACCAGGCAGCCTTCAGCACCGCCAAACGAATGAGGCGCTTCAGCTCTTCCTTCGAAGGCTCTTCGCCTTCGAGGTACTTTTCCATCGCCGCGTCATCGAGTTCGACGGCCGCCTCAACGAGTGCAGAGCGATACTCGATCGCCTTCTCTTTCAGATCGTCGGGAATTTCGACGATGTCGAACTTCGCGCCGAGGCTCTCATCCTTCCAGATGATCGCGTTCATCTCGACAAGGTCGACCAGACCCTTGAAGCCCGACTCGATGCCGATCGGCAGTTGCAGCGGCACCGGACGCGCACCCAGGCGCTTCTTGATGTCGTCCACGCACATGTAGAAGTCAGCGCCGGTCTTATCCATTTTGTTGGCGAAGATGATCCGCGGAACCTTGTACTTGTCGCCTTGGCGCCAAACGGTTTCGGTCTGCGGCTCAACGCCTTGGTTGCCATCGAGCACCACAACCGCGCCATCAAGCACGCGCAGTGAACGCTCGACTTCAATCGTGAAGTCGACGTGACCGGGAGTGTCGATGATGTTCAGCCGCTTGCCACTCCAGAACGTCGTTGTCGCCGCCGACGTAATGGTGATACCGCGCTCTTGCTCTTGCTCCATCCAGTCCATCGTGGCCGCGCCATCATGGACTTCGCCGATCTTGTGCGACTTGCCGCTGTAAAACAGAATCCGCTCGGTCGTCGTGGTCTTGCCGGCGTCGATGTGCGCCATGATGCCAAAGTTGCGATAGTCTTCGATTTTGTACTGACGAGGCATGACAATTCTGTCCGTGTATTTGATCGCCCGGCATCTCGCGAAGCCGGGTTTATGTCCGGCGTCGAAAGCGCCGGCGATCCTGTTGGATTACCAGCGGTAGTGTGAAAACGCGCGGTTGGCTTCCGCCATCCGGTGCGTGTCTTCGCGCTTCTTCACCGCGTTGCCGCGGTTGTTGGCGGCGTCTTGGATCTCACCGGCCAGACGCTCTTGCATTGTATTTTCGTTGCGCGCGCGCGCAGCGCCAACGAGCCAACGGATCGCCAGCGCCTGACGGCGCTCGGGGCGAACTTCAACCGGAACCTGATAGGTAGCGCCGCCAACGCGGCGCGAGCGCACTTCGATTGCCGGCGCGACATTCGATAGCGCGTCATGAAACGCTTCGATCGACGGACGCTTCAGCTTCTTCTCGACCGTATCGAGCGCGCCATAGACGATCTGCTCAGCAGCAGACTTCTTACCTTCGTACATGACGTAGTTCATGAACTTCGTCAGGACGAGATCGCCATAAACGGGATCGGGCAGAACTTGGCGCGGCTCGGCGCGGTGACGGCGGGACATTCTTTAGATCTCTCTTCTTACTTCGGACGTTTAGCGCCGTAGAGCGAACGGCGCTTCTTGCGGTCTTTGACACCTTGGGTATCGAGCACGCCGCGCAGGATGTGATAGCGAACACCCGGCAAGTCCTTCACGCGGCCACCGCGGATGAGCACCACCGAGTGCTCCTGCAGATTGTGACCTTCGCCCGGGATGTAGCACACGGCTTCGATGCCGGTGGTCAGACGAACCTTCGCAACCTTACGAAGCGCCGAGTTCGGCTTCTTCGGCGTCGTTGTATAGACGCGCGTGCAGACGCCGCGGCGCTGCGGCGACGCCTTCAGCGCCGGCGACTTATTCCGCGTCGGCTTCGGGTGCCGCGGCTTGCGGATCAGCTGGTTGATCGTCGGCATTCGCCTCTTCCGTTCCGTTCTTTCAAACTCAAACAGCGCGCCAAGCGGACCTTTCGGATCCACCAGGTGGCGCGCCAAAATTAGTGCCAATCGGCGGGGCAGCGCGGACTTCGACGCCACAGCCGTTCCGAATGAGGGCGGACACATACGAGCGCGAACCGCACCCGTCAAGGCGCTCAAACGCCCCTAGGTGGTTAGCCCTGCCCCAAATCCTTGTCCCGTATGAACTGTGACAAAAGCCACTTTTCCCCGGACGTTGGGGCGACGCCCTCATGGATCGTCATCCGATCGAGATGGCCGTTAGCGTCGAGATTGTAGAAGAAAAGTCCGTCCCCAGTCCGGCCCTTCAAACGCTGGCCGATCCGCAGGAAATGGGTCTCTCCGGCCTCAAACTCTTCGTTGAGATAGACCAGGAAGGTCGCCACACGCTGGCCGTTCTGTCGCAGGTCGTCAGCGAACTGGGTCAGCGAGGGATCGAGGTAGTCCACGTGGGACGTGAACCGTTGCCCCGCCAAATAGCGGAACACCGAAAACCGTTCGAGGAAGAGCACCGGGACATTCAGCGTGCGCGCGACCCGGTTCCGGAGCAGCACCATCGGCACGTCCAGGTCGAGGATGGTGAAGATCGCTACGGTATTGCTGCGCGATGGGTCTGCCACGCCGGCGCCCTTGCTGTGGTGATAGACCAACGCCGGCTTCTGCAGCGGTCGAGCCTTCTCGATCATCCAGGCGCAGAGGTCCGGCGCCAGAAATCCGGTCGCCATCCCGATGCGGGGCGTGTTGATGATCAGCTTGGCGGGCCGTGAATCGATCCAGGCCCTGAGATCGAACTTCTGCGCGAGGCTCCCCCAATCGCCCTCGCCCACCGCCTCCCTTTGCACGCCCGCCAGCAGGGCAAGCTGGGCCCGCGCGCCGGAGTGCCCGCGGGTCGCGGCCAAGGTCAGATAGCTCACCGCCTCTGTCCAACTTTGTGGGCGTCCGAACCCGGCCGCCGCCACCACAGCGGCGCGTTCACTCGCTTCTGCGCTGCCCGCGCGCGCGGCGTGCTCGAGCGCCGCGGCGCCATCGGCGGGCGCCATGCGCGAGCCGTTGCGTCCTGTCAGGAGATCCAACGCACGCTCAACCGCTGCGTCTTTCGCGCCGCTCATTGCGCCAAGATGCGCGCCGCTGAAGCGAGGTGCAAGCCGGGTGACGTGCCGCGCGTCCGACAGAGTCGCGCGCTGCTAGTGCCCGATCACAAAAGCAAACGGCGGGCCCCGAAGGACCCGCCGCCGCTAGTTTCAGAGCTTTCGCCCGTTTGCGTCTTAGAACCGATAACGGCCCGAGATCGCGAACGTACGACCGAGCACGCGATAGACTTGCGGGTCGGTGTTGGCTTGGCTGAACGTACCTTCGGCCGTTTGCGGCGGATAATCGTCGAAGATGTTGTCGACGTTCGCCGTGAGCGAGAAGGAGTCGGTGATGTTCCAGCGCGCCGACAGATCGACGTAGCTGGCATCCGGCGCATCGTCGCACCACGCGTAGGCCGCGCAGACGCCGTTCGAGTACACAGACGGCACATACGACCAGCGTCCGAACAACGTCCAATCGCCAACGTTGTACGTCACAGAGAGTACCGACTTGTAGTCAGGCAACGCACCGCCGATCGCCGCGCTCGTTCCACCTGCGAGTTCCGTTCCGTTGAACTGGAACGAGTCGAGGATCGAATAGAGCTCGTTGATCGTCAGTTGGCCTGGGCCAATCGGCACCGACCATTCGAGCTGGATGTCCACACCTTCGGTCTCAAGCGAGGCTTGGTTGGACCGCGTGGTGTTCACCGACAGCACTTGTCCAGTCGACGGGTCGCGAACGATACGTGCGCAGCTGGCCGCAGTGAGATTTTGGTAGCAGTCCGTCAAGAAGAACTGCGCACCCACCGATGCGATAACATCAGACACCTCAATGTGGTAATAATCGACCGTGGCCCGGAAATCGCCCACCGGGAACCAGTCGGGTTGGAAGACCACGCCGTAGGTCAACGACTCGGCCGTTTCAGGCCCGAGGTTCGGGTTACCGAACGCGAAGGCTTGAACCTGAGAGTTGGCTTGTACGATCGGGAGTCCAACGGTCACAGCCGCAGTGCCAGGCGCCGCCGCACAATTGGCTGCGTTAGCCACCTGGGCGCACGGGTCAGCGAAGGGCGGGAAGCCCTGGTCGCCGGCCTGGAAGACTTCGAACACGTTCGGTGCGCGGGTCGCTTCGTTGTAGATCGCGCGGAAGCGCAACCACTCGGTCGGGGCCCATTCGCCGCCAATCTTGTAAGTGTCGACGTCGCCAATTGACGAGTAGTTCGACCGGCGGAAGCCGCCTTCAAGACCAAGGTAGTGAGCGAACGGAGCGTCGCTGACCAGCGGGACCGCGACTTCGGTGTACAGTTCGTACACGTCGATCTGACCCTCTTGGTCCTGCACCGCGTTGAAGCCCGCGATGTTACCCGTACGCTGCTCGTTATCGTTGTACGATCCCGAGAACGTATCGCGGTATTCGAAACCGAACACCGTCGCGACTGGGCCCGCCGGCAATTCGAACAGATCGCCGCGGACATAGCCCGCAATTCTGTTCTCTTCGACGATCGTGTCGTTGAAGGTGTTCACGCGAATGAAGCTCGCCATGCTGTCATCGAGTGTGCCCGGACCGAACATGTCGATTTGCTGGCAGCCTGGCAGCGCGAGAGCGCCGAGCGGATTGCCGGCGGCGTCAGCGCAGCCCGCGAGGCCCTGTTGGACCGCCGTGAAGTTGACGCTGTTTTCCGCACGGGTGTTGAACAGCACCTGGCCATAAGAACCGGTCAGGTTCCAGTCCCAGTTATCACCAAGGCTGCCGTCCAAGCTTGCCATGAAGAAGAAGTTGTTGCTCTCGAAGTGACCGATACGAGCGCCAACTTCCGTGGTGCGGCGGTTGAGCGTGAACGGAGCGCCCGGAGTTGGACGCGACTGCAACGCAGCCCAGAGGTCAGCGTGATTAGCCTGGATGTACGCCGAGTTCACCGGGTTCAACACCACGTTGATGCCGGTCATCGGCGTCGGCGCCAGCTGGA
>JAHBYF010000011.1 GCA_019636095.1 Hyphomonadaceae bacterium
ACGAAGTTCACGACGCCAGCAAGAGCGTCAGAACCGTACACCGCCGAGGCGCCGCCGGTCACGACTTCGACGCGCGAAATCAGCGAGGCCGGGATGGTGTTGAGGTCGACTGCGCCGCCGGTCGAGCTGACCGGAACGCGTTCGCCGTTGACCAGAACGAGCGTACGGCCCGGGCCTAAGCCGCGAAGGTCGACCGTCGCATAGTCGAAGCCACCCGCGTTGTTCGAGGTGCGGGTGTTGCCTGGAATGATCTGCGGCAGTTCGTTGAGCAACGATTCCGTCGTCAGAGTCGCCGTCAGTTCGAGCTGCTCGGCGCCGACCGTCGTGATCGGGCTGATCGCTTCGAAGTCTTGACGCACAAGGCGCGTGCCCGTGACGACGATTGCTTCATCTTCAGTGTCTTGCGCCATCGCCGGCGTTGCCGCGATTGCTGCCGCCGCCGCTGCGAGCACCGATGCGCCCGTCAACAGGGACTTACGTTGTCCTGTCTGCGTCTTCTTTGACATGTTTTCGAACCCCCTAGAGCGCCGGGCCCCACCAACGGGCGAACCCAAGATCTCCTTCGGACGACCATCGCCCGAACTGTTGCGTCGGCATTTGTCGAAACGTCCCCCCAGGGACGTCCGGACATAGTCCGGCAGTCGACTCCCGCCATGCTGGCTGGAACGCTAACGACATATTTTAACCATGGTCAATTTGAGAACGCCCAATTTCCGCCCCGATGGTGAATGGCCGCGCCCTGTGTGACCTTTAGGCGTCACTGAGCGGTGTTGACGCCATTCGGGTCGCCCCCACGGGGTCACGCGGAAACAAGGGCGGTCAGAATAACACGATATTTCAATGAGTTACAGAGAGGCTCGGACGAAGGTCTCTGCGCGCCAACAATTGCCTAGAAATACCGTGGAGCGGGCAATTTTCGGTCGTCTGAAGTCACAGCAGCGCCGAAATCGTGCGCCCGCAATTGTGGCAAGGTCGGCTATTCGCGCCAGGCCTCAAGCGAAGGGCCGAGCGCATTGATAAGCGGCCCGAGCTTGGACTCAAACTTCCGCCATTCCCCATCGGTCTTGGCGCGAATGGGCTGGCGGACTTGCTCAGAACTCGCCGTCATCACCGGGCGTTTTGTCTCGTGCGGGCGAAGGCAGGCGTCCTCAAATGGCAATCCGCAATGATCGAGCAGAGCACGGATGTGCGGCTCCGGGTCCGCAGTTAGGTCCTCATGGATGACCCTATGGACGCGACCCGGCAGCACCGTGTCGTAATGCGCCATCATGCGCACGTAGTCGCGATAGTAGTGGCCCAAGTCAGCAAGGTCGTAGGTGAAGGCCTGACCCAGCGCGAAATGTTGCCGAAAGCACGACACACAGCAAGAGAGCGGGTTGCGTCGTGCATCAATGATCTTGGCATTCGGCAAGATGAGTTGGATCAACCCCACGAAGGACCAGTTGTTCGGCCGTTTATCGATGAAAAACCGGCGTCCAAGTTTTCGGTGCACACGCGTCGTGCGCAAATAGCGTTCGCCGAGCGCCGAAAGCGCCGCGCCGTCCATCCCCTTGATCGCCTCAAGATACGAACGGCCGCCCACTTCTCCTCCGAGATCGCGCACAATGCTCGCGAGATCGGGCAACTCCATCGTCCCCTCGACCGATGAGTGCGAAGCTAGAATCTGCTCAACCAAGGTAGAGCCAGAGCGCGGCAACCCCACTACGAAAATCGGATCAGGCGCCTCAAACCCAGAGCTTTCTCGCGCGGAGAAAAAGCTCTGGGAGAACGTTGCGATCGCATTGTCGACTGCCTCCGTCGCAGTTCGCGCATCGTACGGAGTGAGAGTTCGCTGCATCGCCGCGCCAGCCTCGTACTGCACAAACGCGCGTTCAGGCTCCCCGATATCCTCCAGCGCCTTGCCGAGTGCGAAATGCAGATTGATCCTGTCTTGCTCAGCCGCGCCGCGCACCGAGAGTTGACGTTCCATTTCGGCGACGTCAGCCGCTGAAAAGCGGAATGTCTTCAGGTTAGCGAGACTCCAGTATGAGAGCCCAAGGCCAGGGGCGAGTTGGAGGCTCTTGCGATACGCCTCGATCGCTTCATCGGTGCGCCCCACCGTCTTGAGCAGATGCCCAAGGCTGGCCCAGGTTCCGGGCTGCCTCGGCGCCTCAGCCAAGTGTTTCTCGTAAATCGCAATCGCCTCGGCGTATTCGCCCCGGTTGTTGTGCGTGGAGGCCAATAAACGCTGCGTTCCCTTGTTGTCCGGATCTTGCGCCAACAAGATTTGCACATGTTCGAAGGCCTCGTCGTAACGGCCGAGTCCATTCAACAGCTGGCCTAGGCTGTGGCGCGCCAAACGAAACGCTGGCGCAATCTCCAGACACCGGCGCAAGGTCTCCTCAGCCAAAGCCGGCTGGTCCATCCGCGCCTGAGCTTCCGAAAGCATGCGAAGAGCAGAGACGTCGTTTGGGAAACGCGTCAGATGCTCTTGCAGGATCGACTCTGCCTTTGTCGGGTTGTTGGCCCCGAAGGCGCGCGCCGCCTCCATCAAACTTGGCTCGCCGGGCGGCAAGTCGCCGTGACGCGCGTACGCCGCTTGCGCATCGGTGGTCGACCCTGCGCGTGCGAGTACGTCGCCTAGGTCGCGCCAAATTGTGGGGTGCTGCGGCATGAGCGCCGCTGCTCGTCCGAACGCCGCGCTTGCCGCATCCAGCCGTCCCATCTGAGCCAGTAGAACACCCCCCTGACGATGCGCGCCGAACGACTCTGGACGCGCTGCTGCTTGCGATTCCGCAAGCGCAAGAGCTCCCTGGAAGTCTCCTTGTAGACGCAGCGCTTCGCTGAGAACGAGTTGTGCGTCCCCATTTCCCGGCTCTGCCGACAAGATGGCGCGACAAAGTTCTGCCGCGCGCGCCGGGTCCTGTTTCAATACGGCGAGCGCCGACTGTAACGACACAGGCGAATTCACGAACGCGCGACCGCTGCCGCTCGATCCACGACAGAGCGCACCGGCGCCAACGCGGCTTCAACCGCCGCCTCCCGTGACCGCCACTTGTCTTTGTGCGGCCTCGAAACCGTATAAGCCGAGAGAGGCAGTTCGGCGCCCAGCACCCGATCCCATCCGAGATCCATCGCCGCGCAAATGCGTTTCACCTCGGCGTTTGCATCCGTGAGGAGCGCATCATAATGCGCCACGACCCAGCGGTCCGATGGCAACCTCGCAAGATCATCGAGCATGATCTGCGTTGTCGTGGCCCACTGCGCCGCCACACGTTGGTTGAGCGGCAAACGCGCCAAATCTTTCCAGCCTGGGGTCAGCAAAAATGACCACGGCAACTCGCCTTCCCATCCCGGCAAGCGCGGATATGTGCGGAAACGGCCGGATTCCCAGCCCTCCATCATCGAAGCCAACACCTCTCTCGGATCTCGATAAAGGTAGACGAAGCGCGCCTCGGGAAACGCCTCGGCAAAGAACGGGATGCGGAGAGCGTTCTTCGGCGTCTTCTCCAACATGCGCACACGCGCGCCCGGCTGAGGCGGCGCCCCATCGCGGTCACGCAGCGCGCGAGCAAACCGCGCGCGCAGCTCCAACACAGTCTCGGGCGTGGCATCGGTGGCGTCCAGCCGGTTGGACGCGCCGTTCTTTGCAGCAATGCTCAGCGCGGGAATGCCTTCAATCAGCTGGTGACTTTCATCTCCAATCGTGAGGAGGCCCGGCGCCTGTGCAAGCGTTTCGAAGAACAGGGTCGATCCCGAACGTGGTGGGCTCACAATAAACACTGGCCGGTCGAATTGTGGATCAACGGCCTGAGTTCGCAGCCGTATGGGCCCCGTCGACGCGCCACGATCGCGTGTCTCGCCTGCCCCGTTGTCTTGGACTTTGTCTGCGAGCGCGATGTTCACCACCTGACTGAACAGCGAATCTACAAACCGCCCCTTGTTGCGCATCCGCAGGGTATCGGTGCGCGCCGCCTTCAGAGCCTCAATGAACGTATCCAACGTACGGCGATAACGCGGCCAGCCCTCTCGCGACTCCCCGAATGTCGACCACAAACCGCGCCATGAATGCAAAAACTGCTCGGCGGCGCGTTGAACTGAAGGATACGCCGGTTGGCTCGCGTCCGTCTCAGAGAGCAGGAAGTTGATGTGATCGCGCGCTTCCCAGGGGGTCATGACCGTGGGCACGTTGTGCTTCTCTAGATCAAGATCGCTCAACCGCGCGCCAAAAGGCGCCACATGGCGAGGCGCCCAACCAGGCGCATCGCTCTGATTGGGCGTGCGTCCACGCGCCAGGATCTCCCAGAACTCTCCCCCACCGACGGTATCAGCCACCAAGTGGACGCGCGAACGTTCGGCATCATTGATGACGCGATGCTGTCGCCAAGTGTCGAAAATCCAGCACTCCCCGGCCTTCATGTTCACTTCTTCGTCGCCGCAGATGAAACGCACCGTTGGCTGCGTCACGATCGGCACGTGAACCCGCATGCGCTCCCGCCAATAATAGTGAATATCGTAATGCGGGGTGACCTCGGCGTGCCCTGACAGGCGCATCAATCGCACGCGTCCGAGCGAAGCCCCGAGGCTCGCCAACACATCGGTCATGTAAGGGCTTTGCTCGAGGTAAGGCGTCGGACGCATCGGCGAGGCGAACGACTCGTCCTTGGGAATCCCATTCGCAGAAACGAGCGGCAGAAAGTCGTTGCCGGGAAAGCCCTGCGGATGCGGCAGCCAAGCCGACTCCGGCACAGCATTCATTTCCGCCGCCATCCGCTCGGCGTCGAATTCCAGTGGCAACTGGATAAAGGGAACCTGCAACTTCATACGTTTAGCGCTCGTGTGGATACGTTTGGGCGACATCCGTAACGCTTGGACAGGTTGCCTCGCAAGCCGCTAGGTGCGGCTGCGCTAGTATGCGACAGCGGCGCCCCCTAGATGAGGGGCCATGGCGCGTTCCCCAAAGCCCTCCTCTTCTGGCGTCTCTGAAGCCCCCGCGACGTTCGACACCAACGCCGCGATGTGGATGCCGCATCGGCCGAAGCGCGAGTGGGAGAAGCTTGAGGGCGGGCGGAAATTCAAACTGGTCAGCGATTACCAGCCCGCCGGCGATCAGCCGACGGCGATCAACGAGCTTGTCACCGGCATCAAGAAGCAGGAGCAGGATCAAGTCCTCCTCGGCGTCACCGGCTCGGGCAAGACCTTCACGATGGCGCAAGTGATCGAGCAGGTGCAGCGCCCGGCGCTCATCCTCGCGCCGAACAAGACGCTCGCCGCGCAGCTCTATGGCGAGTTCAAACAATTCTTCCCGGACAACGCGGTCGAGTATTTCGTCAGCTACTACGACTACTACCAGCCGGAAGCGTACGTGCCGCGCACCGACACCTACATCGAGAAAGAATCCAACATCAACGAACAGATCGACCGCATGCGCCACGCCGCCACGCGCGCGATCCTCGAACGCGACGACGTCATCATCGTCGCCTCCGTCAGTTGCATTTACGGCATCGGCTCGGTCGAGACCTATACCGGCATGACCTTCACCGTGAACGTCGGCGACGAGTACGGCTCACAAGAACTGATCCGCAATTTCGTCGCCACCCACTACAAGCGCAACGAAGTCGGCTTCGCCCGCGGCGGCTTCCGCGTCCGCGGCGACACCATCGAACTCTGGCCCGCGCACTTGGAAGACCGCGCCTGGCGCTTCAGCTTCTTCGGCGACCAAGTCGAAAGCATCGACGAGTTCGATCCCCTCACCGGCCGCAAGACCGCGACCATGCCGGCGGTGAAAATCTACGCCAACTCGCACTACGTCACGCCGCGCATGACGCTCGAACAAGCCGTCAGCTCGATCAAAGACGAACTCGCCCATCGCCTCGCTTACTTCCGCGAGACCGGCAAGCTGCTGGAAGCCCAGCGCCTGGAGCAGCGCGTCAACTTCGACATGGAGATGATGCTCGCCACCGGCTCCTGCGCCGGCATCGAGAATTACAGCCGCTACCTCACCGGCCGCAAAGCCGGCGAACCGCCGCCGACCATGTTCGAATATCTCCCCGACAACGCCCTGGTCTTCACCGACGAAAGCCACGTCACCGTGCCGCAAATCGGCGGCATGTATCGCGGCGACTTCAACCGCAAGTCCACGCTCAGCGAGTACGGCTTCCGCCTGCCCTCATGCATGGACAACCGCCCGCTCAAATTCGAAGAGTGGGACCGCATGCGTCCCGAGACCGTGCACGTCTCCGCCACGCCGGGCCCCTGGGAGCTTGAACGCACCGGCGGCGTCTTCGCCGAACAAGTCATCCGCCCCACCGGCCTCATCGATCCGCCGGTCGAAGTGCGCCCCGTGCAAGCGCACGGCCACAGCCAAGTCGACGACGTCATCGCCGAAGTGAAGGACGTCGCCAAGAAAGGCTATCGCAGCCTCGTCACCGTGCTCACCAAGCGCATGGCCGAAGACCTCACCGAATACATGCACGAGCAAGGCGTGCGCGTGCGCTACATGCACTCCGACATCGACACCGTCGAGCGCATCGAAATCATCCGCGACCTCCGCCTCGGCGCCTTCGACGTCCTCGTCGGCATCAACCTCCTCCGCGAAGGCCTCGACATTCCCGAATGCGGCCTCGTCGCCATCTTGGACGCCGACAAGGAAGGCTTCCTGCGCAGCGAAACCAGCCTCGTGCAAACCATCGGCCGCGCCGCGCGCAACGTCGACGGCCGCGTCATTCTCTACGCCGACAAAATCACCGGCTCGATGGAGCGCGCCATGGCCGAAACCGCGCGCCGCCGCGAGAAGCAAGAGAAGTACAATCTCGAACACGGCATCACGCCGCAATCGATCAAGTCGAGCATCAAGGACATCCTGGATTCGGTCTACGAGAAAGACAGCCTCACCATCGACCCGCGCGACCCAATGGCCTTCAAACGCGGCGCCGGCGGCGACAAACGCGCGCGTGGCGTCGGCGAAGACGGCGCCGCCTTCATCGGCCACAACCTGAAGACCTACATCGCCGACCTAGAAAAGCAGATGAAAGACGCCGCCGCCGACCTGGAGTTCGAAACCGCCGCCCGCCTCCGCGACGAAATCAAACGCCTGCAGGAAACCGAACTCCTAATCGCCGACGATCCGCTGGCGCGCCAGGAAGCCCTACGCGAAGCGGCCGACACCGCTGTCCGCGCCAGCCGCGAAGAAGGCCGAGCCACTGCGACAGGCGCAACGGTGCTGGCGAAGAAGCCGCACTATCGTGGGCGGCGACGTAAGGGGCCTTAATCTAGGCCACTGTTTTAAGTACCTTTTGAACGCCGTCGATCAAGTCGCCGACTTGCTCAGGCGTTGGCTCAGCGCTTTTGGCGTGGCCGCACAAGTTTCTTACGTCCGCCAGAAAACCTATCTGACGCCACTGCGGAACGCTTATGACGGAATTCGACTTCAACAGCTCACTTAGGTCAGCGATACCCGGGTTCTTTTTCGACGCCTTGAGTTTGTGGTCCTCGCACACCTGGCGCAAATGCTTTTCTAGCACGACACCGGCGACCATCCCTGCGGCCCTAACGAATTTGCTTTTCAGAAGTTCGCGCGCACTTTCAATTTCGTGATCAAACAACTCCGCTTGGACGAGCTGTCGGATTTCAAACAGCGAACTTTCGAAACGCTTCTTTGCTGCCTGGACGATAGCGAGTTGTTGCCGAAACTGCGGAAGCGCGGCCTTAGGTTCGACAACGGGATCACCTCCCAATCGGACAGTGAGGTTTTGTAGATAGTCCTGCATAACGTAGTTGCCGTACTGCACGGACTTTCGGGCGCGCGGCTTCTCGTAAAAGCTCTTGAAGTTCTCAAGTCGCTCTGGGAGCAGTTGGCCAATCAGAGCCAAAGCCTCAGAGTACCAAGCTTCATACGCCACCTTGAAATCGGGAAGCTCAACGTTCGCCTTCAACGTAGCCTCCTTGTCGAAGTCAGCGCCGGGCTCTTTGGCTCGTTTTTCGATGTCGGCTTTGACCTGCTTGAGAAACGCGGCCTCTCCGATTATGTCCCGGATCATCGCCAGCTCGAGCATCAATCCCTCGCGAATAAGCCGCTCAAGATCCTTCGAGAAGCGCTCGAGATTTGCCGCCATTATTCAATCTCTCGCAGTGCACCGAGCACTACCCGCCCAGTCCTCAATGCGAATTCCACTTGCTTGGACGACACGGGATCGCCGTGGATGGCTGACGAACAAATTGCGTAGAGATCGCGCACAGTTTCAGCTAGGTCCGCGTTGACGATCTCTGCGCGCCTCAAATCATGAACTAGAGCCGACCCAGCTCTTCGCTCTGTTCCAATTTGTCGTCCTGAGGCAATTCGTTTGATCTCGTTCTCAAGCGAGAATCGAAGCGTAAATAGTTGTATTGTCTCCGGTGGCGCAGAGGCGGGTTCGGTGCTTCCCGTGACCCCGCGCTCTTTCAGAATGCGATCCACAGCGAGGCGCGCCTGCTCCTCAAGCTTTGGGAGCGCGACGTCTGGAGGGGGATTCATCAAATTGTAAACGTGGGAACTCGCTGTGTTTCGGACGTCGACGATTGAACGCATTTCATTTCGGATTTCGCCGAGAGCAGAGGAAACATCTGACTTCAATTCCGAGATTTGCTGCTTGAGCGTGATGCCCGCCAAGCTCACTTCGCTGAAAAGTGGAGCCAGCAAGAGCGCAACGAGTAAGACCGCGGCAAAGGAATCCAACGTGGAGGCATTTCCTTGCGCGAGATCTTGAAAGCGCAGGGACAAGAATGCGGTGAGTACAGATACGACTAGGAGCCACCAGAGTGGCTTGATCTTGTCGGGCAGCTTCATCAGCAGCTCACTTCCATGGTAGACTCAAATTAGTCATCCGAGACTCTCACGTACAAGACTTACCATAATGGCCGGAAACGGCTATCCTCCCCACCATGCACAAGCTCTCGGCTGGCGGCGTTTTTCTCGTCTGCCTCTTCCTCGGCATCATCTTCGACCAAGTCGCGATCGGGACAATCGCTGGCCTCATCCTCGGCGCCGGCGCCGGCAAGGTGACCGCGCCGAAGCGTGAGTTGGAAGCTTAAGCTCCTCCCTTCTCCCGCATGGGCGGGAGAAGGTGTCGGCGAAGCCGACGGATGAGGGTGGGTGCGAGAAGCTACAGCGCCTGCGTCAACGAAAGCGCTTCATCCGGCAAGCACGCCCCCTCACCCGCGCGTGCCGCGCGTCCTCTCCCCCTCGCGGGGGCGAGGTAGACCAACCACCTCGCCCTCCACCCCAAACGCCCTAGCTCCCCCTGCAGGCAACGCAGGAGATGCCGCTATGCCTCCACGCTTCACGCTTCCGATTTCGTTCGCCGCCACCGCGTTGGCGCTCGCTGCATGCGGGCCCAACACGCCCGCGCCGACGGTTCCCGCGCCTGACATGACGGACCAATCCGTCGTCGCCATGTCGCGGGCAACGCCCGAAGGCGCCGGCGACGCGATTGGAACCGTCACCATTCGCGACAGCGCGCAAGGCGCGATATTCGATCTCAATCTCTACGGTCTGCCGCCAGGCCCGCACGGGTTCCACGTGCACGAAACCGCCGATTGCGGCCCGATGGCTCATGACGGCGAAGTTACGCCCGCCGGCGCCGCCGGCGGCCATTGGGATCCGGAAGACACTGGCCATCACGCCGGCCCGACCGGCGACGGTCATCTCGGCGACCTGCCGCGCATCGATGTCGGCGACGACGGACGCGCCGTTCTGATGCTGACTGCACCACGCATCAGCGACATTGATCGTCTGCGCGGGCACGCGCTGATGATTCACGAAGGCGGCGACACGTACACCGACACGCCGGAACTCGGCGGCGGCGGCGCTCGCATCGCCTGCGGCGTCATCGGATAGCAGGATAAAAAACCGGGGATAGATCGCGATCTATCCGGCGGAGTCGCAAACGGCCGCATACTGCGCCCCGCATGAACGCCTCGCCACCATCCGACACGAACTACACCACAGCGCCGCTTGCATTGTGGTGTGTCGCGGAAGCGTTCATGCACATTCTCGCCGCGCTCTTCGGCGGCCCGGCGCACGTCGCCGCCCAACACACGCTCACGCTCAAAGCGCATCAGCTGATGGCCTCGTGGCTGCGCTGCGGCGAAGCGATGATGCGGCGGCTGTTGCTGATCGAAGCCGCCGCCTATGCCAAACCCAACGTCCGCCCGCTCTTACGCGCGCCGCGCCCACGCAAGCGCCGGTTCGGCTATTTCTACCCCGACGCACCGCAGGATTGGCGCGTGCGTTTTCGCTGCTTTCAGTCTCCCACGCTTCGACCGGCTCAGCGCGACGCAGGTCCCCCGAGCGTCAACCTGAGCCTGTCGAAGGCGGATGCGCCGCGCCCCTTCATCTACCGCGAAAACCGCCCGCCGCCGCGTCCTGCCCGGCCCAGTAGGCGCCGCGCAAACCGCGTGCGCCATAAGCCGATCCTGCGCCAGGACCGCGAATGGGTGCGCCACCAGGAACCGCTGCGTTTCCGCTCCGCCTGGGGTCTTGCGCTCCGCTACGAAGCGCTGCTGCGCGCGTACAACGATCCGCGCGCCTATGCGCGCCGTCTCTCGCGCACGCTCCACGCCAAGCCGCATCGCGCCGCCGAGCTCCTGCGCGCGCCGCCCGAAGCCGCGAACCGGATCGACCGCTTTGACGACTTCGAAACCGACGCGGAGAGTTCGGCGGTCGTCTTCAACAGCAGCTGAGACGCCCTAATAACCCAAGCGCGCCGCCCAGGCGTTCAACGTCGGCAAAACCGGCGCTAGCTGCGTTTCATATTTTTTCCAGCGCGCCACCGAGCGCGTGTAAATCGGTTGCACAACTTGGCGGCCCGATGGCGTATTGATGTTGCGTTGCTTGGCGGCTTCAGCCGGCGAAAGCATCGCCTCCTCGAACCCCACATCAAGAAAGGCGCACACGCTGCGCGCAACCGCTTCAAGGTTTTCAACGGTCTTTTCGTAGCGCACTTCAAGCACCGCCAATCCCAGCCGTTCGCGGCACAGAAGCGCCAAAGACATCACCTTGTCGTAATACTGGGCCGCCGTTTCGAGCTGAAGAAATTGCACCATCGCCGCGTTCATGCCGAAACGCTGCTGATAACAAGACAAGATCACGTCGCGAGGATCACGCAATGCCAACAATATTTTCGCATCCGGAAAAACGCGCCGGATCAGCGGAAGAAAGATGATGTTCAGCGGCAGCTTATCAACAACAGTCTTGCCGCCAATTTCTCTCTCGGCGCGGATGCGTTTCCAATATTCCGCGCGAATGGCAATGATCTGATCATCAGCAAGCTCCGCGATCTTGCGCGGATCAAGCGCAACCTCCGCCGCCGCCAACGCCAAGTGTTCGCGTTCTTCGATGCAAACGAACCGCGAATGCGACTCAAGCACCTGCTCAAGCAGCGTCGTTCCGGATCTTGGAAATCCCACCAAAAATACCGGAGTCTTCTCGGATAGCGGCGCGCTCCAATGGGCGACATCAGCTGCGGCAACAAAATCCGCCATCCGCGATACGCCGTCAGGATGATATGGGAGATGGATATCTCCAAGCAGCGGCTGAAATCTGCTAAGCAGCAACCGATTGGCTTCACTGAACGCAGCGAACGCATCGGACGCTTCACCTTCGCGATCCTCGGCGTCGCCGATCACCCCCCAAGCAAGCGCCCGATTTGTTGGCGATCGCCCGCCGCGGGCAACCTCGAATGCGAACCGCTTCGCCTCCCCCAAGTCGCCGGCCCTGAATGCAAGATTGGCAAGGGTGAGCGTTGCGATCTCATTCTTCGGATCAAGCGCAAGCGCCTTCTCCGCATGCGAGCGCGCAAGCTCATTGCGATGAAGCAATTCGGCAGCCTGCGCAAAGCCCGCGTGCGATGGCGCATCGTTCGGATTGAGAGCAAGCGCTTGTTCGTATGCGCGCGATGCCGCTGGCGAATTTCCGGCAGCGCTTTCCGCATCGCCAAGATTGCGCCACCCATCGATAAGGCCTCGACTGCCCGCGCGCTCAAACAAGCGCTTCGCTGCATCGGCCTCGCCTAGGCGCTGACATGCGACGCCGAGCAGATTGAGAATGTGAGGATTGCCAGGTGTAGAAGAGTCAGCGCGGCTGAGATGAGTCTTCGCGAGCGCCGGATTTCCGGTTTCCAGCGCAACGATGCCGAGCACATGATTGGCGGCGGCGTCCCCCGGCCGTTGCGACACGATGGCTTCGGCAGCCGCTTTCGCCGCGGCGAAATCGCGGCGTCCCAGCGCCGCCATCGCCGCTTGCACGCTCATCCGGCCCTTTCATTTCGTCGATTTCCGGTTCGTTTATCGCCTAGCCAGAGGACGCCGCAAGACCAAAAGCCTGTTGCGCAGCGTCGCGTTAGAATTCTGACGCCATCACCCCTTCACTGAATTTGCCAGAGTATCGAGGTGCAGGCGAATGTGAGCTGCTTCCGCGGGCGTATTTGCGAGCGCGATCGCTTGGTTGAAGGCCTCGCGCGCCTCGGAGTTGCGGCCGAGTTCTTTCAGGAACGCGCCGCGAGCGCCGTGGAAGTAGAAGTAACCCGCCAAGCGCTCGGCCAGCGGCGCGATGAGATCGAGTGCGGCTTGCGGACCGTTGAGCTTGGCTACGGCGACCGCGCGATTCAGCGTGATGACGGGCGAAGGCGTGAGGCGTTCAAGCGCTTGGTAAAGCGCATCGATTTCAGCCCAATCTGTCTCACCCGCAGTTTGCGCGCGCGCGTGAAGGCCAGCGATCGCCGCCTGAATTTGATACGAGCCAGGCCTGCGTAATCGTATCGCTTTATCGATGAGCGCCAGGCCTTCTTGTATGAGCGGACGCTTCCATATCTTGCGATCCTGATCTTCGAGCAGAACGGCGTTGCCGTCCGCATCGAAACGCGCGGCGATACGCGCGTGTTGGAGCAGCATCAATGCGAGCAGACCCATGATTTCGGGCTCGCTCGGGTACATGCGCAAAAGCAAACGCGCGAGGCGTATGGCTTCGTCACAGAGCGAACCTCGGTCGCTGGCAGGATCTGCAGCGGAGTAGCCTTCATTGAAGACCAAGTAGATCATGGCGGCGACCGACGCCAAGCGCTCAGCGCGATCGACAGCATTCGGCGCTTCGAACGGCACGCCGGCGCCCGCGACTTTGGCTTTGGCGCGGGTGATGCGCTGTTCCATCGCGCTCTCACCGACGAGAAACGCGCGCGCGATTTGCGGTACGCTCAGACCGGAGACGATGCGCAGCGCCAATGCGACTTGTTGGGTCGCGGGCAGATCGGGATGGCAGCAGATAAACAATAGGCGCAACACGTCGTCGCGATAATCCGCTTCATCCAAACGCTGCGCTGCGGCGTCTTCAACGTCGCCCAGATCGGAGATCTGATCTTCGTCGGGCAGTTCGGTTTGCTTGGCGCGGCGTCGCGTAACGTCGATGGCGGCGTTGCGGCCGACCATAATGAGCCAAGCGGCCGGATCTCGTGGCGGCCCGTTCTTGGGCCAATTCTTCAGCGCGCGAAGGCAGGCGTCTTGGTAGGCCTCCTCAGCGAGATCGAGGTCGCGGAAATACCGCAACAACGCCGCAACCGCCTGGGGGCGCGCGCTTACCAGCGCCGCGTCAATCCAGGCCAAATCCGTCACCTAGCGCGCCTTTACGGGCGAGCCCGAATTGTAAAGCATGATGGGGCGAAGTTCGTAGGCGCCGCCAGGATTGGCCGCGGTAAGTTCGCGCGCAAACGTGAGGCCCTCCTCCAAGTCATCGACTTCGATGATGTAGAAGCCAAGCAATTGCTCCTTGGTCTCTGCATAGGGGCCATCGAGCACCTCGTTGTCCTTCTTGCGGAGCGTGGTGGCGGCGGAGGTGGGCAACAGGCGGAGCGAAGGCTTCAGCTTGCCTTTAGCCTCCCACTTTTCATGGACGACATTGAGCCGATCCATGACGGCTGCATCCTCTTCCTTGGTCCAGGAGAAGACGGTCGCCTCGTCATTATAACACAGGATGGCATAAAGCATCGGATACGGCCTCATAGTTGAAGAACGAAGGCCTAGCGCCGTTCCCGACAAGGCGTCGAGACTTTCTTCACGGGGTCCCGGCGTGAGGCGCAGTGGACCGCCAGCTTAAGACGCAGCAATGTTTCGCCTCTTTGCTTGACGCTCCCGCGTCCGCTTCGGTTCAACATGTTCTGAGGTGGGAGACTTATGGCGGAAGTTTTCATTGCTGCAACGCCCGATGCCGATGCGCAGGCAGGAGGGCTTGCGCAGGCATTGAAGACGTTGGGTTTCGACGCCGCAGCGGGAGCGCCGGGCGAAGCCGAAATCGCTAATCTGATCGATGATGCGAAGTGCGTCATCGGCCTATGGTCGCACGGGACGCCGACCGCTGAGATGGCCATGCTGGCGGCATTGGCGCATGAGCGGAAAAAGCTCGTGAACGCCGAACTCGCGACAGATGCGACACCGGCGCCGTTCCGCACTGCGCCGCGTGTCGACCTGGCGCTCCGAGATCGCACTGCCTTCAAGTCACGATTCCAGGCGTTGATCGGGGAAGTCGACAAGCTCTCGCCGACGAAAGCGAATGTCGCAGCGCTGCCGAGCGTCCTCGCCGTGGTTCGGTCGGCCCTTCTGAAACGCCGCGAGAGCGAGGGTGAAAAGCAACTGAAGACATTGGGCGTATTCGCCGCGGCGGTGGCGGCGCTGTTCGTCGTCGGATTCGGCGCGGGACGTGTGATCAACCTGATCCGCTCCGGCGAACTGAGCATAGCGTCGCTGCAAATTTCCACACCGCGCGCTGAGGCTGCCGCGACGCCGACGAGCACGCTTGCTCCGGCGCTCACGTCAGCGGCGCTTGAGCGGACGCCGTGGCGTGAGGTTGCAGCGCGGATCGACGAAACTTTGGCGCAGCAAATTGAAACACGCGCCGCCGCTGGCGACGCCGACGCGCAAACATTGGCATGTCTGGGCCACATGGCAGGCACGGGAGGATTTCTGCCGAGCCCAACCGCGGCCCGCGAGCAATGCGATTTGGCATCGGCGCAGCACAATGCAGCGGCGCTCTATCTCTCGTGGCAACTCCGTCGGACGGCGCCGCACGCGGGTATCGATGACGCAACGGCTAACGAGCGCTTGCGGCAAGCCGCCGAGGCAGGATTTACGGCAGCGCAGATTGATTATGCCGCGAGCTTGCCGGGAGATCGGCAATCGCAAGTGGAAGCCGGACGACTTTGGCTAGCGGCTGCAGAGCGCGGCGATCCCCGCGCGCAATTCTTCTACGCGCGATGGCTGCGCGACAGCCCGGCGGGGCCGCAAGATCCTACGGCGGCGCTCCCCTTCTTGCAGCGGGCGGCGGAAGCCAATCAGCCGGACGCGCTACACATGCTTGCCACGCTCTATCGAGATGGCGTTGGCGCGCCACGCAATCTGGCTGAGGCGGAGGCGCTCTACGATCGTGCGGCGCGCCTGAATTATGCGCCTTCAATGTCGAACTTGGCCGATATGCTGCGCGACGGTTCGCCAGAGGAGCGAGCCCGCTCGATTGCGCTCTATCGCCAACTGGCGTGCATGACCGATGAACATCAAATCCAGCCACGCGCGGTTGGGCATCTGCGTGCATTGCAGCTGAGCTACTCCTGTGGCTAACAAGCGCCGATGGCGTGGCGAAAAACCTATGACGGGGCAGAACCGCAACGGGTCAATAAGTGGCTCGCCAGTGAAGGCGTGTGTTCGCGCCGCGAAGCCGAAGAGCTGATCGCAGCCGGATTAGTGAGCATCGATGGCGTGCGTGTCGCTGAGCCCGGACGCAAGGTCGAACGCGGACAGACAATTGAAGTGACCGTTGCAGTCGGGACGCCGGCAAAGATCAGCGTCGCAATCAACAAGCCAGTGGGTTTTGTGTCATCGCAGCCGGAAGGCGAGCAAGTGCCGGCGGCGCGGTTGTTGACGAAAGCGAACTTGATTGGCGGCGCCGACCCGATGCCAACATCACGCACGAGCCTGGCGCCGCTTGGTCGACTCGATCAGGATTCGCGCGGCCTCCTGTTGCTCAGCGAAGACGGCGTGCTGGCGAAGGCCGCGATCGGCGAAGAGTCGAAACTGGACAAAGAATATCTCGTCGGCGTGCGCGGGCAGATCAACGAGCGCAAGCTGGCGTGGCTACGGCATGGATTGGAACTGGACGGCAAGAAGCTGAAGCCGGCGACAATCGACGTGGTCGAGCCCTGGCGCATCCGCTTCATCCTCAACGAAGGTCGAAAGCGCCAAATCCGGCGCATGTGCGAATTAGTCGAGCTTGAAGTGGTCGATCTATTACGTACGCGTATCGGACCGTTGTGGCTTGGCGATTTGCCGGAGGGCAGATGGCGGGCGCTTACTGCGGCGGAGCGCGATGCGCTGGTGAAGGCTTCGAAATAACGGTGCTCTAGATTCCGTTCCGGCGACGAAGTTCGGCCAGCAGCTCGTGATCGAACGTTGCATGCGGCGCTTGGTTTAGCGCTTGGATAAACTCAGTCATGTCCGAGCGGCGATGGGCTTGATCAAAACTTGGGCCGGGAATGATGCCGCGACGATAGAGATATTCATCCGAACGCCCGGTGAGGACGTAGGCCGGCGCCCAGTGGAAGCCTGCGGCCTTCGCAAGTTCGTTTGTGCAGTTGGAGACGATCGTGTTGTAGTAGCGCGGCGTGTACGACAACGATTGCGCGCGTTCGAGCAAGTGCAACAGCAACGCGCGGCTTTGCTCTTCGGTGATATCGACAGGATACACAAAGACTTCGTGATCCAGCATTGTGGCGCGGCGGATGAGCAGATCGCGCGCCGTGGCCCAGATATAGATCAGCTCGAACGCGTTGAACTGACCGCGGAAGGCAGAATATTCCTCACCCTCCTCTCGACGCGCTTCGATGGTGAGGCCGAGGATGCGGTCGCCGCTGAACTCGAACAGCAGCAGAGTGTGCGCCGCGAGCTGTGAGCCCGGCTGCGGCTCCAGCATGAACCAGACCCGGCGCAGGTCGCCGAAATCATAGGACGCGGACGGCAGGTAGGTTGCATCTGTCTCGCGGTCGTACTCGTAGCTCCAATCACTGACCGGGGCGACGGTGAAACCGGTTTCGGTAATCTCCACCTGCGGCGTGTGGGAAAGGTAGGGATACCAGTGCCGGTCCTGACGCGGTGGGCTCAGCATGTTTGCAAGTGAACCGAGCGCGAGGATGGCGAAGATAGCCGCGACAGCTGGACGAAGCGGATTCGCGTCGAACCAGTTCAAGAAACGTGTCACGCCGACCTCCGTTCGCGCTTCATTCGTAGTGTGATGCGCCGGTTACGTTAAGTGCGGCTTGCCAAAGCGCCATCGGCTTCCAATGTCCGTTTCGACCCCGGTTCGCTCCTCCCCACGCGATCCAAGTTCAGGAGGCCCCAATGGCTCTACGCATCAACGACAAGGCGCCGGATTTCGAAGCCGAGACGACCCAAGGCCGGATCAGGTTTCATGATTGGATCGGCGACAGCTACGCCGTCCTATTCTCGCACCCGAAGGATTTCACACCGGTCTGCACGACGGAGCTGGGTTATCTTGCGAAGCTTGAGCCCGAATTCAGGAAGCGGAATGTCAAGGTCATCGGACTCTCCGTTGACCCCGTAGCCGACCACGAGCGCTGGCGCGGCGACATCAAGGAAGTGACCGGCGGCGACGTCCAGTATCCGATGATTGGCGACAGCGATCTGAAGGTGGCAAAACTCTACGACATGCTGCCCGGCGATGCGGGCGACACCAGCCAGGGCCGAACTGCAGCCACGAACGCGACAGTGCGCACGGTTTTTGTCATCGGACCGGACAAGATCATCAAAGCGACGCTCTATTATCCGATGTCATCGGGCCGCAATTTCGATGAGGTGCTGCGCCTGATCGACTCCATCCAGCTTACCGCCAACCACAAGGTTGCGACGCCGGCGAACTGGAAAAGCGGTGAGGACGTAATCATCGTACCGGCGGTCTCAGACGATGACGCCAAGAAGCTGTTCCCGGCTGGTTGGAAAACGCTGAAATCCTATCTGCGTATCGTGCCGCAGCCGAAGGCGCCCCGCGAGGGCTAGAGATTGCAGTTTCCTTCCCGGGCGTCATGCTAGAGGCCAAGGCGCTTCGAGACGTCCGGGAGGAATGCGATGATTTTCGAGCAGATCGCCACGGGAGGATGCCAATCCTACTTTATCGCCTGTGGCGAAACCTGCACCGCGGCCGTGATCGATCCCGAAGTTCGCCAGCTGGCGCGCTACCAAGCGCTGGCGACGCAATATAGCGCGCGCATCCGCTACGTGATCGACACCCACACTCATGCCGATCACTTCAGCGGCAGCAAGCAGCTTTCGCAATTGGTTGGAGCGCCCGTCGTCGCGCATCAAAATTCGCCCTCCCCGTACGTGACGATGCGGGTTGACGAGGGCGACGTCGTAAAGGTCGGAAACCTGCGGCTCACAGTGATGCACACGCCGGGGCACACGAAAGATTCCATGAGCCTGATCATGAGCGATCGGGTGTTTACCGGCGATGCGCTGCTGATCGGGGCGACCGGACGCACAGACCTGCCATCGGGCGATCCTGAGCAGCTCTATGACAGTCTTTTCAACAAGCTGCTGAAGTTGGACGCCGGCCTGCGCATCTATCCAGCGCATGACTACAAGGGACACACCTGCTCGACGCTCGAAGAGGAAATACGGTCGAACCCACGCTTGCAAAAAGCAGATCGCGAAGAGTTCGTTGCGATGATGCAGGCACACTCGCCTTCGATGCCAGAGCACCTGACGGAAGCGCTGCGCGTCAACATGAGTGGCGGCACGAGCGTCGCGCAATTGCTGAGTGAAGCAGCCGCGGAAGTGCCGTTCATCTCGATGGATGAGGTGAAGAACCGCGTAGCGACCGGCGCAAACGATATGATCGTTCTCGATGTGCGCGAGAAAGAGCAGTTCCAGGCGGGTCACATTCCCGGCGCCACTCATCTTTCGCGCGGACAGCTGGAATTGCGCGTGAACGAGGCTTTCCCGGACCCAACCGTACGGATCGTGACCTATTGCGAAGTCGGCAAGATTTCGACATTAGCGGCGGCGACCTTGCGGCGGATGGGATTCACGCGCGTGTTGGCCCTCGATGGCGGCATGAAGGCTTGGCGCGAACAGGGCTTCCCGGTCGAAGGCGCGCCTCAAGCTTGAACGTCGGCAGTATCCGGATGCCGGCGGAAGTACGCGACCGCGAAGGCGCAGCTGGCGCGTAGGCGCCGCTTGGTTGAACGCGCCTCATTGACGATGTGCTTCATGAGCGCCGAGGCGTAGCCCTTGCCCCGCGCATCGACCGGCGTCTCCACGTGCAAAATGACACGTACGCCAGCAAGGTCGCGATATTCGGCAAACGATTTCCCATCGGACGCATCGAGTTCGTAGCGATGTTCAGCGGTGTTATCGCGAAAGGCGCTCATGCTCACGACATGGGCTTTGGTTGCCACAATTCAATCTTGCGGCCTTCGTTGTCCATAATGTGGGCGAAGCTGCCGTTCGCCTCATCCATCGTCATGATCGGCTCAACACCTTCGGCTTTGGCGCGCGCCAGGACGCCGGCAAGATCGTCGACGATCAGATTGAACATGAATTCCTTGTCCGAGGGCGCAAAGTAATCGGTATCTGCCTTGAAGGGACTGAAGACGGTGGCAGCGCCATCGTGAGCGGCGGTGTCCTGGGGCAAGAACAGCGCCCCGCCCCAATCGGCGAAGGTGATGCCCAGCACGCGGCCATACCAATCGCGCATCGCATCGCCATCACGCGACTTAAAGAAAAGCCCGCCCACACCTAGCACCTTTGCCATCACGCTTTCTCCGGTTAAGCCGCTCGCGTGAACTATCGCCACGCCTTCCATGCCGGCAATCATGCCGACGTCCTCAAGCATGCTGTCCTGCTTTACTGTATCGATGCGCTCAAGCGCAAAGAGACGCCGTTCGCGGTGCTGGATACGCACGCCGGGCGTGGTCTCTATGACCTGGCGAGTTCGGAAGCTGAGCGCAGCCCGGAATGGAAAGATGGGATCTCACGGCTTTGGGATTGGCCGGACCTGCCGCCGTTGATCGCGCGATATTTGGAGGCAATCCGCAGCTTCAACGCCAATGGCGCGCTGCGGACATATCCCGGCTCGCCGGCATTGGTGACGACGAACCTCCGCGAGCAAGACGCGCTGATGGGGTGCGAGCTGCACCCTGAAGACGCGGGCGCATTGCGCCGGGCGCTGCCGCGAAAAGCCAATGTCCAGGTGCATGAGCGCGATGGTTGGGAAGCGCTCGGGGCATTGTTGCCGCCTCCACAAAAGCGCGGGCTAGTGCTCATCGATCCGCCATACGAGGCGACCGATGAGATCGACGTTTCGGTGAAAGCGTTGCGGGCTTGCTCGAAGCGGTTTGCGCACGGTGTTTACCTCTGGTGGCGGCCGCTGAAGAGCAGCGCTATTCTCGATGGCGCCGATGCCGAGGTGCGTGGCTTTACTGATCGGGACACACTGCGGGCTGATCTCTGGGTGGCGACGCCGCAGCGCGAGGGCAAGCTTGTTGGCTCAAGCGTGTTTCTGATCAATCCGCCGTTCGGGCTGAGCGACGCTCTGAAAGAGGCGCTGCCGTTCTTGGCTGACGCGCTCACCAAGGGCCAAAGCGGCTGGCGGCTGACGCTAAATTAAAAGGGCGCGGATCGCTCCGCGCCCTTCCCCCTCACCACGGGCGTCGCGCATCAAGCGACGATCATCGCGGCTTGGCTCATCGTCGCCACCGCGACAGGGAGAAACACTGCCGCCGCTGCGATCAGGCAATAGAACTTGGTCATGTGGTGCTCCCTTGTTTGAGCCTCTGTCAATCGCGTCATTGCGATGATCCCAAGGTATGATGGAGCTGGCTGGGGCGCCGTGACGGGTGTCACGCAATGCTGGCCGGCGGCCCCGCTTTCGCACGCGATCGCTAGGCGCCAGTCAAACCCGCGTAGAGTGCGGTAAACACCATCGTATCTACGAGGCCGTGCGCGAGAATGAGCGGCCAGAGATTTTGTTTGTAGAGAAGGTAGAGCGTCCCGAGGGCGATCCCGATCGCACCCGTGCTGACGAGGCCGCGAATGCCTTGATAATAGAAATGTCCGTAGCCGAAGATCGCCGCTGCGAACACGATCGCAAGAACTTCACTCATTGGAATCTTCGCCAAGGCCGCGCGGAAGCGTGTGATCAAGAAGCTGCGGAAGAACAATTCCTCCGCAAAGGCGGCGCTGGTCCATGTGATCGCAAGCCAGAGCAGATAGACCGGCAAGTTGCCTTCAATATTGCCCCAGCGCGCTTCAACGCCGGCAGGCGCTTGGCTGTATGTCCAGAGGCCAAGTTGTTCGCCAGCTAGGCCAGCGAGATTGCCGCATGCGAGAATGGCGACAATCGCGAGAAGCGTCTGCGGCAGGAGCAGCAATTTGGATTTGAGTCCGGGGAGCTTTCGTAGACCTAGAGACGCCCAACTCCCACCGCGGCGCCAAAGATAGATGCTAAACAACACGAGTGTCGTGATGAGTGAGATTGGGCCCGCATAAACCCAAATGACCTGATCGAGCACATACTTGGAGCCCAGTGCAAAACCGACAACAATCGCAAGCTCAAGGAGCGCGCGGCGCGGCGAGAGGGTCTGGAGTGCTTCTGCGGCCATCTTCAGTGGATGTCTCACGACACACCCTTGGATGCATCCCAAGCGGTGTTGGGCCTTCGAATCTCTTGTCGCTGGACGCGGCGATCGGCTCACTCCAATAGGACCCCATGAACGACGCGCTCGCCTTTCTGCAGCAACCGCACATCGCTATTCCAATCGTCATCGTCACGGTCGTTGCGATTTTTCTCTCCGGGCGGCGCTGGACGGCGGCCTATGTCGGGCTGATGCCGGTGATCAATTGGGCGTTCGCCGGCATCTCAACAATTCCGATTCCGGACGATCTGGGCGGCGGGTCGTGGCATCCGTTCACGGTGGTTACAGGCTTGGTGCTTGTCGTGCGCGACTTTGCCCAACGCGAGATCAAGCACTGGATTTTCGGCGCGATGATTGCCGGACTGGCGCTTTCGACGCTGACCGCCTGGCCGGTGATTGTGGTGGCCAGCGGTGTCGCGTTTCTAGTTAGCGAGACTTGCGATTGGGCGGTCTACACGTTCTCGAACCAGCCGCTGTCACAGAGGATATTGATCTCCAGCTGCATCTCGGCGCCGGTCGACCAAGTCCTGTTTATTTGGCTGGCATCCTTCGTCGTGCCCGGCATTTTCGCCTGGGGGACGATTTTGACAGGCGTCGTCTCTAAGCTGATCGGCGCCTACATAGTGTCACGAGTTGTCGCGGCGCAGGAGCGTCGACGTGTCCCCCAAATCGACATGAATCCCGCGTAAACCAAGACTTGCCGCTTGCGCGCGGGAACCCCCTCGCGCATAAGCGCATTGTGAAGAAGCCGGTCGTGTTGACCGGCGATGGTGCGAAGTTCCGCAGAGTGCGGCTGAATACAAACTCTCCAACAAAGCAGAAATTCGCGGTGACGTGTGTACGTGAAAGCGTGCGCGCGGCCGATGGCGTTCGCCTCGGCCTTGATCAGGACAAGTGGAAATGAGTTTCGACGACGATTTCGGCGACGACGACAACAACGATCGGAAGAAAGAAAAGCGCGGCGGCCGCGGACGCGAGCGCGATCATCAAGAATTTGGCGGCGGTGACACTGGCGGCGGCTTCGGCGGCGGCGGTGGCGGTTTTGGCGGTGGCGGCGGCTACGGCGGTGGCGGCGGCGGCGGTGGCGGTGGCTACCGCGGCGGCGGCGGCGGTGGCGGCTATCGCGGTGGCGGCGGCGGCGGCCGCGAAGGCGGTGGCGGCGGCTACGGCGGCGGTGGCTATCGCGGCGGTGGCGGCGGCTTCGGCGGCGGCGATCGTGGCGGCGGTGGCGGT
>JAHBYF010000002.1 GCA_019636095.1 Hyphomonadaceae bacterium
TTCGATGATCGTGCCGACGATAATTTCGACCTCGTCCATGCTGGCATCTTGTGCCGCCGCGCTCAGCGGGGTCCCAATTGCCGCGACGGTGAGCGCTGCCGCCACCGCGGGGCGAAGATTGTAAGAGACGCAGATCTTTTCCTTGCAGCCGGAGATCAGCGCTACGCGCTCGGCGCTCGACAACGGATTGAGATCGACAACGCGGCGGTCGCAGAGCCGGCAAAGGTCGCCATCCATGTATTTGGAAAGTTCACTCTTGTACGGGCATGGGCCTTGTATCTTTGGAAAAATGGACATGAGATCCCTCCGCTTTTGCGCCTGAAGCAAGCCTGCGTTTGCCGCACGCGGCAAAGCACGCGTCCGTGACTCGCGAAGATGTGATCTAGCGCCAGTCGGCGTCACGGGCGGCGCGTTCGGCGGCGGCGTCGAGCGGATCGCCTTCGATCATGGCGTCAACCGCGTTGAGCACTTCGGTCGACGCGCCGGCGGTGCGAACCTCGCCGCCGGTGGCGCTACCGGAGAGAAGCGGAATGCTCCAGCGATTGTTGTCGCGGCAAGCGATACCCGATGCGCCGCCTTGGGTCAGATCGAAGGCGCGGCAGTAGGCGCCGTCGTGATTGCGGAAGCTGACGCCGATGCGAACGGCGCCGGCTTCGTCGGCTGCGAGCTGGGTGTTGAGCGCCTCCGAGAGCGCGCCTTGCGCTTCAAGGCCGCTAGCGGCGGTTGCGACCATCGGCGCAGGCGGCTGTAGCACGCCGACGCCTACGACGAGGCCAAGCGCGATGCTGGCGGCCATGGCGCCATATTCGCGGAACGACCATTTGGCGGTTCGGCGCGAGGCGAAGTCGATCACTTCGGCTTGACGCAATGTCTGCGCCGCTTCGGTCAGGCGCTGCGGGACAGGTTCAGTGAGCGCGCCGTCAAATGCCGCGGAGAGACGCGCGCTGAGCTGACGATACGACTCTAACTGCTCGCGTAGCGCAGGATTTTCCGCGAGCGCCGCTTCGACCTCGGCGACCTCGGCGCCGCTCAGTTCGCCGTCGGCGAACGCGATCAGTTTTTCAGTATCGACGCTCATCGGGCGCCTCCCAACATGATCTGCAGCGCCTCGCGTCCGCGCGCGAGGCGGCTGGTGAGTGTTCCGATCGGTACGCCGAGCGCGTCGGCGGCTTCGCGATACGCAAGGCCTTCGACGCAGACGAGGGCGACGGCTTCGCGCTGTTCGTCAGGCAGTTTGCGCATGGCTGTCCAAACATCGTCGGCCTCAAGTTTGGCGTGGACATCCCCTTCGCCGCCATAGCCGACTTGCTCGCCGGCCTCCGCCGGCGCGAAGATTTTGCCGCGGCGGGTGCGCGAGCGGGCTTCGTCGATCCATGCGTTGCGCGTGATGCTGAACAGCCAGCTGTCGAGTCGCGTGCCCTCTTGGAATTGATCGATACGCATCAGCGCGCGCTCCACAGCGATTTGCACGATGTCGTCTGCGTCCGCCAAACTGCCCGTGAGGGCTCGCGCGAACCGCCTTAAGCGCGGCAGCATCGCGACGATGTCTGAGCGGGTTTGGTCGGCGGCGCCCGGCATCTTCTATTGGATCAAACGGCTGAGGTTGGCGGTTTCTTCCGCTGGAATCTGCGAATAGTGAAGGGATGAATATGGGCCGGTCAAACGTTGGGGCTGCATGATGCGGATTTTCGCCCTCCTGTTCATGGTTTTAGCGCTCAGTGCCGCCCCAGCGTCGGCGCAGTTGGGTTTGCCGCTACCGCAGACCCCGCAGGTTCCAGGCGTCGGCGATGTCGTTAATCAGGCTAGCCAGATCGGCGAGGAAGTGCAGCAGCCACTACAGAATCTGCGGCGGACGCAGGTGCGTGATTTATTGCGGGCCCACCGGCGCGAACTTGAAGCCGACCCGCACGGCATGCCGATTGTGCGGAGCCAAATACTGGCCGTGGGCGTGAGTGAGGCTGCGATCACGGCGGCGCAGGCGCGCGGCTTTGAAGTCGTGCGCCGCGATGCAATCGACGCGGAGACGTCGATGGTGACGTTGCGGGCGCCGGCCGGCATGTCCACGCGACGGGCGCTGCGGCGGCTGCGCGACGCGGACCCGCAGGGTGTCTACGATTTCGACCACCTGCACCTGGAATCCGGTCTGGGGCTCACCGTAATGAGCTTTGCGCAAAGCGGCGCGAGCAACGGACCACGCGTTGGCTTGGTTGATAGCGGTGTGAATTCGTCGGTGCGGGTCGCGGCGCAACGAGCGTTTGTGACGGACCAGCCGGTAGCCGGCGAACACGGGACAATGATCGCCGGATTGATAAGTAGCGCAGCGCCTGGCGCGCGCATCTATGCAGCGGACATCTACGGAGGCGCGCCAACCGGCGGCGCCTCTTCGGCGTTGGCGCGGGCGCTGGGTTGGTTAGCGAGCGAAAACGTGGCGGTGATCAATGTGAGCTTGGTTGGACCGCGTAATCGCGTGGTGGAGGCTGTCGTGGCGCGGATGGTGGTGCGAGGTTTCGTGATTGTCGCGGCCGTCGGCAACGACGGACCGGCGGCAGCGCCGTTGTTCCCGGCATCGTATGAAGGTGTTGTTGGTGTGACCGGTGTCGATGCGCACGACCGTATTCTGGTTGAAGCGGGGCGCGGCGCGCAGGTGGATTTTGCAGCGCTTGGCGTGCAGGGGCGCGCGCGTGGAACCTCGTACGCCACCCCCATTGTGGCAGCGCGTTTGGCGATGCGTCTTCAAACACCGGGCGCCTCGGCCGTACAGAACGCACTCGGCGCGATGCGCGCCGAGGCCCGCGATTTGGGCGCGCGCGGGCGTGACGATATTTATGGTTACGGGCTGATTTCAGCGCCCTGAAGAAATTTTGGAAGAAACGGCGAAGGCCGTTCGTTTTCTCCTCGAAGCCGGTGCTTGAACCCGGCGCACCTTGAGGAGACTACACCATGAACACCAAGATTCTGATCGCTTCGACTGCTTTGGCCGCGATGCTGATGACGGCGCCTGCTTCCGCGCAGCTGCTCGGGGGTGGTGGCGGTCTCGGTGGCAACGTTGGCGGCGCGCTCGGCAACTCAACCGGCTCGGTGGCCGGTTCTGCGATGGGCTCTGGCGCCCTCAACGCAGATACCAGCGCCGTCGATCGTGCAACGCAACGCGCCGAGCGCGAAGCGCGCCAGGCTGCGCGGGAAGCGCGCCGTGCCGCGCGTCAGGCTGAAGCGCAGGCCACTCAAGCGCGCAGCGTTGATGTGACTGGATCGGGCGCCGCCGATGGCGCGTTGGACGCCGGTCCGCTTTCGGCGCAAGGCAGCGGTGCGGTTGATGGCGGCGCCAACGCGGCTGTCGATCCTGGCCCGACCGCCGACCGCGTGACCACAACGGCCCGCAACACCACGAACCGGGCGCGCAGCGCCGCGCACAATGGTGTTGAGCGCGTTCGCAACGCGACGCCGCAGGCTTCTGTTGAGGGTTCGGCGAGTGGTGAAGCGTCAGCTAGTTCCGACGGCGCCGGTGCCAATGGTGAGGCTTCGGGTCGCGCGTCCGCCAGTCGCAACCCGAACTAAGCCGCGGAACTGAGCGCGGCGGCGCACACTCCCCCGCCCAATCGCGCCGTCGCAACAGCGAGAGGCCCTCTCACCGTCCCGGGAGGGCCTCTTTGCTTTGCCTGAGGTGTGACGGTCAGCCTTTGTTTTCGACTTCGTACTTTGGCAGGTCGGCGCGAAGGGTTTCGTACAAACGCTCTACGAAGCGCTCTGGATCGTCGTCGACGAAATCGTCGAAATAGGCTTCGAGATTGGACTCGAAGACGTACTCGCCATCTTCAGCGAAGATGAAGCCGAGTTCTTCGTCGGTCAGAACGTGTAGAACGACGATCTGGGTTTCGTCGTCGTCCTCGTCGCCCAGCGTGAAGGCGAGACGGCGGGATGAAATCTTTTCTTCCAGGATCGGCGCAAGCGCCTGCAAGGCGGCGAGATCGTCGAAGCCGGTTTCTTCATCGAGCGCAGCTTCGAGGCGTCTGCGCGCGCTATCGACTTCCGCGTCGAAGCCGGCGGCGGCGGTTTTCTTAGGTGGCGTGCTCATGCGGCTTCCATAAGGCTTTGGAAGACGGCGGCGCCGCCGGTGCGACCGAGCACGGGATCAGAGGCGCGCTCCGGGTGAGGCATCATCCCCAAGACGTTGCCGCGATCGTTGATGAGACCGGCGATGTCGTTGGCGGAGCCATTGGGATTATCGAGATAGCGGAAGACGACGCGGCCATCGCCCTCTATGCGGGCGAGCGTGTCTTGGTCGGCGACGAAGCGGCCGTCGCCGTGGGCGATCGGAATTTCGGTTTCGCGTTGATCGCGATAGGCGCTGGTGAAACTGGTGTTGGCGTTGGCGATCGCCAGCGGCACTTCCTTGCACGCGAACTTCAGGCCTGCGTTGCGGGCGAGCGCGCCAGGCAGCAGCCGTGTCTCGGTGAGCACTTGGAAGCCGTTGCAGATGCCGAGCACGAGGCCGCCGCGTTCTGCGTGTGCAATAACTTCGCGTACGACGGGGCTCTTCGCCGCCATGGCGCCGGAGCGGAGATAGTCGCCGTAGGAGAATCCGCCCGGCAGAACCACGAGATCCAGCCCCGCAGGCAGCGCGGTGTCCTTGTGCCAAACCATATGCGCTGGTTTGCCGGTGAGGCGCTCCAAGGCGCGCGCGGCGTCACGGTCGCAATTGGACCCTGGGAACACGATCACGGCTGATTTCATGTGCTTTCATTAAGCTGCGTCGCGGCGGAATCAAAGGCCGCGAGCCGGTTTGGGGGGCTGGTTTGCGCGACTGAGCGCCGCGCCTTGCGTGCCGGGTCCAGTTCAGTGGTAAAGATCGCCCATGCCGGGATGGATTATTGCCGCCGCAATCGGGAGCATCGTGCTCACAGCGTTGCTGACGTTTGTGCTGTGGCGGTTGAACAAGCCGATGCTGGAGCGCCACCGAAACGGTGATGGCGGCGGCGGTTACGTCCCCGCGCACAGCAACCACGATACGTCCGATTCTTTCGATGGCGGGGCGGACGGCGGCGTCGGAGATGGTGGCGGCGATGAGACGCCGTTGCGCTAGCTATCCATGCCGAAGCGAGCGTGGGCGCGTTTCATCATCGCGACGAAGCGGGGATGCTCGCGAACGCGATCAAGGCTGTTGTCGCTTCCCATCCAAACAATCCAGCCCGCGCTGACTTTGTCGACAAGCGGGTCAATGAGATCGACAGCGGAGTCCGCGTCGTTTAGGCCAGCCATGGCGCAGCCGACATTATAGATCAGTCGGGCGTTGTCAGGATCGAACAGCACGGCGCGGCGCGCCCATTCGCGCGCGCGATCTTCTTCGCCAAGATCGGCGAGCGCATTGACGAAAAAGCCGAGCGCAGTGCTGTGGTCCGGCTCAATGGCGAGGATTTTTTCGCAGCGCGCCTGGGCGCGCCGAGATGCCGCCAGCGCATTCTCGCGTTCGCCAACGCCTTGATAGGCTTGCACGACCATGCCGGCAGGGCGCACGGCGTCGGCGTCTAGCGTCAGCGCGCGTTCGAAATGTGTGATGGCGGTGCGGAAGTCATGGCGCAGAAGTGCGATGTTACCCGCGATCATGCGACCTTCATAGCAATCGGGATCTAAGCGCAGCGCGGTTTCCATGGCGGGGACGCCAGTGGCCCAATCGTTCAAAGGGCCGCGAATGGACGTTTCAGCCAAAGCCGCGTGGCCTTCGGCGAGATTTGGATCGAGCGCGACGGCGCGCTGAGCCGATGCGAACGCTTGCTCGTGGCTGTAACCTTCGACTCCTCGCTGGGAGAGTTCGTTCTCTGCCAGCGCCATCAGCGCCCAGGGATCGGCGAAGTTCGGATCGAGTTCGACGGCTTTGCGGCAGATGCGCAGAATGGCCGGCTTCAGCCGCTCACTGCTGGAGCGCGTGAGTTCGCGGGCCATGAGGTAGAGTTGGTAAGCCTCCGAACTTGAAGTGGCGCGCTGTTCGATGGCGCGTTTTTCCTCCGGCGCGAGCTTCAGTTTCAGAGCTTCGACGATGGCTTTGGAGATGTCGTCTTGAATGGCGAAGATATCGTTGAGCGTTCGATCGAAGCGCTCGGCCCAGATTTGCGTATCCGACGCAGCGTCGAGCAATTGCGCTGTGATGCGCACGCGTGCGCCGGATTTGCGGACGCTGCCTTCGAGGATGTGGGTGACGCCAAGCTCGCGCTTGAAGTGCGCGCTCGCCATTGTCTTGCCTTTGAACGAGAAGGCGGTGTTGCGCGAGGCTACGCTCAGGGCGCTTACCTTGTTGAGATCGGTGATGATGTCTTCGGTGACGCCGTCACTGAAGTATTCTTGTTCGGCGTCGCCGCTCATGTTGACGAACGGAAGCACGAGAATTGAGGGGCGCGCGTCGCGGGCTCGAGCCGGCGCGAGCGGGCTCGCTTGCTCCGTTGATTGGGGTTCTGCGCGGATGTCAGTGAGCTTGCGCACGTCCGTGAGGAGTGAGAGCCATGCTGGATCTTTCTGATCGCCCTGCCAGTGCGCGAGATCGGCCGTGTGTGTGAGTTCGAACAAGATTGGGCGATCGCATTGATCGATCATCACCGGCGCGAGTGTGCCTTTGCGATCGGCGATGGTGGCTTCCGTACGCACCCAACGCGAGGCGACGGAAGTGGTCGACCAGAGCACCACGACAGCCTTAGCGGCTTTCAGTGCTTGCTCGATGGCTTCGTCGAAGGTTTCGCCGGAACGGAGCGCAATGTCCCACCAGACGCTGAAGCCTTGAGCTTGAAACGCTTCGGCGAAGCGGCGCGCTATGGCGGCGTCCGCCCGGGCGTAGGAAATGAAAACGTCAGCCATGGACCCTGCAGAAAGCTATCACGCTTTCGGTGAAGGGACCTAGCGTAACGGCAAGCGGCTCACCACATATCAGAAATGATGCCGGTTCAGCTGCTCTCTGTGGCTATCGGGGTTGTGCTGGTGATCCTGCTAGCCGTTGTTTCAATGGCGGGGCCCACCGATCCAGGCGGATAGGCCGTCCTAGCGCCGCCGCGAAGCGCTCTTAGCTCCGATCCTTGCCGCCCCAGCGCCAATGCCAGCCGCCTTCCGTGGTGCGCCACGCAATGCCGACATAGATAATCGTGGCGGCGGCGGTGATCACCAGGAAGGGTGTCACGCGGTGTTCAATGAGGCTGTTGTCTTCGCCGAACCACGCACTCAAGCTGACAACGAACACCAGATAGGCCGCCGTAAGCGCCCAACCCTGCCAAGACGCCGGATAGGCGCCGAGGCCGTAGCGTTTGGGTTTGAACCAGTAGTGCTGCATGGCGGCTACTCGCGGACCGAAACGTTCTGGAACTCGCCGTCCGACCAATAGAAGAGCGTACGGGAGTGGTCTTCGAGACCTTGGACGATGATGCCGTCGTGCGTCAATGTTACGGTTCGGGGCGCGCCGCCGCAGTTTGAGCCGTAGGCGTCGCAGTCTGTTTGGTAGAGGCCGGGTGGCGCGGTACGGATGACAAAGTAAGGTAAGCTCGCGATGTCGCCGCCCCAGATGATAGGTGCATCGTCGGGCGTTGTGTGTTCAACGGCAACCACGAGCTCTCCCTCATCGGTTTCGTAATAGGCGGCGGTATCAACATCGCCGTCGCCGTCATAGTCGCCCGATATGCTCGGCGCGTCATCGATCGGTGTGAGGTTCACAGGGCGCGTTAGTATGTCGACGCCCGTTCGCTCCCGCCGTTCGTAGATGCTCTCGCCCTTCGGCTGAAACCAAACGCCTTCGAACCCGATCCGCCACTGATGGGTCCTGCGCTCTCCGCTTGGATAGGCGCGCGCTTCGGTCGTGAATTCTTCAAAGCCCTCGCGCATCTCGCCGATGATCAGGCCCTGCGTGCCATAGATGAAAGGCCAGAGGCAGCTATTGTTCATGATGCCGACGCGAACGCGCTCGCCGGTGAAATCGCCTTGGACCACACGCCGCACGCGCGCTTCGATAATCCCGCCGCGCCAATGCGCGACAACGGCGGGATCGAACTCGACATCAAGAACGAGGGCGGACGACGGCGTATCCGCAGGCACGGCGTCATAGACGATGCCGTCAATGTTGTACGGGTCTTCGCACGCGAGAGAGCTAGTCGCACTGCATGCGATGGCCACGGCGAGCGCGAACGCACGCCACATCGCGTTAGCTCCCGATCTCGACGCGGTAGCTTTCGATCACGGTGTTGGCGAGGAGCTTTTCGCACATCTCGCGCACCTGCGCTTCGGCGGTGTTCGGATCGAGATTGCCGTCGAGCGTGATTTCGATGCGTTTGCCGACGCGTGCATCTTGCACGCCGCCGAAGCCGAGATCCTTCAGCGCACCAGCCACCGCTTTGCCCTGCACGTCGAGAACGCCGGGCTTCAGACCCACGGTGACGATCGCCTTCATCGATTTTCCCCCTCCGCCAAGCTCGCCCGCGTAACACACGGGCGAAGCCGGCTCATCTAGCTCACTCAATGCACGACATCGCCGCCGGTGCCCGTCTGTTTGACGATGCCCAGGCGGCGCGCGACTTCCACGTAAGCCTCGGTGACGTTGCCGAGGTCGCGGCGGAAGCGGTCCTTATCCATCTTCTCGTTCGTTTGAACGTCCCACAGACGGGCGCTGTCGGGGCTGATTTCATCAGCCACAACGGTGCGCACCATGTCGCCTTCATAGAGGCGGCCGAATTCGAGTTTGAAATCGACAAGCTTGATGCCGACGGCGCCGAACATCCCGAACAGGTAGTCGTTGATGCGCAGCGTCAGCGCCATGATGTCGTCGATCTCTTGCGTCGAGGCCCAATTGAACGCGGTGATATGCTCTTCGGCGACCATCGGGTCGTTGAGCTCATCCTTCTTGTAATAGAATTCGATAATCGAGCGCGGCAGCGGCGTGCCTTCCTCGATGCCCAGCCGCGTCGAGAGCGAGCCTGCCGCCACGTTGCGGCACACAACTTCGAGCGGGATGATCTCGACTTCACGCACGAGCTGTTCGCGCATGTTCATGGTCTTGATGTAGTGGGTGGGCACCCCGATGGCGTTCAGGTTCGTCATGATGAACCCGCTGATCTGGTTGTTGATCACGCCCTTGCCTTCGAGGATCGCCTTCTTTTGCGCATTGAACGCAGTGGCGTCGTCCTTGAAGTATTGGATGATCGTTCCTGGCTCAGGCCCTTCGAACAGGATCTTGGCCTTGCCTTCGTAAATCTTCTTACGACGCGACATGAGTTTGCTCCCTCCTTGAGGGGCGGCGTCCGGCGCTAACTGGCTCAAAGCGCTGGCGGAATCGCCGCAACACAAGTGATTAACAACTTAGGGCGCCGCCGCGGGGGCCACAATCGGCCACTACCGTAGAACAGGCGCCCGTCTGCGGTTGATCGGCGAACCGGGCATCCCTATTCATGCAAGCGGTAGAGGAGAGCAGAAGGCCCATGAGCCAATTTGACGACCGTGAGCGCGCCCAAGAGGCAAAATTTCAGTTAGATCAAGAGCTTGAGTTCAAGGCGCAAGCGCGCCGCGCCAAGCTCGTGGGGCTGTGGGCGGCTGGCCTGTTGGGTCTCGAGGGCGAAGCGGCCAACGACTATGCGAAGTCGGTGGTGATGGCTGACCTGGAGGAAGCAGGCACTGAGGACCTGTTCCGCAAGATCCGCGGCGACTTTGACCAGCAGGCGGTTGAACTCTCGGACCACCAGATTCGCGCTAAGATGGACGAGGCGCTGGCTGAGGCGCGCGCCGCCGTGGCGGCAGGCCAGTAAGGCGCCAGAGCAAGCGATAGCAACCAAAACGCCGGCGTCACCGCCGGCGTTTTTTGTTAGGGATTCAGTTCGCCCAGAACGTAATTCACGATGCGGTCGGCGTCTTTGAAGACGGTATTCAGATCGGCCGCGCCATCGCGCTTGTGCAAATGCGCCATCATTGCGTGTTCAAGGCCGAACTTGCGCACCTCCACCATGACTTCTTCGTCCCACTCATCGTCGGTGATGAAATCATTGTCGCTAGCCATGAGCGTCTCCTTGTCGCCGACCGGTTCGCAGGGATTCGGCGGTGGGAGCAACCGCGAACGGTCAGCTTAGGGCGCGCGATGCAAATTTAGTTCGATGGTTTGCCGCCAGGTCGTTCCGCCATCAGACGACATCTCGCCGACTTCGTTCCATGTGTCGTTTGTGAACGTGATAGTATATCGGATGCGAACCGGGCCTCCGGGATTGATGCTCCAACGAAACTGGCCATCTCCCAGAAACTCACCGGTGGCCGTCGTGGCGCGGCCCATCGCATAGGCGCGAAATTCATACATCCGTCGTTGGTCGTCGTAGGAAATCACCGCCAGTGCGTCGAATACGGGATCGCCCGTATGTTCGGCCGTTCCGAAGCCGGCGCCACGCACCAGCATGACAGCCCCCTCGAGCGCCGTGGTGACGTCTTCGGTTTGATACACCGTGATTACATGCGGAACCTGAACCGCTGCGATGCCCTCCCAGCGTCCTACCAGGGGCGTCAGGCGCTCCATCGCGGCGTGTTGAGCGGCGGTGTCGGGTGGGGTCTGCGCGTTCGCCGCGACCGGTGTAAGCAAAATGGCAAGTGCCAAGAGGAGCGCGCGCATCTCTTTCCTTTCTGAGGCAAAGAACTTTGCAAAACAAAGCATATGATGCATGCGCTGGCAAGGGCTAACGCGATTTAACTCACTCGGTGAACGTTTCGCACACGACGCCCCCGGATACTTCCCTCCGGGTAGTGGAAAGTTTCGATGAGGCAAGGTTTGGCGTTCGCCGTGGCGGCCACGTTGTGCGCATGTGCGCCAACGCCGGTGCAGATGCCCGCCGCGCGTGCGGCTGAGGTGCTCAATCTCTTTGCGGTGGGCGCCGGCCCGGCGGACATTTGCTCCAGCGATGGCCGCGCGCTCCTGCGCGGCGCCGTGCGAGCGTACTCGCGCGAGATGGCGCAAGCCGGCGTTGCGTGGCCAGTGTTCCCACGCGCAAGCGCCGACACTGAGAACGCCACCAGCGTCGACATTTCCGTCATGATCGCGTTTGCGGCGGGGTTCGTGAAGACGAGCGATTTCCGGCCGCCAGCGCGCGGGATGCTTGGGCATCTTACAATCGTTCAATGGCCGGAGATTCAGGCCATGCGCGATGCGGCTGAAGTGGCGTGCGCCGACGTGCAAGCGCTGCGGCAAGCGACGTCCGGCTTCGTTATTGAACAATCGCGTATGGCGCAGATGGTTCACGCCACACGTCTGCGCAATCAGGATGACGAAGACGCCGAGCGATTGCGCCGTCAATCCGTACGGCTCGAACGCGCTGAAACGCGCATGCAGGACACTGCGGCTGCGGTCTCGGCGCGGATGCGAGGCGCTGGAGTTTAGCCGAACACGCGCTTGAAGATGACATCCACGCGCGCGAAATGGTGCGCGTCGTCAAAACAGGATTCCAGCGTTTTCGTGTCAAGCTTTGACACGATGTCCGGATCGGCCTTTAGCTTGTCGATCAGGGCTGTCTCGGCGCGTGGTGGCGGGCTCTGCCACACCTGCATCGCGCTCCTTTGCACGAGCCGATAAGCGTCTTCGCGCGTGACGCCGGCTTGGGTGAGCGCCAGCATGACGCGCTGTGAATTGTGCAAGCCGCCGAGCAGCGCCAGGTTGCGCGCCATGTTTTCGGGATAAACGACGAGCTTTTCGATCACCATTGCCATGCGATGGAGCGCGAAATCGAGGTGGATTGTGGCATCTGGGCCGATGCCGCGTTCGACCGACGAGTGAGAGATGTCGCGTTCGTGCCAGAGCGCGACGTTCTCCATCGCCGGGGTGACAGCGCTGCGCACGAGGCGCGCAAGGCCGCAGAGGTTTTCCGTCAGCACCGGATTGCGTTTGTGCGGCATCGCCGACGAACCCTTTTGGCCAGGCTCGAAGAATTCTTCCGCTTCCAGAACTTCGGTGCGTTGCAGGTGGCGCACTTCGGTGGCCAAACGCTCGATGCCTGAGGCGACAACCCCTAACGCCGCGAAGAAGGCGGCGTGGCGGTCGCGTGGGATGACCTGGGTCGAGACGGGCTCGACTTCGAGGCCAAGTTTTTTGGCGACGTATTCCTCCACGCGCGGATCAATCTGCGCGAACGTGCCGACGGCGCCGGAAATGGCGCAGGTGGCGATTTCTTTGCGTGCCGACTGGAGCCGTTCGAGGTTGCGCGCGAACTCGGCATAGTGACCGGCGAGCTTGAGGCCGAAAGTCGTTGGTTCGGCGTGAATGCCGTGGCTGCGGCCAATGGTGGGCGTGAGCTTGTGTTCGGCGGCGCGTTTCTTGAGCGCCGCCATGACTCGTTCGCAGCCGGCGATGAGCAGATCCGAGGCGCGCGCGAGTTGGACGGCGAGACAAGTGTCGAGCACGTCGGAGGAGGTCATGCCTTGATGCGCGAAGCGGCTCTCGGGGCCTACGTGTTCGGCGACGCTGGTGAGGAATGCGATAACGTCGTGCTTCACCTCGCGCTCGATCTCATCGACGCGTGCGACGTCGAACTTGCCCTTCTTGCGATATTCGTCGGCGGCGCTCTTTGGGATTGTGCCAAGTTCCGCCATCGCCTCCATGGCGAGCGTTTCGATCTCAAGCCAGATGCCGTAGCGGCTCTCGGGCGCCCAAATCGCCACCATTTCGGGGCGTGCATAACGCGGAATCATGGGGTGCGTTTAGCGCATTCCCTCTCTCCCGCGAAGCGGGAGAGAGGATCCAAATCAGCTGACCCTGTCCTTCACCAGCGTGCGGCCTGAGAGCAGGAAGTGGATGGCCGCCCAAGCTAGGATGAAGATCGTGCAGCCGAGGGCGTATTTGAGGCCGAGACCTTGTGCGCTGGCACAGGTCGCGGCGTTGGCAGCGTCCACGGTGAGTGGGTTGCAGTTGGCCAGCGTTAGCGCCCCGGAGCTCGCGTCGCGCAGGATGCTGGCGGCGAACATGTCGTTGAGTGCGCCGACCGTTGGCGGGCCGAGGCCGTAGCCGACTAGGTTCACGATGAGGATGAGAATTGCGACGGCGGTGGCGCGTTGCAGTGGCGTCGAGACACCCATCGTCACCGCGTACATCGGACCGAGATACATGTAGTGGAAGATCGGCGCGATCATCAGGAACGCGAACGCCCAGATGAATTGCGTTTGGTAGAACGACAGAATGTAGAACGGGATCGCGAGCGCGACGCCGAGTGCGGGCAGCCATGAGTGCACATGCGTGTGCTTGGGCGCGAGGTGATCCGAGAGGAAGCCGCCGAGGAAGGTGCCGAGCGCTGTGGAAACGCCCGCGACAAGTCCCATGGCGTACGCGGCGTGTGCGTATTCTTCCTGGATTGTCGCGCCCAGATCGTAGTTGCGCACTAGGTGCGAGACGAGGAATTGCGAGCTGCCATAACCTACGAAGCTGATAAGCGCGCCGCCGAAAGCGATGTGCCAGAAGGAGGTTTTCTTCGCGAGCGCCTTTAACGTTTCGAAGAAGCTGGGCGGCTTCACTTGCGTGGTTGCGCGCGGCGGTTCTTTCACCGTGAGTTTCAGCAGCAATGCCGCTGCGATGCCTGGCGCGCCGAGGAGCAGGAAGGCCGCGCGCCAATCGAAGTGGGCAATGAGCCAACCGCCGCCGACATAGGCGAGGGCGCTGCCGATTGGGATGCCGAGCGAGAAGATCGCGAGCGCTGAGGCGCGGCGATCGGCTGGGAAATAATCCGCGATGGCGGATTGTGAGGGCGGCACGCAGGCGGCTTCGCCGATACCGACGCCCAGGCGGCAGAGCGCCAGTTGGACGAAATTGGCGGAGACGCCGCAGAGTGCAGTCATCACGCTCCAGATCGCCGCGCCGACGGAGACGATGGTGATGCGGTTGGCGCGTTCGGCGAAGCGTGCGATTGGGATGCCGAGCAGTGTGTAGAGGATGGCGAAGACGGGGCCGCCGAGGAGACCGAGTTCGAAATTCGAAACGCCGAACTCAGCTTTGATCGGCTCTTGCACGATCGAGATCAGCAGGCGGTCGATGAAGTTGAACGTGTAGATGATGACCAGGACTAGCAGCACGTAGGCGCGGTAGGCCTTTGTACCGTAGCCCTGAAATGCCGGCGTAGCGCTCGCCTCTGACATGCATCCTCCCACCTATTGGCCGCTGTTGTGGCGGGGAGGCGATGCTAGGTCAAACGCGAAGCGATTTCCGGTAGGTGACGAGACGCTCAACCTCCTCGTAGCCTAGGGCCGCGTGAACCGCCTGGCTCTGTGCGTTCTCAAGCTCGGTGTCGGAAGCGATTTCGGTGAAGTTGCGCATGACTGCCCAATGCTCAGCCGCCTGCGCGAGCAGGCGCCCGGCGCCCTTGTGGCGTGCATGTGGAGCGACGAACCACCCTTCAATGAACGGAACAGCCGAGCTCGAACAACCTTCGGCGTAAGAACGTATGCTCAGTTCAAGAAAGCCGCACGGCTTGTTGTCAACGTCTTCGGCAATGAAGATAGCCTCGGCGAGCTTGGCGAGATGCCGTCTATCGCTTCGGTGAAGCGGTCGCCGATAAGTCAGCGCGCTATCCGGCGCTAACCGACATCATGCGCGCGTCCGGACCGCGCTTTCGCTCGCGAGCAGCGGGTGAACCGGTCGTGGCAGGCAAAGGTGAGATCGTTGACGAGGCGATCAGCGCCATCGCGGACCTGGACCAATCGTGCTTGCTGATTCAAGGGCCGCCGGGCGCGGGTAAGACCTATTTGGCGTCGCATGCGATTGTTGAGCTCATCAAATCTGGCAAGCGCGTTGGCGTCGCATCTCACTCGCACAAGGCCATCAATGCGCTGCTCGCGGCCGTCGATGAACGCGCCGGCAAATGTGGGCATTCGTTTCGAGGGGTCAAGAAATCCTCCGGCGAACACCAATTCTTCGCCGGTTCGCCCAACATTGCCAACACGATCGACAACGATGAGGCGACTGATGGCGGATACCAGCTGACTGCGGGGACGGCTTGGTTGTTTGCTCGGTCCAATATGGACCAACGTCTCGACTACCTTTTCATTGATGAAGCAGGGCAGGTGAGCCTCGCTAACGTGATCGCGATGGGCGTCAGCGCGCGCAACATCGTGTTGATCGGCGATCAAATGCAATTGGCTCAGCCCATCCAGGGCGATCACCCGGGAGGCTCCGGTCGATCGGCGCTCGAGCACATCTTGGGCGAGTTGGCGACTGTGCCACCCGAGCGAGGCGTATTTCTTCCGCTCACCCGGCGCATGCATCCGTCAATATGCCAATTCATCTCTGACGCGGTTTATGAAGGGCGCTTGCACGCGGATGCTGATGCAGCGCGTCAGCATCTCATTATCGACATCGCGGCCGATCCCAAGGGCCTGGCGCCGGTCGGCCTGAGATTTGTCGATGTTATCCATGAAGGATGCGCGCAACGATCGCCGCAAGAGGCGGAACGTCTCAAGCGAACTTTCGATGCGCTGTGCGGCCGACGCTGGGTTGATAGAGAAAGCGTCGAACACGAGATCGGCGTGGAGGATATTCTCGTCGTTACGCCATACAACATGCAGGCGAACCTGCTGCAATCTGTTCTGCCGCCCAAAGCGCGCGTGGGAACGGTGGACAAATTCCAGGGCCAGCAAGCGCCGGTTGTCCTCATATCAATGACGACGTCGTCGGGTGAAGATCTGCCGCGGCAGATCGAGTTTTTGTATAGCAAGAACAGGCTCAATGTCGCCATCAGCCGCGCGCGCTGCCTGGCCGTCGTGTTTGCAAGCCCGCGACTGCTCGAGATCGGCTGCAGCAGTGTCGCGCAAATGCGCCTCGTCAACACGCTGTGCTGGGCAAAGCTCTATTCGGAAGCGGTCCAAACGGCCTGAAGCGGCGGACGTGCTAAGCTGGAGCGCGGGGAAATCGATTCGGTGAGGTGCAGGATGGCGCGCTTGTTTGTTGTCGACACCGAGACCGGCGGAATTGATCCCCAGACTCACTCAATCCTCTCGCTTGCGGGTGTTGTGTGGGTCGATGGGAAAGTTCAGGCGGAATTCGATGTGAAGATCGTAGAGCCGCTTCTCAGCGTCACCGCCCAAGCGATGAAGATCAACCGCATCAATTTGGCTGATCACGCTACGACCGCGGTGACGCCAGCCGTTGGCGCGAAACGTCTCGCCACTTTCCTGCGGAAGCATTTTCGTGAAGAACTGAAGTCTGGCGCCAAGGTCGCGCTGGCCGGTCACAATGTCGGTTTTGACATCGGCTTTTTGAAGCGGCTCTGTCGGCTCGGCGAGGTGTCGTTCGACGAGATGTTCTCGCACCGGAGCCTGGACACGGCCAGCATTCTACGTTTCGTCGCGCTGGCCGGACGTGCGCCGTTGCAGGGCGCGGGCTTGGATGAGGCGCTTGCGCATTTCGGCGTCGCCGTTCCCGAGCCCTCGCGGCACACGGCGTTGGGAGATGCACTGGGAACGGCCGAGCTTCTGAATTGCCTCATCGCTCTTGAGCAGAAGGCGACGTCCGCGCCGGCGAACGGAGCGCCGAAGCCGGCGGCGCGTTCACGACCGGCCACACCCGTGCGAAGCCGCGGCAAGAAAGCGGCGAAATCCAGCCAGGCGACCGACGAGCGTCGCGCGGCCGCTGGCTAAATGAACGCGCTAGACCGCTGTTGCCGTGAACTGAGGTTTGCCTGACCAGGTGAGCTTCCACTTCGCCCCCGGCCGCACATTTTGGACGAGATGCGGCTGGAACGCGACCAAGCAAGTGCCTTTGGGACGTCGTACGGACGAATAGACAATCCCGCGCGAGCGATCGCCGCGGAGTGTTTGCGCGAGAGCTTGGCCTGCCGGATAGGCGGTGGACGGCTCAGCGCCCAAAAAGTCTGTTGCGGGATCGAAGCCGCGAACGTCGTGGAAATCGCCGATGAACGCCGCAAGCAGCACTTGGTAGATCGCCTCGTCTTCAAACACGCCGATGCGCGTGAGTTCGCGCGTTCGGTGATATCCCACCTCTTCGATTGCGGTGAGATCCTCGAACGCCGCATACCACGCGCCTCTGCCCGCGTCGTTGAACCGGTTTCCTTCAGGACGCGTATAGGAAAATGCGGCGTTGATGTAGGTCTGCCCGAACGCGTTGAAGATCAGCTCGCGGGACTCGAGATCGCTTAATCCTGCCGCCTCCGCGCTAAGCCGCTGGTTCGTCAGCCCCTCGAATGCAGCGAGAATCTCGAATTCTTCATCGGTGTCGACGAGCGGCTTGAGGACAGGCGGTTTGTAGTACGCTGTAGGAATGAGCCTCACTGTGTCTGTTTGGTGGACAGCGAACAGGGGCGGCGACGTCATACGCCGCCCCTTAATGCGTCGACATAGTTTCGTGTGGCTAGGATTGCGGGAAGCCCTCCATCACGCATGTGTTCGATCGGCGCCTTCCCGGCGAACGGCGGTCCACTGTTTGATAACTGGACCCAGCGGTCAGCTAGTGCGTCGCTGAAGTAGAGCCGAAGCCCTTTATAGAGGCCCGCGATTGCGCTCAGCCGCAGCGTTTGATCTTGGCTCAGATCGCCGGTCCATTCGCCAGCCTTCATCCGCGCCCACGTTCGCGCGCTCACGCCCGCCAACTCGGCTGCCTGATCGTTCTTCAGATTCCAGGCAGCAGCGATGCGAGTGAAAGCTTTAGTGGCGACAGCGACGACTTTGGCGCGGTCCGCCAGGAGCGTCGCAGCGGTCGGTTTTGCGGCGGGCATCGCCCTCTCCTCTTTGCCAAGTGGCTTAAATATACGTGCCATGTGGCGCATGTCAAGTCCTTTGTTCTAATATTGTTCCGACATTGGTTCGCTGCCGAGAGGGCGATGGGCGCTTCCCCGCGAAGCGGGCAATCCGAGGGGGCTGCAGGGACAGGAGATGACCCGTCGTCGGGCCGCATGAACACGGCATGGCGTCAGTTGACCGCTCGAAGCGAAACGACATTGCTGCCGCCACCGGGCGTCAGATCCAGCAGGCCGCGCACAAAGCGATCCCACACATCCATCGCGTTGCGCTTCTCCGGCATGTAGCTCCAGCGGTCGTAGCTCTTCGAACTAACGTCCTGCAGGGTGTGGTTCTGAATGCGATCGCGCAGCTCTTTAGAAATGCCGGCCTGTCCAGCCAGCGTTTTCCAAGTGCGCCGCAAATCGCGATTGGTCACATACGGAATGACGCCGGTCTCGCGCGTGCGCCACATGAACGCGTAGAGCGTGCCGTGCGTGACGGGCCGCGACGGGTCCATCGCCGACGGGAAGAACCATCCATGTTCATTCGGCTGGATCTCTTCCAACAACTCGATGGCGAGGCTGGGCAGGGGGATAGTGTGGGGTTTGCGGTTCTTCGTCGTGGACCAATCCAAGAGCTTCTCGGCGCGGTCGTATTGATCCTTGTGTAAGGACGCGATTTCCTCCACCCGCTGACCAGTCAGCATCAGGATGCGAACGGCGCGCGCATACGGCGGATGGATCGCGCTGCTCGGATTTTCGAGCCAGCGATAGAGCTGGACGAACTCTTCGTCTCGTAGCCAACGGGTCCCGACGACTTTGGGCTCTGTTGGAATGCCCGCCGCCGGATTTCTTGCGATCCCGAAACGGCGAGGAGAGGTGGTCCGATAATCGTGCTCGGACTTCATGGCCCACGAATAGGCGGAGCGGACATAGCTGCGGACGTGGTCGGCCATCGACCTGGTTCCGCGCAAATAGATCGGTCGCAGAATGTCGGTGATCTCGTCCGGCTCGATGTCTCGCGCCAGCCGGTCTCGGCCGAGCGTGTCGGCAATCTTGGTCAGGCCCTTCCTGGCCTCCTTCCAGGAGCTCTTGCCGGATGTCCGGAGATATTCGGCGTAGCCATCGAATAGGTCGCCCACGGTCCCCGTACGCGTATCGCGGGCCACTCGGATGTGCCGGCCCTTCTGAATGAGGTTGGCGTAATCGCGCTGGAACACCTCACGGGCCTCAGCCAGCCCCATCGACGGGTAATCGCCGATCTTGATCTGGACCTTGCGCCCCTCGCGGTACTGCGCCGCGGACCAATAGGTCGTGAGGCGTTTCTGGCGGGGCCGTAGCACCAATAAGAGTCGCCCGACGCCTCGTCCTTCGCCATCCCTCAGGATTTCCGAGCGGCCTGTGAACTGCACCCGTTTGATCGCCGAACGGATCGTCCCATCGCTCAAAGTCGCCATCTTTCCGGTCTCCGCACTGGGGGTCGGTAAGGGCGATTTCGACTCGAAAATCGGAATCTAACGGCGCCCATTGCGATACCCGGGTCCCGCTTTCGTCGTCGGGCGTCGGAGCATCAAGACCGAAAAAGTTCTCGATGTTTCAGTGGGAAAGAGCGTGATCAACCGTGACTGAAGATTGGTCAGTCGGGTGGTTGTGCACTAAGATGACCGCGGCGGCCGAGAGCTCAAGTGCGCGGCGGGCGATTTCGCGCGGATAGACCGGCGCGTGATCGACGGTGCCTTCGTTCATGACTTCATCGGCGATGAGTTGGTTTTTCACGTCGAGGAACAGGACCCGGAATTGCTCGCGCGGCGCGTGCGCCATCGCAAGCCGGCAATAGTTCACCAGTTGCGACCAAGAACTGATAATTGTGCGCTGTTTGAATTCGGCGCGGCTCGCGCGCTCAAACAGCGCTTGCGCGGTCTTCAGATCGAGGGCGACGGCGGCGCCAGCGCCTTTGACTTCGGCGATGCGCTGCACGGGGGCCGCAAGAACAGCGGCGAGCGTGCCGAATTTCGTCAACAGCGCCTTCGCCAGTGGCTTGGTGTCTTGGCGCGGGATGGTGCGAAACAGGAAAAGTTCGAGCAGTTCGTAGTCGGAAAGGGCGCTGGGCCCGGCGTCGTCGAAGCGTTCGCGCAGCCGCGTGCGATGATCGTGGTAGTGCGGCTTGCCAGCTTTGGCGCGCGGCTTGGTGATCTTGAGCGGTGGGATTGCACCGAGCGCATCAGTCTTGAACGGAAACAGCTCGCTGTCCTCGACGCGCGCGCCCTCAGGCTTTGGTTCGCCGGTTTTACCCCCGCGCCCCGCCATGCGAGACCTCTAAGCCGTTGCGTTCAGCTTGTGAGGCTCGTCCAGCCCCGCAGGCGATTTTGTGAAGATCACGACGCCATCTTCTGTGACGCCAACCGAGTGTTCGTATTGAGCCGAAAGCGACTTGTCTTTCGTCACCGCCGTCCAGCCGTCGTTCAGAACCTTCACCGACGGCGCGCCGGCGTTGAGCATCGGCTCGACCGTGAAGATCATCCCGGGCCTCAGCACATCGCCTTGGCCGGGCTTGCCGAAGTGGAGAATGTTTGGCGCATCGTGAAAGACCCGCCCGAGGCCGTGGCCGCAGAACTCACGCACCACCGAGGTGCGTTCGGATTCAGCGTAGGATTGGATCGCATAGCCAAGATCGCCGAGCGTCGTTCCGGGTTTCACAGTGGCGAGCCCACGCATCATCGCTTCATAGGTCACGTCCATCAGGCGTTGGGCCTTGCGCGAGACGTTTGGACCAATGGCGTACATGCGGCTGGTATCGCCATGCCAGCCATCGACGATGACGGTGACATCGATGTTGACGATGTCGCCGTCCTTCAGCACGCGATCGCCTGGAATGCCGTGACAGACGACGTGATTGACTGAGGTGCAGATGGTGTGGCGATAGCCGCGGTAGTTCACGCAGGCCGGCAGCGCGCCGTTGTCCAAGACGAACTGGCGTGCGAGGTCATCGAGACGTCCAGTGGTCACGCCTTCCTTGGCTTCGAGCACGAGCATGTCGAGGCACTCGGCTGCGAGTTTTCCAGCCGCGGCCATGCCTGGAAAGGCGACTTTCGGGTCGTGAATCTTGATCTGGCCCTGGCGTTCGTAGGCCTCGGCCTCGGCGTAAGTCATAGGCTGCTCCGCTAGGAGCTATAACATAGGCGCGCGGCGAGACCAGCGGCAGGGCGCCTATTCCGTGTGGGGCCGGTAGATGAAGGCGTAGCTTGTGGCCCAGGTTTGGCCGTCGGTGGATTGCTCGCCGTGTTGGAGGACAGTCCCGTCTGAATTGTTGGTGAAGGTGATGCGTGAATAAGCCTGTTGGTTTGGGGCTACAAAGACCGGCGCTTCGGTCGTGATGCGCATGCCGGTATCGGTCGGGGCGCCAACGAAGCGGACGCGGTTGCCCGTCGAGTCGACCCAGAACTGTTCCCACTTCTGGCTGGTGCGATCGTAGATGTTGAGGCTACGCCCCGAATAGGGCTGGCCGAGGCTGACCCAGTGTTCGGTGATCACGCAGCCCGCATCCTCCGAGCGAATGGATGAGCGGCCGGCAGGCGCATTGTTATCGGCGCGGAACGCGTCCCACTCGCCGATCCAGAAATCGAAAGTGTGATATTCGGCGGATTCGCAATTGGGCAGAGCAGGTTGCTGTTGGGCTACAGCCGGGGATGCCGCCATCAGGGCGAACAAAACAACGAGCGCGCGCATGAATGATCCTCCGCGCATAGGGGAGCACACTGGTCGCGCTCGCCTCAAGTCACGAACTATAAGGGGCCACCTGGCCGCGACAAATGCCGCTCGTCTCGGCGTTCGCTGGCCGCGCCTCGATCAGTGAATTATGTCTAGTCCATCGATTGAGTGGAAGGCGCTTCGTGTCAGAGACGCATATGAAAAAACGCGGAGCGGCGCCCGATCGCCCGTTGGCTCTGGTGACGGGCGCATCATCGGGAATAGGCGCGGCGTTTGCAGGAGCGCTCGCGGCGCGCGGCTACGATGTTGCGCTCACCGCGCGCCGCGCGGATCGCTTGGAAGCATTGGCAGAGGACGTTCGGCGCACGTACGGCGTCGACGCCATGGTGATCGTCCAGGACCTCGCCGAACTGGGAGCGCATGAGGTCATCCTGAAGGCAATCGCCGAGCGCGGCCGCGAGGTAGACATGCTGGTCAACAATGCCGGCTTTTCTATCGCCGAGAGTTTCGCGGCTGTGCCTTGGGGCCGACAGCAAGCCTTTCTCATGACATTGGTGGTGAACGCCTGCGCCTTGGCGCACGGCGCGATTCCCGCAATGGTGCGGCGAGGCCAGGGACGTATCGTGAATGTCGCTTCGATGGCCGCTTTTGCGCCAGGTGTCGCGGGCCATAGCCTTTATCCTGGCGCGAAGAGCTTGATGGTAACGTTCTCCCAGGCTCTCGATGCGGAATATCAGCGGCAAGGTCTGAAGGTGACGGCGATTTGTCCGGGTTTTACCGTCACGGAGTTCTCCGAAGCCAACGGCACTGCGGCGGTGATGTCGAAGTCTCCGCGCCGACTTTTCCAGACGGCGGAGCACGTAGTTGAGGTTGCCCTGCGCGCTAACGATCGCGGGCGTGTCGTCGTCATTCCTGGTTGGTATAATGTCCTGGCGGCAATTCTTTTGCGTCATCTTCCCGCCGGACTCGTTCGCTCAATCTTGATGCGCGCGTCGGCGAAATATCATCTGGAGGGCTGATGGCGAAGTCGTTCGATGTCATCGTCGTTGGGTCAGGCGCCGGCGGAGGCACGCTGGCGCAGAAGCTCGTCGCGCACGGAAAATCTGTACTGATGCTTGAGCGCGGCGAACACCTGCCGCGCGAAGCCGAGAACTGGGACCCCACGTCCGTCTTCATCAAGCACCGGTATCGTACGCAGGAAAAATGGTACGATAAGCACGGCCACGCGTTCGTCCCCAACACGCACTATTGGGTTGGCGGCAACACGTCGTTCTATGGCGCGGCGTTGATGCGCATGCGCGGGCGTGATTTCACCGAGGTCAAGCACGCCGGCGGCGTCTCACCAGCCTGGCCCATCAGTTTGACGGATTTGGCGCCGTACTACGCGGAGGCGGAACGGCTGTGGCAGGTTCACGGCGCCCGCGGTGAAGATCCAACTGAATCCGGCGATGAGCCGCCATACGCGTATCCGCCAGTTAAACATGATCCCGGCGTTGCGGCGCTGAAAGGTCATTGGGAATCGTTGGAGTGGCGGCCGTTTTCGTTGCCGCTCGGCGTCAAGCTCGATGAAGCCCATCCGCTCACTTCAGCTTGCATCAAGTGCAAGACGTGCGGCGGCTATCCCTGCCTGTTGAAAGCGAAGTGTGATGCGCGAACGTTGGCGATTGAGCCGCTTCTTGAGCTTCCCAATTTCACACTGTTGACCGGGCGCAAAGTCTTGCGCCTTGAGACCAATGCGTCCGGCAAATCCGTCACCGAAGTCGTATGCAGCACGACGCAGGGCGAAGAGCGTTGGAGCGGCGACATCGTGGTGCTCGCCGCCGGCGCCGCCAACACTGCTGTGATAATGTTGGGTTCCGCCAATGCCGCGCATCCGAATGGGCTGGCCAATCGCTCGGACCAAGTGGGGCGCAACTACATGTTCCACAATTCGACAGCGATTGTTTCTCTGACGTTGCAACGCGAGGCCGTGGTCTTTCCGAAAACGCTAGGGGTGAATGACTTCTACTGGGGCGACCCCAAAGGCGGCTACGACCTGCCGATGGGGCACGTGCAGTTGCTGGAATATATGTCCGGCCAGACGCTGGAAGGTGAGATCGAAAATTGGTTGCCGCCCGCCTTGGTGCCCGATGCCCTCTCTCAGGCGGCGGCGGAGCGCATGTTGTCTATGCTCATTATCTCCGAAGATTTGCCGCAACCCGAAAACCGTGTGCGTCTCAATACCGATGGACGCATCTCGCTGGACTACACATTCGGCAATCTGGAAGGGCATAACCGCTTGGTCGACATCGTGAAGGACTCGCTCGCAGGCTTCGTGGACCATGCCCATCCCATCTCGCAGCACCACTTTCAGCTTGATAGTCCCTTGCCTCTCTACGGCACCGCGCACCAATGCGGGACCGTGCGCTTTGGCGGCGATTCCGCCACCTCCGTGCTTGATCGCGATTGCAAGGCGCACGACCTCGACAATCTCTATGTGGTGGACACGAGCTTTTTCGCTTCCGCCAATGCCGTAAATCCTACGCTGACAACAGTCGCCAACGCGCTGCGCGTCGCCGATCTCTTGGTCGATAGGTTGGGCTAAGCCGCATCCTTTGCGGTTCTGCCGACGATGCGGTTGCGACCGCCGCGTTTGGCTTCGTAAAGAGCTTCGTCGGCGCGCTTGAGGATAGACTCTTGAGTTTCGTCAGCGCCTTCGGTGGAGGCGACTCCGATCGAGATGGTGACATCCAGGGGCTGAGCGAGGCCTGGGATGATGAAGGCCGATCCGGCGATGGCGCGGCGCAGGCGCTCTGCTGCGAGGCAGGCAATGTCGCCGGTCGTGCGCGGCATCACAACGATAAATTCCTCGCCCCCGTGGCGGCAGGCGTAGTCTGAAGGCCGCGTGTTTGAGGCGAGACGCGCAGCGAATTCGCGTAGCACCGCGTCGCCGACGTCATGACCGAACGTGTCGTTGCAGCGTTTGAAGTGATCGATGTCGATGGTCATAACCGAGACGGGATCGCCGCCGCACTGAGCACGATGGACGAGCGGTTCAAGCTGCGTGTCCAGGAAGCGACGATTGTAGAGGCCGGTGAGTTGATCGGTGACGGCGAGTTCGAGACTTTGATCCAGACGTTGGCGAAGCGCATCCATGTAGCGTTTGCGGCGCATGAGCGTACGCGCGCGCGCGATGATTTCTTCTTCGTCGATGGGGCGCAGGATAATGTCGTGAGCGCCGAGTTCGAGCGCACGTAGCGCCTGCTTGCGGTCATCCGGATCGACGATGGCCAGAACGGGCAGATGGCGGGTTGCTTCTCCCGATCGCATGCGGGCAATGACGCGGAACCCGTCGAAGCTTTTGGCGTGGACTGAGATAACCGCCAGGTCCGGCGGTCCGCCGGCGTCTTCCCCGATCAGTGACACGCGGTGCTCGACGCCGAGCGCGGTTTGGATGCGCTTGATCTGGGTCGGATTGTCATCAACGAGGAGAACGTTGCCGGCGAAGACGCGGTGCTGATCGACGGCGTCGGGACGGGTGTCATCGGGGATGAGGCCGAGGCGGCGGCTACTGGCTTCGCGCGCACGCAACTCGTCGGTTACGACCTTGAGTGTGAGAAGACTCTTGACGCGCGCCATGAGCTGCACGTCATCGATGGGCTTGGTGAGGAATTCTTCGGCGCCCGATTGGAGGCCGCGCACGCGGTTGTCGCGATCGTCCAGCGTGGTCAGGATGACGACGGGGATGTGCCGCGTTTCCGGCATGGACTTGAGGCGCCGGCAGGCTTCGTAGCCGTCGATGCCGCCGGGCATCATCACGTCCATCAGGATGAGATCGGGCTTTTCGCGCTTGGCGAGTTGCACGCCTTCTTCGCCGCGTGTCGCCATCATCACTTCGTAATAGTCAGCCGTCAGCATCGCCTCCAAGAGGCGGCGGTTGGCTTCCAGGTCGTCGACTACAAGGATGCGCGCGCTCAAGCGGTCTCCTCAGCCAATGAACTTACGGATTGTTTCTAAGAACGTCGTCACCGAAATCGGCTTCGAGAGGTACGCGTCGCACCCGGCGGCCATGATTTTCTGCTCATCGCCACGCATGGCGAAAGCGGTGACAGCGACGATGGGGATGTGCTTCATGGTTTCGTCTTTCTTCAGACGATCCGTGAGCTCCAGGCCAGAAATCTCCGGCAGCTGGATATCCATGATGATGAGATCAGGTTTGTGTTCGCGCGCGAGCGGAATGGCTTGACGGCCGTCACGCGATTTGACGGTCTTGTAGCCGAACGCCTCCAACAGGTCGTTGAACAGCCTCATATTGAGTTCGCTGTCTTCGACGATGAGAACGGTCTTGGCCATAAACCCGCTTCGCTTTCGCGACCCCCGCGCCCGCTCAGGGCGTCTTGTTACCGCATAATAGCGGAGGGGCCTTAACAACCCATCGCAACATCAGCAATTTGGCGTATCTCGTTAAGATCGACTTAAGGATTGAAGCATGCGCCTCGGCGTGGATTTCGGCGGTACCAAAATTGAGGCGGCGCTACTTGATTCAAAGGGAGAAATCCTTGCGCGGCAGCGAGTCCCAAATCCTGGGGATTACCGGGCTGCCGTTCGTGCCGTTGCCGATCTGACCGCGCGAATCGAACAGCAAACGGGCGCCCGCGCCGACACCGTTGGCGTGGCCATGCCGGGTTCGCTTTCGCCGCTGACGGGGCTTGTCCGGAACTCGAACTCGGTTTGGCTCAACGGCAAGCCCTTCTTCCAGGATTTGAAAGCCGCGTTGGCCCGGCCAGTGCGCGTGGAGAATGACGCAAATTGCTTTGCGTTGTCGGAGGCAGTGGACGGAGCTGCCGCAGGCGCACGCGTCGTGTTCGGCGTCATCATCGGCACGGGCTGCGGCGGCGGCGTTGTCGTAGAGCGCAAGGTGATCGAGGGTGCGAGCGGGATCGGCGGCGAATGGGGCCACACGCCGCTGCCGTGGGCGCGGCCCGATGAAGTGCAGCCGCGCGATTGGTGCGGGCGCGTCGGGTGCCTGGAGCAGTGGCTTTCCGGGACCGGCTTCAAACGCTGGGCCGGTATGAGCGCGGGCGAGGCAAACGAGAAGGCGCTTGCTGGCGATCCGCAGGCGCGCGTGCTTTTGGACTTGCTGGCGGATCGCATCGCGCGGGCGCTGGCGGTGGTGATCGATATTCTTGACCCGGACGCGATTGTGTTCGGTGGCGGCGTGTCGAACATCGATAGCTTGTATCCAAGCATTCGCGGCAAGCTCATCGCGCATGTATTCTCGGACTATATCGGTGCAAAGATCGTGAAGAATAAGCACGGAGATAGCTCTGGCGTGCGCGGGGCGGCTTGGTTGTTCGATGCGGATGGTGAGGCGTCGGAGAATATGGCGTGAGTGCGCGCGATCTAACCCTCGCCGCAGGGGAGAGGGGAACGTGATCGTCTGCCGCGCGTGTGCGAATGAAACCGCGACGACTAGGTGCTCGCACTGCGGCGAAGAGCAAGCATTGGAACATGCCGAGCTGACGACGCTTTCGATCGCGCACTTAGATTGCGACGCGTTCTATGCCTCGATCGAAAAGCGCGATGACCCGAGCTTGCAGCCGTTTCCGGTGATTGTTGGCGGCGGCAAGCGTGGCGTGGTGTCGACGTGTTGCTATGTGGCGCGGGCCTATGGCGTGCGCAGCGCCATGCCGATGTTTAAGGCGCTGCAGCTATGCCCCCAGGCAAAGGTCGTTCATGGCGATATGCGCAAGTATGTCGATGAAGGGCGCATCATCCGGCGGATGATGGAGGATTTGACGCCGCAGGTGCAGCCGCTCTCAATCGACGAAGCGTTCATGGATCTGACTGGCACGGAGGCGCTGCACGGAGGCGTCCCGGCCCAAACCTTGATCAAGTTGCAGAACAAAATTTGGGAAGAGCGCAATCTCACTGTTTCGATTGGCCTCTCGTTCAATAAGTTCCTGGCGAAGACCGCGAGCGATCTCGACAAGCCGCGTGGATTTTCGGTGATCGGGCGCGGCGAGGCGCTGACGTTTCTGGAAACCCGTTCGGTCGGCACGCTCCCAGGTGTCGGCCCGGCCGGCGCTACCGCGCTTGAGCGCAACGGTTTGAAGAAGATCGGCGACATCAGAACTGTTGGCCCACAGCGGATGCGGGCGCTCTACGGCGACTGGGGCGCGCATCTCTTCGCGCTGTCGATGGCTGACGATCCGCGTAAAGTCGATCCGCATGGCGAGCGGAAGAGCATTTCCGCAGAGACAACGTTCTTCGAGGATGTGGCAAACCTCGAAGCGCTTGAAGATATTTTGTGGCCACTTTGCGAGAAGGTGGCCGCACGCTGCCGGGCGAGCGAGAGTGCTGGGCTCACCCTCACGTTGAAACTCAAGGATGCCAAGTTCAAGATCATCACGCGCCGGCGCCAAATGCCGGAGCCGACGTTGCTTGCGGCGCGCATCTTCGCGGCGGCGCGCGAGTTGTTGGTGTCGGAGGCTGATGGCAGGACTAGGTACCGATTGATCGGGGTTGGACTTTCTGACTTCAGCGAGGCGGCAGGGGCCGATAAGGGTGACATGCTTGATACTGAGACGCCAAGGCGAGCGGCGGCGGAAGCGGCGGTCGCGAAAGCGCGGCAAAAGTTCGGGCGTGACGCCGTGCTGACCGGGCGCGGGCTTAAGGTGCATCGCGACGATGAGCCGGAAGAGGTCGACGAAGAGGGCGACTAGGTCGGGGATATCGTGCTATATTCGGCGCCTACACAGGGATTGAGATGACGAACGCGATGCTTACGATCACACGCAAGTCTTCCTTCACGGCCATGCTGCGCGATGCGGCCATTTTGGTGGACGAGCAAAGAGTGGCGGTGGTCGGCAACGACAAGAGCGTTGAGATCCAGATCGCGCCAGGGTCACACGCAATCCGCACGCGCATGGACTGGATGAAGAGTGAGCCGCTTCAACTCGATGCCGTGGCGGGGCAGCGCTACGCCGCTGAACTCACACTGTGCAATCCGTTTGTGATGTTGCTAGCCATCTTTGGGATGCGCCCGTTCATGGAGTTGCGCGCGCTCTAGAAAGTCTGGCGCCAAGCGGCGCTTGCGGGCTAGAAGCGAGCGCAGTGGAAATGGAGCTTGCCATGACCGGGCGAATTGAAGCGCGTTTGGCGGAACTGGGCGTCACGCTGCCGACGCCGCCGGCGCCTGTCGCGTCGTACGTGCCGTTCCAGGTTGTCGGCAACCTTGTCTACACGTCCGGTCAGGTGTCGGTGGACGCATCGGGCGGAATTAAGGGCAAGCTCGGCGAGGCAATCGAAGTAGAACAGGGACAGGCGGCGGCGCGCCTCTGTGGCCTCAATCTGCTGGCGCAGGTAAAGGCGGCGTGTGGCGGCGATCTGGATCGCGTGAAGCGTGTTGTGAAGCTCAACGGCTTTGTGAACGTGACCCCGGATTTCGACCCAATCCCGCAAGTGATGAATGGTTGCTCGGACCTCATGGTCTCGGTGTTTGGTGACGCAGGGAAACATGCGCGTTCAGCCGTCGGCATGGCCAACCTCCCACTGAACTTCGCGGTCGAAGTCGATGGGATTTTTGAGATAGACTAAAGCGCATGGACGGAACCGACGCGCTGACGATTTCGGTGATTGGCGATCTCGCCAATATCGAACGGGGCGTTTGGAACGCGCTGGCGAACCCGCCGGACCAACCATATGATCCGTTTCTTTCCTGGGACTTTCTGCGTTCACTCGAAGAGAGCGGTTGCGCGGCGTCGGAGAAGGGCTGGCAGCCGGCGCACTTGATTGCGCGTGACCCGAGTGCCGCGGCTGTCGGTGCGATGCCGCTTTATGCGAAAGATCACTCTTACGGCGAATACGTGTTCGATCACGCATGGGCAGACGCTCTGCAGCGCGCCGGCGGGAGCTATTATCCGAAACTGCAGTGCGCCGTGCCGTTCACGCCCGTGCCGGGGCGGCGAATTTTCGCCCGCGACCCCGCCGTGCAAAGCGCACTTGCGCAGGGCGCGATTGGATTGGCGCAGCGCGCGGGCGCCTCCTCGGTGCATGCGACATTTGCGGAGGAAGATCTGGTGCGCCGCCTCACGCCGCTCGGATTCCAAATTCGGGTCGGGCTGCAGTACCACTGGTTCAACAAAGGCTACGAGACGTTTGCCGACTTCTTGACCGATCTCTCTTCGCAGAAACGCAAAAACATCCGCCGCGAGCGCGAGCGGGCGCATCAAGGTTTGCGCATCCGCCGTTTGCGTGGCGCAGAGATAACGCCGCGCGATTGGGACTTTTTCTTCCGTTGCTACATGGATACAGGCTCGCGAAAGTGGGGCTCGCCCTACCTCAATCGCGGGTTCTTTGAATTGCTCGGCCAACGCATGGCGGATCAATGTGTGTTGTTCGTCGCCGAGGAGGCTGACGGAACGCGCCTCGCTTCAGCGCTGAACTTGGTGGGGGGCGAAGCGCTTTACGGGCGCTATTGGGGGCGGATCACCGATGTGCCGTTCCTGCATTTCGAACTCTGCTACTACCAAGCGATTGAGCTTGCGATTGAGCTCAAGCTGCCGCGTGTGGAAGCGGGTGCACAGGGGGAGCACAAGTTGGCGCGTGGCTATGTGCCTGTGCAGACATGCAGCGCCCACTGGATCGAGCACGATGGCCTGCGCAACGCTGTGCGCCACTATTTGAGGCAGGAGACGCCGGCGGTGGTGGAGGAAGCGGAGATCTTGAACGAGCACGCGCCGTTCAAGAAGTCGGAGTGACCGCCGCAGCCGCGCCGTTGCGCTTGAAGAGAAGATAGAGCGGCACGCCCGCCGCCATCAGCGCCAGACCCCATAGCAACACTTCGAACCCCGACCCGAAGGCGGCGAAGATCGAGTACGCGATCCCGATCACGGCGACCGAGGCCCAGGCTCGCGCTGATTTGGCTGAATGCCGAAACTCAGCCAATGCGACGACGATGTAATAGATGAGACCGAGCGACGTCGCCATTTTGAGCAAGAACTCGAAAGCGTCGAGGAAGCCGCGTGCATAATTAAGCGCCAGCATCACGGCGCCAAATGCGGAAGAGAGTATGAGCGCGAGGTAAGGCGTGCCGCGTTTGGTCAGGCGTGCGAGCCAGCTCGGTGCGAGACCATCGGCGGCGATCGCCATCGGCATTTGTCCACATGAGAAAATGAGACCGTTAATGGTGCCGGCTGTGGCGACGAGCGCGCCGGCTGCGATTGCGTTTGGGCCCCACGGGCCGAAGGCGCGGGCAGCGTCCGCGAATGGCGCAGTCGAGGTCGCGAGCTGGGCTGGTGGCAACAACAGCATCAATGCGGCGCTGGCGCAGAGATAGATCACGACGACGGTGAGCATCCCCGAGGTCAGCGCCTGCGGGATCGTGCGCTCGCAGTTCTTCACGTTGGTGGCAGGGAGCGTAACGACCTCGAAGCCGGTAAACGGCCAGAGCGCGATGAGCGCGGTAGCCGCGAGCGCAGCCAGGATAGGTTCGCCTGATGGGTTGAAGGCTGGAAGGTTAGCCGTCGTCCCAGCGGGCACGGCAAGGCCGATGATCGCGACGAGCGGCACGATCTTGAGAAGCGTGAGCGTGATCTGCGCTGCGCTCATCTCCTTCAGGCCGCGTATGTTGATGTAGGTGAACACGAGTATCAACGCGATCGCCGCGCCAAACTGGGCAATTGCGTTGCCGTTAAGCGCCGGAATGAAGACGCCGAGATAGCCGACAAAGGCAATGGCGACGGTTGGCACGCCGATGACGAACGAAAGCCAATAGGCCCAGCCCATGAGAAAACCGGTGAAGTCGCCGAAGGACTGGCGTGCGTAGGCGTACGGCCCGCCGTTGCACTGGGTGCGCGCAGCCAAGCGGCCGAACACGAGAGCGAGCGCAATCGAACCCACGCCGGCGATGATCCAACCGCCAAAACTTAGCAGGCCATAGGGCGCGAGTTGGGTTGGGACCAGAAATATCCCGGACCCGATCATGCAGCCGACGACGAGCGACCAGCACGACCAAAATCCGAGTGGCTTTTCGGTGTGAGCCGTATCCATCACGCAACCCCGCTCGCGCAAGCATGCACGAGCTGGGTGAGATGCGCTAGCAACTCTTGACCTGCCGCGGGGACGCGATCAGCGCCGGCGCTTGCCGCGCTTCGCGTCGCGATCGCGATGCTTGCCGCCGCCACGCGTTTGCTGGCTTGGGCGCGACCTGCGCCAACCGGGCGCGGGCGGAAGTGGATCAGTGAGCAGGGAGAACACCAAGCCGCCGCTGATCGGCGTTGCCTCTTCAAGGCGCACCTCGACGCGCATGCCAAGCTGATAGCGCTCGCCCGAGTGTTCGCCGACAAGCGCGTGTGCGGCTTCGTCGTGAAGCCAGCGCTCATTGCCGAGTGTGGAAATCGGCGCGAGGCCATCGGCCTGGGTTTCGTCGAGGCGGATGAAGAGGCCAAACCGAGTGACGCCAGTGACGCGACCTCCGAAATTCGCCCCGATGCGATCGGCGAGAAAGGCTGAGATGTAGCGCGCCGTGGCGTCGCGTTCAGCCGCCATGGATTGGCGCTCGGTTTCGCTGATGTGCTCGGCGGTTTCTTCGTAGCGTTGTTCTTCGGCGTCGGTGGCGCCGTCGTCGCCCAATCTCAGCGCGCGGATCAGGGCGCGATGGATGGTGACGTCGGCATAGCGACGGATCGGCGAAGTGAAGTGCGAATAGGCGCGCAGGTGAAGGCCGAAGTGGCCGATATTGTCCGGCGAATACACAGCCTGCGACTGCGTGCGCAGGATCACTTCGTTGATGATGTCCTTGTTCGGCGATTGCTCAGCCAGATGCAGGATGCGGTTGAAGCGGCCGGCGGTGATGCTCTGCCCTTTGGCCCAGGCCATATCGACCGTCGGCAAGAAATCTGTGAGCGCGGCGATCTTGGCGTCACTCGGCCGATCGTGGCAGCGATAGATCTGCGGACGGTTCTTCTGCTCCAGCGTTTCGGCCGCACAGACGTTGGCTTGAATCATGAATTCTTCGATGAGCTTGTGCGCGTCGAAGCGCTCGCGGCGCTTGACGCCGGCGACTTTGCCATCCTTGAAGATGATCTTGTGTTCGGGCGCGTCTATTTCGAGCGGCTGGCGTTTGCTGCGCGCTTCCCAAACGCAGCGATAGGCGGCCCAAAGCGGTTTTAGGATCGGCTCAAGCAGCGGCTGGGTCTTGTCGTTGGGCTTGCCGTCGATGGCGGTCTGCGCTTGTTCGTAGGAGAGCTTCGCGGCGGAGCGCATGAGGCCGCGGACGAATTTGTGCCGAATCTTGCGGCCTTCGCGGTCGAAGATCATTTCAACCGCTATACACGCGCGTTCTTCGTTCTCGCGCAGCGAGCAGAGATCGGCGGACAATGATTCCGGCAGCATCGGCGCGACGCGGTCGGGGAAATAAGTGGAATTGCCGCGCCGCCAGGCCCCGCGATCGAGTGGTGTGCCGGATTGCACATACGCCGCGACGTCGGCGATAGCGACCCAGACGCGCCAGCCGCCTTTGTTTTTCTCGTCGGTGTCGGGCGTGGCGTAGACGGCATCGTCGTGATCGCGCGCGTCTTCGGGGTCGATGGTGATGAGCGGCACGTCGCGGAGATCGGTGCGGCCTCTGAGAGTTGGCTTCTGCGCCGCGGTGGCTTGAGCCTCTTCTTCAGGGCTGAAGCCTTCGCGAATGCCGTGCGTGTGCATGGCGAGAATGGACGCCGCGCGCGGATCGCTTTCGCGGCCGATGACCTCCTTGATGATGCCGCGCTTGGGGCCGTGTTGGCGGCCGCGCTCGGGCGCAAGCTCGGCGAAGACGAGATCGCCGTCCTTTGCGTCGCCAGCGTTTTGGGATTCGATCAGGATGTCGTGACGGGCTTTGCGGTCGGCGGGTTCAACACGGCCGCCGCCGAAGTCGCGATTGCGCTCGGATTTGTTGGCGCGATAGACGCCCAAGATGCGGTGCGCGCTTTGGCCGAGACGTTTGACGACCTTGGCGATGAATTCGCCGTCGTCGTCGCGATGGATGCGCGCAAGCACGCGATCGCCGACGCCGATGGCGGCTTCGCCTTTCATGCGCCGCGAGTCGCCAGGGGCTAAGCGAATGACTGGGCCGAAATAGCCTTCGGAGCCACGCATGCGCGCAAGCAGTTCGCCGTCATGGTCGCGATCGACGATGTCCATGACGCCGGACTCGGGGAGCGCATTGGCGTCGGCGTAACTCTTGCGGCCGGTGCGACCGAGTGCGCCGGACTCTTCCAGATCGCGCAGGATGTGGCGCAGCTCTTTCTTCTGATCGCTGCCGATGCCGAGTTCGTGCGCGATGTCGCGCTTCTGCGCCTTGCCGCCGATTTTTCGGATCGCCTCAAGGACACGCTCGCGGGTGAGGGGTTCGGGGCCTGGTGGTCGATTCTTCGCCATGTGGGGAGTGTGTCACCTCTCCCGCATCTGCGGGAGAGGTCGATTTGCGAAGCAAATCGGGTGAGGGCAAGGGGCGGCGGATGGCTTGGGCACTGCCGGCGCCTCATCCGACCTTTCCGGGGCTGCCTCGTTCCTCAAGAGGCGAGCGGAGGTACGCCAAGCCTCGGATACCAGATCCCGCGCTGCGTGCAGTCGCCCATATTCGGAACCACATGGTTTACATCAAGCGTCGAAACATCAAACTCAATTTCGATGCTCTCAATACTTGGGAGGGCCTGCTGCAACTCACTCGAAACGAGCGCGCGTGCGTCATCCTCGGTGAACGCCGTGACGCCACAACCCAGCGCAAAACCGATGGGCGCCGGTGAAGAGAACCTGATCCAATATCGGCGCAGGCCGCTCGGCGTCGACATCACGCTTTCTTCGCGGCCTTTTTCGCCGGTGTCTTCTTGGTTGTCGACTTTTTAGCGGCGGCTTTCTTCGCAGGTTTCGCGGCTTTGTCGTCGCTCTTTACAGCTTTTGTCGCCGTTTTCTTCGGTGCGGCTTTCTTGCTTTTTCTCTTGCCGCCGCCGGCCTCGGCACGCGCCGCCAGAAGCGAGAGCGCTTCGTCGGCGGTGATGTCTTCCGGCTTCTTGTCCTTCGGCACGTTGGCGTTGGTTTCGCCGTCGCTGATGTAGGGACCGTAGCGGCCATTGAGCACGCGCACCGGTTTGCCTGTCACAGGACTTTCGCCGAGCTCCTTGATCGGCGGCGCAGGTGCGCGGCCGAAGCGGCCTTTGCCGCCGCCAGCCTTCTTCTCTTCGATCAGCGCGACGGCGCGGTTCATCTGGATTTCGTGGACGTCGTCGGCGCCGGGCAGGTTCACGTAGAGATTGCCCATTTTGATGTACGGTCCGAAGCGGCCGATATTGGCGACGATCAGTTCGTTCTCGCTCGGGTGCATGCCGATTTCACGCGGCAGCGAGAGCAATTTGATCGCTGTCTCCAGGCTGACATCCGTCGGATTTTGTCCCTTCGGCGCGCTTGCGCGTTTTGGCTTGTCCGGATCGTCGGGGTTCGGGGTTTCGAAGTAGGCGCCGAAGCGGCCACTCTTCAAAAGGATCGGGCCGTTCGGCCCGTCGCCGACCATAAGGCCGTCGGAAGGAATGGCTGCTGCCGCGTCTTCGCCGCCAGCGAGCGGGCGGGTAAATTTGCACGGCGGCTCGCCGTTATAGTTCGAGCAGCCAACGAAGGCGCCGTAGCGGCCTAGGCGCAGCGAGAGCTGCCCCGCATTGCAGAGCGGGCAGAGGCGCGCGTCCTTGCCGTCTTCGCGCGGCGGAAAAATGTGCGGGCCGAGCACTTCGTTCAAAGTGTCGAGCACTTGCGTGATGCGGAGATCGCCGATGTCGGTGATGGCGCCGTTAAAGTCTTTCCAGAAGTCGCGCATCAGCTTCTTCCAGTTGAGTTCACCGGCGCTGACTTGGTCGAGCTGGGTTTCGAGGTCGGCGGTGAAATCGTATTCGACGTATTTGCCGAAGAAGTTTTCCAGAAACGCGATGACAAGACGGCCGCGGTCATCGGGGATGAAGCGGTTCTTGTCCATCTTCACGTAATTGCGCTCGCGCAGCTTTTCGAGGATCGCCGCGTAAGTCGAAGGCCGGCCTATGCCGAGTTCTTCGAGCTTCTTGACGAGGCTGGCTTCGGAGTAGCGCGGCGGCGGCTCGGTGAAGTGCTGATCGGCCTTCACGTCGTCGACTTTGACACTCTCGCCTTGCTTCAGTTGCGGCAGGCGGCGGTTTTCTTCGTCCTCTTCATCGTCGCGGCCTTCTTGGTAGAGCTTCAAGAAGCCGTCGAAGAGAATGACTTGGCCGGTGGCGCGGAGTTCGACTTTGCCGGTCGGCTCGGTGAAATCGACGCTGGTGCGCTCGATTGAGGCCGCTTCCATTTGGCTGGCGACGGCGCGCTTCCAGACGAGATCGTAGAGTTTCGCCTGGTCGCCATCGAGATGCAGCGAGTGTGGCGTGTTGGTCGGATCGGTCGGGCGGATCGCTTCGTGCGCTTCCTGCGCGTTCTTGATCTTCGAGACGTATTTGCGCGGTTCGGCGGGAACGTAATTGTTGCCGAACTGGCCGCCGATGGCGGTACGCAATTCGCGGATCGCGCTCTCATCCATGCTGACGCCATCGGTACGCATGTAGGTGATGTGGCCGGCCTCATAGAGACGTTGGGCGGTCTGCATCGTGCGCGAGGCGTTGAAGCCGAGCTTGCGAGCGGCTTCTTGTTGCAGCGTCGAGGTCGTGAACGGCGGCGGTGGATTGCGGCGCGTCGGCTTCGCTTCGACGGCGCTCACGGTGAATTTGCCGTTCTTCACCGCATCGCGCGCGGCGTGCGCCATCGCTTGGTTCTCGATGTCGAGGCGCTTCAGCTTCTTGCCTTCAAACGCGGAGAGGCGCGCTGTGAAGCTCTCGTTGCGCAAGCTCTGTAGCGTCGCGTCGACGCTCCAATATTCCTGCGGCTTGAACTTCTCGATCTCGACTTCGCGGTCGACGATGATTCTGAGCGCCACCGATTGCACGCGCCCCGCTGACCGCGAGCCCGGAAGCTTGCGCCACAGCACCGGCGAGAGCGTAAACCCGACCAGATAATCGAGCGCTCGCCGCGCCAGGTACGCGTCGACAAGTTCCATGTCGATTTCGCGCGGCGCCGCCATCGCAGCCTGCACAGCCGGCTTGGTGATCGCGTTGAAGGTGACGCGTCTGACACTCTTGCCCTTCAGCGCCTTCTTTTGATTGAGCGCCTCCAGGACGTGCCAGGAGATGGCTTCGCCTTCGCGATCGGGGTCGGTCGCCAGGATCAGATTGTCGGCGCCCTTCATGGCGTCGGCGATGGCTTTGACGTGTTTGGAGGACTTGGGATCGATTTCCCAAGCCATGGCGAAATCGTCGTCCGGCTTCACCGAGCCGTCCTTCGGGGGCAGATCCCGGATATGGCCGTAGGAGGCCAGGACCGTATAGTCCTTGCCCAAATACTTGTTGATTGTCTTGGCCTTAGCCGGGGATTCGACGACGACGACGTTCATTCTGGACGGAGGCTTTCGCGGAAAAACGGGCCGGAAACTGGGGGCGAGGACCCCCTCTGTCAACGCGCATAGCTGGGCGCGGTCGACACTTATGTGCGGGCGGCCCTAATTTTTCCTATGCGAGTCCGGAGGTTAGTCGTCTGTTTCAGAAAGTGGCAAATACAACTATAGCGTGTTATATGTAATTCAAAATTGTACGCCGCGGAGCAGGCCGTTGGAAGAAGAGACGCCCCCCCAGCCTACGCGCAGCGAGGTGGCCGAGTACGTTCACGACATGGTTGGGCAGCTGGCGGACCTAGCGGCGCGCTTCCAGTTGCGCGCCTCAGCGCAAGCATTGAAGGCCGCCCAGCAGGCAGTTGAAACCGAGTTCTAGTCCGGGACGAAAGCGGCGCGTGACTGCGCGGCATAGCCCCCTGGCAGCGACGCGGCCCGCCCCTCCAGTTCAAGCTCCGTAAGCGCAGCCGCAACAGCGCCCGCTGGCGCCTCCACCAGCCGCGCAAGATCGTTGACATGGATGGGCGTCGGCGAAAGCAGCGCCGCAATCTTCTTCGGCAAACCGGCTGGCGGCGGTTGCGCATCGATTTCGGCGAAGAGTGGTCCTGCGGAGAGTGGCCGCAGTGGCGAGGCGCCTTCACCCAGCGCAGCGATCACGTCATTGGCGTCTTCGATCAGGGTAGCACCTTGCTTGATCAGCGCGTTGGCGCCGCGCGCGCGTGGATCGAGTGGAGAACCCGGCGCCGCCATCACTTCGCGGCCCTGGTCCGCCGCAGCTCGAGCGGTGATGAGCGAGCCTGACCGCAACGCGGCCTCGATGATGACGACCCCGCGCGAGACGCCAGAGATGATCGAGTTGCGGCGCGGGAAGTCGCGGGCGCGCGCGACTGTCCCGAGCGGCGCTTCGCTGACGACCGCGCCATGTTCGCAGATGGCGTCGTGCAGTTTCAGGTTTTGCGGCGGATAGGGATGGTCGAGGCCGCCCGCGAGCACACCGACGGTGCCGGTCTCCAGCGCGCCCCGATGGACCGCTGCGTCAACGCCGCGCGCCAGCCCGGAAACGACGGTGTAGCCGCCCGCGCCAAGATCGGCCGCCAACCGCTCCGCGAAGATCAGCGCCGAACCTGATCCCTCACGCGAACCAACGATCGCTATCGTGGGCTTCTTCAGCCATTTCGCATCGCCGCGAAGCGCGATGATCGGCGGCGGCGCATCGAGCTGTGCGAGCAGCGGTGGATAGTCGGTTTCGCAGCTCGCGATCAGCCGCGCGCCGAGGCCCTCGGTGCTCTCGATTTCAGCTTGCGCTTTTTCTTCGGGGAGCGCGGTGAGCTGCGATACCCGCGGCAAGGCGTCGAGCGCTGCCGATGCGGTGCGGAAACGCGCGAGCAGGCGATGGAAGGTAAGCGGCCCTATGCGGGGCGTGCGTGCGAGCCGCGTCCAGGCGATCAGCTCAGGACGCGACAGCGTGCGCGTCATGCGTCGGGCGTCGGTTCGGCCGGCGGCGACGGCTCTGCTGTCGCGGACTCAGTGACAGCCGGTGCAGGCGCTGGTTTTGCGGTGGCGGCTGAAGCCTCTTCATCATCCTTCTTCTTTTCACCCATCCGCGGCTCTGTGCCCGCACGAATGCGGGCGATGTTGGTCTTGTGCCGCCAGAAGATCAGCGCCGCGAGGGCTACGAGGCAAACAATCTCCGCGGGCGAGTAGCCGCCAACCAACGCCAGCACTGGCGCAAGCGTCACCGAGGCGAGTGCGGCGAGCGACGATATCCGAAACATCATGGCGACAGCGAGCCAAGTGATGCCAATGACGACGCCCAGCGGCGGCATGCCGACGAGCAACAACCCGAAATAGGTGGCAACCCCCTTGCCGCCGCTGAATTTCAGCCAGACTGGGTAGCAATGGCCGATGAAGGCGGCGAAGCCGGCGACGAGGCCGAACTCGATCTGCAGCGGATTTTCCGCGCCCGCGATGAGCCGCGCCAAAAAAAGCGCAATCCCGGCCTTGCCCGCGTCGAGCACAAGCGTCGCCAGCGCGAGATCCTTGCGCCCGGTGCGCAAAACATTGGTCGCGCCGATATTGCCAGAGCCAATCGAGCGAATGTCGCCAAGGCCAGCAGCTCTGACGAGCACGAGCCCAAACGGGACCGAGCCCAGCAGATAGCCGCCGACAGCGGCGAGAATGAAATAAAGTGTCAGCACGCTCGCTCTCTAACAGGCGTTCGCCCGCCTGTGGAGAGGCGACTTGCCTGCGCCCTCTCAGCGGGCCTCTTCCGGAAACTGGATGTAGACATCCATGTAGCCGGAATTGTCGCCAAACGTACCGGAAACATCGTTCATGCTGAGATAGAGCCTGCCGTCGCTGACGGCTTCTGTCTGGCCGCCCTGGCCGATCAGAAATTGTTGGTCGCCGACGCGACCGATCAGCGCCGCGAGCGGCGCGCGCGGGAACAGCGAATTGTTGGCGCGTGTGCCCGAACCCGCTGCGGCATAGATCGGCTCACCGAGATAGGTCCAGCGGCCCTCTGCGCCGATGGCCATACGCTGTCCGCGCCGCAAATCGATACCGGTATCGCACCATTCGACATTCGCCTGGACGCGAATGGTCCTACCCGAGCGCAAGCACTGCGCCACAGCCGGCACGGCAGGCGTTTGTTGGTCTTGAACGGGCGCCGGCTCTTCGGTGGCGGCGGTCTCTGCGCCGGCAACTTCCGGATCTGCGGCCTGTTCGACCGCTTCCGCCTGCGCGGGCGCTTGGCGCTGCGCTTCCAACTCGTGCGCCATCTCAGCAACGTGCATCGCAGCGAGTCCGGTGGCGGCGACTGCGCCAACCGACGCGATGACTTGGAACGACAGCAACGCCCAAGCGGCCCCGACGAAGCGCTTTGCGTGAGATTTGCTCATGACTACCTCGAAGCGAGCGCGGTGCGGATTGCGCGTGACAAAGTGACGGCCAGCGAGACGCATGAAACGCCGAAACTGGCCCAGGCAACGCGCTCATAAAGATCAGCGCTGACGCCTTTGCCGAGCTGCAGCGTTAGGAGCGCAATGACTCCAATCAGAACGAGCGACAGCCAGCCAAACATCGCCGTGCCGCCAAAGTCTTGCAGCGCTGGACCGTCGAACGTGTGCGGGTCGACAGTGTTCACGCGTCCGCCGGTGTGTGCGCGCGCACCAGCCTCAAGTTCGGCCCAGGGCGCGTCACCGACTTGCCGCCAGCGCGAGAAATCCAGCATCTGAACGACGGTGAACGGCAAAGGCGGCTTCACGCCATCGAGCTTGATTTGCACCAGTTTGCCGGCGTCGAGCGCTTCTGTCGCCTCAGCGCGCACCCAAAGTGAGTTGCGCGCTGCGCCTGACCACGCCACCACCACACATTTAGCTGTGTCGAGTTCGCGCTCGATTTCCAGTGTGAAATCGCTGCCCGCCCTCAGATGGTCGTCCCACCAAAGGCTGAAGCCCGAGCCACTCAGGCCCTGAGCTAGCGCGCTCACGCGGTTCTTGTTCGCGTGTGCGTACGAGACGAAGATGTCCGCCATGGCGCCTTCCCCCAGGGCCTGAGGTTAGGCCAGCAAGTCCGCGATGGCGAGTCCGCAACGCGGAAGATGGCTGCGGAGGCTAGCTTCCGGTGCAGTTTGCCGGCGCCGCGCGTCCGACTTCCCACTGGCCGTTCGCGCCGCCGCCGCGGAAGCCGTAGCGGCCGTTGGTGTAATAGCCGTCGCCCGCGCCCGGCAGCACCATCGACGTGCCGCCGACGATCTGCACGCGCGCGTTGTTGCCATCGATGTCGACCACGATCTGCTGGCCGTTGCTGCAATCATACATGATCGGGCCGTCCAACGGGATTGGCGGCGGCGTGTTGCCGGGGCCGGGATCGCCAGGACCAAAGGGCGGCGGTGTTGGATAGGACGAGCCGCCAGAGGTCGTGCCGCAGGCGGCGAGGGTGAGTAGTGCAACGCCGAGAAGAAGTTTGCGCATGGGACCCTCCGAGTTAGCCGCCGAATACAGTTTTACCGGCAATGAATGTCCGTTTCACGGCGCCCTGCAGGAGCTTTTCGTCAAACGGCGAATTGTTGGACTTGGAGCGCAGTTTGTCGCTGTCCAGCCGGAACGGCGCGCCGAGGTCGATAACGATAATGTCGGCGGGCGCGCCTTTGGTTAAGCGGCCTTGCGGCAGGTTCATGAGCTCCGCCGGGCGTTGCGTCATCGCGCGGAAGAGTGTGTTGAGCGCGACATCGCCTTTGTGATGCAGTGTGAGCGCACCAGGCAGAAGCGTTTCCAAACCGACCGCGCCGAAAGCTGCTTCTTCAAATGGCAAGCGCTTATCTTCCGCGGGACGCGGATCGTGGCCGGAGACGATCACATCGATCAGGCTATCGTTCACCGCCTGAACGAGAGCGACGCGATCATCCTCGCCCCGCAGCGGCGGCGAAAGCTTCGCGAAGGTGCGATAGCCGTCGACATCGTTTTCATTGAGCACGAGGTGATGGACGTTCACGCTCGCGAACGCCTTCAGGCCCTTACTCTTCGCGCGCTTCAAGGCTGGTAACGTTTGCGCCGACGAGATCATGTCGAGCAGCAATTTGCCGCCGGTGAGTTCTGTAAGCGCCAGATCGCGTTCAGCCATGATGGTCTCGGCAGCGGCAGGGATGCCGGGCAGACCCAGGCGCGCCGCAAGATCGCCCTCGTGCATCACGCCGCCTTCGGCGAGATAGGGATCTTCGGGGCGATGCGCGATCAGCGCGCCGAAGGCGCTCGCGTAAGAGAGCGCGCGGCGCAGTGTCCGGCTGGAGACGATAGGCTTATCGCCGTTGGTGAAGAGCACCGCGCCGGCTTCGGCCATCAAGCCGATCTCGGTCATCAACTCACCATCGAGATGCTGCGTCAGCGCCGCCGCCGGCAAGATGCGCACGCCGCCTGAGCGATCAATGCCTCGGCGTAGCACGAAATCGATCAAGCTTTGATCGTCCAGCACTGGCGTCGTGTTCGGCATCATCACCATGGTGGTGACGCCGCCCGCCGCCGCCGCCCGCCCCGCGGACTTGAACGTCTCTTTGTGTTCTGCGCCCGGCTCGCCGATGATAACGCGCATGTCGATCAAGCCCGGCGCGACGTAGGCGCCGTCTGCGTCGACGATCTCGGCGCCATCCGGAGCGCTGTCGACGCTGCCAACGTCGAGAATCTTGTCCGTGAACAGGATCGCGCCGTCTTCGACTTTGTTCTTCGCCGGGTCGACGAGCTTGGCGTTGTTGATCAGCGTCGGCTTCGTCATGAACTCAACGTCTCTTCATGGCGACGTTGAGCGTCGTTGAGAATGCGAGGGCGATGATGAAGGGCACCCAGATCGGCAAATGGCCGAGGCCGGGCGCATTGAGCGCGGCGGCGAGGTGATCGTCCACACACCACCAGAGCAGAAACATCCACATTAGGCGCGCTCCCCGTTCGACCCGCTGTCCGCCAGCGCTTCAAGCACCGCCATGCGCACGGCCACGCCCATGCGCACTTGGGTTTCGATCAGCGAGACGTTGGGATTGTCAGCGATGACGCTATCGATCTCGACGCCGCGATTCATTGGGCCAGGGTGCATGACGAGTGCGCCGGGTTTGGCGTGGCGGAGCTTGTCTTCGTCGAGCCCATAGAACCAGAAGAACTCGCGCGCGCTCGGGAAAAATCCGCCGGTCATGCGCTCGCGCTGCACACGCAGCATCATAACCACGTCGGCATCTTTGAGCCCCGTGCGCATGTCATGGAAAACCTTCGCGCCCCATTTCTCGGCGCCTGGAGGCATAAGTGTCGGTGGACCAATGAGGCGCACCTGTGCGCCGAGCAATGTCAGCAGCGCCACATTCGAGCGCGCGACGCGGCTGTGCAGCACGTCGCCGCAAATCGCCACGGTGAGGCCCTCAACGCTGCCCAGCCGTGAGCGAATGGTGAGGGCGTCGAGCAGCGCTTGCGTCGGGTGTTCGTGCTTGCCGTCGCCGGCGTTGATGACGGCGCAATCGACCTTACGCGCGAGCAATTCAGCCGCGCCCGATGAGCCATGGCGCACCACCAGCAAATCAGGCCGCATCGCGTTCAGCGTCGCGGCGGTGTCGATCAGAGTCTCGCCCTTCGCCACCGACGAACTCTTCACACTCATGTTTACGACATCGGCGCCCATGCGCTTGCCGGCGAGTTCGAACGAGCTTTGCGTTCTTGTGGAATTCTCGAAGAAAAGATTGATGAGCGTACGCCCGCGCAGCGTGTCGAGCTTCTTGATTTTCTGGTCGAGCAGAGGATCGAACGTCTCGGCGCGATCCAACAGACTTTCGGCTTCGAAACGATCGAGATCAGCGATGGCTAGAAGATGCTTTTGTCTGAATCTAACAGGGCCGGTGCGAGCATCGTTTTTCTTCGCGCCAGTCGGTCGCTGAGCCATGCGCGCTTGTTAAGCCGTGTGGCCGCTTCGCCGCAAGCGGGGCGACACTAAGGCGGGGATAATCGTTTCAGCCATCTTGCTGTCCCGGACTCGGTGCTGTACTTGGTTTGTTCCAATGGTGGGACGGCGGGTTTGGAGGGCGAGTTAGGAGGGCGTGATGCTGAAATCGCACCCCAAGAAAGAAGAACAAACGCTGCGGCCGGTGGGGATCGCGCTTGCGGCGGTTGTTGCGGGATTGGGCACAGGCAAAGCGGCGGCGGTGGAAACCCGTGCGCGCGCCCCGCTCGAACCCGCAGCCAACGAAAAGACCTACGTTGTCGATCCGACCAACCATCCGGGCTTCGAGGAAGATCCTGATATGGTGATCGGCCAAAGCGAGGCCGTCGAGCCGCTGCGCAAGCGCTAGTGCAGCACCAGCGAAATCACGATTGGCATGGTGACGAAGGATAACAGCGTCGTCGCCGTGATGATGGCCGCGACCAGCTGCGGGTCGCCGCCCATTTCGCGCGCCAGCGTATAGCCCGCCGCAGCCGTCGGTGTTGAGGCGATGCCGACGGCGACCGCGGTGGCCAATGGGGTTGCGCCTGTCAGCGCGCAAGCGGCCCACACCAGCGCCGGCGCCGCCAGCAGACGCATCGCCGAAGCGGTCGCGACTTTCGGCAGCGACGCATGCAGTGCGCGGAAATCAAGCCCGGCGCCGGCGCACATGAGCGCAATCGGCATTGCCGCTTGCCCCAATAGCCGTAGCGCATCGCTCATATAGCCAAGATCGTGCACCCCGATGAGGTTGGTTATGATGCCAGCCGCGCAGGCCAGGATGAGCGGATTGGCGATGATCTGATCCAGCAGCGCCCGCATCGACGTCGCCTTCGCCGATCCCCAGCGCGCGAGCACGCTCACGCAGATGATGTTGAGCGTCAGGACAAGCGGGCCAAAGGCGAGACCAATCAGCTCTTGGCCTTGTGGGCCAAACAGCGCCGTTGCGGCGGCCAACAGCGCAAACCCGTTCCAGCGCAGGCTGCCTTGAAAGACGCTTGTGTAAGAAGGTCCGTCGCCGCTGAACACGAGGCGCAGCGCCAGCGCCGCGAGCGCAAGCGTCAAGAAACCGCCCATAACGCCGCCCAAAAACGGCAGCGCATCGGCGCCCGCGAAGTTCGCGCCGGAGACGAGCGTGAACAGAAATGCCGGATAGAGCACGAAATAGCCGAAGCGATTGACCATGCCGAATTGCTCGGCGGTGGCGATGCGCGCCGCACGCGTCAGATAGCCCAGCGCGATCAGGATGAAGGTGGGGACAAGCGCCCCAAAAACCTCAGCCATCGCTGCGGCGCTCCTGCATCGCGTCGATGGCGCCCTGCAACATGTAGGCGGCGGCCATCTTGTCCACGACTTCGCCGCGGCGCCGGCGCGAGGCGTCGCCTTCGAGCAATGTGCGCGTAACGGCGGCCGTCGAAAGCCGTTCGTCCCACAGCAGCAGCGGCGCATCGCGCTTGGCCAGCAGGTTGCGCGCGAAGGCGCGGGCGCTCTGCGCGGCTGGCCCCGAAGAGCCGTCCATGTTGAGCGGCAGCCCGACAACAAAACCCGCGCATTGGCGCGCGTCGTAGAGTTTGAGGATTGCGGCGGCGTCATCGGCGAACTTGCCGCGCGAGATCGTTTCCAGTGAGCTCGCGATCAGGCGGGTGGTGTCGCTCACCGCGACGCCAATCCGCTTTTCACCGGGATCGATCCCGAGGAGAGCGGCGCGCGCCGGCAGAGCGGCAGCGAAGGCGGGTAAGTCAAGCAGCGGCAAATCGGGCGCGATGTGCGCTTGGAAGCGGCAAGTCGTCAATCCGCGTCGCCCGGTCCTTGAAAGCGGCCGCTCCGACTGGTAGCCCCGCGCCTATGTCGATCGATGAAAAAACCGTCCGCAAGGTGGCCAAACTGGCGCGCCTGGCGCTCCCTGAAGACCGCGTAAAGCCGATGGCCGATGAACTGAACGGCATCATGGCCTGGATCGAGCAGCTGAACGAAGTCGACATCGAAGGTGTCGAGCCAATGACCAGCGCCGTCGAGGGCTTGAGCCTGCCGATGCGCGAGGACGTCGTGACCGCGGGCGATGATCCGCAGAAGGTTCTGAAGAATGCGCCGAAGAGCGAAGACGGCTTCTTCGTCGTGCCGAAAGTCGTGGAGTGAGTTTTACTGTCGCCACCGAAACGCCGCTCTCAGACGACGTGCGCGCGCTGGTCTCTGCGCTGAACACCTGGGCGCTGGATCAAACGCCGCGCGAGTTCACGCACCATATGACGGTCGATCAGATGGCGCAGGCCGATACGACTGTCTTCATTGCACGTGACGCGTCGGGCAAGGCGATCGGCATGGGCGCGTTGAAGCGTCATCGCGATGGGTTGGGCGAAGTAAAGCGAATGTTCACGCAGCCGGATGCGCGCAGTGGCGGCCTTGCGGGCCAAATCGTCGCCAAGATCGAAAGCCTCGCCCGACAGGAAGGCTTGCAGCGTCTCGCGCTGGAAACCGGCGCCGTTCCGGCTTTCGCCGCGGCGTGGCGTGTCTACGAGCGTGCAGGATTCAAGCGGTGCGACGCGTTTCTCGATTATCCGCCCGATAGCCCACACAACATTTATTACGAAAAACTGCTGACCGAATGACTGATCTGACGACCCTCACTCTCGCCCAAGCGCTCGACGGCATGGAGAAGAAGCAATTCTCCTCGCTTGAAATCACCAACGCATTCATCGATGCGATCGACAAGGCTAATCCACATCTCAATGCTTACGTCGTGACGACGCCGGACTTGGCGCGGGAGCGAGCGAAAGCGTCCGATGCGCGCCGTGCGCAGGGCAAGGCGGGTGCTCTTGAGGGCGCGCCGCTTGGCATCAAGGATTTGTTCTGCACCGAAGGCGTGCGCACTACGGCGTGCTCCGGCGTGCTGGGCGAGTTCACCCCGACCTATGAGAGCACGGTCAGCGGCAATCTCTTCGGTGATGGCGCGGTGATGTTGGGCAAGCTCAACATGGATGAGTTCGCGATGGGCTCATCCAACGAGACGTCGCACTTCGGCTCAGTCGTCTCGCCTTGGCGGCGCGGCAATGAAGATACGAAGCTGACGCCCGGTGGCTCGTCCGGTGGTTCGGCGTCGGCGGTGAGCGCCGATCTCTGTTTGGGCGCGACGGCGACAGATACGGGCGGCTCGATCCGCCAACCCGCGGCGTTCACAGGCACCGTGGGCATCAAGCCGACGTACGGCCGCTGCTCGCGCTGGGGCATCGTGGCGTTTGCGTCGTCGCTCGATCAGGCTGGGCCAATTGCGAAGACGGTGGAAGACAGCGCCATGCTGTTGCAGTCCATGGCCGGTCACGATCCGAAGGATTCCACCTCGCTGCCCAACGCGCTGCCGGATTTCCGCGCCGCAACGAAGCGTTCGATCAAGGGGATGAAGATCGGCGTGCCGGAAGAATATCGCGTCGACGGCATGCCGCCGGAGATCGAGGCGCTGTGGCAGCAAGGGATCGAGTGGGTGAAGGCGGCAGGCGCGACGATCGTGCCGATCTCGCTGAAGCACACCAAGTACGCGCTACCGGCCTATTACATCGTGGCGCCAGCTGAGGCCTCCTCAAACCTCGCCCGCTATGATGGCATGCGCTACGGCGCGCGCGTCGCGGGCAAGGATCTCAACAGCACCTACGAAAACACGCGCGCGTCTGGGTTCGGAAAGGAAGTGCAGCGCCGGATTTTGATCGGCACGTACGTGCTGAGCGCGGGCTATTACGACGCCTATTATCTGCGCGCCCAAAAGGTGCGTCAGCGCATCGCGCAGGATTTCCGCGACGCATTCGAGACGGCCGATGCGATTTTGACGCCAGCGACGCCCTCGGCGGCGTTCGGGCTTGGCGAGAAGAGCGGCGATCCGGTGGCCATGTATTTGAACGACATCTTCACCGTTACGGCGAACCTCGCCGGCCTGCCGGCGCTGGCGTTGCCGGCGGCGACGGACGCCAACGGTTTGCCACTTGGCTTGCAGGTGATTGGCAAGGCGCTCGATGAAGAGAGCGTGTTTGCTGTGGGCGCCGGACTCGAGCGAGCGGCGAATTTTCGCGCCAAAGCCGCGAAGTGGTGGCTCTGAGCCCCGCCTAGCGGGCGAGGCCGGATGCGTTTGATCTGAAGGCGTGATCCGGTGCTGCCGCAGAAAGGCAGCGCTTCCCCATGCATGAATTGCTCGAACGGCTCGGCCGCGGCGACACGCGTCTGATTGAGATGTGTCAGCAGGCAAACCAAGCCTGGCGGGAGTTCCTCACCGAACTCAATGGCGCTGACACAGGCACGCTTGCAGCGCGCCTTGGCTTTTTCCAGCCGGCGATCGAGCGCATCTTTGAGAGCAAGACGCTTGGCCAAACGATGATGCCGTGGAGTGCGTTTGCGGTGCTCTACGACACCCAAGCAGGCTGGGGCGCGAACAGAGATCGCGCCTTGCAGCTGGCGGAAGCTTTCGCACGCAGCAATTGCAGTCAGGAAACACGGGACGAGGCGCGATCGTGCGTCATTTCCTACGAGCTTGAGCTTGCGCGACCGCAAGGCAATTTGAACCAGCGCCGCTAGCAACTCCACACATTGCGAATTCGAAATGATGTCGGAAGGTGAGAGGCGCTTGCCGAATCCGGCTAAGCTCGCGCCCATGGCCAAGCATAAATCCACGCACAAGCCGCATCGGCGCCCGCGCCCCGAGATCGATCGCAACTATTTCTTCGGTGATGTTTTCATCAAGTCCGGGGTCGCGGTTGCTGTCGCGATTGGCCTGATCACGCTCTACACGCCGTTTACGCTCCGCGACGCTATCGATCGCGGCATGTTCGGCTATTTGGGTGTTATGGGCGTGTTCGCCGGAATTGGGCTCTTTCTCTTCCTCTACGGGCGCCATCTGCGCAAAGAGGCGACCCACTGGGAATTCGACTAGCGTCGCGCTTGACCTGACGGGGGTCCGGGGCGAGTTTCCGCTTCCAGAACGGAGTCTCCCTTGAACGCTGCCGAATGCACGCGCCTCGGCGCCTATCTCTCGAAATTGCTCGGCTCGCCCACGGTGTCGGTGGTGTCGAAGTCGGGCGAAGAGGCGGATGTGCTTGTCGATGGCAAGCGCGTGGCCAACTTGCTGCGCGATGAAGATGAGGGCGAGCTTTCGTACTCAATCGGCTTAACGGTGCCGCCGGCCCCGGGGGCCAAGAAGGGCGCGCCGATTGACGACGCCGAGCGTGCGCGTCTGCAGGCGGCTTTGCGTCAGACATTGCACGCTGTCGATCTCGACGTACGTGCGCGCCCGCGCAAGACGGATAGCGCCGAGGTCTATGTGCACGACGAATTTGTTGGCACCATCTCCGCCGACGAGGACGAAGGCCAAGTGCTGACCATGAGCATCCTCGATATGGATCTCGACGGCGAAGAGTAGAAAAAAGCCCCGGCGTTGCCGGGGCTTTGAGTTTTCATTGATCCAACACGAGAGCCCGAGCGGGCTACAAAACACCAAGCATTGAGGCCACCAGCGGGTGGCGGACGATATCAACTTCGCCCAAGCGGCAGACGGCGATATTGTTCACGCCTTCGAGTTTGTCGGCGATGGTGGCGAGGCCGGAGAGATCGGGCAGCAAGTCGGTCTGCGCCGGGTCGCCGGTGACGACCATGGTCGAATTCCAGCCCAAGCGCGTCAGCAGCATCTTGATCTGGCCGTAGGTGCAGTTCTGGGCTTCGTCGATCACGACGAAAGCGTTGTTGAGCGTGCGCCCGCGCATGAAGCCGACCGGCGCGATTTCGATCAGGCCTTCAGCCATCAGCGCTTTGAGGCGCTTCGGCGAGAGGCGATCTTGCAGCGCGTCGTAGAGCGGCCTGAGGTAGGGCGCGAGTTTGTCTTCCATAGCGCCGGGGAGGAAGCCGAGTGATTCTCCGGCCTCAACGGCCGGACGTGAAAGCACGATGCGCCCGACTTTGCCGTTTTCCAGCGCTTCGACTGCCTTGGTGATCGCGAGATAGGTCTTACCGGTTCCAGCCGGGCCCAGCGCCAACACCATGGCGTGGCTGTCGATCGCTTCCATGAGGGCGCTTTGGCCCTTGGATTTGGGGCGGACGTTTTTGACGAAGCTATGATCGCGGTTGCTGTCGTTGGCCGGGTGGTAACCGCCCTCCAGCACCTGCAGATTGCGCTGACGACGATCGTCGCGCTGGAATTCCTGAACGTTCAACACGCCTTGGGCCTGCCGACGCTTGGTAGTGCGCTTCGCCATAGAGTGCTCCTTTCGGGAGTACAAAGAGCCCGCGCGGCTTCTGCCGGCAGGCGGTGGAGAGTCGAAGAAGGAGTCGAAGGAGTCGTCGGCGTGAACGCCGTTGGGCGGGATATCGAGTGCGCTGATCTTGCGCCGTGTGCCCACGTACTCCCCCACTAACAGGCCGAAGCCCTGGAGACGGGTGGACCGGAACGTTTCCAGTCCGATAGTTACAGGAAGCGCTGAACCGGTTAACGACGCGTTGAAGACCCGGAACGTCTCAAAAAATTCGCACACTTCCCGGAGCCGCAAGCATGCCGATTTTTTCCCTGGCGGACGCCGACCTCGAAGTTGAAGACCCAGACGCCTACTGGGTGGCGCCGACGGCGGTGTTGATTGGACGTGTGGTGCTGAAAAGGAACGCCTCGGTGTGGTTTGGCGCCGTGCTGCGGGGCGACAACGAGCCGATTGTGGTTGGCGAGAACTCAAACGTGCAGGATGGCAGCGTGCTGCATACCGACATGGGTGCGCCGCTGACGATCGGCAACGACGTGACCATCGGCCACCAAGTCATGCTGCACGGTTGCACGATTGCCGACACCTCGCTGATCGGCATCAAGGCGACGGTGCTCAATCACGCGACAATCCCAAGCTTCTGTCTCGTGGGTGCCCATTCGCTCGTGACAGAGCGCAAGACCTATGAGGACGGCTCGCTCATTACTGGCGCTCCGGCGCGCGTTGCGCGGAAGCTGGAAGAGCAACAGCGCCAAATCATCCAATTTTCGGCGCATCACTACGTGGAGAATTGGAAGCGCTACAAGCGCGACATGGAGCCGAGCAAGTTCAGCTGATTGTGGCCTGCATCACTCTGAGAATTAGCGTCACCAGGAGCCTGTCGAAGGGCGACGTCACATTTGCCAGTGATTGACACCTTCAGCGTCAGTGAAGCTGCGCCCCGTCATGCCAACCGGCTCACGTCTTCCATCAGTGAGAAACGTAAGCATCTCAGCATCCTCGCGCGCAACGTATGCCAGAAAGCGCTCGTGCGCCGGTGTGCGCCCAATAACAACGCCGCTCTTGGCAGGGCCTTCTCGATTGTAGAACACAGTGTAGGTCTCGATCGTGGCCTCGCCCGCGTAGGTATCGCGCAACGCAGGCGCAGGCTCTCGCCCTGAGTCGGCCTCTTTCTGCACACTTGGTTCGTGAGTCCCTTGCGAAGCAACAGCGGGATCGCGTGAAATTACGATCGCGTGGCTCGTGGTAGCGAAGCCGCCATTGCCGAAGAGCAGGCCGTGGCGTCCGCCTTCGCGCAAAGTTTCAGTCATGGAAGCGATGGCGTGGCTCATATAGTTGCCGACAGGCCCGCCACCGAATGTGAGCCCACCGAACACAGTCATTGGCTTGTCCAACGGCCAGGCGATTGCTCGCCTCGCGAGCTTCGGCATGACGGGAAAGCACGAATAGAGCTCGACGGTGTCGAGGTTGCTCGGTGTCAACGCGTTAAGGCGCAATGTCGCCGTTAGCGACGCATCCAGGCTGCAAGAGCGATAGAGATGATCGCGCGCTAGCACATCGCCAGGCTCACGCGCCGCCGCGCCGCGCCCGATATAAACGAGCCGCGCCTCCGCCACACCGGCCGCCTTCGCCCGCGTCAGGCTCGTGACAATGAAACCCGCGCCTTGGTTCACGGATGCATTGGCCACCATGAGCTTCGTGTACGGAAACGCGATCGGGCGATTGTTTGCGGAAGCCGCCACGACCTCTTCGGCCGCAACTGCGTTGCGCAACCATGCATGCTCGTTCGCCGCCGCCACGCGCGACATCCCCGCCCAAATCTCGGCGCTCTCGGCTTGCGCTTCTGCCAGGGTTTGCCCCCAAGCCGCGCGGCAGGCGTTTTCGTAGAGCGGATAGACGTCGGTTGGCGCGACGATGCCGTAACGGGCGCGGCCTTCGCGTGTCGCGCGCGCCGCCGACTCACGCACTGCATCGCGCTTGCCGCCCGCCGCGCGTTTCGCCGCCGTTCGTAGCGCTTCACCGCCCGCGACGGCGCACACCTCGGCCTCGCCTGCTGCGATCCGGTTTGCGGCGGCATTCAGCAGCGCTACCGGGCTATCGCCCATTGGGTAGCGCGTTTGGGCGCAGTGACGTGGCGTGATGTCGAGCATTTGCGCGAGCGGTTTGGATGCTTCGGCAAACTCCGGAAACGAAAGCTGCGCCACGACATCCAGCGCGTCAGCGCGCGAGAGCCAACCGCCGCCTCCATCTTCGTCGGCATGCCGCAACGCAGCAGCCATCAGCTCAATGGGATTCAGCCGTTCGTCACGATCGTTGATCTGCCCGACCCCGACGATCACCGGGATTTTGCTCTCGTCCATTGGCTCCGCCGCGCTATGCTCCGCCCATGATGCATACGCCGATCTGCCAACGTCTAGGCATAGAGTTTCCGCTGTTCGCGTTTTCGCATTGCCGCGATGTCGTTGCGGCAGTCTCCAAGGCGGGCGGCATGGGTGTTCTGGGCGTCGCCGGTTATTCGTCGGAACGTCTGAAGCAAGAACTCGATTGGATTGAAGCGCGCGTCGGCGGCAGGCCCTATGGCGTCGATCTGATCGTGCCGAACAAATATGAAGGCAAAGGCGAAGCGCCCAGCGTCGATAAGCTGCTGTCGGCGCTGCCGCAGGCTCACTTGGACTTCGCGCACAATGTACTCGCAAAGCACGGGATCGACAGCGCCAGCTTCGAAGATCAACGCCGCAATGGTTCTGGTTTTGCCAACAATCTGGCTGATGGCGGCGCGTCATCGCTTGAGGTGGCGTTTCAGTACCCAATCAAGCTGATTGCTAATGCGTTGGGCACACCGCCGCCCCTGATGATCGAGATGGGCAAGAAGCACGGCGTTGCCGTCGCCGCCCTCGTCGGCGCCAAGGAGCACGCGCTCGCGCAGGCCGCCGCGGGCGTCGACATCATAATCGCTGCCGGGACCGAAGCAGGCGGCCATTGTGGCGACGTGACGACGATGGTGCTGGTGCCGGAGGTCGTCGAGGCGCTGCACGCTGCAAACATCGATACGCCTGTGCTCGCAGCCGGTGGAATTGTAACCGGCGCGCAAATGGCGGCGGCGATGGCGATGGGTGCGGCGGGCGCCTGGTGCGGCTCGGTTTGGCTAACGACGCCTGAGGCCGAGACCAGCGAAGTCATTAAGCAGAAGCTTCTCGCTGCAACGTCTCGCGACACCGTGCGGTCGAAGTCGCGCACCGGAAAGCCGTCGCGTCAACTGCGTTCGCCTTGGACGGATGCCTGGGAAGCCGAAGGCGCGCCAAAACCACTGCCGATGCCGCTGCAGACGTTTGTGTCGGAGCCGCCGCTGCGACTGATCGACAAACTCGCCGACGGCGGTCACGCTGGCGCGCAAGAGCTTGCCACGTACTGGGTCGGCCAGGGCGTAGGGCTGATGAACACGCCGCTCTCGGCAGGCGCGGTGGTGCAGCAATTCAAGGAAGATTTCGCCCGCGCATACGAGCGTTTGGCGGCGGCTATCGGCGCCTAGTGCGCGTCGTTGGTCGCTTCGGTGCGGAGCGGGCCGTTCCAGACCTTGCCGATACGGACGTCCACTTCCGGGCCGAGGTTGAACCAGGCCAGGCGATCGCGGGTCGCGTCGATCACCACGAAGCGATCGCCGCGCTCAAGCGTTTGCGACAGCGTGTTGCGGATGACGCCAGAGGTGTAGCGCGTGCGGACCAGCCAAAGGCCGGGGCCAAGGTCGCAGACAAAGCCCATGCTCTCCAGTGCGGCCATGAAGGCCATCCAAGCGCCTGAGAAAATTTCCGCGTGAACGAAGACGTTTGCCGCGTCTTCGGCGTCGTTCGCCGCGGCCGGCTTGCGCAGTCCGCGAAGCGCCATAACGCGGCGCGCCTCGATCCAATTATCCTTGCCCGTGTCTGAAACCAAAGTCGTGGGGCGAACGCGTCCTTCGCTCAGGAAGGTCGCCATTTGTTCGATCGAATAAGGACCGAACGCGCGGCCGCGAATCTGCACCCACCATTTTGTGGCTGTTGCAGTCTTCAGCGTGACGACGTCGCTCACAGCATTGCTCCGTTTCAATACGGAGACGCGGTTCGCGCCTCCGGCGAAACCGGAGGCCTGCAATCGCTATGCCGGAGATTTTGGTTACCGTTGGTTAGCCAAGCTTGCGCGGTTCGAGGTCGATGGCGAAGCCACCCTCGATCAAACGCGCCACGCGGCCATAGACATTGCCGGCGCGCACCCACACGCCGATCAGCGGCGGCGGGCGCCTGCTCTTGATGGTGATACCGGCGAGTGAGAAGTCGACGACTTCACCTTCGTAGGCCTCGCCGGTCTCGAACTCGAGCTTGATCATCTGCGAGCCGTCGCTGATCGCGGGACGCTGCTCTTCTTCGATGCCGAGATCACGGTTAACGGCGATGGTGAGTTGCTCAGCCATCTTTTCGCGCTTGTGTGCCGTGAAATCGAAAATAATCGCCACTTCGCCTTCTCCGCACTTGCGCGCCACATATCCGGAGACCCGGCCGAACCCAGAGAGGTAAATCACGACGCGGTCACCCACCGGCGGCAGGATCGGCGCGGCTATCCTGATATCGCCAGGCGAAATGTCGGCTGTCCGGCAATCGTGCTCGTGCCCGAGGCTGTCGAGCAGGCGTCCGTTCACCTCTATTGGCATGCGCCGGAAGCGGCGGCGCTCGCGGATGCCGACCGTGGCGGCTGTGAGCCGGCGTGCGGCGGAGGCAATATCGATCTTATGGGCAGCGGACATGGGCGCATTAATGCGCCTTCACCGTAAACGTTTGCTTAAGCTTTGACGGAGCGGCAGGGCTTGGCGCCGGGCGCGGGCGCGCGCAAAGGTTTCAGCAACAAGAATTAAGGGACGGAAACAGTGGCCGAAACCGTGGGCGGCGAACGCTTCGACTATATTATTGTGGGCGCTGGCTCAGCCGGCTGCGTTTTGGCCAATCGCCTGAGCGAAGATCCGAACGTTACCGTCGCCGTGCTGGAAGCCGGCGGCAAGAACAACAGTCTGCTGGTGAAGATGCCCGCGGGCGTGGGCAATCTGATTGCCGCCAAGGGCGTGTCCAACTGGGGCTTCGAGACGACGCCGCAGCAATTCATGGATGGCCGGCGTCTCTATCAGCCACGCGGCCGAGGCTGGGGCGGTTCGTCGGCCATTAACGGCATGATCTACATTCGTGGTCACGCCCGCGATTATGATCAATGGCGCCAGATGGGCCTCAGCGGCTGGGGCTACGCCGACGTGCTGCCATACTTCAAACGTGCACAACACCACGAAGACGGCGCTGACAGCTGGAATGGTGAAGGCGGCCCGCTCTGGGTGTCACGCGGGCCGCCAGGGCATCCGATCTACAAGGCGTTCATCCAAGCCGGCGCGCAAGCCGGCTATCCGGTCACGCGCGACTTCAACGGCCGCCAGCAAGAAGGCGTTGGGCCCTATCACCTGACCATCCGAGACGGCGAACGCTGGAGCGCCGCGGCCGCCTATCTGAAGCCCATCATCGGCCGGCCAAATCTGAAAATTTTCTCAGGCGCCTATGCGCATCGCATTCTGATCGAGAACAAGAAGGCAATCGGCGTCGAGTTCTCCGCAGGACCCGGCAAGCCGGCCCAAAACGCGCACGCCAGTCGCGAAGTGCTGGTGTGCGGCGGCGCATTCCAGTCGCCGCAATTGCTGCAGCTCTCGGGCATCGGTCCGGGCGCCGAACTGCAAAAGCACGGCATCACTGTCGTGCAGGATGCGCCGGATGTCGGCCAGAACCTGCAGGATCACCTGGATGTCTGCATCATCTATGAGATGACGAAACCGCTTTCGATGTATTCGCTGACCAAAGGCCTGAAGCAGCCGATGATCGGCATCGAGTACATGCTGACCAAGCAAGGGCATGGCCGCACGAACCATCTGCACGCCGGCGCCTTCCTGAAAACACGCGGCGAACTGGATCGCCCCGACATTCAGCTCCACCTGGTGAACGCGCAAATGCGCGATCACGCGCGCGTCAAGGCCGATCGCGACGGATTCACGATCCACGCCTGCCAGCTGCGCCCGGAGAGCAAAGGCACGGTGACGCTCGCTTCGACCAATCCGTTCGACGCCCCCGCCATCGACCCGCGCTATCTAGCCGAGGAGAATGATCGCCGCACGATGCGCGATTCCGTCCGCATTGTCCGCGACATCGTAAAACAACACGCACTCGATCTCTATCGCGGGCCGGAGTTTACGCCGGGCGAGCACATCCGCACTGATAGCGAGATTGATGCTTGGATCCGCCAGAACGGTGAAACCATCTATCACCCGGTCGGCACCGTCCGCATGGGTGCGGATGCAAGAGCGCCGCTGGACGAACAATTGCGCGTGCGCGGGGTCGAGGGCTTGCGCGTTGTCGATGCGTCGGTGATGCCAACGCTCATTGGCGGCAACACCAATGCGCCGACGATCATGATCGCGGAAAAAATCTCAGACCTGATGCGCGGCAAGCCGTCGCTGCCGCCGCAGGATGCGGCGATCGCTGAAGACGAGCGGGTGGCGGTGTGAATGGACTGGCGCGCCCGGTTGCCGCGCTTGGCGCGCTGATCGGTTTCTTCGGTCTCGGGCTGCAGTATTGGTTGCTCTACGCTGATATGTCGGCGCAGGGCGCTTCGATCTTGGAAATCACGTGGCGCTACTTCGTTTGGTTCACTTTGCTGACCAACACGTTCGTCACACTGGTGATGGCGCGTGCGGCGCTTAGGCCCGGCGAGCTGACAGGGCTGAACGCCCCGCGCACCGAACTGATGGCGGTGACATCAATTCTCTTTGTGGGCGCCGTCTACAACTTACTTCTCGCGTCGCGCTGGGATCCGCAAGGCTGGCAGAAGGTGGCCGATGTGATCGTGCATGATGTCATGCCCATAGCGTTCGCGCTGTTTTGGCTGCTGCGTCCGCATGCGTCGCTCACATGGCGCGACGCAGCATTCGCAGCGCTATGGCCGCTGGCGTACGCAGTGTACGGGCTGACGCGCGGCCTCTTCGATCACTTCTATCCCTACTTCTTCATGGACCCGACGGCGCTGAGTTACGACCAGATCGCTTTCAATCTCGTCGGACTGGTCGTGGCATTTCTGATTGGCGCGATGTTGCTTCTCGGCATTAGCCGTCTGTTGGGCAGCAAACGATAACGCGAGGAGCGCCGCCGCTATGCGTGAGTTAGGAGGCGCGCTGGCGCCGGCGCCTTATCGGCGCACTCTTGGGTTGTTGTCTCAACCGGCGCTTGCGCTCGGCTAGCATCGCGTTGAGCTTCGCGATCAGTTGCGCTGCGTCGCCGTGCGGGATGCATTCCGGCACTCGGGCTGCAATCTCCGAGACCGCCTGCGCTTTGCTGGCTAGCGATCCGGTCAGGATTGTTTCGATGGCCGGGCGATGTCGGCGCACCCACTGGACCAATACAAAGCCGCTGCCTTCGCCCGCGAGCTGAGCATCGCTGAGCAGGATATGAATTTCTGGGCCTGCGACGAGGACCGCCTTGGCGTCGTCCGCGCGGACGGCCTCGATCACCATGATGTCGCACACGCGTAGATATTCAGCCAAAACGAAGCGTACGAGGACATCGGCTTCGACCAGCAACAGGTTAGTCCGTTTCGGGGAGGTTTTCTTTGCGGCCATGAGTTCCTTTCACGGTGGGACGCAGCGTGGACTAAACGGGCGGGGAAATTGCCCGGTTCCCGCCAATACCGCCCGCCGGAACGTCGGTGGTACAAACCTGCATTTGGTGGGACCGCCAAAAGGAACTAAGGCGACCAGTAGGCATTATTGCTGCAGCGGGGAGCCAAAATGAGTCCGGCGGAAGACCTAATGCCCGAGCAGCGTACCAACGACGAGCCACTTGTGCTTGTCGTTGAGGACGAGGTGCTCATCCGGATCGCAGCCGCTGATCACTTAAGGAGTTGCGGCTTTCGCGTCGCCGAAGCTGGTAACGCCGTTGAGGCGCAAGAACTCATTCTTTCGGGTCTCAAGGTGGATGTGGTTTTTTCCGACATCACGATGCCGGGTCAGATCGACGGCATAGCGCTCGCGCAATGGCTGCACGAGAACGCGCCTGGCGTGCCGGTCGTGCTGACCTCTGGTGTCACGAGCTCGTTGGATGCCGCCAGGGAGGTTTGCAAAAACATCGGCGCCTATGCGCCCAAACCCTACGACTATGACGCGATTGTAGGGCAGATGCGGGCGGTTCTCGCTGCCGGTCGCAGTTAGTCGTTAACGACGACAAGCCGCATGCCTTTTGGCGCCTTCGCGGTTGGCGGATGCAAGGAGCCCAAGCGCAACACCTGCAGCACGCTTCCGTCGAGAAAGCTCTCGCCGCCTAACGATTGGAAGAGGCCGAGGAAGCGATTGCCCAAAGTCGCGTCGACTTTGAGCGGCGTGATCAGGATCTCCGCCCCGAGTTTACGGCCTGAGACCGTCTCCGCCGTGACGCGCGCGATCGCTGGTTCGCCAGCCGCCGCACAAGCATCGATCAAGGCATTCATCAACGCGAGGTCCGGCGCCAGGAAAAAGCGGGTAAAGTCGTGCTCGCGCAAATCGCGGCCAAACACCTTCACCAGATCCTGACCGAAGGTTCGGATCGGCAGCCGTCCATCCTTGGTGCGTTCAATGACGAACAAGCGCTCAAGCACTTGGTCCGCGCCGCCCTTTTTAGGCGTCGCGCCGGCTGCTCCCGCGAGCGCTCGCCCGTAGGCAAGCAGTGCCCGTGTGTCGGGATGAAAGGTCTCTTCCCCCATCATTAATCTTAAACGCCGTGTCGTGACATCGAGTGCGCCAGAGAACGCAAGCCGTGCGCCCAAGCAAAACAAGGGAATTTCGGTCTTTTCCGGCTCGCTTTCTCGCGGCGCGCGAGCCGTGGCCCCGCGCTTGCACCCACCCTGGCGAAATTCAGGAGAAACGGCTTATGACCGTTCCAACCCGGTACATTCTCGCGGGCCTCGCATTCTGCGCCGCCGCACTTGCGCATTTCATCGTGCCGACGTCCGCCTCCGCTTGCGACAATGGCGGCTGCAACACGCGCCCACCTTGTCATCAAGGCTGCAATCCCAACCCGCCGCCGCCATCGTGTTGCGAACGTCCGACGGTTGTGGTGCCGCCGAATGTGCCCCCGCCGAACGTCGTCATCGTGAATGCCGGCGCGCGCGCCTCCGCGCAGGCCAATGCGACTGCAATTGCGATTGCCAACGTCCGCACCGGCGACACCATCATTCATCAGAACATGGTGATGGAATCCGGCGCCTCGGCTCAGGTGCAGTCCGGAGCTTTCGCCATCGTCGAAGCCAGCGCCCAGGCCGAGACCGTCGCGCGCGAACGTGATCTACTAATCCAAGCTATTTGTCTCGACGCGCAGGGCAATCCGCATCCGGCGTCGCAAACCTTCGGCGGCCGTGCTGTCGCGCAAGACTATCGCGGCGAGATCTTCCGCTGCATGTCGGGCACGCGCATGCGCTACACCGCCGGTGATCGTTCTTACGATTGCGAGCAGGGCCAAGCGCTGTGGTACGAAGGCAGTCACGTCGAGTGCCGCGCCCAGCAAGAGCGCCGTCCCTGCAATGAGCGTTCATTGCTCCGCCGCTTCGGTCCGGGCGACAAGATGGTCCACATCCGCGATACCGAAACCCGCACCACGCAAACCGAAACCACCTTCAACGCCGCGATGACCATGGACGGAGGCGTCGGTCAATCGGTGTGGTGATCCATCAGTTCTCCAACACCTAGCTCTCCCACCACTCGCCTCAAGGCCATCCCCTCGGCCTGCCCCCGCGAAAGCGGGGGTTTTTGTTTGTCGGAGTGCATCGGGCGCGTTGCATGAGAGCGCAACCGCCCTTAATTCCGCGATATGACCGCACTAGATGTTCGCGCCGCCCGCCCTGACCAACTCGTTTCTGGCGATAAGGGCCAATGGGAAATCATCGTTGGCCTTGAAGTCCATGCCCAGGTGACGTCGCAAGCGAAGTTGTTTTCCGGCGCCAGCGCCGCCTATGGCGGCGATCCGAACGCGCACGTGTCGCTGGTGGACGCCGCGATGCCCGGCATGCTGCCTGTCATCAACAAGTTCTGCGTTGAGCAAGCGGTCCGCACCGGCCTTGGCCTCAATGCCGAGATTCACAGGAAGAGCCGCTTTGATCGGAAGAACTATTTCTATCCCGATCTCCCGCAAGGCTACCAAATATCTCAATACAAGGAGCCGATCGTCGGCGAGGGTCAAATCGAAGTGGAGCCGGATGGCGAAGAGCCGGTGACGATCCGCATCGAGCGTCTGCATCTTGAGCAAGACGCCGGCAAATCGATCCACGACCTGAGCCCATCAGAAACGTTTGTCGATCTGAACCGGGCAGGCGTGGCGCTGATGGAAATCGTCTCCCGCCCCGACATGCGTTCATCGAAAGAGGCGGCCGCCTACTTCAACAAGCTGCGTTCGATCGTGCGCGCATTGGGCACCTGCGACGGCAACATGGAGGAAGGCTCCATGCGCGCCGACGTGAACGTCTCGGTGCGCAGGCCCGGCGAAGAGTTCGGCACGCGCTGCGAAATCAAGAACGTCAACTCAACCCGCTTCATGCAGCAAGCGATCGAGTACGAAGCGCGCCGCCAGATCGAAATCCTTGAAGGCGGCGGCACAATTGATCAAGAGACGCGTCTCTTCGATCCGGACAAAGGCGAAACGCGCACCATGCGCTCGAAGGAAGACGCGCACGATTATCGCTACTTCCCAGACCCGGACCTGCTGCCGCTCGTTCTCGACCAAGCTTGGATCGATGAGATCAAAGCTTCACTGCCGGAATTGCCGGATGCGAAAAAGAAGCGCTTCGTCGGCGAATATGGTCTGACGCCCTATGACGCCGGCGTGTTGTCAGGTGACAGCGATGCATCGACGTACTTTGAGACCGTGGCCAAGGGCCGCGACGGCAAGCTCGCCGCCAATTGGGTGACGCAAGAACTGTTCGGCGCGCTCAACAAAAAGGGCCTCGAACTCGCTACGTCGCCGGTGAAGGCTGAAGCGCTCGGTGCGCTGCTCGATCTGATGAAAGACGGCACTATCAATGGCAAGATCGCCAAGGACGTGTTCGCCAAGATGCTCGAAACTGGCGACTCGCCCGGCGCGATCGTTGAGCGCGAAGGGCTGAAACAGGTCACTGATACGGGCGCAATTGAAAAGGCGATTGACGAGCTGATGGCCGCAAACGCCGACAAAGTCGCCGACGTGCAGAAGAACCCCAAAGCCTTCGGCTGGTGGGTTGGTCAGACCATGAAGGCCACGGGCGGCAAAGCGAACCCGGCTGTTGTGAACGAAATCCTGAAGAAGAAGCTAGGCGTGTGAACGTTGTGCGTCCTAGCGCGCCCGCGCCGTAAGCGGCGTGTAGCGCGCCACATGGGAGGCGGCGCCAACCAGATCGCCCGCACCGATTTCATTACGTAGGTGCGTTTCGAAAGACGCGGATTGAAACGCCGCGAGGCGATCGCCGCCCGGCACGAAGGCCTGCATCATCACAGCGAACCAGATGTACATCAGCATCGTTTCACGCCCCCAAAAGCGAAGCGTGAAAGCTCGTTCAATTCGGTTGCGTGAGTCTTAACGCATAAAGTTGCCCCCGAGGTGGGGAGGACCTCGGGGGCGCTTTATGGGCTCTTACGCCAACCAGGGAGGGGGTTATTGGCTGGCGATGATGCCCAAGATAACGCCGGTCGCGATGCCGACGAGCAGGTAGTCGCCGCGGTCGTCACGGACATAGTGGTAGCCACGCGGCGGCGGACGCAGGCGATAGTAGCGATAGTCTACCGGACGATAATAGTCGCGATAGTAAGCCGGGAGGCGGTCGCCACGGCGCCAAGCGCGATAGCCGTAATCGACATAGCCGTAAGAAGCCGGCGCCGGGCCGTAATACCAACGGCCGTTATGGGTGTAGCCGTTGTACCGGCGATTATCCCAACGTTCGCGACGGCGATCGTCGCGACGATTATCACGGCGATCATAGCGATTGTCATGGCGGTGATCATCGCGCCGATAGTCATGATCACCATGGCCACGACCACGATGTTGAGCGGCGGCCTCAGACGTCAGTGCCAGCGGCGCCGCGAAAGTTAGGGCGGCAAGGGCCGCCGTTGCGAGGCGTTTCTTCATCGTAGGGTCTCCTTCCTGCTTCCCTTGAACGGCCCCGTTCAAAAGAAGGTCCCTTTTCATGATGGAGTGTGTCAGGGCGTGACTGAACCTCACCTGAATCGGTGCGGAACTTCGAAGCAGACTTAATGCAGACGTCGACAAATACGGGCCCGCGCAACACCTCGCGGCCATTTCGGCCAACTTTTTCATATGTCTCACAAGGCTGTGAACGGCGGCTGTGTCTTTGCTTGCCGTGGCGGCCACTAGCGCTGTTGCCGCTTCGTCCCCATCCTCGATTGGTGCGTGGGAGCAGCCGATGACACAACCGATTGAACTCTATTTTTGGCCGACGCCAAACGGCTTAAAGATTTCCATCGCGCTGGAGGAGATGGATCTCCCCTATGTCTTGAAGCCGGTCGCGATCGGCAAGGGCGATCAGTTCAAGCCCGGCTTCATGGCGATCTCGCCAAACAATCGCATGCCCGCAATCATCGATCCGGAGGGGCCGGGTGGGCAACCGATTTCAGTCTTCGAGTCTGCCGCGATCCTCCAATATCTCGGACGCAAGACTGGGAGGTTCTATCCGAGCGATGAACGCCAACGCATCGAGGTTGATGAGTGGCTGATCTGGCAGGTGGCCAATGTCGGCCCGATGTTTGGCCAGGCTAGCCATTTCCGCAATTACGCGCCGAACCTTGTCGATGATCCCGGCAGGATCGCTTACGCCGTCACACGCTATAACAACGAGGTCAACCGCCTGCTTGGCGTCATGGAGCTTAGGCTTGCTGACCGCGATTTTCTGGCGGGCGACTACTCTATCGCCGATATCGCCACTTATCCGTGGGTGAAGATCGCACACGTGTTCAATCAAGACATGGCTAACTTTCCGCAGGTGCAGGCGTGGATTGATCGCATTGCGGCGCGGCCAGCTGTGAAGAAGGGCGCCGCTGCTGGAGCAGAGCTTCGCCGGCGGCCGCCGGCGCCGGGCAGCGCCGAGCAGAAGCAAGCGGCGAAAGCGTTGTTCGGGCAGACGGCAACGTCGGTGCGCGACGCCGTAAAAAGCAATCAGTAACGAATACGCACCTAACGCCAATAAATCGAATTACGGCTTCCGCACCTTAAGCTTATCGCAAGTAAAGCACGATAATGCTCCACCCCGGCGGCGCGAAAAATGCACGTCGGTGGGGGAAACGTACATGGCTAAAGCCAGGCGTTTCCAAGTGGTACAAGGGAGCAGCCATTATGGCGTTCACGGATATTGAAATCGCGGAAGTGCACGAAGCGGTGCGCCGCCAAGGCGATTGCGACAATCTTTACAAGCTGGGCCTGATCTATTCGACCGGCCAAGAAGTGGACCTGGTGCAAGCGCACATGTGGTTCAATCTGGCGGCGTCGCGCGGCTCGGAAGCGGCGAAGGAATGCCGTCGCGAACTCAGCGATCTGATGACGAAAGATCTCATCGCCGAAGCGCAAAAGCGCGCGCGCGAGTGGCTTTCGGTGAAACATCACTAACAAGCATTAGCGAAGCGCCGGAGCGGCGTCAGCTCATCCAGGGCGGCGCCGGCAATTCGCGATAGGCTTTGCGTAGCGCATCCGACCAGTTTTCGCGGATGCTGCGGAAATATTCGTTGTCGTCTTCAATGCGCTCTTGCACCGCAATGCGCTGGGTGTCGCGGCGATAGACGAGCAGGTCCGCCGGCAGGCCAACTGAAAAGTTGGAGCGCAACGTCGAGTCCATCGAAATCAGCGCAAGCTTCACCGCATCGTCAAGCGGCGTGTCGTAGCGCGCGACGCGGTCGAGGATTGGGCGACCGTACTTGGTTTCGCCGATCTGGAAGAACGGGGTCTCCTGGGTCGACTCGATGAAGTTGCCGGCCGAGTAGATGTGAAACATGCGCATGCGGCGGCCCTCGATCTGGCCCGCCAGGATGATCGATGCGTCGAAGAAGAAATTCTGCGCGCTCTGCCCTTGCGATACAGAGTTGAACACCTTGCGCACCGCGTCGCCGACCAGCTGTGCGGCGTCGTACATCGACTCCACCGTCATCAGCGTCTCGAACGGTTCACCGGCGCCGATGCCCGCGCCCTCCATCACCCGCGCCGTAACGGCTTGCGTGACCGCCAAATTGCCTGAGGTCATCATCGCGATCACGCGATCGCCGGGCGCAACCACATGCAGCTTGCCGAAATTCGCAATATTATCGGGACCCGCATTGGTGCGCGTGTCGGACAAAAGCACCAGCCCGTCCTGAAGGCAAAAGCCCACGCAATACGTCATAATCCGATCCCGTCCCCCTAGCGCATATAATGCGCGGCGATCTGATCGCCCAATTCGGCGGCGCGTTCAATCTGTGTGGTTAAGTGCTCATGCAGTCCGGACTGGAAAATGTCGCCGATACGGCCGTAGCGAAGCTGCGACGCGATGGCGCCCGCAAGGCGGTGGCATTCGCCGCGGCGCCCGCCATGGACGGCGGCGATCTGATCGAGGCAGTCGGTAATGGCATCGTAACAGGCGCGCAACGAACGTGGCATTTCCGGGCGCAGCAGCAGCAATTCGGCGACGTTCCAGGGCTTCACTTCTTCGCGGTACACCCATTGATACGCGCGCACCGCCGAGACAGCGCGCAGAACGCTGGTCCATTGGTAGTAATCAAGCATGCCGCCGACGCCGGAGGATTCCTGCGGCAGCAGCAGATGATACTTCACGTCGAGAATACGGGCCGTGTTGTCGGCGCGTTCGAGGAAAGTGCCGAGGCGGACGAACCAATAATTCTCGTTGCGCAGCATGGTTGTTTGGTACGCACCGGAGAAACGCGTCGAAATCGTGCGCACCCAGTCCAGCGTGTCTGGCAGCCTCGCTGGCGAAAACGCTTCAGAGCCGAGTTGGCGAGATTCGAGCCAGCCTTGGTTCACCGCCTCCCACATATCGCGCGTCAGCGCGCCCCGCATGGCGCGCGCATTGATGCGCGCAAAGTCCAGACAGGTGACAATGGCGGAGGGGTTGTCAGGGCTTGAGCACAGGAAGCGCGCGGCGCTATCCGGCGTCACGGCATCATAGACGTTGTCATAGAGTTCTTCGACGCCGGCAGCTGTAAGCGCCGAGCGCCATTCTTCGGTTTCACTCAGCACGCCAGCCATCGACTGCGCCGCTTCGATCAAGCGGGCGAGGTTGTCCATCCGCTCCATGTAGCGGGCGAGCCAGAACAGCGATTCAGCGGCGCGGGCGAGCATCACTTGGCGCCGCCCTGACGCGTGTGCAGAACCCAAGTGTCCTTAGTGCCGCCGCCTTGGCTCGAATTTACAACCAGGGATCCCTCGTTTAGCGCAACTCGCGTAAGACCGCCCGGGACGATGCGAATGCCGTCGGCGCCTGAAAGTACAAACGGCCGTAGATCGACGTGACGTGGCGCCGTGCCGTCAGCGACGAATGTCGGACAGGTGGACAACGCCAACGTGGGTTGCGCGACATAAGCGGAAGGGTTCTGGCGCAGCTTTTTCGCAAAAGCCTCGCGCGTCTTCTTGGTCGAATGCGGTCCGACAAGCATCCCGTAGCCGCCCGAACCGCGGGTTTCCTTCACCACCAGTTCTTCCAGATGATCCAGCACATAGGCGAGCGCACCTTCATTGGCGCAATCCCATGTCGGCACGTTGTTGAGCAGTGGTTCTTCGCCGAGATAAAAGCGGATCATCTCGGGGACATGCATGTAGATGGCTTTGTCGTCGGCAATGCCGGCGCCCGGTGCGTTGGCGAGCGCAACGTTGCCGGCGCGATAAGCCTCCATGAGGCCGAACGCACCGAGTTGGGAGTCCGGGCGAAAGACCATCGGATCGAGGAAATCATCATCGATGCGGCGATAAATCACGTGAACGCGCTTCAGCCCGCCCGTGGTGCGCATGTAGACCTTCTTGTCGCGCACAACGAGGTCGATGCCCTCGACAAGTTCTACGCCCATCTCGTCCGCTAAGAACGAGTGCTCGTAATAGGCGCTGTTGAACTGACCGGGCGTCAGCACCACGACGCACGGTTCTTCATCGCTCGTGGGCGCCACAGAGCGCAAGGTGCGGAGCAAATCTTGCGGATAGCGCGCCACCGGCTCGACGCCGATGCGAGCGAACAGATCGGGGAAGAGCCGCATCATCACCGAGCGGTTCTCCAGCATGTAGGAGACGCCGGAAGGCGTACGGCAATTGTCCTCCAGAACGTAGAACTCATTGGCGCCGGTGCGCACGAGATCGATGCCGGCGATGTGAGTGTAGACGCCGCCGGGCGTGGTGACGCCCTGCATCTGCTCGCAATAGGCGGGGTGCGCGTCGATTTGTTCGTTCGTGAGCTTGCCAGCCCGCACAATGTCGCGCGGGCCATAGACGTCGGCGAGAAAGCGATTGAGCGCGGTGACACGCTGCTTCAATCCCCGCTCAAGGAAGGCCCATTCTTCGGCGTCGAGCACGCGCGGGATGATGTCGAATGGAATCAGCCGCTCGGTATCGCCGCCCTCGGTGTAGACGGCAAAGGTGATGCCGATGCGGCGAAACAGACGTTCCGCCTCTTCGCGCTTTGCGTGAAGGGTCGCAGCCGGGGTCTGCGCCAACCAAGCGGCGATGTCGGCGTAGGCGACACGAATGTGGCCATCGGCGCCATGCATCTCGTCGAAGAAGTTTCGCATCACTCAGCGAACCTTGGAGCAGGTCGCGGGCGCTGGCGAGCACTACGACGAAATTCTGACCTGCGGCGCCCAAGAAATTGGCGCCCGATGCTGATCACGCCGGATTCATGGGCTCACCGTTGGTTCCCTCATTCCGCATCTGCGTTCTGCGCCGCGATCGAGACCTTTTGGAAGCCTTCGACCTGAAGTGTATCGGTGACCGAGACGACGTTTTGGTAGGCGACATCGAGATCCGCGCGGATGAAGACACGGCCATCGGCCAGGATGTCATTGCGCTCCAACTCTGGGTCCGCCGCCAAAATGTGTTCGAATGTTTTGCGCGCGAGCATGTCGAGCGTGGTTTCCACGCCGCCCACAAACAAGCGATAGCCGGAGGGATCGTCTCGCACTTCCACGATCGTTGGCTCGATGAGCGAAGCGCCGCTTCCCATGCGTGGCAAATCCAGGCGGAGATCGACGGTCGGCTTGGGGGCTGTGACCATGAAGATGATCAGCAGAACAAGCAGCACGTCGATAAACGGAATGACGTTCGGTTCTGCTGCGGGCTGCATGCTTGCCCGGACGCGTTCGCCGCCTGATGAGGCCATCGATCTCTCCCGAATTGTCCTGCCATGATGCGCACACGCGCTCGCATGGCGCCAATCACGGGCGCGCGAGGCTCTTCACAAGACTGAGAGCTTAGTTGTTACGATTGCCGCGCAGGGCGTAATAGAAGCTGAACTGGACCGGCAGCGCATCCCGCACATATTGCTGCATGAAGAGATTCACTTGGCTGATACGCGAGCGGGGTACGTAGACAACATCGTATCTTTGCAGCGCGTGCGCAGTCTGCAGCCCGCCCCGGACGGCGCGCATTGAAAGATCAACCTCGGAGACGGTCGTCTCACCACTCGCGCGTGAGAGCACCAGCACATCGCGGCGATGAGCGCTCGGGAGGAAGCCTCCGGCAAGCGCCACTGCTTGGAAGGCGTCGATGTTGGCCGGCATGTCGTAGATGCCTGGCCGCGCAACTTCGCCGCCGACAAAGACTTGGCGCGATGCGTAGCGGCTTGGCGTCACCGTAAGTTCCGGTACGCGCAGGTGCGCGGCGTATGCTGCGACGAGAATGTCGTGAAGCTCGTCGGCGGTGAGATCGGCGGCGCGCACAGCGCCGATTAACGGCATCGCCAAGCGTCCATCAGGACCGATCGTTGCGGTGCGGGAAAGTTCTGGCGCCGAAAAGACCGTGATCTCGACCTCGTCGCCTGGGTAAAGCCGATAGGCTGGCGTCTGATCTGAGTAGGTTATGGCGGGCGGCGCGCTTTCGGATGCAGCCGAAGGGGCCTGCGCGAGCGCGGAGGACGCGGTGAACAGCAGGGCGATGCAAGCAAACGCGACGCGCATTGGACAACTCCAACCCTTTGTTAGCGCCCTCAAGGTTAACGAGGCGTCGGCGCAGATTGCCTTCACTTGGTAAACGATCATTCACCAAGTGCGGGCAGGATCGTTGCGCCTACGGATGAGGAGCGGCGATGCAAACGAGCAGCAGGGCTGAATCCACGCGAGCGTGGTTCGGCTGGGCCGACGCGCCGCGATTGAGCTTGGCCGATGTTGCAGCGATGCTCTGGGCCGAACGTGGGCTGGTGCTCGCCGTTGGCGGCGCTATCTGCGCACTTGGTTTGATTGCTGCGCTCGCTGCGCCTCACACCTACACCGCCCGCTCTGAATTGATCGTCCGCATGGGTGAGGAATATGTGTATCAGCCGACCGCAGGCGGCGCCGGCGCCGGCGCCGGCGCAACGCCGGACATGCAGGCGGTCGTGAACGCAGAAATGCGCTTGATCGGTTCGGGCGCGGTGGTGCGTGGCGCTATCGAAAGTGTTGGCCTCAGCGCACTCTATCCTGACATTGCGGCGTCTCCCGCCTCCGACGCCCGCAAGCTGGCGGCCGCCGAACGCGCCTTCGTGGAGCATCTGAAGATCGAGACAGCGCCGCAGACGCCAGCGATCGGCCTCGCCTTCGAGCATCGCAACGCCGATGTCGCCGCCCAGGCGTTGAACGCACTGGTGGCGCAATATCTCCGGCATCGCCGCGACGTCCTTGTCGGTGGTGAGTTCGAAGCGCTCTCGCAGGAGAGCGGAGACCTGAGCACCCGTGCTGGCCAAGCGACCGCAGCGCTTTCCAGCTTCCTCAATGAACATCAGATCGGCGACTTCGAAAGCGAGCTTGCCGCCCTTGCGGCGCGCGCCGGCGATATCGAAACCCAATTGCTCGATGCTCAGGCAAGGCGCCGCGAGGCCGAAGCCCGCAGTGCGTCGCTCCGCCAGCGTTTCGCCGCAGAGCCCGAGCAGATCGAACTTTATCAAGAATCCGATGCGCGCCGCGATCTGGTGGAAGCGCAGATGCAACGCGAACGCTTGTTGGCTGCCTATCAGCCCGATGCGTTGCCGGTGCGGGAAGTTGATCGCCGCATCGCCCAGTTGGAAGCGTTCTTGGCCGGCGGCGATCCTCCTAGCGTTACACGGCGCGGCCCCAATCCTGTGCGCCAGGATATCGCAAGCCAGCTCTATGCGATGGAAGCGGAGGCCAGGGCGCAGCGCGGACGTGAAACAGCGCTTGATCAACAACGCACCGAAGTGCGCGAGCGTTTGCGTTCGATGCAGGCGTTAGAACCTCGCTTCCGGCAATTGCAGCGCGAACGTACCATCCTTGAGACCAACGCAGACAATTTCGCCACGCGCGCTGAGGAAGCCCGCGCGCGCAGTCAAATGCTCGGCCGCGCGACGGACAACATTAGTCCGGTTGAGCGCGCAGCTGTGCCGACCCAGGGCAAAAGCTTGCGCTGGCCAATCTTAGCCGTGTCGATCCTGATCGCTGGTATCGTCGCGCTCGCTGCGGGCCTGTCGCGCGCCTTGATGCGCCGCAGTTTTCCAACACCATCGAGCGCCGCGCGCGCTCTGCATACGCCGGTTCTGGCCGTGATGCCGCGCCGGCAAGAACCGAAACCGGCAAAGGTGAAGCCGCCTAAGGCTGCGAAGCAGAAAAAGGGCAAGCCGGAACTGACCGTCGTGGAGGGCGGCGCATGAGCGAACCTCAATTCTCGGTCGAAGGCGTCCTTGATGCGCTCGCGATGCAGCCGCGCCGCCGCGATGGCGCCGGCCGGGCGATCATGTTTGTGGCGGCGAGACGGCTTGAAGGCACGACGACCGCAGCGCGCGCCGTCGCGACCGCTGCAGGGCCAGGCGCGGTCTATGCGATTGATCTCGACATCCGCCGCAATGCGCTCGCGCGCGCCCTTAGCGAAGATGGACCGCTGGGGCCTCGCATTGATGGCGCCTTGAGCGGTCAAAATTTCTACACCGTGCGCGATATGCCCGAGCCGCCACCGGCGTTCTTCTATCATCGTGTTGGCCGATCCCGTGTGTACGCGGGCGTGTTTGATACCCGCCTGCTCCCGAAAGGCGCGCGCGTCGGCATTTCCGCGCGGCCAGATTATTGGATCGCAGCGAGTGCGGGCGGCGCCTCAGTCGTGGTTGACGCACCAGCATTGGACCACAGCTCAATCGCACTCAGAGTCGCCCCGCATATGGATGGCGTTGTGCTGGTTGTGGGTCCAGGGCGTGGTGCGGCGCCCGCGGCATTGGAGGCGAGGGAATTATTACTCGAAGCCGGCGCCAACTTGATCGGCCTTGTCTACGCCGGGGCGGAGGCGCCGGTCGTCGCAATCGATCGGCTTCTGCGTCACGCCGGCTGACGAATTGCGGCTTCGCCATAGAAGCGCTGCTCGCAGAACCAAAACACTTTGCCAGCCCCGCGCGCGGCGCGATCCAGTAAAGCCAGTGCACGCGGCGTCGAGCCGGCAACCACGATGACGCTCGCCGCGCCGTATGCCAACGCCTGGACGGCGCCGACACACATATGACGCGCCAACGCGGGCACGTCGCGCGCAGCCCACGCTAACTCGCAGGGGCCTTGGCCATAGGCGAACGCACGCTTAAGCCCATGCGCTAGGTGCGTGCGTTCGGCGCCCAAATGTTCGACAACGCTGGCGCCTGCCGCCCAAGCGAAGGTCGCGCCCGCTTCCGCCCAGGAAGCGAACAGTGCGTCGTCTTCGCCGCCGCGTTGGTCGGCGCGCGTGTCGAACGTGGCGTCTTCCTCCTCAAACATCGAGCGCGGCTGCAATGAGTTGCCGATCCCGTACGCATGGGCGATGCCAGTGTCGTTGGCGGGACCGGCACGTGTGTAGAGGCGTTCGTAGAATTCAGCGTTGCGCGCATCGCGATCGGCGCGCGCCCGCACCGGCCCAAACACGCTTTGGGCGCCAGTCGCACGACGCACCGCGATCAGGCAAGCAAGCCAGTCTGGCGACGCTTCTTCGTCGTCGTCGAGCCAGGCGACGAACTCGCCTTTCGCCAATTTCACCGCGGCGTTTCGCGCTTGCGCCACACCGGGCTTGGGCTCATGCACCCAGCGGAAAGTCACGGGGGCCTCTGCCTCGATCGCGCGGAAGGCGGCGAGGGCGGATCCTTCCGGCGAGTTGTCGACAGCGATAACCTCGATGCCTGCAACGCCGCGTTGCGCAAACACGCTTCGCACCGCGCGGACGAGTGAGTCCGGGCGGCGGAAAGTCGGGATGAGAACACTGACAGTGATCACGCCAGCCTCCGTTCGAGAGCCGCCGTCACCGGCAGGACAACGAAGCCAAGCTGATGCGCTTCCTGCAGCAGAGCGTCGAGTTCGTCGGCGCGCGTGCCCCACGCAGACGGCGCGTCTGACACATCGTGCGTGAAGCCGATGACCCACGCCTTGCGCTTGGCCGCCTTCTTCAGCGCGTCGAAAACCCGCCGCATGCCGTCAGGCCCGAACAGCGGATAAGCGCGGAGCTGCGAGAGATCGGTGTGGCCAACATTCAAACCTGGAAGAATACCGCGAGCGGACATGAAACGTGGCGGCAAGTTTCTTTTCAACGCGCCTGAGGTTTCGCCGTAGGGGAATGCGTGCGCGCGCGGTGAGGGAGCACCCATACGCAACAACGCGTCGCGATTGTGCGCTAGGTCTTCAAGTGTCGAGAAGACGTCGCGGCGAGCGCAATCGGCGTGGCTTGAGGTGTGGCAGCCGATCTCGTGACCAGCGTCAACAAGACGAACAATATCATCGGCGGAGTAGCCGGCGCCGCAGGGGCCTTCCGCCCCCGCCATGCCAGCAGCGGCGTAGTAGGTGCCACGCGCGCCATGGCGCTCAAGCAAGCGCGCGCCCGCATTGGCGGCGGTCGCTGGAAAGTCATCGAACGTGATCGAGAGCATTGGCTGTTCGAAGGCCAATGTTGCGGGCCTCGCCGCGTCATGCTGTGTCAGCCGCCGCCGAACCTTGCTGACGAGATCGCGGCGCGGTGCGTATGCCGCGGTCATGCCAAGTGCTCCGCATAGTGGGTGGCGCGCAGCAGTTTGAACGCGGCGCAGCGGATGCGCATAGGCGCGATGCCTCGCGGATCGCGTGCGAGCCAGCCATAGACGCGCTGTTGAACGCTTCGTGCCGGGACCGCACGCAGTGCGCGCGCGATGCGGTGCGCCGCAAAGCGCTTCACTTGCAGCGGGTGTTTGCGCGCCAACCGGCCGAAGTTCGGTCCCGCCTCCGCCGACTTGCGCATGAGCGTCGCTACGTCATCGAGTCCCGCATGGGTCGCGGGGTTGTCGACATGCATGATCTCCTCGCTGTTTATGACGTCCAGCGCCCAATCGACATCTTCAAAGCCCCACCCAGTAAACAGATCGTCAAACGGGTGATCGAGCAGAAAAGCGCGCTCGACTAGCAAATTGGAGGAGGCGGTCGCCTGCGCTGGGCGGCGTGCACGGCGGCAGGCCGGCTGGCAATCGGAGCTTCCGAAAAGCGCGAAGTGCAAAGCCGTCTCAGGCGTCGCTTGCGCATGCGCGAGTGAAAGGCCGCCGAACGCCACGCGCGGCGCCTGGGTCCTGATGATGCCCAACCAGATCGTGAGAAAACTGCGAGTGTCCGGCAGCATGTCGGCGTCAAGGAAGAGCACGTAGTCGCCCTGCGCCTCTGCAATCAGCCGGTTCCGGGCTTTGGCGCGGCCAAGATTTTGCTCGCTGATTATGATGCGCGCTGGCGCGCCAGTGACTGCCGCCGCACTCATCACGTTAGCGACCAGTTCAGCCGAGGCGGAGCCATCGTCCAGAAGCACAAACTCCACCCCGCCTGGCGCCTCCGCAAATCGCTTCAGCATCACCGACGGATCGTAACGATAGAATGGCGTCAGGACGCTCAAGCGCGGCTTATGCGTCCGATCGCGTACAATGATGGTTTGTTCACTCGGCATTGGCGGCGCTCGAAAGGGGTTGGAAGCGACGTTGCGCTGCGCGGTACGCGCCAAGCACGAGATCGCGGATGTTCATGACGTTGAGGGCGACAGCGGCGGCGGCGTAGGCGGCGGCGCCAGTCGCAACGCTCTGAAGGAGACCCAGTGTCGTGTGCGCGCCTGGAAAGGCGATCACAACGGCGGCCATGAGGGCAGTCGCTGCGCCGATGCGCGCCAGTTCTCCTGCCGGCAGCGGCAAGGGCAACAGGCGCCGCCCAACAAGCGCCAACAGCATTGCACCCAATGTTGCGCCAGTGGCTGCCGCCATGGCCGCGCCAACAGCGCCGTATGTGGATGAGAGCCAAGCGGTGAGCGCCAGTTGCGCCGCTCCGGGCGCAAGCATGAGCAATGCGCGTTGACCAGTCTTGCGCGTCAGTTGAAACGCTTCTGACCAATAATAGAGCGCGAAGCCGGACATCAGCCCGGCGATCGCCAGCCAAGGCAACGCGGCGGCCGTCTCCCTGCGCAACGCTTCTCCAACCATGAGCGTGGCCACCGGTTGAGCCAGAAGCGCAAGGCCAACGCTGGCGGGGATGGTAATTGCAGCGAGCAGCACGAAGCCGCCGCGCGCCGCGTCGGCCGCAGCGCGCGTTCCCTTCTCTTCGTAGGCAGCGAAGACGAGTGGAGCGAAAGCCGCGCTCACACCCATGAAAACGATGTCGAGCGCACGCGCCAACCCAAACGCCGCTGCGTAGGCGCCGAGCGGCGCGGCGCCGGCTTCTCCCGCAAGCAAGAGGCGAGCGATCGCCTGCACGCCGAGGTCGACAGCCAATGCGAGCGCCAACGGCGTGCCGTAGCCGGCGTAGGAGCGTGCGCGTACAAGCGAGACTTTGCCGCTGCCTGCATTTCGTAGGAGCCGCGGTAGGTCGACGACGGCAACCAGCAGACCACCAGCCAGCAATCCCGCGAACGGCGCGGCCGGGCCGAAGTCAAAGATCGTCAGCAGAGCGACACCAGCGGCGAAGCCAGCGATGATGTAGGTTGTCTCCAGCACCGCGTAGCGGCTGAACGCGAGGGCTGCACGATCGCTTTCGCGGGCCAAGCGGGTAACGAAACGCAGGACGACCGCGCCAGCTGCAAATGCTGAGAGCGCAGCGATGTCGTCCTGGAGGCCAGCAAACGCCAGCGCGCCCGCCGTGATCGCGACAACCGCAAGGCCAAGCGTCAGCGCCAACGCCAAGAGCGTCGCAAAATGGTCAGCGAGCCGGTTCTCGGCCCGCGCCGGCGCAAAGAAACGAAACGCAGCCGCCTCAGCCCAGGTGAAAGTCAAAGTGTGCGCCGCCATCGAAATGGAAAGCGCAAGGGCGTAACGGCCGAATTCTTCAGCGCTCATCAAGCGCGTAAACGTGGCGATCGCGCCAAACCCGATCAGGGCTTGGGCGATCTGCAATGGCGCGAGTGAGAGGATGCGCGCGGTCCTCACCGGGCGCCTTTCTCCCCAAAGATCACCGGCACGGTGCGGAACAAGATTTCCAGGTCGAGCCAGAGCGATGAGCGCGCGACATATTCGAGGTCATAGCGCACGCGCCGGCGCACGGATGCGGCCGATGTCACCGGCCCGCGAGAGCCATGCACCTGCGCCCAACCGGTGATGCCCGGCTTCACGCGATGACGGTGCGCATACTCGCCGACGATCTCGGTTAGGTCGCGCTCGCAGGTCTTCATGCCAACAGCGTGGGGGCGCGGGCCAACTAGACTCATCTCCCCGCGCAGCACATTGAAGAGTTGCGGCAGCTCGTCGAGGCTGGTGCGGCGCAGGAAGGTGCCAACAGCAGTTATGCGGGGATCGTTCTCGCGAACCTGCGCCAGTGGCGCATTCGGGTCGTGACGCATGGTGCGGAACTTGAGCACCGTGAACACGCTATTATTGAAGCCGTGGCGGCGTTGGCGATAAAGCGCCGGGCCGGGCGTGTCGAGTTTCACCAGCACGGCGATGACCAGCATCGGCAACGCGAACACAGCCGCCAGCAGCGTTCCCACGACAATATCTTCGACGCGCTTCACAAAGGCGCGGCGATGATTGTGCGGGCGTCCGGAAACGCACGCGACAGCTGCGCCGCCAAAGCGTTCGACGCGGCGGCCGCGCACGGCGTGGGTGTCGAAGTCGAGCAGCAGATCAATGCGGTTTGGCGTGACGCGCAGCCGCTCGATCATTGCCCGTACGCGGCTCTCCGCCTTCTGGGTGACGGTGATGACGATGCGGTCGATGTTGGGGAGCTCTTCCCAGGCCAGCAGGGTGTCGACGTCGCCGATCACCGGCGCGCTGCCAATGCGTGAGGGTGAGCGGCCCAGCCGATCGTCAACAATCGCAACGATGCGGGCTTCGCCCGACTTGGCCGCGCGGTTCGCCAACCGTTGGGCCGCATCCGTCGCACCGATGAGCACGATGTTTTCGGCGAAGACGCCAGCGCGGTGCGCCGCTGAAATCCAGACCGCCAGCGCGGTGTGAATGCCGGCAAGGAGCATGGCGGCGAACGGCAAGGTCGCGGCCAGCGCTGCGGCCGCGCGCGCGTCGGGCGCAAAAGCATTGGAGATGGCAAGGCCGGCGATGGCGCCAAGCGCCAATCCGCCCATGCCGCGATCGGCACGGACGCGCGCCGGCGAAAACCGGTAATAGTCAGTGAGCCAGAGACCAGCCTTCAGCGCCCCAGCCGAAAGCACAAAGGCGGCGGCGTGGCCGATCGACACATCCAGCAAGCCGGCGCCTGAGCCCCAGAGCGCCGCAAACTGCGCTGCCGCCGCAACGATGATCCAGTCGGTGGCCTGGATGAGTTTCGCCGGCAGCAAAGGATCGACGTGCAGGCCACGCCGGGCAGACTTCGCTACAGCGGCCGGCTGGTCGTTGGCGGGCGCGCCGGGGGCGATCTCGTAGGCGTAATAGGCCAGATCGGCGGTCGCGATGGGGAAATCCTCTGCCTCAGGTTGATCGATGGGAAGGCCGAAAAGGGCGAAAGCAGCGGCCAGTTCAGCCAGCCGCGCCGCTTCAGCCGCGGCGGACGGCTCAGCGTGGGGCGCGCACGCGATAATCTCCGCGTCCGGCTGCTCCAATTCGGCGCCGACAAGCTGCGGTGCGGCCTGAGACATGGTTAATTCGCCCTTGAGACTAGTTTTGTCGCAGGGGCTCGCGCAAACGCGGCGCCAGTTAAGCATGTGCGCAGCTTCCAAAGGCGCCTTGCCCGGGGCGGATCGCCCCGTTAAGCGGATGCCTCGCCGGAGACGTGGCCGAGTGGCTGAAGGCACTCCCTTGCTAAGGGAGCATACCTTAACCGGGTATCGAGGGTTCGAATCCCTCCGTCTCCGCCAGTCCTCTTTGGTGTTCGGGGGCGCGGGAACTGGCCCACTGGGCGAGTAAGCATGCCCTTCGGTGACCTCTCACCGGTGTCGTCCGCAGAGCCTCATTCGACGATCTTCCAATAGGAATCCTTGCGGATCACCTTGCCGTCTCGGAATTCGTAAAAGTCGCAGCCTTTAACTTCGACCTTCACTCCCGCGCCGGTCGTGCCCGTCAGCGTCCACCTCGATATGCCGGTGTTTGCCGCGGCATCGACGAAGTGTTCATCGGCGCCGTAATGGACGTCGGGTAGGCCTTCGAATCTCTTTGCCAACGCGGCGCTGACATCCGTCTTCCCCTCGAAACGGGCGCCCCATGGTTTGTCGCCTCTCGGCATCTCCAGGACGCAGTCTTCAGCGAAGAAACTCATGATCCGGTCGAGATCGTGAGCGTTGAAGGCCTCGCATAGCGCAATCAAAATCGACCGAATGTCCATCGCTGCCTCCGTGCCGCGGACGGTCTAAGCAACACGGGAAGCGCCTGCGAATGTCAACCATCGGCAGCGATCTCAACGGATCGACGCAACACACTCGCCAAAGCCCGCTTAGGTCAGTGATGTCCGCGCCGCTCCAGCGTGTGCGCCGAGAAGAAATCCCAGATCGCATCACTCGCACGGAAGTCCATGTTCGTCGGGCCAAAGAATTCTTCTGGCATGACGCCCTCTGCGCCTGGCCAGGTGTGGCCGCCGCCATTGATCAGATAATAGACGATATCCGCTCCTTCATCGCAGCCGTGCGGCTCGAAGCGTACGACCTGTGTGCCTGGCGAGCGCCCGCTCTCAGCAAACGTGGTCGACGTGCCGCTCATGCTGCAGTGATTGCGCCGCGCAATCGCTGCGACGCTGTCTTGCACCGACAGTGTGATACGTATCGGCTCACCCCCCTGTGGGTTGACGATTTCGACGCCGTCAATCGGCACGCTCGGGTCGCCGCTGCCGTGCATGAACAGCATTGGTGTTGGCGGACTGCGCTGACAGAGTCTCGTGAGCTCGATGTAAAGCGCCGAACCCACTTCCGCGAACGCAGCAAAGGTGTCGCCTGCGGAGCAAGCCATGCGGTGGGTCATGAACCCGCCGTTTGAGAAGCCGCCGACATAGAGCCGTGAGCGGTCGATGTTAAAGTCAACCGCGAGGTCATCCATCAACGTTTTCAGAAACCCGACATCGTCCTGAGGATGCGACGACCTTTGACCGCTTAGAGAAATGCTTCTGCCGGCCTGGTCGAAGTGCGCGTTCCACTCGTTGTCCAGTCCTTCTGGGTAGACCACGATGAAATTGTGCTGAGCGGCCGTGTCGTTCATCCCGCTGATGGCCGCCATGGAGATCGCGTTACTCGGTCGTCCGTGCAGTAAGACCACCACCGGTGTTGGGCGCGCCGGGTCATAATCGGGTGGCGCATAGACGATCCACGCGCGTGAGCGGTTTCCGCTGGAATGTGGGTTCGGCAGGGCAAAATGTGCACGATCGAAGAAAAACGTGTTGAGCAAGGCCGTAGCGTCGACACCCTGGCGGTTCAGTTCGTAGCCTGGTCCGCTATGGAACCAATCATGGTTGCCGCCGGAGACGCCGACATAAGCGAGCGCGGATCCGCCATTGCATGATGCAAATAGCTGACTGTCGTTATTGCCGGTGTCGCTCGGTGCGCTGCAGCCATCGAGATTGCGCCAGAACGCGATTGTCTCACTGGTGCTCAAGCGTCGTGCATTGATGTTTTGTGGCGCGCCGCCGCCATCAACAGGCAGGCCTTCGTCGCGCCTGCCATTGATCATCAAGAGTGGCGTGGGAGGGGCGTTAGGGCAGTGCGCGGTCTGGTAATCCCAGAGCAGTGCGCTGACGCCCGCGACGCCGGCGAAATGCCGACGGCTGCTACAAACAAGGCTGAAAGCCATGTTCGCCCCGCCATCGTAACCCACGACGTAGATGCGATTGGGGTCGATGCCGTAGTCGTCGATCGCGGCGTCAATTGCTTGGTCGATGAACCCGGCATCGTCTACGGCTTCGCCTCGGCGGTGCAAGATGTCGTGTCCGCCATCATTCCAGAAGCCGCCAATGGTTTCGGGATAGATCAAGACGGCGCCGTGCTCCTCGGCAACCGCAGCCAGGCCGCTCAAGGCGTGAAAGGCTTGCGGCGAGGAGAAACGTCCGTGCAAGGCGACGATCAGTGGAGCGGGCGTGCCGCGCTGGTGGCTAGCGGGCACGTAAACGCCAACGAAACGCGAGACTCCATCGTGTTCGTCACCCCGCATTTCGAGCGCGCGGTCGTAGCGCGGCGTATTCTGCGCTTGCGCGGAACCGAAGGTCAGTGCGGCCACGAATACCGCTGCGGCGAATCTGGTGAGCGTGCGCAGAGTCCGAGTCATGCGGGCATCCAAGTCCGGTCCACATCATCACCGCCACACACATCTGCGCGAGGTGCTGCGAACGGGTGCGAATTTGCGACTAACGCTCTTTGAGCCCCGCTTGCTTCAGTCTCCACACGAGATGATCCAGCCGGTCCTGACCGAAAAAGGGTTCGTTCTCGAAGACAAAGAGCGGCACGCCCCAATGGCCAGCATTGCGTTGATCGGATTCGTTTTGCGTGATTTCCGCCGCCAACGCTTCGCCGTTGTCGCGCACGGCGGCTTCCAAAGCGGCGGGGTCCAGGCCCGCCTCGGTGGCGGCGTTCGCAAGCTGGTCGCCCTCGTGCCAGGCGTCGACTTCGCCTGACCAGATCTTGTGCGAGGCCCGGCGCGCGAACTCGAAGCCGCGGCCGGCGCGCGTAGCGGCAGCGCCCATGCGGCTCACGCGGTGGATGTAGGGTTGCTCGGCTGCGACCTCGCCGCTGGTTATGTCCATGATGATCGGGTCGGGCCGCGGCCAGCGGTAGGGAATGTTGTGCATTTGCGCGATACGAAATGTATCGCGCAGCAAGTAGGGCGGCCAGAGCGGGTTCACGCTCTTGAAGAAGCCGGGAATACGGATGGCGATCGGGGTTACGATCCGCATTCGCGGTTTCATATCGTAGCGTGCAATTAGTTGCTCGACCTGCGCCGCCGCCAAGTACGAATACGGGCTGCGGAAGGAAAAGTAGTAGTCGAACTCAAGTGTCATCTTAGCCTGCATACTTTGGGGCGATCTGTTCGTCCGACACTGCGCCGAGCGACGCTTCAAGGTCGGCCAGATATTCGTGCGCGACTTCGTTGTGCTTCGGTGAAAGCATCAAATGCAGCGCGCGCGGTTCGAGCAATGCGGCTGTGCGCCAGCCCCGGTGATGCATCTGTGCATAGATGCGCAGCGCGTCGACCTTCGGATGCGCGAACGCGACAATGCCAAGCTGCGGATTGCCCAACACCTCGAATCCGAGCTTTCGGACACCGGTTTCGATTTTCTCTCGCGCCTGCGTGACTGCGCTTTGCTGTTGGCGATATCCCTCGATGCCGAGGTGCTGCATCACGGCCCATGCTGCAGCGATGGCGCCTCCGGGGCGTGTCCCGGCAAGCGTTGGCGTAATCATCCGGCCTAGCGGCCAGGGGCCGGCGTCGAACTCAAGATATTTTTTGAGCGCTTCGCTGCGGAAGAGCACAGTCGATGCGCCTTTGGAGGCGTAGCCATATTTGTGCAGATCGCCCGAAATTGACGATACGGCGGGTACAGCGAAATCGAAGGCGGGAAGCGTCGCGCCATTCATGCGCACAAACGGCGCGATGTAGGCGCCAACGCAAGCGTCGACGTGAAGCCAGACCTTCTTTCTCTCAGCGACTTCACCCAGTTCTGCGATTGGATCAATCAGGCCGAATGGGAAGCACGGCGCCGATCCGACGAGCATCAGCGTGTCTTCATCGATAGCAGCATCCATCGCGGCGACATCGGCAAGCAAGTCTTTGACCGGGATGCGCCGCAAATCGAGGTCCATCACCATACAGGCCTTATCGAAGGCAGGATGGACTGATGATGGAGCGACGATGTTGAGCCGCCGCCCGTTCATGCCGCGTTCGGCGCGTGCATGATCGCGCGCGGTCTTCACCGCGAGAAAGATGGAATCAGTGCCGCCGCTTGTCATAGAGCCTGCAGCGCCTGCCGGTGCGTTGAGCAGCGAGAGACCAGCTGCGACCACTTCGCGCTCCATCTGCGCCAAGCTCGGGAAGGCCGCCGGTCCGAGACCATTCTCGGATGCGAACATTGCGTAGGCCGTCTTTTGGACGTGCTCGACCTCAGGGCCTGCGTTGAAAATGTACATGCCGGTGCGGCCATCGCGCCATTTTACGTCGCCTCTGGCGAGGTCGCGCATGCGCGGTTCGATGTCACTCCAGGGCGCACCGCGCGCGGGCAGGGCTGATGTCATCGTGTTGCTCCGGTCTCAACCGCACCAAGCACGGTCCGGCCCGAGGCACAACCGCATGAACGGTGATCCGCTTCCGGCGAATGACGCCCGCGGCTTCACCTGGCCTCATTCTGCCTTAAGGTGATGGTGGGACGCACAGCGGGAGGTGGCGATGAACAGGATGTGGGTAGCGGCCTTGGCGGGCCTCGCGGTTTTTGGCGTGTCGTCGCCCGCTTCCGCTCAAACGACGCGTCTGTTCTCCGGCGACACCGAGCTGCCGATGGTGATTGAAGGTCCGATCGGCGATCTCGTCCGCCGCGCGCAACGGAATACCGATCCTGTGCCGGCGGTGCTGACGATCGCGGATGCGCGCTTCGACATGGAATTGTCGCCGCGCGGATTTTCGCGCCGCACCCTCGGTATCTGCCAGTTTCCGCCCCTTCGCCTCAATCTGAGGGGCGAGCGGCGAGGCACAATCATGCAGGGGCAGAACAAGCTCAAGCTTGTGACCCGTTGCCGCTCTAGTGCGGCTTACGAGCAACTGACCGTACTCGAGTATACCGCCTACCGGCTTTACAATGAAATTACGCCGCTGAGCTTTCGCGTTAGGCCTGTCCGCGTGACCTATCGTGACAACGGCGGCCGCCGTCGCGAAGAAGTTCAGTTCAATTTTCTGATCGAAGACATTGATGACTTGGCGCGGCGCAATCACCGAACGGCGCTGGAAGTGCAAACCCGCGAAGTCGCTTCAACTCAGCTGGATCCCCAGCAGGCCGCGTTCGACGCGATGTTTCAATACATGATTGGCAATCTCGATTGGGACATGGTCGAAGGCCATGCTGACGAGGAATGCTGCCATAACGGCAAATTGCTGGCCGCGTCGGCGACGAGCCGCGAGAACGTTGTGCCCGTGCCCTACGACTTCGACTATTCGGGCTTCGTCAACGCGCCGTACGCGACGCCTCCTGCGGGCTTTCGCACTTCTAATGTCCGCCAGCGCGTCTATCGGGGGTATTGCCGCTACAACGAACAAGCGCAGGCTGCGGCCGAATTGTTCCGGTCCCGTCGCGAGCGGCTTTATGCAATCATAAATGGCGAGACGCGGTTGACGGAGGGCCGCCGTAACGCGGCGCGCAGCTATATTGAGGGCTTCTTCGAAATCCTCGACGACCCGCAACGCTTTCAGCGCAACGTCTTAGATGATTGCCGGCATTAGTTGGCTGCGGCCGGCGCGCATTGCGTTCCAACGAGTTCGGCGACCGGGCCTGAGCCATTATCAAGCGCCGCAATCTGACGCAGATATGCGCATGTCGCTTCCGGCGTGGAAGCATTTACTGGCACGCGCTGGCCGCGATGGATGGTTGTCCACTCGCCATTCTCCATGATGAGAAAGGCGTGTGGGTCTGAATGGCCGCGCGGCACGGCAATGTCAGCGATGAGAACGCGCCCGTTGAAGCGCGGCAGGACCGTCGACGTCACCTTTGTGTGGCCAATGATGACGCGGGCGACGTGCTGGGCCTGAAGGATGTGCTCCAGGTTTGCGGTCTCGCTCGCCTCTCCATTCAGCGAAAGGCCGCGATACCAGAGCGGGCCCTGCTGATCGTGAACAATGTCTGGATAGGTGCGGCTCTCCTGGCCGCTGACGCCGAGGCGAACGTCGTCGTTCATGGTCACGCGCGGCGCTTCAGCGAAGTTGGGCCCGAGACCGGCATGCAGGAAGAGCGTGTCGTTGATGCGGATCACCGCGTCGTGACCCGCGATCCATCGGCCATACTGACCCGTCGGACTCCAGGCTAGCCGGTGCTCGACCCAGCCAAGCGGGTGCTCCTGATTCCACTGCATGCGGTAGGCGGCGTCGAATGTCGGCAGACCAGTTGCCGGCGGGTTGCGGCGTAACGCCCGGACATATTGGTCGTAATAGCGATTGCGCGTGCGCTCGGAGCGCGACGTCGCAAAGGCCGCGTATTCGCCGGGATGTGTGTAGCGCAGGTCGCCTTCGATATTCATGGCTTCGTGGTTGCCGATCAGCGCGTGAACGTAGCCGCCGGCGCGCTGCGCTTGCGGTTCGAGCCGCATCAGCAGATCCATGATCATGCGGCTGTTTGGTCCGCGATCCGGAACGTCGCCGAGTTGCACGAGATGAGTCTGTCCGCCGGCCCAGTTGTTTTGGGCATCGATCAAGTTCGCCGTGCGCAGCATGTCGGTGAACTTCTCATAGTCGCCCTCGAGGTCGGCAATGACGACAATGCGCGAAACACCGTCCCACTCAGCGCGCGTCTGGGCGAATACCGGTGCTGCGAAGAGAAGCGCCAAGGACGCGGCGATGAGGCGGATTAGTGCTTTCATGCCGCCAAGATAGCCGGAATGCGGCGCTTGACCATGGCAGGATCGGGGCGCCGGCGTGTTGAAAAATGTGTCCGCGTGCCGATGCCGCGCTGCGCCGTCGCGCGCGAATGCCTAGATTGCGGCGGTGACGGTGGACAAGCCGCCCAACGGGCCGCACAAGCCCCCGCCTGGGAGAGCATCTAGATGAGCAACGAGAAGCCGGTTTCGGCGCCGGCGGGCGAATCCTACGATACCGATGTCATCATCGTTGGCGCCGGGCCTGTCGGCCTGTTTGCGGTGTTTGAACTTGGCTTGCTCGACCTGAAATCCCACGTCGTCGATGTGCTCGATCGGCCAGGCGGGCAATGCGCCGAACTCTATCCAGAGAAGCCGATTTACGACATTCCCGGCCTGCCCATCGTGACAGGCCAGGGGCTAACGGATGCGCTCATGCAGCAGATCGCGCCGTTCAAGCCGACATTTCATTTGCAGCAAATGGCCGAGGCGCTCGAACGCTTGCCGGACGGCAAATTCAAACTGCGCACAGAACTCGGCACAACGATCACCGCGCCCGTCTTGGTTGTCGCCGCTGGCGGCGGATCGTTCGTGCCGCGTAAACCGAAGATAGAAGGGATTGAGGCGTTTGAGGGCGCGAGCGTTCATTACGCAGTCCGCCAAAAGGAGCGCTTTCGTGACCGCGATATTGTCATCGCGGGTGGCGGCGACAGCGCGCTCGATTGGACACTCTATCTGCAGCCCATCGCTAAGAGCACAACGCTGATCCACCGGCGCGATGATTTCCGCGCGGCGCCGCATTCGGTTGCGCAGATGCGCCAATTGGTGGCGGAAGGAAAAGTGCGTTTGGAGATTGCCGACCTCAAGGGCGTAACTGGCGAGAATGGTCAAATATCGGCGATCAACTGCCACACCAAGGAAAAGGGCGCCTACGACATCGCCTGCACTGATCTGCTGGCGTTCTACGGCCTCACCATGAAGCTCGGGCCAATCGCGAACTTCGGTTTGAACTTGAACGAGAACCTGATCCCCGTGGACACAGAGAAGTTCCAGACGAGCGAACCCGGGATTTTCGCGATCGGTGACATCAACAGCTATCCGGGGAAGCTGAAGCTCATCTTGAGCGGTTTCCATGAAGGGGCGCTAATGGCCCAAGCCGCGTTCAAAATTGCGCGCCCGGGCGAACGCTTGGTGTTTCTATACACGACCTCTTCGACCGACCTGCAGAAGAAGCTGGGTGTCTCGTGATCTACAATTCCGTCCTGGACGCCATCGGCAACACGCCTTTGATCAAGCTGAAGCGTGCTTCCGAGGAGACCGGCTGCACCATTCTCGGCAAGGCCGAATTCTTGAATCCCGGCCAATCCATCAAGGATCGCGCCGCGCTCGCAATCGTTGAGGATGCGGAGCGCAAAGGTCAGCTGCGGCCTGGCGGGACCATCGTTGAAGGCACCGCGGGCAATACAGGCATTGGTCTGGCGATGGTTGGCGCCGCGAAGGGCTATCGCGTCATTGTGGTGATGCCGCGAACGCAAAGCCGCGAAAAGAAGGATGCCGTCCTAGCGCTGGGTGCGGAACTCGTTGAAGTGGACGCCGCGCCGGCGGCCAGCGACAATCACTATCCAAAGGTCGCGCGTCGGCTTGCTGAAGAGAAAAATCGTACCGAACCCAACGGCGCGATCTGGGCAAACCAGTTCGACAATGTCGCAAACCAGCAAGGCCATTACCGGACGACCGGACCGGAAATCTGGGAGCAGACGCAAGGCAAGGTTGATGGCTTCATTTGCGCGGTAGGTTCAGGTGGCACGCTCGGTGGTGTTTCGTTGGCGCTCAAGGAGCGCAACCCCAACATCCGTATCGGCATTGCCGATCCTGGCGGCGCGGCGCTCTACAACTGGTACAAGCACGGCGAACTGAAAGCGGAGGGAACGTCGATCACGGAAGGCATTGGCCAGGGGCGCGTCACGGCGAACCTTGAGGGCGTCATTGTCGACGAAGCGTTTCGCATCGAAGACAAGGATTGGCTGCCAGTGCTCTATCGCCTAATTGAGGAGGAGGGTCTCTCACTCGGCGGATCTTCTGCGCTGAATGTGCTGGGCGCGATGCAGCTGGCGCGCGCCTTGGGGCCAGGCAGGACGATCGTGACCGTGCTCTGCGATTACGCCAATCGCTACATGGGCAAGCTGTTCAATCCTGAGTTTCTGCGTGTGCAAGGGCTGCCGGCGCCGCCTTGGATGCCACAATAGCCATAAAGCCTGCTTGAGGCGGCGCATGTTGAGCGCCTATGGTCGCGCAGACCAGTGGGGACTCTGCGCATGAATTTTCGTCATCTCCTGTCTGCGGGTGTGATCGCGCTCGCGGCCTGTGCAACATCAGATCAAGCTGCCGCGCCTGCTACGGACATTGTCGCCTTTCAGTACCCGCCGCTCTCGGCGCAGGCGTTGATCGAGCACGTGCGCGTCCTTGCTTCCGATGAGTTCGAAGGGCGCGCGCCGGGGACCAATGGCGAGCGTTTGGCGATCGACTACATTGAGCGCGCGTATGCCGCCGCCGGGCTTGAGCCGGGCGTTACCCTGCCGAATGGCCAGCGCTCATGGTTGCAGGAGACGCCGCTGGTTGCGGCGACGCTTACCTCCGACCCGACGCTCACGATCGCCGGTCAAGACGGCGCCCGCAACTATACCTATGCGACACAATTTTCGGCATGGACGCGCCGCCTCGATCCGGTCGTTGACATTGCGAACGCGCCGCTGGTGTTCGTCGGCTACGGCATCAATGCGCCTGAACTCGGCTGGAACGACTACGAAGGCGTCGACATGCACGGCAAGATCGCCGTGATCCTCGTCAACGATCCAGATTTCGAAACTGGCGACGATCGCGGCTTTGGCGGGCGCGCAATGACCTATTACGGCCGCTGGACCTACAAGTTCGAAGAGGCGGGCCGGCAAGGCGCGGCGGGCGCAATCATCGTTCATGAAACGGCCCCGGCGGCCTATCCGTGGGCGGTCATTCAATCTTCCACCGGCAGCGCGCGCTGGGACATCGTGCGAGAAGATCGCGGCGCCAGCCGCGCTGGCTTCGAAGGCTGGATCACCAACGAAGTGGCGATGGAAACCTTCCGTCGCGCTCGCCTTGATTTCAACGAGTTGAAGTCGCGGGCGCAGCGGCGCGGTTTCCGCGCGGTGCGCATGAACCTCAACGGGTCAATTCGCCTGGAGACCCATGCAGAGCAGCGCACGACCTACAACGTTGTCGGCATTCTGCCGGGCCGGACTCACCCGGATGAACACATAGTCTACACCGCGCATTGGGATCACCTCGGCCATTGCCCGCCCGTGAATGGCGACGACATCTGCAACGGCGCATTCGACAACGCGACAGGCGTGAGCGGGCTCATTGAGCTGGCGCGGCAGTTTAAGACACAGGGCGCGCCCGAACGTAGCGTGACCTTCATGGCGCTGACGGCGGAAGAGCAGGGCTTGCTCGGCGCTCTTTATTATATGCAGCATCCACTCTATGCGCCGCGCGATACGGTTGCCGCCATCAACATGGATGGCATCAACAATTTCGGTCGCACCCATGACATCGAAGTGCGCGGCTACGGCCAGAGTGAGATGGACGATTTGCTAGCCGCCGCGGTGCAGGCGCAAGGCCGGCGCGTCGAGCCGGATTCGTCGCCTGAAGCGGGTTATTATTATCGCTCCGACCACCTGCACTTCGCGCAATTGGGTATTCCGGTGCTCTACACCTCGCGTGGCGTCGATATGCTCGAAGGCGGCGTTGAACGCGGCCGGCGGCTTAGCGCCCAATACGTCGCCAACAATTATCATAAGCCTTCAGATGAACTGACCGATGCTTGGGATATGAGCGGTGGCACAGAAGACCTCGAAGCGCTCTATGCGGTCGGCCGCCGCTTGGCCGATGGAAGCGAGTGGCCGCAGTGGCGCGCGACGTCGGAGTTCCGCGCCGCGCGCGATGCCTCACGGCGCTAGAACGGCAAACGCCCCGCGTTGATCACGCGGGGCGTCCCAAGTCTTGATCGCGCTGCTATTCCGTCGTGGTCGAAGTGTCGATGCTTGAATAGCTAGCCGAAGTATCGACGCTGGTGTCGACTGTCGCGGTCGCGTCGAACGTAGAAGACGTATCGACGGTTTGATCGGCGTAGGTGCCGCCTTGGTCGGCCTGCGAGCCAAAATCAGCTGCGGTCGCGGCTTCACCCGCCGCGCTGTCAGCATATATAGACGCGGTGTCGAGATCGCCACTCGCAGCGTAGGCTTCAGCGGAGGCTGCGTTGTCGTCAGCAATCTCCTGGTGGTAGTCGGCGTTTTCCAGATCCATCTGGTCGTATTGAGCCTCAAGGATCTCGGAGTCCGCGACGTCGCCGCCATGATCCTTGACTTCTTCCATCGCGTATTCGGCGTTGGAAGACATCTCTTCCGCCTTTTCCCAATCGCCAGCTTCGACTGCCTTGGCTTGCTCGCCTTGGTAGGCCTCTGCTTCCTCGCGCTTCTCTTCGGCAATTTGCGAGTCGAGGAACATGCTGTCGGTGTTGAAGTCTGCGTGTAAGTCACCGTTGTCGGCAGCCTGTTGAAGCTGGTTCAGCATCGTCGCCTGTTCAGCTTGTGACATGCCGGCCATGTCGATCTGCAATTGTTGCCCGTTCTCGGTCTGCCAGAAATCGTCGAGTGTTATCGGGTCAGCCATGGTTCATCCCTCTCTTAATCACCATCGTCGCCAGTTTCAGGAGGCGGCTCATCCTCCGTGGTGTCCACATAAATATCGTCGTGGTGCGCTTCGTCTGTGACCGCGATCACAATTGCCGCCGCAATCGCCGCATCTCCAAGCATTCGCGCCTCATCTTGGCGCTCTTCGAGCATTTCTTCGTCGGTTTTCCCGTTATGCGCGAGCGACTGATCGAAAGTAGACGCAAGAGTAGCTTCGCGTTCGCGTTTTGAAGCTTCGTCTTCTTCGGCCTCCAACACCTCTTTGCGCGGCTCGGGCTCCACGGCCACATCGAACTTCGCGTTCTCGGGGGGCGGTGGAACCGTCAATCGGACACCTGGTCGGGTCTCGGCGGTTTGGGCTTCTTCGGCGTGATCTTAAGCACCTTGCCGCATGTTGGATTAGGGCAGCGCACGTTGACAGGTTCCGTGCCGGCGAGCTTCGCCTTTGGCACCCGCATCACCGTCTTGCAGGAGATACAGGTGAGCCTTTCCATATCTTGTTGTGGCGGCGCCTTGGAGGTCGTCGCCGCGCCTTGAACCGTTTTGGGCGCGGGCTTCGGCGTCCAATGTTCGATAACGCGGCGCCAGCCTTGGAACTCCGCGCTCGAATGAAATTCACGCGCCAGTTTGAGGCGCCGCGCCGCATAGGGCGTCGAGGTCATCGCGAATTCCGACGCCTGCATGGCGCTATCGTCGGAGGCGTCCTCCTGAGCCATCCAAGCCTCACGATTGATGCGGGCAGCCAGCGGGAACGAATGCAGCGTGTATTGCAGCGTCACGCGGCGCGCGACTTCGAGATCGCCAACACAGAGCAGGCCGGCGCGGTCGGCGGTGATGGCCGAGTGCCGCTGCCAAGCCATCAGCGGTGCGTTGATGCCGCTCTCGATGATTTTGGTCGGCGAGAGGAAGCTCAGCATGCCGTCCGACATCAGCGACCGGTTGCCGGGTTGGCGCCCGGCCAGAAGTTGCACGACCGTGTTCCAAAGCGCGTGGCCGGCGCGCGCATGCCCCATCTCGCGGCCAATCAGATAGAGTAGATCATCGCCGCGGAAATTGGTGAGCACCGACCCGAGCGCCACGAACGACGAGGTCTGTGAGCCCATCGTCACCGAATCCCACATCTGCTGACCCGAGATGTAGATCTCGGGGAGATGCTGGAGGCCGACGATGCGTGCGGCCTTGATGGCGAGTTCGAAAATGTCGGGCAATTGCTTTTCAGAGAGGCGCAGGCCGTTGACCGACGCCTCGAACCAGGGGCGGCCGATCTTCTCGGAGAGGCCGTGAGCGGCCGAGTTGAGCGGGCCGATACCCGCCAGCGTATTCATCGCATCGGCGTCGAGACGCCAAAGAAACGCTTCGACCGGCATTTGATAGTCAGGGCCGAGCGGGCGCAGCCAGCGGCACGAGGGGCAATAGACTTTGTCGGCGGCAAGCCGCGAGCCGTCGCCACCGCACGTGGTGCAGCCGATCCCATAATACGGTTGCGACGGCGCAACCGCCGCGGCTCCGAATGGGGCGCCGCACTGGGTGCAAAAACGCGCCGTGCCGTCGGACGGCGCGTTGCAACGCGGGCAGGCGACGACAGCGACCGTCATCGTCAGATGCGCTTCAGGAGTTCGGCCTTCTTAGACTCGAACTCGTCGGGAGTGAGGACGCCAGCGTCGCGCAAACTGCCAAGCTGTTTGATCTGCTCCATAATTGCGGCCGCATTGCCGTCGCCGGCTGGCGCCGGGGCGGGCGCCGAAGCTGGAGCTGGCGCTGGTGCAGGCTGGGGCGTGAACGAAGGCTGTGGCGCGGGCTGAAACGCCGGCGCCTGCCCGCCGCTTTGCAAATTCTTGATGAACTCGCCCAGCGTCTTCTCGGGAACGCTGCTGCTCAAGCTCCAGGCGGTGAATCCCATCGAGCCAAGAATGAGGAAGAGCGCGAAGGCTGCGTAATAGGGATTAAACATCGCCGCGATGATCACCATCACGCCTTGTGAGATGATGAGACCCATGGCGCTGCCCCATTGCAGCTTGAGCGAAAAGCGCGCCGTAACTTGACCGGGACCCGCAGGCTGAACTTGCAGATCGCCATCGTATTTGATGCCGAAACCTAGCGTGCTCCATGTGCTCTTGCAGATGGTCTCGAAGCGCGCGGCGCTTGGCGGCTGCTGCCAGGTCACCTGCGAAGTCATCTGGCCTCTGCTCGACGTATTCGTGGCGTTGAGGGCGTTCAGCGCTTGGCTGAATGCATCCTGTGCCGAGCCGGAAAAGGTGGCTTGCTTGCTCGTGCCGCCGGCAGAAAAACCCCGCGCCATAGGCGGCGTCGGATAGGGCGGTGGTTGCGGGATAGGCGGAGGCGGGGGTGTAGGCGCCGCCCCTTGCGGCGCACCGCATGAGCCACAAAATTGCGCGCCCGCCGCGAGAGCGGCGTTGCAGCGCGAGCATGTCGTCGTCAAAGGATAGCCTCGATCACAACACTCGCCGATGGAGCGAGCCTCATGTCTACAAGTGTTGCCGCGCTTGCGAAGCCGAGGAAAGAGAAAACTATCGCGCGCGTCATGGAAAGTTCGTGGGCGCGGCAGTATCGGATGTTGGTGAGCGCTATTCACTTGCCGGGAGAAAGTGGCGCTGCCAGAAGCCGCACTGGAGGCGGCGATGGCGAAGATCAAACTTTATGGCACCTCTTACAGCGGCAATTGCCACAAGCCGAAGTGGATACTCGATCGTCTGGGCATTGCGTATGACTGGATTGAAGTCGATGCGCTGGACGGCTCGACGCGCACGCCCGAGTTCTTAGCGATCAATCCCGCTGGCCAAGTGCCGGTGCTGATCCTTGAAGACGGACGCATGCTGGCGCAGTCGAATGCGATGATGCTGCACCTTGCCGAAGGCACTGATCTCATCCCGAAGGACGCCTACCAACGCGCCAAGATGTTGGAATGGATGTTCTGGGAGCAATATAGCCACGAGCCCCAGATTGCGGTTCGCATCGCCCGCAAACACTATCTCGGCAAGTGCGAGGGCGAGTTGGAGCCCTCGCTTTTGCCGAAGGGCAACGCGGCGTTGGCTCGCATGGAATTACAGTTGAGGGAGACGCCGTTTCTGGTGGGCGGCACGCTTTCTCTCGCTGACATTGCGCTGGTGGCCTATACCCGGAAAGCCGACCTCGGCGGCTTCAATCTCAGGGACTACCCGGCTGTGAGGGGGTGGGTGGTCCGTGTAGAGCAGCTGCTCGGAATTGAAACTGCCCTTTCCGCAAATGGTTAGCCTTGGAACTTGCCGCTCTCTGGCGGCATTTCGATGTGAAGGGTAGACTGCCGGCAGGGCCAAGTACGAGGAAGCATGGAAGTTTCAGCGGACCTTTGGCCCGGCTTGGCGGCTGTCTTCGGCTTGTTTCTGGCGGTCGGTTTTCTCGCGCAATTGATCGATGGCGCCGTGGGCATGGCTTACGGCGTGATCTCATCGAGCGTGCTGTTGGCCTTCGGCGTGTCGCCGGCTCAAGCCTCGGCCACGATTCATGCAGCTGAGTGCTTCACAACAGGCGCTTCAGGCGCTTCGCATTTGCTGCACAAGAATGTCGATTGGAAGCTGTTCTGGCGACTGGCCCCGGCGGGCGTCGTCGGCGGTGTGATCGGCGCCTATCTGCTGACCGGCTTCGACCCGACCTTCATCAAGGCCATCGTGATCGCCTATCTTGGCGTGCTGGGTATTTACCTGTTGTCGCGTGCGTTGCGTGAGCCGAAGGAAGAGCCCCCGCACTTGAAGCACGTCATCCCGCTTGGTGTCGCCGGCGGTTTTCTCGATGCGAGCGGCGGCGGCGGATGGGGCCCTGTGGTGACCTCAACCCTGCTCGGGCGCGGTCACGCACCGCGATACGTCATCGGCACTGTTAACTCCGCCGAATTCGTCGTTACGGTTGCGATATCACTAACCTTCCTCTGGACGCTTGTAGCCGGGCGTTTCGAGCTGGCTGGCGGGCTCGCCACGGGCGGGGCGGCATTGGCCGGGCTCATTCTCGGCGGCGTCGCTGCTGCGCCGTTGGCCGGCTATGTGACGAAGATCGCCCCAGCGCGCGTGTTGCTGGCGGCGGCATCGGTGCTGGTGATCACCTTGTCGATTTGGCAGGGGGTTCAGCTCTGGCCGAAGCTGCTTGAGTATCCGATCTTCAATGAGATGGTGCAGTCGGCCCGGCTCGTTAACCATTAGGCGCCAACCGCGTGTTTACGGCTTGTCAGCGAAACTGAACGCTTCGCGGAGCACGCTTGGTCAACATCAACAGCCTCAATGTTGCGTCGGCCCTCTTGGGCGGCTCAACCAGCACCACCACGACAACCGGTGTGGGCTCCGACCTGCTGGCCTCGTGGGCCGCGGCGAAGGCCGGCATCGGCGTTGATACAAAGACAGCAACCCAGGACCCGAACGCCCCGATCGCGCCGGTGTGGACGCCGGGCGTCTCGCCAAGCGCTGCCGCTCTCGTGCAGCGTGCGCTCGCGAACAAGTCTTTCTTCGACACCAGCGCCAAGCTCTACAGTGATCTTGGCGCGACCGGAGATTACCAGAAGCTGTTTGCTCTCTACTCCGGGCTATCGACGCTGCAGGCGCTCGCTGCGCGCGCGGAAGACACAACTCTGAGCAAGACCGCCATCGCGCAGAACCAAGCGCAGTTTGCGCGAGGCCTGACGGAGTTGCAGGCATTCTTCGAGAAGCAGCAATTCGATGATATCCGGCTGGCGCAGGGCGACCGCGTCGACGCCGCACAAACCACGCTGGCAATGGCGTCCAAGAACGAAGACTACATCACGCCCGTCATCCATCGCGGTTCGCTGTACGACAAGATCAGCGGCCTTGCGAGTGACGCCAAATTCAACATCGTCGCGACATCTTCGATCGGCGTCGTGCGAAATGTCGCCATCGATCTTTCGGAAATGGGATCGATCCCGCGTACGTTGAGCAATGTCGTCAGCTATGTGAACAACAAGCTCGCGGCGGCGGGCGCTTCGTCCCGCCTGGAGGCCGTTGATCAGACGCCGAAGACAACGACGACCGTCATCGCCGGACAGGTCAAAACAATCAAATACACCGGCGCCAAACAATACGCGCTGAAAGTCGATGTGCGCGCCAATGAGAGCGTTGCGTTCGAGCCTGTGAATGCAAACGCTGCGTTCTACGCCGTGGGCACGACCGGCAGCGGGGCGCGGCTGATCAAGCTGGAAGACACGAGCGGCGCAGCCGGCCAACCGGTGTTGCTGGATCGTCCGGCGTCCACCGAAGATCCCATTGGCGCGTTGATTGGCGTTGGCTGGATCGGCGCGGGGGCGCCCTACGCAAGCCCGCCCGCAGCCGCGACCGAGCTGCGGACCAACGTGTTGATGTCTGACGGCGCAAACAGCTTTGAGGACGCCATCCGCGCCGCTGGCGAGGCGGTGCTCAAGCTGGAATTGCCTAATGGTCGTTCGCTGACTGTGTCGACCGGCTGGCGTAGCGACGATCTCGAAGCATGGCGCATGCGCGATGGTGAGAGCGAAGATCGCGCCATGCTTGATGATCTGGCCGAGCGTTTGTCGCAACTGCTGCACGAACAAGGCGTGGCTGCAGGCGTCGAGGTTTGGGAAGACGACGGCAATCTCGGATTGTCGATCTATGGCGGCGATGGCGTGCGGGCCACGAGTCTGTCGATCGGCGGCAAGTACACATCGCTCGATATGGTGGAAACGCCGGGAATGGTCGGCGGCCTGCGAGACGGCGTGTTTGCGCGCAGGTTCGAGGTCGGTGGCATTATCCCGGACGGCGGTGTCTTCACCGGCTCCCAAACCTTTACGTTCACCGTCGGCTCAGCCGCTCAATCCATCAGCATTGATGGCGGCGACGACGGCATCACCGCGACCGAGCTGGCGGATCAGCTGAACGTCCAGCTGCGCCAGAAAGGCATTTCGGCCGCCGCCTCGTTGGTCGCCGCTGGCGGCGGCGCCTACACGCTGCAGATCGACGCTCTGCACGACATGGTCGACGTCAGTGCAGTGCTGAACAGCGAAGTCTATAGCGCCGACCTTGTCGCTCCTGGCGCATGGGCGTCCGGCGGCTTGCCTGCAGCAACTAGCGGCCAACCTTTTGGCGATTCCATCCGCAGCTACAGCGCCAGCGCGTCGCCACTTCTGACCAATACCGGCGCGCTCGATATTGAAGTCGTCGTCGCGACCGCCAATGGCGACAAGACGATCAGTCTCGCGATCACCGCCCAGGAGCGGCTGGACAATCCCGATCTCGCGCCGGGCCAATGGAACGACGCCCTGCAAGCGCGGCTCGATGCTGCGCTCAACGCCGCCGGCGTTTATGTCAGCGCGTCGGGTGGCGATCTCACCCAGTGGAGCATCGCCGAAGGCTCGGGCCAGCGCCTGGTTTCGGTCAGCGTGAACGGCGACGCGCTCACACTCGAAAGCGATACGCCAGCCTTTGGCGTCGGCGGCGCGTTCTCGGCGCAGCGCAGTTTCACCAGCGCACAGGCCGCAACCGGCGTAAGCGACGATGTAGCGGCATTGCTGAGCGACCAGACCGTGTCCGTGACGCTCGACACGATCTGGGGTCAGCGCACGATCAGCGCCACGTTGCAATCGGGTGATCCGCGTACGCTTGAGAGCGTCGCGCTGCGCTTGAATGAGGCGCTGGCCGCCGATGGTTATGACGCAGGCTTGGTGGCGACAGATCTTTCCGGCGGCGGCGCCGGCTTGCGCGTTGTCACGGGCTCATCCAGCACAATACGCGGCATCTCAGAGCTCAATCTGGGTGGCGATGTCGTCGCCACGACGCTAGACCCGATCGACGCGGTCTCGCATGCCGATGATCCTGTCGGCGCCTTGCGTGTGGCTGAGCGCGCTTCGCGCGGCGCCGCGGTCACTCAGACGCTCTCCGCCATATCGCCCTACAGCGCGCCGAGCGCCAATTCGTCCGCTTGGTTTCCTGGCCGAGCATTCGATGTGAGCATTGGCGGCGGCGCGAAGGTCGCAACAGCGCGCTCCGTCGCCACAGGCGCGGACGGCTCAATCTATGTGCTTGCTGATCTGACCGATGGCTCTTCGACGAGCGACATCAAAGGCGCGCGCGATGTCGCGCTGCTGAAGTACGACTCCGCCGGCAAGCTTGCGTTCAGCGAAATCTTAGGCGCGGCGCAATCCGCCAACGGCTTCGCGCTTGCCGTATCGGCCACAGGCACGGTTGTGGTCGCAGGTTCAGTCGAAGGCGGCTTGAGCGGCACGACTGCAAAAGGCGGCACGGATTCCTTCGTCACGATGTTCGACGCGGCGGGCAAAGAGCTTTGGACCGCGCGCCGCGGCGCGAGCGCGAATGACGAGGCGCTGGCGGTCGCGTTCGCGTCAGATGGCAGCGTCATCGTGTCAGGCAAGACGGACTCCGCCTTGAGCGGTCAAGTTAGCGCCGGGGGAACGGATGCTTACATCCGTGGCTATTCAGCCGCCGGTTTGGAATTGTTCACCCGTCAGTTCGGCAGCGCCGGCGATGATGCGGCGACGGCCCTCTTGGTACGCGACAACGGCTTGGGCGGCATCGATATCTTCACGGGCGGGGTTGAAGACAATCGCGGCGTCCTGCGCAGCTTCAGCTATTCCAGCGGCTCCGGTTTCAGTGTCGGCGCGACGCGTGACATCGGTTATTTTTACAAAGGCGCGATCAACGCGCTGGCAAGCGATGGCTCGTCGCTTTATGTCGGCGGCGAAGTCGGCGCTGACCGTTTGAGCTTGAGCAACACCGCGCGCGGCGCAGTTGCGGGTCAGGAAGGCTTCGTCGCGCGCATAGACGCCGATTTGACATCGACCGGACTCGACCGCGCGACGTATCTCGGTTCAGCGCAGGACGACAGCGTCAAAGCGCTCGCCATCGTCAATGGCTCTCTCTACGCGGCGGGCGTGACTGGTGGCCTGATGGCGGCGTCGGGTGCGGCCAAAACGCCGATGAGTTTCCTCACGCGCCTCGGCGCTGACGGCGACACCGAGTGGATGCGCACCTTTACCTCTGCAGGCGGCACCGTGAGGCTAACGAGCCTCGCGGTCGATACTGGCGGCGCTTCACCGCTTGACGTGCTGGGCCTGCCCAAAGGCGCACTCGCAACCAATGATAGCGGCGCACTGACAGCACGCAGCGCCTTGCGTGCTGGCGATGAGTTCAAGATCGGCGTCGACGGCCGGCGCCTCACCACAATCCGCATCAGCGAAAGCGATACCATGGCGACGCTTGTCGCCACCATCAATCGCGCCATAGGCGCCGGCGGCCGGGCGGAGATCGTGAAAGAAAATGGCGTCGAGCGGATCAAGATCAGCCCCCGCAGCGGCAAGGCGATCAGGATCGATGCCGGCCGCACCGATCGCGATGCGTTGCCGGCGCTGGGGCTCACCCAGGGCATCGTGGCGCTGAGCGACGCCGGTCGTGGCGCGTTGAAGACCTACGGCCTCGGCATCGTCGGCCTGACGCTGGACAGCGCCGCTGCGATCACCAGCGCGAAGGCGGAGATTTCGGCCGCCATTTCGATTGTCCGCCAAGCCTATGACGCGCTGCTCAATCCCAACGCCAAGGCGCAGACCGACGAGGAGAAGGCGCTGGAACTCCGCCGACAGAATGCCGGCGCAGCGCCAGCCTATCTGAGCGCCCAATTGGCTAATTACCAGGCCGCTTTGACCCGCCTGACCAGTGGATAACCGGGCCGCGGGGTGCGGCGCCGGCGGGCTTCCAATAGCGGGCGGAGCCGGTTAGAAGCCCCGCTTCGCCGGATCAGCCGCGGTAGCTCAGTGGTAGAGCGCGTCATTGGTAATGACGAGGTCGAGAGTTCAATCCTCTCCCGTGGCACCAGCCAACGTGATACGACTGGCGGATGCGAATTTCACACGTTCCGCTCCTGTTTTGCCGGGTGCTGATCGGCGTGAGCTTCACGGTGCTCGGGCTACAATTGTTCACAGGGCCATACACGCTCGGCGAGTTTGCTTGGGGTGCGCTCTTCTTCGGCGGCGGCGTTCTCGCCTTTGGGGGCTTTTTTCACTAGGTACAAAGATGCAGTGGACAGAGCAGTACGTGTACTGGTGGCCCGGTGTGAGGAAGAGCGGCCGAACTCACATAGTGGGTGCGCGTTGGTTGCGACGCCTTTTCCCAATTGCCTATGTTCCTCTGGCCGTCGCGAGCTACACAATTCTCGTTGCGGAGGGCTCTCCGTTCAACTCACTCGTCAGAGACATCGCGACCAATTCGCTACTAGCTTGCACCATACTCGGAGCGATCTGGTACAGTCTGGTTTTCAAGGAAGTGCGGGGAGGCGATCCGAACGCGCCAAGATCGCCAGATTTGATGATGTTCGTATATGTGGCTTGGTCACTCTTCGCCGCGGGGCTCCTCCTCATTGTTGCGATGCTGGTGCGATACTGAACCGCATGGCTGTCGTTGACGCACTGTTTTGACGGGCTAGGCGTCAACGGGGAGGCGCGGATCATTCTTGAGACGCGAGTTGGCATAGTGCCGATGGGGCTAGGATGATTTCGGGGCGTCGTTGAACTTGCGCCACCGGCGACACGGACTGAATTCAACAAGGGCTAAGAGGACATGAACTCTGGCCGCGTAATGGACGTGAATGCGTTCGCCAAGGCGTCCATCCGTGGACTTGAACGCGGTCAGGACGAAATCCTGCCGGGAATGAGCCCGCTCATACGTCTGATAGGGCGGGTTGCTCCGCGGACGACTTTCAGGTCAGCCGACGCCGAGCAAATGGGCGCTCGATAGCCTTCGGCGCGTCTTCGCTCTGAAAGGGTCAGGGCAAACGGAGCTGCATCCAAACTCAGGGCATCTCGCATCCAGCAGAGGGGCCGCTGCGAGCGGCCACCCCTTCGGGGTTGAGATGATGCGCTTCGCTGCCAGGGATCGCCATCCGCGAGCATAGCGCCAGAAAGTACAGGGGGCTTCTTTGCCGTTGCATAGACATAAGACGCAGGCGTTTGTTGCGGTAAAGATCCTCGCTGCCGCGCTCATCACGCTTTTGGTGTCGTCATGCGCAACGCCTGCAGCGGTGCGAGATGACGCGGCGCCGGTGCGGGCCGCGCTCGCCGCAGAGCTAGACGCCATTCTTGAAGACACCGGCTTTCCGGGCATCACCGCTGCGGTCGTATTGCCCAACGGGGAGATCATCACAGCCGCTTCGGGACTGGCGGATGTTGAAACGAATACCCCGATGAACGCGGAGTCACTGATGCCGGCGGGCAGCATCGGCAAGACGTTCGTGGCAGCGACGGCGCTTGCATTGGTTGAGGAAGGAAAGCTTTCGCTCGATGCGCCGATTGCCCAATATTTGGGCGAACGGGATTGGTACAGGGATATTCCAAACGGTGACGTGATCACATTGCGGATGCTGCTCAATCACAGCTCCGGGATCGATGTCGACTACATCTCTTCCCCGCAAATTCTTCCACTCTTCGTTCAGACATTCGGCGCCGACGGGGTCGCGATGTCCGATTTGGGATTCAGATATTCCGATATCGTGGGCGCCATTTCCGATTCAGAGCCGGACTTTCATGCTGGAGCCGGCTTCGCCTATTCCGATGCAAACTACATCCTCGTCGGGTTGCTCATCGAAGAAGTCACGGGCCACGCCTTTTACCAGGAAGCGTCGACCCGCTTCACCGAACGATTCGCACTCGCCGACACAATCCCGACACCGCGCGCGTCGGCGAGATTTGCTTCAGGTTACGAGCCGGACGAAGAAACGCGTCTCCCTGGTTTTCCAGAGAAACTGACCGAGGATGGACGCCTTTACTACGATCCCGCGCTCGAGTGGACCGGCGGCGGCTTTGCTTCGACCGCTGGCGATCTCGCCAAGTGGGCATACGACCTCTATGGCCGTCGAGCGTTGCCCGGCGATTTGGTCGATGAGATGATCGCTTCCAGAAATCGCTTCGTCCCCGCAGAGCTCGGCTGGGGTTACGGACTCGCCGTGCAATTGTCGGAAGACGCGTTTGGTCTTCGCATGATGCACGGTGGTTACATTCCGGGCTACAGCTCGTACATGGAATACCAGCCGGCCCGCGACATGGCGCTGGCATTCCAAACCAACACGCGTTCGGGTTTTGGCGCAAACAAAAGAATTGCGGATCGGTTGTGGCGCGCTGTTCTCGACGCGTCGAACAGCACAGCGGCAGGCAATTAGCGCGGAGCCGCCTGGGGCGTTTCTTCTTGATCCAACGTATCCGCTCCGCCGCAGGCTTGCTGCACGATGCGCCACTCGCGCTCTGTCATTGAAGGCGCCAGCCCTTCGCGCGCGCGGGCGCGGGCGGCGATGGCGCGTTGGCGCGATGCGGGATGGCTTGAGAGGATGGTCGGAATGTCGCCTGCGCCTTCTTCCTCGGCGTACGCCTCGAAGCGATCGAACATGGTAGCGATCCCGGCCGTGCTGATGCCGGCGGCGTCGAGATAATCCATGCCGCGGCTGTCGGCGTCGCTTTCGTCGCCGCGGCTATAGCGCAGACCGGCCAGATTGACCGAAGCGATAGCGATGGCTTGGCCGGCGCCCGCGCCGCCGAAGACCACATCAAAGAAGATGCCGGCGCCGATCTGGCGGATGACATTCTTCATGATGTGGTTGTGCTCGATATGGGCGATCTCGTGCGCGAGCACGCCAACGAGTTCGTCAGGCTGCTCGGCCATGCCGATCAATTCGTCGGTGACGATGATCGAATTGTCCGGCAGCGCGAACGCATTGGGAAAACCGGCGTCGGCAATAGTGATCCAGATTTCGTCACGCTCCGGGACGCTCGAGCGCTCCATGATCCTGTAGGCGACGTCGTTGAGGATCTGCGTGGCTTCGTCGGCGTCGTCGCACTGGGCGGTGAAATTGTTCACTTGGGTCCAGGAAATGTCGGCGATCTGGGTGCGATATTTTTCCGGCATCGCTCGCGCCATTGGCCCAGCGGCATAAGGGATGCCGATCAGAAACGCGCCCGCGAGCGACCACGCCAACGTCACCAGCGCCCCGACTGTGAGGCGGCCCTCGACGCCTTGCGCCAGTGGCTTCATCAGATGCGGCGCGACAGCCTTGAGCTCATCGTCGTACCAATTGCCGAACATGAGCCGTTCGCCGGTATCGGGCTTGCGCTTCTGCCGCAGAACGACGTAGCCGTTATTGTCGTCAGAGCGGGCAAGATCGGCATAGTCCCAATCGATGGTTCGCTCGCCATGACGGATGAACAGCTTGTCCGGCGTCAGCGAGATTTCGACATCGGCGAAGACAGCGGCGCGTCCGTCGGCGTAGCGAGCCTGCATCAGATCACACCTACGCCCATGTCGAGATCGAATGCGTCGCCGAGACTTTCTCCAGCATCAGAATCGGCAAGCACCGATTGGCCGATTTCGGCGAAACGCGGCGTGTCGATCAGCTCCAGCCGGTTCAGCACATATCGGACCTGCAGAAAGCCTGCGACCGGCGACAGCAAACCGAGCGAGAAGATCAGAAAAATCCAGCCTAGGCTTTGGTAGAACAACAAAGAGAGCGTCTTTGCCCGAAGTTTGAAGCGTGCGCCGTCGAGGACGATTTGAGCGGCGATGCGGTTCATGGCCGCGGCGCGATACGGCGCGAACGCGATGAAGTAGGAGATCACCGTCAACGCGGTGCCGAGCAGAAATACCCCTGCGCTGACAATCGAGGAATTCGGTGCTGCGTCGATCATGCCTGAAGTGGTAAGCACAGCAGCCAAGATCCCAGCTGAAAGATAGCTCGCAAAGAACCCAATGGCGGTGCCGATCCAGCCAAAAGCAAACGGCCACCACATCCGCCGTTGCGGTGACTCGCCTGGCGGCGTTTCAAAGTGAAAGGGCTGATCGCCAAAGCGGGTGTTTTCCCACATCATGCGGGCGCGGTTGATGCGCGCTGCCGGCGTGTACCAGCCGAGCGAAAGCAGCTGCAGCACCCACCAGCCCCATGAAGCGGCCGCAAAACTCCAGGCCGAACCCGCAAGCCCAAGCTTGATGCCGCGCCAGCGTGTGCGCGAGAGTTGGTAGCGCCGCATCCAATAGCGAGCCGCTGCAACGAGCGGCACCGAAAACACGTAGAACCCGAACGTCAGCCAACCCGCCCAGACCGCCTCCAACGCGACCGGCGCGATGTAGAAGACGAAAATCGCCGGCAGAAAGAAGCATGGCAGCGAGATCAGAAAGCCGCGGAACAGTTCGCCAGCGCGGCCTGTGTATTCCAGTGGATCACCCATCACCCAGGTGCGTGACCACAAGCGCCGCCGCATCGAAGTGCGCGCCCAGAAGCGGTACATGGTGAGGGTGATGAGCGTAAGTCCGGCGTTCTTCAGTGCGAGGCCAAGCACGTTGAAGAACTTCCCGCTGTGAGCGAAACTCTGACCTGGTGCGGCTTCGGCCGTCATGTGCTCCCCTGAGACCTCACCTTAGCGGGGCGCCAGCGAAGGGTCGATTCGACTAGTGAACGAGAAGCAGAAACCGGCGGCAAAACGCGCAGAACGCCTCGCGGCGGCTCTGAAGCGCAACATTGCGCGGCGCAAGCAGGCCAAGAAGGCGGCTGCCCCCAAGAAAAACTAGTGCCGAGCCATGCTTCCGCGCATGGCCTCCGCCTTGCCTACGCCGCCGCCGCATCCCATAAACCGCCCGCCGGGGGGAGCCGGCGAAAGACCTTCATGGATCGTATTGTCATCACGGGTGGTGCGCCGCTCAACGGAACTATCCCGATTTTCGGGGCCAAGAACTCGGCGTTGAAGCTGCAGGCGGCGGCGTTGCTGTCTGCCGAACCGCTCATGCTCGAAAACATGCCCGATCTCGCGGACACCCGCTTCATGGCGCAGCTCCTCAAGACGCTGGGCGTCGAGATCACTTGGATCAAGGAAACGCATACGCTGCGCATGCACGCGGCTGAAATCGTCTCGACCATCGCGCCTTACGATCAAGTGCGAAAAATGCGCGCCTCGTTCAACGTGCTGGGGCCGTTGCTTGCGCGCGCCGGCCACGCGACGGTGTCATTGCCGGGCGGCTGCGCCATCGGCGCGCGCCCTGTTGATCTGCACTTGAAGGCGTTTGAGGCGATGGGCGCCGACATTGTCATTGAGCAGGGCTACGTGAAGGCCGCTGCGCTCCGCGGCTTGAAGGGCGCCGAGATCGAGTTCCCGTTCCCGTCAGTGGGCGCGACCGAGCACGCGATGCTCGCAGCCGTGCTCGCCAATGGCGACACCGCGTTGAAGAACGCGGCGCGCGAACCGGAGATCGCCGACCTCGCCGATTGCTTGAACGCTATGGGCGCCAAAGTTGAGGGCGCAGGCACAAGCACGATCAACATCAGAGGCGTCGCCAAACTCAGCGGCGCGAAGCACCCCGTGGTCGCAGATCGCATTGAAGCGGGCACCTATGCGATGGCCGCCGCCGCCTCTGGCGGCAATGTGCTGCTCGAAGGCGCGCGGTTTGAGCATCTGGGCGCAATGATCAAATTCCTTCGCGATGCGGGGGTGCGCGTTGATGCGGAAGGCCGCGGCCTGCGCGTTCAACGCGCGGTCAAGGACAGGATGACGGCGGTCGACTTCGAGACCGAGCCGTTCCCGGGATTCCCGACCGACCTGCAGGCGCAGGCCATGGCGCTGATGTGCATGGCCGATGGCGTCTCGCGTATCAAAGAGACGATTTTCGAAAACCGCTTCATGCATGCGCCCGAATTGGCGCGCCTCGGCGCCAAAATCGACATTCATGCGAATGAAGCGGTGGTGACTGGCGTGCCCAAACTCTTCGGCGCGCCGGTGATGGCGACTGACCTACGCGCGTCGGTGAGCCTCGTGGTTGCCGGTCTCGCTGCCGAAGGCGAAACCACAGTGAATCGCGTCTACCACTTGGATCGCGGCTTCGAGAAACTGGAAGCGAAACTGCAAGCCTGCGGCGCGCAGATCGTGCGCGAGCGAGAAGAACAGGCGGCATGACGACTGGCCTGCTCCGTCTGATGGCTGAAGACGCGGGCGACCTCGATATTATCGGGGCCGCGGTGCAGGACGCGCTCGTGCGTGTCGGCGAAATCAGCTTCGACAAGAAGGCGCGGCGGTTCACAATCATGTTGAACCGCTTCCGCTGGGAAACAGCCGGCGAAAAAGGGCCGTACGAACGGGTGCGTTCGGCGCTTTCATTTGAAGGCGTGCTGGGGGTGAAGAGCCGTCGCGTGCGCGCTGACATCGATGAGGCGTTGGCCTCGTTGCTCTCGATTGGATTTATCCCGGAAGAAGAACCGCCTGGGGGCGTGGTGCGCTTGCTGTTGGCGGGTGGCGGCGAGATCGCCGTCGACGTCGAATGCCTCGATGCGGTGCTGATCGACATGGGCCCAACATGGTCAACGCCACGTCGTCCGGATCACGAGCAAAGCGGATGAATGTGGCCGGCGCAGCCTTCGACGAGATCGGGCTGCCGCTTTTCGCGCGGCGGCGTCACGCGCCATGAGCGAACGTGATCACCTTGCCGACGTCACGTTAGACGAAGCCTCGCTCGCACCGGCGTCATCGAACGCCGAACATGAGCGCCGTATCGCGCTCTTCGATCTGAAGGAGTCCAACTCGTTCGCCGTGCTCAACGAAGATCGCGGGCCGTACCTACTGCTACTCGGCATGTCCGAAGGACGCCTTGTGCTCGATGTGAGCGACGAGAGCGGTGAGCGCATCATCTTGCATCAGGCCCCGCTCGGCAGCCTACGCAAGATCGTGAAGGACTACGCGCTCATCTGCGAGAGCTACAACGCCGCCATCCGCGACGCCCCGCCCAGCCGCATCGAGGCGCTCGATATGGGCCGGCGCGGGCTCCACAACGAGGCGGCCGAAGTGCTGCAGGAAGCGCTCGCCAGCCACTTCGCCATCGATAACGAAACCGCGCGGCGTCTGTTCACGTTGGTGTGCGCGCTGCATGTCCGAGCCTGACGCGTTACCGGCGTCGGTGCTGTTTGCGTGCACCCACAATGTTATCCGCTCGCCGATGGCGGCGGAGCTGATGCGTATGCAATTTGGCTCGGCCGTTCGGGTCGACAGCGTCGGCCTTCGCCCGGGTGAGGAGGTTTCCTATATGGCGGCCTTCATCGTGGATGAGGTCGGCGGCGACATCTCCGGCTATGTCCCCAAGGGGTTCGACTTCTTCGAGAGCGACTATTTCGAGGACGGCCCCTTCGATCTCATTGTCTCGCTCTCCCCTGAGGCGCATCACACCGCTCTGGGGCTCGTCCCCAAGCTCGCCGCTGCCGCAGAATACTGGCCGACCTTCGACCCCTCCTTGGCGGAAGGGTCGCGAGAACAAGTGCTTATGGAGTATCGCTCAGTCCGGGACGGGCTGGCCCGGCGCATCGCCGCACGGTTTCCGCGCCCATCGACGGGATAGGTCCGCCCGCCTATAAGGCCCCGCCAAGCGCCGATTCAGGAGAAAGAATGGCTAAGGAAGAACTATTGGAATTCGCCGGAACCGTGATGGAGCTTTTGCCCAACGCGACGTTCCGGATCGAACTGGAGAACGGACACGAGATCATCGGCCACACCGCGGGCAAGATGCGCAAGAACCGCATCCGCGTCTTGGCTGGCGATAAGGTCCTGGTTGAAATGTCGCCCTATGATCTGACCAAGGGGCGCGTCACGTATCGCTTCAAGTAATGGCAACAGGATCTCTCGATCGCGCGGTGGTCATCACCGGCGCTTCTACCGGCATCGGCCGCGCAGCGGTCGCGAAAGCGGTGCGCGAGGGCGCGCATGTGTTTGCAAGCGTGCGCAAGCAGGCGGACGCCGACGGCCTCACTGCCGAGTTCGGCGAAGCCGTCACGCCGCTTATCTTCGATGTTGCTGATGAAGCCGCCGTTCGCGCCGGCGCGGCGCAGGTGGCCCAAGCGCTCGGCAACCGCAAGCTCTTCGGCCTTTTGAACAATGCCGGCATCGCTGTCGCCGGCCCCTTGCTGCATCTGGACACGGACGAACTCCGCAAGCAGTTCGAGATCAATTTTTTTGGCGTGCACAACGTCACCCGCGCCTTTGCCGACCTGCTTGGCGCCGACAAGGCGCGCACTGGCAAGCCTGGCCGCATCGTGATGATTTCATCGGTGGGCGGTCAGAACGGTTCGCCGTTTGTCGGCCCGTACTCCGCCTCGAAGTTTGCGATGGAAGGCTATTCGCAATCATTGCGCCGCGAATTGATGCTCTACGGCATCGACGTGATCGTCATCGGCCCCGGCGCCATCGCCACGCCGATCTGGGACAAAGCCGGCGAGGGCGATCTCGCGCGCTTCAACAACACCGATTACGGGCCGATGCTGAAAGGCGTCGAGGAATATATGGTCGGACAAGGCCGCAAAGGTCTGCCGGCGTCAGAGGTTGGCGATCTGGTTTGGCATTGCTTCACCGATCCAAAGCCGAAGACCCGCTATCGCATCCTCCGCAACGAATTCATGGACGTGACGCTGCCGCGTTGGCTCGGGCCGCGTACGGTAGATAACATCATCGCCAAGCGCCTGGGCTTTCCGAAGCGGCCATGACCCGCCTCATTCTCGCCAGCGCCAGTCCGCGCCGGCTGGCGCTTCTGGCGCAGATCGGCATCACCCCCGATGAGGTGATCGCCGCCGACATCGATGAAACGCCGCTCGACAAAGAGACGCCGCGCAACTTGGCGTTGCGCCTTGCGCGTCAGAAGGCCGAAGCGGTGAAAGCTGACGGCGCGATCATCCTGGCCGCAGATACTGTGGTCGCCGTTGGTCGCCGCATACTGCCCAAAGCCGAAACGGAGCAGGAGGCGCGCGACTGCCTGCGCCTGCTCTCCGGCCGCTCCCATCGCGTTTACACCGGCGTCGCCGTCAAGACGGACACCGCAATCCGCGAACGCCTGGTCGAAACCCGCGTCGCCTTCAAGGTGCTAAGCGCGCCAGAACTTGAAGCCTACATCGCCAGCAAAGAATGGCATGGCAAAGCCGGCGGCTATGCCGCCCAAGGTCTCGCTGGCCGCTACATCACCTCGATCATTGGCTCATATTCCTCCGTGATTGGTCTTCCGCTCTATGAGACCGCCAATCTCATCGAGTCCGCGCGCACATGAGCGAGCCGCTCGAAACCTGGCTCGACGCCGCCATCGGTGAAACGCGCGAAGCGCTCGTGCGAGACGGCAAACCGATTGCACTGCGTGTCACCCGCGCCAGCGATGAAGGCCGCCGCGCCCGGTGGGGCGAACTCTATTGCGCCCGCGTGCGCGAACTCGACAAACGCCGCCGCGGCGCCTTCCTCGACCTCGGCCTCCGCGATCAGCAAGGCTTCTTGCCGCTCGGCGACGATGGCCGCGCTCGCATGCGCAAAGAGCGCGTTAACCTGCGCGAAGGCCAGGGCGTCATCGTCTCCGTTACGCGCGAAGCCGCCCGCGGCAAGAATCCGGTCATTGAACTCACCGAAATCGGCCACGACGGCGAAGACCCGCACCGCATCGCCCAGCACGAGAGCGACAGTGAACTCCTGCTCGCCAAACCCGCGCCCGATCCGCAAATCCGCACCAAGCTCGATGCCGCCATCGAAGATGCGCTCGCCCGCACGACGCCCGTCCCCGGCGGCGGCATGCTGACCATCGACGCCGTCACCGCACTCGTCGCCATTGACGTCGACGCCGGCGCCCGTCCAGGCAGCGGCGATCCCGAACGCTTCGCGCTTGATCTCAACATCGCCGCCGCAAACGAAGCGGCGCGTCAAATCCGCCTTCGCAACCTCGGCGGTATCATCGCTATTGATTTCGTGTCGTTGAAATCGAAGTCGCATCTCAAGCAATTGGAAGATGCCGTGCGCGCCGCCTTCACCAACGATCCCTGGAGTGTGCAATTCGGCGGATTGTCGAAATTCGGCGTCTATGAACTCGCGCGCTCACAATTGCGCACACCGCTCCAAGAACAGCTACGCGATCCCGATGGTCGGCCGAGCGCCGAAACGGTGGCGCTCATGGCGCTGCGCGCTATCGAACGCGAAGGCCGCTCGCAAACTGGGCGCCAGATTGCCTGCACCGTGGCTCCAGAAGTGAAAGCCTGGCTCGACACCGCCGAACTCGATTGGCGCGCCCAGCTCTCCAATCGCATCGGCATGCGTTGGGCGATCGATTCCGCACCCAGAGAAGCTTTCTGGCCGCGCGATAAGATCGACGCGAGGGCGCTATGAGCAAGTGCGCCATTTGCGGCAAGCCGCAGGACCCGAAGTACAAGCCGTTCTGCTCAAAACGTTGCGCCGACGTCGACCTCAATCGCTGGCTGAGCGGCGGCTACGCGATCCCAGCCGCTGAAGAAGATGAGCCGGACGACGAAACCGTGATCGCGCCGAAGCGCGAGGACTAGCCGAAAGTCGCGACGATCGGCACGTGGTCTGACGCTTTCTCAAGCCCACGCGCTTTCTTGAAAATCTCGACGCCGTCCAGCGTATCGGCGGCCTGCGGCGAGAGCAGCAGGTGATCGATGCGAATGCCGTGATCCTTCTGCCAGGCGCCGGCTTGGTAGTCCCAAAACGTATAGCGGTGCGCGGCCCCATCAGCCTGCATGTAAGCATCGCGGAGGCCCAAGTTGAGCAATGCGCGATAGGCCGCCCGCGTCTCAGGCTGAAAAAGCGCGTCGCCTGTCCAGACAGCGGGGTTATGGCAATCGACTTCACGCGGGATAACATTGTAGTCGCCCGCGATGATGAAGCGTTCTTCGTAAGTCAGCAGTTCGCTGAGATGCGTTTTCAGCGCCGCCATGAACTCAAGCTTGAACTGAAACTTCTCCGTTGTGATCGGGTTTCCGTTCGGCGCGTAGATCGAGGCGACGCGCACCGGCCCATCGGGCGCAGCGATCACGCTTTCGATGTAGCGGGCGTGCTCGTGATCGAGGCCCGGCACGCCACGGATCGTCTCTTCGATGCGGTGCTTCGAGAGGATGGCGACGCCATTATAGCTCTTTTGCCCAAACGTCTCGATGTTGAAGCCCATCGCCTCAAACTCAAGACGCGGAAAGCGCGGGTCCTCGCACTTGATCTCCTGCAGGCACCAGATGTCGGCGTTGACCTCCTCAAACACCTTCAGCGCCGTAGGCAGGCGCGCGAGGATGGAATTGACGTTCCAGGCGGCGATCTTGAGGGCCATGCAGGCGGCTTAGCCGTGCGCATGAGCGGGTTCAACCAAGCAAAACGCCCGCAGCGAAGGCAAAGCCGATCACAACCAGGATTACGCCCGCCAAAAGCACGTAACGCACGCCGGTGCCGGTTTGGCCGGCGCGCACTTCTTCCTCGGCAACTTCCACATGGTCGCCGGCGTGATGAGAGGCCATCGCTATTATCTCCTCTACCCCCGCGAGGCGGCAAAATTGCCGGCGCCGGAGCCGCAGGGGAAAGCCAAAATTGAAACGCCGTGTTAGAAAGGCGCTATGGTTGTAATCCTGTGGGCCTTCACTCTGTTCCATGTGGCGGTAGGCGTCGCCAGTTTGAGCCTCGCGATACGCTTGCTGACGCCGCAGGAACGCGCGCACTGGCGCTCGCAGTCAGCGCTGTTGGTCGCTGAGTTTTTGTGCTGGATTTACCCGATTGCGGCGTTCGTTGGCGTGAAGTCGGCATGGAGCGCGTACGCCACAGGTCACCATCACGCGATTCCCATGCTGCTCGCGCCGATCCTATGGCTGGTGCTGATGGGCCTTCTGTTCGCAATCGTCGACTTCGCCGAAGACGGCGTTCTGGGGAACGCGCGTGATCCTAGCGTTTAGGCTAGTTAGAATCCCCGAAACACCGCGATCTCATCCACCTCGGCGCGATCGCTGCGCAGCGTATTCACCGGCTTGCTCATGTCCGCATAGCCAAGCGCCATGCCGCAATAGATCATCTCGTGATTGCCGAGCGCAAAGTGCGCGGCCAGCGGCGTGCGCATGCGCGCCCAGGCTTCCTGCATGCAGCTCTGCACGCCGCGTTCAAGAGCGGCGAGCGCGACGCTCTGCATGAACATGCCGAGATGGGCCCATTGGCCGTGCCCCATCGCTTTATCGATGACGAAGAAGAGACCGACCGGCGCGCCGAAGAATTGGAAGTTTTGCGCCAGGTGCATGAGTCGCGCCGGCTTGTTTTCGCGCGGAATGCCGAGCAGCGCATACATGTCTTCGCCGAGTTTATAGCGCCGCGTGCGATAGGGCTCCCAAAGATTGTGCGGATAGACGAGCCGTTCGCCTTCGTCGCCCGGTAGATTGGCCTGCGCGAGCGCTACCACTGCATCGCGTTCGGCGCCCGCGACGGCGATCACCTTCCAGGGTTGGAGATTGCCGCCGGACGGCGCGAAGCGGGCGACTTCGAGAATCTCGCGCACCAGCGTTTCTGGAAGCGGGTCAGGCTTGAACGCGCGGACGGAGATGCGGGTCTTGAGGGCTTCGTCGATATTCATGCGCCGCTTATGAACCCACGCTGCGCAACTCGCCAGCTGCCGCTACGTCGTGACACGCGCGGCTTTCGACGGGCTCAGAGTGACGCTCCTGAAGCGCCCGCGCGCGGAAGAGAGGTCGAAGCGCGCCGCCTAGCGTCCCTGCGTCCTATCGCGGATTTCGCGCGCATGTTCGCGACCGATCTTCTGCGCCTGCTCGATTTCCTTCGCACTCATTTCTGCCGCCAGCGCCGCCGCGCGTTTGCGCGCGGCGTCCTCGGCTGAAAGCGCAACCGCGGCATAGAGCCAAGACAGCGCCGCAACTGGGTCGCGCTTCATCAGGAGGTCCGAGAGGTGCATCATCGCGGGCGCGTATCCGAGGTCTGAAGCGCGGCTGAGCCATCGGCGCGCTTCGTCGGGTTCGCTCATGGTGGCGATCTGCACCATCGCTTCGCGATCGCCGCCGCCAGCAGCGGAGCGGAACTGGCTCAACGCCTCGTCGGCGTTTTTCGCTACGCCGACGCCGGATCTCAGCGCGATGCCATACGCGGTCTGGGCCCCTGGATGACCAAACTCGGCGCCGCGCTCGAAGCAATCGGCCGCCGCCGTTTTGTCAGTGGCGCCGCCGAGACCGCGCCAATAGAGCAAGCCCAGATGATAGAAGCCGGCTGGACGCGGCTCATCCTGCAAAGCCTCTTCAAGCAGCTTGCGTGACCGCTTCCATTCCTTGCGCTCGAACGCGTCGAGCCCTTTGTCGAGCTTGGAGCGGGCGCCGAACATCAGACAGAGAAACTGACGCCGCAGCCGCAGCTGGAGGTCGCGTTCGGGTTCTTCACCTTGAACGAAGCGCCGATCAGCTCATCAACCCAATCGACCTCGGAGCCTAACAGAAAGGGCAGCGACACAGGATCGATGAAGAGCCGCGCGCCATCGCGTTCGATCACCAAATCGTCCGCGTTCGCTGCGGGTGCGACGCCGATTTCGTATTGGAACCCCGAGCAGCCGCCGCCCTCGACGGCGACGCGGAGCCCAGCGCCTGCGGGCTCATCCGCAACCACGGATTTGATCCGTTTGGCGGCGGCGGCGGAGAGGGTGATGTCAGCCATTCGTTAACAGTGACCTTTGGCCGTTTCTAAAGTGCTTCACTCCCATATATGATCATCCTGCAACGCGAGGAGAAGCCAGTTCGTGGCCAACGGGCAGAAAGCAGTGAAAAAGGCGAGAACGCCCCAGGCGGAGTCGCCGTTCGTCCGCCCGCCGCGCGCCCCTTATGCCACCGATCCTGCACGCTCGCGCGGACGTTTGCATGAAGAACCGGAAAGCAAGACGCGCACGCCATTCGAGCGCGACCGGGACCGGATCGTCCATTCCAGCGCGTTTCGCCGCCTGCGCGGCAAGACCCAAGTTTTCGTCGCCCATGAGGGCGATCACTACCGCACACGCCTGACCCATTCACTCGAGGTGGCCCAAATCGCGCGCAGTGTCGCCCGCGTGATGGGGCTCGACGATGATCTCGCTGAAACGCTTGGCATCGCGCACGACCTCGGCCACCCGCCGTTCGGCCACACCGGCGAAGATGTGCTCGACGCCTGCATGGAGGGCTATCAGGGCTTCGACCACAACGCCCAGACGCTTCGCGTGCTCACCAAGCTTGAGCACAAATATCCGCTCTTCGATGGCCTGAACCTCACCTGGGAGACGCTCGAAGGCGTCGTCAAGCACAACGGCCCGCTGATCCGCTACGGCCAAAAACTCGAAGATCTGCCGATCGCTATCCAGGACTACAACGCCACCCACGACTTGGAGTTGGAGTCCTGGCCCAGCCTCGAAGCGCAAGTCGCGGCCCACGCCGACGACATCGCCTATAACAATCACGACATCGATGATGGCCTGCGTGCTGGTCTCTTCTCGCTGCCTGAGCTGCGCGAAGAAGTGCCGATGGTCGAGCGGGTGCTGCTGACGGTTGAGCGCGATTATCCCGGCTGCGACGAGTTCCGCACCTCAGCCGAGACGGTGCGCCGTCTGATTGGGGTTTGGATCGACGATCTCGTTTGGGAGTCCGGTAACCGCATCGGCAAAGCCAAGCCAGAAAGCGTTGAAGATGTACGCAGCGCCGGTGCGCCGCTGATTGGCTTCTCGGACGTGATGAACGAACACCAAGCGGTGCTGCGCCGCTTCCTGATGGCGCGCATGTACCGTCACTGGAAGGTCAATCGTTCGCGCAGCCACGCCAAGCGCATTATTCGCCAACTGTTCGATCTCTTCATCGCTGAGCCGGAATTGTTGCCGCCGGCCTGGCAAGAAGGCGGCGACGGCGCAGGCGGCCAGCGTACGGCGCGCAGGGTCTGCGATTACATCGCCGGCATGACGGACGATTTTGCCATCGACGAACACAAACGCCTGTTTCGGCTCGATCGCTAACCTCTCCGTTACGCCTGCGGAATTATGGAGTCATGCATGGCTGCTCCTCGCTCCGTTAAGCCGGGGTGAACGGGCGGCGTGGTAAACAACGTCTTGCGATTCCGGAGAGCGCGACGTGAGCAGAAGCTACGATCCACGCATGCATGCGTATGACGACCATTCGCGCGGCGCTGGCGTGCTTTACGTGTTGATGATCGTGATCGCGGTGGCGTTCGGCGGCTTCCTCTGGCAGCTCTATAGCGTCCCCGAAACGCCACGCATCGCGGCCCAACCCGGCCCTTACAAAATCGAACCTGCGCCCGAGCCGCCGCCCGCGCAGGCATTGCCGCAAACGGCGCCGCCGCCAGCAGCCACCGCCGCCGCGCTCGCGGAAGCCGAGACGCCAACTGTGGAGCTCAATCCGCGGCCCGACGCGCCTGAAATGCCAACGTTTGCCGCCAATGGCCGATACGTCGCGCAATTGGCCGCGTTGCAGTCCGAAGCTTCAATTGAGCCGTCATGGCGGCGCTTCGCAGCGCGTGCGCCGGCGTTGTTCGCAGGCGCGCGCATGGACGTGCAGCGCGCCGACCTCGGTGCGCGCGGCGTCTATCACCGCCTGCGCGCCGGCTATTTCGCCACCAGCGACGACGCGACGCTATTTTGTGAGCGCATCCGGCGGATGGGGCAGGACTGCATCGTCGCGGCGCGGTAAGACCCGATCATGCTCTCGTGTCTGCTTGGTCTGCGCCAACCCAAACTTGATGACGATACACGCGCGTTTTTCCGTGATGCGCGGCCGTGGGGCTTCATTCTGTTCCGTGAGGCGTGCGTTACGCGTGAGCAAGTCCGCGCGTTGTGCGCCGAGCTGCGCGCGACGGTGGATCACGACGCCATTGTGTGGATCGATCAGGAAGGCGGCCGCGTTGCGCGGCTGAAAGCGCCGGAATGGCCAGAGTGGCCTGCGGCAGGCAAATTCGGTGAACTCTACGCGAAGGATAAAGCGGCTGGACGCGAGGCGGCTTATCTCGGTTATCGGCTGATTGCACACGAGCTGCGCGCTATTGGCGTCGACGGCGATTTCGCGCCGGTGCTCGATGTGCCGGTGGAGGGTTCGGACAAGATTGTCGGCGATCGAGCCTTCTCTGCCGATCCGAAGGAAGTAGCATTGCTCGCGCGCGCGGCGCTTGAAGGCATGCACGATGGCGGCGTCGCCGGCTGCATTAAGCACATGCCTGGGCATGGCCGCGCCACCGCCGACAGTCACCTGGCGCTGCCGAAGGTGGGCGCGAAGGAAATCGATCTGGCCAACGACGTGTTTCCCTTCGCCCAGATGGCGGACGCTGAAGCCGCCATGACGGCGCACATAGTGTTCGAAGCGTGGGATGCTGACCGTCCGGCGACGTGCTCGCCGTTCGTCATCGAAGAGATCATCCGCAAACGCATCGGATTCCAAGGCATGCTGATGAGCGACGATCTCGACATGCACGCTCTGCAATACGCATTGAATGGCGGCCTCACAGAACGCGCGGAGGCCGCGCTTGGGGCCGGTTGCGATGTCGTGCTCCAGTGCTCTGGCAAGCTTGCCGAAATGCAACTCACGGCGAAGGGCTGCCGCGATCTAAGCGGCCTGCCTCTGGTTCGCGCGCGCGCCGTAGAAGCCTTCGCAAAACGCCAGCCGCGCGAATTCGATGCAGCTGCTGGATGGGCCAAATTCAACCAATTGCTGGGCTGATTTTGCACGTGCGTAAGGCTATAGCTCTGCTGTGAGCGATGACGCGGAAACAATGGAACTTGATCTCGGCGCGGCCGAGGAAGCGGAAGGGCGCGACGCGCTTCTGCTGGCGCTTGATGCCTTCGAGGGGCCGCTCCATCTTCTGCTCGAATTGGCGCGCACCAAGAAGATCGACATTGCCAAAGTGTCGGTTGGCGAGATCGCGGATCAATATCTCGGCTTCATCGAAACCGCGCGCGCCCACAACATGGAAATCGCCGGTGACTATCTGGTGATGGCCGCCTGGCTGGCGCTGATCAAATCGCGTCTGCTGATCCCGAAACCGCAACTGCCGCAAGATGAGCCTGATCCGCTTCAGCTTCAGGAAGCGCTGCGCCAGAAGCTGATGAATTTGGCGACCGCCCGCGCAGCGGCGAAGAAGCTGGAAGAGCTGCCGCAGCTCGGCCGCGACGTTTTCCTCAATGGCCAGCCGCAACCGACCGTCCTGACCAAGCAGACCGTCTGGAAGGCAGACCTCTACGAACTGCTCAACGCCTATTGCGCCGAGCGGTCAAAAACCATCCGTAAGCGCGCCTACCGCACGGCTGTACGGCGCGCCTATCCGCTGGAAACGGCGCGCAAGAAACTCGAACAGGCGCTCGCAAAACTAGAAGAATGGAGTTCGCTCCAAAACGTCGCCCGTGGCTCAGATAGCGGTCCGGACGCGCCGCCGCCGGAGAGCTATCTCGCCTCGACCTTCGGCGCGGCGCTTGAGCTGGCGCGTGAGCACAAGCTGGAGCTGCGGCAAGCCGAAGCGTTTGCGCCTCTGTTCGTGCGCGCCAAGCCAAGTCAAAACGGAAGCGCAGAATGAGTGCCGAAAACGATACGCCCGTGGCCGATCAGATGCGCCGCATCGAAGACGCCTTCGCAGAAGACGGTGATGAGCGCATGCGCGCTCCGCCAAGCGATGACGCCATCCGGGCGGCTGAGGCGCTGCTGTTCGCCGGCGGTGAGCCCGTCACTGCAAAGGCCCTGGGTGAGAAGCTCGGCCCGGCGGTGGACGTCGCCGCCGTCCTAATGAAGCTGAAGGCGGACTATGCCGAGCGCGGGGTCCAATTGGTCGAGGCCGGCGGCGCCTGGCGTTTCCAATCGGCGCCGGATCTCGCCAGCCTGTTCGCCGAGACCCGCGAAGCGCCCCGCAAACTGCCGAAAGCGGCGATGGAGACCCTGGCGGTCATAGCATACCACCAGCCGGTCACCCGCGCTGAAATTGAAGAAATCCGGGGCGTGAGCCTCTCGCGCGGCTCGATGGAGCTGCTCTTGGAGATCGGCTGGATTCGCCCCCGCGGCCGCCGCCGGACGCCCGGCCGGCCGCTGACTTTCGGCACCTCCGACGCCTTTCTCAGCCAGTTCGGCCTTGCTTCGCTTGACGCTCTGCCGGGCAAGGACGATTTGAAGGCTCTGGGCCTCCTCGATCCCCGGGCCGCGCAGGCCATTGACGTCCCGCGCCCGAGCGAGGACATGGCCAGCGACGAAGAACCACTGTCGCAAAGTGACGACGCGGCAAGCTTTTTCGTGGATCATTTGGAAGACGAAAGCTAAGGCGCGCCCCTCCCGGCGCATCTCGCCAAGTTTGGAGTACCCGTTCGATGCATATGCCTGGCCTTATTCCGCTCCTGATCGTGCTGGGGCTGGCGTTCCTGTTGTTCAGCCGTCCGGGCCGCATTTCGAGCCTGATGGAAGATCTCGGCAAGGGTGTGAGCGGCTTCCGCAAAGGCCTCGCCGAAGGCGACAAGCCAGCGTCGCCGCCGGAGCAGCCGCCGGCCCAAGTGAGCGACCAATCCAACCAGGACCGCGCGCAGTAAGGCTTCGCGCGCGGGGTTAACCGCTCATGCTTCCAAGCCTCGGCTTCAACGAGATCGTCGTTCTCGGCATCCTCGCCCTTGTGGTGGTGGGGCCGAAAGACTTGCCGTTGCTGTTTCGCAAGCTCGGAAAGTGGACGGCGAAGTTGCGCGGCATGGCGCAAGAGTTCCGCACCGGTTTTGACGAACTTGCGCGGCAGGCTGAGCTGGATGAGCTGAAAAAGGAAGTCGACGCGCTGCGCCGCACGACGGCGCTGCAAGAGATCCGTAGCGAGATCACCAAGCCGTTGCCGACGCTGGAAGACTATGCCGGCATAAAGTCGCAACCGGCCATTCCGCCGCCAGCGGTGACAACGACGCCGGCGAGCGAAGCGCCGGTCGAAACGCCTGCAGCCGACGCCGCCGCGGCCGGCCAACCGGCTGATGAAGAAGCAGAAGAGAAGCCGGAAGGCGTGCCTGAGCATGCCGATGTCGCGCCCATAGCGCGGAGCTCACCGTGAGCTTGGCCGCCGATAAGAAAAATCCGCTCGACGACGACGAAATCGAAGCCTCGCGCGCCCCGCTCCTCGATCATCTCGCGGAGTTACGCAGCCGACTGATGTGGGCGCTCGGTGCGGTGGTGATCGGCTTCATCGCCTGCTTCATTTTCGTAGATCCGCTTTTCATGTTCCTGGCGCAGCCGTTTCAGACGGCGATGGCGCACGCCCACCCGGATCGGGCCGGGGACACTGTCGAACTCATCAACACCGGCGCGTTTGGCTTCTTCTCGGTGAAGATGCAGATCGCCTTGTTCGGCGGCATCGTCCTGGCATTTCCGATCATCGCCTGGCAGGCCTACGCCTTCATCGCGCCGGGGCTCTATCGCAAGGAGCGCGCGGCGGCGGCGCCGTTCCTTATTTCGGCGCCCATCATGTTCGCGCTCGGCGCTGCGTTCGTGTTTTATGTCGCCATGCCATTCGCGTTGAATTTCGCGATGACGCAGGAAGTCACCAGCGGACCGGTGCAGGTGAAGTATCTGCCCAAGGTCGAAGAATATATGGGCTTGGTGACGACGCTTGTGCTGGCCTTTGGGCTCATGTTTCAGCTGCCGGTCGTGCTCTCTTTGCTCGGGCGCATCGGCATCGTCTCGGCGTCTTTGCTCCGTAAGGGCCGCCGCTACGCCATCGTCGGCATCGCCGCGTTCGCGGCACTGGTGACGCCCAATGACCTGATCTCGATGTTCGTCATGGCGATGCCGGTTTACGCGCTCTACGAAATCTCGATCTGGATCGTCGCGGCCATCGAACGGACGCGCGCCAAGGAAGAGGCGTCCACGGCCGTTACGCCGCCCGCCCCATAGCGCTTCGGCGCGCCTTCCGCTAAAGCCCGCCCATGCACGATATCCGCGCCATCCGCGAAAACCCTAATCTTTATGACGCCGCTTGGGCGCGCCGTGGCTTGCCGCCGATGGCCAAAAAGATCGTCGATTTGGACGCAAAGCTGCGCGCCGCTTCAACCGCAAAGCAGGAGGCCGAAGCACAACGCAACGCCGCATCGAAGGCGATCGGCGCAGCGAAGGCCAAGAAAGCTGAAGCAGAAGCCTCGCGCCTGATGGAGCAGGTGGCGGCGCTGAAGCAACGCATCGAAGATAGCGGCGCCGACGAAGCCAAGTGGCAGAAAGAGCGCGACGCGCTGCTCGCGTCTATTCCGAACCTGCCAGCGCCAGACGCACCCGATGGCGCCGACGAGCACGGCAATGTCGAAGTCCGCCGTTGGTACATGCAGACCGAGGCCGAACCGCCGGCGCTCGATCTCAGCGCCGATCACGTCACCCTCGGTGAAGCGCTCGGCATGATGGATTTCGAAGCTGCGGCTCGCATGAGCGGCGCGCGCTTCGTCGTGCTCCGCGGGCAGTTGGCGCGACTTGAGCGCGCTCTGGCCGCGTTCATGCTCGACATTCAGACGGGCGAGCACGGCTACACCGAAGTCAATCCGCCGCTTCTGGTCAAAGATCACGTCATGTTCGGCACGGGCCAATTGCCGAAGTTCGTCGACGACCAATTCACCGCGGCGCGCACCATGAGCCGCCAAGAACTGCTCAACGAAGCGCTCGCGCGCTTTGACGATGAATTCGAGAAGCGGGCCGGCAAAGTGAAGCCGACAGAGTTGTTAAACGAAATCCTGGAGAACGCGCCGACGCGCGAGGACTTCTGGCTCATCCCGACTGCGGAAGTAGCGCTCACCAATCTCGTGCGCGAGCAAATCCTTGACGAAGCGCCGCTGCCGCTGCGCATGACTGCCGACACGCTGTGCTTCCGCGCTGAAGCGGGTGCGGCCGGCAAAGACACGCGCGGCATGATCCGCCAGCATCAGTTCCGCAAAGTCGAACTGGTCTCGATCACCACGCCCGAACAAAGCCACGAAGAGCACGAACGCATGGTGGCTTGCGCCGAGGAAATTCTGAAGCGCCTCGAACTGCCATTCCGCACCATGCTGCTCTGCACCGGCGACATGGGGTTCAGTGCGCGCAGAACCTACGACCTCGAAGTCTGGCTTCCGAGCCAAGGCAAGTATCGCGAAATCAGCTCTTGCTCGAACTGCGGTGATTTCCAAGCCCGGCGCATGAACGCACGCTTCCGCAACAAGGACGGTAAGACCGAATTCGTCCACACGCTGAACGGCTCTGGGCTGGCCGTGGGGCGCACGCTTGTCGCGGTGATGGAAAACTACCAGCAGGCCGACGGCAGTATCAAAGTGCCGACCGCGCTCGTGCCTTACATGGGCGGACTCGAACGCATCGCCAAATAAAGTGCGTGGCGTCGTGCTTCGACAAGCTCAGCATGACGCCAATTTTGGCGGCGCTAGCTCAGTAGCGTCACCCTGAGCCTGTCGAAGGGCGACGCAGGCCCGCATTCAGTTCTTGCCAAGTATCTCCAGCAACTCCGCGCCCATTGTCTCCACCGGCAGCGCTCGGAAATCGCCGTGTGCATCCATCGCGACGCCGAGCAGGCTGTGAAAGATGCGACGCGGCAAGGTCTGCGCCCCGAATTGCTCCAAATGCGGCGTGATGAATTGCGCGTCCAAAAGCCTGAAGCCCCCGTGCCGCAAGCGCGCCGCGAGATGCACCAGCGCCGCTTTGCTGGCGTCCGTCACCCACGAGAACATGCTTTCGCCGAAGAAGGCGCCGCCAAGCGTCACGCCATAAAGGCCGCCAACGAGCTCGCCGTCGATCCGCGTCTCAACACTGTGGGCCAAACCGCGCCGGTGCAGCTCCATATAGAGCGCGCGAATGTCCGGGTTAATCCAGGTGTCTTCGCGATCCTTGCCCGGCGCAGCGCAGCCGTCGATGACCCGGTCGAAGTCCCGGTTGATGGTAAAGCTGAACTTGTCTTGGCGCAGCGTGCGCGCCAGGCGCTTTGGCACATGGAAGCCATCGAGCGGAAACACGCAGCGCCATTCCGGGTCGACGATGAAGAAGCCTTCATCATCGCGGCTCTCCGCCATCGGAAAGACGCCGCGTTTGTAGCAGGCCAACAAGTCTTCGGGCGTGAACGGCTTCACGAGCCTAGCTTGCCAAAATCCCCGTCGGATGGGGAGTGGGCTTGCTCAGTCGTCGGACGGCACGCGCGAGCGCAGCGCGTCGCCGCCAATGCGTGCGCCATGAAATTCCGGCGTGGTCACTTCCGCCTCAAGCGGGGCAGTGATCGCAGGGCCATAGTTGGCGGCGTTTTGTGCCGGACTGGCGCAGCCGTGCAGCGCCATGACCGCGAAAGTGAGCGCCACCAGCACGGCGAGGCCGGCGAAAGATTGTTGAGCCATGGAAAACGTAAACCCCAGTCGAGTGCAGGGCCTACGTTTGCAATCAACGCGCCATTAACTCAGTTCGACGGCAGACCGAGAATATCGGGCGGCACGCCGTGATGTGAAGCCCAGTCGATCCAGGCGACATCGGTCGGTGCGATGGCGTGCTCCAGCACCACCCAGGTCCCGGCTTCATTCTTCAACAGCGCATGGAGCCCGCCGCCGGAATCCATAGCGCCGTTCTCGTAGGCGCTGGCGAGATTGGTGGTTGACCAGTCGATTGCCGAGCCGTCGGCGTTAAGCACAGCCGCGTCGACGTAGGCCCACTCGTCACGGACCGTCACGGTGTTGGGGCGCAAGCTCACAGGCTTGCCGACCTCCGCCGAAGTGAGTGGCGTCAGGATGTTCAGCAGCGTCTGCGTGGTCGCATCCGGGGACGGCGTTGGCGGCGGTTCCACTGCCGCTGGCGCCTCCGTGGTTGCGGCTGGCGGCGAGCAGGCGCCCGCGTACAACAGTGCTGCAATCAGTGCAGCGCGCATCTCAGCTCTCCGCTTCGGCCTTTGCCGCGAGGTTCTTTTCGAGCCAGTGGATCGAGTAGTCGCCATTGATCACGTCCGGCTCGCTCATCAGGTCGCGGAAGAGCGGCAGCGTGGTTTCGACGCCGGTGATAACCATCTCGTTCAACGCGCGGCGCAAGCGCATCAAGCATTCGGCGCGGTCGCGGCCGTGAACGATGAGCTTGCCGATCAGCGAGTCATAGTTCGGTGGGATCGCGTAGCCCGAGTAGATGGCGCTATCCAACCGCACGCCCAAACCGCCCGGCGGGTGGAAGCCGGTGATCTTGCCAGGTGAGGGGCGGAACGTTCGCGGGTCTTCGGCATTCACGCGGCACTCGATGGCGTGGCCGTTGAACTTCACGTTCTCCTGCCTCGCCGAAAGCTGCGCGCCATTGGCGATGCGAATTTGTTCGCGCACAAGATCGAGGCCGGTGATCATCTCGGTTACCGGATGCTCGACCTGCAGGCGCGTGTTCATTTCGATGAAATAGAACTCGCCGTCTTCGTAGAGATATTCGACGGTGCCGACGCCGAGATAGCCCAGCTTCTTGATCGCATCCGCCGTGATCTGCCCAATCCGTGCGCGATCCTCAGCGTTCAACGCCGGTGACGGCGCCTCTTCGAGAACCTTCTGGTGACGGCGCTGCAGCGAGCAATCGCGCTCGCCCAGATGGATGACGTTGCCGTGGCCGTCGGCGACGATCTGGATTTCGATGTGACGCGGATGCGTCAGATACTTCTCCATATAGACTTCGTCATTGCCGAACGCCGCTTTCGCCTCGGCGCGCGCCGTATTGAAGGCTTCGACAACTTCATCCTCGGAGCGCGCCACCTTCATGCCGCGTCCGCCGCCGCCTGCTGCGGCCTTGATCAGCACCGGATAGCCGATGCGTTTGCCGTTTGCCTTCGCATCGGCCTCGTCTTTGACGCCGCCATCAGAGCCAGGGACCACCGGCATGCCGGTATCGATCGCCGCTTGCTTGGCCGCGATCTTGTCGCCCATCAGCCGGATGTGCTCGGCCGTCGGGCCGATGAACGTCATGCCATGTTCGGTGACGATCTCGGCGAACTTGGCGTTTTCGGAGAGAAAGCCGTAGCCCGGATGAATTGCTTGCGCGCCGGTGATTTCAGCCGCGGCGATGATCGATGGGATATGCAGATAGCTTTTCGCCGCCGGCGGCGGCCCGATGCAGACGCTCTCGTCGGCGAGGCGCACGTGCATCGCTTCTGAGTCTGCCGTCGAGTGCACCGCCACCGTCTTGATGCCCATTTCCTGGCATGCGCGGTGGATGCGCAGCGCGATCTCGCCCCGGTTCGCGATGAGGACTTTTTCAAACATCGATTACTCGATGATCATCAGCGGCTGGTTGAACTCGACCGGGTCAGCATTGGCGACCAGGACTTGCTTCACGACGCCATCCTTTGGCGCGTGGATTTGGTTGAACGTTTTCATCGCCTCAACGAGCAGTATCGTTTGACCCTTTGTGACGCGGTCGCCGACTTTCGCAAATGCCGGCGCATCTTCGTTCGGCGCCAAATAAGCCGTGCCAACCATGGGCGAGAGCACTGCGCCAGGGTGGGAGGATGCATCAGCGGGCGCAGGCGGTGGAGCAGCTGGAGCCGGCGCAGGCGCGGCCGCCGCCGGCGGCGGCAGAGCGGGAGAAGGCGCGGGCGCAGAATGCACGACATGCGTATGCGCGGGCGGCTGCTGCGCCATCACCAAAGTCCGCGCCAAGCGCAGGCGCAGTTCGCCATACTCGACTTCAATCTCAGTCAGCCCGGTATCATCGAGCACTTTAGCCAGATCGCGCACCAATTCCGCGTCAATCCCGCTCACCGGTTTCTTGGCCTTCGGCGCACGCACCTGCGGCACGCGCGCGGGCTTTCTCTTTGCGACGGAACGGCTCGGTTTCTTGCTCACGCGCTTTGACCTTCATTCGCCAGCAAGGCAGCCGCCTCGATGGCCAGTAAATACGATGTCGCCCCAAAGCCGGCGATGACGCCCTTTGCGGCTTGGCCCACTAACGAAACGTGACGGAAGTCCTCACGCGAAGCGGGGTTGGAGAGGTGGGTCTCGATCACCGGAACGCCGATCGCCTTGATGGCGTCGTGCAGTGCGACCGAGGTGTGGGTATAGGCGCCCGCGTTTAGAACAACAGCCGCCGCCTTGTCGCGGGCTTCTTGCAGCCAGTTCACCAGTTCGCCCTCGACGTTCGACTGGCGGAAAACCACCGTTCGTCCAAGCTGAGCCGCGCGCGCGGCGCAAGCCTGCTCGATGTCGGCCAGCGTGGCGTGGCCGTAAATGTGCGGCTCTCTGGTCCCCAGCAGGTTCAGATTGGGGCCGTTCAGCACATAGATTGGTTTTGCGTCCGGCATCGTCCCCAAAAACGTACCTTGCGCGGGCGGATAGCGGGCCTGCGTTGAACCCCGGCTCAAGGGGTTCTAAGTCGGGCGGATAGGAAGGCTCATGCGTCTGATCGTCAATGGAGAAACGCGCGACGCGCCCGATTCCGCGACGCTGGCGGAACTCCTCGCCTCCCTGGGGATAGACGGGCGGCGGGTGGCCGTCGAACGCAACCGCGAAATCGCGCCCAAAAGCCTGTGGTCGCAGATCGTCCTGGCCGACGGCGATCAGCTGGAGATCGTCCAGTTTGTGGGGGGCGGGTGAATCGAATGACTGACACACTCACAATTGCCGGCAAGAGCTACGCCTCTCGTCTCATCATCGGCACCGGCAAGTACAAGACCTACGCCGAGAACGCCGCCGCGCTTGAAGCCAGTGGCGCCGAGATCGTCACTGTCGCGGTGCGGCGCGTGAATCTCTCCGATCCTACCAAAGAGCGTCTCACCGATCACATCGATCCGAAGAAGACGACCTTCCTGCCCAACACCGCCGGCTGCTTCACCGCCGACGAAGCGCTGCGCACGCTCCGCCTCGCGCGCGAGGCGGGCGATTGGAAACTGGTGAAACTCGAAGTCCTCGCCGACCAAAAGACTCTCTATCCCGACATGGAAGAGACGCTCTCCGCCGCCAAAGTCCTCGTCGCCGAAGACTTCGATGTGATGGTCTATTGCAGCGACGATCCGGTCTACGCCAAGAAACTCGAAGACGCCGGTTGCGTCGCCATCATGCCGCTGGGCTCACTCATCGGCTCCGGCCTCGGCATCCAAAACCCGGTGAACATCCGCCTCATCGTCGAACAAACCAAAGTGCCCGTGATCGTCGACGCCGGCGTCGGCACCGCCAGCGACGCCGCCATCGCCATGGAGCTCGGTGTCGACGGCGTTCTCATGAACACCGCTATCGCCGAAGCCAAAGATCCAATCCGCATGGCGAAAGCGATGAAGCACGCTGTCATCGCGGGCAGAGAATCCTACCTCGCCGGCCGCATGCCCAAGAAAAAATATGCCGACCCTAGCTCACCGCTCGGGGGCCTGATTTAATCAACCGCTCCACGCGATGCCGAGGGCGATGCGTCCGAGGATCATCGCCGCGAAGAGGGCTAGAACAACGAGCCACACTGCCAAAATTGCTACTGTGATGCGCCAGCGCTTCGGCGGGAGCCCCTGCAATAGAAACGTCACGATGCCGGCAATGTTGATGCAGACGAGGTTGTTGGCGAAGAGGAAGAGCGCCCGGACCGAAAGTTCTAGGTCGCCGGCGCCGAGATAGAGCCCGGCGGCGGAAAGCGGCGGCACCAGCGCGACGGCGATCATCACGCCTACCAGCGAAGCGGAAGCGCCCCGATTGAAGGCCAGCACGCCCGCCGCCCCTGAAGCCAGCGCTAACGCGATATCAGCCAAGTGCACGATTGTGCGGTTGTAGAGTTCCGGAACAGCGGGATCGATCTCGACCGCGAGCCCCAACAAGATTGTAGAGATTAACACCAGTGCGCCGCCAGCACCGAGGGTTCGAAGCGCGCGCAAGCCGAGCCGCCAGTCCCCGACGGTTGCGGACAAGGCCAGCGCCAGCGTCGGGCTCAACAGGGGCGCAATCACCATCGCCCCAATCACCACGGCCGTCTGACCACTTCGCATGCCGAGCGCAGCGATCACGGCGGAAAGAAACACCGTTACGAGGTAGGTCTGCGAGATAGCGACAGCATCGACGATGTCGTCGTAGATTTCGTCGGTGCTCATGCGGTCGCGGCTAAGAAAGCGCTCTAGTCCTGTAGGCGGTCGTCGCTCGGCGGGAGCCAGTGGTGGAGCATCCGCTGAAGTCTGGAGGGCGGGAAGCAGCGCGTCGATCCGTTGGACAACTGCCGAAAAACCCGGTGTGTCGGCGAATGCACGGTGCAGCGCGCCAAGGAGCGCCTCAATGTGGCGAGGGCGCACGACGCAGGAGAACTTCTCCCGACCGTCGGGGACGGATTCCTGCCAGATCCGCGCACAAAATGGCGCGAGGAGCTCTCGCGCGGCTTCGGTCTGATGATCCGCGATAATGACTTCGACAAGGCGAAGCGACACTTGTGCTATTGATCCTCGATTGCGGGAGGCGGGGAAGGGCCCGTTGGCGGGTGCGATTTACCGCTGGGACGGAGCGCATGGCTCACAAAACCCAAGATGAACCCCGTGGCAAGCAGCATAAAAAAGATCAACGCCCGCGGCGCCGCGATCGACCAAGTGAGAAACGCGACCTCTATCGTCGTGAGATTTTGCACGCAGAAAAGTGTCGCCAGCACGGTCAGCAGGACGATCCCAAGCGTACGCAAGAGCTTGAACATGTCGCGAGGTCCGCCGCGTCGTCAGATTAGAGGATCGGTATAGCTCATTTGCCGCCAAACGCTATTCGACCGAGCGCAATATTCGGCGTCAGCGCAGCCACGCCTCCAAATCCCCCAACGCCCGCTCCGCCAGCGCTAGTTTCTTTGCGCGCGAACGATCTTCGCCTTTGAGCTTCTTCCCATCCGGCCCGTGCGTCGGCGCTACGATTTCGGGGAAGAGGCCAAAGTTCACATTCATGGGCTGAAATGAGCCCTTACCGTCGCCGATATGCCCGCCCGTCACGTGCGCGATCAGCGCGCCAAACGCGGTCGTTGCAGGCGGCGGCTCAATCGCGCGACCCAAACGCTCCGCCGCAGCAAAGCGCCCAGCCATCATCCCCATAGCCGCGCTCTCGACGTAGCCCTCAACACCGGTCACTTGCCCCGCGAACCGCACCCGAGGCTCCGCGCGCAAACGCAAAGTGCCGTCCAACAGTCTCGGCGAATTCAAAAACGTATTGCGATGGATCCCGCCCAGCCGCGCGAACCGCGCGTTCTGCAAGCCGGGGATCATCCGGAAAATCTCTTCCTGTGCGCCGTATTTCAGCTTGGTCTGAAAGCCGACAATGTTGAACAGCGTACCAAGCTTATTGTCTTGCCGAAGCTGCACCACCGCATGCGGCCGCTTGCCAACACGCGGGTCCATCAGCCCCACCGGTTTCATCGGTCCAAACCGCAACGTGTCCGGCCCGCGCTCCGCCATCACCTCGATCGGCAAACAGCCCTCGAAATAGGGCGTGTTCTTTTCCCACTCACGAAACTCAGTCTTCGCGCCGCTGTTCAGCGCGTTGATGAACGCCGTGTACTGCGCCTCATCCATAGGGCAGTTCACGTACGCCGCCTTATCGCCGCCGGGCCCTTCCTTGTCGTAACGCGATTGTTTCCACGCGATGTCGAAGTCTATCGAGTCCGCATGCACGATCGGCGCGATCGCATCGAAGAAGGCGAGCGAGTCCTCACCGGTGAGATTTCGGATCGAGTCCGCTAGGCTCGGAGACGTCAAAGGTCCGGTGCAAAAGATGATGCTGTCATCATCCTGGGCGTGCCTAGGATGATGGAGCAATTGATCCAGTGAACGCACCTCGCCGCGTTCAACGCTGATCAGCGGATGCGCTGTCAAAGCCGCGGTCACAGCATCGCTGAACACGTCCCGGTCAACCGCCAGCGCGCTGCCCGCCGGCACCTGCGCCGGCTCGGCGCTCGCCATCACCAGCGAGCCCATTCGGCGCATTTCCTCATGCAGCAAGCCAACCGCGTTGCCGCGCCAGTCGTCGCTCCGGAACGAGTTGGAGCACACCAGCTCGGCGAACTTCTCCGTATGGTGCGCGTCGGTTTTCACCACTGGCCGCATTTCGTGCAGCACGACTGGCACGCCAGCGTTCGCCAACGCCCATGCGGCTTCCGATCCGGCGAGCCCGCCGCCGACAACATGAACCGGTTTCATCAGCGCTGACATGCCGCGCCCGCGCGGGGATCGCAAGTCGCGCCCGGCAGCTTGCGCTGAGATGCGTCGCCGTGGCAGGCCAAGACCTATGTCCGATGCCACACCGATTTCCATTCGCGACACCGTGGGCGCAGCGCTCCGCTTTGTGCGCGAGAACGTGCGTTTTGTGTTTATCGTCGCGGCGCTGGCGGCGCTCGCTCAGGCGATTTTTCTTCCCCTAGGTCCCAACGTCGCCTGGATGGCGGCCGTGCTCATCGCGGTGCTGGTCGCGCACACGGCGCTGACGAGGGCGGCTCTCGGCGACGCGCCATTTGAAACGCTGCCAGCCAGCGCCACGCGCGTCGGCGGCGCGATGCTGATGGTGGGTCTGTTTCTCGGCATCGTGTTCGTGATGCTGATGTTCACCGCTATGTCGTTCATCATTGCGCCCTATCAAGCCGAGTTGCAGGCCGTCGGTCAAAACCAAGAGGCGGTGCAAGCAATCGTCGAGCGGGCGCTGCAAGAGCAGCAGGGGCGGATGACCATTGCGATGGTCATCGGCGCGGTGTTGTTTTTCCTCGTCACGACGCGTTTCTACCTCGCCGCGCCGGCAACGATCGACCGCAAGCGCATCTCGGTATTCGAAAGCTGGCGGATGACGCGCGGCAATTTCCTGCGCATTGCTGGCGCGCGCCTGTTCTTGCTGACGCCGGCCTTCATCCTGGCCAGCATGCTGCAAGCACTACTCGCGTCCGCCGTCGGCGCGCCGACCGGCGATCCGGTTCAGATGCTGAATTATGCACAATCGAATCTGTTGGGTTTTGCGCTCTTCTACACGCTCAGCATTTTTCTTCAGATCGTCATCTATTCGGTGCTGGAAGCCGCGCTTTCCGCGAAGATATACCGTAGCTTGGCCTAAGCCTCGACCGACTCAGGCGGCTCCGCTAAAAGCACGCGCCCTCATGGTCGCCACCCGATCTTTCGTCGCGCCTCTGCTGCGCATTGCCGGCCCCGTCGCGCTCGCGCGGCTCGGCATTATCGGCATGGCGTTGGCGGATGTGATTGTCGTCGGGCAGCTCGCACCGGATGAACTCCCGCACCAGGCGCTGGGCTGGGCGCCGACGGCCGTCTTCCTCGTCGCCGCAATTGGCTTGCTGCAGGGCGTGCAAGTGCTTGCCGCGCGCTCGATCGGCGAGGGCAACAAACTGGGCGCGGGTGTGGTCCTGCGCCGAGGCTTGGTGCTGGCGCTTATCGCGGGCGCGTTGTCGGCGGCGCTGATGTGGTTGGGCGGCGAGCGGCTGTTCACGATTTTTGGCATCGACGAGTCGCTGGCGGGCCCATCGACGCCGGTCATGCGCGTGCTGGCGTTTTCGATCCCACTGCATCTTCTCTACATTGCCGGCACCTTCTTTCTTGAAGCGATCAAGAAGCCAGGCATTTCCACCGTCGTGATGTGGCTCGCTAACGGCGTGAACCTGGGGCTCAACCTGCTCTGGGTGCCGGAACACGGCGCGATCGGTTCAGCTTGGGCGACGGTTGGCGCGCGTGTCTTCCTCGCGGGATTACTGCTGATTTGCATCTTCTTCCTGCGTGATGGCGTTGATTACGGCGTGCGCAAGGGCAAGGGCGCGAAAGGGGCGGGCTATGGCGCATTGTTGGCTGTCGGCGCCGCTGCAGCAGTGAGTCAGGCTGTGGAAGCCGGCGCCTTCTCCGCCATGACCGTTATCGCCGGCCGCATCAGCGCCGACGTCGTTGCGGCCTACCAGATTCTGCTCAATCTGATGGCGTTCGTGTTCATGATCGCGCTCGGCCTTGCTGCTGCAACTGCTGTGCTGGTGAGCGAGGCCATTGGCCGGGGCGCGCCACACGACGCCGCGCGCGCGGGTTGGACAGGGATTTGGCTCAACGCCATTGGCATGGCGATTGCGGCAGCGCTCATTCTCGTTTTCGCCAATCAGCTTGGCCGCGCCTACACCGCGGACATCTCGCTCGCCGCGTTGATCGCATCGCTCATGTGGATTTGTGCGCTGGTGCTGGTCCCGGACGGCACCCAAGTTGTAGCGGCTTCTGGATTGCGCGCGCGCAGCGACAACTGGTTTCCGACCTTCAGCCATATTCTGGCCTATGCCGGGGTGATGCCGGTGCTCGGATATTGGCTAGCCGAGCACCAGCATATGGGAGTCAAAGGGCTATTGTTCGCGATCTTCATTTCGAGCGTTGTCAGCGCCGTTGTTTTGCTGCTGCGCTGGTGGGCTATCGCGGACAAACCCGCCAAAGCCATCGCGCCGGAAGAACCTGTTGCCGGCTTGGTAGAGGGAGAAGTGCGCGACCGTTAAGCGTTCGCGCCGAGTATCCAGCCTTCTTCGCGCTCAACCGCCTCGCGGCGTTTGTCTTCCTTTGCGCGCCCAAACACCGGGCCGAGCTGAAACTTCTCATCGAGTGCATTGAAGCGCTCGCAGGCGCCACGCACCTGCGCCTGATCTTTGATCTCGCCCGCGTTCGGTTTCGCCGCATAGAGCGAAGGATAAATCTCTGCGAACACCGCTTCGACATCGTCGATGTCGGCAGGTTTTAGCGCGTCCCAGCCCGTCTCGAACGGCCACAGCTTCACGTTACGCGCATCGTGCAGTCGCTTAACGACGGGGATTCCGGTGATCGCCTGACCGCCCACGGAGCCTTGATAGTAGAGCTTCCAGATTGACGAAGCGCCTTTGGCGGCTTCGTCGGCATAGCGAAGCTCCGGCAAATCGCTCGGCGTGTGCTCACGCGGCCGCTTGGCTGAAAGCATTGTCTGCTCATCGCGGGCAGGGGCGCCCCAGAACGGAAACGCTTCACCCGTCATCAACCGGTTCATCTTGGCCCCGACTTGGAAGCGGTTGTTGGCGTTGTCGGGCTTGTCCTTCACTTCCCTAACGAGGAACTCCATCAGCGCCCGCCACGGACCGCCAGGGAGCTGCAACGCCGCCGCCGTCCCACGCGGAAAGCCGAGCGGAAAGTCGAAACCAACCAGCACGCGCTCGCCCTTGCGCTTCAGATCATCGAGCACGGCGTTCAGCAGTTTCTCCGCTTCAACCCGCGTCGATGGATTGTGCGCTTCGAACGCCATCTGGAATCGCACGTTGCGCTTCAGCACGCCGACCCAGATTGAATCCGGGCCGGTTGTCGGTTTGGAGGCAGCGCTCCAGTCGACCATCACGTACGCTTGAAACAGACGTTGGTTCATCTTCAGCCGAGTTTGACGAGCATTTTGCCCGTGTTTCCTCCGCTGAAGAGGTTGAGAAACGCTTTCGGCGCGTTCTCAACGCCGTTCTCGACGGTTTCTTCCCACTTAATCTTACCGTCACGCACCCAGCCGCCCATCTCCGTGTAGAATTGGTCGCGCATGTCGGCGAAGTCGGAGACAATGAAGCCCTGCATCTTGATGCGCTTGCCGACAACGTAACTCATGTTGCGCGGGCCAGGGGCGGGCTCTTTGTCGTTATAGATCGAGATCATCCCGCACTCGATGAAGCGTGCGAACGGCCGCGCCACTTCGAGCGCAACTTCCAAATGATCGCCCCCGACATTATCGAAGTAGATGTCGATGCCCTTCGGCGCGGCGGCGCGCACGTTGTCGAGCAGATTGCCCTTCTTGTAGTTCACCGTCGCATCAACGCCGACGCTCTTCAGCCAAGCAAGCTTCTCGTCGGTGCCAGCCGAAGCAACGACGGTGCAGCCACGCAGCTTCGCGATCTGACACACCGCCGAACCCACAGCGCCAGCCGCGCCCGACACAAACACAACATCGCCAGCCTTCGGCTCACCAATGCGATGGAAGCTCGTGTACGCCGTCATCCCCGGCATGCCGAGCACGCCAAGATAAGCTTGCGGCGGCACGCCCGCCGGCAACTTGTTGAGCCCCGAAGCAGGCGAGACGTACGCCTCACGCCAGCCATTGAAGCTCTCGACCAAATCGCCAGGCGCAAACTTCGGATCGTTCGACTTCACCACCGTGCCAATTGCGCCGCCCTGCAGCGGTTCGCCAATTTGAAACGGCGGCACATAGCTTGGCCGGTCGTACATGCGCCCACGCATGTAAGGATCGACCGACATCCACTCGTTACGCACCAAAACTTCGCCCGGACCCGGATCGGGAATATCGACCGTCGCCACCTCAAAATTCGACGCTTCCGGCAGGCCGACAGGGCGGCTCTTCAAACGAACTTCGCGCGACTTGGTCGCCATGGCGGTTGCTCCTGTAAGAATGCGAGGGAGCTTAGACGAAATTTCCACGCACGCACCCCTCCCCCTTGCGGGGAGGGGCAGGGGTGGGGGTAGCGGCGGTGCTGTTTCAGTACTTCCGCGCCGACACCCCACCCCCAACCCCTCCCCGTGAAGGGGAGGGGAGTCGGAAACTGGACACGTCCCGCACCCAGCCGCATAACCCGCCGCTTCCAACAAAGAGTCGTTACGTAATGTCCATTCGCCTCCGTTTCGCGCCGTCCCCCACGGGACGCATCCATGTCGGCAACGTCCGCACGGCGTTGATGAACTGGCTGTTCGCGATCCCGCAGGGCGGCAGCGTTCTCTTGCGCATCGACGACACCGATCTCGCCCGCTCCACCAAGGAGTACGAGCAATCGATCGTCGACGACCTCGCGTGGCTCGGCCTCAAGTGGGGCGAGCGCGCCAACCAATCGCATCGCTTCAAGGAATACGAAGCCGCCGCCGCGAAACTCAAAGCGGCGGGCTTGCTCTATCCCGCCTACGAGACCGAGGAAGAACTCGATCGCCGCCGCAAAATCGCGCAAGCGACCGGTAAGCCCCCCGTCTACGATCGCGCCGCACTGAAGCTCACGGCGGAAGATCGCGCCAAACTCGAAGCCGAGGGGCGCAAGCCCCACTGGCGCTTCAAACTCTCGGGCGCGCGCAAGGAATGGGACGATCTCGTTCGCGGCCACGTCTCCATTGACACGGCATCACTCAGCGACCCCGTCCTCATCCGCGAAGACGGCGCCTTCCTCTACACGCTGCCATCGGTGGTGGACGATATCGACTTCAAGATCACCCACATCGTCCGCGGTGAAGATCACGTGACCAATTCCGGTGTGCAGATCGAAATCTTCGAAGCGCTCGGCGGAGTGGCGCCGAAGTTCGGCCATTTCCCGCTTCTGGTGGGCGCCGACGGCAATGCGCTCTCCAAGCGCATCGGCTCACTGGGTGTGGGCGAACTCGCCGCCGAAGGCTACGAGCCGATGACCGTGCTCTCGCACCTCGCCAAGATCGGCACCTCCGATCCGGTCGAAGCGCGCGCCACCATCGAACAGCTCGCCGCCGAGTTTGACTTCGCCAAGATCGGCCGCGCGCCCGCGCGCTTCGATCCCGAAGACCTGAAGCGCGTCAACGCGCAACTCCTGCACCAATACGACTATGCCACCGTGAAAGATCGCCTCGCCAAACTTGACGCCGACAAGGGCGAAGCGTTCTGGAACGCCGTGCGCGCCAACCTGATCTTGCTCAAAGACGTGCAGGACTATGCCCGCATCGTCGACGGCCCGATCGAACCCGTCGTTACCGACGCTGCGTTCGCCAGCGCCGCCGCCGAAGTGCTTCCCACCGGCGCCTACGACGCCACGACCTGGCAAGCCTTCACCAACGCCGTAAAAGAAAAAACCGGCGCTAAAGGCAAAGCGCTTTTCATGCCGCTCCGCCAAGCCCTCACCGGCATGGACCACGGCCCAGAAATGGCCGCGCTCTTCCCGCTGATCGGCGAAGAACGCGCGCGCAAGCGCCTGCAGGGGCAGGCGGCTTAGTCTGCTTCTGGCCCTAAACAGACATTGCTCAGATGTGTTATTTGGGCGTTCCGACCATGTGAAGGAGCCGCGAATGGCCGTAAGGATCAAAGATCCGGCTGCTGCATCCTTCGGCAAGTGGTGCTTCACCTTTGGGGGACGATGTATGCTGAGGGGCACTCATCTGACAGCGGCATTGGTTTTACTAGCGGCTTGTGCGTCATCTCGCATGGAAGTGGCGAGCAGCGATCGGCCGGTGAACATATGTGCAGTATTGGCAGATCCGTCGCCATTCGACGGCGAAGTGGTGAGAGTCGTCGGAAGACTCCGCGCGGATATTCACGGTGCATCGGTGGAGGATGAGACGTGCCCCGATGTGTGGTTGCCGATCGGGAGCTATGACGACGCGATAGGGGCATTGGACTACTATTCCGTCGTCCGAAGCCAAGCTGGAAATTGGCATGTGAGAATGGATGTGGAGTTGTTGGGGCGAATTGAGCAGCGTATCGGGGAGGTGCCAAGCTTGGTTGTTCTACCGACCGAATTCTATCGCGTGCGTGTCACTGACGGCGGGCAAGTCACGGATCATGTGATGCACGGGGATTAAGCCGGCTCGTCGGCAAGACGACCTCGGTTTCTGGAATCAAGAGCACGCATCAACTGAGCAGACCAATCCGAATGTCTGCTGGCGAGATTGGGCCGATGCTGCGGGCGCTAAATCACTGACCGCAATGGAGCGAGCAGGTCGCTCGCTGAATTTGTCGCTATGTCATGCCGTGGCCCAAAGTTGCCGCTCGTGATTTTGCCGCGAACTGCTAGCTTGCAAGACAGTTTGGCTGACTGATGGGAAGAGGCGGGGCAATGGCAGGTGATTTGCTGCAATACTTGCCGGCAAAATGGAGGATGCCACTCGCGATTGTTGGAATCGCAGGGGCGGTTATTAGTGCAGGTATGGCCTACGTTGCGTTTTTCAAACCTACCGCAAGTGCGAACGAAGCTTGGGCTGACATTTCCTCCAGCGAGGACCCTTGCGTTTTGGAAGCTTTCGCCAACTCGTACGCTAACGACGCAACATATGTGCGGCTCGCCGCGCAAAAACTCAGTGCTCTCGGTTCATGCACTCGGAACAGTTCAACGTCTGCTGTCGCACAGCACAGCATTGCCTCAGGTGATACCTTGCTGATTGTGGTTGCTGACGAGCCAGATCTTTCTGGAAGATATCAAGTATATCCGGAAGGCAACGTTATGTTTCCCCTGCTGGGCTCCGTCACGGCCTCTGGCCGAACGAGTACCCAATTCAGCGCGGAATTGAGCGCTGCGCTTCAAAGCCGCGGCTATTTGCAGGCACCACGGATCAGAGTGGAAGTGATTGCATGAAGTCGGACGCATGTCCGTCTTCGGCGAGAGTTAGCCGTTGAACGTCCAGGGTGACCGCCGGCAGGTTTGGAGCGACCGCGCCGCTCACAGAATTTGTCGATACGGCCCACGCTGGCCCAAAGCGGCCCGCCGGTCAGGACATCCATTCCGATCCGCAACGGCGTTGAGACCACACCCAGCGGTCGCCCACTCTGTCGAACACCGCCGTACCGCCGTGCCCACATAGCATGCCGCACCTGAACGAGAACGTCAGCATCGCGTGCTGCCCGGTAATATCAAAGCCGACTTCAGAAACTTGCAGCAGACCAGCCTCGAACGCATCCGCGACGGCGCGATCGACGTCGCTTTCGCTAGAGATGTTCATACTGGGATCGTGGATGCGTACCTGTGCCGCTTGATCATCCGGATCAACGACGTGAATCGACGAATCCGCAAAATCGGTCTGATTTAGCGTCGTTGTACGAAATAGGCGGGAGACAAGCGTCGTCGCGAGAACCGTGGGAGCGCAGGAGATTACCCCTTCAGTTTCGGCATCAAACCGCGTCGTCACGTTGGCGAGGTTGACGCGATGCCCTTCGGAGTAAGCACTCACGAACGCTCTATAGACTTCCAGCTTACGCTCTCGATTGTCATAGATGGCGGGAACAGCCAGCAACACCGCCGCGAGCGCAATCCCGCTTAGCACCCATTTGACGGCGGAAGACCGGCGCATAAGCCCACCCATAGAACCACTCAAGCCTGCGTATCACAGGTCGCGGGGACTGTCCGTTACCGGCGAATAGCAGACCTCAATCCCGCACCTGATCCAACGCCGCGATCTGCGCGTCGAGCTTTTTCACCGCTTGCGCGTTGAGCCACGCGATCACCGCGAACATTGCCGCCATCAGCCCAGCGCCTGCGAGGAACACCGTCAGCCGCGCAGCCAGCGGCGCCGGATTGGCCTCCGTGAACGAAACGCCCGCCAGAAACACCAGCATGCCGGGCACGAACGGCGCCAAGTACCAGCTCCACACCGTGCGCAGAGCCTCGCGTTGGCGCACCAGCTCACCGCGATGGAACGCCGCCCAGCTTTGCGCGCCGGCATCTATCTCGCTCCGCGTCGCGGCCCGGCCAAGCTGGTAGAGCTTCCAGCACACATAGAGTGCGCCCAGAACGATGAGCCCCGCACCAACCTGTACGACCGGCTCCGGCACAGTCGGGATCATCCATGCGAAGAACGCAATCACGCTCGCCGCCGCGACGTACTCGATCATGTTGCGCGTGCGGATGCGCGATTGGAAACGCTGTGCATGCAGATGAACATCGGCCAGAGACATCGTGAAAGGCTCCTGAGTTTGCTGTGTCCACAGCTTCTGAAGGGGATCGTGATCAGACATTTGCGTGCTCTTGAAACATGCGGGCCAGCTGCGTCTTCAAGCGCGACACACGCGTCGCGATCGCGCCGGCTGAGAGCCCGGTGATTTCGGCAATGGATTTGGCGTCGAGCCCTTCGAGGTAGAGCGTAATGATTTGCCGGTCGGGCGGCCCGAGCTGGCGGATGATCGCGTTCAGCTTTGCGACTGCCTCGCTCTCTTCCACTTCCGCGGAGACACTTTGGGCAGAGGGCAGGTCGGTGATCTCTTCCAACGTCACCAGCGGTGCGCGCGAGCGGCGCTCCCGATCGACATGACTCGCCGCTACATTATGCGCGACGCGATAGACCCAAGTGCGCACCGAACAACGGCCATCATAGGACGCGAAGCTTCGCCACAGCGCCACGTGCATGTCCTGCAGCAAATCGCGCCGCCGCTCGGCATTCGCCTCCGTCGCCCGCGCCAGACGTTGCAGCGCGCCGCCATGCTCGGCGACCGCCTCCAAATAGCGCGCGTCCTGGTCGGGCGAGGGCTTCATGACCGGATAGTCTCACGCCCCAGGGTTTTCTTACGGAATTTCTTACGCAGGGGCCTTCGCGCCTAATGCTGCGAAACAGCCCTCGATCGATTTGGCGTCAGTCACGGCGTCACGAAACGAAGCCGGCGTGAGGTTCGCCGCGACCGTGTGCTCCATCAAGGTAAAGAACGGCGTCCAGAAGCCATCTTCCGAGAGGAACACGATCGGCTTCTTGTGGAGATCGAGTCGCTTCCACGACAGCATCTCGACCGCTTCCTCGAGTGTGCCAATCCCGCCCGGCAGCACCACGAACGCATCGCTTTCCTCAAACATGATGTGCTTGCGTTCATGCATGGTGTCGACCATGCGATGCGGTACGTCCTGATAGGTAATCTCGCGCCGTTCGAGGAAGCGGGGCATGATGCCAAGGACTTCGCCGCCGCCTTCATGGACGGCCTTCGCCACCCGGCCCATCAAACCAACGGCGCCGCCACCATAAACCAACCTCAGGCCGCGCGCCGCGAGTTCAGCGCCGAAACGCGTCGCCAGGTCCAAATATTCAGGCTTGGTCGTATTGGAGGAGCCGCAATAGACGCAGACAGAACGGACCTTAGGGGGCATGGAGCTGGAATCAGCCATAGGCATCGATCAGGTTTAGCCAATCAGGCGGCATTGCGGGGAAAATTCCCAGTGCCTAAGTGCTGCCTTCAAGGATTGTTCCAAATGGCGCGTGGTGAGGGCAGGACAGTGTCGAAGGCGGAACCAGCCGCCGATGTCGCGCCGCCGCTGACGCGCACCATCGCACAACTCCTTACTTTAATTGGCGGATTGAATGACAGGGGCGTGCGCCTGCGCCTCGCGGTCGCGTTCGTGCTGACGCTGCTCAGCAAGGTGCTGGCGGTCGTTTCGCCGTTAGTGCTGGCCGATGGCATTAACGCGCTCTCCGCCGGCGACGCGTCTGGCGCACTGCCAACCTTCCTTGGCCTCGCCGGCTTCTGGGGGGCGCTACGCTTTGCTTCCACTGCCGGGCCGCAACTGCGCGACGCCATCTTTCAGCCGGTGAGCGAGCAAGCCCAGCGCCGCGCCGGCACGCGCGTCTTCACGCACGTCCATTCGCTTTCCGTGCGCTTTCATCAATCCAAGCGCACGGGCGCCGTCTATCGCACCATCGAGCGCGGCATTCGTGCGATCGACTTCCTGCTGCGCTTTCTCGCTTTCAACATCGCGCCCACCGTCATCGAATTGTTTCTCGCCGCTGGCGTGCTCGGCTTCAAATACGGTTGGATGTTCTCGCTGATCGCAGCCGGCACAGTGGCGATCTACGCCTGGGCCACGTTCGGCGTCACCGAGTGGCGGCTCAAATATCGCCGCGACATGAACGAGGCCGACACCGAAGCCGCAGGCCGGGCCGTCGACTCGCTGCTGAATTTCGAGACTGTAAAGAGCTTCGCTGCCGAACAGCGGGAGAGCGAGCGCTACGACCGCGCGTTGTCATCCTACGCAACAGCTGCGGTGCGCGCCTACACCTCGCTGGTAATGCTCAACGTCATGCAGGGCCTGATCATGACGCTCGGCCTCGTTGCGATGGTCGTGGGTGCGGGCTGGCTCGTTGCACGTGGACCGATGGGGCCGGGCGACATCACCGCCGTCATTCTCATTATGACAAACCTCTATGCGCCGCTGAACATTCTCGGTTTTGCCTACCGCGAGATCAAACAGACCAGCATCGACATGGAGAAGATGTTTTCGTTGCTGGATGAGAAACCGGATGTCGCCGATGCGCCCAATGCGCCGGACCTCAAAGCCACGCGCGGCGAGGTCGTGTTCGAGAACGTCGGTTTCGCGCACGAAGGCAGGGATATGGGGCTCGAAGGCGTAAGCTTTACTGCGCCCGCCGGCAAAACCACCGCCATTGTTGGCCCCTCCGGCGCCGGCAAATCGACAGTGCTGAAATTGCTCTATCGCTTCTACGATCCAAGCGGCGGCGCCGTGCGGATCGATGGCCAGAATCTCCGCGATGTCACCCAGCATTCGCTCCGTAGCGCGCTTGGCCTCGTCCCCCAGGACGTGGTGCTCTTCAACGACACCATCCGTTACAACATCGGCTACGGCAAACCTGAAGCCACCCAGGACGAACTCAACGAAGCCGCGCGCAGCGCGCAATTGCTGGATTTCATAGAAGGCCTGCCGCAAGGCTGGGACACGCGCGTCGGCGAGCGGGGCTTGAAACTCAGCGGCGGCGAGAAACAGCGCGTCGGCATCGCCCGCGTGGTCCTCAAAGACCCGGCGATCCTCATCCTCGACGAAGCCACATCGTCGCTCGATTCCGCTACCGAGGCCGAAGTGCAGGCGGCTTTGGAAACCGCCTCACGCGGGCGCACCACCCTTGTCGTCGCCCACCGCCTCAGCACCATCGCCGACGCCGATCAAATCGTTGTTCTAGAAGCGGGCCACATCGTTGAGCGCGGCGCACACGCGGCGCTCATCGCCAAAGATGGCCTCTACGCCAGCCTCTGGAAGCACCAGGCCGAAGAGCCCGAAGCGATCGCGGCGGCGGAGTAGCGTCAATCTATCCCGCGCACACAACACACGTTTCCCGGCCAAGTTCATGCGCATCTATGATGCGCATGAACGCCGAGCCGAGACTCAGGGGTCGTTGAATTCAACCTGTTGGTCCCTAGGTCCCGGGTCTCGCTCCGCGCGCCCGGGAAGCGTGATGGTGTTGGATAGATCCCAAATCTATCCTACAGCGCCAAAACCATGAGACATTGCTTCCGTCTCCTACACGAGAGGCTCCGGTACCAAAGCCGATAGCGTAGGGGATGCGGTTTGAACGTGATGCGATGGACGTTCGTGAGGATCGAAATCGCTGCTCGGTGAGAAGTAAAGAAAGCCGAGGTCCGGACGCGAAGATTTGGCTTTGCTCCGCACGTCAATCGGGAACGAAAGTCAGGCGCTAAGCGACGATGAGAACCCCAGCGTCGCGGGCCGGTCAGTCCGTTAAGAGCGGCGAGCGTGTCACCATCAAGGAACCATGCCTCGCGCGGGAGGAGCCCGCACTGATCAAAGCGATCTTCGCGGTTTCAGAGCGATCGCCTCGAAGCGTTGCGCAATGAACGGCGAAGGCCCGTCTCCGAAACGTATGGCCCCCTTGGGTCGCCTCAACGCCTCAGGCTTTGGCCGGTTGCCAACAACAGACCGCGTAGGGCGCGCTTCGGCAAACCCCATTCAAGACCTGATTGTGAGAAGCTTCGACCGAAGCGCGTCCTACTCTCTCGTTTCTACCGCAGCGTGCGAACGCCTGCGGCGCAAAGGCGCGAGCGTAGTGACAAGTACGTAAATCGGGGCCGCCCGCTAACTTTCGTTTACCTTTCGGCGGCAATCCTCGCAGCGTCATGACGCCTGAGACGAAAATCATTAGCTGCACCTGCGGCGCTTGCTACGAGCGGCAGGAGCGAACGTTGCCGATCAAGGATATCGGGGTGTTTGAATGCGTTGATTGCGGTGTGCGCCTCGAAATCTGGAGCGGACGCACCGTTCCGGTATTCAAACGAATTGAAAACGAAGCGGCACAGAAGCGCACCGCCTAACGAACGCACCGCCGCTTAACGCACCGTCCCGTTCCGGAAATCGCGCTTCACAACTTGCGCTGCATTGTGCCCCGGCGCGCCAGTTACGCCCCCGCCGGGATGCGTGCCCGATCCGCACATATAAAGTCCCTTGATCGGCGCCCGATAGTCGCCGTGCCCAAGCACAGGCCGCGCACTGAACAACTGATCGAGCGACAGCGCACCGTGCATGATGTCGCCTGCGACCAAGCCGAATGTTCGCTCCAAATCCAACGGCGACATGATCTGGCGTGCAATCACGCTCGCTTTGAAGCCCGGCGCATATTTGTCGACCGTCGCGATCATCAAATCCGCAACCTCATCGCGGTGATCGTCCCACGAACGGCCACCGGAGAGCTCGGGCTGCACGTGCTGGCAAAACAGTGACGCGACGTGCTTGCCCGCCGGCGCCAATGAATCGTCGAGTGTAGAGGGGATTAGCATCTCCACGATCGGCTCGCGCGACCACCCGAATGTGCGCGCATCATCATACGCGCGCTCCATGTATTGCATTGAAGGTGCGATGATGATCCCGGCCGTCAGGTGATCGCCAGCTTCCGGTTTGCAGGTAAATCGCGGCAATTCATTCAGCGCCACGTTCATGCGGAAGGTGCCGGATCCAACCTTGTAGCGCGTGATCCGTTCGCGGAAATCTTCGGGCAGCGCGTCCTGCGGCACGATGCGCTGATAAAGGAGTTTCGGATTGAGGTTCGAGATCACCGCCTTGGCGCGGATCGTCTCGCCGTCGGCGGTAACAACGCCCTGCGCCTGTGGCGCTGTCACGCCGGGCGTGAAGGGCGCCAGCGCCAATTCTTTCACTGCAACGCCGGTGCGTATTTCAACACCGCGCTCGCGGCAGCAGGCGGCCATGGCTTGGGTGATCGCGCCCATGCCGCCGACAGCGTGGCCCCAGAGCCCTTTCTTGCCATTTACTTCGCCGAAGACGTGGTGCAGCAGCACATAGGCAGAGCCGGGCGTGTAGGGGCTGGCGAAATTGCCGACGATTGAATCAAAGCCGAACAACGCCTTGATCGGCGCGGACTCAAACCATTCGTCCAGCCACTCGCCCGCTGACTTGGTGAAGAGATCAAGCAGGTCGCGCTTGCCTGTGATGTCGAGCTTATTCAGGCGTCCGCCCAAGCTCGCCGCGCGCATCGCTTCTTCGACGCCGCGCACAAAGCCGTGCTCGACAAGGTTCGGCGGCTGCTCCAGCAGCAGCGCGCGCACCACGTCCGCAATCACCTCAAGGCGTTGCTCGTACGCCTCCAACCTCTGCGCATCGCGATTGGAGAACTTGGCGACCTCGGCTTGTGTGATCCCGGGCGCCGCCATGAAGTAGGACGTCTCCGACAGCGGCAGGAAGTTCGAAACCTTGCGCTCGACAACGCGCAGCCCATGCCGGTGCAAATCGAGATCGGCGATGACTTTCGGATTGAGCAGCGACACCGTGTAGCTCGCAACCGAATTGCGAAAGCCCGGATGAAATTCCTCGGTCACCGCCGCGCCGCCGACAACTTCGCGCCGCTCCAGCACCAGCACCTTGAGCCCGGCATCAGCCAGATAGGCGGCGCAGGTCAGGCCATTGTGACCGCCACCGATGATAACAACGTCGTGCATTCCGCCTCCCGCGTCCTCATGCCCTGACGTGAGCAGGAGCGGAAGTCCAGAACCTCACGAACCTCGACGGGGGCCGGCATGCGGCTTACGATCATGCGATGAGCGCAGCACCGAACTTGAACCCAAACGTCGCCGCCTCGCTCGCCAAGTGGCACGCCATGGTCGCAAGCAGGGACCTCGCGGCCCTGGCCGGGATCATTCATCCGGATGCAACCTTCCGCTCGCCGATGGCGTTCAAGCCTTATCAGTCGTCTCAGGCAGTGGTCTTGTTGCTGAGCACGGTGATCACGGTGTTCGAGGACTTCGCCTATCACCGCGAACTCGCCACTGGTGACGGTCTCAGCGTCGTCCTCGAGTTCAGTGCGCGCGTGGGCGAGAAGAAGCTGAAGGGCATCGATCTCATACAGTTCGACGCAGACGGCCTGATCACCGACTTCGAAGTGATGATCCGGCCCTTCAATGGTCTTCAGGCCCTAGGCGCCGAGATGGGCGCTCGGCTCGGCCACTTGTTGCCTGCCTACAAGGCGTGAACAAAACAAAGCCCGCGGGCGACAGGCCGGCGGGCTTAGTGAAATCCAACCAAATGAGAAAAAGGAGCATGGCTCCGACACGGTGGAGGTTAGCTCCGCACCGTTAAAAATCTCCGCATCGCATTGATCGGATTTGCGCCGAACCGAATGAAAGTGTTGACGCGCGTTAACCAGGGAGCCGGCGTACGAGCGCGGCCAACGTGCCGCCCTGTCCCAGGACCGAAAACAGCACCACCACGTAGGTCGCGCCGAGCAGCACGTCGCGCATTGGCGTCTCCGGCAGCGAAAGCACCAAGGCGATGGAAACGCCGCCACGGAGGCCGCCCCAGACCAGAATTGGGAAGGCGGTGCGAAACGGTAATGTCTTGCCCCAGAGTGGCAACGGCACCCCGACTGAGATGGCCCGCGCGAGCAAAACGATAGGAATGCTGATGAGGCCCACGAGGATCAGGCGCACGTCGTGGAAGAGCATAATGGCGAACAGGCCGATCAACAAAAACAGCGCCGAGTTGAGGATCTCGTCCAGCACCTCCCAGAATTTGAGGAGATAATCGCGCACCGTATCGCTCATCGCATGTGCGACGCCGTGATTGCCGATGATAAGGCCTGCGGTCGCCACCGCGATGGGGCCGCTCACCCCGATGCGCGAGGCAAGGGCGTAGCCGCCCATGACGAGCGCAAGTGAAATCATGAGCTCGACCCGGTAATCGTCGATCGCGTGCATGGCGAGAAACGCAATGCCGCCGGTGATCAGCCCAAGCGCGATGCCGCCGCCGCCCTCCACAAGGAACAGTTCGCCGGCTTCAAAGAGCGAAATGTCGTGGTGGTTGACCGCCGCGGCGGAAAGCACGGTGAAGGCCGCAATCGCAACGCCATCATTGAAAAGGCTTTCGCCGGCGACCGTCGCCTCGACCTGCAACGGCAGCCCCTTGCCTTTCAGGATCGCCAGCACCGCGACCGGATCGGTCGGACTGATGAGAGCGCCGAAGGTCAGGCAGTAAATCAGCGGCACGGGAATGCCGAGCCATCCGGTGACAAGGAAAAGCCCGCCGCCAACGATCAGCATCGTCGTGACAACGCCCAGTGTGCTGAGCACCATCACCGGCCAACGCACCCGTGCGATCTGGCTCAGATCCACGTGCAATGCGCCGGCAAAGAGCAGGAACGACAGCATGCCGTTGAGCACGGTCGCGCGGAAATCGACCCGGCTGAGGAAGTCCTCGAGATCGGCGATGAAATGGTTCTGCGGGGTCAGCATGTCAGCGACAGCGATGGTCGCGGCGACGACCGCGCCCATGGCGACGAGCGCCACGGTCGTCTGCGCTTTGAAAATCCAGACGTTGAGGAAGCAAAATACCGCCGTCAGCACGATCAGCGCCGCCGCTACCTCAAATCCTGTCAAACTGCTGAACATTCACGCCCCTCGGGGCGCACTCTTGAGAACCGCGCGTCGGCGGGTCAACACGCAGCGCGGTTCAAATCTCATTATGGCGCGACACATGCTCATCAGAGAGGCGGGATAATGTTCGGAGCGCCCCGCACTCAGGTCGGAACAAGAATGGCTCCCCGGGTAGGGTTCGAACCTACGACCATCCGATTAACAGTCGGATGCTCTACCACTGAGCTACCGAGGAACACTGTCTCGACCCTCAGGGCCGAGCGAAGCGGGTCTCTATCAAGTTCGGCGCCAGGGGAAAAGACCCTGATCGCTGCCAATTGTAGGGCCGAAGAAGGCGCCTCAATGGAAAACGAGGGCCCCTTTCGGGGCCCTCGAAGGCGTTGGGTATGGTGGGGTGTCTCCAAGGGAAGACAGGGTGAATATGATGCTAACAGGTAAAGAAGCCGTTAATGGCAAACGTCTGCGTAACGAAGCCTGTGAAAGCGTTGAGATGTAGGGGAATTATCGCCGCATGAAGAATGGAGGCCTCGCCCGGAATCGAACCGGGGTGCAAGGATTTGCAGTCCTCTGCGTAGCCACTCCGCCACGAGGCCTCAGCCGCCGTTATATGGTCGCGGCGGGGCGGCACTCCTAGGCGTGTCACACGGAATCGGTCAAGGCGCTCCGCTCTCTCCATGCGCATTTTAGGCATTCTCCGCCCGCCCACGAAGGCAGAGCACCTACGCGCCCGCATCTGGGCGGCGTCCGCCGTGGCGGCTTTGGCCGTGATGATGGTCATGCTGTTAGTGCTCTCGCCGCCGCCGGAAGAAGCCGATCTGATGCCGGAAGCTCTGCGCGTTTCGCGCCTCCAAGCCTTCGCGACCGACGTGCCTGCGTGTCGCGCAGCCATTGCAGGCGCTGGTTTTCAGATGAGCGTGCGGCCGATCTCAGCGGCGAGAGCGGTTGCGGTTATCAGAACGCCGTCGAACTCACACAATCGGTGCACGCCTATTCCGCGCCGGTAATGGCGCGCTGCGCGTCCGCCGCGGCGCTGGTGATGTGGGAGCGCGATGTCGTGCGCCCGGCCGCGCGGCGCCGATACGGACAGGACGTTGCGCGCATCGAATTGGCCGCGCCCTCGTACCAATGCCGGCGGATCGCCGGCCGCCGCGACCGGCGCTTGAGTGAGCACGCCCACGCCAATGCCATGGACATCAAGGGCTTCACCCTGGCCGATGGCCGCACGGTGACGGTCGCCGATGGTTGGCGCGGCGCCCAGCGGGACCGACTGTTCCTGCATGACGTCCGGGATGGGGCTTGTACGTATTTTCAGGCGGTTCTCTCACCTGATTACAATCGGGACCATCGAGACCACCTGCATTTCGACCTGGGCCGCGACCACATGTGCCGCTAGGGCGCTTGCGGCTGAGGCCGGGGCAGCTTAACCGGGGCCAAACTGGAGCTGTTGATGGATTTCGCCCGCGCCCGCGAGTTTATGGTCGAAAGTCAGGTTCGTCCGAGCGACGTGACCGACCTGCGCATCCTTCACGCCATGCGGACGCTGCCGCGCGAACGCTTCGTCCCCGCCGCCAAGCGCACGATCGCTTATGGCGATCTCGAAGTGGAAGTCGCGGAAGGCCGGACGTTGATGCGTCCCCGCGATCTGGCGAAGCTGATCATGGAACTGGCGCCGAAGTCCGGTGAGCGCGCGCTCGAGATTGCGGGCGCGACGGGCTACGGCGCGGCGGTGCTTGCGGCGTGCTGCAAAGAGGTCATCACGCTCGATCCAAATCCAGATCTGTCGTTCGCTGCCCAAGCTGCGTTGGAGTCAGCAAGCGTCACCAACGCCAAGACTGTCTCGACTGCTGCAGTCGAAGGCTGGGCCGACGAAGCGCCCTACGATGTCATCTTGCTCAACGGCTCGGCTGAGATCGTGCCGGACGCTTGGTTGAAGCAATTGGCGCCGGGCGGACGCCTCGGCGTGATTATGCGCCAGGGCGCTGCCGGCTCGGCGCGCATCTACACACGCACCGAAGGTGCAACAGCGTACCGTTCTGTCTTCGATGCAGCGCCGCCCATCGTGCCGGGACTGACGAAGGCGCCCGCTTTCGCGTTCTGAAAACGCAACAATGCCGCGCTAAACGCGCACATTAACGTTCCCTTATTTCATCGCAGAGAGCATGCGCGGAAGAGGGCGACTCGCGTCGTCTGTGCGTGTGCAGGAACAGTCGCGCTCAGGTGGACCCGAATCGTCTTGGTCAATAACCTTTGAGTCGCAGGCGACTCGTTTGCGAAATTCCAACGGGGCTGGAAATGGCGCTTCAAGACCAACAGGCCGAACCTTCAATGGAAGAGATTCTGGCGTCGATCCGCCGGATCATTTCTGAAGAAGAGCAGACGCCGAACGCGGCGCCTGTGCTTGATCTCACGCAAACCGATGAGCCGGCGCCAGAGCCGGAGCCGGTTGCGGAAGTCGCGCCGCCAACGCCGGATGACGACATCGTATTTGAAGCGGTTGAAGAGGCCGTAGTCCGAGAGGAAGTTCACGTGCCTGAAGTCGCTACCGCGCCGCAGCCGCGCCAAGTCGTTGCAGAGCCCCCGGCTGAGTCCATCCTTTCGAAGCCGACCACCACGGCCGCCGCTGGTTCGTTGGCCCGCCTCGCCGGCTCGCTCCGCATCGCTGATACGGCTGGCCAGACGGTCGAAGGCGTCGTGCGTGAGTTGCTGAAGCCGATGCTGAAGGAATGGCTGGATCAGAACCTGGCTGCGATCGTTGAGGCGCGTGTCGAAGCGGAACTTGAGCGCATCGCCCGCATGTCGCGCTAAGCGAGCGCCAATTAGAATGAAGCGGCGCCCCGGCGAGAGCCGGGGCGTTTCGCATTTCTGGGCTTCGCAGCTGCGAAAACCCATCTCGCGCGCCCTGCCTTTGCCCTGCTATAGGCTAGGAAATGATCGAGACGACCTTCAATCCAAAGCAAGTCGAGCCCCATTGGTCGAAGGCCTGGGAGGAAAGCGGCGCGTTCAAACCCAAGAACGATCCGAAGGCCGACCCATTCTGTATCGTCATACCGCCGCCGAACGTTACTGGTTCGCTGCACATCGGCCATGCGCTCAACAACACCTTGCAAGATGTGCTTGTCCGCTTCGAGCGTTTGCGCGGCAAGAGCGTGCTTTGGCAGCCTGGAACCGACCACGCCGGCATCGCCACACAGATGGTGGTCGAGCGCAAACTCGCTGAAGCAGGCGCCAACGAGGATCGCCGGACGCTTGGGCGCGAGGAATTTCTGAAACGCGTGTGGGCGTGGAAGGAAGAGTCCGGCGGCATGATCATGAATCAGCTGCGCCGCCTCGGCGCTTCCTGCGATTGGTCGCGCGAGCGCTTCACGATGGACGAAGGCCTTTCGCAGGCGGTGCTGAAGGTTTTTGTTCAGCTCTACAAAGAAGGGCTGATTTACAAGGATAAGCGCCTTGTGAACTGGGACCCGCACTTCGAAACGGCGATCTCAGACCTCGAAGTCGAGAACCGGGAAGTGAACGGCCACTTCTGGCACTTCAAATATCCGCTCGAAAACGGTGAGACCTACGAGTTCCCGATCGCCTACGACGAAGCAGGCCAGCCGACCGAATGGGAGACGCGCAACTACATCGCGATTGCGACGACGCGGCCTGAGACGATGCTCGGCGATGGCGCCGTCGCAGTGCATCCGAGCGATACGCGTTACGCGCCGATCGTCGGCAAGCGCGTGCTGCTGCCGCTGGCGGATCGCTACATTCCGATCATCGCCGACGAATACCCTGACCCGGACTTCGGTTCGGGTGCGGTGAAGATCACCGGCGCACACGATTTCAACGACTACAAGGTCGCACGCGCACACGATCTGGCGATGTATGTCCTCATGGACACCAAAGGCCGGATGGCGGACGCCGAGTATGTCCCGGCGAAGTATCGCGGCCTCGATCGTTTCGAAGCGCGCAAGCAGGTGGTGGCGGATATCGATGCGATCGGCCTGCTCGATCGGGTCGAGGACAAGAAGATCCAGCAGCCCTTCGGCGACCGATCGAATGTCGTGATCGAGCCGATGCTGACGGATCAGTGGTATGTGAACGCGGGCGAACTCGCGAAGAGCGCCATCGCTGCAGTCGAAACCGGCAAGACGAAGTTCGTGCCGGAAACGTGGACGAAAACCTACTATCAATGGATGCGCAACATCGAGCCGTGGTGCGTTTCGCGCCAACTCTGGTGGGGCCACCGCATTCCGGCGTGGTACGGGCCGGACGAGCACGTGTTCGTCGAAACGAGTGAAGAAGCCGCGCGGAGTGCGGCGAAGAAACACTATGGCAAAGCCGTGGACCTTCGCCAGGACGAAGACGTGCTGGACACTTGGTTCAGCTCGGGCCTCTGGCCGTTTTCGACGCTGGGCTGGCCGGAGAAGACGCCGGAGTTGAAAAAGTTCTATCCGACTTCAACGCTCGTCACCGCGCACGACATCATCTTCTTCTGGGTCGCGCGGATGATGATGATGGGCTTGCACTTCATGAAGGAGGCGCCGTTCCACGAAGTCTACATCCACGCTTTGGTTCGGGACGCCAAGGGCCAGAAGATGTCGAAGTCCAAGGGCAACACCATGGACCCGCTCGACCTCATCGACAAGTTCGGCGCCGATGCGCTGCGTTTCACGCTGTCGGCAATGGCGGCGCAGGGACGTGACATCAAGTTGAGCGAACAGCGCATCGAAGGCTATCGCAATTTCGGCACCAAACTCTGGAACGCCGCCCGCTTCGCGCAGATGAACGAATGCGCGGTGTGGGACGAGTACGATCCGCGCTCGCCGGAGCAGACGGTCAATAAATGGATTGTCGGCGAAACCGCGAAAGCGGCGGCGGCGGTGACACGCGAACTGGAAGCGCGTCGCTTCAACGAAGCGGCGGGCGCGCTCTATCGGTTCGTCTGGAACGTCTATTGCGATTGGTACCTCGAATTCATCAAGCCGTTGCTGAACGGCGAAGATGAAGCGGCGAAGACAGAGACGCGGCGTACGGCGGCGTGGGTGCTGGATCAGATTCTGATTCTGCTGCACCCGTTCATGCCGTTCATCACCGAGGAGCTTTGGACGCGGCTCGGAGAATTTGGGGCAAAGCGTAGGGGCATGCTGATTGTCGAAGCTTGGCCGGATCTGAATGCAGACTTGATTGATGCGGACGCCGAGGCCGAGATCGAGTGGATGGTCCGTCTCATCGAAGAGACGCGCTCTACCCGCTCCGAACTCAACGTGCCGGCTGGCGCCAAGATTCCGTTGCTGCTTATCGGCGCCGATGACGCAACGCAGTCGCGGCTGGAGCGTTATCAGGACCTCATCGACCGCATGGCGCGCCTTGAGTACTCGACCAGCGCCGACGCCGCGCCGAAAGGTTCGGTGACCTTCGTGCTCGATGGCTCGACCGTGGCTTTGCCGCTGGAAGGTGTGGTCGATTTGCCGGCGGAGTCGGCGCGATTGGCGAAAGAGATTGGCAAGCTCGAAGGCGAGATTGGCAAGATGGATGCGAAGCTCGGCAATGCTTCGTTCGTAGAGAAGGCGCCGGAAGAGGTTGTTGATGAATTGCGGGAGCGGCGGGCGGATGCCGCAGCCTCAGCCGCAAAGCTCAAGCACGCGCTTGAACAGATCAAAGGTGTCGGCTGATGCGCATTTTCATTACCGGCGCTTCCGGCTTCGTCGGTGGTGCGGCGGCCAAGTATTTGGCTGAACATGGCCATGACGTGCGTGCAATGTCGCGTTCTGAGAAATCGGACGCAAAGATCAGAGCGCTTGGCGCGACGCCGGTGCGCTGCGATCTGGAAGATGTGTCTGCGGCGCACATCGGAGACGCCGAGGCGATCGTTCACTGCGCGGCTTTTGTCGAACAATGGGGCCCGGTTGACGCCTGGAAGCGATTCAACATCGATGGCACGGACCGCATGTTGAAAGCGTCGCGCGCGGCGGGCGCCAAACGATTTATCCATATCAGCACTGAGAGCGTGCTCTGGCGCGGGCAGCATCTGCGTGGTGTGGATGAGACTTACCCGCGAGCGCCGAACTCGCCCTATCCGTATTCATGGACGAAAGCGCGGGCGGAAGAATTGGTCGAAAAGGCCAACACTGAGGCGTTTCAGACGATCATCCTGCGGCCGCGCTTCATTTGGGGGCCCGGCGATACAACGTTGCTGCCGACAATCGAGCACATGACCAAGACCGGTCAGTGGACGTGGATCAACAACGGGCAGGCCAAGACATCGACCACCCATATCGCCAATCTCGTCCACGCGATTGATCTGGCGCTGACCAGAGGCAATGGCGGGCAGGCGTATTTCATTCTCGACGATGGCGTCCGCACGATGAAGGAGATGATCTCCGGCATTGCCGCGACGCGCGGCATTCAGCTGCCGGAGAAGAATGTGCCGTCGTGGTTGGCAGATACGCTGGCTGGCGTGATGGAAGGCGCGTGGCGGACGTTCAATCTCAAAGGTGAACCGCTGACGCGTTTTGGCGCGATGATTATGTCGCGCGACAGCGTGCTGATCGATGCGAAGGCGCGGCGCGAGATGGGCTATGCGCCGGTGATCAGCGTCGAGGAAGGGTTGCGGCAATTGCAGTCGGCTTAAGTGCCGGGCTGCACGTACGGAATACGGGCGAAGAACTCACGTTCAGCACGCCGAGGATCGTTTTCGACGCGGGATTGCGTATCGAAAATCATCGTCGCGCGTTGTGGAAGCGTGTAGGGCGCCCAGCCCGGATTGCCGGTGCGCGCAAAGCGCAGCAGCGCATCCATCATGGTGCGTGACATCGCCTCGCCCGCTTCCGTGCGCTGGGCGATGAATGTCGAGGCCTCAAGATTGCCGAACACGAGCGCAATATCGAGAGTATGCGGGGCGCCGAAAATGCCATGCTCGGCGGGCGCGCGCCAATCGAGCTGGTAAGCGTAGGCAGGCGCTCTGGCGTTTGCGCGTGCTTCCAGCTCAATGAGCGCGCCACGCCAGGAGCGGGCAGCGGTCGAAGCGGCGAAATAGACATCGCTTGGCGAATAGGCCGGATAGAGTTGGCGATACGCCTCCACCACCCGCTCCGGCAGCACGTCGATGCGCATGGCGCCAGCGAGGCGTTCGGGGACATCGTCCCACGTCAGCGAGAAGAGCGAACGATCGGCGCCGGTGAAGCCGCGGGTTTCGTCATGCGTGTTGCCGATCATCATCGGAATGGCGAGCGATTGCGGCGCGGCGTCCGGATAGAATGGGTGGCGCGCAAGGTGACGCTCGTCGAGAACGGGGCCAAAATAGATTGAGCCAAATCCGAGTACAGGATCCGCTGTTGACAGCGCCTCAACCAGGTGCTGAGCGGGTATCGAGGCGAACGCGCGCGCGGGCGGCGTGTCGAGACCGAGCGCAGTACGATAGGCGTCTGTTCGGCGCATGGCGTTGAGAGGCCCCGAAGCCGTCACTTGCTGGCCGCTCATCGTGAAGGCGCGATGGAAGAGCCCCGCCGCCGCAGGCATCGTCATCAGCGTCGCGATCTTTGCGCCGCCGCCGGATTGGCCGAAAACGGTGACGCACGATGGATCGCCGCCGAAGTGGGCGATGTTATCGCGCACCCACTTGAGTGCGAGGATGAGATCGAGTTGTCCAGCGTTGCCGCTGTCGGGGTAGCCCTCGCGTGCGAGGTAGCAATAGCCAAAGGCGTTGAGGCGGTGGTTGAGCGTGACGACAACGACATCGCCATGCGCACTGAGGCGCGCGCCGTCAGTCACAGCGCTTGAGCCGGAGCCGGCGCTATATGCGCCGCCGTGAATGTAGACGAGCACGGGCCGCTGGCCGCTAAGTGCGGGCGTCCACACATTGAGGAAAAGGCAGTCCTCGCTCTGGGCTTCGTCATCAAGACCGCGCTGCGGGCAAGCCGGGCCGTACACAAGCGCATCACGCACACCGCGCCAAGCGCGTGGCGGCGCGGGCGCCTGGAAGCGCAGTGGCGGAGCGCCGTAACGGATGCCCTTGAAGGTGAGGATACCGCTCGCCAGCGCGCCATGTACGCGGCCATATGCGGTGTGCGCGATGGGCGCCGCTTGTGCGTGCGCTGGCGAGATCGCCGTCAAAGCAACACCCGCTCCCATGAACTGTCTGCGATTGACTGCGCTCATGCGCGCTATTTTCGGCAGATCGGCATGAAGTTGCAATCGGGCTGACGCGTGATCATGGTCGAACCGCAGGTCACGCAGAGGCGCATACAGTGTATCAGCTTCCCATCGAGCCGAATGCGATCTTCCCGTTCCTACTCGCCGTATCGCTGATCGAACTGACGCCGGGGCCAAACATGGGATATTTGGCCGCTCTGAGCGCTGCGCAAGGACGTGTCGCTGGCTTTAGAGCCGTATTTGGCATCACGCTGGGTCTTGCATTCTATATGCTGCTAGCCGTCGTCGGTGTGGCCGAAATCATAGCCACCGCTCCGCTTGCGTACGGAATATTGCGGTGGGCGGGTGTGGTTTACTTGTTCTACCTCGCGTGGGAAGCGTGGCGCGGCGCACGCGAAACCTCTCCGGGTCACGCCAAAGACGTTGATCACGCGCCGTTCTGGCGTGGACTGATCGCCAATGTTCTCAATCCGAAAGCGCTGGTTTTCTACGTGGCGCTGCTGCCCGGTTTCATCGCGTCCGACCATGCGCCGTTTTGGCTTCAGGCTCTGATATTGGGATCGCTGCATCTAGCCATTAGCTTCGGCATCCATTGCCTGATCGTGGTAGGGGCCTCGCAAGCGGGTGACATCATCGCGAAATCTCAACACGCCGTGACTGTGCGGCAGGCCTTGGCGATTGGCATCGCCTTGATCGCTGTTTGGGTGGCTTGGGAAACCCGGTAATCAGACGCTAATGACGGCGCCGCGTCCGGCCTCGTCGGCCAATGCGATGTGTTTGCCATCGGGCGACCAGGCGAGAGCACTCACCGCGCCTTCACCGGCTTCATCCAATTCCAAGCCCATCGAATCCGTGAAGCGCACGAGGATTGCTGCGCCATCGGAATAGCCAATGGCGAGCAATTCCTCGTTCGGATGGAACGCGACCGCCGTGACCAAAGCTTCGCCGCGTTCACCGGGTTGCAGCGGCGGTTTGCCTTGTGGGCCAAGCTTGCCGACGAACGGCCAAACAATCGCTGCGTTGGCCCCGGACGTGGCCAGCCAACGGCCGCGTTTGTCCCAGGAAAAGCTGCGCGTCTTGGTCGGGTAGCCGTCCATGCGAAGGTCGGTCTTTTCGGGCAAACGCCAGCCATGCAGAGCGTTTTCCTGCATGCCGGTGATCACGTACTCGCCCTCCGGTGACTGCGTGATGGCGAGGTGCGAGCCCGCCCATTTGAGCGCGTTGCCCCTGTCGTCGGACGCAAGCGCCAAACGCATAGTGACGCCGCCATAATGGCTGGCGGCAAGGCGGCGGCCTTTGGCGTCGAGCGCAATGCCGCCGAGCGTTGAGGGATGTGTGAAGCGATGAGATTCCTTATCGCCTTTGAACACAATCGCATCTTTGCCGGCGCCAGCGACGATCACGCCGGAGGCCGCGCTTGAGACAAGGTGATCCACCCACTTGCGAACCTCGCCGATTGTCGAGAGTTCGCCACCAGGTGAAAGCGCTTTGATGGCGCCATCGTCGCCGCCGGTCACGAGGCGCTTGCCGTCTGGGTGGAGGGTGGCGCTGAGGATCACGCCATCGTGGGCTGCAATGCGGCGGGTATCGCCTTCGCGCGCGGCCACAAACACGTGGCCGTCGCTCAGTGCGAAGAACGCCTCGCCGCCAATCCAATGGACGGATGTGGCGCTTTCACCGATCGCCAAGCGGCGGCCGTCTTCATAGACCTGAGCAGTCACGCCGCGCACGCAGCGAAGGCGGTTTCCAATTCAGCGCGGTCGAGGTTTTTGCCGATAAACACGAGGCGAGAAACGCGCTTCTCGCCTTCTTTCCAATCGCGCTGGGTATCGCCTTCGACGATCATATGAACACCCTGGACGACGAAGCGCTTCGGCTCATCCGGGAACGCGAAGATACCTTTGAGACGGAGAATGTCGGGACCGCGGGCTTGGGTGATGTCATTTAGCCAGGGCAGCAGCTTTTCTGGGTTGATGAGCCTTTCGGTCGAGAGCGAAACGCTGGTGATGCCGCTGGCCGAGACGTGATCGTGGTCACGATCATGGTGATGATGATCGTGCTCGTGATGGTCATGATCGTGATGGGCGCAGGCGTCGTCGCATTCGTGGTCAGGCAGGAAATGCGGATCGATTTCGGTGACGCGATCAAGGTCGAAGGCGCCGAGCCCCATTATGGCGTCGAGGGCGATGTCGCCGCGCTGCATTTTGTGCAGCCGCGCCGTTGAGTTGACTTGGCGGATCGCGCGCTCGATTGCAGCAAGTTCATCGGTGGAAACGAGGTCGGTTTTGTTCAGCAGAATGACATCGGCGAACGCGATCTGCTCGCCCGCTTCTTCGTTGTTCTGAAGCTGATCCAGCACATGTTTGGCGTCTACCACGGTGACGATCGCATCGAGCTTTGTCTTCGCGCGCACGTCGGCATCGACAAAGAAAGTCTGTGCAACCGGCGCTGGCTTTGCAAGCCCTGTAGTTTCCACCAGGATCGCGTCGAAGCCGCCCTTGCGCTTCATCAAGCCTTCAATGATGCGGATCAGGTCGCCGCGCACGGTGCAGCAGACACAGCCATTGTTCATCTCGAACACTTCTTCATCAGCGTCGACGATCAAATCGTTGTCGATGCCGATTTCGCCGAACTCGTTGACGATCACAGCGTATTTCTTGCCGTGTTGCTCGGTCAGGATGCGGTTCAGAAGCGTTGTTTTGCCCGCGCCCAGGAAGCCTGTGAGCACGGTAACGGGAACTGGCTGGGTCATGGCACCCTAGATAGCTATTCCGGGCTGAAGCGCCAGCCGCTAGGGTGCGGCCAAACGGTGGGGAAACCGCATGAATTGGAAGCGTGTGGCGCTGCTGGTGGCAGGCAGCCTGGTGACGGTGGTTCTTCTCGGTGGGGCGCTGCTGACGTTCCTGGTGTTGCGCCTTGACGTGCGCGGCGAGATCGAGCGCAACGTCGAGGCCGCCACTGGCCGCGATCTTACCATCAACGGCAGCGTCGGCGTCAGCTATTGGCCGGTGCTTGGTTTGAAGGCGCGCGATGTCACGCTGGCTAATGTGGAAGGTGGGCGCGCGCCCGCCTTCATTGCGGCGGACGAGATTGATATCGGGGTCGAGTTGCGCCCGCTACTTGACCGCGAGGTCAATGTGCGTCGGCTCGTGTTCCAGCGTCCGCAGGTGGCGCTTGAGGTTGATGCTGAGGGGCAGCCGAATTGGCTCTTGCGGCCGCAGGTCAGCACCACGCCGCCGCCGACAACCACCCCTTCGCCTGCGCCTCAGCCGGGCCCCGTCGACGCTTCGCGCACCAGTCTGCGCAGCGTGCGGATCAACGACGGCGAAGTGAGCTTCTTCGATGCGCGTCGCGGTGCTGGGTGGACTGTCGGCGAAGTCGACATTGCCACGGCGCTGACGAGTCTCAATGCGCCGATGAGCGCGCAGGGCTCGGTGCGCTACAATGACCATGAGGTCAAAGTTGAAGCGAACATCGCGCAGCCAGGCGCAGCCATTCGTGGCGAGCTTACTCAACTCGTCCTGAATATCGAGAGCGATGTGCTCACGGCTGAGTTTCGCGGCCAAACTGTTGCGGCGTCCGGCGAGCTTGCTGGCACGGTACGCGCCTCGGGGCCGAGCCTGCGCGAGCTGGCGTCTTGGACCGGCACGCCGTTGCAGACGCCGGTGGGCTTCGAGCAGTTTGCGGTGACGGGCCGTCTTACAATCGGCGGCGGCGCCTACAGCTTCTCCAACGCAGGCTTCGCGGTCGATCAAGTGCGTGGGCGCGGCGACTTTGTCCTCTCGGAGTTGCGAGATCGCCCGTATCTAAGCGGGCGCATTGAGCTCTTTGATTTCGACCTGAACCCCTATCTCTCCGGTCAGGCGCCTCCGGCCACCGAGGGTCAGGCCGAAGCTGCGGCGGCGATGCCGGACGCGGGGCAAGCGTCGCGGCCGACTGCCGAGATCGCCACCGTCGCGGCGGCCCCGAGGGCTGTGGACGTACGCGAGGCGCCGAGTGAAACGCCGATCGATTTTTCCGGTTTGAAGGCGCTCAACGCGGATCTGGAACTGGTCACGCACGCAGTGCTCATTCAACATATGCGCGTCGATGCGAGCCGGCTGAATCTGGTTCTGAACAACGGTTACATGGCCGCGACCGTTCACAATGTCTCGCTCTATGGCGGCTCTGGACGCGGGCGATTTGAAATCGATGCACGGGAGCCTGCCGCGCGCATGACTCAAGACCTCGCATTTACGAACCTCGATGCGCAGAACTTCCTCACCGACGCCTTCAACTATGCCGGCATCGAGGGCCGTGCTGAGCTTTCGCTGAATGTGCGCGTCCAAGGCCGAACGCAGAGCGAGATGATCAATGGCGCTGACGGTTACGCTCATATCGAGGTGGTGACAGGCGTGTTGCACGGCGTCGATCTCGGCGGCGTCGCCACCACCATTCGCAATGCGTTGCGCGGCGAGTTGATTGCGCCTGAAGCGCAAACGCCGTTTCAAGGTTTATCGGCGACGTTTGCGATCGCAGATGGCGTGCTAGCTTCGGATTCTCTGTCGATGAACACAGCGGATCTGCGGATCCCGGGGGTGGCGGTGATTGATTTGCCGAACCGGCGTTTGGACGCGCGCCTGGCGCCGCGGTCTCCGCGCGGCGGCGTCGTCGTGCCGTTCGCTGCGCGGGGACCGTTCGGGGAGTTGATGTACGCCCACGATATAAGTGGTCGGGCGCTGGCCGACATTACGCCGAGGATCGCTCAGGTGGAGGCGGCGTCGCGCGCGTCAACGCGCGCGGTTTCGCCTTAGTCGCTGAGGGCGGCGTCAAGCGTACGGACCATGACCTCGGGGGTTTGGAAGTCGCCGGCGAGGCGCTGACCGTTCAAGAAGAAAGTCGGCGTCGCGTTGACGCCGGCGGCCCGAGCGGCATCGAGCGATCGCATGATGCGATCTCTGCCTGCCGGGTCGTTGAGGCTCGCCATGACTTGCGCTTCTGTGAGCCCCCACTCAGCGCCGGCGGCGACAAGGCTGGCGACAACACCGCCCATTGTCTCGTTGGACATAATCGCCGACTGACGTTCGAAGAGGATTCCGAGCCGCCGGAAATATTCCGGCCCGTCGGCGTTTTCGCAGCGTGCGAGTTGGAACATGCCGAAGGCGACAGCTGCTGGCTGCGTCAGCATTTCGCTCAGCGTTAGCCGCACGTGGCCGGTATCGATGTAATTGGCCTTTAACGTCGCCCAATTGGTCGCGTGAAAATGCGCGCAGTGGGGACACGCCGCGGACGCGTATTCCAGCAATTGGACAGGCGCAGTCTCAGAGCCAATGCTCATGGCGTCGGGGTTGGAGGTTTGCGCGGAGCTGTGGCCTGCAGCGGCGAGGCCAACCAAAACGCCGCCCGCGGCGAATGCGCGGCGGGAAGGAAACTGGTTCATCGGAACACGCTGGTCGAAAATCGAAGCAGGACTATGGCCGCCCAAAATGGTGCCTGGGGCCGGAATCGAACCAGCGACACGCGGATTTTCAATCCGCTGCTCTACCAACTGAGCTACCCAGGCGGCCGGTCAGGCGGGCATCCTGGAGGTCAGGGGCCGTCTTTCGGAGCGTGGCTCTATAGCGGGGCGTCCCTGACCTGTCCACGCCAGCCTGAAGTTGGCGTTTTGGGGGTGAAACGGCCCTTGCCTCTGGTCGCCAGCGACCGAAGATAGCTCTCGGAGAGGCGACCGACGCCGGGAGGAGGACAATCCAGTCATGTGCCAAGAACTCTGTGGGACGGATACCGTCCATTCCTCATTGCGCTACCTTGATCGCCGGGGGCTGCTGAAAGGCGCCGCCGCCAGCGCTGCTGCTCTGGCGCTCACGGCTTGTGAGACAACCAATCCGGAAACGGGGCGCAGCCAATTCATCATTGTTGATGATGCACAGCTGCAGCAAGCGTCGTTGCAATCGTGGGCGCAAGTGCGTCAACAGACGCCAGAATGGCGCAATGCCGCCGCGCAACGGCGGGTTGAAACCGTCGGCCGCCGCGTCGTGCAAGCCGCCGGACGCGGCAATCAGAGTTGGGAATTTGTCTTGTTCGATAGCCCGCAGAAGAACGCATTCGTGCTGCCCGGCGGACAGGTCGGCTTTTATCGCGGTCTCTACGAAATCTGCGATCGAGACGATTGGATCGCGACTGTGCTTGGCCATGAAACTGGCCACGTGACCGGCCGGCACGCCGCTGAGCGCTACAGCCGCGAAATGGCGACGCAGACAGCCGTGCAAATCGCGGGCGCTGCAACGAATAGCGATTTGGCCGCGGCGGCTCTTGGGCTTGGTGCGCAAGTGGGCATCAGCCTTCCATTCTCGCGCGAACAGGAGTCGGAAGCTGATATTCTGGGCATCCGCTACATGCACGCCGCCGGCTACGATCCGAAGGAAGCCATCCCGTTCTGGCAGCGCATGGAACAGGGCGCCGGCTCGCGGCCGCCGGAGTTTCTGTCGACTCACCCCAACCCGGACAACCGCATCCAGCGGATCCGCAACTACATCAATGAACAAGGCTGGGGACCGGTCTAACGGCTTGAAAACATACGCGCCGGCTCGCCTTGCTTCAGCCAGGGCGAGCCGCTAGGTTCCGCGCCCCGAGCAATGCCGCCTTAGCTCAGTTGGTTAGAGCACTGGTTTGTGGAACCAGGTGTCCCCGGTTCGAGCCCGGGAGGCGGTACCATTGCCATCGGACGGCGCAGCAAAACCCGACCTGAACTTTCTCAGCGCTCATGCGCGTTATGCGCGGCGCGCCGCGGATGCGTGCGGCTACGCGTTCCGCTCTCTCGATGGCGCTGACGGATATCTGTTCGAAGTGCGCGATGGCGCGCGCGTTGCGGTCTTCGGCGCCGGCGCGGGCACGCCGTACGCATTGAACGATGCGCGCGCCGCATCGCTTGCCCGCGATAAGGCCTTCTGCGCTGAGGTGCTGCGGCAAGCTGGTGTCCCCGTCCTGGCCGGCGAGAAGTTTTTTGTGACTAGCCGCTGGGCGGAAATGCGTTCGCCCGGACGTGAACCGGGCGATGCGTTGGCATATGCGGCCCGCGCGAACTACCCGATTTTCTGCAAGCCGCTGTCGGCATCAAACGGTCTCTTCGCGGAGGTGATCGATAGTGCCGAAGAATTCGGCGACTACATGGCGCGTGTGTCGCGCGAACACTTCGCCATCCTCATTCAGCCCTATGTGTGCGCAGATGAGTATCGCGTGTTCGTGCTGAACGGGCGGCCCTTATTCTCGTATCGCAAGACATGGCCCGCCGTTACAGGAGATGGAAAACGGACGCTTGTGGATCTTGTCGCCGCGCTGCCGCGCGATGCTGGTGATCCGCCACTGAAGGCGCGGGGCCGCGACGCGGAGGGCCAGAAAGTGCTTGGTGGCGACGTGCCGGCCGAACACTCGATTGTGTTCCTCCAAGGGCCTGCCAACCGATCAGCGGGCGGAGGTGCTTCAGATCTATGTAACGGCGCACCACGTGCGCTTGACGACATTGCACTGAAGGCAGCTGACGCCCTGGGGCTTGCCTTGGCGGCGATAGACATCTTTGCGAGCGGATCAGATTTCCAAGATCCCACCGTCATCGAAGTCAACTCGAACCCGATGATCGCGACGCTCGAGGATAACAACCGCTGGCCTCTGATCATCGAAATCTGGCGCGCAAACTTTGAAGCGGCGTTCAGATGAAGATCTGGCGCGTGCCGTATCCGAAGTTTGGCGATGGGCCGGGATTGGGGCGATGCGCGGCGGTCGCGCATCGGCTCGGCGTTGACCTTGCCGGTTTTGGCGCGCGCGGCGCCGTGATTGTCGGCTCCAACGGCAAGGGGTCGACAGCGGCGATGTGCGCCGCGGTGTTGCAACAGACGGGCGCGAGTGTCGGCCTCTTCACGTCGCCGCATTTGTTGACGCTGAACGAGCGTTTTCGTGTTGGCGATAACGACATTTCTGATGCCGATCTAGCGTATCACTGGGAGCGCGTGCGTGCGGCGATCGCGGCGGCCAAGCTGGATGATGCGGTCGCCGGCTTCGAGTTTCTGTTTCTCATTGCGGCGGATTGGTTCGCCGCTCGCGGCTGCACCCATACGGTGTGGGAAGCGGGCATCGGTGGGCGGCTTGACCCTGTGAAGCTGATTGAGGCGCGCCAATTGGCGCTGACGGCCCTGGACTTTGAACACACGGCGCTTCTGGGCGAGACGCTGGAAGCGATCGCGTTGGAGAAGGTGGCGGCGGCGCCCGACGGAGCGCAGCTCTTTGTGAGCGAAGTGGCCGCGCCGGTGAAGTCACGGGTGCGCGCGGTAATTGAGGACTATTGTGCAAAGCATGCCGTGCGCACCGTGATCGTTGATCCGATCGATCACGATTTGCCACTGCGTGGCGCCCATCAGCAGAGCAACGCCGCACTTGCTTTGGCTCTCTCGCAATCACTGACGACGCTGAGCGTCGAACAAATCAGACAAGGGTTCGCGGCGACGCGATGGCCGGGACGATTGGAAGTCTTGAACGATGATCCCTTGGTCGTGATCGACGTCGGACATACGCCCGATGGCGTCGCACAGGCGCTGCGTGGCTTTGAGCGCATGCGTGGCGACCGCGCTGGTGTTTTGGTCTGCGGCGTTTCTGCCGACAAGGATGCCGATGCAATCATCACACAATTAGCGCCGGCGTTCGGACAGATCGTTTGCACGGCTGCCGTACACAAAGGCGCGTCGCCAGCCGTGATTGCGTCGCTCGCGCAGAAAGCGAACCCCCAGGCCGAGATCACCCTAGCAGAATCGGTTGCCGAGGCGCGGCGGGTGGCGTTGGCGAAGGCGCTAAGCGGGCCCGCGTACGTGGCCGGTGGACTATTTTTGGCTGCCGAGTTCAAAGCGGTGCATTTGGGGCGCGATCCAGCGTCGTTGGTCTTCTTTTGAGGCGGTTGCGCGGCTAGAAAAGACCTGCGGGGACCCATGCCAAAAACACTCTTCGAGCATCTTTCGCCCGACACCGGCCCGAAGCGCATTCTTGCGCTCGACGGCGGTGGCGTGAAGGGTTTGCTGACCCTCGGTATGCTCAAAGCCGTTGAGGACGAGTTGCGCCGTCGCGCCCACGGTGCGGCGGATTTCAGGCTCTCAGACTATTACGACTTGATCGGCGGCACCTCTACGGGCGCGATCATATCGGCGGGTCTAGCGCTGGGCCTCAGCGTGGACGAGCTGATTGCCCTCTACCAGCGCCTCGGCCCCGAGGTGTTTGGCAAGAGCGCCGGTGATGGGGTGTTCTTGCAGTCGAGATTCGAGTCGAAGAAACTGCGCCGCGCGCTTCACTCCGTGCTGTCGACAAAGACGATTGGCACCGAGGATCTGAAGACTGGTCTCGCTATTCACGCAAAGCGGATTGATACAGGCTCAGCCTGGGTGGTGACCAACCATCCGCTCAGCATGTATTACGATCCGCCGGGCGATAGCGGCATCTTCCCCAACAAGCGCTATCGGCTGACGGATCTGGTGCTCGCGAGCGCCGCGGCGCCGACGTTCTTTGATGAGATTACTATCGATATTGAGTTCGATGAGAAGCGGCGACCGATTCAAAAGGGCTATTTCGTCGATGGCGCCGTCAGCGCCAACAACAATCCGAGTATGCAATTGTTCATGCTGGCGCTGGAGCCGGCATATAGGTTTGGCTGGAAAGCAGGCGCCGACACGCTAATGATGACGTCGTGCGGCACGGGCGCGCGCAGGCCGAGTGTCGATGGCAAGAGTTTTCAGGGGCTGCCGCCGGGATTGCGTGGCGTTCACGCGTTGCGGGCGATGGTCTACGACACGCAAATCCAAGGCATCATGATGATGCAGGCGCTGTCGGAGCCGAAACGCCCGTGGCACATCAATTCTGAGGTTGGTGATATGCGCGGCGTCTGTGTAAGCGGCGTGCCGCTGCTGGATTACCAACGCGTCGACGTGGTGCTCGATACCAAGCCCAAGGCGAAGCGCCGCGGCGATCCTGTTCCGCCGATGACCCCGCTCGAACGCATGCTCGGACGCGAACTCCCGGCTGAAGCGCTTGAGGCGCTCGACCACATGGATAACGGCAAGAAAGAAAATTTGGATTTGCTTTTGGAGGTGGGCGTCGCGGCCGGCCGCACCTTCGTCGATGCGAACTATCCCGATCCAAAGTTCGACCTTCCCGAGTGGGGCGGCGCCCGACGGGCGAACGGATTTGCGGTTTCCTAAAGAGTCGTTGCTAGAGTGAGGGCGATGGCTCGCGCCGCAAAGACCAAGAAGGCCGATCCCGTGAGGGAGGCGGCCGTGGACTATTTCTCCTCGCGTTCGCACAACGCGTGGCGCAAGCTGCTGCTTGAAACCAATCCCGAGCAACGCGGCCAACCGCGGATGCGTCTGCGCGGCGGCGTCATGGTTGATATCAATAAACCATGGGCCAGCCTCGACCCGCGAGCGAAAGCCGATAACAAGCGCGCGGCTTATGATGCGTTCGATGCGGTGCGCCGTTTCCCGGAGGATCGCGAGGCCGCCTCGGAGTACGTCCACAAGCGCTGGATTGCGCGCAACAAGAACGACAAGAGCCAGCCGAAGGCGCTGTTCAAGCCCTATGCGCGGCTACCGGAGGTCGAGAAGGACAAGGATCGCGCGCATGTCGATCGGATGAAGGCGGCGCTGCGCGCTGTCGGGCCGAAGAAGAAGGCGGCGCGCAAGCCCGTGACCAAGAGCGTGCGGGTGGATGCGAAGTCGTGGGCGCGTTTGGAAAAGGCGGCGAAGCAGCTTTCCGAAACGTTAGGTCGTCGCATCACGCCACAGGCATTGTTGATCGCCGGCGCCGAAGCAGTCGCCACGGCGGCGAAAGCGGTGGCAAAGGCCAAGAAGAGCTAACGCGCGGTTAGGCCGCCTTGCGCGGCGGTCCGATCCGGTGGACATGGCCCTTCATGAAGGACGTCATCGTCGTCGGCGGCGGCGCTATCGGCTTGTTTTGCGCTGTTCGCCTGCGCCAGGGCGGCGCCCGCGTGTGGCTGCTCGAAAGCGGACACGAGCACCCGACTTATTACACGCCCATCGCTTCTGCCGCCGCCGCAGGCATGATTGCACCGATCAGCAATGAGCCGTCGGTTCATGCGACGGTAGCGCTTGAGTCATTCGACCTTTGGCGGGCGATGCGGCGCGGCGCAGAGTGGGAGGACGCAGTGCGCTTCGACGGCGCAGTAGTGGTGCGTCCTTCACAAGCCGAGGCGGCGGCATTCGTCGCCAAGGCCGCACAGCTTGGGCGGAAGGCGCAAATCTTGTCCGCTGGCGAGTTCCGCAAGCGAACGGGGTTTCGTGCAAAGGTCGATCATGCGCTATTTGTGGAAGCGGAAGGCACAGCCGACCCGCTTCGGATGTTGACCGGGCTGGGGATGCAAGCCCACGCGCTCGGCGTGTTACGTTTCTACGATACTGACGTGTGGGAGGTGACTGCGACCACCGCAACGACACACGAGGGCAAGGTGTTTGAGGCTGACGCCGTCGTGCTCGCGCCCGGCGTGTGGGCAAACGACGCGATGATAAAAGCGGCGCCGGCGTTGAAACAGGTGCGCGCCGGCAAGGGCATGCTCGCCGCGGTGGCGTTGGAGGCAGGCTTGGGCCCGAATTTGCGAGCGGGTGAGATCTACTTGGCGCAGCGCCGCGAAGACGTCGTGCTTGGTTCAACCCTGGAGTTCGACAAGTTCGACCGGAAAGTGGATCGCGCAAAGATCGCCGATTTGCACTCAGCGGCCGAACGGCTGCTGCCGGGGGAGGTCACGCTCACTGAACAGGCTTGGGCAGGTGTCAGGCCAATGTCGCCTGATGGCTGGCCGATGATCGGACCGAATGGCGAAGGCGTGCTGCTGGCCGCCGGCCATTCGCGTGACGGCTGGCTTATGGCGCCTATTACGGCTGAGATCATAACCGCGTATGTGTTCGACAATGAGATTCCGCCTGAATGGGCGGCGCTGTCGCCTGAGAGATTTGAGCAATCATGACGTTCGCCCTCGACCTCACCGAAGAGCAATCCGCGATCAAGCACGCGGTCGAAGAGATTTGCGCCAAGTACGACGACCATTATTGGCTCAATGTCGACAATAGCGGGGAATTTCCGAACGCTTTCGTGGATGATATCGCGCAGGGCGGATGGCTCGGCGTCGCCATGCCCGAAAGCGTGGGCGGAGCGGGTCTGGGTCTGACAGAAGCGGCGCTGATGATGCAGACAGTGGCTGCATCGGGCGCAGGCTTTTCGGGCGCGAGTGCGATCCACCTCAACATTTTTGGGCTGATGCCGATCGTGAAGTTCGGCACGCCAGAGCAGCAGCAGAGGTTCTTGCCGCCAGCGATGAATGGCGCCGACAAAGCCTGCTTCGCCGTGACCGAACCCAACTCCGGTCTCGATACGTCGAGTTTAGAGACGCGCGCGGAAAGGACGAATTCAGGGTATCGCATCAACGGCCGCAAGATTTGGACGACGAATGCGCAGCGCGCGAACAAGATTCTGATTATCGCGCGCACAACGCCGAAGGATCAGGTCAAGCGACCAACCGAAGGTCTTTCGCTCTTCTACGCGGACTTTGATCGCAAGCACATCGAAGCGCAGCCGATCCCAAAGATGGGCCGCAAGGCGGTCGAATGTAATACGCTCTTCATCGAAGATCTCGAAGTGTCCAACGCCGAACTGATCGGCGAAGAAGGCGCTGGGTTCAAGATCCTGCTGAGTGGGCTCAACCCGGAGCGCGTGCTGTTTGCCGCCGAAGCAATCGGTTTGGGCCGGGCGGCGCTAAAGCGCGCGGCGCAATACGCAAAGGAGCGCGTCGTGTTTGGCCGACCCATTGGCCAAAACCAGGGCATCCAACATCCGCTGGCGAAGGCGTGGGCCGAGCTTGAAGCGGCCAACCTGGTGACCTTCAAGGCAGCGGCGTTGTACGACGCCGGCAAGGACTGCGGCGCCGAAGCAAACGCCGCGAAATATTTGGGGGCCGAGGCGGGTTTCCGTGCGTGCGAAGCTTCGGTGCTCGCCCATGGCGGCATGGGATATGCGAAGGAGTATTTCGTAGAGCGCTATTTCCGCGAAGCGATGATCGCGCGGATCGCGCCGGTCAGCCGTGAGATGATCCTGAACTTCATCGCTGAACGCGTGTTGGGCTTGCCGAAGAGTTACTGATGCTGCGGCGTTATGCTTGGTCGCGCGCCTTGACTGAGCTTGGGTTGCAGAGAATGTGCGCGCTATGAAACTCCAGGCCCTGGCTTCGTGGACCCACAAATGGCTTGCCCTCATCGTTGGGGTGCAAATTCTGTTTTGGTTTGGCTCTGGGCTTTTCTTTGCGGCTTTTCCGATTGAACGCGTGCGCAGCGAACATCGGATAGCTCAGCATGAAGCAGCTGCGTTGAACGCGCCATTGCAAGATGTGACGCCACTGCTGCCTGAGGCGCCGACGCGCGTGACGTATGAGCGCGACCCACAAGGTGATGCGGTCGCGGTGGCTGAGTTTGGGCAGCGGCGGCCAATTCTCATAGATCTGGACGACTGGCGCGTGGTGTCGCCGTTGAGCGCGGAGGCTGCAGAGCAAATCGCGCAAGCATACATCGCCGAGAGCCCACGAATTCGTGAGTCACATTTGGTGACCGAAGAGACGCCTGAATATCGGGGGCCGCTGCCGGCGTGGCGCATTGCTTTCGACGATGACGAAGGGCTTGCAGTTTATGTGGCCGCAGATACCGCGCGTGTGACGGCGCGACGTTCTGATCTCTGGCGCCTCTACGATGCGTTATGGGCGCTCCACATCATGGATTGGCGCGACCACGCGAACTTCAACACCGGCCTTCTAATCCTCACAACTTTGACGGCGCTGATCGTCTCGTTAGCAGGCTTTGTTTTGATTCCGTACCGAATGGGTTGGGTGCGACGGTCCACGGGTTAACCGTGCATTTACCATGCCGGGCCGACGCCAGCGGCATGACAAGTCCGATCGCGCCAGCCGGGCAAGACGCGGTGCACGCCGCGATCCGCCGCGCAGCGGATGCAACGGGCGTAAATTTCTCGTTGCTGGTGGAGACGGCGCGTCGCGAAAGCGCGCTCAATCCGAATGCGCAAGCGGGCACATCGAGCGCTACCGGGTTGTTTCAGTTCGTCGAGAGCACCTGGCTCGACATGGTGCGCAGGCACGGCGCAGAACACGGCCTGGGTGCGGAAGCGACTGCGCTGCAAAATGGCGCAAATGCGGAGACCCGGCGCAATATTCTTGCCCTGCGAAGCGACCCTGAAATTTCAGCGCGGATGGCCGGAGAGTTGGCGCGCGAAAACGCGGCGACGTTGCAGGCGCGCCTCGGGCGGGCGCCGAGCGCGGGCGAACTCTACGCAGCGCACGTGATGGGTCCGAACGGCGCCGTGCGTTTGATTGACGCGGCGGCGCAAGGCGCGCCGAGCGCCGTCGCGCTGTTTCCGCGCGAAGCTGCGGCGAACCGTGGTTTGTTCTATGCGAATGGACAACCGCGCAGTGCCCAGGCGCTGTTGGATCGCTTGCAGCTGAACGCTGATGCAAGCATTGGCGCCGCCCAGGGCGCACAAGGGAACGGAACTCTCGCGCGTGAGGGCGAGCCGATGTCTCCGGCGCTGGCGCATGCGCTATTCGCGTTCGCATTGTTGCCGCTTCTGCGCGGTAGCGGCGACGATCAGACCAATCAGCGCAACCCGGCGGAAGCGCTCACGGCGTACGCGCGGACGAGCGGCGCCTAGCCTGATCTGCCAGCACCGCATCCATCGCGGGATCACGTAGCGCCTTGTAGGCTTCAAACGTCAGCGGCGCTGGAATGTCTGGTTCCAAAGTTCGCACGCGGACGGGATAGCGCTCGTTCAGCCAAAAGCATGTCGCGCGATCACGGCAGGGGCCGTCATAGACGTGGCGGCCGGCGGCGTAGTGCACTTGCAGGAATGCGTTCGGCAAATCGAATGTGCCGCCCTCGGCCCAGAAGTCCAAGCGGTCGCCAACGGGTTCGCCAACGATGACGACTTGATCGCCGCCGGCGGACTTGAGCGCAGCGACGGCGGTGATGGCGGCTGAAAACGTCCAGGCCGATGTGAACACATAGATGGGCGCGCCGTTGGCGGCGCGCGGCAGCGCCTGGGCGAATGCGTAGGTGGTTGTATAATCGCCGCCCCCGTTCATGCGCATATCGACGACGACATAAGCTGGATGTTCGCTGCGCACGCGCTCAAGTGCGCGATCGAGAAAGGTGGCGATTGGGCTTTCGTCGGCGTCACCATTGTATGCGATCCCAACATAGAGGCCGTGCTCAGGAGCATCTTCGAGGGAGAACAATTGGCTCCGCTGGCGGAGATAGATGGGCAAGGCATCTTCATCATGCATCAAGCCGGCCATCGGTGCGTTCGGCCATGTCGGAAACAACAAACGCTGGGAACTGGAGACCCAGGCGGCGCGATCTCGATCTTCGGCTTCGACACGGCGCTCGAATGGCGTGCCGTTGAGAAGGACGCCGCGAAGCGTCAGCTCATCGCGCTCCGATGCAAGGCCGGCGGCTTGCAATAAGGCGGGCGATTCAAGCATCGCCGTCAGCATGCGCTGGCGATGGGCGTCCGTGCCGCCGGAATAGCGGCGTGTCGCGCGATGGAGGTCGGCAATACTGTGGCCGTCGATTGCATCGATGCGTGCGCCGCGCAGGTCTGCGAGGGCTGGCGTCGTCCACACAACGTAGAGGCCATCGGCGAACTGGTACGTGCGCAGGGGAAGGCGCGGCGTGTTTTTTCTAAACGCATTCTCGCCGATGGATGTGTGGCCGTTGTCGGCAAGCGCAGCGATCTCGGCGACGCGCAGGACGAATTGTTCGTGGCTGAGTGAGCCGGCGTTGGCCTGCAATTGTGTCAGCAAATGTTGCGCTTTGGCGCGGGTAGTAGGCGTGTATGCGCGATCAAACTCTGGGAAGCGCGCCAGATAGGTGGCGTCTGCAATCTGACCGGCGCTCTGATCGGTTATCTCAGGGGGCGCCGGCTCCGGCGGGCCGTATTGGAAGCGGGCGGCGAGTTCGCGCTCGAAAGTGGCCTCATCCATCGTGCGCGGATCGGGCCCACTTGTTGCGGCGCAGCCCGCCAGCGCAATTGCCAAGAACCAACGCATGCTCACTCTCCTTGCAACGCGAGCAAGGCTAGGGTGGCCGTGTTGCAGCAATATTGCAGCGTACGAGATTGAAAAAGCAAGTATATACTAGCGCCAGGCGGCGTTATGGCGCAATAAGCACGCGCTGCAAGGGCCAGCAACGCGAGAAAATGGCGTATGGATGAGACAGACAAACGCATAGCCGCGCTTTTGCAGGTGAACGGGCGTCGCGGCGCCGACGAACTCGCAGCCGAAATTGGGCTCTCGGCGTCGGCCGTGCACCGGCGGATTGTGCGCATGCGCGAAGAGGGCGTGATCGCCGCTGAAGTCGCCGTGCTCGATCCAAAGGCGTTCGGCATCGGGATCACCTTCATCGTTGAGATTGTGCTTGAGAAAGTGCGCGTTCCTGAAGTGAGCGCGATCAAGAAGCGTCTGAAGGCGGCGCCCGAGGTTCAGCAGATTTACAATGTCACTGGCGATGTCGATCTCATGCTCATCGTGTTGGCGCGCGACGTTGAGCATTTCGAGGAGATATCACGCAATCTGTTTTCCGCTGACCCTCTAGTGCGGCGCTATCGAACGAGTGTTGTGATGGATCGCGTGAAGACCGGGCAGACAATTCCGGTTGGCTAGGCGGCCGCGCCGCTCGCGTACATCGCGTTGATCTCGCCATCACTGAATCCCGCCTCGCTGAGCACAGCGCGTGTGTGTTCGCCGGCGCGCGGCGATGGGCCTTTGGGGCCATCGTCGGCGCCGGGAAAACGCACGGGCCCGGCGGGCGCGTTCATCAGACCACCATCGTGCTTGGGCGTTTGCACAATGCAGCCAGCCGCGATGGCTTGCGGATCGGCGATGGCTTCGCCTGCGGTGAGCACCGGCGCCCAGATCATCTCTTCAGCGTCGAGGGCGGCGGCGATGTCGTCGTATGCGCGCGCAGCGAACGCTTCATCAAGCAATGGCACGAGTTCGGCGCCGTTTTCGCGGCGCGCGCGGGCGTTGGCGAAGCGCGGGTCTTCGACGAGGTGCTCGACCTTCAGCGCGCGCGCGAGTTTCGGCCAATCTTTCTCGCCCTGACGCTGCAGCAGGCTGATCCAGTGGCCGCCGCCGGTTTGGAAATAGTTGATCAGCGGGTTGGGCGTGTTCTTGCGCGGACGATTGGAAGCGATGCGGCCGCGCGTGTGCTGGATCGCGAGATCGCTCGAGCCGGCATAGTGCGCCGCGCGCAGCAACGACGCGTCGATGAGGCGGCCCTTGCCTGTGCGCTGGCGTTCATAGACAGCGGCCATCACGGCGCCAACGATGGCAAGCGAGGCGACATGATCTCCGAACGCCGTGCGCAACATGATCGGATCGCCGCCTTTCGGGCGAAACATGGCAGCAAGGCCGGAACGCGCCCAGAATGCGGCTTGATCCATACCGGGGCGATCGGCGTCCGGGCCTTCAAGGCCATAGCCGGTGAGCGTCGTGTAGATGAGTTTCGGGCAGCGCTTCAGAACGGTGTCTGGATCGAGCCCGGCGCGTGCGAGACCGCCCGGGCGGACGTTGGTGAGGAAGATGTCGGCGCTATCGATGAGCCGCAGAAGCGCATCGCGGCCTTCGGGCTTCGAGGTGTCGAGAATGATGCCCCGCTTGCCGCGATTGTCCATGTCGAAGACGGGGTTCATTTGCTCATCGACGCCAACTGATGAGAAGAACAGGCGAATAGGGTCGCCGCCAGGAGGCTCGACCTTGATCACCTCCGCCCCCCAGTCAGCCATGATGCCGCCTGCGCCTGGTGCAGCGATATAGGTGGCCATCTCGACGATCTTCAGTCCTTCGAGCATTGGCCATTCCTCCTTCGCAATGTTCGCAGTCAAGGCTTCGTTAAGGGACGCCCACGAGGCTGGTCCCAACGGGTGCGGCGGGAGTCGCCGCCTGGCCTTGGAGCGTGAGCGTAACCTATGTCGATCGTCACGATGCGCGCCAATCTCACCGATAGCGACATACGTTCGCTGATCAAGGGGCCGAGCGAGGATGAGCGCGCGCACGCGGCGCACAAGATTTGCCGGTGTATTGAAGAGGCGGAGCTTTCCCCAGAGGAACGCGCGCACGCCGAGGGTATCATCGCTATCATGGCGCAGGACGCGGCGGTGCTGGTGCGCCGCTCGCTGGCGATTGCGCTGAAGAACTCGCCGAAATTGCCGCGTGATATCGCCAACAAACTCTCGCGCGATGTGGACTCCATCTCGCTGCCGGTGATCATGAATTCGCCGTCGCTGACGGACGCCGATCTTGTCGCGATCGTGCGAGCCTGTCCGCCGAACAAGCAGGTGGCCGTCGCGAGCCGTGAGACCCTGAGCACGACGGTGACGGGTGCGATATCGTCTTACGCAGTCTCCGAAGCGGTCGAGCGCGCGCTCGCAAATGACAACGCCCTGTTCGACGAGGCTGGCTTGAACACGGCGATTGAAAGGTTCGAAGGTCTTTCATCGATCACGACGGCGATGGTCTATCGTGAAGAGCTTCCGGTTGGCGTGACCGAAAAGCTTGTGTCGATGGTCAGCGGTGAATTGTTTGATCACCTTGTGAACAACCACGAACTGCCGCCACAGATCGCGATTGATCTTGCCATGGGCGCGCGAGAGCGGGCGACCTTGGATATCGTCGAGCAAGCGGGCCGTCAGCGCGATCTGCCGAAATTCGTTCAGCAGCTGAACTTGAATGGACGACTGACGCCGTCCCTGCTGATGCGCGGACTTTGCCTGGGACAGATTGATTTCGTCGAATACGCCATGGCCGAACTCGGCGGCATTGCGCATCAGCGGATGTGGTTGCTTATGCATGATAGCGGGCCGCTTGGCTTGAAGGCCGCGTTTGATCGTGCGGGCCTGCCGCCACGGCTCTTCCCCTCGTTCAAGGCGGCGATTGAAGTTTATCATTCGATTGATCGCGAGGGCGTGGCGCGGGATCGCCTTACGTTCCGCAAGCGCATGCTGGAGCGCACGCTGACGCTGTTCCAGTCAGTACCGAAAGACGATCTCGACTACTTGCTTGAGAAGCTCGATGCTTCGGCGCTGCAAATTGAGCGCGTCGCTATTTAGCGCAGACCAGCTTCAGCGAACGGCCCGCCGCCGCGGTCAAAACCTGCGATGGCGAGGGTGCGCGCTTGTGATGTGGTCAGCACGCTCTCAGCCGTGACCACAAAGCCTGCGCCCTTGGCGGCAAGCAGGCGGCGGCCAAGTGGCGAACGATCTCCGTCATCCACGGCCAGAAACGGGTCTGGCAAGAACGGCGCTTGAACAACGAGTTCGCAATAGAGACTGCGGGCGCGTGCGCCGAACGGCAGTGGGCAGTCCGGGTCGCCGCGCAGCACGATATTCCATCCGCGTGCGCGCAGCTCCTCGGCGAGGTTTGTTGGGGCGGCAACCAGTTCGCGCTCATTGAGTTGGAAATTGAAATTTCGCAATGTGCAACCGGCTTCGATGGCCGCTTCGTGCAGCATTTCCGCTTCGAGTGTGTTTTGAACCTCAGGCGGCGTCGCGAGTGTCAGCACCGCATGGGCGCCGCGCTCGAGCCAAGCCATGCGTGCGCCGCGTATGAGGCGGGTAAGGTTGGAGTAAGCGAAGGCGTCTTCCGGCGGCCCTATTGGACGCACAACGCCAGCCGCGAGCGCGCCAACTCTGAGGTCGACACGAGCGCCAATCGCGAAGGCGAGCGGCTCAGCCTGGGGCCGCGGACGAAACGGGATCACGTTCATGGAAGGCGTGGTTATGGCACGCCTACGGTTAAGGTCAGGCGGATGAAGAAGGTAAAGCCGCCGTTAGGGCTCAGCAGGGCGCGACGCCGAGCGCCGCTACGCGAGCTTCCAGAGCTTGCAGGAGAGCCTGGCCAATTGGGTGGTCGCTTGAGCGTATGCCATCGCGGACCGAGGCGCGAAGTGTATCGACATGTGCTCGCGCCAAGGTCGGATCGCGTTGGGCAAGCGCTTTGCCGGCGTCGGTCTCGATGAGGCGGCACAGGGAGGCGGCGATCTGGGTGGCGAACGCTGACCCGTACGTCGCACCCAGGCCCTTTAGGTCGTGCGCGATGGCGTAAACATCCTCTTGAGAAAGGGGCGTCCAGTTGACCGCTTCGGCGCGCATACGCGCCGCTTGCAGCCGTTCGATGTCGGCATCGAGCCAGAGTTGCAGTTCGTCGCCCATCGCGCTGAGCGCTTCATCTGCTCGCGCAACGGCTTTGGCGTCAAACACGGGTTTTTTCAGTTCGAGCGAACGCAGGCCAATGCTGCGCGGATCGATGATCTCGGCTTTTGCGCTCGGCGCCGCCGGCTTGGCTGCACTGGGTCGCGCCAGGGCGTTCGCCGGGCTGAGACAACGTGAGTTTCGCGGATGCACCATGCGGGCATGCTGATCAGCGGTTCATGAACAGAGCGTTGACGCTGCCCCCTACACGACGAACTGTTCGCGAACGATACGTTCGTCCAGCGCGTGGCCGGGATCGAAGAGGAGTTGCAAAGCTGCGGCGGAATCTTCCCGGATTTCGACCGCCGAAACGTTTCGGGTCTCGACGTTGTCAGCGGTGGAGCTGACCGGGCGCCGATCAGGCTCAAGCACCTCAATCCGGACCAGCGAGCGATGCGGCAACAGCGCCCCTCGCCAGCGTCGCGGCCGGAAGGCGCTGATGGGTGTCAGGGCAAGTAGGCGCGAGTTGATCGGCAAGATCGGCCCGTGGGCTGAGAAGTTGTAGGCGGTCGAACCGGCCGGTGTCGCTACCATCAGTCCGTCGCAGAAGAGTTCTGGCAGCCGCTCAGACCCATCGATGCAGATGCGTAGCTTCGCGGTTTGGGCGGTTTGCCGGAAGAGGGACACCTCGTTGAAGGCTCTCTCCTCGACCAGGCCGGCGGCGGTTTCGCACTTGGCGACAAGCGGACGCACACGGATCGGCTCTGCCTTGGCCACGCGCTCTGGCAGGTCGACCTCGCTGAACTCGTTCATGAGGAAGCCGACGGTGCCGCGGTGCATGCCATAGACCGGCTTCTTGTCTTTGAGGCGCCGGCGCAGGGTGTCGAGCATGTGGCCGTCGCCGCCGAGTGCGACGATGACGTCGGCCTCCTCTCCAGCTTCCCCGTAGGTATGCCGCAGGCGCCGCAAGGCCTCTTGCGCCTCTGGACGGGCGCTGGCGGTGAAGGAGAGCTTCATGGGAGGTTGGACGCTCTTTGCTTATTGGCCAGGGCGGCCTAGTGTTTTTCCTAACACAGTCACAAACGGAGCGCGACCGATGGCCGACGACGCCGGAACATCACTTAAGGGCCGGGTGAGTGCAGAGGAATGGCAAGCGCGCGTCGATCTCGCTGCGCTCTATCGTCTGGTGGCGCTGCACGGCTGGGACGACATGATTTTCACGCACATTTCAATGCGCGTGCCGGGACCGGAACACCACTTCCTGATCAATCCTTACGGGTATTTCTTCGAAGAGATCACCGCGTCATCGCTGGTGAAGATCGACCTTGACGGAAACATCGTCGCGCCGACGCCGTATTACATCAATCCGGCGGGCTTCACGATTCACTCCGCTATCCACGCAGCGCGCGAAGACGCGCTGTGCGTCATCCATCTTCACACCGATGCGGGCGTTGGCGTTTCCGCGCAGCAAGATGGCTTGCTGCCGATCTCGCAGAACTCGCTCTTGGTGCTGCCGAACCTAGCCTATCATGACTACGAGGGTGTCGCTCTCAATCTCGATGAACGCGAGCGCTTGGTGAAGGATCTCGGCGACAAGAAGATGATGCTGCTGCGCAATCACGGCACGCTCTCGGTCGGATCGAGCGCTGGCGAAGCCTTCATCGGTATTTTCTTTCTCGAACGCGCGTGCGCGCAGCAGGTCAACGCCGTCTCGGGCGGGCGTGACAAAGTGCTGATCGCGCCGGAGGCCGCTCAACTGGAGACGGTCGGCCAAAGCAAAGGCTTGGGGATGGTGTCGGGGCTGGCGTGGCCGGGGCTGAAGAGAAAGTTGGATCGCGCGCTGCCGGGCTACGATTCCTAGGCATCGTTGCAGCGTTGCTTCCTGCGCCGGCTGCGGCTGGCGCTTGGGTCGCGCCTCAAAGGCAGACGATTGTTACCGCCACCGTCGGCGCGCACGAGGACGGCGGCGAGTATTACGAGAGCGCCCTCTATTTCGAAGAACCGCTTGGCCGGCGCACGTCGGTCGTTGTCACACCTTGGAGCGAGTGGGACGACGAGACTGAAGACGGCTGGCGCGGCGAGGCTTTTGCGGGCGTCAAGCGCGTGATCCGCGAGCGCGAGGGGCGCGTGACCGCCCTTCAGGTTGGCGCAGTTTGGGTGTCTCAACCCGACTGGGAGGTGTGCTCCGAAGGCGGCGTCGAGGGGCGCGTTCTGGACGGGTATTCCTTTGCGGAAGGTCGAGCCTTCCTGAACGTCGAAACTTCGTCGCGCGCCTTGGTCGGCGGTTGTTTCGGTGGGCGGTTGGATGTGACGGCGGGCTATCGCCCCTCAGAGCGGTGGCTGGCAACCGGCCAAGTGTTCTATGACGCACCGGTTGCACGCGAAGAAACGGTCAAGGCCCAGGTTTCGTTGGTCCGGTTCGATGCGCACGGGCGCGGTTGGCAGATCGGCCTGCGTGCGACGTTGAACGGTGACGATGCCGCCCCCGCACTTGTGGTAGGCTTGTGGCAGTCGTCCCGCGATTAGTCGCAATGGCGCTGGACTTTGTTCATGCGTAGTCACACATCCGCAAAACTTATTGTGTAGGAACCGTTACAGAATGTTGGGGCTGTTCAAACGCTTTGGCTTTGCGGCGGTCGTCGTCGCCGGTCTGGCGCTGATGCTGTTCGTCGTTGTCGGTAAGGCGACGACGGAGGCGGTATTGGGTGCGGCCGGTTCCGCCACAGCTTCCCCGGCGCCTGGCGGACGAGGCGGCGGCAGAGGCGGCGGCGCCACCAACGTGGTGGCCGTCGCAGCGCAAATGCACACCTTCACCGACGGCTTACAGGCCATCGGGACGGCCCAAGCGCGCGAAAGCATCGTGTTGACCCCGAAGGTGGCGGACACGATCCGCCGGCTTCACTTCGAGAGCGGCGATCAGGTCCGCGCGGGCCAAGTGCTGGTCGAAATGTCGAGCGTGGAACAGGCAGCCTCCTTGGCTGAGGCGCGCGCGGCCAACCAGGCAGCACAGGAAGATCTTCGGCGCACGCAAGACTTGTTTGATCGCGGCTTTGCATCACAAGCGCGCCTCGACGCCGTGCAAGCGGCGGCGGATGCGGCTGAGGCGCGTTTCAATGCCGGCGGCTCGCGCATCGCCGACCGAACCATTCGCGCGCCGTTTGCTGGTGTCGTCGGCTTACGGCTCGCCAGCCCTGGTCAATATGTGCGCCCGGGCGACCAGATCGGAACGCTGGACGATACGTCGGAGATCAAACTCGACTTTACAGTGACTGAAACCCAGATCGCGCGGATCGCGCCGGGCGTCAGCCTGACGGCGCACACCGCGGCCTATCCGGATCGGACGTTCAGCGGATCAATCGCGAACGTTGATAGCCGTATCGATCCAGCGACGCGCACGGTGCGGGTGCGAGCGATCTTGCCAAACCAAGATGGCACGCTGCGTCCTGGAATGCTCATGACGGTCGACGTGCAGTCTAACCCGCGCGATGCGCTTGCCATCCCGGAGATCGCGATCCTCGATCAGATCGACGGCGCTTACGTTTATCGTGTTGTCGCGCGCGAGGGCGCACAGTCGGTTGAACTCGCGCGCATCCGCGTTGGTCAGCGCGCCGGCGGCATGGCCGAAGTGTTGGAGGGTTTGAGCGCCGGCGATCAGGTCATCACCGAGGGGGTCCAGAGCGTGCGGCCTGGCCAGCCGGTGCAATTGGGACAATCTCAGCCCGCCGCTGAAGGCGCGCTGCCCCTGCGCCCGCGTGGCCGGTAAGCCCAGCGCATGACGCTTTCTGATCTCTCCGTTCGCCGCCCCGTGTTGGCGACGGTGTTCTCGCTCATCATCATTGCGTTCGGCTTGATCGCCTTCACCCGTCTGCCGCTGCGCGAACTGCCTGACGTCGATCGGCCGATTGTCTCAGTGAACGCGAGCTATCCCGGCGCCTCTGCTCAGGTGGTGGAAAGCCAAATCACGCGGGTGATCGAAGATCAGCTTTCTGGCATCGACGGCATCGACCTGATTTCGGCGACAAGCCGAGATGGGCGTTCTTCGATCAACATCGAGTTTTCGCTTGAACGTGATCTGGAGGACGCCACCAACGATGTCCGCAACGCGGTCAGCCGCGCGCGGGCTCAGCTGCCAGCGGGCATCGACGATCCGACGATCCGCAAGGCGGACGCCGACGCGGACGCAATCATTTGGTTCAGCTTAGAATCAACGACCCTCGATCGGATGGCGCTGACCGATTACGCCGATCGCTACATTGTCGATCGCCTTGCGGTGTTGAACGGGGTGGCTAACGTCCGGATCGGCGGTGGTTTCCGTCGTGCGATGCGGATTTGGCTCGACACCAATGCCATGGCCGCGCGCGGGATCACTGTGCAGGACGTCGAGAATGCCCTCCGTGCCCAAAACGTCGAGCTTCCTGCAGGCTATGTGCAGAGCCAAGAGCGCGATTACCAAGTGCGCGTCGAGCGCGCCTTCCAGACACCGCAGGAGTTTGCGCGTCTGCCGGTGGCGGGCGGCGGCGGCTCGGATGAGGCCGTTGTGCGGTTGGGTGATATCGCGCGGGTGGATTTCGAACCCGAGGAGACGCGCAGTCTGTTCCGGGGAAACGGCGTCGAACAGGTCGGCCTCGGCATCGTGCGGCAATCACGTTCGAATGCGCTCGACGTGGGGCGCGTTGTCAAAGCGGAAGTCGAGCGTATCCGGCCAACGCTGCCGGAAGGCACCAATATCGTCATCACCTATGACTCGACGGTGTTTATCGATCGCGCGATTCAACGTGTCGGTCAGACGCTGTTGGAATCTACGGCGCTGGTCGTTTTTGTCATCTTCCTGTTCCTGGGATCGTGGCGCGCGGCCTTTATTCCTGCGGCGGTTATTCCCGTCTGCTTGATCGGGTCGTTCCTGATCATGATGCTGTTCGGGTTTTCGATTAACCTGCTTACGTTGCTCGCATTGGTGTTGGCGATTGGTCTGGTCGTCGACGACGCAATTGTCGTTCTCGAAAATGCGCAACGGCGCGTGGATACTCTAGGCGAGCCGCCGCTAGTGGCCGCTGAACGCGGTTCGCGTCAGGTGTTTTTTGCTATCGTGGCGACGTCTGCGGTGTTGGTGGCGGTGTTCTTGCCGTTGCTGTTCGTTGGCGGCTACGTCGGCCGCCTCTTCGTTGAACTCGCGGTGACCATTGCAGGCGTCATCGTGATCTCTGCTTTCGCATCATTGTCGCTTTCGCCGATGATGTGCTCGAAGTTGATGAAGCCAGTAAAGAACAGCACGAGGCTTTCGCGCTTCGTCGATACTGCGCTCGATAAGCTTCGTTCCTCCTACAGCGCCTCGCTCGAAGCCGCGATGAATGTGAAGCCACTGGTGATAGCGATATTCGCCGGAGTGATCGTGCTCGGCGGTTTCATCTTCACGCAGCTCTCGTCCGAGCTCACGCCAGCGGAGGATCGCGGCAACCTTGTCATTCAGGTGCAGGCGCCGGAGGGGTCTGGCTTTGAATACACCAACCGCGTCATGCGCCAAGTGGAAGAGGTGCTGCTGAGCTACGTGCAGAGCGGCGAAGCGCAACGGGTGCTCGTGTTGGCGCCTGGGTTTGGCGATGCCGGCACCAATCGCTTTTCCTCCGGCGCCGGCCGCGTCTTCCTGTCCGACTGGGAGGATCGCAGCCGCAGTGGCTCTGAGATAGAAGCCGAGTTGAACCAGCGCCTAGGCCAAATTCCAGGCGCCACGGTGCGTGCGCGCATGCAAAATCCGTTTCAGGGCCGCGGCGCCGACGGCGTCTCGATCGTGCTCCTTGGCTCGACCTACGAACAACTTGCGGCGATTTCCGAACGCGTGCTTGATCGCTTGCGCGAAAATCCCAACTTCCAGCGTCCGCGTATGGACTATCAGCCGACTTCGCCTCGCGTGCTTGTCGATATCGATCGTGAGCGGGCGGCGGCTCTCGGCGTGTCGGTGCAGGCGATCGGGCGGACATTGGAATCGACAATGGGCTCGCGCCGCGTGAACACGATCACCGACCGCGGGGAAGAGTATTACGTCTACTTGCAGGCCGAGCGGCAGGAACGCTCCGACATTACCGATCTCGCCAACAAATACGTGCGCTCGGATCGCACCGGTGAGCTGGCGCCGCTTTCAACGCTTGTGAGCCTTCGAACCGCGGGTGATTCCGCCGAACGCCGCCGTTTGAACCGGCAAGCTGCTGTGACGATCTCTGCTTCAATCCCAGCCTCGTACGCGATTGGCGACGCACTCAATGAGTTGGAGCGCGTGGCGCGCGCCGAGATTGGCAGCGAAGCAGTTTCGATCGACTACACCGACGCGGCGCGTCAATTCAAGCAATCGACCGGGGCCATTGCTTTCGCCTTTGGATTTGCGTTGATCGTTGTGTTCCTGGTGCTCGCGGCGCAATTCGAGAGCTTCATCCACCCGTTCGTCATCATGGTGTCAGTGCCGCTCGCTATCACGGGCGGTCTCTTCGGGTTGTTCATGTTTGGCGGCACGCTGAATATTTATAGCGAGATTGGTCTCATCATTCTGATCGCGCTCGCTGCCAAGAACGGCATTCTGATCGTCGAATTTGCGAACCAACTCAGAGACGAAGGCAGGAGTATTCGCGAGGCAATCATCGAAGCCTCGAACCTGCGGATCAGACCGATTTTGATGACGTCGATTGCGACAATTGTCGGCGCTGTGCCGCTGATCCTCGGCCACGGCGCAGGCGCTGAAAGCCGCTTCACCATCGGCACGGTGATCTTCTTCGGTCTGTTGGTCGCGACGATGCTGACGTTGTTCGTGGTGCCGGTGTTCTACGACCTGCTAGCGAAATACACGAAGTCACCGGAAGCGACGGCAAAAGAGATCGAGCAATACGAGCACGGCCGGGCGGCGCCTGCCGAGTGATCACTCTTCCGGTTTTGATTCGATCATCAAGTAAGCGATCAGATCGCGGCGTTGTGTGTCATCGTGGACGCCGGGAAAGGCCATTCGGGTGCCTGGCAGGAAGGTTTGCGGGTTTTGCAGCCAGTGATCGAGGTGATCGGCATCCCAGACGAAGTCTGCGTTTTGGAGCGCCTGAGAATACGTGAACCCCGGCGCAGTGCCGGTGTGGCGGCCGAACACGCCGTGTAGGTTGGGTCCGACGCGGTTGGGCGCTCCGGCTTGAATGACATGGCAGGAGCGGCATTGAGCGAACGCGCGCCGGCCTGCTTCATAATTGGCTTCGTTATATGGCGCGGGCAGGTCCGCGATCTCGGGTTGTCGGTCCACTTGCGCCGGGGCGGTAGCAGATGATGAGCTTGTGGATGGTGTCTGCGGCGAACCGCACGCGGAAAGTGTGAGCAGACCGATGACGAGCAGGTGACGCATTGAGAACCCTCCAAGTTCGCAAGCACAGTCCCGCTGGGCGTCAGCCCACACAAGCGGACGAACCGTCCCACCCCTTTCGGGTCATGCTAGAAAGGCGCCGCGAAACAGCGTGTTAGACGCGGTGCCGCGTAAGGGACTCGAACCCCTGACCCCCTGATTACAAATCAGGTGCTCTACCAGCTGAGCTAACGCGGCGCGCGGAGCGGGCTTTTGCCACTTTGTTCGCGTCAGCGAAAGCGTCACGTTCGCCGACATGTGGTTTGCCCGCCGCCTTAGAAATGGCTAATGCGGACCCCTGGCTTAAGTGGGGCGCCGGAGAACGCGGCGCGCGGCTGGATACGCAGATTCGGGGATTGGCATGAGCTTCTGGGACTCAGTTTTCCGCGCCATTTTCGGCACCCGCGGCAGCACCCGTCCAACATCGCCACCACCTCCGCCGCCGCCTCGACCGCCTTCACCGCCGCCGGCGACACCGCCGGCGCCCCCTCCAGCGACGCCACCTGCGCCACCGCCGGCGACGCCGCCTGCGCCACCGCCGGCAACGCCGCCCGCGCCGCCGCCTGCGTCGCCACCTCTGCCGCCGCCGGAACCGCCGGCGCCGTCAGGTCCGCCAGCAGGGTTTTCGCTCGATACGTTGCGCGCGACAGACGCGGCGCGCGTGGCAGATTCCGAGATTGCTGCCCTTGCGCAGCGCTTCGGCGCCGATGCAAACGTCATCAAGGCCATTCTACGCGTTGAGAGCGCGGGGCCTGGATTTTCGGCTGGCAAAATTCTGATTTCGTTCGAGCCGTTCTATTTCAGCGAACTCACTGGCCATCGCTTCGATGCATCGCATCCGGCGATTTCGAGCAGCACGAACCGTGCGCCGCTCGCTGGTAATCAGGCAACGCGTTGGACGAAGCTGGCTGAAGCCTATGCGCTCGATCCTGCTGCAGCGCTCGGCGCAACCAGCTGGGGCGTGTTCCAGCTTCCTGGCCGCTATTTCGCGACGGCTGGCTACGCCAGTGTGTTTGCGTTCGTTGACGACATGGCGAAGTCAGAGATGCGCCAGCTGGCGGCGTTTGAAGCCTATGTCAGCCGCGCGGGCCTTGCGGACGAACTGCAACGCCGCGATTGGGCGACGTTTGCGGGCGAGTATGAGGGTGGTCCGAACGCAGCGTCCTACGCCGCCGCACTCGCGTCGGCTTACGCGGCGCTGCCGCCGACCAGCGACGACGGCTATTTGGACTCGCTGAAAACGGCGAACTCAGTGGCGCTGACTCGCGCCGACTATGAGGCGGCCGCGGCGACACTCGGCTGCGAAGTTGAGGCTGTGCAGGCGGTGGTCGAAGTCGAAAGCGGTCGCGCCGGGGCGTTTGCTGTAGACGGACGTCCGATCATTCTGTTCGAGCCGCACATCTTCTCGCGGCGGACCAATCACATGTACGACGCGAGCCACCCGACGATCTCCTATCCGACCTGGGATGCGTCGAAGTATCCGCGGTCGCAAGACGACCGCTGGAACCAGCTCAAGGCGGCCTATGCGCTCGATCCGCAAAATGCGGTGGCGTCGGCGAGCTATGGTCTCTTCCAGATCATGGGCTTCAACCACGCGGCTTGCGGTTTCCCGGATCCGAAGTCGTTCGTCTCGGACATGGCGAAGACCCAGGCGCAGCAATTGAAGGCGTTCACCGCGTTCGTGCGCGCCAACAATTTGGCGGATGAATTGGTGCGCAAGGATTGGGAAGGGTTTGCGCGCGGCTATAACGGTTCGGGTCAGGTGGAGCGCTATGGCGGCATGATGCGCGATGCGTACAACCGCCTGAAGGCGACCTCGTAAGCCGCTCCTTGCTGGCGACCAGGAAGAGCCTTAGGTAGCGGGCGCTATGGCCCGCTACCTCATCACGTCCGCGCTTCCTTACATCAACGGCATCAAGCACCTTGGCAATCTTGCTGGCTCGATGTTGCCGGCGGACATTCACGCGCGGTTTCGGCGTCTGCAGGGTCACGAAGTTCTGTTCATCTGTGCGACGGACGAACATGGCACGCCCGCTGAGCTCGCGGCCGCCGAGGCGAGCCAGGACGTGGCGAGCTATTGCGCCGAGCAATACAAGATTCAGAAGGACGCGTGCGTTGGCTTCAAGCTGTCGTTTGACCATTTCGGCCGCTCCTCCAATCCGCCGAACCACAAGCTCACACAACATTTCTGCGAGGTGTTGGAGAAAAACGGGCTGATCGAAGAACGTGTCTCGAAGCAGATTTATTCGATCGACGACCGGCGTTTCCTGCCAGACCGCTACGTTGAAGGCACGTGCCCGAATTGTGGATTCGAGCGCGCTCGCGGCGATCAATGCGACAATTGCGGAACGCTGCTTGACCCGATTGAACTGAAGAATCCGCGGTCGAAGATTTCCGGCTCGACCAATGTCGAGCCACGCGACACGGCGCATCTCTTCCTTAAACAGCCGAAGATGCAGGACGCGATCCGCGCCTGGGTCGACAAATCCACCGAATGGCCGCCGCTGGCGCGTTCGATCGCGTACAAATGGTTGGATGAAGGCCTGATCGATCGCTCAATCACACGTGACCTCTCGTGGGGCATCAAGGTCACGCAGAATGGCCAGGTCCGGCCGGGCTTCGAGAACAAGGTGTTCTACGTCTGGTTCGACGCGCCAATTGAGTACATCGGCTCGACTGTTGAGTGGGCCGAAGCAACCGGCGGCGATTGGGAACGCTGGTGGCGCACCGACAAGGGCGCAGACGACGTCACCTACATCCAGGTGATGGGGAAGGATAATGTCGCCTTCCACACGGTGAGCTTTCCCGTGACGATCATGGGCAGCCAAGAGCCGTGGAAGCTGGTTGATCGTTTGAAGGCGTTCAACTGGGTCACTTGGTACGGTGGCAAATTCTCGACCAGCGAGAAGCGCGGCATCTTCATGGATCAAGCGCTTGAACTGCTGCCGAGCGATTATTGGCGCTGGTACCTGATGGCGAACGCGCCGGAGAGTTCCGACGCGGCGTTCACGCTTGAGCAGTTTCAACAGACCATCAATGCCGATCTCGCTAACGTGTTCGGCAATTTCATCAACCGCATCACGCGGTTTGCGGCGTCGAAGTTTGATAGCGCCGTTCCCGATGGCGGCTCGCCCGGCGCGCATGAGGAAAAGCTCTTCGCCGAGGTCGCGGAGCGCATCACAGCGCTCACCCAATTCCACGAACAGATGGAATATCGTAAAGCCGCGGCGGAGCTGCGGGCGATCTGGGTCGCCGGCAACGAGTATTTGCAGGCTTCCGCGCCCTGGACGGCGTTGAAGAATGATCGCGATGCCGCCGCAACCAGCGTGCGCACAGGACTGAATGCGTGTGTCCTGTTCGCCATTCTCGCGCAGCCGTTTATCCCCGACGCCGCCGCCGCAGTGCTCGATGCGCTTGGCGTGCCTGATGATAAGCGTGGTTGGCCGAAGGCGGATGACCGCGGCGTATGGGATGCGCTTGCGCGCGGTCATGCGTTCACGCCGCCAGATGTGCTGTTCAAAAAGATCGAAGATGAGCAGGTCGCTGATCTCGCGGCGCGCTTTGGCGGCGGCGGCGCGTGAACATACGCAGGCTCACGGCAGCGGATATCGCGGCGTATCGCGCGCTGCATCGGTTTGGCATTGCGGAGTCGCCGGACGGATTTGTTGATGTTGTCGAGACCGATGCGGCGCGCTCCGACGAGGCTGTGGAAGCGATGCTGGCCCGAGGCGAGGGTTGGGGCGCATTCGACGGCGAGCGTCTGATCGGCAAGTGCACGATCGACGCGCTACCCTATCCCTCGCTCGCACATACGTTCTGGATCCACGGCGTCTACGTGCACCCAGATGGCCGCGGCGCCGGCGCGAGCACCGAGCTTCTGCGAGCCGCGATCGCGGACGCAAAGGAGAAGGGCGGATCGCGGATTGCGCTTTGGGTCAACGGCGCGAACCGACATGCGCGCAGCCTCTATGAGCGCCTCGGTTTTCAGCAAACAGGCCGCATCCCTGGCGGTATCAAGGTAGCTGGGGCGTTGGTGGATGACGTTCTGATGACCTTGGAACTGACCTAAGGCCGCTGGACGGAACCTCGACTGGCGCCTAACAATTGACCGGTGACCCTGGGGAGGGTCGGGACAACGCGGAGGGGCGTATGGAATTCGTCGATCAGGCAATTGCCTATATGCGCGATGGCTTCGGCATCGTGAACGGTGATTGGCGCAATCTCGTCATCGCGCTCATAGCGGCGATCTTTATGAGTAGTTGGAAGCAGTGGGTGCCGTTCGCGATTTTGGCGGTCGTGGCGCACATCGCCATCGAGAAGCTCGCGCCGGTTCTGGCCGGCAGCGGCGAGGCCTTCAGCTTGCCGCCGATCATGGAACAGGATTTCTGGATCAGAGCTGGCGTCTTGGCTCTGGGCTACATGATCACGATTGGGGTCTTCTTTTTAATCAAGAGCGTGATTTTCCGAAGATCAGCTGCCGCGCACTAGCGCGAACGTTTCGCCTCATAGAGCGCAATCGCTGCCGCCACGGAGACGTTCAAGCTCTCGAGTTGCGGCGCGATTGGGATACGGGCGCGTTTCTCGCATGCTTCCGCCACGCCGGGCCGCAAGCCTTTGCCTTCAGCGCCGACAACGATTGCCGCGGAGCGCTTGTCATCAAGAGCTTCAGCGAGGCCCAGCTCTGCCTCGCCTTCCAGCGCCACCGTGAGGTAGCCAAGCGAACGCAGTGTTTCGACCGCGCGTCCGAGATTCGTTACGCGCGCATGCGGTACGAGTTCGATGGCGCCCGCCGCTGCTTTCGCGAGCACGCCCGTCAACGGCGGCGATTTTCTGTCTTGTAAGATCACCGCGCGCGCGCCGAAGGCGACGGCCGATCGAAACGCCGCGCCGACGTTCTGCGGATCAGTGACGCCATCAAGCACCAAGACGCTGCGCCCGTCGGGCGCCGCGCAGATGCTCTCAAGGCCGGCGGGCTCAAGCGGGGAGGCGCGAACCGCCAAACCTTGGTGGACAGCGCCCGGCGGCAACATCCCGTCGATTGCGTCGGGTTCGAGGATATGCGGCTGAACTCCCGCGGGCAGGCGTGAGGCGGCGTTGCGTGTGGCGACGACACGTTCAATGCGCCGGGCGGGATTGCTCAAGGCCGCAAGGCAGGCGTGCACGCCCCAAATCCAGGAGGGTCCGCCGCCTTCGGCTTCAAACTCCCGGCGTGGCAGCGGGTTCAGCGGACGCGCACGATCCGGGTTGAGCGGGGGAGGGGGCTTAGGTATAGGACGCGCTCCGCGAAATCAGGGCCCTGCCTTACAGGCGCTTTGGCCTTCGCGGAAGCATGGCCGGAAGGGTGGCCGAGTGGTTAATGGCAGCAGACTGTAAATCTGCCCGCGCGAGCGTACGCTGGTTCGAATCCAGCCCCTTCCACCAGCCTTCGCTCGTGTGAGCGAGGGGTGTATGCCGCTACCAAGCTTTGGACGGCTTACGAGAGAACAAATCAGCGGCGGGTATAGCTCAATGGTAGAGCCGTAGCCTTCCAAGCTAAAGACGAGGGTTCGATTCCCTCTACCCGCTCCATTCGTTCATCTTGTACAACATGACCGCGCTCGGTTATGTGAACCGCAACTGCCTTAACTCATGGCAATGTGCGAGAAGGGCGCCGCCGCGCTACTCACTTGCCGCCATTCCTTCGGTCAAAAGGTCATTTTCCCCGTGAAAGCGAACCCTTCAGACGTGAGCAGGTTTGCTGCGGCGCAATAGCAGATCATAGTGTGATCATTGTGCCTGACGGAGGCGGCAATGGTCTTGGCAACAGCGATGCGCTGGATCGGATTGGGATTCCTGGCTTTCACGCTATGCGCGTGTGAAGGGCTGGGGAGCGTTCCGTCGCGGGAGGAATTCTTGCGGGTCCCGCGCGAGATTCGCACTGGAGCTGCTGAGAGCGTCATCGAGCGTGTCGAGAGTACGGTTGATCGCGCCGAGGTTCTCTCCGCGGTGCAGACGCTCGTCACCGCGGCGCCGCTTTGCTACCCCTGGCCGGGGCTTTGGTTGGCGGCGAGCGAACGTCGCAACGTCTATTACGCGCGATACGATCTCATGCGGCGTGACTGGGGCGAGGAGGTGTCATCCGCGAGCCAGCAACGCATGCATGAATTCGTGGAGCTGGGATTCTTGACCGAACGCGAGCGGCCAGACATCGGCCCCGGCGTCATTGAATACAATCCGACGCCAGAGGGCGCTGCGTTTCTACAGGGATCGCCCTATGGAGGGGCGCGTCCGCAGTTTTGCCCGAACTCGCAACGTCGTGTCGTCGAGATCACGAGTATGGAGTTCGGCCAATTCGACTGCGGTAGTCTGCGCGTGCGGTTTACGCATATCGCCGACGCGTGGCCCACTTGGGCGCTCACCGAAGACGCGCGCGAACGCATCGACGCGACATGGGCGCCCATCGGTGTGCCTTTGTCCGGCGAAGTTACGCTCGGACGTCAATGGTTTCGGCGCGGCGCCGTGCCGCCCGGCGTCGAGAACGGCGCGCTTCGATCGCTCTGCTTAGACGGCGCGCACAATGTCGTCGGCGACGATCTGAACCTTAACGCTCAATGATCAGGTCAAGACGAACGTCACCTTCATGTTGACGCGCCACTCGCTGATCTTGCCGTTCTTTGCCGTGACCTTAATGTCTTGAATCCAGGCGCCCTCGATGTTTTCGAGCGAGTCCGAGGCCTTCGCCATGCCGGCTTCAATAGCATCCTCAAGACCCTTCTTGGATCCTGCGGTGACTTCGATCACTTTCGCGACTGCCATGACGTCCTCCTGCTTTTCGACAGGAGGACGCTAGGCCACGTTTGGCGGCGCGCCTAGTTGGAACCGGCGCGCAAACGCAAACCGACAGTGATGGTGCGGGGCGCGCTGGCGACGCCGTTGGCGGCTTCGTAGGTCTCATCAAGCGCATTGTCTGCGGCGACGTAGGCCATGACGTTCGGCGAGAAATCAAAGCTAAGCGATGCGCGCACCACATCGTATTGAGCGACCTCGCCGGTGTAGGGCGGCGCGGCGGCGCCAAAACTGTCATCGCCGTATATGAAATCCTGTCGTCCGCCGATGCTGCGCCAGGAAATCCGGCCGATGAAGTTTCCTTGCGTGATATCGGCCGAGACAAGCCACACGTCTTGAGGCCGGCGAAGCAATTCGGTGTTCGCCATCGTGTCTTGCGCGTCGGTGTAGATGTAGGCGCCGCGCAGCGTGAGCCACGAGGCCGGGCGGATCGCTGCGCGCAGCTCGGCGGTGTTGATCTCCGCTTCGTCGATATTGGCGTAGGTGAAGCCGAAGAAGTCGATCATGTCTTCCAACTCGGTGTGCCGATTGAGGACGGAAATCTCAAATCCATGATCTTGGCCGAAGGCGGCAAGGCTTGTGTCCGCACCGATTTCCCAGGTCTTGCCGCGCTCGGGATCGAGGTCAGGTGCGCCCGCGGAGGAAAAACGTTCGTACAGGGCGGGCGCGCGGAAGGATGTGCCATAGGACCCGTACACGCGTGTGCGATCGTTGAGATCGAAAGATGCGCCGAGGCGCCACGTTGTTTGCGCGCCGAAGCCTTCAAAATCATCGACACGCAGCGCACTGGTGACGCTGAGCGCGGCAGTGCGCCCCTGCGCGGTGAGGAAGGCGCCGGTTTGAGCTTGGTCGGCGCGGGTGAACGAGAATGGCGGCGGATAACCGAAGCCCTGGGCGATGTCGGCCTTTTCGCGTTCCACCGCGACTCCAGTGACTACGGCGACATCACTGAAGCCGGCGACGTCTCCAGCGCTCCAGTTCAGGGTCAAGTCTGCGAAGCGTCGCTCACCGTCGAAGCTGTCGGTTAGCGCGCCGAAGCGGTCTAGGACCCGATTCTGATCGATGCCGCCGACGCTGGCGCGCGCAGAAAGCGTGTTGGTTAGCGCCCACGTCGCGCCAAGGCGCGCTAGCGTGACATCGTTTTGGCGTACTTCCGCGTCCGGGGAGTCGACGCGCGTCTCACGATAAGGAGGCGCGAACTCGTAGTCGAACACGTCGATGTCGGCGCTCGATTGGCGGCGGCGCGCCAGAAGATCGAGCGAGAAGGCCGGGGTAAGTTGCAGGTCGAAAACGCCCGTGATGGCGGAGGATTCTGCGCCGTCCTTGTCGCCGGTATGTGTCACCATTCGCGCCGGCACGAGATCAAAGCCATCGGTGGTGAAGGCTTCGCCTGTGATCGCATAGCGGAAGGCGCCAACTGTGCCGTCGATGCCGGCCGCTGCATTCAGCGTTTCGAATGAACCTGCCGCGAAATCCAAGCGCGCGTTGAGCGCGCCGTCGCCGCCATGGCGCGGGATCATGTTGACAACACCGCCAATGGCGTAGGAGCCGAAAACGGCACTCATTGGCCCTCCGACAACTTCAAGGCGTGTAAGGCCGTTGATTTGATCTTGCCCAGCATCGAACGAAGAGTTCGGTGTCGATGGGTCATTGAGGCGTAGTCCGTCGAACAGAACCAGGGTGTGATAGGAATTGGCGCCGCCGGCGAAGAGGCTGGTCTGCTGGCCTAACCCGCCGCCTTGGATGACGCCGAGGCCGGGGGCGTCTTCAAGTGCCTGAGCGACAGTCGTTTGCCCGCGCGAGAGCGCCACATCGGCATCGATCACGGTCACGTCCGCCGGGAGATCGCGGATCGGCGTTTCGACGCGTGTCGCCGTGACGACGATGTCGTCGTGCTGATCTTGAGCATAGGCAGGCGCGGCCAGCGCGCTCGCCGCGAGCAGTGCAGTCAGAAATTTACTTTGCATGGGTGGTCCCCGCTTTTGCGCGCGCCCCGTCCCCAAAGGCGCACGTTTCACAGCGACAAGCGGGGCGTGACGTCACGCGGGGCCGCCCGCGTCGCTGCAGCGGAGAGTTCCGGTTCGACGGCTGGACCCGGCCAGGCGAACGAGCGACGTGCGGCGGCAGGTCTCCTGACTTGCGGCTCAAGCGCGTTTCCGCCGCCTTCCCAGGGCCGTTTCGGTCCCAGTGGCATGTTGGCGGGAACGCTCGCCGCTTACAGTTGCGGGCACAGCTGCGGACTGAAGGTTGGAAACCTCGCACCGCATTCCCATTTCGCGTCCTCGTCGGACGACCGTCGCGGAATGACCATTAGCCGCGTCAGATCGGCTTTCCAAGGCTTTGCGGGCTTGACGTTCGCGCAAGTGCGGCTAAAGACCCGCACCTTACGCGCGCTTCGGCTTGGCCTCGGCGCCGACGATCTATTTTAGACGCCCGGAGAGACAGGACCTCAAGATGGCCAAGGAAAAGTTTGAGCGGAACAAGCCGCACTGCAACATCGGCACGATTGGTCACGTCGACCACGGCAAGACAACGCTCACAGCGGCTATCACCATGACGCTGGCCAAGAGTGGCCAAGCGAAGGCCATGTCGTACGCGGACATCGACGCAGCCCCGGAAGAAAAGGCTCGCGGCATCACGATCAACACCGCGCACGTCGAGTACGAAACGGCTGACCGCCACTACGCGCACGTCGACTGCCCCGGCCACGCCGACTACGTGAAAAACATGATCACGGGCGCCGCTCAAATGGACGGCGCCATCCTCGTCGTGTCCGCTGCCGACGGCCCGATGCCGCAGACCCGCGAGCACATTCTGCTCGCTCGTCAGGTCGGCGTCCCGGCGTTGGTCGTGTTCATGAACAAGGTCGATATGGTCGACGACGCTGAGCTGCTCGATCTCGTCGAGATGGAAGTTCGCGAACTGCTGACGTCCTACAGCTTCCCGGGCGACGACATTCCGATCATCAAGGGCTCGGCTCTAGCGGCGGTCGAAGGCCGTGATGCGCCGATCGGCGAAGACGCCATCATGAACCTCATGACTGCTGTCGACACCTACATCCCGCAACCGGCGCGTCCGCTGGACCTGCCGTTCCTGATGCCGGTCGAAGACGTGTTCTCGATCTCGGGTCGCGGCACGGTCGTCACCGGCCGGGTCGAAAAGGGCATCGTGAAAGTTGGCGACGAAATCGAAATCATCGGCATCCGTCCGACTGTGAAGTCGACCTGCACGGGCGTTGAAATGTTCCGCAAGCTGCTCGACCAGGGGCAAGCTGGCGACAACATTGGCGCGCTGCTGCGCGGCATCGATCGTGACGGCGTCGAGCGCGGCCAAGTTCTGGCCAAGCCCGGCTCGATCACGCCGCACAAGAAGTTCGAAGCGGAAGTGTACATTCTGACGAAGGAAGAAGGCGGCCGTCACACCCCGTTCTTCACCAACTATCGTCCGCAATTCTATTTCCGCACCACCGACGTGACCGGCATCGTGCAACTGCCGGCTGGCGTCGAAATGGTTATGCCTGGCGACAACATCAAAATGACGGTTGAACTCATCAACCCGATCGCGATGGACCAAGGCCTCCGCTTCGCTATCCGCGAAGGCGGCCGCACAGTCGGTTCGGGCGTCGTCGCGAAGGTTGTCGAGTAACCTTCGTTTCGAACGAAAGAAACGGGCCCCGGAGAGCAATCTCCGGGGTTTTTCTTTTGTGTTTTTGACGAGCGAATTGAGTGGGTTAACCTAGCGGCGCATCCAAAGGGACCAGGGCGCGCATCTTTACGAGCGAGTAGACGCCCTGATCCGGCGCGAGGGAGACGTGGATGGAACGGTTCGTGTTCGTATTGGCGATTACGGTTGCCATTATTTTTGGCGTCGGCGCCATGGTTGGCGGTCCGCACTTCGGATTTCACGGCGACTGGCATGGTGATGGCGGTGGTGATGCGCCTGTAGTTGCCGTCAGTTCCGGCACAATGGCTGCCGAGACGTTCGCCGGGACCGAGCTGCGAATCCGGCATGCGGCCGCAATCGTAACCATCACACCGGAAGATCGGACCGATTATTCAGTCGAGATCGATAATTCGCCTGGCCAATTGCCAATGCCGACCGTGGTCGCTGACGACGGACAAGTGACGATTGATGGCCAATTGCGCGGTCGTGTTCGTGGATGTGACAGCGACGGCGGCGCTTTGGTGCGCGGCTATGGGGACGGGGATTTCGAGGCCAGCGAATTGCCGCATATCACCATCCACGCCCCGCGCACCCTGCGGGTTGACCGGTCGGGCGCAGGCGCGACCGACATTGGCGCAAGCCAAGCCCTCAACCTCGACGTCCGTGGCTGCAGCACGACCAGCGTTGGCGATGTAGCCGGTGACTTGGCTCTTGATGTTTCTGGTTCCGGCGGTGTTAACGCGGGCGCCGCCCAAAGCCTGACAGCGGACATTCGTGGCTCGGCCGACGTTGTGGTAGGCGCCGTCGCCAACGGCGCGTCGCTGGACATCTCTGGCTCCGGCTCCGTGAAGATTGCCTCGTTGCAAGGCGATCTGACCTCGGACGAGCGAGGTTCGGGCAGCGTCAGTGTCGATGCTGGGGCGATAACCGCAGCAAATATCGACCTTTCAGGCTCGGGCGATGTCACGATTGGCGCGACCGTCCAGGATCTCGACGTTACCATTCGTGGGTCGGGCGGGGTCGCGGTGACCGCGGCAGTCGTCAATATCGACGCTGATATTACAGGTTCGGGCAGTGTGAGCGCCGCCTCGGCGACCGGCCACATTCACCAGGAAGTGCGCGGCTCTGGCGAGGTATCCATCGGCCAATGACAGCCGCGCAAAACGCGGCTTGACGCCCCGATTTCCCGTCTATAGGACACCGCCCTTCGAACCGGCTGTAAGCTTTTGCTTAGACGCGGTTCGCAAGCTACGCGGCAGCTTCCCAGAGCGTCCCAGGCGGACAAAGCGGGTTGAGCACACGGGGTCGAAGGCCCCGTAAAGCCAGCGTTTTTTGCGATCCACTCTTTCAAAGCGCCGTCCGGTTCGGGCGGCGTTTTTCTCGTCGGCGGGCCTTGAGGAGGCGCGTCGCCGAATTTTGCGTTCAGCGATGCAAGTCGCTGCGTTGGTGAATTTGGGAAGATTTTTGCGATGATGCAGCAAAATATCCGGATCAGGCTCAAAGCCTTCGATCACCGCACGCTTGACCTGTCGGCGAAGGAAATCGTGTCGACGGCAAAGCGCACGGGCGCGACGGTGATCGGCCCTGTGCCGCTGCCGACCCGCACCGAGAAGTTCACGGTCAACCGTTCGCCGCACGTCGACAAGAAGAGCCGCGAGCAATTTGAAATCCGCACGTTCAAGCGCGTGCTCGATATCGTTCAACCGACGCCGCAAACGGTCGATGCGCTGATGAAGCTCGATCTGTCCGCCGGCGTCGATGTTCAAATCCAAGTGCTGGGTTGATAGCGATGGCCAAAGAAGCTTCCCGTCGCACTGGCGTGATTGCACGCAAAGTCGGCATGATGCGCGTGTTCGATACCGACAACGCGCACGTTCCGGTCACCGTGCTCGATCTCGCCGGTTGCCAAGTTGTCGGCCGCCGGACGGTCAATGCGGAAGAGTATAAGAACTCTGCCGGCGAGGCCGTTGCGTTGAAGCCGAAGAAGTCACGCAAGAACGAGAAGGGCAGTGCGCCAGCTCGTGAAGCGAAGGGCGATGGCTACAATGCCGTGCAGCTCGCCGCTGGCGCGACGAAGGCCAAGAACAAGACCGCCGCTGAGCGCGGACAGTTCGCACGCGCCAAGGTCGAGCCGAAGGCGGTCGTGCGTGAGTTTCGCGTCTCGGAAGACAACCTGTTGCCGGTTGGCGCGTTGATCTCGGCTGAGCATTTCGTGCCGGGCCAAAAGGTTGATGTCGCCGGGATCAGCATCGGTAAGGGTTTTGCCGGCGCGATGAAGCGTTGGAACTTCGGCGGCCTGCGCGCCACGCACGGCGTCTCGGTTTCGCACCGTTCGCACGGTTCGACCGGTCAGCGCCAGGATCCCGGCAAGGTCTTCAAAGGCAAGAAGATGGCCGGCCACCTCGGCGACGAGCGCGTCTCTGTTCAAAATCTGCAAATCGTCCGCGTCGATGCCGATCGCGGACTTTTGTTTGTCCGTGGCGCAGTGCCCGGCGCCGAAGGCGGCTGGGTGGAAGTGCGCGATGCAGCCAAGACGGCGCTCCCGAAGGAAGCGCCGAAGCCAGCTGGCATCCGCCAAGCGCAAGCCGCGGCTGAGTGAGGGCGGACATGAAACTCGACGTTCAAACTCTCGATGGCAAGAAGGGCGGCTCTGTCGATCTCGACGAGACGATCTTCGGCATCAAGGAAGTCCGCGCCGACATCCTGCAGCGCATGGTGAAGTACCAGCTCGCCAAGCGCCGCGCCGGCACCCACAAGACCCAATCACGTGGCGAAGTCTCGCGCTCGCACTCAAAGCTTTACAAGCAGAAGGGCACAGGCCAAGCGCGTCACGGCGCGGCGAACGCCCCGATCTTCCGTGGCGGTGGTCATGCGCACAACCGCTTGCCGCGCGATTACTCGCACGACCTGACCAAGAAGTTCCGCGCACTGGCTCTGCGTCACGCGCTCTCGGCCAAGGCCAATGCTGGCGATATCATCGTCATCGATGCGCTGACCGTGAAAGACGGCAAGACCTCGGCTCTGAAGAAGTCGCTGACCAACTTGAAGCTTGAGAAAGCCCTCTTCATTGCGGGCGCTGCGGTCGATGCTGGTGTGGCGCGCGCCGCGCGCAACATTCCCTATGTCGACGTGCTGCCAAACGCGGGCCTCAATGTTTACGACATCCTGCGCGCCGAGAAGTTGGTGCTGACGCAAGACGCCGTGAACGCTATCCACGACCGCTTCAAGGGCAAGACCGGCGAAGCCAAGGCCGCGCCGAAAAAGCGCGCCGCTAAGAAGACTGCAGAAGGGGCCGCGGCATGAGCGCGCTCAACAAACATTACGACACCATCCTCGCGCCGGTGATCACGGAAAAGGCGACGCTGCTTTCCGAGCAGAACAAGGTCGTCTTCCGCGTTCCGCTGTCGGCGACGAAGAAGGACATCAAGGAAGCTGTTGAAGCTCTTTTCAAAGTCAAAGTCGGCGCGGTGAACACCATCGTGCGCAAAGGCAAGACGAAGAACTTCCGCGGCACGCCGGGCAAGCGCTCCGACCACAAGAACGCGGTCGTGACCCTGCTCGACGGTTACTCAATCGACGTGACGACGGGGCTCTGAGATGGCGCTCAAGACATTCCGCCCGACCTCGCCTGGTCGCCGCCAACTCGTGATCGTTGATCGCGCTGAGCTGCACAAAGGCAAACCGGTCAAGGCGCTCACCGAAGGCCTGACGAAGACGGGCGGCCGTAACAACGCTGGCCGCGTGACGGCGTTCCGCACCGGCGGTGGGCACAAGCGCACCTACCGCAAAATTGACTTCAAGCGCCGCAAGTGGGGCGTCGAAGCGAAGGTCGAACGTCTCGAGTACGATCCGAACCGCACCGCTTGGATCGCGCTGATCAAGTACACGGATGGCGAACAGGCCTACATCATCGCGCCGCAACGCTTGAAGGTTGGCGATGCGATCATCGCCAACGAGCGCGTCGACGTGAAGCCGGGCAACGCTATGCCGCTGAAGTCGATCCCGGTCGGCACAATCGTACACAACATCGAGTTGAAGCCGCTGAAGGGTGCGCAAATGGCGCGTTCAGCCGGCACCTACGCGCAGGTCGTCGGCCGCGACGCTGGTTACGCTCAGTTGCGCTTGGCTTCGGGCGAAGTGCGTATGGTTCAAGACATCTGCATGGCCACGGTCGGCGCGGTGTCGAACCCCGACAACATGAACGAAGTTTGGGGCAAGGCGGGACGCACGAAGTGGTTGGGCCGCAAGCCGTCGGTTCGTGGTGTCGCGATGAACCCGGTCGATCACCCCCACGGCGGTGGTGAAGGCAAGACCTCCGGCGGCCGTCACCCGGTCACGCCTTGGGGCAAGAAAACCCGCGGTCCGAAGACCCGCAAAACCAAGCCGACGGATCGCCTGATCATCCGTCGTCGTCACTCGAAGAAAGTGAGCTAATCCAGATGCCGCGTTCTGTTTGGAAAGGCCCGTTCGTCGACGGTTATCTGCTGCAAAAGGCCGAGAAGGCTGCCGGCAGCGGCCGTCGTGAGCAGATCAAAACCTGGTCGCGCCGCTCCACCATCATGCCGCAATTTGTCGGCCTCACCTTCCAAGTTCACAACGGCAAACAGTTCACGCCGGTGCTCGTGAGCGAGGACATGGTCGGCCACAAGCTCGGCGAGTTCGCGCCGACGCGAAACTATTTCGGCCACGGCGCCGATAAGAAGGCCAAGAGGAAGTAAGCCATGATGGTCGCGAAAGAAAAACAGCGCGCACCGGACGGCAAGAATCGCCGCCGCGAAGCTTCGAACGAAGCCAAAGCGATCCTGCGCACCCTCCGTATCAGCCCACAAAAGCTGAATCTGGTGGCGCAGTCGATCCGCGGTTTGTCGGCTGAGAAGGCCGTAAACGAACTTCGTTTCAGCCAAAAGCGCATCGCCAAGGATGTGCTGAAGTGCCTGAAGTCGGCGATCGATAACGCGGAAAACAATCACAGCCTCGATGTCGACAGCCTCGTCGTCGCGCAAGCGCACGTCGGCAAGAACATCACCATGAAGCGCATGCACACGCGCGCTCGTGGCCGCGGCGTCCGCATCGAAAAAATGTTCTCTCAACTCACCATCGTGCTGCGCGATACCTCAAAGCAGCCCGAAAAAGCTGAGGCCGCCTAATGGGTCAGAAAGTCAATCCGATCGGTCTGCGCCTGGGCGTGAACCGCACGTGGGATTCGCGTTGGTACGCCAACACGAAGGACTACGCGCGTCTGCTCCACGAAGACATCAAGATCCGCGCGTTTCTGCGTGACAAGCTGGCCGCTGCCGGCATCTCCAAGATCATTATCGAGCGTCCGCTGAAGAAGTGCCGCGTTACGGTTCACACCGCAAAGCCCGGCGTTGTCATCGGCAAGAAGGGCGCTGACATCGAAAAGCTCCGCAAGGAGCTCAGCAAGATGGCGCCGGGCGCCGAGGTTCACCTGAACCTCGTCGAAGTCCGCAAGCCGGAAACCGACGCCATGCTGGTCGCCGAAGGCGTTGCCCAGCAGCTCGAGCGCCGGGTTGCGTTCCGCCGCGCCATGAAGCGTGCGATGCAGTCAGCGATGCGTCTTGGCGCGCAAGGCATCCGCATCAACGTGTCGGGCCGTCTTGGCGGGGCGGAGATCGCGCGTATGGAATGGTATCGCGAAGGCCGCGTGCCGCTGCATACGCTGCGCGCTGATGTCGATTACGGCTTCACCGAGGCCGACACCGCGTACGGCAAGATCGGCGTGAAAGTCTGGATCTTCAAAGGCGAGATCCTCGAGCACGATCCGATGGCTCAAGATAAGCGCTCGCTCGAAACTGGCGAAAGCCGCGAACGTCGCGACCGCGATGACCGAGGCCCACGTGGGACGCGCGAAGATCGTCCGACCGGCGATCGTCCGCGTCGTGGCCGCCGCCCGCCGCGCGGTGGCGAAGACGCCGGTTCGGATTCGGAAGGCTAACCCGCTATGATGCAGCCTAAGAAAACCAAGTTCCGCCGCGCCTTCAAAGGCCGGATCAAAGGGAACACCAAGGGCGGCAGTGCTCTTAACTTCGGCCAATTTGGCCTGAAGGCGCTGGAGCCGAACCGCGTCAACGCACGTGAGATCGAAGCGGCGCGCCGCGCGATCACGCGTGAGATGAAGCGCCAAGGCCGCGTGTGGATCCGCATCTTCCCAGACGTGCCGGTTTCGAAGAAGCCGATCGAAGTCCGCATGGGTAAGGGCAAGGGCGCGCCGGAATTCTGGGCTGCCCGCGTGGCGCCCGGCCGGATCATGTTCGAGATCGACGGCGTGCCGGAAGCAGTTGCGCGTGAATCGCTGCGCCTCGGCGCCGCGAAACTGTCGGTTCGCACCAAGATCATTTCGCGGATTGAGGGGCTCTAAGCCATGGCAAGCCAAGACATCAAATCCGTCCGCGACAAGGACGCCGCCGCTTTGAAGGACGAGCTCTCTTCGCTGAAGAAGGAGCAGTTCAATCTGCGCTTCCAGCAAGCGACCGGCCAACTCGAAAAGTCATCGCGCATCCGCGAAGTGCGCCGCGCGATCGCGCGCACCAAGACGGTGCTGCGTGAGAAGTCACCGAAAGCGAAGGTTTAAGCCATGCCACGCCGCGTGATGCAGGGAACGATTGTGAGCGACAAGGGCGACAAGACTGTCGTCGTGCAGGTGGAACGCACCTATCTGCACCCGCTCTTGAAGAAGACGGTTCGTCGTTCGGCGAAGTTCCACGCCCATGACGAAGCCAACGCCTTCAAGACCGGCGAAAAGGTCGAGATTCAAGAATGTCCGCCGAAATCCAAGCTGAAACGCTGGGAAGTCGTCGGCCGCGTCGGAGCATGATGTCATGATCCAGATGCAAACAAATCTCGACGTCGCCGATAACAGTGGCGCCAAGCGCGTGATGTGCATCAAGGTGCTCGGCGGCTCGAAGCGCCGCTACGCCACGATTGGCGACACCATTGTCGTGTCGATCAAGGAAGCGATGCCGCGCGGCCGCGTGAAGAAGGGCGATGTCCGTAAGGCGATCGTCGTGCGCGTCTCGAAGGACATCAAACGCAAGGACGGTTCGACGATCCGTTTCGACTCGAATGCAGCTGTCCTGATCAACAACCAAGGCGAGCCGATCGGCACGCGTATCTTCGGACCGGTGCCGCGCGAGCTGCGCGCGAAGAACCAGATGAAGATCATCTCGCTCGCGCCGGAGGTGCTCTAATGGTTGCTCGCATTAAGAAGGACGACACCGTCATCATCATTGCCGGCAAGGACAAGGGCCGTTCGGGCAAGGTCCTCAAGGTGATGCCGAAGGAAGATCGTGTGGTCGTCGAAGGTCTGAATTTGGTGAAGCGTCACACCGCGCCGAACATGACCCACCCCAACGGCGGCGTGGTGTCAAAGGAAGCGTCGCTGCACATTTCCAACGTTGCTCTGCGCGACCCCAAGACGGGCAAGCCGACGCGCGTTGGTTTCAAGACGAACGACAAGGGCGTGAAGGTCCGCGTGGCCAAGGGCTCGGGAGTTGAAATCGATGTCTGAGTCCGCCGCCGATAAAGGCGCGAAGGCCAAAGCGGCCGCAGCGGAAAAGAAGGCGAAGGCCGCGGCCGGCGCCTCCAAGCCGCGCGCGCCGAAGCCGGCCGATTACACGCCGCGCATGAAAGAGCGCTACGTGAAGTCGATCCGCGCCAAGCTCAAGGAAGAGTTCAAGTACAGCAACGAGATGCAAATCCCGCGTCTCGAGAAGATCGTGCTGAACATGGGCGTCGGCGAAGCAACCGCCGATTCCAAGAAACTGACCTCAGCGATCGAGGCGCTGACAGCCATTTCCGGCCAAAAGCCGGTGGCTACGAAGGCGCGCAAGTCGATTGCGGCGTTCAAATTGCGCGAGGGCATGTCGATCGGTGCGAAGGTCACGCTTCGCAAGGATCAGATGTACGAGTTTCTCGACCGCTTGGTCACAATCGCGCTGCCGCGCGTGAAGGACTTCCGTGGTCTCAATGGCAAGAGCTTCGATGGCCGTGGCAACTACGCCATGGGCATCAAGGAACACATCGTGTTCCCCGAGATCAATTACGACCAGATCGATCAGATTTGGGGCTTGGATATCGTCGTCTGCACGACCGCGCGCAGCGATGCTGAAGCCAAAGCTTTGTTGAAAGAGTTCGATTTCCCGTTCCGGAACTGATCACCGCAAGGCGATCCACCCCAGAACGCACCGGGAGAGAGTAGAGAGTATGGCAAAGACCAGTTCTATTGAACGCAACAAGAAGCGTGAGCGCCTGGCGAAGCAGTACGCTGCCCGCCGCGCGAAGCTGCGCGCCGCTGCGCTGAACGAAGATCTTCCGCTGGAAGAACGTTTCGCGGCGCGCTTGAAGCTCGCGCAACTGCCGCGCAACTCGTCGGCGACCCGCATCCGCAATCGTTGCGAGATCACCGGCCGGCCGCGCGCGTTCTACCGCAAGCTGAAAGTGTCTCGTATTGCACTCCGTGAACTGGCGTCGAATGGCCAGATCCCGGGCATGGTCAAGTCGAGCTGGTAAGGGAGCGTCGATAGATGAACATCAACGATCCCGTCGGCGATCTGATCACCCGCATCCGCAACGCGCATCTGCGCGGCCGCTCGAAGACGCTGTCGCCGGCGTCCAATTTGCGCGCCCGCGTGCTGCAAGTCCTGAAGGACGAAGGCTACATCCGCGACTTCCGCGAAATCGAGAACGAGGGCCGCAAGGAACTCGAGATCGAGCTCAAGTATTTCGAAGGCGCGCCGGCGATTCATGAAATTCAGCGCGTCTCCAAGCCGGGCCGCCGCGTTTATTCGTCGATCAAAGATCTTCGCCTCGTGCGCAACGGTCTCGGCATCTCGATCATCTCGACCCCGAAGGGCGTGATGAGCGACAACGCCGCCCGCGACGCAAACGTTGGCGGCGAGATTCTCTGCGAGGTCTATTAAGATGTCCCGCCTCGGTAAGAAGCCGATCCCCGCTCCCACTGGCGTCACCGTCACGGTGAAAGGTCAAGACGTGAGCGTGAAGGGTCCGAAGGGCACGCTGAACTTCCGCGCGCATGACGACGTCGAAGTCGCGTTCGGCAATGGCGAACTCTCAGTGAAGCCGCGCCATGAAACCTCGCGCGCCCGTGCGCTGTGGGGCACGACACGCGCTGTGCTCGCCGCAAACGTGAAGGGCGTCACCGAAGGGTTCGAAAAGAACCTCGAAATGACAGGCGTTGGTTATCGCGCGGCGATGCAGGGCAAGAACTTGCAGATGAACTTGGGCTACAGCCACGAGATCATTTATCAGCCGCCAGAAGGCATCACGATCGCCGTCCCGAAGCCGACTGAAATCAAAGTCAGCGGCATCGATCCGCAGGCGGTCGGCCAAGCCGCCTCTGAAATTCGCTCTTTCCGTCCGCCAGAGCCCTACAAGGGCAAGGGTGTGCGCTATGCCGGCGAGTACATCCGCCGCAAGGAAGGCAAGAAGAAGTAAGCCATGGTCCGCAAGCTTAATCCCACTGAGCACCGCGCTCGGCGCAACCGCACCCGGCTGAAGAAGCTGGCGGGCGAGGGGCGTCTGCGTCTCTCTGTCTTCCGCTCGTCGAAGCACATTTCGGCGCAGCTGATCGATGACGCGAAGGGCGTGACCGTCGCTTCCGCTTCGACGCTCGAAGAAGCCGTGAAGGCGAAGAGCTCGAATAAGGATGGCGCCGCCGCTGTCGGCAAGCTGATCGCCGAACGCGCGCTCGCTGCCGGTAAGAAGGCCGTCGTGTTCGATCGCGGTCGCTATGTATTCCATGGCCGGGTGAAAGCCCTGGCGGACGCCGCCCGTGAGGGCGGTCTCGAATTCTGAGGACGTTGAGATGACGGACGAAACTGCAGGCGCCCCGCCGGCCGACGCTCCAAGTTCAGATCGCGGTCGTGGCCCTCGTGGCCCGCGTCGTGGCGGTCCAGGCGGCGGCGCTGGTCGTGGCCCGGGTGGCGGGCGCGGTCCGCGCCGCGACGACCGCAACCGCAACGCTGCTCCGGAAGAGCGTGCGGAAGGCGAACTGGTTGATAAACTCGTTGCGATCAACCGCGTCGCGAAGGTCGTTAAGGGCGGCAAAAACTTTGCGTTCGCTGCGCTCGTCGTTGTCGGCGACAAGAAGGGCCGCGTTGGGTTTGGACACGGCAAGGCGCGCGAAGTGCCTGAAGCGATCCGCAAGGCGACGGAAGAAGCCAAGAAGTCGCTTGTGCGCGTGCCGCTTCGCGAAGGCCGCACGTTGCACCACGACGGCAGTGGCCGTTGGGGTGCAGGCAAGGTGATGTTGCGCGCAGCGCCAGCCGGTACGGGCTTGATCGCCGGCGGACCGATGCGCGCGGTGCTTGAAGTGTTGGGCGTCTCCGACGTCGTCGCCAAGTCGAAGGGTTCGTCGAACCCCTACAACATGGTGCGGGCGACGATCGATGCTCTGAAAGAACAAAGCTCGCCGCGCCAAGTCGCGAACCGCCGTGGTCTGAAGGTCGCCGATCTCGTTGGCCGCCGTAAGGACGGCGCGAGCCTCGGCGAAGTGCCGGCGGAGGGTTGATAAATGGCGACCGCGAAGAAAAAAGCCGCTAGCGGCACGATCAAGGTGCGCCGTACCGGCAGCCCGATCCGCCGCGACAGCACGCAACGCACGACGCTTCTGGGCATGGGCCTGAAGCGCGCCAACCAAGTCGTCGAACTTGAGGACACGCCTTCGATCCAAGGCATGATCCGTAAGGTCGCTCACTTGGTCGAAGTAGTGAAATAACGAGACGGCCTCGCCGTCGGAGCAAGTACGATGAAACTGAACGAACTGGCCGATAATCCTGGCTCAACGAAGAAGTTGATGCGCGTTGGCCGCGGCGTCGGCTCGGGCAAGGGCAAGACCGGTGGTCGTGGCGTGAAGGGTCAAAAATCCCGTCGCGGTGTGTCGATCAATGGTTTCGAAGGCGGTCAGATGCCGCTCCACATGCGTATGCCGAAGCGTGGCTTCAACGCGCTGAACAGCAAGAAGACGCAGTGGATCAACCTGACCACCGTCCAAAATGCGATCGATAACAAGAAGATCGACGCATCGAAGGACATTACCGAAGACACGCTGGTTGAGGCCGGTGTGCTGCGCCGCAAGAAAGACGGCGTGCGCCTCCTTGCGCGCGGGGAGCTGAAAGCCAAAGTGAACATCACCGTTTCTGGCGCCTCGGCGGCGGCAATCGCTGCTGTCGAAAAGGCTGGCGGTAAGGTGACACTGCTTAATCCGCCTGCAGCGGACGAAGCAGCAGCCTAAGGTTCGCTCTCCGGACGGGGGAGTATTCCGGCCTCGCCGGATAACATTCGGAGCAGCGCGCCCACATGGCATCAGCCGCAGAACAGCTAGCCGCGAACATCAACTTTGCGGCGTTCGCGAAAGCTACAGAGCTTCAGAAACGCATTTGGTTCACGGTCATTGCGTTGATCGTCTACCGCATCGGCACGTTCATCCCGATCCCTGGCGTGGATCCGGAGGCCTTTGCGCAAGCGTTCCAGAGCCAAGCCGGGGGCATTCTCGGCATGTTCAACACGTTCTCCGGCGGCGCCGTCAAACGGATGGCGATCTTTGCGCTGAACGTGATGCCCTACATCTCGTCATCCATCATCATGCAGCTGCTCTCGACGTCGATTCCGTCGCTTGAGCGCTTGAAGAAGGAAGGCGAAGTCGGTCGCAAGCAGATCAATCAGTACACGCGTTATCTGACGTTGCTTCTTGCTGTGATCCAATCGTACGGCATTTCAGTCGGTTTGCAGGGCAGCACTGGCGTGGTGACAAACCCTGGCTGGTTCTTCGTCGCGTCGACGGTCATCACGCTCACCGGCGGCACCATGTTCCTGATGTGGTTGGGCGAACAGATCACGGCCCGCGGCGTCGGCAATGGCGTGTCGCTCATCATCTTCGCTGGCATCGTCGCCGATCTTCCACGCACCATCATGCAGTCTCTGTCGTTGGCGAGCACCGGCGATGTGAACCCATTCGGTCTGCTGATGATCGGCATAGTGATGCTTGCTGTGATCGTTTTCGTAGTGTTCATCGAACGCTCGCAGCGGCGCCTTGTTGTCCAGTATCCGAAGCGACAGCAGGGCAACCGAATGTTCATGGGCGAGAGTTCTTTCTTGCCGCTGAAGATCAATACCGCGGGCGTCATCCCGCCGATCTTCGCTTCCTCGCTGCTGCTACTGCCGACCACGCTCGTGAGCTTTGCCGGCATGGGCGCCAATGCGCCCGAGTGGGTGAACATGCTGCAGGGCTATATCGGCTACGGTAAGCCGGGGCACATGGCGCTCTACGCGCTCGGCATCATCTTCTTCTGCTTCTTCTACACTTCGATCGTGTTCAACCCGGAAGAAACCGCCGACAACCTGCGCAAGTACGGCGGCTTCCTGCCCGGCATTCGTCCTGGCAAGAAGACGGCTGAGTATCTCGACTACGTGCTGACACGGCTCACCGTGATTGGCGCGGCATACATCACGGCGGTGTGTTTGCTGCCGGAAATGCTGATCACCTATTACTCAGTGCCATTCTATCTCGGCGGCACATCGATCCTGATCGTCATCTCGGTGACGCTCGACACCGTCGCGCAAATTCAGTCGCATTTGGTGGCCCACCAGTATGAAGGCCTGATCAAGCGTTCGAAGCTGCGTGGCTCCGGCTCGGGGATCGTCAAGAAATGAATTTGATCTTGTTCGGTCCGCCAGCTGCCGGCAAGGGCACACAAGCCAAGCGTCTGACGGCCGAACGCGGCTACATCCAGCTCTCGACCGGAGACATGTTGCGGGCGGCCCGCAAATCCGGCTCGGAGTTGGGCAACAAGGTCGCGGCGATCATGGATTCAGGATCGCTTGTGTCAGACGAGATTGTCATTGCCCTGATCGAAGACGCGCTTGCGCAAAACAAGCAAGCGCCGGGATTTATCTTCGACGGCTTCCCCCGCACCGTCGCCCAGGCCGAAGCGCTTGATGCGATGCTGACCAGACACGGCAAGCAAATTGATCGCGTCGTTCGTTTGGACGTGGATTCGCAGAAGTTGCTTGATCGCGTGGCCAAGCGTTTCGCTGACGAAGGTCGCGCCGACGATAATCCCGATAGCTTCAAGGTTCGGCTCAATGCCTACCTCGCACAAACCGCACCGCTGGTGCCCTACTACGAAAAACAGGGCAAAGTGCGCAGCGTTGACGGCATGGCCGGGATAGAGGACGTCGCTTCAAGCATCTCAAGAGCCATCGACGCCTAGTCGAACGGCGCGCGGGCCAGGTCGTCCAGACCCAGCCCGCGCATGGCGTCATTAGAACGTCAGAGAAGGTTTGCGCAGGCGCGCAATCCAATCGGCGAACTTCGATGACCAATCTTCGAGCAGCCCAACGAAATTGGTATCGGTGATCTCGCCGTCGACGATCAAACCGTCGCGATAGTTCAGATAGATCTCCGGTTGGACGGTGAGCGCGGCGCCGACGGCGCTTACAACTGCGCGCAATTGCGATTGCGCAGCAGCAGTGCCGACTGTCCCCAAAGTCGCGCCAACGATTGCTGCAGGTTTGCCAGCCCAGGAGTTTTTGCCCCACGGACGCGAACCCCATTCGATGGCGTTCTTGATCGCAGCGGAGAAGGTACGGTTGAATTCCGGCGTTACGAACAATACCGCTTCGGCTGCCTCGATCTGGCTCTTGAAGCGAGCGACCGTGGCGGGCAGTTCACCCTCCAAGTCCTGATCATAGAGAGGAAGGTCGCCGATTTCGACGATCTGTAGGTCGAGCTTCGGGCGCGCGACCTTGGCAAGCGCTTGCGCGAACACACGGTTGACTGAGCCCTTGCGGAGGCTGCCGACGATCACGGCGACTTTGGCGGTCATTATTGTTCCCCTAGTAATGATTAGTAACCAGGGCTATATGAGTGCCTATGAAAGCCGCTCAAGAACGCACAGAGACCTCACCAGGTCACAGCCGTGTTTCCGACATCGAGTCCCATGATTGCCGAGCCGTCAGCGGAATCCTCCAGCGGATCGGCGACAAGTGGAGCGTGCTGATCATCCAGCGCCTGGGCGAGGGGCCAAGAAGGTTCAATGAAATCAAGCGGATTATCGGCGGGATTTCCCAGCGTATGCTGACCCTCACGCTCCGCAATCTGGAACGAGACGGGCTTGTGAGCCGGACCGTGACCCCGACAGTGCCTCCGCGCGTCGATTATGCGCTCACGGACCTCGGTCGCGACCTCCTGATCCCCGTATCGGCGCTTGGCGAATGGGCGATCCAACACACCCCTTGTATTCAGGCTGCGCGCGCACGATTCGACGCTTCCGAAGCGGCCGAAACGCCGCAACAGGATCGCGTTTCCGCCGGTTGACGCGGCATTTCGCCCCGCTATAACCGCCAACTTCGCGAACACCCAACGCGCGATGTCCACCGGCCAGGAGGCCGGGCGGCATCCGCGTCTATTGCGTTTTGGAGCACCGCCAACATGGCTCGTATCGCCGGCGTAAACATACCGACCCAGAAGCGCGTTGTTATCGCGCTGCAATACATCCACGGGATCGGCCGACACTATGCCAAGGAAATCATTGAGAAGGTTGGCATCGCGCCAGAGCGCCGCGTGAGCGAACTCACTGACGCCGAAGTTCTCCAAATTCGCGAAGCCATCGACCGCGACTACACGGTTGAGGGCGACCTTCGTCGCGAGACCGCAACCAACATCAAGCGTCTGATGGATCTCGGCTGCTATCGCGGTCTGCGCCATCGCCGCGGGCTCCCTGTTCGCGGCCAACGCACGCACACGAACGCGCGCACGCGCAAAGGTCCGGCGAAGGCAATCGCCGGTAAGAAACAAGCGACCAAGAAGTAAGGACACGCCGCAATGGCTAAGGAATCCACGCGCGTAAAGAAGCGTGAGCGCAAGAACATCGTCACGGGCGTCGCGCACGTGAATGCGTCGTTCAACAACACGATGATCACGATCGCTGACGCGCAAGGCAACACGATCTCATGGTCGAGCGCAGGCACGATGGGCTTCAAGGGCTCGCGCAAGTCGACGCCGTACGCCGCCCAGGTTGCCGCTGAAGATGCGGGTCGCAAAGCCATGGAACACGGCATGCGCACGCTCGAAGTGAATGTGTCTGGTCCGGGCTCGGGCCGCGAGAGCGCGTTGCGTGCTCTGCAAGCGGTTGGCTTCACCGTAACTTCGATCCGCGACGTGACGCCGATCCCACACAACGGTTGCCGTCCGCCCAAGCGCCGCCGCGTCTAACAAATTTCCAGGAGCGCGCGTCCTCCCTCCGGCGCGTTCGTTGATGGATGAACTGAATGTCGATCGAAAAGAATTGGCTTGAACTGATCCGCCCGAAGAAGCCCGTGATTGAGCACGCGTACGATGCGTCCAAGCGCGGCACTCTGATCGCGGAACCGCTGGAGCGGGGCTTTGGTCTCACGCTCGGCAACGCGCTGCGTCGCGTGCTGCTCTCGTCGCTGCAGGGTGCTGCGATCACGTCGGTGCAAATCGACGGCGTCGTCCACGAATTCAGCTCGATCCAAGGCGTGCGTGAAGACGTCACCGATATCGTGCTGAACCTGAAGCAAGTCGCCATCCGCATGCGCGGTGAAGGCCCCAAGCGCGTTATGCTGACGAAGACCGGCCCGGGCGAAGTCAAGGCCAGCGACATCCAGACGGTTTCCGATATGGAAATCCTGAACCCCGACCACGTGATCTGCACGCTGGACGACGGCGCCAACCTGCGCATGGAGCTGACGATCAACAACGGCAAGGGCTATGTGCCGGCCGAGCAAAATCGTCCCGACGACGCGCCGATTGGCCTCATCGCCATCGACTCGATCTACTCGCCGGTTCGTCGTGTCGCCTATCGCGTTGAGAACACTCGCGAAGGTCAGGTTCTCGACTACGACAAGCTCATCATCGAAGTGGAAACCAACGGCGCTGTGCGTCCCGAAGATGCGATCGCGTATGCCGCGCGCATTCTGCAGGACCAGCTGCAAGTGTTCATCACCTTCGAAGAGCCGAAGCAGAAGAAGGAAGGCGGCGACAAGCCGGACCTGCCGTTCAACCCGGCTCTGCTCAAGAAGGTCGATGAGCTCGAACTTAGCGTTCGTTCGGCGAACTGCTTGAAGAACGACAACATCGTTTACATCGGCGACCTCATCCAAAAGTCGGAAGGCGAAATGCTTCGCACGCCGAACTTCGGCCGCAAGTCGCTCAACGAGATCAAAGAAGTCCTTGCCTCGATGGGTCTCCATCTGGGTATGGCGGTTGAGAACTGGCCGCCGGACAACATCGAAGATCTCGCCAAGAAGTACGAAGACCAAATCTAACGGAGAGCCGGGGCTAACCCGGCGGGGAAAAGACAATGCGTCACGGTTCAGGACACAAGAAGCTCGGCCGCACCGCTAGCCACCGGCAGGCGATGTTCGCCAACATGGCGGCTTCGCTGATCAAGCACGAGCAAATCGTGACCACGCTGCCGAAGGCGAAAGCGCTTCGCCCGGTGTTCGAGCGTCTGGTGACGCTCGCGAAGAAGGGCGATCTCGGTTCACGCCGTCTGGTGTTGGCGCGCATGCGTGACGAGACCCAAGCCAAGAAGCTCTTCGAAACGCTTGCGCCGCGCTACAAGGCCCGCGCCGGCGGCTACACGCGAGTCTTGAAGGCGGGCTTCCGTCATGGCGACAACGCCCCGCTTGCGGTCATCGAGCTTGTGGATCGGGATGAGAGCGCACTCGGCCAAGACAGCGGCCCGCGTCCGGAAGCAATCTACACCGAGAACTGAGTTCGTAAGGGCATCCAAGAAGGACAAGCGGCGCCATGATCTGGCGCCGTTTTTTTGTGTCTCCGCTAAGCGCGGACGGCGACCCTGCTTGACTCAATACTTATCAATAAGTAGAAATATTACGAATATGAGGAGGGGATCGCTTTGTCCGATTTGTACCGTCCAAAAGGGCTTTCCAGCGCGGTGTGTTATGTCGATCCAAAGGCAGCGTTTCGTTGGCTTGAAGAGGCGTTCGGCTTTGAACCGCTGATGGTGATCCTCGATCAGAACGACAACATTGCACACTCTGAAATGAAATACGGCGACAGCGTTGTGATGATCGGCAACGAATGGAGCGGCGATCACAAGAGTCCGAAATCGATCGGCGGCAAGAACACGCAGACGGTACACGTTCAGTTGGAGCGTGGGGCCGATATCGATGCGCACTGCGAGCGGGCGCGCAAAGCCGGCGCGGAAATCATGCAAGAGCCCGACACGCAGTTTTACGGTGACCGCACGTATCGCGCGCGAGACTCGGAGGGGCACATCTGGACCTTTGGGGTGACGGTCCAGGAGATGACGCCAGCCGAGTGGGATAAGGCGATGGGCGGTGGCGTGCGCACGCAGACGCGCCTGTGAGCGCCAAGCGCTCGATCGATCAAACACTGGCCGCGCTCGCCGATCCCCATCGGCGGCGCGCGGTCGAGTTGCTCGGGGAGCAGCCGCGTCGCGCGGGTGAGTTGGCGGAAGCGTTGGGTTTGCCAGCTCCTGCGATGAGTCGGCATCTGCGTGAGCTGAAGCAGAGCGGACTGGTCGAAGAAACGCATCCTGAGTTCGACGCGCGCGTGCGCATCTACACTCTGAAGGAAGGAGCGATGGCGGACTTGAAGAAGTGGCTCGCCGATACCGAACGGATGTGGGCAGACCAACTCGCGTCGTTCAAAGCGCACGTGGAGAAGAAGCGGAAGTGAGCGCCGTCATTGTTTCGTTGCGCGTCAACGCGACCCCGCAGGAGGCATTTGACGCTTTTACGCAAGAGATCGGCTTGTGGTGGCGGCCGAACGGATTGTTCCAGATCACGCCACGCGGTGACGGTGTGCTGCGCTTTGAGTCCGGCGAAGGCGGCCGGCTGCTTACCGATCTGTCGAACGGCAAGTCATTCGAAATCGGGCGCATTACCACCTGGCGCCCGGGAGAGCGCCTCTCGTTCACGTGGCGTCAGGGCACGTTTGCCCCAGAGCAGGCGACGCAGGTCGAGGTGCGCTTTGAGGCTGTCGGCGATGAGACCCGGGTTACCGTTGAGCATCGCGGCTGGGATGCCATCCCTGAGGAACACGCCGCCCGCCACGGCTTCCCGCTAGCCGCCTTCCAAATGCGCCTAGGCGAGCACTGGCGCGGGCTTCTTGCCTCTTTGCGCGCGCAGATCGATGAGCGGTGTGATTAACAAGGCCGCTGGCGTCGCTGGACGCGTCCTCAACGACTGAATGCCACGTTTTTGCCCATTCCCCGAGCGAAAGCCGATGCCGCTGATTTGGGTGAGGCAGGTATGAAGATCACGCGTGCAACCCTGTTGAAGGCTTCTCCGTTCGCGGCGCTCATCGCTGGCTTCGCCGGCGGGGCGCTGGCGATTTCGCCGATCTCACCGCTGGCGCCGCAGCGGGACGAGGCGCCGCAACAGCATCGGGACGGCGATCCCTACTTGCAGCTCGCGCAAGCCACGCCGCTGGTTCGCGCCACCCCCAACAGCCGTGGCGAGGTGCAGCTTTCCTTCGCGCCGGTGGCGGCGCGCGCTGCCCCGGCTGTCGTAAACGTCTACGCGCAACGCGTCGTTCGCTCGATGGCGCGCGACCCGTTCTTTGGCCGGTTCAGCGCCCCGCGCGTAGAGAACTCGCTGGGCTCCGGCGTGATCGTCCGTGAAGACGGGATCATTGTTACAAACAATCACGTCATTGACGGCGCGCAGTCTCTCAAGGTGGTCCTGGCGGACCGGCGTGAGTTCGACGCCGAGCTGGTGCTCGCCGATCAGCGTGTCGATCTAGCGGTGCTGCGCATTCGCGTTGGCAACGAACATCTCCCGACGCTGCCATTCGCGGATACGCAGCATGACCTGCAAGTCGGCGATTTGGTGCTGGCGATCGGCAACCCGTACGGGCTCGAGCAGACCGTCACGAGCGGCATTATCTCGGCGCTGGCGCGGACTGACGTTGGCATCTCCGACTACGCGTTCTTCATTCAGACCGATGCCGCGATCAATCGTGGCAATTCCGGCGGTGCGCTGGTCGACATGAATGGTTCGCTCGTGGGCATCAACAGCGCGATTTTCTCTGAAAGCGGCGCGTCGAACGGGATTGGCTTTGCCATCCCGTCCGAAATGGTTCGGCGCGTAGTGGAATCCGCAGTCGCGGGCGGTCGCACAGTTGTTCGTCCTTGGTTGGGCGCGCGGCTCGCCGCAGTGACGCAAGATCAGGCGCGTTCGCTCGGGTTGCCGCGCCCGGAAGGGGTGATTGTATCTGAACTCTACCCGCGCGCCGCAGGTGAACGGGCCGGACTACGCAGTGGCGACGTGATCCTGTCAGTGGCGGGCGCCGATGTCCGCGACGAAGGTGCAGTCCGCTATCAGTTCGCGACACAGCGGCCCGGGGCGCGCGTGCCGCTTGTCGTATTACGCGGCGGGCGCCAGATGACCTTGACCGCGAACGCAGAGGCGCCTCCGGGCGGCGCGCCGGACCCGCGTGAGCTGTCCGGTCGCCATCCCCTCTCGGGCGCGCGGGTCGTAACGCTGACGCCGGCGACCGCGGAAGCGTCCGGGCTCGACCCGTTTGCGGACGGCGTGTTCATTCAAGCGCTTGACAATCGCGGCGTCGCAGCGCGGATCGGGTTTAGGCCGGGTGACATCATCGATGAGGTGAACGGCCAGAGCATCCGAGACGCTGCGCAGCTTGACCGCGCCATGTCGCAGTCAAGCAGCTGGGTCATCGGGGTCGAGCGCAACGGGCAGCACGCCGAACTCAGGTTCTAGCGGCGCCGTCGACTTCGATGTCGCTTCGGCCATGTTTCTCGGCTTCGAAAGCCTTATGTTCGGGCCATGAGTGATTTGTTCGAAGCTGCGGGCCTCGACCAGGGCGCGCCAACGCCACTGGCAGAGCGCCTGCGCCCGCGCAAGCTCGATGAGGTGGTTGGCCAGGATCACTTGTTGAAGCCGGAAGGTCCGATTGGGCGGATGGTGGCGCAGAAGCGGCTCGCCTCAATGGTGCTGTGGGGTCCGCCTGGCGTCGGCAAGACGACGATCGCGCGGCTGTTGGCGGAAGAAACGGGACTTGAGTTTCAGCAGATCAGCGCGGTGTTCTCCGGCGTCGCCGATTTGAAGAAGGCGTTTGAGACGGCGAAGGGGCGGCGCGCGTCCGGCAAATCGACGTTGCTGTTCGTGGACGAGATCCATCGCTTCAATCGCGCGCAGCAAGATGGTTTCTTGCCCTATGTGGAGCAAGGCATCGTTACGCTCGTTGGCGCAACCACCGAGAATCCGAGCTTCGAGATCAACGCAGCGTTGCTGTCGCGTGCGCAGGTGTTTGTCTTGAGGCGGTTGGATGAACCCGCGTTAGAGAAATTGTTGGAGCGCGCGGAAACTTTGCTCGGCAAGAAGCTGCCGCTGACTGATGAAGCACGCATCGCGTTTACGAATCTGGCTGATGGCGACGGACGCTATTTGCTGACTTTGAGCGAAGAATTGTTCGCGCTGCGCACAGCTGCGCCGCTCGACGTGAAAGCGCTGGGCGAGATGCTGCAAAAGCGCGCGCCTGCTTACGACAAGGATCGCGAAGAGCACTACAACCTCATCTCGGCGCTGCATAAGAGCATTCGCGGTTCCGATCCGGACGCCGCGCTCTATTGGCTCGCGCGAATGGTGACGGGTGGTGAGGATTTGCTCTTCATCGCGCGGCGGCTCGTCCGCGCCGCGGCGGAGGATGTCGGCCTTGCCGATCCGACGGCGCTCTTGATTGCAAACGCCGCCAAGGACGCGGTTCACTTCGTAGGTCCGCCGGAAGCGGAGCTGCACCTAGCGCAAGCCGTCATCCATTTGGCTACGGCGCCGAAGTCGAATGCCGCTTACGTCGCCTGGAAACAGGCCAAGCAGGCGGCGTTGGACACCGGCGCGCTTGGACCGCCAATGCACATCCGCAATGCGCCAACGAAGCTTATGAAGGATCTGGGATACGGCGCAGGCTATGCCTATGACCATGATGCCGAGGCGGGATTTTCAGGCCAGAATTACTTCCCCGATGAAATGATGCGGCGCCAATTCTACGCGCCAGAAGGCCGCGGCCGCGAAGGCGCGATCAAAGAGCGGCTTGAACATTGGGCGCGCTTGCGCGCCGGGCGCGAGAGCGGAGAGTGATCTCATTTCGCCAATCCGTTGAGTGACGCTTCCGGCTGCTGCGTGTGAGCGCTAGGGTCCTGGTACAAATCCCAGGGGACGCCCGATGCTCATCCGTATTGCTGCGATTGCGGCGACGCTAACCTTTGCTTCCGCCGCGTTCGCACAGAGTGAACCACCGCGCGAGCGGCCGCGTATGTTCGTCGCGGCTGACGTTTTCGATCTGGAGTACGCGGACAATCCGCAAATCTCGCCGGACGGACGCTGGGTCGCTTACGTGCGGGTGACGGCTGACGTCATGACCGATCGCTTCCGCCGTTCGATATGGCTTGTCGATTCAAATGGGGCCAACCACCGCCCACTCGTGCAAGGCGCGGGCGGATATGGCTCGCCGGTTTGGGCCCGTAACGGGCGCGCTATCGCTTATGTTGCGAACGAAGAGTCCGGCGCGGAGGTGCGCATCTTCTATCTGGACACGCAGCGTTCAGCGACGATCGCGCGCGTTCCAGCCGGCGTCAGCAATCTCACGTGGTCGCCGGATGGACGTACGTTGGCGTTCCAGAGTTTCGTCGCCGAAAGCAATGACACGCCAGCCGCCTTGCCGCCGCAGCCGGAAGGCGCGCAATGGGCTGAGCCTGCGCGGGTGATCAATGGCGTGGTGTTCCGCGCCGACGGTGAGGGCTACTTGCCCAATGGTTTCGCGCAGATTTTTGTTGCGCCCGCCGATGGCGGCACGCCGCGGCAGTTGACGTATCAAGCGCGCAATCACGATGGTCGGCTGTCTTGGAGCCCAGATGGCCGCAAACTGTATTTTTCCGCCAACGCCGAAGACGGCTGGGAATATGACCCGGTTGAGGCCGACATCTATTCGCTCGACGTTTCCTCTGGCGCGGTCACACGCCTCACAACACGCGATGGCCCCGAGGCCAGCCCTGTAGTTTCGCCGGATGGCCGTCGCATCGCCTATGTCGGCTTCGATGACCGCCGTCAGGGCTATCAGGTGAGTGAACTCTATGTCGCTAACGCCGATGGCTCGAATCCGCGCTCGATCACCGCTTCGCTCGATCGCGATGTCATTGACCCGCAATGGGCCGGCAATGGCGTCATCTATTTCCTCTTCGACGATCATGGCGTGACGAAGCTTGGCCGTGTCGGCGCAAATGGCGGGCGAGTGACGACGGTGCTGAGTAATATCGGCGGCACCGATCTCGGGCGTCCGTACACCAGCGGCTCCTACTCGGTGAACGCCAGCGGGCGCTACGTTGCGACCGTGACCTCGCCAACACGGCCGAGCGATCTGATGGGCTCCAGCGGGCGCCATCTGACCGCGCTCAACGAAGATCTGTTCACCGGTAAGACTATCGCGCCAGCTGAGCACATTCGCCTGCCCTCCACAGTGGACCAGCGGCAGGTTGATGCTTGGATCGTACGGCCGCCGAATTTCGATCCGTCGCGGCAATACCCGCTATTGCTTGAGATTCATGGCGGACCGTTTGCGGCGTATGGGCCCGCATTCTCCGCCGAAATACAAATGTATGCGGCGGCAGGTTATGTTGTCGTTTACGCCAATCCCCGCGGGTCGACGTCTTACGGTGGCGAGTTCGGTAATCTCATCCACCACAACTATCCGAGCCAGGACTATGATGACTTGATGAGCGTCGTCGACGCGACTATCGCGCGCGGCAACATCGATCCCGCGCGCTTGTTCGTGACGGGCGGTTCGGGTGGCGGCGTGCTGACCGCTTGGATCGTCGGCACAACGGATCGTTTCGCGGCGGCGATGGTGCAGAAGCCGGTGATCAATTGGACAAGCTTTGTGCTGACCTCTGACGCCACCAATTTCTTCGCGCCGTATTGGTTTGGCGAGATGCCCTGGGAAGACGGCGCACAGGCGCGCTATTGGGCGCGTTCGCCGTTGTCGCGGGTCGGCAATGTCACCACGCCCACGGCGGTCATGGTGGGCGATGAAGATCATCGCACGCCGGGGAGTGAGGCGGAGCAATATTATATGGCGCTCCGCCTGCGGCACATTCCCACGCGCCTCATTCGTATCCCCGGCGCGCCGCACGACATCGCGTTCCGGCCAACCGGCATGATCGCGAAAGTGCGCAACACCTTGGCGTGGTTCGCGGAGCACGGCGGTCCCCCTGTCCCGGATGCGCGGACGGGGGCGGCGACGGCGGCGGCCGAAGCGCACTGATCGATCTTTTTGCTTGAACCGGCGTGAAGAGCCGCGTTGAAGCAAACAATGACGCGGTCGCTTTCATCGGATGACATCGCTTTTGCGCGCTCGCTCGTCATTGATGAAGACGCGCATTTGATTGCCTTCAATAAGCCGTCCGGGCTCGCAGTTCAGGGCGGTTCCGGCGTGACGCTTAGTCTTGAAGATTTGTTGGCGGCATTTGCCAAGTCGAACGGCAAACGCCCGCGGCTTGTGCATCGCCTGGATCGTGAGACTTCTGGTGTGATCGTAGCGGCCCGCACCAAACCTGCGGCGGCATTTTTCTCGGAAGCATTTTCAAAGCGTGATGTGAGAAAGACATACCTCGCGGTTGTGTGTGGGGGCTCTCCCGCGCCGGCGGACGGCGAAATCGCCCTGGCGTTGAAGAAGTCGGCGCGGCGCGGGCTCGACATCATGGAGGTCGCCGCCGACGGCCAGGCCGCGTTGACGCGGTACCGCACATTGTCAGCAACCTCAGAAGCGGCGCTGCTGGAACTTCGGCCTGAGACGGGGCGGATGCACCAACTCCGGGCGCATATCGCCGCGATCGGCCGGCCCATAGCTGGCGACGGCAAGTACGGCGGGCTCTATCGCATTGGCGGAACTGATATTCCTCGGCTGCTTCTGCATGCGGCAGCGCTGGATGTGCCTCGCATGGATGGCGGACGGAAAACGGTCGTTGCGCCTCCGCCTCCCGAATTTGCAGCAACGGCCCGATCACTCGGCCTTGAGACGCCCGCAGGCTAAGATACCTGCTAAAGTAGCCGGCGAGGGATTCCAGAGGACCGAGCATGACAAGAGTTCTGACCTTCATAGCGGCCGCTTTCGCCTTGGCCGCGTGCGCCAGCGCCACGCCGCCGCCCTATGGGGCGGCGGTCTCCGCGACAAGCGCGGGCTATTCCGAAACGCAGATCGAGGCGTCGCGTTATTTCGTGACCTTTCGCGCGCCAGGCGGCGCCGACGCTTCGCGCCTCGAAGACTACGCATTGCTGCGGGCGGCGGAGCTAACGCTTGCAAACGGCCATGACTGGTTTTGGGTCGATCGCCGGAGCCTTGATCAGCAGAGCGATGGACGTTCGAGCGGTCCGAGCCTTGGAGTCGGGATCGGCGGCGGCAGCTATGGACGCCACACTGGAGCCAGCGTTGGCGTTGGCATGACATTCCCGCTCGGGCGAAGTGATCGCGGCGTGCAAGCGCGTGGCGCGACATATGAAATCCGCTTCGGCGAGGGTCCGAAACCGGATGACGCCAACGCCTACGACGCCACCTCCACCCGGCAATCCATTCGCGCACGAGTTGCTTCCGGCGAATGATGAACGTGTTGCTGGTGGCGCTAGGCGGGGCGCTTGGCGCGGTTGCACGCTTCACCATCGGGACTGGTGCGGCGCGACTGCTCGGCTTGGCGTTTCCATGGGGAACGCTCGCTGTGAACATCCTAGGCGGCCTGGCGATGGGGGTCTTGGCGGCTCGGACCGGCCCTGAGCAAGAGACGCTGCGGCTCACCCTGGGGGTGGGGGTGCTGGGTGGTTTCACCACGTTTTCGGCGTTTTCGCTGGAGACGGTGCGGCTCATGGAGCATCAACCCGGCCTCGCAGTGCTCTATGCGGTCGCCTCCGTGGCGCTGAGCGTTGGCGCTTGCTGGGTCGGGATGAGTTTAGGTCGCGCATGAAGGCGGTTGAAACCGTTGAAGTTGGTAAGGACGATGGTGAGCCGCGGGTCGACCGCTGGCTGCGCCGCCGTTTCCCGCAACTGACACAGGGGCAGGTCGAAAAGCTGCTGCGCACGGGGCAAGTGCGTGTCGATGGCGCGCGCGTGAAGGCGTCCGATCGTTTGTCGCCCGGTCAAAGCGTGCGTATTCCGCCATTGCCTGACGCGCCGACGCGGCGCGAGCCTGGTGCGATCTCGGAAAAGGATGAGACCTACGTTCGTTCCTTGGTTATCCATCGGGATGACGACGTCATCGTGCTCAACAAACCGCGCGGGCTCGCGGTTCAGGGTGGCGCCAAGACGACGCGCCATCTCGATCAACTGATGGAAGGCTTGAAGTTCGACGCTGAGAAAAAGCCAAAGCTCGTGCACCGGTTGGACCGTGACACATCGGGCTGCCTGGTGCTGGCGCGGCATCCGCGGGCGGCGGCGTTCTTAGCAGAAGCGTTCCGTGATCGTGACACCGATAAGATCTACTGGGCCATTGTCGTTGGGTCACCGCGCCCAAAGGTGGGCGAGCTGCGCTCATGGATACGCAAGGCGCCGGGGCCGCGTGATGCCGATCGTGAAATGATGGTGCGCGCACTGCAAACTGAAGACGGCGCGGTGCATGCAATCACGCAATACAGCGTCGTATCGGAAGCGGCGCAGCGAGCGGCCTGGGTGGCGTTGCGGCCGGTGACTGGGCGAACCCATCAGCTGCGTTTCCATATGGCGGAAATGGGTTATGCGATTGCGGGCGATCCGAAATACAAGTGCGATCGGCCCACTCCAAACGATCTGGGCGGCGCACTTCTACTGCACGCGCGCGCTATTCGTATGCCGCATCCTTCGGGTGGCGAACTCAAAGTGATCGCCAAGCTCACGGGCCACTTCAAAACGGCTTTCCATACGCTTGGTTTTGAAGAGGGCGACATGCGGGATCCCTTCTCGCCGTTCGAGGGGACGCGATGAAGGGTGCGTTGGAGGCAGACGCTTTCGTCAACGCTGCGCGGGAGCTGCTAAACCAAAATGATGCGGTGGGTGCTGAGCGCATTTTGGCGCCTGTTATCCCACAGTTCAAAGCGGACGCGCCCGTCCAGCACCTGATGGGGCAGATCAAAAAAGCGCAGGGACAACTCACAGAGGCCGAACGCTATTTCCGAGCGGCGATCGCTCACGATTTGAAATCGGGCCAGTACTACAACGAACTCGGGCTCATCCTGCAGGCGCGGGGCGCCTACGCCGAGGCAATCAAGATTTTCCGCGCGGCGTCAGCGCTTGTGCCAAGCATGTTGATGGTGCGGGTTAACATCGTGCGCTGTCTTATGGCGCTTGGAGAGCTAGCGGACGCCGAGCGCGAGGCGCGTGAGTACATTGCGATCGCGCCGGGCGCCGATAGCCTGACATTGCTGGGCACGGTGCAGCAGGCGCAGGAGCGCCATCAAGAGGCTTTGGCTACGGCCGAAGCGGCGTTGAAGTACGGGCCAAACCTACGCGGACTGCGATACAACTATGCGACCGCGCTTGAAAAAGTTGGACGCGGCGCCGAGGCGCTTGGCGTGTTCGAAAAGCTGGCGCGGCAGGAGTTGGATACGCCCGACTTGGCGTTGCACTTTTCTCGTGCGCTCTTCGCCGAGGGTCGCAAGGCTGAAGCCGAAGTGATCGCCGCAAAGGCGATTGAGCTGTGGCCGCAAGTGGCGGCATTGCACAGCTCGCTGTCGCGAATGCGTCAATTAGGCGGTGCGGCGGAGAACAGCGTCGCAGCAAACGAGGCCGTGATACAGCAGTTTCCGAGAGACCTCTCGCTGCGGCTTGCATGCGCGGACGCGCTCCACCGCGGCGGCCATAATGCGAAGGCCTTCAATGTGCTTGAGGAGGCGCTGAGATTGGCGCCGGATTCGCCCGTCCTGCTGAATGCGTTGGGTGTTGTTCTGGACGAATTGGACCGCCCGCTCGATGGCCTGAAGGCGCTGCGGCGCGCAGCCGAAATTGCGCCCTCACGGACCGCGCAACGCAACCTGCTTTCGACGCTGCTGCGCGCCAGTCAGCCGGAAGAGGTGTTGCGGATTGTCAACGAGCTACGCGTCGAACAACCACATGAACAGTACCTGATCGCGTGCGCCACCACCGCGATGCGGATGCTCGATCACCCCGAATATCGTGTCTGGTGCGATTATGATCGTTTCGTGCGCACCTATGAGATCGCGCCGCCACATGGCTTCTTCACGACGGAGGCGTTCAATGCAGGGCTCGCTGTGTTCCTGCGTGGGCAGCACAAGACCAACGCGCATCCGCTCGACCAGCATTTGCCGCATGGGACGCAAACAGGAAGAGGCTTGCTCACCATGGATGAGCCGGTGATCAAGCATTTCTTGGCTGCGATGGATGTCGCAATCCGCGATTATGTCGGGCGCCTGCGCGACACCGACCCGATGGGCGCTCGGCGATCGAAGCATTCACGCTACAGCGCGCTGTGGTCGGTTCGGCTCACTGACGGAGGATACCAGCCCAACCATGTTCATGATCGTGGTTGGATCAGCTCCGCCTACTTTGTCTCGGTCATGCCAGGAGAGCGGCCGAAGGACCCGCGGGCTGGATGGCTCAAGTTCGGGGAGGCCAACAGAGCGCCCCCTGGTTGCGGTCCTGAGAAATTCATTGAGCCCCATCCGGGCACGTTGGTGCTGTTTCCCTCGTACATGTGGCACGGAACGCTGCCCTTCGAGGGCGCCGAGCGGCTCAGCATGGCGTTTGATATGACGCCAGGCTGAAAATGCGGCGGCGGGTCCCGCTGCGCATGAATAGAGGTTGGGCTACAATCGTCCGGTGACCGACGAAGCGCCAACGCTGCCCCGCCGTTTCTACAAGAAGGCGACCCTCGCCGCGCGCGACGAGGGCTTCGGTGTGGCGCTTGACACGCGGACGCTGCGGACGCCGGGTGGGGCTGTTTTCGTGGCGCCAACTCAGGCACTCGCTGCGCTCTGCGCCGGCGAATGGGAGGTGCAGGGCGAATTTATCGTGCCTGCCACAATGCCCATTTGTCAGCTCGCGTTCGCTACGCTGGATTGGACGATTAAAAATCGGGATCAGTCGGCGGACTATGTCGCAAAATTCGGCGAAACAGATCTGTGCTGCCATCGCGCGGAGGCGCCTGTTGAGTTGGCGGGTCGGCAAGCCGAAAGATGGGATAGAATTGTGACGTGGGCCAAGCAGGAACTCAGCGTTGAGCTTCCCGTCGTAACTGGAATCATCGCCGCAAAAGTCGATGCGCGCGCGATTGCAAAGATTCGAGATCATGCCGCCAGGCTCGATGATTTCCGCTTGACGGCGCTGTCGCAAGCTTCCGGCCTAGCGGGTTCTGCACTCATCGGGTTCGGCGTCGTGCATAATTTCCTGAACGCATCAGAGGCATTCGAGGCGGCCGCGTTGGATAATCTTTGGAGCATTGAACATTGGGGCGAAGACGGTGAAGCGCGAGCGCGACTTGATCGCCAGCGCCGGGAGTTCCAGGACATCACGCGCTATCTTGAGGCGCTGCATTGAGCGCGGATGCGATCAAGCAAGTGCGCGCCGCTATCGCGGGCGGTGATCATCGCCTCGCCGAGCAATTGGCGCGTTCGCTGGTAGCCGAGGACGCGGCGGCCGAGCGTTACGAAGTGTTGGCCAGTGTGTTGCGCGCCCAGGATCGTCTCGAAGAGGCTTTGGCGGCGGTCGATCAAGCGCTCGCCTTGGATGCGGGTCATATCGTTGCGCTGCACACACGCGCATTCATCCTCAGTCGCCTCGGACGCTATGTTGAGGCGCTTGGCATCTACGACGCTCTGCTGGCGCGCGGCGTCGTGCAGCCACAGGTGAGCCTCAATCGCAGTGTGGCGCTACTCGGCATGACGCGCGACGCGGACGCTGAAATCAGCCTCACCGAAGCCATTGAGCGATGGCCGCAGGATGTCGGGCTACAGCACATGCTCGCCAGTCTGCGGTGGATGCGCGGCGCCGGGGCGGACTTCGCGCGCGATTTTGAAGTCGCCGTGCGAAGCCGGCCCGACGCACTGCAATTGCGCATCGCCCTCGCGGATCTGCTGCGTCGCGCCGATATGCATGCGCAAGCGGAAATGGTGCTGCGCGAGGGGTTGGCCCGGACACCGACGAACGAAGCGATTCAAGGGTCGCTCGGCGTGGTGTTGGATGAGATGGACAGGACTGCTGAGGCCTTGCCGTTCCTTCGCTCGGCGCTGCTGGCGGCGCCAAGCTCTTTGCGGACCCGCGGCAACGTGGTGAGCGCGCTCCTGCGTCTGGGCCGCGCCGATGAGGCGCTGCGCGAGCTCGGCGTCTTGCGGCGAGTGCAGCCGCTGAACGGCGATTGGATTGCATATGAGGCGATGGCGTACCGCCAACTCGGCAGCCCGCTCTATCACGACCTTTGCGACTATGACCTGATGGTTCAACCCTTCATGCTTGAGCCGCCACGTGGGTTTTCGTCGATTGGCGAGTTCAATTCAGCTTTGAAGGAAGTTCTGCAGAGCCTCCACGTGTTGGAGACGCATCCGCTCGACCAATCACTTCGAAACGGGTCGCAGACAACGCGAAGCCTGCTCACGCTCGATCACCCGATCATCAAGCTCTATCTTGAGGCGCTCAACGAACCGATCCGCGCCTACATCGCGACGATGAAGAAGCCGCACCATCCCTGGAGCGGACGGAAGTCGCAATCCTTCAAGTTGTCGGGATGTTGGTCAGTGAAGCTCAAGCCCTCGGGTTACCACGTGAACCACTTACACCCAGAAGGATGGATCAGCTCCGCCTACTACGTGTCGTTGCCGGAGGTGACAAAGGCCGGCGCGGGACACGAAGGCTGGATCAAATTTGGCGAACCGCGTTGGCCGACGCCAGGGTGTTCGGTGGAGCGGATCGTGCAGCCGGAAGAGGGAAAATTGGTCCTTTTTCCCTCTTATATGTGGCATGGCACAATACCGTTCTCGCAGGGTGAGCGCATGACAGCGCCATTCGATGTGATCCCACTCTGACGCGCGTGCTTGTGCGGTGCGGATCAATCCGGCAAAGGACCCGGCTGGGAGACCTCAATGAGTGACGAAATTTTGAGCCAGGCCGAGTTCTCGTTGAAGAACAGCGACCCATCGGGCGCCGAGCGCCTGCTGAACCAACAATGGCCCGACATTTCGCGTGCGCCGGGCGACGCACAACACGCGATGGCGATGGTGCGGATGGCGCAGGGCCGCGGCGATGAGGCAGAGCGCCTTATACGCGCGGCGATCCAAGCGGAGCCGAACTCTCTGCGCCATCACATCGGTTTGGGGCACATTCTGACAGAAGTCGGCAATCATGCGGGCGCACTGGAAGCCTACACCAGCGCCTCGAAAATCGATCCCAAATGGCCCGGTATCTCCGTCGCCCTCTCGCAGGCCTTCTTCAGCCTGGAGCGGTTCAACGACGCCGAGCGCGCTGCGCGGCAAGGCATCGCCAATGCGCCCAGCTCCGGCGCCTATGAGGCGCTCTCGAACGCGCTTCGCGCGCAAGGGAAGGGGCAAGATGCGTTGACTGCCGCCGAAGAAGCTTTGCGTGCGGATTGGCAGGATCCCAACGCGCAGCACGCGCGGGCGGCGGCGCTCATGCAGCTCAACCGGCCACAGGAGGCGTTGGCGATCTTTGATGAATTGGTTCAGCGCGGCATCGATTTGCCCATCCTCCATTTCAACCGTGCGGCGGCTTTAGAGGCGCTTGGCCGGAAGGCTGATGCGCGCAACCTTTACGAGGACGTCGCGCGGCGCTGGCCGAACTTGCCTAACCTCATGGCGAGCGTGGCGGCGGCGCGTAAACGGCTCTAGCGAAAGCTTGCCTCTGCAGGGCCTGGAAGCTACCCCCTGACGCAAGAGATTTGCGCCGGGAGCCCAAGCGCCCATGAAAGACATCATCGCCAAGCTGGAAGAGAAGCGCGCCGCCGCGCGCGCGGGCGGGGGTGAGAAGCGCCATGCCGCGCAGCACGCCAAGGGCAAGCTGACGGCGCGCGAGCGCATTGAACTGCTGTTGGACGAAGGCTCGTTCGAGGAGTTCGACATGTTTGTCGAGCACCGCAGCCACGAGTTCGGCATGGAGAAGACGAAAGTGCCGGGCGACGGCGTCGTCACCGGCTGGGGCACGATCAACGGCCGCCTCGTTTACGTCTTCTCCAAGGACTTCACCGTGTTCGGCGGTTCGCTCTCGGGCGCGCACGCGGCCAAGATCTGCAAAGTGCAGGACATGGCGATGAAGAACGGCGCGCCGATCGTCGGCATCTTCGACGCCGGCGGCGCGCGCATTCAGGAAGGCGTAGAATCGCTTGCCGGCTACGCCGACATTTTCCAGCGCAACATTCTGGCCTCCGGCGTCATCCCGCAGATCAGCGTCATCATGGGGCCGTGCGCGGGCGGCGATGTGTATTCGCCGGCGATGACCGACTTCATCTTCATGGTGAAGGACACGAGCTACATGTTCGTGACCGGCCCGGACGTCGTGAAAACGGTGACGAACGAGGTCGTCACCGCCGAAGAGCTTGGCGGCGCGCGTGTGCATGCAAGCAAATCCGGCGTCGTCGACGGCGCCTACGAAAACGATTTCGAGACGCTGACGCAGATGCGCCGTCTCATCGATTTCCTGCCGCTCTCGAACCGGGAGAAGCCGCCGACGCGCCCGCACTTCGATGACGTCACACGCGAAGAAACCTCGCTCGATCGCCTGATCCCGGACAACCCGAACAAGCCCTACGACATGAAGGAGCTGGTCGAGAAGGTCGCCGACGAGGGCGACTTCTTCGAGATCGGCGCCGACTTCGGCAAGAACATCCTGACCGGCTTCGTCCGCCTCGATGGCTCAACTGTCGGCATCGTCGCCAACCAGCCGATGGTGCTCGCCGGCGTGCTCGACATCGACGCCTCGCGCAAAGCCGCGCGCTTCGTACGCTTCTGCGACGCCTTCAACATTCCGATCGTCACCTTCGTCGACGTGCCGGGCTTCCTGCCGGGCACCAAGCAAGAGCTGGGCGGCCTGATCAAGCACGGCGCCAAGCTTTTGTTCGCCTACGGCGAAGCGACGGTGCCGAAAGTCACGGTGATCACGCGCAAGGCCTATGGCGGCGCCTATGACGTCATGAGTTCGAAGCACCTGCGCGGCGACGTGAACTACGCTTGGCCCAGCGCGGAGATCGCAGTGATGGGCGCGAAGGGCGCCGTCGAGATCATTTTCCGCGCCGATATCGGTGATCCGGAAAAGATCGCGGCGCGCACGCAGGAATATTCCGATCGCTTCGCCAATCCGTTCGTGGCCGCGAGCCTGGGCTACGTCGACGACGTCATCATGCCCCGCGAAACCCGCAAACGCATCATCCGCGCGCTCGGCACGCTGAAGAACAAGAAGCTAGAGAACCCCTGGAAGAAGCACGACAACATTCCGTTGTGAGGACAATTGGCGAAGCCCCCGCCCAAGAAGCCGACCGAGGAGTTCGCGCAGTTCAATTTTAGCAATGACGGGCGCGCGCAGAAGGTCGTCGAAAAGTTGCCCGACACGAAAGCCGGGCAAGAAGACGAGATCGGCCGTCGCTTTGCCGCGGCGCTGTCGATGCGCACGGGTTCGGCGTGGCATTCGCGTCCTCTTGCCGAAGCGGACCACGATTTCTTGCTGGTGAGCGGCGATGCTGAAATTGAGGTGCAAGCCGTCGAGATTGTCGCGAAGCGCGACTTTCTTACGCCGATCTCGGCGGAGGCGTGGCGTGACTCTACGCCCGGTTTCACTAGCACCGTTATGTTCAGCCAAGACGACATTTGGGGCGTTGATCTCGTCAAGCGGCGTCAGGTGATTTGGCAGAAGATCGCGTTGAAGCTTGCCAAGCACTATTCCAAACCTGCGCGCCCGTTGTGGCTCTTGGTGTGGACGGTCTACACAGGCCTTCCATTGGCGTGGGTCGAAGCGGGGAAAGTAAAGACGTCCAAGAGCATCTCGTTCGCGCGTCGCGAGTTGAGCGGCAGTTCTGCCGCACCGTTCGACGAAATATGGGCTTGGGCCGCGCGTGACGAAGCGGTCCGAATTTGGCCAAGCGACGCGGCCATTGAACCCGATCTCGACAATTATGAAGTGACCCAGACGTCGGCCAGCCCGGGCATCTTCATTCCGGCTTCGGCCATGACGCTCGTGAAGCCCAAAAAGGGCTAGAGTCCGTGACGCTCGTAACCCCCGCATCCTTCCCCACCGATCTCCCCGCCATCACTCAACTCTTCCGCGCCTACGCGACGTCGCTTCCGATAGATCTCGGCTATCAGGACTTTGACGGCGAGCTAGCTTCGCTCCCCGGCAAGTACGCAGCCCCGCACGGCGCTTACTGCGAGACGCCTGTTGCAGACACGGTGTTCATGTCGCTCACGCTCTAGCCTTCTCCACCGCGAGGGGGAGAAGGTGGTCGCGCAGCGACCGGATGAGGGGGCGTCAATCAGGATCAAGCGCGCGCGTTAGTGACGGCGCCTTGTTCTGAGCCTCGCCCCCTCACCCGGCTCGAGTAAACTCGAACCGACCTCTCCCCCTCGCGGGTGAGAGGTACAGCGGTCAATCTATCCTCCGCATACGCACCGCCGTTTGCCGGTTGAAGCGCGCGCCCTTGAGGCGCGCTTAGCGCATATCGCTCAAGCACTTGCGCACGTGGGGGCCTGAAGGCCCGCGCTCCAACTTTGTTGGATACACGCGAACGTATCCCACACCTCCAAACCTCCCTTAGACTGCGCTCCGCCGCACACGGGAGATTTCGAAGAGCTCCGAAACTTTGGAATGTGCGGCAACGATCGGGATGGTGACCGCTGAAGCTTTGGGTGGTCTGAAAATCTGCTTTCGGGGAGTGAAACCGAAAGGTCCGGGCGAACGGAACGCCCGCATCCGGAACCGGCAAAAAGGGCATGGAGCTAAGCCCCAAGGGATTTGTCTTCGGTGAGGGCTGATCCCGGAAGCGCACCGTGCAGGAGGCGACCCCGTTAAAGCGGGGGTTCAACAACTCCTCGGCCCAAGCCGGGAAAGACGATCGCGAAAACGGGGCGCGCGCAGCGCGCGGCGAAGTTCAGAGATGAGCCTCGCACCCTACAAAGAGACTACTCAGCGCGGAACGCGCGCCCCGTCTCCCACGCTGGGAGCACTCCGTAACGGAGGCTAGAAAGCCGGCCGTCGCATTCGCGCGTCTAGCGCTCCCGCCGCGCGTCACGCTAGGCTCCGGCATCGCGATGACGGTCCGGGAGGAAACGCCCATGCGAATTGTCTTTGCTCTCTGTGTTTCACGCGACAGCGCTGTGTGCGGAATTTACGCCTATGCCGTCGACTGATCAGCGACTCCGCGACATCGTCAACTACACGCCGCGAGGGCGGATGTTGGCCAACGTTACACGCGCCTGCGCCCTGGCGGCGCTGTGCCTGCTTTTCGCGACCGAAGTGACTGCGCAGAGCGCACTCGCGCCGCGCATTGAGCACATAGACAGCGAAGATGGCGCTACGTTTGACGCACACGTCTTCGACGCCGGTGCTCAAGCCCGGCGGCGTGGCGCGGTGGTGCTCCTGCATGGCGGCGGCTGGGTCGCGGGCGACGCCACCTGGGTCTACCCGCGTGCGCGCCGCTTTGCCGAACTCGGCATGCTCACGGTCGCAGTCGACTATCGCCTGGGCAATCCGCGCTTTGCGACCGCGGACGCGCGCAGCGTGATCCGTTGGCTGCGTGCGCATGCGGCGGAGTTGAACATCGATCCAAACCGCATCGCGGCATACGGCGTTTCCGCGGGCGGCCAATTGTCGGTGTCAGCGGCGCAGGGCGCAGACGAGTCGGCGCGGCCCAACGCGATCGTCTTAGTTTCGCCAGCGGTCGATTTGGAGCGTGACGGCTGGTTTGCGCGGCTGGCCGGCGAAGAGGCGGTGCGTGAGCTCTCACCACTCACAAATGTGCGGCCCGGGCTGCCGCCGACTTTGATCCTGCAAGGCGACGTCGATAGCGAAACGCCACTTCCTGGCGCTCGTCAGTTCTGCGCTGCGATGCAGGCGAATGGCGACCGTTGTGTGCTGAAGGTTTACCAAGGCTACGGGCATCTTTTTACACCCGCCGGTATCAACGATCGCGAGACGCCGCAGCCTGACGCGGCCATATCGGCGCAAGCCGGCGCGTTTGCTGAGGCATTCTTGCTCAATCTCGGATACGCGCCTTAACGCGTTGTGTTCTCGCTGCGACGAATGACACCGGCAGGGGGCGTGATCGGGGGACGGACGACCAATGCCGCGTGTTTTGCGATGGGGGCGGTCGCACTGCGGTGGCGACGGGGATAGACACCCTGCATGCGCTCATTCCTGATCGCTGCGCTTTTGGTCTTGCTCGCCGCGTGCGAGGGCGGTGGACCGCCCGCGCCGCCGGGACGGGCGCACGAAGATTTTGTGCTCACAGGCGAGTTCAAAACATCCTCCAACACCGCCCGCGCAATCACTGGCGGTATGGTCGTCGAGCGCACGGAGGTGACATTTGAAAATGGCGTTGTGCTTCACACTGAGGTGCTGAACGCCCGCCGTGGCGGCGACTTGATCGCGAAGAATGGCGATAGCTTTGCGGCCGCTGTCGTCGGGCCTGGGACGTTGAACGTCGAGCTACGCCGCGTGATCGAACAAGTGTTGCCCGCCGGCGTGATTGGTCTTTGTGGCGCGGAGCGACCGCAATTCATCGCGCTGGCCTACGATGCACGCGCGACGAGGGTGACGATGCTTGTGTTCAGCGGCAGCGAGGCGCCGGGGCCCGAAGCTGCGCACAGCCGGGTATGCGCCCGCTTCGGCTATGCCGCCCCGGATGGGGCGCGGACCAGCGAAGGCGTCGTGCTTTAATCCGGCTTGGCGAGAGGCTTGGTCGGCTCGCCCAGTTCGTAGAATTCGGTGCCTTTCTCCGTCTGCATGAGGAGGTAGCGCTTATCGAGGTCGGGATAAGAGACCACGTCGATCGGCCGATCCTCGCCACCCATCAGGTAGACGCACTCTTCTTCGAAGGTGTTCCGCAACAGGTGCGGCGCCGATGGCGTCGCAAAGCCCATGAAGTCGCCGGGGCCGACCTCCGCCGTCTTGCCGTCGATGTCGGCCATCGCGCGACCGGAGATGATGTAGATCCACTCCTCCTCGAGCATGTGGGCATGGTAGGCGAAGCTGTCCTTGCCCGGCGGCAGGCGCACGAGGCTGACATGGGCGCGCGTCATGCCGGCCAGGCGAGAGAGCCCGGCGGCGCGAAAGAGCGAGTTGGGATTGAGCTTTTGTGAGAAAGGCCGCATCGCGGCTGGAATTTCGCTGGAGCGCCAGAGCGGTTTCTTAGACTCAGCCATGCGCCCATCGTAGCGCTGGCGATTTAGAACTGCACCGGCTCGTAAGGGCGCCACTCGCCGCCGAGCAGTAGCTCAAGCGGCCGGAAGTCGGCCTTGTAGTGCATCTTGTCGGAGCCCGGGATCCAGTAGCCGAGATAGAGATAGCCAAAGCCTGCGGCGCGGGCCTGTTGGATGTGGTCGAGGATGATGTAGACGCCGGGGCTGCGGCGCGCGTCCTCAGGATCGAAGAACGAATAAACCATGGAGAGCCCATCGCCGAGCGCATCGACCAATGCGGCAGCCGCCAGCTCGCCCTTGTTCGGCCCGTGGCTGTAGCGGTACTCCACGACGTGGGTATGAACCGCGGATTCCTCCACCATCGCGGCGAAGTCGGTGAAACTCATTTCGGCCATGCCGCCATCGGCGTGACGCGAGGCGAGGTATCGGCGCAGCAAGCGGAATTGCTCTTCCGTCGCCTGAGCGGGACGCAGCGAACGCGTCAAATCGGCGTTGCGCAGCATGATCTTGCGCCAGCGCCGCGTGAACTCGAATTTTTCGACCGGTACGCGGGCGGAGATGCAGGCGTCGCAGGCATCGCATGAGGGGCGGTACGCTATGTTTTGCGAACGGCGGAAGCCCGCGCCAGTGAGGACGTCGTGCAACTCGCCAGCCTCCAGGCCATCAAGTGCGGTGAACACCTTGCGTTCCTTCCGGCCGGGCAGATACGGGCACGGAGACGGCGCAGTCAGAAAAAAGCGCAGATTCTTGGTAGGAAATGGCTTCGTCACGTCGACGGCATGGTCGCCGAACCTTTCACGGCGTCAAGACAGCTCACGCATTGCACGCTGTTAGACTTAATGAAGCCTTGTCGGTTCCGGAGTCCGTCTAAAAATCTGGCCACACAACGCAATTAGCTCTCCGATTTGGGGAAATCTCTGTTATCGTCCTCAATATCTGCCGCGCGGACTGGGGGAGCTGTTCGGCCTGTAGCAGACGGAGGCGCTTGTGGCGCAGCCTGTGACGGCCATTCTTTCACGCCAGGGCGAGCTTGCCGCCAAGGCGCGTCAATTCACGAACGATACGAACGAAGCCAGCCTCTTGGTGGGCCGCGTGGTTTCCCGCGCGCTAAGCACGTTCAAAGGCACCGAGGCCCAAGACATCATCACGCACGCAATGCGCCGTGACCTCGATCGGCTGATTGAGCAGCTAAAGAAGGCGCGTCACTAGGTGGCGAGGCGCTCCGAGCGGCCGAGCGGGTCCGGCAGGGCGTCGCCATCAGCCACAAATTGCAACGACACTGAATTGATGCAGTAGCGCAGACCGCCGGCTTGGCGCGGGCCGTCGGGGAAGACGTGGCCTTGGTGACTGTCGCAGCGCGCGCAGCGCGTTTCGATCCGGCGCATGCCGTATGAATTGTCCTCGATGCCAACGACGTGCTTGGGGTCGATCGGCGCGGTGAAGCTCGGCCAGCCGGTGCCGCTTTCAAACTTGGTGTCTTGGCGGAAGAGCGGCAGGCCGCAGAGGCGGCAGCAATAGACGCCGGGTTTCTTCTGATTGAGCAGGCCGCCGCAGAAGGCGGCTTCGGTGCCGTGATTGAGAAGGACGTGGCGTTCTTCGTCGTTGAGACTCGCTTCGAGGCGCGCGCGCTCTTGAGCGGTGGGAGGGGTGAGATCGAAGCCGGAGGCCGAAACTGTCATGGGACCTAACTTGGTAAACGCCGCCATGTTCGTCCAGGCCGCGAGGCCGGTTACACGACGCCGTCGCTACCGCCGTAGAGCTTGCTCAGATGCATGACCAAGCTTTTGGCGCCGGCGCTGATTTGGTCGTCGCTGAATTTGGTGCGGAGCTGACGCGTGGCGTCAGCCAAGCCCCTCGGTTCGTAAGCCAGCTTGCGTTTGTACTTCTTGACGATGTGCTCGATCAGCAGGTCGGCCTTCTCTTGCGCCGGACCCATAATTGGCTTCAACGTCTGCTCAAGTTCGCGCACCAACGGATCGCCTTTTGGTTTGGTGGCCGTTCTCCGAGGGGGAAGTGCGGCAGCGAGCAGAGTTTTGTCTGGATGCGCGCGCGCGAGTTTGAACAGGCGGCGTAGTTCAGTGCGCGACCGGCGGCCCAGAGCGGCGCGCAGCAGCTTGGCGTCGGCTGGCTTAAGCGTCACGACGCCGCCCGGCGCAGTATAGCGGCGGCGGCGCGTGTGAGCGCTTCCTTCGCGGGCCTCCCGCCAACACGCATCATGGCGGTGACATTAATCGGGTTCGTGGCGAAACGTTCGGTTGGTGTCGAACGCAAGACCGCCGAATACGGCACTTCGTCGGGCAGCAGGGCGCTTCCGAAGAAGGGCGCATTCTGAATCTCCGACCGAGTCAGCGTGTCGGCGTCGCCGGTTTCTCCAGATCTCGTTCGGTCGTTCACACCATTTAGGAGGACCGAGAACTCTCCAGGCTGCAACGGCCTTCCCCTGACCTCGCGTACGACGTGTTCCAGCATGTTCAATCCGGTGAGCGAATAACGCTCTGGGCGCACCGGAGCAACGATGTGGTCGGCCGTAGTGATCGCGAGGCGCGTGAGGAAGGTAGCGCAGGGGTTGGAGTCGATGATTACGGCGTCGGAGCGGGCGCGCAGAGCGGCGACCAGCGCGCGAAAACGTGTGAACGCTTCGGCTTTGTCGCGATCGGGGCGGGTGTCGAGCGTGAACTCAAAGAGGCGTTCGTCGCCGGCGACGAGTTCGAAGTTTGGCGCTTTGTTGCCTCGTCTCACGCGATTCAGTGGAATCGAGATGGCGCCAAAATCGCTGCGTGGCGTGCTGTAGTCGCCGCGTGCGTTGAGGATGCCATAAAGCGTGTGGTTGCGGTCGCGGATGCGATTGCGCTCGCCGGGCGAGAGAAAATACTGTGTGAGGTTGTGCTGCGGATCGAGATCGACGAATGAAATCGCGCGCTTGTCGGCCAAGTGCGCGGCGGCGAAAAGATTGGCGGCGAGTACGGTCTTGCCGACGCCGCCCTTGATGTTGAGCATAGCGATGACGCGCCCGCGCCCGTTGGCGGAGCGCGCGCGCTCGACGATCTGCGCAAGCGCTTCTGACCGCGCCCCGCTCCGGAAATCGATGAAGCCTGCGGTATCAAGGGTCTGGTTGATCCATGAGTCGCTGGCGAGCCCGGCTGTCTGCACCACAACGATGGCGCGGCCGTTGTTGAGCGCGGCAGCGACCTCACGGCGAATCCAGGCGCTCTCCTGTGCTGCGGGCGACGCAAGGACAATGACAACCGCGGACTGGCCGATGGCCTGGACGAGGGCGCCGAGCTTGTCCTGTATGCGATACTCGGGGCCGGCGCGCAGCATGGTCCAGCCATGCTGTTCAAGCTCGGCTGAAATGGATCGTGCGGCCTCTGCGTCGTCCGGTTCGAAGGCGAGATACGCCGCTGTCGCCATGAATTCGTTCCACTGCCCTCCGTGGCAACCTAGTCGGGAGCATTACGTCTTGGCAATGCGGCGCTAGCTCCCCTCTTAGGCGCGGCCCGTGGCAAGAACCTGGGCGCGACACCAAGACTTGCTGGTCATGCCCGATCCTGTCCTTATTGAGATGTTCCACCGCCTCGCGATGGCCCTTGGAATCGGCTTCCTCGCTGGCGTCGAACGGGGGTGGAAGCACCGCGACGCCCCCGATGGAATGCGCGCGGCTGGGGTGCGAACGCACGCAGTCATTGGACTAATGGGCGGGATTGCAGGCGCCGCTCTGCCGGTTATCGGCCAAATAGGGTTCGCTGCGCTGACGCTTGTGTTCGGGGCTTCATTTCTGGCCTTCAAGGTGCGCGAAAGTCAGCGTGACAACGATATTTCGGTCACGGGGACGATTGCCGGGCTCTTAGTGTTTGCGCTGGGCGCCTACGCAATGTGGGGCGACTTGCGTGTTGCGGCGGCCGTGGGTGTTACGCTTGTCGGCTTGCTTGCGTTCAAGAACGCGCTCCACGATTGGCTCGACAGAGTGACGTGGAAGGAGCTGCGCTCAGCGTTGCTTATCCTCGGCGCTACCTTCATCGCGCTGCCCCTGTTGCCGGATCGCACGATTGACCCTTGGGACGCGATCAATCTGCGCGAATTGTGGTTGCTGACCATCGTGGTCGCTGGTGCATCGTTCGCGGGATACGTGGCGGTTCGCGTGTTGGGCGAGGACGTCGGCTTGTTGGCTGGAACAGCGGTTGGCTCACTCGTGTCATCAACCGTCGTGACCGCTGAGTTGGGTCGGCGCGTGAAGATGGGTGAGACGCACGCGACGGTCGCTGGAGCGGCGGCGGCGATTGCTGCGGCGATCAGCATTGGTCGTGTGATTGCCTTGCTTGTGGTGACGGGGATCCCGATTGTGCCGGAAGCGGCGCTGGCGCTGATGGCGGGCCTTCTGGTATTCGCCGGCGCTGCCTTGATGATGCGGCATTTCGATCAGGAGCGCGCTGGCGCAAGCCCGTCAGCCAAGCTGCGTAGCCCCTTGAACTTGGTCTCCGTTTTTCAGTTCGCGGCCTTTTTGGGCGCCGTCATCGTCATCGGTCGGATCGTCGCTGACGGCTTTGGTCAGGCGGGCTTACTCCCCTTCGCCGCGACTGCGGGACTGGCCGATGTGGACGCCGTTACGCTCGCCGCCGGCAGCTTGGTTCGAGGCGGACTTGAACCGGCCGTGGGGGCCCACGCCGTGTTGATCGCGGTGCTGATGAACACGCTGGCCAAGGGCGCGATTGCGCTTGCGACGGGAGGCCGACGTTATGCTGTGCACTATCTCGTGGCGGCGCTGGCCGCGACAATTGCCGCAGCGGCGGTTTGGCTGTTGGTCACGCCGCTGATTGCGCCCATGTTTGGTGAGCAGGTGCAGCAAGAAGCCTCGCTTGTGGCGCCGATGTTCGGCTAGGGTTCAGAACGATGAAGGAAAAGTGGACCCCCGCGGGCTGGCGCTTCAAACCGGCCAAGCACATCCCGACTGACTATGCCGATGGGGAGCATCTTGCGCGAGTCGAGCAGCAATTGCGCTCGTACCCGCCCCTGGTGTTCGCCGGCGAGGCTCGCAATCTGAAGGCGCGCTTGGCTGAGGTCGCGGCGGGAAAGGCGTTCCTCTTGCAGGGCGGCGACTGCGCCGAGAGTTTCAAAGAATTTCATCCCGACAATATCCGCGACACCTTCCGTACGCTGATGGCGATGAGTGTTGTGCTGACGTTTGCGGGCTCGAAACCTGTGGTGAAGGTGGGGCGTATCGCTGGCCAGTTCGGCAAGCCGCGGTCCGAGCAGGTTGAGACACAGAACGGCGTGACGCTCCCCTCCTATCGCGGCGACAACATAAATGGGATGGAATTCACGCCGGAATCGCGCGCGCCCGATCCCGAGCGTCTGCTGAAGGCGTACTCGCAATCCGCCGCGACGCTAAACTTGATCCGCGCATTCGCGAATGGCGGCTACGCCGATCTGCACAACGTCCACCGTTGGATGGTTGGTTTTGTCGCCGATAGTCCACAGGGCAAACGCTACCAGGAAATTGCCGATCGAATTTCGGAAGCCATCGACTTTATGGAGGCATGCGGGATCACGCCGCAAAGTGTCCCACAGGTGCGTCAGGTCGATGTCTACACGAGCCATGAAGCGCTGTTGCTTGGCTACGAAGAGGCGATGACGCGCGTCGATTCCACCAGTGGGGATCACTACGATACGAGCGCACATTTCGTCTGGATAGGCGATCGCACGCGCCAACCCGACGGCGCGCATGTCGAGTTTGCGCGCGGGATCAAAAACCCTCTCGGCATCAAGTGCGGTCCGACACTTGAGCCGGAGGAATTGTTGAAGCTCATCGACATCCTCAACCCGACAGATGAAGCCGGCCGGATCACGCTGATTGCACGCTTCGGGTCGGACAAGGTGCAGGCAGGTCTGCCGCGATTGGTCCGTGCGGTGCAGAAGTCTGGCCGCACCGTGATTTGGTCGTGCGATCCGATGCACGGCAACACGCTGAAGACAGGGTCGGGTTTCAAGACGAGGCCGTTTGATCGGATTTTGAGCGAAGTCTCCAGCTTCATGGATATCGTGACGGCGGAAGGCGCCTATCCAGGCGGCGTTCATGTCGAAATGACCGGCCAACAGGTCACGGAATGTCTGGGTGGCGCGTCAGCGGTGACGGAAGAAGATTTGTCGAGCCGTTATCACACCCACTGCGACCCGCGCCTCAACGGCACGCAGGCCCTGGATTTGGCGTTCCTGATCGCTGAAAAACTGCGCAGCGCACGTGTGAACGGGCGTAAGGCGCAGGCTGGTTGAAGGCGGTTCGCTGGGCATACCTAGGTATTGGCCTCGCGATCACGGCCTGCTCGCCCCCGGAGGCGGGCTCCGCGGTTTTTCGAGCGTCAGAGCTGGCAACACCTTTCAACGATGGTGCTGAGGTTCGTTGGCGCGACTTGGACCGTGAGACGACTTCAGACTATCGCTTGCGACGCGTGCATCAGGTGTACGAATTATACGGTGAGCGCCATGTCGAATACGTTGCGGAATTTGTCCCCATCGCTCGCACGCCAGAAGAAGATTACATAGTCCAACTTTTCGTTCCGAGTGAGGATGTCGGCGGATACTATTACGGCTTCCTATGGCGCTGTGGTGACGAGTATTGCTTCGTTCGTTCGCGCGAACCCGACTCACGCTCAAGAATCCTACGCGAATACCGAACTCGGTATTATCCCCAAGTTTCAAGTAACGGCCGGTAGATGAAATCGCTCCGCATCGCAGTTCAGATGGATCCGATCGAGAAGATGGTCGTGAACCATGACACTTCGCTTGCGCTGATGGTCGAGGCGCAAGCGCGTGGGCATGAGATATGGTGGTTTACGCCGGACGATGTGTTTTACGATGCAGGTGTCGTGAAGGCGCGGGCGAACCGGGTGTCGGTGAGCCTCGATGAAACCAAGCACTACGAGCCGCTTGAGACGGCGGCGCGTGTTCTGACCGATTTTGACGTCATATTGGTGCGCCAGGACCCGCCGTTCGACATGGGGTATGTGTCGAACACTTACCTGCTGGAGTTGGTGAAGACGCTGGTGATCAATCCACCGCGGGGGATCCGCAACATCACCGAGAAGATGTCGATCCTTCAGTTCCCGGATTTGACTCCGACCACGTGGGTAGGCCGCGATGTCGATGCGCTGGAGGCATTTGCCAAGCGCTTCGATCAGGTGGTGCTGAAGATTCTCTTCATGATGGGCGGCGAAGGTGTCATCAAACTCGCGGCGAGCGATCCAGAGTTCAAAAAGAAGGCGCGCGCATTTCTATCTGCGGCGGGGCGCGAGCCGATACTGGCGCAGGAATTTTTGCCCGCGGTGTCAGGCGGCGACAAGCGGGTGTTTGTGTTGAACGGCGAGCCGTTCGCGGCCCTCAAACGCTTGCCGAAAGCTGGCGATTTCCGTGCAAATCTGGCTGTTGGCGGTCAAGCCGCCGCAGGCGAACTCGACGGCGATGACCGCGCGATTGCTGCGGCTGTGGCGCCATTGCTGAAGCGCGAAGGCATCGTGTTTGCCGGCCTCGACGTGATCGCCGGCAAGCTGATTGAGATCAACGTGACTTCACCGACGCTCGCGCAGGAGCTGAAGCGCTTGAGTGGTTTCGATTTGCCGAAGGCTTTCTGGGATCGCGTCGAGAAGATGCTCTAAGCGGCGAACGTCATAATAAGGACGATCGCTGCGATGTTGAGCCCGAAGCCGACGGTGAGCATGCGCCGAAGCGTGATCAGCCCCGAGGAATAGGCGATCGCGTTGGGCGCAGTGGCGATTGGCAGCATGAACGCAAAGCTGGCAGCGATCGCGACTGGGAACGCGAGTTGTTGTAGCGGCGTGCCGGTGGCCGCAGCCACCGCCGCGACCACCGGCAACATCGAGGTAAGTGTCGCCACGTTGCTGGCGAGTTCGGAGACGAGAATCGTAACCGCAACCAGAAGCGCTACAAGCGCGAAGGTGGAGATACCATCAAGTCCGCTGATCCAATCGCCGATCCAGGCGGCGAGGCCAGTGCTTTCCATTGCCGCGGCGAGCGAAAGGCCGCCGCCAAAGAGTATGGCGATGCCCCAAGGGATGCGTTCGGCGGTTTTCCAGTCGATAAGTTTTTCGCCGCCACCGCGTCCCGAGGGGATGAGAAAGAGAAGCAGCGCGCCAGAAATCGCTATGCCGGTGTCACTGAGTGACTGAAGCCCCGGCAGTTTGGTGATTTCGGTGCGCGCCATCCACGCGAGCGCTACGACCACAAACACCACGCCAATGCGTACTTCTGGGCGTGTCATCGGACCGAGCGCCTTGAGGGCCTCCTTGATGACGTCGCCGATGGCTTCGAATCGCGTCTGTCCTTTGCCGAACAAGGGCCAACACAGAAGCAACCACGCCACCGGCATCATCAGCAGCATCATCGGCAAGGCGTGGCCCATCCAGTCGATGAAGGTGATGGGTTCGCCGGCGCGTTCGAAGAAGGCCATGCCGATAAGATTGGTGGGTGAGCCCACCGGCGTGCCAATGCCGCCTATCGTGGCTGCGTGAGCGACGCCTAGCGTCAACGCGCCGCCGAGAGCAAGATCGGGTTTGTCTCCGCCAGACATCGCACGCGCCGCGCCAATCGCAATTGGAACAAGCATCAAAGTCGTCGCGGTGTTGGAGATCCACATTGAGATCAGCATCGAGGCGATCATAAAGCCGCCGACGAGCGCGACTGGACGGCCGCCGGCGACAGACGCGATTGAAAGCGCGATACGCTCATGTAAGCGCCAGCGTTCGACGCAGGCGGCGAGCATGAAGCCGCCGATAAATAGAAACACGATCGGGTCAGCGTAGGGCGCCGCTGCATTCTTCATGCTGAGAGCGCCAAGCAAAGGCAGGGCGGCTAGAGGAATGAGGGCGGTCGCGGCGATCGGGATCGCCTCCGTGACCCACCACACAACCATCAACAAGACGAGCGAGACGACGCGCCAGGCTTCGGGGGATAGTCCCTCCGGCGGCGACAGCGTCTGAATGCCGAGCGCCAGGGCGGGGCCCAGGATGAGCCCCACCCAACGGCCGATGCGGCCAAAGCCCGTATCCTCGCCGGCGATGCCTTCGTCGGTCATGCTCTCCCCCGCCTGCGGAATTTGCCACCCGCTGCCCGCCTCTTACCTGAGCAGACCCGCGCGGGAAACTTGAAGAGGAAAAGGTTGCTGGCTAAAGGGGTGGTCGTTGCCCCTGTGGTGGAATTGGTAGACGCGCCGGACTCAAAATCCGGTACCGCAAGGTGTGTCGGTTCGACTCCGACCGGGGGCACCATTTGTCTCGCTTATGATTTCCGGCGCGAAATGAGATTGTGACCACGGTGCGCGATGACGGCTTGGCCCGAAGCGTGCTAGCGGCGTGGCATGCTCAACGGCCTTAAAGACCGCACCATCGCGCTGGCGCGCAGCCCTCATGCTGAGAAGGCGCTGTTTGCCATCTCGTTTGCCGAGAGTTCGTTCTTTCCGTTGCCACCCGATTTGTTGCTCGGTCCAATGGCCGCGGCCGAGCCTTCAAGGTGGTTGCGATACGCCATGACCTGCACGGTGGCTTCCGTGCTGGGCGGCCTGCTGGGATACGCCATCGGCATGTTCCTGATGGACAGCGTTGGCGACGTCATCCTGCGCGTGTTTGGCTATGCCGGAGAGCGCCGTGAGGCGCTCGAAGCTCAATACGCTGAGTATGGGCTATGGGTGATCTTGATTAAGGGGCTCACCCCGATCCCATATAAGTTGGTGACAATCGTCTCTGGCGCGTTGCATTTCTCGCTGCCGGTGTTCGTGGCGGCGTCTATTGCGACGCGCGGAGCGCGCTTTGCGCTGGTTTCGTGGCTTTTTCAAAAGTTCGGCCCGGCGATGGGGCCGGTCATCGAAAAGCGCTTGGGGTTGGTGTTGTTGGGCGCCGCCCTGCTGATCGTCAGCGGTTTCGTCATTCTCCATTTCATGCACTAAACGCGGCGGCGCGCCGCAGACGATGGCCGTAATTTCACGCTAGGATCGCGTCATGGTTTCTCGTTTGCGCCCCATCTGGCCGCTCCTGACGCTGCTCATCTCCGGCGCAATGCTGGGAACGGCGATCCTCTATTTTCAGAACTATCTCGGCTTGCAGCCGTGCGCGCTCTGTATGCAGCAGCGCCACTGGCATTGGGCCGTGATTGGCGTGTCCGCGCTCGCTTTTGTTGTGACGCGGGTGCAGCCGAAATGGACGGCTTGGGCAATCGTTCTGGTAGGCCTCGTTCTGCTCGGTAGCGCCGGAATGGGCGCGTACCACGTGGCGGTTGAACAAAAATGGGTGGTGGCCCAATGCGATGTTGGCGCGGTCGACCCGTCGCAATTGAGCCTCGACAACCTCGGCGAGAACTTGCATCCCCCACGCTGTGATGAAATCGCGTGGTCGTGGTTGGGCATTTCGATGGCGGGTTACAATGCGATAATTTCGCTGGCGTTGGCGCTTGCGAGCTTTTACGTGGCGCTCGCCGGAAAGCGCGAACAATGAACCGCTTGCATCGGCCTATGCCCGGCGAAAACGTGGCCAAGCGCCGGCTCGATGAGATGGTCCGCGTCGATCATGCGGGCGAATACGGTGCTGTTCAGATTTATCGCGGACAGAAAGCAGTGTTCAGCCGCATTGAGGGTAAGTCGCATGCGGCGAAGCTCATCGCCGAGATGGAGGCTGGCGAACAAGAGCATCTGCGAACCTTCGATCGTCTGATCGCGGAGCGTCGCGTGCGCCCGACATTGATGGCGCCGGTTTGGCGCGTCGCCGGCTTTGGCTTGGGCGCGATTACGGCGCTGATCGGAGAAGAAGCGGCGCACGCTTGCACCGAGGCGGTCGAGGAAGTGATCGAAAAACATTATGGCCATCAGAGTGACGAACTCGAAGGTGTGGACGCCGAACTGAAATATGTGGTCGACAAATTCCGAGACGATGAAATCGCCCACAAAGACAGCGCCGTCGAACAAGGCGCGCATCAGGCGCCGGCCTATCCCGTGCTGTCGGCGGTGATCAAATTTGGCTGTCGCGCTGCGATCCGGATCTCGGAAAAGATATGAACGTCGACGTACGGCCACTGCACGCAGACGAGCTTGATGCGGCCGCGGCAGTCTTAAGCGATGCATTCGTTCATGAGGCGGGGCTTAACTATTGGCTGCGTCAGGACGCCAGCAAAGAGCGCAGCCGTCGAAAGTTCTTCGATGCTGTCTTGCGCGACATGCTTCATCCCAAGCGTGAGGTACATGTCGCCGAGACCGATGGAGTGACGCAAGGCGCCGCGATCTGGCTCGGGCCGGGCTTGAAGGCGTTCGATTTTCCTTGGTGGCGCGAGCTTTTTTACACGCCGCTTTTTCTGTCGATTGCGGGCGTGGCCGGCCTTGAGCGGGCGCGGGAATTGGGTGCGCGCCTGACTTCGTGTCATCCGGCTGTGCCGCATGCGCATCTGCAGTTTTTGGGTGTTTCGAGCGCGGCGCAGGGGCACGGAATCGGTTCGGCCATCTTGAAGCAGACGCTGGCGCCGCTCGATGCGAGCGGGACAGTCGGATATCTCGAAGCTTCGACAGAGCGAAACGTGGCGCTTTACGCGCGCCACGGCTTTGAAGTCACGAACGAGTTCGACCTGCCGGGTCTGCACTTCTGGTGCATGACGCGGATGCCGCGCTAGTCGCCGGGTTTTTCGCAGGCGGATTTTTCTTCCGTGTTCAGCGCATCGGATAAACGCATTTTGGCGCTGCCGGGCTCCAACGGCTTCTGCTGGCTTTCGTGCGGGGACCAGCCTGTAGCGGTGAGAATTTCAAACGTGGCGCGGACGCGGTTGTCATCATCGCTATAGCGTTCGCGATAAATCTCAAACGCGCGCGCGAGGATGCGGCGGCTTAAGCCGCGTGAACTGCGTTCACGCAGCGCCGACGTCTCCCCCATCGCACGCAAGTCAGCGAGGAGGCGCATGGGCTCTCCGTAGCGCACCGTGACGACGTCGCGATCGGCCGCCGGAAGCGCAAAGCCCGCGCGTTGCAGAAGGCCGGCGATATCCTGCAAGTCAGCGAATGGCGAAACGCGCGGGCCGGCGCCGCCGGTGAGTTCGGATTCTGCTTCAATGAGGGATAGCCGCAGCTCGTGCAGCGTCTCGCCGCCGAAGAGTGAGGCGAGTAGGAGACCGTCAGGCTTCAGCGCGAGGCGCAACTGGATGAGCGCGCCGGGGAGGTCGTTGATCCAGTGCAGCGCGAGCGGCGAGACGATCAGGTCGAATGAGCCAGGCGCGAAGGGAAAGTGCTCGGGGTCGATCGTAACATCGCCGTTGCTGAAGTCGGCCCTTATGACGGAAGATCGCCCAACCCTGCGCGGAAGGTCGTCGCGCATTCGCATTTCCAGATCGAATGCCTCGTAGGCGCCGAGGACGAGGACGTTTGGAAACGGCCTGGGGATTTCCTCCAATCGATCCGCCAAGTCCGCCGCGACGCGCTCGTGCAAAAACGCCGCCTCCCGAAGAGAGGCGCGCGCGCGGCGCTTGCGCTGGCGCACAAGCCGTGGCTCGAATGGACCGTAAATCCCAGACTTCGGGGCGGGATCGCTCATGGGCACATCCTATCGCGCAGCAGGCACATTTCGGAAACGCGGCGTGATCTCGCGCCTGTCCGACCTCATCTGGCCGCCGCGCTCGCTTCTGTCGGACGCCATCGTCGACCGTCCCGGCGTGATCGAGGCCGAACTCTGGGGCGAACTCAAATTTCTGGCCGATCCGCTCTGTCAGTGCTGCGGTTTCCCACTGCCTGACGGCGCCAGCCCTGGTGATATCTGCGGCGCTTGCGCTGGGCGGAAACCGGCCTACGACACGGCTCGCGCACCGCTGGCTTACGACGATCACGCGCGCCGGCTGATCCTGGATTTGAAGCGCGGCGGGCGGCGCGATGGCCTACCGGTTTTTGCGAAGTGGATGTCCGCCGCCGCAGCGGAGCAACTCGCGAAGGCGGATTTCCTGGCGCCGGCTCCCATGCATTGGACGCGCCTCGCCGCGCGGAGTTTCAACCAAGCCGCATGGTTGACGCACGCGTTGGCGCGCGCAAGCGGCAAGCCGTGGAAACCCGGAGCGCTGACTAGGGTTAAGCGGCGCAGGAGCCAGGCTGGGCTCTCAGCTTCGGAACGGCGCAGGAACGTTGGCGGGGCGATCAAGGCCTTTGGCAGCTACACAGGTAAGACGGTCCTCGTGGTGGACGATGTTTTCACCACCGGAGCGACTTTAGAGGCATGCGCCCGTGCATTGCGTAAAGCTGGCGCTGCAGAAGTGCATGCAGTGACACTGGCGCGTGTTGTTAGACCAGCTGATATTTCTATCTGACAGTTTGAGTCGGATATGGCCCAGGTAACCGTCTACACGCGCGCCTTTTGCCCGTACTGCACGCGAGCCATCGCGTTGCTGCAACGCAAGGGAGTGGAAGTGAAAGAGATCGACGCCACCGGCTGTCCGCTGACTCGCCAGGAGATGATCCAACGCTCCGGGCGATGGACGTTCCCGCAGATTTTCGTTGGCGATCGGCACGTCGGCGGCTGTGACGATCTGCATGCGCTAGAGCAAAACGGCGGGCTCGATCCGCTGTTGGCAGGCGCCTGATGCGCAAGTTGCGGGTTGCGGCGGTTCAGCTGCGTTCAGGGATCGATCCGAAAGCCAATCGCGAAGCGGCGATGCCATTGCTGCGTGAGGCTGCGTCTGCCGGCGCGCGCTTCATTGCGACGCCCGAGTGCACGATGGTGCTAGACCGTGAAAAACCGCGGATGCTGAAGACGATCAGCTCGGTCGAGATTGAAAAGGAGATCAAGGCCTGGGGCTCGGCGGCGCAAGAGCTTGGCGTTTGGCTGCTCCTCGGCTCAGGCTCGATCGACGCCGGCAACGGCAAAGTGTGGAACCGCTCGTTCGTGTTCGATCCGAGCGGCAAGGTCGTCGCCAAATATGACAAGATCAATCTGTTCGACGTGACGCTCGGCGGCGGCGAGATGTATCGCGAGAGCGACTCGTTCGAAGGCGGTTCTGAAGCAGTGCTCGTCACGGGGCCGATGGACGCGAAGATCGGCCTAACGATTTGCTACGACGTGCGTTTCGCACCGCTCTATAGCGCATTGGCGCGTGGCGGGGCAGAAGTGATCGCCGTGCCGGCGGCTTTCACTGTGCCGACAGGCCAGGCGCATTGGGAAACGCTGCTGCGGGCGCGGGCGATCGAGACACACTGTTATGTCATCGCGCCGGCTCAGGGCGGCAAGCACGAGGACGGCCGCTCGACGTATGGGCATTCGCTGATCATCGACCCTTGGGGCAAAGTGATCGCTGCACTGGATCACGATGAGCCGGGTTACATTGTTGCCGATCTCGACCTAGATGCTGTTGCGGTCGCGCGGGAGAAGATCCCGGCGTGGCAAGGCGGACGCAACTTCACGGGACCATGATCAAGTACGACCTCCGGTGCGATAAGGGTGACGAGTTCGAAGCCTGGTTTGGCTCGATCGCCGATTACGACAAGCAGGCGGAGGCAGGCTTGGTCGAGTGTCCGCACTGCGGCTCCAAGCACGTAGAGAAAGCGCCGATGGCGCCTTCGGTGCAGACGGCGCGCAAGAAGGCTGAGCGCAGCGAGCGCGCGGTGGCCATGGCGATGGCGGCGAAGGTACGCGAGCACATCAAGGACAATTTTGACTATGTCGGCGACAAGTTCGCTGACGAAGCGCGCAAGATGCACGCGGGCGAAAGCGAAGAGCGCGCGATCTGGGGCGAAGCGACGCCGGAGCAGGCGCAAGAGCTGGCGGACGAAGGCATTCCCGCTGCGCCGCTGCCTGCGGAGTTGGCGCCGGTGCAGCCAAAGAAGCTGAACTAGTGGTGCGTGGCGCCGCGCTTCGACAAGCTCAGCGTGACGCCAATTCTAACACCGAAGCCAAACTAGCGTCGGCCTGAGCCTGTCGAAGGCCAGAGCGGAGCCTCAGTTCCTGCGGCCCGTCATCATGTAGTTGACGTCGATGTCGCGAGAGATCGCCCAGCCGTTGCCGAGCGGTTGGTAGGTGATCCCCACCGGCTCATCCCAGTGCAGCGTCGGCGCGCCGATGCGGATTTCTTCTGGCGTGACGAGCTTGTCGTAATCGTGGGCGCCTTCGGGGGCCCATTTGAGGATGCGTTCGGCGCCGGTGATGGCGAGAGCGCGGGCTTTGGTTGTGCGGTTGATGGTGGAGAGGATGAGCAGGCCGCCGGGTGCGACGAGTGCAGAGGCGGCGGAAAGGAACGCGCTTACATCAGAGACGTGCTCGATAATCTCGAGCGCCGTCACCAATTCGAATTGCGCACCGCGTTCGACGAGCGCTTCGGCTGTTGTGTTCTGGAAATCGATCTCCAGGCCGGCTTGCTCCGCGTAGGCGCTCGCCGCGCCGATCGCCTCGGCGGAGGCGTCGATTCCTGTGAGCTTTGCGCCCATGCGCGCGAGCGGTACCGAGACGAGGCCGCCGCCGCAGCCGAGGTCGAGCGTCATCACGCCATCGAGTGGTTTGCGGGCGCCTTTGCCGAAGTGCTTCAGCGCCAGATCGCGAATGTGCGTGAGCCGCACCGGGTTCAGGCGGTGCAATGCGCCGAAGGGGCCTTTGGGATTCCACCACTCAGCGGCGAGTGCGCTGAACTTGGCGATCTCGGCGGGGTCGGTGGTGGCAGCCATCTGCTATCCAGATCGGCGCGGGAACGATGCCGGTCAAGGCGTATCGCCAAAGCTAGGAAGCGTGCTAATGCCGCTGGCAACGCTTCGGAAAACGACACGCTCCTCCCATGTCTCGATTGGTGATGAAGTTCGGTGGCACGTCCGTGGGCGACGTGGACCGCATCGCCCGCGTCGCGCGCATCGTTGCGGCTGAGCGAAAGCCTGGGCTGGGGCTGGCTGTGGTGGTGTCGGCCATGTCAGGCGAGACCGACCGGCTGGTCGGTTTGGCGCGGGGCGCAGCTGGCGAAGGGGGCAACGGATCGCAGGTCGCGGCGTCCGATTTCAACGATGAGTATGACGTCATCGTCTCAACTGGCGAGCAGGTGACCACCGGTCTATTGGCGCTCGCGCTGCGGCGCATCGGCATTCCGGCGCGCTCTTGGCAGAACTGGCAAATTCCCTTTCGCACTGACACGGCGCACGCGAAGGCGCGCGTGGCCGATATTGCCGAAGCGATGATCGGCAAGTCGATGGACGAAGGCGTTGTCGCCGTTGTGCCGGGCTTTCAGGGGATCACCGACGACAACCGCATCACAACGTTGGGGCGCGGTGGATCGGATACCTCTGCAGTGGCGCTTGCCGCGGCGTTGAGCGCCATGCGCTGTGACATCTACACAGATGTCGATGGCGTCTACACAACCGATCCGCGCATCGTCGCGAAAGCTCAGCGGATCGAGAAGATTTCATACGAAGAAATGCTCGAAATGGCCTCTGCGGGCGCGAAAGTTCTGCAGACGCGATCGGTTGAGCTTGCCTTCGCCAAGCGCGTGCCGGTGCGGGTGTTGTCTAGTTTCGTTGAGCCGGGAGCGCCCAATCCCGGCACGCTTGTGTGTCCTGAGGATGAGATCGTGGAAAAGCAGGTTGTTTCCGGCGTTGCGTATTCGCGCGACGAAGCGAAAGTCACGCTGCTGGGTGTCGAAGATCACCCCGGCGTCGCCGCCGAGATTTTCAGCAAGTTGGCGGACGCCAACATCAACGTCGACATGATCGTACAAAGCGAGGCGCGCCAAGCGGAGCGCCAAAATATTCTCTTCACCTGCCCGGACCGGGACGCTGCGCGTGCGGTCGAGGCAATCGAATCGATCCAGTCGAAGATTGGCGTGGAAGAAGTCCACGTCCGCCGCGATGTGGCCAAGGTTTCGGTTATCGGCATCGGTATGAAGAGCCAGGTTGGCGTGGCGCGGGCGATGTTCTCAGCGTTGGCCCAAAAGGGCATCAATATCGAGGCAATCGCCACTTCTGAGATCAAAATTTCTGTCCTGATCGATGCCGCATACACAGAATTGGCCGTGCGCGCGCTGCATAGCGTTTATGGTTTGGATGCCGCGTGAGACGCGGTGACGTTGGAGGACGTTAGACCGCGATGGTTGGACCCGCGAGCATTGGCGGATCCCGGATACTCCTGCGGAAGCTGCGGGAGATCATGGAGACAGGAGCGGAGCCGCAAGAGCGGCTGAACCGTCTCGTCTCCATGGTGGCGTCGACCATGGTTGCGGATGTGTGCTCAATCTATCTGACGCGTGGCGGCGCCAACGAACTTTTCGCGACGCAGGGCCTGTCGCCGGATGCGGTTCACAAGACACGGCTAAAGCCTGGAGAAGGTCTGGTGGGGGTAGTCGCGGAGACAGCCCAGCCGCTGAACCTTGCTGACGCCCAGCACCATGAGCGTTTTGCCTACAAACCGGAAACGGGCGAAGAGCCATTCAACGCCTTCCTCGCTGTGCCGATTGTGCGCTCGGAGCGCACGTTCGGCGTGCTCGTCGTGCAGAACCAAGTCTCACGGCTTTACGGCGAGGACGAAGTCGAGGCGCTGCAGACCATCGCCATGGTATTGGCCGAGATGGTGGCGTCCGGGGCGTTCGGGGATCTGACAGGGCTCGCGGAAGTTGAAGCGCTGCCCAGCCGGCCGGAACTGCTCACGGGCCGGTCGTTTTCGGACGGTATCTGCATTGGCACGGCGGTGCTTCATGAGCCGCATGCGCCATTGGGGCGTGTGATTGCCGATGACCCCATCAAGGAAGAGCAGCGGCTGAATGAAGCGCTTTCGCAGGTACGGCGCGCGCTTGAACAGATGCTGGAGGGCGATCCTGGGCGCATCTCCGGCGTATCGCGCGAAGTGCTCGAAACGTTTCTGATGCTCGCCAATGATCCGAGTTGGGAGCTGAAACTTCGTCAGGGACTGCGCACTGGGCTCTCGGCGGATGCCGCTGTTGAACGCGTGCGCGGCGAACACAGGGCCAAATTCAACTCGACTCGTGACCAGTATCTGCGCGAGCGCATGCACGACCTGGAAGACCTGGATAATCGCCTGCTGCGCGCGCTGGCAGGCGTCGAAGGCGGCGCCGCGCAATCCTTGCCGGAGGACGCAATTCTGGTGGCGCGCGAACTCGGGCCGGCGGAGTTGCTGGATTACGGCGCGCGGCTAAGAGGCGTGGCGCTCGAAGAAGGCGCCAACACCGCGCATGCAGCAATTGTCGCGCGGGCGCTTGGCATTCCGATGGTCGGTTTGTTGGGCGGGCTATTGTCGCGCGTCGAGGCGGGCGATCGCATTGTGCTCGATGGTGAACGTGGTGAGGCGCGGCTGCGCCCCGAGGAAGCGTTCGTTCACACCTACAGGCAGCGGATCAATCTACGTTCAGCGCGCGCGGAGGAGTTCGCGCGACTCAAGAATATTCCGCCGGTCACGCTGGACGGTGAACGGGTGACGTTGATGCTGAACGCGGGTCTTGCGCTCGACGTGCATCATTTGGACGAAGCGGGCGCGGAAGGCATCGGACTTTTCAGGACCGAGTTTCAATTCATGGTCTCCGAGCAGCTGCCGCGGCTTGAGAGTCAGACCATGCTGTATCGCGATGTGCTGGATGCGGCGGGGCTGCGTCCGGTCACGTTCCGCACCCTCGATCTCGGCGGCGACAAGGTGTTGCCGTATGTGGCTGCGGAGCGGGAGGAAAACCCGGCGCTTGGCTGGCGAGCCGTTCGCATTGGCCTCGATCGCCCGGCGTTGCTCCGCTACCAATTGCGGGCGCTCATCAGCGCGGGGGCCAGTAGGCGGCTGCGGGTCATGTTCCCGCTCGTCACTACGGTTAGCGAGTTCGACGCCGCTCGAACGCTTGTCGACCGAGAGTTGGAGTGGTGCCGGAAGAATGGCCGGGCGCCGCCTTCGCTGGTCGAAGTCGGCGTGATGGTGGAAGCGCCAGCGCTTGCCTTCTCAATTCCTGATCTGAAGGGCCGCGCGGACTTCATCTCCATCGGCACCAACGACCTGATGCAGTATTTCTTCGCCGCCGACCGTGGCAATCCGAGGGTCTCCGATCGCTATGACATCCTGAGCGCTCCGGCGTTGCGGCTGCTGAAGCGGATACGCGACGACGCGGACGCAGCCGGCCTGCAAGTCTCGATCTGCGGCGAGGCTGCCGGGCGGCCGCTGGAAGCGATGGCGTTCACAGCGCTCGGGTTTCGCAGGCTCTCGATGCCAGCCTCCGGTATTGGCCCGGTGAAGAGACTGATCCTTTCGATGGAGGTGCAAGCGGTCGAGCGGGCGCTTGCTCGGCTCATGACGCGCAATCGGCCCTCGATCCGCAACGAACTCACAGAATTTGCTATCGCAGAGGGCTACGCGCTGTAACGCGTGTATGGCGCTCGTTGAGGTATGCTTGATTCGTGATTAGTCTTTTTCGATGGCGCAAAATTTGCCTTTGTAAACGTAAGGTCTCTTAGGAGTGACCGACCGCTCAATGCTGCAACCGATACCCACCGACCCGCCGCCAAGCGGGGATCAAGTCGATGCGCGTGCGCAACGGCAGCCGTCGGCGGCGCAGCGCCCGGTACTCGACAGCGCATGGCGGGCGGGTCGCAAGCTCAGCGAGGCGCGCCGCCAGCGTGGCTGGACCTTGGATGAGGTCGCGGATCGCATTCGCGTGCGAAAGGAATTCCTCGAAGCGCTTGAGCAGATGAACGTTAAGCTCTTGCCGGGGAAGGCTTACGCATTGGCGTTCCTGCGGTCGTACGCGCGTGAACTGGGCATCGAAGAACGGGCGCTGGTTGACCAGTTCCAGGACGAGTGCGCGCTCACCAGAGACGATGTCGTAGCCCCAGTGATCCGCACGCCGGCCTCCAAACCCCGCCAGCGTCCGCCCTGGGTGTGGGCGGCGATGCTGATCATCGGTTTGGCTGGTTTGGTCGGGTGGCGCGCTTTGGAATCGCAACTGCAAAACGAGCCAGATGCGCCGGTCGTTGCGTCTTCGGAAAATGCTGCCGTTGGGATGTCCCAGGTGGCCGCCGGCGCCTCTGCTCGCCGCCGCATCGTCGAAATTCGCGCCACGGCGGATGCCTGGCTTGAGGCTCGCGGTCCCGATGGGACAGTGTTCCTATCACGGAACCTACACGCCGGCGACGTTTACCGTCCGGACGCCAGCCCCGGCTGGACGCTGCATGCCCGTGATGGCGGCGCGTTTGAGCTCTACGTGAACGGCATGTCGGCCGGCCTCCTGGGGACTGCGGGAATGCCTGTTCTCGGGCGCTCGATCGATGAGATTCAGCCTCTGGCGCAGGCCGACAACAGCCCGCCTCGCAGCTAAGCCGCAGTTTCAAGGGCTGTTAGCGAGCGGTTTGGCGCGCTATCTCCGCCTTGAAAGGACTGTTTCATGGACGGCGCCGCAGGCGACCTTCACCATATTCGACCCTGGCGCCGGATAGAACGGCGCAAGGCGCGCAAGATCCGCGTTGGGTCAGTCGAAATAGGCGGCGATGCGCCGATCGCCGTGCAATCGATGACTAACACGGTCACTGCAGACGTTACGTCCACAATCAACCAGATCAGGCAGCTAGAGGACGCCGGCGCCGACATTGTCCGCGTCTCGTGTCCCGATGAAGACTCCACCAAGGCGTTTGGCGAGATCGCGCGCGCAGCGCAGGTCCCTCTGGTGGCGGATATCCACTTTCACTATCGCCGCGCGATCGAGGCCGCCGCCGCGGGCGCGGCGTGTCTACGGATTAACCCTGGCAATATTGGTAATGCTCAGCGCGTGAAGGAGGTCATCCAAGCCGCGAAGGATCACGGCTGCTCCATTCGCATTGGTGTGAACGCCGGATCGCTTGAGAGCCAGTTGCTTGAGAAGTACGGCGAGCCGTGTCCGGAAGCGATGGTGGAGAGCGCTCTCTACCACGCCGCGCTGCTTGAGGAGCACGACTTCCGCGAATACAAGATCAGCGTGAAGGCGTCCGACGTCTTCCTGACTGTGGCGGCTTATCAAGCGCTCGCGGAGGCGACTGACGCACCGCTGCACCTGGGCGTCACTGAGGCTGGCGCGCTGCGGGCGGGCACGGTGAAGTCTTCCATCGCGATGGGCTCGCTTCTCTGGGCCGGCATTGGCGACACAATCCGCGTGTCATTAGCGGCTGACCCAGTCGAGGAGATTCGGGTCGGCAACGATCTCCTCAAGTCGTTGGGCCTTCGCCAGCGCGGCGTGACGATTATCGCGTGTCCCTCATGTGCACGCCAAGGGTTCAACGTGATCGCGACCGTTGACGCGCTTGAGAAGCGACTTGCCCACATCGCTGAACCGATAACGCTCTCAATCATCGGCTGTGTCGTGAATGGCCCTGGCGAAGCTCTGATGACGGATCTCGGTTTCACTGGCGGCGGCAAGGGCGCGGGCATGATGTATGTGTCCGGCAAGGCGGACCACAAGGTCGACAATGCGTCCATGATCGACCATATCGTTGAGCTAGTTGAGGAACGCGCTCGCACGATGCGCGAAGCGAAAGGCTGAGCGATGCTGCAGCGCCATCTGCAGGACACGTACGAGTACCTGTTCGACACCGCGCACACTGCGCTCAAGCAGGGCGGCTCGTTCGCGCCATTTGGCGCGGGCATTCGCAAGACCGGTGAACAGATTCATACCAACGTCGATCTTCCGATTGATCGATCGGCCCCACAGGATCACATCTCCGGTTTGATTGCCGGCTTTCGGCTTGACGAAAAGGAAAATGGCCTGATCGCAGCTGGGCTGGTGTTCGATGGCCGATCGGGAAATGACAATGCAGCCGCGCTTTGTTTTCACCTGGAAGTGGCGAACGGTCAGGCGGTCGAGGTGATCGTGCCGTATGCGCGCCGTAGCGTGGAAGAAATCGCATTCGACGAACCGCAGGTCTCGGACGTGCAACCCGAGATTTTCGCCGACCTCAGTTAGCCAATGTCAGCGTACGATAGATTGGAACGGCGCCTGTCGCAGGCGGTCGATCGGTTCGAGCGTGTAGAAGCGCGTCTCGCTGCCGCAAGCGATGGCGCAGAAATCGTAAAATTGGGCCAGGAGCACGCAGAGCTGAAGCCTTTGGTGGAGGCGGTGGCGGCGGTGCGCGCGGCGCGCGCGGAGATGGCGAACCTCGAAGCGATGGCCAAGGATGGCGATCGTGAGATGGCTGATTTGGCGGAAGAAGAGTTGAAGGACTTACGCGAGCGTTTGCCCGAGTTGGAGCAGACGGCGCTTATTCTGCTTGCGCCAAAAGACAAAGATGAGAGCGCTTCGGCGGTGTTGGAAATCCGCGCGGGAACCGGCGGCGAGGAAGCGGCGCTGTTTGCCGGCGACTTGCTTCGCATGTACCAAAAATATGCTGGCAAGCGCGGTTGGAAATTTGAGCTGGAAGACATCTCCGAAACCGGCATTGGCGGCGTCAAGGAGGCTGTTGCGAGCGTGACCGGTAAGGGTGTGTTCGGGCGCCTTAAATACGAAAGCGGCGTGCACCGTGTGCAACGTGTCCCGGAAACCGAGGCCGGCGGCCGCATTCATACGTCGGCAGCGACGGTCGCGGTTCTGCCGCAGCCGGAAGGCGACGTTGACGTCGTCATAGACGATAAAGATATTCGCATCGATACGATGCGCGCTTCCGGCGCCGGCGGTCAGCACGTCAACAAGACTGACTCCGCTGTACGGATCACCCACATTCCCTCAGGCATCGTGGTGATCAGTCAGCTCAAATCTCAGCACCAGAACCGCGCGCAAGCGATGCTGATGCTGCGGACAAAGCTCTATGACGCGGAGCGTGAGCGTCAGGCCTCAGAGCGCGCCGCCGAACGCAAGGGGCAGGTCGGTTCTGGCGATCGCAGCGAACGTATTCGCACTTACAACTTCCCACAGGGGCGCATTACGGATCATCGCATCAATCTGACGCTCTACAATCTTTCTGAGGTCATCGAAGGCGCACTTGACCCGGTGCTTGACGCGCTGGCCGCCGAAGAACAGGCGCTGAAACTCGCGGCGCTGGAGCGGGGCGAATGAGCGAGACCTTGGTCTCGCTTTGGACGGACGTACGCAAGCGCCTTGAGGCGGCTGGAATTGATACGCCCGTGCTCGATGCGCGGCTGCTGCTTGAGGCGGGCGCGGGCGTTTCGCGACTTGAAATTGTCACCGATCCTCGGCGCGCGGTTGATGAGGCCCAGGTGGAAGCGGTGGAGGCGCTGACCAAGCGCCGAGAAGCGCGCGAACCAGTCAGCCACATCTTGGGGCGCAAGCATTTTTGGACGCTCGATCTCTTAGTCAACGCCAATGTGCTCACCCCGCGTCCGGAGACGGAGTTCGTCGTCGAAGTGGGATTGTTGGAGCTCTTGCCCGCCGAGGCGCCGTATCGAATTCTCGACCTTGGTGCTGGTTCGGGCGCCATTATTGTCGCGCTGCTGAAAGAGCGGCCAAATGCGACTGGCGTGGCGGTCGACATCAGCGCCAAGGCGCTTGAGGTCGTGCAGGCCAACGCTGAGCGAGTTGGCGTCGCTGATCGTCTCGAAATCCTGCAGAACAACTGGGCCGACGGCCTCGATGGGCGCTTCGATCTTGTCGTTTCAAACCCGCCCTACATCCGGAGTGGCGACATTGATGGTCTCGCCCCAGAGGTCTGTCGCTTCGAGCCAAGGATCGCGTTGGACGGCGGAGAAGATGGGTTCACCGCTTACCGCATCATTACCGCAGCCTTGCCGCGTCTGCTGAAGCCCGGCGGCGCCTTTGCGCTTGAGGTTGGGTTAGGGCAGGCGGAAGGGGTGAAGGCGCTGGCAGAGGCCGTCGGACTTGGGACATTTGAGCCCCGCCGGGACCTGTCAGGCATTCCCCGCGTTGTTGTTGGGCACTCGGGATAAGTCTATCGCCTGGAAAAAGCCCTTGGATCGGTGCGCGCGACGCATTAGGTTCGGGACCGGAATCGACGGCAGAGGGGCTTTTTGTCCGCTGGTTCCTTTGGCTGGCAGGCGTTGAAGCGCCGCTGGCGGCTCCCTCAGCAAGAGGTTCGATTGCGGCGCTTGGCGCTGCTTGGCACGGCCCGAACACAGAGAACGGGCTTTTGAAATGCGGCGCAACTCATGACTGACCGATGGTCAGGCGTTGACGCCCTAAACGGAACCACAAAGCAATGGTGCACTTCCAATGAAGCGTCAGCGGGGCCGCGGCCGTAAGCCGGGCGGTGGTGGCAACTACCACCACAACAACAATCAGGGCGGCCATCACCACCCGAACCGTCAGCTTGAGACCAATGGTCCGGAGATCAAATTTCGCGGGACCGCCTCTCACATTCACGAACGCTATCTGGCGCTCGCGCGCGACGCGCAGAGTTCTGGCGACCGGGTGTTGAGTGAGGCCTACCTGCAGTACGCCGATCACTACTTCCGCTTGGTGCGCTCGATGCAGCCGGCGACGCCAGTGCAGCAACCACAACAGAACCTCAATGACGGCGAGTTCGAAGGTGACGAAGAGGTCGCCGCCGAGGGGGACGGTTCAGAAGAGAGCGAAGTCCGCGCCGAGGGCGAAGATCAAGCATCAGGCGACTTCCAGGGCGAGCGTCAACAGTATCGCGAAGGCGGTGGAGAGCGCGGCGATGGCGGGCAGCGTCGGGGGCGTAACCGGCGGCGTTTCCGGCCAGACGGTGATCGTGATGGCGGCTATGAAGCGCGCGATGGCGAGCGCTCCGAAGGCGGCGAGCCCCGAGAAGATCGCGAGCGGCGTCAACCGCGCGAGCGCGCTGAAGGCGAACCGCGTGAACCGCGCCGCGAGCGCCAGCCACGCGAGGATCGCGAATCCGCAAGCCGCGAGGGGTTTTCGGACGGGCCGAAGCCGGCGTTCCTGCGCAGCGGCGGCGGCTCAAGCGAATAAATTAGCGCTTCGAGGTCGGCGGGCGGGGCGGTGCTGCGAGGCGCCGTTCCAGATATTCGCGTGCGTGCCGCTCAACTGTTTCGAGGTGATCTTCTCCCGGGTCGCGACCGCGGAAGAAGTGATCGGCGCCTTCAATCGGCGCGCCATCGACTTTGATGTTCTTCTGCGTGCGGATTCGCCCGATGACTCGCTCCATATCCTGGGCGGTCGTCACGCTATCGCGCGTTCCATAGATGATGACACCAGAGGCCGGGCACGGCGCAAGGAACGAAAGATCGTAATGGTTGGCTGGCGGCGCCACCGCGATGAACCCATCAATTTCAGGCCGGCGCATCAGCAATTGCAGGCCGATCCAGGCGCCGAACGAGTAGCCGCCGACCCAGCACTGCTCGGCATTAGGGTTCATGGCTTGAAGGTAGTCGAGAGCGGAGGCGGCGTCTGACAGTTCCCCCATGCCGTTGTCGAACACGCCTTGGCTGCGGCCAATGCCGCGGAAGTTGAACCGCAACACACCGAAGCCCTTGGACGTGAAGAGCTTATAGAGTTGGACGGTAACGCGGTCCTGCATCGAACCGCCTGCTCGCGGGTGTCCGTGCAGAATGAGCGCAATCGGCGCGCCTTCCTTCGACGGTTCCTGGTAACGGCCTTCCACGCGCCCTGCAGCGCCCGGGAAAATCACTTCCGGCATTCGTTCTTAGACCCCAGCCGCCCAAGAAACTTTAGGCGGCATATTCTTGACCAAAACACTCGGGTATCTTAGCTGGAAGCATAAGAGGCCCGGCCCCAAAGGGGGCGGCTTCTAGCACTCAATTTGGGGACGGGCGAGGGCGCGGGAAGGGACAGGTATGCGTTTAACGTCGAAAGGCCGCTATGCGGTGATGGCCATGGCCGATCTGGCGCTGCATGGCGGCGCAGAACGTGCCGTTCCGCTGCAGGAAGTGGCGCGCCGGCAGGAGATCTCACTCTCTTATCTCGAACAGCTATTCGCGAAGATGCGGCGTGCGGGGTTGGTGTCCGGTGTGCGCGGTCCAGGCGGCGGCTATCGCTTGGCGCGCGGCGCTGATGTGGTGACCGTCGCGGAGATCATTGAAGCCGTGAACGAGCCCATCAAGGCGACGCGCTGCGATAGTGCGTCGACCAAGAGTTGCATTGGCCGCAACGGACGCTGCATCGCGCATGGCCTCTGGCAGGAGATGGGCGACCGCATCCAAGTGTTCTTGGCGTCGGTCTCTCTCGCTGATGTGCTTGAGCAACGCTTCGACGGCAGCGCGCGCGTCGCTGCGGAATAGGTTGATGATCAAGACGCCCGTCTATTGCGACTACAACGCTGGCGCGCCGATCCGAGCGGAAGCGGCGGTAGCAATGTCGCGCGCGTTGGCGGCGGGCGGCAATGCGTCCTCGGTGCACAGCGTCGGCCGTCGTATGCGCGCGATGATCGAAGATGCGCGCGAACGGATCGCCGGCGCGCTCAAGGCAAGCGCTGAGAACGTGGTGTTCACGTCGGGCGCGACGGAAGCGCTGCACTTGGCGCTCGCGACGTTTGACGCCTATTCGCGCACGCAGCGGCCAGCGATCGTGCGCGACGAATACAATCAGGATGAGCCCGATCCGGAGCCGTCGATCGTCGTCGCAGAATGTGAGCACGACGCGCTGTTTGAAGACGGCAGGCATCGCGCCATGCTGCGCGCGCCATTGCAGAACAGCGGCCTGATTGATCTCGATGTGCTTGCTGCACTAATCGCTGAAGCGCCGAAGCCAGTGCTCGTGGCGGTGCAACTGGCGAACAACGAAACTGGTGTGATCCAGCCGATTGCCAAGATCGCCGCGCTTTGCCGCGAACACGGCGCGCTATTGCTGGTCGACGCCGCCCAGGCGTTCGGCCGCATCCCGGTCAGCATCGCTGACCTCGATGCTTCCTACCTCGTCGTCTCGAGTCACAAGCTCGGTGGCCCGCCAGGGGCGGGCGCGCTTGTGCTGGCGCCAGGTGCGCCGTTCCTGACGACGCGTTTTGGCGGCGGGCAAGAACGCGGACGCCGGCCAGGCACGGAGAACGGCGCGGCGATTGTCGGCTTCGCGACCGCTGTTGAATGGGCGCTGAGCGATAGGGAAGGCGAAGGCCGCCGCATCGCCGCGATGCGCGACCGCTTCGAGGCGCGGCTGCCTGGCGACGCCGTGGTGTTCGGCGCGCAAGCGCCGCGCCTGCCTAACACCTCGAACTTCGCACTCCCTGGCCTTAATGCCGAAACCGCTGTGATCGCGATGGACCTTGAAGGCGTCGCGATCAGTTCCGGCGCCGCGTGCTCGTCCGGCAAGGTTCGGTCCAGCCGCGTATTGTTCGCGATGGGTGTGTCCGGAGAGATCGCCAAGGCAGCGCTGCGTGTGAGCTTCGGGCATGAATCGAAAGAGTCTGATGTCGACGAAGCGCTGAATGCGCTGAACAAGATCGCATCGCGCCGCAATCGCGAGGCGGCGGCATGAGCGCGGTGAAGGACACGATCGACAAAGGCACCGTCGAAGCTGCGCGGGCTCTCGAAGCGGAGAAGTACAAACATGGCTTCATCACGGACCTTGAGCAGGAACTCGCACCGCCGGGCCTAAACGAAGACATCGTTCGCTACATCTCGGCTAAGAAGGGCGAGCCGCAGTGGATGCTGGAGTGGCGTCTAGAGGCGTTCCTGCGTTGGCAGACCATCGAGGAGCCGACTTGGGCGCTCGTTCACTATCCCCCGATCAATTATCAAGCCGCACGCTACTACGCGGCGCCAAAGGCGGGGGCTAAGTATAAGAGCCTCGAAGACGTCGATCCGGAGATCCTCGACACCTACAAGAAGCTCGGCATTCCGCTGAAGGAAGCAGAAGTGCTGCTCGGCGTTGAAGGCGCCCCGCGCGTCGCCGTCGATGCGGTGTTCGATAGCGTCAGTGTGGTCACGACTTTCAAGGAGGAACTCGCGAAAGCCGGCGTCATCTTCTGCTCGATGAGCGAAGCGGTGCGCGAACATCCGGATCTGGTGAGGAAGTATCTAGGCTCTGTGGTGCCGACATCAGATAATTTCTTTGCAACGCTCAACAGCGCTGTGTTCTCAGACGGGTCATTCGTTTACGTGCCGCCCGGCGTGCGCTGCCCGATGGAGCTTAGCACCTATTTCCGCATGAATGCCCAAGGCACCGGCCAATTCGAACGCACGCTCATCATCGCCGACAAGGGCGCCTACGTTTCTTACCTCGAAGGCTGCACCGCGCCGATGCGCGACGAAAACCAGCTGCACGCCGCGGTAGTTGAACTGGTGGCCCTCGACGAGGCGGAGATCAAATACTCTACCGTTCAGAATTGGTGGCCCGGCGATGCGGAAGGCAAGGGTGGCATCTACAACTTTGTCACTAAGCGCGGCGACTGCCGCGGCGCGCGTTCGAAGATCAGCTGGACGCAGGTCGAGACGGGATCTGCAATCACTTGGAAGTACCCAAGTTGTGTGCTGCGTGGCGATGACAGCTCGGGCGAATTCTATTCGATTGCGGTGACCAATGGCCGTCAGCAGGCGGACACTGGCACCAAGATGATCCACTTGGGAAAGAACACACGTTCGCGGATCATTTCGAAGGGTATCTCGGCAGGGCGTTCATCCAATGCATATCGTGGCCTCGTGTCTGCACATGCCAAGGCCAAGGGAGCGCGGAATTTTACTCAGTGTGACTCGCTGCTGCTTGGCGATCAATGCGCAGCCCACACTGTGCCGTACGTGGAGACGCGGACACCCGACGCTCAGTTCGAGCACGAGGCGACAACAACCAAGCTTTCGGATGAGCAGCTCTTCTATCTACGCTCGCGCGGTATTCCGGAAGAAGAAGCCGTCGCGCTGCTGGTGAACGGGTTCGTCCGCGAGGTGTTGCAGAAGTTGCCGATGGAGTTCGCGGTGGAGGCACAAAAGCTGTTGGAAGTTAGTCTCGAAGGGAGCGTTGGATGAGCGTGTGGCGTTTTGCTTTGGCTGCGTGCGTCATTGGTCTTGCTGCCTGCAACCAACAGCCTGCGGAGCGTGAAGCCGAAGGAGGGTCTGCGCCCGTCGAGACACCCTCGGAGGCGACTGATGACCAACGCGTTGAATTCGCGCACGTCGACCCCTCGCTTTTGAGCGCTCCGAATGACGCATTCACGGCCATTGAGCCGAGTGAAGTTGGCGTGTTCGCTGCCCCTGCTGTCATGGACGCGCTTGAGCCGCTGCTCGGGCCTGAAGTCACCGAGGGCGCCGAGGTGAGCCTCACAGTGCGCGAGAATGGCGACCAAGCGATCGCTGATGTCGTGCGTATAGGTTCGCAGGACGATTCCGTTTCTGGCGGCCACGTGCGTATCGAATTTCACCGGGAGGCAGATGGATGGTTTCCGGTGAATGCTTATCGGCGCACTCGATGCGCCCGAGGCGGTGAAGCTGGCCAGTGGACAGCGGGGCTGTGCCCATGATCGACGTCAACATTGGGAAGGACAAGCAGCAGCGTGTTTGAAGTCAAAGACCTCCATGTCGCAGTTGGCGGCGCTGAGATCATCAAGGGTCTGACGCTCTCTGTCCCAGCAGGCGAGACGCACGCGATCATGGGCCCGAATGGTTCCGGAAAATCGACGTTATCGTACGCCCTCGCGGGGCGGGACAGTTACGAAGTAACCAGCGGCTCAGCGACGCTCGGTGGCGTCGATCTGTTGACATTGGAGCCTGAGGCGCGTGCCGCTGCCGGCTTGTTCTTGTCGTTCCAGTATCCTGTAGAAATTCCTGGTCTCTCTGCCATCGCGTTTTTGAAAGCCGCGCTGAATGCGCAACGCAAGGCGCGCGGACAGCAACCGATGCCGGCGCCTGAGCTGTTAAAGCTGCTGCGGTCGAAGGCGGAGGCGCTGAAGATCGATCAAGAGATGTTGAAGCGTCCGTTGAATGTCGGCTTTTCTGGCGGTGAGAAAAAGCGCTTTGAGGCGCTGCAACTCGCGGTGCTGCAACCGAAGTTCGCCATTCTTGACGAAACTGATTCCGGTCTCGACATCGACGCGCTGAAGGTCGTCGCTGCGAGTGTAAACACGGCGCGCGCACCGGATCGTGGGCTGCTGGTGATTACGCACTACCAGCGGCTGCTCGACTACATAAGGCCGGACCGTGTCCACATCCTCGCCAGGGGCCGCATCATCACGAGCGGCGGGCCGGAGCTGGCGCTTGAACTTGAGCGTGATGGTTACGACAAATATGTGAGAGCGGCGTGAGCATTGCCGCAGCACTTCCAACCCGCCGCAACGAGGCGTGGAAATATTCCGACCTGCGTCAAGCCGTCGGAGAAACGCCTCACGTGTTGCGCGATGGCCGGGACATCATCGAGCGCTTGGCGCCTGGGACGCAGTGCCTCGAAGCAACCACCAAGCAATTCTTTGTCGAACGCATGGTAGATGATCGACACATGGATGCGCGGGCGTTCGATTGGGCTGTCGGCAAAGGCGCTGAATTGACACGCGTGGTCATCCAAACCGGCAAAGAGCTGCCGCTGTCGGTCACGCGCGTGCGGTTGGCAGAGGGCGCGAAGTACGCGCAGTTTGTACTCTCGTTCGGAGCGCGGTTGGCGCGGATTGAGACGCACGTGACGGTCGAAGGCGAGGGCGCCGAAGTGACTATGAACGGCGCCTATCTTGCCGGGATCGGCCGGCACGCAGACCTGACCTCGGTCATCGAACATAAGGCGCCTGGCGCGGTGACGCGTCAGCTTGTCAAAGGCGTCGCACGCAAAGGCGGGCGCGGCGTCTTTCAGGGCAAAATCGTCGTTGATCGTGTCGCCCAGAAGACGGACGCGCGGCAGCACCATCAGGGTCTACTCCTGGAAGACGGTGCTGAGGTCTTCGCCAAACCTGAACTGATGATCCACGCCGACGACGTGCAGTGCGCGCACGGCAACACTGCCGGTGGCCTGGATGAACGCGCTCTCTTCTACATGCGCTCGCGCGGAATTCCTGAGACCGAAGCTCGATCGTTGCTGATTGAGGCGTTCCTCGTTGAAACGATTCCGGACGGGCTGCCTGAGGCGCTGCGCGATGAGTTGGTCGCGGCAATTCGAACCTGGCTTAAGACTGGCGATCCGCCGGCGCCTGCGGTCGCCGAAGAGGAGGGCATGATTTGAATGCGCCTCTGACCCGGGCTTTCGATGTGGAGGCTGTGCGCACGCAATTTGCGATCCTTGGGCGATCAGTGAATGAGCGTCCGCTGGTCTATCTGGATAACGCCGCCAGCGCGCAGAAGCCGGAGGCGGTGATCGAAGCGATGGCGGCGCAGTTGCGCGGCGCTTACGCCAACGTGCATCGCGGGCTGCATACGCTGGCGAATGAGACGACCGAGGCGTTCGAGGCTGCCCGATCCACAGTGGCGGCGTTCATCAATGCGCCGAGCAGTGACAGCATCATTTTCACCAAGGGCGGCACGCAGGCGATCAACATCGTCGCCGCCGGGCTCGAGGTGCAATCGGGCGACGAGATTGTGCTTTCGGTAATGGAGCATCATTCGAACATCGTGCCGTGGCATTTCCTGCGTGAGCGCAAGGGTGCGGCGCTGAAATGGCTCGATATCGACGATGACGGCGGGATCGATCTTGCCGCGCTGGACGCGCTCATTGGTCCGAAGACCAAGCTTGTCGCGATCACGCATATGTCGAACGTTCTGGGCGCCAACACCCCCGCGGCGGAAATCACGCGGATCGCGCACGCGAAGGGCGTGAAGGTGCTGTTCGACGGTTGCCAGGCCGTAGTTCACGGCCAAGTCGATGTGCAGGCGATCGATGCCGACTTTTATGCCTTCACTGGGCACAAGCTCTACGGTCCAACCGGTATCGGCGTTCTCTACGGCAAACGCGACCTGCTTGCTGCGATGCCGCCGTTTGAGGGTGGCGGTGAGATGATCGATATCGTCGAGCGTGAGCGTGTCACCTACAACGAGCCGCCGCATCGCTTCGAAGCGGGCACACCTCCCATCATTGAGGCAATTGGGCTCAATGCCGCGATCGACTGGTTGAAGTCACAGGATCGGGCCGCGATCGAAGTGCACGAGGCGGCGTTGCGCGATCGGGCGATGAGCGCTCTTCGCGAATTCAATTGGGTGAAGTTGCATGGTGCGGCGGCGGACAAAGGCGCGATCGTTGCCTTTTCCATGGAGGGCGCCCACCCTCATGACGTAGCCCAGATTTTGGATCGTCAAGGTGTCGCGATCCGGGCCGGCCACCATTGCGCGCAACCTTTGATGCAGCGGCTTGGCGTTACCGCCACGGCGCGAGCCAGTTTTGCGTGCTACAATCGCCTTGATGAAGTCGATGCGCTGGTTGAGGCCTTGTACAAGGCGCGGAAGCTTTTGAGTTAGAGGATGATGGACGGTTCCGTTCCCCCGCCGAGCGCCCTCCCGAAGGCCGAACTTGATCGCATCACCGATGATCTGGTGGCGCAGTTCAAGACCGTGTTCGATCCGGAGATCCCGGTTGATGTCTATGAGCTGGGCCTCATCTATAAGGTCGATATCAATGATGAAGGTTTCGTCGATGTCGAAATGACGTTGACTGCTCCAGGTTGTCCGGTGGCCGGCGAGATGCCGGGATGGGTTGAGACCGCGGCGCGGAAAGTGCGTGGCGTAACTGGCGCGAAGGTGAATCTGGTGTTTGATCCACCATGGACTCCGGCCCGGATGAGCGACGAGGCAAAGTTAGAACTGAACATGTTGTAGGCGATGACGCGTAGACCCAGACCTAAGATCGTAACGCTCACTGACGCCGCTGCCGTGCGCGTGAAGGAGATCGTGGCGAAGGGCGACAAGCCGTATCTGCGGGTGGGTGTGGTCAATGGCGGCTGCGCGGGGATGGAATACACGCTCGATTATGCCGCGGAGCCGGCGCAATTCGATGAGCTGGTCGAGGACAAGGATGTGAGGATCCTTGTGGCGGCTGATGCGGTGTTGTTCCTGTTGGGTTCAGAGATCGACTACGAGACGACCCGTTTGGCTTCGAAGTTTGTCTTCCGCAATCCGAACCAGACGGATGCCTGTGGCTGTGGCGAGAGCGTCACCATCGTGCCGGCGAAGGCGGAGGCGTAGTGTCGGCGAATAACAGCTTCCACGAGTACGTTAAGGAGCTGTTTGTTGGTGTGGGCGCGGTACAGATTAAGCGGATGTTCGGCGGCGCTGGTGGTTACGCCGACGGTTTGATGTTCCTCCTGTTGGCGGATGACACAATCCACATCAAAGTCGATGAAGCGTTGAAGGCGGAGTTACGCGCGGAAGGGTCCGGTCCCTTCGAATGGACGCCGCGGAGCGGGCCGCGCGCAGGCGAGACACTGGACCTCGGCTATTGGCGCCTGCCCGACAGCGCGCTCGATGATCCGGAAGAAGCCGCTATCTGGGGGCGAAGGGCGCTTGCGATCGCGAAAGCGAGAGCCAAGCCGAAGAAGATCAAGACCGTGAGAAAGGCTGCGCCGAAGGATAAGGCAAAGCGCTAAAAGTCGGGATATCCGTCCTTATCGAGATCGCGTGCGCGCTCGGCCCAGTCAGCGTCCGGATTGCGAGGATCGACGCCAAACCATTGCGCCAGCGGCGTCTCGCGCCATTCAGTCGTGCCGATGCCGAGGGCGATGAGCGAAGATGGCACGAGCACGGCCGAAAGCATGGCAAGCGAGATGAAGCCTTGGGAAGCTTTGATCTCCACCCAAGTGCCGCCTTCGAGCCAAATGCGGATAGGTTCCAGAAGCCACGCAATCTCTTGCATGTCGCTGAGGCTAACAGAACGCGGTTAAGCCCCTTTGAAGTTTGTCGGACGCTTCTGAAAAAATGCCTGGACGCCTTCGCGGAAATCTTCTGTGCGGCCTGCGTGTTTCTGTGTTTGCCGTTCAGCCTGCAGCTGCTGCTCCCACGTGTTGTCAAGCGAGGACCAGGCAAGTCGTCTGATCATTCCGAGTGAGGCGGGCCCGTTGGCCAGTTCGAGCGCCAGGGCCTTGGCGGTCGGGAGCAATTCAACATCCGCCACGCAGCGGTTCACAAGGCCCCACTCATAAGCTTGCTTGGCCGGAATGCGCTCGCCAAGCAGCATCATTTCCATCGCCCGTGCGCGACCGATCATGCGCGGGAGGTGATAGGTAGCACTGCCGTCGGGGACGAGACCAATCCGTCGGAAGGCTTGCAAGAAATAAGCGCTTTCACCGGCGACGATGAGATCGCCGAGTAATGCGAACGAGCAACCGATACCGGCGGCGGCGCCGTTGACCGCGGTGACATACGGGATCGGCAGATCGCGCAGCCTGGTCACGAAGGGGTTGAATGTCTGTTCGAGGTGTGCGCCGAGATCGGGCAATCCGTCTTCAGCGACGGGCGGCGCACCGCTGGCTAGGTTGGCGCCGGATGAGAAAGCGCGGCCTTCGCCCGTGAGAACGATGCATCGCGCTTCCGCGCAAGCGCGAGCGAAGAGACCGGTGAGTTCGTCGGTCATTTCAACAGAAATTGCGTTCAGCGTGGCGGGGTCGTTCAGCGTGACGAGCGCGACGCCGTCCTGCAGTTCGTATTTGGCTTTTGCCATTGCTGTCTCCCACGCGTTTGCATCGGCGTGGGCTCAGTCTAGCCTGACTTTCGCGGTGTGGGATATGCTGCCGGAGCGGCAGCGCTACGCAACGTAAAGCACCGGCGTCGCGTCAGTTGTAGTTTGGTTGCGACCGTTGCGCTTGGAGGCGTAGAGGCACGCATCGGCGCGCTCAATAAGGCCAGCGGGCGTGTCGCCCGATTGCAGACGCGCAATACCAATGGACACGGTCACTTGTCCTAGGTCTTCATTCGTTGAGCGGCGTCGTAAACGTTTGGCTTGGATGGCCTCACGCAACGCTTCGGCGGTCTGCTGAGCGACGCGCGCGCTCATGCGCGGCATGACGACCGCGAACTCTTCGCCACCGTAACGGGCGACGAGGAAGTCAGGCCGGGCATGGGCTTGCAGCGCACTTGCAAGGAAGCGCAGGATTTGGTCGCCAGTGTGATGGCCCCAAGTATCATTGAAGCGTTTGAAGAAATCGATGTCACAAAGCAGCAGCGAAAGCTCGGTGCGTTGCGCCTTGGCTTCCTCGATGCGCATCCGCAGTGTCTCGTCGAACATGCGGCGGTTGGCGAGGCCGGTGAGGCTGTCAGTCAACGACTCCATGCGGACTGATTCAAGGCTGGTGCGCAGCGTGTCGATTTCTGCGCTCGACTTCTTAAGTTGCTCATTGAGCGTTTGATTGTGGTTGGCCATGTCAAGCGTTGCCGCCGCGAGGCTGGAGACCACCTGACGGATCTGTTCGGGGCTCATGCCGCGATTGAGGTCGGTCGCGGCGTTTTCGAGAGTGCGACCGTAGTCGCCGCTCTTGCTCTCTGCTTCTTTGAGGAACGAAACGACATGGCTAAGGTCGCGCGCGATCTTCTCGCCGGCGAGCAAGATTTGAGCGGATGAGCCTAATCCAGTGAAGAACTGCTCGTGAAGTTGAGCGCTTTCCTCGGCCGTGAAGGTGGTTCCGGCGGCGATGCGAGTATCGATTGCCTCACGGAGCGCATTGTTGCGGTTTAGCCGATATGACAGCCAAACCTCGTAATTTGCGCTGGTTGGCGGGACACCATGCAACCGCATCAGATCAAGCGTTTCCAGGGCGACGTTGGCGCCGCCAGGGCCTTGCATCAGGATGTCTTGGTCGGTCACGCGAAACCCGCAGAATCTGCAAACGTCAGGGACGGTAGAGGGCAGGTTATGGACGAGTGGTAAATGCTACGAACAATCCGAAGAAATGACAGGTTGCGCTTACGTCCAGGGTAAGCGGTAGACAGTGGAAAAAGCCTTGGGAGGCGCGAAATGAACAGGCCGGTCCAACCCTCTATCGAAGAAACAAAGGCCAGGATGATTGCGATTTTGGAGCTGCAGAAGCGGCTTCAAACCAGCAAGGGCGCGCCGGACGCAAGATTGCGTAAGGACCGGCTGACTCGCTCTGTGAATCTGGTGTTGGCTCACAAGGACGAGTTCTTGGACGCGCTCAACGAAGACTTCGGTGCGCGGTCGCGAGATGCGTCGCTGTTTACGGACATTTCGGGGGCGATAGGACCGCTAAAGCAGGCGCGGGCGAACTTAGAAAAATGGATGGCGCCGCAGAAGCGCGGGGTAACGCCAGCCGCGCTTGGCCTGTTCGGCGCGCGCGCCGAGGTCCGATACCAGCCCAAGGGCGTCGTCGGCGTGATCTCGCCTTGGAATTTCCCCGTGTCGCTGGCGTTCGATGCGATCGCGGGCGCTTTCGCGGCGGGCAATCGGGTGATGCTGAAACCGTCAGAGTTTACGCCGAACGTGTCTGCTCTAATGGCGCAGACGATCGATCTCTACTTCGATGAAGACGAACTTGCGGTCATCCAGGGCGGCCCAGACGTTGGCGCTGCCTTTGCGGGTTTGCCCTTCGATCACCTTATCTTCACCGGCGCGACAAACGTGGGTCGCCATGTGATGCGGGCCGCCGCTGACAATCTCGTCCCGGTGACGCTTGAACTTGGTGGCAAGTCTCCCGTCGTCATCAGCAAGAGCGCCGATCTTGCCAAGACAGCGGCGCGCGTGATGACAGGGAAGACGTTGAACGCCGGCCAAATCTGCTTGGCGCCGGACTATGTGCTCGCGCCGCAGGACAGCGTCCCTGAGTTCGTGGCGGCGTCAAAGGCGGCGGTTGCGAAGATGTATCCAACGCTCAAGGACAATGCCGACTACACGGCGGTGATCAATCAGCGTCACTACGATCGCATCACAGGTTTGATCAACGATGCGCGCGCCAAGGGCGGTGAGATCGTGACGATCAATCCTGCGAATGAGGATTTCAGCCAGCAAGAGCACCGCAAAATCCCGCCGACAATCATCCTGAACGCCACCGACGATATGCAGGTGATGCAGGAAGAGATTTTCGGGCCGGTATTGCCAGTGCGGACTTACGCGTCCTTTGACGACACGATCAACGAAATCAACGCACGGCCGCGTCCGCTCGCTCTCTACTATTTTGGCGACGACAACGCAGAGAGCGAAGCGCTGCTCAATCGGACGCATTCGGGCGGCGTGACCATAAATGACGTGATCTTCCACTTCGCAATGGATGAGCTACCGTTCGGTGGCGTCGGTCCGTCAGGCATGGGCGCTTATCACGGCCATCGCGGATTCATTGAGTTCAGCCACGAGAAAGCGATTTATCGCCAGATTTCGGCGGAGCTTTTGGCCATGCTGCGCCCGCCTTATGGCAGTGCATTCCGCAAACAGATGGCGGCGCGGCTGAAGCCCTAGGTTCTGTTGTCGAAGGACGTTCGACCGGCCTTACTTCTTTGGCCTGAGAAACGCCGGCATGCTGTCGCCGAAGCCGGTGACGGAAGGGCCGTTGTCATCGCGCGATGGACGGCGCTCGTCGCGACGTGGTTGCGTTTGACGCTCCTCTCGCCGCGGACGCTCTTCGCGTTTCTCGCGGCGCGGCTCAGCTTCGGTGCGTTGCACCGGTTCTGTTGAAGCCGTGGGACGATCTTCGTCGCGCTTCACGTATTTCTGCTTCTTCTCTGACAGACGGCGGCTGTGTTCTTTTTTGAGTTCTTCTGCGCGGCGCCCGCGACCGCCGCTGTCGCGCGGATCGCCGAGCGCGGCTTCCGGAAGGCCCTCGATCTCGGCTCTCTCGATCGTCTTGCCGGTGAGCTTTTCGATGGCGTCCCAGCTCTTCTTGTCGCCGGGGCCTACGAGCGTGAAGGATGCGCCGAGGCGGCCTGCTCGTCCCGTGCGGCCGATGCGGTGGACGTAGTCTTCTGCGTGACGTGGCGGTTCATAATTGAAGACGTGCGAAACGTCCGGAATGTCGAGCCCCCGCGCGGCGACATCGGATGCGACGAGATACTGCAGATCGTTGGTGCGGAAGCGGTCAAGCGTCTTCATCCGCAGCGATTGGTCGAGATCGCCATGCAATGGGGCGGCGTTGTAGCCGTGGCGCTTCAGCGATAACGCAACGACGTCCACGTCGGTCTTGCGGTTACAGAAGACGATGCCGTTCTTCACCTCGCCGCTCGCATTGATGGTGGCGCGCAGCGCCGCCCGGCGCGTGCGTGGATCGCCGCCGGGGAGCATCACGACTTTTTGCGTAATGGTGGTCGCCGCTGTGGCGGGGCGCGTCGCTTCGATGCGCTTGGGGTTTGAGAGGAATTGCTCGGTGAGGCGCGTAATTTCCGGCGGCATCGTCGCCGAGAAGAAAAGCGTCTGGCGCGTAAAGGGCGTCAGCTTGAAAATGCGCTCGATGTCAGGGATGAAGCCCATGTCGAGCATGCGATCGGCCTCGTCGACAACCATGACCTGCACACCCGTGAGGAGTAGTTTGCCGCGTTCGAAGTGATCCAGCAGACGCCCAGGTGTCGCGATCAGCACGTCGACGCCGCGCGCCAGTAGCGCGTCTTGGTCGCCGAAGCTGACTCCGCCAATCAGCAGCGCTTTGGTGAGCTTTTGGTGTTTGCCGTATTTGTCGAAGCCTTCGGCGACCTGCGCGGCAAGTTCGCGCGTCGGCTCGAGGATCAATGTGCGCGGCATGCGTGCGCGAGCCCGGCCGGCGGCGAGGATGTCGATCATCGGAAGCGTGAAGGCTGCGGTCTTGCCGGTGCCTGTTTGCGCGATGCCGAGAACGTCGCGGCCTTTCAGGACTTCGGGGATCGCCTGCGCCTGGATCGGCGTTGGCGTGTTGTAGCCGGTCTCCTTCACCGCACGCAGCGTTTCTTCGGAAAGACCGAGATCATCGAAGGTGGTTTGAGGTTGAGCTTCAGCTGCGCCTTCGGACGCGGAATTTTCAGGGGACATTCAATCTCACTTGAGGGCCCGCGCAAGATGCAGGCGGGTCTCTTGGTTGGCGGCCGGCGGCCTCGCTTCTCCGGATTGAGATGAGCGGGCGTTGAGCCAAGGGCGAGCACGCCCCAGGGCGCGCACAACGGACGACGCGGAAATGGGGGGATTTGCGAGAGAAGTCAATGAGCGAAGCTCGATTTGACCCCTCAGCACGGGTGGCCCAAAATCCTTTCAACGCATGGCAGATTGGTTCGATTCCAAACGCGCAGCCGAGCAATTGGGCGCGCTGACGTCGGTTTGGCCGCGCCGCTTTGCCTCAGCACTTGGCGCGGTGCTCGTCGGGCTGGTGGCGCTGTCGTTCGCCTTTTTGGCGGACCGCGCACAAGAAGCGTTCTCAAGCGTGGCGAATGGGCGCCTGTGGCTGATGCTGCTTGCGCCACCGGCCGGATTGGCGGCCATTGCCGCGCTCACCCGGTGGCTCGCGCCCAATGCGAAGGGCTCAGGCATTCCGCAAGTGATCTTGGCGGCGCGCGAACCGGAGCAGAGTGTTGCGTCGGGATTGGTGTCGCTGAAGGCGGCGGCGGCTAAGCTGTTCTTGAGCGTCGCTGTGTTGGGCGTCGGCGCGTCGGCAGGCCGCGAAGGACCGACGGTACAACTTGGCGCGTCGCTGATGACGGCAATGCACCGCCTTTTTCGGGTGCCGTTGACGCCGGGGGTGATCATCGCCGGCGGGGCTGCCGGTGTCTCGGCGGCTTTCAACACGCCCTTGGCCGGTGTTGCGTTCGCCATCGAGGAGCTAGCGGCGGCATATGAGCAACGCCTGACGGTGCTGGTCATGGCTGCTGTCATGATCGCCGGTCTGGTGAGTTTGGGCCTGGCGGGCGACTATTTCTACTTCGGCGCCGTGCATGAGACGCTTTCACTGCAACCCGCAGTGCTGATCGCGTTGCTCTGCGGAGCGGTCGGCGGCGTGTGTGGTGGACTGTTCTCACGGTCGTTGCTGGCGATCGGTGGACGTTCGGTAGGCGCAGTGAAGCTCTTCCAAGCGCGCCCGGTGGTATGGGCGGCTGTGTGTGGCGTGGTGGTGGCCGTGATCGGTTACGCAACACACGGCGCCACTTGGGGCACGGGCTACGAAGCGGCACGCAGCATGGTTGAGGGCGAGAGCGGCTCAATCTGGTTTGCGCCGGCGAAGTTCGTCGCAACGTTGGCGACTGCTGCGAGCGGCGTGCCCGGCGGCATCTTCGCGCCATCGTTGGCGACGGGCGCCGGCGTGGGTGACCTTCTCGCGATGCTTTTCCCCGGCGAGCCGCGCGGACCGATTGTGCTCCTCGGCATGATCGCGTTCTTCGTCGGCGTCGTCCGCGCGCCGTTGACCGGCGTGGTGATTGTCTCCGAAATGACGGGAGCGCACGGCCTGATTTTGCCGCTCTTCATAGCAGCGATCGTCGCGGACGGCGCCGGCGCGCTTGTCTGCCGCGAACGGCTCTATCACGGGCTGGCGCAGCGGCTTAAGCAATGAACGTAGGGGACGGACTTATCAGACGTCCACATCCTCAACGAACTTCGCGTTCGCTTGGATGTAGTCGAAGCGCTTCTCGGCTTTCTTGCCCATCAGCGTTTCGATGAGCACTTCGAAATCCGGCGCGCCGCTTTCGTCGAGCACCACGCGCGCGAGTGTGCGCGTTGCGGGATTCATCGTCGTGTCTTTCAAATCGGCGGGCATCATTTCGCCAAGGCCTTTGAAGCGCGAGATGTCGGTCTTGCGGCCTTTGAATTCGCCATTGAGCAGCGCTTCTTTGTGCGCGTCGTCGCGGGCGTAGATGCTCTCTTTGCCTGCGGTGATGCGATAAAGCGGCGGCATCGCCAGAAAAAGCCGGCCAGCGCGGATGAGCTGCGGCATCTGCTTGTGGAAATAGGTGATGAGCAGCGAGGCGATGTGGGCGCCATCGACGTCGGCGTCGGTCATGATGATGATGCGCTCGTAGCGGAGATCATCGAGCTTGAACTTCGCGCCCATCTGCACGCCGAGTGCCAGGGCGAGATCGGAGAGCTCTTGGTTGCCGCTCATCTTCTCGGCGCCGGCGCTGGCGACGTTCAGAATCTTGCCGCGCAACGGTAGGATGGCTTGCGTCTCGCGGTTGCGCGCTTGCTTGGCCGAGCCGCCGGCGCTGTCGCCTTCGACCAGGAAAATTTCGGTATCTTTCTCCCCGGCGCGTGAACAATCAGCCAGCTTGCCTGGCAGGCGCAGTTTCCGCGTCGCGCTTTGGCGAGAGACTTCCTTCTCCTTGCGCCGGCGCATCCGGTCTTCAGCTTGCTGAATGCACCATTCGAGCAGGCGCGTAGCTTCCTGCGTATTGGCCGCGAGCCAATGGTCGAACGGATCGCGCACCGCGCTCTCCACGATCTTTGCGGCTTCCGTAGAGACCAAGCGGCCTTTGGTTTGGCCCTCGAACTGTGGATCGCGGATGAAGACGGAGACGAGTCCGGCGCCTGTGTTCATCACGTCTTCCTGGGTGATGACAGAGGCCTTCTTGTTGTTGCGCAGTTCAGCGTAGGCGCGCAGCCCCTTGGCGATCGCTGCGCGGAAACCGGCTTCATGGAAGCCGCCGTCGGGCGTGTAGACGGTGTTGCAATAGGAGCGAAGGAAGCCGTCGGCTTCGCCAAAGCCATCGCTCACCCAGGTGATCGCCCACTCGACGCGGCCATGCGGTCCGTCTTTCTCGGTCTTGCCGGAGAAAGGTTCGCTGACGACGGCGCGCTTCGACTTGGTGAGTTCGGTGAGGAAGTCGGCGAGGCCGTTTGGGAAGTGGAGGACGGCTTCGGCCGGCGTGTCGTCCTTGATCAGCTCAGGCGCACACTTCCAGCGGATTTGCGTGCCGCGCTGTAGGTAGGCCTTCGAGCGCGCCATTTGGAAGAGACGCGATGGCTTGAACGCGGCGCCCTTTCCGAAGATCTCGGCGTCAGGATGGAAACGCACCGTGGTGCCGCGCCGATTGTGGGCGGGTCCAACCTCGACGAGCTTCGACGTCGGCGTGCCGCGCGAGAATGTCTGGCGATAGAGCTTGCGGTCGCGCGCGACTTCGACTTCGACTTTGTCGGAAAGCGCATTGACAACCGAGACGCCGACGCCGTGCAGGCCGCCCGAGGTGTGATAGACTTTGCCTGAAAATTTTCCGCCCGCGTGCAGCACCGTCATGATGATTTCGAGCGCCGACTTTTTCGGAAACTTGGGGTGCGGATCGACGGGCATACCGCGGCCGTTGTCGGTCACGCGCAGCGTGCCATCGGCTTCGAGTTCAACTTCGATGCGATCGGCAAAGCCAGCGACCGCTTCATCCATCGAGTTGTCGAGCACTTCGGCGAAAAGGTGATGCAGCGCGCGCTCGTCAACGCCGCCGATGTACATGCCGGGCCGTTTCCGAACTGGTTCGAGTCCCTCTAGAACTTCAATGTCTTTGGCGGTGTATGCGTCTTTCGCCGCGCTTGGCGGCGGATCGCTGTCTCCGAAGAGGCTGCCGTCCCAGAGATTGTCACCCTTGGCCATCGAAGACTTCTTCTGCGCTTGCGCCATGAATGTTCCTTAAGGCGCTTCGCGCGCCTCCAGCAATGGTTTGACCTGCGCTGGAACCGAACAGGCTTTGGTATCCGGGGAGTAAATGCGCCTTTGTAGGGGAATTAAGTGTCTCAAAGGCAACGCGCGCCCAAGGCCGGCACCCCAATGGCAGTTCGCGACGAAACCTCGGCACATCTTGGTTGTTTGCTCGCCGTCACGGCATGCGGGGGCCGCTCAAGGACGAGGAGCAGCAAGCATGAAGAAGTTCACGATCATGGCCGCAGTAGCGGCTGCGGCACTGATGGCCGTTCCAGCCGTTGCGAATGCGCAATGGTACGCGGGCGCTGCGTACACACACTACGATCTGGATGGCGCCGACGTGGGCGGCGCGACGGGCCGCTTAGGTTATCGTTTCAACCCAAATTTCGCCGTTGAAGGCGAGGGTTCGTTTGGCGTGAACGATGATCAGGGGGTGGAACTCAACCATGCCCTCGGCGCCTACGCGGTGGGCATCATTCCGTTCGGTTCCTCGGGCTTCTCGGCCCACGGCCGCGTTGGCTATGCGACCGCTGAAATCGGCACGCCGCTTGGCGACGTCGACGATGACGGTCTGTCATACGGCGCGGGCTTGGGCTGGAATGTCACCAACAGCATCGGCATTCGCGCTGACTACACGCGCTTTGAAGGCGACAACGACGCCGACGCAGTTTCGCTCGGCGCCTCATTCAACTTCTAGGCGCTTCAGCAGCACGGGAAGCTGGGCGGGCCAGGGCTTATGCTCTGGCCCGCTTGCTTTGCGCTACGAGTGGACCATAGGTTGCGGGCTGTGGGACATCGAAATTCGGAGCAGGTGTGATGAAATATGTATTGGCGGCCGCGATCTTTGCCATGTTCGTGGGCAGCGCCGTCGCGCAGGAAACGCCCCCTGCGGCCCCGGTCCCACCATCTTCATGCGCTGCGTTTACGCCCGCGCCAACGGCGCCCGATGCGTCGCATGCAACGGCGGAGCAAATGAACGCGGCCGTCGCGTCGTACCAATCTTGGCAAGCCACGACCCAGGCAACGCTCGACTGTCGCAGCGCTGAACGTCATTCTCTGAGTGCACAGTTCCAGGCTCGCACCGCCGAACTGGAAGCTGCCAACGCAGCCAACCAAGCGGCGGCGGACGCGTTCCAGGCACAGCTTGATGCCTTCCACGCGCGGCGCAACCGCCACTAGGCCCTACAGTCACGAAACAAAAAGGGGCCGGAGATTGCTCTCCGGCCCCTTGGTGTATTTTAGGCGCCGACATTACGCCTTGTAGTACATGTCGAACTCCACCGGGTGCGGGTGGGTTTCGAAGCGATCGAGCTCTTCCTTCTTCAGGTCAATATAGGCGTCGACCATGTCGTCAGTCATGACGCCGCCCTTCAGCAGGAAGTCGCGGTCGCGATCAAGTGCGGTGAGCGCCTCGCGCAGTGAGGCGGAGACAGTCGGCACGTCTTTCAGTTCTTCCGGCGGCAGGTCATAGAGATTCTTATCGAGCGGTTCGCCCGGATGAATCTTCTTCTCGATGCCGTCGAGGCCAGCCATCAGAAGCGCAGTGTACGTGAGGTACATGTTGCCGGCCGGATCGGGGAAGCGGACTTCCACGCGCTTTGCCTTGGCGCCGGTTCCGTGCGGAATGCGGCAAGAAGCGGAGCGGTTGCGCGCCGAGTAAGCGAGCAGAACCGGCGCTTCGTATCCTGGGACGAGGCGCTTGTACGAATTGGTCGTCGAGTTCGCGAACGCATTGATGGCCTTCGCGTGCTTGATGACGCCGCCGATGTAGTACAGGCAGTTTTCGCTGAGATCGGCGTAACGATCGCCGGCGAAAGTGTTGTTGCTGCCCTTCCAGATCGACATGTGCACGTGCATGCCGGAGCCGTTGTCTTTGAAGTAGGGCTTCGGCATGAAGGTCGCTGACTTGCCGTACGATGCAGCCACTTGGTGGATGATGTACTTATACAAGTTCATGTTGTCGGCCATCGTCGTCAGCGTGTTGAACTTGAGGCCAAGTTCGTGCTGCGCGGGCGCGACTTCGTGGTGATGCTTTTCCGGGTTCAGGCCCAGCTGACCCATGATCTCAAGCATCTCGCCACGCATGTCTTGCAGCGAGTCGATCGGCGGCACCGGGAAGTAGCCGCCCTTCGGGCCCGGGCGGTGGCCGAGGTTGCCGCCTTCATAAGCGCGGCCGGTATTGAACGGCAGTTCGGTTGAATCGAACGAGTAGCCGGTGTTGTTCGGATCGGTAGACCAGCGCACGTCATCGAACACGAAGAACTCGGCTTCCGGACCGAAGTAAGCCGTGTCGCCGGCGCCGGACGACTTCACATATGCTTCCGCCTTCTTGGCGATGCCTCGCGGACAGCGTGAATACGGTTGCAGCGTGCCGGGCTCAAGGATGTCGCAGAACATCGCGAGCGTCGTTTGCTGATAGAAAGGATCGATGTGTGCGCCTTTGGGGTCAGGGCGCATCACCATGTCGGACTCGTTGATCGCCTTCCACCCAGCGATGGACGAGCCGTCGAACATCGTGCCTTCAGTGAAGATGTCCTTGTCGATCATCGACACGTCGAAGGTGACGTGTTGCATCTTGCCGCGGAGATCGTTGAACCGAAGATCAACGAACTGGACTTCCTTGTCCCTGATCAGCTTCAGAACTTCGTCTGACATCGGAAACTCCCCCGAGCCTTATTGTTGATATTACTGGGCGACGCGCGTCTCGGTCCGGCGGCGCCCCTAAACAGAATCAGTCGCTTTGTGCCGGATCAAACAGCTGCCGCACCAGTTTCGCCAGTGCGGATGCGCACCACGTTGCTCACATCAAGCACGAAGATTTTGCCATCGCCGATCTTGCCGGTTTTGGCCGCCTTCTGAATGGCCTCCAAAGCGGCTTCGACCTGCTCGTCGCCAACGACGACTTCGACCTTCAGCTTGGGCAGGAAATCGACGACATATTCTGCGCCGCGATAGAGTTCGGTATGGCCCTTCTGGCGGCCAAAGCCTTTGGCTTCGACAACGGTCATGCCCTGAAGGCCTATTTCCTGGAGCGCCTCTTTGACGTCGTCCAATTTGAACGGCTTGATGATCGCTTCAATTTTCTTCACCACAGCACCCCTTTATCCACATGACGGCGGCACGATTTCGGCTCCTCTTGGACCCCCAGACACGAGTCTGGAAGTTAACCGGCTGCGGGCGTTGGGGAGGGCGCCGCGGGCGCCGCTTTGATAGGCGCCGATGCCCAAGGAAACGGCTGGCATGAGCGGTGGCGTCGAATAAGGATTATGACATGACGCGTTTATTCTTCGTCCGGCACGGTGAGCCAGAGGCGGCATGGGGTGGCGCCGTGGACGATCCGGGCTTGTCAGATACTGGGCGCGCGCAGGCGGAGAGGAGCGCCGAAGCGCTGTCTGCTTTGGGGACGTTGGCAATTGTCTCGTCGCCGATGCGCCGGTGTCGAGAAACCGCGAGGCCCTATGAACGGTGCTCGTCTGTTCTGGCCACGATTGAAGCCCGCGTGAGTGAAGTGTCGGCGCCTGAAGGCGTCACTGACCGGCGCGCATGGCTTCGCGAGAATTTCCCATGGGACCGTGGCGGCGCCCGTCGACGTTGGAACGAGGTTGACGCGTCGCTCCTTGCCTGGCGTGACCGCGTCGTCGCTTGGACGCTCGGCATGAAGCCGGACGCCGCAGTGTTCTCGCACTTCATAGCCATCAACGCGCTCGCGAGCGTTGCGATGGGCAGCGATGAGACGATTGTTTGCGTGCCGGGTTATGCGTCAATCACAGAGTTCGAAGTGCGGAACGGCGCACTCAAACTCATCCAGTTGGGCGAAACCATGGTGCAGGGCGAAGTGCGGTGAGTCAGGAGATCGTCACCGTCGAACAGTCGCGCGCGTTGGATCGGGCTAGTGCCGAGGCCGGCGTGACCACACGCACGCTGATGGAGAACGCGGGGCGCGCTGTCGCTGAAGCCGTCGTGGGGCGGTTTTCGCAACAGCCCACTGCGGTGCTGTGTGGACCGGGCAACAATGGAGGCGACGGTTGGGTCGCAGCGCGCGCGCTGCAAGAGATGGGGTGGCCAGTTTGGGTTGAAACGCTCGCGCCGATTGAGAGCCTAACGGACGATGCCGCAGACGCTGCCAAAGCTTGGACGGGCGAAACGTTCGGCCTTGGTCAGAGCGGACGCAAAGCTGAATTGTGGGTTGATGCGCTTTTTGGGGCGGGACTTTCGCGTCCGTTGGAGAACGAAGTTGCGAGGATTGCTGTTGTTCTCCCGCAAGAACGCGTGATTGCGATAGACGTGCCGAGCGGCGTCAAGGGCGATGACGGCAATCCGCTCGGAGACGTTTGCTTTGAGGCTGCGCTCACCATCACATTCGTCCGCAAGAAGCCCGCTCACGTACTGATGCCGGGTCGCGCATGGTGTGGCGAGGTTGTCGTCGCCGATATCGGCGTGCCCGCGCGCCTGGTAGCCGCGCAGAATGTGACGTTGTTTGAGAACGCTCCCTTGCTCTGGCCGCTGCCGTGGCCAGACGCGGACACGCACAAACACGAGCGCGGACATGTTATCGTCGCCAGCGGCAATCACACGCGCACAGGCGCTGCGCGATTGTCAGCGCGCGCGGCGTTGCGTGGTGGCGCGGGCTTGGTGACCTTGCTTTCGCCGCCTGATGCGGTTGCCGAAAACGCCGCGCAACTCACTGCCGTCATGTTGCGCGAGACGATTGACGAAACAAGTTTCGGCGAGGCGGCGCGGACGGCCCAGGCAATGGTGGTGGGGCCTGCCTTCGGGACGACCGAGGCTCATTACAAATTGTTGCTTGCGGCGATGGACGCGACGCCGCGGTGTCCTTTGGTGTTGGATGCCGACGCGATCACACTGCTGGCGCCGCTCACGCACGGTCTCGATGCACGCGATGTGATGACGCCGCACGTGGGCGAGTTTCGACGCGCATTTCCTGGAATCTGGGGCAACTCCACCAATCCCGTGGAAGCGGCGCGGTCAGCCGCCGCCTATGCTCGTTGTGTTGTACTACTCAAGGGCGCTTCGACCGTGATTGCGGCCCCAGACGGCAGGGCGATTGTCAACACCAAGGGCGCCCCGTTCTTGGCGACGGCCGGCTCCGGTGATGTGTTGGCGGGTGTAATCGGCGCGCTGATTGGCCAGGGCATGGCCAGTTTTGAAGCAGCAGCCGCAGCGGCGTGGATCTATGGCGCTGCCGGAGAGGTTTACGGACCTGGTCTCATCGCAGAAGACTTGCCTGATATTTTACCGCTTATATTCAATGCATTAGCGCCGGCCAGCCTGAGGGGTAAACCGATAGGTTGATCGGACCTGTTTTGGACCCAGTTTTTGGGTTAACGCTTGAGATTGGGACGCGTGTGCTCCGCAACGGGGATTAGGTAATGCATTGGTGGTGGTGGATCATTCCAGGGCTGGTGGGCGTAATCGGCTTGGCGTTCGTGCTGAGCGGCCTGGGTTGGATGTTCCGCGGTCGTCCGGTCAAAGGTGGTCGGGGTGTCTTGAGCGGCGCGGTGGTGTTGGGACTGGGCGGGCTGGTTGGACTCTTGGGCCTCAACGTCCAGTCTTACCATCGCCTGACCTACGACCGGCCCGTGGCAACGATCGAACTCACCCAGCGGGGTCCGCAACTCTACGACGCGGTGGTGACCGAGCCCCCGACCGAGCAAGATCCGGAGGGTGTCAGCCATACCTATGAGGTTCACGGCGACGAATGGCGCATGGAAGCGCGTGTGTTGCGCTGGAAACCCTGGGCCAATGTGCTTGGTTTGGATTCGCAGTACCGGCTGGATCGCTTCTCGGGACGCTACACCGATACGCAGCAGGAGCTGAACGCCGAGCGCAGCGCTTATGACATCCGTCCGACCCGCCAGTCCGGCATCGATCTTTGGCCCCTGGCGCGCGAGTACAGCAAATACGCTCCGATGGTCGATACGCTCTACGGCTCTGGGGCCTACATGCCGATGGCCGATGGCGCCCGCTACGAAGTGCGGATCACGCAAAATGGCCTGATCGCCCGAGCCACTAACGAAGTCGCGGCAGAAGCGTCGTCCAGTGGCTGGAATTAAGGGGGGCGGGTAGTTTACGCCCGCGCCGGCGCCGCCTAAAGCACGCGCCATCCAGCGGACGTGGCGGAACTGGTAGACGCACTGGATTTAGGTTCCAGCGCCGCAAGGCGTGCGGGTTCGAGTCCCGCCGTCCGCACCATCTTCTTGAGACGTTCCGGCCCGTGGACTCTGCGGGGTTGGGATGCCATAAGCCCGCCTTTCCTGAATTTTGCGTCGCGGCAACGGTTTTGCAGCCTCGGCGCGCATGTCGAAAGCACATCTAATGCAGCTCACCGAGAGCCGGTCCGAAGGTCTTCTGCGCGTTTACGATGTCGTCGTCCCGGCGTCGGAACTGCAGCAAAAACTCAACGCAAAGATCGCGGAAGTGCAGCCGCGCGTGCGCATCAATGGCTTTCGCCCCGGCAAGGTCCCAGTCAGCCATATCCGGAAGGTTTATGGTCCAGGGATGATGCAGGACATCATCAATGAGGCGGTCCAAAACTCGACGAAAGAGGGGCTCGCAAACGTTCGCGCCGCGTCCGAGCCCTCGCTCGACGTCAAGAGCGACATGAACAAAGTCATCGCTGGGGGTGAAGACCTTAAGTTTGAACTTTCGCTTGAAGTCATGCCGGAGTTCGAGCCGGCCGACTTAAAGTCGATCAAGATCACGCGCCCCACGGCTGCGGTCACCGATGAACAGGTCACAGAGGCGTTGAGCGAACTCGCCAAGGCGCAGCGCGGCTTTGAGGACAAGGCCGACGCTGCCAAGGATGGGGATCAGTTGGTCATCGACTTTCTCGGGCGCATCGACGGTGAGCCGTTTGACGGCGGCGCGGCCAATGACGCCGAAGTTGTGATTGGCGCCAATCGCTTCATTCCGGGTTTTGAGGAGCAGTTGGTCGGCGCGAAGGCTGGCGACGATCGTGTTCTCAAGGTGACGTTCCCGGAGGACTATCCAGCCGCGAATCTCGCAGGAAAGGCGGCTGAATTTGAAACCAAGATCAAAACCGTGCGCGGCCCTAAGGAGGGTGAGCCTGATGACGCTTGGGCGGCGCAGCTTGGCTTCGACAACCTAAACGCGGTGAAGGACGCTCTGAGAGAACGCATCGACGCGGATCACAAGCAACAATCGCGCGCGAAGGCTAAGCGCCAGCTTTTCGATCAACTCGACGAAAAACACGATTTCGAACTGCCGCCGCGTATGGTGGAAGCGGAGTTCAACCAAATCTGGCGTCAGGTTGAACAAGACAAGGCGCAAGGGCGCCTCGATCCGGCCGATGAAGGCAAGTCGGAGGACGACCTGAAGTCGGAGTATCGCGATATCGCTGAGCGTCGCGTGCGTTTGGGCTTGTTGCTCGCCGAGATTGGCCGGCGTCACAAGTTGGAGGTTTCGGACGAAGAAGTGGGCCGCGCGATATCTGCGCAGGCGCGCAACTTCCCAGGACAGGAACAACAGGTGTTCGAGGCCTATCGGCGCAATCCTCAGCTTGTCGCGCAGGTGCGTGCGCCGATCTACGAGGACAAGGTCGTCGACTACATGATGGAGTTGATAAGCGTCACTAATCAGACGGTCAGTCGCGACGAACTCTTTGCCGACGACGAGCCGCCGACCGCTGCGCCCGCCAAGAAAGCTAAGAAAACCAAGGCCGCAAAGGCCGAAGACTAATCATTAAGGCTTGCCGCAGTAGGCGGGGGTTGCGGGACGCGTCTTAGCGTCAAATATGGGCGGTCTGGGATATGTCGATTCCGTCCGCTTCCTTGCCTGAAAGGCCCTAGATGTCCTCGTTCGATCCGGTCACAAAACTTGCCTACATCGTCCCGACCGTGGTCGAGACAACGAGCCGCGGCGACCGCGGCTGGGATATCTTTTCGCGCCTGCTGAAAGAGCGGATCATATTCGTCGCGGGACCGGTCGAAGACTCGATGGCTGCGTCTGTTACCGCGCAGCTGCTGTTCTTGGAATCCGAGAACCCGAAACGGGAAATCTCAATGTACATCAACAGCCCGGGCGGGATCGTTACGTCGGGGCTCGCGATCTACGACACGATGCAATACATCCGCAGCCCGATTTCGACGGTCTGCATCGGCCAGGCCGCATCGATGGGGTCGCTGCTCTTGGCTGCGGGTGAGAAAGACCTCCGCATCGCACTCCCGAACGCGCGCATCATGGTGCACCAGCCTTCGGGTGGGTTCCGTGGTCAGGCGTCGGATATCGAGCGCCACGCCGAAGACATTATCGCCACCAAGCGCCGGCTGAACGAGATTTACGTGAAGCATACTGGACAACCGTATGAACGGGTCGAGAAGACGCTCGACCGCGATCACTTCATGACTGCGGAAGAGGCTCAGGCGTTCGGTATCGTGGACCGTGTCTATGAGCGACGCGACGTGCCGGAAGGCAGCCTTTCTGGGGCCGCCTGACATTTCTGTGAACGCGCGCGTCTGCAGGTCTGGCGCGTTGTGGACCCCAAAGTTCAGGACTAGGCTTTGCCCGATATTGGGGTGAGCCATGATCAAAGTTCTGCGGCTATCAACGGTTGCCGGTGTTGCTCTGGTAGCATTGGCCAGTTTGGCGGTTGCTCAGGAAGCGCCCGGTCAAGCGCGTGCGTTCGTCGAACAGGTCGCGCTGAACAGCAATCGCGACGCAGCGTTGGCGCGATGGGACAGCGCGATTTGCGTCGGGGTCACGGGCTTAGCCGCGATAGAGGCGCAAGCTCTTATCGATAGAATTTCTGCGCGCGCGCAGGCGGTCGGTCTGCGGACCGGGGCGCCTGGCTGCCGGGCCAACGTTATGGTGATCTACGCACCTGACTCCGATGCGCTGACGCGTCAGATTGTCGATCAGCGGCGGGATCTCTTGGCTGCCGATGATGGCCGTCTCACAGCCGGAAGAGATGCAATGGAGGATTTTGCCAGCACACCGCGTCCGATCCGCTGGTGGCACGTCTCCAGCACAGGTGTTGGAAGTGTACGCCTAGATGCCGCCCGATCGCGTCAGTCGTCCGGCCGCACCGCCGCTGCGGCCGCCGCTGCTGGTGGTGGTGGAGTATCGATCGGTGACATCGGAACTTTGACGGACATGCAGGGAGCAGACGCCGTGCGGTCGAACGGCTCACGCACGCGAGCTGAAGTCCACAATGAGCTCACCTACGCGCTTATTATCGTGGATGCACGGCGTGTCGCGAATGTGCCTGCGGGCGCCTGGATGGACTATGTCGCGTTCAATGCGCTCACGCAGGTTGACCCCGACGGGCGCACCGAGGCCTTTCCGACAATTTTGAATTTGTTCGTTCAAGGGCAGGAGCCGCCAAGCGGCCTGACGTCGTGGGACACGAGCTATCTCGATGCGCTCTATGATGCCCGCAACGAAAGCGCGTCGCGCCAAGTTGCTTCAATCGTGCGGCGAATGGGTGACTAGCGCGCCATTGTAGAGCGTGGAGGCGGATCATGAACGTTCGCGCGTGCGCAGTAGTTATCTGGCTATTGGCGTTTCCAGCGTCTGCGCAAACCGGTCCCAGCCAAAATGACATCGTTGTACAGGGTGTCAGGCCCGAACAAATTCAGGCGTTTGTGGAACAGGTTGCGATTGCGCCGCCATCGATCGACCAAATTCCGCGCTGGGACGATGCCCTCTGCGTGAGCGTCTTGGGTCTCCCTGAGGAGCAAGGGCAGACGATCGTCGATCGCGTGGCTTACCGATCTCAGGCTGTTGGCCTTTCACCGGGGCAAAGCGGCTGCCGCGCCAACGTTTTCGTTTATTTTGCTGCAGATGCCGGAGGTTTTACGCGCGCACTGTTTGACGAGCGGAAGTCATTGTTCGCCTACTATCACGAGGAGCATATCGCCACGCTGGGCAGCGAGGCGCTGCAATCGTTTCTAAGTTCTCCGAGTCCAGTCAGGTGGTGGCACGTGATTCAAACGCGCGGCGCGGATGGATCTAGGCTGGGAAGTGATCAAGCCGGGAACTCGGCGCCGCCGCCGCCAAGTGAGATGAGGCAACCCGATCCAGACGGCATAACCAATGCGCAGACCGTGCGTTCTAGCGGGTCGCGGTTGCGCGCCGCCGAGCGTCAGGACTTCAATCGGGTGATCATCGTTGTGGACGGCAACCGCGTGGGTGGTTATCCGCTCGTGTCCATCGCCGACTACATCGCCATGGTGACCTTGGCGCAGATCGATCCGGCGGCGCAAACGCGCGACTATCCCACCATCCTCAACCTGTTCGCAGACGATCCCGATTTGGTGTCGTTTGAAATGACCGCGTGGGACACCAGCTATCTTAATGGCCTCTACCAGAGCAGCCGAAACGCTGCGAGCGTCACTCAGCAAATCCGCGACATCAGCCGGCGGATGTCGGGCGGCGACGAAAACTAGATGATGATGGTCATGGGATCGGCGGAATCAGCAACTGAACACGAGGGGTGCTTCAGGTCGTGCTTGAAACGAGCGATGCGAGGGGGTTGTCGATGATCGGCCGTTGCGTTGGGGCTCTGGCCGCAAGTCTGTGCTTCGCCATGTCGGGACAGGCTCAGGCGCAGGACTCGCCGCCAGAGAATGATGTCGTCGTGGTGGGCGACCGCCTTGAAGAGATGGTGCGCAGTTTTGTCGGCGAAGTCGCGGTCGCGCCAGGGGCCGAACGGCAGATGGCGCGTTGGGATGGTCGTATCTGCCCTCTCGTCGCGGGCTTGCCTGCGCGTCAAATGCAGTACGTTGCGGACAGAATCGCGCAACGCGCCCACCAAGTTGGCATTCGCACCGACGGTCCGGGCTGCAAAGCCAATATCCTAATATTCGTAACGCCAGACGCGAGTCGGCTCGCAACCGGTATCGTCGATGAGTACCGCAACATGGTGGCATACTATTCGACCAATGGTGTGCACACTCTGGGGCGCGGGCCCCTTGAAGATTTCAGTACTTCGACCGCACCTGTGCGGTGGTGGCACGTCAACCAGACGGTTTCGGCGGACGGCCAAGAACTGGGCGGCGACACCAATGGCGGCTCGACGGTGATGCAAGGGGGGTCGCCTCCAAGCCACCTACGGCGAGCCACACGGCAGGACTTCCTGCGGGTGTTGATTATCGTGGACGCGCGCCAAGCCCAGGGGGTCCAATTCCAGGCGCTTGCCGACTATTTGGCGATGGTGTCCCTGGCTCAATTGGACCCAAACGGACAAACCGCCGGGCTCCCTACGATCCTCAACCTTTTCGCAGACCGCGATACCGGCGGGGTGGTCCCCACGGAGATGACGGAGTGGGATCTGGCGTACTTGGAGGGGCTCTATGCTGCCCGTCGGACAGCCCCGACGGAAATTTGGCAGCAGCGGGACATCGCCAGAACAATGACGGACCACCTTGATCCCGAACGAGCACCAGGCCCGTCCAACTGAGCATCTGTGGATAACACGAGCTTGAACGGCGGCCCGGGGTAGGCCATCTGGGGCTGCAGTGGGGTGATTTTCGCCCAAAGCGCGAGCTTTTCCTGGGAACGGGGTGCTGTGGCGTGCGTGCGCGCCTTGCGGCCTCATCCTTGCTATGATCGTATTTGCTGAGCCGGGGTGGCCGGGCGGTGCAACGTTTTTGAAAGGGATCGTGGTCAACCATCGGTTATGGGGGAGATATCGGGGGACATGAGCCCGCCGCTTTCAGTCCCTATATGTTTGGTCCCAGACGGCCCCTTGAAGGATCGCGTATGAGCAAAGCCACGACCAGCGGAGAGTCCAAAAACACTCTCTATTGCTCGTTCTGCGGCAAGAGCCAGCACGAGGTGCGCAAATTGATCGCGGGCCCGACCGTGTTCATCTGCGACGAGTGCGTGGAACTCTGCATGGACATCATCCGTGAGGAGCACAAAACCTCGCTGGTGAAGTCGAAGGAAGGCGTCCCGTCTCCGAAAGAGATTAAGGGCGTCCTCGACGATTACGTCGTCGGCCAAGACCACGCCAAGCGCGTGCTCTCGGTGGCGGTGCACAATCACTACAAGCGCCTGAACCACGCCTCGAAAAACGGCGACGTCGAACTGGCGAAGTCGAACATTCTGCTGATCGGCCCGACAGGCTGCGGCAAGACGCTGCTCGCGCAGACGCTGGCGCGCATCATCGATGTGCCCTTCACAATGGCGGACGCCACGACGCTCACGGAAGCTGGTTATGTCGGTGAGGATGTAGAAAACATTATCCTGAAGCTGCTGCAGGCTGCTGACTACAACGTCGAGCGTGCGCAGCGCGGCATCGTCTACATTGACGAAGTCGATAAGATTTCCCGCAAGTCCGATAACCCCAGCATCACACGCGACGTTTCGGGCGAGGGCGTCCAGCAAGCGCTGCTGAAAATTATGGAAGGCACGGTTGCTTCTGTGCCGCCGCAAGGCGGCCGTAAGCATCCGCAGCAAGAATTCCTGCAAGTCGACACAACGAACATCTTGTTCATCTGTGGCGGCGCTTTTGCGGGTCTCGACAAGATCATCAGCCAGCGTGGCAAGGGTTCTTCGATTGGATTCGGCGCGACGGTGCGTGACGAAGAAGACCGCCGCACCGGCGAGATTCTTCGTGAGATCGAGCCGGACGATTTGTTGAAATTCGGCCTCATCCCTGAATTCGTCGGCCGCTTGCCAGTCTTGGCGACCCTTGAAGACCTGGACGAACCGGCGTTGATCACGATCCTCACCGAGCCGAAGAATGCTTTGGTGAAGCAGTATCAGCGGATGTTCGAGATGGAGAACGTGAAGCTCACGTTCCCGCAGGAAGCCCTCTCGGCGATATCCAAGAAGGCCATACAGCGGAAAACCGGCGCACGTGGTTTGCGCTCGATCCTTGAGAGCATTCTTCTCGACACCATGTTTGAGTTGCCGACAATGCGGGGTGTCGAAGAGGTGGTTGTTTCGGCCGACGTTGTTGAGGGGCGCGCTAAGCCGTTGCAGATTTACTCAGAACGTCGCGATGGCGCAGGCGCCGCAAGCTAAGCGTCTCGCCTGATTTGAAATTTCGAAGGCCCCGCTCCTCGGAGCGGGGCCTTTTCATGTGGGTTGGCGGGGCGATTGAAGTGGAGCCCCGGCGATCCCATGTATCGCGCGCGGAACGGGGGATTTCAGGCCGTTTGCGCAACGTGAATCCCAACTGAACGTTAGGAAGAATCGTCCGCAATCCAGGTTGGAGTGCGCCCGGAACCTTGGTCTGGTTCGCGTTCCACATGGACGTGTCTGGCCAACACTTGAAGCGGCCCCCGAACGCTTCCACATTTTCATCCGTTGAGCCGGACGCTCGCGGGCTCTCTTAGACGCAAGCCGTTCGGCAAAGGAGCAATAGATGGCCGAGAGCCGTACCTTCCCAGTCCTGCCGCTTCGCGACATCGTCGTGTATCCGAAGATGGCGGCGCCGCTGTTCGTGGGCCGCGAGAAATCGGTGCGCGCACTCGACGAAGTGATGCGCAAGGACAAACAGATTTTGCTCGCCGCGCAGATGGATGCATCCGAGGACGAGCCAACGACCGATCGCATTTTCACTGTCGGCACGGTTGCGACGGTTGTGCAATTGCTCAAGCTGCCGGACGGCACGGTGCGCGTGCTTGTTGAAGGCGCCTACCGGGCGAGGATCACGAACTTCCAGGAAAACGACAGCTACTTCGAAGCAGAAGCCGAAGAGTTGCCGGATGAGAATGCTGATACGCCCGAAGCGCGCGCGGTCGCACGCGCGGTTGTGGATCAGTGGGACAACTACACAAAGCTGTCGCGGAAGACACAGCCTGAAGTTCAACAAACGGTAAGCCAGATTGCTGAGCCATCGCGTCTGGCGGACAGCGTCGCCGGCCATCTGAGCATCAAGATTCCAGACAAACAGGCTCTACTTGAACTCGCGGACGTCCCGCAGCGTTTGGAGCGCATCCTTTCGCTGATCGAAGGCGAAGTCGGCATGCTGCAGGTTGAGCGGAAGATCCGCAATCGCGTGAAGCGTCAGATGGAGAAGACGCAACGCGAGTATTATTTGAATGAGCAGATGAAGGCGATCCAGCGCGAGCTGGGTGACGGCGACGAGGGCCGCGAAGACATCGCCGAACTGGAAAACCGAATCAAGAACACGAAGCTTTCGAAAGAGGCCAAAACCAAGGCCGAAGCGGAGATGAAGAAGCTCCGTCAGATGTCGCCGATGAGCGCGGAATCGACGGTTGTGCGCAATTATCTCGATTGGCTGCTGTCGTTGCCATGGGGCGCCAAGAAGAAGGTCAAGAAGGACATCGACGCTGCGCAAGCGGTGCTCGACGAGGATCACTATGGCCTCGACAAGGTCAAGGACCGCATTCTCGAATATCTCGCTGTCCAGGCGCGGACGAACAAGCTGCGTGGCCCGATCCTCTGCCTCGTCGGACCTCCGGGCGTCGGCAAGACCTCGCTAGGCCGTTCGATCGCAAAGGCGACAGGACGTGATTTCGTGCGCATGTCGCTCGGCGGCGTGCGCGATGAAGCGGAAATCCGTGGACACCGGCGCACCTACATCGGCTCGATGCCGGGGCGTGTCATTCAGTCAATGAAGAAGGCGAAGACACAGAATCCACTCTTCCTTCTCGACGAAATCGACAAGTTGGGCGCTGATTATCGCGGCGATCCGGCCGCGGCGTTGCTCGAAGTGTTGGACCCCGAACAGAACTCCACGTTCAACGACCACTATCTTGAAGTGGATTACGATCTCTCGGACGTGCTGTTCATCACCACGGCAAACAGTCTCAACATGCCTCAGCCTTTGCTGGACCGGATGGAGATCATCCGTATCCCTGGCTATACCGAGGATGAGAAGCTTGAGATCGCCAAGCGCCACCTGCTGCCAAAGCAGTACGAGAACAACGGTCTGAAGAAGAACGAGTTCAGCGTTTCGGAAGACGCGCTGCGTGATCTCATCCGGCGCTACACGCGCGAAGCCGGTGTCCGTTCGCTTGAGCGCGAAATTGGCAACTTGGCGCGCAAGGCTGTGCGAGAGCTTGAGCAGAAAAAAGCGACGAAAGTCGAGATTACCGCCCAAAACCTGCCGGACTACGCCGGCGTTTGGAAGTTTCGTTTCGGCGAGACGGACGCTGACGATCAAATCGGTGTGGTGACTGGCCTGGCTTGGACCGAAGTCGGTGGCGATCTGCTCACCATCGAAGCTGTTTCGATGCCGGGCAAAGGCTCAATGACTGTCACCGGCAATCTGCGCGACGTGATGAAGGAGTCGATCTCCGCCGCTTCGTCGTACGTGCGCTCGCGTTCGATCCAGTTCGGGGTGAAGCCGCCGGTGTTCCGTTCGCGTGACATTCACGTGCACGTGCCGGAAGGCGCGACGCCAAAGGATGGCCCGTCCGCGGGTGTGGCGATGGCGACGGCCATTGTCTCTGTGCTGACGCAAAATCCGATCCGCAAGGATATCGCCATGACCGGCGAGATCACTCTGCGCGGGCGGGTGCTGCCGATCGGCGGTCTCAAGGAAAAGCTCCTCGCGGCGCTTCGCGGCGGCGTGAAAACGGTGCTGATCCCGAAGGACAACGAGAAGGACCTCGCCGACATCCCCGACAACGTGAAGGTGGGGCTGGACATCGTGCCGGTCTCCACGGTCGATGAAGTGCTGAAGCGCGCGCTCACGCGTCCGCTGACGCCGATCGAATGGTCGGAGGAGGACGAGTTGGCCGAGACCCGCCGCGCCGAAGGCGGCGGAGATGGCGGCGAGGGCGCACGCCCCCATTAAAAGGGCCGTGGGAACTCGTTTTCGCAACGCAACAATGCCGCGTTTTGCTTGGCGCTAGGGGCAAATGCTCCTAGCGTCCCGCATGATGCAGCCGGAATCGGCGCGTAGTTCTCCAAGCGGGATAGGGGCTTTTCCTGATGAATAAAGCAGAGTTTGTTGCAGACGTATCCGAACGCCTCGGCGAGTCTAAGCAACGTGGCGAAGAAGTCGTCAACGCGGTGTTCGAGGCTCTCACGGCCGCTCTGAAGCGCGGCGACGAAGTGCGGCTGCCGCAGTTTGGCGTGTTCCTGGTCTCTGAAACCAAGGAACGTAAGGCTCGCAACCCGCAGACCGGCGAAGAGGTGGTGGTGCCGGCAGGTAAGCGGCCCAAATTTCGTGCGGGCAAGGCGCTCAAGGAAGCGATCTGAGCCTATCGCGATAAAGTGCGAAGGGGCGGCTCTGACGGGCCGCCCTTTCCATTTGGGGCGCGGCCGTGTAGCCACCGCGAACGAGGTGACGGGAAATGCTGGCGAAAATCTACCGCCCTGCGAAGAACGCAATGCAGTCGGGGAAAGCGGCCACCAAGCGGTGGCAGCTTGAGTTCGTCTTAGCGGCCGCACCACACCCGGACGCGCTCATGGGCTGGATCAGCGGCGCCGATACAAACGGCCAAGTGCGGATGACCTTCGACACTAAAGAGGAAGCCATCGCATTCGCACGCAAGCATGCCATTCCCCATCAGGTGGTTGAGCCTCCCGAAGCGAAGCGTCAGATCAAAGCCTACAGCGACAACTTCGCCTTCAAACGCCGCGAGCCTTGGTCGCACTAGGCATGGCGACCCCGGCGTGACTCGAACACGCAACCGTCCGCTTAGAAGGCGGATGCTCTATCCAGTTGAGCTACGGGGCCTTGCGAACAGGGCTCTTACACGTGAGCGCTCTTAGTCGCCAGTGACGACGTTAGTGTCTGGATGGCCGCCCCATTCGGTCCAGGAGCCGTCGTACACTGCGGCATCCCATCTACCGGTGCGTGCGAGCGCCAACGCGATAACCGCGGCGGTGATTCCGGACCCACAGCTGCAAATCGGGGCGGCATTGCTACTGAGGCCAGCAGTGTCGAATATTTGCTTGAGTTCGTCCGCCGATTTTACGCTCCCATCGCTTTTGAGCAGCACGCCGAATGGAACGTTGAGTGCGCCTTGCATGTGACCAGACCGTAGTCCGGCGCGCGGCTCAGGCGCTTCGCCTTTGAACCGTGGCGCGGCGCGGGCGTCGAGGATTGGCGTTTTGTTGCCGCCATCGATGGCGCGTTGGACGTCAGCCAGGTTGCGCACGAGGTCATTGCGTACGCGCGGCGTAAAGTGGCGTTCCATGCGGGTGCGTGGCGCTCCAGTTTCGATCTCGTAGCCTGCGCGTTCCCATGCGGGAAATCCGCCATCCAGCACGGCTACGTCTTCATGCCCGAAAACGCGAAATGTCCACCAAACGCGCGCCGCGCTCATCAGGCCATAATTGTCGTAGACGATGACGCGGGCGCCGTCGCCGACGCCAGCCTTTTTCATCCGCGACGCAAATTTCTCCGGCGGCGGCAACATGTGCGGCAGATCGCTGGAGGTATCCGCGATCTCGTCGATGTCGAAGAAGATCGCGCCGGGTATGCGGCGTTCCGCGTAGAGCGCCTTCGCATCACGCGGGTCGCTCGGCATGAACCAAGTGGCGTCGATGACGCGGATGTCTGGCGCATCGAGACGCTCATTTAGCCAAGCCGCAGAAACCAGGGGATCGTCAGGCAAACCGCTCATGTGTCCAACGCTAAGCCGCTCTACGCAGCGCTTCAACCACGCAGGCGCGAAAGGTTAGGCCGGTTTGGCCAATTCCAGCTGCACGACATCGGTGCGTCCCGTACGGAAACCAGCTTCGCAATAGCTTAGGTAGAAAAGCCATAGCTGCTTGAAGCGTTCATCGAAGCCCATGGCCCGTATATCGCTCCACTTGGCCTTGAAGCGCTTTGCCCATTCGGCGAGCGTTTCAGCGTAGGATTGCCCAAACGCCTCGGCTTGGCGCCAGACCAGACCGACCTTGGCCGTTTCTTCCTTTAGCCGGTCAATACTCGCTAGCATGCCGCCCGGAAAGACGTAACGTTGGATGAAATCGGCGCGCCGCCGGTATTTGTCGAACAACTCATCCTTTATGGTAATGATTTGCAGACCGGCGCGGCCTCCTGGCTTCAAAACGTCGGCGATCTTGCCGAAATACGCGGGCCAGTATTTCTCTCCGACTGCCTCAAACATCTCGATCGAAGCGACCTTGTCGAATTGGCCTTCGACGTCGCGATAGTCTTGTCGGCGAATTTCCACGCGATCGGAGAGGCCCGCTTTCTCCATGCGTGTGCGTGCGTACGCAAGTTGCTCGTCGCTAATGGTGATGCCGGTGACCCGTGCGCCGTACTCGCGCGCCGCGAACTCGGCAAAGCCGCCCCAGCCGCAACCGATTTCGAGAACATGATCGCCGGCCTTGAGGTCGAGATGCTCGGCGAGCGCTTTGTACTTCGCACGCTGGCCGGCCTCGAGGTCGCGAACTTGTGCGTCGAAGCGGGCGGAAGAGTACGTCATCGACGCGTCTAGCCACGCGCTGTAGAACGCGTTGCCGAGATCGTAGTGCGCCAGGATGTTGCGGCGCGACCCGCGCTTGGTGTTGGCGTTCGAAAGATGCCGCAGCCAATGCATCGCCTTGCCGATCGGTCCGCCCTCCAGCAGGCGCGTAAACCGTTCGACGTTGGAGGCAAGCAATGTGAGCAGGGCGGAGAGATCTTGGCTTTCCCATTCGCCCGCCATCAGGCCTTCGGCAAAACCGATGTCACCGCTTGTCAGCACGCGGCGGGCGAACTGATAGGAATGGATTCGAAAGTCAACTGATGGACGGTCCCGATCGCCAAACATCAACATGCGGCCATCCGGGAGGGTGATGGCCGCCGAACCGCCTCGGAGTTGCAGCAGCGCGAGAAGAACAGCCTTTGCGCTGGCGGGCGCCTTCAAGCCGGCGATCAGGCCGGAGGTGGCGCGGAGCGACGTTTTCGCCTCTCCGGATGGGACGATCTGGTCAGGCATCACTTGCATGTAGGCGCAGTCCTCGGGGGATAAAAGCGCCTTCGCCTTGCGCCTGTTCCATCTACGGACCTTGCGCCGCAGCGGATCAGCCTTTTTTCACATTCCTTTCGTCACGGCGGCGCAGGTAGATTTCGAGCATCTTGGCGTCCTTGAGCCAGCGCCCGTGCGCGGCGATGTTGGCCACCGCGAAGCCGTACCAACCTTCGCGCCACAGGCCGCGGCGAACGTAGTGGTTCAGAAAATAGAATGGCCGCGCGAACAGAAGGCGCAGAGCCACATACCAGAACGATTTCAGCTTCGCGTTCTTGGCGCGGGAAGATGAGGTCTTGTTGAACTTGTCCTGCAATTGCTCAAGCCCGGTAAACGAGACGTGCAGGATTGGGTGTCTGAACTTACCGACTTTCATCCCTGGCGGAATTTCGAGTTGATCCCAACCTGCGTGGTCGCGCGCGCGGATCTCACGGCGATCGTAGAAACGATTGCGCTTCACCACGCTCGCATCCCACCATGGCTCGCCCACCGGAGGCTTGGTGACGAGTTCGAATGTGTAGACAGGACAAGGTGGCTCTTTGCCGCCGGCGAAGAGCGCGCGGATCTCTTCTGCCAACTCTGGTGTAATGATTTCGTCAGCGTCGAGATCGAGCATCCAATTGTGCTTCGAAGCGTCCTCACCGAGCCGCTTCTGTTTGCCTCCACCAAGCCACTCGGAAGGCACAACGCGTGCGCCGGCGGCCTCGCTCAGCGAGATCGTTTTGTCGGTGGAGCCACTATCGATGACGACGACCTCGTCGGCCACCTGCAGCGCCGCCGTGATCACCTCAGCAATCAGGCGCTCTTCGTTCTTGGCGCGGATGTAACAGGAGATCGGGGGATTGGGCATCGGTGGCGCCTGAGAACCCTACACGGCGGCAAAACGCAAGTGAGCTAGCCAGAGCGCGCCAATTCGGCAGCGTCGGCGTACCCGAAGAGGGAGAGAACGAGCCGGATCGCCTCGCCGCGCGGGGATTTGAGGTCTGAGTCGCGCTCGACGGCGAGCCGCGCTTCTTTGTCTGCCGATCCCAGCATATCGGCGTGTGCCTCGGGCGACACCAGCCGGAACGGCGGCAGGCCGGATTGCTGGGTGCCCAAAACGTCGCCCGCGCCGCGAAGTTTGAAATCGATCTCGGCGATGGCGAAGCCATCGTCGTTGCGGCGGATGGCGTCGAGCCGGTTCTTGGCGTTCTCACCGAGCGGCGGCTTCCACAACAGCACGCACGAGCCTTGCTTGTCGCCACGGCCAACGCGGCCGCGCAGCTGGTGCAATTGCGCGAGGCCGAAGCGTTCGGCTTGCTCGATCACCATGATGGTTGCTTCCGGCACGTTGACGCCGACTTCGATCACCGTGGTGGCGACCATCAAAAACGATTCACCGGAGCGGAAGCGATCCATCGCCGCCTCGCGCGCCGTCGCGCTGAGTTTGCCGTGAACAATCTCGACGCCCTTGCCGAAGTACGCCTGCAATTCCGCGTGGCGATCCAGCACTGCCGGCAGATCAACCGCCTCGCTCTCTTCAATCAGAGGGCAAACCCAGTACGCGCGCTCACCGCGTTTGGCGGCGTCTCGGACACCTTCGATCACTTCTGCAATGCGTGATGTCGGCATTGTCGCCGTCTTGATCGGCCGACGGCCAGGCGGCTTTTCGTCGAGCACCGAGAGATCCATGTCGCCGTGGAGCGAAAGCGCCAGCGTGCGCGGAATTGGTGTGGCGCTCATCACCAACACGTGCGGCGCAAAGCCCTTGGCCACCATGCGCATGCGGTCAGAGACGCCGAAGCGATGTTGCTCGTCGATGACGATCAGGCCGAGGTCGTTGAAAGTAACTTCATCCTGAAAAAGCGCGTGTGTGCCGACCACGACGTGAATGTCGCCGCTGGCTAGGCGCTCAAGGATCAGCCGCCGGTCCCTGGCTTTGTCGCGGCCCGTGAGCACGGCCATCTTGATGCCAGCGGCATCCAGCAGCGGCTGCAGCGTCGTCCCGTGTTGACGCGCGAGCAGATCGGTCGGCGCCATCATCGCGCTTTGCAATCCAGCCTCTGCAGCGCGCGCCATCGCTAGCGCCGCGACGAGTGTTTTGCCGGACCCAACGTCTCCTTGCAGGAGGCGCAACATAGGCGCGGGCTCGCTCATATCGGCGTAGATTTCGTTGACCGAGCGGCGCTGCGCGCCGGTAGGCGCAAATGATAGGCTCTCGATCATCTTGTTGGACAATGACCCGTCGCCAAGTATCGAGCGACCCGGCTCTTTGCGACGATGCTGGCGACGCAACCGAAGTGCGCATTGACGTGCGAACAATTCATCGTAGGCGAGCCGCGTGCGAAAGGCGCTTTGAGGTAGGACATCTTCAGGTGACGCAGGCCGGTGGATGTGTTCGAGCGCGGTGCGAAAGTCGGGCCAGTCGTGTGCTTTGACTGTGGAGGGTTCAAGCCATTCTGGGGCCTCAGGAACAGCATCGAGTGCAGCGAGCAAGGTGCGCGCAAGCGTGCGCCCCGCGAGTCCCTGCGTCAGCGGATAGACCGGCTCCACCGTGGGCGGCGCTTCGCCTTTCGATGGATCAACGACGTGATCCGGATGAAGCATCTGACGCATGCCGTCATAGACGCCGATCGTGCCGCTTACGAGCCGCGTCTGCCCAATGGGCCACATACGCTTCAGCATCTCTTCGTTGGCGCGGAAGTACGCGACCGTCAGGAAGCCGCTCTCGTCGCGCAGCCGGATGCGATAGGGCAGGTTCTTGTAGCCTGGCATGTGCGCATCGACTTCCGCCTCGATGGTGGCGATGTCGCCTTCATTGGTCTCCGCGATCGGCACGCGCAGGCGACGGTCGATGGCGCTGTTCGGCGGCAGGAACACGAGGTCGCGCACCAACCGGCCGCCAGCCACTTTCGCGATCAGATCGATCGTATCCTTCCGCGCGCCCTTGAGCGTGCGCACGGGCGCCAACAGGGCATCCTGCACAAGTTTCGCTGGGGAAGGGGCGGTCTCGGTCATCTCAACTCTGGCGGCGCTGACATCGCGTCCCATATGGGTTATAGCCCGCCCCCCTCGCGTTTTGCCTATCCCTCAGGGCCCATGGACGACCGCCGCAAGAAGCTCAAATTCCGCGCGTGGCGCCGGGGACTCCGGGAGATTGACTTGATTCTGGGCGGTTTCGCGGACCGGTACCTTGCAGATATCGACGAAACCGGGTTGGACGCGTTTGAAGCCTTGCTCGATGCCCCCGATCAGGAGGTCTACGAGTGGCTGACAGAACAGGCGCCCGCACCGCGTGAACATGACACGCCGGTGTTGGCGTCGATTCGCGCGTTTCGTTTCCAACTGAACACCAAACCGGACTGATGAAAGACCCAGCCCTTCCGCAAAAGCTGATCGAAACACTGGCGAAGTCGAAAGAGCCGCTAGTGGTCTCTGGCGCGCCCGAGGGCGTCGATGCCGCTGGATTGGCGGAGGCCGCGCGTCTGCGTGGCGGCGTTACGTTGTTCGTTGCACGTGATGAAACGCGCGCCTCACAGTTTGAAGCGGCGGCGAAGTTCTTCGTGCCGGAAATTGAGACCTTGCGTCTGCCGGCGTGGGACACGCTTCCCTACGATCGCATCTCGCCTGCAGCTGCGGTGGCTGCGCAGCGTTGCGCCGCCCTGACGCAATTGGCGCGGCGCTCGGAGAAGGATGCGCCGTTGCTGGTTGTGGCGACGGCATCTGCGGTCGCGCAACGCGTGCCGCCACGCCAGCGTCTCGCGCAAGGCTCCTTCGCCGCGACGGCGGGTGACGAGACGTCGATGGAGCAGCTTGAGAGCTATCTCGTTGTCAATGGCTACAATCGCGCCTCTACCGTGCGGGCGCCTGGCGAGTTCGCCGTGCGCGGTGGCCTGATCGACGTGTTCCCGCCGGGCGCCGCCGAGCCGTACCGGTTCGATTTCTTCGGCGACACGCTCGAGACCGTCCGAAGCTTCGATCCTGAGACCCAAATCTCGAAGACCAAGTTCAAGAGCGCGTTGCTGACGCCGGTCAGCGAAGTGCTGTTGGACGAACTCACGGTCCTCCAATTCCGCCGCCGCTTCACCCAGGCCTTCGGCGCGGTGAGCGATCCGCTCTACGACAGCGTCAGCGCCCGCATTCGCCGCCAAGGCGTCGAGCAGTTCTTGCCGTTCTTCTACGAACGGCTGGAGACGATCTTCGACTACGCAGGCGAGGGCGCGCTGGTCGCCTTCGATGCGTTGGCTGAAGAAGCGATCAAAGAGCGCGTGGAAACCGCCCGCGATCACTACGATTCCCGCAAAACCGCGCCCATCCCGCGCGGCGGCGCCACGTTCCGTGCGCCGGAGCCGCACTTGCTCTACCTGAACGACGAAGCGCTCAGCACTGCGCTTGGCGCACGCGCCGTGCGCCGCTTCGTCCATTTCGACACCGACGCCAAGAAACACCTCGACCTAGCCGCGCGCCCCGGCCGCGACTTCGCACCTGAACGCAACACAGCGGATGTGAACATCTTCGCCGTCGTCGCCAAGCACATCCAAACGCTGACCAAAGCCAAGAAGCGCGTCTTGATCGCAGCTTGGTCCGACGGTTCGGCAGAACGTCTCGCCGGTGTGCTGAGCGATCACGGTGTTGAAGCAGTCGTCCGCAGCGAGTCTTGGCGCCACACCGCCGCCTTGCCGCGCGGCGCTCATGCGCTCGCGGTCCTGCCAATTGAACACGGCTTCGAGACCGAACACTTCGCGCTCATCGCAGAGCAGGACATCCTCGGCGATCGGCTTGCGCGCCCACGTAAGCGCCGCAAAGCCGCCAGCGTCATCGCCGAAGCCGCAGCGATGAGTCAGGGCGATCTGATCGTCCACCAAGATCACGGCGTCGGCCGCTACGAAGGGCTGAAGACACTCGACGTTGCTGGGGCGCCGCACGATTGTTTGGATCTGACGTATCACGGCGGCGATAAGTTGTATTTGCCGGTAGAGAATATTGAGCTTGTCTCGCGTTACGGCGCTGAGGACGCGGAGGCGCAGCTCGATAAGTTGGGCGGCGTCGCGTGGCAGAGCCGCAAAGCGCGCGCCAAGCAACGGCTCCGCGATATGGCGGAGGAACTTCTCCGGATTGCGGCGCTACGGGCAACGCGCGTCGCGGAGCCGGTTGCGCCGCCCGAAGGGCTCTGGGACGAATTCTGCGCCCGGTTCCCGTATGAGGAGACGGACGATCAGCTTGCGGCGATCGATGATGTTGTGGGCGATCTTGCGGCCGGACGGCCTATGGATCGCTTGATCTGCGGTGATGTCGGCTTCGGCAAGACGGAAGTCGCGCTGCGTGCTGCATTCCTTGTAGCGATGACAGGCAAGCAAGTGGCGATCGTCGCGCCAACAACTTTGCTCTGTCGCCAGCATTTTCGCACGTTCTCGGAGCGGTTCCGCGGTCTGCCCGTGCGCGTGCGCCAGCTGTCGCGATTGGTCGCCACGAAAGAGGCGAACGAGACAAAGGCTGGACTCGCCGATGGCTCGATTGAGATCGTTGTGGGCACGCACGCCTTGTTATCAAAGACGACGCAGTTCCGCGATCTCGGATTGATGATCATCGACGAAGAGCAACACTTTGGCGTGAAGCACAAAGAGCGGCTCAAGGATCTCCGTGCCGAAGTGCATGCGCTGACGCTGTCGGCGACACCCATCCCGCGCACTCTGCAACTTGCGCTCGCGGGCGTCCGCGAGATGAGCATCATCGCGACGCCGCCAATCGACCGCATGGCGGTGCGCACCTACGTGACACCGTTTGATGGTGTTACGGTGCGCGAGGCGTTGCTGCGCGAAAAATATCGTGGCGGGCAGAGCTTCTTTGTCGCGCCGCGCATTTCTGACCTGGACGAGATCGCAGACTTCCTGCGACGGACGGTTCCCGAAGTGTCTTTTGCTGTGGCACACGGTCAAATGGCTGCGAGTGCGCTCGATGAGCTGATGACAAATTTCTACGACGGCGCCTTCGATGTGCTCGTCTCCACCAGCATTGTGGAATCCGGTCTCGATATTCCGCGTGCGAATACACTGGCCGTGTTTCGCGCCGATATGTTTGGCTTGGCGCAACTCTACCAATTGCGCGGACGGGTCGGTCGCTCGAAATTGCGGGCTTATGCGTACCTCACGACAGCCGCGGAACAATCGCTTACGGTCAGCGCTGAGAAGCGTCTGAAGATACTCTCCTCCCTCGACAATCTCGGCGCCGGCTTCACGCTTGCGAGCCATGACCTCGATATGCGCGGTGGCGGCAACTTGCTAGGTGAAGAGCAATCGGGTCACATTCGCGAGGTTGGGGTCGAGCTCTACCAATCAATGCTGGAAGAAGCAGTGGCATCGTTGCGCGACGGCACGGAGGAGGCGGTGAGCGAGAAATCTTGGTCACCGCAAATCAATGTGGGGGCCTCAGTTCTCATCCCCGAAGACTATGTCGCCGATCTGACTGTACGCTTGGCGCTATATCGGCGCCTAGCTGATCTGGATTCGGATCAAGAACGTGAAGCGTTCGCGGCTGAGCTGATCGATCGTTTTGGACCGCTCCCAGCTGAAGCCGATCAGCTGATCGCCGTTGCCGCATTGAAGGCGCTTTGCCGCCGCTGCCAAATTTCGAAGCTTGACGCCGGGCCTAAGGGCGCGGTGCTGACGTTCCGCGAAACCGGCTTCCCGGATCCGTTGGCGTTGGTGCGCTTCATTACCGAGCGTCCGGACGACTACAAGATGCGGCCGGATGGGAAGCTGGTGGTGCAGGGCGGATGGCCGGAAGCCTCACAACGTCTGAAGGCGCTACGCGCGGTGCTGGAATCGCTATCGCGATTGGCCGCGCGCAAGGCTGCGTGAGGGTGGAAAGCCGCACCGACTATTCCGAAGAGAATTGGTCGACATTGGAGGAGAAACGGGAGCGACATCGCGCTACATGAGCGCGAAATCAGGCGTGACTTAAGCCAGGATACTCTCGACTTCTATCGCACGCAACGCACGCGCCAACAAAGCGCTGCCGCTTTCGCCAGGTTGCAACTCAGTGACGCTCTGTTCAAAGACGAGAGGGCCTGCGCCACCGTCGCCTGACGCGAAGGCGGTGCACTCCGCGACCGATGCGATCCGCTCGGCGGTGCGCTTGGCGTTGGTCAGCCGCGCGGCGGGGAGCGCCAGCGCGATGAGGTCGCCGCCAATGGTCATGCCGCTATCTGCGTCGCGCATCAGACGGGCCGCGAGTGAAGCGATTTCGCTGAACCCTTTGCGCCAGACTTCGGGGCTGGGTTCGCGCGCGCCGATTGCCGGCGTTACACGTAGTGCGACGACGCTCATCGGGCGCCCGCTCGCATGGTGATCTTTGGCGAGGCGTGCGAGATGCGCTTCAAAGGGATCGCGGAGCCACAAGCCCGTGCGCGGGTCACCCATGAGATCGCGAAGCGCGCGCATTTCGTGTTCCGCGGCGCGGCGGCGGCGTTCGCGGCGAACGGCTTCGAAGAGCCAGCCCAAACTTGCGTCGCAGGGCGTCAGGGTCGAACAGATCGCTGACGCGCCACGATCGACGGCGGCGGCCGCGGTTGCGGTATCGCCGGGCTTGGCAAGCATCAGCGTCGGCAAGTGGTAGAGCGCGGCGTTTCGGCGAAGCGCCGAGCAAAGCGACAGCGCGGTGCTCGGATCATTTGCGCCGTTCAGCACAACGGCATCGAAAGGCTCATCGTGGAGGTGATCGAAGCCGGAATATGAAGTGAAGGCCGCTGCGACGAGGCCGCCCTTCTCAGTGAGCGTTCGTTCCAATGCCAAGAACATCGAACTCGGCGCGCCAATATAGAGCGCCCTGAGCTTTCGTGGCTGTAGCGGTTCTGGTTGGGTGATGCCTAGGTCGTGCGCCGTGGCGGCGCGGCGCGAGCGCTCCTCTTCAGCAATAGCGATGCGCGTCCATGTATCGATCTGCGTGGCCAGCAGTCGCGGCGGGCCGTTCAGTGCGATCGCGCCGGATTGGATATGGTGGTGAACGACGGGAGCAGTCTCGATACGGCAGGCGGTGAGTGAGGCGAGAACGGAGGAGCCCGTATGCTCGGCGCCGTCTTCATCCGCATGGATGCGGATGTCCTCGCCGTCGGGCGCCTCGCGAAACGGACCTGCAAGTGCGGTAGCAGATATGCCAGCGCCGGCAAGCAGCGTCTGCGCTTCGCGCGCGACGCGGGCGTCGGCGGCTCTCACCACAATCCGCAAAGTTTACGCTCCGGCGCCCGGCAGACGGTGCGCTCTGACTTAGTGTAGGTAGATATGAGTAGCGCGGCTTAGCACAGCGCGAAACCGCATGGGTAAACGGAGCGCGGCAATGGGTCAGGGACCGCTTTCAGGCGTTAAGGTGGTGGAGTTTGCCGGAATCGGCCCCGGTCCCTTCTGTTGCATGTTGCTCTCAGACATGGGCGCCGATGTTGTGCGCGTGGACCGCAAGGGTGGACGTGCGCCGTTTAAGGCTGACATCCCGGCGCGCGGGCGCAGGCATGTGGTGCTCGACCTCAAAGAGCAAAACGATGTCGGGGTAGCGCTGGCATTGATTGAAAAGGCCGATGTGCTGATTGAGGGGTTCCGTCCAGGCGTGATGGAGCGGCTTGGCCTTGGCCCGGACGAGGCGCTGAAGCGTAACCCCAAGCTTATCTACGGCCGAATGACCGGCTGGGGGCAGACGGGGCCGCTCGCAGAAGTTGCTGGTCACGACCTCAACTACATCGCCATCTCCGGGGCGCTGCATGCGATGGGCCGAAAGGATGAGCCACCGGCGCCGCCGCTTAACCTCGTTGGCGACTATGGCGGTGGCTCGCTCTATCTGGCGATGGGTGTGTGCGCTGCGCTCTATGAAGCGCAACGTTCCGGCGAGGGGCAAGTGATCGACGCGGCGATCACTGACGGCGCTGCCTCTCTGATGAGCGTGATTTACGGTTTGCGCGCGTCAGGAATCTGGAGCGATGAGCGCGACGCGAACCTGTTGGATGGCGGCGCGCATTTCTACGATGTCTACAGGACTAGTGACGGCAAGTTCGTGTCGATCGGTTCGATCGAGCCACAATTCTATGCGCTGCTGCTTGAGAAGACGGGCCTCAAGGACGATCCGAAGTTCAGCTTCCACATGAACAAGGGTGACTGGCCGGAGCTGTCGGCGAAGCTCGCTGCTGTCATCGCCACCAAGACGCGCGATGAATGGACAGCGCTAATGGAGGGTACGGACGTGTGCTTTGCGCCGGTGCTGAATATGGCGGAAGCGCCTACCCACCCGCACAATGCGGCGCGCCAGACGTTCGTCGAGATTGGCGGACTGAATCAACCGGCGCCGGCGCCAAGATTTTCGCGCACGCCATCGGCGATTCAGGGTCCGCCGGGCGGAAATGGCCAAGATTCAGGGCAAATCCTGGAGTCGTGGGGGATTTCTGAACGGCCAGTATGATTGGCGGTCTCAGCGTCCGTTCAGCCGGAATATCGTCTTATCATCCCCGGTTCCGGACGATTTTCGTCCCTCGCTCGTACCGGGGCCAGGTTCTCATCCCACCTTAGGGATGAAGCAAAGCACCGGCAGCCGGCTCAGCTGCCGGTGCAATTGCATTTGGGGCTTCAAATCTGAAACTTGCATATCCGCCACGGCATGTTGCGCGCCTGGCCGCCGCTACGTAAACGGTCGGCCATGGCGAACAAAGTTTATCCAGACGCGAAGTCAGCGCTCGAAGGCTTCACCTTTGACGGCATGACAGTGATGAGCGGGGGCTTTGGCCTGTGCGGCATCCCGGAAAACCTGATCATCGCGCTGCGCGACACCGGAGTTAAGGCGATCACCGTGATCTCCAACAATGCCGGCGTCGATGGCTGGGGCTTGGGGCTGCTGCTGGAGACCAAGCAAATAAAGAAAATGGTTAGCTCGTACGTCGGCGAGAACAAGGAGTTCGCACGCCAGTATTTGAGCGGCGAGCTGGAACTTGAGTTTAACCCGCAGGGCACGCTCGCCGAGCGCTGCCGGGCAGGGGGCGCGGGGATCGCGGGCTTCTATACGAAGACCGGCGTCGGCACGCTGGTGGCTGAAGGCAAGGAAACGAAGACGTTCAACGGCGAGACGTTCGTTCTGGAGACCGGCTTGGTCGCTGACCTCTCTATTGTCAAAGCTTGGAAGGGCGACAAAGAGGGCAATCTGATTTTTCGCAAGACGGCCCGGAACTTCAATCCGATGATGGCGACAGCCGGCAAGAAGTGCGTCGCGGAAGTGGAAATTCTGGTTGAGACCGGTGACCTCAATCCCGATGCGATCCACACGCCCGGGATTTACGTTGATCGCATTGTTCAAGGCGCGTTCGAGAAGCGTATCGAGCAGCGCACGATCACCAAGCGGGAGAATGCCTAAATGCCCTGGTCCCGCGATCAACTTGCGCAGCGCGCCGCCAAAGAGCTTCGCGACGGTTTCTACGTTAACCTAGGCATCGGTATCCCAACGCTGGTGGCGAACTACATTCCGGAGGGCATGGAGGTCACGCTGCAGTCTGAGAACGGCATGCTCGGCATGGGCCCCTTCCCGTATGATGAGGATGTCGACGCCGATTTGATTAACGCCGGTAAACAAACGATCACGGCGCTGAAGAAGACGTCATATTTCTCTTCCGCCGACTCGTTCGCGATGATCCGCGGAGGCCACATCGATCTTTCTATCCTTGGCGCGATGGAGGTTAACGATCGCGGCGACCTCGCCAACTGGATGGTCCCCGGCAAGATGGTGAAGGGGATGGGCGGGGCGATGGATCTCGTCGCTGGGGTGAAGCGCGTCGTCGTTGTAATGGAACACACCTCGAAGGACGGCGCCTCGAAGCTTCTGAAGAAATGCACGCTACCGCTCACTGGCGTGAACGTGGTTGATCTTGTGATAACCGATCTCGGCGTGTTCGAGATCGACAAACATGGTTCACAACCGATGAAGCTCATTGAGCTTGCGGACGGTGTGAGCCTCGAAGAGATCACCGGGAAAACAGAAGCAAGCTTCGTAAACGCTTTGCGCTAACGCGCCTCTCCCCCTGCATGCTTTCACTGCGAAAGTGCGAGAGGGGAGAGCTCACAGAAGCCAAAGTATTCATACACGTGAAGTGAAGACGAAGATGCGCGCTGCGAAGGTTTCTCGCGTGCGTTCATTCTTCCTAATCGCCTTGCGCGTAAGCTCACCGGAATAATTCGTGCAGAGAGGGCGCCATGAGCAGCTCTCCAAGTTGGGTCTGGTGATGCTTCGTGCCGGAATGAAGCGGACGGTACACCGTCGCGCGGCTGCATTGGCCGCGTGCGCGATGACTGCTTGCGCTTTTATGTGGTCACCTGACGCACACGCTCAGACATCCACATCCGATTTGTCTCGCGTTCTCGAGCTGATCCAGCAGCAAGAGCAGCGTCTTAATGTGCAAGAACGCCAGCTTCACGAACAACAACAACAACTGTCCGAGCAGCGGTCGTTGATTGAGAGGCAAAGGCGCGAACTCGAAGGCATGAGCAGCGTCAGTGATGCGGATCTTGGCGAAATCCGTGGCGCAGGCGCGGTGCGAGGCGGTCTCGCGTACCAAGAACTGGCAGCCGATGAGCCGATCCGCATCAATCGGGCCCCGACACGCACACTGGTTCAAGCAGATAGCGGTGGTGGTGCGCCGCCAGAAGCTACGCCGGCCCCCGCGCCACAAGGCCCGGTGGGCGAAGCGCCACCGGAGAGCCCGCAAACCTCTACCGTTGACGCGCTTCCGGAGGGGCAGAACGCCCTTCTGGGCGCTGGGCGTCTCGTGATCGAGCCGTCTTTCGAGTTTTCACGCTCTTCGGGCAACCGCTTGGTATTCCGCGGAGTCGAAATCGTTACCGGAATCCAAATTGGTCTGATTGAAGCGAGCGATACGGCCCGAAATACGCTCTCTTCTTCGGTTGCTCTACGCTATGCACTGACTGATCGCCTCGAAGTCGAGGCGCGCATTCCTTACGTGTATCGCGATGATCGCGTCACGACGCTCGCGCAAAATAGCACGACGACCACTCAAACCTACAATTTGAGCGGTTCTGACATTGGCGATGTTGAATTGTCCGCGCGGTATCAGCTCACGCAGGGTCGCAACGGCGCCCCGATTTTCGTGGCAGGCGCTCGCGTAAAAACGACGACTGGTGTCGGCCCGTTCGACGTCGAGCGCGACGCGCAGGGCGTTGCGACTGAGTTGGCGACGGGGTCGGGTTTCTGGTCGGTGCAAGGCAGCCTTTCGATGCTGTACCCGACTGACCCGGCCGTGATCTTCGCGAACGTCAGCTACATGTACAACGCACCGGACACGATCAATCGGACCTATGGCGCTGTTACGGTGGGTGAAGTCGATCCCGGTGACTCTATCGGTTTCGGCTTTGGCTTTGGCTTCGCCATGAACCCACGCTTTTCAACCTCACTCGGCTACTCGCACTCCTATGTGCTGCCGACCGAGACCGAACTCAATGGAACGGTGCAGGAGTCGACTGAACTGCAAGTTGGCTCGATGCAGCTGGGTCTTTCGTTCCGCGCCAGCGAGCGGCTGACGCTCTCTGCCGGTGTGGATTTTGGGGTCACCGAGGACGCCCCGGATGTCCGGGTCTCCTTCAGGGCGCCGTTCCGCTGGTAGGCGGGCTGGCTAATAGAAACTGCAAACCGGCGGCGCCTCAGGCCGCCGGTTTTTTTGTTGGACGTTTTGGCCGCTTGCGGGGAGGCGGCGACGCTGATACCCGCCACTGCTCTCGGAGAGATGGCCGAGTGGTTTAAGGCACCGGTCTTGAAAACCGGCGAGGGTGCAAGCCCTCCGTGGGTTCGAATCCCACTCTCTCCGCCACTTGCTGCTCAGCTGCCGCATGGTGAACACCGATTATTGGTGAAGCTGAAATAAGGATAAAAGCTTACGCGGCCTAAAGTCCCTCGCCCATATAAGGGCGCATCGCAAGAATTGCGTTGGGGTCTTTTATGCTTCGCCACACGCCACGCGCACTCGTGGTTTCCTGCTTCGGTTTGCTGGTGTTCGCCACTGGCGCTCAGGCTCAGCGCGCGCCCATAACCTATGCATCGAATAGTGGAGCTGCGGCCGTTGCGACTGAAACTGCAGCGGCAAGTGCGAGCGGTCTCGCCGGCGGCGACGATAATTCCTATGGCTATGGCCCGACACAGCCCCGCCGTTCAGATGCGGTTATAGACCTTCGCCGCACGAATGCGTACCGCACCACGCCGGTTGTGTTCGAACCTCCGGTCACTGAGGCCGACGAGGATGATGACGACAGCGCCGGGCCGGTAAGCTTGACGCCGTCAAACCAACAAGTGGCGCAGGCGCAAACCGAACGCCCGGCGCCTGTCGCGCAATCCGAGCCAGCGCCAGAGCAGGGCGCTCAGCCCTGGCTTGAGCGCGAACGCACCGGTCCGCCATACGAAGCAAACGGACGTTGGTATGTGCCGACGCCTGAGCCTGGTTACCAGCAGACCGGTACAGCCTCGTGGTACGGCGCCCAGTTTCAAGGTCAGCGCACGGCAAGCGGAGAGACGTTCGACCAGGACGCGCTCACGGCGGCGCACCCGACTCTCCCGATCCCGAGCCTGGTCCAAGTCACCAATCTTGAGAATGGGCGCGAGGTGATCGTTCGCGTCAACGATCGCGGCCCATTCACCGGCGATCGGCTCATCGACGTTTCGCGCGGCGCCGCCAACGTGTTGGGTTTCGCCGAAGCAGGCCATGCTCGCGTCAACGTTCGCTATCTCGGCCCTGCTCCGCGTCGCGTTAACATGGACGGCTCCACCGCGCCGGAATCGGTTCACGCCCCCGCCACGCAGCCGCCGGAGGAGGGGCCCCGCACCCTGCTCCAACAACAGACCCAGACAGCTGACCTCGCTGGCGCACCTGTGGCCGAGCGGCCGGTTTACCGTCCGAACGTGACGCCGGGCGCGTTCTTCGTGCAAGTGGGCGCGTATTCAGATCCGAGCAATGCGCAGCGGGTGCGTGATGCGGTAAGCGCCGCGGGGCCCGTTGTTGTGGATACCCGCACGACGGCCTCTGGCGCGGAATTGTTCCGGGTGCGAGTTGGCCCTTGGGCCAGCCGGGAAGAGGCCGATGCCGCGCGGCGCACGCTGAGCACGCTCGGATATGCCGAGAGCGTCGTCGCAGCGCGCTGAATACCGGCTTGTTGACGTGAAAGCGCCGCGCCGGTCTGCTTGAGTAGATGTGCGCGCATGGCGCAAACGATTCGGCGGATGAATGAGTTTTCAGCGCAAATTTGGCGCGCTTGCATTGGCTGCGCTCCTCGTAATCGCTTCTGCGACAGAAGCTGACGCGCAGCGCCGCCGGTCGCGCCGCTCCGCGAGCCCGCCGCCTCCCGCGGTGGCCCAGCACGTCACCATCATGGACGCGAGCTCCGGTGCAATTCTTCAGTGCAATGATTGCAACACGCCGATGCCCCCCGCATCGATGGCGAAGCTCATGACTGTGCTCGTCGTGCTCGAACAACTCCGCGCGCGGCGCATCACGATGGATACCCGCTTCCGGGTCAGCGAATATGCTTGGCGAGAGCATGGCGCGATGTCGTCCGGCTCGCACATGTTCTTGCCGGTCAATTCAGAAGTGGCCGTTCGCGACCTGCTGCAAGGGACGGTGATCGTTTCGGCGAACGACGCATGCGTGGTGTTGGCGGAGGGGATCGCAGGGTCCGAGGAAGCCTTCGTCGCAATAATGAACCGGCGCGCGCGGGAACTTGGCCTCACCACAGCACACTTCCGCAATGTGACTGGTCTTGACGATCCCGAACAACGGATCAGCTCGGGCGATCTTGCGCGGCTGGCGCGCCACATCATCACAACCTACCCCGAGTTTTATCCGGTCTATTCTCGGCGTCAGTTCACCTTCAACAATCATACCCAGATGAATCGCAATCCGCTCCTTGGCGCCTTTCCCGGCGCCGATGGCGTGAAGACCGGTCACACCGATGATTCTGGTTATGGCCTGGTCGGGTCAGCCGTACAGAACGGTGAACGCCGGATCATCGTCTTCAACGGCTTGCCCACAATGGCCGCGCGGAACTCGGAAGCACAGCGTCTGATGCGTGCGGCATTCGATGACTTCGCAATTGCGCAGATCGCGAGTGCAGGCGACGTTGTCGGCGAGGCGCAAGTCAGGCTCGGCTCGCACCGTACCGTTCAACTGCAAGCAAAAGACGACATCCGCATCGTTAGTCCGCGTGGCGTCCGCGAAGCGCTGACGGCGCATATCGTTTACGAGGGTCCATTGCGTCCCCCGATCGCAGAAGGCCAAGTTGTCGCCCAACTGGTGGTCGAAGGCCCAAATTTCGAGACGCAGCGCTTCGATTTGACCGCCGCGCGCAAGATTGGCCGCGCCAATTGGTTCTCGCGCGCCTTTGAAGGCTTGCGCTTGACCCTCTTCGGTCCTTGATAGGCCTATGAAGGCCGAAAAGCCCGCCGCCGAACTCGACAAGGAGCCAAGCGCCCCGCACCCCAGGGAGAGCTTCTCGTTTGTGGGCCACGAAGCGGAGGAAGAGGCGCTTGCCGAAGGACTGCATGGCGGGCGCATGCATCACGCTTGGTTGCTTGCTGGGCCAAAAGGTTTGGGCAAGGCGACGCTTGCCTATCGCGTTGCGCGTGTTGCGCTTGGGGCCAAACGTGTCGGACCGCGCGCGCTTGATGTTGACCCGGATGATCCCATTGCGCGGCGCGTTATGGCGTTGTCACACCCAGATCTCTTTGTTCTTCGGCGCGGCTTGAGCGATCGCGGCAAACCGAGGCGTGAAATCGCGGTCGATGATGCGCGCGAACTCGCTCACTTCTTCTCGCTCGCGCCGTCTGAAGGCGGCATGCGAGTGGCGATTGTTGATGCAGTCGACGACCTCAACCGCAACGCCGCGAATGCAATCCTGAAAACACTCGAAGAACCGCCGGCGCGTTCGATCCTCATGCTGATATGTCACGCGCCAGGGGCGATTTTGCCGACGATCCGTTCGCGCTGCCGGCGGCTGGCGCTCCGCACGCTGAGCGATACGGATGTGAAGAGGGCAAGCGGCGCAGACGCGGGCATTGTGGCGCTCGCCAAAGGTCGGCCTGGGCGCGCGATCGCGCTTAGGGCGCAGGGCGTGGATACCGCTGGCGCCGATCCGAAGCGGGCGCATGCTGAAATTGCTCGCAGCGCTTCCGCAGCATTGTTGAGCGACCTCTACGATAAGATGGGCGGTGAGCCGTTCGAAAAGCTCGCCGGGGTGCTTGAGTTGGCGGGCGAATGGGCACGCGCGGCTGGCGTTGAAGACGGTGGTGAGCAGTGGGCTGAGGCATGGTCGGCTTTGGAAACGCTGCGCGGAGAGGCTGAAGGACTCGATATGGACCCGCGGCATGCGCTCGCGCGCGCAGCGGGCGTGCTCGATCGGGCTGGAGCACCGCGCCGGTGACGCTGTTGATCGACAGTCACGTGAATCTGCATCACCACAGCTTCGATGAAGATCGGGAGGCGGTGATAGAGCGCGCGCGCGAAGCGGGCGTCGGCCGCATGATCACGATCTGCGACAAGATCGAGAACTTTGGGCAAGTTATCGCGATCGCCGGAGAGCATGATGACATCTACGCCAGCGTTGGCGCGCATCCGCATTATGCGAAGGATCATCTTGATCTGACCGCCGAACGGTTGGTTGAGCTGGGGCGGCACGACAAGGTGGTCGGAGTAGGGGAAACCGGGCTCGATCAGCACTACAAGTTCAGCCCTCTCGAAGATCAGGTCGCGGTTTTTCGGGCGCACGCTAAGGCCGCGCACACACTCGGCAAGACGCTGATCATCCACACGCGTGAGGCCGACGACGCCATGGCTGAGCTGCTGGAAGAAGAGGCGGGGAAGGGCCCTCTTCGCATCCTCATGCACTGTTACACTTCTGGCGCTGAATTGGCCCGCCGCGCGCTCAAAATCGGCGCGTATTTTTCGTTCTCCGGGATCATGACGTTCAAGAACGCAAACGAAGTGCGCGACATTGCGCGGGAAGTGCCTTTGGATCGCGTCATCGTCGAGACCGATTGCCCCTATCTTGCCCCTATTCCGTATCGCGGCCAGCGGTGCGAACCGCAGCACGTCGCGGAGGTGCAGAAGGCGTTCGCGGCGTTGCGTGGGCTAGGCGAGGAGGAGGCAAGCGCCCTGCTCGCTGACAACTTCCACCGCCTCTTCCCGACGATCCCGCGTGTGGTGCGATGACCGGCACGCTGCGCGTCACCATCCTTGGCTGCGGCTCCTCTGGCGGCGTCCCGCGCGCGACTGGCGACTGGGGGGTGTGTGATCCGAACGAACCGAAGAACCGGCGCACGCGTTGTGGGATCATGCTGCAGAAGTGGAGCGGGCAGGCGACGACGCCGAACGAGGCCACCACGGTGCTGGTCGATACGCCGCCGGAGCTGCGCCAGCAGCTGGCCGAAGCGGGGCCGTCGCACCTAGACGGCGTACTCATCAGCCACGACCATGCTGACCAAATCCACGGCTTCGACGATATCCGCGCGTTCTTCATCAAACAGCGCAAACAGATCCCAACCTGGATCGATGCATCGACGCGCGCGAGCTTCATGCAGCGGTTCGGCTATGCGTTCATGAGCGAGGGCGGTTATCCGGCGATTGCGAAGGACGCGGGCCACATGACGCCGCTTGTGCCGGTGAGCATCGATGGCCCGGGCGGCCGTCTGGAAGTGCTGCCGCTCGAACAAGATCACGGCTTCTCGAAGTCGCTGGGCTTTCGCGCTGGTGACGTCGGGTACTCAAACGACCTCGTCGCGATGCCGGAGACAAGCTTCGCGGCGCTTGATGGCTTGCGGCTCTGGATTGTCGACGCGCTGCGCGACGCGCCACATCCGACCCACGCACATGTCGCCAAGGCGCTCGAATGGATCGAGCGGCTTAAACCGCAGCATGCGCTGCTCACAAACATGCACATAGACTTGGACTACCAGGCGCTGAAGGCGAGGCTGCCCACGGGCGTCGAACCCGCATACGATGGCTGGGCTGGCGATTATCCGATGTGAGTCGCCGATTGCTTCTCATAATCTATCTTATGCGAGATCTGTATGCCGGGACAAGCACCTGAAAAAGCGAGGAAAATAGCGACAGAGACGCTCGCCCGCAATGCAAGCTCCAGCCAAGCTGTGCTCGACGTGATGGCGCAGCTGCGCGATCCGAGTCGCGGCTGTCCTTGGGATATCGAGCAGACTTTCGCGACCATTGCGCCTTACACGATTGAGGAAGCCTACGAGGTCGCTGACGCGATTGAGCGCAACGACATGCCGGCGCTCAAGGAAGAACTCGGCGACCTTCTTTTCCAGGTCGCCTTCCATGCCCGTATGGCCGAGGAGCAAGGCGCGTTCGATTTTGCGGATGTCGCCCAAGCGCTGGCCCACAAGATGATCGAGCGTCATCCGCACGTGTTCGCGGAAGCTAGTGATGGGCGTACGGCGGAGCAGCAAACGGTAGCGTGGGAAACGCTCAAGGCTGAGAAGCGCGCCGCCAAAGGCGCGCCGTCGCTGCTGGACGATGTCGCGATGGCCCTCCCCGCGCTCATGCGCGCTGAGAAACTGACCAAGCGCGCCGCCCGCATCAACTTCGATTGGCCAAGCTCGACGGAGGTGCTGGCGAAGCTCGATGAAGAGCTGGCCGAGCTGAAAGCGGCTGAGGCGAGCGGGGACCATGATCACGTCACTGAAGAGATGGGCGACATCCTCTTCGTGGTGGCTAATCTCGCGCGTAAGCTGAAGGTCGATCCCGAAGAAGCGCTCCGCCGCGCCAACGCCAAGTTCACCCGGCGATTTCAGTTCATAGAGCAAAAGCTAGCGGAGCAAGGCCGGACTGGGCGCCAGCCCCTGGACGATATGGAAGCGCTTTGGCTTGAGGCTAAGCGCGCCGAGAAGCGCTGAGGCGTTTCCAAACGCGGTCTTAACCGATGTGGGCTCATGATTGAGGCGTTTAGCTCTCCGGAGCGGCAGGAAACGGCCCATGTCCACGACTGTCACAAACACCCTTCGCGCCCGCAGCGACCGGTTTGCGCCTGAGGCGGAGTTGGACCCCGCTGAACAGCGGAAGCTCCGCGGGCACCTCGACCAGATCGACTACGCCGCCTATGCCGCCAACTGCGCAGTCATTGGCCAGGCCCTGGAACGGGTCGAGCTACACACGTTCGAAAGGCTTGCGATAGCCGCCGCGCACGCACGCGCGAGTTGGGTGACTGCGGTCGTCAGCATGACAGCCACGGGCTCGGCGCTCTCGGTAGAGCAGGTCACGCAGTTGGCCGCCCTCCGGCAGGCCTTCGATGAACTGACAGAGGCCTATGACGCCATGCGCCGGTTGGTTGAGCGTGGCTATTTGCATCTCCAGCCAAAGCCATAGCTCTGGGCTAACGCTTCGGCGTTCCAAACGGCACGACCTTGTTCTCAACGTCATGGCCGATGTCGCAGCGGCCCAGATACGCGATGCCGGTTTTCGAGCACCAATAGCGCATCATCTCTTCGGCCGTGGCGCCGAAGGGCTTGTCGTTCTCCGGGATGTCGCCAATGCGGCCGAGCTTGATCCCTTTCACGCTCCGCACGTTTGCGGAGGAGGTCATTTGAAAGAGGGCGCGGTCTAGTCGGTAGAGATACTCCCCTACGTCCTCCAGCATCAGCACGTGGCCGCTCAGATCCGGCTCAAGCGATGTGCCGAGCATTGATTGGAACACGGTGATGTTGAAGGCGGCGCATTTGGCGTCGAACATCACGCCGAGTTCGAGGCTCTCAGGGGAGCGGTCGATGAGCCACGAGAGCGCCCTCTTCACAGCCCCCTCGCCGCCCGCCCGCGTCATGTCCACGGGAATGGGCCCATGCGCCACGTTCTCGTAGCCGCGCGCGTAGAGGCCGCCGAGGATGGCGCCGTTGTCGCTGTAGCCGAGATAGGTTTTAAGACGCGAGGCGCCGTTGAGCTGGGCCAGCGCCGCTTCAGCGATCCTGCACGCGCCGTAGCCGCCGCGCGCAAACCAGATCGCGTCGAGCGCCGGATCGTTGGCGTACTCCACAAAGGCTTTGAGCCGCGTGCCATCGTCGCCGGCGAAATGTCCAGAACTCTCGAAACATTGCGGATGGACAACAATTTCCGGCGCACGATCGAGAAAACTGTCCGCCGCGAAGGCCTTAAGCCGCGCCGCCAGCTCAGGCTCGATGCGCGTGCCGGGCGCAACAACGCCAATGCGGAGCGATGGGGCCATTCTGCGTGCGCGTCCTTGCCGATCGTCTGTGTTTCTCGTCATAACCGGGGCGAATGAGTCAGGCCAAATCCTATTTCTTCAGCGGTGTCGGCGGCTCGGGAATGCTGCCGCTGGCGCTCATCCTGCGCGGCAAAGGCGTGACTGTCGCAGGTTCGGACCGGTCGCTTGATCAGGGCCGCCTCGGCGCGAAATTCGAGTATCTGAAAGCCCAAGGCATCGCCCTCTTCCCGCAGGACGGCTCCGGCGTCACCAGCGCCGATCAGATCCTGGTGCGCTCGGCAGCTGTGGAAGACACCGTGGGGGATGTCGTCGCCGCCAAGCGAGTGGGCGCGCAGGACTTGAAGCGGCCGCAGCTGCTGGCGGAGCTGTTCAACGCCGCGCCAGTGCGGATCGGGGTGGCCGGCACCAGCGGCAAGAGCACCACCACCGCGATGATTGCCTGGATGCTGCATCGCGCTGGGCGCGATCCCACGGTGATGAATGGCGCCGTGATGAAGAACTTCGTGACGCCGGAGGCACTCTTTGCGAGCGCGCTTGTCGGAAAAGGCGACGCGTTCGTGTCGGAGGTCGATGAGAGCGATGGCTCGATCGCGCGGTATGAGCCGACGATCGCCGTCGTCAACAACATCGCTCTCGATCACAAGAGCATGGATGAGCTGCGCGCGCTGTTCAGCGGTTTCGTCAACAAGGCCGAGATCGCCGTACTGAATCTCGACAACGAAGAAACGGCGGCGCTCGTGATGGCGACCAGGGTCCGAACCTGCACCTACTCGCTCCGATCTGGCCTGGCTGATCTGCATTGCAGCGCCATCCGCTTAGCGCCTGATAGCGTGTCTTTCGATGTGTTGGAGAAAGACACCCGCGAAAGCGCCACGGTCGATCTAGCCGTGCCTGGCGAGCACAATGTCTCGAACGCGCTCGCAGCGCTCTCGGTCGCGCGCGCACTGGGCATGCCGCTGGGCGTCGCTGCGGCGGCGCTCAAAGGTTTTTCCGGCACCAAGCGGAGGCTTGAGGTTGTCGGCAAGGCCAACAACGTCACCGTCATCGATGATTTCGGGCACAACCCGGATAAGATCACCGCGACGCTCAACACGCTGCACGCCTTCCCGGGTCGTCTGCTGATCATGTTCCAGCCGCACGGCTTCGGCCCGCTAAAGCTGATGCGCGACGAGTTCATCGATTGCTTCGCCGGCAACATGGCCAACGACGACGTGCTGATCATGCCCGACCCGGTGTACTTCGGCGGCACCGTCGATCGCAGCGTCACCAGTGAGAACATCGTTTCCGGTGTGCGCGCGCGTGGAATGCAGGCAATGGCCTTTGCCGAGCGCGGCGCATGTGGCGACAAGCTGATCGAACTGGCCGAGCCAAGCGATCGCATCGTGGTGATGGGTGCGCGCGATGATACGCTATCGGTGTTCGCGGCAGAGCTAGTAGAACGTCTGTCGCAGAAGTAGGGCGCCCCCTACTCCGCCGCCGGACGTAATTCTTCGGGCAGGGGCTCTAGAGGTGCAAATCGCGCCGCATCCTCCACCAATAGCTCCGCGCGCAGAGTCAGATTGCCGTCGTCGTCGGTGTGCTCTTCAAGAATCTTGCCTGTGGCCGCGACCTGCGCGCGGACACGGCCCGCATCGTCGGGCGCCAAGGCTAGGGTGATGACACGCGTCGCGGAGAAGGCGGCTCGGTCGATAGCGGCGAGCAGGGCGTCCACGCCCTCCCCGGTCTCAGCCGAGAGCGCAACAGGGGGTAGGGCGCCCTGCCCCTGTTCCGTCGCTTCCGCGCGGCGCTGGCGGCCGGCGCGCGTGTCATGGTCGAGGAGGTCGATCTTATTCCAGGCTTCGAGCATGGGCGGCGACTTGCCGCCGGCATCTTTGGCTAGCTGCGCAAGAACCGCCAGCACATCGGTTTTCTGATCTTCGCTCTGCGGATGTGCGATGTCGCGCACGTGCACAAGCAGATCGGCTTCGGTCACTGCTTCAAGCGTTGCGCGGAAGCTCTCGACTAATTCGTGTGGCAGATCAGAGATGAAGCCGACCGTATCGCTCATGATCACGGCGCGTCCGCTGGGCAGTTGTACTTTTCGCGCTGTGGGATCGAGCGTGGCGAACAGCATGTCCTTCGCCAGCACACCGGCCTGCGTGAGCCGGTTGAATAATGTCGACTTGCCGGCGTTGGTGTAGCCAACGAGCACGACAGCCGGCAGGCCCGCACGCGAACGCGCGCGCCGTTGGAGGCCACGTGTGCGCCGTACATCTTCAAGCTCCTTCTTCAGCTTGATGATGCGATCGGCGATGATGCGGCGGTCAAGCTCGATCTGGGTTTCACCAGGGCCCCCTGTTTTACCAAGGCCGCCGCGTTGACGTTCCAAGTGTGTCCATGTCCGCACAAGGCGCGAGCGTTCATAGCCTTGTCGCGCAAGTTCGACCTGAAGTTTGCCTTCCTTGGTGCGGGCGCGCAGGCCAAATATTTCAAGGATCAATCCCGTGCGATCAATCACCTTAGAGCCGGTATCGAGTTCAAGGTTGCGCTGCTGCACAGGCGACAATGCGGCGTCGATGACGATTACGCCGACACCGAGTTCATCGGCCTGATGCTTCAAGCGCTCAACGCGCCCGGACCCGAAGTAGCTACGCGGATTGATCTGCCTCAGCGGCGCGGCCTCGGCGCTCGCAACGTCGAGCCCCAGCGCTTGCGCCAGCCCGACAGCCTCCAGCAGCCGCGCTTCGCCGTCGCGCACGCTCTCATCCGCGCTTGCGAGCGGACGCAGGACGATAGCCTTGTTCAGATCTTTGTCCGGCGTATCAGCCGTCGACGTCATCAGCCGCCTTTTCGTTCTCGAACAATTGCACGGGCGCGCCCGGCATGATGGTCGAGATCGCGTGCTTGTAAACCAGCTGCACTTGGCCGTCGCGGCGCAACAACACACAGAAATTGTCGAACCAGGTGACGACGCCTTGAAGCTTCACGCCATTGACCAGGAAGATGGTGAGCGGCGTCTTGGCTTTGCGGACCGCGTTGAGAAACGTGTCCTGGAGGTTTTGTTTCTTATCCATGGTGTTAGCCCCCATGTTGGTTGAGTTTTATGGCGCCCCGTCGAACGCAGGGCTGCGACAGCAGCTATACGGTGCGCCGCACCGTTCGCCAACCGCAACGGAACCGAAAACGGCTCAGGCGCCCAAATAAGCGGCGCGCAAAGCTTCTGTGACGGGACCTGGCTTGCCGTCGCCAACGGCCACGCCATCAATCTCGACCACAGCCGTGGCGGCATTGGACGCGGCGGTGATGAACGCTTCACGCGCGCGCTTTGCTTCTTCCATCGTGAACGGGCGCTCTTCGACTTTCATTTGACGTTCTTGCGCAAGTTTGAGCACTGCGCCGCGAGTGATGCCGTGAAGGATGTCGAACGACAATTCGCGCGTGCGCAACACGCCATCGGCGTCGACAATCCAGGCACTCGAAGACGTACCTTCGGTAACAAGGTTATTCTCGTCTACAAACCACGCCTCGAACGCTCCCCTCTCTTTCGCGGCCTGGCGGGCGAGCACGTTGGGGAGGAGGTTGACTGACTTAATGTCACGCCGCTGCCAACGTGTTTCTGACGCGCTGATGACCTTGATGCCGGAGGCGGCACGCTTTGAGATCGCGGCGCGGTCAAGGTTCTTGGCCGTGACTATGAGCGTGGGCTTTGTGTTGGCTGCCGGAAATACGTGATCGCGGTTTGCCGCACCACGGCTCACTTGCACATAGACGATGCCGTCAGTCACGCGGTTGCGCCGCATTGTCTCGCGCATCACCACCATCAACGTAGCTTCGTTCATTGGTGGGGTGATGCGCAGTTCGGCCAACGAACGCTGGAGGCGGGTCATGTGGCCATCCGTGTCGAACATACGTCCGTCACGGATGGCCCAGACTTCGTAGATCGAGTCCGCGAACTGGAAGCCGCGGTCCTGAATCGAGATGCTCGCGCTACGCAAAGGCACGTAGGCGCCGTTCACGTAGGCGATGCGGCTCATTCAGGATCAGCGCCGTTGCGGCCTGGCGGATCTACGCCGAGCGACTTCAGTTTGCGGTGCAGCGCCGAACGCTCCATGCCGATGAAGGCCGCAGTGCGCGAGATATTGCCGCCAAAGCGCGTGATCTGAACGTTTAGATATTCGCGCTCGAATCGCTCGCGTGCGTCGCGTAGTGGCAGACCGATGACCTGCTGCAGGCCGTCTCGTTTGGAAGAACCAGCCTGCGGCCATGCGTCTTCGGGGAGGTTGTCGACGGTGACGGGTGTTGAAGCGTCGCCTGTCGCCAAGATCAAGATGCGCTCAATGACATTGCGCAGCTGGCGGACATTGCCGGGCCAATCTGCGGCTTGCAGCGTCGCCAGTGCATCCTCGCCGATTTGGCGCGCAGGGACGCCCGACATGCCTGCAAGGCGGCCCACGAAATATCCAGCGAGTTCGGGGATGTCCTCACGCCGTTCAGCGATGCTAGGCGCGCGCAACGGCACGACATTAAGTCGGTGATAGAGATCCTCGCGGAAATGACCCTCAGAGATGTCGCCGGAAAGATCGCGTGAGCTTGACGATACGACGCGGACATTGACCTGCACATCATTGGCGCCGTGCAAGCGTTTGAAACGCTGATCCACGAGTACGCGGAGAATTTTTGACTGGGTCTCAAGCGGCATGTCGCCGACTTCGTCCAGAAAGAGCGTGCCCATGTGAGCCTGCTCGAAGACGCCGATCTTTTTCGGTCGCCCGTCCGCACCCTCTTCGCCGAAGATCTCGGTCTCCATGCGGTCAGGCGCGATAGAGGCTGCGTTGATGGCGACGAACGGACCGCCCGAACGTGGGCTGCGTTCATGGAGGAGCCGCGCCACCAGTTCCTTGCCGGCGCCCGCCGGCCCCGTGATTAGGACACGAGAGTTCGTTTGGGCAACGCGATCAATCGATGCGCGAAGCGCGACCATCACCGCCGACGAACCGATGAGACTGTCGCTCGCCGCCGACTTGGCTTTGAGCTCGGAATTTTCCCGCTTCAGCCGCGTGGTTTCCAACGCTCGCGAGACCACGTGCAATAGACGATCCGCTGTGAAGGGCTTTTCGACGAAATCGTAGGCGCCCTTGCGGATCGCCGCCACCGCGGTTTCGATTGTGCCGTGACCGGAGATGACGACGACCGGCACATCGGCGTCGATCTCTTTGAAGTTTTGAAGGAGATCCAAACCATCCATGCGGCTGCCTTGCAGCCAGATGTCGAGCACGATCAAAGAAGGCCGACGCTTGCCGAAGGCATTCAGCGCCTCGTCACTGTCCCGCGCGGTGCGTACGTGGTGACCATCGTCTTCCAGGATGCCGGAAACGAGGTCGCGGATGTCTGCTTCGTCGTCGACTACGAGGATGTCTTGCGTCATCAGATGGCTCCTGCGCCGTGTTCTGCAGCGGGGTCGATCGCGTCTTCGCCGCGTTTGGGGAGAACAAAACGAACGACCGCCCCAGGTGCGCTACCTGGTGCGTCGTCCAACTCAATTAGCCCCCCATGGTCCTCAATCACGCGCGCAACGATGGCGAGGCCGAGCCCCGCACCCCTTGTGCGTGTCGTGACGTACGGTTCGATCAGGCGATGGCGATCTTTCTCCGGAAAACCCAGCCCGTTGTCGATTACTTCGAACTGCACGCCGAAATCCAAATCGCGGAGCCGCAGCGTGACGAAGCCATCCTTGGGCTCGCCGTCGCGCTCGCGTCGAGCCTGCACGCTTTCGCTGGCATTCTTTATGAGATTTAGCAGCGATTGGCCGATCAGGCGTTCGTCGCTGATGAGAGCAATCGGCTGATCGGCGCCTTCAACTTCGATCCGAACGTCCGGGAAGACCAAACGTTGCGCGAACACCGTGGAGCGCGCGACTTCGCTGATGTCGGCATACGCCATTCGTGGCGCAGGCATGCGAGCGAACGAGGAAAACTCGTCGACCATGCGCCCAATGTCGGCAACCTGCCGCAGGATCGTGTCGGTGCACTTCGCGAACGTGTCGGGATCGGAGGTGATTTCAGTCGAGTATTTTTTCCGCAGGCGCTCGGCCGAAAGCTGAATGGGCGTCAGCGGATTTTTGATCTCGTGGGCGATGCGGCGCGCGACATCCTTCCACGCCTCTTGGCGCTGGGCGGAGATGAGCGTCGTCATGTCGTCGAAGGTGAGCACGAGGCCGCCATCGGCCTCGGGGCTCATGCGCACGCTGAGGTTCACCGACCCGCCCTCGCGCATCAGATCGACGCGCTGCGGCGGCGCCTGACTTGTGCGCGGTTGGTTCAGCAATTCAGCGAATTCAGGCGCAAGGTCGATCAAGCGCCGGCCAATGAGGTCGCCGCTGTCTAAGCCAAGCAGGTGAACGGCGGAACGATTGAGCGCGCTTATGCGCCCATTGGCGTCGAGGCCGACTACGCCGGCGCTGACGCCGCCAAGTACGGCCTCGATGAACGAGCGTCTGTTATCGGCGTCTTCTTGCGCCGTCACCAGGTCGCGGCGCTGTGTTTCAAGTTGCGCCGTCATGCGGTTGAAGGCGCTCGCTAGCGCATCGACTTCGTCGCGCTCTTCACCGACCGAGACGCGCGCCTTCAGGTCGCCCGAGGCGACCCTGCGCGCAGCGCCCACCAAGCGCCCAATAGGTTCCGCGACGCGGGTGGCGCTGGTGAGACCAACCCAACCGGCGCCGAGAAGGAGCAAGAGCGCCGTTGCAAGGTAAGCCATGCCAAGCAGGCCTCGCAGTGAATTTTGCTGACTGCGCGCCTCGCGATACTCTGTCACCGACGTTTCGAATTGCCGGAGCTGCGCCACGAGACCGGCTTCAATGCGCTTAGACACAAAAACGTAAGCGTTGTTGTAGGCAGACAGACGATAAAGCGCGAGCAAACGGTCGTTGTCCTGATCGAAACGCACCGAAACTTGGCTTTGATCCGCTGCTGCGAAAGCTTCAGGTGATGGCGCGTGGTACGGCACCGCGTCGTCGACTAGGGAGCCGCCTGCGATGACGCCGCCGTTGCGGTCGATAACGTAAACCGACGAAAGATCGCGGCGCTCGCCCTGCAACTGCAGAAATGCGGCATAGCGCGACGGGTCTGTCGCTATGAACGGCCGCGCGACGTTGAGGTCTTCCGCCATCGCTTCGACGTCGCCACCGAGACCGCCAGAGGCGAGATTTACATATGCGCGCCCAACGTCGGCAGCGTTCTCAATCGTGTTGACGACGCGTTGGCTGAACCAACGCTCCATGCCTTGTGTGAACGTTACGCCCAAGAACACGGCGACGATAATCGCTGGCGCGAGCGCCGCGAGGCTGAAGAGAGTCACAAAGCGCAGGTGGAGGCGCGCACCAGTGGCAGCGGCGCGCCAAGCGCGCGCAACGCGCAAGATGCGGTGCACGAGGATGCCGCCAAGACCAGCTGAGATAACGAGGCTCGCGATCAGCAGCGCGCGGATCAGGCCGTTGTTCTCTCCGGTTAGCCCATCCCCCATCAGAAGCGTGATGGTCGCGATTGCAGTGAGAAGACCCGAGGCTGCCAACCCCACCATGAAGGTCAGCGCGCTGCGGCTCTGCGGTTGGTCTGAGAGCACGGCCACATCCGCCGGCTCGTCTGCTGAGATTTCTGCCATGGCCGGGGGCACCATGTTGCTAATTCGCAACATGGTGTTGAACCAATATCACGGTCAGGTCAATCGTTTCGGCCAGTTGCCAGGCCCAAGGCCTGTATTTTCTTCCGGAGGGTGTTCCGGTTGATCCCCAAGATGGCCGCGGCCTTGATCTGGTTGCCGCGCGTAGCCTGCAGCGACTGGGTTATCAGTGGGCGTTCCACCTCGGCTAAGAGCCGATCATAGAGGCCCGCGACGGGGAAGCCAGGGCTCGCAGCAGCAAACTCCCCTTCCACCCGGCGGGTGACCGCAGTCTCGAAGCCATCGGTTGTCTCTTCCGGCAAGACGTTATTGTCGGCATGTCCGAGTTCACGCGCAATTTCGCGTGCGGTGATTACGGTCGCGGGGCTGAGCGCCGTTGCGCGGCGAAGCAGGTTTTCGAGTTCGCGGAGATTACCGGGAAAGCTGTGCGCCTTGAGACGCTCGATGGCTGCGTTATCGATCGACTTGTCAGGCAAGCCTTCGCGCTTAGCACGCACGAGGAACGCGCGCGCAAGATCGCCGATATCCTCCAAACGTTCTCGCAGCGGTGGCATGCGGATGACGACCACGTTTAGCCGGTAGAATAAGTCCTGTCTGAAGCCGCCTTGCCGCGTCAGATGCGCTAGGCTGCGTTGCGAAGAAACAATCAAACGTGCGTCGGGGCGGTCGCCAGGCTCTTCCGCGTGCAGCAGCCCTGCCAACCGCGTCTGCGAATCCTGTGGGAGTTCGTCGATGTCTTCAAGAAATAGAGTGCCGCCTTGGGCCTGAGCAAATTTTCCCTGCGGCCCAAACAATTCACGTTCCAATTGCAGGGATTGTGCGCCCGCTAGGCTCATCGCGACAAAGGGGCCAGTCGAGCGGCGACCGTGATCGTGGATCGCACGCGCCACGCGCTCCTTACCGGTCCCGCTCTCACCTTCGATCAAAACAGTCAGATCGGTGCCCGCGACACGCGCCATGACGCGGTAGACGTCTTGCATCGGGGCCGACCGACCGATCAATGGCAAGCGTTCTTCTTTCTCGGCCTTCGAGGCTTGCGCGCGCGTCTTCGCGTCTGGCCCGCCAACCAAAGCGCGCTTCACTGCCGCCATCAGATCATCGAGATCGAACGGCTTCGGCATGTAGTCGAACGCGCCGGCGCCAGCGGCGCTCAGCGCCGTGCTCACAGTGCTTTGAGCGCTCATTACGATCACTGGTAGGTGTGGGCGAGCCATGCGCATGGCTGGAAGCGCATCAAACACGCAATCGTCACCCATATAGACGTCGCTTAGAACCAGATCGCCTTCGCCGTCACGCACCCATTTGGAGAGTGTCGCGACATTGCCAGTTGCGCGCACGTCGTAGCCTTCTTTTCCCAAGGCCTGCGACAGCACCAGCCGCAGCGAGTTGTCGTCTTCAGCAAGAAGGATGCGCGTGCTCATGTGGTTTCATCCGGATCAATAGGGAGGAGAATCTTGAATGCCGTTCGACCGGTTTGGCTTTCGACTTCGATACGGCCGTCGTGCCGAGCAATAATGTCGGCAGCGACGGTGAGGCCGAGGCCCATGCCATCGCGCTTGGTGGTGGCGAATGCTTCGAACAAACGATCAGCAACATCAGGATGTAGGCCCGGACCGTTGTCGACGATCTGTACTTCGAGCTGAGCGCGCGCCGCGCCGCTGGCCGCGGAGCGAAACTTCACGCCGGAGCGATACGAGGTCGAGATCGCGATCTCACCATCCGGTTGATCAGCCACTGCCTCCGCTGCGTTTTTTGTAATGTTGAGCAGCGCTTGAATCAGTTGATCCAGGTCACCGCGGACTTGCGGCAAACTCGGGTCATAGCGCTCGCGGATCATCACCTCCGGAGCGCTTGAACCGATGAGCTTGCGCACCCGCTCGAGCGCTTCGTGAATATTGAACCGGTCAAAGCGCGGGGCTTCGACCGCGCCGAGCGGATCAATACGATCGGTGAGACGGCGGACGCGGTCGACTTCGTCGACGATCAGCTTCGCTAACGCTGCCGAGTCCGGATCATCGGCCCTGGAGATCAATTGTGCGGCGGCTCGGATACCGGCGAGCGGATTGCGAACCTCGTGCGCCAAAGTGCGCGCCGCGGAACTCGCGGCGGCTGCCGGCGCTGCGCGCGCGCGAGGCGGTCGCGTCAGAACAAGTGCGATGTAATCATTCTCCCCCACCGGAGCGGCGGCGACGCTTGCGTGCCCGAGGGCAAAGCCGGGACCGACCAACGCAACATCCGCCTCCGCCACGCCGCTCGCCCCAGCGAGCGCGCGGCGGGCCAAAGCGATGATCGGGGCATCGATGCCGAAAACTTCGTCCAATCGCCGTCCGAGCAATCCGCGCCCGACGCCCGCGAGTAGCTCAGCTGCAGCTGCGTTCACAAAGCGAATGCGCTCGCCCGCGTCGATGCCCAACACTGGCGCCGGTAACCCTTCAAGCCACCGTTCCGCGTCGGGGGCCAAGGAGCGCTGAGGCAGCGGGCGGACGACCCGATCGCTCATGCCGCGGCCCGATCTAACCCGCCGTCAAAAAGCCTGATCAGCGCTTCCCGAACGCGATTGGGCTCTTCCAATATACAAATCTCTTTGCGGATTTCGCGGGCGTCGGAGCCAAACTCCGCGTCAATCATCCAGGCAATGTGCTTGCGCGCCACACGGATGCCAAGTGCGCCATCGTAGAGATTGAGCGTGTCGTCGTAGAGCGCCAATAGACTTTGCAGCAAACGCGCGCGTGGCGGCGGCGTGATCTCGCCCCCGTGTTTCAGCGCTCGTTCAATCGCTGCCGGCAACCAGGGTTTGCCTTGAGCCGCTCGGCCAACCATCACGCCGGCCGCGCCCGAGAGGTCGAGCGCGCGTCGCGCATTCGCCGCAGTGGCGATGTCGCCGTTTGCTATCACTGGGATACGGACAGCTTCCACAGTTGCCGCAATGGCCGACCAATCTGCTGTCCCCCGGAAGAATTGTTTTCGCGTGCGTCCATGAATTGTTAGCACGCGCACGCCCGCATCCTCAGCGTTCTTCGCGATCTCAGGCGCGTTTGGAGAGGCTTCGTCCCAACCCAAACGCATCTTCAGCGTCACGGGGAGCTTCGTGGCTTTCACGGTGGCCTCAACGAGTCGGATTGCGTGGGCGGGTTCGCGCATCAGTGCTGAACCACAAAGACCGCTCGTCACGCTCTTGGATGGACACCCCATGTTGATGTCGATCACATCGGCGCCAGCGGCTTCGGCTAGTCGCGCGCCCTCGGCCATCCATTTTGCGTCACGCCCCGCCAGTTGAATTACCAGCGGCGAGATCATGCCCGCGCCTGCGGCGCGCCGAACCATATCTATCCGCGCCCGCGCGAGTTGATCGGACGCCACCATTTCAGAGACGCAGTATTGGCCGCCGAATGCCTTCACCTGGCGGCGAAACGGGATGTCTGTAACGCCCGCCATCGGAGCGAGCGAGACAAGAGGCGGTTTTTCGTTCAAATCGAACACTCAGCACCCCCGGTTCGGTCGGGAGCTTAGGGCGCCTAAAAAGCGGGCGCCAAGGGTTTTATGCTGCGATGCAACAATTAGAAGCCAGACGTCACCGGCTATGAAGTTTGGTGCGATCATTGTGGCGGGTGGCCACGGCGTCCGCGCCGGTGGAGAAATACCGAAACAATACAGTTTGTTATGTGGACGACCGGTGATCCGCTGGTCGGCTGAAGCCTTCGCAGTTGCAGGCGCAGCGGAAATCGTCATCGCCTGTAGCCCAGATCACGCTGACCTATGCCGCAGCGCAACGGTTGACGTCTTGGGCGTCCGCTCGGTCAGCGGTGGCGCGACCCGCACCGCCTCAGTTCGCCAAGCCCTGGCCGCGTTGGGAGACGTGGATGCGGTTCTTGTCCACGATGCAGCACGTCCCGGGCTCAGTGTGAGTTTGGTTCATGCCTTGATCGCCGAGCTAGAGGCTGGCGCTGCGGCGGTTGCCCCTGCTCTGCCTGCGCCTGACACGCTTCGGCGCGCTGATGCGTCGGGCCGCATTCTGGAAGACGTGGCCCGCGAAGGCGTGATGCGCATGCAGACGCCGCAGGCATTTCACACGGAGGTGCTGCGCTCGGCCTACGCGGCGCTCGCGGTGGGCGCTTCGATGTCGGACGACATCGCGGTAGTTCGCATGAATGGTGTCGACGCAAAGCTCATCAAGGGCGACGCGAAGCTAATGAAGCTCACCTACCCAGAGGATATGGCAATGCTCGAACGCATGCTCGGCGCTGAACGCATCATCTGTGTCGGTCAAGGCGTCGACGCGCACCGCTTCGGTGAAGGGTCGTTCGTGACGTTGTGCGGTGTGCAGATTCCGCACAGCAAGGGACTTGTCGGGCACTCAGATGCAGACGCTGGTTGGCACGCGCTGGTAGACGCCATTCTCGGCGCACTCGGTGAAGGCGATATCGGCGCGCATTTCCCGCCGAGCGATCCGCAATGGAAAGGCGCCGACTCTGAACGTTTCCTCCGCCATGCGGTTGAACTCGCGGAGCGCGCCGGCGCACGCATCGTGCACGTCGATGTCACCTTGCTCTGCGAGCGCCCAAAGATTGGGCCGTATCGCGACGCCATGCGCGCGCGCACGGCGGAGGTGCTGGGACTTCCGCTGGGACGCGTGAGCATCAAAGCTACGACCACCGAGCGCATGGGGTTTCTAGGTCGAGAAGAAGGCCTCGCAGCGCAGGCTACGGCGACGGTGGAGCGTTCGGCGTAGCTTCTGGCGCCGAGCTTTGCTCCGACGGCGGCCCGCAATAGTCCACATAGATTCGACACGTCTCGACCGAATTTCCGTGCGGCCCGAACGGCAACCCCTCCCAAAGCGCGCGTGGCAGGTTGATGTAGTCATCGGACCATGCGCGCCCCGGCGGCGCCGGGATCACGCGCCAATCCGGGTTGAGCGTGAGCGATGTGAGCGCTTCAGGCGTGCGCGCAATGATCATCACGCTCGCCGCCAAGCCGCCTACCCATGAGACGTGCTCCATCTGAAACGGAGCACTGATGCGATAGAGGTATGGCGCATTTAGATCGTGCGCGACGCGCGCTGCCTCTGAAACAAGCGCCAAATTGCGATTGGATAGGTGCAGCACGACGATGCCGCGATCGGTGAGCTTGGAAAGATAAAGCGCAATTGCTTCGCGGGTCAGCAGGTGCGCCGGGATGGCGTCCGACGTAAACGCATCAACGACGATGACGTCGAACTCGTGATCCGGTTCTTCTGCGATCTGCAACCGCGCGTCGCCTAGTTCAATGCGCCGATTTGGCTGACACACCGGCACGAATGTAAAGTCGCCACCCGGTTCGGCTGACAAGCGCACAACCGCGGGGTCAATTTCAAAAATTGTCAGGTGATCTTCCGGGCGGAGCAGACAGGCGGTGGAACCGGTGCCAAGCCCGATCAGCGCTACATTGGAGGACGGCCCCATTGAGATGCCGGCGAGAATCGCCTCGCCGAGCGCTGTTCGTGGGTGATAATAGGTGAGCGGTTGGCGCTCGACGGTCGGGCCGATCAGCTGTGCGCCGTGGATAGTCGTGCCGTGCATCAGAATGCGCGTCCGGGGAGCGGCGGGATCTCCGGTGTCGAACTCGCGCGTGCGCAAGACGCCGAAGAAACTGCGCTCCTGCGTGATGATGCGCGAGCCGCGTGCTTCATCGATAAAGATGATGGTGAAGGCGATTAGCACGATTGCCGCAAGCGTGATCGGTTTGCCGCGATTGAAGAACACCGCGACGCCGCAAAAGATGATGCTGACAACGGTGAGCGTATCTGCGTCCCCCGCCCCGCCACTTATCAGCAGCAATAGCAGCAAGACGGTAGAAACGAGCGCCGCCCCGAGCGCAAAGTCTGACACACGCCTCCCGTCTTTTCGTGGCAGAATGGTTCCATGCACGGCAAAGGCGAGCACCATAAAGCTCGTCGCCATCAGCAGCGCACCCCAGGGCTGACGAGCGACCGTGCGTGTCTCATCTTCGACGATGGCCGCAACAAAGATGTGCTGCAAATTGAACGCGACGTAGATCACAAGAATTGCGTGAACCGCAGCAATGCCGAGGAAGAGGTAGCGATACATCGCAGGCCGGCTCTCATCGCTCCATCCGGCTGCGAGAACTGCGGCGCCCGCGCCAACAGCCGCGATGATGATGACCGAATCCAGTGGCGCCCATCGCAGAAGCACGAATGATAAGACGCCGACGAGAACCGCGCCCGCCACCGATGCATCGATCAAGCGCGGCATGTCGTTGTCTTCGCGGGGCCTGAATAAACAGGCTGCAGCGAGCGCCAGCGGGTATTCATAGACGTTATTGAAAATCAGTGGCGCCACAAGCGCGGCGAACGCGCCGCCAATCACACCGCCCAACGAGACGAACAGATAGAACTCAGTCAACCTGTCGGCGCCAGGACGCGAGCCTGCCAACGCCAAATGACAGATCAAAGCACTGAAGAAGAACCCGCCCAGGATGCCGGTCATCGACCACATCCAGTTGCCTGACGCGTAGTACGACATGATCATTAGTGCGAGCGCGATCGGATGAAAGAAGAGCGTGCTGCCTTCCATCTTTTCGCTGCCGCGCGAGAATGCCAGCACGAAGGTGAGCAAGTAGAGCGCCAGCGGCACGACCCACAGCATTGGCGCTGAAGCGATGTCGGTGGAGATGTGAAGCGTGACGCCGAGCGATAGAGCTGACGGCACCGCCGCTGCGCCGACCCAGTAGCCACGTTCGCGCCAACTCGGCGCTGGACCCATGTGCTCTAGTGGCTTCGGCGTTTCGCCATGCGCACTGATGGCCATCGCGGCGGCAATCGCGATGATCGAGCCAACGACCAGGTACGCGACCGACCAAGCGGCGCTCTGCGCGTGTGCTCCGAGGAGCGGTTCAATCAGTACTGGATAGGCCAACAAGCCTGTAAAGCTGCCGAGATTGCTTGCGGCGTAGAGATAGTATGGATCGCTGGCGTCTTCTCTGCCGGTGCGCGCGAACCATGCCTGGAGCAACGGCGCCGTTGCGGAGGCCGCGGCGAACGGCGCGCCAACCGAAAGCGCCAGAACACCGATGAGCCACCATACTGGGTGTTCCGAACTCGGTTCACCTAGCGCGGTCGTAACGTGCAGAGGCAGCACAAACCATGCGCCAAGCAGGACAAGACCGTGCACTACGGCTTGGAGGCGCAAGTCTTTCACGCGCGCCAATAGATGCGCGTAGAGGTAGCCGACGAGCAACGCCGCCTGGAAGAACGCCATAGACGTATTCCAGACCTGTGGGCTGCCGCCCAAGAGCGGTGTCACCATGCGCCCGAACAGTGGCTGCAGGACGAAGATGAGCGCGGCGCTGGAGAACAGCGCCAACGCAAATACCGGCGCTGCGATGCGGCGCGCTATGGCCTCCATGTTCCCTCCGCCTTTGGCGCGCTTCTGCCATCGTGCGCCAACTTATGGAATGGACTTTCGCTGTGACGCGGCCATGCTTGGCAGCAATGTCCAATGGTCCGAACTATCAGAACGCCGAGCGCCTGCTCGAAGAGACCAAGTCGCGCGGTTACACCATCGCCACGGCGGAAAGTTGCACTGGCGGATTGATCGCGGCGACCTTGGCGGCAGTGCCTGGCGCCTCGGCTTCGCTGGAGCGTGGTTTCGTTACCTACACCAACCAAGCCAAGACGGATCTGCTTGGCGTGCCAGCCGATTTGATCCGCGAGAACGGCGCTGTCAGCCGCGAGGTTGCGCTCGCAATGGTGGCCGGCGCCCTGGAGCACAGCCCGGCTGATGTTGCCGTTGCGGTGACCGGCATTGCTGGGCCGGACGGCGGCACGGCGGAAAAACCCGTTGGCTTGGTTCACATCGCGGCCGCACGTCGTGGCGGCGCGACATTGCACGAAGAGAAGCGCTTCGGCGCCATCGGGCGCCATGACGTTCAAGCGGAGACGGTCGCTGCCGCCTTTGATTTGATGAAGCGCGTGCTGGATTGATCGGCTTGTTGACCGCTCCTCCTCTCTGACCCTATTCAGGATGAGTTGGGAGGGCAGCATGCGGGCGATTGTAACAATTATCTTTACGTGTTTCGTAGCGGCCTGCGCGACGGTTGTCGCATCTCCAGACAATAAGGGCACCAGCGAAGTAACGGAACGGCGCGAGCGGAACTACGAGGTCGGCGTAGAACGCACCGCAGTCGTTGGCGATTCCATCGTTCGCGTGCGAGCATACACAGAGCAAGTCACTCGTTATCCGGCATTTGAAGTGACTGAACCTTTCCGCCTTTCGGGGGGGCCAGTAACCCTCCACTTTGCCCGCGGTGAGCGTTTGCCGATATTCGGAGAGCGAACAAATGACGGAGTGACCTACACTGTTGTCCGCAAGGACGGCGTGTATGGCATTCAGGTCGCACCCGATGGCAGCGTTGGCTCAGGAGTGATCAACGGCCTGGGAACAGAAATTCAAGTCGTAATGGCATATAGGTTCACGGTCGATCCCAACTCCGCAAGATTACAAAGGTCAGATGCCCAGGAAGTGCGCCGCACGCCGACCGGAGAAAACTTCGAGATCGTGTTCAACGGCATCGATGGCGCGGCCATGCGTTTTCAGTATCGTGAATACACAGCAGACGACATGGCGAGGCCAGCATTCTTCCAAGATCTATCGTACCCCCTTGGAACGAGAACCATCCGTTTCCGATCCATGTCAATTGACGTGGCTAGGGTCGATGCACAGCAGATTACATATACGGTACGCGCCGAATAGGCTGAAGCTCAACCCAGCCGCCGCTTCGCTTCGCGCTCAAACGCCGCCATGATGCGCGAGGCGAGCTTGTCCTTGTTGGCTGAGATCGCGGCCTGCAGCACCGGGTTTTTGAACTCGTAGGCAATCCAGTAGCGCACGTGCGTGCTGCCGCCGTCATTCGCTTTGAACCACCATTTGTTGTTCAGCGAATGCAGCGGGCCTTTTACGAGCGCCACCTCCACCTCCCCCTTCGCAGGTTCGCAGCGAACCGAGGTGGCGAACGTCACCTTGATTGCCTGCCAGCCCACGTCGGCCTCTGCGACGCCTTCCCAGCCGCCGGCGTCGCGCGGCTCTTCCTTGGTCACGCGCATGCGCTTCAGGAACGGCACGAACTCCGGATAGACGCGAACATCGCCGACCAATCGGCACAAATCTTCAGGCGCATACGGCAGCACGCGCTCGGCTTCGATGACAGTGCGAGGCATCTCAGTCTTTAGATAGCGCCAGACGCGCCGTCTTCAGCCGTGCGAAATCGTCGCCAGCGTGGTGCGAGGAGCGTGTGAGCGGGCTGGCCGAGACCATCAGGAAGCCTTTGGCGTAGGCGATCGTCTCAAGCGCCTTGAACTCATCCGGCGTCCAGAAGCGATCGATTGCCGCGTGTTTTTTCGTTGGCTGCAGGTATTGGCCGATGGTGAGGAAATCGACGCCGGCGACACGGAGATCGTCCATCACCTGCAGCACTTCGTCCTTGGCTTCGCCAAGGCCAACCATGAGACCGGATTTCGTGAACTGCTTCGGGTCACGCTGCTTCACCGAGTCGAGCAAGCGCAGCGATTGGTAATAGCGGGCGCCGGGCCGGATCGAGTGATAGAGCCGCGGTACGGTTTCGAGATTGTGGTTGAACACGTCCGGCACGGCATCAATGACGCGTTCAGCTGCGCCGGGCTTCCGCAGGAAGTCCGGCGTCAAAATTTCGATGGTCGTCTCAGGCGCTGCGCGTCGCACGGCTTGGATTGTCTGCACAAAATGATCAGCGCCGCCGTCCTCCAGGTCATCGCGATCGACCGATGTGATCACGACGTGCTTCAGGCCCATCTGCGCCGTTGCAAATGCAACGTTCTCAGGTTCAGCGGCATCCAGGGGCAGCGGCTTGCCCGTAGATACATTGCAGAACGAACAAGCGCGCGTGCAGATGCCGCCGAGGATCATGAAGGTGGCGTGCTTTTGGCTCCAGCACTCGCCGATGTTTGGGCAGCCCGCTTCTTCACAAACGGTATGCAGCTTCAGATCGCGCACGAGTTCCTTGGTCTGGTGGTAACCGAGGCTCGTCGGCGCCTTGACCCGAATCCAGTCCGGCTTTCGGGGGCTCGCATTGTCTGGCCGGCCCTCCTTTTCAGGGTGGCGGGGGCGGTTTGGGTCGCCTCCTTGGCGCAAATCAATCAGCGTCGGCACGACGCCAACATGAGCCTCCGGCCCTTGTCCCGCAACGGCCCCACGGCAAACCTCCTCTGCGCCGCCAAATACTTAATGCCCCCCTCCCTTGTCCGGCCACATTCGGCCCGTTAGTCTCTGTTACAACCGTGAAACAATAATCACGGGTTGGGCGTCTTACTCGTAGGCCGCCCAGGTGGAAGAAAAGGTCGGAGGCAACACCCTCATGGCGCATCGCTCGTTCGAACTGTCGCGCACGCGCGTCACCTTGTTCGAAGCACTGCTCCGGGCCCGGGATATGAAGGGCGGCAAGTACAAGATCCTCGAGGATCATGATCGCAAGCCGATGAGCTATGACGATCTCGTCCGCGCGGCGTTTGCGCTTGGCGGAAAGCTCGACACGCTGATCAAGCGCCGCGAGACGGCGGGCGTTTTGTTGCCGACAGGCGTCGGCGCCACGGTGACGTTCTTCGCGCTCCACGCCATTGGCCGCACGCCGGCGATGTTAAACTTCACCGCCGGCATCATGAACCTGCGCTCCGCCTGCGAAGCGGCAAACGTTCGAAAAATTCTGACGTCGAGGCTCTTCATCAAGAAGGCCGGGCTTGAGCAGGTTGCGGACGAACTCAGCAAGCACGCGCAGCTCATCTATCTCGAAGACATCCGCAAGACCGTAGACCTCGGCGACAAGATCATCGCGCTGCTGAAAGGCTTTTTCCCGCGCATGTTTGCGGCGAAGGCCAGCCCGGACGATACCGGCGTCATCCTCTTCACCTCTGGCTCCTACGGCACCCCGAAGGGCGCGGTGCTTTCACACGCCAACATCGTCGCCAACGTCGAGCAAGCGCACGCGCACATTCCGTTCGACCCGAACTGGTCGTTCTTCTGCCCGCTGCCAATGTTCCATAGCTTTGGACTGACCGGCGGCGTGATGCTGCCGATCTTCACAGGCCACAAGACATTCCTCTTCCCCTCGCCGCTGCAGGTGAAAGAGATTCCGAAACTGATCAAGGAGACCGGCGCCAACGTCTTCTTCGCGACCGATACGTTCGCGCAGCAATATGCGCGTAACGCCGCCGATGGCGATCTGAACTGCATCCAGCTCATGGTTTGCGGCGCCGAGCGCGTGAAGCCTGAGACACGCGAACTCTATCTGCAGCGCTTCGGTGTTGAGCTGCTCGAAGGCTATGGCGCGACTGAAGCTTCCCCGGTGATCGCGGTGAACATTCCGGGCGCCAACAAGCACGGTTCGGTGGGCCAGTTCATTCCAAACATTGAGTGGCGGCTTGAGCCGGTGCCCGGAATCGAGGGCGGTCAGAAGCTCTTTGTGCGTGGCCCCAATGTCATGCGCGGCTATCTCGATCCGACCAAGCCATTCGGCATCGATCTCTTGCCGCAAGGCTGGCATGACACCGGCGACGTCGTTGACGTTGATAGTGATGGTTTCATTCGCATCCTTGGCCGGGTGAAGCGTTTTGCGAAGGTCGGCGGCGAGATGGTGTCGCTGAATGCGGTTGAAGCCTACGCGCAGACCGTGTGGCCCGATCATCTGCACGCCGCTGTCGCCCTCCCCGATTCACGCAAGGGCGAGCGCATCATCCTCTTCACCGACCATGCCGGCGCCACCGCCGAAGAGCTGCAAGCCTGGTGCAAAGCCAATGGCGCGAGCGAACTAGCAGTGCCGAAGAAGATCGTTGTGATCGACGAGATCCCGGTGCTCGGCAGCGGCAAAACCGATTACGTCGTGATGCAACGCATGGCGGCGGAGCGTTTTGCTGAGGCGAAGGCGGCTTAGACGCCGCGCGGGCCGCGCAACAGTAGCGGCGCCCACAGTGCTTCGAGTGCGGTGTGATCGACCTTGTCGGTCGAGATGTGATCTTGAGCGCGTTCAAGCGCCGCAACCAGATCAGCGCCGGTCCATCCAGGCGCCACTCTGCCGTCGCAGAACCATTCGAATAGCCAGCCGGTCTTGGCCCCTTTGCGGGCATCGAACCGGCACCAGCGATCTTCTCATAAGCAGAGCATTAGACGCAGGCTGTCGCGTCGTGCACCGCTGAGCAGCAGGGTGACGCCTTCAAGCGGCGGCTCGCCATCAACGCGATGCTCGCAACTAACGACCCGAAACTTGTTCTTCAGGGCACGTGAACGAGAGCGAACTGCCTCGATGAACGCAGCTAGCGTCTCGCTCTTGCTGACAGGAAATTCCATCACACGTGCAGCACACGCCCGTACGCATCCAGCACCGCTTCGTGCATCATTTCTGAGAGCGTTGGGTGCGGGAAGACGGTTTCCATGAGCTCGTGCTCGGTGGTCTCCGTTTGCATGGCGATGGCGTAGCCTTGGATGAGTTCGGTCACTTCGGCGCCGATCATGTGCGCGCCGAGCAGTTCACCGGTCTTGGCGTCGAACACGACTTTGACCATGCCCTGATCTTCGCCGAGCGCGATCGCCTTGCCGTTGCCAACGAACGGAAAGCGGCCGACGCGCACTTCCCTGCCCGCGGCCTTCGCCTTGGATTCAGTGAGGCCGACGCTGGCGACCTGCGGGTGCGAATAGGTGCAGCCCGGAATGCGCTCCTTGATCATTGGATGTGGGCGCTGGCCGGCGATAGCTTCGATGCAGATGATGCCCTCGTGGCTCGCCTTGTGCGCCAACCACGGCGCGCCTGTGACATCGCCGATCGCATAGAGGCCGGCGACATTGGTCTTGCCGTAACCATCAGTGACGATGTGGCCGCGATCGGTTTTCACGCCGAGGCTTTCGAGGCCAAGGTTCTCGATGTTGCCGGTGATGCCAACGGCGACGATGGCGTGTGACGCCGTCAGCGTTTCCTGCTTGCCGTTGGCCTGCACGACCGCCTCAACACCGTTCGCCGTCGCCTTCAGCGACTTCGCTTCGGTGGAGGTCATGATCTTCAGGCCTTCCTTCTCGTAGCGCTTCTTGGCGAACGCCGAGATTTCCTCGTCCTCGACCGGCAGCACGCGATCAAGCAGTTCCACCACCGTCGTCTTCACGCCGAAAGCCGCATAGAAGCTGGCGAACTCGATGCCGATGGCGCCTGAGCCGAACACCAGCAGCGAGTCCGGCCACGACGGCGGCGTCATCGCATCGCGATAGGTCCATATACGCTTGCCATCGGCCTTCAGACCAGCCGCCGGAATTTCGCGCGCGCGCGCGCCAGTGGCGAGGATGACGTGCTTGGCGCCAAAGTCTGCGTCTTTGCCGTCCTTGCCTTTCACGATCACCTTCGGCGCAGCGCTGCCCTTCTCGAGCCGCGCTTCCCCTTCGATCACCGTGATCTTGTTCTTCTTCATCAAGAACTGGACGCCCTTCTCCATGCGACCAGCCACGCCGCGCGAGCGCTTCACCACGGCTTCGGGATCGAACTTCACGTTCTCGATGGTGAGGCCGAAATCCTTCGCGTGCAGCGCGTTGCGATAGACCTCGGCGCTGCGCAACAATGCCTTCGTCGGGATGCAGCCCCAGTTGAGGCAGATACCGCCTAGGCGATCTCGTTCAACGATAGCCGTCTTCAAGCCCAACTGTGAAGCGCGGATGGCGGTGACATAGCCGCCAGGGCCGGAACCAATAACGATGATGTCGAAGGATGTGCTCATGAGAGCTACTTAGCCCACGGCTGCAGCGATCCCAAACACGTTCCTGATGCCATCAACCACGAACTGCGCCGCCAACGCCGCCAGCAGGATGCCGAAGATGCGCGTCAGCATGGAGGCGATTGTCTCACCCATGATCTTGGAAAGCGGCACTGCAGCGAGGAAGGCGACGAGACAAAGGGCGAGGTTGGCCCCTACGCCAAGCAAAATGATCCCGCGGCTGACGATGTCCTGGTTCTGGGCAAAGAAAAGCATGATCGAAGCGATGGCTCCGGGGCCGGAAATGAGCGGAATCGCCAGCGGGAAAACGGAGATGTCGTCCTGAGTGCCCGGGTGCTTGGCCTGTTCCGCCGCCACCTGCTCGGCCCGCTCCTCGCGCCGCTCGGAGCGCTTCTCGAACAGCATGTCGACGGCGATGAGGAAGAGCAGCAGGCCGCCTGCGATGCGGAACGCGTCGATCGAGACGTGGATCTGCTCCAATAGCCACGCGCCGCCGAATGCGAAGGCCAGCAGAATGCCCGTCGCAATGGCGATGGATTTGAACGCCATCTTGCGCCGCCACTCGGGCGTCATGCGTGACGTCATGGTCGTGAACATCGGCGCCATCGCCACCGGATCGATGGCGACAAAGAACGTGACGAACGAGGCGAGCAGCAGCGAAAGCATCAACGCTGCTTAACTGATTCAGTATCCATTTACGCTGTTTTTCGAATGCATTACCGCAATTCTTAACACCGCTCGCGTATACCAGAACTCATGTCGGACAGGCGGACCAAGACAGAGAAGACCCTCAGAATTCTGGTGGTTGATGACAAGCCGTTTCAACGGCGGCTGACGATCGAAACGCTGCGCCAGATGCGCAGCGTGGTGGTTGAGCATGTCGAAAGCGCCGATCATTGCATCGAGACGCTTCCCCTGTTTGCGCCCGACATCATCGTCACCACGTGGGACATGGATGGTAGTGACGGCGTCGCCATGACGGCGCGGATCCGCGCCGGCGAATGCGGCGAGACTTTCCGCCGCGTCCCTATCGTGGTCGTCACTGAGCGCGGTCGGCCCAGTGACATAGATCGTGCCCGCAGTTCGGGCGTAAACGAGTTTGTTCAAACCCCGTTCTCCACCGCGACGCTGCTTCGGCGTGTGCGTGAGACCCAGCGGCGCATTCGCGATTTCGTTGAGAGCGCCAAATATGTAGGCCCTTGCCGCCGCCGCCGCGCCAGCGAGATTGACTATGATGGCCCTCGCCGCCGCCTGTTCGACAGCAACGACAAGCAGGCAGACGCGCCGGACGTACAGATCCGCAAGGGCTTGGCGCGCATGTATTGCGAGCGCATCGGCGAGTTGCTGAAGGCGTTGAAACCGGGCGATGCGGACGCTTTGCGCGATCTTGGCTTGACCTCCGGTCAGCTGAGCGCACTCGCGGGCGACATGAAGGACCGGCTCTTGATGTCGGCCTGCTCATCTCTGTTCAATTACGTCAAGGGTGTCGGCGCCGGCCATTCGCTCAATGCTGAAGTCGTTCAGGCACACCTGGATTCCATCGTGCAATTGGCTGAGCTGCCTGACTCGCAAGTCGAGCTTCGCCAGACGGTGACGCAGCAGCTTACGGTCATGGTAACCAAAAAGTTGCGCCAAGCCGGTGGGCGCGCCGCCTAAGGCGTCACGTGAACTACGCCGCCATTCTGTGCGGCCTGGATCAAGATTTGGATCGTTTCCGACGTCGCGTAGACCGCCGCCGCAAATGCTACGATGTCCAGCGGGAGCGCAAGCATGCGCATGAGCGGAGCTGCTCCCCTCGCCGCTGCGCCCACAATCGCGCCAAGCAGCGCTCCGACCAGCACCGCCGCCACCGGCAGCCCAACTGCAATCAACACCAGACTCTGGCCTTGCCCATGAGTTGCGACGTAGCCGTGCGCGAGCAGCAAACCTGGCGTTAGCAGCGTCAGCACGAACGCAAGCAGCGCCAACGCATTGTGTTTGGGCTTTTCCTCATCCGGCGAACGCGCTGCGCCCCATTGCTCTGCGAAAACCGAAACGGCCTCAAGCGCAACGGCCACCAGAAACATCGGCCCGACGATCTGAATCAACGTTCCCAGCATGACCAGATCATAGGGCGCCGCGCCGTTCTGTGCAGCGCTTTGAGCGGTGCGCTCGTCGCTTAATTCACCAAGCGCGGCAGTTCCGTGACGCTGGTCTAGCCGCTCCCTACAGCAACATCGCCATCGGATCTTCGAGGAAGCTCTTGAAGGCTTTCAGGAAAGCTGCCCCCAGCGCACCGTCAACGACGCGGTGATCGCAGGTGACCGTGACGGTCATCATGGTGGCGATGGCGAGCGCATCATTTTTCACAATCGGGCGTTTTTCCCCGGCGCCGATCGACATGATCATGCCGTGGGGCTCGTTGATGATCGAAGCGAAGCTCTTGATTCCAAGCATGCCCATATTCGAGATGGAAAATGTGCCGCCCTGGAATTCCTCAGGCTTAAGTTTGCGCTCGCGCGCGCGTTGGGCGAGATCGGCCATTTCGGCGCTAATTTGCGCAAGACCTTTGGTTTCCGCCGCCCAGATGATCGGGGTGATCAAACCCTGCGGGATCGCAACGGCCACCGCGATGTCGGCGTGGTGGTGCATGGCGATGCCGTCCGGCGTGTAGCTGGCGTTTGCCTCCGGCACGAGCTTTAGCGCCAGTGCTGCTGCCTTGATGCACATGTCGTTGACGGAGATTTTCACGCCATTGTCGGCGAAGCGCTTGTTGATCTCACGTCGCGCTTTCAGCAGCGCGTCGATTTCGAGATCGATCGTCAACGGAAAATGCGGGACGTCGCGGAACGAGGCCGTCATGCGCTTGGCGATCGTCTTACGCATGAGATCGAGCGGCACGAGATCGTAGCTGTTTGGCCGAATGCCGTAGCTCTCCAACGTCGCTGGCGGCGACTGTTGTGGTGCGGGCTTGGAGACCTCGCGCGATTGTCGTGACGTCTGCTGTTGTGCTGCGGCCCGTGGCGACTTCGTCGCGGCTTCGACATCCGCCTTTACAATTCGGCCATTGGGGCCGGAGCCTTGGAGACCGCTCAGATCAATACCGCCCTGCTCCGCCAAACGGCGCGCGAGCGGCGATGCAAGGACGCGCTCGCCTGGGGTCGCGCTCACCGTTTCCGCCGCAGGCGGGCGCTTCGAGGCCGCCTCAGGCGCTTGCTGCTTCGCGGGCGACGGCTTCACCTCTTGTTTCGGCGCAGGTTTCGGAGCCTCACCTTCCCCCGATAGCGTCGCTATCGGCGTGTTGACTTTCACGCCTTGGCTGCCTTCCGGCACCAGAATTTCTTCGATGACACCCTCATCAACGGCTTCGACTTCCATCGTCGCTTTGTCGGTTTCGATCTCGGCGATGACTTGGCCCGGTTCAATTTTGTCACCGGCTTTGACGTGCCATTTGGCGAGGTTGCCCTCCTCCATCGTCGGCGATAGCGCTGGCATGGTGATGGGCGTGGTCATCTTTTGCGTTCCTCGATCGACACCGGAATCGCGTCGGGCGTCCAGCGATGCAGGAAGGTGAGATATGCGAGCGCGACATAGACGAAAACAAGCCCCGCCCAGGTGCAGAGGCGAACGATGTCATCAATGCTGTAGCGATGACCGGTGAGAGCGCCTGCCCACTCTGGTTTGGCGTTCGCCAATACGGCGCGTCCAGCGGCAGTCAGTTGGCCATCGCCGTCGAGTTCATGCAGGCGCTCAATGAGACCCATCTGTGTCGCTTGCGCGCCCATCATGACTACAACGAGCATACCCAGGACAAGGGAGACAAAGGCGAAACTGCCAATTTTGGCGGCGACATTGGATGTGCCGATGAAATAATTGAGTGCGACGACGTATGCGGAAACGATCGAAAAAATGAGCGAAACGCCCACCAACAAGATGTTGGTGAATTGCACGAGTTGCTCGACGACTTCGCCTTCGCTCATGGCGCGGCTTCTTCAGTTAGATGCATCGGCGTCCATCGCGTAATGCGGCGCTGCATGCGCTCTTCCGTCGCCTCACCTTCGAGCGAGGTCATTGTTGTGGGCAGATGTTTGAGTTCATCGATCTGCAGGCCGACGACGTTGACAACCCCGATCGGTCCGCGCGGGCTCTCCATCAATGTGGCAACATAGGTTCCGCAGTCGGGACAGACGAGAAAGTCCGCAGTCTTATGGCCGAAGCGATAACGTGTAAGACGTTTGGTCGCGACGAGTGAAAGCCGGCCTTCGGGATCACTCGCGGACTTCACTCCACGAGACGAACAGAATCCGCAGCCATCTTGGCGGAGACGCACCGTTTGGTTCGTCTCGTATTCGGCGCTGACCACGCCGCAATGGCAGGCGCCGCGGTAGATCACCGGTAGGTCACCGCTTTCACGGCGTCGATGATTTTTTCGACGCTCGGCAGCGCCAAGGCTTCGAGATTGGCGGCGTAGGCCAACGGTGCATCGACCTGATGGACGCGCGTTGGCGGCGCATCCAGATAATCGAACGCGTCGGCTGTGACGCGCGCGCAAATTTCCGCGCCGACGCCCGACTGGCCCCAGCCCTCTTCGACCGTCACGATCCGGTTGGTCTTACGGACGCTTTCGAGGATGGTTTCGGTGTCGAGCGGGCGCAGCGTGCGCAGGTCGATGACTTCCGCTTCAATCCCTTGCTTTGCAAGTTCTTCGGCTGCCTTCAGCGCCATGCCCACCATGCGCGAGTGCGCGGTGATGGTGACGTCAACGCCCTGACGGCGCACTTTCGCTTTGCCAATCGGAACAATCCAATCCTTGAGATCGGGAATTTCAAACTCCTGGCCGTAGAGCATTTCATGCTCAAGAAAGACGACAGGATTGGGGTTGCGGATCGCGGCTTTCAGCAAGCCTTTCGCGTCAGCGGCGTCGTAGGGCGCGATGACGATGAGGCCAGGCACGTGGCTGTACCAGGACGAGTAATCTTGACTGTGCTGTGCAGCGACGCGTGAAGCTGCTCCATTCGGTCCACGGAAGACGATCGAGGATTTGATCTGTCCGCCGGACATGTAGAGCGTCTTGGCGGCTGAGTTGATGATCTGGTCGATGGCTTGCATCGCGAAGTTCCAGGTCATGAACTCGACTATCGGCTTCAATCCCGCCATCGCCGCGCCGACGCCGAGGCCGGCAAAGCCGTGCTCAGTGATCGGCGTGTCGACCACGCGTTGCGCGCCAAACTCTTGCAGCAGTTCGCGCGTCACTTTGTAGGCGCCTTGGTACTCGGCGACTTCTTCCCCCATAACGAAGACGCGGTCGTCGGCGCGCATTTCTTCCGCCATTGCGTCACGCAGCGCGTCACGCACCGTGATCTTGATCATCTGCGTGCCGGCCGGGATTTCTGGATCGCTTTGCGCGATCGAATTCCCGCCCCCTTGGGGCGCGGGGTTTGGGGGTGGGGGCCGATTTTCAACGCGCGGCGCGCCAGAACGACCCCCCTCACCCTGCCCTCTCCCCCGCGAGGGGGGAGAGGGTTCTTCGCCTTCACCGCTCAGCACCGCGATTGGTGTGTTGACCTTCACGCCCTGCGCCCCTTCGGCGACGAGGAGCTCAGTCACCGTGCCTTCGTCCACCGCCTCGACCTCCATCGTCGCCTTGTCGGTTTCGATCTCGGCGATGACTCGGCCGGGTTCGATGGCGTCGCCGACTTTGACGAGCCATTTCGTGAGATTGCCCTCCTCCATCGTCGGAGAAAGCGCGGGCATGAGGATTTGCGTCATCAGACGAGGATCCCGAAGAGCGAGAGGAAGATGATTGCGCAGCCGACGATGCCGGCGAACCAAAACAGCGGGCGGATAAATGGCCAGCCGGCGAGATATGTGATCGAGTGCACGAGACGCGCGAAGAAGAAGATTTGCGCGCCTAGCACTGTCCACGATGTGGATGCGTTGGTTATGGCGACGATGAGCACGGCGGGTGCAAAGAACCATAGGTTCTCACGCATGTTGTCGACGTTGCGTTTGGCGCGGGCTGCGAACGTGTTGGGCGACGGGAGATTGTCGCGGTTGTTGGCCATGGCCAGTCCGCCGTTTTGGCGGATGCCGGCGGTCGCCTGGATAAACACGATCACGAAAAGAAGAATGATCGAATAGGCGAGATATGTGAGTTCTGGCGTCATCTTATTTTCCCCCGCTGGCTCATGCTTGGATGTAAATGTCCGTCATCAATTCGCTCGGATTGGGCTCCGGGCTTTCCTGGGCGAACGTCGCGCTCTCGCTGACGATGGCGCGGATTTCGCGGTCTGTGGCTTTGAGATCGTCTTCGGTGGCGTAACCGGCGTCGACGATGAGCTTCTTCACGTGCTCAATCGGATCGCGCTTGGCCTTTTGCTCGTCGACCTCTTCCTTGGTGCGATACTTGGCCGGATCGGACATTGAGTGACCGCGATAACGGTAGGTCTTCATCTCAAGCAGCATTGGCCCCTCTCCCGCGCGGGCGCGTTCAACGGCGCGTTTGCCGGCTTCGCGCACGGCGACGACATCCATGCCGTCCACTTCTTCGCCTGGAATGTTGAAGCTCACGCCGCGCTTGTGCAGATGCGTTTCCGACGACGAACGTTGGATCGAGGTGCCCATCGCGTACTGATTGTTTTCGACGATGTAGACGACCGGCAGCTTCCAGAGAGAAGCCATGTTGAAGCTTTCATAAACTTGGCCCTGGTTCGCCGCGCCGTCTCCGAAATAGGTCAGGCAGACTTTGCCGTCCTTGCGATACTTGTTCGCGAACGCGAGACCGGTGCCGAGCGAGACTTGTGCCCCGACAATGCCATGCCCGCCATAGAACGCCTTCTCGATGCTGAACATGTGCATCGAGCCACCCTTGCCTTTGGAATAGCCGCCGCTGCGGCCTGTCAGTTCAGCCATGACGCCGTTTGCGGTCATGCCAGCGGCCAGCATGTGGCCGTGATCGCGATACGCGGTGATGACTTGATCGCCCTCGTGCAGCGCGGCTTGCATGCCGACAACCACAGCCTCTTGGCCGATGTAAAGATGGCAGAAGCCGCCGATCAGACCCATGCCGTAGAGCTGACCGGCGCGCTCCTCGAAGCGGCGGATCAGCAGCATGTCGCGGTAATATTGGAGCAGCTCGTCCTTTGTTGCTTCGGCGCTCGCGTGCTTGCCGTTGCCCTTGCTCATCGATGATCGTCCTCCGCCGCTACGTAAGGCTGTGCGTGCGCGAAGTGTCCACGCTGAACGGCGCGTTCCTCTTATGCGGGAATGACTTGGCTCGCTAGGAAGCTTTGCGATGCTGCATCGCAGCAACTAGTCGAGATCGAAGACAAGTTCCTCGCTGTCCCCCGCCGCGAGCGTGATACGCGCACGTTCGTCGAGATAGTCACGGTCAAAATGCTCGCCGGGTTGCAGCCGGGCCGCGCGGGCTTTGAGGTTGGTTTCTTCGTTGCTCAGGGCGGCAACACGCTCCTCCAACACACGTTCCTGCGCCTGCAGGTCGACATACGCCACGAGACCCTGACGGCCTGTGACGGCTTGTGCGCCGAGATAGAGGATCGCCGCACCCAGCCCTACGCTGAGCATGACGGAGCCATGTTTCGACATCGTACCGACCCCAATGCGGCCGGCAAAATGAGTCCTGATCCTTAATGAAATCTTTACGGAATCAGGAGCTTGCAGAACAAAACGAGTCCAAAGAGTCTCGTTGAATCAGCTACTTAGGAAAATCGCGCAAGATGTGGTGGGCGCAGAGCGCGGCGACTCCCAAATAGAGTCCTCCCTCAACGTCGAAAATATTTTTGCAGCTTACCGCGCCTAAGCGACAATTTGAGCGGCTTGCGTGAGCGCCGCGAACGCGCCCGGCACGAAAGCTGTCATGGCGAGCATGATGCAGGCGAAGCGGATCAACATTGGCGGGCTCCCTTCGTCATTGCCCTCGGGTGAGGCTCTGAACCTAGCGTGGACCCGGCTAGCCGACCGTGACCGGCGCTACGCTGCCGTTCAGGTCGATGCGTCCAAACTGATGCTTGGAGCGTTTCCCCACTGACGAGGAGCAGCCTAAAATGGGCGTCATGGCGAACGCGCGCGGCTTTGCTGCAGACAACCGGTTACGGGTCTTTGTTTCGCACGCGCGCGCCGACACGGGCTTCGCCGACCAGATCGGCGCCTTCCTGCACAATGCAGGGTTCCAGCCCCTGCTCGACCGTTACGAGAGCGGCGGCGCTGGCTGGGAAGAGCGGCTCGGGCGGTTGATTGATAACGCCGACGCGTTGGTGCTGGTGCTCACCGAGAGTTCCGCCAATTCGGATATGTGCGCGTGGGAAGTGGAGGAAGCGCAACGTTTGGGCAAGCGCGTTGTTCTGGTTTTGCCGGCGCCGCTTGACGGCGCGGCGCGCGCGCTCGCTGGACTGAACACGGTCTACTTCTACTCCGATCCCTCGGTATCCAATTCTGGCTTTTACGACGGTCAGCGGCGGCTCGAAGTGGCGCTTCGCGGTGCGGAACGAACGCGCGCAGCAACTGCGCGAACGCAACCTTCACCGCAGGATGAGGCGCGCGAAGCCCGTCGGGCAGAGTCGCGCGCCCGCAAGGAGGAGCGCAAAGTGCGCAAGGCCGAGCAACGAGAACTCGAAAAGCAGATACGGCGAGCAACCGCGCCGCGCTTCCCGCTATTGCGCGTGGCGTTTCTTGGTGCGGTCGCGGCAGCTGTGGTCGGCGTAATCATGAAACCGGATCTTCTGGATCAGGCGCGCGCGTCTTGGACCAGCCTTACGTCGGCAGCTGAGGAGATCACCGCTGAAAATCCGCCTTATTCGCCAATGGACGTGTCGGTTCAGGAATACGCGCCCGAGCGACCGCTTTATGCGGGGCGCAATGGCTCCAATATCCGGGACTACCCGCTGACAACCGGTGAATTGATCTGGGAGGCCCCCGCGCGCACGCCGATGCGTGTAACCGGACGGCGCATGGTGCAGGGCCAGTGGTGGTTTCGCGTGGTGCTCGATGACGGTCGCGTGGGGTTCGTCCGGGAAGATGTAGTGACATTTTCGGCGCCGCCCGTTGCTCAAGTCATTGCCGGTGTAACAGACATCGCGCCGGCCGTGGCTGTCACCGCGGGCCGCGCTGGCGCCAAGGTGCGCACTGCTCCGCGTCGCAACTCCCGCGTTATCGTGCGCGTCGCGGCGGCGGCTCAGATGCAGGCCACCGGAAAAATCCGCCAAGGTGACCACTGGTGGCTGCGGGTGACGCTTGCCGACGGGCGCGCGGGGTATGTGCGCGACGACGTGGTGACGGCAGAGTCGCGGAACGCGGCCTCGCTCTAGGCGCGCGGCAGTGTGATGGTGACAGTGGTGCCATGGCCGAGAGCGGAGTCGATATTGACCTTGCCGCCGCATTGGGTGGCGAAGCCGTAGACTTGTGCGAGCCCTAAGCCGGTGCCGTGTCCAGCGGCCTTAGTGGAGAAGAACGGCTCGAAAGCGCGCGCCAGCGTCTCCTGGCTCATGCCCTCGCCGCTGTCCGCTACGCTGATTGCGACGCATTTTTCCTGGTCATCGCCGAGGATGTTCTCAGCCTGTATGATGAGATCGCCACCTTCTGGCATCGCATCGCGCGCATTTACAGCAAGATTGAGCAGCGCGACTTCGAATTGGTTGCGATCTGCCTTCACCGGCCAGAGCCCAGGTGTAACGTGCATTTCGAAGAGGATGTGATCCTTTAGGGACGAACGGATGAGGCTGTGCGCGCTTTCGAGTGCTTGCGTGGTGTCGAGGCGTTCCAGTTTCAACGGTTCACGGCGGGCAAAAGCGAGCAGTTGGCGCGTGAGGCCGGAGCCGCGCTCGAGCGCTTGGGCCACGGCCTCCATTGTCTTGGTGCGCTCTTCGTTTTGACGCTCAAGAATGCGAAGGCCTCCGCCAATGGCGGCAAGTAGATTGTTGAAGTCGTGCGCGACGCCGCTGGTAAGCGTGCCTAGCGCTTCGAGCTTTTGCGCTTGCACGAGTTCGTGACGGGTTTGGTCGAGCAGCGTCTGCGATTGGCGTCTTTCGGCGGCGAGTGCAAGGCTCGGAAGCGTTGCCGACACGATGAACGTAACCAGCAGCAGCAGCGAACTATTGAGTGTCGCCTGCACGAAGGGGCTCGACCCGGCAATGACGCCCCAGACGGCAAAACTTGAAATCAACAAAGCCATGGTTGCGGTTTCGCGCAATCCCAGGCGGAGCGCCGACCAGAGGAGTGGCAGAATCACGAGAAACGCGAGTGCGCTGCGTGCTTCCAGCGGTACGGGTGAGATTGGGCTGAACGCGATGGTCGCGACAAAAATCGCTCCGGCGAACGAAGCCAGCGCGTTTGCCACCAATGGCGCGGGTTCTTCTCCGCGCAGTGTGCGCGCCCAAAGCACGAGAGCTGGCGTCGCGAGAATTGCGCCGGCGACGTTGCCAAGCCACCATGTGATCCAGACTGGAACGAAATCGCTCCACGCCGCGTGGCCCGTCATGGCGAGCGCCACAACGCCGATTGAGGCGCTGACGGGCGCGGCGGCGGCAGTGACGATGACGGCGAACTTGCCGACGCCCACGGGTGACTGAAAGACGTTCTGCCCCTTGGCCCAGCGTTGCAGAAGCAACGTCGCCACAAGAGCTTCGAGACTGTTGCCGATGGCGATAATCGCTGCGGTGGAGATCTGCGGCGTGATTGCGTAGTTGGCCGCGAAGGCGCCCACAGCGATGGCGGGCAAGAGCATGTTGCCGCGCAGCAATAGGAGCGCGATAGCAAGCCCCGTCGGCGGCCAAATTGGTGTGGCGCTGGCGTTGAGCGACGCGAAATAGAGGCTGGCGCGTGCGAGCGCGAAATAGATGAGCGCAGCGAGAATGATCTCGCCGACACGCAGCCACACAGGCGTTGCGCTTCTATCGAGGGCTGTTGCCGTCACTCCGCCTCCGCTTACCGCAATCTAGGCCCTGGCAAGCGGCGTGACTATGGCCAGCTGAGTGGAACGCGCGACCCTACCGGCCGACTATGGTCGTTGCGCGGGCGTATTCGGCGATGTCATCCAACATTTCGGCAATGCGAATGAGCTGGTTGTACTTCGCCGTACGATCCGAGCGCGCCAACGAGCCGGTTTTGATCTGGCCGCAATTGGTGGCGACGGCGAGGTCGGAAATCGTGCTGTCTTCGGTTTCACCCGAACGGTGGCTCATAACCGCGCTGTAACCGGCGCGCTGGGCCATATCCACAACGTCGAGCGTTTCGGTGAGGGTGCCGATCTGGTTGACCTTGATCAGGATCGCGTTGCCGAGACCCTTCTCGAAGCCGATTTCGAGACGCTTCATGTTGGTGACGAAGAGATCGTCACCAACGAGTTGGCACTTGTCGCCGATAAGCTCGGTGAGCGCGTGCCAGCCTTCGAAGTCATCTTCCGACATGCCGTCTTCGATCGAGACGATCGGAAAGCGGTTGACGAGATCGGCGAGATATTCGGCGTTGGCTTGCGGCGAGAGCGACTTGCCTTCGCCGGCGAGTTCATACTTGCCGTTCTTGAAGTACTCGGTCGCGGCGCAATCGAGCGCGAGCGCGATGTCTTCGCCAGGCGTGTAGCCGGCCTTCTCGATCGACTTCAATATGAAGCCGATCGCCTCGTCCGCGCTGGCGAGGTTCGGCGCGAAGCCGCCTTCATCGCCGACGTTTGTTGAGTGACCAGCAGCTTTCAATTCTTTCTTCAGCGTGTGGAACACTTCTGAGCCCATGCGCACGGCGTCGGCGATCGTGTCGGCGCCGATCGGCATGATCATGAATTCTTGGATGTCGATCGGATTGTCGGCGTGGGCGCCGCCGTTGACGATGTTCATCATCGGCGTCGGCAGCACGCGGGCCTGCACACCGCCGATATAGCGATAGAGCGGCTGGCCCGAGCTGATGGCGGCGGCCTTGGCGACAGCGAGCGAAACGCCGAGGATGGCGTTGGCGCCAAGACGCGCCTTGTTCTCGGTGCCGTCGAGTTCGATCATCACATTGTCGATGCGGCGTTGATCTTCGGCGTCCATGCCGATGAGCGCGTTGGCAAGCTCGCCACCAACGGCTTCAACCGCGTCGCGAACGCCTTTGCCGAGATAACGATCCGGCTCGTTGTCGCGCTTTTCGACCGCTTCGTGCGCGCCGGTGGAAGCGCCTGACGGCACGGCGGCGCGGCCCATGGCGCCGTCTTCCAGCCAGACATCAACTTCAACGGTGGGGTTGCCGCGGCTGTCGAGGATTTCGCGGCCGGTGATGTCGGCGATGCCGGTCATGGGATTGTCTCGCTTGGAGGAACGGAAAACGCCCGGCCTTTTCAGCCGGGCGCACCGAAAACACAAGGGAACGGGTGTCGCGCTAGAGGCGGCGCGGGAAGAATGTCAGGCGCATGGTTTGGGCGCCCTGCTCGCTTTGCGTCTGCATCGCGGCCCAAGAATCAAGCTTTACGAGAAAAGCTGACGCGGATTCCGGCATCGACGTCTCGCCTTCGGTCAGGACGTGTGGGCGGATCAGGACCCTGTCATCCGGCGCTGCATTGGCGCTCAACAGAATTGCGTAGCCTGAGGCGCTGTCGAAACCGCAGCGCTCGGTTGTTGCGGCGCGAAGCTCGGCAGTGGCTTCGCCTTCTGCGGGAACGCAGAGGAGAACCTCTCGGCCGTAATCAAGCTCTATGCTCGTTTCGATGATCCGGCGGCCCTGAGTGCTCGACATCCCTGGCATGTCGATAAGCGCCGACAGGCCGAGCAACATGCCTCCGGCATTCGCAGGAGGCGTCAGAGCGATGGCGGTGAGTGCTAGGGCGGCGACGCCCGCGGCGAATGAAGACAAACGCATAATGGTTCTCCGGCGTTGTGGGACCGGGGTCTGTGGGCCGAGGTAGTGCGCGATCAGTTGGCGGAGAACTTCGCTGACGGACTTGCCATCGGCGCGAGCCTTGGCCTGCAATGCGAATTTCGTTTCGCTGGAGACACGGATCTCCAACATCTCCGTCTTCTTCGGTTCGCGCGTCATCCCTGCCTCAGACTCGGGCTGTCTTCAGGGATGAGTGAAGCGGGTTTAGGCGGCGAAGGAAACCGTGTCGGGACGAGCAGAAAGCGTGTCCGGACACGAAAGTTGAAGGCGCGACTTACGCGCAGCCTTCCATGTAGCGGATCGAGGGGCCACCGGCATGAACGGCGGTGACGATGCCCTGCTCGTTCACTTCAAATAGCAGCCCGCTTTGATCAGGCACGGTCCAGATCAGAAGGTTGTGCGCTGGCGCCGGATTGTAGTGCGCGCCTTCTTCGATGACGTTCTGATACGCGGTGCGGACTTCTGCATCGGTTGAGCCGACGCCCACGTTCTGAGCGGTACGCGTATGCGGCGCTTCGCTGGAGGCGGTGATGCGTGTGATCACGTCACCTTCGAACATCAGCCAAAGCTTGTCGCCATCAGTGGTCGTGTACTCTTGCTCCGAGCATGCCCCGGGAACGTCTTCTTCCAGCGCCGGATTGTCGAACGCTTGACCGGAAACCTGGCGCGCTTCTGCGATCGGCATGCCGATGCGCATGTCGCCATAACCTTCGACGGTCAGCGGTGGAACGGAATTGTCTCGCGCGCTTTGGGACGGTGGATCCCATTGGCACGCGCCAAGTGTCAGGATGAGCGCGAGCGCTAGCGCGCGCACGCTCAATCTTCCTTCGGCTTCAGGACTTGCTTGCCGCGATAGCGGCCAGTTTTGAGGTCGATGTGGTGCGGACGGCGCAGTTCGCCCGATTCAGCGTCAGCCACATAGGTGTTCTTGGCCAGCTTATCGTGGGCGCGGCGCATGCCGCGGCGGGACGGTGTGGTTTTTCGCTTCGGAACGGCCATGGCCGGAAAACTCCTGGGTTCCCGACGCGGGCCCGCGCGGGAAAGCGGGGCTGATAGGCCAAAGCCGGCCCCAGGGCAAGGTCACGAGGGTCCCTTTTGACCGTCTGTCGCACCGGATTTCGCCCAATCGGGGCCGCCGGAAGCCCACCAGGGTTCGTCCCGTCGACGTCGATCGAAAGCTGAGGCGCCCCGGAACCGCCTCAGCCGAAGGCTGCAAAGACCACAAGGCAGAGAATCGCGAGCGCGAAAGCTATGACGGCGATCACACCCAAGGCCTCGCGCCCGGAGTTTGCATCGTCACGGCCCTCATCATTGCTCGACATCGTAGCTTTGCGCTCCTCCACTGAGAGATGTTGTCGCGCCGTGCGCGGATGCATGTGACGCAGATCACACTGCTAGCCTGGGAACCCTGATGTCTGAGCTAAGAGCTGGGCGTTCTTGGTCAGTCGGCCACCGACGCTATCTGGCGAGCTGTCAGCGTGGCTGGCGCGCCCGGATCTCGAGGAGCGTCCAGCCGGAACTGCCGTGTACTGGCGATTTCGCAAACGCCCTGATTGATATGAACGACATCCGTCTCAATGACCTTCGCCTCTGGCCTGCGGATAACCGTGAAGGCGCAGGGTTCGTGACGAACCCGGCGCGAGAGCGTGCCGCTGACAATGGAGAGCGCGCGCGTTTCGAACAGGCGCGCCGACGCAAAATGGAGGTGGCCAGCCAGGAAGAGTTCGGCCCCGGCGTCAGCAAGCTTGCGGAGACCACGGAGACCGCCACGGGTGACCCCTTTGATAGGCGCATCATTCGGCCAATCGAGCGGATGATGCGTGATGACAATGCGAAGCGCGCCAGGCTTTGCGCGCTGTAGTTCGGCGGCCGCGACTGCGGTTTGACCGCGCGAAATCTCGCCCTGCGCCCAATTCAAGCGAAGTTGCCACGCGCGCGCCGTGTTGATTGGCACGACGCTCCACTGATCTGTGTGCCATGCTTCGCACTGAATGCCGTGCTGGGCTGCGCGGATGCGGCCCCAAGGATAAAACAGGCGTCCCCACATTTCGTAGTATGGCACGTCGTGGTTTCCCGGCGTCAACATGGCCAGCGCGTCGAGGCCGCGTATCCAGTCACAGGCTGCGTTCAGTTCGGTCGCAAGGCCATCCTTTGATATGTCACCCGTCACTATAACAGCATCGGGCTTTAGCTTGCGGACATACTTGGCTGCGGCGTCGAGAGCGTGCGTGTCTTCACACCCAAAGTGCAGATCAGTGAGGTGGACTAACTGCAACGCTCTATTCTCCCTCCAGGGCCAATACCTTCGGGCCGCGCTTATCGAACGTGATGCGAACGTAGGAGAGAAACGTGCGTGGCTCGCCGTCAAGAGTAGCGGGAATGATGCCCGGCGCGTAGATGTCGCCGGTTCTGGTCTCGCTGATCTCGACGCTAACGTCGTTGCGCCAGTCGGCCGTCATAGCGCGCAGACTTACGCGCGCCAAATCCAAGAGGTGTCTGGCATCCAGGCGAACCCACTCGAGCGAGTCAGATTCTGTGCCGCCGGAAAAACTGGGCAACAAAACGCCAATGCCTTCGGCTTTTCGCATCTTCCTAGAACCAGCGCGCGCACGGATGGAGCGTGTAAATGAGCGGTTGAGTGCGTGATGCAGCCGCTGCATCGCTTTCAGCGGCTTTCCTTCGCGCACCGATTCACGTGCTAGCGCCAACAGAGTCGTCGGGCCGAAGAATCCGGCGACGTAGAAGGTTTCGCCGTTCGCGCGCCCTACCGGCAGTCGCCGTTCTATGCCGCGTTCTAGGGCGGCCTTGGCGGCCTCTGGCCATGCCAGATCTCCGTACAGAGCCTTCGGAAGAATGTTTAGGGTGCCGCCGGGCAACAAGATCAATGGCGGCCCATCGCGCGGCGCAAGATCAGCGGCATGACGCGCGGTGCCGTCGCCGCCAGAACAATGATCGCATCAAACTGAGACGCCCGCTGGAAGTGGCGCGCCGACATGCGGGTTGCGTCGACAATCGTGAATTGTTCGACGCCGGCGGCGTTCAACACATCGATAAGTTGTGCCCCAGCCTTGGGACCAACGCTGCCGGCTTTCGCATTTAGCAGCACCAGCGCTCTCCGCATGCGCTGAACTGAGCGCGGGGGCGCGGGGACGATTTCGGCGGCGGGTTGCATGGCGGGAACCAACGCGGTTCCCGCCGCCGAAGTTCCTCACTCAGTGGCCGTCCACGGAGCCACCCATCGAGGTCGCGATGTCACCGCTACGCCCGCCGCCCGATACGTCGATCGAGCCCCCCATCGAGGCTGATGCATCATAGTGGTTGGACACGAAGACACGAGCGTCTCCGCCCATGGACGCCGCAAGATCGCCATCAGAGCATTCCAATCCTTCCGCCCGGATTGACCCGCCCATGGTGGCGGCTGCGTCGAGGTGTGTGCATGAGCCTGTAACGCGCAGCTCGCCGCCTGTTGAAGCCGCCAATGACATGTGGGTGGCGCTGATATTGGCGGCTGTGAGTTCGGCGCCGCGTGAGGATGCGAGGCCGTCGACAGCCGGCATGGTTACACGAACGGTGGCGTCAATTGGCGGCGTGCCACCCCAGAACGGCCGATGAGTGCGACGGATGACGAGGGTCTCGTCGTCGAGGCGGGTCGTTACGTCGTCGGTATCTGCGCCGAGCACCTCGACGTGATACGTTTCGCCGATGGAGACTTCAACGCGGATCCGATCCGCGGCGGATACGCCGGTGAAATTCGACACCTGACGGGTTTCGGCATTGGCGACACCTGCGAGCGCTGCGCACGCAGCCGCGATAATAATTAAACTACGCATTCAATTTGCTCCTAGTCAGCGCGGCGCAGCGAACCGCCCGACGAAAGATCGATATTTCCGATACCAGGGTTGCCGTAGGCGACCACACCGCCGCCGCTAGAGGCGTCCACGTCAAGTCGGCCATCCGCGAACACGCGAGCGTCAGCACCGGAAGAGACATCGACACTGCCGTTCTGGCAGCGAAGATTGCGAGCATCGATGTCGGAGCCGCTTGAGGCATCCGCCGTGAACCTGTCGCACGTGCCGCTTACGCGGAGATCAGCGCCCGACGAAGAATCCAGAGCAATATCACCGCCGTTGACACCTGTTGCGATGAGGTCGGCGCCGCTGGATGCCGAGAGACCCTCCAGCCGTGGCATCGTTACGCGGACGTTGGCCTGGCGTCCCCGCCAAGAAAAGCCGTGAACGGGCTCGACGACCAGGGTGTCACCTCGCACGCGGGTGACGATCCGATTGGCGTCGCGGCCCGTGACCTCAACGCTGAAGGCGCCGCCGACAGCCACTTGGACATCGGTGCCGGCGCTCGCCTCGACCTTGGTAAAACCCGACAGGTTCCGAATTTCCGCATGCGCCGCCCCTGCCGTCGCCAACGCCAGCATGGAAGCCGCCAAAAACAATCTCATTCTTGTTTCCCCTAGGTGCCGCCGGACACAGTTCTCCCGGCGTTTGGTTGGAGGATGCCGGATGGAGGCCGTTTGGATGCATCCGGGCCGTCCTAGAAGGCGTATGGGATATTATGCGCCGCCGAACCCTCCTCCTCACCGCTCTTGCCGCTGCCTGCACCCCCTCCTTGGGGACGTTCAATGCGCTTGCGCCCCGCGACCCCGGAGGGCGGCGCGTGGGCCAGGATTTGGCATATGCCGAGGGGCCGCGTCACGGGCTCGACGTATACGCTCCGGAGGATGCGTCCGGTCGCCCGGTGATCGTTTTCATCTACGGGGGTTCGTGGAGTTCGGGAAACAAGAACGACTATGCCTTCGCAGGCGCCGCGTTCGCATCTCGCGGATTTGTAACCCTGATCCCCGACTATCGCTTGGTGCCGGACGTACGCTTCCCGAGCTTCGTAGAGGATTGCGCCGCCGCAGTGCGCTGGGCTGCAGATCACGCGGAGGATTATGGCGGCGACCCGTCACGCATAGTGCTCGTGGGACACTCTGCCGGAGCTTACAATGCAATGATGCTGGCGTTGGATGCGCATTTCCTGCGTGATGCCGGTGTTGACGCCGCAAACGTGCGCGGTGCGGTCGGACTCGCAGGCCCGTACGACTTCTTACCGTTCGATGTGGACGCGACTCGCAATGCTTTTGGTCGAGCGCCAGAGCCCGATATGACGCAGCCAGTGCATTTTGCGCGCCGTGACGCCCCACCGTTGCTGTTACTGTGGGGCGAAGCCGACACGACCGTCGGAGTGCGCAACATACGCGGATTGGAAACAGCAATATATGAAGCTGGCGGACGCGTTGAGACCAAGACCTATCCGGACGTCGATCACGTCGACATCATGCTTGCTCTGTCTCGTCCCTTACGTGGACGCGCGCCGACATTGGCGGACATAGCAGAATTTGTGGAGCGGGTGACCGTCTAGGTAATGCTGCCGCGGGTGAAGCTTCTCAACAGCTGGGGCGCACCTTCGCGGTCAAACCCGATCGCGGCGGTGTAGTCCACCAACGCGCTGTGCTCGCTCTCGTCGAATTTGCCATCGGAGACAAACACCGCCATCAGCGCCTTCAGCAGCACTGCTTTCTGATCGCGCGTAAAGGCATTGGAACGCGTGGCGAGAAATGAGACGAGTTCCGCCTCGTTCAGCCCTGGACGCGCGAAGGCCTCTTCAACCGCTGCCGCTTCGAAGGCTTCGCCAGCAATCTCGCGCATAGCGGAGGTGATGGCTCGCTTTTCTTCGTCTTTCACCAAACCATCGAGCTTGGCGGCGTTGACGAGCGCCGCGAGAGCATAACCGTTGAAATCGCCGCCGGTGGCGGTCTCGGTTTTTTTGGCTTGCAGATTGCGGACGAACGCACGCAGCGCGATCCAGAGGGCTATGGCTGCAATGACAATAAAGAGCGCGACGACGGCGCCGCCGTTTGTGGATGTCGTCACTTCCGCGGCGCCCTGCGTAAGCATCAAGAGGGAGATCATGAAACTCGCCTAGTTCGGCTAACGTCGCCTGTCGATTGAAAACGCCTCAGACGAAGCGCGATTGTTCAACCGCTGCCGCAATAAAGCTCGCGAACAGCGGGTGCGGCTCGAACGGGCGGCTTTTCAGTTCAGGGTGATATTGAACGCCGATGAACCAGGGGTGGTCACGCCGTTCGACAATCTCAGGGAGCAAACCGTCTGGGCTCATACCGGAGAAGATCAGGCCGGCGCTCTCGAGTTTTTCGCGATACTTGGTGTTCACCTCGTAGCGGTGACGATGGCGTTCGCTGATTTCGGTGTCGCCATAGATGGCTGCGACTTTGCTTTCAGGATCGAGCGCGGCCTTGTAAGCGCCGAGGCGCATGGTGCCGCCGAGATCACCTTCCTTGGCGCGCTTCTCGAGCTCATTGCCTTTGAGCCATTCGGTCATCAGGCCGACGATCGGATGTTTCGCGGCCCCGAATTCGGTTGAGCTTGCGCCTTTGAGGCCTGCTTGATTGCGCGCGGCTTCGATGCAGGCCATCTGCATGCCGAAGCAGATGCCAAAATACGGCGTCAGATGCTCGCGCGCGAACGTGACAGCGGCGATTTTGCCCTCGCTGCCGCGTTCGCCGAAGCCGCCAGGGACGAGCACTCCATGCACGCCATGCAGATCTTCGTGCCAGGCGTCACCCTTCTCTTCAAACTTCTCGGACTCAATCCAGCGGATGTTGACCTTCACGTTGTTCGCGACGCCGCCATGATGCAGCGCTTCGATCAGCGATTTGTAGGCGTCCTTCAGTTCGGTGTATTTGCCGACCACGCCGATGGTGACTTCGCCATCCGGTGATTTCAGACGTTGAACGATCGTCTCCCATTTGCCCATATCGGGTTGGGGCGCGACGGTTACGCCGAAATGCTTCAACAACTCCGTGTCGAGGCCGGCCAAGTGGTAGGCCATCGGCGCTTCGTAGATCGTCTGCAGATCGCGCGCTTCGATCACCGCGCCTTCGCGGACATTGCAAAAGAGCGCGATCTTTTTCTTTTCATCTTCGGGAATCGGGCGATCGCAGCGGCAGAGCAGAATGTTCGGTTGGATGCCGATCGAGCGCAGTTCCTTCACACTATGCTGCGTCGGCTTAGTCTTCATCTCGCCGGCTGACGGGATGTAAGGAAGCAGCGTGAGGTGGACGAACGCGGCTTGGCCCGGATCGAGTTCCTGGCCGAGTTGGCGGATAGCTTCGAAGAACGGCAGACCCTCGATGTCGCCGACGGTGCCGCCGATCTCGCAGAGCACAAAGTCGGCGCCGCCGTGATCGGAAAGCACGAATTCCTTGATGGCGTTGGTCACGTGCGGGATGACCTGCACGGTGGCGCCTAGGTAATCGCCGCGGCGCTCCTTCGTGATGATCTCTTGGTAGATGCGCCCGGTGGTGATGTTGTCGCCTTGCGTGGCGCTGACGCCGGTGAAGCGCTCGTAGTGGCCGAGATCGAGATCGGTTTCGGCGCCATCGTCAGTGACGAAGACTTCGCCGTGCTGATACGGGCTCATAGTGCCCGGATCGACGTTCAAGTACGGATCTAGTTTGCGGAGTCGGACACGGTATCCGCGTGCTTGCAGCAACGCGCCGAGGGCGGCGGAGGCGATGCCCTTCCCCAAGGAAGAGACCACTCCACCGGTAATGAAGACGTACCTCGCCATTATCCTTCCGTCTCAGCCCAGGCCGCATTCTGCTCCCGGGCCTTCCCTCCCAGTCCGAGGGCTTATTGGTCGGGACCGGCGCGCTCACGCCGCACTACAGCAACGCCGTCAGTAGCAGTGTTGCTCGATTCGGTGGCGAGCTGGTTATCGGTTGTGAGATCGATCCCGCCGACCGCGCCGTTCGATGTCGCCGCAGGAGGCGGCGTTTGGCGTTGTGCGGTCTGCGTGCTCGCCGCCGGAGTCGTTTGCGGGGCGGAACGTTGTGGGGTGGTCGTAGGCGCGGAGCGCTGAGCAGCGCCAGTGCTCGCCGGCGTGAGCTGACGCTGTGTGACGGCGGCTTCCTGTGTCGCGTGATTTTCGATGGGGCCAGCGCGCGTGGTTGCGGCGGCAGGCGGAGGCGGCGTGGCGGCTGCGGCCTCGCTCGGCCCCAGCGATACCAGTTGGTTTGGCGTGTCAGCGCGGCCCTCGGTCGGGTCGGGCGCGGTATCGGGCGTTTCAGCCGGCGCTTCGGTTGTAGCCGGGGCTGTCGTAGCGGGCGCACTCTGAGTCGCGGGCAGCAAGTCCATGACTGAACGACCGCCGGTGCTTGCCGCCCCCGAGAGCATCGTGAGGATCAACGACGTCACGATAAAGAATCCGCCAGCGACTGATGTCATCTTGGCGAGGGCGTCCGCCGCGCCGCGACCGCTCATCAACGCGCCGCCGCCGCCGCCCATGCCGAGCGCGCCGCCCTCAGAGCGCTGCAAGAGGACAAGCCCGATGAGGCATGCGCAGACGACCAAATGGATAGTGAGAACGACCATTCCCATGTTTCTTGCCCGTCTCCCACGCGCCGCTGCGCTCGCGCCTCAACATGGGCGCGCGCGAAAGGGCGCTCAATAGCTTAGGCCCACACTAAACACCAGCCTGCCGCAGTGCATCCCTACACCGCAGCCGGATGACCTAAAATTATGGCCGCAAAGTCAGACGCTTTCAGGCTCGCACGCCCAACAAGGGCGCCGTCTACACCCTCGACGGTGAATATCTCCCCCGCATTCTTCGGTCCGACCGACCCGCCATATAAAATACGGGTTTCATTCGCCTGGCCGCCGAACTGTTGCGTCAATGTCTCGCGAACAAGCGAGTGAACGTCGCCGATTTCGGAGAGCGTTGGCGTTGAATTGCCGCCAATCGCCCAAACCGGTTCGTAGGCGACAGCAAACGTCCCGCCGCCCTGCCCCGGCGCGCTTGCTTTCACCTGCCGGCTGACGATCTCTGCAACGCGCCCTGCAGCTCGCTCAGCATGGGTTTCACCAACGCACACAATCGGGACGAGGCCAGCCAGGATGGCTGCTTCAGCCTTCTGACGCACGAGGTCATCGGTTTCTTGGTGGTTCTGGCGGCGCTCCGAGTGCCCGACGATGACGTACTTGGCGCCCACATCCGCCAGCATCGCCGCACTGACTTCGCCGGTTTTGGCGGCGTCGGCAGCGCTCGGGCTGCAATCTTGACCGCCAACCAGGAGCGACTTTCCGCGCATTTGCCAGGCTGCAGGGGCAATCAGGACCGCAGGCGGGCAGACGAGCACATCAATCTTGTCGACCGCCGGGCCAATCGTTTCGGCCAGTACGCCAATTTCGGCCAAATCTGTATTGCGGCCAAACATCTTCCAGTTTCCCGCGATCAGCGGCTTCCGCGAGGCCATGCTTTCTCCCTTTGGTAGCGCCGCTGCGGCGGCTTGCGGCAATTGCCCCGCTCGGGGGCCGTCTCTATGGTCCGCCGCTTCACGCATACGGAACCACTCATGCTTCTGCAATTTCGGAATATCACCCGTGGCTGGATTGCGACCATCATCGTCGCCCTCGTTGGTTTAGCCACAGTCTTGTTCCTCATCCCTCAGAACGGGCTCAACCTCGGCGGCAATACCGCCGTCGCCAATGTTGGCGGGCGCAACATCACACCGCCGGAACTCACGCGCGAGCTTGAACTCACGCTGCAGCGGGAGCGGCAGAACGGCAACAATCTGAGCCAGCAGGACGCCATCGACGCAGGTTACCATCGCAGCCTGCTTGAGCGGATGATCAGCCGCGTGGCGATGTATGTCTACGCCGACAGGATCGGCGTGAGCGCCAGCGACAAGCAGGTGCGCGATCAAATCAATTCAATACCAGCGGTGCACAACGCAGTTACAGGCGCGTTTGACGAGACCGCATATGACAACTTCCTAGCCCAAATGCGCTATTCTCAACCTGAGTTCGAGCGGGACGTGCGCGGTGACCTCACTACCCAGATGGTGGCGCAATCATTGTTGGCGGGGGTGCGTGCGCCGACGAGTTTTGGCGCCTTGACGTACGCCTACGACGCCGAAACGCGGGTGATTTCCCTCGCCGAGGTCCCCGCATCCGCCGCTGGCGCAATCCCGCAACCTAACGACGCTCAGATTCAAGCCTTCTACGAGGACAACCAGCAACGGCTGCGGCTGCCGGAATTTCGGGTGCTGACACTGGTTTATGCGCGCCCGAGCGATTTTGTGGCGCGCGCCCAGATTCCCGAAGAGCGTATACGCGAAGAATTTGACGCGCGCGCACCTGCCATGACACGCCCAGAAACCCGCACCTATGTACGGATAGCCGCCAACAACGAGGCGCAAGCCAATGAAGTGGCGCAGCGCATAAATCGAGGCGAAGCGCCCGCTGCTGTCGCTCAGGCGTTGAGTTTGCAGATTACCCGCGGCGAAGACCAGGCGCGCGCGCAAGTGCCCGATCAAGAGGCGGCGGCTGCGGTGTTCAGCGCGCAGGTTCGTGGGCCCGCGATCGTTGCACACAGTTCGCTCACGCCATTCATCGTGGTGCGCGTGGAGAACTCCACTCCGGGAGTTACGCCGAACTATGCCGAACATCACGACGAAATTCGCACAGCCTTAGCCGCCGATCAGGCACAAGACCTGATGAATGCAGCGGTTTCAGCCTTCGAGGACGCCCGTTCAGCTGGCGCGAGCTTGGCGGAGGCGGCGCATCAGAGCGGCCTCACGTCCGTCACTTTGCCGCCGGTCGAAGCTCAGGGGCGCACGCAACAGGGTCAACCCATTGAAGGCGCTGCTGACATGGCAAGCCTGCTCACAAGCGCCTTTGCAACACCAGAAGGCGAGGCGACCGACTTCGAAAGCGTTGGAGACGCAGACGTCATCGCTGGCGTCGACCGTATCATTCCGGCGAGCGTACGGCCGCTGGAAGAAGTCCGGGCCGACCTCGTGCAAGCTTGGATTCAGCGCGAACGCAGCACGCGCTTACGCGAATTGGCGGACACCATGACCACCGCCCTCAACAACGGCCAATCGTTCGCAACAGTGGTGAGTGCTCAGCACGCGCGCATGATCGCCAGGTCACAGACAATCGATCGACGCTCTGCGGTTCAGAGACTGCCGCAGAGCCTTGCCGCGCAAATCTTCGCAGGCGCGGAAGGCGCCCCTGCTCACATAGTCGGCGATGGCATTTTGTTCGCAGTCGTCGAACACATCAATCGTCCGGACATCGCGACGGTGGACCCTCAAGTTCTAGAATCGATGCGGCTCTATGCCGAGCGGCCTTGCATGCCGCAGGCGCTGCAAGCTGGAGCGCCGCCGATGTGCGGTATGAGCACCAGCGTCTTCGAAGCACTTCAGAGTGAGGTCGTAACCGCCGCCAATCCGCGTCGTAATGACAACGTGATCGATCGCGTCTATCGGCCGAGCAACGCCACGGAAGAAGCCGCCCAACAATGAGTCAGACCGAGCCGGCGTTAGAACCGGCGCCGGCCGATTTTGCCGCTGCGCACGCACGGGGCGGCGGAGTCGTCTGGATGAAACGCGTCTCCGATTTGGAGACGCCGGTTTCGGCCATGCTAAAATTGGGAGCGGACAAGCCTGGTTCGTTTCTGCTCGAAAGCGTGCAAGGCGGAGATTTCCGCGGACGCTATTCAATTATTGGCCTCAAGCCTGATTTAGTCTGGCGCGTGCGCGATGGTCGCGCTGAAACCAGTCGAGGCGGATTTGGTCAAAGTGCGTTCCGCGCGCAGCGCGACGCGCCGTTGAAGAGCTTGCGTAAGCTACTGGCGAAATCCGCACTGGAATTGCCGCCTCACCTGCCACCGATGGCGGCGGGTCTGTTTGGCTATCTCGGCTACGACATGGTGCGTTTGGTGGAGCGGTTGCCGGAGAAAACCGCCGATCCAATCGGCACGCCAGAGGCGCTGCTCGTAAGGCCAACGGTTGTAGCGGTGTTCGATAACGTCACAGGCGAGATCACGCTGATCACGCCAGCGCGTAAACGCGCCCGACAAGACGCGGAAGCAGCCTATGCAGCGGCGCGCGCACGGCTTGAGCGCGTCTGGCGCCAACTGCGGCGACCGTTGCGGAAGCAAAGCGGGGGCAGCGAGTCGCCGGAAACAGCGGCGCCACGCTCCAACACAACGCCGGAAGCGTATCGAGCGCTGGTTGAGAGGTGCAAAACCTATTGTCGTGCTGGCGATGTCTTTCAGGTCGTCCCAAGCCAACGCTTCTCCGCACCGCTCGATGCGCCGCCGTTTGCCCTCTATCGGTCGCTACGTCGGCTAAACCCCTCGCCTTTCCTCTATTATTTGAACTTCGCCGACTTTGCCGTTGTGGGTTCGAGTCCGGAAATTCTCGTGCGCAAGCGCAGCGACACCGTCACGATCCGTCCGATCGCAGGCACTCGGCCGCGCGGAACCACGCCCGCGCAAGATCAAGCGCTCGAAGAAGAGCTGCTCGCTGATCCAAAGGAACGCGCGGAGCATCTGATGCTGGTCGATTTGGCGCGCAACGACTTGGGGCGCGTGGCGGTGCGCGGCGCCAAACGCGGCTCAAACGCAGCGACTGCAAACGCTGGCTCGGCGCACGTCCGGGTGACAGAGGCCTTTACGATCGAACGCTACAGTCACGTGATGCACATCGTCTCCAATGTTGAGGGCGAATTGGCCGGTGGGTTGACCGCGCTTGATGCGTTGCTCGCTGGCTTTCCTCACGGAACGGTCACGGGCGCCCCAAAAATCCGCGCCATGGAAATCATCAATGAGGTCGAGCCGCACAAGCGCGGCATCTACGCGGGTGGCGTCGGCTATTTCGGCGCGGGCGGCGACATGGACACGTGCATCGCGCTGCGCACAGCGGTGGTGAAGGACGGAATGTTGTATGTGCAAGCCGGCGGCGGCGTTGTGCTCGACAGCGATCCGGAACTTGAATTGCAGGAAACGCTGCACAAGTCGCGCGCGTTGTTTCGCGCGGCCAGTGAAGCTTGGCGTTATTCGTAGCGCGAAGTTCCGCACTTACGGTCATTTAAGTGAGGTTCCGTGGCGCCGAACTCCATCGGAGCGCGTTGTTATGCGTGCTTTCAAGCCGGAACCTCCTTTCCGGCGTTCTCGGAGACAATCGAATGAAGAAGCTTCTCATCGCATCAGTAGCGACGGCCGCACTTGCCATAGCGTTGCCGGCGACCGCGCAGATTACTGGCTCGCTGACCAGCGAAGCACAGGCTCAGGCGAATACTGCGACGGTGACGAATCCGGCGACCGAGGCAGTCGAAGAGACCACACAACAGGCCGAGGAGACTGCGAATGCTGCAACGAGCCCTCAAACCGTGACTGGAGAGGCGAACGCCTCCACGGAAACGCCGCTGACCACGGCTCAAGCGGAAACGATGGGCACAGTAACAACCCCTGACGCTGAACCCGCCGTCAACGCGGCAACTCGGACGGCCGAGGCCGCAGCCGAGGCAACGCCGGACGCGACAGTCAGCGCTGAAGCAACCACTTCGACCCAGGCGTCGGCCACTCCGTCACCCGCCGCACGCGCTGGTTCTGAGACATCCATCCAGACCGCGGCCAGCATGCCGGAAGCCGTGCAAGTGGCCGTAGCCGATGGTCACTACACAACCGACGATTTGAACCGCGCTCAACTCGAAGCACTTCGCGGCGGACGCTAGATAAGCGGCAAAATTCGCTGAAAGGGATGGCGAGGCTGATTGGCCTCGCCATTTCCTTCGGCGCGGCGCTGGACTATAGGTTGCGGCGTATGAGCATTTGGCTGGCCTCCGCACGATGGCGCGTTTGACGACGCTTTGAACCCGATCGTCTTACGTTAGCCTGAGGCCGCTGCCCCATGATCCTCGTCATCGATAACTACGACAGCTTTGTTTACAACCTCGTCCACTACGTCGAGGATTTCGGCGTTCGGGCGGAAGTCGTTCGTAACGACGCTCTCTCCGTTGCGGACGTGCTGAAGAAAAAGCCAAAGGCGGTGATACTTTCGCCTGGCCCCCGCACCCCCAAAGAAGCGGGCATCTGTCTGGATCTGTTGGCGAAGGCGCCCGATGATCTGCCGATGTTCGGCGTCTGCTTGGGCCACCAAGCAATGGGGCAAGCCTACGGTGGCGACGTCGTTAGCGCGCGAGAGATCATGCACGGCAAGGTCTCAGAGGTAACGCATGGCGACCGTGGCTTGTTTCGCGGCCTCCCCTCACCATTCCGCGCAACACGTTATCACTCATTGGCGGTGAAGCGGGCGACCTTCCCTACTGACCTTAACATCGACGCCGAGACGGCAGACGGCGAAGTGATGGGCCTATCCCATAAGACGCGCCCGCTCTTTGGAGTGCAGTTTCATCCCGAGTCGATTGCTTCCGAGCACGGCCACGCCATCGTCGGCAACTTTCTCCACGCGGCAGGCCTGCGATGAGCCTTGCCGCGACAATCGCCGCCTTGCGCAACAACAACTCGGTGCAAGCGTCAGACATTGATGCTGCCTTCGCTGAAATCATGGACGGCGCCGCCGCACACGATGACATCATGCACTTTCTGACTCTCACCATGCCGCTTATGGACCACGCGCCCCTTATCGCCGCAGGCGCGCGTGCACTTCGGTCGCGGATGGTGCGCGTGAACGCGCCAGCTGGCGCGATTGACGTCTGTGGCACCGGCGGCGATGGCGGCCATACGCTGAACATCTCAACCGCCGTGGCATTTGTCGTCGCCGGCTGCGGAGTGCCTGTCGCTAAACACGGCAATCGTGCAATGAGTTCTAAGTCCGGCGCAGCCGATGTGCTCGAAGCGCTCGGCGTTCGCCTCACCGCGGATGTCCCAACAATCGAACGTGCGCTGCGTGACGCTGGCTTGGCATTCCTCTTTGCGCAGAACCATCACCCGGCCATGCGGCATGTCGCGCTAGCGCGTCGGGAGCTGGGAAAACGGACGATCTTCAATCTTCTCGGGCCGCTATCAAACCCGGCGAGTGTGCGGCGCCAACTCATGGGTGTGTTCGACGCGGCTTTCATTGTCCCCATCGCCAGCGCACTGCGCGAGCTTGGTTGCCAGAAAGCTTGGGTGGTGCATGGGGCTGGCGGATTGGACGAACTCTCGGCCCAGCATCGAGAAGCGAACAATGTTGCTGTCTTGGAAAACGGCGCAGTGACCACTCTCCGCGCGAGCGTTGATGCTGAGATCAATCCAGACATCCGCGGCGGTACAGCGACCGAGAATGCGGCGGAAATGCGAGCTTTGCTCGTCGGCCGCGGACGACCCGGACATCGTGAGGCTGTTGTTTTGAACGCGGCGGCAGCGCTCGTTGTGGCTGGGAAAGCGGCGGATGTGATCGACGGTCGACCGCTGGCGGAGCAATCGCTCGATTCCGGCGCCGCGCGTGCGGCGCTGGAACGGCTGATCGACGTGACGCGGAGCGCAGCATGAGCGTGCTTGACCGAATTCTGACCTATAAGCGCGACGAAGTCGCCGCGCGTAAGTTGGCGCGTTCTCAGATCGAGCTCGATGTCGCCATCCGCCGGCAAGGGCCGGCGCGCGGGTTCGCGCGGGCGCTACGCGAAACGGAGGGACCTGCCCTCATTGCAGAGATCAAGAAGGCTAGCCCGTCAAAAGGCGTCATCCGCGCAGACTTCGATCCACCCACGCTCGCGCGTGCCTACAATGCGGGTGGCGCAGCCTGTCTCTCGGTTCTGACCGACGCACCAAGTTTTCAGGGACACGAGGACTACCTCATTGCCGCTCGGAAGACGTGCGATCTGCCTGCGCTGCGGAAGGATTTCATCATCGACCAGTGGCAAGTCTTGGAGAGCCGCGCCATCGGCGCCGACGCCATTCTCATCATCATGGCCGCTGTCGATGATGCACTGGCTTCAGATCTGAACGACGTCACTGGTTTGCTTGGTATGGATGCACTTGTTGAAGTTCACGATGAACTTGAAATGGCGCGCGCTTTGAAACTTGGTTTCAAACTCATCGGCATAAACAATCGATCACTTGCAACGTTCGAGACAGACTTGGCGGTGACCGAAAAGCTAGCCGCAATGGCGCCGCCTGACGTGCTGCTTGTGTCGGAGTCTGGCATCGCAACCCACGCCGACATCGCGCGGCTCACCAGAATAGGCGCCCGTGCGTTCCTCGTTGGCGAGAGTTTGATGCGCTGCGAAGACGTCGAAGCAGCCACCCGCACACTACTTGGTCGTTAACTAAACTGGACTTGACCCGACTATTGGAACGGATATAGAACACGTCATCGTTCACTATTTGGTCTCAGGTCATGCTGACAGCGAAACAAAAAGAACTGCTGCTCTACATCCACGAGCGGATCAAAGAGACAGGCGTTTCGCCTTCGTTTGACGAGATGAAGGAAGCGCTCGATTTGGCCTCCAAGTCGGGCATCCACCGGCTGATCACGGCGCTTGAGGAACGCGGGTTCCTGCGCCGCCTGCCCCATCGCGCGCGCGCGCTTGAGGTTCTGAAAATGCCGGACAGTGCGGCGACGGCCGCTCCACCTAAGGGGCGGCAATCGTTTAGACCCTCGGTCGTCGGCGAAGGCCGAACCAACGCTGGAAGCGCCGGGATCCCGATCCTGGGTCAAATCGCGGCGGGCGTGCCGATCGAGGCCATCCAATCTGAAGTTGGTCGCATCATGCCGCCGGAAGATATGTTGGGCTCTGGCGACCACTTCGCGCTTGAGGTCAAAGGTGATTCGATGATCCAGGCTGGCATTCTTGACGGCGATGTCGTGATCATCAAGCGTTCCGAGACCGCCGATAGCGGCGATATTGTCGTGGCGCTTGTCGATAACGAAGAAGCTACGCTGAAGCGTTTGCGCAAGCGCGGCAATTCAGTCGCGTTGGAAGCCGCCAACCCAGCGTATGAAACGCGAATATTCGGCCCGGATCAGGTGCGCGTGCAGGGCAAGCTAGTGGCGATGATCCGCCGCTATTCGTAGCGCCAATTGGGTTAGTCCTCTTCCGCGGCTGTCGTTTGTAGTGTCCACGGGCGATGGATTTCGGTTGAACGTGCGCGGACAATGCGCGGTCCGAGTGGACCTTCTGATATTGTTGCGCCGCCTAGGTGAGCGATGCTTGCGGCGCTAATGAAACCCGCCAAGCGGCATCGGGAGCTGAAGTCGGACGGTGCTTCTGTTTGGGCGACGACAATCGCGCGCGCAACACATGAGCGCTCAAGCGCAGCGGAGTCGCGCACGAGAAAGATTGCGCGATAGGGCGTTTGCCACCGGCAGAATGTCTCTGTGCAACTCTCGGCGGGTGCAAGTCTCTCAATCTCGAAGGGTGACAGCCCCAGCATTGAGCCCAGCCTGTCTCGCGCATAATTTGACCGGCGGCTGTTGCTTAGCAGCGTCCAACGGCCGCCGTCGCGCACATAGATGGCATGCAAATCGCCATCAAATGCCGCGACCGGCTGTGGAGCGCTGACATAGAGCGCGATACTGATGCCAAGCAAAGGCGCCCCACTCCAGCGCAACGCGCCGCGCCACAGGCAAGCAGTTAGCAGCGCCATGACACAGGCCACAAAAGCGATATCCGGCGGTTTGGGTACGGCTTGGACCGCTTCTGGGCGCGCCCCGAAACTTTCACCGATCGCTGCAATGAGATCGAGCGCACTGGCCATGACTTGGAGCGGCGCGTCAGCCAGATTGAACGGGGCAAGCACGGCAGCAGCAACAGCGGCGGGCGCGACGAGAAAGGAAAGTATCGGCTCAGCGAGTAGATTGGCCGGCAGTGAATAGATCGTGAAGCGCTGAAAATGGTACATCGCGAAAGGATCGGTCGCGAGGCCAGCGACAACTGAGATAAGCAAGATCGCTCCTACGGCGCGTACGCCCCACTGCATCACACCGATGATCGGGCCGGGCGTCGGGAGCGCGGGCGCGTTCGGAGCGCGGCTCAACATTTCGAACAACGCCACGAGCGCCATGGTCGCTGCAAACGACATCTGAAAACTGACATCGAGAACGGACTCTGGAAACAGAAGCACGACAATCGCTGCTGCCAGCGCGAGCCCGCGCATGGAGATGGCAGGCCGATCGAGAAGGATCGCGCCGAATGCGACCGCAGCCATAATAAAGGAGCGCAGCGCCGGCACGTTGATGCCGGAGATGATAAGGTAGGCGCCAACAGCAACGAGGGCGCCAACGGCGGCTATCTTTTTGACCGGGAACCGCAGCGCGATCGGTGAGATCAGCGAAAACGTCCAGAGAAGTGCAGCAAAGACGAGACCGCCAACGATGCTCATGTGCACGCCGGAGACGGAGAGCAAATGTCCTAATCCAGCGTTGAACAGCACTTCGTTCGTGTCGCGATCGACGGCGCTCCGATCGCCCGAAATGAGAGCGGCGGCGATGCTGCCGCCACGTCCCGGGGCAATATCTTGGATCTCGGCGGAGAGATCAGAACGCAGAGCGGCCAAACGTAGCCGCTGTCGATCAAACCACACGGCTGGGGGACTAAAATCTGCGGGACGGCAACGCCCGAACGAAAATCCTGTGGCGCCGAGGCGTTCGAAATAGGCGCGGCGCGCAAAGTCGTAGGCGCCGGGCGCCATCGGACCTGCTGGCGCCCTAAGGACACCAAAACAGCGTGCAGCGCGACCAGGCGTGAGCAAGCCTGCCTCGCTGACAGACATGCGAACATAGCGCGGAGGATCATTGACGCCATCAATTGAGCGCACCAGCAGGCGGAGTCGCGGTCCGTTGTCGTTGCGGTCGTTTGCAACCACCCAACCCTCAACTGCGCGCGGCTCTTCCGACGCGGCGAACGCCGATTGCGCCACGCCTTGAATTCGAACCTGCGCGGCGATGGCGCCAAGAGCGACAGCCGCGGCAACTGCACATAGCGCGGCGAGCAATTGCCGAGAGCGGATCTGCCAGCCCGTCGGCGCGGCGTCAGGGATGGCGGCCAGCCCCCATCCCGCCGCGACACTGAGCACGAAAACCACGCTAGCCGACCACGCGGGCGGATCAGTCGGCGCAAGGAGCCACCCGGCGCTACCCGCGACCAAGGCCGGCGCGAGCCACAGAATCCAACGATCCCGCTGAAGCGTCCAGAGATCGCTCGGGGCGCGGCTAGGAGAAAGCGCCGGTCGCGTGCTACCACGCGCGCGCTTTGACCAATCTGCTGAATTCTCCCCGATGAGCGTCGTCACCCGCTTCGCCCCCTCCCCCACAGGTTACCTCCATATCGGAAGCGCGCGCACGGCCCTTTTCAACTGGCTGTTCGCCAAGAAGATGGGCGGGACATTCCTTCTGCGGATTGAGGACACGGATCGCGCCCGCTCCACACCGGAAGCGATTGAGGCGATCCTTGAGGGGATGGAGTGGCTCGGCCTCAAGCATGACGGCCAGGCTATCTACCAATTCGCTCGGGCCGAGCGGCACCGCCAGGCGGCGGAGGAGATGATCGCGCGCGGGACCGCGTTCCGTTGCTACATGACGGCTGAGGAGCAGGAAGCGCAGCGCAATCTGGCGCATGCCGAAGGTCGCGCCATTCGCTCGCCCTATCGCGATGGGAAGGCGCCGCCCTCGCCGGATGCGCCGTTCACGGTACGCCTGCGCGCGCCCGATGACGGCGCGATCGTCAACGCCGACCTGATCCAGGGCGACGTTGTCATTAAGGCGCGCGACATCGACGATCTGGTGATGCTGAGAGCCGATGGAAACCCTACCTACATGCTAGCGGTGGTGGTCGATGACCATGATATGGGCATCACCCATGTGATCCGCGGAGATGATCATCTGACCAACGCTGCGCGGCAGATTGTGATCTATCGCGCGATGGATTGGTCACAGCCGCTGTTTGCGCACGTACCGCTCATTCACGGAGAGGATGGCAAAAAACTCTCGAAGCGCCACGGCGCGCAGGCTGTCCATGAATGGCGTGACATGGGCTACTTGCCGGAAGCAATGAACGCCTATCTCATGCGCCTGGGCTGGAGCCCGGGGCACGATGACATTTTGACGAAAGAGGAAGCGATTCCTCAGTTCAACATCGAGCAAATCGGCAAGGCGCCGGCGCGGCTCGATTTCAAGAAGCTCGATTCCGTCAACGCGCACTTCCTTTCCTTAGCCGACGACGCACGTCTGACACGCCTCGTTGAGGAGCAGTTGAAGGCACGCGGTGATGCGTCTTTGAGCGACGATTCACCCGCTGCTTTAGCGCGCGCCATTCCGGTGTTGAAAAAGCGGGCAAAGACCATTCCGGAGCTTGCCGAACAGGCGCGCTTCGTTTTGGCGAAACGACCGCTAACGCTTGACGACACAGCGAAAAAGTTGCTCAACGACGACTTCAAGCCACGTCTCTCGCGCCTACGTGACGCGCTCGAAAAAGAACCAACCTGGGACCATGTATCACTTGGCAGCGCGCTTAAGGCTTTCGCTACCAGCGAGGGCGTTGGCTTAGGACAAATCGGCCCTGGTCTGAGGGCGGCCCTTACGGGCGGCGCGCCTTCGCCAGACCTAGGTCAGACATTGGAACTATTGGGCCGCGCCGAAGCGTTAGCGCGGATCGCAGACTACGTGTGAGGACGGACGTCGATGGAAAGCAAAATCACCAAGAAGCCTTCGGCCACGCTGACCGTAGACAACAAGCAGATCGAACTGCCTGTTTACGGAGGAAGCGTCGGACCGGACGTCGTCGACATTCGAAAACTCTACGGCCAAACTGGAGTTTTCACGTTCGATCCGGGCTTCACGTCAACGGCGTCGTGCGAGAGCCAGATCACTTATATCGACGGCGACGAGGGAGTGCTGCTTTATCGCGGATATCCGATCGACCAGCTGGCCGAACACTCAAACTTCCTTGAGGTCTGCTACCTGCTCTCAAACGGCGAGCTGCCTACGGACTCCGAGTACAAGCGGTTCGAACAAAACATCACCTATCACACGATGCTGCATTCGCAGTTCGATCGCTTCTTCGAAGGCTTCCGCCGCGATGCGCACCCGATGGCGATCATGGTTGGCACTGTGGGCGCGTTAGCGGCATTTTATCACGACAGCACCGACATCAACGACGCCAAGCAACGTACAATCGCCAGCCATCGGCTGATTGCAAAGATGCCGACCATCGCGGCGCGCGCGTTCAAGTACTCGATCGGCCAGCCGTTCGTTTCGCCCCGCAACGAACTCGACTACGCCTCGAACTTCTTGCGCCAGTGCTTTGCGGTGCCGGCCGAGGACTACAAGATCAATCCCGTACTGGCTCGCGCCATGGATGTGTTTTTCATCCTGCACGCCGACCACGAGCAAAACGCGTCGACTTCGACCGTGCGTTTGGCGGGCTCCTCGGGCGCCAATCCGTTTGCCTGTATTTCGTCTGGCATCGCCTGCCTTTGGGGGCCCGCTCATGGCGGTGCAAACGAAGCAGCGCTCAACATGCTCGAAGAGATCGGAACGGTCGATAAGATCCCGGACTTCATTCGCCGCGTGAAAGACCCGAACGACGACATACGCCTGATGGGCTTTGGACACCGCGTCTACAAGAACTACGATCCACGCGCGAAGGCGATGCAGAAACTCTGTCACGCTGTCCTGAAAGAAACCGGCGGCGAAGACAACCCGACGCTCAAAGTCGCAATGGAGCTTGAGAAGATCGCGCTGAACGACGAATATTTCGTCAGCCGCAAGCTCTACCCGAACATCGATTTCTACTCAGGCATCACGCTGCGCGCGATGGGCTTCCCGACGTCGATGTTCACGGTGCTGTTCGCAGTAGCGCGTACGGTTGGTTGGATCGCTCAGTGGACCGAGATGATGGAAGACGAGAGCCAGAAGATCGGCCGTCCGCGTCAGGTCTATACGGGCGCGCCGAAGCGCGACTACGTCGAGCGCAACAAGCGGGGATAAACGCGAGAAATCGCGAAGTTCCCTGCCCCACTCCCTAGTCTGCGCGAGAACTGCGGCGTCTATTCAGACGCCGCTCAGGCCCCGGCGCGCCTAATCGGCGCGGTTTGGGAACCAAAGGCCCAGAAAAGGGAGGGCTTTCATGTTGAAAAACCTAGCTGCGGTATGCGCGGCGGCGTCGGCGCTCTTCGTGCTCGGCGCGACGGAGGCTAGCGCTGCCGTCAATGACTTCGTAGGTCAGTGGACCAACCAAAACTCAAGTACGACAGACGTTACGCGCGTCACTGTCACGCGGAGCGGAGCAAACCTCCGCGTCAATGTGTTCGGGAGTTGCCACCCGACCGATTGCGATTGGGGCGCAGTGAACGCCACCGCCTTTGCGTCTAGCGCCGGCGGCAACTTAAACGACAACGCAGATGTGGTGATGGCGACCTACACTCAGGGTTTTGCACGCAAGACGGTTATGTTGCGCTTGAATGGCGCAAACGTCGCTTATGAAGTGTTCACCGAATTCACCGACCGCTCCGGCCGCGCAAACTACCACTCTAGCGGCCGGCTCACGCGCGCATCAGACGGCGGCGGCCGCGTGCCTGGCGGGCGCATACCCGGTGGTCTCATTCCGGGCCGCATTGATACGCCGCTGAGCGAAGACTGCGTTAGCTTCACTCCGGGCGCACTGAGGGTCCAGAATGTAAGCGGACGCTGGAAGATCGTCGAAGGTTCGCATTGGGTGGCGGATTTCGGCTCGAACCGTGCGGCGGCTGAGCAGGGACTGGCTATCATTCTGCGTTATGGCTTCACGTCGCAATGCTTCGTCGCTCGCCCGAACCCGGACATGACTTACTGGCGGCGTGGCGACCACGTGCCAAGTCTCGCGACCGGCGCAGGCGAGGATTGTTTGGCGGTCAATCCGGCGAACGTTGAGGCCCGCAATGTCAGCGGCCGCTGGAAGGTCGTCCAAGGCAACCAGTGGATGCTCGACTTTGGCGCCAACAGAGAAGGCGCTGAACAGGCCGCGCGTGTGATTCAGACGCACAACCTCAATCGCCAGTGTTTCGTCTCGCGGCCCAATCCGCCGATGACTTACTGGCTGTCCGCGCCGTAATCGTTTCGGCAGAGCGAGAGCAACTAAGCGGCGGTCTCGGTGACGGGGTCGCCGCTTTTCATGACCCGTAGGACGGTGTCCGCCGCGATCTCGGCGGCTGGTGTGCCGCCCCTGCCCATCTTGGCAAGCGCTTCATCCTGCGCGCGGATCTGATCCTCTCGCGCATCTGCACTGTCGAGCAGCGGAGCAGCCGCTGCAGCTATGTTTTCCGGCGTGCATTTGGTTTGGATAAATTCCGGAGCGATTTCGGCATCGGCAGCAGTGTTCATCAGCGACGCGTATTTCGCTTTGAACAGAAATGCCCGCGCTATGGCCCAAGTAATCCAGCCGAGCTTGTAGCCAACAACAACAGGCGTTCCTTGGAGTGCAACTTCGGTCGTCACGGTTCCCGACGCGGCCAACGCGACTGTGGCGGCGGAGAACGCATCTTCTTTCTCGCTTTCATCGAGAATGCGTACGGCGGCAGGAACCTGCGCTGTCACCTGTTCGCGCACGCTGTTGGCGGCGACCGTGATGATGCGAACGTCGCGATCGCGGTCGAGCAGCTCGGCCGCCTCCCAGAGCGTCGGACCAATACGTCGGATTTCCGCGTTCCGGCTGCCCGGTAGAACCAGAATGATCTTTTCTGTGTCGGTATAGCCTTGGCGCGCGCGAAGGGCTGCGCCATCACCGGGCTTGTAGCGCCCGAGGGCCGGATGCCCGCAGACCGTGCAAGCCAAGCCAAACGGCTCATAGAACGGAACTTCAAAGTCGTGAATGCAAATCAGGTAATCGACTGTAGCGGCCAGCGTCTGGGCTCGTCCGGGGCGCGTCGCCCACACTTGCGGGCCTATGTATTTCACTAGCTTGATACCGGGCGCGACCGCACGAACTCCCTGCGCCACGCGAAGCGTAAAACCCCAGGAGTCGATTAAAACAACGACATCGGGGTTGGCTTTCTGGATTGCCGCCACCGTTGCACTCACCGCGGCTTTCACCCGCGAATAGGCAAGCAACCCATCAATGAAACCCAAAACCGCTAGCCCTTTGATGTCCGCTTGGCTTGGCACGCCCTGCTCGGCCATGAGTGGGCCGCCAACGCCTTGGATATCAAGCGAGGCATCACGCTCCCGCAACACGCGCGCGAGATCGGCGCCAAGCGCATCACCTGACGATTCAGCAGCAACAAGGAAAACGCGTCCGCTCACGCTTTGTCCGCTTCGTCGGCCGTAAAGCCATAAACGAAAATTCCGTGCCGATTGGCGGTGGCGACAATGTCAATGCGGCGCACCGCGAGCGCACCCTGGGCTTCGACTGCGATCCCAGCAAGACCGGCGGCGGCTGCGCCTTCCACGGTTCGCACGCCAATAGTTGGAAGATCTATGCGCCGCTCCTGGATTGGCTTCGGGCGCTTCACGAGCACGCCGCGACGCGCTTGCGGCGTGCCGCGAATTGTAGATGGAAGGTCTGCGACGCGGCGGAGCATGGCGTCGGTGCCCTCTTGGGCTTCCACGGCGAGCACAAGGCCGTCGCAGACAACCACGCCCTGCCCGACGTCGAATGCGCCGCTAGCGGCAGCCACCATCGCTGCCTTGGCCATATCGCGCATGTTGTCGGCATTCGGAGCAACGGCGCCCCAAGCTGCAGCCGGCGCCAGCAGCTCATGCATGACTTGATCTGCCCCTACGACGCGAAACCCCGCCTTCTCGTGCTCGTTGAGGACCGCGCGGAGCAAGGCATCATCGCCTTGCGGCATTGCCGCCAGGATTGCCGGCAGCATCGAAAGCGCGACTTCATCCAGTTGCAAAGTCTTGAGATCGGGCCGTTGCACCTGGCCGAGGAGAACAACCGCGTCGCAGCCCGCCTCCCGGATTGCATCCATGCGTGCGCCCATTTGACCGAGGCCGTGGCTCGCGCCCGGATGCGCTTCTAGTGCAGGGTCGGCCATGTTTGCGATGCGCGCGATGAAATACGGTCGTTGAGTGGCGGCAAGATGCTCCGCAAGCACGACGGGTAGCTCGCCACCGCCGGCAATGACGCCCAACTTGCGCCAGCCGCTCATCTCAATCTCGCGGCATGCAAAGATTGCGGGCAGAGTCGACGCGGATGAAGTCGACGATCTCCATCACCTGCGGGTTGCCTGAGTACGCCTCAACGCAATCCTCAATGCGCTCTTGGAAGGTGCCTTCTTCCGCAAACAACAGGCGATAGGCGGCGCGAAGATCATGGATTTGTTCGCGGGTAAAGCCTCGCCTTTTCAAGCCCACGACATTCAGACCTCCGAGGTGGGCGTGGTTTCCGATGGCGGAGCCAAAAGGGATCAGGTCGGTCGTCATCAGGGCGCTGGCGCCCACGAAAGAATAGCGGCCAACACGCCCATGTTGATGGACACCTGAAAGGCCGCCAAGGAACGCAAAGTCGCCGACCTGCACGTGGCCACCGATGGTCGCTGTCTGCGCCATAATGACGTTGTTGCCGACGTTGCAATCATGCGCGACGTGGCAGTTGCCCATGATCAGACAATCATTTCCGATGTTGGTGACCGAGCGCCCGCGTGCGGTGCCGCGATGGATGGTTGCGTGCTCGCGAATGACGTTGTTGTCGCCGATCACGAGCCTTGTTGGCTCGCCCTTGTACGAAAGGTCCTGCGGCTCGCCACCGAGCCCCACGAAGGGCCATACTGTGTTGTTCTTCCCGAGCTCGGTGTGGCTCTCAATAAACACGTGGGCGATGAGCCTGCTGCCCTCCCCGACTTTGACGTCTGGCCCTATGACGCAGCCTGGGCCGATTTCGACGTTTGCACCCAGCTCGGCGCTTTCATCCACCACAGCGGTTTTGTGAACTTTGGCGCTCATAGCGAGTCCTGTGGACGATCGGCCTTCATGGCGGCGAACGTGCAATCGGTCGCGAGTTCGCCACGAACTTCGACGCGCCCTCGAAACTTGAAAATGTTGCGGCGTTCGAACAGCACTTCGACAAACATTTCCATCGTGTCGCCGGGCATCACCGGTTTCTTGAACCGGGCATTCTCAACTGACATGAAAAGGATGAGGTGCTTCGTGATGTCCGCATTCAACGTCTTAGACATCAGCACCGCGCCGGTTTGCGCGAGCGCCTCGATCTGTAAGACCCCAGGCATAACCGGAGCGCCTGGAAAGTGACCCGGAAAGAACGGTTCGTTGATGGTGACGTTCTTGATGCCGCGGATCGACTTATTCGGGATGTAATCAACGGCGCGATCGATGAGAAGGAACGGGTAGCGATGCGGGAGCCGGCGCAGAATTTCACCGATCTCGATCACGTCATCCGTGGTCTTCTGCTGTTCAGTTAGGTCATTTGCTTTCATCGCGCGTTCCTGCGGCGGTCCGGCGGCTCAGCCATGCCGCTTCCCTCAGCCATTTTCGTAAGGGTTTGGCCGGGTATCCGCTCCAAACCTCGCCTGACGGCACGTCTTGGAACACAGCCGCGCCGCCTGCAAGGGTAGCACCCGCGCCAATATTACGGTGATCGGCCACGCCAACCCGGCCGCCCAGCGTGACGCCATCGCCAATTTTGGTTGACCCAGAGATTCCGCCAAAGGCGGCGATAAGGACGCCGCGCCCGATCTCGCAATTATGCGCCACGTGACAGAGATTATCGATCTTCGCCCCTTCACCGATCAGCGTGTCGTCGAACACACCCCGATCGACGCAGCTGTTTGCGCCAATCGTGACCTTGTCTTGGATCACCACTCTCCCGAGATGCGGCACATCGACCGGGCCCGACGCATCGCCGGCAACGCCAAAACCTTGCTCGCCCACCACTGCGCCTGCAAGGATGGTCACGTCGTCACCGATCAGAGCGAACGAGAGCGAGACGCGCGCGCCGATCTTGCTTCGGCGGCCAATGGCGACACCAGGGCCAATGACGCTGTTGGGGCCAATCTCTGTTTCCGCGCCGATTTCCGCCCCAGGTCCAATGACCACGCCTGGGCCTATACGTACGCCGTCTTCCAATTTGGCGGTTGGATCGATTGTGGGCCCGCCTAACACGAAACCCCGAGCGCGAATGAGGGAAGGCACAACGCGCGCGAAGAACGACCGCGGCCGATCAATAAGGATAAGCGCCGCCGCCCTAGGCGCGAGATGCGCGAGCGCTGGGGGAATAATGCAGGCGCCTGGCGCAGACTCCAGCGCCGCACCTTTCTTGCCCTCATAGTAGCAAAGGTCGTGAGGACCAGCGCTGTCGGCGGGAGCGGCGCCGGTAATCTCGCGATCGGCGTCACCGCCGATATCGCTTGAAGGCGCAAGCGCCCGGACCGTCACCGGTCCGAGCGCCTCGTAGAAGCGGGGATCGATCATGCGCCGACTATCTGGCGCCACCGAGCTCCGATGTCACTGTCCCCGGCCTATTGAGCGGCCGGTTGCTGAGCTTGACACTCGCTCGCCGCGTGGCGGGTGACGTTGGCGACCCGGCTGTTTTGGTTCTGATCCAGTTGTTGGATGACCGTCGTCGTGATCTCAAAGTTGGGATCGAACGACGTGGTGTTGCTGGCGTCGATCACGATGCCAGCGCCGCGCGACGTCATGACCGACTGCACGATCGGGCTCACCTGACGGTCGAAATCGCGCATTGCGATCAATTGCGAGCACTGCATATCGCCTTCGAGGCCGCGGGCTCGACCCTCAAGCTGCTGCAAACGCTGCTGAAACTGCTGAAACTGCGGCGCGAGCGTCGAGCTGTTTTGAATTTGTTGCTGCGTCATGTTGCGCGAAGCCGCCGCAAGGCGCTCACGTTCTTGCTGCAACGACTGCTGCTCAGGCTGGAGCGCCTGCGCTTCCGTCTGAAACTGCTGACGAAGCGCTACCAATTTGGCCTGCAAATCGCGGCCGAGCACAGATTCTGCAGCCACACGTTGATAATTGATCACGACAGCTGTCGTCGCCTGCCCCCGATTACGTTGGGCCAAAGCTTCGGACGACACCGAGACGGCAGCCACCGCAAGAGCGGCCGCTGATAACAAACTCACCACACGCATCCAGCGCTTCTCCTTAGAAACTCGTCCGGGTTGAGAACCGGAACTGTTCGCGTCGGTCGTAGTCCTCGTATTGGAGCGGTTGCGAGAAGTCGAATTGCACCGGGCCAAACGGGGAGTTCCAGAAGACCGACACCCCTGCCGCAACTCTTAAGCTGGCGGAATCGTCAACAATGAGGCGGTTTGATCCAACAAGGTCGACGGTCCGCCGGTTCTCTGCATCAAGGTAGCCTAAAGTACCGAAATCTACGAACAGCGCGCTGCCGAGCGAGAAGCTCTCCGGCAGCGGCAACGGCACATCTAGCTGTAGCGTTCCGATCGCGTAGGCGTTTCCGCCCACCGCGTCGCCGCGCTGAACAACCTCGCCCGTCACATCGTCGACGAGCAATTGCCGCGGGCCAATGCCGGCCACGTCAAATCCGCGGAACGAGGAACCACCTTTGAAGAACCGGTCATTGATGCGGACCGAGTCCCCATTCCAGCCCGAGATCAAGCCGGCGCTGCCCCGGAAACTGGCCCGGAAGCCGTACGGCAGTCCGTAATAAACGCCCCCATCGACTTCAGTGCGAAGATAATTCACCTCACCACCCAAGCCGGCAATATCTTGGCTGAAATCCAAATTAAACCCGCGCGTGGCGTTGGTCGGCGCGTTGCGGCGGTCCCAATTCACCTGGAAACCAAGCACCGACGTCAGGAACGTGCCTTCCTGATCGCACAGGAGCGGTCGCGCTGGGTTCGCTGGATCGCACTGGTTGATGTCTGGTGTCAAAACGTTGGCGTCGTGATCGACAAAGATGTCGGCGATCGTCGTGTCGTCTTGGATGAGTGAGTAGGTCAGCCCCAGATTGGTGCGCTCGCCTATCCGGAAGCCAGTCCGTAGACCGATGCCGGTCGATTGGTTCTCAAAAGAAGATTGATCGAGGAAGTCAGTGCGCAACGAATAGATGTCGAAACCAGCAGCGATTTCGCGGCCCATGAACCGCGGCTCGGTGAAGCGAAGATCGAGCTGCTGGCGCTGCGCACTCGATGAGGCGCGTAGACGCAGAAACTGGCCGCGGCCACGCAGGTTGCGCTCCGTGACAGAGACATCGAACAGGAAGCTTTCGGTGGACGAATACCCCGCGGCAAACGCGAACTCACCGGTCGACTGTTCTTCCACCGTAACCGTAACGACAGAGCGGTCCGGTTGAGAGCCATCGGCGTCTTCAACTTTGACATCCGTGAAGAAGCCGAGACCCTGAATGCTTTGACGTGAGCGATCCAGCAGAACGCGGTTGAAGGCGTCGCCTTCGCTCACTCGCATCTCGCGACGGATGACGCGGTCGACCGTGCGAGTATTGCCCACGATATCGATGCGCTCGATAAAGGTGCGCGGCCCCTCGTCGACTTCAAAAGTGATATTGACTTTGCGATTTTCGCGGTCGCGCTCGACCACCGGCGTGATTTGGACGTTGGCGTAGCCCACGGTGCCCGCCACGTAGGTCATCGCGTCGATGGCGTCTTCGATTTGCTCGCCACGGAACACGGTGCCGCTGCGAATGGGATTCACCGCGCGCAACAGGGATTCCGGCAAGCGATTGAGTTCCGTCTGAATCGTGATGTCGCCGAACTCGTAGCGAACGCCTTCGTCTACCGTGAAGGTGACGAAGAAGTCGCGTTGATCTGGCGTAAGTTCGGCAACGGCTGAGACAACACGGAAGTCGGCGTAGCCGCGATTGTTGTAGAACTGCCGCAATTGCTCGCGGTCATATTCCAACCGATCTGGATCGTAGTTGTCGTTGTTGGAGAAAAAATTCCACCAATGGGACTCGGTCGTGACGATGGCGTCGCGCAACCGGCGATCAGAGAATTCCTCGTTGCCGATAAAGTTAACGTCGCGGATGCCGGTCGTGGGACCTTCGTCAACCTCGAAGATGAGGTCCACACGGTTCTGATCCAACTCGCGCACTTGCGGTGTAACTTGCGCCGCGAAACGGCCGTTGCGACGATAAACGTCTAGAATGCGTTGCACGTCCGCTTGCGCACGCGCCGGCGTGAATACCGAACGCGGACGCGCCTGAACTTCGTCCTCGAGATCATCCTGATCGAGCGTCCGCATGCCTTCAAAGATCACGCGGTTGATGATCGGATTCTCACTGACGACGACCACGAGGTCGGTGCCGCGTTGTTCAATCTGCACGTCAGAGAACAACCCCGTCGCGAACAGCGTCTTGATCGACATGTCGATGCGTTCGGGGTCGAAGGTGTCGCCGGGACCGACTTGAAGATACGACGAAATCGTCGCGGGTTCGATGCGTTGGTTACCTTCAACGAGCACGCGCCGAATGGCGACGCTGTTTTGCTGCGCCTGCGGCGGCGTGGCTGTTTGGTTTTGTTGTGCGTAGGCGTCCGAGCTTGCCGCCAAAAGCGCGCCAGCACCTGCGCCCACCGTGGCGACACATCCCAGTGCGCCGAGCGCCACATCCCGCAGTACCCGCTTCATTAAGCCCTCGACGTCTGACGCTCCCCAGCGTCTTGGTTTTTAGAACCCTATCCCGCGCCGAAACACAAGGACGAGGCGCTGTTACTGCGCTCCCGGAAAGAGCCTGGTAATGTCATTCCAGGTTGCGAATAAGAACAAACTCGCCATGACGGCGAATCCAGCCCGATACGCCCATTCCTGAGCCGACGGCGGCAACGGCTTGCCTCCGCGCGCACCTTCGATGCCGTAGAAGAGCAAATGTCCCCCATCCAGGATCGGAATCGGCAGCAGATTCACAATTCCGACAGCTACCGATAGCACTGCGGCCAAATTGAGTAGCGAGAGCGCCAAGAAGCCGAGCCGATCCATCAGCGTGGTATCTGGTCCGCCACCACTGAGAGCGCCGTTGGCGACTTGACCCGAGACATTGATGATGCCGAGTGGGCCAGCGATCTGTCTGCCGGATTCGCGGCCAGTGAAGACGCCACCAATGTATGACCCTGTCTGAGCAATGATGGCCCACGTGTTCGCGGCGCCTACGCCTATAGCTTCGACAGGGCCAATCGGCTCGCGGTTAGTTGGTGAAGAGTCGTGCGTGATGCCGATGGAGCCCATTTGCGGGTTATCTTCACGCGACCGTGGCGTGATCTGCACCGTAACTTCTCGCTCGTCGCGCAACGCAACGAGCGTCAGCGTGCGGCCAGGCGACAGTGCAACCAGGCGCTGCAGGTCTTGGAAATTGCCGACACGTTGCCCATCGATCGAACGCACAACATCGCCCGGGCGAAGCCCCGCCGCAGAGGCTGGTGAATTCGGTTCAACGGATGCAACGCTAGGCACGTCACGACCGAAGGCGAACGCCAGCAGTCCAAACGCGAAAATCGAAAAGACAAAATTGGTCAGCGGCCCTGCCGCCACCACCATTGAGCGCGTCGACAACGGCTGCGCATGAAAGAGACCTTTGTTGCGTGCTTCAGCCAACGCCGCCGGATCTTCAATTTTTTCGCGCGGCGCGGTGCTCATCGCATCTGCGTCGTCGGCGAACTTCACATAGCCGCCGAGGGGCAGTGCGCCGACTTTCCACTGAACCCCCTTCTTGTCGCGCCAACCGAAGAGTGTCTTGCCAAAGCCGATTGAGAAAGTGTCGATCGCGACCCCACGCCAGCGCGCGACTTGGAAGTGGCCAAACTCATGCACGAACACGACAACGCTGAGCACGACGACAAAGGACGCCAAAGTGACCAATAGGCCCTGGATGCTTTGCAGCAGCTCCGGCATTCAACCGCTTCCTTCCCGTGCCCATTTTTCTGAGGCGCAGTCAGCCTTTAGGCCGCTGCAAGGTTTCCCGCAACACGACGCGCCGCGCGCCGCGCGGCCTGATCCACCGCCCCGACTTCATCGAAGGATGAAGGCATTTTTGCGAGAAGCCCAGCCTCGGCCCCCTCTAGGTGTGACAAAGCCTGCTCGACCGTGCTGGAAATGTCGAGAAAGCGAATGCGCCCTTCCAGAAACGCCTCAACGGCGATCTCGTTCGCGGCGGACAGGGCCGTCGTGGCGGCCGCCCCTCGATCGAGTGCGGAACGGGCCAAGCCTAGGGCAGGAAAACGCACCGGATCGGGCGCCTCAAACGTCAGCTGGGAGAGCTTGGCGAGATCTAGACGTGCTGTGGATACCGTAGCACGATCCGGCCAACTGAGCGCGTAGGCAATTGGGATGCGCATATCCGGCGTTCCGAGCTGCGCGAGAACCGAGCCATCGACGTAATGAACCAAGCTGTGAACCGTGCTCTGCGGGTGGATGATTACGTCGATCGATTTCGAAGTAAAACCAAAGAGATATGCCGCCTCAATCAGCTCAAGCCCCTTGTTCATCAGGGTCGCGCTGTCGACCGAAATCTTTCGGCCCATGCTCCACATGGGGTGAGCACAGGCCTGTGCCGGCGTCGCAGCCGCCATCTGCTCGCGTGACCAAGTGCGAAATGGTCCTCCTGAGGCGGTGAGTGTCAGCCTCTCGACGCGATCTGGGTGGGTGAGAACCTGGAAGATGGCGTTGTGTTCGGAATCTACCGGCAGCAGCGTCGCACCGTGGGCCTTGGCTGCCTCGATGAAGAGCGGTCCGGCACAGACCAAACATTCCTTGTTCGCCAGTGCAACATGAACGCCGCGGCGCACGGCCGCCATCGTTGGCGCGAGTCCAGCGGCCCCAACGATCGCAGACATCACCCAATCGGCTGGTCGGGCGCCAGCTTCCTCAATGGCAGCCGGACCCGCGCCGACCTCCACATTTAGTCCCACCAATGCAGTTTTCGCGTCGCCCAGCAGGTCAAGATCGGCAATTGCAGCAAATTTGGGTTTGAGCCGCCGGCATGCATCGACAAGCACATCCAGACGACGGCCGGCAGCGACGGCTTCGACCGAGATGTCCCAGCCCTGTCCGCGTAGCTCCTCGATCACTTGGATGGTGGATTGGCCGACAGAACCGGTCACGCCGAGAATGGAAACAGACCGCGTCATAGGCCGCGTCCGAACAACAATGCCGTTGCACCGGGACCGAATGCGAGCGCGGCACCGACGAGCAGCGTCGCCGCCATCAGGCTGTCTATCCGGTCAAGCACGCCACCGTGGCCAGGGATGAGTTTGCTTGCGTCCTTCACGCCGAAGTGGCGTTTGAGGAAGGATTCGAAGAGATCACCCATCAAGCCAGTGAATGCCACGATTGCCCCGATGAGCAACCATGCCGTCTGCAGCGAGTTGTCTACGTGGAACAGAACGCCGCAGCCGTAGCCGGAGACGGCGCCAGCAAGAGTCCCAGCGATGATGCCTGAATAGGTTTTGTTAGGCGACAACCCTCGCGCGATCTTGGGGCCACCAATTAGCTTGCCGCCAAAATACGCGAAAATGTCCGCGGCCCATATGATGGCGAAGAGCGCCAGGATGGTTTCAAGCCCTTCAGGAGCCCTATCGCGGAGCCAGAGGAAAATCGCGCATGGGAGCCCGATATATATCGTCCCTCCCACCGTCTCGATGATCGACGCAAGGGTTCTTCGTCGCACTCCCGATAAGCAAGCACAGGCCACCATCCAGACAAAGGCCAGCGTCAGATGTCCCCAGCTTGAAAACATCACGGCCCCAAGCGAACCCGCGAGCGTAAACATGAAAGCTGGTCTGAAATTCTCGGGCTCGCTCATGCGCGCCCACTCATAGCTCATGGCGACCACTGCTGCGCCGCACATGCCTGCGAGCCACGGACCGCCAGACAGGGCCGCAGCGACACCAGCCAACGCAAGCACCAATCCTGACACGACGCGTGCGCCAAGGTCGGACCAGTCGCCTCGCGAGAGGGGCGCTGACGGGACAGCGTCAGGCGGGGTCAGGCGCCGATCCCCCGTAGCGACGCTCACGCGCACGGAAGATAGTGATGGCCTCCGTGAGCGCTTCTTTGCCGAAGTCCGGCCAAAGCACGTCGAGGAACACCAGCTCCGCGTATGCCGATTGCCAAAGCATGAAATTGGAGAGCCGAAACTCTCCCGACGTACGGATAAGCAAGTCCGCTGCTGGAAGCTCTTCAGTATCGAGATAGGATTCGAATATCTTGTGGTCGATGTCGCTGGCCTGGAGTTTGCCGGCGGCGACATCAGTGGCGGCGCGACGCGCGGCGCGAACGATCTCATCTTGGCCGCCGTAGTTGAAGGCAATGGTCAAATTGAGCTTGCTGTTGTTCTTGGTGCGCGCTTCGGCATCTTCAATGATCAGTGCGATGTCCCGCTGCAGACCTTCTCGGGCGCCGATGACGCGCACGCGCACGCCCTCGCGAACCAATTTGTCGAGATCCCGCGCCACATAGAGCCGCAGCAGATCAAAGAGTGCGTTCACTTCTTCGGCTGGCCGCCGCCAGTTCTCGGTCGAAAACCCAAAAACCGTAAGATACGCGACGCCAAGCTCGCCTGCGGCCTCCACCGTACGCCTTAGCGCTTCAACACCCTCCGCGTGTCCGAAAGTGCGCGGCCGAGCTCGTTGCTTCGCCCAGCGACCATTGCCGTCCATGATGATCGCGACATGGCGCGGCATAGTCGCTTGACTGGGAGACTGAGCGGGCTGCGCCATCGTAGCGATGCAGGCCTAGACCTGCATGATCTCTTGCTCTTTTGTGTGCAGCGCCTCGTCGACCTTCTTGATGTGATCGTCCGTGGCTTTCTGCACCTCCCCGCCGTGTTTCTTGTGCTCGTCTTCGCTAATGGCGTGCTCTTTTTCGAGCTTCTTCAGATGCTCCATTGCATCTCGACGGATATTCCGAACGGCGATGCGCTGTTGTTCGGCGTATTTGCCGGCAACCTTGGCCAGTTCGGTGCGGCGCTCCGTGGTGAGCGGCGGAATAGGAATGCGAAGCGTTTGGCCATCCACAATGGGGTTGAGCCCAAGATTGGCGGCGCGGATCGCCTTGTCGACTGCAGAGACAACCGCCTTATCCCAAACGCTCACCGAGATCATTCGCGGCTCAGGAACACTGACGCTCGCGACCGAAGTCAGCGGAGACTCCGCGCCATAAGCCTCGACTTTTATCGGATCGAGCAACGATGGCGACGCCCGCCCGGTGCGGAGCCCCGAAAATTCATGCTGAAGCGCCGTGATCGCGCCATCCATTCGCTTCTTGTAATCATCGAGTTTGAAAGGCGGCGAGGCTGCCATAATATTCGTCCTAATCTGAAATGGTGGTGCAGACACCGCGCCCATGCAAAACGTCTGCGAGACTGCCGCGCGTGCCGATTGAGAAAACGACAATCGGGATACCGTTGTCGCGCATGAGACTGACGGCCGATGCGTCCATGACTTTGAGGTCGCGCGCCAGCACTTCGTGATAGCTCAGCTTGTCGTAGCGTGTGGCAGTTTTGTCCTTCTTCGGATCGGCGGTGTAAACGCCATCGACTTGCGTGCCTTTCAGCAACGCGTCGCACCCCATCTCCGCTGCGCGCAGAGCCGCCCCGGTGTCTGTCGTGAAGAACGGATTGCCGGTGCCGGCTGCAAAAATTACGATGCGGCCCTTCTCCATGTGGCGCATGGCGCGGCGACGGATGTATGGCTCACAAACCGTCACCATGGGGATCGCGGAGAGCACGCGCGCCTGACCGCCGAGGCTCTCAATCGCGTTCTGCATGGCAAGTGCGTTCATGACTGTCGCGAGCATGCCCATGTAGTCGGCGCTGGCGCGTTCCATGCCTTTCGCGGCGCCTTGGACGCCGCGGAAGATGTTGCCTCCTCCGATGACCAGACAAATCTCCGCCCCGGATGCGGCAGCGTCGAGAACCGCCTTGGCGATGTGCTCGCAGACGCCGGTGTCGATGCCGAACTGACCGTCCCCCATGAGCGCCTCGCCCGATATTTTGAGGAGGACGCGCTTGTAGCGCAGCCCGCTTGGGCTGGGTCGGGTTTCGGCGAGGCTCATGAGACAGAATCTATAGACCACCGCGGCCGGCAAAGTCAGCCAAGAGTTCCAGGGAACCGCCACAAAACAAAGGGGCGCGGACCTCGCAGCCCGCGCCCCCAATTTCCGCCCTTACTACTGGTTAGTTCTTCGTTCCGGACATCGACGCCACTTCGGCTGCGAAATCATCCACGCGCTTTTCGACGCCTTCGCCAACACCAAAGCGGACGAAGCCCTTAATCTTGATCGGCCCGCCAACGTCCTTTTCAGCGCCCTTCATAGCCGCCTCGACAGTCTCGTCGGGGTTCATCACGAAGGCCTGCTTCACCAGCACCGATTCTTCGAAGAATTTGCGCATGCGGCCTTCGAGCATTTTGTCGAGCACTTGTTGAGGCTTGCCGGCGGCTTTCGGGTCTTCCTTGATCTGATCGAGCAAGACGGTTTTTTCGCGCTCGACGCGATCAGCAGCGATGTCGCTTTCGTTGAGCGCCAACGGATTGGCCGAAGCGATGTGCATGGCGACCTTCTTGCCGAAGGCCTCCAGTTTCGTCTTGTCGCCCGTCGATTCCAACGCGACCAGAACCGCGATGCGCCCAAGGTGATCCGTGCCGTCCACCTTGGAGTGAACGTAGGCAGCAATGACGCCGTTCTCGACGCTAAGCTTCGCCGAACGGCGGAGCGTGATGTTTTCACCGATCGTCGCAATCAGGTTCGTCACGGCCTCTGAGACCTTCTGGCCTTCATGAACCGAATCCAACAATGCTTGGTGGTTATTGGCCTTGAGCGCCAGTTGCGCGAAAGCGCCCGCAGCTTTTTGGAAATCAGCGTTGCGGGCGACAAAATCGGTCTCTGAGTTGAGTTCAATGACTGTGCCGTGATCGGCTGCGATCGCGATCGCGACAATACCTTCGGCCGCCGCTCGGTCAGCCTTCTTGGCGGCCTTGGAGAGCCCCTTGGCGCGCAACCAATCAACAGCGGCCTCAAGGTCGCCGTTGGTTTCCGCCAACGCCTTCTTGCAATCCATCATGCCAACGCCGGTCTTTTCGCGCAGGTCCTTGACCAGCGCAGCGGTGATTTCCGCCATTTTCTGCTCCTGAGACTTCTCTCGTCAGTTACTTAGTAGTTCGCGCCAGTAGGGCCATCGATCGGGCTCTCGACCGGGCCAGACGGCGGACGTTCGCGCACCGCCGCCTCAACCGGCGGACGCTCCGAAGCGCCGATGTCCTTGCCGCCACGCACTTGGCCTTCAGTCAGACCGTCGAGCACGGCGTCGGCGATCAAATCGCAATAGAGCTGGATCGCACGCGCGGCATCGTCGTTGCCCGGGATCGGGAACGTGACCGCATCTGGATCGCAATTCGAGTCGACAACGGCGACGACCGGGATGCCGAGCTTCTTGGCTTCCTGAATGGCGATCGCTTCCTTGTTGGTGTCGATCACGAACATCAGGTCCGGAACACCACCCATCGACGCGATGCCGCCGAGCGAGCGGTCGAGCTTGTCACGCTCGCGCTGAAGGTTCAGCACCTCGCGCTTGGTAAGTCCGACGCCGCCGCCTTGGATGATGGCTTCGACTTCACGCAGACGCGCGATCGACTTGGACACCGTTTGCCAGTTGGTCAGCGTGCCGCCGAGCCAGCGTTGGTTGATGTAGTACTGCGCCGAGCGTTGCGCGGCAGCCTTGATGTGATCAGCGGCCTGACGCTTGGTACCGACGAAGAGCACGCGCCCGCCGCCAGCGGCGACTTCGCGAACCTTTAGAAGCGCCTGGTGCAACAACGGCACGGTCTGCGAAAGATCGAGAATATGGATGTTGGCTTTCTCGCCGAAGATGTAGCGGTCCATCTTCGGATTCCAACGATGGGTCTGGTGACCAAAGTGCGCGCCAGCTTCCAAAAGCTGACGCATGCTGAATTCAGGCAGCGCCATGAGTTTCGTTCCTTTTCCGGTTTGCCGCCACGGAAGAGACCTAGGATTTTCGTCCTAGGACCGGATGGAGGAGCCAGCCGCTTTCAGACCGCCCCGCCGCTCCCGCGTGCGAAGTGAGGCGCGGATATAGAAGGCATCCACAGGCTTATCAAGCCCATGGAGACGCCCGGATTGGCAAAGCTGGCTCTCGCCCTAGTGCTGCCGGTTACGCGGGTTGTAGCGGTCCCGGAGCTGAGTTTGGCGCGAGGTGAGCGGCTGCTCGACGCCTTCGATAAACACAGCCGTTGGCGCCGATGTCACCTGCAACGGATCCCCGTCCCAAATCACCACATCCGCCAGGTAGTTGCGTTCGAGGCGGCCCAGGTTCGAAACGCCGAAAATCTCAGCCGGTCCGCGCGTCACTGCGGCAAAGGCTGCGTCCCAGGGCAAACCATTGGCGACCGCGTTGCCGGCCAGTTGCAGGACAAGCCGCGCCTGGTGCGCATCGACCGAGCCAGGACCCGGCGCGATGGCAATACGCACCCCAGCCCGATTGAGCAGCACCGCGTTGTCTAGTCGCGCAGATAGCCGCTCAAAATGGTCCGGGAGGTTGACCAATGGATCAAGGATCACCGGTATGTGGGCGTTTGCGAGTTCGTCTGCGACTTGCCAACCCTCAGCCCCGCCGTGGATGACGAAGCGCAGGTTTGGGTTCGCGCGCTTGAAGCGTATCAAGCGGCGAATATCTGCAGCGCTGTCGACATGGACGAGAAAGAAGCCCTGCCCGCGGGCAAATGGCTGCAGCGCCTGAGCGTCAATTTCGTCAAGCAGGGCGCCGCCTTGGCCACTGCGATAACGGTTCGGATATTCGCGTGCATCTCGCAGCGCGGCCTCGAACGCCGGCCAAAGCGCCGCGCGCGAACCGCCGGTCCGGTTGGCGCCCGCTTCCCCCAGTTCGACCACCATGAAAGCGCGATCGCGAAACACGCTGTCGGGATCGCCACTCATCGAGACGAGCGCGCCGCGCCCGTCGAAGATCGTGCTGCTCGCACTCGGCGCAATGGCGGCGCGGGTGACCCCCTCGATCCGCGTGACCGGTATCGCAGTGACACTTGGGTTGAAGGCTTGGCCCGCGTCAGCCGCCGCGGAGATAAGGTTGCCGCCAACGTTTGCATCGTTCGGCGCACCGGATCCCGAAATTTCGCTCAGACCCACTTCACTCATCGCTGCAAAGGCGCCGGGCGTTACGAAGGCGCCATTGGCCTCGATTACTCGAGCCCCGCGCGGCGCCGCGATGTTGGCGCCGACAGCGCTGATCCGGCCATCGACAATGAGAACGTCCCCGTTCTCGATAATCCCCGCGGCGCCGTTCGTGACGACACGGCCGTTATTGATCAGGATTGTCTCCGCCGCTGCAGGCGTCGCAATCGCGGCCGCGAGAAGCAGTGCAGCTAACGTTCTCATTGCGTGCGCCCCCGCGAATATGTTTGGCCAAGTTCGAAGTCTGACGGGGGATCGCGTTGGGCGCCCCGCTCATACATCACGGCGCCGTCAATGAAGACACGCTCGGCGACGGCATAACTCGAAAGCGGGTCCGCCGACCAAATCACCACATCCGCGCGACGGCCCGGTTCAAGCGTGCCGGTTTCTTGATCAATGTGCAGTGCGCGCGCGGGATTGCGCGACAACCAGGTCCATGCCTGTCCGCGTGTGATCTCGATTCCGGCCCGGCGACCGTCGGCCATCGCCTTAGCCGCTTCTTGGTTCAGCCGCTGAATGCCGACTTCGCTGTCGGAGTGGACGATCGCGCAAGCGCCGGCGGCGTCAACAAAGGCAATGTTCTCGCGAATGCCGTCATATGCTTCGAGCTTGAAGCCCCACCAGTCGGCCCACATTGCCGAGCAAATACCCTCGTCACGCAGCATATCGGCGATCTTATAGGCCTCCACGGCGTGGTGGAACGCGGCGATATGGAAATGGAATTCATGCGCGACTTGTATGGCGTTGGCCATCTCATCAGCACGATAGCAGTGCCACTGCAAAATGATGTCGCCGTTGATAACGCCTGCGAGCGTTTCCATCTCTAGGTCGCGATCGGGCGGATCTCCGTGGCCGTTCTCAGCCGCCTCCATCCGGCGCGCATAGCGCGCAGCGTTTGCGAAGGCTTGCCGATAACCCGCGACATTACCCATCCCCGTCGCAGGAGATTGGTTGCGAGAGCCATAAACGCGCGCTGGGTTTTCGCCGCATGCCATCTTCAGGCTTTGCGGCGCACCCGGAAATTTCATCTCCTGCACGGTCGTCGCGCCGAGCACTGGACGTAGTGTCACGCCGCGTCCGCCGAAGAGATTGCCTGATCCGGGCAAGATGTGCAGCGTCGTGATCCCGCCAGCGACAGCGCGCAGGAAGCCAGGATCTTGTGGCCACACCGAGTGCTCCGCCCAGACCTCAGCGGTGTTCGGCTGCGTGAGTTCGTTGCCATCAGCGGTCGCGTCGATCGCCGGTGAAGGATAAACGCCCAAGTGCGAGTGCGCATCGATGATCCCTGGTGTCACGAACTTGCCGGTGCCATCGATTATTGTCGCACCATCAGCACTGAGGTTCTGGCCCACTGAGACGATCCGCCCGTCGCGCATGAACACGTCGGCATTCGCCAGCTCGGCGCCGTTTCCATCGAAAACCGTGGCGTTTCGGATCAGTGTGGGCACGGACGGACGCGGCGTGTACGTCGACGCAAACGGCTCAGGCCCCTCAACACTGGCGGTATCCGTGCCTGCGGTTGCACAAGCGGCTAGGCTAAGCAGCGCGACGAGCGCGACGGTTGGACGCAAATTGAAGCGCATGTGCCCTCCCCCTCTGGAGCGGAGGACATTTGGAGAGCTTCCCACGCGCGCGGCAAGCCTTTGCACGCGTTTCGGGAGATTTCTTCGACGAGCCGCCGCTGGCGCCTCAGATCACCCTTTCCACACCGCGCGCAGCTTTCAATGCCGCCCGTGCGCTTGGACTGCCAGAGGCCAGGCGCTTCGTGTCGAGCTCGATTTCGCGGCCATCTTTGAGCCGAAGAACAAGGTGCAACGGTCGCGCCTCTCCAGGCTGAGCTCTTGGCAGTGAAGCAAGCGTTTGGACCAACAAATCGAGCGGCGCGCCCTCCTTCAGCACGATCCGCAGATCGTCGCCGATCCGCGCTTCCGCCGCCTCCACCGGTTCGAACGAGTCAGCCGCGAGCTTCAAATCCCCATCGCGCCACCGCACCCTGCCCCGAAATCCGAACGCCTTGCCCACCTCAATAACGTCGCGCGCGGCTTGGACGTTTTCGGGCATAATCATGCCTTCAAAATCACCCGTCGGGTCGGACATTGACACAAAAGCGAGCGTGCCGCCGGACATCGCTGGACGGTATTGAACGCGGCGCACAACGCCCGCCATCATGTAAGCCCGCGGCTCTGTTTCGCCTTCTTCGACAATATCGGCATAACTCGAATAGCGCTCACCGGCATCAACGAAGAAATCGGAAAGTGGATGACCCGAAAGGTAGAAGCCCACGCTTTCGCGCTCGGCATCAAGCCGATCTTGCGCCGACCATGCCGGCGCCTTTGGGAAAGCTGGGCGTGCGCTTGGTTCTTCAGCGCCAAAGAGACTCGCTTGCGCGCTCGCGCGCTCCTCGGCAACCCGCTGGGCGTACGCCGAGATCATTTCACATGCGGCGAGCGCTCGCGCGCGATCTGGTTCCATCGCGTCGAGTGCACCCGCTTTCGCCAAATTTTCAAGCTGCCGACGATTGATAGACTTCGCGTCAATCCGTTCCGCGAAATCGTAAAGCGCCTTGAATTGGCCGCCGCGCTTACGTTCCGCGACAACACTTTCCATCGCAGCCAGCCCCACATTGCGAACAGCACCCAACGCATAGCGCACGGCCAAGCCGTCTTCTGTCCGCTCGACGTTGAAATCGGCCTCAGAGTGATTGAGGTCCGGCGGCAACATCGTGACTTTGATCCGCTTCGCGTCTTGCACAAAGCTCGCAAGCTTGTCTGAGTTCGAAAGATCAAGGCTCATTGATGCGGCGATGAAATCAACCGGGTAATGCGCTTTGAGATAGGCGGTCTGGTACGCAACGACGGCATAGGCGGCCGCATGCGATTTGTTAAAGCCGTAGCCTGCGAACTCTTCCACAAGATCGAATATGTGCGAGGCAAGATTTTCGCCGACACCGCGCTCCTTCGCGCCCTCGATGAAGCGCGATTTCTGCTTGGCCATTTCGGCGGGCTGCTTCTTGCCCATGGCGCGGCGGAGCAAGTCGGCTTCACCGAGCGAGTAGCCCGACAGCACCTGCGCAATTTGCATCACTTGCTCTTGATAGACAATAACGCCGTACGTCTCTTCCAAGATCGGCTTCAACGATTCGTGCAGATAATCCGGCAGTTCACGGCCATGCTTGACGTTGGCGAAGCGGTCGATGTTCTTCATCGGCCCAGGCCGATAGAGCGAGATCAGCGCGATCACGTCTTCGAGGCAGGTGGGTTTCACCTTGCGCAGTGTGTCGCGCATGCCCTGGCCTTCGAGTTGGAAGACGCCGAAGGTGAGGCCGGACTGAAGCAGCTGATAGGTTCTCTCGTCGCTATAGTCGCCAGTGTTGAGACTGATTTTCTCGTTGCGCGCTTCAATGAACTTTATCGCGCGATCGATCACCGTCAGCGTCTTGAGACCTAAGAAGTCGAACTTCACGAGACCCGCGGCCTCGACCCACTTCATGTTGAACTGGGTAGCAGGCAGGTGGGCGCGCGGATCGCGATAGAGCGGCACCAGTTCACTGAGCGGCCTGTCGCCGATGACAATGCCGGCCGCGTGCGTCGAGGCGTTGCGATAAAGGCCTTCCAGCTGCAGCGCCGTGTCGATGAGGTTCCGGACCTCCGCCTCATTGCGCTTGGCTTCCTGCAGCTTCGGCTCGATCTCCATGGCCTGCGCAAGGGTCACTGGATTGGCAGGGTTCGCCGGAACGAGCTTGGCCAGTTTGTCTACCTGCCCAAACGGCAATTGCATCACCCGGCCGACATCGCGCAGCACCGCACGCGCCTGCAGCGTGCCGAACGTGATGATGTGGGCAACGCGGTCCTCGCCGTATTTGTTCTTCACATACTCAATCACTTCACCGCGACGTTCTTGGCAGAAGTCGATATCGAAGTCCGGCATCGAGACACGTTCAGGATTGAGGAAACGCTCGAACAATAGTCCCCAGCGCAGCGGATCGAGGTCCGTAATTGTCAGCGCCCACGCAACGACCGAGCCGGCGCCTGAACCGCGGCCAGGCCCCACAGGTATCCCGTGCGACTTCGCCCATTTGATGAAGTCCGACACGATCAGGAAATAGCCGGGGAACTGCATCTGAGTGATGACTTGCAGTTCGAAAGCGAGCCGCTTCTCATAGTCCGCGACTGGCGCAGCGAGGTTTTCTCCAAGCGCCTTTATGCGCTCCTTCAATCCCGCTTCCGCCTGGGCCTTCAATTCCGCGGCCTCGTCTCGGCCGCGTTTTGTATCGAAACGCGGCAAGATCGGCTTGCGCTTTTCGACCTTGAAGGCTGTCCGCCGCGCAATCTCGATGGTGTTTTCGATGGCTTCCGGCAAATCAGAGAAGAGTTCGCCCATCTCTTCAGCGGAACGGAAATAGTGTTGATGCGTGACTCGTGGCCGATCCTCCTCGCCGAGGTATGACGAGGCCGCAATACACATCAGCGCGTCATGGGCGCCGTGATCCGTCTTCCTCTGAAAGCGAATGTCATTGGTCGCGACAATGGGAAGTCCGAGATCGTACGCCATCTCCAACAAAGCCGCCTCAGTCTCGGCCTCAATCACTTCGCCGTGGCGTTGGAGTTCGACATAAAGCCGGCCCGGAAACGCACCGCCAAGTTGCTTCAATATCTCGATCGCTTCATCGCCCTTGCCCGCAGCGATCATAGGCGCCAGCGCGCCATCGCCACCACCCGTCAAGGCGATCAAACCTTCGGCGTGATCAAGCACTCGTGCGAACGGCACGTTCGGATCGTCATGTGACTCAGCCTCAAGATATGCCGCGCTCGACAGCTTCATCAGATTTGCGTAGCCGGCGCCATTCTGTGCGAGCAAAGCGACGGTGCCCGCCAACCCATGTTCGCCACGTACGTCCAGCGCAAGGCCAACAATCGGTTGAATACCGAGCTCGGCCGCCGACTCCGAAAACTCAAGCGCGCCGAACATATTGTTCGCGTCCGTCAGCGCCAGCGCCGGCATGTCGTGCTTCGCAGCGATCTTCGCCAGCGATTTGACCTGTATGGCGCTCTGCAACAGCGAATAAGCCGAACGAGCGCGAAGGTGAATAAAAGGCGGGGCCATGTGATTCTCTGCCACAAAGATAGGCGCTCACACGTCCCGCCCGAACCCCAGTTAGCTGCGCTGAATGAGCTTTGCGTGATCCAGAGCCATCACCCGGTCCATGAATTTGGCTAGTTCGAGGTTATGAGTGGCGATCAGCGCTGCCGCCCCTTCGTTGCGTACCAGATCAGACAACGCGCCAAACACGGTGGTTGAAGTGTCCGGGTCCAAGTTGCCGGTCGGTTCGTCGGCCAGGATCAGGATCGGGTTGTTGATCATGGCGCGGGCGATCGCCACTCGTTGCTGCTCACCACCGGACAATTGCGCAGGCTGGTGATGGATGCGGTCCGCGAGCCCCATAGTGCCCAACAAACGCTCAGCCTCCTCCATCGCTTGTTTGCGTTTCCGGCCAGCGATCAAGGCTGGGAGCGCCACGTTATGAATGGCGTCAAACTCCGGCAGGAGGTGATGGAATTGGTACACAAAGCCGATGCGGTTGCGCCGAATAGCGGTGCGTTGGCCATCGTTCAGATCCCACGCGGATTCGCCTTCAATCCAGACATCACCGCCACTCGGTCCCTCCAGCAAACCTGCCGCATGCAACAAAGATGACTTGCCAGAGCCCGACGGTCCTATCAGTCCGACGATCTCTCCGGGCGCAATATCCAAATTCACACCATCGAGAACGGTGAGCGTGCTGGCGCCGGATTCGTAAATTCGGCTCACATTGTCGAGGCGCAGGATGGATTGTCTGGGTTGTGGAGCGTTACTCATAACGAAGCGCCTCCACCGGATCGAAGCGTGAAGCCCACCACGATGTGAGCAAAGTGGCAGAGAAAGTCACCAGGATGGTGAAGATGGAGATGCCGAGGACCTCTGCCCACTCCACGCGCGCGGGCAGTGTTTCGAGCGAATAGACCGTCCCCGGGAAGACATCGAAGCCCGTTGTGTCTTGGATGAAGTTTTGGATTGCCTCGATATTGAGGCAGAAGCCCACCCCGAAAAGCAGGCCGAGACTTAGCCCGATCATGCCAAGACTGGCGCTGGCCATGAAGAACACGCGCATGATTGCGCCCTTCGTAGCGCCCATCGTCCGTAGAATCGCGATGTCTCGGCTCTTGTTCTTCACCAGCATGATAAGACCGGTGACGATATTGAGCGCAGCGATGGCGACCAGAATCATAAGAATCAGGCGCATCACATTGCGCTCAACAACGAGCGCGTCCGATAGGCCCTGACTCTTGGCGCGCCAATCGTAGACATAGATGTCTGGCCCCAAGCGCGACCGCAGATCCATCATGATCTGAGCCGAACGGTCGGGATCGCGAATGCGTATCTCCAGTTCGTCCGCTCCGTTGCCGCGGCCGAAGAGAATTTGCGCCTGTTCGATCGGCATGTAGACAAGCGCCGAGTCGAATTCGGCCATGCCAACACTGAATACGCCGCCGATGAGAAAAGACTTCCGACGCGGCGTTAAGCCAAATGGCGTCGCCGCCCCCTGGGGCGACAGGATCGAAATCGCCATGTTTTCAGCAGCACCCAGAGAGGCCGCGAGCCGGTCCCCGATCAGAATGCTTGGCGACTCCACGCCCTCAAAATTCTCGAAGCCGCCACCGCTGCGGATGCTATCGGCAACGATCGGCAGCGCTTGCAGATCCTCGCGCCTGATGCCGCGCACAATGACGCCAGCTGCAATCCCGTCAGGAGATGTTGCGAGCGCTTGTGCGTTGATGATCGGCGCCACGTGCACAACGTCAGGAACCTCACGCGCAAGCGCCGCGAGACGTTCAATCTCACCGTTCGGCATGTTGTGTACGTCGACATAGACGTGACCATTCACACCCAAGATCCGGGACAGAAGCGTTTCCCGGAAGCCGTTCATCACCGACATCGTGATAATGAGCGCCATTACCGCGAGCGTTATGGCGATGACTGAAATCACCGAGATGAGCGCAACACCGCCATGCGCGCGTTTGGCGCGGAGATAGCGCCCCGCGAGCATGCGCTCGAACAGGCCGAACGGCGCGCTTCTTCCATTGCTCATCAATAGGCTCTTGCGATCAGAATTTCTTCTACGGCTGGAGCGCCGCTGAAGATGCACTTGCCGAACGATGACGGTTGCGCGGCCGGAGCATTGCGGATGGTCAGCTTCAGGGCTTTCAGGCGGATCCCCACTTGTTCCAACGCAGCGCCGGTTGGCCGCGACCACTGAACGCGCGCCCAGCCCTTGAGCTCGCCGTCTTTGTCCTCGGTTCCGTAGTACTTTTCTATGTCGGCGAAGGTCGCGAAATCGCCACGGATGTTTCCATCCAGTCGGGTCTTGGCCTCGTCGTACAATTCTTTCTGCGTGGCTTCCAACAATCCTGCCGCCTGCGCAACAAAGTCGGCGCGAGCGAGAGTGTGCGACTTGATCTTTTCACCTTCGCGCAGTGCATTGCGCTTAATAAACGTCACGTTGCCACCAGCGGCGTCACGTGGGCCAATCTCACAAATCAGTGGTGCACCGCGGCGGACCCAGTCCCAGCGTTTGTCTGCGGGGCGGGCATCTTTGGTGTCGACATAAGCGCGCACAGCGAAGCCAAACGCCGTAAGCTTGTTCAACTCGCTGACTAGCGACGTGCAGTAGTCTTTTAGCTCTTCGTCTTCCGGTTTGCCACGCAGCATGGGCACGATAACGATCTGCCTCGGTGCGATTGCGGGCGGTGTACGCAGGCCATCATCATCGCCATGAGTCATGATCACGCCGCCAATCAGGCGGGTCGAGACGCCCCAAGATGTGGTGTGAGCGAGCGTCATCCCGCCTTCTTTGTCTTGGTAGCGAATATTCTGCGCCTCGGCGAAGTGCGTTCCGAGATAATGGGACGTCCCGGCCTGTAAGGCCTTTCCATCCTGCATCATCGCTTCGATTGAATAGGTCCGTTCGGCGCCAGGAAAGCGCTCATTCTCCGGCTTCTCACCAGCTACGACCGGGAGCGCCAAGAAGTCTTCCGCAAAACTACGGTAGATTTCGAGCGCCACCATCGTCTCATCCATCGCATCGGCTTCATCGACGTGCGCTGTGTGGCCTTCCTGCCAGAGAAACTCCGCCGTGCGCAGGAACATGCGGGTCCGCATCTCCCAGCGCATGACGTTGGCCCACTGGTTCAACTTCAGTGGCAAATCACGATACGATTTCACCCAGCGGCTAAACGCATCGCCAATAATCGTCTCGGACGTCGGGCGGATGATGAAGGGTTCGGCCAATTCCGCCTCGGGATCGGGCTTAAGTGAGCCGTCGATCTTCTTCAGCCGATGATGGGTGACGACCGCCATCTCTTTGGCAAAGCCATCAACGTGATCGGCTTCCTTGGCGATAAAACCCAGTGGGATCAGCAGCGGGAAGTAATAATTGTCGTGACCGCTTTCTTTGATGCGGCGGTCGAGCTCGCCCTGGATACGCTCCCAGATGCCGTAGCCCCAGGGCTTGATGATCATGCAGCCACGGGTCGGCGACAGCTCCGCCAAGTCCGCTTCACGGACGACGGCCTGATACCATTCGGGAAAATCTTCGGCGCGCGTGACCTTTAGCGCATGCATAGGTGGGAATTCCTTTCGGGCGTCTGGATAGACTGCGCCGGACGCCGCCGCAACGCGGCCTTACGGCCCGCGCATGTGCCAAAGGTCCACCGAAATGCCCCAGGCCACCGCCAGCCATACGATGGCAGCGATCCCAGCCGCATAGAGCGCCTTCCTGCGCAGGTTGTGCACCCGCGGGGCGCCCCGCTCCGTGCCCGGCACTGTCTCTTCGCCGGCCTCGTGATGGCTCTGAGCACCCATGGGCAACATCAAGAAGAACGAGAGCCACCAAGCGATCACGTAGATCGCGATTCCGAGAAAAACGTTCATCCGTGCGCGGCCTTCGGCGTTTCCATAAGTTCTATTAGCACGCCGTCGGAGTTCTTGGGGTCTATAAAGATGATGGGTGTGCCATGCGCGCCGATACGTGGCTCATTCAGCACCCGCGCACCACGCACAATCATCTCGTCACGCGCGACGTAAATATCGTCCACTTCGAAGCAGACGTGGTGTTGTCCTCCGCGAGGGTTCTTCTCGATGAATCTGGCAATGGGGCTGTCGGCGCCGAGTGGCTCGATCAACTCGATCTGCGAATTCGCAACATTGACGAATGCAAACTTGACGCCCTGAGCGGGCAGTTCGCGCGTCTCTGTGATGGCGCGTTCGGGCACGCCATAGAGGTCACGATAAGTTGCCTTGGCCGCCTCAATAGAGGGCACGGCAATCCCCACGTGATTCAATCTGCCAATCACGGTCCTACTCCAAGTTCCCGCCCGACCTTAGAGGCGCAGTACCGAAACGTCGACAAGAGGTCTTTTCTTCCAAAGTCTTTCGGCAGTTTTGCGTACCGCACGTACAACGCTTGCCTCAATCACGTCGTCGTCGTCACGTTCGGCATGGTTGAGCTTGCTGAAGGCGGCCTTTGCCGTGTCCTCTAGATCCTCAAGGGCCAGATCTAGGTCCCCTTCATCTGGCATCGTAAGGCCGCGGACCGACACCGTGGGTCCCGCGACAATTGCGTTTTTCGTGTTCAGGGCGAAGGCAATATTGACAGCACCTTCCGCCGCCAGACGTTTGCGATCGCGGATCGCGTCGTCCTCGGTTTCGATGATCACATTGCCATCGACGTAAAGCCGCCCGGAAGGCACTTCATCTATCACTGCCGCGGGGCCGGGGGCCAAGCGTATCATGTCGCCGTTTCTTGGCGCGACGGTCTCTGGGACCTGCAGCGACTGCGCGAGCTTCACATGCTCGCGAATATGTCGGATTTCTCCATGCACCGGCACGGCGATCCGAGGCCGCGCCCAGGCATACATCTGTTTCAGCTCGTCACGCGCGGGGTGCCCAGAAACGTGGATCAGATGCTCGTTGTCGGCGGTGATAAGTTCCACGCCGCGATCAAGAAATTGATCATACAGCTGGTGAATAGCCATTTCGTTTCCGGGGATAACCCGCGACGAGAAGATCACCGTGTCGCCGTGGCGCAGAACAACGTTGCGATGTTCGCCACGCGCAATCCGCGAAAGCGCCGCGCGCGCCTCGCCCTGGCTGCCGGTACAGAGAAGAAGCACGTTCTCATCAGGCAACGCACCGATCTCATCTTCATCGATGATCTGTGGCGCGTCCTGCAAAAGGCCGACGCCTTGAGCGGCGTTGTAGATGCGGTGCATCGAGCGCCCGACAAGGCACGGCGTACGTCCCGCCGCCCGCGCCGCCATCAGCGTGGTTTCCACGCGCGCGACGTTTGACGCAAATGCCGTGACAGCCACCTTGCCAGAGCAAGCCTTTATGACCTCGGTCAGCTTCTCGCGGACTTCCGCTTCCGAGCCGGTTGAACCTTCGACCAGCACATTGGTGCTGTCACACACCATGGCCAGCACGCCTTCTTCGGCCATCGCCCGAAGCTTGGCCTCGTCGGTGGTTTCGCCAATCAACGGGTCTGGGTCGATCTTCCAATCACCGGTATGCCAAACAAGCCCGAGCGGCGTTCGGATCGCCAATCCATTCGGTTCGGGGATCGAGTGCGTCAGTGTGACAAAGTCGATCTCGAAAGGCCCAAGCGTCAGCTGCCCCTTAAGCGGAATTTCCGTGAGTGGCACCTTCTCAAGCAGATTCCGTTCGCGCAATTTCTCGCGCACCAAAGCGGCGGTGAAAGGCGTGGCATAGACCGGCGCCGGCAAACGTGGCCAGAGCCACCCCAGCGCGCCGATATGATCCTCGTGCGCATGGGTCAGAACGATCGCGATAATGTCGTCTCTGTGCTCTTCCAGATACGAAGGATCTGGCAAGATGAGATCGACACCGGGCGTTGTATCTTCTCGTCCGAAGATGACCCCGATATCAACGATGATCCATTTCCGCGCGTCGGGCGGGCCGTAACCGTACGCGTTCAGGTTCATGCCGATCTCGCCCGACCCGCCAAGCGGCAGGAAGACCAACTCGTCGTCAGGCGCGGGCTTGTTCAAAGCTTGCCGCCATTCCTGCGGAAAATCTCAAGCAATCCCCGCGACGTCAGATCCTGATCGAAGTGATCGATAGTGGGGAACGACCCCTCGAAGAGAGAAGCCACGCCGCCGGTCGCAATCGTTTTCATCGGCTTGCCGTACTCCGCGCGAATGCGGCGACACAATCCTTCGATCATTTCGATTGAGCCCCAGTAGATACCTGACTGCATCGCAGTCACGGTATCCTTGCCGATTATGCGGCCTGGGTCCCGGATCTCCACACGCGGCAACCGCGCCGCGTGTTCGTGCAGCGCTTGGAGCGAAAGGTTGATCCCTGGCAGAATAACTCCGCCCTCGAACGCACCGTCCGCCGCCACAATATCGAAGGTCGTAGCCGTGCCACTATCGATGACGATCGCCGGCCCGCCGTAGACAATGTAGGCCCCGACCGCGTTCACGAGGCGATCGGCGCCTGCCTCGTTCGGTTTATCGATGCGAATTTCGATGCCCAGATTGAGATTATCTTCGCCAATCACCATCGGCTCTTTGCCGATGTAGCGCCGTGAAAGGTTACGCAAATTAAAAAGCGCCTGCGGAACCACCGTCGAGATGATGCAATCGGTAATATCGGCAAAGCTCAGGGCGCTGAGCGACATCACCTGCTGCAGCCACGGCGCATATTCGTCAGCAGTTCTGGTGGTATCGGTAGAGGCACGCCATTGCGCGCGCCATCCCTGCCCGTCCCAAATTGCGAACTTTGTGTTGGTGTTGCCGACATCGATAGCAAGAAGCATGGGTCAGGCGGCCTTTGTCAGAAACACATCGCCGGCCGCAATAAGGCGACGACCGGTCTTTGTGTCGAGCTCGAGTTCACCGCGCGGCGAGAGGCCAGCGATGCGCCCTTCAAGAGTTAGCTCCCCTTGCACGACACGCGCCTCACGACCGAACCCATAGGCGCGCTGCAGCCATGCCCGGCGAAGCGGCTCAAACCCTTCGCTCAAAATACAGGTCGCCCAACCTTCCAGTTTCGGACGCAAAGCGGCGAGGAAGGCGAGTGGATCCGGCGTGGGCGCATCGGGCGGCAATACATCGCGCAGGGCGATTGTCTTTTGATCGATGTTTTCCGGCGCTTCGGCGAGGTTGACGCCGAACGCCAGCGCCACCCAGGTTCGACCCGGGGCAACGGCGCCAGAATCCAGCATGATGCCCGAGGCTTTGGCGCCATTGATGAACACGTCATTCGGCCATTTGAGTTGCGCCGCGCCGTCGCCAATCACCGCATCGATTGTTTCGGCAAGAGCGACACCTGTCGCAAAGCCAAGCAGCGCAACCTGCTGCGGCGGTTGCTCGGTCGCGAATAACAAGGTCGCCATCAAGTTGCCGCTGTGAGAGGTCCATGAACGCCCTCGGCGGCCACGCCCCGCTGTTTGGCGCCTGGCAATCAACCATACGGACGAAAACTCTCCGCGTTCGGCGCGTCTGCGCGCCTCCAGAATAGTGGAGTCGATTTCGTCGAAGACTTCGACCGGCGCTTGGCCGTCGATCATCAAGCCCGCTTTCTCAAAAACTCATCCGCACCGCGTTCTCGGCCGCACTCTGCAACGCACCAAGCAACAACACCAGCACGGGGAAGCTCAGCGCCGCCGAAGCCACCGCTGTCAGCATGATCGTGCTGCTGGGCGACTGCAACTGCTCAGCCGGCGGGGCAAACCAGATCGAGGCGATAAGGCGGAGATAGTACGCCGCCGCCACAACCGCAGCGACACCGCCCAGAATGGCAAGCCAGTAAACCTGCCCGTCGATCGTCGCCGTGAATACGGCTAGTTTGCCGATAAAGCCCGCAAAGGGTGGAATCCCTGCAACGGAAAACAAAAGCATCGTGAACAACGTCGCCATCCACGGCCGTTTGCGCGCGAGGCCCGCAAGGTCGCTAACTGTCTCGGCGGAGTCTCCGGCGCGACGCATCGCCAAAATCAGCGCAAACATGCCGATGGTCGAAGGCAGATAGAGCGCCAAGTAGATCAATGCCGATGATGGCCCCTTCGACGTTCCTGCGGCCAAGGCCATCAGCGCGAAGCCCATATTGCCAATCGAGGAATAGGCCATGAGGCGCTTGAGATTGGTTTGAATCAGTGCCGCCACCGAGCCCCAGACCATCGAGATCGCGGCAAGCGCCGCAACGACCTGTTGCCATTGCCCCGTCAGTTCCACGAACGGCCCGTAGAGCAGCCGCGCCATCAAAGCGACGGCCGCAACCTTGGGGGCCGCAGCAAAGAACGCGGTGATCGGTGTCGGCGCGCCTTCATAAACGTCGGGCGTCCACATGTGGAACGGCGCGGCGGACATCTTGAAGCCGAGCGCGCAAAGCATAAGCACGAGGCCGAAAATGAGACCGATGCCGCCGGCGCCTTCGCCGACCGCAGCGGCTATCGCGTCGAAATGGATCGAACCGGTAAAGCCGTAAACAAACGAGGAGCCAAACAACAACAAGCCCGAAGAGATCGCACTCAAAACAAAATACTTGAGCCCGGCCTCCGACGAGCGCGCGTCGTCGCGCCGCCAAGCGGCGAGCACGTACGCAGCTAAAGACTGAAGCTCGACCCCAACGTAGAGACTGATCAGGTCTTGCGCCGAGACCATCACGAACATGCCAAGCGTCGCCAGCGCGACAAGCAGCGGGAACTCGAAACGCTGTTCCTTGGTGGATGTAAAGTAATCGGCGCCGAGCGCGAGTGTGGCGGCGGCGGAAATGGCGATCAACGCCTTAGCGAAGCCGGCGACGCCATCAACAACCATCGCCCCTTGGAAAATCTCCACGGCAGCGCCTGAGTTAAGCGCGACGGAGAGCAGGCCTGAAGCAAGGATCGCGACCACACCAAGGGTCGATAGCGTGGTGAAGCTGCGATCCTTAAACCAAGCGCCAATGATCGCTCCGGCCAACGCAAAGGCTACAAGCAAAAGTTCAGGTCGCGCCAGCGCAAGGTCACGGCTCAGGTCAATCAGCGGGTTCACTGGCCAGCTCCCGCGAATTGCGCGATGATCGTCTGCGCAGAGCTCGCCGTAAAATCGAGCACGTATGTCGGCGCAAGACCCATGACCAGCGTCGCAATGATCAGCGGCACGAACTGCACCCATTCACGTGCATCGAGATCAGCGATCTTGTCGAGCTTAGGGTTCTCGATGTTGCCAAGCGCGACCTTGCGATAGAGCGTTAGCGCATAGGCGGCCGAGAAAATCACGCCGAGCGCGGCGCAAGCGGCGATCCAGCCGCTTATCTGGAAAGCGCCGACCATGGTGAGAATTTCACCAGGAAAGCCCGACGTGCCCGGCAAGCCGACATTGCCCATCGTGAACAGCATGAAGACCGCCGCATAGACCGGCATCCGATTCACGAGGCCACCATAGAAGGCAATCTCGCGCGTGTGCATGCGGTCGTAAACCACGCCCACGCAAAGGAAGAGCGCACCGGAGATGATGCCGTGCGAGAGCATCTGGAAAATCGCGCCCTGGATGCCCTGCTCATTGCCCGAGAAAATTCCCATGGTGACAAAGCCCATGTGCGCCACCGACGAGTAGGCAATCAGCTTCTTCATATCGACTTGGCGGAACGCGACGAGCGACGCCCAGACGATGGCGATTACTGACAGTGCGAACACGAAAAACTGGAAGTAGTGCGAGGCGTGCGGGAACATCGGCAACGAGAAACGCAAGAAACCGTAGCCGCCCATCTTCAATAGGATCGCCGCCAGCACGACTGAAGCCGCTGTCGGCGCTTCGACGTGTGCATCCGGCAACCACGTGTGAACCGGCCACATCGGCATCTTCACCGCGAACGATGCGAAGAAAGCCAGCCACAGCCAAATCTGCACATTCTGATCGAAGCCGGTAGATTGCGCGTACTCAGTAAGCGCCGGGATGTTCGAGGTGCCGGCCGTCGCGATCATATAAATGATCGCAACCAGCATCAGCAAAGAGCCCAGCAACGTATAGAGAAAGAACTTGAACGCTGCGTACACACGGCGGTCGCCGCCCCAAACCCCAATGAGGATAAACATTGGGATGAGGCCGCCTTCGAAGAAAATGTAGAAGAGAATGATATCCTGCGCGCAGAAGACGCCGATCATCAGCGACTCCAGGATCAGGAACAACACCATGTAGCTGCTGACCTGCTTCTCGATCACCCAACTCGCTAAAATGCAGATCGGTGTCAGGAACGTCGTCAACATGACGAGCGATATCGCCAGCGTGTCGACGCCCATCGCATAGGACGCGCCGAACGCCCAAGGGATGCTTTCTTGCAATTGATAGTTCGGATTGTTGAAATCGAAGGCAGCGAAAGCGAACACTGAGGCCACGAACGTCGCGATCGTGACCAGTAAGGTCAGCAGCTTAACGCCATTATCGTAGCCGACATTCTCACCCCGCGCCGACATGCGCGAAAGCAGAATTAAGATCGCCCCCGCTACCGGCAAGAACGTCACGATTGAAAGGATGGGCCAGCCGGCCACGATCTCGCTCATCGGTGGCCTCCGATGGCAGCGAGGATCGCATAAGCGCCGAACGCTACCGCCGCAATCAGCATTATGAAGCTGTAGTGATACACAAAGCCCGTCTGCAGGCGGCGCAGATTGCGCGAGAAAAAGTTTGTGGTCGCGGCAAAGCCGTCGGGTCCAAGACCGTCGATCAAGCGCTTGTCGCCGACCTTCCAGAAAAGATCGCCAACAGCGCGCGCGCCTTTGACGAAGATGAAGTCGTAGATCTCGTCGAAATACCACTTATTGTAGAGGAAGGCCCAAACCGGACCGCCAGCCATCGCCTTCGCCGCGCCAGGTTTCCAGAGATAGAAGAGCACCGCAAAGATGAAGCCCGTGACAGTAACGCTGAGCGGCGCCCAGATCACCCAGGCCGGGAACTCGTGATGTCCTTCGCCGTGCGCTAGCGGAATGACGTGGCGCCAGAATGCTTCCGCGTGCTCGCCCAGGAAATACGGCGCGAATATCGCGCCGGCCGCAATGGCGCCAGCGGCCAATACGAACAGCGGGATGAGCATCACGACGGGAGACTCATGCGCGGGCGCCGTGCCATCGGCCGGCTTCGCGTGCGCTCCGTGGCCATGATCGCCATGCGCGTGCGCATCGCCGTGAGCGTCATGAGTATGCGCGTCTGGATTGCCTCGGTATTTGCCTTCGAAGGTCATGAACGCCAGCCGCCATGAGTAGAAGCTCGTTAGCAGCGCAGCCGTTACACCGCACCAGAAGGCGAACTGCGCGCCGATCCCGTTGCTGCCGTACGCCGCTTCAATGATCGCGTCCTTCGAGTAGAATCCCGCGAACCCGCCGATCTCGGGAATGCCAAAGCCGGTCAGCGCCAGCGTGCCGATGATCATCATGGACCAGGTGATCATCATCGGCTTACGCACGCCGCCCATGTGGCGCATGTCCTGCTCGTGATGCAGGCCATGGATGACCGACCCCGCCCCGAGGAAGAGCAGCGCCTTGAAGAAGGCGTGCGTGAACAAGTGGAACATCGCCGCGTTGTAGGCGCCGACGCCCGCCGCGAAGAACATGTAGCCGAGCTGCGAGCAGGTCGAATACGCGACCACGCGCTTGATGTCGTTTTGCGCCAACCCAACGGTCGCGGCGAACAGCGCGGTCGTCGCGCCGATGATGGTAACAAAACCGCTCGCGAGCGGCGCCAGGTGATAAAGCTCGCCGCAGCGACTCACCATGAACACGCCGGCGGTGACCATCGTCGCCGCGTGAATAAGCGCCGAAACCGGCGTCGGGCCTTCCATCGCGTCCGGCAACCAGACGTGCAGGAAGAACTGCGCCGACTTGCCCATCGCGCCGATGAACAAGAGGAAGCAAATCGCCTCGATGGCGTTGAAGTGCACCTCGCCGACGCCGAGCGTCAGGCCAGGGTTAGCGGCAGCCGCTTCAAACACGGCATCGAACTGGATCGAGCCGTAGCAGAAGAACGCCGCCATGATCCCGAGCGCAAACCCAAAATCGCCAACGCGATTGGTCACGAACGCCTTGATCGCCGCGTCATTGGCGCTGCGCTTTTGATACCAGAAACCGATCAGCAAATAGGACGCCACGCCGACGCCCTCCCAGCCGAAAAAGAGCTGCAGAAAGTCGTTTGCTGTCACCAGCGCGAGCATCGAAAAGGTGAAGAACGAAAGGTACGAGAAGAACCGCGCTTTGTGCGGGTCCTCGCTCATGTAGCCCCATGAATAGAGGTGAACCAAGAACGAGACCGTATTCACGACCACGAGCATGATCGCCGACATCGCGTCGATGCGGACGCTCCACGTCGACCGGAAGTCGCCGACATTGATGAAAGGCATGATCTCGATCAGCCGCTCGTGGCCCCCGCCGCCGACGAAGTCGAGGAAGATCGGCCACGACAACAGCAACGACAGACCGATAGAGGCCGTCGTGACGCTCATCGCCACGCGATCGCCGACATAACGCTGAAGGAGGCCCGCAAACGCGGCCGCGATGAGCGGCCCAAGCACAATCAGGACTTCGGGGGAGAATTGCACCGTCTCAACCCCTCATCTGATTGATGTCTTCAACCGCAATATTGCCGCGGTTGCGGAAGTACGTGACCAGAATGGCGAGGCCCACCGCCGCCTCAGCAGCCGCGACCGTCAAAACCATCATCGCGAATATCTGGCCCTGGAGGTTCTGCAGGTGTGCAGAGAATGCCACGAGATTGATGTTCACCGAGAGCAGAACGAGTTCGATCGACATCAGGATGATGATGACGTTCTTACGGTTCACGAAGATACCGAAGACGCCGATCGTAAAGAGCGCAGCGGCGACAAACAGATAGTGGGCGAGCGTGATTTCCATTAGCCGAGCCCCTGCCCTGGACGGATGTCTTTAAGCTCGACGCCCTCAGAGCGTTTGCGGCCGACTTGCGCGGCAATGTCTTGCTTCTTCACACCCGGCCGGTGGCGAAGCGTCAGCACGATGGCCCCGATCATGGCGACGAAGAGCACGAGGCCGGCCATTTGGAAGACGAGCAGATAGTCCGTGTAGAGCACTTGGCCGATGGCTTCGGCGTTGGTGACCTCACTCACCTGCTCCGTTGCAATCGAGATCGGCGCGCCTTGCGCAGACATCGAGGCGCTGGCGACGAGCGCCAATTCGGAAAACAAGGCCAACGCGATAATCGCGCCGATAGGCATGTACGACAAGAAGCCTTGCTTCAGCTCTGCAAAATCGACGTCGAGCATCATGACGACAAAGAGGAAGAGCACCGCGACCGCGCCGACATAAACGACGACCAGTAGCATCGCCAGAAACTCGGCGCCCAGCAACACGAACAAACCCGCCGACGTGAAGAACGTCAGGATCAGAAACAGCACCGAGTGCACGGGATTGCGCACAGAGATGACCGCGAACGCGGAAATCACCGCGATCACACTCAGCACGTAGAAGGCGATCGACGCCAACATCCGTCACGCTCTCCCAATTCGAAACGGCGTGCCGAGCGTTTTGCTCAGCTGCCCCCGAGAAAAGACCCGCCCTACCGGTAGGGCGCGTCCAGCTCCAAATTCTTCGCAATCTCCCGCTCCCAGCGATCGCCGTTCGCGAGCAGACGCTCCTTGTCGTAGTAAAGTTCTTCGCGCGTTTCGGTCGCGAACTCGAAGTTCGGACCTTCCACGATCGCATCGACCGGGCACGCTTCCTGGCAGTAACCGCAATAGATGCACTTCACCATGTCGATGTCGTAGCGCGTGGTGCGGCGGCTGCCGTCTTCGCGCGGCTCTGCTTCGATGGTGATGGCTTGCGCTGGGCAGATCGCTTCGCAGAGCTTGCAGGCAATGCAGCGCTCTTCGCCATTAGCATAGCGGCGCAGCGCGTGTTCGCCGCGGAAACGGGGCGAGAGTGGGCCCTTCTCGAACGGATAGTTCACCGTCGCTTTGCGCGTGAAGAAATATTTCATGGCGATCGCGAAGCCACCGACCATATCGAGCATCAAAGCGCCCTTCGCGGCTTGGAGGATGCGAGACATCGGGCTTAGCCTCCAGCAACGGTGTGCGTGGCTGCCGGCGCCAGGAACGCGACGTAGTAGCCAATGACGATGACGGCGACGAGCGAAGTGGGCAGAAAAATCTTCCAGCCCAAACGCATTAACTGGTCGTAGCGATAACGCGGCACGATGGCCTTCACCATCGCGAAGAAGAAGAAGCCGATCCAGATTTTCACGTAGAAGACCAAGAGACCCGCGAGCGAGGTGAGCCACGGTCCAATACCCAGGCTCTCGATCGATCCCCAAGGCAGATGCCATCCGCCGAGGAACAGGATCGACATCATCGCGCACATCATCACGATGTTGAGGTATTCGCCGATCATGAAGAGCAGGTACGGGGTCGAGCTGTACTCGACCTGGTAGCCCGCCACGAGTTCGGATTCCGCCTCGGGGAGATCGAACGGCGGCCGGTTGGTCTCGGCGAGCGCCGATACGAAGAACATCACGAACATCGCGAACATGACGACGCCGACGAGGATGTTGTTCGGGAATTCCGCGAAGTTGGCGATCCGGAACGCGTTCCACATCCAGATGCCGTCGGCCTGGCTGTCGACAATGGTGGTGAGGTTGAGCGAGCCGACCAGCAGCAGCACCGTGATGAGAATAAAGCCGATCGAGACTTCGTAGCTCACCATTTGAGCGGCCGAGCGTAAGCCGCCCAGGAACGGGTACTTCGAATTCGAAGCCCAGCCGCCCATGATGATGCCGTAGACGCCGAGCGATGAGATCGCGAACAAGTAGAGGATGCCGACGTTCAGGTCGGCGATCACAATGTTGGGCCCCCACGGCACCACGGCCCAGCCAATGAAGGCGAGCACGAACGTAAGCAGCGGCGCCAGCATGAACACGGTCTTGTTCGCACCTGCCGGGATAACGATTTCCTTGAACACGAACTTGAAGAAGTCCGCGAAGGATTGAAGCAGACCGAAGGGCCCAACGACATTGGGGCCCTTCCGAAGCTGGACCGCCGCCCAGACCTTACGGTCGAACAGCAGCAAGAACGCCAGCGAGATCAGCAGCAGAATGCAGATGATCAGGATTTGCCCGGTCTTTACGAGCGCCCATTCCACTTCGGTCGGCCAATTGATGCCGAACCAGGTGATGTAGTCGATATCCTGGTTCATTCCGCGGCCACCTTCATGGCGTTGGCGCGAAGCCGTGAGCACTCCGCCATCGTCTTCGATGCGCGCGCGATCGGGTTGGTCAGGTAAAAATCGGTGACCGGCGACTTGAACGGATCGCTCGATACTTGGCCGTCGGCGCCGATCTTGGCGGCATCAAAGCCCGCACTCTCGGCGGCGCCCGGCGCGTAGTCGACGTGGCCGAACGTCGGGTGATCGGCGATCATCTTCTGGCGCAACGCCAGCAGCGAGTCATACGGCAGCGTCTTGCCCAGAACGGCCGAAAGCGCGCGCAGGATCGTCCAATCCTCTTTGCCCTCGCCCTTTGGGAACGTCGCGCGGCGGCCATACTGCACGCGGCCCTCGGTGTTGACCCAGGTGGCGTCCTTCTCCGTGTAGGCGGCGCCCGGCAGGATGATGTCGGCGCGGTGCGCGCCCGCATCACCATGCGTGCCGATGTAGATGACCGTGCCGCTGCTCGGCAGCGCCACTTCGTCGACGCCGAGCAGAACGAGCGTATCGACTCCGCCCTTTAGCATTTCGCCTGCGCTCTTGCCGCCCTGCCCCGGCAGGAAGCCAAGATCGAGGCCGGCGACGCGCGAAGCCGCCGTATGCAGAACGTTGAACGCGTTCCAGCCGTCCTTGTTGAGACCCGCAGCGAGCTTGCCCGCGGCACGAAGCACCGCGCCGCCGTCAGCACGCGCAATCGCACCGCTGCCGACAATCACCATCGGCTTCTGCGCGCTCTTCAGCTTGTCGCCGAACGCACCGAGGTTGCTCAGCGACTGCGCGCCAGCGCCGATGTGCGTGTACCGGTACGCGAGATCGGCAGCTTCACCGATCACCGCGATTTCGGCACCGCGCAGCCATGCCTTGCGCAAGCGCGCATTGAGCACAGGCGCCTCGATACGCGCATTAGCGCCGACGATCAGGATCGCATCCGCTTCGTCGATGCCGGCGATGGTCGAGTTGAAGAGATATTCTTGACGCGCGCCGCCGCCGATCCGCGCGCCATCGGCGCGACAATCCGTGTTCGGCGAACCGAGCGCGCGGAAGAGATCAAGCGTCGCCTTCATGCTCTCCGCGCACGCGAGATCGCCGGCGATGGCGCCGATCTTCCTGGCGTCGCCGGAGAGCGCCCTTGCGGTGGCTTGCAGCGCTTCGTCCCAACTCGCCGCGCGCAATTTGCCGTTTTCGCGGATGTACGGACGATCGAGACGCTGGCGACCGAGGCCGTCCTCCGCGTAGCGCGCTTTGTCCGATATCCACTCTTCGTTGATCTCTTCGTTCACACGCGGAAGGACGCGCAAGACTGCGTCACCACGCGCATCCACGCGAATGTTGGAGCCCAGCGCATCCATCACGTCGATGGTCTCGGTCTTGGTCAGTTCCCAGGGCCGCGCGTTGAAGGCGTATGGCTTCGAGGTCAGCGCACCGACTGGGCAAAGGTCGATCACGTTCGCGGAAAGCTCACTTGAGAGCGACGCCTCCAAATACGTGGTGATTTCCATGTCCTCGCCGCGGCCCGTCGCGCCCAATTCAGGCACTCCGGCCACTTCGGTGGCGAAACGGACACAGCGCGTGCATTGAATGCAGCGCGTCATCACCGTCTTCACGAGCGGGCCCATGAACTTTTCTTCGACGGCGCGCTTGTTCTCATCGAACCGCGAACCACCGCGGCCATAGGCGACGGATTGGTCTTGCAGGTCGCATTCACCGCCCTGATCGCAGATCGGGCAATCGAGCGGGTGGTTGATCAGGAGGAACTCCATCACGCCTTTGCGCGCCTTGGCGACGGTGGCGCTTTTTGTGACGAGTTCGTTGAGCAGTTCATCACGCGGCGGCGGCAAGTCTTTCACTTGCTGCGCACATGACGCGACAGGCTTCGGGCCCGACTTACCGCCGACCTTCACTTCGATCAGGCACATGCGGCAATTGCCGGCGATCGAGAGGCGTTCGTGATAGCAAAAGCGCGGAATCTCGGCGCCGGCGGCTTCACACGCCTGCAGCAACGTAAGTTCCGGAGGAACGTCGACTTCTATGCCGTCGACGAGGATTTTCGTCATGAGTCTGACCGCTTTCGCGGAGGCGAATGGACGATTTATTGCCCCGCTGCAAGTGGGCGAAAGGTCCGTTGCGCCAAGGTATTAGCTGAGAATTGTTCGCAATTTGCGATGGTTGCCTGATCGGAACGGACACGGTCACACGATACCGGCGTAACTCTCTGACATTACGTATATTTTTGCCGGAACGACAGGCGGTTTGAGCCGTTGTCTGAGCACGGGCGGGCAACCACGGAGCAATCTCCTATGCCGAACAACCAACAGCAACAGCAAAACGAACCGCGTCGCGCGCAGCCGGGCCATCCAAATCCAGCTGACGGACGCGAAGACATGGAGCGCCCGGAGCGCGAACACGAACGCAATCGCGAACGCCAAGATCAAACCAAACAGCCCCAATAGATTCGCGATTGTACCGACACCAACGAAGCGGAGCGGTGGCGAACCGCTCCGCTCTTCGTCTGCCGTCAAAGACGAAGCCTGAAGAAAGCGATGATCTCATCGACCTTCTGGCGCGTGATCGAACCCGCTTCATCGATCAAGTGTGTTGTCACCACGCTGTGTGGATTTGGATTGAACGTGCCCGGCTTTGCGGCTGAATCCGGCAGGACCTCGCCTTCAAAACGGGAGCCGAGCGCTCTGCTGATCGCTTCAAACCGCGCAGCCTTACAATGCTTGTCACCGGCGAACCGATACCCCCGCAGCGTCAAATCCTCACGCTCCATCCGCTCACGAACAATCGCGATGTCTTGAGCAGAAGCATGCATGCCGGCCGGATCGTTCGCCGGCAACGAAGGTTGGCACAGAACCGGGGCGAGCACCGCCGGCTCCACCATCATCGAAAGCGCGAAATTGCCGGTGAGACACATGCCAAGCGCACCAACACCCCGGCCGCCGCATTCGTCATGCACCACCGCAGCAAGCTGCTTCAACCAATCAACAATAGGGCTATGCTCATCGGCAGAATTCAAGATCTTGAACTCGCGCGCGATGCAGAGCACTCGGAAGATCGAAGCGTTGGTGTAACCCTTGCTGTTCGGTTTGCCAAGTTTTCCGAACAACGACGGCAGGTAAACGGTGAACCCCGAGTCTCGCACCCAGCGCGCGAACCGCGCCACTTCCGGCGTGATACCCGGAATTTCGTGAATGATGATTACGCCCGAGCCTTGACCGGCGACGTAGACCTTCCGCTTCAAGCCATCGAATAAAACGTCACGGTGCTTGAAATCCTCAAGCTTGTCCCAAGTATCGATAACGCCTTTGGCCATGGGCTCAAACCTTCGTCAGCGCGCCCTCACCCACAACCGTGATCCACTCGCGTACACGCCATTTCGTAACGACGCCCTGGCTCACGTACGGATCAGCGCGAGCGAAATCTTCCGCCGCCTGACTGGTCTCGCCCTTAAACAGCAGCAGCCCAAACGGAAACTCGTCGCTCGGCACGGCGCCACCCAGCTGCAACTCATCGCGCGCAGCAGAAGCGCGCGCGAGATCAATGTGCGCCGGCCGCACAGGCCCGCGCTTCTCCATCCAATCCGGTGCGTAGTCGTAGATAAGCAAAAAATGTTTCATGACATCACGGTTTCAACGGTGCGACCAATCTCTCGCCTTCCCGACCTACATGAACAAGGCGCGCGCCGAAACTCAGATTTCGTCCGCTAACCACTCGAACGAGCCAATCCAGCGGCAGCACCGCTGCCTGGTCTTTCGGGCGCGACACATAAAGTTCAGCAGCCAGAAGGCCCTCGGACTCCAAGCCCGCGGGATCAATGCCCTTGCTACGAAGCACACCTATGACCTGCTTGGCCTCGTTCTCGTCGTAGAACCGGCGCTGCACGAAGGCGGCGGAGCGTAGCTTCTCTGTCGTCAGTCCGTCACGCTCAAGACGCGCCGCTATCGGCTCATAATCGAACATCCGCAGGACAAAGGAAACGACCCAGGGCGCTCGCGTAGTGGTCTGCAGCAAGGCGTCGAATGTTTTCTCCGTGACGTAGCCGACCGTTCCTGTCGAGATGATGAGATCTACATCGGAAAGCTTTTCGGCAACCAGTGGCGTTGGATGTTCGGCTTCAAAGTCATAGGCGATTCCGTCGTCGATAATCCCGACGCTCTGCGCATAATCGATCGCGCTCGGCGAGACGTCGGCGGCGATAATTCGTTCCGGTTGCACGCGCGGCCAAGACGCGAAAAAGGCCCGATCAAGCGTGCGCACCTCTTCGGAGGTAAGATCCATCATTTCCCGCCGGGCATATCGGCGACGGATCATGTCGACAGAGATCGGATAGCGAAACAGCGCCGCGTTCACGCCATAGGAGGAGCCAAGATCAAGAATTGTCGCGTTTCGGCCATGAACAGCGCGGAAAGCGGCCGCCACCTGCCGAATGATCGGCTTGGCAAGGTCCGGGATCGCGTAATCCAGCGATCCCAAGACTGAGAAATAGTTGCGCGGGTCCGCCTGCGCATAAAGTTCGTCGAACGACGCCTTCGCGTCGTTGCCTGCAGAGGTCATGTCGTTCTCCCTTGAGCGGGCGAAGCGTTACAACGGGAAGTAGCTTCGCACGGGGCGGGCGCGCCCTGGCGTTAACGCCCTTGATCTCCTAGTCATGAATGACGAAAGGCTAGGCGCTGCGGCAAGCGAGCGCAAATCGCGAAATTACTCGGCGGCCACCGCGCGCACTTGATGCACACCTTTGGCGGCGCGGTAACGATCAATCCTCTGCTCAATCTCGCCACGGAAGCAGCGAATCAAACCTTGGATCGGCCATGCGGCGGCGTCGCCCAATGCGCAGATCGTGTGACCTTCGACTTGGCCCGCCACGTCAAGCAACAAATCGATCTCGCTATGATCGGCCTCGCCCCTCGCCATGCGTTCGAGCACCCGCCACATCCAGCCAGTGCCCTCGCGGCACGGCGTGCACTGGCCGCAACTCTCATGCTTGTAGAAGTACGCGATGCGCGCGATGGCGCGGATCATATCAGTCGATTGATCCATGACAATCACAGCCGCCGTGCCGAGACCCGAACGATGCGGCGCAGCAGAGAGCGCGTCGAAATCCATCAGCATGTCTTCAGACTCTTGCGCAGTGATCATGCGCACCGACGAGCCACCCGGGATGACAGCTTTTAGATTGCCCCAGCCGCCGCGCACGCCGCCACAATGCTCTTCGATGAGCTGCTTAAGCGGAATGCTCATCGCCTCTTCGACATTGCAGGGTTTGTTCACGTGACCCGAGATGCAAAACACCTTGGTGCCGGCATTGTTCGGACGACCGAAACCCCCGAACCACTTCGCCCCTCGGCGCAGAATGGTCGGCACCACCGCTATCGATTCAACATTGTTGACCGTTGTCGGGCAGCCATAGAGACCAACGTTTGCCGGAAATGGCGGCTTCAGGCGCGGCTGGCCCTTCTTGCCTTCAAGGCTTTCCAGCAGCGCGGTTTCCTCTCCGCAAATGTAGGCGCCGGCGCCATGGTGCATGTAGAGATCAAAATCCCAGCCATGCACGTTGTTCTTGCCGATGAGCTTGGCTTCGTACGCTTCTTTGATCGCGCGCTCCATCGCTTCGCGCTCATAGACGTACTCGCCTCGAATATAGATGTAGCAAGCGTGCGCCTGCATAGCGAACGACGCGATCAGACACCCCTCGATCAGTAGATGCGGATCGTGACGCATCATGTCGCGGTCCTTGCAAGTGCCAGGCTCGGACTCGTCGGCGTTCACAACGAGATAGTGCGGTCGATCCTTCACTTCTTTCGGCATGAACGACCACTTCAAGCCGGTCGGAAAGCCAGCGCCGCCACGGCCGCGCAGGCCGCTCTCTTTTACATTGGCGATGATCCAGTCGCGGCCAGCCGCGATCATGTCGGCGGTGCCATTCCACGCGCCGCGCTTCTTGGCGCTTTCCAAATCCGCGCCATGCTTGCCGTAGAGGTTCAGGAAGATGCGGTCTTTGTCTGCGAGCATTGCTAGTCCTCAAACCTTCGGCGTCAGACTGATGAAGACGCGCAATCCAAACCAAAGCGCACCGATCGCGGGAGCGACGACGCGCATATCCGTCAAAGGCATACGCTGAACAAGGGCCATGTACGCCGCGCCCGCGCCGCAGAGAACGGCAAGCACGGCGAACACGAACACCTTGCCGCCCTTGCCGCTGAGCGGCCGAATCGGCGCCAAAGGCGAGCGCGAAGACCGGCGCTGATAGAGCGGTGGCGGCTGCGGCGTGCTCATTGGCGTGTAAACGCCCCTGCCTGCGCCATGAGCAAGAGCATCAGGGCGGCCCCCAAAAGCGCGGCGCCAATCATCCAGGCAATTTGGCCAGTACCCAAAAAGATCACTGCGCCAATGACGAGCAAAACGCCCTCGGCGATGGCGCCCCTTACGATGGCCGCCGTAACTTCAGGTCTGCCTTGCGGCTGCGCCATCAGACCTTCTCCGGCAAGCCTGGAATTTTGATCGGCTTGCCGAGCGATCCATCGAACAACGTCGGATCTGTCAACGTTCTCTGATCACCTTCCGGCGCCGAGGTCTGACGGTTGATCGCGGAGCCCGGCTCAGTGGTCTCGCCACGGGCGAGACCGTCGATCAGCGCTTCAAACGATTCCGGTGTCAGATCTTCGTGGTAATAGTCATGGATCGCCACGATTGGGGCATTCACGCAGGCGCCCATACATTCCATCTCTTCCCACGAGAAGAGACCATCGTCCGTGACGTGATGTGCCGGACCAATCCGCCGCTTGCAAACGGCTTTAAGTTCTTCCGAGCCGCGCAGCATGCACGGCGTTGTGCCACACACCTGCAGGTGATGCTTCCCAACCGGCTGCAGATGAAACATCGTATAGAAGGTCGCGACTTCCAGCACACGGATCGTCGGCATCTCCAACAGCTCGGCAACAGCGCGGATCGCCGGCTCGCTGACCCAACCTTCCTGCTTTTGAACAAGCCAAAGCGCCGGGATCACCGCCGATTGCTTGCGCTCGGCGGGGTATTTGGCCATCCACCAACGCACCAGTTCAATCGTCTCTTTGGAGAACGCGAAGCTCTCTGGTTGTTCTGCGGCTAGACGGCGGACGCTCATGTGCTTCTCACTGAATGAAATCGACACGGGCGATCAAATTGCCCTTAACGGTGTAAATGACGACGGCCTCGAAGAACGGTCCCTCGGGTGAGCGTTCGCCCTTCTCGTGATCGATCACGACATCGCCATGCGCGATGCGGCTGACGGACCAGGCGCGGTTCTTCGGATACTGGGCCCAGCTTTGTGCATAGCGCGCGCGGATCGCATCCTTCCCCGCCTGCAGCGTCTCGCCACCGTAAACAGCAATGACGCAGTCATCAGAATAGATCGCGCAGAACGCTTCAATGTCGTGGGCGTTGTAGGCGTCGAACTGCCGCTGGACGACTTCCACGGCGCTCATGAGCGGGTCCCCATCCGCTCAAGCGCCAATTCTAGGCGCGTGCGGGCCAGATCGCGCAGCAACGGACCAGTCAGGGGCAGGTAACGAAGCCCCGTCACAACAATGATCCCAGCCATAACGGCAATGAACACGTCAAACATCGCCGGAATCGGCGCTCCAATAAGGAAGATGAGCACAAACGGGATCGGGACCATGAAGCCCGCCGCTTGAACTGTCAGCGCCGCGAGATAGCGACGTTTTCCCCCCGGATAGCGCTCACGCACCTTCGAGCGCAGAAAATAGGTCCCAGCGACAGCAAGCGCGATCGCGCCCACCACCCACAGCGCCATCTGAACGAGCAGCGACTCAGCGGACACGATGTTCATGCCGCCGCCTTGCGTTCTTCAATCTCATCAAGCTTGGCGAGCGCCTTTTCGGCGTCATCGCGCGCCTTCAGCAGAGATGCCCGCCGGTACGCCCGCAGATATTTTGAAAGTACCGGCGCCTTCAACAGCGCGCCGCGGCGAATAATGATCAACAGCCAGAGCGCCGGAAGAAATGAGAGCGATGAGAGTGCGGGGGAAATACCAGGATCAAACCCTCGAATATCCATGTAACCCATGCGCAGTGGCACGATGACGAAACCGACGAACAAGCCAATCGTTAGTCCTTGAATAGCGGCGCCAATGCGCACGCGTTCCGGATGATGCTCAACGTGTTCAGGTTTGAACACAAAAAATGCGTGCACCAAGAACGCGAGCATAAACACGAGAGCGACGATGCCCTCGATCCAAAGCATGAGTGGGGGATGGTCTGGACCCACCTATGCACCTCACCAATAGGTGTCGCGCGCGACGACGCAGCCCCCGACAACGGTGTAGATCACCAATGCCTGGGCGCCGGTTGAATAGGTTTCGACCTGCGCCAAACGGGTGTCGAGCAAGACGCGTTGGCTTGCGGCCACCTGCACTTGCGGGTTTTGCCCGAGATAGGCGCTGAGGCTCTGAAGCAGCTGGGCGATCTCATAGGACTCCGCGCCCCCATCCTGGCGCCAGACGTGAACGCGAACATCCTCGCTGTACGTCGCCTGTATCCCGGCCAGATCGCGCCCATTGTAGGCGCTGATGTAGCGATCTACCGCCTCAGACGGCGAAACCGCCGGCTGCGGTGTGCAAAAGCCGACCGCCGTTGCGAACAACAACGCGCTAATCATCGGTCAATCTCCCCAAACACAATGTCGAGCGAGCCGAGCACCGCTGACACGTCAGCCAACATATGACCCTTGCAGAGGTAGTCCATCGACGCGAGGTGCGGGAAACCGGGCGCCCTAATCTTCACCCGATAAGGTTTGTTGGTTCCATCAGCGACCAGATAAACGCCAAACTCACCCTTAGGCGCCTCGACGGCCGCGTAAGCTTCACCGGCGGGCACGTGGAAGCCTTCTGTATAAAGCTTGAAGTGGTGGATCAGCGCTTCCATCGACTGCTTCATTTCTGCCCGTCGCGGCGGCGCGTACTTCGACTTCTCCGGCATCACCGGACCGGGCGTCTGCTTCAGCAGCTTCACGCACTGCTGCATGATCTTCGTCGACTCGTACATTTCTTCGACGCGACAGAGGTAGCGATCATAGCAATCGCCATTCTTCCCGAGCGGAATTTTGAAGTCGAGTTCGTTGTAGATCTCGTATGGCTGCGAGCGGCGGAGGTCCCAGGCCATGCCCGAGCCGCGCACCATTACGCCTGAGAAGCCCCACTTCAGAGCATCCTCACGCGTGACGAGGCCGATATCGACGTTGCGCTGTTTGAAGATACGATTGCCGGTGAGCAGCGTTTCAATATCGCGCAGCTTCTGCGGAAACTGCTCGCACCATTCGCCAATGTCATCGACTAACTGCGGCGTCAGGTCCTGGTGAACGCCACCGGGGCGAACGTAATTCGCGTGCATGCGCGAACCAGACGCGCGCTCATAGAACACCATGAGCTTTTCGCGTTCCTCAAACCCCCAAAGCGGCGGCGTAAGCGCGCCGACGTCGAGCGCCTGCGTCGTGACGTTAAGGAGATGGTTCAGGATGCGGCCGATTTCGCTGTAGAGCACGCGGATGATCTGCGCCCGGCGCGGCACGTCGATGCCGGCGAGCTTCTCGATCGCCAGGCAGAACGCGTGCTCCTGGTTCATTGGCGCCACGTAATCGAGACGATCAAAATACGGGATCGCTTGCAGGTATGTCTTGTATTCGATCAACTTCTCGGTGCCGCGATGCAGCAGCCCGATATGCGGATCAACCCGCTCAACGATCTCGCCATCCAGCTCCAGCACCAAACGCAACACACCATGCGCCGCCGGATGCTGTGGCCCGAAATTGATCGTGAACGTGCGCTTCTCTTCAGCAGGCGCGTTGGAGACGGAATCAGCCATGTGTCTTCTCGTCTTCAAGACGCGCTAGCGTATCGCACTCAGCGCGATCGCGCCATTTGATGTGCCAATCGATCGCAGAAAGCACTGTGGCGACACACAACAGACCGACACTCCCGATCGAGATTGTGGCAAGACTTACCCGCGGATCGTCGAACCATTCGCTGACTGGCGGACCAAGTTTCACGGCCCACTCGCTGGCAAACCACAGCGTCAAGGCCGCCACCGGAAGCTGTGCAATGCGACCGTCCCAGCGGAAGCTGAGCGCAATGGAGAGCGCCAAAACACCAGCGGCAAGCGACACCAGCACGAGTGTAAGAAAATCCCGATCCGCTATCCAGGGCGCAAGTTCCCCGTTGTGGAGTTCGAACCATAGCGTCGCTGGCAACGAAACTATAAGAGTAAGGCCCATCAGGCGCAGTAGGAGCGCCTTCAACGCCTGCGCGGTCGTGCGCGACCATCCCCAAACTACAAACCCTAAACACGTTGCCATGAAGGCCAGCCAAACATACGACTCGTTTGGCGCCTGATGGCGGTCGAGCGCCGCGCCCAGCCAGCTCAAGCTAAAGAGAAGGGCGGCGATGCCGCTACCGATAAGGAGTCCCAGCGCCACGCTCACGAACATGCGGCGTGCGTTCGGCGAGGCGTCGCTCATCTCAACCCTCCTTCGCCTTCTCATCGCCCGGAAGCGTCATGCCCTCCCATGGCGAGAGAAAGTCGAAGTTGCGGAAGGCCTGCGTGAGTTTCACCGGCTCGTAGATCACGCGCTGCTGTTCGGCGTCGTAGCGAACTTCAACGTGGCCACTCAGCGGGAAGTCCTTGCGGAGTGGATAGCCCTGGAAGCCGTAGTCTGTCAGCAAGCGACGCAAATCCGGGTGGTTGGCGAACAGAATGCCGTACATGTCGAAGGCTTCGCGTTCAAACCAATCCGCGCACGGATAGATCGACGCAATGCTCGGCACTGGGGTGTCTTCGTTCGTCTCGACTTTGATGCGGACGCGCTGGTTCAGATGCATTGAAAGCAGATGATAGACAACGTCGAAGCGGTTGGTGCGCTCCGGGTAATCGACGCCACAAATATCGATCAAGGTTGTGAAACGTCCGCGCGGATCGTCACGCAAAAACGTGATCACCGCTGGAATCTGCTCAGCGCGCGCCGTGATCGTGAGTTCGCCGAACGCAACGCCCACATCCTCAATAGCGTTCGTCATCGACGACTTGATATGAGCGCCGAGATCTTCGAGGGATTGGCTCATCGAATGATGTTCCCTTCGCGACGGATTTTGCGCTGCAATTGCAGGATGCCGTAGACCAGCGCTTCCGCAGTCGGCGGGCAGCCCGGTACGTAAACATCAACCGGCACGACGCGATCGCAACCGCGCACGACAGCATAGCTATAGTGATAATAACCACCGCCATTCGCGCATGATCCCATCGAGATCACGTAACGCGGGTTCGGCATCTGGTCGTAAACCTTGCGGAGCGCCGGCGCCATTTTGTTGGTCAATGTCCCGGCGACGATCATCACGTCCGATTGCCGCGGCGAAGCACGCGGCGCGAAGCCAAAACGCTCAACGTCATAACGCGGCATCGAAGCCTGCATCATCTCGACCGCGCAACACGCGAGGCCGAACGTCATCCACATCAGCGAACCCGTGCGCGCCCAAGTGACAAGATCGTCCGCTGCGGCGACAAGAAAGCCTTTGTCGGCAAGTTGGTTCGACAGCCCCGTGTAAAACGGATCATCTTCTTTGACCGGGTAACCACCGTCGACGCCCGCGCGAGCAGCGCTACCTGCTGGAGTGCTCACTCCCATTCGAGCGCGCCTTTCTTCCATTCGTAGATAAAGCCGACCGTCAACACGCCGAGGAAACCCATCATCGACCAAAACGCGAACTGGCCAACCTGCGCCGGCATGTCGCCGAGCGTCACGGCCCACGGAAACAGGAACGCAACTTCGAGGTCGAAAATGATGAAAAGGATCGACACGAGATAGAAGCGCACATCGAACTTCATGCGCGCGTCATCGAAGGCGTTGAAGCCACACTCGTAAGCCGAAACCTTCTCCTTGTCCGGCGACTTCGGCGCAATCACCCACGCGGCGATCAAAAAGCCGGCGCCGAGCACAATGGCTACCGCTAAGAAGATGAGAATTGGCGCGTAATTGATAAGGTCGAGACCCATGCGATCCACCTAAGCCGCATCGGGCCGCGCCGCCAGAGATCAGGCGCCGCAGCCGCGAAATCGGCGCGGAAGCTAGTGGGCGTCGCTGGTCTAAGCAACCTTCACACAACTGCGAACCATTCGCATCTAGACGCCACGGCCGTACCGCCAGGGCGCCGAAACAACTCCAAATTTGGTGCTACCTAGCGATGGCGCGAGTGACGGGGCTCGAACCCGCGACCTCCGGCGTGACAGGCCGGCGCTCTAACCGACTGAGCTACACCCGCGTACCATTTCGCGAGAAGGCGCGGAGTTAGGCTAAGCCGTTCACCGGGTCAAGCGCACGATCTGAGGCTAAAACCAAACCCGCCAGTTGCTCTAGTTCCCTAGGGGTTCGGCGTTTCCGTTGAGGCCGTCTGCATTGGCGCTGGCTTGTCCCATGCCCGTGCGGGGGAATTCAGGCGAAGCAGGGCTTCGATCCGATCGTTGGGGGAAAGCACTTCTGCTCCGGCGCCGTCTCGGACGCCCACGAACACCTGACCACTGGTGGTGTCGACTGCAAATACCGCAAATCCCTCATCGCAGCCGTTTTCAGCACAACCGGAAAAGACCAGAGCTTCCGCACCGCCGCCATCCATGAGCGCGCCCGCTGATTGAACCGCCATCGCGCGCGAAAAACGGGCTTGCTCGGCGGCGCTGAGGCCCGCTTGATCGAGGCCATAGTGGTCGCCCTCGCCAGCAATGAAATCACTGTAGAGATTACCAGCGTAAGGCCTGAGGTCGGCGACCGCCTCGGAAATTGGCGTCGTGCTGGGCGGCGCGGAGGCAGCTGGCGGCGGCCCAAGGCCCAAGGCGCTCAATTGATCGCAACTTCCCAAGGCCACAACGGCGGCGGTGACACAGATGGTCCGGAGGGAAATCTGATGCATGACTCCCAGGTTAGCACCGATCAGGGGAAAGCACGAAGGGGCACGGCAGGATCAAAATTGGTGGGCAGTGAGGGGATCGAACCCCCGACCCTCTCCGTGTAAAGGAGACGCTCTACCGCTGAGCTAACTGCCCTACGCCGTTTCGGCTTTTGGGGCCCTCCTCTGGCCTCACCCGCGTCTCCGCGCAAGGGCGCCGACCGTCGATCTCCGCAAGCCCTACACAAATTCGCTCGCGACAGGCGACTGGCTTCGCGACGTCATGAACCCTGGCGGCTTTCCATGGTTGCGAAGAAGGCCTGGGTCTTGGGATCGTCCCCACCCGTCACTTCACCCGGCACGTCTTCGCAGAATTTGATCCACGCGACGCGGCTTTCAACGCCGTACTGAATGATGATCGGCGCACCATTGGGATCGTCCATAGATCCGATTGTCACGTAGAAGCGCGCTTCGGGCATGTCATAGCTGAACGACAGCGGCGTCCCGCAATCGCGGCAATACGCACGTTTGGCCAGGTTCGAACTTGAGAAAAACGCGGGCTCGCCCTTTGTCCATTCGAACTCATTCTTCGGCGCGCCAGCCAGCGCCGCAAACAGCCCGCCGGTGGCGCGTTGGCACATGCGACAATGACAGACGTGCGCATTTTGTGGCGCGACGTAGAGTGCATAGCGCACTTTGCCGCACTGGCAGCCACCTGTGGCGACTGGCGTTTTGACTTGGCTCATTCCGCCGCTCTAACACCACTATGGAACGTTGCAAGCAAGAGACGACGGATGACAGAAACAAAGGCTTCGCTTGCCGGAGTACGCGTACTCGACCTTTCCCGCGTGCTCGCGGGGCCTTGGGCGAGTCAAATCCTCGGCGACTTCGGCGCGGATGTGATCAAAATCGAGAAGCCTGGCGCAGGCGACGATACACGCAGCTGGGGGCCCCCTTTCCTCGACAATGGCGACGGCGACGCCGCTTACTATCTCGCGGCGAACCGCAACAAGCGATCGGTGACCATCGATTTTGCACACGCCGAGGGCGCGGCTCTCATTCGCCGGCTTGCGCCGAAGTGCCAAATTCTCGTCGAAAACTTCCGCCCCGGCGGCTTGAAAAAATACGGACTCGACTACGCGTCGATCTCGGCGATCAATCCAGCAATTGTCTACTGCTCGATCACCGGCTTTGGACAAACCGGTCCTTACGCGAAGCGGCCCGGCTACGATTACATCATTCAGGGCATGGGCGGCCTGATGAGCCTCACAGGCGAGCCCAGCGGCGAACCTATGAAAAGCGCGGTCGCGGTCGCGGATCTCTTCACCGGCATGTACGCCGTTGCCTCGATCCTGGCAGCGCTGCGTCACGCCGAACGAACCGGCGAAGGCCAGCAGCTCGATGTTTCCCTGCTCGATTGCCAAATTGCGATGCTTGCCAATCTTGGCGCGAATTATCTTCTGTCCGGCGAAGCACCGCAGCGCCTAGGCAACCAGCACGCATCGATTGCGCCATATCAAGTTCTTGCGACGAGCGACGGGCATATCATTCTCGCTGTTGGCAACGACGGCCAATTCCACGACTTCTGCCGGGCGGCCGACACCTCACTCGCTGACGACCCGCGCTTCAACACCAACGAAGCGCGGGTCGTTCATCGCCAAGCCCTCACCGAAGCGCTCGATCCCATCCTGCGCACGAAAACGACGGCAGAGTGGATCGCGGCGCTTGAAATCGCAGACGTGCCCTGCGGCGCGATCAATTCTCTTGAACAAGTCTACGCCGATCCACATGTCGTCGCGCGCGGCGCAGTTGAGACCGCCACGCGGGCTGACGGCGTAACCGTGAAACTCGCCGCCAATCCCGTCCGGATGAGCGCCACGCCGCCAGTGACACGCATTGCGCCGCCTCCGCTCGGCCACGACACCGCGATCGTGTTGCGGGAACTTCTCGGTTTGGGCGACGAGGAACTTTCGGCGCTGCGAAACAGCGGCGCGATCTAGGCGCTCGTCCGGAACACCAACCCGCCAAGCGGCGTTTCAGGGCATTAGCTTTGAAGGAGTTCGCTTATGCGCATAGCGCTCATTGGATGTATGGCGTCCGCTGCCCTGCTGGCCGCTGCTTGCACACAGACCGGCAACGTCGAACGCGGCGCAGCGACAGGCGCAGTGCTCGGCGGTGTCGCTGGCGCGGTGATTGGCAATAACACCGGCAGTGGCGACGCAAGCCAAGGCGCGGCCATCGGAGCTGCGATCGGCGCGATCGGCGGCGCTTACGCAGGCTGTGTCCGCGACGGCGGCTGCGGCGCCGGGCAAAGCCGGGTGAACACACGCCAGTATTATGATCGCAACTCTGGCCGCTACTACTTCCGCGATCCGCAATCAGGCCGCTACTTCTACGAAAACGGCGAACCTTATCCGTGAGGGAGAGCACGGCAAGTACAGAGCCGAGAGACAAGAGCGCCGCGTTTCGCTTTCTTTGCGAAACGCGGCGCAATTGCATTCAGAATTTTGATGGTCGGGGCGGCGGGATTCGAACTCGCGACCCTTAGCTCCCAAAGCTAATGCTCTACCAGGCTGAGCTACACCCCGACTTGACCGCGCTCATGCCATGCAAGCGCGTGCGCGGCAACGTCGCTAACTGGGAAAGATGCGGTGATGCACGCGATCGCCCGGACGAATCCCCAACTCTGCCGCCCGTCCGGCGCGAATTTCTAGCACGCCCCTGGTCAATCCTGCCGCAGGTACAGGCGCGTCAGAATACGGTGTCGTGTGGTCGGCGATGTTTAGAATGCGGCCATCGACCCCAATGAAGATGATGTCGAGCGATGATGGCGTGTTGTGCATCCAGAAGCTCGCATTTTCGGGAGTCTGAAAATAGAACAGCATGCCGCGATCATCCGGCAGCGGATCACGGAACATCAGGCCTTGCTGACGCTCAGCGTCATCGTCGGCGATTTCGACGTTAAGGCGGACCTGACCGTCGTGTGTGTCGATCGTGAGCACTTCAGTCGGCGCCGTGGCGCCAATACTGGCGCCGCTCTTGGTTTCCGCGGCTTGCTGAGCGCAGGCTGCCGTTGCGACGAGAGCGGCGATCGTGGCGGCGCGGAGGATTCTGGTAAGCGACATGTACGTCCCCTGAGGTGGGGCTCTTTAGCACGTCGCACCGGGCGGGAAAGTGGCAGGCCCTAGGGGAGTCGAACCCCTCTTTTCAGGTTGAAAACCTGACGTCCTAACCGATAGACGAAGGGCCCGCAGAACCCGGCGTTTCGCGGGAAGCGGCCATATAGAGGCGCCCGGCGGGGCTGGCAAGCGGGGTTCGGGATGGTCGGGGTCCTGGGGCTGCTGACAGGCTGGGTGCTGCTGATGCCAGCGCTGCTCGCCATATACATGATGCTGGGCTTTCCATATTTTCGCTGGATGAGCTTCTTCCTGGGGATCGCAGGTTCCTTCCCCATGCTTGTACTTACCGCAGTGGGCGGTCTGGTCATGATTGCGTTGTCGGTTCGCAGCCTCACGCGCCCTGCGGACTAGCCTTTGGCCTCCGCCAGATCGACAATCTCTACTTCCGCCCGGACATTGCCGTTCCACTCGTTTTTCTTCACACGCACAGCGGCGTGATAGATCGCGTCCTTCTTGAACAGAGCCTCGCCCAGCGGTCCCTTCATTGCACGGAACGCAATGCCGCCAACGCGCGCGCCGCGCGCATCTTCCAACGTGAAGCGGACGTGCTCTTCCTTCACCAACTTGGCGAAGGCTACGCGCACGTCCGTCAGTGCGAGCAGCGGTTCAGGATGGCCTTGCCCGTAAGGCCCGATCCGATCGAGCGCGTCGATTAGCCCGACATCAACAGCGCCGACGCCGCCAATAGCGTCCACCGTCAACGCCCGCGCCTCGCCCGCAGCGGCCTCCAGCTCGGGCTCCAATTTCTCAGACAGGAATTCTTTCAGCGCCTCGACCTTGTCCCACTCAACCGTGAGCCCTGCCGCGGCTGCGTGGCCGCCGCCATTGATCAGAAATCCAGCCTCCTTCGCAGCCGCGACGGCGGCGCCTAGGTTCACGCCCGGCGTCGAACGCCCCGATCCTTTCGCTGGCTCGCTTTCCGTGACTCCTCCCAACACGATCGTCGGTTTGTGCAAACGATCCTTTAGACGCCCCGCTGCGATGCCGATCACGCCAGGATGCCAACGATGCGAGCCGACAATCACCACCGAACGCTGCTCGGCCTCGGCGATGGCAGCGCTCTCCGCTTCCGCCAGCATCTCCGCTTCGCGCGCCCTGCGTTCCTGATTGAGGGCCTCCAAGGTGGCGGCAAGTTCTGCAGCCTCGTCCGGATCCTCCGTCGAGAGCAGCCGAGTCGCTAGCGAAGCGTCACCGACGCGCCCTCCCGCATTGATGCGCGGCCCGAGAATGAAGCCAAAATCGTAAACAGTCGCGGAGCCCTTGCGCCCCGCGTTTTCCGCCAAAGCGGCCAAGCCGATATTCTTGCCGTTGCGCAGGATCTTCAGCCCCTGCGAGACCATGGCGCGGTTGAAGCCGGTTAGCGGTGCGACATCGCACACTGTCCCGATTGCCGCGAGATCGAGCATCTGCATGAGATCCGGCAGATGGTTTGAACCAGGCGAACCGCGTCGCCGCGCTTCGCGGTTCACTGCAGCAAGCGTTACCAACACGACTCCCGCTGCGGTGAGATGTCCTTGACCCGAGGTATCATCAATACGGTTGGGGTTGACCACCGCGCGCGCCTTAGGCGGTGGACCCGCCATCAAGTGGTGGTCCAACACGACAACATCGAGACCGATTTCGGCAGCAGCGTTTAGCGGACCTTCCGCAGCCGCGCCGCAATCCACCGTGATGACCAATTCCACGCCCTGCGCCTTCAACCGCTCGAATGCGAGAGCAGAAGGCCCATAGCCTTCCGTCATCCGATCTGGGACGTAGATTTTCAGATCGCGCCCGCGGGCGCGGAAATAGCGCACGAGCTGCGCGCCACTGGAGCCGCCGTCGACATCGTAATCGGCAAATACTGCGCAGGAACGCCCCTGCACGATCGCATCCTCAATCACCCGCGCAGCTTCATCCATGTCGGCGAACGAGGACGGGTCCGGAAAGTGAGTCTTTAGAGTCGGCGATAGGAATGCTTCAGCATCGTCCAGACCAATGCCACGAACCGCCATCAGGCGCGCAGCAATTTCCGGCAGCGAAAACCGGCGGCGCAACGCCTCCACTAGGCCTAGGTCGGCTTCGCGCGTCCGCCAGCGCCGCCCTGTTAGCGAGCGCTCCACACCCAAGAAGGGGGCGCTCGCTTCAAGCTTGAGTGCTGTGCTCATGCTTTCGGATCCGAATCGAGTCTCATCATTTTCAGCATCGCACACGATATGGCGACGAGAAGGCCGCTTTGCCCTGCTCAGACCGGTTGGCGCACCCGAAGCTCAGAAACCGCTCTTGTTGCGGCGTTCAGGATCAGGGTGTGCGATTGAATCGAGCCTTGCGCGAACCGCACGCCATCCAACAGCGATCCGCTGGTTATGCCCGTGGCGATAAACACCGCATCGCCGGAGACCAAGTCGTTTAGATCGTAGCGCCGCTTCAAGTCGTCGATGCCCGCCTGCTTGGCCCGCTCCCGTTCTTCCTCATTGCGAATGACGAGGCGTCCTTGAAATTGTCCGCCCACGCATCTTAAGGCCGCGGCCGCAAGAACGCCTTCCGGAGCGCCTCCAGAGCCGACATACATGTCAATGCCTGTATCCGGTTTGGTGCAGTGGATGACGCCGGCGATGTCCCCGTCGCCTATGAGGTGCACACGCGCGCCAGCGCTGCGCAAGGCCTCAATGATTCCGCCGTGGCGTGGACGATCCAGCACGCACACGCCGATCTCCTCCGCCTTCACCCCCTTCGCTTTCGCTAAGGCGTTCACATTGTCTTGGATGCTGGCGTCAAGATCGACGACGCCCTCGGCATACCCGGGGCCGATGGCGATCTTGTCCATGTAAGTATCCGGCGCGTGGAGCAGCCCGCCCTTTGGCGCGATTGCGATCACCGCCAGCGCATTTGCCTTGGCCTTCGCCGCCAGCGTCGTACCTTCGAGCGGATCAAGCGCGATATCGATCTCCGGCCCTTTGCCGGCGCCGACCGTCTCGCCAACATACAACATCGGCGCGTCGTCGCGTTCGCCTTCGCCGATCACAACACGGCCCCGGATCGGCAGCACATTCAAGCTTGCACGCATTGCATCGACAGCTGCCTGGTCGGCGGCGCGTTCATCACCGCGACCGACCAAACGCGCAGCGGCAATCGCCGCGTTGATCGGCGCGCGCGCAACCGCGAGTGTGAGTTCGTCGGTGATCGCATTGCTCATGAGCGGCTCCAGGGGCGTCCCGTCTGCTCTACCGGCATCACGAACGGCGCCTCCGCGGTAACGTCAAGCGCCTCAATCGCCTTCACGGCCGTTTCCATCTTGGAACGCGCACAGGTCTGGGTCGTCAATACGATCGGAACTGCCGGCCCATCATGCACGGGCATCTGCAGGAAGCTTTCAATTGAGATGTCTTCATGCGCCAAGCGATCCGATATTGCGGCGACCACGCCCGGGCGATCACTCACTAGCAGCCGCAAGTAATATCGCCCGCGTTCAGCTGGTGTGGCGCGTGGCGCGGCGGCAAGTTGTGCGAGCGGTTTGCCGAACGCGAAACCCGCGCGTCCTTCGGCAAGATCGATCAGATCGGACGCCACCGAGGCGGCGGTTGGTCCCTCGCCTGCGCCACGACCAATGAACGTCAGTTGTCCCGATGGCTCCGCATCGACGACGAGCGCGTTAAGCGAGCCGCTTACGCTGGCCAAAGGGTGATCGAATGAAAGACATGCCGGGCGGACGTGCATTTCGACTGCGCCGTCGCTCAGCGCGCCCTTTGCAATCAGTTTGATGCGATAGCCGAGCTTTCCGGCCAGCCGAATGTCGGTGAGCGTCACCCGCTCTATGCCTTGGATGCGCACGTGTTCGTAGTCAGGACGCGTACCGAAGGCGATAGCGGAGAGGATCGTCAACTTGTGGGCGGCGTCAAAGCCGCCGATGTCCGTCGTTGGGTCGGCCTCGGCGTAACCCATGCTCTGCGCTTCGACGAGCACCGACTCAAACGACCGGCCAGCATTTTCCATCTCGGTCAGGATGTAGTTGCATGTGCCATTGAGGATGCCGGCGACGCTGCTGGCGCGCGAACCTGCAACGCTCTCTTTGAGCGCCTTCACCATCGGAACGCCGCCGCCAACGGCCGCTTCAAACAACAGCTTGGCGCCGTTGACCTCCGCCAGTTCGGCCAATTGGGCGCCGTGCACGGCAACCAACGCCTTATTCGCCGTGACTACATGAGCGCCACGCGCGAGCGCTGCCTCAACCGCCGCCTTCGCAACGCCCTCCGCGCCGCCGATCAGTTCCACGAACACATCGACGCCCGGATCGGACGCAAGTGCGACGGCATCGTCAAACCACCGATAAGCCGTGAGATCGACACCGCGGTCTTGTGACGCGCTCCGGGCCGACACCGCGACCAGTTGCAGCCGCTCGTTCAGCCGCGAGCCAGCGTCCGCAAATAGCTTTAGCACACCGCGCCCAACCGTGCCTAAGCCAGCAATCCCAACGCGGAGCCTGCTCATGATTACTCCGCTGCCGCTGATACAGCGTTCGATTGCAGAAACTTCTTCAAATTCCGCGCCGCCTGCCGGATCCGCTGCTCATTCTCGACCAGCGCAATGCGGACGAAGCCATCGCCGTACTCGCCAAACCCGGCACCGGGAGCGACAGCTATCTCGGCCCCTTCCATCAGTCTCTTCGAGAACTCAATTGAACCCAGATGCTTGAACTGCGGGGGCAGCTCGGCCCACACAAACATCGACGCGTTCGGCTTCGGCAGGGCCCAACCGGCCTTGGCAAAGCTCTCAAGCAGAACATCACGACGATGCTTGTAGGTGTTGCGCATCTCCTCGACGCAATCCTGCGGACCGTTCAACGCAGCGGCGGCCGCGACCTGCACAGGCGTGTAGGCGCCGTAATCGAGATACGACTTCACCCGCGCCAGCGCTGCAATCAACCGCTCGTTGCCGAGTGCAAAGCCCACGCGAAATCCTGCCATCGAATACGTCTTCGAAAGCGTGTTGACCTCAACCGCAACATCTAGAGCGCCAGGCACCTGCAGCACCGATGGCGGTGGGTTGCCGTCGAAGTAGATTTCCGAATACGCCATATCGGAAAGCACGAACATCTCGTGCTTCTTCGCCAGCGCGACCGCATCTTTGTAAAAATCGAGGTCGGCTGTCTGCGCCGTCGGGTTCGCCGGGTAGCACACCACAATCGCAATCGGCGGCGGCACCGAGTGGCGCGCGGCGCGATCAATTCCGCGCAGATACTGTTCGGGCGAATGCGCTTCGATCGAGCGAATAACGCCGCCCGCCATAATGAAGCCGAACGCGTGGATCGGATAAGACGGGTTCGGCGAAATGATCACATCGCCTGGCGCGGTAATCGCTTGCGCGAGGTTGGCGAAGCCTTCCTTTGAACCGAGCGTCGATACAATCTGGGTGTCCGGATTGAGCTTCACACCGAAGCGGCGATCGTAGTAGCCCGCCATGGCGCGCCGCAGACCGGGGATGCCACGCGAGGCGGAGTAACGATTGGTGCGAGGCCTGGCCGCCGTTTCGCAAAGCTTGTCTACGATGTGCTGAGGTACGGGCAAATCTGGATTGCCCATGCCAAAATCAATGATGTCGACACCTTGCCCGCGCAGCCGGGCCTTCAGCCTGTTCACCTCCTCAAAGACGTAAGGCGGCAGACGGCGGATTTTGTGGAACTCTGACGAACTCATGAGCGCACGTCGTGTGCGATCAATAGGGGTTGTGCGAGTTGCGCGTCGCCTCGATCTCGCGGCGGGCCTCATCCAAGAATGCTTGCGGATCGTCCTCTGCCGTCGGCGCTTGCGCGCGTGGATTTGCCTCCGCTGCTGCCCGCGCGGCAAGCAAGTCTGACTCAACGGCGTTCCAGTACGCCACACTGGTCGTTGCCGACGTGCCCCCAGCCGGGACTTCGCGCAGACTCGGGAAGCCCTCCGCAGCGGCCCATTCCGGCGTACCGCCAACGGGCGTGTTCACGCATCCGCCAATCGCGAACGCCAACACCGTCAGAACCAGGGCTCCACGCATCGATAGCCTTCCTGGGCGCGATTCCGGCCCTATTTCGTCTCTATACCAGAGCCCGCCTTTGCGCCACCACGTGAAGCGGCATTACAATCGCGCCAATAGGGAGAATCCGATGACGGATGCCGAGGGCGCAAAGCCTTCCGATCAACCCACGGAGGCGGCCAAACCGGCCTCGAAGCCGGCGCGTAAGCGCAGAGCGAAAGCTAAGGCGGAAGCGCCGCCGGCGCCCGTTTCTGCGGCGCCTCAACCACCGCCAAAGCCTACCGATAAGGCGCCAGTGGAAGCGCCCCCGCCACTCAACGAAGTGATCATGGCGCAAACCGCTGAGAGTTTGGCCGCGCTTTCCGCCAATCTCACGCAAGCGATGACCCGCGCCAACACCGCGATCTCCACAGCCTTCGTCGATCAGAGCAAGGACGCCGCGAACTGGCAGCCCGATCCGCTCGGCATGCAGGCGGCATTGAATGATGTGTGGGGGCATCTCGCAGCCCAGCCGGAAACCCTGCGCGAGGCGCACGCCAACCTTTGGCAGCGTTACGCCGACATCTGGCAGAAACACGCCACCTACATGCTAACCGGCAAGGCGCCCGACGAAAGCCCTGCTCGCGACAAACGCTTCAAAGATCCTGAATGGCGATCGAACCCGGCTTTCTCGATGCTTCGCGAGTCTTATCTCGCGACGGCGGAATTCATCACCGATCTCGTGACTCGCACCGAAGGCGTTGACGATGCGACGAAGCGAAAAGCTGTGTTCTACATCAAGCAAGCGGTTGACGCCGCTTCGCCGTCTAACTTCTTGATCACTAACCCTGCGGCGTTGCGCGCCCTCTTCCAAAGTGGCGGCGCGAGCCTCGTCAAGGGCGTCGAAAACCTCGCCGAGGATCTGCGGCGTGGAAAAGGCAATCTCGCAATCTCACAAACCGACCTCGACGCCTATCGCGTTGGCGAGAACGTGGCGACCACGCCAGGAAAGGTCGTCTTCCGCAATCGCGTGTTCGAGCTACTGCAATACGAACCGACGACCGACACCGTTCACGAAATCCCGCTGCTCATCTTTCCGCCTTGGATCAACAAATTCTACATCCTCGACCTGCAGCCGAAGAATTCCATGATCAAGTGGCTCACGGATCAGGGCCACACGGTGTTTCTCGTCTCTTGGGTCAATCCCGACGAGGACATGGCCGATGCGACCTTCGAAGATTACATGCGCGAAGGCGTGTACACCGCCACCCAAGCCGTGAAGGAAGCCGCCGGCGTCGAGCGCATGAACGCGGTTGGTTACTGCATCGGCGGCACACTGCTGGCAGCAACACTAGCGCACATGGCCAAGACCGGCGACAAGAGCATCCAAAGCGCGACATTCTTTGCCGCTCAGGCTGACTTCAAACTGGCGGGCGATCTGCTGGTCTTCTCTGACGACAAAGCGATTGAGTATCTTGAAGAAAAAATGGATCAGGCCGGTGGCGTGCTCGACGCCCAGACCATGGCCGACACCTTTAATTCGCTGCGCTCCAATGATCTGATCTGGAACTACGTCGTCGATAATTACTACGTCGGCAAGCAGCCGCCGCCGTTTGATCTCTTGTACTGGAACGCCGACCAAACTCGCATGCCAAAGGCGCTCCACCTCTTCTATCTGCGCAAGTTCTACCGCGACAACGCGCTGACAGAGGGCAAGCTCGATCTTCTCGGCGAGCACCTTTCACTGAAGGACGTGACCATTCCGGTCTTCATGCAAAGTTCGAAAGAAGATCACATCGCGCCTGCAGCCAGTGTCTATCGCACAGCACTCTCGTTTGGCGGACCGGTCGAATACATCATTGCGGGTTCGGGCCACATAGCTGGCGTCATCAATCATCCATCGGCCCACAAGTATCAGTACTGGACCAACCCGAACCTCAAAGGCGCGTTGGAAGACTGGCAAGCCTTCGCGGCCGAACACCCCGGCTCATGGTGGCCACATTGGGACACATGGCTGCGCGCCATAAGCGGCCCCGACATTCCAGCACGCCACCCCGGCGACGGTGAACTTCAACCGCTCGGCGACGCCCCCGGCGAGTACGTCAAAGTCCGCTCCAGCGCCGCTTAATGAGCTTCAGCGCTTCACCGCCAACGACGGCTCAACGCGCTTTGTCTCTTGGCGAGCCAATGCCGCTTCTGCACGCCGCCGCCAATCGCAACCAGAAATTCGCATTGGGCTCGCTTGGCGGCCGCTTCGTACTGATCTGTGCGATTCAAGACCCGGAATCGAAAACTGCAAAGATAGCTCTGGCCGCGATTCCACAAGAGCCGCGTCATGAGACCCACCAGCTTCTGGCGATTTTCACCGCGGGCCACTCAAACAGCACCCTGACCGAGCTTGGCGCCAATCGACTTGTCTTTGCTGACCCCGCTATTGCGCACACAAGCGGGTTCTTCGATCCGCGCGAACCCGATGGCCGTTGGTTGTTGTTTGACCCGATGCTCAGGTTGTTGGCGACGTGGCCTTTAAGGGATGCAGAGGCCGCCATACGCGCACTTGAGAGCGCGTCATCACCCGATCGCTCATCCGGTGCGATTCAGGCGCCGGTCCTGACAATCCCAAACGTCTTCGAACCTGCCTTCTGCAAACGGCTGATCGCATACTACAGGGCAAAAGGCGGCTCACCGTCTGGCGTCACACAGCAGGACGCATCGGGGCGCACCTACGTCGCACTAGATAACGCGTTTAAGCGTCGTAGCGACTGCCTTGTCGAAGACGCCCAATTGCGAGACGCGGCGATGCATCGGATTTATTGGCGTCTTGCACCGATGATCGAGCGGGCATTCATGTGGCGGCCAACGCGCATGGAGCGCTACCTCGTCGCGAGATACGACGCCAACGATGGTGGCTTCTTCAAGCCCCATCGTGACAACACCACGAACGGCACCGCCCACCGCCGCTTTGCCGTGACGATCAATCTAAACGCTACCGAGTATGAAGGCGGCGATCTTCGCTTCCCCGAGTTTGGTTCACAGACATATCGCGCACCAACCGGCGGCGCGGTCGTCTTCGCTTGTGCGTTGCTTCATGAGGCGACGACCGTAACCAAAGGCGAGCGCTTCGCTTTCCTCCCGTTTCTCTACGACGACGCAGCTGCCAAGGTGCGTGAGTCCAACAACCAATTTCTCGACCAAAGCCTGCAGCCCTATCGCGAATAATAAAAGTGAGGAGTTACCCATGGCGCTTTCACTCTACGAAGCAACGGTTCCGTCCTTCGCGCAACTTGTTGAGGCGCTTGCAGGCGTCCTGCAAAAGGGTGAAGCCCACGCGCTCGAAAAGGGTATGCGGCCAGATGATTGCGTCGGCGCGCGGCTTTTCTCGGACATGGCGCCGCTGAGTTTCCAGGTGAAGCAAACCGCGCACCATTCCGTCGGCGCCATTGAAGCGACCAAGAAGGGTGTATTCAGCCCCGACCTCACGCCACCGCCCGAGACCTTCGCAGAATTGCAGGCGGCGGTGAGCGACACACTCGCCACTTTGGCCGCCTACAAGCCCGCTGACATCAATGCGCTTGAAGGCCGGGATATGCGCTTCCAGTTAGGCGAGCGCGTCATGCCGTTCACGGCGGAAAATTTCCTACTCTCGTTCTCGCTGCCAAACTTCTACTTCCACGCGACCACTGCGTACGACATTCTCCGCCACAACGGCGTCGCCCTCGGCAAACGCGACTTCATGGGCAAACCGCGGCTCAAACTCTGAACGGTCAGGGGCGTTCAGCTAAGGCTCTCGCTCTCATCCAATCCAAGCGCGATATTTAGGTTCTGCACCGCGGCGCCGCTGGCGCCCTTGCCGAGATTGTCGAGCAAGGCGACAAGGCGCGCTTCTTCGTTGTGGCCGAAGACGAAAAGCTTGAGCTGGTTCGTCCCATTTAAGCCTTCGGGGTCGAGTGTCTTCAGCGTTGCCGACTCCGCTAACGGCGTCACAGTCACGAATCGCTCGCCTTTGTAGGTCTGCGCCAACGCGCCATACACATCCTCAAGCTTCGATCCGTTAGCGATCGCAGCTAGTGGAAGAGGCACTTCGACGATCATACCCTTGTAATAGCGCCCAACGCTCGGCGCGAAGATCGGCGACCGTACGAGCCCGGAATATTTCTGCATCTCCGGCACATGCTTATGCTTCTGCGCCATCGCATAGATGCGATACGGCACGCGCGTGAAGCTCGGATCGCCCTCGTTCTCAAACTCCGCGATCATCGCCTTGCCGCCACCGGAATAGCCGGACACGGCATTCACTGAGAGCGCCCAATCGCGCGGAATAATGCCCGCCTCAACCAACGGCCGCGTCAGCGCGATAAACCCCGTTGGATAGCAACCCGGGTTCGAGATGCGCTTCGCTGCCGCAATCTTCGCGCGCTGATCTTTGCTCATCTCCGCAAAGCCGTAAGCCCAATCCGGGGCGATGCGATACGCCGTCGACGCGTCAATCACCTTCACAGCGTCGTTCTCGATCAGTGACACCGCTTCGCGCGCCGCATCATCCGGCAAGCAGAGGATCACCGCATCAACACTGTTCAACAGCCGCTTGCGCTCATCAGCATCCTTCCGCTTGGCCGGATCAATAGAGACAAGCTCGATGTCGCGGCGGGTCTCCAGCCGCTCGCGGATCTGCAAACCCGTCGTGCCGGCTTCGCCATCGATGAAAACGCGCTGAACCATTCCGCACTCCAAAACAAAACGGGCGCTTCGATCCCGAAGCGCCCGTCCCGTAACCCACATTCGTGAAGCGATTAGCGCTTCGAGAACTGGAAGCTCCGGCGGGCCTTCTTGCGGCCGTACTTCTTACGCTCAACCACGCGGCTGTCGCGGGTCATGAAGCCGGCGTGCTTCAGCGCCGGACGCAGCGCCGGCTCATAATCAGCGAGCGCCTTCGAAATACCGTGACGCACAGCCCCAGCTTGGCCCGAGAGGCCCGAACCGGTGACGGTAGCGATCACGTCGAACTCACCTTCGCGCTCGGTGACCTTGAACGGCTGGTTGATCATCATGCGCAGAACCGGGCGGGCGAAATACGCGTCGCTGGTCTTGCCGTTGATCGTGATGTTGCCCTTGCCCGGCTTCACCCAAACGCGCGCGACAGCGTTCTTGCGCTTGCCGGTGGCGTAAGCGCGACCATACTTGTCGACCTTCTTCTCGCGCGCGATGGCGATGTGCTCGGTGCCTTGCCCCTTGGGGACGCCAGCCATTTGGCCGAGTGACTCAAAGCCTTGCTGAATATCGCTCATGATCAGCCGATCCTCGAGTTCTTGCGGTTCTTCGACTTGAAGTCGACGGTAACTGGGTTTTGTGCGGCATGCGGATGTTCGCTGCCGCCGTACACGCGAAGCTTCGCCAGTTGCTTGCGCGCCAGCGGGCTTTCCTTCGGCATCATGCGCTCAACGGCCTTTTCCAGAACACGCTCCGGATGCTTGCCAGCGAGAACCTTGCCCGCGACGCGCTCCTTGATGCCGCCCGGGTGGCCGGTGTGACGGTAGTAGACCTTGTCGGTCATCTTCTTGCCGGTCAGCGCCACCTTCTCAGCGTTGATGACGACGACATGGTCGCCCGTATCGACGTGGGGGGTGAAATCGGCGCGATGCTTGCCGCGAAGGCGAAGCGCGATGAACGAAGCGAGGCGGCCGACCACAACGCCTTCGGCATCCACAACGATCCAGCCGTTGGTGATTTCCGAAGCCTTGGCCGAGCGCGTCGAAAGGGTGCGCATTGGTAGGGTCCTGACAAAAACGAAGGCGCGCGTTTATTGCACCGCAGAATCGGCGTCAATAGGTGTTCTTATTTCTCGTAATTTCAATGCATTATGATAGCGGTAATATAAGCCGTACGCTTCCCTACCGCCATGTGGCGCGCGCCGCCGCCAAGGTCGTCATCCAAAGGACGGCGGCGCCCGCCTGGTGAATGAGGCTCAGCGACAACGGCGAGCCCGCCACTACCGTCATGATGCCGAGGCCCGCCTGTAGCAGCGCCGCCAGCCCGACGAACCCCAGCGCCCAGCGCGCCTCCCCCTGCCCGCGGACCAGACCGATCAGAGCGAGGCTCAACGCCGAGAGCGCAACCAAATAGCCGGTGCTCCGGTGCAGTAATTGCTGCGTGGCGTGCTCTTCGGTGAAGTTCGACCAAAAGTTTTCGTGGCTGAAAGCACTCGACGGAATCCACTCGCCGCCAATGGTCGGCCAATCCGCATACGCCATTCCGCCGTGGCTGCCTGCCAGCAGCGCCCCCAGCATCACTTGCACGAAAATGAGCGCCATCAGCGCGAATGGCGCCCAGCGCCAAACACCCGCCCGGGAGTTTTCCGACGGCCAACCGAATGCGCCAAGCGCCGTCCAAAGCGCCAACGCCAGGATGAAAAACGCCATCGCCAAGTGGATCGCCAGACGTATGGGACTGACATCGAGGCGATCGAACAAGCCGCTCGTCACCATCCACCAGCCAATCGCGCCTTGCATGCCGCCGAGCAGAAAAAGCGCCGCAGTCACGCGAAAGCGGCCACGCAACCGCCCGGTGAAAAAGAAGAACAGCGCCGGAATGAGAAATACCAGACCAAGCGTCTGGCCTAAGAACCGATGACCCCATTCCCAATAATAGATGCGCCGGAATTCATCGAGGCTCATGCCGTTGTTCTGCGCCTGATACTCCATTGTCTGCTGGTAAAGCGCGAACTCGTGCTGCCATGCCGCCTCGCTCATCGGCGGCACGAAATGCTTCATGAAATTCCATTCGGTGATGGAAAGCCCGCTGTCGGTGAGGCGTGTCGCGCCGCCCACCATCACCATCGCGAACACGAAGACGCAGACGACCAGGAGCCAAATGCCTACCAACCGCTGCCGCGGCGGCCAAATGTCCTGTGCTGACATGCTTGCGTTCGTCCCTTCGCGCCTCCCATAGAACCGGGCAAGCATGACGGAAACGCGGCGCGCGGCCGCGTGGCAGGGCAGTGATCCATGGAAATGCGCACCCGCAAGGCGCTCGGTTGCTTTGTTCTCCTCGCCTACATGACAGTCTACGCAATGCTGGCCGCTTCACTGGGTGTGGCGCTGGTGCCGGTCTTTCCCGCCTGGGCGCAGCTCATCTTCTACGCTGTCGCCGGAATCGTCTGGATCTTCCCGCTGAAGCCACTCTTCGCCTGGATGAACCGCGGCCAATAAAAAGCCGCCCCGGAGCGAGGCTCCAGGGCGGCAATCATCGTGCTCTAACAACCTTAGTGGTTGAGCAGGATGGAGAGGATCACGCCGGTGGCGACGGCGACAAGCAGAACCTCGCCGCGATCATCGCGAACGTAGTGGTATCCACGCGGCGGTTGACGCAAACGCTCACGGCGCCAGTCAACTTCGCGGTACTGCGTACGCGCGTAGCTCGGCAGACGATCACCGCGGCGCCATTGCTGCCACGCCGGACGATAATCGCGGCGTTGCATTTGCGCGTAGGTCGGTTGGCCGTAATAGAAGCGGTTGCCGAGGTAAAAGCCGTTGTGCTGGCGCTGGTCCCAGCGTTCACTGCGGCGATTGTTGTCGCGTCCACGGTCGTTATCGTGCCGATCGCCGCGGTCGCGATATTGTTGAGCGCTCGCCGTGCCGGCAACGCTCAATGGGCCAAGCGCCACCAACGACGCCAAAGCGAATGTCTTGAAGTGCTTGTTCATCGTGTTGCTCCTTCTTTCAGGACGAGACCTTTTCTTCATCTCGTTGTGCCGGAAGCTAACGTTCGTGCGCTGAACTGGTTCTGAGCATGTATTTCGCGGCTTCGCGAGGATGGCGCCGTTTGGCGCCAGAACGCGGCGTCTGGCACAAGCTGACACAACTTTTTTCGCGGGCCTCATGCGAGGGAACGAAACCGGCGACACGAAAACCCCATCCCACACGCATTGCGGCGGCGGGGCGAGACGGCTAAAGACACCCTCCCGCGGCAAACCCGCGGCCGGTCGGAGCGTGGCGCAGCCCGGTTAGCGCACTAGTCTGGGGGACTAGGGGTCGCGAGTTCGAATCTCGCCGCTCCGACCAATACTTTCCGTCGCTACGGAGCGTGGGCGGCCACGATGATGCGCGCGCGGTTGCGCACCGGGACATCGAGCCCTTCCGCCGTCACCGCCCCGCGTGCGCCGGTCGCCAGCAGTTCAAACCGTGAGCGCGGCCAGCTGGCGCGGGTGGCCAAATATTCGGCGAGAACTTCGGCGCGTCGCACCGACAGCTGACGCGAAGACTCGGCGTTTCCTTCGTCCTGATCCGACAAGCCAATGATCTGAACCCCGTCGATCGTGCAGCCACGGATATCACGCGCCTGCAGGTCAATGATGCGCCGCGCTTCGTCCGTGAGTTCGGCCCGCCCGTCGTCGAAATAGATGACGAAGTCCTTCTGCACGCACGCCGCCGCGTTGAACGCAGGCGCCGGCGCGTTCTCCTCGCCACCCGTCAACGTCGCGCAGCCGCCAACACCCAACAGCGCCGCGACAGCAACCAAAGCCACGTATCTCATCCCACCCTCCGAGCAATTCGGCAGGCACAACATCGCTTCGGCATGAAAAGATCAAGCGCTTGCGCGCGCTTCAGGTTTTGGCGCGCCCGCGCCCGCCTTTTTCCACAAACTCGCGCAACATTTGGGACGGGCGGAAGGTGACGACGCGGCGGGGCGTGATCGGCACCTCTTCGCCGGTCTTGGGGTTGCGCCCAATGCGTTGGCGCTTGGCGCGGACGTTGAAGTTCCCGAACCGTGACAGCTTCACAGTCTCGCCGTCCACAAGCGAGTCCTGCATCATCTCAAGCATTCGAGTCAGCAGGCGGTTTGCGTCCGCGCGCTGCATGTTTGCCCGTTTCGCCAACGCTTCGACGAGATCGGCGCGTGTAACGGTCTTGCCAGTCACCGGAGCCCCCTCCGCCGCGCACACCTCATGCGCACGGAAAAGCTAGTCGTCCCTGTGGGTTAGGTCAATTGTTGCGGGGCCGTTCATACTCGAACGAGCGCGGCGCCCCAGGTGAGCCCGCCGCCTAGGGCCTCCATCAGCACTAGGTCGCCTTTCTTTATGCGCCCGTCGCGCGTGGCGATGTCGAGCGCCAGCGGCACGGAAGCTGCCGACGTATTGCCGTGTACCGCCACCGTCGAGACGACCTTATCCACAGCGATGCCAAGTTTGCGCGCAACGCCATCAAGGATGCGTTGGTTGGCCTGGTGCGGCACAAACCAGTCAACCTCATCCAGCGTGACGCCAGCGCGCGCGCATGCCTCCAACATCGCCCCCGAGATGTGCTCGACGGCCTGCCGAAATACCGCGTTGCCGATCATCCTCAGCTTGCCCACGGATTGCGTTTGCGAGGGGCCGCCATCGACATAGAGCAAATCGTGCATTCTCCCATCGGTGCGGAGAAACGTCGAAATCACGCCGCGTTCGCCAGCATCCTCCCGCGCCTCAAGCACCACTGCGCCGGCGCCGTCGCCGAAGAGCACGCAGGTGCCGCGATCTTCCCAATCCAAAATCCGTGAAAACGTTTCCGCGCCTATCACCAGCGCCGCTTTTGCCTGCCCCCGGGCGAGAAAATTATCGGCCGTCGACAGCGCAAAAATAAAGCCTGAGCAGACTGCCTGCAGGTCGAAGGCTGCGCCCTGTGTGACGCCAAGTTCGGCCTGCACGCGCGCCGCCGTCGCCGGAAATGTGAGGTCGGGCGTCGCCGTGGCGACGATAACGAGATCAATGTCCTTCGCGTCACGACCAGCCGCCGCAAGCGCCTTCACTGATGCTTCACAGGCCAAATCGGAGGTGCGCTGATCGTCTGCCGCGATACGCCGCTCGCGAATGCCGGTGCGCTCGACAATCCATTCATCGCTGGTATCGACGCGATGCGCCAGTTCCGCATTGGTAAGAACACGATCTGGCAAATAGGAGCCAACACCGGTCAAGACTGAACGAAGCGCCATTATTGGGCGCTTCCCGTCGCGGCCGCGGCGGCCGCATTCGCATTGGCTTGAGAAAGTCGCTCAATGTTGGAGACGATCTCTTCCCGGTAATGACTGCGCGCCAGTTTCTCCGCCACGCCGATCGCCGCAGCATAGCCGCTGCCATTGGCGCTGCCGTGGCTCTTCACAACCAAGCCATTGAGACCCAGAAACAGGGCGCCGTTGAATGTGCCCGGATCCATGCGCGTCCGAAGCTTGCGTAGAGCGGGGTAGGCAATCAAGGCGCCCAACTGGGCCAGCAATCCGCCGGTTAGATGTTCGCGCAACAATTGCGCCACCAAGCGGGCGGTGCCCTCACCGGTCTTGAGCGCGATATTGCCGGTAAAGCCATCGGTCACGACAACATCGGCCGTGCCCTTGGAAATATCGTCGCCCTCAACAAAACCCTGAAAATTGATATCAACGCCGCTTTCGCGAATGAGCCTCGCCGCAGCGCGGATTTCTTCGTGGCCCTTTTGATCCTCGGCCCCCACGTTGAGCAGCGCAACCTTTGGCCGCGCCTCGCCAGAGACGGCGCGTTGAAACGCCTCGCCCATGATCGCAAATTCTACAAGCTGCTCGGCGTCTGCTTCGACGTTGGCGCCAACGTCTAACATCACCGTGTAGCCGCCCTTCATCGTCGGCCACCGGGTCGCCAGCGCCGGGCGATGCACGCCTTCCATTGTGCGCAGCCGGAACATCGCAATCGCCATGTAGGCGCCAGTGTTTCCGGCGGAGACGACTGCGTGTGCGTTCCCGTGTTCTACCGCCTGCACCGCGTTCCAGAGGCTCGACCCCTTTCCTTGGCGCAGAGCCTGGCTCGCCTTCACCTCCATGCCGATCACCTTCTCGGCCGGCACGATTTCCGACGCCTCTTTGGCAGCCGGATGCTTGTCCATGAGCGCGCTAATCCGCGCGGCGTCGCCATGCACAAGGAAGCGAACATCGGGATGCGACCGCGCGAAGATGTCCACACCCTCGACAACGATCTCTGGCGCGGAATCGCCGCCCATCCCGTCAATTGAAAGAACGAGACCGTTCATCATCTCAGCGTGATTGTCCTGAATTGTCCCTGCGCCTGGCTCTGGCGAAGTGGCCGGACCATAGTCCCGCCCCAACGGAAAGCCAAACCGCCGCCCCTAGAGTGCAGGCCAGCCCTCTGCCCCAAACATGGCCGAAATCGGAGCGCGCGCCTGCTCCTCCATCGACTTAACAACGTAGGACATAAGCAAAGGCGCGAAATCGTGTGACGGCAGACGCCAAATATTGCGCGCCAGGGCAGCTTCCAGCGCTGCTCTGTCCGCTACGGCGCCGCCATAAGCTTCCAGCCGGCCATAGAAGTCGCCAGCCAATTTGTGCATCCTTTTGGGGACCGCCGTGTCGCCAGTTCCCGCCTCGCGGAGGCCAGCATCAAATTGGCTGAAAAGGCGATCCGCGAACGCCTGCGAAAGGGGGTTCAGGGCAGGATCGGCTCGCAGGCGCAACATTGCCAAAACGCCGTTCAGAGCCATCAGCTCAAACCGGCCTTCCATGGTGTCCGGAACTCTGTCCGGGCCATAAAATTCTTGTCTCCGGCTAGCGGCGGTCACTGCCGACAGAAGGGCTGCGGCATCAGTTTCTGCCCGCGACCGGTGAAAAGGCCAGATCGGCATGCCTTGCTCTGTGCTCCCCTCTTGCCCGTGCGCCCGGCACGCCGTACCCCGTTCCAAGTGGGCATAACGCCCGAGAAGGTGACGGATGAAGCGCGGACTCTTGCGTCTTTCTGCGGCGGCTCTCTTCGCCGCGGCTGCAGCGACATCGGCGTGCGCGCCAACGCACAACTACAACGGCTTTTTGCCGGACCGCAACAATGCCGAAATCCCTGATCCTCAGGTGGGCGTCGATACGCGAGACACCGTGGTGCAGCGTTTTGGCTCGCCATCGACGACAGCAGTTTTCGACCAGACGGCTTGGTACTATGTCAGCTCCGTTCAGGAGAGCGTGGCCTTCTATACGCCCCACATCACCGAGCGCCACGTCATGGTCATCCGCTTTGACGGCGACACGGTGTCATCAGTCGAGAAATGGGGCCTCGAACGCGGTCGCCTAGTGTCATACGATAACCATGTCACCCCGACGCGCGGGCGCGAACTTGGCGTGCTCGAACAATTGCTCGGCAACGTTGGCCGCACATCGCCAATTCAAATGGAAGAACAAGGCGGTCGTCCAAACCAACGCAACTAGAATCTGCGAAGAAGCATCGACAAAGAAAAACGCCCCGGCTTCTGGCCGGGGCGTTTGCCTTTAGCGCTTGAGTAGCCGTTAGCCAGAGTGAGCCAGCACCGCGAGCAACAACAGCGCCACGATGTTGGTGATCTTGATCATCGGGTTCACTGCGGGACCGGCTGTATCCTTGTAGGGATCGCCGACAGTGTCGCCGGTGACTGCCGCCTTGTGAGCGTCAGAGCCCTTGCCGCCGTGATGACCTTCTTCGATCAGTTTCTTGGCGTTGTCCCATGCGCCGCCGCCCGAGGTCATTGAGATGGCGACGAACAGACCCGTCACAATAACGCCGACCAGAAGCGCGCCCAACGCGGCAAGCGCGTTTGACAAGCCCGCAATGGCGTAGATCAGGAAGAACAGCGCGATCGGCGCCAGCACTGGCAGCATTGACGGCACGATCATCTCCTTGATCGCCGCCTGCGTGAGGATGTCGACGGCGCGGCCATAGTCCGGCTTCGCCGTACGCTCCATGATACCGGGAATTTCCTTGAACTGGCGGCGAACTTCTTCGACCACCGCCTGCGCCGCGCGGCCAACCGCCGTCATCGACCAGCCGCCGAACAGGTAGGGCAGCAAGCCGCCGACGAAGAGGCCGACGATCACGTACGGATTGTTGAGCGCGAAGAAGCTGTTCAGTTCGCTGGCTTGCAGGCTCGAGAAGAACGGAAACTCGCTCGGATGGCCTGCGTAGTACTTCAAATCTTCAAAGTACGCCGCGAACAGCACCAGCGCACCGAGACCGGCGGAGCCGATCGCGTAGCCCTTGGTCACCGCCTTCGTCGTGTTGCCGACAGCGTCGAGCGCATCGGTTGTCACGCGCACTTCCTTAGGCAACTCCGACATTTCGGCGATGCCGCCGGCGTTGTCAGTCACCGGTCCGAAGGCGTCGAGCGCAACGACAATGCCCGCGACCGAAAGCATGGTCGTGACGGCGATCGCGATGCCGAACAAACCGGCGAGCGTGTAGCAAGCGACAATGCCCGCAACGATGGTGATCGCCGGCAGCGCCGTCGATTCCATTGAAACCGCGAGACCTTGGATGACGTTGGTGCCGTGCCCCGACTTCGATGCCTCAGCAACACTCTTCACCGGACGGAAGCCGGTGCCGGTGTAGTATTCCGTGATCCACACGATCGCGCCGGTCACCAACAGGCCGATGATGCCGCACACGAAAAGGTCTTGGCCGGTGATGGCGGTGATCGCCGCCGACGCCGAAATGTCCGACACCAGCGGGCCCCAACCGATGATCAGGTGGATAGCGAGCGCCAGACCACCAGCCGAAAGCAAGCCAGCGGCGATGAGACCCTTATAGAGGGCGCCCATGATGTTGTTCGACGGGCCGAGACGCACGAAAAACGTGCCGATAATCGAGGCGAGGATCGCCAAGCCGCCAATCGCGAGCGGCAGCAACATGACGTTGTCGACTACGCCCGCATACTCACGGAACAGAATCGAACCCAGCACCATCGTCGCGACCGCAGTCACCGCATAGGTTTCGAACAGGTCGGCGGCCATACCGGCGCAATCGCCAACGTTGTCGCCGACGTTGTCAGCGATCGTGGCCGGGTTACGCGGATCGTCTTCCGGGATGCCAGCTTCGACCTTGCCGACCATATCGCCGCCCACGTCCGCACCCTTGGTGAAGATGCCGCCGCCAAGACGCGCGAAGATCGAGATGAGCGAGGCGCCGAAGCCCAAGGCCACCAGCGAGTCCACAACCACGCGGTCGGTCGGTTGGAACGCCAGCACCTGCGTCAGGATCGCGTAGTAGAACGCAACACCGAAGAGCGCGCCGCCCGCCACGAGCATGCCGGTCACGGCGCCGGCCTTGAACGCCATCTTCAAGCCGCCAGCGAGCGATTGGCGCGCCGCCTCAGCCGTGCGCACGTTCGCTTGCACAGATACGTTCATGCCGATGAAGCCGGCCGCACCCGAGAGCACCGCGCCGATGATGAAGCCGACCGGGATTTCCCAAGTCCGGAAAAGGATCGCCAAGACGATGACGACGCCGGCACCGACGATGGCGATGGTGCGGTACTGCCGGTTCAGATAGGCCTTGGCGCCTTCCTGAATCGCCGCCGCGATTTCTTTCATCCGGTCGGAACCGGCGCTGGCCTTCGTGATGGCCTGTGTTTCAAGGTAGCCGTAAAGCGCGGCGATGACGCCTGCGATGACGACCAACCAAAGGATGAGTTCGTTGCTCATTTGTGAGGTCCTGGGCGCGCGCCATCGAGACGGCGCCGGGTTGGGGAATTGGGTTGGCCGCCCCGCGACAGTCCGTCTGCGGAAACGCTTCCCCCTCAGGTGGGCGGGTTACTGCCAAAACTCGGGGGATTTCGCAATGGCGGGGCAGCCCTGCGGGCTTGCTAGATGCCCGAACCCTGGCTCGAATAGGTCGCGACCACACTGATCGCCCCAACCGCATTTTCCCCAAGCGCCTGTATTGCCGCCGCCCGATACACTTCCACGGCGCGTGGTTCATTCAAGGCATTGGAATCATTGGGGTCGGCGAGATCGTTGGCATGGCTGGCGCGCACCAATGCATCACGCAGGAAATGCGCCCGCTCGCGCGTGCGCCACAGATCGACACCTTGCGCAATCTCAATGCGGATCGAAACGAAGAGATAATTCACCAACTGGCCGTTGCGGACCACGGGAACCGCCAAATACGGCGCGTCCATCGAACGCCCCGAGGACTGCGCGCCGCTCTCTTCCGCCTTCTCTTCGCCCTTCGCCGCGGGACCAGAGGCGTTCGCGAGCCCAGCCAGCAGCGTCGAAGCGATCATGGCGGCGGCGATCGCGCGCGCGACAGCGTGTTGCTTCTTCATCGCGCGGAGCCTCTGCCGTATTGGTTAGCGAGACCTTAACGTCCCAGCTTGTGGGAATATCCCGTATCCGGAATGGTCATCGCTTGACCTTTGGCGTCCACCACCGTGACGCCGCGTCCAGGTTCCACCGCACCGATCCGCGACAGGCGAAGCGCCTGGCCAACTTCTGCCGCTTCTATCGCGCCGCGCAATTCCGAGGCCGCCGTAAACAAAACCACGTAGTCATCGCCGCCCGTAATGAGCTTGCGCACATCACCGCCACTGAACGCCCAGCGCTCCGCTGGGATCGAGAACGGCACGGCGTTGATGTCGACCTTCACCGCAACCTCGGACGCTTCCGCAAGCTTGGCCGCATCAGCCACGAGCCCGTCGGAAACATCCATCGACGCTGAAGCGAATTGCGAGACGATGGCCGCGCACTCAGGCCTGACGAACGGCGCGAGATATGCCGTCATCAGCCACGCGGCCTCAGCATCGAAATCCTCATTCGGCATTTTCAGATAGTCAGGCATCGATTGCGCAAGCCTGCGCGAATCCGCCTGGGCCTGCATTTCGTCCCGGCCCTCTCGCAACCGCGCCACTCCGATCTCGCCGCGGCGGAGCTGCAAACCCAGCCAGGCCGAGCCGATCTCGCCGCCGACCAGCCAAACATCTTCACCCACTTGCGCATCACCCCGCGCAGGCACGCGCGCGCCCAGTGGCTCACCAAACAGTGTCATCGCGATCGTCAACGGACCTGGCGTCGAGGTCGTATCGCCGCCCACCAGCTCAACGCCAAAAAACTTGAGGTCACGGCCCAATGAATCCGCGAACGTCGCAATCTCGGTCGCGGGCCGCGCATCGCTCCACACCAGATTGAGCAATGCCGCGACTGGCCGCGCGCCTTTGGCGACAAGATCCGACACATTGACGCGCAGCGCTTTCATCGCGACGGTCTCGATTGGATCTTCGCCGAGGAAATGGACGCCCTCGACAATCGTATCTGTCGTCACAACGAGTGTGCCGCTTGCTTTGAAAATTGCTGCATCATCGCGCAGCGCGCGGGCGCCCTCGCTCGTTGCGTGCGGCGCAAATAGATCGTGAATCACTGTGAATTCGTCAGCGGACATAGACTCCGCTTATGCGCCTTGCTCCGCTGGGCGCAAGTCGCGCGCTGCAGCATCTAGTGTAGCGTTCACGAAGCCGGGCTCCGGCCCGTCGAAAAATGCTTTCGCGACCTCAACATATTCGTCGATCACAACAGCCACTGGAATATCAGTTCGCTGCTCCAACTCTGCTGCGCCGGCGCGCAGGATTGCGCGCGCCACAGCGTCAAGGCGTTCAAGCCGCCAACCCTTGCTCAAGTGCCGCGCAATCGCGCGGTCATAAGTCGCCTGCCGATCGACAGCCTTCTCTACAAGAATCCTGAATAATTCGAGATCGCCTTCGGTTTCACTGAAGGACGCCTCCGTCGGCCGCGGCAGTTTGCCGGCGGCGAAGTCGGCCAACACATCCGCCGTCGTCGCGCCAGATACTTCCATTTGATAGAGCGCCTGCACGGCCGCCAAACGCGACACCGTGCGGGACAAGTTATTAGCGCTCATTTTGGGGAGCCTGCGAAGCGCCGCTTGATGGCGACCATGGACAGCGCAGCCTTCATGGCCTCGCCGCCCTTATCGCCGCGGGCCGGATCCGCCCGCACTTCAGCCTGTTCGAGGTTCTCGACCGTCAAGACACCGTAACCGATCGCCAGCCCATCAAACGTCGAGAGGTTCATCAGCCCGCGCGCACTCTCGCCGCAGACATAATCGTAGTGACTGGTCTCACCCCGCACCACACAACCAAGGGCGACGAAACCGTCATAGATGTTCGCCTTAGATGCGTGAGCGATCGCAGCCGGCAACTCAAATGTGCCTGGCACAAAAATTCGATCCAGCGTCGCCTCGGCCTGCCCAGCCACCGCTTCTGCGCCGCGCTGCATCATGTCGGCGACACCGCGATAATAAGGCGAGACCACCATCAGAATCTTCGCGCCCGGCGCCTTGGGTACGGGCGATTTTTCCGCAACATCTTTCACGATGTGAACTCTCGCCAACCTTCGATCGACAAGCCATAGCCATCCAGGCCAGCAATCTTTTGCGGTGCGCCGAGCACCATCATCCGGCCTACACCGAGTTCACGCAAAATCTGCGACCCCAATCCAATCACCCGGCGAATATCGTCCGCTTCGAATTCCAACGGTTCGCCGTTCAAGCGCCGCGAAATCACATCTGGAACCAGATCGCGCAACAGCACGACAACGCCTGCGCCTTCGGCCTCGATCTCAGCCACTGCGCGATCGATCAAACCGGCGCGCGCACCATACCCACCCATAACATCCGCTGCGAAATCAATCCGGTGCACACGAACCAGCGTCGGCTTGTCCGCACTGATTGCGCCTTTGACGAGCGCCACATGTTCAACGCCGTCGAGCTTGTTGCGGAACACCACAAGTTTGAAGCCCGAGCCCGCACGCGTATCGAACGGCGCTTCAGCGACCTTCTCCACCAACCGCTCGTGTACACGCCGCCACGCAATCAATTCGTCGATTGCGCCAATCTTCAAATTATGAAACTGCGCGAACGCAATCAGTTCCGGCAGCCGCGCCATGGTGCCGTCATCATTCATGATCTCGCAGATCACGGCCGATGGATTGAGACCCGCCGCACGCGAAATGTCGACGCTCGCTTCAGTGTGTCCGGCGCGCACCAACGTCCCGCCCTCGCGCGCCGTCAATGGAAACACGTGCCCCGGTGAAACAATGTCGCGCGCGCCTTTTGTGGTGTCGATCGCGGTCGCAATGGTCAATGCGCGATCATGCGCGGAGATACCGGTTGAGACGCCATCTCGTGCCTCGATAGAAACCGTGAACGCTGTCCCCATGCGCGTCTGGTTGCGCGGTGTCATCGGGTCAAGGCCGAGCGCTTCCGTCCGTTCCGGTGTCAGCGTCAAGCAGATCAATCCGCGACCGTAGCGCGCCATGAAGTTGACCTTCTCCGGCGTCGCGAATTGTGCCGGGATAACAAGGTCGCCTTCGTTCTCGCGATCCTCCTCGTCAATGAGGATAAACATGCGCCCCTCGCGCGCTTCCTCAATGATCTCCGCAATCGGGGAAATAGCGCGCTTCAGTTCTTCAAGAGGGGACGGCTTGGCCGCCATTACTGATTTCTCCGCGCGTCAACGAGGCGAGCGGCATAGCGCGCCATCATGTCGGCTTCCAGGTTCACTTTATCGCCAGCCCGCAATTTAGACAGCGTCGTCACCGTCCAAGTATGCGGAATGATCAGCACTCCAAAGCCTTCGTCGTCTACCTCGTTCACTGTCAGCGATACCCCCGAAATAGCGATGGCGCCTTTCTGCGCGATCAGGTGCGCAATCTCGTGCGGCGGCCTCACCCGCAGGCGCCATCCCTCACCGTCCTGCCGCACCGACACCACTTCGCCGAGCCCATCCACGTGCCCCTGCACGATGTGGCCGCCAAGCTCGTCACCGAGTTTAAGCGAACGCTCCAAATTCACCCGATCGCCAACTCTTAGGTCGCCCATCGTCGTCAGCGCCAGGCTTTCGGGCGCGACTTCGACGACATACCGCATGCCGTTCTGATGCGTCTCCGTCTCCACAACCGTAAGACACACGCCATCATGCGCGATGCTCGCGCCGATATCCGCGCTCGCATAGGGCGCTGAGATTGTCAGCCGCGTCAGCCCCGGCAGCGTCTCCACAGCCTTCACCTCGCCCAACGCCGTGACAATACCCGTAAACATCAGGAGACCCGCTCGTAGCTTTCCCAGATGTCGGGTCCAAGCTCACGCAGTGCAACGCGCCTAAAGCGCGGCGCCGCCGCAAGGCTGCTCAACGCCAATGCCGCAACCGCCGGCCTCCCTCCATCTCCCAACACCATCGGCGCCCGAAACCATTCCAACCGGTCGACAACGTCCGCAACGATAAGCGACGCCGCGAGCTGCCCGCCGCCTTCGCACAGCACTGATTGAACCTGCCATTCGGTCAAAAGGCTATGGAAGGCCAGCGACACATCCACCGGCCCTTCGTTGATAATATGTCCAATCTGCGCGCCCGCCTTTGCCGCACGAGCCGAAGCCGCCCCCGGCCCAGCGCCGAGTATGATCAGCGATGACTCCTCAAGATTGTCGAATAGTCGGCCACCTGTTGGGACGTCGAAATTTTTGGAGAGAACAACCCGCTTTGGTTGTCGCTCAGGGAGCGGTTCGGTACGCGCGAGCAGCGATGGGTCATCCGCCCGCGCCGTGCCCGCACCGATCATCACTGCATCGTGCGCCGCGCGCAGTTTTTGCACTTCAGCCCGCGCGGCCTCGCCCGTGATCCAACGGCTTTCGCCCGCGCCAGTCGCGATGCGCCCGTCGAGCGAAGTCGCAAGTTTGAGTGTGACCTGGGGCCGCTTCATACGCAGGTCTTAGGTCTTCCCCACGTGTGGGGGAAGACGCACCGCAGCTAACCCCGCTTTGGCGGCGCATCGGCCTCTTCGATGAAGTCCGCGAAATCACTCGCTTCAGAGAAGTCCTTGTAGACCGACGCGTAGCGAACATAGGCGACGGAATCCAAGTTCCGCAGCGCCTCCATAACCATCTCGCCAATCGTCTCCGACGTGATTTCGCTCTCGCCGGAACTCTCCAGCTTCCGCACGATGCCCGAAATCATCTGCTCGACCTGATCCGGTTCAATCGGCCGCTTCCGCAACGCGATCGCAAGCGAGCGCGCGAGCTTGTCGCGATCAAACGGCACCCGCCGCCCTGAACGCTTCAACACCACAAGGTCGCGCAGCTGCACCCGCTCAAAAGTCGTGAAGCGCGAGCCGCACTTATCGCACTGCCGCCGGCGGCGGATGGCGGCGCCGTCCTCAGTCGGACGGCTGTCTTTGACCTGGGTGTCTTCGTTCTGACAAAACGGGCAGCGCATTCGGCGAACTCCGTGCGGAACGCCGAATCAGCGTCGCCGCATGCTCAGTTGTATATCGGAAAGCGCGCCGTGAGCGCTTCCACCTTCGCGGCAACCGCAGCCTCAGTCGCAGAATTGTCGCCGTTGGACTTCGCGTAGCCATCCAGCACTTCACAGATCAGGTCAGCAACTTGCCGGAACTCCGCCGGACCAAATCCCCGCGTCGTGCACGCGGGCGATCCCAGGCGTATGCCCGAGGTGACCATCGGCTTCTCAGGATCGAACGGAATACCGTTCTTGTTGGTGGTGATCAGGGCGCGCTCCAGAGTTTGCTCGCCCGCTTTGCCGGTGACCTTCTTGGGCCGCAAATCCACCAGCATCAGGTGGCTATCGGTGCCGCCCGAAACGACCGCAAGACCATTTTCCACGAGCCGTGACGCCAGCGCCTTTGCGTTCTCCAATGTGCGTTGCGCGTAGAGTTTGAACTCCGGCTGCAGAGCTTCGCCGAAGCTCACTGCCTTCGCCGCAATAACATGCATCAGCGGCCCGCCTTGCAGTCCCGGGAAGACTGCCGAGTTGATCTTCTTGCCGATATCCTCGTCATTCGAGAGGATCATGCCGCCACGCGGCCCCCGCAACGTCTTGTGCGTCGTTGTGGTCACCACGTGCGCGTGCGGCAGCGGCGATTGATAAGCCCCGCCAGCCACCAATCCTGCGTAGTGCGCCATATCCACCATGAGCAGCGCGCCAATCTCGTCTGCAATCTCGCGAAAGCGTTTGAAATCGATTTGCCGCGAATAAGCGCTCGCGCCAGCCAAAATCAGCTTTGGCCGTTCGCGACGCGCGATCGTCGCGACCTCATCCATATCGATCAGGTGGTTGTCTGCGCGCACCCCATACGCGACCGGATTGAACCACTTGCCGGAAATGTTCACAGGTGAGCCGTGTGTGAGGTGTCCACCGCACGCCAAATCCATACCTAGGAACTTATCTCCCGGCTGCAGAAGCGCAAAAAACACCGCTTGGTTCGCATTCGCGCCTGAGTGCGGCTGTACGTTCGCAAACTTGCAGTCGAAAAGCCGCTTGGCGCGCTCGATCGCGAGGCGCTCAACCTCGTCAACGAACTCACAGCCACCGTAATAGCGGCGTCCGGGATAACCTTCCGCGTACTTGTTGGTGAGCACCGACCCTTGCGCCTGCAACACCGCCTTCGAGACAATGTTCTCCGAAGCGATCAGTTCAATCTGCTTCCGCTGACGTGCCAACTCATCGGCGATCGCGGCTTGGATAGAGGGGTCGGCTTTCTCCAAAGAAGCCTCGAAAAAGCGGTCGCGTTCAGCGGCATTGCCGGCTGGTTGGGTCATCTAGATTGGGTCCACAACTACAGATGCTGGAATCTGTCGTGAACATAATTCACTCGCCGTCCGTAAGCAAAATGGCTGTTCTGTTCGCGTATAAGGCAACAAAAACTGCAGAAATTTGGCCTAGGCCGATAGTTATACTTGCTGGGATTAGGTCTTGCCGCATATACGCCAGCAAGTCCTCTGTATTCGCTTAGAAACCGGCTGTCTGATGCGTGACGACGATGAGCATGATGTCACCGAGAAAGGTGACTCAATGCGCATGACCACGGACATCGTTGCCTCCTTTGTGGCGAACAATAAGGTGTCGCCAGAAGAACTGACTGAGCTAATTCGCTCAGTTCACCGCACTTTGGCCGGACTTTCCGACGCCGCTGCCGCGCCCACCCAGGAGCGCCCGAAGCCAGCCGCCCCGATCAACAGGTCTGTCCAGCACGACTACATTATCTGCCTCGAGGACGGCAAAAAGCTCAAAATGCTCAAGCGTTACTTGCGCTCCACTTACAATATGAGTCCCGACGACTACCGAAAGCGCTGGGGCTTGCCTGCGGACTATCCGATGGTCGCCCCGGCGTACGCCGCGCGCCGCTCCGAGTTCGCCAAAAAGATCGGTCTCGGCAAAGGCGTCCGCCGCAAGGACAGCTAAATCAGCTTCCCCGGCCGGCCATCGCCGCCGCTCTCGCTTTCGCCCTCCTCGCACCGCAACGCCCATTCCAGCTTTTTGAGGGCGAGCGCCCGCACGTCCGCCAGCGCCGCGCTCGCGGGCGCCTGTACGACAACTTCAAGTCCGGTAGCCACATCCACCGCAGCAACGCGTTGGGCGTCCCCAATGCGGGTGATTTCGAAGATGACCTCGCGCTCTTCGCCGCTCACGAGGTCAAATGCACAGGACACATCGCCCATACAGCTTTGAGCGAGGCGACAAGCTGATCCATCAACTCGTCATCATGGAACGGACTCGGCGTGATCCGGAGCCGCTCAGTACCGCGAGGCACAGTTGGATAGTTGATTGGCTGCACGTAGATGCCGTGCTGCTCAAGCAGAATATCCGAGATCTTCTTGCAGCGCGCGGCGTCGCCCACGAGCACCGGCACAATGTGCGTGGTGCTCTCGGACATCACTGGCAAGCCGGCTTCGCGCAGCAGCGCCTTCAAACGCTCCGAACGGTCCTGCAGGCGATCACGCAAATGCGGACACTCTTTGACGATCCGCACGCTTTCCAGCGCCGCCGCGGCCACCGATGGCGCCAGCGACGTGGTGAAAATGAAACCCGATGCCGACGAACGGATCGCGTCGATCGCAACGGCGGGGCCGGTCACGTAGCCACCCATCGTGCCAAAGGCTTTCGCCAACGTGCCCTCGATGAAATCCACCCGATCCATAACACCATCGCGTTCGGCGACGCCGCCGCCCGTCGGCCCGTAAAGGCCCACGCCGTGCACTTCATCGAGATAGGTCATGGCGCCATAGGCTTCGGCGATATCGCAAATCGCTTCGATCGGCGCGGTGTCGCCATCCATCGAATAGACGCTCTCGAACGCAATCAATTTTGGCGCATCCTCCGGCGCCTCATTCATCAGCGCTTCGAGATGTTGAATGTCGTTATGACGGAACACCCGGCATTCGCAGCGGGCGCGCTTGATGCCCTCGATCATCGAGGCGTGGTTCTGCGCGTCTGAGAATATCCAGAGGTTTGGAAAAAGCTTTGAAAGCGTCGACAGCGTCGCGTCGTTCGATACGTAGCCCGAGGTGAACAGCAGCGCGCCTTCCTTGCCATGCAGCGAAGCCAGTTCACGTTCAAGATCCACGTGATAGCTCGTGGTGCCAGAGATGTTGCGCGTGCCGCCGGCGCCCGCGCCGACTTTGTCGAGTGCTGCGTGCGCGGCGTCTAGGACCTCCGGGCTCTGACCTTGGCCGAGATAGTCGTTCGAGCACCACACCACGATATCGCGCGTCGTGCCGTCTTCACGCCTCAGGGTGGCATGCGGGAAGCGGCCACGCTCACGCATGATGTCGGCGAACACGCGATAACGTCCTTCGTCGCGAATATTTGCGACGGCTGTCTCGAAGACCTGCTTGTCCTCTTTTCTCACGGTTCGGCCTTTCCGCGCGGACACCGCGCGCATGAGACTTATAGGATGTTTCAGGCGGACAGGGTAACTGAGGCGCTAACGCGCATGTACGCGCCTCAGTTGCGAACGGTTCGCATGAAAAGCTATCTCGGAAGATATCCTGCTTCGCGCCCGCGCCGTTTGCGCCAGAACAATTGGGTGCGCCGTCTCACCCAAGAAGCGCAGTTGAGCGTGGATGACCTCATCTGGGCGCTTGTCGTTCACGAGGGTCGCGAAGATGAAATCCCTGTTGCAGCGATGCCCGGAACGGCGCGGCTGTCGGTGGCCGCCGCCGCCAAGGCCGCCAAGCGCGCCGAGGATCTTGGCATTCCCGCGATCGCGGTGTTCCCGTTCATCGATCCGGCGAAGAAGGACGCGACTGGCCGCGAAGCCCTGAACGCCAACGGCCTCGTGTGCAACGCGGTGCGCGCAATGAAGGATGCTGCGCCTGGCGTCGGCCTCATGGTCGATGTCGCGCTCGATCCGTTCACCGATCATGGCCATGACGGCCTGCTGCAGGACGGCCGCATCGCAAACGACGAGACCGTGAAGGTGCTGGTCGAACAAGCCATCGTTCAAACGCGCGCGGGCGCCGACATCGTCGCGCCATCAGACATGATGGACGGGCGCGTTGGGGCAATCCGCGCCGGCCTCGACGGCGCTGGCTTTCAGGACACCATGATCATGTCCTACGCCGCCAAATATGCGTCTGCCTTCTACGGTCCCTATCGCGAAGCCATCGGCTCTGGAAAGCTCGGCAGCGGCGCGATCGCAAACCCCGGCGACAAACGCACCTACCAGATGGCCGCCGGCAACACTGACGAAGCGTTGCGTGAAGTCGCAATGGACATCGCCGAAGGCGCCGACATGGTGATGGTGAAACCGGGCATGCCGTATCTCGACATTGTCGCCCGCGTGAAAGCCGAGTTCGGCGTGCCAACCTACGCCTTCCAGGTCAGCGGCGAATACGCGATGATCAAGGCCGCAACGCAAAACGGCTGGCTCGACGAAGATCGCGCCATCTTGGAAAGCCTCACCGCATTCAAGCGCGCCGGCGCCGACGGGATCATCACGTACTTCGCACCTAAAGCCGCGGAACTCCTCGGCGCCTAATGCGCTACGTCTTGGAAGCCGCCCGTCCGATCCTGATCGATCTTCTCTCGACGATCGTCTTCTTCGTTCTGCTCTGGACAACGCGCGACTTCATCCTCGCCACCGCACTCGGCATCGCAGCAGGCGTCGTCGAAGTCACGATCCGCCTCGTCCGCAAGAAGCCCATCGGCGTTATCACCTGGATGAGCCTCGGCCTCGTCGTCATCATGGGCAGCGCAAGCATCTTCACGCACAACCCACTGTTCGTGATGCTGAAGCCGACGATCGCCTACAGCCTCGTCGGCGCCGCCATGCTCAAGCGCGGCTGGATGCACCATTATTTGCCCGAGATCGCCAAACCTTACCTCACACGTGATGATCTCGCCCCGTGGGGTTACGCTTGGTCCAGTCTGATGTTCTTCAGCGCCGTGCTCAACATCGCGCTGGCGCTAACGCTCGATCCCATCGCCTGGAGCGCATCGCTTTCAATCTTTGGATTGGCCAGCAAGATCGTGCTGTTCGCCATCACCTACGCCGCGATACGCGCGCGAGTGCGCAGCGTCCGAAACTCTGTTCAAGCGAAAACGCAGGCTGACAGCGCGGCTTAAGCGGCCCGCTGCATGGATGCTTTGCCGACCGCTTGGCGTACGCCCTCGGCAATCTCCTCGCGACGCGTAGCCTGATCGGCGCCTAGCGAGACCAGCTTCACAACTCCGTTCACGCAGACTTCAAGCGAGGCGCGAACTGCCTCTGGCCGCAGGCCTTTCGCCGATGACAGTTGCAGCGCAAAAGCGGCGCAAGCCCGCATCAACGGCCCGTCACCCGCATTCACTGCGTAAGCTTGGACCTCGCGCAGCGCAGCTTCGCAGCCTTCAAGCTTGTTGGCATCCACTGCATATGCGGCGGCGGCGGAGACCAGCGCTTCCACCACGGTCTTGACCGTCTTCGGGTCAGCGGGCGTTGCTGAGTCGTCAACCTTGCGGCGCTTCTTCGGCGCACCGGCCGTTACAATGCCAGCGCGACGGCACGGACCGACATAGCCTTCCGCGTCGATGAATTCGCGCGGTTTGCTCAAAACCTTCGTGATCGTAGCCATCAAGACCTTCGCGGAGATCGGCTTGCCAATCAGAGCATTGGCCCCCGCGTGACGGCATTGCTCTGCCATCGCAAGTGAGAAGGCGCCCGATGTGATGAAGATCGCTTGCTTGCGGCCTGGCAGCTTGCGATTGCGACGATACATTCTCGTCCACGCCGCACCGTCGAGCGGGGCCATCTCGAATGAAGCAATGACGACATCGGCATTGTAGACTTCGAGCAAGTCCATCGCCTGGGCCTGGTCTGGGACGACCTTGACCCTATCGACGCCGGCATTGCGAAGCAGATCCAGAATGATCTGCCCCTCGTACCTGTTCGGCTCGATGATGAGTACGGTCCAGTTCTTGACGTTCAAGCGACGACGCTCCCACCAAGCGAAGTCGGTAAACTACACGACAGCCTTTAAGAGACATTGAAGCGTCGACGTAACGTCAATTACCGTTCAGGTCGCAACTGCTAATTCTTCGCGCGGGGCTCTAAGCGCGCGATGAGGCTCGACGTGTCCCAGCGCTTGCCGCCCATTGCTTGCACGTCGGCGTAAAAGCGGTCGATGAGTTCGGTCAGTTCGAGCCTAGCGCCATTGCGCTCCGCCTCCTCAAGCACAAGCCCGAGATCCTTGCGCATCCAATCCACTGCGAAACCGAAATCGAACCGCCCTTCATTCATAGTTTTCCAGCGGTTCTCCATCTGCCAGCTCTGCGCCGCTCCCTTTGAGATTGCAGCGACGACCTTTTCAACGTCGAGCTCGGCGCGCTTGGCGAAGTGCAATCCTTCAGCGAGCCCCTGCACGACGCCTGCGATACATATTTGATTAACCATCTTCGCCAGCTGACCCGATCCGGCTGGGCCGATCAGCGTCATGTTCGCCGCATATGCCGCCATGATGGGCTGCGCCTCGGCGAACCAGGACGGCTCACCGCCCGCCATTACCGTGAGCTTGCCCGCTTCCGCGCCGGCCTGTCCGCCAGACACTGGCGCATCGAGAAACCCGAACCCGCGTTCCTCGGCTCTTTCGGCGAGTTCGCGCGCAATCTCGGCCGACGCCGTCGTGTGATCGACGAAGATCGCGCCCTTCCGCATCGTCGTGGACGCAGCGTCGAAGACCTCGCGCAAATCACGATCGTTGCCGACGCAGGAGAACACGATGTCAGCCCCTTCCGCAGCGTTCGCCACCGAAGAGTACGTGCGTCCCTTATGCTTCTGGGCCCAATCGCGCGCCTTCTCTTCAGTACGGTTGTAGACCGCAACGTCATGGCCAGCGCGCGCGAGATGACCCGCCATCGGTCCGCCCATCACGCCCAATCCAATGAAAGCGGTTCTCGCCATTCGTCTTCGCTCCGAGCCTAGTCCGTGCGACCGGCGATCTCGCCGTAACCGCCACGAAAAAATGTCAACGCCGCGCCAGCGTGCGTGCGTGCGTCCAGCACTTCACCAATAATGATCAGATGGTCGCCAGCTTCCACTCTATGGTGGGTGCGGCAGGCCAGTTGCGCCAGCCCTGTGCGCAAAACCTTGATCCCCGCCAGCGTCTCCGCGTCGCCCGCCTGCAAGTCCTGGGTCGTGGCCTTTGCAAACCGCCGCGCGGTAGCCTCGGCGTCAGCGCCCAGCACCGTAACACCCCAACGATCCGCCTCAGCAAACGGTGCATAGCGCGCCGAACGTGCGCCCAGGCACCATAACAACAGCCGCGGCGCGAGTGACACGGAGGTGAGCGAATTCACCGTCATCCCCAACCAGGCGCCATCAGCGTCGGCAGCCGTCACCACCGTCACACCAGTGGCGAACGCACCCATGGCGCGTCGGTATGCCTGTTCAGGATCGATTTCCACGCTTGCTCCGCCAATCCTATTCAACGCGATCTTAACGCTGTTCGTCCAATGGTTCGCCCACTCAGCCAGAACGGTTGGATTATGACTGCTGCGACCAATCAACGCCCCATCATTATCAAGAAAATCAAGAAGGTCGTGGGCGGAGGCCATCACGGCGGCGCGTGGAAAGTCGCCTACGCGGACTTCGTCACCGCGATGATGGCGTTCTTCCTGCTGATGTGGCTGATTAACACCACAAGCCCTGAGCAACGAAGGGGTATCGCCGAGTTCTTCGCACCTGCCAGCGTCAGCCGCGTCTCCTCCGGCGCCGGCGGCCTGCTGGAAGGCACGAGTTTCGCCGAAGAGGGCGTTCGCCACGGCCACTCGGCTCCCGTCGCCGCCGCGTCGGAACCACAATACACCTCCAACGCCAGCGCCCAGAACGAAGCCCAATCCAACACCGGCGCAGGCGGCGAAAACAATCCCAACGAGGATAGTTTGTCGCGCGCCCGCACGCTGCGTGAGACTGCGGAATTCTCACGCGCCGAGGTCGCAATCCGTCAGGCCATGCAAGACATGCCCGACGTCGCTGAACTCTCGCGCAATGTCATCGTTGAACAGACGCCCGAAGGCCTGCGCATTCAGATCATCGATCAAGAGGGCCGCTCGATGTTCGCCTCGGGCGACGCCGCCCCCAACGATCGCGCGCGGCGCCTCCTTGTCGCCATTTCCGGCGTGATCGCGCAGCTGCCGAACCGCCTCACCATTTCAGGCCACACCGATGGATCGCCATCGGGGGGCCACTACGCCTCAAACTTCGAGCTCTCCGCGGCGCGCGCCAACGAAGCGCGACGAATCCTGCAATCGCAAGGCATCCCGGCAGAGCGCATCTACGAGGTCGCCGGCCGCGCCGACAGCGAGCCGCTTTTTGCCGACGACCCGACGCTTCCTGGTAACCGCCGCATCGCCATCACATTGCTTCGCGAGGCGCCGCCTCTGCCCGCCGATCACGATCTCTAACCTAGCCATTGACGATTATTTCGGCTGGTATCCGGTTCAATCCTGGCATCACAAACGCCTGCGCTTGATAAAGCGACAAATTTGTTAGAGTGGCCCAGCGGACTCACCGCGACGGACTAGGTGATGACCAAGAACGGCGACCCAACGGCTCTGCGACTGTTCGCGATGCGCGCGGCCATCTTGGCGAGCGCCGCAGTTTTCGTGTTCTGGAGCTTCTACGCAGTCGACCATTTCCTGGCGTCGGGCAGCGGTGGAGGAAACTATCCTAGCCCGCTGTCGCGCTATCTGGCTTTCGACCCCGGCGGTCTCAGCGACGCGATTTCGTCATTGGGGGCGATCAACGTCGCGGTCTTCGGCATCGTCATCACGGTTTGCTCGATCATCGTGCAGCTCACCGCCGATCGCTACACCGGAGTCGCCAGCATCTTTCTGCGCGATCGCGTCAATGTCCTCGTCGCGGCATATTATGTGATCTCTTGCGTGGTGGGGCTTTGGCTCTCCGCTTCACTTCACAGCAATTACGTGCCGACCGTCACACTGGTCATGACGCTCTCGCTGACGACGGGCGGCATCATCGTCATGGTGCCCTACTTCGCCTACGTTTTCTGGTTTTTGGAACCTCAGAACCTCATTCGGCGCATTCGCGCTGAAGCGGTAACGCGCGCGCGAACGGGCGCCCTCGTTCACACAAAGGAAGGCGCCGCCGCCCAAGCCAATCTGGTCGGCGCTCTGGAAGAACTCACCGACATCACCAGCAACTCCATCTCGGGCAAAGACAAGATCATCGCCAGCGCCGCAGTCGATGCGCTGCGCGACATGGCGATCGAATATCTCCGCGTCAAACCGCAAGCAGCGCCGGTTTGGTTTGACGTCGGCCCAGAGATTCGACTCAACCCAGACTTCGTCGCGATGGATCCGGAATCCTTGCGCGACCTCGAACAGCGCCACACCTGGGTCGAATGGAAGGTGCTGCGGCAATATCTCAGCATCTACAATGAATCTCTCGGCCCGATGCGTGACATCAACTATCTGATCGCCATCGACACGCGCTACATCGCCGAGGCCGCCGCCAAGGCCAATGACGAGCACCTGATCCAACTCGTGCTTCGGTTCCTCAACTCATTCCTGCGCGCCACGCTCAACGCCCGCGACGTCCGCACCTGCTACAATGTGCTGAACCAGTACCGAAAGCTCGGCGAGTTCATGCTGCTCGACGGCCATCACGACGCCGCGCTCGAGTGTGTTCGGCACATGAAATATTATGGCCTCGTCGCTTTCGACATGGATCTGCACTTCGTCACTGAGACGGTTGCGCATGACATGTCGATGTTGGCCCAAGTCGCTCACCATGTTGGCTCGCCGGTCGAGCCGAGCATCCTTGCCGATTTCCTCGAACTCGACCGCCCGCCTTTCGTGCGCGCGCAGGAAAAAGCATTGATGGGCGTGCGCAAGGCACAGGTGAAACTTGCCGCGTACTACATCCTTGCCGGACAGCCAGAACGCGCCCGCGCAATCGCCAACGACATGCGGGACGAACCCATCGACCGGCTGAAACTCATCCGCCGCCAACTTGAGAACGTGGCCAACAAGGACTTCTGGGAAATCACCGATCGCGGCCGCAATTTTGAATACATGCCGCCCGAACAACGGGCGTGCCTCGCGACCTATTTTGATTGGCTCGGTGTCGACGAGGTTCCGCCGGATCCTAAGCCGCCGGTGGCTTCGGCCCCGGAAGAGCTCCCCAAGCAGAAATAGCCGCCCTTCGCGCAGGCTCCCGTAAACCCCTTTTCAGCCTTGACAACCTTGGTCTTCGCCTATACCTTGTTATTCCAAGGTAGCTTTATGCCAAGCGCAGACGAGCAATTCGCCGGCCTGCGGAAAGGCCTTCTTGAGTTCGCGATCCTGACCTTCGTGTCGGGGCGGACCAGCGCCTATGTCGGGGACATCCTCGAAGCTCTGGCGCCCACCCCGTTCGCTACCCAGGAAGGCACTCTCTACCCGCTTCTCTCCAAGCTCAGGCGCGAACAATTCGTCGACTACCAGTGGGTCGAAAGCGGCCAAGGTCCGCCGCGCAAATACTACCAGCTCACCGACAAAGGCTCCGGCCGGCTCGGCGAACTCGCCGCTTACTGGCGTCACCTCACCTCCACACTCGAAAGCCTGGGACGATAGAAGCTCATGGAACGCGTCGTCACGATCAACTTGAACGGCACCTCGTATCAGCTGGAAGAGCCGGCCTACGATGCCCTGCGCTCCTACATGGCGCGCGCCGAAGCCGCGCTGGGCGCCAATCCAGACAAGGCCGAGATCGTGCGCGATCTTGAGCAAGCCATCGCTGACAAATGCTCCGCGCATTTGTCCCCAGGCAAATCGGTTGTCTCCGCCACGGAGATGGCGCGCATCTTGGAAGAGATGGGGCCTGTAGAAGGCGAAGCGGGCGAAGAACAAGCCGACGCCGGCGCGGCGCCTCAACATGAGCCGTGGCGCCCCGCGCGCCGCCTCTATCGCATCTACGACAACGGCGCCTGGACCGGCGTCAGCGCCGGTATGGCCGCGTATGCGGGAATCGACGTCACCTGGGTGCGGGTGTTCTGGATCCTCAGCGGTCTCTTCACCGGCGGCTTCACCTGCTTGATCTACCTGGTGCTGATTTTTGCGGTGCCTGTTGCTTCCACCAGCGAAGAGCTCGCCGCCGCCCATGGCGCACCATTCAACGCACAGGAAGTCATCGAACGCGCACGCCGCGAGGCCGGCCGCTTCGCCGAAACCAGCTCTGCTCAGTGGCGTCGCGAGGAACGGCGCTGGCGGCGATCGTGGCGGCGCCAGCAGCGCAATTGGGACGCCGGATGGGCTGCGGGCGCCGCTCAAGCCGCGGCGGCGCCCGCTCACCCTGTCGGCTATCTCGAACGCATGTTCGCCGGGCTCTTTGCCCTCGTTTTCTCGATCATCACGGCCGCGTTGCTGATCGCATTCCTCATCGTGTTCTTCTCGATCCTGGGCAACGGCTCGGTGATGGGCTGGACGCCGCCGCATGATGTGCCGACTTGGCTCGTTCTGGTCGTCTTGGCCATTGCCTACGCGGCCATCTCTTCGCCGTTCAGCGCGCTGCAACGCACGTCGTATGCAACGCTCAACGGCCGCCGCAGCGGCGGCGGCGCCGAGGGCCTTGCAACGCTCGCGATCGTCATCATCGCCGGCGCCTTCGCCTGGACCTACTCGGACGAAGCACGCGCCTTCATCGAACAAGGTTATGTCGTGATCCGCGACTTCGTCACCTACTGGAGCAGCCAAAGCTAAGCTCCGTCACAAGCTCCATAGCCTGGGCGCGACTTTCGGGTCGCGCCCTCTTTTTTCTGCTCAGCAGGCGACACGCGCAGCATCCCAATGCGCACCCCGCCCCATTCGGTCCGCCTAAGTTCTGGCCCGTGCCGATCGCTGCTGTATTCGATGGTCAATCGCCCCTCGTCGCCCCACACGACATTCTCAAACGGCCCGAGATCCTCATCCACCGCGACTAATGTGCCCGGCGGCCTGTTGCTCAACGAGAACGTCAGCGCCGACCGATCGCGCAGAAACAGCAACAACGAGTGATCCATCATCCCGCAGTCGGCCTGATAGACCTCTGCGACATAACGGTTTGTCGGCGATGGCCGCTCATAGAGCGGCGTGTACTCGCATGGATCGGCGATCGCCGAAATCCACGCCAGCGCGATGACCGCAACGGACGCGGCGATCCCAAGCGCGATCAGAAATCGGCGTAACAGAGGATCAACCCCAAGGACCGCGCTTGCCGGCAGGCGGCGTTGACACCGGCGCACGAGGCGCGGTCGGAACGCTCACACGCCCACCCGCGAACTTCACCAGCGCCTCGATGCGCTTTTCGATCGGCGGGTGCGTCGCGAAGATGCCTGCAAAATCCGAGTGCGGGTTCTCGATGAACATCTCGCGCACCTCCGATGGCGCGCCAGCCACCACGGGATTGCCCGAAATCTTTTGGAGAGCCGTAATCATCGCGTCTGGGTTCTTGGTCAGCTCCACCGCTCCAGCATCGGCGAGGTACTCTCGCCGCCGCGACAAAGCGAAACGGATCACGATCGCAAGCGCGTAAGCGATCCCGATCATGACCAGCGCCACGATAATCGCAATCGCCGCCCCGCCGCCGCTATCGCGGCCGCCGCTCGAGCGCCGCGACGAGCCCCCGCGCATGCCGCCAAACCGCAGGCTGCGGAACATCATCTCGCCGACGAACGAAAAGATGCCGACAAAAATCACGGCGATGATCAACAACCGCACGTCGGCGTTGCGGATGTGCGTCAGCTCGTGCGCGAGCACCGCCTCCATCTCATCATCGTTCAGCGTGTTCATCAGCCCGCGCGTCACGGTGACCGAATAATTCCCCTTGTGCAGTCCGGTCGCGAACGCATTCAACGCGTCCGTCTCCATGATACGCAACGCCGGCATCGTGATCCCGCGCGAGATGCAGAGGTTCTCGAGCAGATTGTAGAGCTTGGGCTCAGCGATCCGCTCAACCTTGTGAGCCCCGGTCGCTGCATCAATAATATTCTGATAGAAGGCGTAGGCGATCCCGAACCATAGGATCGCGCCGGCGATCGCATACGGCCACGCCTGCGCCAGCGCATCGCCTGCCCAGATGAAATAGCCGATCGTCGGATCGTTGCCGTAATACGTGCCCGTGAGTCCCGCGAAGAGCAGGAAGAGCGCATAGGTCAGCAACAACAACAGAACTGGAAAACCGGCCATAAGCAGCACGGTCTTCCAATTGTTGTTCCAGATATGAGTCTGGAGTCCGTAGGCGCCGCCCACGTTCGTGTCGTCCTAGTTGAACTTGACCGACGGCGCTTGGTCCAAAGTTGCCCGGTTGTCTTCGCCGACATCAAAGAACACGCGCGGGCCGAACCCGAACATGTTGGCGAACATGACCGCCGGGAACTGCTCGCGCGCGGTGTTGTATTCGCCAACGGCGTTGTTGAAGAACCGGCGCGCCGCAGCGAGCTTGTTTTCAATGTCCGAAAGCTCGGATTGGAGCTGTTGGAAGTTCGTATTGGCCTTCAAGTCCGGATAGGCTTCCGACAGCGCGATCAAGCGGCCCAGCGCGGCGCCCAGGACGCCTTCGGCCTGGCCCATCGCCTTCGGATCGCCTGTGCGCTCGGCGCTGACCGCCGCATTGCGCGCCTGGATCACCGCCTCCAGCGTACCCTTCTCGTGTGCGGCATAGCCTTTCACCGTCTCGACCAAGTTCGGAATGAGGTCGTGACGTTGCTTCAGCTGCACGTCGATGTCGGCGAAAGCCTGGTTGCTGTTCTGCCGCAGCGCGACGAGGCGGTTATAGATGCCGATCAACATCACCGCCAAAACGACGATGACAATGAGGACGATAATCAAAGCCATGGAGACCCTTTCCCGGACGAACAGGCTCTATGTAGCGGATGGTGGTGGCTAACGCTATCCAATCACGTCGCTGAAGCGGCCCGAGCGCGAGAAACCTTTCGGCGCCAACTTGCCGGCGCCGCCACGCTTGCCGCGGAAATCCTTCCACTCCGGAACCGCCCGGATGCGCCCGGCGCTATCCTCCCAGGAAAGCCCCTCGGCCTTGTCGAACACTTTCACGTCCGCCAAGCCGCGGTCGTGATAGCTCTGCAGCTTCACACCTTTACCGCGCGCCATCTCCGGCAATTCCGTCAACGGGAAAATCAGAAGCTTCTTTCGCTCACCGATCACCGCCACCTGATCGCCAATGACTTTCGCTGCCTGCATCGCGCGACCGTTCAGCACCTGTTTGCCTGAACGTTTCGTCGCCAACATTTCACCCTCGGCGACGACGAACCCATAGCCCTCGTGGCTCGCGACGAGGCGCTTCGAGCCCTCTTCATACTTGAACAGCGCCACCACTTCATCGATATCGCCAAGTTCGATCGACAAGCGGATTGGCTCGCCGTGACCGCGCCCGCCCGGCAACTTATGCGCATCCAGCGTGAAGGCGCGTCCATCTGAGGCGAACGCCAGCAATTTGTCCGTCGTTTCGCAACGCACGATGTGCTGGGCGTGATCGCCTTCCTTGAATTGCAGGTTGTCGAGATCGCCGTGGCCTTTGAGCGCGCGGATCCAACCCTTCTCGGAGAGGATCACCGTCACCGGCTCTCGCGCCACGAATGCCTCGATGTCGACTTCGCTGGCGACGGCTGCGGCTTCTCCCAACTCCGTGCGGCGCTTGCCCCACGGCGTGCCGGCACCGAAGAGCTTTCTGGTTTCCTTGAGTTCACCGGCAACTTTGCGCCATTGCTTGCGCGTGTCTTCGAGCAAGCCCTGCAACTCCGCCTGCTCCTCGCGCAGGGCAGCGTCTTCACGTCGAATTTCCATTTCCTCAAGCTTGCGCAATTGGCGCAGACGCGTGTTGAGGATCGCTTCGGCTTGCGTTTCATTCAGCCTAAAGCGCTTGATCAGCTTTGCCTTCGGATCATCCTCGTTGCGGATGATGCGGATCACTTCATCCAGATTGAGATAAACGATCAGGAGGCCGGCCAAGACGTCCAAGCGGGCCGCGATTTTCTCAAGCCGGAACGCCGTCCGCCGCTGCAGCACGTCGCGGCGGTGATCGAGAAACGCGCGCAACACCTCTTTCAAGCTCATGACGCGCGGCGCGCCGTGCGCGTCCAAGACGTTCATGTTGAGCGATATGCGGCTCTCAAGCGCGGTGAGCTTGAACAGGCTCTCCATCAGGATGTCCGGCTCAACGGTGCGCGACTTCGGCTCAAGGACGAGGCGCAAGTCCTCGGCGCTTTCATCACGCACGTCGCCAAGCAGCGGCGCCTTCTTGTTCTCGATGACAGCCGCCAGCGCTTCGACCAGCTTTGACTTCTGCACCAAGTGCGGAATTTCGGTGACGATGATGCGCCACATGCCGCGGCCGAGATCTTCCGTGTGCCAGCGCGCGCGCACGCGGAAACCGCCGCGACCTGTCTCATAGGCCTCTCGGATCGCTTCCGGCGCTTCAACGACAATGCCGCCGGTCGGAAAGTCCGGCCCAGGAATGACCTTCAAGAGATCATCCACCGTCGCTTTCGAGTTCTCGATCAGCAGTAAGCAGCCGTCGATCAATTCAGCCAGATTGTGCGGCGGAATGTTCGTCGCCATGCCTACGGCGATGCCGGACGAACCGTTCGCCAGCAGGTTCGGGAACGCCGCCGGCAGAACAGCGGGCTCTTCCTTCGACCCATCGTAACTTGGGCGGAAATCGACAGAGTTTTCGTCGATGCCTTCCAGCAGCGCTTCCGCCGCCTTGGTCAGACGGCTTTCCGTGTAGCGCATTGCGGCCGGACTATCGCCGTCGATGTTGCCGAAATTGCCTTGCCCGTCGATCAGCGGGTAGCGCGAGTTGAAGTCCTGCGCGAGACGCACCATCGCGTCGTAAATCGCTTGGTCGCCGTGCGGGTGATAATCGCCCATCACGTCGCCGACGACTTTCGCGCTCTTCCGGAATGCGGCATCGGCGGTGAGGTTCAGCCGCTTCATCGCGTAGAGCACACGGCGATGCACGGGCTTCAAACCATCGCGCACATCCGGCAGCGCCCGGCTCGTGATCGTAGACAGCGCGTACGCGAGATAGCGCTTCGACAGCGCCTCGCCGATCGGCTCATCCACAATGCGCCCGCCTTCTTCTGGCGAGCGGGTAATGTCGTCAGCCATTCTTGGCTCCACTCCGAAACGACCGCGTACTTTCCCGTACGCTTAAATCAGAGTCGTCCCGCAAATCCTAAACGCTCGATCAGCCTGCGCCTCTGATCCGGCATGCCCTCGCCGCGATGCTCGAAGACGCGCCGTTCCAGGAAATATCCAGACAACGCAAACGCCGCGGCGACATCCCCAGAGCTTAGTTCCGCCTCCGGATCAACCAGGAACGGCGGCAATCTGAGGAGAACGTCAGCATGCGGCGCGCCAGCCTCGGCCGTCGCAGCACGTCCCGTGCGCGGGCTGACCCAGGCAAGATTCTCGGTTTCGCCAGTCACGGCGCATCGCGAGAGATCAAGCCCGTAGCCCAGCGCCGAAAGCAAACCCAACTCAAACCGCGTGTAGAGCGCCGGCCAAACATCCGTGTGCGGCATCGCCTCGATCAGCACGATCAGCGCGTCGTAAAGTTGCGGATACGCCTGCCGCTCCGGCGTTGCGCCACGGATGAGCGACACCGCAGACGATAATCCCGCGAGCGCGATCGGATCATCCAGCAGCCGCGTCGCGTGCGGCTCAACCAATTCTAGTGGGCTGTAATAGCCAAGCTGTTCCGCCAGCCGCGCTTTCCAGCCCGCATGCACGAGATTGCCCGACTGCAGAATGGGCTGCGACTTCCGCCCCGCATGCACGACGCCGCCGAAGCGTCCATGTTCACGCGCGAACACCTCCGCGACGAGCTTGCCTTCGCCGAACGGACGCGCGCCCAGCACGATCGCGTCATCGACCCATTCCATCAGAGTTCGCCGCGGTCGTAGCGCAACCGAATGCGCCGCCCGCCCGGCTCACCGCGGGCCATACACGCAGGGCAGCCGCACGGCTTGCGATTGTGCGCATCGGGCATGTGACGCCATCCGGTTACGCCGCGCACTGGCGCAACGCGGACAATCTCCTTCGCCAAAATCGACCGCGGCACCATGATCTGCCACCCACGCGGATCCTCCGCCTTGCCTATCTCACCGGCAGCAACCGATGCGGGGGCCCTCCGTATCAATTTGTTGTAGTGGCCAAACTCAACGTCTTCATCGTCGCGTAGACGAAAGTAGACGCCCACCATCGGCTGACGGCGCCATTTCATGATCTCGCGCGTCCACTGATGCGTGACCGTGTAGCTCGGCAGCACAGGAAACGCATAAATCACCGCACTCTTGCCGCCGTCAAACAAGCCGTCGCCCGGTTTCACGCCGCTGCGGCGTATCCTGGCTTCGAGCTTCGCCGGCGCGAGATGAACCAGCATCACCATAAATCAAGCTTCGTAGTCCAACCCGAGCCGCTGAAACACCGAGCGCTGCTCGTGCCAATCCTCATCGACCTTCACGTGCAGAAAGAGGTGAATGCGACGATCAAACGCCGCTTCCATTTCCTTGCGCGCGAGTTCGCCAATTGTCTTGATCGTCTGCCCCTTGGCGCCGATCGCGATCTTCCGCTGACTTTCGCGCGCCACGTAGATCGTCTGATCGATCTTGGCCGAGCCGTCTTTGCGCTCTTCCCAAGTATCGGTCTCGACAATCAGCTCATACGGCAATTCTTCGTGCAAACGCAGGAACGCTTTCTCCCGCGTGATCTCAGCGGCGAGGACGCGCACGGGCGCATCCATCGTTTGATCTTCTGGAAAGAGCCACGGCCCCTCCGGCGCGCGTTCGGCCAGCGTGCGCGCAACATCGTCCACGCCGTCGCCTTTGCGCGCCGCGATCATGAACACGTCCGTGTAGAGCCCTTCCTCCACGAGCTTCGTGGTGATCTCCAGCAAGGCCGGACGCGCCACCGCATCGACCTTGTTCAACACCAGGATCGAGGCCAGCTCCATCTGTCTGAGCTTCGCCGCAATCGCGGCGCTATCCGCCACCGCATGCGCGTCGGCGCCCTTTGCCCCCGAAGCATGCGCCGCGGCATCAACCACGTGCACGATCGCGTCCGCGCCTTCGAGCGCACTCCAGGCCGCTGCAACCATCGCCCCATCCAAACGCCGCTTCGGCGAAAAGACGCCGGGCGTATCAATCAGAACCAGTTGCACCTCATCGCGCATTGCAATGCCGCGCACGAGTGCGCGCGTCGTCTGCACTTTTTGCGTTACCGCCGCGACCTTCGAGCCCACCAAAGTGTTCACGAGTGTCGATTTGCCGGCATTCGGTGCACCCAACACCGCGACCACAGCGCACCGTTGCTCGCTCACCGTTCGCCCCGCGCTTTCAAGAACGCCTCGGCCGCCATGCGCTGCGCATCACGCTTCGAACTGCCTTCGCCTTGAACGGGCTTGAACCCTTCCACACGCGCTTCGATGATGAAGTGCGGCGCATGCTCGGGACCTGATTGACCGATTTCTACGTAACGCAAATGCTTCTTCTTCGCCGCTGCCCATTCCTGCAACGCCGTCTTCGGGTCCTGGCGCGCGCCTTTAGCGTCGTCGAACGCCGTACCCCAGAAGCGCGTAATGAACGCCCGCGCCGTCTCAAGATCGGCGTCAAGATAGAGCGCCGCAATCACGGACTCGCAGATGTCACCCAGAATGGCTTCCTTCTGCCGCCCGCCATGCGCTTCCTCAGCTGGTGAAAGCACCAGCGCTTCGCCAAGCCCCGCCGCGCGCGCCGCAGCGGCGCAGGCATGCTTGTTCACGAGCGCATTATAGCGGGGCGCGAGTTCGCCTTCCTGTTCGCTCTTGTGTTCGGCCAGCAAGCGTTCCGCAACGCAAAGCCCGAGCACGCGATCACCCAGAAATTCCAGGCGATCGTAGTCGCGGCGTTTCTTTTGGCTTTCATGCACGCTGCCGTGCGTCAGCGCCTCGCGCAGAAGGCTGCGGTCTTTGAAGACGTAGCCTATGCGCTCTTCGAGAGCTGCTAATTGGGCGTCGTGGTCTGCGGCCGGCCCGTTCATGGGCCCGGCCTCAATTGACCGACTTCAGAAAGCGCTCGCCGCGGAACCCGGTAAACAGCGTCCATGGCCGCATGATAGACGTCGTGCCGTCGAACGACACAGCCACAAATTGCGCTGGGCCAACCAAGTTCTCGAACGGCACCATGCCGACCATCCGGCGGCTGTCGTCGGAATTGTCGCGGTCGTCGCCCATCATGAAATAATTGCCAGGCGGCACGACCACTTCGCGCGTGTTGTCGAGTTCGGTCATGCCCTTGTCGCACGTCACGTAGCTGACCCCGTTCGGCAACGTCTCGCGATAGAGCGTCGCTTCCGTCGCGTAGCCTGCGCCATCGGGACATTCCGTCGTCGTGCCGATGCGTTCGCGCGGCACCGCCACGCCATTGATGTGCAGCACGCCGTCGATCATTTGGATGTGATCGCCGGGAAGACCGATGAGTCGTTTGATGAAATCGCGATACGGCTCAGGCGCGGGACGAAACACAATCACGTCGCCCCGCTGCGGCTGCGTTGCGAACAAGCGACCATGTGGAAGCAAACCCTCAAGCGGCGCAAACGAGTAGCGGCCATAGCCGTAAGACCACTTGGTCACGACGATATAATCGCCAACAGCAAGCGTCGGCTGCATCGACCCAGATGGAATGCGGAACGGCTGTGCGATGGTGAAACGCAGCACCATGGCCAACGCCAGCGCGTAAAGGATCGTCTTCACGTTATCCCAGAAGACGTCCATCGCTGGTGTCGAAGTAGCACTCGTCGTCATGCTCATGCGTTTCTCGAATTAGGACCTTGCGGCCGCCCGACCTCTACTGACTGGCCCACACCTGGCGCGGCCATGTTTTTCCCCACCGGAGCGGCTCATTCGCTGGAGCCGGGCTGAATCGGCGCCAACTCCGCCGAAATGATGACGAAACCGACAGCCAACGGGTAGTCGTCCGTAAGACTTACGTGGATGTGGGCGACATGGCCGGGCGGGGTCAATTGTTCTAGACGCCGCGCCGCCCCGCCGGTGAGCACCATGGTGGGCTGGCCACTGGGCAAGTTAGCAACCCCCATGTCGCGCCAAAATACCCCTTGTTTCAAGCCTGTACCCAACGCCTTCGAGGTCGCCTCCTTGGCGGCGAAGCGCTTGGCGTAGGTAGCGGCGCGCTGATTGGGGCGGCGCTCAGCGCGGGCGCGCTCCTTTTCGGTATAGACCCGGTTCGTGAACCGCTCTCCGAACCGGGCCAGCGTCTGCTCGATGCGGCGGATGTCGATAATGTCCGAGCCGATGCCGATGATCATGGTGCGGTTCTAGGCGCCCGCTCGCGCCGCGTCGATCCGTCGGCGCATTTCGACAACGGCTGGCCCAAGCCCGATGAAGATCGCTTCGCCTACCAGGAAGTGCCCAATGTTAAGTTCTGCGACCTCGGGGATAGCGGCGATCGGCGCGACGGTTTCGTAGTCGATGCCGTGACCGGCATGCACTTCCAAACCAAGCGACGCGGCCTGTGTCGCCGCCGCCTTCAGCGCGATCAACAGCTTCGCCGCCTCCTCGGCCTCGCCATCACGCGCCGCATCGCAATAGGCGCCAGTATGAAGTTCGACAACCGCCGCACCCGTCCGGCTCGCTGCTTCTATCTGCAGCGGATCGGCGCCAATGAAGAGCGAGACGCGGCTTCCGTTCGCCGTGAGTTTCTCGACGAACGGCGTGATCCAATTGTGACCGCCGGCGACATCTAAACCCCCTTCGGTCGTGCGTTCCTCGCGCCGCTCTGGCACCAAGCAGACAGCGTGCGGCTTATGCTTTAGGGCGATTTCGAGCATTTCGCTTGTAACAGCCATCTCCAGATTCAACGGCCGCCCGCGCTCGCTCAACATGTTCGCCAAGTGGTCGATGTCGGCATCCGCAATGTGACGCCGGTCTTCGCGCAAATGCGCAGTAATGCCGTCTGCGCCCGCCTCAAGCGCAACAACCGCCGCCCGCGCCGGATCGGGATAGGCGACGCCGCGCGCATTGCGGATCGTTGCGACGTGATCGATGTTCACGCCGAGCCGCACGCGCGTTGTCATGCAGCAAGCCCACGTGAACCCGGCTTGATTGCCGGTAGCGCCGCAAGCTCAGGCGGCAATTGATCAGCTGGATAGGCGGGCGCACTCACGCTCGCGAGCGACACCAGCTTTGCCCCAATGTCCGCCTTGCCACCGGAGCGATCGATCAGGCACGCCGCACCGACCAGCTCACCCGGATGTCCGCGTATCGCGTCAAGACATTCGCGCGACGACAGCCCAGTGGTAACAACATCCTCCACCATCAACACCCGCTCGCCGGCCTTGATCTCGAACCCTCGGCGCAACTGGAACTCACCCTTTTCCCGCTCAACGAACATCGCCCGCGCACCCAAATGACGCGCGGTCTCGTAGCCCGGAATGATCGCGCCAACCGCCGGCGACACTACCGCATCGATCTTGCCGAACGCAGCCTCGGCCTTCTCCGCCAACGCCTTGCACAGCCGCTCCGTCCGCGCCGGATCCATGAACACTGCGTTCTTTTGAAAAAACACCGGCGAATGCAGCCCGGAGGAGAGGATGAAATGCCCCTCAAGCAAAGCGCCCGCAGCGCGGAATTCGTCCAGAACTTGATCCTGATTCATGAAGCGGATGTAGCACCGGCGTGGGTTCGCGAAAACGCTATCCTTTGACGCGTTCGGCTTCCTTCACAGATTTGCTCGCGCGCATCGCGGCGAGGATATTCACGAGGTGGCGCGCGTCGGCCACTTCGATATCAAATATCATGTCGAAGAAATCGACCGTGCGCGTCGCCAGGCGCAGGTTGAGAATGTCGCCCTCGTTCTCGGCGATGATGCCGCAGAGTTCGGCCAGCACGCCGCGCTTGTTCTCAACCGTCGCCACGATACGTCCCACGGCCAGCGTCTTGTTGAGCGCGGTCGGCGTCCAGGCCAAGTCAATCCACTCGCCGCCGCTATCTTCAAGCGACGCCAAGGTCTCGCAATCGATGGTGTGGACGATGATGCCCTTGCCGGGCGTATGAACGCCAACGATGCGATCGCCCGGAATAGGCGTGCAGCAATCGGCAAAGTGCAGCGCCACACCCGGCGTCAAATCGCTGCCACGCACATAAAGCTTGGCCTTCTCAAGCTCCATCGGCTTGCGGCCTTCGTCCTTGCGAACTTTTTCCTTCAGCCCCGGAAACGCAGCGACCGCGACTGCACTCGCTTTGATCGCACCCTCGCCAACGGCGACGAACAATTCTTCCTCATCGGGCTTGCCGAGCGTCTCGGCTGCTTGTTGCAGTGCGGTCTCCCCAATCGAGTGACCGTAGCGGTGCAGCGCATGCGCAACGAGATCGCGGCCCAGACGTGAAAACTCTTCGCGTTTCGCATGCTTCTCCAAGCGGCGCTGCGCTGCCTTGGCGCGCCCGGTCTTGGTCAGCGCCTCATATCCTGGCACCGGCGCAATGCGCTCACCGGTGATGATTTCGACAACATCGCCATTCCGCAACACTGTACGCAGCGGCCTCTCAACACCGTTGATCTTGGCGCCGGTGCAGCGATCACCAACGCCCGAGTGAACCGCGTACGCAAAGTCAAGCGGCGTCGCCCCTTGCGGCAGCGGGATCAGCGCGCCCTTCGGCGTGAAAGCGAAGACATGGTCGGAATACATCTCAAGCTTTGCGTGCTCGAGAAATTCACCCGCTTCGCCGCCATGCTCGGCAATTTCGAGCAATGAGCGCGTCGCCTCTCGTGCGTCGAGACCCGCGTTCGCCGCAGTTTCTTCGTCAAAGCCGTAGGATTCGTTCTTATAGCGCCAATGCGCCGCCACGCCGTTCTCGGCGATCTGATCCATATCTTCGGTGCGGATCTGAATCTCAACCCGCACATTGCCCGGCCCAATAACTGTCGTATGGATCGAGCGATAACCGTTCGGCTTTGGGTTAGAGATGAAATCTTCAAGCTGGTCAGGCACGCAGCGCCAAGTTTGGTGCACAAGCCCGAGCGCGCGATAGCAATCGTCCGGATTGTTCACGATCACGCGAAATGCATACACGTCCGCGAGATCGGCGAATTCAATGCTCTTGCGCTGCAGCTTGCGCCAAATCGAGTAGGCCTGCTTCTCGCGCCCATACACACGCGCATCGATGCCCGCGAACTCGAACACCTCCATGATCGTCTGCACGATAATCGCGACGTTCGCGCCTTTCTCAACACGCAGCGTCGCAAGCCTCGCATTGATCGTCGCTTCCATTTCTGGAAACGCTTCATGGAAAGCGAGGCCTTCCAGTTCGCGCGCCATCTTTTCCATGCCGATGCGGCGCGCCAGCGGGCCATAGATTTCCAGCGTCTCAAGCGCGATACGCCGCCGCTTCTCGGCCTTGGGAATGTGGCTCAGCGTACGCATGTTGTGCAGCCGATCCGCCAGCTTCACGATCAACACGCGCACGTCTTTAGACATCGCGAGGATGAATTTTTGTAGGTTCTGCGCCTGCTTGTTCTCTTCACTTTGAATTTCAAGTTTCGAGAGCTTGGTGACGCCTTCGACGAGCGCATTGATCTGCGGCCCAAAGAGCTTTGTGATCTCTTCAGGCGTCGCGTCAGTGTCTTCGATCGTATCGTGCAGGAGCCCCGCAACGATCGTGGCGGCGTCGAGTTTGTATTCGGTGAGGATGCCCGCGACCTGAATCGGATGTGCGAAATACGGGTCGCCCGAGTGGCGCTTCTGGCTGCCATGTTTCGCCGTCGCGTACACGTACGCGCGGTTGATCAGACTCTCATCTACGGAGGGGTCGTACCCACGCACGCGCTCCACCAGCTCGAACTGCCGGAGATAGTTTTTGCGTGGCGTCGCGCCCGCGCCCGCCGCTGCTTGGCTGGCCGGGTCTTTGGCGGCGACTTCGTCACCGCCTGACATGGTCTCAGTACCGCTCGTCGCGTTGAGCTTCGGCCTCTTGCTGAAGCGCACGCAGCACGTCGTCTTCGCTGGTCTCGACCGGCGCCGCGATCGCCAGGCGATCGGACTCTTCCTCGGCCGCCGCCGCCGGCTGCACGTCCTGATAGAGCATCACATAGCTGTCGCGGAGCTCTTCCGGGGTGATGGCGCCGTCGCCGATTTCGCGGAGCGAAACGACCGGGTCTTTATCGCGATCGCGGTCGACCAGCGGCTCTGAACCCGACGAAATGTTGCGCGCGCGGTGCGCGGCCAGCAGCACCAGCGAGAACCGGTTTGGGATTTTTTCTACGCAATCTTCGACGGTTACGCGAGCCAAGGCGTGTTTCCTCAGAGTCAAAAAGGGCCGGAACGAGCCTCAACCTAGTGGGGCTCGCGGTATTTCGCAATGCGGCAAGGGTGTTAGCCGACCTCCGGCGCTGGGAAAAGATCGCCAATGCGGCGGTAGCCATAGTCCGCGGGCAAGGCGGCAAGCATGTCGGCCGCCGTCTTCCCACTCTCCGGATGGCGCCAATCCGGCGCAATCTCAGCCAGCGGCGCCAGGACAAACGCCCGCTCTTGCATATGCGGGTGCGGCAACAAGATGCCGCCGAAGTCGCCCACCGCGTTCCCCATCGCCAGAATATCTAGATCAAGCGTGCGGGAGGCCCACCGCTCCCGCCGCTCGCGGCCAAAGCGGCGCTCAATCGCGGTGAGCGCCTCGAAAAGCTGAGGCGGGGTTTGCTCGCCCGCCTGCACCTCCACAACCGCGTTGAAGTAATCAGCCTGCCCACTCCCGCGGGGCCACGCCTCAGTTTGCCAAACGCCCGACAGCGCAAGCGGGGGCAACCCCGCCTCACGTAAAGCCGCCACCGCGCGCGCCAACAACTCAACCCCCTCTACGCCATCAAACGGCATGTTGGCGCCCAAGCCTACGAACGCGCGCGTCATTCGCTCAATGTCTCCACATGCGTTATGCAGCCCGATCCCTAGCAGACGAAACGAGACCACGTGAGCAAAACGCCGCCCGAAGCGCCGAAGGACTGCCCGCTGTGCCCCCGGCTCGTCGCCTACCGTGAAGACAACGCGCGCGCCGAGCCCACCTGGTTTAATGGCGCCGCGCCCTCGTTTGGCGACCTCAGGGCTCGCCTGCTCATCGTCGGCCTCGCGCCTGGCCGCACCGGCGCCAACCGCACCGGCCGCCCCTTCACCGGCGATTACGCCGGCGACCTCCTCTACGGCACGCTCAAAAAGCTCGGCCTCGCAGAAGGGGAGTACCGCGCCGACCCCAAAGATGGCTTCACACTCAAGGGCGCGATGATCACCAACGCCGTGCGTTGCGCGCCGCCGGAAAACAAACCGACGCCCGCAGAAATCGCGACCTGCCGGCCGTTTCTGTCCGCGCGCCTCGACACACTGCCAACGATGCGCGCGATATTGACGCTCGGATCGATTGCGCACGAAAGCGTGCTGCGCGCACACGGGCTAAAGCCAACATTTTCCAAGTTCGGTCACGCCGTCGAAACGCAATTGCCCGACGGGCGCATGCTCGTCTCCAGCTATCATTGCTCGCGCTACAACACGCAGACCCGCCGCCTCACCACCGAGATGTTTGAAGCGATTATGGCCCGCGCAAAGCAATTGGCGTTCGCATAGCAATTGGCGTTCGCATAGAATGTGCAATCACTCAGCGGATTCGGACTCCGATGCCGGCTTCGGCGGAAGAATATTGTAGCTCTGATACTGGCGCGCGATGCCGGGCGCCAACTCTTCGGCCCGGGCCTGATCGGCGGCGCCTTCCTCCGTCATGCCCAGCGCGATACGGGTGAGGCCGCGGCCATAGAGGAAGTGCCCGCTGTCCGGCGCAAGCCGCACTGCCGCATCATAATCCGCCAGCGCCGCCGCGTAATCGCCGCGCTTGTACTGAACGAGCCCGCGGCTATCGAGCACATTGGGATCGTTCGGCCGGACCGCGAGCGACGCGTTGCAATCCGCCAGCGCCGCATCGAGATTGTCGTTGTTGATGACCCGCAACCAGCAGCGGCCATTGAGCAGTTCTGGATCTCTTGGCGTTTGCTGTAATCGCTGATCCAAGCGGGCTATGTCTTGTTCGAACGATGTCAAACGCTGCTGCAAAGCTGCGGCGCGGCTATCGAGCGCGGCCTGGAGTCCTGGTTGCAGCGCCAAAGCGTGGTCGAAGTCCTGCACCGCAACGTCGAAGGCGCCGCTTGCTTGGTGAACCAATCCGCGTTGCAGAAAGATTTGCGGGTTATCGGCGTCTAGGCGCAGCGCGCGTCCGAAATCCGCTAGCGCTCGTTGGTACTGACGGGCCTCGGCGCGAAGCGACCCACGCACAATCAGCGCTGCGGCGCGCCGCTCCGATGTTGTGCCGCTGAAGCCAATGACAGCCGAGCACTGGCTCAGCCGATACTCCGAAGGGCCACCCCCATTGCAGCGCTCCCAGGCGAGATCAGCACTGTCGGCGTTGAGCGGTTGGATACAACCAGCAAGGCAAACCGCCAGCGCAATCGCGATAAGAGCCTTCATCCCTTGTCTCGCAGCAACCGCCCTTGCTGGCGCTTCCATTCACGATCCTTAGTAGCCTCGCGTTTGTCGTGCGCTTTCTTGCCCTTGGCGAGGGCGATCTTCACTTTGGCAATGCCACGATCGTTGAAATAAAGCTCAAGCGGGGCCAGCGTGCGCCCTTCGCGTTCAACGGCAGACGCCAGCTTTTTCAACTCCTTGCCGCGTACCAAGAGCTTCCGCGGCCGCCGCGGTTCATGATTGAATTGCCCGGCCGGCGGATATTCCGGGATTGTCGCGTTGATCAGCCAAAGCTCGCCCTTTTCAGTGCTCGCATAGCTTTCGGCGATGTTTGCGCGGCCACCGCGCAACGATTTCACCTCCGTGCCAACGAGTTGCACCCCAGCTTCCAGGGTGTCTTCGATCAAATAATCGAAGCGTGCGCGCCGGTTCTCAGCAATCAGTTTGCGCGTGGGTTCTGGTTTCTTGGCCATGGCGCTTAGATAAGGCCTGCGTGCGTCATTGCCGAGCGAATCTGCGCTTTCGCCGCATCGCTGCATGGAATGATCGGCAAGCGCACCTCATCGGTGCAAAGCCCAAGCAACGAGCAGGCGTACTTCGCCGGCGCTGGCGAGGGCTCGCAGAACAACGCCTTGTGCAGGGGCCAGAGTTTGTCATCAATCGCACGCGCCGTGTCGAACGCGCCCTGCAACGTCGCATCCTGCAATTGCGCACAGAGCTTTGGCGCCACATTTGCCGTCACTGAGATGCACCCGCGCCCGCCATGCGCGTTGAAACCAATTGCGTTCGGATCGTCGCCGGAAAGCTGGATGAACTTCGCTCCCGCGAGCGTCCGGTGCTTTGCAATGCGTCCCAGATCGTTCGAAGCATCCTTGATGCCGGCAACGTTCTCCAGCAACGCCAACCGGCCAACGGTCTCAGGGGTCAAATCCACAATTGTCCGGCCCGGCACGTTGTAGAGATAAATCGGAATGTCGACGGCGTCGTTGATGGCTTTGAAGTGCGCAAACATCCCGTCTTGGCTTGGCTTGTTGTAATACGGCGCAACGACCAGCACCGCGTCCGCGCCAACGCGCTTAGCGTGCGCCGCAAGCTCAACGGCATGAGCAGTATCGTTCGAGCCTGCGCCCGCGATCACGGGAACCTTTCCGGCCGCGACTTCCACACACATTTCCACGACTCGCACGTGCTCATCCGTGCTCAGCGTGACGCTCTCACCGGTTGTTCCGCAGGGAACAAGGCCGTGCGTTCCCTCGGAAATCTGGCGCGCCACAAGCGCCTGAAATGCCTGTTCATCAACGATTCCGTTGCGAAATGGAGTAATCAGCGCAGGAATCGACCCGTGTACCATCTGCATAACGACCTTTGGGGGTGGAGTTGGCGCGATTCCTGCCACAGTGTCAGGCGAGGTTAAATAGCGGCCCGCCGAACCCCTACGGTTTTGCGGGATGTAGGTTATTTGTTGCGAGGCGGGTGGATGGACCGGTCCAAATTGATCCGTATTGGCGCCATGGCTGCGGCCCTGGGAGCAATCGTTGTCGGTTCCGTCACCTTGCCGCGGGTCGTCACCCCGGCGCCGGCGAGCGCCCAGGAAATCGCGCCGCTGCCGTCAGCGGCGGAGCGTATGCGTTTGCGGGATGGTTTAGCCGCCGCCGAAAATCGTGACTGGGGCTCGGTTGCCTCCCTCCGCGACAGCGCGACCGATCCGCTGGTCCGGCGCATGCTGCAATGGCGTTGGGCCGCCGCAACCGATGCGCCGCTTTATTTTGCCGACATCAAACAGGCGCTCGACGAACTCCAAGGCTGGCCGGGGCGCACCACCATGCGCCAGCGCGCCGAGCAGGCCATCTTTGATAGCACGCTGTCTCCCCAAGAGCGCATTGCGTTCTTGCGCCAGGATGGCGGCCCAATCACCGGCGACGGCCGCATCGCGCTGGCGATGGCGCTGCGCGACGCCGGTCAGCTTTCGGAAGCCAACGAAATCGCCCGCGCGACCTGGCGCGACGATGCGCTGACCAGCGCAACTGAAGATCGGGCGCTGCAACAATTCAGTTCGGTGCTCACACAGGAAGATCACGCCGCCCGCGTCAGCGGATTGCTCTGGCGCGACCAGCGCACAGCGGCTCAACGTCTGTTCTCGCGCATCTCGCCGGCGGACCGCGCACTCGCACAGGCGCGCATCGCCATTCAGGTGCGTCAACGCCGCGGCCTGCAAGCCGCGATCGACGCCGTGCCAGCCTCGCGCCAAGACGACCCGGGCCTGCTGTTCGACCGCGTCCAGTACCGCCGCCGCACTGATCAGCCCGTCGACGCAATGCAAATGGCGGCGCGCATCGATCCGCGCGAAGCGCCGCTTGCGGCCCGTGCTGACATCTTCAAGGAGCGCCGGCTTTACGTGCCCCGCGCCATGCGCGCTGGAAACTACCAGCTCGCTTATCAACTCGTTTCAAACCATGGCCTGACAAACGGCGAATCTTTCGCGGACGCCGAATGGCTCTCGGGTTGGCTCAGCCTGCGCTATCTCGGCAATCCGCAGCGCGCCGCCGACCATTTTTCGCACTTGGCCGATAACGTCTCATCGCCGGTTTCGCTGTCGCGCGCCCTTTATTGGCGGGCAGAGGCGCAACAAGCACTTGGCAACGCAAGCGAAGCTGAGCGTCTTTTTGACGAGGCCGCTCGCTTCAACTTCACCTATTACGGCCAACTTGCCGCGACGCGCGGCAACCGCACCGCGATGCTTTCTTTGCCTGAAACGGCGCAAGTCAGCGACGAAGCCCGCAACCGTTTCAACAATCGTGAGTTGGTGCGCGCGCTTCGCCTAATGTCGGAGGTCGGCGCGCAGCGCGACTTTGAGTCGATCGCCTTCTATCTCGACGACACGCTCGACGATCCGATGGAAATGGAGCTCTTGTCGCAGCTGGCGCGCGAGCAATCCTATCACCGCACGGCTTTGCGAAGCGCGAAAGCAGGGCTCTTCCGAAATGTCGTCGCCACCAGTTCGGCCTATCCGCTCATTGAGCTACCGCCGACGGTGCAAACGCAAGCCCGCATCGAACCGGCCTTGGTGCTGGCCATCATCCGCCAGGAGAGTGAGTTTGACGCTGGCGCAATCTCCAGCGCCAACGCGCGCGGCCTGATGCAGCTCATTCCCTCGACAGCCCAGCTGCAAGCGCGGCGCGAGGGGATGACCTTCCAGCGCGCAGCGCTCACCACCGATCCTCAATACAATATGACGCTTGGCTCGGCTCACCTGGCCGATCTGGTCGATAGCTTCAATGGCTCCTACGTGCTCGCCATCGCCGCCTACAACGCCGGGTCACACCGTGCGAACGAGTGGATTGCCGATTGGGGCGACCCGCGCTCGCCGAGCGTCGATGTCGTGGACTGGGTCGAACTCATCCCATTCTCCGAAACCCGCAACTACGTGCAGCGCGTCACCGAGAACCTGCAGGTCTATCGCTATCGCTTGGCCGGACACCCGACGCCGATCACGCTTGAGCAAGATCTGAGACGCGGCGGCTAGCGTCGGCAGTCGCTACGCGGCCAGCGCCCGTTCGAACGTCTCGACGTCCACATTGCCGCCGCTGGCGATGAGCGCCACCGTCTGGCCACGCACATCGGCGCGGCCCTCAAGCAACGCCGCCAGCGACGCCGCGCCCGACGGCTCCAGCACCAACTTCAGACGCAGGAACGCAAACTTCATAGCGCGCAACACCGCCTCGTTCGAAACCGCAAACACCCGTTCGAAGCGCCCACGCGCAATCGCGTAGGGGATCTCGCCCATCTGCTCGGTCAGCAGACCATCGCAGATCGAGCGGATGCCGGGTTCGTTTCGTTGGATCGAACCTGTCTCCAGCGTTCGCTGAATGTCGTTGTGTCCCTCCGGCTCCACCGCGAACACCCGCGCGTTCGGCAACGCCAACGCCGTACCTGTCGCGAGCCCCCCGCCGCTCGCCGGCGCGAACACGATGTCTGGCGAAATCTCAGCCGCGATTTCCAAAGCTGCGGTCCCCTGCCCCGCCAGCACGAACGGATCGTCGAAAGGTTTGATTAAGGAAAGATCTCCCTCGGCCGCCAGTCGCGCGCCGATTTCCTCGCGGCTCTCGCCAACCCGATCATACGTCACCACTTTCGCGCCAAGGCTGCGCGTTGTGTCGAGTTTGATCTTTGGCGCATCGGCCGGCATCACGATTGTCGCCTTGATTCCGAAAATCTTAGACGCCGTCGCCACCGCGATCGCGTGATTGCCGGAAGAAAACGCGATCACGCCCTTGGCGCGTACCTCCGGCTGCAGCGCCGCAATTGCGTTTGTGGCGCCGCGCATCTTGAAAGCGCCGCCGCGCTGCAGGTTCTCGGCCTTCACCCAAACCTTCGCGCCGGTGATTTCATCCAGCACGTCGTTGCGGATGAGCGGCGTCTTCACGGCGATGCCTTCAATCCGCTTGGCGGCGGCTTTCACATCTTCGATGGTCGGGATCATCAGGAACCTCTTGGTTTGGCGCGCCGTGTCGGCGGCGCACTTAGCGGATCGTCTGGCCAGGGGTGCTTGGGATAGCGGCCGCGCATCTCGCTGCGCACTGCCGCATACGAACCACGCCAAAACCCAGGCAGGTCTTTCGTCGTCTGCACCGGCCGCTGCGCCGGAGAAAGCAGCCGCAAACTCAGCGGCACGCGTCCGCTCGCAATCATCGGATGTCTGGCCTCGCCAAACATCTCCTGCAGGCGCACATCGAGCGCCGGCGCACCGTCACTCTCATAGTCGATGGAAAGCGAAGACCCGGCTGGCGTCTCAAACTTCGCCGGCGCCTCGGCGTCTAGCCTGCGCCTTTGCTCATAATCGAGCGATTGCAGCAACGCCCGCGAGACATCCACGCTCTTCAGCGAGGACACACCGTCCAGAGCGGGCGCCAACCACTCGTTCAGATTCTTTAACAGTTCTTCGTCACGCCAATCCGGCCACGCCTCACCATCGAGCGCGCGCATGAACGCAACGCGTCCCCGTGTCTGACGCGCGACGTCATTCCAATCGAGCAAACCGAGGCCCGTTTCCGCGACAACATCCAACAACGCCTGCGCAAGCTCGGCGCCCGCAATCCGCTCAAGCGGCGCCTCCGAAAGAACCAGCTTCCCAAGCCGCCGCACCTTACGTCCGCGCAACGCACCGCTCGCCGGGTCGATTGTTGCCGACGCACGCGTTTCGACCTGATGGCCAAACATCGCTTCGATATCTTCGAACGAAATCGGCGCACCCAAGATCACCTGCGCCCGGCCGGCTGCGCCCGCCATGTCGGCGATCACCGCATACTGCGCCTTCAGCAGCGGCGAGGTCTCCTCAACCATCGCCGCGCGTCCGTTCACAAGGCTAAAACCGCCCTGTCGAACTTTCGCGACGCGATCGGGGTAGGCGATCGCCAAAATCCGGCCAGCATGATCCTCGTTTGCGTCGCCACGCGCGCCGCCAGCCAAGCGCGCAATCCGATCCGCCAGGGCGCGGGCGCCGTCCGCACGCTGACCGCGCTCGGATGCAAACCGATGCAGCCGATCGCGAAGATCGGCGCTGCGACCGCCAAGCCCTTGCTCGGTCAACACCATCGCAATCCGCGCCGCCAGCGACGCCTCGCCCTCACGCGCCGCCACAATCACCATGTGCGCCAAGCGCGCTGGCACCGGCAGTCTCGCGACGGCCTTGCCATGCGCTGTGAGCCGCCCGTCGGCATCCAGCGCGCCAATCCGCTTCAATAACGCGGTCGCTTCGCTCCACGCCGCCGCAGGCGGCGGATCGAGCCAAGCGAGCGTTGCAGGATCACTGACGCCCCAAGCGGCCAGATCAAGCGCAAGCCCGCTTAGGTCCGCATCCATAATTTCAGGACGATCGAACTGCGGCAGCGCTCGCGTTTCACCTTCGCTCCACAATCGCCACGCAACGCCCGGCTCCAAGCGGCCCGCGCGTCCCGCACGTTGCGTGATCGATGCTTGGCTGGCGCGCACCGTTTCAAGCCGCGTCAGCCCCAGCGCTGGCTCGAACCGCGGTCGTCGCGCCAACCCGCTATCGACGACAATCCGCACACCCTCGATCGTCAAACTCGTCTCGGCAATCGAGGTCGCGAGCACCACCTTGCGCCGCCCGGCTGGCGCTGGAGAAATCGCCGCGTCCTGATCACCCGGACTCATCGCGCCATAGAGCGGGCGAATATCTACACTGGGATCGCGCACAGTCGCACGCAGCTGCTCAGCCGTGCGCTCGATCTCACGCACCCCCGGCAAAAACACGAGCGCCGAGCCCGCATCCGCTGCCAGCGCGGCGCGCGTCGCCGCCGCAACCTCTTCTTCCAGCCGCGCGCGCGCGTCACGCGGCCGATAGATGTGGCGCACTGGAAACATCCGGCCTTCGCTCACCACCACCGGTGCGTCGCCCAAGAGCGAAGCCACCCGCGCCGCGTCGAGCGTCGCTGACATCACGACAATCCGCAGGTCGGGTCGCAGCGCGCTTTGCGCGTCGCGCGCCAACGCCAGATCCAGATCACCCTCGAGGCTTCGCTCGTGGAACTCGTCAAACAGAACCGCCGCCACGCCGCGCAGTTCTGGATCATCGAGGATCATGCGCGTGAACACACCCTCGGTGACTACTTCGATCCGGGTGTCGCGGCCGATCTTCGAATCCAGCCGTACCCGATAGCCGATGGTCGCGCCGACTGGCTCGCCGTGCTCAAACGCCATCCGCGACGCCGCCGCACGCGCCGCGATCCGGCGTGGCGAGAGCAGGATAATCTTGCCGCCTTTGGTCCAGCCGGCGCTGAGCAGCGCAGGCGCCACGCGCGTTGTCTTGCCCGCACCAGGCGGGGCGACCAGCACCGCCTCGCCACGCGCCTCAAGCGCCGCAGCGAGCTGGGGTAAAACTTCCTCAACTGGGAGCATGAGCCGGGGTCTAGCCTATCGCCATTGTCCATGTCTCGCCGCATTGGCGCGGCAGGAAGGCAAAGGTATAGGCTGGCCGCCTATGAGCCGGGAGCTGGACAATGCGCATGCAGACTTTGGGGAAATTCGCCGTTGTGCTGGCCGCCTGCTTAAGCGTTATGAGTTGCTCGACTGGCCGCACCGCTGACACCCGCCGCGGCGTCTCGGGCGCCGCTTCAATCCCGCTGCGTGACGTTGGCCTGATGCGTCCCGAGATCCCCTTGCTCCTGCGCAATCTGCAGTATCCGTACTCCACCGCGCCGCTGACGAACTGCGACGCCATCCTGCATGAGATCAGCCAGCTGGACGCTGTCCTGGGGCCAGAGAGCTACCAGCCCGGACCAAACCGCAACGTCTGGGACCGCAGCGGTGATTTTGTCGAAGAACAAACAATCCAAGCCGCGGAAAGCACCGCAGAAGACTTGATCCCGTTCCGCTCCTGGGTCCGCCGGATTAGCGGCGCCACCCGCGCCGAGCGCGACGCGTTGCGCGCGGTCGCGAACGGTCAGCAGCGGAGAACATTCTTGCGCGGCTACGGCGCATCGCTCGGCTGTCCGAACATCATTCCACCGCCACCGCCGGCTGCGCGTCAGCGGACAAACTGAGCGCTCTGAACTCAGTGACGAAGCGTGCAAGGCGGCCTTCACTGATCGCCGCGCGCAACCGTGACATCAGGAACTGATAGTACGCGACATTATGCCAGGAGAGCAGAACCTGGCCCAGCAACTCACCCGTCTTGAACAGGTGATGCAGATAGGCCTTCGAATAATCCCGGCTTGCCGGGCAATCGATGCGTGGATCGAGTGGCGTTATATCTTCAGCGAAGCGTGCATTGGTGATGTTGAGCGGACCTTCGTCCAGCCACGCTTGCCCGTGCCGGCCCGAACGCGTCGGCAGCACACAGTCGAACATGTCAACACCGCGCGCGACGCTTTCGACGATGTCGATCGGCTTGCCGACTCCCATCAGGTAGCGCGGGCGATCCGGCGGCAGCAGCGGCGTCGTGACACCGAGTGTCGACAACATCGCCTCATGGCCCTCGCCAACCGCAAGTCCGCCAATCGCGTAGCCGTCAAAACCGTCAGCAACCAGCGCCTCAGCCGAAATCCGCCGCAACTCAGGATCGACGCCGCCTTGCACGATCGCGAACAAATTCTGCGCGTCGCGCTTTCCGAATGCCGACTTGCACCGTTTCGCCCAAGCCAGCGAAAGCCGCATCGCTTTCTCGACATCCTCGCGCGGCGCCGGCAGCGCTGGGCATTCGTCGAGTTGCATGACAATATCTGCGCCGATCTGGTCTGCTTGGATTTGCATCGCGCTTTCAGGCGTCAACCGATGCTGGCTGCCATCAACGTGGCTGCGAAACGTCACTCCATCCGCATCAAGCTTGCGCAGCTGCGACAGCGACATGACCTGATAGCCGCCGCTATCGGTCAAGATCGGCTTATCCCAGCGCATAAACGAATGCAGCCCGCCGAGCCGCGCCATGCGTTCGCCACCGGGCCGCAGCATCAAATGATAGGTATTGCCGAGAATAATATCCGCGCCAGTGGCCACGACTTGGTCGATCGTAAGCCCCTTCACGGTCCCGGCAGTGCCAACAGGCATGAAAGCAGGCGTGCGAATATCACCGCGCCTCGTACGCAAAACACCCACGCGCGCCGCGCCGTCCCGCGCCGTGATCTCAAAGGGAAAGCTCATTCGGCCCGCCATAACAGGCTGGCGTCGCCATAGGAATAGAAGCGATAGCCGGCAGCGATTGCGTGCGCGTACGCGGCCTGCATCCGCTCAAGCCCCGCGAACGCTGAGACCAGCATGAAAAGTGTCGAACGCGGCAAGTGGAAGTTTGTCCAAAGCCCGTCCACCACGCGAAAGCGATAGCCCGGCGTGATGAAGATGTCCGTGCCGCCGGCTTCCGTGCGCACCCTGCCGTCCTCATTCGCGGCAGACTCCAGCGAGCGCAGCGCTGTAGTGCCCACCGCAATAACACGCCGCCCCTCGGCCTTCGCACGATTGATCGCCTCAGCGGCGCTCTCGGGAATCTCGCGCCATTCTGAGTGCATCACGTGTGCGGACGTATCTTCCACCTTCACCGGCAAGAACGTCCCCGCACCCACATGCAACGTCACCTGAGCCCGCTCGACGCCCATCGCATCAAACCGCGCCAGCAGGGAGTCGGTAAAATGCAAGCCAGCCGTAGGTGCAGCGACAGCGCCATCCTTGGCGGCGTAAATTGTCTGATAGTCCGCGCGATCATCCGCATCCGGCGCACGCTTGCCCGCAATGTAAGGCGGCAAGGGCGGAGCGCCGATTTTTGCGATTACTTCATCGAGCGCGGCGCCCGAGCGATCGAAGCGCAAGCTCAGATCGCCCTCGTCCCCCTTCGCCTCGATCGTTGCGAACAGCCCCTCGTCGAAGAATAAACCATCACCCTGCTTCAACCGCTTGCCAGGTTTGCCGAGCGCCCGCCAACGATCCGCACCCAAACGCTCAATCAGGTTCAGCGACACCTGAACCACCGGCCCTTGCGGGTCGCGGCTCGGACGCACAGCCCTCAACGCCGCTGGAATGACCCGCGTATCATTGAACACAAGCAAATCGCCTGCGCGCAGCACCGCAGGCGCGTCGCGTACAATCAGATCCTCGAATGCGCTCCCAACCGGCACATGCAGCAGACGCGCGCTGTCGCGCGGCCGCGCCGGCCGCAGCGCGATCAAATCTTCAGGCAGCTCGAAATCAAATAGATCGACGCGCATCAGCGCGGGCTTAGCACGTCACTCGGCCTTGGCGCTGACGATCTTGCCGGGATTGCGCGGCGGCTCGCCTTTCGGGAGCGCGTCGATCGCTTCCATGCCTTCCTCGACCACGCCCCAGACCGTGTATTGCTTGTCCAGGAAGCGCGCGTCATCGAACACAATGAAGAATTGGCTGTTGGCCGAGTTCGGGTCGTTCGTCCGCGCCATCGAGCAGACGCCGCGCACATGCGGCTCGGCGTTGAACTCCTGCTTCAGGTTCGGCTTCTTCGAACCGCCGGTGCCGTTCTTGTTCCCGCCGTCGCCGCCCTGAGCCATGAAGCCATCGATGACGCGGTGAAACGGGACATCGTTGTAGAAGCCTTCGTTGGCCAATTCGCCGATGCGCTGGACGTGGTTGGGCGCCAGGTCCGGACGGAACTTGATCTTCACCGTGCCAGTGTCGAGTTCGAGCGTCAGGGTATGAAAGGAATTATCGACCACCAGCTTCTCTCTCTGTTTGGATTGCGCGGCACGCGCGCGGGAATTTGCACATCACAGACCGAGAAGTCGGCGCGGCGTTGGCGGCGTGTATCCTCGATCAAATCACGGAATTGCGGACCATCGGTGCGCAGGATGTAAAGCGGGGCGCGCTCGTTCTCCGGCAAGTCGGCGGCGATGCGCACCGCAATCATGCGGTCGGGAGTCGGCGGCGGGTTGCCGACCGCGATCTGCATCACCGCGTCCTGCCCCCACACCACACGCCCGAAGATCGTGTAGCGCTTGTCGAGCGCGGTGTTGGGCTGGCGCATAATGAAGAACTGGCTGTTGGCGGAGTTCACCGCGTCCGAGCGAGCCATCGAGACAACACCCTGACAATGGAGCGCGTTCGCCGAAACCCGGCCATCGCTCGTCACCGCCATTTGCGCATCCGGTTGGCTTTCAATCGGCAGCGCCTTGTAGAAACCCAGCCGCGCACGGCTTTGCTCGGCAGCTTGAATGAACGGCATTTCCGGTCCGCGCCGGAACATGAATTCCTCGTGCAGATCGGGCAGCGACGAGGCGCCCTCGCCGGTGCCGAGCGGGTCGCCGGTTTGCGCCATGAAGTCGTCGATCACGCGGTGGAAAGTCAGGCCATCGTAGAAGCCCAAGCGGGTCAACGTCTTGATCCGCTCAACATGGTGCGGCGCGATCTCCGGATAGAGCTCAATCACGATCCGACCGTGGACGGTGTCGATGTAGAGCGTGTTCTCAGGATCGACCTGGCGCCAGTTGCGCGGATCCGGTGTCTGGGCCGAAGCCACATCGAACATGCCCACGAGGCCAAGGGCGAGAACCGCCGCAGCCACAAAACTTCCAAAGCGCAACATCTACGAAACCCCGAACTTCGCCTTCAGTCGTCCTTCTACTTCTTTGGGCACGAAGTGCGCGACGTTTCCTTGCAGTCGCGCGATTTCCTTCACCAGCCGGCTCGCGATCGCTTGGTGCGTCGGATCGGCCATGAGAAAAACCGTTTCGATGGCGGGATTTAGCTTCTGGTTCATCCCTACCATCGCGAATTCGTACTCAAAGTCGGCGACCGCTCGAAGTCCCCGGACGATGATTTGCGCCCCTACGCTTTCGGCGAATGACATCAGCAATGTGTCAAAAGGTTGAATGACAATCTCAGCCTCGCCTTTGAGCTTGGCGCACTGCTCGCGGACCATCTCAACCCGCTCGTCCAGATTGAAGAGCGGCCCCTTGTCCTCATTGATGGCGACCCCGATTACCAGCTTGTCCACCAGTGTGGCGGCGCGGGCGATGATATCCACATGGCCGTTGGTGACAGGATCGAACGTCCCTGGATAGAGGCCAACGCGGAGTCTCTTGGTCATTGCACACCGCCCATCTTGGACCGTCGGCGCCCCCGCCGGCGAGAAGCACGATCACTTCCCACTCGCCTCGCCTTCGGCTTCTCCAGCCTCTCCACCATCACCGCCTAGCGCTTCGAGGCGCTCAGCCGCAACAACATGCTCGTCATCGCTGACATTGATCAAGATGACGCCCTGCGTGGCGCGGCCAGCGATGCGGATTTGATCTATTCCGGTCCGGATCAACTGCCCCTTGTCGGTCACCAGCAGCAGTTCCTCCTCATCCAGCACCGGGAACGACGCCACAATGCGCGCATCGCCGACCAGCTTGTGGGCGATAAGGCCTTTGCCACCGCGATTGGTGACACGGTACTCATAAGCCGAAGCGCGCTTGCCGAGCCCAGCGCTCGTAACGGTCAGGATGAATTGCTCCTGCGTCTTGAGCCACGAAAGCCGCTCGAATGGCGTCGGCTCTTCGCCATCCGCCGCAACCGCCTCGTCCTGCTCAACCTCGACGTCACCGCGCGATTGCGAATCCCACTTGAAGTAGTCGCCAACCTCCTTGGTGGTGACGTCAATGTGCCTGAGCACCGCCATGCCGATAACACTGTCGCCATCCGCGAGCGTCACGCCGCGCACGCCAGTTGAATCGCGGCCCTTGAACACACGCACGTCTGTCGTCCGAAAACGCACGCACTGACCGTTCGCGGTTGTCAGCAGCACGTCATCCTCTTCGGTGCAAATCTGCACGCCGATGATGCCGTCGCCCTCGTCGGGCTTCATCGCGATCTTGCCGTTCCGGTTCACTTGCGTGAAGTCGCTGAGCTTGTTGCGGCGCACGCCACCGGACTTGGTGGCGAACATCACGTCGAGCTTGTCCCAATCGCGCTCGTCCTCCGGCAGCGCCATTACCGAAGTGATGGTTTCGCCCTGGCCAAGCGGCAGCAGGTTCACCAGCGCGCGTCCTTTCGTGCGCGGATCGCCTGCAGGAATGCGCCAAGCCTTCATCTTGTAGGCCATGCCTGACGACGAGAAGAACAGGATCGGCGCGTGAGTCGAGGCGACAAACACGCGGGTGACGAAATCCTCGTCCTTCATCGCCATGCCGGCGCGACCTCTGCCGCCACGGCGCTGCGTTCTGTACGCCGCCAACGGCGTGCGCTTCACGTAACCGCCGTGCGTGACCGTCACGACCATCTCTTCCCGCGGGATCAGCGCTTCATCATCGATGTCGCCTTCGGCTTCGGAGAAGGCAGTCCGGCGCGGCACGCCGAACGCTTCTTTCACCGCCGTTAGCTCGCCACGAATTATGTCAAGGATGCGCTCGCGCGAGCCAAGGATCGACAGCAATTCCTTGATCTCTTCGGCGATCTCGTTCGCCGCCTTCGCAATATCGTCGCGGCCAAGGCCGGTGAGGCGCGAGAGGGTCAGCGCCAGAATGGCGCGCGCCTGCTCGTCCGAGAGCCGCACCTTGTCGCCGTCGTTGACGATCGTACGCGGGTCCGCGATTAGCGAAATCAGCGGCATCATATCGCCCGCCGGCCAATCACGCGCCAACAAGCGCTCGCGCGCCACCGTCGGATCGGGGCTTTCGCGGATGAGCTTAATCACCTCATCGATGTTCGCGACCGCAATCGCCAAGCCAACCGTTTCGTGACCGCGCTTGCGCGCCTTCGCCAAACGGAATTTCGTGCGGCGCGTGACAACCTGTTCGCGGAACGAGAGGAAGATCTGCAGGATCTTCTGCAGCCCCATCTGCTCCGGCTTGCCCTGGTTCAGCGCCAGCATGTTGACGCCGAACGAGGTCTGTAGCTGCGAGAACCGGTAGAGCTGGTTCAGCACCACGTCCGGCACAGCATCGCGCTTCAGTTCAACGACCAAGCGCACGCCAAGCCGGTTCGATTCATCACGAACTTCGGCGATGCCTTCGATGCGCTTTTCACGCACCTGCTCGCCGATCTTCTCAACCATCTCCGCCTTGTTCACCTGATACGGAATCTCGGTGAACACGAGCGCTTCACGCCCGCGGATCGTCTCGTTGTGGTGCTTGGCCCGCATCACAACCGAGCCACGGCCCGTCATCAGCGCCAAACGCGCGCCCGCACGGCCCAAGATTTCACCGCCCGTTGGAAAGTCCGGACCAGGCACGATCTCAAGCAGATCGAGTTCTGAGATGTTCGGATTGTCGATCATCGCCACCGTGGCGTCGATCACTTCCGACAAATTGTGCGGCGGAATATTCGTCGCCATGCCGACCGCGATGCCGCCGCCGCCGTTGACCAACAAGTTAGGGAAACGCGCCGGCAGAACCGACGGCTCCTGCACCGTGCCGTCATAGTTATCCTGGAAGTCGACCGTGCCTTCATCGATGTCGTCGAGCAGCGCGCGCGCCGCCTTTGCCAGCCGCGCTTCGGTGTAACGCATCGAAGCCGGCATATCGCCGTCGATCGAACCGAAATTGCCTTGGCCATCGACAAGCGTCAGGCCCATCGAGAAGTCTTGCGCGAGGCGCACCAGCGTCATGTAGATCGCCTGGTCGCCATGCGGGTGGTAATTGCCCATGACGTCGCCGACCGACTTTGCGCTCTTGCGATACGTCTTGTCGTGCGTGTTCCCCGCTTCATCCATCGCGTAGAGGATGCGCCGGTGCACCGGCTTCAAGCCGTCGCGTGCATCCGGCAGTGCGCGCGAGACAATGACGCTCATCGCATAGTCGAGATATGAGCGCTTCAGCTCATCCTCGACGCTGATCAGGGCGACGCCCTTTGGGAGTGATGGTCCGCCGTTCTCGGCGGGATCGGACGTGTCTGACACGGGACCCGGTCTAATCTCTGAGGCTCAAAACGAGCGGTTTCGGGAGACAGAAAAAGCCAGAAAAAACTGGCCTCGATTCCTGCAGAAACTAACATTGTGAGGACCCAGTCGCAAACCAAGGACGACCCCATGCGCCTACTCGCCGCCTTCGTTTTTGCAGCGCTGCTGACCGCCTGCGCCAGCACGCCGGACAGCACCCAATTGGCGCGAGAGCTCCAGCCGCGGACGGTGTGGATCGTTGGAACCGACGGCCAGGCCGTTGGCCAAGCCACGTTCACGGAGGCCCCAACCGGCGTGTTGATTCATTTGGAGTTTTTGGATCACCGCCTGCCGCCAGGCTGGCACGGCCTCCACCTGCACACCCGCGGCGACTGCAGTGACTTCGCCAACGGGTTTCAGGCCTCCGGTTCGCACATCACGCTGAACCATCGGATCCAGCACGGCCTGTTAAACAGCCGCGGCCCCGAAGCTGGCGATCTCCCCAACATCTTTGCGGTCCCAAACGGCATCTATGGCGCAGAGGTCTTTTCGCCCCACGTGACGATGCACAGCGCCCGCATCGGCAACCGGTTGCCGCTATTGGACGAGGATGGCGCAGCACTCCTCATCCACGCCCACGCCGACGATCAAACCAGCCAGCCGATTGGCAATGCTGGCGCTCGTCTCGCCTGTGCGGCGCTCACGCCACTGCCTTAAAGCGCCGTTCGGCGATCGCCACCAACAACACGCCGCCAATCGTGAGCGCCGCTCCCAACATGATTTGCGGCGTGATTTGATTGTGCAGCACCAGCGCCGCCAGCGTGAATGAGATGACCGGCGTCATCAGCAGGTAGGGCGTCGTGCGCGAAACTTCGTATTTCTGCACCAGCCGAAACAGAAATGCGTTGGCCACGATCGATGAAACCAGCCCGCCAAAAATCAACGCCACCCACACGATCAACGGCGCATGGATAATCGCATCCACTTGGTTCGTCTCGAAGAGAAGTGAAGCGCTCAACATCGTCGGCACAATCGCCAGCGCGATCCACGCTTGCGTCGCCCACACGTCCATTCCAGCAATTTTGCGCACCATCACTGCGCCCAATCCGTAAGAAACCGACGCCAGCCCTACCAGGAACAGAGCGCCGCCCTGCGCAAACACCGCTGGATCAAAGTTCATCGAAGCTGTGCCAAGGAACGCGACGATCACGCCCGCCCACCGCAGGGGCGAAACCACTTCCTTCAAAAGCAGCGCCGCAAACACCACCGAAGCCGGCGCCCACAACTGCATCGCCACCACCATTGGCGCGATGTCGGTCGCAAGCTTCAAGCCGGTGTACTGGATGCCAAAATGCAGCGGTCCGACGAAGATCAATGTCAGCACAAATGGTGTCCACATCGCGCGCGGCGGCATGCGGATGAACCAGATCAACACCGCCAACACGAACGCAAAGCGGAAGGCGACCGTGAGCATCGCCGGCAGCGCGTCAACTGCGACCTTCGCGAGGATGTTATTCACGCCCCAAATGACCGCCACCGACACGAGCTGGATCAGATCCAGCGGGGCAAAGGCGCGCGAGGGGTGGGACACGGGCCTCGTTTTAGGCGGATTCCCTGCGACCCCACACTCCAGCGGCCAACGAGCAGTTTCCTGCGACGAATGTAATTGCGACTACAGCCGCACCTGCACTAGCGTAATCGGCGCTACGCTCTAGGAGGCCGCGTGCTAGCCGAGCCCTTAGCGGTCCCTGCGGACCGCCCCGTTTACGTGTCGGACCCGACGTGGATTCCTCACGACTACGACGCCCGTACAGACTCCCTCACATTCGCACGCGTCAACGGCGACAGCCGCGACCAAGCTGTGTTCCTCGACCGGCGTTTTCTAGGGCAGGCTCCGAAGTCTCCGCCGGTCAGAATAGGCCAACTTTCTCGCGCTGAGGTCGCATCTGCAGCGGGCCCCATCCACTTCATCTTCCACACCGCCTTCTGTTGCTCGACCCTGATGACGCGCGCGCTCAGCGTGCCTCGTGTCTCCGCCGGACTAAAGGAGCCCGGCGTTTTGGTGAGTTTTGCGCAACACTGGTCCAATGCGCGCCAGACGCCGGGCGCCCTCAACGCGCTCGGCGTGACGCTCGATCTGCTTTCGCGGCCCATGGCGCCTGGAGAGACTCAGATCGTCAAGGCCAGCAACGTTGCGACACATCTGTTGCCTGACGTTCTACATTTGCGCCCCGACGCAAAAGTTTTGGTCATGTATTCCGATCTCGGCGGATTTCTCGAGGCGGTAACACGACGCGACATCAATGGACGTTCATTTGCGCGCCAGACCTATCAGGGCTTCGCCAACTCCATTCCGCTCGACATCGCGCTCACGGCAGACGACCGGATGCTGCTGACCGACACCCAAGTCGCGGCCTTCGTCTGGCTGATGCAAGCAGCCTTCTTCACGGACATGCAGCGTCACTACGGACCGGCGCGCATAAGAACCTTGAGCAGCGACCGCTTTCTGAGCGACCCCGCGAGCGCGCTGCGCAAAGCTGGCGCGTTTTTCGAACTCCATGCCGATCGCAGCAAATGGGAAGCGATCGCGGTCGGACCCATTTTCGCTGAACACGCCAAAGAACGAGGCCTCTCATTCACCGTACGCGACCACAATGCACAATTGGCGCAAGCGCGCAGCGTTCACGCCCGCGAACTCGCCGCAACAGAAGACTGGTCCAAACGAATAGCGGCGCGTTGTGGCGCGCCGCTCTCGCTCAACGATACGCTGATGGATGAGGAATAGGCTTCAGCTTAGAATGGGATCTCGTCGTCCAAATCCTGATTGAAGCTTTCGCGCGGGCCGTCGCTGACGCGCTTCTTGCCGCTGGATGACCCGAAGCTGTCGCCGCCATCATCGTACGAGCGGCCGCCGCCATCGCCCTTGCCGCCGAGCATGGTGAGTTCGCCACGGAAGCGCTGCAGCACAACTTCGGTCGTGTACTTCTCAACGCCGTTCTGCTCGTACTTACGCGTCTGCAGTTGGCCTTCGATGTAAACCGTCGAGCCCTTCTTCAAATACTGCTCCGCCACCTTGGCGATGTTCTCGTTGAAGATCACGACGCGGTGCCACTCGGTCTTTTCCTTGCGTTCGCCGCTCTGCTTGTCCCGCCATGTCTCCGACGTCGCAACCGAGAGGTTCACAACCGGATCGCCGTTGTTCAAACGGCGGATTTCCGGGTCCTTGCCCAAGTTGCCGACCAAAATCACCTTGTTGACGCTGCCAGCCATCGCCGACCTCCTGTTTCCTGCGCTGTACTCGATGGTGAGGCATCCGCCGGTCTCGCATCCGGACAAATGTTCTCTCTATGTTCTATACGCCGACTCGCGCAATCGGTAAAGGGTCATTAACCAGTCGAACCAAGGAGGCGAGGTCCACGAAGCCGCAATGACCCAGAACCCACAACACCAGAGAAGGATGGCTCCCAATCGCCGTTCCACCTTTGTTCTTGATGTCCGGGCGACTCTGACTACTAAATATGGTGTCCGCTGGGGCTCCTGGCGGTCCCCGAGAAAGACCTGATGACCACCAGAGCGCCTGCCCTGTTCGTCGGCCATGGTTCGCCGATGAATGCGATCGAAGACACGCCCTCCGTGCGCGGTTGGGCCGAGATCGCGCAGCGCTTTCCAAAACCGAGCGCCATCGTCTGCATCTCGGCCCATTGGGTGACCGAGGGCGTGAAGGTCACGTCTAACGCGCAGCCGCGCACGATCCACGATTTCGGCCGCGGCTTCCCGCAGGCCTTGTTCGACGTCCAATACCCCGCGCCCGGCGATCCCGATCTCGCGCGCGCCATTGTCGAAAAGCTGACAGCCTTTGGCGCAGAACTCGACGATAGTTGGGGGCTCGATCACGGCACGTGGAGCGTCGTGAAGCACATGTATCCAAACGCCGACGTGTCGATCGTTCAAGTCAGCCTCGATTTCCGGCGACCGCCGGCGGAGCACTACAAGATCGCACGCGCGCTCGCCGATCTCCGCAACGACAACATCCTCGTCATCGGCTCCGGCAACATCGTCCACAATTTGCCGGCCTTCTTCCGCGCGCCGTCGCCTGATCCGCAAGCCTGGGTCGCGACGTACGATGAGCGGATCGTCGCTGCCGTAGCCAACGACCCGTCCAAGGTCGTGAACTACACAGCGCAACCGGATGCCGAGATCGCCGCACCAGACTGGGAACACTTCACGCCCGTCATTTATGCGCTCGGCGCTCAACGCGAAGGCGAAACGCCCACCTTCTTCAATCGCCACTACTATCCCGGGATTTCGATGACCGCTTTCGCGTATGGTCTGCCGCAATGAAGGACGGCCTAACCCATATCCGCATCCGCGGCGCCCGCGAACACAACCTCAAAGGCGTGAACGTCGATATCCCACGCAATGAGCTCGTGGTGATCACCGGCCTCAGCGGCAGCGGCAAATCCTCGCTCGCGTTCGATACGATCTACGCCGAAGGCCAACGCCGCTACGTCGAGTCTCTGTCGGCTTACGCGCGCCAGTTCCTCGAACTGATGCAAAAGCCCGACGTCGATTCCATCGAAGGCCTCTCACCCGCAATTTCGATCGAGCAGAAAACCACGTCGCGCAACCCGCGCTCGACCGTCGGCACCGTCACTGAAATCTACGACTACATGCGCCTCCTCTGGGCGCGTGTCGGCATTCCGTATTCGCCGGCGACCGGGCAACCGATCGCTGCGATGCAAGTCAGCGAAATGGTCGATCGCATCATGGCGCTGCCCGAAGGCACGCGTTTGTATCTGCTTGCTCCGGTCGTGCGTGACCGCAAGGGCGAATACAAAAAGGAAATGGCTGAGTACCTGAAGAAGGGCTACCAGCGCGCCAAGATCGACGGCGAGTTCTACGAATTGAGCGAACCGCCGACGCTCGACAAGAAGTTCAAGCACGACATCGACATCGTCGTGGACCGCATCGCCGTCAAAGCCGGCATCGAAACCCGTCTCGCGGATTCACTCGAACAGGCCCTGAAGCTTGCTGAAGGCATCGCCTTCGCCGAGATCGCCGGCAAAACTGAGGACGCCACCGGCAAAGCGACGCTGAAGAACAAAGCCGCGCAACCCGAACGTCTTATCTTCAGCCAAAAGTTTGCCTGCCCCGTCTCCGGCTTCACCATCCCGGAAATCGAACCGCGGCTCTTTTCGTTCAACAACCCCGCCGGCGCCTGCCCCGCGTGCGACGGCCTCGGCATGCAACTCAAGTTCGACGCCGACATGGTCGTGCCCGATCACGACAAAACGCTGAAAGACGGCGCCGTCGCGCCTTGGGCCAAGGGCCCGTCACCGCTTTACGCGCAAACCCTCGAAGCGCTCGCCAAGCACTTCAAAGCCAAGATCACCACGCCATGGAAAGAACTGCCGAAGGAGCTGCGCAACGCCATCCTTCATGGGACCAAGGACCCGATCAAATTCGTCTATGACGATGGCGTCCGCCGCTACGAGACGACAAAGAATTTTGAAGGCGTGCTGCCGAACCTGGAACGGCGCTGGAAGGAAACAGACAGCGCCTGGGTGCGCGAAGACCTCGAACGCTTCCAATCGGAAGCGCCGTGCCCAACATGCGGCGGCAAGCGCCTCAAGCCCGAGGCGCTCGCGGTGAAAGTCGGCATGACCGACATTGCAACCGCCTCGAACTTCTCGATCCGCAACGCTCGCGATTGGTTCGGCACCATCAACGACCAACTCACGCCCAAGCAAAAAGAAATTGCGCTCCGTATTCTCAAGGAGATCAACGACCGCCTGCGCTTCCTCGTCGATGTCGGCCTCGACTATCTCTCGCTTGGCCGGTCTTCCGGCACGCTGAGCGGCGGCGAAAGCCAACGTATCCGCCTCGCCTCGCAAATCGGCTCCGGACTCACCGGCGTGCTCTACGTTCTCGACGAACCGAGCATCGGTCTTCACCAGCGCGACAACACGCGCCTTTTAGAGACGCTGGTCCGCCTGCGTGACCTCGGCAATTCCGTGCTCGTTGTCGAACACGACGAAGAAGCCATCCTCACCGCCGACCACGTCATCGACATGGGCCCCGCCGCCGGCATTCACGGCGGCACGATCATTGCCGAAGGCACGCCGGCTCAAATTCAGAAAAACAAGAACTCGATCACCGGCGCCTATCTCACCGGCCGTCGCGAGATCGAAATTCCGGAGAAGCGCCGCCGCGTGACCAAGCGTGTCATCGGCGTACGCGGCGCGCGCGGCAACAATCTGCAAAACATCGACGCTGACATTCCGCTCGGCACATTTACGTGCGTCACCGGCGTCAGCGGCGGCGGCAAGTCCACGTTGGTAATCGAAACGCTCTACAAAGCGGTTGCGCGTCAATGGCACGGGGCGGGCGATGTGCCGGCCGAACACGACAAAATCGAAGGCCTCGAGCACATCGATAAGATCATCGACATCGATCAATCGCCGATCGGGCGGACGCCGCGCTCCAACCCCGCGACCTATACCGGCGCCTTCACGCCTATCCGCGATTGGTACGCAGGGCTCCCGGAGTCGAAAGCGCGCGGCTACGGCCCCGGCCGTTTCTCGTTCAACGTCAAAGGTGGCCGCTGCGAAGCCTGCCAGGGCGATGGCGTTATCAAGATTGAGATGCACTTCCTGCCGGATGTCTACGTCACTTGCGATACCTGCAAAGGCAAACGCTACAATCGCGAGACGCTCGAAATCCTTTATAAGGGTAAGTCGATCTCCGACGTGCTCGACATGACTGTTGAAGAAGGCGCAAACCTGTTCAACGCCGTGCCAAGCATTCGCGACAAACTCGAAACCTTAAAGCGCGTCGGCCTCGGTTACGTGCACATAGGCCAACAGGCGACAACGCTCTCCGGCGGCGAAGCTCAGCGCGTGAAGCTCTCAAAGGAACTCAGCAAGCGCGCCACCGGCCGCACGCTTTACATCTTGGACGAACCAACCACTGGCCTCCATTTCGAAGACACCAAAAAACTTCTCGAAGTGCTTCACGAGTTGGTTGACAACGGCAACACCGTCCTCGTCATCGAGCACAACCTCGACGTCATCAAAACCGCAGATTGGATCCTCGATCTTGGTCCCGAGGGCGGCGACGGCGGCGGCAAGATGGTGGCGGTCGGCACGCCCGAAGAGGTGGCGAAAGTCAAAGCCAGCCACACCGGCCGCTACCTCGCCGAAGCCCTAAAACGCCACCGCGAACGCGGCGCGGCGCAAAAACCGAAGCTCAAGGCCGCCGCAGCCGAAGCGTCCGCGCCAAAATCCACCAAGCGTAACAGCAAGAAGACCGCGACCGGCTAATTACGCCGGCCCCGGCGGATGCGGCGAAGCCGGAGGCGACTCTTCTTCGCTCGGCGCCTCAGGCGCGGGCGACCCCGTGTCACTTGTCGTCACAGGGGCCGGCGGGACTTCGGCCGATGGAGTTGCTTCCGGCGGCGCGGGCTCGTTTGGCGGCGCAACAGGCGCCGTAACCTGTGGCGGCGGCTCTTGCGGCGGTGTCTGCACTTGCGCAACCGGCGGCGCTTCTGGCGCCGGCGCGGGTGTCACGGCAGCAGGTTCGTCTGGCCCGCCGCCTGCCACCGCGTAAGCGTTCACGCCAAACCACGCTAACCGCAGCACGCACGCCAGCACCATCGATACGAGCACATATCCAATCAGCACGCCTGCGATCAGCGGAGATGAGAGCACCTCGCCCATACGCGCAAACAGTCGTCCGGCATCTCCGTCACGCACCCCTTCGTGCACCACAGAATACATCGCTTGCCCGACCGGAATACGAACCAGCGCCTGGAGCGCGAATCCAACCGCGACATAGATCGTCATGATGACGAGGAAGGCGCCGAGCATATCCCAGAACCGTCCACGCGTGGCGCTCCAGGTGCCAAAGAACGCGAACTCTTCGCGCGCAATACTTGTCGCCGCCGCTGGCGAGAGACGCGTCGCCACCCAGAGCAACAACGCGAGCAGACCAAGCGGCGCGAGCGCGCCAAGCACCATCATTAAAATTCGAAACGCCGGCGCCGCGCCGTTGATCGCAATCAGCGTGCCGTAAAACAGGCCCACCACGCCACAGAACGCGACCCAGAGAACAACCCAGAGCAAGTAAGTGAGAAACACCCGCAAGGTGTCGGCGTTCAGCGCAAGCCCGAGCACCCCACCAGTCTCGCCACGCACCAGCCAACGCAGGCACGCCGCTTCATAAACAGACATCCATAGCAATGCGACCAGGACGTAAACGCCAAACCACGGCGCCACCGCCAGCACCGTCGCCATAGCCGGCTCTGGCGGCTCGCCGCCTTCGTGCGCGGCCCGCATTGCACGCGCATACCACTCGACAACGCCAGAGAGCGCGGGCCACGCCGCCGCAACGAACGCTGCACCGATCAAGCAGGCGCCGATCAAATACCCAATCGTCGCGCCGGTCAGCACGAAGCGTCGCTCGCGGCCTCGAAACGCGTAGAGCCCGGCCTGCACAGCAGAAAATTCGGCCATGCTACGCGCCGCTCACCGTGATCTTGCCCTCTTCGAGCGCGAGCGCGGCCGCCCGTGCATTCACGCCGAACAGAGCAATGTAGAACATCATCGAGGCGAAGCTCAGGGCCACAATAATCGCGATGACACCCGCCATGTATTGCGGCGTCGCGAACGCGCGGAACGCCTCCTCAGCGCTTTGCGGTTCAGTGTGACCGATGCTGCTCGCCGCCGACATTCCCACCATCACCCCAAACGCCACTTCGACGGCGATAACGAAGACAAAGAACATCAGGAACAACAAAACGAACGCGCCCAACAACGCCCAGAAACGGCCCTTCGATACTGTCCAGGCATCAAAGAACGCAAATTTCTTCCGGGCGACCGAAGTGGCGGCAGCTGGCGCGAAACGCACGCTGAAATAGATCAACGCGACCACGACGAGAAGACCAATGACCAGCGGAACGATTACAGCGTTCGCCGAAGGCTCTGCGCCGCCCTGCATGCCCATCATGATCGATGCGAATGCCCCGCCAGCTACAATCGCGCATACGATGTAGAACGCGATGAGCAACAGGAACCAGACCCAATAGCCGAAATACACGCGCCATGTGTCGGCGCCGAGCGACAAACCGAACAGCCCGCTTGTCTCGCCATGAATCATCCACCGCAAGCACGCCGCTTCATAGGAAGCGAGCAAAATGTAGTAGCCGAGCAGCAGCAGAAAGTATGTCGGTGCAATCGACATCACGCTCTGCGGCGGCATCATCGCGTCCATCGAAGGTTGTCCGCCCCCCGCCGCTCCAGCACTCGACGAACTGATGCTTGCAGCCCAATTCATATAGTCGATGAAGGCTTGCCAGTTCAGCGCCGAGAAAGCGCCGAACATAACGATTGCGACTACGGCAAAAGCTATCGTCGCTGGCAACAGCACCGCCTTTTCGCGTTTGCGAAAAGCGAAAAAGGTCGCGTTCAGAGCCTGCTTGTCGGACATGTCTACCCCCATCTTGGCCAGAGCATGCATCTGACCCGCGGCAGGATCAATCGGGCTTTCGTGTCGTTTCTATCATCAGGGTGGGCACGCCACAGGTTTTGTCGCGGACGGTGAACACGCGCGTACCGGGCTTCATGCCGGGCCGGACCTCCGACACATCCAGCCCGGCTTCGGCAAGGCGCGCACGCGCCGCATCGGCGTTGGCGACGCGCCAGGAAATACCCCACAGCTTGTCCCGGTCGTCGGTTAGGGCTGGGTCGTGGACGATTTCAACGATCGCGTCGCCGCAGCGGAAGAACATCAACCGTCGGCCCGCCACCTCCCGATCAAGCCGCATGTCCAAACCGAGGCGTGCGCCATAGAGCGCTCCAGCGCGCTCAGGGTTAGGCGTGCGGATCACGATATGATCCAGCCCCACGGCGGCGCTGAACTCCCGCGTTTGACTGCGCTGCATGAAAAACAGACGCACGCCATGCGTGCGCTCCGTGTTCGCCCGAAAGCTGCACGCGCCATCGCGCTCAATGATCGCGTCCGGCGCCAAGCCGATACGCTCGCAACGCCCATGAAGGCGCTCTATATCATCCGTAGCGAAGACCAAACTTTTCAGTCCCTCGCCGCCATCTTGCAAAGCGGCTTCGAGACGCGAAGCGCCAGGCCCCACCGGCGCCATCAATTCAACTGCGAGATTGCGCGTATCGATCAACGCTGTCGCAACATCGTCGCGAACCAGCGCCTGCTGCGCGGTGCGGTCTAGCAACGTTTCATACAAAGACACGCCGCGCTCGATATCGCGCACCGCAATCACGACATGATCGAATCCGGTGATCAATCGCACCCGTCCCGGCGCCCCTGAAAGAGCGTGCGGTCGGGCCCATCGCCTACAACCGATATCCGCAGGCGGTCGCCGTGCGCGTCGATAAACGCGCGTCCGCCTTCCAGCGACCCGCCTTCGCCGCGCGCCACCCGCCAGCACCGCGCCGCCGCACCGGTCGCGTCCAGTTCACACAGCGAATGTCCCTGGTCCGACGGCTCCAACGTAAAGCGCGTCGACACGGGAGGCCCCGCTTGGCGATATACCAGTCGTGTTCCCGCCAGCACGTCCGGCCGCGTGCGATCCGGGAGCCAACGCATGCTGGACGCGCCGGCGTCGCGATTGATCCAGCAGCCGCGCAATTGCTCGTCCGGCGTTGGCGCCGGGGCGGTGGCGCAGGCCACCAGCATCAGGCAGGCGAGAGCTGTTCTCATGCGGCGGGCATTTCCCCCGAGGTTTCCAATTCAATCGGCCCCGTCATCAATACCCTGTCATCGCCGGCGCGCCATTCAATCTCCAGTGAACCGCCATCGGCAAGCACTTCGACCTTGCGGCCTGTCCGCCCCTGACGATGCGCCGCCACCACTGCCGCGCATGCTCCGGTCCCGCATGCTTTTGTCAGCCCCGCGCCGCGCTCCCAAACCCGCAAGCGGATCTGCTCGGGCGAACGCACTTCGGCGAAACCAACATTCACCCGCTGCGGGAACAACGGATCGTGCTCCACTTTGGGCCCAAGGCTCTCGATCGGAATAGCGCGCACATCGTTCACAAAGAAAACCACATGCGGGTTGCCCATGTTGACGGCGCCTGGCCCCGCGTGACCGCCCGCTTCGAAGTCGAGCTGCACCGTGTCCATCGCCTTGGCGATTGGAATCTCTTCCCAACGCAGCAGCGGCGAACCCATGTCGACGGTGATCAGTTTTTCCGCGCGCCGTTCTGCGTAGAGCATGCCTGCCGGCGTCTCGATCCGCCGCGAGGCCGCGCCGCCTTCTTCCATCAGCAACCAAGCCACACAGCGCGTCGCGTTCCCACACGCATCGACTTCGCCGCCATTGGAATTCCAAATGCGCATGTAGGCGTCGCCGCGTATGGAGCGCTCCATCGCAATCACCTGATCGCAACCGAGCCCGGTCTCACGATCGGCGATCGCCTGCGCTTGCGCCTGTGACAGCGGCAACGACCCTCGCGACCGTGCATCGATGATGACGAAATCGTTGCCGCAGCCGTTCATTTTGAAATAGCGCATTGGGCGCAATGTAAGATGTTTCGCCGTCTCGCGCTATGGCGCCGCCATGCGTCGCGAAAGCCTTTCCCAACCGTTCACAATCTGCTTGGTTGCCACAAAATTGAGGATCGAGGGACTTTCAATGCGCTTAGCCATTCTCGCAGCGACAGCCTTGGCGCTCGCACTCGCCGCATGCGCCAGTGCGTCGAGCACCACCACAACAGCCGCCAACACGGAGACCACGCCAGCCATGACCGCTGAAGACCCATACCTCTGGCTGGAAGACGTCGAAGGCGAGCGAGCGTTGACTTGGGTGCGCGAACAGAACGCGCGCTCATTGCCGCAACTCGAAAACGATCCGCGCTATCCCCAATTGCTGGCCGACGCGACCGCACTCGCCAACAGCCGCGATCGTTTGCCGACCGGCGGCATCTTCGAAGGCCATTATTACAATTTCTGGCAAGACGAGACCCACGTGCGCGGCATCTATCGCCGCGCACGCCTTGCTGACTTCGCGCGTAACGGCGCCCCGCAATGGGAAACCGTGCTGGACATCGACGCCATCGCCACCGCCGAAAACGCCAACTGGGTGTTCAAAGGCATCGACTGCCTTGAAGGCACGACGCTCTGCCTTGTGGCGCTCTCCGACGGCGGCAAGGACGCCACCACCTATCGCGAATACGACATGGCCACGCGCAGCTTCGTGGCGAACGGCTTCGTCCTGCCCGAAGCCAAGTCCGGCGTGACCTGGCTCGATCGCAACACGCTCATCGTCGCCACCGACTGGGGACCGGGCACGATGACCGAAAGCGGCTACCCGTTCGTGGTGAAACGCTGGACACGCGGCACGCCGCTCGCGTCTGCCGTGGAGATCATGCGCGGCGACGCCACCGACGTGGGCGTCTTCGGCGGCGTGCTGCAAGACACCGATGGCGCGCGCATCCCGATCGCCGTGCGTGCAACCACCTTCTTCGAATCCACCAACTTCCGTCTCGACGACGCTCAGCCGCAACAGATCAATCTTCCGGAAAAGTCTTCGATCCAGGGTCTCTATCAGGGCTACCTGATCGCCACGTTACAGGAGGCGTGGCGCGGCTACCCGCAAGGCGCGCTGATCGCCTATCCGCTCAGCGAAACCGGCAGCGAAAACCCGCGGGTCACGGTTCTCTTCGCACCAAACGCGCGCCAATCGATCGAGGGCGTTTCGATCACCCACGACGCCATTCTTGTCGCTGGCTACGAAAATGTTCGCGGCCGCCTGCTGCGCATCGCCCGCAACGGTACTACCTGGGCGACCACCACCATCGCGCTGCCCGAAAACGGCTCCGTCAACATGGCCGGTTCATCGCCCACCGAGAGCCAGGCGTTCGCGGTGTTCGAGGACTTCCTGACGCCAGACACCCTCTATGCGCTCGACAACCATGCCACCCGAGCGCGTTCGCTGCGTTCGCTGCCGGCGCAATTCGATTCGTCGCCCTACGTTTCCGAACAATACGAGGCGGTGAGCCAGGACGGCACGCGCGTCCCGTACTTCGTGCTGCGCCGGCGCGACATTGAATTCAACGGCCAGAACCCGACGCTGCTTTACGCCTATGGCGGCTTCCAGGTTTCGATGACGCCGGGCTATTCGCCAAATGTCGGCAAGCTCTGGCTCGATCGCGGCGGCGTCTATGTGCTCGCCAACATCCGCGGCGGCGGCGAGTTCGGTCCCGCCTGGCACCAGGCTGGCCTCCGCACCCATCGCCAAGTCATCTATGACGACTTCTACGCGGTCGAACACGATCTCGTAGAACGCCGCATCACCAGCCCGCGCCGCCTTGGCATTATGGGCGGCTCGAACGGCGGCTTGCTGATGGGCGTCATGCTCAATCAGCATCCGGAGATGATCAACGCCGCCGTGGTACAGGTGCCGCTCTTGGACATGCTGCGTTACGACCAACTCCTCGCCGGCGCCTCCTGGGTCGACGAATATGGCTCGCCCGCCAATCCCGAAGAGCGCGCCTTCTTGGAGACCATCTCGCCGTATCAAAACCTGCGCCGGCGCGATGATTTCCCGATGCCGCTCGTCGTGACGTCAACCAAAGACGACCGCGTCCATCCCGGCCACGCGCGCAAATACGTCGCCCGCATGCAAGAACTCGGCATGCCGGTTCTCTATTACGAGAACATCGACGGCGGTCACGCCGCCGCCGCCAACCTCAACGAAGCCGCGCGCCGCCGCTCCCTTGAGTACACCTACTTGATGCAGCGTTTGATGGACTAAGGCGTCCTGCTTCGACACGCTCAGCATGACGCCAATTCATGCAACGGTGCTTCAGTAGCGTCACCCTGAGCTCGTCGAAGGGCGACGCGGGTCCTCGCGCAGCACCTTGCCGTCTCACGCATCCGTCCTAAACTCCAACTCGAAGCTTAGGATCAAAGCCATGAGCGACGCAGTCGGCCCCGGCGATCTTGTTCTGTGCGTCAACGCCGCGCCAAACCACATGACCGGAGAAGCCGTCCCGCTGATTGCCGGCGAGACTTACGTTGTCGGCGCGGTCATGGAATTCGCCTGCCCCTGCGGACGCTCCGACGCGCTGCTCGATATCGGCATCGATTTCGCTTGGTGCCAATCGCGCTTCAGGCTTCTGCCGAAACCCAAATTCAAAGCCGAGCCCAAAGCGCAAGAAATATCCAAGCCGAAGGAAAAGGTGTGACAAACGCCTTATGCGGGATCGATCTATGGTCTGCAGTTGGCCCATTGCGGACATTCATCAATTCGCCAAACGTCGTTAAATCGTGTTCTTGGAAATGCGCTCGGTGGAGCAGAGGTGAATGGCATACTTGAAGCTAGAAACAATCAACGGGAACTTGACGATTGGTAGCGTCTACCGGCTCTTTGTTGTCGGCTGGGTACTCGGCTTCGGTATCCTTTTCACCGCGATTGCTTTGTTCATTTTCGTATCAGCGGCGATCACGGGCGAAGCGAATATCAACGGCGTGCACGTGCGTGATCGAACTCAGGTCATTGCCACATTTGCGCCAGTGCTTGCCGTACCCATTATCATATTTGTTCAGGGCTTTATCGCAGCTGGCCTTATGACTTTTGGCGTCCGCATCTACCGGCTTTGGTCCCCACTAACGGTCGAGTCCACGAGTGGATACGAAAAGTTGTAATGCCTTCCCGACGCAAATGTCAGCTTCCGGCGATTTCCAGCCGCCCATGCGGTCCCGGCGTTCCACCTTTGATCGAGCGGTCAATTCCATCAGCAGTGATCGCGCGTTTAGGGTCGTCGCACACTCGTTTCAGCGCCAATCCAGGCCTCGATTTTTTCATCCAGACGCGAAAGCGGAACCGCTCCTTCTTCCAGGATCAAACGGTGGAACGTGGGATAGTCAAACCGTTCGCCCAGCGCGGCGCGCGCGTGATCGCGCAGCCGGCGGATGAAGTCGGCGCCCAAATCGTAGCTCACGATTTGTCCCGGCATCACCGCCATCCAATCCAGCGCGAGATCCGCCAGGGATAGGTCATCTTCCGGTAGGTTTCGGCGCCGCAGCACGGCGCGCGCCGTCGTTTCTTCGTTCGCCAGCGCTGAATGGAAGGCCGCTTCGATGGCGGCCGCTCCGCCATAGCCCGACCAATAGGAGATGGCAGTCTCGCGGTAGCTCAGCATGTGCTCTTCGATCGCGAACATCTCGGCATATTGCGCCCAGCCTTCAACGAAGGCGTTGTTGAGGCCCAAGGTGAGGATGGGATGGGCTTCGTCTGTTTTGTGTCGACCGAACAGTGCCTGGAAATGGTGGCCTGGTGCGATTTCGTGTGAGGTGATGCTCTCCAGCGAGCGCCGGTCGCGCACGCGTTCGGACTCAGGGTTTACAGAATAGACGCCGGTTTGATCAGGTGCAGGATGGTAGCTCGCGACCATGCCCGCGCGCTGTTCCGGCGGATACAACTCGACGCGAAGGGTCCCGCTGGCCGGGATCGCGGGAAAATAGGGCGCGGAAGCTGCAATCAGCCGTTCGGCGTCGGCAGCCGCGTTTTCGGCGACGTCTTGCTCGGAGGTGAGCATATCCCCGGGCCTTGCGCGCAGGCGCGCGCGTATTTCGTCTGGGTCGGCGACGCCCCAAAGCGCTTGGCCCGCAGCGCTCAGTTGGGCCTCGGCATAGGCCCGCAGCCGCGCTGAGAGCGCGGCGATCTCCGCTGGCGACATTGTCATGCCGGTGTGCTGCTCAATGCTGGCCGCGTAGCAGGCCGCGCCATTCGGCAACGCCGCCAGCGAACGATCCGTGCGCGCTCGCGGCGCATACTCGTCGCGGATGAAGGCGGCGTATTGCGTCAAGCGGGGCGCGAGCGCGTCCGCAAACGCGGAGCGCCAAGCGTCCGCGGCGTCGGGCGACATCTCGTTTGCGGCGGCGAGCAAATCGCCATCGGGTGACGCGAGCGCGTCCAGCTGCGCGGCAACCTGCACGGCCACGGAGCGCGGCGTCGAATAGCCGGCCCGCAGGCCTTCGCCCAAATTCGCTTGCTCGGCGTCGATGTAGGCGACGATCTGGCTGGCCCAACCGCGCGCCAGGGCGCTGCTCTGCGCGCCATGTGAGGCTTCGACCGCGGTGTTGAGGGAGTTGACCAGATTGAGCTGCCAGCCGGAGACATGGCTGAGCGGCCACAACTCGCGATGGCAAGCTTCAAGTGCAATATCGCTGTCGATCTTGCCGCGGAGGTTTGCGTAGATGGCGCGTTCCGCACCCGAGAGTGCATCGGGCTCGACATGATCGATTTCCGATCTCCAGGCGCGCTCACGCGCGAGCCAGTCGTTGCGCGCGGCGATCGTGTTGTCGCCGATGAGTGTGTCAGGCGCCGTCTCCAAGCCCCAGAGCCGCGCCTGCAGCGGATCGGCTCGGGAGTATTCGAGCACGTATTGATCTGCCAGTTGCGTGACATTCGGCATAGGCTGTGCTGTCACGCAGCCTGCCAGCAATACGCTCGCACAGAGAGAAAAAAGCTTCACCACCACACCTCGCGCTGCGCGGGCGCCGCGCGCCCCCCAAGGCGTAGATGCAGCGCGGCGAGGCGTTGGATGCAGGCGCTCGAAACCGGTTCCGCCAACAAAAAGTTTCGGTGTAGTCGCAAAGCGCTGATTGTCGCCTTGGGGCGCCCGCCCTTCGTCGGCTCGTGGCGAACGTCTAGACGACTTTCTCCGCTTGCCATTTGTCGAGATGTTCGCGCGCCTTGTTGGCGGCTGGGTCCATCATCGCGTCGTGATCGGGTCGCTTGCCCGTGAGTTCAATCACGTATCCGTTGGGATCGCGGAAATAGACTGAATCGATCATGCCGTGATCGGAGATGCCCCGGCACTCGATACCGGCGTCTTTTCCCTTGGCAAGCCACGCTTGAAGGTCAGCGTGGGGGATTTCCAGCGCGATGTGCAGATCGAAATCGCGTTGCGGCTTGAACTCGAACGGCTCGCCCGGTTCTTCGAAGAAGGCTAGGCAAGATCCATCGCCCATCGCGTAGAAGGAATGCAGCACCTTGGCTGCGCGCCCGCTCTTCGTGACGCCGATCTCAAACGCATTGACCAACGGCAGGCCGAGGAAATCTTCGAAGAACTGCCGAGTCTCCTCAGAGTCTCGGCATCGGTATGCGCTGTGATGAAGACCTTTGATGCGCATCATACTACGATCTCGAATTGCTCGCCTTCATTGGCGCCGCATGCCACATATTACGCATAGACGTGCTGCGCCTCAAACGGTGACTGAACGTAGGTGCAGAAGCTGACTGAAATTGTCGCTACGGAGGGAAGAACGTGCGAAAGATCATCGCGGCGCTGGCTGGACTGATGCTGCTGGCAGCGTGTGGTGCAAGCGATGATGGGCCGGTGCCATGCGGCCCGTTGTCAGCTTCGATATCGTCGAACTGCGGACGGCCTTAGGCCGGACTCCGGGGATAGGCGCCGCCTCTATCCAACACTTCTGACGTCCAACTCACTGAAAACACACGCCACGCCCACCAATCAATCCTACACTTTCACAATGGCCGTAAACTGGCTGCGCCTTGAAGCATCTCCCGCCCCTCCTGACTGAAACCCGCGTCGAAGCGTTCACCGCTTCGGCGTTGCGTTTTGTGTGTTGGGTGTTCGGCCTCATCGCGCGCTGGGGTTTCACGGGCCAAAGCCGCAAACTACGCGACGTCATCTGCACCGCAGAGCGCGCCGTCGAGCGTACGCTGTTCTTACACGCCGTCGCACGTCTCGGGCCCCTGCCAAACAGAAAGCCGCGCCCTGCACCCGCGCCTCGCGGCTTCCGCGTGAAACGCTCGCGCGGCCAGCTCTTCTACAAACGCGCCACCATCCGCGCCCGCAAAGCTCACATCATCGATCGCGTGTTCGCACTTCTGGACGCGCTGCAAAACCCTGAGCGCGCCATCGCCTATTTCCTGAAGCGCGTCCGCAAAGGTCTGCGCGGCCGCAGGCTTGTCATCGCCGCGCCGGTGACGGAGGCGCTGTTGTCAGCGCAAATGCCCGCACCACTCACACTCGACACATCCTAAGCACGCACACCGCATTGGGACGGTCGTCCCGCCGACATTGTGGCCCGCGTCTCCTTCGACAAGCTCAGGATGACGCTAGTGATGCAACGTGCCTGAATTGGCGTCGCCCTGAGCCCATCCCGGCGAAGGCGCCGACGCTAGTCAACATCCGCCGCCGAAGCACGCGCTTCGCGCGGGCGCCGGCGCATGCCTAAACGCGCACCACCGGATAACGCATGTACTGCTCATCCCAGGACTTGTGGCGCCGCAGGAAAAACTCAAGCCGCGCATCAGCATTCGCCGCAAACGCCGCATCCTCCCGCAAACGCCGGTTGAACTCCGTCCGCACCGCCAAATCGTTGGCCATGATGTCGCGCGCAATCATCTCAGCGACATAGGGCTCCAGCGCTTCTTTCTGCTCGAAGCACGCATTGAAGAAACCCCACGCCAGCAATGAATCCGGCGCCTGCGGCTCCAGCAGCGCCATCAGCAGACGTGCCCGCGGCTGCGTGATCGGCACAATCAGCGCTCCGGCGCCCAACTCGACGGCTTCCTCGCCCCAGGCCCCATCCACGTTCGCCAGCATCCGCCCTTCGAACGGGCTCGTCGAAAACCGCACATGCGTCGCGCGAAATGCTTCGGCCCGCTCAAATCGCTTCGGCGCCTCAAGCGCGCTGAACGTCACGCCATGATGCTCAAGCTTCGCGCCAACGATGTCTGCCCAGCCGGCGGGGACAGCGTACCCCCCGCGCGGCGCCGGCACGACGAGCGACGCCTTCACCTTATTGCGGTACGGCACCGTCCAAATCTGCGGCGTCGAAGGATCGTAGGCCGTCGCCAACGCGCCGGAGATTTCAGACTTTTCGCGCGTGTACGCGTAGCCACGGAAATCGATCATCTCTGCTTCCGCAGTCTGATCAACTTCCGTCACCTCCGCGCCTGCCGTCGGCTCCCGCCACGACGACGCATAAGCCAACGTCATGTCCGCGCCGTCCAGCGCGGCCGCCGCCGCATCCGCGCCCCGCGCCGCGCCAAGCCAGGCGGCGCCGTTCTCCGCCATCAACTTGATCAGCCCAGCGATCGTGTTCTGCGTCACCCGCACCCGCGTCGCATACGGTTTCCAGGAATGCGTTTCCACCAACACCGTGAAGCGATTGCGCTGCGGAAAATATCCCGTCGAAAAGCGCGGCGAATACACGGTCAGCACAAAACCCGACGCCGGATTGTCCGTCTCCACCAAGTCCGGATAGAATGGCAGCGGGATCGAACCCTTCGCTTCCAAATCATCGATAAGCGCCGTCCGCAGTTCGACGCCGATCTTGCAAAGATGCGCGTCGCCTTGGTTCACCGGCTCCACCTGCAGCGAAATGTCCGGCTCAAAGTCCGCGCCGTCGGTGACATGCAAATCCGCACAAGCCAGCGGGTCCCACTCATTCAGCAGCCGCAACATCGCCTGCATCTCGGGCGACTCCGCTTTCATGTAATCGCGGTTAAGGTTGAGGTTCTGCGCCGTCGCGCGCCACCCCATCTCTTCCGGCCCGACCTGGTTCGGACGATTCCAGCGCCCAACCCGCTCGTGCCCATCCACGTTGAACGCAGGCACAAACAAAACCGCGATGTCATTGAGCAAAGCCGAAGCGGGCGTCGCACTCAGCAAGTCGCGCAGCACCATGAAGCCCGCATCCTTGCCGTCGCTTTCGCCCGGATGAATGCCCGCCTGCAGCATCAGCACTGGCACGCCGCGCGCTTTCAACTCGCCCGCGTCCAACGATCGGCAACGCGACACAATCATTGCTCGCATCGGGCGCCCCTCTGCCGAACGCCCGTACTCGAACGAGCGCACCGCCTCCGGCCACCGCGCCGCGAACGCAGCGCTCAAAGTCTCAACTTCGTCGGTTCGGCCCGTCAGCCGAAAGTCGGAACGCTCAGCGACGGTGAGAAGATCGGTCATAGCAGCGGAAGCTCCGTGGCGCCTGAAAGGCGGGGTATAGCTGGCCTCGCGCCGGAACAGCAGATCAATAAGCGTTATAGCGTGCGATTGACGCTGCGCGTCGCCTTGATTTTGCGCGCCTGCCCGGAGACAAGCGCGGGAGAGGTAGCTCCATGAACATCTTGCGCGCAGTGATCGGCATTCTCGGACTTGCCCTATTGGGCTTGGTCATCTGGGCGGCCGTCGCCATGCAGGATTTGCACGGCTCATTCATGGACCAGGTCGGCGTGGTGGCGACGCTGCCTTGGGGCATCGCCGCGCTCTCCGACCTTTATGTCGGCTTCGTTTTTTTCAGCGTGATCGTCTTCCTGACCGAGCGCTCATGGGTTGTCGCCGCACTCTGGGCCGTGCCGATCTTTATTGTTGGCAACATCTGGTCAGCCGTCTGGCTGGTGATCCGCCTGCCGCATCTAGCCAAGCAATTGTCAAAGCCCGACTGGCCGACCTCCTAGAAAAGCTTCCGCAGAACGTCTGCCAGCATCCGCGCTTCTTCTTCGCGCTGGCCGCCTTCGCGCCAAGCCACACCGAGCGTCCGACCGACGATCGGCTCAGCAAATTGCCGAACCGCTACGTGCGCGCCGGCAGCAGCGCCAGCTTCAGCCGCAATCTTCGGCAAAAGCGTCACGCCCATGCCGCCGCCGACCATCTGCACCAACGTATGCAAACTCGTCGCGCCCACCTCGCTCGATCTTTTGTTGCTCGGCAGACGACACGCCGCCAACGCGTGATCACGCAAGCAATGGCCGTCCTCGAGCAGGAGCACGTCCTCCGTTTTCAGGTGCTCTGGTGAGAGATCATTGCGCTTCGCCAGCGGATGATCCTCGGGGCAGAGAAACAGAAATTCATCGTCGGCGATTGGCGCGCTCACAATGCCATGCGCCTCGTATGGCAAGGCAATCAGCGCCGCATCAATCGTGCGCGCCCGCAGCGCCTCGACCAAACGCCCGGTCAGATCTTCCCGCATCTGCAGCCGCAATTTTGGGAACCGGCGCTTCAGCAGCGGCAGCACCCGCGGCAACAGAAACGGCGCGATCGTCGGAATCGCGCCCAAGCGAAACACGCCAGCGAACGGCTCACCCGCCGCTTGCACCGCGCGCACCAATTCTTCGACTTCACTCAGCGCCGCCGCAGCGCGCTCCGCCGCCTCCACGCCAGCCGGCGTCAGCACCGCCCCCAAGCGCCCGCGCTCCACCAGCACCGCACCAAGTGCTGACTCCAAATCCTTGATCCCCGCCGACAAGGTCGGCTGAGTCACGCCCACAGACGCCGCGGCCGCCACAAAGCTGCCCTCAGCCCGGAGCGCGGTCAGGAACTGCAATTGCCGCAACGTTGGCATCGACGAAGCCGGCAGCCGGTCTTCCATAGGTGCTCCCTATGCTATCCGACCTTCATATTGGAGCGATCCCGATGGCCGCAAGGCGGAACGGGCGCGGCATCTCGACGTTGAGCAGACAAGCCCCGTAGCGCCGGACCCTCCCCCCGCAAACGGCGCATCTCCTCTGCCCCTCCTTCAAGAGAGGGGAGAGGACGGGGCGACCTCAATCGGATTCCGGACTTAAGCGGCTACTTTGACCGCGCTCGCCGCGGCGAGCTTCAACGGCACACGCACCACAAACGTCGACCCGGCGTCGCGTTCGCTCACGACAGTAACCTCGCCGCCGAGTGTGTGCGCCATGCGCTGCGCGATCGAAAGCCCAAGTCCCATGCCGCCTTTTTCGCGCGTTGCCGTGCTGTTCAGCTGCGTGAACGCCTTGAACAGTTTCGGCAGGTCGTCGGCGGCAATGCCTACACCAGTGTCGGACACCGATATGAGAAGCATTTCGCTGTCGATGTACTCTCGCTCGGCGCTGACAGCGATGAGCCCGTTCGAGGTGAACTTCACTGCGTTGGACAGGAGCGCCGCCAAGCACACCGCAAGTTTGCCGCCATCGGTGAAAGCATGCTCAACCTCCGGGGCTACACGCATCGAGATCCGATTGCCTGCCCCGCGGGCGTCATCTTGTACCGTGTGAACTGCTTCATCGATCAGCTTACGCACGTCGACATCGCGCGGTGAAAGCCCTTCAACGCCCGCATCCATGCTCGACAAGTTCAAAATCTGATCGATCAATCCGAGCAGATGCCGCGCCGATCCAGTTATGCGGCCTGCATCATCGGAAAGGTCTTTGCGGCCTTCCGCATCCAAATCTTCCTGAATGATTTCGGCGTAACCAATCACGGCATTCAAAGGCGTACGCAATTCGTGCGTCATTACCGCAAGAAATTCAGACTTCGCCCTGTTGGCCTCTTCAGCCTCGGCCCGCTTCACTTCCGCTTCGAGCTGACGATCCTTCGCGTTCTGGTGCGCCGATTTCCAACCCGCCACCATCGCGCCATTGTTCAAGGCGGAGCGGGTCACGTACGCCAAGAAACCCACCACGCCGCAGCCCACACCCAGCGCACCCTGTGTCGCGTGCACCGCCGCGGGATCAAACGGAATGAGCGGCATTGCCAAAAGCGCAACGGTCGGCGGTATCGCCGCCAGATACATGAAACGCGGCGCCTGGAACGTGAACATCATCACGCTCACCAGCGAACTCGCGGCAATCAGAACCCCAAGCACCCGCCCTGGCCCGCCGCCCGACGCCGCAAGCGCCACCGGCATCGCGGCGTAAATCGCGATGCTGAACAAACTTCCCCAAACAAACAGCACGCCCGCCGTCTTGCGATCAGCTTGGCCCCGCTGCTCCAAATATGAATTGCCCAGCATGTAGTCGAAGCACATCGACAGAGCGAGCACGAGATACCAGCCAAACCCGGCAGCAGCGCTTTCCAATACAAGCGCCGCCCCGCTCGCAAAGATCGCCCCCACCGTCAGCCGCCAACGCAGGCTCTTCACCTGCCCCCTGGCCGCAGCCAGCATTGACGGGTCTTGCAGATTGATCACCAGCGCTCCGCCATAAACTCAGCCTGCAGAAAATGCGGGAAATACGATTAACCGTTGGTTTGCATGGTTCCGATTCCACAAAGGTTATTGGGCTTTAAGATTCTTGCGCTAAGTCACCAATCATGAGCGATTTTGATGCGGTAGTGGTCGGCGCCGGGGCCGTCGGCTTGGCGTGCGGCTACCAATTGGCCAAAGCTGGCGACACCGTTTTGGTGCTCGAAAGCGCCAACCGGATCGGCACAGGCGTCTCATCTCGCAATTCTGAAGTCGTACACGCCGGCTTTTACTATCCCAGCGGGTCGTTGAAGGCGAAGTTCTGCGTCGAAGGCCGGCGCGCGATCTACCAATTCCTGGCCGATCACAACGTCGCATTTCAGAAATGCGGCAAGCTCTTCGTTGCCACCGAGGAGAGCGAAATTCCACCGATCGAGAAGTACTACAAGCAAGGGCAGATCAACGGCGTCGAGAATGCGCGCTGGATTAGCGGCGCCGAGGCGCGATTACTCGAACCGCAGCTGCGCTGCGTGCGCGCTGTCGAATATCTCGAAAGCGGCGTTATGGACGCGCACGGCTACATGGATGCGCTCGAAGGCGAGATCGAAGCGCACCACGGCACAGTCGTCGTCAACGCACCTTTTCTCGGCGCCACCCCAAGTGCGGAAGGTTACGATATCCGCGTCGGCGGCGAGAGCGCCATGATTGTGAGCGCCAAGAAACTCATCATCTCAGCCGGCCTGAGCGCACAAAGATGCGCTGCTACGATCGAAGGCTTCCCGGCTGAGCGGATTCCCAAGCAGTATTTAGCCAAGGGCAACTACTTCACGATCAGCATGAAGGCGCCCTTTGCACGGCTCATTTACCCGCCGCCGGTTCCGGGGGCGCTCGGCACTCATTATCGCCGCGACCTCGGCGGCGCCGCGCGCTTTGGGCCGGACATCGAATGGGTCACCGAAGAAAACTACGTCGTCGATCCAAAGCGCGCGGATGAGTTCTACGCAGCGATCCGCAAATTCTGGCCGGGCTTGCCTGACGGCGCACTGACGGCGGACTACGCTGGCATACGCCCAAAAATCCACGCGCAGAACGAACCGCAACCGGACTTCGTGTTGGATGGCCCCGCTGCGCACGGGATGGACGGATTGATGTGCCTCTTCGGCATTGAAAGCCCCGGCCTGACGTCATCGCTAGCGATCGGGGCAGAAGTCGAACGTCGCCTTAGATAACCTCGAATTCCACCGGGCCGGGCGTCACCTTCTTGTCGAACGCCTCGCCCCGATACGGCCCCGCGCTATCGACCCAATGCAGAAAAATATGCGCCGACCATTTGTTTGGGTTCGGTTGGACGCGTCCGTGCCGGTACGTGACGCCCTGGTAGAGAATGGCGTCGCCCACATCCATCTCCACCGCATTGAAGGCGTCGTCCTGAAAGCTCGTCTCAACAGGGCGGACTTGAGTAAGACGATCGCGACCGATTTCGAACGACCACGGCTTGTTGTCGCTGTACGCCAGTGTCAGCGAAAGGGAGTGTTCACAGGCGAAGCGATCAGAGTGCACCCAGCAAAGATCGCCCTCTCTGTACACACGAAAGTACGAATAGGTGGGCAATAGCTCCTTTTTGGTGAGTTCGTTCATGGTCGGCGTCAGCCCCCACAAGAAGGCGAGCATCGGCTTGTACTGATGCGCATAGACCTCGATCGCGGGGCGCTTTAGCATCATACCGGTCCGCATGAAGGTGCGCAGGGGCAGAGCCGAATCCGCCAAACTCTCGCGCAACTGCGCGAGAAACTCATGCGCCACCGGCCGCGAAACCAGACCCCGCAAATGGGCGTAGCCGTCGCGGTAATAATCGCCGATCACTTTCATCCGGCCAATCTACGAAATCAGCCCATGGCGTTCCAGCCCGTTGACGAGCGCTCGGCGCGATGCGCAGGTGCACCGCGTGAACGCCGACCTTTCCTCCGCCATTGCCGCCGCGCGAAAGCAAGATTGGGTGCAGGCGCTCGACCTTGCCGCGCACGCCGCGGAGGCGGGCGATGTGTCGGCGCTAACCCAGCTTGCGATCTTAGCCGGGAAACCCGGCGAAACCGACTGCCAGAGTTTACGGGCAGCCATTGAAGCAACGGCCCTCATTGCCGCTTCGCCGCTTGAGCGCGTGTCTGACGACTCGCCGATCGCGGTTTCGCGCGGCTTCGCGACACCGGCAATGTGCGATTGGATTATCAACCGGGCGCAATCGCGCCTCGAACCATCAATGGTGAATGACTCCGCAACCGGGCAAATGCGTCAGCATCCGATGCGCACCGCACACGTGTGCGCTTTCGGGCCACCAGACCTCGACTTGGTCTTAGCCGTCTTGCAGACGCGCGCCGCAAAGCTAACAGGCGTCCCCACCATCATGCACGAGGCGCCAAACGTCATTTCCTACGAACCCGGCCAGCAATTCGGCATGCACGTCGACTTCGTTGATCCCAGCAATCCGTTGTTTGCGCGCGAACTCGAGGTCCTGGGACAGCGCACCGTCACGCTCGTCACTTACCTCAACGAGGACTTCGACGACGCCCCTACGCAATTTCCGGCGCTGAAGCTCAACGTCCGGGGCGGCGTCGGCGACGCGATTGTGTGGTCGAATGTGCGCGCAGATGGGTCGCCTGATATCAAGACCGTGCACGCCGGCATGCCTCCGACCCGCGGACGAAAATGGGTGCTATCGCAGTGGCTGCGCAACAAGCGTCAGCCTTTCAATTGACCAAGTCCTAACCCCAAGGCAAGACGTTGCCGTCTCGATCGCGGACTTCGCATTCGCGCGTGAGAACATTCTGCTGTCCGGTGCCGCCAGAAAAGTTGCCACGCTGCATCTCGACGATGAGATCGGCCATCTCCGATCGCCCCCCTGGCGTGAAGCGGCAACGCATAGACATGTCGCCCGGCATACTCTGCGTGTAGCCGCAGGTTTCGCCGTCCATGCCGGTAATGCGGTGTTCGATCATGAATGTCCCAACAAACGGGTGGCGCTGCTGGCAGCTTGCAGGCGCGCAGGTGCGGAGCGCCTCCGCCAGCGCCACGCACGTGACCGGGTTGTCAGCGACCCCAATGTCCGCGCCGGGCTGAATATGGGTCTGTGTCTGAGGCTGAGCACAGGCCACTGCCAAGCCGCCAGCCACCACGAACGCAAGTGTAAGTCTTCGCATCGCGAGCCTCCGGTCAAAAGCCTAACCGTCGCATCGCCCGTGACAAAGGCGCGTTTGACCATTCGGGGCGCCACATATAAAAGCCCGCCCATGCGCCAGCTTTGAGCTGCGCTTTGACCGGCACAGGCCCCATATTTGGGTCCGGAGGCTGGCGAGGCACCCCGCCCGACGTGATCGTCCGGCGGGGTAAAACTGCTTTTGGCCCACCGATTTTCTCGGAAATCGGGAAACGCATGACCTGGAGATACGATGTTTGAGGCCCTAACAGACCGCCTATCTGGCGTCTTCGACAAGCTCACGGGGCGCGGCGCGCTCAGTGAGGCGGACGTTGAGGCTGCCCTGCGCGAAGTGCGCGTGGCGCTGTTGGAAGCCGATGTCGCGCTGCCGGTGGTCAAGGACTTCATCGCCAAGGTGAAGATCGAGGCGGTCGGCGAAAGCGTCATCAAGGCGGTGAAGCCCGGCCAGCAGGTCATCAAGATCGTCCATGATCAGCTGGTGGCGATGCTTGGCGGCGACGGCCCGCCCGAGCCACTGCGCATCGCCGGTGAGCCGCCGAACATCATCATGATGGCCGGCCTCCAAGGCTCCGGTAAAACCACCACCACCGCCAAGATCGCGAACCGTCTGACCAAGACCGAGCGCAAACGCGTCCTGATGGCTTCACTCGACACGCGCCGTCCGGCGGCGATGGAGCAGCTGGCGACACTCGGCAAATCCATCGGTGTCGACGTGCTGCCGATCGTGCCGGGGCAAAGCCCGCAGGACATCGCCAAGCGCGCGCTCCAACAAGCTCGCCTCACCGGCCACGACGTTCTCATTCTCGATACCGCTGGGCGCACCACCCTCGACGACGAGATGATGGATGAGGCCGCTTCAATCGCGCAGATCGCCAAGCCCGGCGAAGTGCTGCTGGTCGCAGATAGCCTCACCGGCCAAGACGCGGTCGAAACAGCAAAGCGCTTCAACGAACGGCTGCCGCTCACCGGCCTGGTGCTGACGCGCGCCGATGGCGATGGCCGAGGCGGTGCAGCCCTCTCGATGCGCGCCGTTACGGGGCTGCCAATCAAATTCCTCGGCGCTGGAGAGCGCGCTGATGCGCTTGAGGTGTTTGACGCTCGGCGCATCGCTGGCCGCATTCTCGGTCAGGGCGATATCGTCGGCCTCGTTGAAAAAGCCGTCGAGAACGTCGATCGCGCCGAAGCCGAAAAGATGGCGGCGAAGCTGGCCAAAGGCCGCTTCGATTTCGACGACATGGAAAAGCAGCTGGCTCAAGTCATCCAGATCGGCGGTTTGAAGGGCATGCTGGGCATGCTGCCCGGCGTCCAGAAGATGAAGAACCAGATCTCGGACGCCCAGCTCGACGACCGCCAGATCCACCGCCAAATTGGCATCATCCGCTCAATGACCAAGACCGAGCGCGCCAAGCCCGATCTGATCAATGGCCGCCGCCGCGCCCGCATCGCCAAGGGGGCCGGCGTCGAGGTGGTAGAGGTTAACCGCCTCCTGAAGATGCACCGCAACATGGCCGACATGGCGAAGGCCATGGGCAAGGGCAAAATGCCCTTCGGCGGAATCCCTGGAATGGGTGGGGGGATGCCCAGCCCCGAAACCCTGAAACAGCTCGGCTCCGGTAAGGCGTTGCCGGGCCTTAACCCTCAATCTGGCCTTCCCGGCCTACCTGGCGGCCTTCCGGGGCTTCCCGGAAGCAACAAAAAAAGCTAAGAGTTCAAAGGAGAAGCGTTGAAATGTCCCTGAAAATCCGCCTGGCCCGTGGCGGCGCCAAGAAGCGTCCGTTCTACTCCATCGTTGTGGCCGACAGCCGTAGCCCGCGCGACGGGCGTTTCATCGAGAAAGTTGGAACCTACAATCCTATCTTGAAGTCGGACGATCCGAACCGGGTCCTCCTGAAGCTCGAGCGGATTCAAGACTGGATGAAAAAGGGCGCCCTGCCGACGGATCGCGTTGCGCGGTTCCTCGACCAGGCCGGCGTCATGAAGCGCGAAGCCAAGAACAACCCCAACAAAGCTAAGCCCGGCAAGAAGATGACCGAGCGTGCCGAAGCTGAGGCCGCAAAGTCTGCTGCTCCCGCCGAGGCCGCTCCGGAGGCATAAGGAACACAAGTGGCCGAGAAGAAGTCCGCCCTGACCAAACCGAAGGCTGCCGCCAAGGCAGCGCCGGCTGCTGCCAAGAAGGCTGCTCCGGCGCCTCGCCGTGGCGAACCTGCCCCCAAGAAAGCCGTCTCCACGCCAGCCAAAACTGCGGCGAAAGCGAAGCCCGAACCAAAGGCGAAGGCTGCCGCGCCGAAGCCGGCGGCCAAAGCTGCGCCAACGCCCAAAACCGCCCCGGCGGCAAAGGCGCCGGCAGCGAAGCCCACCGCTAAGGCGACGGCAAAGGCGGCCAAGCCGGAAAAGAAGGCTGCCAAGACGGCGCCGGCGCCGAAGGCGGCGGCCAAAGCCGTGAAGCCGGAACCGAAGGCCAAGACTGCTCCGCCGAAACCAGCAAAGGCCGCCAAGCCAGCTCCCGAGCCAAAGAAACCGGCCAAAGCGGCGAAGCCCGCGCCTGAGCCCAAGCCCGCGAAGGCGAAAGCGGAGAAACCGCCGAAAGCGCCAAAGGCAGCTAAGGCCCCTAAGCCTCCAAAACCACCGAAGCTCGCGCCAGTTGCGGCAGCGCTCGCAAAACCGATCCCGGCAAAGCCGATGGCCGTCGCAGCCGGCCGCGCGCAACCGATCACGCGTGCGCCGCTGCCCACCCCGGTTCGCACCGTGCCGAAGCCACTCGCGTCGCCCAAGCCGGTGAGCGAGCCTGAGGTCGCAGGTGACTTGAAGGATGTGCCGGCGTTCAAGGCAAAAAGCACGGCCAGCAAAGGTATGATTCTCGTCGGCGCGATCGCAGGCGCCTATGGCGTTAAGGGCGAAGTGCGTCTGCGCGCCTTCACCGAGAAGAGCGAGGGCGTCATTTCTTACGGTCCGCTGCATGACGAAACCGGCAAGGTTCTGCTGAAGCCGAAAAGCTGGCGCGAACTCAAAGAGGGCGTGGCCGTTGTTGCTCCTGAGATCAAATCGAAGGAGCAGGCCGACAAGATGAAAGGCGTGAAGCTCTTCGTGCCGCGCGCCAATCTGCCTGCCCCGGCAAAGGACGAATTCTACGTCGTCGATCTGCTCGGCTCACGCGCGGAAAGCCTCGATGGCACCGTGCTTGGCGACATCGTCGCGGTGTGGAATTTCGGCGCTGGCGACATCCTAGAATACAAGCCGCCGAACGGTGGCCCGAACGTCCGCGTCACGTTCACGAAGGAAGCCGTCCCGCACGTCGACCTCAACGCCAAGCGCGTCGTCCTCGATCCGCCCGCGCCTGAGCCTATCGAGAAATAGGACTTCGGGTTACGAAGCGAGGCGATGTTCAAAGCCTCGATCATCACCCTCTTCCCGGAAGCGTTTCCGGGCGTGCTTGGCGTTTCGCTGATTGGCAAAGCGCTGCGCGACGGCTTGTGGTCGCTTGAGACAACGCAGCTTCGCGATTTCGGCCAAGGCCCGCACAAAAATGTCGATGACACGCCCGCCGGCGGCGGCGCCGGTATGGTGCTGCGTGCTGACGTGGCGGCGGCAGCGATTGACAGCATCGAGCGCAACGGGCGTCCGATCATCTATCTCTCGCCGCGCGGCAAGCAGCTAAGCCAAGCCATGGTTCAGGAGTGGGCGGCAGGCCCAGGCGTCATCCTTTTCTGCGGCCGCTTCGAAGGCTTGGACGAACGCGTCATCGAAGCGCGCGGCATGCAGGAGGTCGCTGTCGGCGAAGCCGTGCTCGCCGGCGGCGAAGCGGCGGCGATGGTGCTGCTCGAAGCCTGCGTCCGGCTTATCCCTGGCGTGCTCGGCAACGAGACTTCGACTCTCGAAGAGAGCTTTGGCGGCGATGGTTTGCTCGAACACCCACAATACACCAAGCCCCGCGAATGGGAGGGCCACGCCATCCCTGATGTGCTGACCTCCGGCGATCACGCCAAGGTCGAGGCCTGGCGCAAAGCCAAACGCGAACGCATCACCGCCCAAAGACGGCCTGAATTGAAGCGCACCGGCAAGAGCGAATGAAACGCGCGCTGATCGCCCTCTTCTGTCTCGCAGCTTGGCCAGCCGCGGCGCAAACGCCCGCCGCCACACCGGAGATCACCCGCGCGACCAACGCCCTGGGCGCTATGTGGAGACCGATCGAAGGCGCCATCACTGGCGAAAGCATCAGCGCCGCCTGTGCCGGCGCCGAGCAGGAAATGCAGGCGCTGGATGCGGCGATGCCGGCCGAACTGAACGACGAATCCGCAGCCCGCGTTCGGGGTCTGCGCGGCCTGCACATTATTCCAATCGCGCACACGCCCGGCGCCGCCTACTTTTTCCCCCCGCTCAGCATGCCGTGGTTCAACAGCGGCCTGGGCGGCTTTTCGGTGATCGACGAGGCCAACGGCCTGATCGGCGTCCGCGACGCCAGCGGCCAAGATTTGGGTTTCCAACTTGGGCGCGCTGGGACGCACCCGATGCTGCGTATCCGCCGCCCGACGGGCGAAATCGTCACCCTCGCGGGCTGTCAGCCCATTGCGCCTTTAGAGTAACCCTTTACCCCCTCGACAGGCGCGCGCGCTTCCCTTATACGCCCCGCTTTCCGGTTTTCTGGAGGAGGGCGCGAACGTTCGCAGCCCCCTAGAGTGCGTCCATGAACTTGATCGATACGCTTGAGAAAGAAGAAATTGCCCGCGTTACGAAGGGCAAGACCGTCCCCTCCTTCGATCCGGGCGACACGCTCCGCGTCAACGTGAAGATCAAGGAAGGCGAGCGCGAGCGCGTGCAAGCCTATGAAGGCATCTGCATCGCCCGTTCCGGCGGTGGCCTCAATGCGAACTTCACCGTCCGCAAGATCTCGTTCGGCGAAGGCGTCGAGCGCGTGTTCCCGCTGTTCTCGCCGACGGTTGAATCCATTGAAGTCGTGCGCCGCGGCGCTGTCCGTCGCGCGAAGCTCTACTACCTGCGCGATCGCCGCGGTAAGTCGGCCCGCATCAGCGAGCGCACTGGCGGCGCCCGCGAAGACGATTTCGTCGGCGAAGCAGCCGAGGCAGGTGGCGAAGAAGCGGCGAAATAAGATTCATCGCACCGCGAAAGTTCAAAGCCCCGCGCTCCAATCGCGGGGCTTTTCATTTGTCGCGCTTGACCTCAACGCCGCTGACGCTCACCTGACCCAAACCAAATGAACGCGCCGACAAAGCCCCCAGAAGCGAGACAGCGCGCGGATGTCGAGATTCTGACGCTCGGCTGCCGCCTCAACGCTTATGAAAGCGAAGCCATGCGCGCGCTCGCGCACGAAGCGGCGCTGTCGAACGCAGTGATTATCAATACGTGCGCAGTCACCGGCGAAGCTGTGCGTCAGGCGCGGCAAAGCATTCGCCGCGCGCGTCGGGAACGGCCAGATGCGGAAATCATCGTCACTGGCTGCGCCGCGCAGATCGATCCGCAAAGCTTTGCGGCAATGCCGGAGGTCAGCCGTGTCATCGGCAATGCCGAAAAGATGCGCGCTGAGAGCTTTGCGCAAACGCACGAACGCGTCGCCGTTGCGGACATCATGTCCGTACGGGAGACAGCCTCGCATCTGATTGACGGCTTTGCCGAGCGCACGCGCGTTTATGTGCAGGTCCAAAATGGTTGCGATCACCGTTGCACGTTTTGCATCATTCCTTACGGGCGCGGAAATTCCCGCTCATCACCAGCGGGCGAAATCGTTGAGCAGATCAAGCGTCTTGCTGCGAACGGCGTGCCTGAAGTTGTGCTGACCGGCGTTGACCTCACCTCGTGGGGCGCTGACCTGCCAGGTCAGCCACAGCTTGGTGCGCTTGTTGCCCGCATTCTGAAACTCGTGCCCGATCTGCCGTTGCTGCGGCTTTCCTCGCTCGATGCGATCGAGATGGATAATCAGTTGTTTGAACTCGTCACCCAAAGCGATCGTGTCGCGCCTTACCTTCACCTCTCGCTTCAGCACGGCGATGACATGATCCTAAAGCGCATGAAGCGCCGTCACTCGCGCGCACAAGCGATCGAGCTTTGCCAGCGCGTGAAGGAAGCGCGGCCCGAGATCGCCTTGGGCGCCGATCTGATCGCTGGCTTCCCGACTGAAACGGAAGAGCACTTTGCCAATTTGCTCTCAATCGTGGACGCATGCGGCTTGGCCTATGTTCACGCCTTCCCGTTCAGCCCGCGCGAAGGCACGCCGGCCGCGCGTATGCCGCAAGTGGAGCGCCGCGTCGTGAAGGAGCGCGCTGCGCGCCTGCGCGAAGCCGGTGCGGCTGCGCTCGAGCGGCATCTCAATGCTTGGGTTGGTCGCGAAGAAATGGGCGTCGTAGAGCGCGACGGCTTTGCCCGCCTGCCCGATTTCACGCCAGTCCAGTTCAGTGGCGGCGGCGAAGGTCATCGGCGCCTGCGTTTCACCGGCCATGACGGACAACACCTTATCGGCGCAGCCGCATGATCTGGGGACTTTTCGGCAAGAAGGACAAGCCGGGCCAAACCCAAGCGCCCGAACAGGCCAAAGGCTTGTTCGATGGCCTTCGCAAGTCGTCGAACAAACTCGCGGAAAGCATCACCTCGGTTTTCACCAAGGAAAAACTCGACGCCGCCGACCTCGCCGAACTCGAAGAAATGCTGATCGCCTCGGACATGGGCGCGGCGGCCGCTGCACGCATCAGCGCGGCTTTAGCCGATCAGCGCTTCAGCAAAGAGAACGGCGACGCCGAAGCACGTGAAGCGCTGGCTGGCGAAGTCGCGCGTATCCTGAAGCCACGCGAAGCGACGCTTGATCTCACCGATGGCGTGAAGCCCCGCATTGTGCTGGTTATCGGCGTCAATGGCTCCGGCAAAACCACCACAATTGGCAAGCTCGCGAAGAATTTGACCGACGCCGGCGCTAAGGTGGTCATCGGCGCGGCCGACACCTTCCGCGCGGCCGCGATCGAACAGCTCAAAGTCTGGGCCGATCGTTCCGGCGCTTCCTTCGTGGCTTCAACTCAAGGCGCCGATGCCGCGGGCGTGGCCTTCGAAACCGTGAAGCGGGCCAAGGAAGAGAACGCCGACGTGGCGCTGATCGACACGGCGGGCCGCCTTCAGAACAAATCCGAGTTGATGGCGGAGCTCGCGAAAATCATCCGCGTTATGCGCAAGATCGATGAAGACGCACCGCATGAAACGTTGCTCGTGCTCGACGCCACCGTAGGTCAGAACGCGCTAAGCCAAGTCGATAACTTCCGCTCGGTGACGGAGATCACCGGTCTGGTGATGACGAAACTCGACGGCACGGCCAAGGGCGGCGTCCTCGTCGCCGTCGCCCAGCGCCACGCCATCCCGATCCACTTTGTCGGCGTTGGTGAGAAAGCCGAAGACTTGCAGCAATTCGATGCCGTAAGCTTCTCACGCGCGCTGGTAGGATTGAATTAACTCCGCACACGCACCGGCAACGGCACGTTGCAGAGATTGATATGTCCGATCGGGTCGAGGAACCAGCTTTCACGGCGGAAGCGGCGGCTTTCGATCACATCGCGGAAAGTTGCGCTGTCGGTTCGGAGCGCTTCCAGATTTACGCGCTCGCTTGCGGGCAGCTCTGATCCCAAACGCACGGACGTGATTGTCGTGCGCTCTCCGGGCGTTTCATAAAAGCCTAGCGGGCCGGTTCCGCGCGGCATCGTGGACAGCAGCTCCATGCCCTGCAACACGCGGCCGACAGTGGCGATGTTGCGATCCAAGTGCCGCGGCGACTGGCCAATGACGACATAAAGCTCAGCGCCGCTGCCGCTGTCGGCTGTGTCGCCACGCCCGGCGCCGACCATGGCCGGGCAATGCGCCATCCACGTGCGGCTGCCATTGCTGGCAACCGGGAAGCCGTGTGCGAAACCGACCTCCCGCGCATAGGAGTCCGGGTCCGGCAGGCGCGTGATTTGCACGCCGCTGCGCGGGCGATCAAACTCAGCTTCAAGCGTAGCGGTAGCCGTTCCCATCGGATGTGGATCGGCTTCGTCGCGGCCCCACTGGACGACGTAGTTCTCCTGGCTACGGACAATCTGCGCACCGTCCCAGTAATGGGCGCGCGCCAGGGCTTGGATATTGGCCGTATGCAACGGGGTGTAATCAGCAGCGAGTTCAATAATCACGCGGCCTTGCGGCAGCTGCATGTAGAGCAAATTGTTCTGATCGACGGTGCGCCAGTCGTTGGCTGGCGATTGTTCCAGAATTTCGCCTAGAGATCGCGCCGCCGGCGCTTCGTCGCCCCCCGTCGGCGCCTCCGCGCTCGCACATGCGGCCAACAAACCCAGCGCCATCAAGCCAAAAAGCCGCATCGTCCCCTCCGAATGTAGCGCCATCTGGACAGGGATCGTCCCTGAAGGCAATCCGCTTCTGATGAGCGACGAACTCCCTGCCCGCACCAGCCCGTCCAGCCCGCGTCAATTGCTGATCGATTTCGGCCCGGTCGGGTTGTTCATCGTTTCAAGCAATATCCTCAACCGCTTCCCAGAGACCAAAGACAATTCGATCTTCATCGCGACCGCGATCTTCATCGTCGCGACACTCATCGCCATCGCCTACTGCCGCTGGAAGACTGGACGCATTCCGCCCGCGCTTATCGTGGTGGGCGTTTTGGTTGTGGGATTTGGCGGGCTCACGCTTGCGCTCCACGATGACGAATTCATCAAGCTGCGGCCGACCTTCGCCAACATCTTTTACTGCACCGCCATTCTGATCTCGGTGCTGATCCGCCAAAACGTCATGAAGCTCGTGTTCGGTCATGTGTTCGCGTTTTCGGAGCGTATCTGGACGATCTTGGCGCTGCGCTGGGCGGGGTTTTTCTTCGTGATGATTTTCGCTGCGGAGTACATTCGCCGAACCATGTCGACGGAGGATTGGGTCAACTATCACTTCCCGGTGCTCTACGTTCCGACAATCATCTTTGCGCTCGCCAACACGCCATTCATTCTGAAGCACAACATCGAGACGCCAACCGAGACGCCGTCACAGCAGGCGCCAAGCGCCTGATTGCGCCGCATTTGATGCCGAATTTCGCCTTCCTGGCGAACAATGCTCGAACGCATGATTGATCGCGCTGATCGCGCCGTTAATCTCCGCCCGCGTTTGGGGCGGCACAAAATGGCGCGGTCGACACCGGATTCTTCCGAATCCGACCAGTTCAAATTGGCGGGCTCTCCCAGCCATCTACTGCATCGCGCGGAGCAACTCGCGGCGGAGCGTTTCACGCAACTGGTCGGCGACACAATCAAACTCCGCGAGTTCATCATCCTCGCTGCGATCGCCGAAAAGCCGGGTCTCAGCCAAACCGATCTCGGCCGCATTGCGGGGGTCGATCGCTCCACACTCGCGGATGCAATGGGCAAGATGGAGCACCGCGGCTGGATCGTGCGTACGCCATCTACATCCGATGGACGCGCCTACTCCGTGCTGCTTGGGCAGGCAGGTGGGACAATGCTCTCCGCCACAACACAGCACGCGCGCGCAGCCGACGCCGCCATTCTTGATCTGCTCCCGAAAACCAAAGGCCGTAGCTTCATCAACACGCTGACTAAACTGGCAGGCCTCGCTGATGCAGCGGCGGCGAAAGCCGAGCGCGAACAGAAAAAGCTCGCCAAGCGCAAGGCGCGCGAACGCGCGGCCGAGAAGAAGGCAAAGCTGCGCGCCGCCTCACGCAAGCAGCGCAGTTAGCGCAGCGCCGGCAGGATCACATCGCGCACAGACTCTTCAGTCAGCGGTCCGCGATAGGCGGCGCGAATGACGCCATCCGGGCCGATTACGAATGTCTCGGGCACGCCAGTAACGCCGATCTCAAGTCCGTACCGCCCGTCGGGGTCGAGTCCGACATCGGTGAATGGATTACCTAACTCGGCCAGATACGCAGTCGCTGCTTCCGGACGATCCTTATAAGCGATACCGACAATGTCGACGCCTTGGCGGCTCAGCGTCAGCAATTGCGGATGCTCCGCCCGGCATGGCGTGCACCACGACGCGAAAAGATTCACGACGTAGGCGCGGCCGGCTCGTTCACCGTTGGTCAGCGGCCGATCGCCTTCGAGCCGCGCAAGCGCATAGGCTGGCGCAGGCTGGCCGACCATGCCTTCCGTGAAACGCTCCCGCCCACTCTCACGCGCTAGCAAGAAGACGCTGACACCGCAGAGCGCCAGCAGTGCAAGCAAAGGTACGAACGCGATCCATCTCACGGCATTTTGTCCAGGTCGCGCGCGCGACGCTCCCATGATCCCAGGCGGAGCAGCACGACCGTTGCGAGCAAGGCGAGCCCGCCGAGGGCCACCGCATACGCCGGCCACACATATGCCCAGCCGCCTTCAATCATGATTGCGCCTTTCGAAGCTCGGCGCTCTCAACGCGCCGGCGGAAAATCGCTGCGCGCATATTCATCAGCGTGAGCGCGCCAAACAAGAGAAGGTAGGCGCCGCCCAGCGTGAGCAACGGTCCCAGCATTTCGTCATTGATGGCAGAGCCGCCAGACCGCATCAGGCTCGCGGGCTGGTGCAGCGTGCTCCACCAGTCGACCGAGAATTTCACGATCGGCAAGTTGATTGCGCCGACTAGGCAAAGAATGGCTGCAAGTCGTGCAGCCCGCTCCTCATCCTCGATAGCGTTCCACAGCGCGAGGTAACCGAGATAGGTAATGAAGAGGACGAGCATCGACGTCATGCGACCGTCCCATTCCCACCATGTGCCCCAGGTTGGCGCGCCCCACAATGAGCCGGTGACCAAACAAATGCCGGCGAAGACGGCACCCACTGGCGCCGCAGCGCGCGCCGCGACGTCCGCCAACACATGGCGCCAAACCAAACCGATGAAACTTGCGCCCGCCATGAACGCATACGCACCCATCGACCACCAGGCGGCGGGCACGTGCACATACATGATGCGAACGGTGTCACCCATTTGATAGTCGGGCGGCGAATAGAACAGCGCCCAAGGAATACCGGTCGCGAACAGAACCAGCGCGCCGACAAACAGAACGGGTGCGGCCCAAGCCGAGAACACCATGAAACGCGCCGGATTGGCGAGGAAAGCAAACATCGCGGGCGCTACCAATCGCGGTTTGGAGGCAAAGGCAATGCGGTCATTCCGCCTGCAGCCGAAGCGCGGCTGCGGCGGCTATGGGTCCGAGCGCCAAGCCGCCCAAGGCGCAGCCGCCGAGAATGGCAAAAGCGGCGGCCACGTCTTCACCCGACGCCACCGATGCGCCAAAAATGATAGGCGGCGCAAACAAGGGCAGCACGATCAACGCCAGGAGGACCCCGCCGCGTTTCACACTCGCCGTCAGCGCCGCGCCGATCAAACCGACACCCACGAACCCGGCGGTCCCAAGCGCCAAACTGGCGACGATTGAGGGCACACGCTCGACCGGCGCCTGCAAAGCGATAGCAATCGGCGCGCCTGTGAGCGCCAATGGCAAACCAATAGCCACCCAAAGCGCAGCCCCCTTCGCGAAGACGATCAGCTCCAGCGGCGGCGCCGAGAGCAACATCTGATCGAGTGAGCCGTCTTCGAGATCCGCTTGAAACAAGCGCTCCAGCATCCCCATCACCGACAACGCTGCGGCAATCCAGACCAAAGGCGGGCCCGCCGCCTGCAATAGCGTGCGCTCGGGACCCATCGCGAGCGGCACAAGCAAGGTTGCGCCGAGAAAATAGCCGATTGGCGCAAGAGCGCCGCCACCAGCCCATAGCAAAGCCAACTCGCGCCGGAAGGTGACGCCAAACGCGCTCATGCCGCCACGCGGACCGCTTGCGACGGCGGCGCGCCCAGCGGTTCATGAACCGCTGCGATCGCGATGCCGCCGCTCGCACGATGCGCCGCAATCATCTCGTTCAGCACCGCTTTGCCGCCTTCATCGAGCGCCGCGGCAGGCTCATCGAGCAACCAGATCGGCCTTGGCGCAACTATGAGTCGCGACAGCGCGAGCCGCCGCGCCTGCCCCTGGCTCAGCACTCGCACGGGCAGAGACATCACGGGTCCGAGACCGAGCGTCTGCGCGACATAGTCCTCGCTCGGCGATCCACCGAACAACCCGGCCCAGTAGTGCAAATGCGCACGCACGCTCGCTTCGCGCTTCAGCGCATTCGCATGCCCCACATAATGCAGCGCAAGTGAGGGATCCTCAGCGCCTTCAATCGCGATCTGACCCGCGCGCGGGCGCAGCAATCCGGCGATAGCGCGCAACAGGCTCGTCTTCCCCGAACCGTTCGAGCCCTGCACTTCGACATAGGCGCCGGAAGCGGCTGCAAAGCTCAGCCCCTCGAACAGCACGCGCTGTCCACGCGACAGCGAAAGGGCTTCGACGCGGATTGATGGTCTGTCTCGGAAAGGTCCGCGAGCGCTCATAATGCGGCCCTGGTTCTAGAAAGGGTTGCACGATCCGCCAAGTCGCGCTTGGTGGAGCGGAGGGAGGTGCGGCGATGCGTCGTTTTTGGGCGGGAATTGCGTTGGCGGCGGCGCTCGCTGCGTGTGGACAAGCGAATCAAAGCGCGCCAGGCGGGGGCGGCGAAGCGGTCTACGGCATGGCCGATATGGAACGCAGCGCCGCCATGGAAGAGACGCCAGCCGCTCAACCGGCGTCGCCACCACCAGAAGACGCATCCACTAGCGCGACCACCGTTGGTCCAACGCCAACCCTCTATCTCGCCTACACCTACGCGCTTGGCCTTGAGATTCCGAGCGAGCGACTGACGGGCGTGATGGATCGCCACATTCAAGCCTGCCAAGCGGCCGGCCCGCGCCTGTGCCAGCTGATCAGCTCAAACCGCAGTGGCAGCCCAAACAGCGACATGAACGGCATCGTCTCGCTGCGCGCCGAACCCAACTGGCTCAACACCTTCAAGTCAGGCATTGCGCAGCAAGCGAACGAAGCAGGCGGGCGCGTCGACTCGGAAAACACTACCTCTGAAGACCTAACGCGTCAGATCGTCGACACCGAAGCGCGCCTACGCGCGCAAACGACGCTGCGCGATCGGCTTCAGGAATTGCTGCGCACCAGCCGCGGGCGTCTGTCTGACCTGCTCGAAGTCGAGCGCGAACTTGCGCGCGTCCAAGGCGAGATCGATTCCGTCCAATCTCAGCTTGCGGTCATGCGCACGCGCGTGGCGATGTCTGAATTGACGATCGCCTATCACTCGTCTCCGCGCTCTGTCGGCAGCGACACGTTCGAACCATTGCGCCAAGCGTTCGCGAGCTTCCTCGGCATCATCGTCGGTGGGTTTGCGGCGATCATCGTGATCATCGCCGGGCTAATCCCATTCGCGGTCGTGCTGATCCCGCTGATCTGGCTCTTGCTCCGCTGGCGCAAAAACCGTGGTGGACGCCTCTTCCGTCGCGCCGCTGCACCGGCGCCGCCAGCGGAAAGCTAGGCGCGACAGGTTCGGCTGACGGGCTGGCAACGGCTCGTCCCGCCAAAGCGTCGCGCTGAGCCTGTTCGAAGCGCAACCAAGTTGATAGTTGCGAACCATTCGCAAACATCATTGGGGTAGTGCGCACTGACTAATTGCGCCTTCGCAAATCAGCGCTACATACGCCTTGCCGCGCGACCGGTTTGATTCCGGATTTGGGGCGCTCCCCAACGCGTTTGCATCTCTGTCGCTACCTCTAGCCGGATGCACAAACATGCCATCTCTGAACTCTTTTAACGCCCGCACCACGATCAACGCGGGCGGCAAGACATTCACATACTTCGATCTCAAAGCCGCTGCTGCGAACGGCCTTGGCGACGTTTCCCGTCTGCCGATCTCGCTCAAGGTGCTGTTGGAAAATCTGCTGCGCACCGAAGACGGCGTTGCAGTGAAGAAGGCCGACATTCTCGCCATGACCTCATGGCTGGTGAACAAGGGCAAGAACGAGGTCGAAATCGCCTTCAGCCCCGCGCGCGTGCTGATGCAGGACTTCACCGGCGTCCCGGCTGTCGTCGACCTCGCCGCCATGCGGGACGCGGCCGCCAAACTTGGCGCCAGTCCCGAGAAGATCAATCCGCTGGTGCCGGTCGACCTCGTTATCGACCACAGCGTCATGGTCGACCATTTCGGCGCCGCCGGCGCGTTCAAGCAGAACGTCGAACTCGAATACGAGCGTAACGTTGAGCGCTACCAGTTCCTGCGTTGGGGACAGCAGGCGTTCCAAGATTTCCGCGTCGTCCCACCTGGCACCGGGATCTGCCACCAGGTGAACCTTGAGTATCTCGGCCAATCGGTTTGGGTGCGCGAAATCGACGGCGAAAGCTACGCCTACCCTGACACAGTCGTTGGCACTGACTCGCACACCACGATGATCAACGGCATCGGCGTGTTGGGCTGGGGCGTTGGCGGCATCGAAGCGGAAGCGGCGATGCTCGGACAATCGATCTCGATGCTGATCCCAGAGGTCATCGGCTTCCGGCTCTCAGGCAAATTGCCGGAAGGTGCCACCGCCACCGACCTCGTGCTCACCGTGACGCAGATGCTGCGCAAGAAGGGCGTCGTCGGTAAATTCGTGGAATTCTTCGGCCCTGGCCTTGCGACCATGAGCGTCGAAGATCGCGCCACCATCGCAAACATGGCCCCGGAATACGGCGCCACCTGCGGCTTCTTCCCGGTCGACAACAAGACCATCGACTATTTGAAGGCCACCGGCCGCGATCCGGCGCGTGTTGCGCTTGTCGAAACCTACTGCAAACAGCAAGGCCTCTGGCTCACGGACGAAGAGCCGGAATTCACCGATACGCTCGAACTCTCGCTCGCCGATGTGCGCCCGTCGCTCGCCGGCCCGAAGCGTCCGCAAGATCGCGTCGTCCTCGGCGGACTGGCCGAAGGTTTCACCAAGGTTATGACCGAGGAGTTCCGCAAAGGCGACGAGCTGAAGAGGCGCGCGCCAGTTGCGGGCGCAAACCACGACATCGGCCACGGGGATGTGGTCATCGCCGCGATCACCTCGTGCACCAACACCTCTAACCCCAGCGTCCTGATCGCAGCGGGCCTCGTCGCACGCAATGCAGTGGCAAAGGGCCTCGACACAAAACCGTGGGTGAAAACTTCACTCGCGCCGGGCTCGCAAGTCGTCACCGATTATTTGGCCAAGTCCGGCCTCGATAAGTCACTCGATGCGCTTGGCTTCAACCTCGTTGGCTATGGCTGCACCACCTGCATTGGAAATTCGGGCCCGCTGCCGCCAGCGATCTCCGCCAGCGTCAGCGAGAATGACCTTGTTGTTGCGTCGGTGCTTTCGGGCAACCGCAACTTCGAAGGCCGCGTGAACCAGGATGTCCGCGCAAACTACCTCGCGTCGCCGCCACTCGTCGTCGCCTACGCGCTCGCCGGCTCGGTTTACGCCAATCTCGAGACCGATCCGCTCGGAACCGGCAGCGACGGCCAGCCGGTCTATCTGCGCGATATTTGGCCGACAAACGCGGAAATCGAGCAGGTCGTGCGCGCGTCCGTGACGCCACAAATGTTCGCCGAGCGCTATGGCAACGTCTTCGCGGGAGATCAGCACTGGCAAAGCATCAAGGTGGGCGCGGGCCGCACTTACGGTTGGGACGCCAAGTCCACCTACGTGCAGAACCCGCCCTACTTCACCGGCATGAGCATGACGCCAACGCCGCCGCGCGATGTCGTCGAAGCGCGCGTGCTTGGCCTCTTTGGCGACTCTATCACCACCGACCACATCAGCCCCGCCGGCTCGATCAAGAAGGCCTCGCCGGCTGGCGCCTACCTCACCGAACACGGCGTCGCGCAGGCGGATTTCAACTCGTACGGCGCGCGACGTGGCAACCACGAAGTCATGATGCGTGGCACGTTCGCTAATATCCGCATCAAGAACCAGATGGTGAGGAACGACGACGGCTCGGTCGTCGAAGGCGGCTACACGATGCACCACCCTTCAGGCGAACGGATGTTCATCTATGACGCCGCCATGCGCTACAAGCAGGAGGGCCGCGAGCTCGTCATCTTCGCCGGCAAGGAATACGGCACCGGCTCCTCGCGTGACTGGGCCGCCAAGGGCACGACCCTTCTAGGCGTCCGCGCGGTAGTGGCGGAAAGCTTTGAGCGGATCCACCGCTCGAACCTGATCGGCATGGGTGTGCTGCCGCTGCAGTTCCAGAAAGACCAGAGCTGGGCGAGCCTGGGGCTGACGGGCGATGAGACGGTTTCGCTCTCAGGCGTCGCGGACCTCGGCCCCCGGCAGATGGTGACGCTCAAGATCACCCGCGCCAACGGCAAGGTCGAGGATGTCGAGGTCCACTGCCGGATCGACACCGAAAACGAGGTGGAATACCTCCGTAATGGGGGAATTCTCCATTATGTGCTCCGCGGCTTGGCCAAAGCCTGACCTCACGGGGCTCCGTCACAACGGTTTGATTCGAACCGGAGCGGCGGGGCCTGCATGGTTCTGCCCATGATCGTCCGGTTCCTCGTCGCTCTGGCTATCGCCATAGCGGCGATCACGACGCCTGCGCTCGCCCAAACCCAGGGCAGACGCGCGGCGATGGTGGTAGAGCTCTACACCAGCCAGGGTTGCTCCCAGTGCCCGCGAGCGAACCGCCTGCTCGGCATCTTCTCGCGTGAGGACGACGTGCTGGCGCTGACATTTCCGGTCGGTATCTGGGACTATCTCGGCTGGCACGACACCTTCGCTCAGCCGGAGTTCGCCGACCGGCAACGCGCCTATTCGCAAACATTGCGCGTGCGTGGCCGCTTTACGCCACAACTGGTCGTCAACGGCGCACGCACGATCAGCGCTTCGGATTGGGACGAAGCGCGCGCCATTTATGACGATCAGCAGCGCGCGGGCTGGCCCTCGAACGCGCCGGACGTGTCATTGACGCTGCTGCGCAATGGCCGCGCGCGCGCCACGATTGGATCCGGCGCCGCCGGCGCAAACGCTGACATCTGGATGATTGCGTACGACCCCGGTCCGATCACTGTCGTCATCACCGGCGGCGTCAACCGCAACCGTTCGATCCCTCACTACAATCTTGTAAAGTGGATCGAGCGCGTCGGCACGTGGGATGGTCCAGGCGTCTGGCACGAGCGTGCGCGCTGCCAGCCGGAATGTGCGGTCATCGTGCAAGAACCCAATGGCGGACGCATCCTCGCTGCGTCCTACACTCACCGGCCCGGGCGCTACTGAGCGCTCGGAACGAGCGTCCTCAGCGGCGGCGCTAACGCCTCTGCCTCTGTGTCGCTGAGCGCATAAGCCCAGTCCGACGCCGGTGTGTTCAGGGCCACCGCAGCAGCTTCTTGCTCGGGCGCATTGGCGCGCGCGACCATCTTCACCCAGAGCCGGTCATCGCTCGGGATGATCTCCGCATCAATGGCGATGCCGTCAAAGGTCGTCGCGCGCACGCGCGCACGCGGGGCGCCTTGGATCGCGGGCGCGGTGCGTACATCTACCGGGGACAGCTGCGTGAGCCGTTCGGCCGTCGCCGTCACTGTCGATTCGGCCAACGACGCCAGCGCCGGCGATGCAATGCGCCAAGGCTGATCGGCGGCATCGCGCGCGAGAATGTAAGCACGTCCTTCGGCGGGCATGATCTCGATGCGCGCCAAGCGATCCGGCGTCAGACTGATCGGCCGCAGTTCGAGCCAGGCCGCGGCGTCACGCAGCGGCGGCAAGTCACCCTGCACAGCCCAGGTCTGGTCGTTATCGGGCCGCCGCACATACGTCCCGCTGGTCTCAACGCCCAGAATAAGGTTCACCAGCAGGGCTCCGTTGCCGTCTTCGACCTGCAGGAGAACACCGCGTCCGCCTTGGCGTGGATCGGTAACGCCCAGACGTTCGTGCTTCGACGCGTCGCTCGTCATCCTCCGAACGTAGCGAAGCGACTCCAACCCCTCCGTCAGCTGCGCCAGACGCGCCGACGACACTGGATAATCATCGCGATCGCGCAATGCCCAGCCTTGCTGCGTGCGCTCGATACGGTAGGTCGCTTCCGAACTCGTGACTGTGATCCGGTGGGCCCGGCCGATAGACTCTTCCAAGTCCGGCAGCACGGGACCCTGCATGCTCGCTGGGTTTGAACTGCGTACTTCGATCCCGACCGTGACCGCAGCGATCGCGACCAATGCACCCGCGATCAGGAAAAGTGTGAGCGAACGCGCCCTGCGGCGTTCAGCCAGACCCGAACTCATCGCGCCGCACCCCCGCGCCGTTGCCGGCGCCAGAACAAGAACAAGCCGGCGCCTGCGATCAAAAGCGGCGCCAGCCAAACGTTGATGAAAATGACGAGCGCTTGCAGGCGTTCAATATCGCCACGCAGGTCACGGGCCAAACCACGCAGGTCCGCGCGAATTTGCGTTTCGCGCTCGCGGAAACGCTCAACCTCCGTCTGCTCCTCCGGTGTCAGCTCAGCGCCGAGATCGCCCGCGAAGAAGCCGGAGCCTCGCCCGTGGGCCTGCAATTGCTGCAAGCGCGTCTGGGTCTCTTGAAGTTCTCCCTCAAGCCGACGCTGCTCGCTTTCAATGCGGCGCTGCGCGGCGCGCTCCATATCGTCGATGAGCTTCATTTTGCGCTCCGCGGGCGCGCGTGAGCGCAGAGACACGAGCGCGTCCGATCCACCCAAGACATCGATGGCGTTCAGCGCGAACGATGCATTGTCCGCGGCCGTGCCGCCACTCTGCGGGTCGACATAGAAATCGTCGGCTAAGAAATCGGTATCGGCGACGATCACGATCTCTGCAGGCGTGGCCGATGTGCGGAGCTGTTCGGCTTGCGGCGCGGCTTGCGTAGGCGCGGCGGGTTGGTCGCTCGGTGCTGCTTCCGGCGCATCAACCTCGTCCGCAGACGGCGGGCCATCCGGGAAGGCCGTCGTGAGATTGCCGGAGAGACGCACGGCGACGTTCTCGCGCCGCCCGCCACTCGGCGGCCACATGCTGAACACTTCCATCGGCGACGGACGCGCTAGCGCTTGCTCGGCGGGCATGCGCATCGTGCGCCCGCTGGTGCGGATCAATGGTGTGAAGGTTACGCCCTCAAGCTGCGTCCGCCGCGTTAGACCTCCTGCCAAACCGAAATTGATGCCGCGGCGCAGCCACGCAGTCATTAAGTCTTCGCGGTCGAGACCCGTCTCAGCTGGGACTTGGAAGAAGAGCGGCTGCGGCGCCTGGCTGGTTTGGCCGGTTTGCGGGTCTTGAACCGACACCGGCAGCGCTCCCTCCTGATCGAGCACGACCGTGGGCGCCATCGCCACGCCCCAAGCGCCAAGCAGCGGCTCCAAAGTCGAAGCCGTTGGCGCAGGCAACACTGGATTGAATGGGTCGAAGCCCGCACCGCCACTCATCGCTGCCTGCATCGAAGCCGGATCAAGCGCAATGAACGCGCGTCCGCGGCGCAAAATGAACTGATCGATCGCGTAAAGCTGCGCCGGCGTCAGTGCGCCGGGGTGGATGATCGCCAACACATCGGTGTTGGCAGGGATCGCAGTGAAGTCCGGCGCAAGCTTCGTCACATCGAGGACGCGGCCCATTTCCGTGGCGAACACCGATTGGCTTCCCGCCCGCCCACCTGCAGCGGCAGGATCGATCGGCAACGAGGTGATGAGCGCGACGTGGGTGCGCTCTGGGTTTTCCAATTCGTAGATGATGCGCGTCAGTTCGTATTCCAGGAACGACTCGCGTTGCGGATCGAACAGAGGAATGACCCGCGTATCATCAATCGCGTTGGCGCCGACCAGACCGAAATAGATCGGGTCCGCTCCCTCGTAAGGCCGCACCGCCTGCACGCCGGCTTCAGACGCTTGATCTTCGGCTTCAGTAAACGGCTCAACGTTGACCTCTGTGAACCTGACCCGCCCATGCGAGCGAGCTTGGAACGTCTGCAACATCTCGCGCACGCGCGCCGCATAGGCCTGCAGCTGAGGGACCGGCTGCGCTGCATTGCGCGAATAATAGAGCGTCAGCTGCACCGGCTCGGTCAGCTGATTTAGCGTTTCCTGGGTGCCGCGGCTGATCGAGTAAAGATGGTTCTCCGTCAGGTCCAAACGCCAGGACCGGAACCAGGAATTGGCGATCACGTTCGACGCGATGAACGCGATGAACAGCGCCAAGGCGGCAAGGAGGGCGTAACGGCGTGCGCTCATCGAGCTAGCCTCCCCGCCGGGCGTCAACCGCAAGCGCGGTGAAACTCAAACAGAGCGCGATCAGCGACACGAAGTAGAACACCGAGCGAAACTCCACGACGCCGCGTTGAGCGGCGTCGAAATGGTGCAGAATTGAGAAGCGCGCGATGCCTTCAGCGACCGCGCCGTTTACAATCCCCGAGAAGAAATCGAGCACCAGCGGCAGGCCGAGCGCGGTCAGCAAGAACGACACTAGCACCGCCAGAACGAACGCCACGATCTGTGCCTGGGTTAGCGCCGACATCACCGAACCGATCGCGATATAGGCGCCGGCCATCAGGAAGCTCGCGAGATAGGCAGTGAAAATAGCGGCATTGTCCGGCGAGCCGAGCAAATTCACCGTCACCCACAGCGGCGCAGTGAGCAACAGCGCCGCACCCGCGATACTCCAGGCCGCAAGGAATTTGCCGAGCACCAGAGACCACGTCGGCGCGGGCAAAGTCATCAGGAGTTCTATAGCGCCAGAGCGGCTCTCTTCGGCCCATAACCGCATCGAAACGGCGGGCAAAAACACCATGAAAATCCACGGATGGAACGCAAAGAATGGCGTCAGGTCCGCACGGCGTGCTTCGAAAAATCCGCCGATCTGAAATGTGAACAGACCGATGGAGAATAGGAACACCGCAACGAAGACATAAGCTGTCGGCGTGGTGACATAGGCGAGCAATTCGCGCCGATAGACGGCGGCCATGCTGGCGAGGCCGGGACGCTTCTTCATACGCGCTCCTCCCCACGCGTCAGCGCAGCGAATGCGCGTTCGAGGCTACCGTGCTCCTCCTTCAGCGCAGTTGGCGCCTTGTCCGCGACGATGCGGCCTTGATCGATGATGATGGCGCGGGTGCAGACGGCGTCCACCTCTTCCAGACTGTGCGTTGAAATAATGAGTCCCCGCTCTTCGCCGAGACGCTTGATGAGATCGCGCACCGCATGGCGTTGGTTTGGATCCAAGCCGTCCGTCGGCTCGTCGAGAATGAGCAGCATCGGGTCGTGCAATAGCGCCGACGCCAAACCGACACGGCGGCGATAACCCTTGGACAGTGTCTCAATCGGCCGATCGATCGTATCGCCCAGGCGTGCATCCTGAGCGGCGCGGCGTACGGCGTGGCGTGCGGCCTCGCGGCTCATCCCACGCGTCTCCGCGACAAAGCGCAGGAAACTCCAAGGCGTCATTTCCCCGTAGAGCGGCGCGCCTTCAGGCAGATAGCCGACGCGCTCCTGCGCCCGCCGGCGATCCTGAGCGACATCAATGTTGAAGACCTTTGCGACACCCTCGTCCGGCTCAAGGTAGCCAGCGATCATTCGCATTGTCGTCGTCTTGCCGGCGCCGTTGGGGCCGAGGAAACCGACGATTTCTCCGACGTCGAGCGCAAAGCCGATGCCGTCCACCGCAGTGCGCCGGCCAAAGACTTTGCGCAGACCATCGACCTGCAGCAACATGTGGATTGGACCCTAAGCGAAATTCGAGCGCCGCTCTTAAGGGCGATTTGGGGAAAAGACCACAGCTGTTTATCCACAGATGGGCCGAATCAGCCGAGGCGATTCCGCGCGGTCTTTCGAACCAGTTAAGCGCTCAAGACGAAGCGCCTCGCCATCACCACAAACGCACTTATTCACAACGCGCACCCACGGCGCGGGCGTCGAACGATACGCGCGAGGCGTGCTCAAACGCGCTGTTTCAAAGGATTTTTGTAGCCCAGATGCGACAAGGCCCGCGACAATCGCGGGCCTTGTGAGAAACTGTGTGACCAGTCGAAGCGCGCACCCCGGGGGGCTGGGGGGGCTGATGGATACCGGAGTACGAGCCTTTCTCCGACCGGCCACGTTGATAAGGTCGCGCTCCATTGCGGCGAGGGCAAGCAGAAAATCTGTCTGAAAGGCGACGTGGCGGAGTTTTTAGATTGCCTGCCCTGTGCTTAGCTCAAATCCGCACGTTTTGAATACCATGAGGCTTCACGCATGAGCGGACGCACCATTTTCTTCGAGCGTCCGGAATTAGATCGCCTGTTTCGCTTCTACGGCCGCATGGTCGCTGCTGGCGAGTGGCGCGACTACGCCCTCGATGCCCTGCCCGACTGCGCGCTGTTCAGTGTCTACCGCCGGACAAGCGAGGCGCCGCTCTACCAAATCGAGAAGCGCCCCGACAATGCGCGGAAGAATGGCGCTTACAGTGTGCGCGCCGTGGACGGACGCATCTTGCGTCGCGGCCATGAACTGGAGCGTGTTCTGGCTGTGCTGGAGCCAAAGCGGATGCGGGTTGTAGGCGACTAAACGAAAACGCCCCAGCCAAAGCCGGGGCGTTCGTGTTCGAGAACTGGACAGCCCCTTAGCGGCGACCACCCATCAGACGCAGGATCATCAGGAACAGGTTGACGAAGGTGATGTAGAGACCGAGCGCGGCGTATGTTGTGCCAACCGCCATCGCGCGTTCATTGCCACCCAACTCGTAGTAGCTGAACTTAATCATCTGGGTCTTGTAGGCGGTCAGGCCCGAGAAAATCAGAACGCCAATCACCGAGATCGCCAGGTCGAGGCCCTGGATTGGCGCGCCGGTGAAATAGGCGAAACCGACATTGACCAGCATCGCGATGATCATGCCGATCACGCCCATATACAGGAACGTGCCCCAGCCGGTCAGATTGCGCTTGGTGGTATATCCCCAAAGCGAAAGCGCGCCGAACGTGGCGGCTGTAACCAGCAACGCCTTGACGATCGTCAACATGCCGCCCGCGCCCGCGGCGTAGATCGCCACCGTCATGCCAAGGCTCAACCCCATCGTGGCGACCACACCCCAATAGATGACGTTGGCGGCCATAGGTGACGGGTTACGCATGAAGAAGTTCGAGATCATGATCAGCGCCAGCGGCGCGAACAGAACGACATAGGCCTGCGGGCCGCCAAACAGCGCCACCATCAGCGCCGGCGTCGTCGCAACGACGTAGGCAAGCGCACCCGACAGCAGCAGGCCAAGGCCCATTTTGTTGTAAACGCCGAGCATAAAGGCCCGAAGACCCGCATCGACGGCCATATCCGCTCCGCCGATGGGAACCGATCGCGCACCATGTGCGTGATAGTCGCTCATGAATTTGCTCCTCCTGCGCTGGCCGGGGAATCCGCGAGCGCGTCCGCCTGAAACATGGCGACGCTATCTCGCAACGGCAAGAAAAACCACCGCTTCACCTTGTTGCGCGATGTGCCGCAGAGGGCCAAAATTGGACCAGAAAGTGGCCAGGGAACTTTTCCCCGGCCCCTGAACGTTTCACGTCTGCAAGGCATTGCTGCCAGGGCTCGGCGGCGTTGCAGTCGAATCGCGCTACCAGCGAGCGCGGAGGATGAGCCGGGGTGGCTGACGAGAACGATCCAGACCGTCCGGAAGACGATCTTCCGGCAGGCGCATCCGAAGAGGATGCGGCAGACCCTGTCCAAGCGTCCGCCGACGAGCCCGCGCCGCCCGAAGCTCATCCCGAAGCCCATGAGGAATTGTTTGACGAGCCGGAGGCCGAGGCTTCCGTCGCGCCGCCGCCCGAACACCTACCTCAGGTCCCAGAAACGACGGAGCCTTCAAGCGCGCCGGTGCAACGCGAGGAAGCCGAAGCGGCGCCGGAGCCCGGACCTGAAACCGCACCGAAAGCCGACGAACCGCCGCTGCACTATTTCCGCGCTGCGGGCGATCCGGAGGAAGCGCAGGAAGAACCGCCCGCGTCCTTGTGGGGCCGGCTGCGTGACCGCGTCACCAGCACCGCGCGCGACCTATGGCGTGCGATCGAGCCCAAATGGGTGGCGTTCGCCGGCGGCGCGCGCGCGTTCGGCGGCGAGATGTGGCGGCGGCTTCGTGGCATCAAACATCCGCGCAACGTGCGTGAAGCCGCGGTGTGGAGCGGTTGGTTGGCGGCTGGCGTCGTTGGCCTAGTTGTCGCCTTCTTCATCGCGATCACCTGGGATCTGCCATCGACGGATGATGTCTGGGAAGCACGCGGCAGCCAGTCGATCACCTATCTCGACCGGAACGGGCACGTCATTTTGCGTGAAGGCGCGCAAAACGCGCCGCCTGTCGATCTCGCGTCGCTACCGCCTTATGTGGGCCAGGCGTTTGTCGCTATTGAGGACCGCCGTTTCTACGAACACTTCGGCGTCGATCTCGGCGGCATGATGCGCGCAGGCGCGGAAAATTTGCGTGCGGGTCGGGTCGTCCAAGGTGGTTCGACGCTCACGCAACAACTCGCGAAGAATCTCTTTCTCACCAACGAGCGCTCATGGCGGCGCAAATTCCAAGAGATCGCCATGGCGATTTGGTTGGAAGGGCGCTTCACTAAGGACGAAATCCTCGCGCTCTATCTGTCGCGCGTCTATTTCGGCGCCGGCGCTTACGGCATCGAGGCGGCAGCCGAGCGCTATTTCGACCGCCCCGCCCGCGAACTGACCCTGCTCCAGGCCGCAATGATTGCCGGCCTTGTAAAGGCGCCGTCGCGCCTCAACCCAGCACGCCAAGACATTGAAGCGGCCCGCGACCGCGCCACCGTCGTGCTGAACGAAATGGTCAGCATGGGCTTCATCAGCGCGGCTGAGCGTGAAGCTGCGCTGCAAGAGGAACTGGTGATCAGCCGGCGCAATCCGGCAGGCGTGCTGTCTTACTATCGCGATTGGATCGATCCGCTCTTGAACGACGTGATCGGCCAACAGCGCGACGACTTCGTTGTCGAGACGACCATCGACATCGCGGCGCAACGCGCTGGCGATGAAGCTGTCAACGCCGTGCTCGGCGAACAGGGCGAAGCGCGCCGCATCAGCCAGGCCGCGCTCCTGGCGATGGACGATGAAGGCGGCGTGCGCGCGATGGTGGGCGGGCGCGACTACGACCAAAGCCAGTTCAACCGCGCCACCCAAGCACACCGTCAACCCGGCTCGTCATTCAAGTACTTCATTTATCTCGCCGCGATGGAAAACGGCCTGACCCCTTGGAGCGTTCGCGAAGACGCGCCGATCACGATCCATATTCCCGGCCAGCCGTCCTGGACGCCGGGCAACTACACGCGCGAGTACCACGGACCAACTGAACTGATCCGCGCGTTCGCGCTTTCGTACAATATGGTTGCGATACGCGTCGCCAACGAAGTTGGCGGTCAGAACGTTATCGATGTTGCGCGACGCCTCGGCGTCACATCGCCGCTTCACAATTATCACTCGTTGGCGCTTGGTGCGCAGGAAGTCACGCTGCTTGAAATGACTCAAGCCTACGGCGCGATGGCGGCCGAGGGCTACAACGTTCAAGCTCACGGCGTTACCCGCATACGGCGCGCCAGCAACAACGAAACCGTGTGGGCATTCCGACAAGCAGACCGTCAGCGTGTCATTGAAGAACGGCCACTGCGCTACATGAACTACATGATGCGCCGTGTCGTTGACGCCGGCACCGGCACCGCGGCGCGCATCAACGGGCGGCAAGTCGGCGGCAAGACCGGCACGGGCAACGACTATCGCGACGCGTGGTTTATCGGCTTTGTTCCCGGAATGGTGGCCGGCGTGTGGGCCGGCAATGACAACTTCTCAGAAACGGCGCGTGTGACGGGCGGTACTCTGCCAACCCAAATCTGGGCGCGCTTCATGCCCACCGCGCTCCGTAACACGCCTGTCAGACCGCTCAATCTGCCGCAGGAAGAAGACTACAACGTCGGCGTCTCCGATCCGGAATCGCCGGAATTGACAGCCGTCGGCGCACCCATCGGCGCCGTCATCGGCGCACCTACGGTAACACCGCCAGACGCGCAAGATCGTTCGCTTGATTTTGGCCCAGAGGGCTAGATTTGCGGTGCGCGCTCCCGCTGACAAGCTGGAAACATCGCGCTAACCTCACCCCCGCACACGACCGTAACGACGGCGTATGGGGGTTTTCATGCAGAAATTTTTGTTCGCCGTTGCGGCGACGATTTGCACGCTCGCGCTTCCTGCTTCGGCCCAACAGCAAGCACAACGCGCACCACTTGATTGGTTCGTTGGCTACGAACAATTCCGCGGCGCACAGATTTCGCCGGACGGTCAACGCATTGCTGTAATTCGTCATGACTCCGTGGGCGACACGTTGATGATCGTCGACCTCGAGACGCGCACGAGCCGCGCAATACAAACTGCGCGCGCCGATCAGCAGATGGAAATTGCATGGGTCGACTTCAAATCCGACGACCGCGTGATCTTCGGTGTAACTCAAAAAATCCACGTCGTTGACGACCGTCGATCGGTGCACCGCAACGTGCACGTCGATGACGCATACGAGTTCGTCTACCGCGTCTATGCGAGTTCACTAGACGGCAACGACCGGATAGCACTGTACGATCCTTCGGCGGGGCAAGGGTTCCCACGTTGGCTCAACGCCGAGATCATTAGCGACCTGCCGCACGATCCAGACAATGTCCTCATGATCGTTCCAGACTGGAATGCGGCGAGACTCTGGCGGGTTAACATCAGAACCGGCGATCACACCGAAATTGAACAGGGCGCTGCATGGACGGTTGGCTGGGTGGTCGACGCGCAGGGAACGCCTGTGCTGCGCGAAGATGCGATCAGCAGTGGCAAAGGCTTCGCTTGGTTGCGTCGCGGCCCAGGCCAACACACCTGGACAGAAGTCGCGAGATATCGCGGGGAAGATGCTGCGAACGGCGCGCCGACATTCACGGGGGTCGGCCCCGCCCTCCAGCCTGGGCAAGTCTTCGTTCTTGCCCGCCGCGATGGCGACGACACCAGCGGCCTCTACGTGTTCGATACCGCAACGGGACAATACGCCGAGACCATCCAGCGCAATACGGAATTTGACGTGTCTTCGGCGACGTTGGATCGCGAAAATAATGTAGTGCTTGCGGCTTGCTGGTGGGGCCTGCGGCGAGTTTGCGAACCTAAAGACGCAGCGTTTGGGCGCCATTGGCGCGCCATAACTCAAGCTCTTGGCGATGACGTCACCGTGTCGTTGAGCGGCCGAGGAGGCGAAGGCGGCTCGCGATGGCTCATCTATACGGAGTCTCCGCAGGATCTTGGGACGTACGCGCTTTACGATAGCACTACGCACAACCTGAACACATTGTTCAGCGTACGCGCCACAAACCCGTCCCTGCTGCCCACGGAGCGTATTGTAGAATATACCGCGAGCGACGGCATGCATCTTTGGGGCTATCTTTGGGTGCCTCCGGGAGTGACCGATGTCCGCAACCTGCCAGTTATCGTGACGCCACACGGTGGTCCCGAGGCACGCGATGTTTGGGGGCACAGCATTTTTGGCCAGACTTTTGCCAGCCAAGGCTATGTCGTGTTTGAACCCAATTTCCGCGGTGGCGGTGGCTTTGGGCGAAGCTTCGTTGAGGCCGGACATCATCAATGGGGACGGCGTATGCAAGAGGACGTCGCCGACGGCGTCAGAAGCCTGATCGACACTGGCATCGCGGACCCGAACCGGATCTGCATCATGGGTTGGTCTCACGGGGGCTACATGGCCTTCACCGCCTCGTTCATGAATACTGATCTGTTCAAGTGCGCAGTCGCTGGCGCCGGCATTTCCGATTTGAACGCCATGCTCCGCTGGGAGCGCGCCGGATCAAACGAGGCGGACGTCGGTGCAGGAGGCGGCTGGGGCCAAAACAGCATCTCCTATCAGTATTGGACACAAGCAATCGGCCAAGAGGGTTCCGAACTCAATCGCTATTCCGCCGCCGAAAACGTCGACCGGGTGACCATTCCCTTGCTCATGATTCACGGCGATGAAGACCAGACCGTTCCGTTTGAGCAGAGTGAGATTATGGAGCGTGCCATGAGGCGTGCGGGCAAATCTGCGCGTCTCGTTCGCTTGGAAGCTATGGATCATTACTATCGCCCCGACAATGAGGCCGGATGGCGAACTGCGTTCACGGAAGCGCTGGCGTTCTTCAACGCAAATATCGGTCCCGGTGTGCCGCCGGGTGGCGGAACGGCGGCGCCTACGCAGCACTAAGTTATGACGCCGGTCCCGGCTACCATCTGCGGGCCGGCGTCAGCCCATAGACATCGCTCGACATGAGGCCCCTGCATGCAATGGATGAATACCAAAGGCGGTTACGGCTGGCTCGCTATTGCCCTGCACTGGCTCGCCGCGATCGCCGTGATCGCCATGCTTGTGACCGGATTCCAGGCTGGCTTCGCAGGCGACGCTGGTGATCGCGCCGCGCGCTCTGCGCTGATGGGGTTGCACATCTCGATCGGCGCGTCGGTGATCCTCATTCTCTTGGCCCGGGTTGTTTCGAGCTACCTTCAGCCGCGACCGACGCCGCCAGAACAAGCGCCGTTCCTGCAATTCCTCTCCAGCGCCACGCACCAAGTGCTGCTGCTCGCCATCCTTCTGCAGGTGGTCTCCGGCCCGCTCGCCGTTTGGTCGGGCGGACGCGCGATTCACGTGTTCGATCTCTTCTCGCTGCCATCACCCTTCGCGGCGCGTAATCAAGGCATTCACGAGATCGCTGAAACGTTGCACGCCATTGGCCGCTGGGCGCTCGTCGGTGCGATTTCGCTCCACGTTCTGGGCGCCCTAAAGCACGTGATAATCGATCGCGACGGCGTCATGCGGCGCATACTCGCGCCGTCGAAGTCTTAGCGCGCCATACCCACGGCGTGCAGCTTGCAACCGTGCTCGTGGAGCCAATGGCGCCCCGCTTCGTAGTCGGGCATGCACTTGGCGACCAAAGCCCAGAAGCGGCGCGAGTGGTTCATTTCTCTGAGATGGGCCACTTCATGTGCGGCGAGGTAATCGAGCACAAAAGGCGGCGCCATCACGACGCGCCAAGAGAATGACAAAACACCATCGACGGAACATGAGCCCCAGCGCGAGCGGAGTTCTTTCACCTGAATGCGATCTGGTTTGACGCCGAGCTTGATGGCGTGGGTCGCGACGCGGTCGATCAGATCGTGACGCGCCTGATCCTTCAAGTAGCGTAGCACGCGGCCTTCGAAGAGAGCCACATCTGGCGCCTGCACGATCAGACGCGGCAGCAAGTCTTCTTCGATCCAAGCCGGCTTGCGGCCGTGCTTGTAGACCAATTCGTGTTCGACACCGCGCAACGGCACGAACGAACCAGGCGCCAGCGAAACACCCCGCGGAAGCCGCGAGAGTTCCTGTGCAATCCAACCCGCACGCTCGCTGGCGAACTGCGCCGCGTGCTTCAGATGCCGCTTGGAAGGCGCCGTTGCGATCGCCTCGCGTCGTGCGGGATCAATACGCACCGAGATATGACGTGCGCGCGGGTTCACGATCAGCTTCACCGGCACGCGGCGGCCGTCGATCGTTTCGATCTCGGTTTGACCCGGTTCGACCTTCTGTCGCGAATCGGAGCGCATGCGCAAGAATCTCACGTCGGGCTGATTCACGCGACCCGCCCGCACGGCTAAGCTGCGCAGGAAGGTGAGAACATGCCTCTCTATCGTGGATCGTGTCACTGCGGCGGCGTCCAATTCCAAATCGATGCCGAAATCACCGATATCTATATGTGCGATTGCTCACTCTGCGCGAAGAAAAATGCGCTGATGACAACCGTGGCTGAGGACAAGTTCACACTGCTCTCGGGCGAGGACAAGCTCACGCTGTATCAGTGGAACACGAAAATCGCGCACCACTATTTCTGCAGCGTCTGCGGCATTTATCCATTTCATCGCAAACGCTCGATGCCCGATCACTACGGCGTCAATGTGCGCTGCCTCACTGACTTTGACGCAGACGCAATTCCCATTCGCCACGCGGAGGGAAAGACGATGACGCTTGCAGAAGAAAATCCCGCTGGCGGCTGGAGCGGGCCGAAAGCCTAGTTCTCGCCAACCAGCTTCAGGTTTGCGCGCCTCGCATTGCGCGAAGCGTTCGAATGAAAGTTGCGCATGAACTCGCGCACGCGCGGATAGATTTCTGTGCGGAAGCGGCGGCCTGAGAAGACGCCATAATGACCAACGCCCGGCTGAATGTAGTCGCGCCGCATCTGCTCCGGAATGTTTTCGCAAATGTCGTGCGCGGCTTGGGTCTGACCGATGCCGGAGATGTCGTCGTTCTCACCTTCGACGGTCAGCAGCGCTGTCTTTGTGATTTTGCTCGGATCAACCTTGCGGCCACGATGGGTCATCGTCCCGTTGGGCAGACGATATTCCTGGAAAATCTCGATCAAGGTCTGGATGTAGAACTCCTCCGAGAGATCCATCACAGCGAGGTATTCGTCATAGAACTCGCGGTGTTTGTCGGCGCTATCGCCATCGCCCTTCACCAGGTTCTGAAAGAACGAATTGTGCGCATCGACGTGGCGCGAGAGATTCATGCCCATGAAACTCGCGAGCTGCACAAAGCCCGGATACACGCGTCGGAACGCGCCCGGATAGAGCGCCGGCACAGTGTGGATCATGTGGGACTTGAACCACTCAATGTCGCGCTTTTCGGCAAGCAGATTTGGCGCCGTTGGCGATTTGCGCGCATCGATCGGCGAACCCATGATCGTCATCGTCGCCGGCGTACAAGGATCGTCCTCCTCGGCCATCAGCGCGACGGCAGCGACGACAGCGGGGCCGGGCTGACACACGGCAACAACATGCGTTTGCGGACCGAGCGCGCGCAGCATACCCATGACATGATCAATGTAGTCGTTGAGATCGAAGCGGCCGGCGATCACAGGCACCATGCGCGCATCTGCCCAGTCGGTGATGTAAACCTCATGCTCGGGTAGAAAGGCGTTCACGGTGTCGCGCAGGAGTGTCGCGTAGTGACCAGACATCGGCGCTACGATCAGCACCGTTGGATCGGTGCGATCGCCGCGCGCCTCCTGCAACGCTGCGGCATCGCGCTCGAAGTGGATCATGTTTGCCCACGGAGAGGACCACACGCTCTTCGGCGTCACCGCAACCTCGGCGCCGTTGACCTTTGTCACCGGTAATTTCCACTCAGGCTTGCGGTAGCGGCGCGTCATGGACTCGAACAGATCGGCCGCAGCAGCCGCCGTGCGCCCGGCCTCGGTGTCGCCAATCGGGTTGAACGGCGAGCGCAGCATTGATGATTGCATCAAAGCCGCAATGCGAAGCGGCGCCACCGACATGTGGCCGAGTTCATAAAGCGAATAGAGCATGCGAGCCCTTCTGCTGCGGCGCAGCAACCTTTGGGAATACTGCGCGTCGCCCTGTTTCCAACAAGCTAAGACAACTCAGCAGGCGAGCCTTTCGCATTGCAGCGCCAGGCTGGCGACTATGCCTCAAGTCTTAACCGGCTCCCCCACGCCGGGTTCCACGCCCGGTCGCTTTCCGTGGTTTGAATGTAATGGGACCAGCGACGGGTGCAACAACCCCACTTCACATAATCAGGTGTGAGGGGCTCGCTCCAGCCCCGCGGCGATGCATGCAGCGATGCTTTCGGGCGATGCCGGCACGAGCGGACTGGCCGGGTCCAAAGGATCCGCTCTATTCACGGTCTGGATGATCGAAACCGTCCGCCAATTCCCATCCACCACATAGAGCAACGACGAATGATCGACGTTGTATTCGTCTGCTGGCGCGCCCGGGATTGGTGAGCGTGAGTGATGCACTTGGAATGCCGCAGCTGCCGCATCCACCTGTGCCCGCGTACCGGTGAGGCCTGCGAGGCCCGGTGGAAAGCCTTGTGTATGCGTGTATTCATGCATGCGTTGGGGGGTATCGCGTTCGGGGTCGACTGTGATCAGCACAGGCTGCACATCGTAACCGCCGGGCTGGGCGAGCGCTTCAGCGAGCGCGTACATGGTTGTTGGGCAGACATCGGGGCAGTGCGTAAAGCCGAAATAGATGACTGCGGGTTCGCCTGCGTAATCCGCCTGCGTCACGCGCGCGCCGTTGGAATCAACCAGATCGATCGGACCACCGACAGCATCTACGTTTTGCTGGATGCAATCACGCGGCGCCGTGGCTTGCCTGCCGCCGCCACCATTGGCGCCCACCATCAACATTGCGCCCAGCGCCGCCAATCCTGCCACCGCGACGGCGGGCACAACAGCGCCCGTCAAATTGCGGCGCGGCGTTTCGACAGGTTCTGCCATCGTACTAGCTAAACCCCTGGAACTCGCAGCTATCAACGTGGCGCGAGGGCACAGGGGGCGCAATGCCGCAGGCAAAGCTTGAGCTAGGCGGCGAATTTGCGCATGTGGCGTTTTGATGAAAAGCGCGCGCACGCCCCTCATCGCGATTGCGACTATTCTGGGCCTTATTGCGGCGCTTGGACTGTTCGTGCTGCCGCGCATGCAATCGCATGATGCGCCCTGCGCAACCCACGAGTTCGAAGGTTCGCGCTTTACCGTCTGTACCTACGACGCGCGCCGTCAAGACATGCAGCTGTTCTCCCGCGCCTCTGGCGGAGGCTATCTGCGGAGCTTTGACGCTCTTCAAAGACAGCTGGGCGCCGATGCTTCACGAGTTCGATTCGCGATGAATGCAGGCATGTTCAACGACACCGGCGCGCCGATCGGACTCTACGTCGAAGACGGCGATGAGCAAAAATCGATTTCGCTCACAGACGGGCCAGGTAACTTTCACCTGAAACCCAACGGGGTGTTCTGGCAGGGCCAGGATGGCGCGCTGCACATCGAAATCTCCGAAGACTATGCGCGCGCGGAGCGCCAAGCACGCTGGGCCACGCAATCGGGGCCGCTGCTGCTGATCAATGGCTCGCTACACCCCCGCATCGCCGATGACGGAACCTCACGGCTCGTCCGCAACGGTGTCGGCCTACGCGATCAACACACCGCCTATTTTGTCATCAGTTCGGGCTTTGTGTCTTTCGGACGCTTCGCGCGTTTCTTTCGCGACGAACTGCACTGTCGCGACGCACTCTTTCTTGATGGCACGGTCTCGAGCGTATGGGCGCCGAGCGTTGGGCGATACGACGACAACCACGACCTGGGGCCAATGGTTGTCGTCCTCGATCGCCGTTAAGCGCTCTGGCTGGTCGCTTGCGCGATAGCGCTCTCCGCCTCGGCGAGCGCCGGCGCCGTTGGGATCTCGGCGGCATGAATGCGATCCGCGAGCCCCATCAGCGTAGGACCCGTAACCGCGCCATTTTGCGCCTCTTCCTCGACCCACACGCCGCGGCGACGCGCGATGGCGTCGTCCCATGCTTGGCGTACACCGCCCCAATAGTCAGCGGTGTCGCGCCAATACGCGTCAGCAGCTGAGACGTCGTAATCACTGAAGCGGCTGTACGTGTTGCAGCCGTCCTCGTGGACAATTGCGACAAGCTGACCATCGCGCGTTGCCAATTTTTCGTTGTCTTGCTCATGCACCCAACCGGTGGGCGTCAAAGCGTGGCGGTTGATCGAGTTGTAGCGTTCATACGGTGGGTTGCGGATCGCATCGCGGCGCGCCAACGGGCGTGCGGTCGCGCCGCTTGTCCACACTGCACGACCGTTGGCATAGTCCCAGCGGCCAACGCCGCCGTAGCGGGGCGAATCGTCGGTTTGCCACACAGTTTGCGACCACGCGCCGCGACGTTCGGCGCTCGATACGTTTTGAAGCGCCCAATAATTCCTGCGTTCGTAGACCAGCAGATTGCGCGGCTCATAGGTCCAGTCCTGACGCCAATGCTTGATAACGAAGGTCTGTTCTTCGTGGCTCGCCACGAGAAGGTGTTGCAACTGGATGAAGTGGCCGTCGTCCTTGATGACACGCACACTCTCAAAACCGCCGCTGGTCGTCGGTTCACGCGGCGTGTAGTCTGCGACGAAGGCGGCCGTCTCGTTGAAATTGAAGCGCACGCGATAATCGCCAGCCATCGCGAGGATGGATTGACGATCGCTTTCGACCCTCGATTGCCGGCCAGCTTGCGCAAACGCCGGCGTGGCCGCCGCAACACCTGCGCCCGCGAACGCCAGCACCGAACCTCTTCGCGTTAGTGAAACGCTCATGCTGAATTCCTCCCTTAAAAGCGATAGGCGATGGACGCCGAGAAATTGCGACCGGGTTGGGTGTAGGCATCGACGGCTGTCGACACGCCCCGCACGTCGTTCCACCACCAATATTTTTCGTCAGTGATATTGAAGAGCCCGACGCGAAGCGTCGCCGCGTCTGAGATATTCCAATAGGCAGTCGCATCGAGGATCGCGAAAGCGTCCGGAATGAACGGCGCAGTCGTGTCGCGCTCATCCTTTTTGCTCGAATACGTGCCAATCAACTGGCCGCCCCAGGCGCCGCTCGGGGCGTTGTAAGAAACGCCTGCAACAATCCGCCAAGGCTCGATGCTTTCCAGCGCCGCCGCACCTGTCCCGTCGTTCACGTCACCCTCGGCGTAGGACACCGCCAGCGAGACGCCAAAACCGTTTTCCCAGGCGATATCGGCGCGACTCTCTGCGCCCCGGACGTCTGCGGAAGCAAAATTGATGTACTGAAAAATGGCCGGATCGAGTGGTGCGAAACTGCCGCTGACTTGGATTTGGTCGATGAAGTCTTCGTACCAGGACCCGAACACATTGGCGCTGGCGCGCAGGTCGCCTCCGAAGAGCGTCACGTTCCGCCACCGCACGCCAAGCTCCAGCGCCTCGCTGGTCTCCGGTCTTAGATCCGGATTGGGCACTGAGGTGTAGCCGAAGATCGGATTCGAAAACCCGTTGTTCACTTGGCTCGGCGACGGCGCCTTGAAGCCTTCGGCGTAGTTGAAGAAGACGCCAAACCTTTCCGTTGGCCACGCCACGATGCCGAAGCGCGGCGTTACGCGCGAGCCGCTCTGATCTGCGACCGGCAGTGTGTAGAGTGCGTCAGCAGTCGCGTTGAGTTCGTAGGCGTCGTAGCGGAGGGCTGGAAAGAACGAGACGCGGCCATCCATGAAATCGATCTGATCTTGGATAAACACGCCAGCTTGCGTGTATTCAGTGTTTGGGAACGCGCGCGTCGGGAATGCTTCGCCTACCGGCGGCACGGTACCATCACGAGTGCCTTCTTGGTCGGTGACTGAATAGTCAGCGCCGTAGATCAAAGTATGTTCGGCGGCGCCTGTCGCGAAGCGGCTCTCCAGCTGCGTTGCGGCGCCCCACACGTCGTTGTCGAACGTGGTGATGCGCGTTCGATCGGCAGCCGTATTCCGATCTTCGGCGCTGAATTGATAGAGTGAGCTTCGCTGCGCGTAGGCCGACACAAAGGCGTTGCTAATAAAGCCTTCGCCGTTCGAAAAGGTATAGTCCAGTGCAACACGCTTGCGATCGCCCTGATCGACGCCGTCGAGGTCGAGGACACTAGCGGAACCAAGCGCCGGCCCATCAGGCGGCAGCACCGCGCGGGCGCTCAGGACCTCAGTGTGAATATCCCGGTCGCCGTAGTCCGCCGTGAGGCGGAACCTGTGCTGCTCGTTAGGCTCATAGACGATGCGGGCCAAGGCGGAGTTGGACTCAATGTCCTGCGGATTTGGCGCGGTGCGGCGCGTGTCGATCGAATTGTCGTCACCCTGATTGTCTTGTTCGTGGCCGTCGCGCCGCGTGTAGCTGACGAGCGCAGACCAATCACCCCAGCGACCCGCCGCGACGACACTCTCGGACCAACTATCGTCAGCGCTTGCGTATTGCGCTCGCAAGCGCGCTCCGAAATTTTCGTCCTCAGCCAGAAAGTCGGACGGATCTTTGGTGATGAAACTTACAACGCCGGCAAGGCCGTCGCTGCCGTAAAGGGCCGAACCCGGTCCACGCAGAATTTCAACGCTCTGCAACAAATCGAGATCGACATAGTCGCCGCGCCCAAACGCGGCGGGACCAAACGAGAAACCGTCCGGCACGCGCACGCCATCGACTTGAAAGAGTACACGATTGCCCCCGAGACCGCGGATGCTGAAGCCGCTATTGCCATCGCGGCCCGTCGACGCAAGCGCCGCGGTGAACCGCGAAGGACTAGAGGGCACCGTGACGCCAGGCTCAAAACGAACCAGATCCTTGATATCGGTGGCGAGGATTTCCTCGATCTGCTCGGCGTCGATCACCGTTACCACCACAGGCACATCAAAAGCATCTTGAGGCGTGCGGGTCCCGGTTACCGTGATGTCAGCAAACAGCGTCTCATCCTGTGCAGACGCCGGAGCCGCCATTCCCAGCCCCAAGGCTAAAACCGAGATCCCCCAAAGTCCGTTCATTTCTGCAACTCCCTCGCAATTGCAGTCATTATTGCGAATGCCTCGCAAGATCAATGACAAAATTGCTAGGGTTTGATGCCGGCCTGCCGCACCGGCTCTTGAGCGGTGACGCAGTGACGGCGAAGAGAGGTAATGGCCGTCACCGAGCCGCGCCCGCCGGCGCCAATCCCCAACTTTTGGAGCGCAACCAGCCGCGTGCGTATCCGGACGCTTGTCCTGCTCCGCTGGCTGGCCATCCTCGGACAGACCTTCGCTGTTCTCTTTGTTCGCTACGTTCTCGACGTCGCCTTTCCATTGACCTGGGCGCTCGCAGCGATCGGGGTCTCGGTGATGGTGAACCTCGTTCTCGCGCGCCGCAGCCAAGATCTCGCGCGCGAATGGGAAGCTGCAGCGCAGCTCGGCTATGACGCCGTTCAGCTAGCTGTCTTGTTGGCGCTCACCGGCGGCTTGCAGAATCCGTTCGTATTCCTGTTCGTGGCCCCTGTCGCCGTAAGCGCAACAGTGTTGCGTCCCCAAGTTACGGCGATGCTTGCTGCGCTCACATTCGTTTGCGTCGGCGTGATTTCCGTCTTGCGTTTGCCGCTGCCGTGGCCTGAAGGCGCTACGTTCGTCATGCCGCCGCTCTACCAAATGGGCATCGCCGCCGCCGTGCTTGTCGGCTTGGGCTTCACCAGCGTCTATGCATGGCGCGTTGCCGCCGAAGAGGAGCGGCTCAACATCGCATTGGCGGCGGTGCAAGCAGTGCTCTCACGCGAGCAAACGCTCTCTGCGCTCGGAGGCCTCGCCGCTGCAGCCGCGCACGAATTGGGCACGCCCCTCGCCACCATCCACCTCGTCGCCAAAGAAATGACACGCGAGTTGAAACCCGACGACCCACGCTACGAAGACTTGCAGCTCCTCGTCACGCAAAGCGAGCGCTGTCGCGCAATCCTGGGCCAGCTCTCGGCAAATCGCGAACGCGGCGATGTCATGATCCAACGCGCGCCGATAAAGGCGCTGCTGGAGGAGGTCACCTCGCCTCACGAAGGACTCGGCGCCGAGATCGTCATCGACGCCCAAGGAGACGGCCCGCTTGAGGTGCGCCGTATGCCCGAAATCGTGCACGCCCTTGGGGGTTTTGTCGAAAACGCCGTGGGCTTCGCGCGCAACCGTGTCGACGTTGAAGCGCGCTGGACCGCCGATACCATTGAAATCACGGTCTGCGATGACGGCCCTGGTTTCGCTTCCGCCATCCTCAATCGTTTGGGCGAACCCTATCTAACGGAGCGCGACGAACAGGGCATAGCAGGCGGGCTCGGGCTCGGCTTCTTTATCTCGAAGACGTTGCTTGAGCGTTCGGGCGCTACGCTCGATGTGCGTAATCGCCGCCCACCCAGTCACGGCGCGATCGTCAAAGCCGTTTGGCCGCGTGCGGCAATTGAGGCTCCTGCGCTATGAAAATGAGAAAAAATAGCTAGATAGAGAGCAGCTGGAGTTCGATAGGCCGATGACCACCGAAGCGCCCCTCGAAGGCGAAAAAACTCTCCTGGTTCTTGATGACGACGCCGCGTTTCGCACGCGTCTGGCGCGCGCGCTGGAAAGCCGCGGGTTCGAAGTCACCGCCGTCGCCTCTGTCGCTGAAGCAAATGAGATCGCCAGCAACTCACCGCCCGCCTACGCCGTGCTTGACCTGCGCTTGGAGGACGGCTCGGGCCTCTCGGTCGTTGAAGCGCTCAACCGCAGCCGTCCCGGCTGTCGCGTCGTCATGCTGACCGGCTACGGCGCGATCGCCACTGCTGTCGCCGCCGTGAAGGCTGGCGCGCTTGATTATCTCGCCAAGCCCGCCGATCCCGAAGACATCGTCAAAGCCCTGCTCGCTTCGCCCGACGAGAAACCGGAGCCGCCGGAAAACCCGATGTCAGCCGACCGTATTCGCTGGGAGCACATCCAGCGCGTCTACGAACTTTGCGGCCACAACGTCAGCGAAACCGCGCGCCGCCTCAACATGCACCGCCGGACGCTGCAACGCATCCTGGCGAAGCGCGCGCCCCGCTGACTATCAGAGTTATCCACAACCAGATCATGAAGGGTCAGCAAGCCTAGCGCTGTATCCATTGGCGCGCTCGTTTCGATCAGATAACGACGGCAGCGCGCTGGTTTGCGCAACGACAAAGGTGAGGCTCATGTCCAATTGGTTTGCAGACAAGCTCGGCCCCGATCCGCGCGCTGCCGCGCCAGGCGCGAAACAACAGCAAACCCCAACCCCGCAACGTGCGCCGCTTGCGTCGCAACCGGCGGCACGAGCGCCCGAGCCACCGCGCCAACAGGCAGCGGCGTCACCGCCAAAGCCGGCGCCAAAAGCTGAAGAGCCTCCCAAAAAGAAGAAGGGCTGGTTCTAGCGTGCCGCTCGCTTTGGCAGCCTAATCCGCTCCAGCGGCGAGAAGAACAGCCCGAGCGCCATCGTGAGCGCAATTGCTGCGATCCAGACTAGGTAGATGTTGAGCCTCAGTTCGCCGCCGAAATAGGCGGCGAGCGAGTAGCCTACCCCCTGCCAAAGATAGATTGAGTATCCCGCATTCATGAACGGACGCACGAGCGGCGACCGCGACAATGCCTCGCTTTGTTCGGGCGTTATCAACCGCGCACCGATCAGCAGCACCGCCATCCACGCGCATGAGAACAGAAAAAACATCCCGTTCGGCGGAAATTTGTTCTGCTGCATGTCAAGCGTGACGCTTGCCGGCTGCAGCAACGCCGCTCCAATCATCCCTGCTGCCGCGAGCGCAAGGACTAGAGCGTAGTCAGCCACGCTCCAACGTTTCGGCATCGCCGCAAGTATGAACCCGAACGAAGCCCAGAACGCGTAGAACACTGTGTTCTTGATCAGCTGGTCATCCAGCGGCGCAGAGAAACGCGCCTGCGACAGTGCGAGAACGATCAGCCCCGCAATTGTCGCCAGCATCCAAGGCTTCACGAACCCCGGCGCGCGCTTTGTGGTGATCAACGGCATCAGCGCCGTCACGAGCAGAAACGGCGCTACGAACCAAAGGTGCCAACTGAGCATCTTCCAAGTGTGCCCGGCGCCGCGCGTCACTGGATTGAGCCACGCCCACAACCGCGCGCCGATCTCGCCAGCCGTCAACGGTCCATCCCACTTCACCACCGTCACGATCAACGCAGCCACAAGCACATAGGCGAGGTACGGCACGTAAATCCGCACACCGCGCCGCATCAGGAAGTCTAAATAGTTGGCAGGCTGCAAACGCCCCTGCTTTGCGCCTTCGCCAAGAAAATAGGCCGCGCCCGTGATCACGAAGATCGGCGGCATCTCGAACAAGAGCCACGCGCCGGGCCGTGGCGGGATGACGTGAAGCCAAAACGTCCCGTGAATGAAGATAACAATCCACGCCATCAACAAACCGCGCGCCAGATCGAGCCCAACATCGCGGGCCGGCGCCAGCGGAGGCGCGGTGGGATTATTCAATAGAGCAAGTGCTTGGCGCGCACGTCACACCACGCCTGCTCGTCGGGCACGGCAATCGCGTCGAGGTCTCCCGGCGCCGCGTTCGGGTCATCCACCCACTCGCGCAACAAGGGTGAACCGTTGATCACATCGATTGCGAGCTTGTCGAATACGTATTCGTACGAAAACTCGCGCCACAATTCGTAGTCAGGATAGAGCCGCCTGATCGCCTTGAACGCCAGCGACTGCACTCGCCACGGCTTGAAAGCTTCGTGATTGTAATAGGCCGGATCTTCGCAGTGAATTTGCACGCCGTGACAGAGTTGGCCCTCCCATTTGTGGAAGGTTGGCTCGAACCATATCTCGCGCAGTCTGCATCCGTGCAGCCAGTGCGGGGCGAGACGCTCCATTTCGGTCATGACATCGCGCGCGTTGATATCTGCGGCGCCAAAAATCTCGAGCGGCCGCGTGGTGCCGCGTCCTTCGGAGAGCGTCGCACCCTCAACCATCACCGTGCCAGCATAGGCGCGCGCCATCCAAAGGTTGGGGGCGTTCGGTGAGGGATTGACCCAGGTCCGCGTCGCGATCGGCCAGCCATAGCCCGGCCCCTCGTCAGGGCGATAGCCTTCCATCTCAATGACGCGATGGGCGACTTTGAGTTTGTAGTGATCAATAAACCAATGACCGAGTTCGCCGAGCGTCAGCCCGTGGCGCATCGGCAGCGGGCCCGCACCGACGAAGCTTTCCCACCCACGGCGCAAAGTCAGGCCCTCGACCGGACGTCCAGCCGGATTGGGCCGATCAAGCACCCACACCTCTTTGCCGTCCGCGGCGCAAGCTTCGATCATGTAGAGGAGCGTCGTGATGAAGGTATAAATCCGGCAGCCAAGATCCTGCAGATCAATGAGCACGACATCGAACGTCGACATCATCTGCCCAGTCGGGCGCCGCTGATCGCCATAGAGGCTGAACACCGGCACTCCATGTACAGGATCAGTGTAGTCGCCCGACTCCACCATATTGTCCTGCTTGTCGCCGCGCATTCCATGTTGAGGCCCAAACGCGGCAGTGACGTTGATGTCGTCGAGCGCCATCAAAGCATCGAGCGAATGCGTTAGGTCGCGCGTCACCGAAGCCGGATGCGCAACCAGCGCCACGCGCTTACCGCGCAACGGCGCGCGCAGCGATGGATCGTCAAGGAAACGATCGATGCCAAACCTCATTGCGCCGACCCCGCGTCTTCCACGAATTCCATGCTCGTCCTCGTCAACGCTAGGTTGGAAGCTCTAACACAAACCCATCGGCATGATGAAAGTCTGGTTTTCCCGGCGGATGCCTGAGCGCCCAGTACGAATTCACACCGTTGGTTTCTTCGATCACGGCTGTCAGCGCCAACCGCCAAGGCTCTTGGCTTGCCGGCAGATAGATCAAAGCATCGACATCGATGTGTGTCGCGTTGGCGCCAGTGATGATTGCCGGCGGCGATAGCTCGGCGAGCGCCATGCCTTCGCGATAGTCTGTAAAGTGATACGCCGCCCACTTGCTCGATGGCGACAGATTGAACTCATAATAGCCCGCGCCCGGCGTGCTCTCTACGAACGCTTCGAAGCACGTCGTGCGCCAAAGATCGTCAGTGCGCAGCGGCTCGCTCGGCGGCGCAAGGCTAATGCTCGCGATCCTTCCACTCACGGTGTAGCGCAACGCCAAGAGGCCGGGTTCCGGCCGCGCGACCGCAACATCGATGCGGTCGACAGCGGCGCTGGGTGTATCGGGGTGGCAAATCAGTTCGTGCAGCACGCGTCTGCACTAGCACATCAAGTGCTTAAGAACGCAGTAACGCTTGCGAGCTTCGGCCCCAGATCATTGCTCGGCTTTCGCTCCCCGTGGCGCAAAAAGCCAGAACGCAGCCGCCCCAAATGGCGTCGATGCGCTGAACACCCAGCCATCGAACGCAGATCCGCTCCAGGTCGCGCCCGCGCCGAACAGCTGAACCGAGACTGGCAGGAAGGAGAGCGCATCCGAGGCGGTGTCGGCATAGATCGTCCCGACGCCGAGCACGATGCCGACGAGCCATAGCCAACGCGGCTTCAGCCCGGGTCGGAACAGCGCAATCCAAAATGTCATCAACATGAACAGCGGAAAGACCACCGCCGCCACAATCACGGCTTGGACGCCTGGGGGTTCTGCCATGAAATTGAACGTCCGCCCGGCGAGCTCCTCGCGCGACAGAACGTTCACATGAAAGCCCGAAACCTTCCACGGTTCGCTTGCGGTCGCGCGGTAAAGCGTCGTCTCGGCGCGAACGACGTGTCCTGGATATTCGTACTCGCGCACACCCCAGAGGTGGTTGCCGTCCGTACCGCTTGCGACACGAAAGGTTGTCAGTCGCGACGAAGTTGGGGCGCCGGGCGGCAGCAAAGCTTGGATACGGTTGATCTCAGCCTGAGTACCGGCGTTGCTTTCAACCAGGCTTTCGATGAGTTCAGCATCGCGCCCTTGTGAGACGTCTTCGTACGGCGCCGCGAGCGCCGCCACGTCTTGCGGATTCACCCCGGGGACGGTGCTAAAATCAGGGCGCCAAATCCCGGCGCCCATAACGGCCAAGCTCACCATCCCGCCGATCACGAAGAGCGTGGCCAGAATAGCTAGAACGGAACGTCCCCACGGCATTCTCACCCCCATCGTGTCGCCACCGAGTAGCCAGAAGCGCGCTCCAACAACAAGCCCTGCTTGGGTGAGTGCATGCGCTTGACGCTCTTCGGTGCGCGGGCGTAGCACCGCCGCATGTTGACCACCGTCGCCAACGTCCAAAGCTATTACCGCCCGCTTACTTAGCGGGCCGCGACAGCACGCCCGCCGTTCAGGCCGGGATGTGCGCTCGACAAAGACACAGCTCCGGCCCCAAAAGTCCGCCAGGAGTTACCAGTGACCACCGAAGCCACCGTCCGATCTCAGTTTCTCCGCGAAGCCATTGCGCGCGGACAATTCCATCAGTGCACTGATCTCGCAGGCTTGGACAAAGCCGCGCTGGCGGGCGTCACCGGCTATATCGGTTTCGACATGACGGCGCCGTCGCTCCATGTCGGCAACCTCACCCAGATCATGTATCTGCGCCGCCTCCAGCAGGCGGGCGGCAAACCGATCGTGCTCTTGGGCGGAGGCACCACGCGCGTCGGCGATCCTTCCGGCAAGGAAGAGATGCGCCAGCTGCTGAGCGAAGAGCAGATCGTCAAGAACACCAACTCCATTCGCGGCACGTTCGAGAAATTTCTGAAATTCGGCAATGGCCCGAGCGACGCCATCTTGGTCGACAATTCCGAGTGGCTCCTGAAGCTCAACTACTTGGACTTCCTGCGCACCGTGGGCCGCCACATGAGCGTCAACAGGATGCTCTCGATGGATAGCGTGAAGCTCCGCCTTGAGCGCGAGCAGCCAATGAGTTTCATCGAGTTCAACTACATGATCCTGCAAGCCTACGACTTCGTGGAGCTCAAGAAGCGCTACAATTGTGATTTGCAAATGGGCGGCAGCGATCAGTGGGGCAACATCGTCAACGGGGTCGAACTTGGCCGCCGCATGGAGAGCTTCAACCTATTCGGCCTGACACAACCGCTCATCACCACCGCATCGGGCGCCAAGATGGGCAAGACCGCAGATGGCGCCGTCTGGCTCAACGCCGACATGAAGAGCCCCTACGACTACTGGCAGTACTGGCGTAATGCCGAGGATGCAGACGTTGGCCGCTTCCTGAAGATATTCACCGATTTGCCGTCAGACGAGATCGCGCGGCTCGAAGCGCTGCAAGGCGCCGAAATCAATGACGCCAAGAAAGTGCTTGCGACCGAGGCGACTGCACTGCTGCATGGCCGCGATGAGGCAAACAAAGCCGCCCAGGCTGCTCACGATACTTTCGTCAAAGGCGTTACATCGGAGAACTTGCCGACATTCGCGGTGACCAGTGCCGAATTGAGCGCCGGCCTTCGTATCGCTGCGGCATTCGTGCGCGCAGAGCTCGTCGCTTCGAATGGCGAGGCCAAGCGCCACATCGCCGCCGGCGCGCTACGTGTCAACGACATCGCCGTCACAGACGAGAATGCAACGCTCTCAGCCGATGCCGCCATCAACGGCGCCATTAAGCTGTCGCTTGGAAAGAAAAAGCACGCGTTGTTGCGCGTAAGCTAAACAGGCGCAGCCTACGGCGAAGCGTCCGCCACCGCGCCCGCGCCATTCTGCGGGGCCGCCGCATCCGGCGCCAGCGGCGTAGAGCCGGCCGGATCGAACGGCTGCGCGCCGCCAGCTTCGCTCGCTGGCGTTTCGTTCTCGCGTGACGGCACTGGTTCGAATATCCGGCGTAAAATTCCCGGCGTCAGCGCTGACACCGGGTTCACGCCGACGCGCGGCTCTGCGGCATGGCCGTTGATCGAATACGTCATCCCGAACACGCCTTCGCCTCGCCGCGACACCAGTAGATCCCCGATCACGGGGATGCTGCCAAGCATCGACAAATTCAACATCGGCGACGGCGCCACAACGCCATCGACATCGAGATTGTCGCGCGAGATATCGTAGCTGCCTGCGCCGGTCAGGCCGAGCGAAGGCCCAGCCATCCGGCCCTCGGCAAACTGCAAGCGATCATTGGCGTAAGTCATCTGCGCTTCGAGCGCTGTGAAGCCGATGCCATCGCCGTTCAGCATTTCAACCAAGCCGGTAAGCGACCCCGCCGACGACAATAGGCGCGCCATAGCGGGCAGACGAACGACTTGGAAATCGCGCAATTGTACAGCGAAACGCGCTTGGCTCTGTGCGCCGCCGCGCCAGTCGCCGTCCGCTGCGGCTGTACCGCCGACAACGTTCTCCGCCCCCGTAAGCGCTCTAACTGCAAAGCCTGCATCACCGGCGCGGAAGTGAACACGGCTGCGCGCATCGCCGATGCGCGGACCAAGAGTCAGCGTAAACGCCTCGCCGCCCGGAGAGCGGCCTTCAGCGGAGAGGGTCATAAGACCATCCCGGATTGTCGCAACCTGCACATTGGCGTTCGAAAGCGTGGCGCCGCCGCGCAGTTTCAGGCGATCTACAATGACGCTCGCGCGCATCACGCCAGCATTCGCCGCTGTCTGCGATTGAACCGCCGGCGTCGGCGCCTCTGTGGGGGCGCCTTCGGACCCCATGAATGGCGCCGCGTCAAACAGCGCCCCGCGCACTGTAACTTCGAGCGCGCCGTCTTGCGCTCGTACGACGCGCATGTGCGCATCCGAACGGCCCTCGACCACAAGCCGGGGCAAGTCGACTTCGAGAACGCTATTGTCGCGTGCAAGCCGTGCGCGCCCTTGCGCCGTCAGTCCACCGCCGCGCGCATCAATATCGTTGAATGCCAGCCCGCCATCGGTTTGCCGTTGCACCACGAACCGGGCTGACGCCGCCAGCCCAGAACGCTTCGTCCAGAACCCGCGCGGGAGTTCGACCGCTGCATTGCGCAAATCCAGATCGATACGCGCGTTATCGACATCAAAGCCGCGCCCCTGACCGGTCACGGTGACGCCAATGCGGCCCTGCGCGTAGCGTGCGACTGGGTAACCCAAGCGCTCAAGATCGTTCGCGTCGAAATCGCCCGATATCTGGTATTCGGAGGAGCTTGCTGCATCGGCGCCGGTGCGCCCGATATGTTCCGTCCAACGCACGTTCGGGATAACGGAATCGCCCGCCCTTATTGGCCCGCTCACAGTCACGGCGCGCTGATCGCCGCGCACCGTCAGTTGCCCCTGGCTCAGCGCAACGTTCCGCGTCGACATATTGCCTGCGAAATCGCGAACTGAGCCGTCGACATTGAAGCGCCATGCCTCAAAGGGCGCATCACGCTCCATCGGCCGCTGGATGCGGAGGTTCACGCTGCCGCGGCCCACCGCCGCCGTCGCTTCGATCGGCAAGCGATCGCCCAACGAGATTGGCTCCATCGCCAACACTTCCAGAATCTGGCGGGCCTCGCCGTCGGCATGCGCTGAAATCGTCATCATCGCGCCGCTTGGTTTGAATTGCGGCGCTTCGATTCGGCCGTTGGTGATCGCCATGCCGTGGAAGCGCGCTTCCGGAATGGTCATGTCGAAGCGATTGCCGCGCAACACGCCCGATCCGCGCGCGTTGGTCACGGGCGACATCGTCGAGATGAACTGCATCGCGCCATTGCTGATGTTGAAGCGCACATCGACGGCGTCATTGTTCAACGCACCATCGGCGATGTCAGCTGGGGTGATATTGAGGCGCACCGTGCCATCGGTGACCCGACCAGCCGTGATCGTACGGGCCAGATACTCGCGAGCGCTTTCGCCCAGCCCCACCGGCCACATATGAAGCACATCGCGCGCTTCCAATGTGCCGTCGACCGCACCTTCAAGCTGCACGCCCATGTGCGGGCGCCCATCGACGTCGGCCCAATAGATACGACCGGCGCCGTTAAACGTGCCCTCACCGGCGCGCGCGGTGAGCCGCGTGAGATTGATCGTGCGTTGACCGGATACAATCGAACCAGCCACCTGCACATTCGATAGCGCCAGCGGTTCCGCGAATGTCCCTGGCACTTCAAGCCGCATGGAAGGCAGCGCGATGTCGAATGCAGCCGGTTCGTTCGGCGCGGCGCGCATGATTGCCGAGACATCACGCACGCGGATGTCGCCGCCGACCCGGGTGCGGTCGCCCGCGAGCGAGATTTCGTCGATGATCAACTCGTCGGTTTCAACGTCGTAACGGCCATGGAGACGGCCGCCGCTCAAATTGTAAGTCTCGCCAGGTATGGCGGCGGAGCCTTGGCCGATGGTGACGTCGCCCTCGAAGCGATTGACGCCGGCCTGGCGATCGAGCCCCACCGAGATGTTCATCGTCACTGGCGCGTCGAGCGCGCCGATCGGCCCGAGCGCCGCCTGCGAAAACAACGCCCGCGGCCGCGCGTTTTGAGCACCAAACTCGATCACTGCGCTTTGAAATTTCGTATCCGTTGTGATGCGGAGCGAGGCAGGCGCCCTGCCTTCAGCGCCCTCAAGCTCGGCGTTGGCTGCAAGCGCCAGCGCGTGGCCGCGACGCTCTAGTTCGAGACTTGCCGATTCCGCAGTCCAACGGCCGCCGCTGGCTTCGTCGATCAAGGTGAGTTGCGCCCGCTGCGCCGAGAGGCCGCGCAAACTGCCTCCTGCTCCGACCGGCTTGAAGGCGCGTTCCATGCTGTCGAGGATGCGCGCCACACGTTGTTCGAGCGTTTCGTTCAAGGGCGGCGGCTGGATGATGATATCAGGCGGCGCACCCTCGGGGCCAAAGGCAATATCGAGTTCGCCATTGGGCCGGCGCGTGAACGTGATAGCGCCGCCGGAGAATTCCGCGCGCGACACCGAGATGCGCCCAATCAGCAGCGGCAGCACGTCAAGCGAGATGCGCGCTTCATCGGAGCGCGAGAGAACGCCGCCGCGGCCGTCCTCGACTGTAACCCCTACAGCGCGCAGTTCGAGCGAGCCCTGGTTCAGCCCAAGTTCGACCCGCTCGATGCCGACAGGCCGTCCCGAACGGGCCTCGCTCAGCTCCGCCTTGATCTGATCTCGCATAGCGTTGAGTTCGATCGGGCCCTGGCTCAGCCGCCACCAAGCGACCCCGAGGCCGATCGCGAGCGCCGCAACCAGTCCAAACAAGATCTCGACTGCAATCAGCGTCGAGCGGCGGATCATCCGGCGTGCTCCAACGCCCCTCGCAAACATCTAGCGCGATTTAGCTTTTTGACGCAAAGCAAAGCCCCATCCCGATCGCAGTCGGCGACGGGTAGAACAGCGGCATGGCCGCGAGCCGGGAGGCTCCCGATGGCTAAGACAGCGCTCAAACCTGGCGACCCCGCACCCCCCTTTGATCTTCCAACGGCCGGGGGCGGGCGCGTCAGCTTGCGCAGCCTCAAAGGCAAACGCGTCGTCCTCTATTTTTACCCAAAGGACGACACACCCGGTTGTACCCTGGAAGCACTAAACTTCACTGAAAAGACGAAAGCTTTCGCCAAGGCGAACACCCTGGTGGTCGGCGTCTCCCGCGACAGCGTCGCCAAGCACGACAAATTCGCGGCAAAACAGGGGCTCAAGGTGCAGTTGGGGTCCGATGAAGAAGGTGTAGTCACAGAGGCCTATGGCGTTTGGGGTAAGAAGACCCTCTACGGCCGCGAGTTCATGGGGATAGAACGGGCCACCTTCCTCATCGATCAGAAGGGCAAGATTGCGCATGTCTGGCGCAAGGTCCGCGTGCCAGGACATGTGGAAGACGTATTGAAAGTGGTTAACGCGCTAGACGCGAAATAGCACTGTTTTTTACTGTGATTGCACAGATTTGGCGTGGTTCTGGCAGAAGAGCGTTAAACAAGCTGAAATTCCTGTAAACGACAGCCCTGCTGTGTTGCATTTCGAGAGGGTTTCAGGTGTAGATGAATTCTGGCGGGGCAAACGGCAGTTTGCATTTAGGTTAGTGGGTGGCGGCGGACCATGAGCCAATTTGGATCGCGGGCACGATCATTGTTCGATCGGATGTTCCCGGAACGTCAAATTTATCATCGTAGCGGCGGAACCGTCCGTTACGTCTCGCTGTCTCCTGGTAAGCAGGCGTTGCTGGCGATGACCGCCGTAGGTCTCGCTGGATGGTGCGTTTACGCCACCGCAACCACGCTGACCGAAGGCCCGCAGTCTACCGCCAGCGAAGTTGATCGCGAGCGCGCCAAGTACGATCGCTGGCTTAACGAAAGCCGCGCTCAGGCCGCCGCCTCGCAAGCCCTCCTCGAGGAACGTACGCGCCAATTCGATCGCACCACAGCAGATCTCGAAGGCCGCCACGAAGTTCTTCGCTCGCTGCTCGAATACGCCGGCGGCTCGACGCTCCAGCTCGCCGCCAACCGCCCGATCGAGCGCGATGGCGCCCGCATCATTATGGCGGCGTCGATTGACGAAGCTGAGCCGCGCCAATCGCGCGCCATCGTTTCCGAGCCCTACCAAGTCACCACGGTCGGCTTCCGGGCGCGGCCCGACCATCTCGAAGCCGAGCAGGAACAATTCCTATCCGAGATCGAAGACTCGGTTGTTGAATCCAGCGAACAAACGCGCGGCGTGCTTCGTCTGACCGGCGTGTCCACAGCAGCGCTGACCGGCCCCGAGGCCGACGCCACCGGCGGCCCGCTGGTTCCGCAGGACTTCGTCGCGTACCTCCGTGACAGTGGCTTGAACCCAGCTTTCGCAGAGCGCGTTGCACAAGTCGCCGCACGCGTGAGCGAGTCCCGCCGCCTTGAGGGCATCGCGCAATCTACGCCGCTGGCGGCGCCGGTTGCTGTCGATTACCGCGAGACCTCCGGCTACGGCCAGCGCATCGATCCGTTCACCGGCCGCGCTGCGTTCCACTCCGGCCTCGACATGGCCGCCTTCGAACGCGCGCCAGTTGTCGCGACCTCGCCTGGCACTGTGGTTTTCGCTGGCACACGCTCAGGATATGGCTACACGGTCGAGATTGATCACGGCCACGGCTTCAAGACCCGTTACGCGCACTTGCGCGACATCCAAGTTCAGCGCGGCGACACTGTCGCGATTGGTCAGCGCGTCGGCTCGATGGGGTCTACTGGCCGTAGCACCGCCACACACTTGCATTATGAGGTGTGGTTCCGCGGCCGGGCGGTTGATCCGGTCAACTTCTTGAGGGCAGGACGGCATGTTCACGAACAAGGGTAACACTCGTACAGATTCGAACCTGCCAGCTTTGCCAGAACCTGCTCCTCAACGTCGTACAGCTCCGGGCCGCGCCGGCATCGCGTCGATCATCGCCAATGGCGTGAAGATCACCGGCACGATCGACGCTGACGGCGCTGAACTGCAAGTCGATGGCGAGATCGAAGGCAACGTCCGCGGCGGGTCACTGACCGTTGGCGATACGGGCATGGTCAAGGGCGACGTCGTTTCTGAGAGCGTGACTGTCCACGGCCGCGTCGAAGGTTCGGTGCGCGCACGCAAGGTCATGTTGGCCCGCAACGCCCACGTCCTCGGCGACATCGTCCACCAATCGCTCTCGGTTGAGATGGGGGCGGTGTTCGAAGGCCAGTGCCGCTACCTGCAAGATCCGCTCTCGCAGTCGGGCCCAGGCGCGCCGGCGCAGCCGCAGGTGATGCCAACGCAAGATCGTTCCAACGCCTTCGGCGGCGGCAGCTCAGTCTTTGGTGAAGCTTCAAACGACGACCGGATGGTCTCTGGCGTGATCGTCACCGGCTCGAACTAAGGTTCAAGTCCTCAACCGGACAAACGAAGGCCCGGCGAAAGCCGGGCCTTTTGCTTTTGAAACCTCAGTGCGTGTTCAATGCCATGCGCCCAGGATCAAACCAATCAGCGTGAACTGGAGCGTGTGATATCCGCCGTTGATCAGCCAGAGCGCTAGGCTCTTGCGTTCGAACAAATAGTTGATGCCGAAGCTGGCGCTGACCCAGCAAAGGCCAGCAGTCAGCCCGTAGAGCGCGCCAGTCATGGCGTCGACTTGCGTACCCAAGAAGACTGCGAACGAAGCGGAGGCGATCAAAGCCAGCACAAATGAGCCGCCAAAGATCAGCGCCATGTTGCCGCTCTTGATCTGCTCGTCGCTCAAGCCCGCCGCTTTCTGCCACGGCTTGGCGAAAAGCGCCGAGTACCAGACACCGCCCAGGAAAAACGAACTAGCCGCCGCTGCGATCACCGCAAGCCAATTGATCTCCATAGTGCTCCCTCCCCTTATCGCCGTTACGCTGGCGTTTTCGCTGCCTTTTCGAGCAGGCTGAAATGCGCGCGCAATTGCTCGACCGCGCGATCGAAATAGGCGACGTCGAGATGCGTGCGCGCCTGCATCACGCCCCCCTCCATCGCCGTCAGTACAAATTGCGCGAGCGCTTGCTTGTCCGTGGCTGGCGGCAAACGTTTTCCCGCAGCATCCAAGCAGCCGACAATCGCCGCGGTCCAATTCTCGAAATTCTCCGCCAGCAATTCGCGCACGCGCGGATCGGGTTCGTGCAGTTCAAGCGCCAAAGACCCGATCGGACAGCCATAGGCGCAGTCCGACTCCACGATCATGGTCCGATAGCCGTTGAGCAGCGCGAAAATCTTCTCGATCGGATCGTCCACGCTTCCCCATGCTGGTTCCAGCAACATCTGCTCGATGCCGTCGCGATAAGCCTCAAGCACGCCGATCAGCACGTCCTGCTTGGACGGAAACACGTGATACAGGCTGCCGGAATTGAGCTGCGTCCGCGAAAGCAAATCCGCGATCGACGTGGAATTGTAGCCCTTCAGCCAAAACAGCTCCATCGCCGCCTGGATGATCTTCTCGCGTGCTGCCTGAGGCGCCATACGACTTGCTTGAACGATCAATCAACAACCGTCAAGCACCAGAGAAATTTAGGCCTCACCCTCTTTCGGGACGATCTCTGCGTACTCGGCCCCCGTCAGCGACAAAGACCCCAACGGGAGACCGCCACCCTGCTCGACCAGGACGCTGAGATGGCGTTTTCGAAGACTGCCCTCGCGGTAGAACGCCGCCGCGCGCGGACCCTTGTCGGTTTCAGCCCGATAGATGCAGGCCCTGACATTCGGGCCATCCGGCCACACCGATCGTATCGGCGCGAACCCCATTGGCCGGAAATTCGTGATCGTAAGCCCCGCCATGTCGCAGAGCGCCTTCACCGCTCGGAATTGCGGTGACGCGCGCAACGTCTCGGCGCGCACGCGATCAGCTTCCAGCTTGCGGCGCGGCAATAGCATGTTCGCCTGCGCCACCCGCTGCAAATGCCCGGTCATCTCCGCGTCGGGCGCAATCTTCAATTTGCGCAGGCTTTTCAGCCAGGTCTTGTGGCGCGCGGTCAACGGCTCCTCTGCCTCGACATCGGCGAAGCGTCTATCCAGATCTTTAAGCGCCGCTTTCACCGAGCGATAGTTGTGATCCGCCGCGACCTTTCGGGCATCCGCTGGCTTCAGCCGCTTGAGACGCAGCTGCAAATTGAACAGCTCCAAATGCGGATCAGCGAGCATGCTCTTCAAGCCAGACTGCGCACAACGAAGTGCAATTTCGTCATTGCCACGATTGGCGAAGTACTGCGCGTGCCCGCCCGCACTCACTTGCGTGAGATAGTCCCGCGCGTAGTGGCTCCATAGCGCTTCTTGCGCAAACTCTCCGGGCAAGAACAACGCCTGGTTTGTCAGTGCATCAACCCAAGCATCCGCGGCCAATACGAGCTGCGCCGGATCAGCGTGCTCGACCGCACTCTGCGGCAGCACGATTTCATCGCAGATCAAACCTTGGAACGTCGTCATCGGTGACGCGCCGGAGCACTGGGCGCGCTGATACTGCACGATCCACGGGACCGGCTGTTCGATCGCCTCTACCGGCGGTGGTTCGGTTGCTTCTAAACTCATGGGCCCCCGCCCAACCTAGTCGATGTCTTCCACCTGTTTATCGGCCGCCCCGCTCACGCGCGCCGCCAGCGAGGCCGCCATGAACTGATCGAGATCGCCATTCAGGACGCCTTGCGTATCAGACGTTTCAACACCTGTCCTGAGGTCTTTGACCAACTGATACGGCTGCAGGACGTAAGACCGTATCTGCCTACCCCAGCCAATCTCTGTTTTGCTGTCCTCCAATTGCTGCGCCGCGGCTTCGCGTTTCTGGAGTTCCGCCTCGTAAATCCGCGCACGCAGCATGTCCCACGCCGCCGCGCGGTTCTTGTGCTGCGAACGCTCTGCTTGGCAGGCGACGACGATTCCGGTCGGAATGTGGGTCAGACGCACCGCGGAGTCGGTCTTGTTGATGTGCTGGCCGCCCGCGCCGGAAGCACGATAGGTGTCGGTGCGGACGTCCTTGTCGAGAATCTCGACCTCGATGGAGTCATCAATCTTCGGATACACCCAAACACTCGCGAACGAGGTGTGCCGCCGCGCATTCGAGTCATACGGGCTGATGCGCACTAGGCGATGGACTCCGGCCTCTGTCTTAAGCCAACCGTAGGCGTTCTCCCCTTGCACCAACAGCGTCGCTGACTTGATGCCTGCAGTTTCACCGCCTTGCTCTTCAAGAAACTCAGTCTTGAACCCGCGCGCATTCGCCCATCGCGAATACATGCGCAGCAGCATTTCGGTCCAATCCTGGCTTTCGGTGCCGCCGGCACCTGAATTGAATTCGATGTAGGCGTCATTGCCATCGGCCTCGCCGGAGAGAAGCGCTTCAAGCTCGGCTTTTGCAGCACGGCCTTGCGCAGCCTCAAGACTCGTCTGCGCTTCGGCGATCAAGCTTTCGTCGCCCTCCGCCTCTGCCATCTCCGCAAGCTCGACGCTGTCGCGCAAGTCACGCTCAAGCGAGAGGATGGCGTTCATTCCATTCTCGAGCTTGGTGCGCTCGCGCATCAGCTTTTGGGCTTTCTCCGGCTCGTTCCAGAAATCCAGGCGCTCAGAGAGCGCGGTTAGTTCGTCAAATCTGACTTGGGCGCGATCCCAGTCAAAGACGCCTCCGGAGCAGCGCGACCGCGGCTTCAATCTGTTCAGCGAGGGCAGCAATTTCGGCGCGCATAATCTCAAGTCCTTCGGAATCTGAAGGGGTTTAGATAGGCGAAGCTGCGCGCGGATAGAAGTGGGCGACTAGTAGAGGCCGCCCAAATCCTCGTCTTGCTGCTGTTGCTGGCCGTGTTCGTTCGGCGTGTCGCTACCTGTGAGGCCCTGCAGCACGCGCGGATCGATCGGATCGGTGCCGCCGAAGATGAACGGCGACGACGTCACCTCGCGCGTTGGCTCGGTCCCTGGCCGGAACGCCTCCAGGATCGTTTGCGTCGTGCTCGCCGTTGGCAAACCGCCAGTCATGTAGTCGATACGCACCAAACGCGCGCCCGCCGGAATACGGAACGGCGTCGGTGACGAATTACGCAGCGCTTCACGCATGAATTCGCGGAAAATCGGCGCGGCGATACGTCCACCGGTCTCGCCTTCACCCATGTCGCGCGGCGTGTCGAAACCAGACCACACACCGACAACAAGGTCGGGCGAGAAGCCGATAAACCAAGCGTCTTTGTAATCGTTGGTGGTACCGGTCTTACCGCCGAGCGGGAAGCCGAGCGAACTTACAGTTCGCGCGGTGCCTCTCTCCACAACGCCTTCCGCCATGGAGACGATCTGATACGCCGTAACCGGATCAAGCACTTGCGCCCGGCTATCTGGGAGCGTTGGCGCGCTTTGGCCAGACCATTCCGCATTGCACTGCTCACAGGGGCGCTGATCGCGCCGGAACACCGAAGCGCCAGTACGGTCCTGGATACGGTCGATGAAAATCGGTGAAATCTGGCGTCCGCCGTTGACGAACATGCCGTAGGCCGTCGTCATCCGAAGCAATGTCGTTTCACCGGCGCCGAGCGCCAATGCGAATACGGCTTGTGTGCGATCTCCATAGACGCCAAGGCGGCGACCATAATCCAAGATGCGATCGGGGCCCATTTCGTAGGCCACGCGCGCCGTCATTGCATTGCGCGACAATTCGAGACCACGACGTAGTGTCGTCGGGCCATAGAATTGGCGCGTATAGTTTTCGGGCGACCAGTTCGAACCGTCGCCGGCAGAAATCGACAGCGGTGCGTCATCTACGAGCGTCGCCGGCGTCAGCCCGTAATCCAAGGCAGCCGCGTAGACGATCGGTTTGAAGGACGAACCCGGCTGGCGTTGCGCCTGCGTGGCGCGATTCAGGCCACTCGCCTCGTTAAACGAATAGCCGCCCACCATCGCAAGCACGCGGCCGGTGTGCGGATCCATGGCGACAAGCGCACCCTGGATTTGCGGGACTTGCCGGAGCGTGTAGCGGCCGTTCGAGCCGCGCGTCGCATAAACGATAGCCCCGCGGTTCAGAGCGCGTGCGCCTTCGCGGCGCGCGCCTTGGGCGGCCCACTGCGCGTCGTTATCGAGCAAGCGACCCGTCGCACCATTTTCATCTGTCAACGTGATTGCGCCGTTGCCGGTAGCGGTCACCATCGCGCGCAACCAACCAGAAAGCTGCGGCGCAGCTGCAGAGGCGCGCAACTGCGCTTGCACATCGCCTGCGGGGTCTCCCGACCCCGTTGGCCCACGCCACTCATGGCGGCGGTCGTAATCCTCCAGACCATGACGCAGCGATTGCGCGGCCGCGAGTTGTAAACGTGTGTCGATGGTTGAACGGATCGAGAGACCGCCATCATAAAGCGCGCGGTCGCCATACTGATCCTGCACCTGCCGGCGCACTTCTTCCACAAAGTGCGACGCAGCGATGTATTGATCGCCGGCCAAGCGGTTGTGCACCTCGATGTCCGCCGCGCGTGCTTCAGCTGCTTGTGCTTCGGTGATGTAGCCGCGCTCCAACATCCGGCCAATCGCATAATTGCGGCGATCGATGGCGCGCTCGCGATTGCGCGGCAGCTGATAGTTGGCCGGCCCCTTCGGCAGGATAGCGAGGTACGCAGCTTCCGAAACGGTCAGTTCCGAGAGCGGCTTGTCGAAATAGTTGAGCGCGGCCGCGGCCACGCCGTAAGCGCGGTTTCCGAGGTAAATCTGGTTCAGATAAAGTTCGAGGACGCGATCCTTGTCGAGCACGCGCTCAATGCGTTGCGCGACCAAGCCTTCGCGGAGCTTCGTCCAAACAGCGCAGATGACGCCGCCGATGCCGCCAGAGCACGCCGCCGCGCGCCCGGTCAGCATGTTGCCCGCGACCTGCTGGGTGATCGTCGAGGCGCCCTGGATGCGCCGACCCTGAATCACATCAAGCGGAATGCGCAACACGGCGCGCGCTAGGCCCTGATAGTCGATCCCCGAGTGTTCGAAGAAGCGTGCATCCTCAACCGCCACGAACGCGTTCTTGACGTGATCTGGAATTTCCTCAATCGGCACGAACACGCGTTGCTCGCGCGCAAACTCCGCCACCAGCGCGCCGTCACCGGCGTGCACACGGCTCGTCACCGGCGGCTGATAGTCCTGCAAATCTTCGAGACTGGGCAGGCCTTGAAGCGCGGCGATGAAGAAGATGATTACCGCCAGAACGCCTGCCGCAACCGCGATCCCGAAACCGATCAGAATCTTGCGCCACGGGAGGCCGCTGCCGCCACCGCCGCCGTACGGCTCGCGATAATCGCGACGATCATAATCATCGTCGTCGTAGTCTTCGTGATCCCAACCGCGATCGTAAGAACTTGTTCGCGACATTGCGCCCCGCTTCTGCGCGCTTCACTGAATAAGCCTGCCCGGCCTCGCCCCGTAATGAGGCGCGAGTAAGGCCAGAACGGCATCCCGAATGTAGCGGAATTAGCTTAAGATTCGCGCCAAGATTAGCCGGCAGCCGCATATAGCGACGGCGGCGCAAAATAGGCGTCGACGGCCTCCGCCATGGCGCCGGCCATGCGCTCGCGCGCCTGCGGGTCGGCCAAGCGGCGTTCATCACTGGCGTTGCTCAAAAAGCCGGTTTCAATCAACACCGCGGGCACATCAGGGGCGAGCAGAACGAAGAACCCAGCGCTTCGGTGGGTATTCCGCACCAGAGGGGCTACTTCGCCGAGCTTTGGGATAACTGTCTGTGCAAACTGTGCTGAGCGGTTTGTGGTGTCGCGCTGGGCCAGATCGACCAGAATATCGCGCGCGAGCGAATTGCGCGTATCCCCGAGATCGAGATCCCAATTCTGGGACGCCATCATGTTCTGCGCCCGGTTCGCGCCACTGTCCGACAAGGTATAGACCGACGCGCCGGTGGTATCGCGATTTGGGCTCGCGTCGGCGTGAATCGAGATGAACAGATCAGCGTGCTGCTCGCGGGCGAAGCGGACGCGATTTTCCAGCTCTACGAAATTGTCGGCATCACGCGTCAACGCGACGCGATATCCACGATGCTCAAGCGCGTCGCGCGCCATCAGCGCGCAATGCAAAACGACATCCTTCTCACGCGTTCCTGTGACGCCCACAGCGCCGGGATCGTGGCCCCCGTGACCAGCGTCGATGACAATGGTTCGACGGCGTTGATCGCGGCCTGCCCGCTGGATCGGGGCGGGCGCCGGCGCGAACGGAGCATTCGCGGCAATGTCAAAACTGATTGCGGCGTTGTGCCGGCCGCCGAGTTCTTGCCGCACTAGATTCGCGGGCGCCTCAAGATCGAGCACAATCCGAGAGACGCCATTTGCTTGCGCGGCGTAACGATAGCGTCGCACCACGCCGGCGCCGGGGCCTTGTCCGCTCGCGCCACCGGGTAGAGCGAAATTCGCGTTGGCCACGTCAATCACAAAGCGGGATGGTTCAGACAGAAAGAACGTCCGCGCCTGCGCTGGCCGATCAAGCGCAAGCGTGACGCGCGCCGCAGCTCCGGCGTCCTGCACGAGAACGCCGCGGATCGTTGATGGGATATCCGCGAAGGCGCGGCCACCCATTGCAACACTGCCAACGGCAGTCGCGCCAAAGAAGGCGAAGGCTCGACGAGTAACGTCCATGAAGATTGGGAAAGTACCCGAGAGCGCTTGCTATCAAGTTGAAAACTTAGGTGAACAGGTCGGTAACTACACTTCCCTCATGGCGGCAAAAAACACCGTCCGTCGCAGCAAGGTTGAGCAAAAGCCGCGTGCGTGGTCACTATGCGCCATGCGCGCCCTTATTTTTACGGCCTGCCTCACCTTCTGCGCTTCACCTGCCTTTGCGCAAGATTACCGACGACAAGCGACTGCAGCGTCCGAACTGCAGGAGATGTGCGGCGCTGACGCTGGGCAGCTTTGGAACACCAGCCTATGCGGCCCACTCATCGTTGTCGAAGGCGGCACGCGCCAAGCTTGGGCCACGCAACGTGACAATACGGGCGTTCTAGTGCGCTCGCCAAGCGGCGCTTGGGTAGGCACGTTGCCAACGGGCGTCGCAGTCGCGAACGCCACCGTCGATTGGGGCGGTGTGCGTTGGATCATGGTTGTCGGTCCGTTACCGGAGGAGACCACGGCGCGGCGCGTGCTCATCGCTCACGAGGCTTGGCACCGCGTGCAAAGCTCGATCGGGCTACCGATGCACGACACGGCCGCCGCGCATCTCGAAACCGAGCGTGGCCGCTATCTCCTTCGCCTCGAACTGCGCGCGCTCGCAACCGCCATGCTCTCAAATGGCCGGGCGCGTCGCAACGCTACCAAGGACGCACTCGCTTTCCGTATGGCCCGTCTCGCGGCCTTCCCTGACGCGTCAGCGGCTGAGTCCGCGCTCGACCGCAACGAAGGCCTTGCCTCGTACACCGGTGTGCGCCTCGGCGCCGGCGAAGAGGCGCATCTCTTCGCCGCGCGCACTTTGGACTTGTATGATCAACAAGACACCCTCGCGCGTTCGTATGCATACGCAAGCGGCCCTGCCTATGGCCTTTTGCTGGATCAGTACGTCCCCAATTGGCGCGACTCACTCGCGGCCTGGGCCCCAGCCGACCTCCTCGTCAGCCCGCTGCGCGCCCAACAACTCAGCGCCCGCAATCTGGTCCGTCGCGCCGAACGCTATGGCGGCCCAGATATAGCCACGGAGGAGCGCACGCGGGCCGAGAACCAGCGCCGGCTCATTGCAGACATCACCAACCGTTATTCTGGCCCCCGGCTGGAATTGCCGCTCGGCCAGATGCAATTCGAATTCAATCCCAACCAGGTGACCCCAATCCCAGGGCTCGGCACCCTCTACCAGCAGCTGGTGCTTCGCGACGCCTGGGGCGAAATCCACGCCACAGAAGGGGCTCTCATCTCACCGAACTTCAACCTGCTCACCGCTTCGCAACCCAATCCCGGCGGTCTCACCGGCCCCGGCTGGACGCTCTCCCTAGCGCCTGGCTACCGCATCGGCGCACCCGACGCCGAGGGCGTCCTTCGCCCCGAGTTTGCCGCGCCGGCTCAGCCGGAAACTCAGCCAACCGACAACTGAACCCCGCTCGCGGCGCTTCCACTGCGGGACAAATCATGCATATGTAGCGGCCATCGCCGCGTGCGCCGCCGGGACTTATCCCCAGGCCGCCCGGCTCCCGCCCTGCGGAACGGCGAAATCGGGCCCTGTGGCGCCATCTTGGCTGCCACGTTTGGACCCAGAGCCCCCGTACCCAGGTCGGTCGCGTAAGCCGCCGCCTATTCAGACGGCGTCAATTGGAGCCGACTTATGATCCGCCAAGCGATCGATCTTAGCGCCGGAGGCCCCTTGGGTCCGGGCCGCGATCGCGCAGGATCACCCACAATGACTTTGCGTCGCCCCGCCGCCTCTGCCCCGGCCTGGTCCGGAAGCCCGGAAGCCCGTGCGCGCGACGCCTACGGAGCCCTTAATGGCCAAGAAAATGTTGATCGACGCCGCCCACCCGGAAGAGACCCGGGTCGCGGTGCTCGACGGAACCCGCGTTGAAGATTTCGATTTCGAGGTAGCCAGCAGAAAACAACTCAGAGGCAATATCTATCTCGCCAAGGTGACGCGCGTAGAGCCGTCTCTGCAGGCTGCCTTTGTGGAGTACGGCGGCAACCGTCACGGCTTCCTCGCCTTCTCTGAAATCCACCCCGACTATTACGCGATCCCGCACGACGACCAGGAAGCCATCAAGGCTGAGCTGGCCAAGGCGGAAGAGGAAAGCGAAAACGAGGAGGAGGATGATGAAGCGCGTGACGAGCGCCGCCGCCGCATCCTGACCCGCCGTTACAAGATCCAGGAAGTTATCCGCCGCCGCCAGATTATGCTGGTGCAGGTGGTGAAAGAAGAGCGCGGCAACAAAGGCGCAGCGCTCACCACGTACCTCTCGCTCGCCGGCCGCTATTGCGTGCTGATGCCGAACACCGGCCGTGGCGGCGGCATCTCGCGCAAAATCACGCAAGCGACCGACCGCAAGCGTTTGAAAAAGATCGCCACCGACCTCGAAGTGCCGCAGGGTCAAGGCCTGATCATCCGTACGGCCGGCGCTAAGCGCACCAAGACGGAGATCAAGCGCGACTACGAATATCTTTCGCGCGCTTGGGAAACCATTCGCGATGAGACCATGAAGTCGGTGGCGCCGGCGCTTATCTACGAAGAAAGCTCGCTGGTGAAGCGCGCTATCCGCGATCTCTATGACAAAGACGTCGATGAAATTCACGTCGACGGCGAAGCGGCGTACAAGGAGGCCAAAGACTTCGTGCGCATGCTGATGCCATCGCATGCCAAAAGGGTGCACCTCTGGAAAGAGTCCACGCCGATCTTCGCCAAGCAGGGTGTCGAGAAGCAGCTTGAATCAATCTATTCGCCGATTGTTCACCTCAAGAGCGGCGGCTACCTCGTCATCAATCAGGCCGAAGCGCTCGTCGCCATCGACGTGAACTCGGGGCGAGCGACACGCGAACGCAACATCGAGCAAACCGCGTTCAAGACGAACCTGGAAGCCGCTGATGAAGCTGCGCGGCAGATGCGCTTGCGCGATCTGGCAGGCCTCATCGTCATCGACTTCATCGACATGGAAGAGGCGAAGAACGATCGCGTCGTCGAAAAGCGGATGAAAGACAATCTTCGCTTCGATCGCGCCCGCGTGCAGATGGGAAAAATTAGCGGCTTCGGTCTGCTCGAACTTTCCCGCCAGCGTCGCCGTACAGGCGTGTTGGAAGGCACCAGCCACGTCTGCGAACACTGCCAAGGCTCCGGCCGCGTGCGGTCCGTCGAGAGCGCTTCGCTCGCCCTGCTCCGCGCGCTTGATGAGGCCGCGGCCAAGAAAAGGAACCGGCTGATCGAGGCCCGCACCGCCTCGGATACGGCGATCTATCTTCTGAACGAGAAGCGGGATGCGCTGGCGACGATCGAGGAAAACAACAACGTCCGCGTCCGCATCGGCGCGTCACCGGCGATGCATTCCGGCGACTTTGAACTGATTGTCCTCGACGGCGGTTTTGAAGGCGAGGCCGAAGACGAAGCAACGCCGCAGCGCGGACGCCGGCAGCAAGCGCAGCGGCGCAACGTTGAGATCGAAGCAGAGGAAGCTGACGCGCGCGCAGCCGCGGACGAAGCCGACGACGCCGAGGAGGAAGAACTCGAAACAGCGCCCGGCATCGCCGCGCTCGCCGACGCCGAGGGCGACGACCGTAAGCGCCGCCGACGCCGAGGGCGTCGTGGTGGTAAGCGCCGCCGTGACGAAGAAGGCGCAGAATCACCGGAGACGAGCGCTGAAAGCGAAACCCCGAAAGGCGAGACGGCGGAGGATCGCGCCGGCCGCGGTTCCAATCGCCGCCGGCGTCGCGGCCGTGGACGCGGGCGCCGGGTGTATGAAGTGGACGGCGGGGAATGGCTAGATTTTGTCAGCGCCGACCTGAAGCACCTAACGCCACGCCCCGAGCGTCCCGCGCGCAATGGTGATGCGCGCCGGCCGGAAACGGCGGAAGAGCACGTCGAAGACACACCGCCGCCGATGCCTGAGGCGGAAATCATCGTTCACCCCACGGCGGAACCGGTTGTGGACCTCCACAATGAAACGGTCGGCGCCGCTGCGGAAGCTGAGGCGCCAGTGCTTGAGCCAGTGGCAGAAGCGCCCGCCTATGAACCGGACCAAGAACGCCGCGACAAGTTCTTCTCGCGCCTCTCGCGCTGGTCTAAGAAAAACTGACCAACTGCTTAGGCGTAAGGCCTTGTTCCCGCCCCAAACCGGCGTTTCAACCGGTCTGGGGCGGCAAACGCGGAATCAAGGAGCGGGCATGGCCGCGTCTCTTCTCTCTACGCTTGCAACTGGCCTGGGCCGCGGCGCTGTCGGTGCTGTCGCCGCTATCAGCGCAATCGCACTTATGTCGGCGCAGACTGCATCAGCGCAGTCGCTTATTCGCGACGCGGAAATCGAGGACACGCTCCACGTTTACGAGAATCCGTTGCTCGATGCCGCGGGATTGCGGCGCGAGGACGTGCGTATCTTCATCGTCAACGAAGACAGCGTGAACGCCTTCGTGTCGGGCGGCCAAAACATCTTCGTCAACACCGGACTCATCATGAGAGCAAACACGCCGAATGAGATTATCGGCGTGATGGCGCACGAAACCGGTCACATCGCTGGCGGCCACCTCTCACGTTCACGCGAAGCCATAAACCAAGCGATGGGACCGATGCTGATTTCCATTGGCCTGGGGGTGCTCGCTATCGCAGCCGGCGCACCCGACGCTGGCGCAGCGCTCATCGCGGGATCGCAAGGCTTTGCGATGGCGAACTTCGTGCGCTTCACTCAGGTTCAAGAAAGCTCAGCGGATCAGGCTGGCGCGACCTTCCTTGAGCAATCCGGACAATCGGGCCGCGGCCTCATCTCGTTCTTCGATCGTCAAATCCGTCCATATGAATGGCAGACCCGCCGGGCGCCGCCGTGGATGATGACACACCCCTTTTCTTCAGACCGCGTCGAGGCCTTGCGTCAGCGGGTTGACAGCGCAAGCCATCGCGACGCCGTCGATACCGAAGACAACATTCGCCGCTTTCAATTCATGCAAGCCAAGCTCATTGGCTTCATTCGTTCTGAGGGCCAAGTCCTTGCACGCTATCCAACACGCGATACATCGCAGCCGGCACGGTATGCGCGCGCCATCGCGTACTACCGACAAGCGAAACTTGACCAAGCACGCGACGAACTTAACGTCCTAATTTCCGAGGACCCGCAAAACCCCTACTTTCAGGAGTTGATGGGACAGATTCTGTTTGAGAACGGCCACGCCGAAGAATCGATCCCCTACCACCGTCGTTCGCTGCAATTCGCGCCCGGCCAACCGCTGCTGCAGGTCAACCTCGCGCGCGCGCTGGTCGCCGCACACGGCCGCGACGGCGCTGAAGAGGCGATCCAGCTCTTGAACGAGGCTGTGCGCAAAGAACCGGACAACGGGTTTGCTTGGCGGGAGATGGCCTCCGCCCGTTATGAACGCGGCGAGGAGCCGCTCGCAGAACTCGCCTCAGCTGAAGCGAGCTTTACGGTCGGCGATTATTCGAGTGCGCTCAATTTCGCCGAACGGGCGAGGCGTTCGCTTCCGCGCAATACGGTGGCGTATCGGCGCGCCGACGATATCGTGAGCTTCGCCGGCAACGAGGTGCGCGAGCAAACGCAGCGCAACGGCCGCCGCAGCTAAACTTGCTCGTCGGGGCAAAAGCAGCCATGTGAGCTACCTTCAAGCCGGAGATCGCCGTGGTCGCTCGCCTTTTCGCTCTTGCATCTCTCGTGCTGTTTGCCGCGCCCGCCGCATCGGCGCAGACCTTCAACGGCCAGCAGCAATCGGAAATCCGCGCCATTGTGCGTGAATATCTGGTCAACAATCCAGACGTCCTGCGCGAGGCGCTGGATGCGTTGGCCGAACGCAATGCCGCCGAACGCTGGCAGGAAATTCGGAACGACCCACGTGATTTTGCGGTCGGACCCTCCGACGCCGCCGTCACGATCGTTGAGTTCTACGACTATCGCTGCGCCTACTGCCATCACGCCATGGAATGGGTGATCGATCTCACGCGTACGCGCCGCGACATCCGCGTCGTGTTCAAGGAATTCCCAATTCTAACCAATGCCTCAATGGAAGCTGCGCGCGCTGCGCTCGCGGCACGCCCGCAAGGGCGCTATCTGCAATTCCACCAAGGGCTCATGAACCATCCGCTTGATCAGGAGCTTACCTCCGCCGACATTGACGCCATTGCCCGACACGCCGGTATCGACGTTACCCGCATGCGCCGCGCGATGGACGACCCGGAAATCATGCGCACGCTCGAACAAAACCATGCGCATGCTGTCGACTACAACATTACCGGCACGCCCGGCTTCGTCATCAACGGCGAACTGATCCCGGGTTTCAATCAGCCGATGCTGGAAGCGCGCATTCGCGAAGCTGCGCGCGAGGCGCGAACGGCGCGGCGTTAGATCTTGCCGGAGGCTGAGGCGGCGATCAGCCTGAGCTGGCGAAAAAGCAACGGCCGCTCGATACCTCCGCGTTCAATCGCCTTGAGATAGCTGGGCACGAGGGCCACGTAGCCGATCGCAGGAAAAACCTCCTGCGGCAGCGCCCGCGCGAAACGCCGCGCCTCCTTGTAGAAGGCCCACGCCTTCTCTCGCATTTCGGCAAAGTCGCCACCAGCCTGAGGCAGAGCTGACCGCCCTCTTGCGCGCCAGAACGCCGCTGCTCGCAGTAGACCCGTGTATCCCCATGCTCGTCCTGCCGCCTTCAAAAACGCAGGCGAAGGCGCAGGCTGCGCCTCCGTCTGTTCAGCACTTACGCGCAGCAGCACACCAGCCGTACCATCCAAATATCTGTCGACATCGCACCAGGCAGCGAATGGCTGTGACTCAAAATCCGCCGCGCGGGCGTTGACGATGTCTTGAAGGTCAGCAGCGGTTCGCGAGTTGGTCGTGCGGCGCAAAGCTGCAAGCGCTGGATGCGCACGCGGCGGCGCACCTTCGGCAATCTCTGCAAGCGCCTCGCGCCACCATTGCAACCGAATGGCGCCCAAGGGGCCCTCGCGCACGGTCTCCGCCGTCCGCGCAATCTCATAGTTGACGGCATAGATTGCAAGCAGCCGCTCGCGCACATGCGCTGGCGAGAACCGCGCGGCGAGCCACCGATCCTCGTCGACGCGCTGGATTAGAGTGTCGAGGGTCTCTCTCACACGCGTTTTCTAAAGCAAATCGCCGGCGCACAGCGAGCCTGCGGGGTACGAAGCCCCGCTACTCTCCACGACGGCATCATCGGCATGCCTTGGCGCGAAGATCAGCCCGGGCTTTTGCTGAGTTCGCCTTTAGGAACACTCTCGCCCCGCCGGTTCTGCCACAGAAGCGTAACCGGTGCGGCGACATAGATCGAGGAATAGGTGCCGATCACAACGCCAAACGTCATTGCGATGCCAAAGCCTCGCAGCGCCTCGCCGCCGAACACCCACAACGCAACCGCAGCGATCAGCACGGTGACACTCGTCATCATCGTGCGCGAGAGCGTCTCGTTGGTGGAAAGATCGATCACGTCCGGTCGCGGCATCTTTTTGAACTTGCGATAGTTCTCCCGCAGACGATCGAACACCACCACCGTGTCGTTCATCGAATAGCCAATGATCGTGAGCAGCGCTGCAACGACAACGAGCGTGAACTCAATGCGAAAGACAGAGAACAGGCCAAGGGTCAAAATCACGTCGTGGAACAGCGCCACCACAGCGCCCAATCCGAACTGCCACTCGAACCGGAACCAGATATAAACGAGCATAAGAGCGATCGCCCAGCCGAGCGCCGAGAGGCCCTTTCCGAACAGCTCGTCGGAAACCTTCGCCGACACACCCTCAACGCTCAGGAACTGCACGTTTGGTATCGCCGCTTGCAGTCGCTGCGTGACGTCGCTCGTCGCCTCGGCGCTCTGGTAACTCACCAACGCGCAGTAAGGAGGGTTCGTTACAGGTGTGCACGAACTTTGCTGCACGACCATTTCACCGAGATCGAGGCCTTCGAGGGCGCGGCGGATGTCTGCGGGATCGATCGCGTTAGGCGACTGGATCGTCATCAGCGTGCCGCCCCGGAAATCAATTCCGAGCGCAAATCCGTGCGACAGCACTGTACCAACACGGTCTAACGGGCTCCCGTCAGCGGCGTTGTAGACCGCTATGGGGTTTTCCCTGAACCCACCTGTCACCATGGATACGAACGTGCCGCCAACCGCCACGAACGAGGCAAAGGCGGCAATCGCCGCGAAACGCACGAACTTGAAGTTCGTCTTTTGCGGTAGCAGTTTGATAAGTGGCCAAGCCATCGAAGCCTCAAATTGGCAATTGCTTCGGACGCACGGCCCGGAACCAGGACGCGACCATCAACTGAGTGACAATGGTCGCAGTGAAAACGGTGGTGACGCACCCGATTGAGAGCGTCCAAGCGAAGCCTTTGACCGGCCCCTCACCAAACGCAAACAGTATGAGTGCAGCGAGAATGGTCGTCAGGTTCGCATCGACGATCGTTACGAGTGCGCGCGAGAAGCCTTGGTCGATAGCAACGGCGGGACCGCGGCCTAGCCTCTGCTCCTCACGCATCCGCTCGTAGATCAGGACGTTCGAGTCGACCGCCATACCCATGGTCAACACCAAGCCCGCAATGCCGGGCAACGTTAGGGCTGCGCCCATCATCGACATCGCCGCAAAGATCAAGACCATATTGAGCACCATGGCGATGATCGCGATCACACCAAAGACGCCATAGAACAACACCATGATCAGCACGACCGCCACAGCGCCTATCGCGCCTGCGAGCGTGCCGGAATTGATCGCTTCTTGGCCCAATCCCGCGCCGACTGTGCGCTGTTCGATAACAGTCAGCGGCGCCGGCAAGGCGCCTGCGCGCAGCATGACGGCGAGCTGGTTGGCGGACTCGGCACTGAAGTTGCCGCTGATCTGACCTGAGCCACCGCAGATGGGCTCGTTGATCGTCGGCGCGGTGAGCACCTGATTGTCGAGAAGAATAGCAAAGCGCCGGCCCGTGTTTTCCCGTGTGATCCGGCAGAACTGCGTCGTTCCTTGCCCGTCGAGAGCAAACGAGAGCACGAACTGACCCGTCCGCTGGTCGGTCGAAGGATTGGCGCGCTGCAAGCGCTCACCGGTGAAACGCACGCGGCGCTCTACCACTTCTTGGCGGCTGCCAATTTGCGGGTATGGCTGCACAATCATGGTGCCGGGCGGCAGCGCCCCACTCTGCATTTCTTCGGGCGAGAGATCGCGCACCATGTGGAACGTCATCAGCGCAGTCTGACCGATAAGCGCCTTCAATTGCTCGGGATCATTCACGCCGGGCGCTTGAACAACGATGCGATCATCGCCCTGGCGCGCAATGTTCACTTCGCTGGTGCCGTTCGGGTCGATCCGGCGGCGAATGACTTCCACCGATTGCTGCGCCGCTTGACGACTGAGCTCGCGCAGCGACGATTCCGTCATTCGCGCTTCGATTGCGCCGTCAGCGCCTTGGGCGAAGGTCGTGCTTTCGTTGCCGCTTGCCGCGGACCGCGCAAGCGGGCGCATCGCAACCATCGCACGGCTCATATCGTTGGGATCAACAAGGCGGATGCGCGCGGTATCCCCGACCACCCCGCGACCAGTAAAGCGGATCGCAGGCTCAGCATCACGCAAAGCGGTGCCCATCTGATCGGCGATATTTTCGAGTTGTTGGTGCTTCAAAGCCGTCGTGTCGACCTCAAGTAAGAGGTGCGACCCGCCTCGCAAGTCGAGACCCAAATTGACAGCCTGCCGCGGCAGGAATCCGGGTATCTGGCTGCGTGCATTCTCAGGCAGGAAATTCGGGAGCGCGAACGCGATGCCCAATAGGCTCACGATCGCCACCAGTATCAGCCGCCACCGGGCTATCTTGAGCATGAACCTATTCCGAGGCTGGTTTTGAATCGTTGGCCGGCGCCGGCTCCGTCTTCGATCGCACTTCTGCAATCGCGTAGCGCATCACGCGCACTTCGACGTTCGGCCCGAGTTCCAAACGAAGTTCGTCGTCCGCTAACGACTTCACCTTGCCAACAAGGCCGCCGCTGGTGACGACCATGTCGTTCTTCTTCAACGCCGCAATCGCGTCCATCAACTTCTTACGTTGCTGTTGCTGCGGACGGATCAGAAGAAAGTAGAAGACAATGAAAATGAGGACGAACGGAGCAAGCTGCATGATCATGCCAGTCGTCGGATCTGGACCGGCGGGTGTTTGCGCGAATGCGGAAGAAATGAACATTGAACCTCGCTGGGAGCGGCGCCGGCAGGGCCGCCCGGACGGTTGAAAGTGTGTTTGGGGGGAAACCCCTGAAGGTCGGCGGGGACTATATCGGGAGGCGGCGCCTTTTCAATCAGCACTCGGCGCCGTAACGCGCCGTTTCGCCGCAGCCTTAGCGCTGCGCGCCCATGAGCGGCGCCGGATCTAGCGCCTGATTGCCACGCCGCACCTGGAACAGCAGCCGCGTTCGACCGTCTGGGCGAGCCCCCAATTCGGCAATCGCCTCACCGGCGCGCACATGCTGTCCCTCACGCACCAACGCCCGCCGATTGTAGCCGTATGCGGTCACGTAATTGTCGGCGTGCCGCACCAGCACCAAAGTGTCCAAACCTTCGATATCGTGGCCCGCATAGATCACGTCGCCATCCGCGGCGGCAAGGATCTGGGCGCCCTCACGACCAGCAATCTCCATTCCGTCAAGCCGCGTACCGCCGGGCTGGGCCCCGAAACGCGCGACGACTTCCCCCCGCAACGGCCAAGCAAATCGGCCTGTGCCCTGGGGCATTGGCGCTGGATCGGGGACAGGAGACGCTGGCGCCGCGGCAAGCTCACGCGCGAGCGCCGGAAGGTAGATGCGCTCGCCAGAGCGCACCCGGTCACTCGGCTGCATCCGGTTGAGCAACGCCAATGATCGCAAGTCCACATTGTAGCGCCGCGCGATGTCGGCGAGGTCCTCGCCGCGCTGCACCACGTGATAGCGTGGCGGCGGCAACTCCAACACGCGTCCGTCGCTCAATGCGTACGGCGGCTCCAAATGGTTCTGATCGATGAGCGCGCGCAGTGGCACCTGATAGCGGGTGGCGATATCGTAGAGCGTTTCGTCGCCGCTGACCCGGTGGGTGCGCGGCAGATTGGCAGGATCGAACACTTCCGTCGGCTGCATCGCATAGGCCGAAAGCGGCGTCCCTTCGCCATCGGCCCAATTGGGCGCAGCTTGCACCGTCGGTTGTCGTGGCGGTGGCGCTGCTGGCTCTGCCTGCGTCTGCGTTCCGCGCTGTTCGATCGTCGCCCGCCCGCTTCGTTCAGCACGCAGAGGCGATGGCTGCTCCGCGCGCACCGAGCCGCCGCTGCCGCCGAATGAAATCGGCGCGGGGCTCGACGAAGCACATGCTCCCGTGAGCAGTGCAAGCAGGAGTGCGGCGCGCGTCATTGAGCTGAGTTTCCGCCAGAATCGCCAGCGCGCTCAAGCCGCCCGCGGCGCCTCTCCCAAACCGCGCTCCAGCGGCTGCATGCGGATTGGTCCCAAATCCTCCCGCTCTCCGTTGCGCCACCGAATCAATCGCTGGATCTGCGCATCACCGAGGGGCGCAACGATGACGCCGCCGGGTTTCAGTTGTTCAAGCAGAGGTGCCGGAAAATCTTCGAGAGAGGCATTGATGATGATGCGATCGTAAGGCGCCTCGTCCGGCCACCCGTCAAAGCCGTCCGCAGTAAAAGCGTAGGTCCGCATCAATCGCGCAGTGCCAAACCGGCCGCGCGCAGCAACCACCAAATCGTTCCACCGATCCAAGGTGATTACCTTGCTGGCCGTCGAAGTGATCGCGGCCGCCTGGAAGCCAGAGCCCGCGCCCACCTCCAGCACCACGTCACTTTGCTCCGGCGCCAACGCCGCAATCATGCGGCCAATGAGCGATGGCTTCGTCATGGTCTGCGCGTGCGGAAGCGGCAATCCAACATCGTCGAGCGCCAAGCCTTCTAAGTGCTCCGGCGCATAGTGCGTTCGGGGCGTGCGTTCCAGAGCCGCAAGCGCGCGCGCATCGGTGACGCCCGCCTGGCGCATCTCCAATACGAATCGCATGAGACGTGCTGGGTCCACGGCTACACAACCTTTGGCGGCGCGCCGCCGAGAACGCCTCTCAGGTGGTGAACCGTCTCGCCGTGCGTGAGATCGATATGCAACGGCGTTACCGAAATGCGGCCGTCATAAATGGCGCGAATATCGGTGCCTTGCGGCGGGTTCGACAACTTTCCGCGGAACCCCAGCCAATAATAAATGCCGCCGCGCGGATCGGTACGCCGATCCGCATAGACGATGTGATGATCGCGCCGTCCTTGGGAGGTCACCTCCACCTCCTTCACCTCCTCGGGCGGCACATCCGGAAAATTGATGTTCATGAGCACGTCTTTTGGCCAGCCGCGCTTCAACAATTGCCCGACAATACCTGGTCCAAACGTTTCCGCCGTCTCCCACGGAATCTTGGCTTCCTCACCGCGAAAGCCGCGCGCCTGACTCAAGGCAATCGCCGGAATGCCCAGCTGCATGCCCTGCATTGCGCCAGCGATCGTCCCCGAAAACGTTACGTCTTCGGCGATGTTCTGCCCGCGATTGACCCCCGAGAGCACAAGGTCCGGGGCTAAACCGTCCATCAAGTGCTCGACGCCAAGCAGCACGCAATCGGTCGGCGTGCCCGAAACAGCGAACCGTTTTTCATCCGCTTTGCGCACGCGGATCGGCGCTGTCAGCGTCAAAGCGCGCGAGGCGCCCGATTGCTCGTTCTCCGGGGCAATCACCCACACATCGTCGCTAAACGTGCGCGCGATTTTTTCGAGCACCGCCAAACCGGTCGCGTGAATGCCGTCATCATTCGTACACAGAATACGCATGCGCCGCTTTTAGCCGCCGCGACCGGACAGGTCGACTCTCGGCTACTTCCAGGCTCCAAGAATCGCGCCCGCGACGGCGTGCGTGAGCAAGAAATGCACGCTGTCGAGGCCGAATAGCTCTGTCGCCTCAAACGAATAAACCCAGCCATACATCCGCGCGGCAATCGACAAACAAACAGCCATCAGCAAACCCGTGGTAAGCCCGCCCATCAACCCGGGCGCGTTGCGCCACTTGATTGCCAGCGACAGGCCAATTGCTTGCAAAAATGGCATCGCCACCATGAAAGCCATGCGGCCGTTGTCTTGCTGCATCTCAGCTTCGGTCACGCCCATCCAGTCCAGCCATTGCTGCTGAAAGAGCACCACGTAGATCAAAAACCCGATGACCCAGATTGCGATCGCCGCCGCCAGAATGGCGAGCAGGTTATGGCCGTTGAAGCGCATGATGTGTTCCTCCCAGCGCGAACGCTACCGCGAGTCCACAAGCCCATGGATTGGAATGACGATCCGCGCGCGGAACGTTAGCGGCAGTCGATGGCCCAAATGTCGTAGGTCGGGTGCTCAAGCGCGTTGAGCCCTGGGCTCGACGCGAACATCCAGCCTTCGAAAACCTGCCGGCGTTCGCTTTCTTCACCTTCGCGCGCTGCGGGGTGATCATAGATTTGCAGGAAGATGCGCACTTCCGGCGTCTCTTCCGGCGCCGACTTCGAGCACGCGCGCGCGATTACTTCGAGCGAGCCTACGCGGGCGGGTCTGCCGAGCGTCAATGTGTAGTCGCGCGCGTGACCGGTGACTTTGTCGAGACCGCGCACCACCGCGCGCTGCGCAAAGGCAGGGCTGGCGCCAGCCACGAAGATCGCTGCGGCAATTACGAGCGTACGGATCATGGGGTTGCTTCCTGTGAATGCCCAGAGTTCCCCGACCCCTGAGCAAAACTTGCAAACAAAGTCAGCAGGTCTACCGAGCCCTGTGTGTTCGGGATTTCGCTGCCGGCCGCCAACGGGTCCAGCCCCGCAGGCTCAATCGAAACATAGGCGCCGCCAAGCAAACCGTCAGTGGCGATGCGCGCGGTAGATTCGTCCAATATGTGCACGCCATTGTTCACGGTCAGCGTCAGCACAGCGTCGTAATTCGACGGATCGAGCGCCATCGAACGCACTACGCCAACCTTCACGCCAGAAATGCGCACATCCGAACCAACGCCGATGCCATCAGCTCGCTGGAAGCTGGCGCGCAGATCGTAACCGCCGCCAGTCGTATTCTGTCCAGCTTGCGCAGCTGCAAATACAAAGAATCCCACCGCGACAGCTGCGACGACGGCGCCGAGAATGGTCTCGCCCCAGCGTTCGAAGTTGAACTTCACTTCGTCTCTCCCGAATCCGGAGACCAAGCCTCGTAGTCAGCCGTTGACGCTTGCCTAACGCCGCCGCGCGCGAGTGAACCTTTCGGGCGATACGCCTTCACGGTGCCGGTAAGATTCGGCACGTGAGGTTTCTCCCATTTCTGACGCTTCAGCGGCGCGATCGTGGGCGGTTCGGCGATCGTGTGGTGCATCCAGCCGTGCCAATCGGGCGACACGCGCGATGCTTCGGCGAGACCGTTGTAGATGACGTAGCGGCGCTTGCGCCCTTCGATCGAAGGACGCCGTTCTTCGTAATATTTGTTGCCTTGTTCGTCCTGGCCCACAAAAACCCCGCGCCGTCCGATATCGAACCGCGCACCCAGGGTGGCGCCGTTCCACCAGGAAAAAATCGCTTTCAGCATGGGCTTTTGTTTGTCTCCGCCGGGCCGGGATTGCGACTCCGGCGTCCAGGCGGCGCGCAATATGACGACCGCCGCCGCTCTCGTCCAGTACGGGTTCGAAACAATATCCGGTGGTTATCCCAAGTCTTCACATACTAGATGTTGATTGCGAGCCCGGATCAAAGGTAGAATCGAGGCCTGGCTGAGGGAGGCCAACATGGGTCACGAGCACGACAACGACGTCCGCCCAGCGGCAGAAGCCCCTGAGGCATGGGCCGATTCCATGATCCAGGCGGCGATCGAGGCAGGCATCTCGGTCGAAACCCCGGCTGGCCCCAGCGTCTCAAAGGCGATCCAGCGAGCCGCCGAACGCATCGGCGCGTGGGCCGACGAGCCGGCGCTTGGCAAGGACATCTTAAAGCTGCTCGAATCCGGCGCCGTCGCACTCGACGCGCCGTTGATGCGCGCAACGCTGTCGGCCGGCGCGGAACTCGCCGTTTCTGCGGCGCTGCTGCATTGGCCGGCCCAGCGTAGTGACGAACTCGATGCCATTGCTCGTGCGCAGACCTTGCTCGCAGCTGGCGCGAGGATCGGAATATCTGGAGCGCCCTCCCCTGCGGCGCTTGATGCACTCGATGCAGCGGCGCGTCTCGCTGATCCAATTGGGCGCGATGGCGCATCAATTCTCATCCGTCCCACAGGCGGCGCAGCGACAGAACTCATCGCGTCAGCGACAGCACGTGAACGCGCCGGTGCGGCGCTAGCAGCAGGCGCACGCGCGCTTGACGCCGTGCTCGCCGACCTCGCCATCGAAGCCATGCGCAACGGCCTCAACGCCGAGCACGGGGGCGTGCAACTGAAAGCCACCAGTGCGCGCCTTACTGGCGCACCCGACGCCGACATTATCGCAGCGCTTTCCGGAGCGGTCGCGCGCGGCGCGTACACAGCGGCTCTCGACGCTGGTGCAGATCCAACGCATCGGCGCATCGCCATCGCTTCACCGGAGACAAGCGCTCACGCCCTCATCGCCTTCGCCGACGGCGCCATCGACCCCACCGGCGCCGTGCGGGCCGATGCTGAGTGCAGCGTCATTGGCGCCAGCATTTCGCTGCCGCGGTTCATGGGCGAGCGCGCATTCGACATTACAGCGTACGAAGCCGCAATTCGCACGCTCGTGCGCGCACTAGACGCAGCACACGGCGGCACAAGCTCGCCGCGCCGTTCGATCCTTATCCGCCTCGAAGGCCTCGCCGCCCTGCTGATGCGCGCCGGAATTGCTTACGACAGCGATGCGGGCCGCGGTCTCGCAGCGGGCGCCGCCGCGCTCGCACATGCGGCGGCGGTCTCCGAAAGCGCCGCGCTCGCCGGTGCAAAGGGGGCGTTTCAAGAATGGTCACGCGTGAAGCGTCAGGAAGAGGCCGCCGCAAAGGCTGCGCGTGAGGCGACAACCAACCTGAGCGGCCCCCTCGCCGCGCACGCCCGCTCAATCTACGCGTCCCTGCCGGGGCCGAAGAACGCGGGTCTGCGTTGCGCCGTCACCATCGCTTTCGCGCGTGATGCCGCCTCAGCGCGCTCACTCGGCGCCACGGCTCCGGGGCTCGCGCCTGTAGCGAGTGTCGCGGTCTACGGCCAACACGAAGATGGCGGGTTCGGCCGCTTGCTTAGCGACGACGCCCGTAACGCGCTTGCCGCGCTCGGTTACGACGGCGAAGGCGTCGCCGCGATTGCGCAACACATCGAGGGCCGGCGGACACTGCGTGGCGCACCAGGCGTTAGCCTTGAGCGCCTTGAGAAGCTTGGCCTCACAGAACCCGCGCTTGACGCCATAGAAGACGCCGCAGCAGACGCCTTCAACATCCGCGCCGTCGTCCATCCGCTGGTGATCGGTCCCGAGCTTTGCGAAGACGTGCTGAAGCTCCCGCCTGATGTCGCTGCCGGCAAGCGCGGCGATCTGTTGATGACCCTGGGCTTCAGCGAAGCGGAGATCGCGCAGGCCGAAGCCTACTGCCTCGGCGCGCTCGATCTCAGCGACGCGCCAGGGCTGAAGCCAGAACACGCAAGTATCTTTGCGCGCGAGATCGACGCCGGCGCTCAAATCGCAATGGCAGCCGCCGTCGCGCCATTCGCCAACACTGCACTCAATCTCACGCTCGATCTCGCCAATGCGCCACGCCGAAACGCTCTGCTCGAAGCGGCCCAAGCGGCCGGCATTGCGCTGATCCGCATCGAAGCCGAAGCGCCGCCGATCACCTTGACGTTGTCGGAGGTTGACGAAGAACCCCTTGAAGCGCCGTCGCCCCCCGCGTCCGTTGCTCCGATGACGGCCGGCGAAACGCCCGCTGTGCGGACAGAACGCCGCCGCCTGCCGGAGCGCCGCAAGGGCTACATCCAAAAATCGGTCGTCGGTGGCCACAAAGTGTACTTGCACACCGGCGAGTACGACGACGGCGAACTCGGCGAGATCTTCATCGACCTGCACAAGGAAGGCGCCGCCTTCCGCTCGCTGATGAACAATTTCGCCATCTCGATCTCGATCGGCCTCCAATACGGCGTGCCGCTCGAAGAATATGTCGACGCTTTCCTCTTCACCCGCTTCGAACCGGCGGGCGAGGTCAAGGGTAACGAAACCATCCGTCACGCCACCTCGATCCTCGACTACATCTTCCGCGAACTGGCGGTCAGCTATCTCGGCCGGAGCGATCTCGCCCAAGTCGATCCATTCGACGCGCGCGGAGATGGCTTGAGCAAGCGCGCAACCGACGCCGAAAGCGCAGCGCGGCTCATTTCACGCGGCTTCGCCCGCGGCGCCTCACCGGACAATCTGGTGATGCTGCGTCCGCGCTCCGTCGTCGAAAACATCCGCGACCGCAAGGAAGCCGCGCCGCCCGCGCCAAAACCCGCGACAACCGGCTATCGCAACGACCCGTGCAGCGCCTGCGGCCACTTCACAGTGGAGCAGTCTGGGAAATGTGCGGCCTGCGGCGCAACGGGTCAGGCAAGCGGCAGCTAGCGCGTGCGCGCGCTGTCGCGCCCCCGCTCGAAACCTGGGATGCCACCAAACAGCACCCAGTCTTGCTTGTTGCAGTCGTAGACGGAGCGATCCGGCGGGAGTTGCTCGCTTGCATCGAAGCAACCGACGGCGATGCCGATCCGTGAAGTGTCGCGCGAGCCCCACCAGTAGAGGCTCGTCGCGCAGGTCGGGCAGAAGAAGTTCGAGAACGTGTTTCCGCTTTCTGTTGGACGCGTGTATTCGCGCGTCTCGCCGGTGAACGTCACCTGTTCGCGCCGGTAGTAGACGCCCATGCCAAACGGCCCGCCGCTCCTGCGCCTGCAATCGACGCACGCGCACGCCACCACTGCCTCGCGCTCACCCTCGACCTGCACGCGCAACGCGCCACAGCCACATCGTGCTTCTTTCATACGTCCGAGATAGCGGCGCGCTTGTATCCGCACAACATCACATCGACACGTAGCCGTACCAAAGCACCAGCAGCACCAGCCGCGCCGCGAACGATGACCCGGTCAGCGTCGAGAGCGCGACCGCGACCGTTGCCGCCACCGCCCCCGAAGCCGCCGCCAACGGTAAAACATCCGTGGCCACCGCCGGCGCCGCACCCGGCAGCGCCATCAGCGTCGTCCACAAAGCGCCAGCCACGACAAACGCAATCCGCCGCGCCATCGGCGCAAACGGCGCCACCTTGGTCAGCGCCACCAAGCCGCGCGCTTCGCTGCGCCCCGCATGCGCGCTCAGCGCAAACAGCAGCAACAACAACGCCGCCGGGCTAGCCACGTGCCGGAAATCCGCAAAGGCCGAGATGATCGCAACGATAGCGGCGAGCGCCAAAAACACGCGGCCCGAGCCGATCAACCGAAACTCGGACCATACCAACCCAAGCGCATCAGCGACCGCCCGCTTCGCCGCCGGCGCATTCGCCACAACGCGAGGCGGCGGGCCTGCGTTCAGCAACGCGCCCAAGCGCCCCGCCAACACGGCCTTCTTCTTCGCTTTGTGCGGCGCGTAGATGAGCCCTGCGATCGCAACGATCGCCACCGCAATGCCAACCCATGCTAAACGCGACTCCAGATAGCCGGGCGACATCAACCCAGCCATCACATCGAGATCGATTGTCCCCGTCGCCAGAAAGCCGCCGCCGATCGAGAAACTATCCGTGCCGGGAGGCGCACCGAACTTCAACGGCGTCACGAACCCCGCGAAATCCCACATATTGGAGCCGAGGCTCGAATGCTCCGCGCTATCGGTTACGATCGGCGCCGTAATCGAGCCTATCCACACACAAAAATACGCGAAGTCGCCGAACCCGGAGCGCAGAAGCGGCCGCGCGTCAAACAGGATGCGCAAGGCCGCCAACCCGATCATCGCCGGCCCGGCCACCACCCACATTGCGAAGCTCAATTCCGCGATGTTGAGCGCATCACCCTCAAGCATAAACGTCGCCAGATAAATGCCGGCAAGGTTCAGCGTCGCCAGCACGCCCAGCAGGACAATCGCGTCAGCAGCAAAGCGCCCCAATGCGATTGCGACACGCGATCCCGTCGTGGTCTCCTCTACTTGCCAGGGCTGGCGCCGTGTCGTGTTGGAGCGCAGGTAAAGCCACGCCACTGGCAACACCAACGTCGAGACAATGATGCCGAGCGAGACGCCCAGAAACGGCGAGGTCATCAGCGGCAGCGCGCCGCCAACGGCGATCTTGATCCCGCCGCCGTCTTCAAACGGCAGCATGTAACGCGCCCCCAGGGGCGCCACGAGCAGCATCAGCCAAAGCGCGCGGCTGCGCCCATACCGCAGCAGCGACGTCGTCAGCGACGAACCAGAAATGACAGCCGCGTTCACGCCACGCTCTCCGCTACGCGCGTCGGCGCAGGCTGAACCGTGCCGTTCTCGACGCGCAGCACCGCACACGCATGCGGCGCCAACTCATCAGCCAAGTGCGTCGTCATCACCACAATTGCGCCCGCCTTTGCGCGTTCGACAATTAGCGCACTCAGCTTGCGCGCCGTCTCGCCATCCAGCTCCGCCGTGGGTTCGTCGAGCGCCAACAGCTGCGGCTCACCTAACATTGCCTGCGCAAACACCAAGCGCCGCCGCATGCCGCCGGAGAAACTCGCGATCCGATTGTTTATGTCCGCATGCAAGCCGATCGCGTCAGTGATCGCGCCAAACTGCTTGTCCGCTTGCCCAAGGTTCAAACCTTTCAGCGCGGCGATGTGCATCGCAAATTCGCGCGCCGTTAGATCTTCAGGCAAGTCCACTGCTTGCGGCGCGTAACCAAGCGTACGCCGTAGCGCGCCGCGTCCACTCCGCCCATCCCAGGCGATCGACCCTTTGTTTGGGCGCTCCGCCGTCGCGATGAGCCTGAGCAGCGTTGACTTCCCCGCGCCACTCGGACCCACCAGCAGCGTCAGTCCCGGCTCGAACGTCAGCGAAATATCCTGAAGCACGCGTTTGCGGCCGTAGGCCTTGCCCACGCCCTTCAACTCAAGCGACGCCATCCTCGTCCTCCGGCCCTTCCGAGCGGGCTCGTCTCCACCAGATGCACATCTTTGTCAGATCGGATGCAATAGCTTCACTCTGGATTCAGGCCGCGAATGCATTCGCGCGCGAGGGCATTCGATCCGCACATGCACACTGAGCTTTCCGTTCAAACGCTGCTCAGGTGACTCACGTCATCGTCACACCTGTTCAAGCGCTGGCGAGGGACCGCTGTCACTTGGACCTGGGAGCTAAAGTTATGAAGCGTCTTCTCACCGCCGTTGCTGCTGTCGCCCTCTTTGCAAGCATGGGCGCGACCAGCGCATACGCGCAAAACCGTACCGTTGTGAACCAGTCGGGTTACGCCAACGCCGCCGGCTCCGTGCAAAACGGCAACCGCAACGGCGCCGTCACAAACCAACGCGGCGCACGCAACTACGCGCGTGGCGTGCAAGATGGCTACAACAACTTCCTGCGCATGGACCAATACGGCACGCGCAATCACTCAACAACGACGCAAGTCGGCAACGATAACTTCGCCGCCACCGGCCAAGAAGGCCGCAACCTCAGCTCGAACGTGATCCAAACGGGTCTCGGCAACGTCGCCGGCGTCGCGCAGATCGGCAACGGCAGCCGCGCAGTTACGGACCAGGACGGCCGCAACAACACCTCTGGCATCATCCAGATTGGAAACGGCCAAGACGTAGAAGTCCGTCAGCGCGGCGAAGGCAACATCTCGGTCGTGGTTCAAAGCGGCTACAACTGAGCGCACTAGCGGGAAGGCGCGATCCGTCTTCCCGCCCTGCCTCTCTTGAGTGGGAGCACTCCAATGTTGAAAAGATCAGTTTCCCTCATCGCGCTGGCGGCGCTCTTGACCACAGCCTGCACCGCGGCGGCGGCATCCAACACCGCTATCGTGACGCAAGGCCCGCTCGCGCCTGCTGAGACGGTTGAGCCGGCAATGGTCGAACCCGCGGCGGTTGAACCTGCGCCCGCGCCGGCGCTTACACCGGCCATCTACGACGAAGCGCCGCTGACCTGCGAAGTCCGTTCGCGCCGCACCTCGAATGGCGTGCTCATCCAAGCGCGCGCCTTTGCCGACCGCGACATCGATGCTTCATACGACCTACGCATCGTCAAATCCGGCGGCGGCAACTCGTCTGAAGTCAGCCAATCGGGCGATTTCACGCTTGCAGCGGGCGACACTGCCGTTCTCGGCGAGAACGAAATGAGCTTCGAACGCGGGTCACGTCTGCGGGCCTATCTCACGATCAGCGACGCGAACGGCGAACTCTGCCAACGCACATTCCGGCTTTGAAAGACACCCACATGACCACGCTCGTCTCACTCTCTCGCATCGCGCTCGCCGCGCTCTGCTTGAGCGCTGTCCTCGCAGAACCCGCCAGCGCCCAACGCTGGCGGCGCGCGCCCCACAACATCGCGACGACGACCCAGGTCGGCCAAGCCAACAGCGCCGGCATCGCGCAGACTGGACAAGCGAACGTCGCTGGCATCGCTCAGTTCGGCGCCGGCAACACCGGCACGATTCAGCAAAACGGCGACGCCAACACTGCCTGCTTGATCCAATTCGGCCGCAACAACGACGCTGCCATCAATCAAACAGGTGACCTGAACAGCGTTGCTGTCGTCCAAGGCCGCGGCCAGACCCGCATCATGTCCGGCGACATCTGCACTCGCGGTTTCATGGGCATTCGCGTGGTTCGCTGACTCGCCTTCAAGGGTTGAGCCTATATCCTCGCTGCTGAAGCAAGGCGTGCGCTGTCATCGCCGAAAGCGAAAGGCGCAAGTTCGGCAGCAGATCGCTGCCACAGCAACATGCTGGCGCGCCCGGCATTTTCTTAAAGATGACTGCCAACCCCCTGGCCCGTCTCCTGCGACAGAGCCGGAAACCGCTTCCGGAGTTGCGCCAGAATGAAACGCGCCGCGCTATTTGCTTGCCTGTTGGCGTTCACCACGCCCGCCTTTGCGCAGGCGCCATCCGCCACGGGCGGCCCAATCACGAACCAGGCCGAGCGCGACGTGATCGCCGCGCGCGTTCGCGACGGCGCAAGCTGCGCCAACTGCGATCTCTTCCAAATCAGCCTCGCGTACCAAGCCATCCCCGGTCGTAACTTCTCCGGCGCCCGCATTCGCCAAGCCGATCTGTCGCTCGCCACCGCCGACCGCACCCGCTTCCATGGCGCGAACATGTCGCTCACGAACTTCTTCGGCGCCCGCCTCTCGGGGGCAGATATGAGCGACACCAACCTCGAAGGCGCGACGTTGGTCGGGGCTTATCTCGGTGGCGCTCGTCTCAATGGCGCGGTGCTGATCGGCGCCAACCTCTCTGGTGCGGAACTCGCCGACGCCGTCGGTATTACACAGGCGCAATTGAATACTGCTTGTGGCGATGCAACGACCACGCTTCCGGCGGGAATGACTATCCCGACCTGCGGTAACAACCAGTAACAATTCTCGCTTACTGCAAGTTCACTGGCTGCATAACTTGAACGCGCCTATTCCGGCGCCGTGCTGACACAATTGCGCCTTGCCGTATTCGCGGCAGTCGTCCTCGGGGCGGCATCGGCGAGCCAGGTCGCCTCCGCGTTCTGGCCGTTCGGCGCCGGCGCGCGGCTCGAAGCGCAACCTGCCTATGGCGGCGTCTGCGAAGACTGCGACCTGTCCGGCCGCATCCTCGCCGGCGCGCGGATGACTCATTCCAATTTTAACCGCACCGATTTCTCGAACGCCGTGCTGACACGCGCCGATGCCTCACACTCCGAATTCGAAGGCGCTGATTTCACCCAGGCAGATCTCACCCGCGCACGCCTCATCGACGCCTCGTGCCCGCACGCCCGCTTCGATCGCGCGCGTTTGCAACTAGCCGATGCGCGCGGCGCCGATTTCACACGCGCAAACTTCGGCAGCGCCGACGTCACGCGCATGAACCTGGAGAACGCGGACCTGTCAGGTGCCGACCTCCGCCATACCCACGGGCTGACGCAAGAGCAGCTCGATCAAGCCTGCGGTACCGCACGCACGCGCCTGCCGCGCGGCTTGCGGCTCCGAACCTGCGAGTAGTTGATCTCGATCAAGATAAGAACTCTGCGGCCCGTCACCCTGTGAAGGGGAGACGACATGAAGTACACCATCTCGGCGCGGGGCAAACCTAACGAAGTTCCCATCCTCGCCTTTCTCGCCCGCAACTTCCCCACTGTGCCTATTGCCGAGATCGACAGTATTTTCGGTTTTGTGGAGCACACTACGCTTTACGGCGGTCGCGTGTTTACGCGCGCCGAACTTACGCCATACGATGTCCATGAGATGTATTACGCCAGCATAGGCGTTCGCCTGCCGCTAACAAATCACTATGTCAGCGAGGAGGAATACGAAGCAGCCAAACCGCTGCTTGAGAAATACCACAGAGACGGCAACGCCGCGATCGTTACCAATGACGCTCTTGCCAAATGGATTCGTCGCGATTTCCCTCGCTATCGCATCGAAGCAAGCGTCATCAAAAACCTGAACAGCTACGCGCGGGTCAGTTCAGCGCTCGAGTTCTACGACACCATCGTGTTGCCCATGGAACTCAATGGTGAAACTGAATTCCTGTCGGGATTGCCATCAAAGGACCGCATCACACTGTTCGCAAACGCCGGGTGTGCGCTCACCTGCCCGTCGAAGATCTGTTACGTGTCGATCTCCAAATACAACAAGACAGGCGCTGGCGAATTCAAGTGCTCGCAGCCTCTGAAGCAACGCGAGATGCTGGGCATGGTCGACTTTGACCTCGCACCTCTGCAGGAGCTAGGTTTTCATCGTTTCAAGCTTCTGCGCTCACGCCCAGGCGGCCAGACGGGTTATTAGCTCTTCGGCGTTTCCGCGATGCGGATGTGCAGCTCTTTTAGCTGCTTCGGCGTCACTTCGCCCGGCGCGTTCATCATCAAGTCCTGGGCCTGCTGGTTGAACGGGAAAACGATGACTTCGCGGATGTTGTCGACACCGGCGAGCAGCATGACAATACGGTCCACGCCCGGCGCCGATCCACCGTGCGGCGGCGCGCCGAAGCGGAATGCGTTCAACATGCCGCCGAATTTCTCTTCGACGACCTCACGGCCATAGCCCGCGATCTCGAACGCTTTGATCATGATCTCGGGCTTGTGGTTACGAATGGCGCCCGACGAGAGCTCAACGCCATTGCAGACGATGTCGTACTGAAATGCCGTGATCTTCTCGATCGTCGCGCGATCATTCACGTCAAGCTTCAAGAACGCTTCGTGATCGAAATTCGGCATCGAGAACGGGTTGTGGGAGAAGTCGATCTTCTTCTCTTCCTCGCTCCACTCGTACATCGGGAAATCCACGACCCAGCAGAAGGCGAACTGATCCTTGTCTGCAAGGTTCAGTTCGTCCGCGACCTTGTTCCGCGCTTGGCCCGCGAACTTGTAGAACACGCTCGGATCGCCCGCGACGAAGAAAGCCGCATCGCCAACTTTGAGCCCAAGCTGTTCACGAATAGCGTTAGCTCTCTCAGGTCCGATGTTCTTCGCGATCGGCCCTGCGCCGCCTTCTTCGCCATCTCGCCAGAAGATGTAGCCCAAACCCGGCTGACCTTCGCCTTGAGCCCACGAATTCATCTTATCACAGAACGCACGCGAACCACCGCTCGGCGCAGGAACGGCCCAAACCGCTTGGCCGGGCTTTTCGAGGAAGCGCGCGAAGAGTCCAAAGCCACCGCCGCGGAAGTGTTCGCTAACGTCCTGCAGAACCAGCGGATTGCGCAGGTCCGGCTTGTCGGAGCCGTACTTCGCAATCGATTCCGCATACGGAATGCGCGGGAACTCGCCCGCCTTCGTCACGCGCTTGCCGTTTGCGAACTCCTCGAACACGCCTGCGAGCACCGGCTCGATGGCGTTGAACACATCTTCCTGTGTGACAAAGCTCATCTCGAAATCGAGCTGGTAGAACTCGCCCGGCGAACGGTCAGCGCGAGCATCTTCGTCGCGGAAGCACGGTGCGATCTGGAAGTACTTGTCGAAGCCAGCCACCATCAAGAGCTGCTTGAACTGCTGCGGCGCTTGCGGCAGCGCGTAGAATTTGCCCGGATGCAGGCGCGACGGCACCAGGAAGTCGCGCGCGCCTTCCGGCGATGAGGCCGTCAAGATCGGCGTCTGAAACTCCGTGAACCCCTGATCAATCATGCGGCGGCGCAAGCTGGAAATCACCTGCGAGCGCAGCACGATCGAACGGTGCAGCTTCTCCCGGCGCAGATCGAGGAAACGATATTTAAGGCGCGTCTCTTCAGGATAATCCGGTTCACCGAACACAGGCAGCGGCAGCTCCTCTGCAGAGCCCAGCACTTCGGCATCGCTAACGCGGACTTCGATCTCGCCGGTCGGCAAGTCTGGGTTCACAGTATCCTTCGCACGCTCAACCACCTTGCCGTCAACCCGCACGACCGTCTCGGCGCGAACCCGCTCGAACAGCGCAAACGCGGCCGAGCCAGGATTAATGACCAGCTGCGTGATCCCGTAATTGTCGCGCAAATCGATAAACAACAGCCCGCCCAGGTCGCGCTTACGATGCACCCAGCCGCCGAGACGCACATCCTTGCCGGCATCCGCCGGACGGAGGGCGCCGCAAGTATGAGAACGGTAAGCGTGCATCGAAAGCTCCAGCGCCCCGAGTCGGAAAAGCGGGCGCATTTCGCGGCGGAAAGCGCATGTTGCGCTGCATCTTGTCAAGGCGTGGGGCGCCCCGGCAAAACAGCCCTGCCCATGTGCAACCTCTATTCAATGACCAAATCGCGCGAAGCAGCGGTCGCTTACACCCGGGCCATGCGCGATCGCACCGGCAACCAGCCGCCGCTGCCGGCCATTTTCCCGGACCAATTGGCGCCTGTCGTCGGCACTTCCAAAGAGGGCTTGCGCGAAATGGTGATGATGCGCTGGGGCTTCCCACCCGCTGGCGGCGGCAAGCGCCCCGTCACCAACGTCCGCAATCTCCGCTCGAACTACTGGAAGGGCTGGCTCGACAGCCCGCGGTTCCGCTGCGTGGTGCCCGCTACGAGTTTTGTTGAGTACTCCGACTCCACGCCGAAGGTCGCGCACTGGTTCGCGCTTGGAGATAACCGGCCGCTCTTCTGCTTCGCTGGCATCTGGCGGCCCTGGAGCGGCATCCGCGGCAAGGAGGACGCGACGCACCTACTCTACGCCATTCTCACAACCGAACCGAATGAACTCACAAGGCCGGTTCACGCTGAGGCAATGCCTGTGATGCTCACAGGCGATGAGATTGATGTCTGGCTCGAAGGCGCCGCCAACGACGCTTTGGCGCTAGCCAAACCGTTTTCAGCAGACAGAATGAAGCTCGTGCTATCGGGACCACGCGAAGACGTGGGGGGAGAGACGCTATGAAATGGCTGGCCGGAATCGTTGTTGTGCTCGCGGCATTGGGCGCGTTCTTCTGGTGGGCCGCGCTCGATGCAACAGCCCCGGCTGAGGCTGGGGGCGTCGTCGATCTCGCCGCCTATCGCGAACTCGTCGCCAGCGATGCGCCGGAAACGCTACCAACGGCGGTGAATGTCGAGTTCGTGGGCGAAAGCACGGCGCCCAGCTTCGCAGTCGAATCCGGCGCCTTCGATGGCGAGCGCACGCTCTCTTACAACTCGTTCCAGATTGTCGCGCCCAGCGGCGACACAATCATCGACGGCGCCGTCGATCGCGACACACTCGATCAAATGTCGCAAGGCAAAGGCAGCTTTAACGAGCAGACCTATGACGACGTGCTCGCGGCGATGACGCGCGCTCAACGCGTGATGATCACACACGAACATCTCGATCACGTCATGGCCATCGCGCGTCATCCCGAACCAGCGGAGCTCGCGCCGCATCTCACACTCACGGCTACGCAGCTGAACGGCCTGCCCGAGCACGCGCCGGGCGGCCAACTCGCACCGGAGATCGCAGGCATCACCACGTCGGACTTCCAGCAACCACAGCGTATCGCTCCGGGCGTCGTCGCCGTCGCGATGCCCGGCCATTCCCCCGGAACCATCCTCATTTACGCCAAGACGACGACACGCGAGTATCTGTTCATCGGCGACATCGCCTGGGTGATCGGCAGTGTCGAACATCTGCGCGGCCGGCCGCGGTTCATCCGCTGGCTGATGCCTGGCGTCGATCCCGGACGCCCCAATGTGCTGCGCCAATTGCGCGCTCTGCATGATGCCGCCCAAGCGAACCCCGAACTTGTTCTGCTGCCAGCTCATGACGACAGCTATCTGCGCGGCCTCGTTGCGAGCGGCGTCCTCAGCGAGGGCTTCACCCAACCAACCGCCCTCGCGGCGCCGACGCCGGAATAATACCGCATCGGCACGCTCCATGCTTGACCCCAGGCCCGGCGCGGATCAACCAGCCCCTATGCGCGTGATCACCACGACATCGGACTTGGAGGCGCTGTGCCAGGAATTGGCGCAGCACCCCTTCGTCGCGGTCGATACCGAATTCATGCGCGAGACGACCTACTGGCCAAAACTCTGCCTGATCCAGGCGGCAGCGCCGGGCGTCGAGGCGGTGATCGATCCGCTCGCTGAGGGGCTCGCGCTTGCGCCTTTTATGGAGCTGATGGCGAACGGGAAGGTGCTCAAAGTTTTTCACGCGGCGCGCCAGGACCTGGAGATTTTCCTGAAGCTTGGCGGCAAGCTCCCGCATCCGGTGTTCGACACTCAAATCGCCGCCATGGCATGCGGCTATGGCGACACCGTAGCCTATGACGCGCTGGTGCAGCAGATCCTGAAGCGCCGCTTGGACAAGTCTTCACGCTTCACCGATTGGAGCCGCCGTCCGCTTTCCGACGCCCAGCTTTCATATGCACTCGCCGACGTCACGCACCTGCGCGACATCTACCCAAAGATGCACGCCAAGCTGGAAAGCGAAGGCCGTCTCTCTTGGCTTGATGAGGAGCACAACTACCTGCTCGATCCGGACATCTACGACACGACGCCAGAAAACGCTTGGAAGCGGCTGAAGCTGCGCAAGACCACTGCGGACTATGTGCTCGGCCTCCAAGTGGCAGCCGCTTGGCGTGAGCGCCAAGCACAACAACGAGACGTGCCGCGCGGCCGCGTCGTCAAAGACGAAGCCCTTTATGAGATAGCAGAGCACAGGCCCAAGAGCCCAGCCGACTTCGACCGGATGCGCGCCGTGCCCCGCGGTTTCGGCAATTCGCGAGCCGCCGGCGACCTCATCCAGGCGCTGGATCGCGCCTTCAGCGATCCAAATCGTCCTGTCTACAAGCACGTACGTCCGCCTCCCATCCCGTCGGGATTAGGGCCAACGGTTGAATTGCTCAAAGTGTTGCTGCGCTTCGAAGCGGAGCGCCACAATGTTGCACCACGCCTCATCGCCTCCGCGCCGGAGGTGGAAGCAATCGCCGCCGACGACAATGCGGACGTTCCGGCGCTCCGGGGGTGGCGGCGCGAGGTGTTCGGCGAACGCGCACTGGCGCTAAAACACGGCAAGCTCGCCCTCAAACTCCGGGACGGAAAAGTAGCCGTGGAGGCGACGTGACCGAAGGGGCGCGCCCCGGACGCATCACTCTACGCGAACTTGCGGCAGGCGTACGTGATGACTTGCTGCAATGGGACCGCGGCATCGTCGGCGCGTTCGTGGGCTTAATTTGGAATCCCGCCGCGGTCATCCGCGGCTTCATCGAGGATCGCAACGACCGCTTCGCGAAGCCCTGGCGCTACTTGCTGTTTACTGTTGTGGCCTACGTCGCCACAACTTGGTTTGTACTCGACAATCTAGGCTTCCGCACCGAACTCGGGCTTGAGCAACATCAAGATCAAGTCGCGTTTTTGCTCGACAACGCCGCGATCCTCACGCTGCTCGTGCTGCCGTTCGCAGCCTTGGTGATGCGCGTCTGCTTCATCGGTTTGAACGTTCGCTACATCGATGCGCTCATTGCTCTCTTTTACACGCAGGGCCAGACGAACCTGTACGGCGTGATGTCTTTGGTCATACTCGCGTTAAGTCATTCTCAGGCAGCCAACCTACCGATAAGCGCCGCCATCGTCGCCTATCTCTTTTGGGCCTGGGCAGCGTTCGCGCGCGGCCCCTGGTGGCGCCGATTGCTCGCTTCACTACTGACGTTGGTCGGCGCACAGGTAATCAGCGCTCTCATCGTCTCCGCAATTTTGCACTTTTTGGCATAGTCGCGTCTTAGACGAGCCGCCACTCTGATCGCCGCCGCTTACTACGCCAATGTGGCCGCGCCCAAGGGCTGGCGCCGCGAAGCGTTCGGCGAATGCGCATTGGCGCTGAAGCTGAAGGACGGCAAAGTCAGCGTCGACGCGGGTTGAGCTACTCGTCCTCGATACGGAGGCCGGCAAGCAGTCCGTCATGCCACGTAAACAAAAGATAACTCGTCTCGCCATCGATCACTGATTTGTAGATGTCGCGCGTGTACTCTCCGTCCGGCGGATCAGATCGCAAGAACACCACCTGATCGGCGTGCTCCGCATGCGGCCGCAATGGTGCAAGCGCTGACGTCATTTGCGGATCAAGCGCCGCGGCGCGAACGTCTGGCGCGAGCAGATCCAACGGTTGCTCCGCCAGCGCGATTTGACGCAACGCACGGCGCACGGTGAGAGTGCGTTGTGGATCGGGGTCAACCGGCACCGGCAGAAGGTCATAGCTTCGATCGGGCAGTACCTGGGCTTCGAGAGCACGCACCACGCCGCCGAAGCGCGTGCCGTAAGAATTCGCGAACACAACCATCGAAACATCACGATCGGGGAAGTGCTCGTAATTGGCGCTAAAGCCTTGCGTCTGGCCGCTATGCTCTAGGCGCGAAACGCCACGATACTCGTCGCGAAACATACCGAACGCGTAGCCAGTGTCGGAGCCATCAGCGAGGTGCTGAGTAGTGAACAACGCATCCATCGCGCGCGGTGACAGCACGTGGCCCCCGTAGAGCGCTTCGTCCCAAAGCGCCCAGTCGGCAAGCGTCGAGGATATGCCGCCTGCGCCGAACGTGCTGGCTTCTGTTATCGGGCGAACGGCAACGCGCGCCGCATCCGGCGTATCGCCGGGCCTGCATCCTTGCGCCAAAGTTACGCCTTCAGGTGCGTAGCCGCCCATAAAGGTGTGGTGCATGCCGAGTGGTTCGAACAGATGCGCACGCAGGTACTCACCGAAGCGCTCGCCGCTGACGCGCTGCACGACTTGGCTGAGCAGGAAATAACCGGTGTTGGAATAGGACCAACTCGCGCCTGGCTCGAAATCCAACGGCCGATCGCCGACGATGGCGTACACCTGGGCTGGCGTTGGCGACGTTTCATAAACGCCGTAACCGCCCGCTTCCTCATAGTCCGGCACGCCGCTCGTGTGCGTCAGCAATTGGCGGAGCGTCACGCTTTTCCAAGCTTCCGGAATGTCATCGAGGTACGTACCCACTGTAGCGTCAAGATCGACGAGGTTGCGCTCCCACAATTGCAGCAGCGCAACTGCGGTGATGTGCTTGGAGATCGAACCGATTTCGTAGGCAGCGTTGACATCCGCGGCGCCAGAGCCATCGCAAGCCATCCCGCCCCACGAAAAAGCCTGCACCACACGGCCATCACGGATAATTGCCGCGACCATACCCGGCGCACGGCTGCGCTCGGCAGCAGCGATCATGCTCGGCGCCAGCGGCTGCGGCGTAAGAGCGGCGTCTTGCGGAACGCTCTGGCACGCTGCCAGCAGGCCCAGCGTCGCAAGTAACCTGATGCGCATGCTTCCCCCGTTGAGGAACCCAACGTCAAAGCCGTGTGTTGCAAGCGTATTTCAGGGTCGCTCGCCTAGGAGCGAAATGCGATCGAATTCGCTAATCCTGCGACACACGCCTAGCCAACGGCCTCTGCGCATGCCGTCCTGAAATCGTACGGCGTCTCGTTTGCGCAATCCGGCCACTTCTTGGTCTCGACCCAATATTGCGCCAATCCGAGACGCGCACACAGGGCCGGAAAACGCGGGTCCAACCAGATCGGCGTGCCGCCCGTGCTGACGAACAATTGCAAAGAAGATTGAGCGCGCGCCATGCCGAACGCTTCGTGGCTGTCGGGCTTGAGTTCGCGGCCTTGGTCGAGAACCTTATTGATCACATCGAACGCCCGGTCGGCGCAGCCTTGGCTCGCCGCAAACATCAACGTTGTCAGCGGCGCGGGTCCATCATCTCTTGCGATATCGTCCAGCAATTCATTGCAGGCCTCTCGCCGTTCATCCTGCGAAAGACGCAGCAGCCGAACGTAGTTTCGGAGCACCTCGACATCGCGCTCGTTCACCGCGCGGCGCGGCGGCGTGCCCGGCGCGGCAAGCGCTTCGGCGGCGTCCGCGCGTCCAGCGGCGCAATGCGTCACCCAGGTGAGGTACCAAATGAACGGCGAATCCGGCCAGCGGGCCCAAGCGGCGCTAATGATCTCATGCGCGGTTTCAACGTCGAAGCGCGCCGTCAAGAGGCTGGCGCGCAAGCCTTCGACAGCGGGACCCAGCGGTTCGAGGAGGCTCGCGATTTCCAATGCACGCGCCGCGTCCTTCAGACGCCCGACGCCATAGAGCCAAGCAGCGCGCGCGACATGCAAAGACGGATCATTCGGCGTGCGTTTAAGCGCCTCGTTCACGAGCGCCAGTTTGTCTGCATAGGCGCCGAACGCGGGTTTCAACAGCGACAGCGCGGCGAACCCTTGCGCGCAATCTGGGTCGAGTTCGAGCGAACGCTTGGCCGCCGCGAGCGCAGCGTCATGCGCCGGCGTGCCGATGAGATCGCGATCTCGTGGAAGCAATAGCGCCCGCACGCTCGCGAGCACCGCCCATGCATCGGCAAATTCAGGCGCGATGGCGACGCATCGCTCAAGCAAGACCGCGGCCTGATCCTCCTCGATATCGCTCATCATCAGCCATATCTGACGCGCCCGGAGGTAGAGATCGTACGCCGCCGGATCGATTGGATTGGCGGCGCGCTCGGACTGCGACAGCGAGCGGCGCAACGAAGCCGCGACCTTGGCGGCGATCTCATCTTCCAAGGCAAATGCGTCGTTGCGATCGCCCTCGTAGCGTTCGCTCCAGAGCGCGACGTTCGTGGCGGCGTCAATCAATTGGACGCTCACCCGCATACGGTCGCCGCTCAACCGTACTGAGCCATCCAAAATGTGGCTCGCTTTCAACGCCGGCGCCGCGTCACGCTTCCGCTCACCGCGAAACTGGAACGCCGAGAGTCGGCCTATCACTTTGATCTTTGACTGGCGCAGCAACGTCGAGATGATCTCGTCAGCCACCCCGTCGGAGAAATAGTCCATTTCGGCGGCATAGCTTTCGTTATCAAACGGCAGCACCGCCAACACTGGCTCAGGCTTGCGGGGACGCGTGCGCGCCGCGGCGATAGCTTCGAGTGTGAAGATGTCGATGGTCTCAGCCATCTTGTCCAAATGAACGGCGCCTGCGGGATGCAGCCGTTGCGCGAGCTTGCCACGGACAGCACGACGCACGTCCAGCGACACGACCACGGCGCCGGGCCGCGCCAGCTGCTGCAAACGCGCGGCGACATTGACGCTATGGCCTAGCAGATCGCCCGTCTTCGTCATCATCACGTCGCCGACGTGAACACCGACGCGAACACGTTTGCGTTCGACGCCTTCCCAAAGAATTTCAGCGGCGGCCAGCGCGCCGGACACGGAGGCAAACTCCAGCATGAATCCGTCGCCAGCGGTGTTGAAGACCCGCCCGCCATGGCTTTGCACGATTGCATCAATGGACGCCCGTACCCGAGCCACGAGCGCGAGCGCTTGGCTTTCGTCCACCTCTGACATGGCCGAGTAGCCGGCGACATCGACCGACATGATCGCCGCGAGCTTCCGGGGTCCGAGTTCCTCAGTCACTGGTTCCTGCCATCGCCAGAGTGGCACATAGCACGGAAGCGGCGCGCGCGGCGCCTCTTACCCTAAAGATCAGCCCTCCTTGGGGAGATCCTGGAAATAGGGTTCAACCTTGCCGGAATATTTGATGGTGAGCTGCTTTCCCTTACGGTCCAAGGTCTTACCAACGGCCAGCCGCACCCAGCCTTCGCTCACGCAATATTCCTCGCAATTGGTCCTCTCGTTGCCGTTGAAGCGCACGCCAACACCGCGCGCCAGCACCGCTTCATCATGGAATGGGCTCTCAGGATCGACCGAAAGGCGGTCAGGCGGGGTGTCGCTCATAGAATCTTGGTCTCCGGGGTGAGCCTTAAGGCGGCGGCGGCAAAATCCAATCGCCGCTGCACCGTCTCGGTGATGAGGTGAGCCATCTTCTTCTTGACCCGAAGGACGAGCCTCCCGTCAACCGCCTCAATCTCAACTGCGGCCAAAAGCGGCTCACTTCGGCCCGAAAGATCGGCGCCCAGCCGTAGCGCCGCGCCCAGCGCGGCGGCCGCGGCCTGGCGCTCATCGCTGAGCAGACGCATGTAGGCTTCCGCGTGGCGCGGCGCGGCCTTGGTATAGCGGTGGTGGATCGCCGCCGCGAGAAACGCGCGCTCCTCGTGGCTGATGGCCGCGAGCGGGGCGCGCAAGATGAGATCGAACATTACCTCGACACGCTGATCCGGATGCAACGGGCCGCCTACGTCGGCAAGGCGCGCCGCAGCGCCGCGCAACACTTCCTCACGCTTCTTCGGAAACACGTAGGGCTGTCCCTCGAACATCGGCGCGATCCACTCTTCGAGCGCATGACCAAACGCGCGCGTGCGCGACCAACGGCCCGCGAGAGCTTCCGCAGCAGCAATAAGGGGATGGGTCGCGAGCGCCTGTTCGCTCATCCGCTCGATCAACACGCCCTCGCGCAAACCGAACGCCGAGAGAACCACTCGGTCGAACTGGCCCAACTGCATCACGTGCTCAAGCACCACAGCGGCGTAGGGCAAGGTCTCCGCACGCTTCGCCGCCGCTTCTTCCAAGCGTTCGAGAGAGCGTTTGCTCTGCTTGCGCACCGCATCAACGACCTTGAGCACTTCGGCACGGCTCATCTCATGGTGATGCAGCACGCCGAGTGGATGATTTGTCAGGGCGATGTCGATGCGGCCAAGCGCGCGCCAAGCACCGCCGACAGCGTAAAAATCGCCGCCGCGCTTACCGAGCAATTTGGTGCGATCAAGCGCCTGCTCCACCTGTTTACTGATCTTGCCGTAGTCAAAATCTCCGCCGTCCATCAGCGTGAGCGGCCCCAGCGGGAACGTCTCGCCGCGTCCGACGCCCTTTGGGCTGATCTCGATCAATTCAAGACTCGCGCCGCCGAGATCGCCAACAAGGCCTTTTGCGTCCGGCGCGCCGGCCATTACCCCCAGCGCCGACAAGCGCGCTTCATCTTCACCGCTCAGAATACGCAGCTTGATGCCGCTTTCGGCTTCCATCCGCGCGGCAAATTCCTTGCCGTCTTTCGCTTCCCGGACTGCCGCGGTGCCGACGGCGTAGACATCCATGATCTGCAGCGCATCGATCAACGTCGCAAACCGGCGCAAGGCCCGCAGCGCATGATCGACACCTTCCTTCGACAGCGAGCCCGTGCGAGCGCCTTCGCGGCCTAACCCCGCCATGACCTTCTCGTTCAGGATCGGCGTCATCGCGCGCGCGTCAATGCGATAGACGACAAGCCGTACGGAATTGGAGCCGACGTCGATGACGGCCGCTTCCTGCCCATCGCGGAGAAACCGCGACGTCATCGTTCACCGCTCAGCTTAGGACGTACGCCGCGCGCCGATGTGGTCGAACGCGGCCGGCGCATCACCCTTGCCCGCGCGCCCGCGGCCCGAGAGGCTCGGGTTGCGCATGAAGTAATTGTGCGCACTGAACGGTTCGTCTGGCAGTTTCGAAACATCGACCCGAGTGAATACCCCATCCTGGTCCATGTACCAGGACTGCGCCTCGTCATTGAGGTTCGCGACCATGATTTGGTCGAGAACTTGCTGATGAACGGTCGGATTTTCAACCGGACACAAGACCTCAACGCGCCGCTCCAGGTTCCGCGGCATCCAGTCGGCGGAAGACAGGAAGACTTTCGCCTTGGCGTTGGGCAACTTTGCTCCGTTACCGAAACAGACGATCCGGGCGTGCTCAAGAAAACGCCCGACAATGGATTTGACCCGGATGTTTTCGCTCATCCCCGGAACACCAGGGCGCAGGCAGCAGATACCACGAACCACAAGATCTATTTTCACGCCCTCATTCGACGCGCGATAAAGCGCATCGATGATCTCTGGATGCACCAGGGCGTTGAGCTTGGCCCAAATCGAACCGCCACGGCCCGCCCGCACATGCTCGATTTCATCGTCAATCAGCTTCAAAAGCGTCGCCTTCGAGTTGACTGGCGACATGGCGATCTTTTCGAGTTCAGCGGGACGCGCATAGCCGGTGACAAAATTGAACAAGCGGTTTGCGTCGCGTCCAAGCGCAGGATCGCACGTGAAGAGAGACAGGTCGGTATAGATCCGCGCTGTAATCGGGTGGTAGTTGCCGGTGCCGAAGTGCGCATAGGTGCGCAGGCCTTCCGCTTCACGCCGAACGACGAGGCTCACCTTGGCGTGGGTCTTAAAATCGATAAAGCCGTACACCACCGACGCGCCGGCCGCTTCCAGCTTGCGCGCAACATGAAGGTTTGTTTCTTCGTCGAAGCGGGCCTTTAGTTCAATCAGCGCGGTGACGTTCTTTCCCGCTTCAGCCGCCGCCACGAGGGCGGCGACGATAGGTGAATCGCGCGAGGTGCGATAGAGCGTCTGCTTGATCGCAACGACTGCCGGATCCGCCGCCGCCTGGCGCACAAATTGAACCACGGAGTCGAACGATTCAAACGGGTGGTGGACGAGAATGTCCTTGGCGCGGATCGCTGCGAAACTGTCGCCACCGAAGTCCTTGATCCGCTCTGGGAAACGCGGCTCGAACCGCGGAAATTTCAACTCCGGGCGGTCTTCGTTCACCAGCGCTGAGAGCGCTGAAAGACCGAGCATACCTTCGACGATGATAACATCGCGCGCGTCAGCTTCTAGCTTGCTGCTGATAAATGCCCGCAGATCCTCCGGCATCGATGCTTCGACTTGCAGACGCACGACATCGCCTAGCCGGCGCTCCTTTAGCCGGGTCTCGAACTCACGCACGAGATCTTCAGCCTCTTCTTGGATTTCAATGTCGCTGTCGCGGACGACGCGAAACGCGCCCTGCGCTTCGACGCTGTATCCCGGGAAGAGCTCATCCAAGAAAAGCGTGATCGTGTTTTCAAGCGTGAGAAAGCGGCGATGCAGACGCTCGCCAGCGTCGAGATCGACGTGCGAGTGCGCCAACGTGATGTCAATGAACCGGGCCACCTGGCTCGGGACCGGGATCAGGGCATTGAGCGTACGGCCATCGCCTTTGCGCTTCAGCTTGAGCGCGATCGCGAAGCCCAGGTTTGGAATGAACGGGAAAGGGTGGGCCGGATCGACGGCGAGCGGCGTTAGCAACGGAAAGACTTCCGCCATGAAGAGCGGCTTCAAATAGCGCAACTCTTCTTCTGTAAGCTCTTCTCGATCCAACACCGAGATACCGGCGCTGCGCAGGGCGACACGCAGGGCGCGCCACCGATCCTGTTGGCGATCGATCAGTTTTGTGGCGGCCGCGTGCACGCGCGCCAGTTGTTCGCTGGGCGTCAACCCATCGTTGCTGAGCACCGTCACGCCCGCCTTCACCTGCTCGTGCAGGCCAGCCACGCGGACCATGTGGAATTCGTCGAGATTGGACGCAGAAATCGAAAGGAAGCGAAGCTGCTCCAACAACGGGTGCATCTCGTTTTCGGCTTCCTCCAGCACGCGGGTGTTAAACGCGAGCCACGAGAGCTCCCGGTTCAGGAAGCGCTTCGGATCGTTCAGCGGCGGCGTGTTCTGCGCCACGACGCGCGTCTTCTTGCGCGATTTCGCCATCTGTTAACCGTCTCCACCAACCCAGCGCGCCTGCATTTTCTCCAGTGCTCGCTTCGCGATCACTGTGGTCACAGGCTTGGCCCCGCGCACCAGCTCCTCGTCCAAGGCCGCAGCCCAAGCCTGGGCTGCAGCGAAGGTTCGAGGGAGCCGCCGCACGAGGTACTTGGCGGCATCATCGCTCAATTGAATGAATTTCTCGCGACAAATCCGGCGCAAAACCACGTCCATCAGCGCTTCATCGGGCTCACCAAGCTTAGCGACCGGTAAAGAAGCGAGCCTGGAGCTGAGATCAGGGGTCTGCACCACCCAGCCCGAGGGTGGGGCGACGCCCACCAAAAGCACCGCTCCGCGCTCGCTCCGGGCGAGATCGAGCAGGCGCCAAAGCATCGCCTCGTCCCGCCTGCCGTCGGCATCATCGATCAGCAGCCTGCCTTTGGCTTCGCGGTAGGCGCTCGCGCCGTCTTCGGGACTGGCCAGAGGCGAAAGCGCCTGCGCGCCGACCTCGAAGGCCCAAGCCAGAGCCAAATGGGACTTGCCGGAGCCCGAGGGGCCAGAGAGCGCCAAGGCGCCGTGCGGCCAAGCCCGCCAATCAGTCAGCAATTGGACCGCGTCGCGGTTCGCCTCGGCCACCACCAGCTTGTCGGGCGAGCGGTCGCCCATCTGGAACTCAAACAGACGTGGCTGCTGGCTCACCGCTTTGCACTACCTCGCAGCGACGCGGAGCGTTGGCCCGCTGGCTGTATCCGCGAGGTTGACGCCACGCCGTTGGAGTTCAGCCGCCAGCTGGTCGCGGTCGCCAACAAATGAGAACGACACCAGCGCGCCCTGACGCCCGACGGCTTCGATGCGGATCTCCGAGATCAGCGTCTGGGCAGCGCCCTCGAGCGCATCCTTGATTTGCTCCCATTGTGCTTGGCTGGTGTAGAGCGCTGATGCATTGATGCGCGCGCGCTGGCCGCCGCCAATTGCGACACGGCCTTTCCAATCGTTCTGAAGGCGCGCGCTGGCCTGCTCGGTCAACGAAGACAGCGCGGCACGCAGGGCGGCCGGATCGTCGCTCGCAAGCCGTGCGGCAACCTCGCCACGCTGCTGGATCGCGTTATCACTGACTTCCACCAGCGTCGCTGTTGCAGTCGAACCTTGCACGCGCAGCGTCGCATAAAGCGCAGAGGCCGCAGCTGACGCTTGCGCAAAGGGTTGCGCCACTTGCCATGCAGGCGCGCCCTGAAGCGCCTCCGGCGCAATCGCAAGCGGCACGAGTTCATCGCCAAACCCGCCGTCAGCCCACGCCTCGCGCCAAGCGGCCGCGGTTTCCACTGAGGTCCCAGCCACCACCAATGGAGCGACCAGCACCGGCGAAGTGCGCGTATCGACGACCGTCAGATTGAATTGGCGTAGCAGCGTGCGAACACCGGAAGGATCGAAGCGCACGGTGAGGCGGCCGATATAACGTGTGCCGGAGCGGCGCTCTTCTTCCACGTCAACGCTGGAGACTAGGCGTTCAAGCGTGGTTGCCTCCACCTGCGGGAGCCCTTGCGCGGCGAGTTCGTCGGGAATGGTAAGGCGGCGGATAAGGCGTTCCAACCCCACCCGCTGGGCGGCGGCGAACCCCGCTTGTTGCGCAGCCGCAGCGTTGGCGGCGGTTTCATCCACGCGAACGCCGGCTACGGCGTAGACATTGTCGCGCCCTTGGGCGCTTGCCGCACCCGGCGCGAACGCGCACAAGGCGGCAAGGAAAACAGCGGCAAATACCGCCAAGGGCGAAAACTTCATACCTGAACCTCGGTGTCGGGAGACCCTACCCGGCGCGGAATCGCCTATCAATGTGGCGGCTTCTGGACTCATCACGTGACCAATACCCCGGGAACTAACGGCCTTACCTATCGCGACGCTGGTGTGGATATCGACGAGGGCGAGCGCCTGGTCGACCTCATCAAACCGGCTGCGAAATCCACAGCTCGCCCCGGCGCGGACGCCGCTTTGGGCGGATTCGCCGGCGCTTTCGACCCGAAAGCGGCTGGATTCAAAGATCCAATCTTCCTGGCGACAACCGACGGCGTCGGCACGAAGTTGAAAATCGCTATCGAGAGCGGCCGCCACGAGACCGTTGGCATCGATCTGGTCGCCATGTGCGTGAACGATCTGTCCGCCCAAGGGGCTGAGCCGCTCATGCTCCTCGATTACTACGCCACCGGCAAACTCAACGCCGAGGAAGCGGCGCTCGTGGTGCAAGGCATCGCCGAGGGTTGCCGCCAAGCCGGCGCGGCGCTCTCAGGCGGCGAGACGGCCGAGATGCCGGGGATGTACGGCAAAGGCGACTACGATCTCGCCGGCTTCTCCGTTGGCGCCGCTGAACGCGGCACGCTCTTGCCAAAGACAGAAGACATGCGCGCAGGCGACGTGATCGTCGGCATCGCGTCGAGCGGTCCACACTCGAACGGCTATTCTCTCGTGCGCAAGGTTGTTGAACGCTCCGGCCTCGCCTGGGACGCCCCCGCACCGTTTGCGCCGGGCAAGACACTTGCCGAGGCGCTGCTCACGCCAACCCGCATCTATGCGAAAGCTTTGAAACCGATCTTCGAAGCCAAGCTCGCAAAGGGCGCTGCGCACATAACCGGCGGTGGGTTGGTAGAGAACACCCCGCGCGCGCTGCCGGAGCATTTAGAAGTAGATTTCGACTGGAACGCCTGGAAGCGGCCCGCCGTGTTTGAATGGCTGCAATCAACCGGCGGCGTCCCGGAAGAAGACATGCGTCGCACCTTCAACCTCGGGATCGGGATGATCCTGGTGGTCGAGCCTGCAACAGCTGGCAACGTCATCGCGCAACTGAACGCCGCCGGCGAACAAGCGTTCAAAATCGGCGTGCTCAAGGCCGCATGAGTAAGAAGCGCGTTGCAGTCTTAATATCGGGGCGCGGCAGCAATCTGCAGGCGCTCCTGGATGCAGAGCAGGATGCGTACCAAATCGTGCTCGTCGTCTCTAACGTGCCCGGCGCTGCCGGACTGGATCGCGCACGCGAAGCCGGAATCGAGGCGCTGGCGCTCGATCACAAGCCATACGGCAAGGATCGCGAAGCGTTCGAGCGCGACCTCGACAGCCTGCTGGTGTTGCGCAACATCGAGATCGTTGCACTGGCCGGCTTCATGCGCGTGTTGACGCCGTTCTTCGTGCGCGCCTGGGCGGGTCGCCTTGTCAACATTCACCCATCGCTGCTGCCCAAATATCCAGGCATCAACACGCACGCGCGGGCGCTCGAAGCGCGCGACACCGAGCACGGCGCGACCGTTCATCTCGTTGTTGAAGAAGTTGATGCTGGCGAAATTATTGGCCAGGCGTCAATGCCGATCTTGGCGGGCGATACCCCCGAAACCCTCGCTCACCGGCTCCTTGCGGTTGAGCACGCGCTCTATCCGGCGTGTCTCGCCAAACTTGCGCGCAGTCTCTAGCCGGCCTTCGCCTCGGAGCGTGGCTCCAGCTCTTCCTCGACCAGCCGCGCCAAATCTTGCAGCATGCGCAACTGCGCCGGCGTGAGCGTGCGTGGCTTGCTATCAACGATGCAGAATGCCCCGACGCGGGCGCCGTCCGCCGCGTGCAACGGCACCCCGGCATAAAACCGCACATGCGGATCGCCGAGCACCACTGGGTTGTCGGCAAAGCGATCGTCGCGCAGCGTATCGTTCACGATCAGCGGATCATCGCCCAGGATGGCGTGCGAGCAAAAGCCCATGTCGCGGGAGGTTTCGCTGAACTCGAAGCCGTGATGGGCTTTGTACCATTGCCGGTCGCGATCGATCAGGCTGACGAGCGCGATCGGCGTGCCGAACGCCGCGGCCGCAATCCGCGCAGGACGGTCGAAGCGTTCTTCGGCCTCCGTGTCCAAGAGCCCGAGCCGATGCACCGCCGCGAGCCGCGCCTCTTCATCAACGGGCAGCGCAGCCTTGCGCCAGCGCAACATCGACCGCATGAGCCACGCCCGAAGACGCGAACGTGCATATTGCAGACTGAAGGGCCGCGTCAGCCAATCGGTGACGCCCGCGCCTTCGCCTTTGTCCCTAGGCACCTTCGCCTGATCGGTCACGATGACAATCGGCAGGTCTTTCGCTTGATCACCAGCGAGCGCACGAAGATCGGCGCATAGCGCAACCGGATCGATATCCGGCAATCCGTCGCCTAAGAAAATCAGTGACGGATGACCACCCTGCACCGTTTCGACCAATTGGTCTGTCAACACTTCGGAAACGCTCGGCACCCCGTCCGCCTTCGCGGCGGCGCTCAGAATCGCGCGGTCATTGGCTGAAACGCCAGACATCAGAACCAGCTCTTCAGTGGCGTTTGTAACTGGCGCGACCAAGCTGGACGGCAAGAACGGTGCAGCACGCTCGGCATTCGCGGCCCCGCGCAACTCAATGGCGCCGCCTTCCGAGGCGCCCACGACGTTCAACTCTCCATTCGCCGCCGCGACGCGCTCGCGCGCGGCGGCCAGCAACGCGTCTACGGCGTCATCGGATCGCCCAGGATCGTGATGATAAAGCGCCAGCGTCTTCACATTCGCGGCGAGCGCCACATCGACTGCGTATTCGATAGTGCTGTGGCCCCAGCCAACCTTGGCGGGAAATTCTTCAGCGGTGTACTGGGCGTCGTGGATGACGAGGTCGGCGTCTCGAATGAACTCGATGTGCGCCGCATCGCCGCCATCGCGAATCTCGGCATGACCCTCGCCGGCATGACGATCGTGAGGCTCGTGGTCTGAAGCGTACACCGCACTCGCACCGTCAGCTTCAAGGCGATAGCCAACCGTTAGCGCAGGGTGATTGAGATACTGCGTCTCAATCCAGATATCCTCAATCGAGAAGCCGCCCTCTACCACCTCGTGATAGTGCACGTCCGCCGCGAACGCGTTCATGGTCACCGGGAAATAGGCATAATCCATCTGCGCGGCGAGCACGTCGCGAAGCGATTGGCCAATGCCACGCGGCCCGTAAATGTGCCATTCGGCGCCTGCGGCAAAGAGCGGGGCAAAGAAGGGCAGACCTTGGATATGGTCCCAGTGCGTGTGGGAAATCAGGATATGACCGCGTTTGCCACGGTCTTGCTCCATCAGCGCCTTGCCCAGCGCATTCGCGCCGGTGCCGGCGTCAATGAGGATGGTCGTACCTGAATCGGATGTCACCTCGACGCACGAGGTGTTGCCGCCGTAGCGGAGCGTGGCGCCGCCGGGTGTAGCGATTGATCCGCGCGTACCCCAGAAGCGCACCTTCATTGCGTCGTCTCTCCCGAGAGCATTATGCGCCGCTTGCCGCTCTCGGCAAGACAAGACAGACGAAGCGTCCGACAACGTTGGCGAGGGTCAGCTGCTCTTAGATTATCGCGCGCAAGTAGCTGGCGCAGCCACAGCTGGCGGCCTAATTCTTGGGTGCGCAACCTAAGGAGCGTGTGCACATGGCAGACAAGACAGTAGGTCCCGACAAGACGCCCCCGATGAAGAAACCGGGAGGCACTGCGCCACCGCCCGGACAAGTCGGCCAAGCGGCGCGCCCGCTTAATCCCAACAATCCCGGCAAGGACAAGAAATAGAAACTGAAAGCGCGGCGCCTTTCAGCGCCGCGCTTCAAACTTCGGGCTCTTTATTGAGCGACCTAGCCGACGATTTCCTGATCAGAGAAGAAGAATTCGATCTCCCGCGCCGCGTTCTCTAGGCTATCCGAACCGTGCACCGAGTTGGCCTCGATCGATTCGGCGAATTGCTTGCGGATGGTGCCTTCGGCCGCGTTGGCCGGGTTGGTCGCGCCCATGACATCGCGATATTTCGCGACCGCGTTCTCGCCTTCAAGAGCCTGCACAACGACGGGCCCCGAGATCATGAAACTCACCAGGTCGTTGAAGAAAGGGCGCTCCTTGTGCACGGCGTAGAAACCCTGCGCTTGGCCTTCCGACAACCATATCCGCTTTTGTGCGATGATCCGCAGACCCGACGTTTCAATCACGGCGTTGATCGCGCCTGTCAGGTTACGCTTGGTCGCGTCGGGCTTGATAATGGACAGGGTGCGTTCGGTGGCCATGGCTCGGCGGGGCTCCGGTTGAATGGGGAGCCGGGTCTATAGCTGCACCGCAGCAAACCGCCAAGTGCGTCAGAACCTCCCTGCGATTTTCGGCGTCCGGGATCGCGTTCCCGGCTAATAGCACTCCAATGACGTGATAATGCCGTTGGCGTCGGTGATCAGGTTCAGGCGTTCCGGCACAAAGTCCTGTGTCACCGGCTGACCCGGCTGAATGATGCGAATGTTTGCGTCGGATGGGAAGGTTGCCGCGGCAAAGTTTGAGCCGACCATCGCACCATATTGCGAAGCGCCACAGATATCTTGCGCGGTGGCCTCCGCCGCAGTCAGCGGCACAGTTGCAGCCGGCGCCTCGCCCGTGGTCGCTGGCGTGGTTTGGCCACACGCGCTGAGCGCGAGCGCCGCATATGCCGCGAGCACTGTGCGCATGTGTGTTTTCCGTTCGTGTCGGCGACGTTGCCGTCGGCGCCCACTGTCATGATCCTGCTTCATCAGCTCAACTAACCGCAATGCAGCCCTGAAACCCGGCCGTCAGCGCCGAGATCGACGTTTAGACGGTCGGCGCGGTAGTCCATCGTGACCGCGCAATTGTGACAGACAACCCGCGCGCCTGCAGGTAACTCCGTGCGATCGATTTCGGCGCCAACGGTTCCGACGAGATGGGTGAATTGCGCCATCTGGCAGGTGTCGGGAGGAGCGCGGTGAACCTGCTCATCGGTAGATTGACGCGCGATCTGATCCATTTCGCGATAGGTGAGATCGCGTTGATAGCCGCCGCCGCACGCCGCGAGACCGATCACCACAATTGCCGCCAAAGCCCAGCGCATCATTGCTGTTTCTCCCAGCGCCCCGAGGCGCTTTCTTTCCAGTAGGACGCTGTAACGCCGCTATCTTTAGCCTGTTTCCAGCGCGATCGGGCCGATTCCAAGGCGGCCGGGTCGCGGCCATCGAAGATCAGACACGCGCGCTCGAACCCCGAAAGGTCGCCCGGCTCGGCGTCATCAACCAGAAAAAGCGCCTGCGCGCCGTTCGGATTGCCGCCTTCGACCGTAAGCCATATCGGCTGTCGCTTGGGGTCGCCCCCGCGCCCATGCGGAACAAAGCTGTCATCTCGAAATGTCCAAATCGCGCTGTCGAGCTGATCGACGCGCTCGGGCGATCCCGCACGCACTAGTGCGCGCCAACCGCGCTGAAGACACTTCTCCAGAAGCGGCGGCAGTGCGCGTTCAAGATCGCTCTTCTCAAGATGGTAGAACCAGAGTTCAGCCATCACTCTTCGTAGCGATTTTGGATCAAGCGATTGAGCAGGCGCACGCCGTAGCCTGTCGCCCACGCTGGCGAGAGCGGGTCTTCGTATGGTCCGGACTTCCAGGCGGTGCCCGCGATATCCATGTGCGCCCACGGCATGCCATCTTTGATGAAGCGCTTCACAAATTGCGCACCGACGATCGAGCCTGCCACCGGCTTGCCGGCGATATTCTTCATGTCGGCGTTCGGCGTATCGATCAGCTTGTCATAAGCGGCGCTGAGCGGCAGACGCCACACAGGTTCGCCTTCAGCTTGCCCGGCTGAGGTGATCGCGTGCGCGAGATCTTCGTCGTTCGAGAACATGCCGGCGTTCTCGTGGCCTAGCGCAACGATTACGGCTCCGGTGAGCGTCGCCAAATCTATGAGAGCCGAAGGCTCGTACTTGTCCTGAGCATACCAGACCGCGTCCGCCAGGATCAGGCGGCCCTCGGCGTCGGTGTTCAGCACTTCGATGGTTTGGCCCGACATGGTGTTGACGATGTCGCCTGGACGCTGCGCGTTTGCGCCTGGCATGTTCTCAACTAGGGCAACGACGCCAACGACGTTGGCTTTCGCTTTGCGTAGCGCGATCGCCTTCATTGTGCCGGCGACCGCAGCCGCGCCGCCCATGTCGCCTTTCATTTCATCCATGCCGGCGCCGGGCTTCAGTGAGATGCCGCCAGTGTCGAAGGTGACGCCTTTGCCGACGAGCGCGATCGGCTTTGAGCCTTTTGAGCCGCCGTTCCACTTGACTGCCACAAGCCGCGCAGGCCGCGATGAGCCTTGCGCCACCCCGAGTAGCGCGCCCATGCCGAGGCGCGCCATCGTCTCCGGCTCAAGCACTTCGACTTCGCAGCCGATGGTCTCAAGATCGCGCAGGCGCTCGGCGAAGCTCTCCGGATAAAGAACGTTCGGCGGCTCGCTGACGAGATCGCGCGCGAAGAACACGCCCTCGACGACGGCTGCATCCTTATCGGCGCGCGCCTTGGCGGCTGCTGGCCCGTCCATCGCGATCTCGACGGCCGTCAGCGTCGGTTTCTGATCGGGCTTCAGCTTTGTGCGGTAGGTATCGAACCGGTAGCCCGCCAGGCGGGCGCCCATCGCAGCGTGCGCACCAGCCTCCGCTTTCGAGACGCTAGGCAAAGCGTCGGGCTGCAGCACAAGCTTCTCTGCACCCGACGTCAGCACCCGCTTCACGGCGTGCCCAGCCCAGCGCTCCACCGTCATCCCGTCGGCGGCGTCCGCCTTGCCGATGCCGATCACCAGGACGCGGGCGAAATCGACCCCATCCGGCGCCAAGATGTCAGTGACCTGGCCGGCCCCACCCCTGAAATTCGCGGCTTTCATTGCCTTCGCGATACGGCCGCTGGCCGCAGCATCCAGCGCTTTACCGGCGGCGAGCAAGTCGCCTCCGTCCGTCGCCATTACCGCCACAACGTCGCCGCCGCCGGCGGTCACAAAACGGATGTCCATGAATTCCCCATGTCGTCAGTCGGGAAAGGGTAGACGGGCAACGCCCGCTTCAACCCTGGTAAGACGCTGTGGTAGCCATGCCCGAAGCAATTGAAAAGCTGAGTACGGCGGTTAGGGATGCAGCGGGACGCCGCGGCTTGAGCCAAGGGACACGATGAATACGATTTCGGCTTACGTGTTCAGGCAGGCGTTGGGACCGCTGCTGGCGATCCTGGGGGCGCTTGCTGCGATCGCCATCCTGACGCAGGGCCTCAATCAGCTCGACATCATCGTAACCAACCGGCGTGCTGGTTTTGCCTTCGCCTGGGTGACCGTTCTCGCGCTACCGCAACTGGTCTCGCTCATCCTGCCGATGGCGGTGTTCATTGCCGTCATATACGCGTTCAACCGCATGCACAGCGAAAGCGAGATCGCAGTGCTTTACGGCGCCGGAGTTTCTCGGCAACGCCTTGCGCGTCCGATCGTTCAGCTCGCCGTCATCGCCGCTGTCGTGCACCTCATCATCAACGTTGTCGTGCAGCCCTGGGCCCTAGAAGAACGGCGAAAGGTCTTCTACGACCTACGCACCGACATCGCATCGAGCCTGATCGAGGAAGGCTCGTTCACCTATCCCGCCGATGGGCTCACCCTCTACGCGCGCTCACGCGGCGGCGGCGGCGAATTGCGTGACCTCTTGATAAACGACGGCCGCACCGAGCCGGGCATAACCTACACCGCACGCGCCGGCGCGATCGTCACGGTCGACGGCGCACCAGCGATCGTGATGCGCGATGGACAGGTGCAGCGCCAGACCGCCGAGGGCTCGGTCGATGTGCTCGACTTCGACCGTTATGTGTTGAAGTTCGATGGCGTCTTTGAAGAGCCTGACCTCTTCTTCCTGAAGGCGTCCGACCGAACACTCTTCGATCTGGTCTTTCCCGACATGACCTCGCACTACGATCAACGCAACGTTGACAACTTCATCGCCGAAGCGAACGGGCGCCTTGCCGCGCCACTTCTCAACATTGCGCTCGCGCTCGTCGCATTGACGGGCGTCTTGGTCGGTGAATTCAGCCGCCGCGGCTATGGCCGGCGGATCATGTGGGCCGCCATCGCGGCTCTCGTTATCCGCCTTGCAGCCCTGACAATACAGGCCGCAGCCACCGAGAAACCTCAACTCAATGCGCTGCAGTACGCACTTCCGATCCTGGTGATCGTCGTAGCCAGCATGATGCTCGGCGGAAAGTCTGCGCGGAAGAAGCGTCGCGAGTTGGGTCCCTCCGTGCTGGCGAGGGCCACGGCATGAGCTTTCTGTTGTCACGCCTCGGCCGCTATGTGGTTGGCCGCGTTGTCACCGGCGTCATGATCGCACTGATTGGGGTGCTCGCTTGCATTCTCTTGATCGACCTCGTGGAGCAGATGCGGACCGTCGGCGCACGTACCGACCTCTCGCTCCTTGAAGCGCTGCGCCTCACGTTATTGAAGACGCCGATGCTTGTGGAGCAGACACTTCCCTTCATCGTGCTCGCTGGAACGATGGGGGCGATCATCGGGCTCAACCGCTCAAGCGAACTTGTGGCGATGCGCGCAGCGGGGGTCTCGGCCTGGCGCTTTCTTACGCCGTCGGCGTTCGTTGGCATCGTCCTCGGCATCGTCGCCGTGACCGCACTGAACCCGTTGGGCGCCTATCTCTATCAGCAGTTCGAATCTGAGAAGGACGACGCGCTCTCGGAGCGTCTATCCGCCAACGGACAGAACGGCGTGTGGATCAGACAAGGCGATGAAAACGGCCAGGTCGTGATCCATGCCGACGGCGTCGATTCCAGCGGCGCCAGGCTGCAAGGCGCCACCTTCATGTTCTTTGAGGTGCAGCAGGACGCCCTGCGCTTCACACGACGCATCCACGCCGCCAATGCTGAACTCAAACCAGGCTTCTGGCAGCTCACCGACCTCATCGAGGCCACCCCGGGCGGCCGCCCAGTCCGCCAGGCCCACCTAGCAATCCCCACGACCCTGGACGCCACCGAGCTCATCAACCGCTTCGTAAACCCGGCGACGCTTTCCTTTTGGGCGCTCCCGGGGTTCATCCGCGAGGCCCGCGAAGCGGGCTTCGCGCCCACACGCTACGAACTGAAATTGCAGGCGCTGCTGGCATACCCACTAATGCTTGCAACCATGGCGGGATTGGGCGCAGCGTTCTCCCTCCAGTTGCAGAGATTGGGGAATCTGGCGCGCTGGGGCGCCGCCGGTGTCGGTATCGGACTATTCCTGTTTTTCTACAGCCAGCTCGCCGGCGCCTTTGCGATGACCCAATCGGTGCCGGCGGCGGTCGCGGCTTGGAGCGCGCCGATGGCCGGAATGTTTATCGCCCTGGCCATGATTGCCTTTGTTGAAGACGGCTGAGGCGCAACAACCGCCGCGAAACGATTCCCCGCACGGCTTCGGGTGCTGGACGCCCTAAGCGCCAGCCGTTTAGGTAAAGCGTGGGGAGTCGCGAAGGGATGCGAATGAGCCGTGCGGGGGATATGGCCGGCAGGCCAGCTGAACGGACGCCGTTCGGCTGGGCGGCTCTGGCCGCCGCCCTGGCCATGACGGCAAGCACCAGCGCCATCGCACAGGCCCAAGTGACAGCGCCGCCGCCGGCCGAGCAAAGCGAAAATGTGCTGCTCGAGGCCGATGAAATCATCAATGACGATGCGGCTCAGACCATCACCGCGCAAGGCGACGTTCAGGTCCGTTACCAAGGCCGCACGATGCGGGCGGACCGCTTGATCTACAATCTCACGACCGGTGCGATTCATGCGGTCGGCGACGTTCAGATTGCGCTCGAAGATGGCTCGGTTACCTACGCCGAAGAAATCGACGCCGACGAAGCGATGAATGTCGGCGCAGCGCGCGAGCTGCGTGCGCGCATTGGCGACGGCGGCACACTCGCCGCACGCGCCGCCGTGCGTCACGGCGAAGGCGAGAGTGAACTTCGCAACGTCATCTACACCAGCTGTCCGATCTGCACGACCAGCGACCGTCCGCCGACATGGAGTTTACGGGCGCGCCGGGCGGTCCAAAATCGCGACACACGCACGATCTCCTACCAAGGCGCGGTGCTTGAAGTCGTCGGCGTCCCGCTGCTCTATTTTCCCTTCATCGCCCACCCCGATCCAAGCGTTGAGCGCTCTTCGGGTCTGCTGCCGCCGAACATCGGCCGCAACCGCCGCCTCGGCACCTTCTACGACCAACCGTATTATTGGGCGATCTCGCCCTCGCAAGATTTGACAGCGTCGCTGCGTCTGCACGGCAACGTCAATCCGCTGCTCGGCTTGGAATATCGTAAGCGCTTCTGGTCCGGCAGAGTTCGCTTCGACACCACGATGACGCAGGAGCAGGAGTTCGATTCAGACGGCGATCGTCTGGGCGAAGACCTCTTCCGATACAGCGTGTTCGGCCAAGGCGCGTTTCGGATCAATAATTACTGGAATTGGGGCTTCGGCGTCGAAAACATCTACGACGACGAATACCTGCGCCGCTACGATCTCGATGGCGCGGGCGAGCGCCGCGGGCCCTATATCGGCACCAACACGCGCCTCATTTCGCAAATTTATGCGATCGGCCAGGGCCTCGACTCATACAGCTCAATTGCTGCAGTGAACTTCCAAGGACTGCGCGAAACTGACACCTCGGACGTGCTGCCGCTCATTTTGCCGTTCGCCGAAACCGAACGTGTGCTGAACGATTCCGTGCTCGGCGGCCAAGTCCGCTTGCAGGCTAATCTCGCTGCCCTCGCGCGCAATGACGACGGCGTCGGCCCGTTTGTCGGCAACGATGCGCGTCTGTCGCTTTCCGCCACCTGGCGGCGCGACATGATCTTTGGCCCGGGCATGGTCTTTAGCCCGTTCGCCGAAGCCCGCGGCGACGCTTTCTATGTGGAAACCTCCACCAACAACTACGACACGGTCACGCGCGGACTTGGCCTCGCCGGTGCAGAGGTCAGTTGGCCGTTCATGCGTCCGGGCGAGCGCTTTGACGTCATCATCGAACCAGTGGTGATGGCTGCTTGGGCGTCGGAGAACGCGGAAGATCCGCGCATCGTCAACGAAGACAGCGTGGCGTTCGAACTCGACGACTCCAACCTCTTCCGTCCGAACGCAGCGCCCAACTACGACCTCTGGGAGCCTGGCGGGCGCGTCAGCGCTGGCGTCCGCGCCACGGCGCGAGCCCGCACGGGCGAAAGCGCAAGCGTGATGGTCGGCCGGCGCTGGCGCGAGACAGACGCGGTCGGCTTCGACGACGCCAGCAATCTGGATGGCGAGACCGCAGACTGGGTTGCCGCTGGCCAGATCGACCTGGGGAGCGGCTTTGGCGCCGAAGCCCGCATGCGTCTCGACGACCAGAGCTTCGAGGTCCGTCGCGTCGACCTCGGCGTCCGCGGCCAAGTTGGGCGGTTCAGCGCCACGGCCCGTTACCTCAATATGGATCAGTCTCTGGTGAGCGACCCGAGCGACCCCACCGAAGAAATCACCGCCAATATCGGGCTCGACCTGGCCCGTGGCTGGCGCATGCAGTTTGGCCTGACGCGCGACCTAGATTCAGACATAAACCTGCGTCAGGACATCCGCGCGATTTATGAGGACGACTGCACCTTCCTTGAAATCGCCTACACCCGCTCGGAAACCCAGCGGGGCACCATCGGCCCGGACGAAGGTCTGCAGATCCGGATCGGGCTGCGTTCGCTCGGGGTGCTGGGCGGGAGCTGAGGCAGAGCAGGACCGATCATGAACTTGAAGTACGTTACAGCCGCAGCAGCGCTTGCAGTGGCGTCGCTTGGCCTTGCTGCGCCAGTGAGCGCGCAAAATGCCGAGGGCGTCGCAGCCGTCGTCAACGATAAGGTGATCTCCACCTTCGACGTGCGCCAGCGCGCCACGATGCTGCTGTTGTTCGCAAACCTGCAACCCAGTCCCGAATTGCTTGAGCGCGCGCGCGCGCAGGCGCTGCGCGATCTTGTCGATGAGCAACTGCAACTCGCCGAAGCTGCAAAGTTCGACATCAACGTCACCGGTGACTCCATTGACCGGCGCATGAGCGAGACGGCGCGGAGCGGCAACGCGACGCTGGACGAACTCACCAATGAGCTGGCGCGAAACGGCATCTCCGTTACGACGCTACGCAATCAGATCCGCGCCGAAATCGCCTGGCAGCGTTTGATCGCGGGCATGTACGGCTCGCGCGTCCGTATCTCCGAGCGCGACATAACCGAGACGCAACAGCGGATCGCCACGAACGCGCGTCAGCCGCAATACGAGCTCTCTGAGATTTTTCTGCCGGCCGAGACGCCGGAAGAGTTCAACCAAATGGAACAAGGCGCGATGCGCCTGCTCGAACAGATGCAGCAACGCGCGCCTTTCCCGCTCGTCGCACGCCAATTCTCGCAATCGCCGTCAGCCGCAGCCGGCGGCGATCTAGGTTGGATCAGCGCCAGCGAACTCGCGCCGGAGCTACAACCAATCGCAGAACGGCTGCAGCCCGGCCAAGTCTCACTGCCTGTGCGCACGCAAAATGGCGTCTACATCATCGCCATGCGCAACCGCCGCGCCGGCATCCCGGACGGCGCCGCTTCTATCGTTTCGCTACGCCAGATCACTGCGCCCGCCGCGCGTTCGAGTTCGCTCGACCGCATTCGCCGTCGCGCCGCCGGATGTTCCGATCTGGATGATGACTTGCGCGGCATTCAGGGCGCCTCAGTTCTGGATCTCGGGCAGACAACCGAGTCGGACCTCTCGACGGACATCCGTACTCGCCTCGAAGGCGTTCCGGTCGGCGGCGCATCTGCGGTGGTGACCAATGGCGACCAGGTCAACATCATCATGCTCTGCTCGCGCGAGACAGGCGGTACGGCGATCCCGGACCGCGCGCAGATCGAAGATCGTCTGCGCGAAGCCGAACTCTCAATGCTGGCCGAACGCTATCTGCGCAACCTCAGGCGCGAGGCCACCATCATCACGCGCCAGTAGAATGGCATGAAGCCGCTCGTCATCTCGATGGGCGATCCCGCCGGGATTGGTCTCGAACTCGCGGCGCGCGTATGGGCAAAGCGCGAAGCAGCGCCGCCGTTCTTCATCGCGGGCGATCCTGACGCGTTGGAACGCGCGAGTGTGCGGCTGGGTTTGCCGAAGCCGCGCCTTAACGTCGTAGACGATGCTTCAAAGCTGAGTGGCGCCGCCGAAACACTCGACGTTCTTCACGCACCCCTCGCCATGCAGGAAACGCCCGGAGAGCCCGATCCAGTGAATGCAAGCGCCACCATTGGCGCCATTGAGAAAGGCGTCGCAGCTGTTCAGGCGGGCGCCGCGAGCGGGCTGGTCACGCTGCCAATCGCCAAATCCGTTCTGCACACTGCCGATTTCGGTTTTCCGGGCCACACAGAGTTCATCGCCCATCTCACCAAGGACGATGCTTGGCCGCACACACGCGGACCGGTGATGATGCTCGCCGGGCCGACGCTCAAAGTCGCGCTCGCCACCATTCACACGCCGCTCGCAAACGTGCCGTCGGAACTGACCCACCAGCGGATCATCGACACTGGACGCGTGCTCAGCGAAGCGCTCACGCGTGATTTCGGCATCGCCGCGCCCCGCATCGCCGTTTGCGGACTCAATCCGCACGCCGGAGAAGATGGGCACATCGGCCGCGAAGAGATCGACGTTATCAATCCCGCCGCCGCCGCGCTGCGCGCCGAGGGCTTTGACGTCCGCAACGCCAAATCCGCCGACACGCTCTTTCATGAAGAAGCGCGCTCCACCTACGACGCAGTCATCGCGCTCTACCATGACCAAGGCCTGATCCCGATCAAGACGCTGCATTTCTGGGACGCGGTGAACGCCACCCTGGGCCTGCCGATCGTGCGCACATCGCCCGATCACGGCGCCGGTTTCGACATCGCCGGCGAAGGCAAGGCGCGCGACGATAGCTTCCGCGCCGCGCTTGCACTGGCGTGGTCGATGGCTGAGCACCGCGCTCGCACATGAACGCAGACGAATTGCCGGCATTGCGTGACGAACTGGAGGCGCATGGCCTCTGGGCCAACAAGGGTCTTGGCCAACACTTCCTTCTTGATCTCAACATAACGCGCCGCATCGCAAGCACAGCCGGAGACCTCGCGGAGCGCCCGGTCATCGAAGTCGGCCCCGGTCCCGGCGGTTTGACCCGCGCCCTGCTCGAAGCCGGTGCGCACGTCACGGCGATCGAGAAGGACGCGCGCTTCTTGCCACTGCTCGAACCTTTGATTGCGTGGAGCGAAGGACGGCTAAGCATCGTTCAAGGCGACGCGCTCGAAGTGAACGAGTGCGACCTCGTCGATGACACACGCGCCGACGTCATTTCCAACCTGCCCTACAATGTCGGCACGCCACTGCTCGTGAAGTGGCTAAAGGCAGGCTCGTGGCGTGGGAACATGACGCTCATGTTCCAGAAGGAAGTTGCGCAACGCATCGTCGCCAAACCGCGCAGTGACGCCTACGGACGGCTCGCGGTACTGGCGCAAGCGCGCTGCAACGCCCGCCTTGAATTTACCGTGCCTGCGCGCGCGTTTACGCCGCCGCCGAAGATCGCGTCCGCCATCGTGCGTCTTACCGATTTGGACGATCCCTATCCGCATCTTGACGCTTTGGAGCGCGTCACCGCCGCCGCCTTCGGCCAACGCCGCAAAATGCTGCGCTCGGCGCTGCGCGCACTTACGCCCGAACCCGAACCACTCCTCCTCGAAGCAGACATCAACCCCACCGCCCGCGCCGAAGAGATCGATCAAATGGGCTTCCGCCGCCTCACCGAAGCTTGGCGCGCCGCGAGCCCTTAGCGCTCCGTCACACAGGGAAACGTCGCAGCGTGGTGATCATAGCCCCAGCCGCGATAACTACGCGCATCAATATGAAACCGCCGCCCTGAGTAGATGCCCATCCCGATCCCGTCGCGCCGCCCGTCCGTCTCATGAATCGGGCAGAGCCGTGCGATCAAATCCGCGCGGCTCATGCCCTCATCCACGGGCGTCAAGTCCAGCGCGTAGTAAGAACGATGTGCGCTCCGTGCCGCGCCGCGAATACAGGTGTTGAACGCCTCATCGCGATAGCCGGATACGACACGCACGTCCCCAATCGCCGGTTTCACGTAATCCCGGATGTATCTCAGCGCCGGCACAAGATTGCGCCACTCATTCTCCGGCGGCGCTACAAACGGTTCGGTCGCGCATTGCGGCCTGATCTGATCGACTAGCCAAAGCTCATGCGTTGGAACGACACCGGCGACGCCTTCCTCCGTGAGCATCGCCTCAAACCGCGCGAACGCCTCGACGCGCCCGGGCTCCGCCGCCAGCCAATCCTGAAACACATCCGCATCCGCCGGGCGCGGGTTCGCGCACGCAACCAACACCACGCCGATCAAAGCCGCCAAAAATCGCCGCATCGATAAGTGCAACCACGCTTCCACGGCAGCATCGTGGCGGGCGCTCAATCGTCTACGATTGGTTCGAAGTCATAATCAGATGCCCTGCTTCAACCGCTCCACGTGCAGCTGCAGCCACATCTGGCGGTGACGCTTCAGCCGTTCGGCGGCGAGGATCTGCTTAATTTGCGCCAGCGTCTGTTCAAGCAACGCGTTGACCAGCACATAATCGTACTCTTCCCAGTGCGAGATTTCATCGAGCGAGCGCGCCATGCGCTTGTTGATGACCTCCTCGGTGTCCTCCGCACGGGTGTGAAGGCGTCGCTCCAATTCGGCCATCGACGGCGGCAGGATAAAGATGCCGACGACATCATCCGGCGCCGCAGCGCGAAGCGCGCGCGCGCCCTGCCAATCGACGTCGAAAAGAACGTCCCGACCCTGGATCAGCAGCGCCTCGACCGGCGCCCGCGGCGTCCCGTAATGATTGCCGAACACCATCGCGTGTTCGAGAAATTCGCCGCGATCAGCCATCTCCTCAAACTCTTCGCGCTGCATGAACTTGTATTCGCGCCCATCAATCTCGTTGCCGCGGCGCGCCCGCGTCGTCGCAGAAACAGAAAGCGCCATGTTGGCATCGTCTTCGATCAACTTACGCGCCAGCGTCGACTTTCCGGCGCCGGATGGGCTCGACAGCGCAAACATGAGACCGCGCCGCGCGACGTGTTCATTCAACATTGGCGGCCTGCTCCTTGATCTGATCGACCACGGTCTTGAGATCGAGGCCGATTCGCGTCAGCTCCAAGTCCGAGGATTTCGAACATAACGTGTTCGCCTCGCGCGTCAGTTCTTGGCTGAGGAAGTCCAGTCTTCGGCCTGCCGGTTCCGGCTTGGTGATTAGAGTGCGCAATTCGGCGGCATGCGCGCTCAAGCGCTCAAGCTCCTCTTGCACATCCGCGCGCGTCGCGGCGATCGCAGCCTCTTGGGCGAGACGTTGCGGGTCGAGCTTCAATTCCGGCGCCAGTGATTCAAGCCGCTGGCGTATGCGCTCCAGCGCGGCGGAGGGCGCGGCCGCAGCCGTGGCCCGCGCGGCGCCAATCAAGCTATCGAGGCGTGAAGCAGCGTCGCCAAAAATGCCGGCCAGGGCCCGTCCCTCGGCTCGGCGCGCTTGCGCCAACAGGTCGAGTGCAGTGTTGAAACTCGCAACCAGCTTCTCCTCGAACGCCGCACGCTCCTCCTCCGAAAGCTCTCCAGTGTCGTCGCTTTGGACGACGCCCCGCACGGCGAGGATGCCGTCCCAGCGCGGCTTGGCGACGCGGCCTTTGAACTGTTCGCCGGTGGCGATCAGCCGCTCGGCCAAGTCGAGATCGATTTTGAGCGCCGCCGCCGCGGCGGTCTCACGAGAGATTGAGAGCGAGGCCTGCACCGATCCGCGCTTGAACTTTGCATTCGCAGCGGCGCGTACGATGGGTTCCACCGCTTCGTACCCAGGCGGTGTGCGCAGCTTCAGATCGAGGCCGCGGCCGTTCACACTCTTCAGCTCCCAGATCCAACGCTGACCGGCATGTTCGCCTTCGGCCCGCGCGAAACCTGTCATTCCTGAAATGGTCATGAGCCCTTTTCGCGTATTTGTGCGCCAAGTGTCACGCGAGCTTTATACGACTCGACCACAACCCGCTCAGATTTAGCACGCAAGGGCCGCCCAAATGACGCTCGCGACCGTCTCTGCAACAGCCTCAAGGGCCTCTTGGCCATTGCGACCCAGCACCTAGCTCAGCCCCGGCAGGAAACATTTCCCGCCCAACTCAACGCCTCCCTCACGGGAGGCGTCTTTGTATCGCATGTCGAGCAAGTAGATCCCGCAAGTATCGCACAATATCTCGCGAAGTCGCTGGTCGACTCTTCCCCTTATCGCGCCAAAGTCGGCTGAAAGTAGCGTCCCAAACGGTAGTGCTTGTCTCGCCTGATCTATCGCCCAGCGCGCTCGGCGGCGAGGCGTTGCGCCTCGATCTCACGCCAGCGCGCAACGTTGGCCTGGTGCTCGGCCAGCGTCGACGCAAACACATGCCCGCCAGTGCCATCGGCGACAAAGAACAATGCGTTCGACGTCGCCGGATGCGCCGTCGCCTCAAGCGCAGCGCGGCCAGGATTCGCGATCGGCGTCGGCGGCAAGCCATCGATCCGGTAGGTGTTATATCCGGTGTTCATGTCGATTTCGCTTTGCCGAATAGTGCGCCGATTCCCCTGCCCATCCACCAGCCGCCCGTCGCGACAACGGTCGGGATGACGCAAGCAAACGCCATAAATAATCGTGGGATCGGTTTCCAAACGCATCGGTTTGCGCAAGCGATTGATAAACACCGCCGCGACCAGCGGACGTTCGGACGCGATCCCCGTCTCCCGCTCAACGATGGCAGCCAAATTGACGAGATCTTCCGGCGTTGCGAGCGGCAAATTCGGCGCGCGATCAGCCCAGATTTCATTCACCGCGGCGTCTCGGGCTTCGCGCATTTGTTGCAGCAGCGCCGCGCGCGTCATGCCGCGCGCGACGTGATAGGTGTCCGGCATGATCGAGCCCTCGGGCGGGGCTTCAGGCATGTCGCCGGCGAGGACGTCGCTCTCTTCGATAATGCGCATCACCGCGGCAATCGTGATGCCTTCCGGGAACGTGATTGCGTGTTGAAGCGCATCGCCGCTCGTCATCAGTTCTACGATCTGACCGGTCGAGGCGTTGGCGGGAATCTCATACTCACCCGCTTGCAGCGTCGCCCCGCCTTGGAAGCGATTGGCAATCCGAAACAAGAGCGCGTCGCTAATGAAGCCTTCTGCTTCGAGCTTCTCGGCAATTGCCGCGCCGGAGGCGCCTCGTTCGACTATGAACGCACGTGGCTCCGCGAATGGACCCGGGCGCGAGATAGCGCTCGTGAAAAAGAAAAAGGCAAAAACCGCCGCAGCGCCGGCGAGCACAGCAATCCAAAACAGGAAGGAGAAAAACCCGCCGCCGCTTCTGGAACGGCGCGCCGCTGCTCTAGCCATCAATCCACCGCTGTAAGGATCACGGCGGCATTCGTGCCGCCGAACCCGAACGAATTCGACATCGCTGCCTTCACCGTCTTTTTCTTGGCGGTGTTGGGCGTCAAATCTATGGCGGTCTCAACCGAAGGATTTTCCAAGTTTAGTGTCGGCGGGATCATACCGTCGCGGATCGCGAGTGCGCAGAAGATGGCTTCCACAGCGCCGGCCGCGCCGAGCAAGTGGCCAATCGCGGACTTCGTTGACGACACCGAAAGGTTCGCGGCCGAATTGCCGAACAGACGTTCGATCGCCTTCAACTCGATTTCATCACCGAGCGGCGTCGAGGTGCCGTGGGTGTTCAGGTAATCGATATCCGCCGGCGTCATGCCCGCATTCTTCAACGCCGCCGACATGGCGCGGAAACCGCCATCGCCGTCCTCGGCGGGCGCGGTGATATGATACGCGTCGCCCGAGAGCCCGTAGCCCTTGACCTCAGCATAGATCTTCGCGCCGCGCGCCTTGGCGTGTTCGTATTCTTCAAGCACGACGCAGCCGGCGCCCTCGCCCATGACGAAGCCATCACGATCCTTGTCGTAGGGGCGCGATGCTTTCTCGGGTGTGTCGTTATAGCCGGTCGACATGGCCCGGAGCGCGCAAAAGCCCGCCATCGCCAATCGGCCAACGGTTGCTTCAGCGCCGCCGGCCACCATCACGTCGGCGTCCCCAAACGCAATCAAGCGCGAGGCGTCGCCAATCGCATGCGCTCCGGTCGCGCACGCCGTAACAACAGCGTGGTTCGGGCCGCGAAAACCGTGGCGGATCGACACCTGACCGGAGGCCAGATTGATCAGCGCACTCGGGATGAAGAACGGCGAAATTTTCCGCGGCCCATCGCGCTCCAGCTGGATTGCAGTGTTGCCAATGGCTTCGATGCCGCCGATGCCGGAGCCAACCAAAACCCCAGTGCGGTTCCTGTCTTCATCCGTTTCGGGGTTCCACCCGCTATCTTTCACCGCTTCGTCAGAAGCAGCGATTGCATAGAGGATGAAGTCTTCGATGCGGCGGCGATCTTTGGCCGACATCACCTTGTCCGGATCGAACGCGTGCTCATCGCCCGCGCCGCCGCCGCGGCCATCGACACGCGGCACGATGCACGCGATTTGGCACGGAAGGTCATCGACCTTCACATGCTCAACGCGGTTTGCGCCGGACTTGGCGGCAAGCAGGCGCTCCCACGACGCTGGCGCGTTTGCGGCCAGCGGCGTGATCAGCCCAATGCCTGTGATGACGACGCGCCTCATCGGCGGTGCGCCAGGGCCTTAGCCCTGCTTCTCCGAGATGAACTTCACAGCGTCGCCGACGGTCTGAATGTGTTCAGCCGCGTCGTCCGGAATCTCAATGCCGAACTCTTCTTCGAACGCCATAACCAGCTCGACGTTGTCTAAGCTGTCAGCGCCCAGGTCATCGATAAACGACGCCTTCTCAACCACCTTCTCCGGCGGGGCTTCGAGATGCTTGATCACGATCGCCTTAACGCGCTCAAAAACTTCCGACATGCACGCCTCGCCAACTTGCGCTAAAAATTTGGTCACGTCCCGCAAAGGACGCTTGTGAGCGGCCTTTTGACCACACGCGGCCTCCGGCGCAAGCCTTTTTCACCGCCGGGGTGCAACGCAGCCCCTCAGATCATGGCCATGCCGCCGTTCACATGCAACGTCTGACCGGTCATGTAGCTCGCTTCTTCGCTGGCCAGATAGACCGCGGCAGCTGCTACATCAGCGCCTTCACCCAGCCTTCCTGCCGGAATTTTTGTCATCAGCGCCGCCTTCTGCGTATCGTTCAGAACGTCAGTCATCGGCGATGAAATGAAGCCGGGCGCGATGCAATTGGCGGTCACGTTTCGGCTCGCGACTTCGGCGGCGAGCGCCTTGGTGAAACCGATCATGCCGGCTTTCGACGCCGCGTAATTCGCCTGTCCGGGGTTTCCGGTGACGCCGACGACGGAGGTGATGCCGATGATCCGGCCCCAGCGCGCCTTCATCATCGATTTCAGCGCAGCGCGCGAAAGCCTGAAATAGCCTTCAAGATTGATCTGCAGGACGCGCTGAAAGTCCTCGTCCTTCATGCGGAGCAGAAGCCCGTCCTTGGTGATGCCGGCGTTTGCGACGAGAATATCGAGCTTGCCGCCGAGCGCTGTCTCGGCCTGCCCGAAGAGCGCGTCGACAGCGGCGGTGTCTGAGAGATTGCACGGCGTGATGACGTGGTCGCCGCCGAGTTCGTCCTTCACCTTCTCCAGCGCTTCGACACGCGTGCCCGAGAGCGCAATCCGCGCGCCCTGCGCCGCGAGCGCCTTGGCGATGGCGCCGCCAATGCCACCCGAAGCGCCCGTTACAAGCGCGGTCTTCCCGGTCAGATCAAACATATGTCCCTCGTTTGGCGCACGGCTTATGCCTCACGGAGCGCGGCGGCAAGTTTCTGCACCGTGTTCCAGTTGCGGGCGCTGCCGAGCTTTGGGAGCTTCAGCTTGGATTGCCCTGCGCCCTTGGGAAATTTGATATAGACGCAGTCCTGGCCCTGGACGATTTCTTCACCACTGAGCGCGGTCTTCTGCATCGCCTCCATCTCGGCCTTGGTCGCCGGCCCACGCATGAAGTTCACGATCATGAACCTAGAGTTCGCTTTCGTGAACGCTTTGAACGGATTGGCGGCGATGATAGCGTCGAGTTGATCGACGTCACGAACGAAGACGTCCGTCTTCAGGTCAAGACCCTCCAAGATCACCTTCTCAAGCTTAGCTTCGAGTTTTGCGCCGCTGAGCTTGGATCTGACGATGAGATTGCCGCTGGCGAGCAGTGTACGGACATCCGTAAAGCCCGCCGCCTCGCAGATGTCGCGCAACTCCGCCATGATCACTTTGCGCTTGCCGAGGTTCACACCACGCAGGAGTGCAGCCCGCAGCGGCATCAGATCGTTTTCGCGAAAGCTTCCAACTCAGCAGGTTCGTTGAGCGCCAGCGCCTCGGCATCCGGCGCGTTACGCTTGACCATGCCTGAAAGTTGCTTGCCAGCGCCGACTTCGACGAAGCGCGTCACGCCGCCATCCTTCGTCATCCATTCGATGCTCTCCCGCCAGCGCACGCGGCCAGTCACCTGCTCCACGAGGAGCTTGCGCACCGCTGTTGGTTCGTTGGTCGGGCGTGCGGTGACGTTGGCGACGACCGGCACGACCAGCGGCGCTATCGTCGCACTCGCCAACGCTTCGGCCATCGCGTCAGCGGCAGGCTGCATCAGCGGCGAGTGAAAGGGCGCGGAAACATTCAGCGAAATGGCGCGCGCGCCTTTTTCCTTGGCGTAGGCCAGCGCCGCGTCGATGCCGGCCTTCGAGCCCGAGATGACGACGTTGCCGATATTGTTGTCGTTGGCGACAACGCAGGGCCCGGCCTCAGCGCCCTTGGCCGCAATCTCTTCCGCCAACGCCACGTCGACCTTGCCGATCAGCGCGGCCATAGCGCCTTGGCCCACGGGCACTGCCGCCTGCATAGCGTTGCCGCGCGTGCGCAGGAGACGGGCTGCGTCAGCGACGGAGAGCGCGCCAGCGGCGGCCAGGGCGGAATATTCCCCGAGCGAATGACCAGCGACGAACGCCGCCTTTGAGACAGTCACCCCAAACTCACGCTCAAGCACCCGCATGGCGGCAAGGCTGACCGCCATCAAGGCGGGCTGGGCGTTGGCGGTCAGGGTGAGGTCGTCAGTCGGACCCTCAAAGATCAGCCTCGAAAGCTTCTCTCCGAGCGCCTCATCGACCTCCTGAAACACCTCCCGGCTTGACCCAAAGGCGTCGTGAAGGGCTTTGCCCATGCCGGGCGCTTGGCTTCCCTGGCCGGGAAAAATGAAGGCTGTGCTCATGGGGGCGCGGCTTACGCCAAGGAATTGCCCCCGACAACGGCCAGGGCCTTGCTTTCAGGGCTCGTTTCGCCTAATTCCCCCGCCTTCGCGATCTGCGGCCCCGGAGGCTTACCGCCGTCCGGGGTCCATCGTTTTGGCCGGTCTTCCGCTGGCCAGGGCGCCGCGGATCCTAACGGAAGAGGAAAAGATGGCTTACTACGAGCACGTGCTCATCGCACGGCCCGAGATTTCGCCGCAGCAGGTCGATGCGCTGGTCGAAGATCTCACCAAGACAATCAAAGAATTGGGCGGCGCGACCACCAAGACCGAATACTGGGGTCTGCGCAACCTCACCTACCGCATTCAAAAGAATCGCAAGGGCCACTACGCGCTCATCAATATCGACGCTCCGGCGCCGGTGGTGCACGAGTTTGAGCGTCGCCTGCGCATCAATGAAGACGTGATGCGCTTCAAGACGATCCGCGTCGAAGCGCTCGACGAAGAACCCTCGCCGATCCTCGCCCGTCGCGACCGCGACGAGCGCCGCCGCGCACGCCGTGAAGGCGGCCGTGACGGAGAAGAGTTCGGCGGCGATTATGATGGCGGTGAGGAATAATCATGGCCCAGAAAATTCAAAAGGGCGCCCCGAAGTTCAACATTTCGAACATTCCGGCGCGCCGTCCGTTCGGCCGCCGGCGCAAGGTGTGCCCGTTCTCCGGCGCAGCCGCGCCGAAGATCGACTACAAGGACGTCAAAATGCTCCAACGCTACATCAGCGAAAAGGGCAAGATCGTCCCGGCGCGCATCACCGCCGTTTCCGCCAAGAAGCAACGCGAACTCGCGCGCGCCATTAAGTTGGCCCGCGAACTCGCGCTGCTGCCGTTCGCCGTTCAGTAAGGAGACAAGCCCATGCAAGTCATCCTGCTCGAACGCGTCGAAAATCTCGGCGGCATCGGCGACGAAGTGAAGGTGCGCGACGGCTATGCGCGTAACTTCCTGCTGCCGGGCAAGAAGGCGCTGCGCGCCAACGACGCCAACCGCAAAATCTTCGAAGGCCGCCGCGCCGAACTCGAAGCCCGTAACGCCGAAGCGAAAGCTGTGGCGGAAAAGGCCTCCGGCAAGATCGATGGCCAGAGCTACGTCCTCATCCGCTCGGCGGGTGAAGGCGGCCAGCTCTACGGTTCGGTTTCTTCGCGCGATATCGCCGACGAGATAGTCAAAGGCGGCGCAAAGATCGAACGCAACGCGGTCGTTCTCGACAAGCCGATCAAGACCATCGGCGTCTATGACGTGCGCGTGCGGCTGCACGCCGACGTTTCGGCGACAGTGAAGGTCAACGTCGCGCGCTCGACCGACGAAGCCGAACGCCAAGCGAAGGGTGAAAACGTCATCGCTTCAGCCATCGAGGCTGAGCGCGCCGACGCGGAAGCCGCGGCCAAGGAATTGGCGGCGCAATCGATCACCAACGATCCGGCTGCCCGCGCTGAATAGGCGCGAGTAGCGTCAAAGTTAGAGGCCCGCGCATCGCAAGGTGCGCGGGCTTTTTCTTGCGCGTAAAATACGCCGCCTTCGACAGGCTCAGTCTGAGTTGAGTTGGCTTCACCCTGTCGAAGGGCGATATCTCGGTCTGGCGATTCCATTCCACGTCAACAACAATAAGTCACCCACGACTCGGGATATCAGCTGCTCAGACCGCGAGACGTAAACCGTTTCGCTCTCGAATCGCACCACAATGCCGCCGATGTCGAACCAGCCTGCCCTTCCCTTAGCCCAAGCGGGCCAGCAGCCCGCGCCGCGCGTTGCGCCTCATAACCTTGAGGCCGAGCAAGCGCTGCTTGGCGCAATCCTGTTCGACAACGAGACCATGAACCGGATCACCACGCTGCTGAAAGAGCAGCACTTCTACGATCCGGTGCACGGCCGCATCTTCGCGACCTGCCAAGACATGATCGCCGCCGGCCAACTCGCCGATGGCGTCACGCTGCGCGAGAAATTCTCAAAGGACGGCGGCATCAAGGAGATCGGTGGCGCACTCTATTTGATGAAGCTGCTCGAAAGCGCCGCACCGCTTTCCACGCATGCGGCCTCATACGCGGAACTCATCTACGACCTCGCCCTGCGTCGCGCGCTCATCCGGGTTGGGGGTGAGATCACAAATCTTGCCGAGAATCTGCCCGAAGATAAGGACGCGAAGGACGTCATTGAGGAAGCTGAAAAAACGCTCTTCACCTTGGCCGAAGCGGGCACGACCAATCGCGGCTTTCAAGATTTCAAAACGGCGCTCACCGCGTCGATCAATGTCGCCACAGCCGCGAAGAACCGCGGCTCGGACGTTTCCGGCATCGCCTCGGGCTTCCGCGATCTGGATCACCTGCTCGGCGGCTTGCACGGTTCGGACCTCCTGATCCTCGCTGGGCGCCCGTCGATGGGAAAAACCGCGCTCGCGCTGAACATCGCAATGAACGTAGCGCGTGCGAAGCAGAAGGCGGTCGAAGCCGGAGATGCTGAGCACTATGGCGGCACGGTTGGCTTCTTTTCGCTCGAAATGTCCGGCGAGCAGTTGGCGACGCGTATTCTCTCCGATTTCGCCGAAATCGAGTCTCATAAGATCCGCCAGGGCAAGATCAGTACCGAGGAATACACCCGCCTCGCCGACAGCGCGATGATGCTGCAGACGCTGCCTCTGCACGTCGACGAAACCGGCGGCATCTCTATCGCGCACCTCCACAATCGCGCCCGGCGCCTGAAACGCTCGCCAGCCGGCCTCGACTTCATCGTTGTCGACTACCTTCAGCTCGTTACCGCCTCAGCCAAGGTGGATGGGCGCGTGCAGGAAGTCAGCCAGATTACGCAAGGTCTCAAGGCGCTGGCCAAGGATCTGAATGTGCCGGTCCTCGCGCTGTCGCAACTCTCGCGTCAGGTCGAAGCCCGCGACGACAAGCGTCCACAGCTTTCCGATCTGCGTGAATCCGGCTCGATCGAACAGGACGCCGACATCGTCATGTTCGTCTTCCGCGAGGAATATTATCTCAGCCGGGCGGAACCCGAGCAAAACACCGAAGAATGGATAAAATGGCGCGCAAAACTTGATGGCGTCGCCAACCGCGCCGAACTAATCATCGGCAAGAACCGCCACGGCCCTATCGAAACGGTGCATCTCCATTTCAAAGGACAATTCACCCGCTTCTCCTCCCTCGCCGGCTGAGCCGCCGCGGCTCGCGCGGCTCAAGGTCGATCACGCGGCCATTGTCGAGAACTGGAATTTCTTCCGGAAGCTCGCACCGAGCGCCGCAGTCGCCGCTGTTGTCAAAGCAGATGGGTACGGACTAGGCGCTGTCGGTGCAGCGCGGGCGCTGGCGCAAGCCGGCGCACGCGTTTTCTTCACCGCGACATCGCAGGAAGCGGCCTATGTGCGGCGTGCGCTGGGCGAAGGCCCGCAAATCTTTGTGTTGAACGGCCCAACCAACGACATCGCCTTGCTGCAGGCCAACAAACTTACGCCGGTGCTGAATTCGTTGGCGCAGATCAAGGCTTGGGACGCATGTGGCCCGGCAGGGTTGCACATCGACACCGGCATGAACCGTTTGGGCGTTGGCCCAGAAGAATTGCCGCATGCGATGAGCGCCTTGAAGGACACCTCACTTGCACTGGTGATGAGTCATCTCGCCTGCAGCTCGGACACGAAACACGCCTTCAACGCCACCCAGCTACGCCGCTTCATCGATGCATCGATGCTCTTCCCGCGCGCGCCGCTTTCGCTCGCGGCCACCGCAGGCGCGCTGATTGGCGGCGACTATCATTTCGATCTCATCCGCCCCGGTGTTGGCCTATACGGTTCTGGCGCGCTCGACGCCGACAATCCGAAGCTCTCCGCAGCCGCAACGATTGAAGCGCCGATCCTGCAGGTACGCGATTGCGAGGCGGGCGAGACCTTTGGCTACGGCGCAACATTCACCGCACCTCACAAGATGCGCGCCGCCACCGTCGCGCTTGGCTACGCCGACGGCTACTTGCGATCACTCTCAGGTCGCGGTTATGGCGTGCTGGGGGGCGCAAAGCGCCCAATTCTGGGGCGCGTATCGATGGACCTTATCATTATTGACGTGACCGGCTGCGCTGAGGCCCAACCTGGCGCGATGGTCGAATTCCTTGGCCCCAACGCACCGCTCGACGACATCGCGGCGCTCGCGGGCACCGCATCGTACGAAATCCTCACCACCTTCGCGGGCACGGTGCGCAAGACAGGAGCGCGCGCGTGATCAATCCGTTCGCCCCAATCGGCCGCGGGTTTCTCGGCATGCTCGCAGAGATTGGCCGCTTCTCTGCTTTCGTGGGCCGCGCTGTAGCCGCTGCGGTGTCGCCGCCAATCTTCTTTGGCCAATTTCTGCGTCAATGCATGCAGATTGGCTACTTTTCACTGCCAGTCGTCGGTGTCACCGCCGTGTTCATCGGCGCAGCGCTCGCGCTCAATATCTATGTCGGCGGCGCGCGCTTCAATGCTGAGCAATTCGTACCGAACATCGTTGTGCTTGGGATCACGCGTGAGCTTGGACCCGTGCTTGCGGGTTTGATGCTTGCGGGCCGCGTCAGCGCCGGCATTGCTGCTGAAATTGGCACCATGCGGGTGACAGAACAGATCGATGCGATGACGACGCTTTCGACCGACCCGTTCAAATATCTGATTGCGCCGCGCGTGTTGGCGGCGACATTGACGCTGCCGATCCTAGTCGTGGTCGCAGACATTATCGGCGTCATGGGCGGTTATCTCGTCTCCACCAGCAGCCTCGGCTTCAGTGGCGCGGCGTATCTGCGCAACACGTTCAACTTCATGGAGCCGCAAGACGTTGGTCTCGGCCTCGTGAAGGCCGCCGTGTTCGGCTTCATCATCGCCAGCGTGGGCGCCTATCAGGGCTATCGGTCCAACGGCGGCGCGCTTGGCGTTGGCCGCGCCACCACCAATGCCGTGGTCGTTGCGATCGTGCTGATCCTGGCGGTCAACTACCTCATCACAGCCTTCTTCGTGGAGTAGAGCATGACCGCGAAACTCCAGCTGGTCGGCATCAAGAAAAAGCTCCGCGGACGCCAAGTGCTAGACGGCGTGGATATCGATGTGGGCGAGCGCCGGTCCCTCGTCATCATTGGCGGTTCGGGCCAGGGCAAATCGGTGACGCTGAAGTGCGCGCTCGGGCTGATGAAGCCTGATGCCGGCCAGGTGCTGGTCGATGGCGCTGATGTCACCAAGATGCCCGAAGAAATCCGGGCGCGGGTGATGCGCAAGTTCGGCATGCTGTTTCAGGGCGGGGCCCTCTTCGACTCGCTCAGCGTTTGGGAAAACATCGCCTTCCGGCTCATCAACGCCGACAAGGTCGGCCGCGGCGAAGCACGCGAGCGCGCGATTGAGGCGATGCGCAAGGTGCGCCTCGCCCCCGAGTTCGCCGACGTCCGTCCGATCGAGCTTTCCGGCGGCATGCAGAAGCGCGCCGGTCTCGCCCGCGCTATCATAGCCAAGCCGGACATCCTCTTCTTCGACGAGCCGACGACAGGCCTCGATCCAATCACGGCCGATGCAATCAACGATCTCATCGTTGAGATGGTGAAGGACCTCGGCTGTGCCGCCGTCTCGATCACACACGACATGCCAAGCGCACGGAAAATCGCCGACGAGATCGCGATGCTGCACGATGGCAAGATCGTATGGCGCGGCCCGACCGCCGATCTCGATCACAGCGGCAACGCTATGGTTGAACAGTTTGTCGCCGGTCGTGCGGATGGGCCGATTCAGGCAGTCGTCTAGACGTTAAAATCGTACTTCTCTCTCAAGAACTCCTTCACTTCCTGCGTCGGCTCTTCGCCATAGCAGGAGGCAATGACCTTGCCATACTTTTCAAGATCGACGGTGCCATCGCCCTCGATAGCGCGAAGGAAGAGACGTTCCTTCGAGGCCTGGACATAAACGAAATAGTACGCCCAACGTCCCGTCGTGTCCTTCGCCTTCAACTTGTGAATGAGGTGACCGCTGCGTGCGATCTCCCTGTCCATAAACGAGCGCTTCGGTTTATCAGTCGTGCTCATCGTGCGTTTCACCCGTGCCCGCGCTAACGCGAAACATGTGGCCGTCTGGATGACGGAGATGAAATTCGCGGACGCCCCAAGGCTCGTCGGTTGGCGGATAGGTGACCGTGTAGCCGAGCGAGAGCGCTGTAGCGTGCAGCGCATCTACCTCGGTCGGTGACTTCATCCACCAACTCATCCAAACGCCGTCGGTTTCATCATTACCGGGAAATTTCGGCATGATTGTGCCACGCGACCCTTGCGCGCCGCGGCACAGGAAGATCTCGGCTTTTTCACTGCACACGGCGCCAAAACCCGGCGCCGGATCACCGTCAGGCCAAGTGAACCCGCGTTGCCAGCCCAACGCTTCAAACCATTTCTGACTGTCCAGAATGCTGGAGACGTTCAAAATCGGCGTGAGCTGCTGGACTGGCATGTGCGCCTCACAGTTTGCGTTGGATCACCTTGTCGAGCGCTTCCGGCTTCACGGTCGGCGCATAGCGACCGATGACCTTGCCGTCACGATCGATCAAGAACTTGGTGAAATTCCACTTGATGCCACGACCCAGGATGCCTCCACCCTTTTGGCGAGTGAGATAGTCATACAACGGATGCGCTTTCGGCCCGTTCACGTCGATCTTGGCGAACATCGGGAACGTAACGTCGTAGGTGAGCGAGCAGAAATTCTTGATCTCGTTCGCGTCGCCCGGCTCCTGCTTGCCGAACTGATTGCATGGGAAGCCCAGCACCTCGACGCCTTGTGCGGCGTACTTACGGTGCAATTCCTCCAGGCCCTTGTACTGATAGGTGAAACCGCATTGGCTTGCCGTATTCACAATCAGCAATAGCTTGCCGCGAAACTCCGAAAGCGAGCGCTCAGCGCCATCAATGTCGCGCGCCGTGAAATCATAAATCGAAGCCATTACGTCCCCATGAGTTTGCGCGCATCGGCGATAATCTGCGCGTGGTCGAAGCCATAGCTCAACGCGCGCCAGTCCGCCATGAACGCCGCCGCCGCAGCATCGTCGCCAGCCCGCGGAATAGCGCCTTCGGCGGCCACCAAAAACGCCACACTGACGGTGTGACCACGCGGATCGCGGTTTGGTTCGGAATACACACCTATGAGCCGAAGGATACGGCCATCGATGCCAGTCTCTTCCTTCAGTTCCCGCAGCGCCGCCGCTTCCACCGTTTCGCCGATCTCCGCAAACCCGCCGGGCAAGGCATATTGATCTTTGAAGGGCTCACTTGCGCGGCGGATCAGCAGCAAGCGATCATTGCTATCGAACAGGACGCAATCGACCGTCAGCGCAGGCGATTTCGGCTTTATAGGCAAAGCGGGGCCGCCATAACGTTGCGCAGTGTCATGCGACATGCGTTAGCAGAGACGACGCGCTAGGCTCAACGCAGGATTCGTTTGAAGGTCAGAATGGCCAAGCCAGATCACGTTTACACCTGCCAGGCCTGCGGCGCGATTTGGCCCAAATGGACTGGCAAATGCGACGCCTGCGGCGAATGGAACACCTTGGTGGAGGAAGCCGCGCGGCCCGTCGTGCCCGGCGCGCTCGCCGCACCCGTAGGCGGCGGCAAGAAGAGCAAAGCGGTGAGCTTTGTCGATCTCGCCGGCGTCGCCGATCCGCCACCACGGATTGCGAGCGGTATTTCGGAGTTCGACCGCGTATGCGGCGGCGGCTTGGTCCCAGCATCAGCGATTTTGATCGGTGGCGACCCTGGCGTCGGGAAATCGACGTTGCTTTTGCAGGCGGCGGCCTCGCTCGCACGCGCCGGCGCTTCGGTAGCTTATGTCACCGGCGAAGAAGCGGAAGCACAGGTGCAAGAGCGCGCGCGGCGCCTGCAAGCCGCTGATGCAAGCGTCAGCCTCGCCGCTGAAACCGATCTGCGAAAGATCCTCGAAGGCTTGAGGGCGCTGAAGCCCGACGTGGTCGTCGTGGACTCGATCCAGACGCTCTACGCCGACGGCATTGAGGCCGCGCCAGGCACCGTTGCGCAGGTACGCGCCTGTGCGCACGAGCTGGTGCGCTTCGCCAAGAAAAGCGGCGCGGTGCTGATCCTTGTTGGGCACGTCACCAAAGACGGACAGATCGCGGGCCCGCGCGTGGTGGAGCACCTTGTCGACGCGGTGATCTATTTCGAAGGCGAGCGCGGCTTGCCGTTCCGCATCCTGCGCGCGGTAAAGAACCGCTTCGGACCGACAGATGAGATCGGCGTGTTCGAGATGGTCGAACAAGGATTGGTCGAAACACCAAATCCCTCGGCGCTGTTTCTTGGCGACGCAAGTGAGCGGCCCTCCGGCGCCGCCGTATTTGCCGGTGTCGAGGGCTCACGGCCTGTGCTCGTGGAAATCCAAGCGCTCGCGGCGCCGACAGCGTACGGCACGCCGCGCCGCGCCGTCGTTGGATGGGATTCCGCGCGGCTGGCGATGATCCTTGCCGTACTCGAGACGCGCTGCGGCCTCTCGTTCTCCGGTCGAGACGTTTATCTCTCGGTCGCTGGCGGGTTGCGGATCACAGAGCCAGCGGCAGATCTGGCCGTGGCGGCGGCTCTTATCTCGGCGCTGGCCGACAAAGCGCTGCCAAAGCACTGCGTCGTGTTCGGAGAAGTGGCGCTCTCAGGCGAGGTGCGGCCTGCGGGCCGCAGCGATCTGCGCTTGAAGGAGGCCGCGAAGCTTGGCTTCACCAGCGCGTTCGCGCCGCCGCAAAAGAAAAGTAGCTCAAGCGGCGGCGTGAAGCTGAAACAGATTGGCCACATCGCCGACCTGGCGGCGGCGATCGGCGTCGGCCCCCTGGATTAATTACCACACGCGTCTATTGCAGCTGCGAAACGCTCACAGTTGAAGCAGACGGCAGAACCGTGCGGCTGCGCCCTTACCGCGCGTGGCGCCTTCCCAAGCCGTGGGGAGCCGTCTAATCCAATGTCGAGGGACGCGCCCAGAAGCGGGCAGCATGGGAGTGGGCGATGGATTTTGGCCTGACCTGGTTCGATTTCGCCGCCTTCGCAATCGTTGGCCTGTCAGCCGTTATGGCGTTTGCGCGCGGTCTCATCCGCGAAGTCTTCTCGATCATCGCGTTTATCGCCGGTCTCCTCGGCGCGCTCGTCGGCTTTTTCATGGGCATCACCCGCCCGGTGGTGGAGAGCTTTACCCCGCTCAGCGGCTTTATCGCCGACTTGGCGGGTGGCCTGTTCATCTTCTTGGTGATCTTCATCGTGATCACGGTGGTGACCTCCTCGGTCGCCAAGCAATTCCATCAGTCCACGGAGATTGGCAGCTTCGACCGTGCGGCTGGTTTGGCCTTCGGCGTCCTGCGCGGGATCGTGTTTGTGGCCGTGTTTTTCGTGCTCCCGATCCGAATTCTGATGCCAGAGGACCAGAATCGGGAACCCAGCCTCTATCATGACGGGGTAGTAGGAGCGCGCACGTATCCTATCTATTCGGGTGTGGCTTCGGCGCTCATGGTGCTGTTGCCGAAGGCCCGTGATCGGGCGCGTGATATAATCGACCGTCACGAGGGCGAGTCGGCGCCGATTCCGCCCGACGAACCCGCGACAACCCAGGCCACGCCTCCCTGAGGACCCATGACCGCCGAGCGCCCCTCCCTCCACTTTCAGACGGCGCCCGGAGACCCGGTGGACAAATGGGATTTTGACGACAAACCGCGCGAAGAATGCGGCGTGTTCGGCGTCTTCGGTTCTGAGGACGCTTCGGTTCTGACGGCGCTCGGTCTGCACGGCCTGCAACACCGTGGCCAGGAAGGGTGCGGCATCGTCAGCTACGACGGCGCCCAATTCTACCACGAACGCTACCTCGGACTTGTCGGCGAACATTTCTCCGGCGGCGATCTTCCCCAGCGCATGCCCGGCTCAATGGCCATCGGGCACACGCGCTACGCCACCGCCGGCGGCACCATTCTTCGAAACGTCCAACCGCTCTTCGCCGATCTCGCGTTGGGCGGTTTTGCTGTGGCCCACAACGGCAACCTGACCAACGCCATCGATCTGCGCGAACGCCTCGTTCAGAACGGTTCGATCTTTCAGTCGACTTCGGACACCGAATGCATCCTGCAACTCATCGCGCAGTCGCGGAGGCCACGCGTGGTCGAGCGCTTCGTTGAGGCGCTGCACGACATTCAAGGCGCCTTCGCGTTGGTGGCGCTGACCGAGAACATGATGATCGGCGCCCGCGATCCGATCGGCATTCGCCCACTCGTGCTCGGCGAGAGCGCCGGCGCGATGATCCTGGCGTCGGAGACCTGCGCGCTGGACATGATCGGCGCCAAGTTCGTCCGCACAATCGAACCGGGCGAAGTGGTGGTCATCACCCGCGCCAAGGACGGCAAAGTGGCCGTCGATAGCCACTTCCCGTTCCCGCGCCGCAAAGCGCGGCCGTGCATATTTGAATTCGTATACTTCGCCCGTCCCGATTCCATCATCGATGGACGCAGCGTCTACGACATCCGCAAGCGCATGGGCCAACGGCTCTCCGAAGAGACGGGGGTTGAGGCCGATGTCATCGTGCCCGTACCAGATTCCGGCGTGCCAGCCGCGATGGGTTTTGCCGCCAAGAGCGGCATTCCCTACGAACTCGGCATTATCCGCAACCACTATGTCGGTCGCACCTTCATTCAACCGAAGCAAGCGATCCGCGACATGGGCGTGCGCCTTAAGCATTCGGCCAATCGCAGCGTGATCAAGGGCAAGCGCGTTGTGCTCGTCGATGACTCGATCGTGCGCGGCACGACGTCTCGAAAGATCGTGCAGATGGTGCGCGACGCCGGGGCGAAGGAAGTTCACTTCCGCAGCGCTTCACCCCCGATCAAGCACCCGGACTTCTACGGCATCGACATGCCCGCTCTCGCCGAACTGATGGCGGCGCAGATGACGATCGAGGAAATGCGCAAATCGCTCGCCGTCGATACTCTGGGCTTCCTGTCCGTTGATGGACTCTATTGGGCGATGGGCGAAAAGAAACGCGACGCGACCAATCCGCAATTTACCGATCACGCCTTCACTGGCGACTACCCGACGCCGCTGCTTGATCAAGAAAAGGCGGGCGCCGGCCAAGGCGAGCAACTGCCGCTAATCACCGAAAACGCCGCCGAATGAACGGCGCACAAGCGAAACGCATCGCGCTCGTCACGGGCGCGTCGCGTGGCATTGGCCGCGCCGTGGCGCTCGAACTGGCGCGACAGAACTGGCACGTCATCGCCGTCGCCCGCGCGCAGAAGGCGCTTGAAAAGCTCGACGACGACATCCGTGCGCTCGGAAACGGTGAGGCGACGCTGATCCCGCTTGATCTCAAGGACGGCGGCTCCATCGACCAACTCGCGGCGCCGCTGTTTGAACGCTTCGGAAAACTTGACGGCTTGGCCGCGTGCGCCGGCGTCTTGGGATCACTGACGCCCGCCCACCAAGCGCCGCCAGCGATCATGGATGAGACCATCCAGATCAACTTCCTCGCCAATCAACGTCTCATTCGCGCCCTCCACCCGCTGTTGCGTGCGTCTGACGCCGGCCGGGCGGTGTTTCTCACCTCCGGCGCTTCGAAGAACCCGCGCGCCTACTGGGCGCCCTATGCGGCGTCGAAAGCGGCCCTCGACGCATTGGTGATCTCTTGGGCGGCGGAAGTCGGCAACATCACACCGATGCGCGCCAACCTCTTCAATCCGGGCCCGACGCGCACGACGATGCGCGCCAAGGCATTCCCCGGCGAAGACCCAATGACGCTGCCGACGCCCGAGGAGGTCGCGCCGAGCATCGTGAAGATGCTCCAGCCCAGCTACACCGAGAATGGCGCGTGGGTGCAGTTCGAACGCTGAGCTACGACGCCATCATTATCGGCGGCGGCGCGGCAGGGCTCTATTGCGCGCTGCACGCAGGGCGACGCGGCAAGCGCATTCTCGTCATTGAACATAACAACGAGGTCGGCGCGAAAATTCTGATCTCCGGCGGCGGGCGTTGCAACTTCACCAACATCAACGCCTCTGCGGATCGTTTCATCTCGGCCAATCCGCACTTTGTCCGATCGGCGCTTGCGCGCCACGCACAGCGTGACTTCATCGCGCTCGTCGAGAAGCACGGCATTCCATACTACGAGAAGACGCTCGGTCAGCTCTTCTGCGAAGGCGCCCGCTCCTCGCGACGGATCGTGCAAATGTTGCTAGACGAATGCGCAGCGACGGACGTGACCATCAGCACTGCTTGTCATGTCGCAGAGATCACGCGTGCTGATAGCTTTCAGGTCGGGACAAACCACGGTTCGTTTGAGTGCGACGCGCTTATTGTTGCGACTGGGGGCTTTCCCATTCCAAAGCTTGGCGCCACCGGATTTGCCTTCGATGTCGCCAAGCAGTTCAACATACCCGTCATAGAGACACGCCCCGCACTCGTGCCCCTGACGTTCGGCCAAGCTGACCTTGATTGGATGAAGCCGCTCAGCGGCGTCTCAGCGGACGTCACCGCGCGAACGGAAAAAGCAACCTTCCGCGAAGCCGCACTCTTCACCCATCGCGGCCTCTCGGGCCCCTCTATTCTGCAGATATCCTCGTACTGGCGCCCTGGTCGAACGATCGAGATCGACTGGCTGCCGGATGCGACGCCGGATGTGCTCGCCGCGCGCAAACGCGAACGGCCGAAAGCGCAGCTCAAGAGCGTCGTCGCCGAATTGCTCTCCGATCGCGTTGCAACGGCGCTGAGCGGCGCGTTGCCGGCGGGCGTGATCGGGGACATGAAAGACACCACCCTGATTGACGCAGCGCAGAGACTGAAGGCGTGGCCGCTCGCGCCGATCGGCACCGAAGGCTACGCCAAGGCCGAGGTGATGGCCGGCGGCATCGACACCAACGCACTCTCGCAACAGAGCATGGAAGCGCGCACCGTGCCTGGCCTCTTTTTCATCGGAGAAGCCGTCGACGTTACCGGCTGGCTAGGCGGTTACAATTTCCAATGGGCGTGGTCGAGCGGCTGGGCCGCAGCTCAGTCGGTTTGAAGCCGCTGCGTCGCCCAGGCGATCGGCAACGCCACCAACACAGTGTGGGTGAAAATTGTACCAGGGATCATCCACGGATAATTGGCATCGTAGCGCGGACGAATGCTGCTGAACGACTCCTGAAGACGCGGCACAATCTCACTCGCGCTTGCAAAATGACCTGTCGCCGCCGCTGACAACGGCACGACAACGTAGTTCATCGCAACATAGAGAATGAGCCCATACACCAATCCCCAGAGCACCCAACGCGTCTTTAGTGGCTGAAAGGATTGCGCCGCCACCGCGTACGCCGACGCCATAAGGGTCGCGATCAAGAAGTGGGTGGCGAGGCCGAGCCCCGCAGAACTCCACCCGCCCGCGCGCGACACTTCGCGACCCAGCCAGCCGCTCGCCACGGATTGGAGCACCTCCTGAGGCGTTAAGCCGTAACTGAGCGGGCCATAGATCACGAATGCGTAGACAATGTCGAACGCCCCCGCGAGGACGCCACCCAGCAAGATTCCCCAAAGAAGTCGCATCGTCAGCTCCCCGAAGCGCTCACCTATGCGCAAGCCAGCGCCGCGCGCTAGCGGAATGCGACTGACTGCGCGATGATAGCGCTCAGTGCACTGGGGGATGTTGATGCGTTTTGCAGTCTCGCTTGTCGTCGCTTGCTTCCTGTTCACCGCGGAGTCCGCTGCGGCGCAGCAATCAATGTCACCTCCCCAGGCCGATCAGACGATCGCGCCCAGTCATCTCAGTGCGGCGCGCGACACGTTGAGGGCAATGCTTCTTGATTCAGGAGTTCTCTCCACCGCTTCGCTTGAGGCGTTTCGCATCGTCACGCCGCAAATACGCAGCCAAATAACCGCCACGCCATTCTTCAATTCGCTTTCGCCGGAGCGTCAACGCGCCGTCTCAACCTACCTTGAGAATTTCCCGCCTATTGGCCAGCAAGAGACAATGCTCGGCGCGTCAGACGTAATCGAGCAATTTGCGCCGCAACTTGCCCAACTTTTCAGCGAGGCTGAACTCAGCGACATTTCCGTATTCATGCGCACGCCGGAGGGCCAAGCGTTTTTTATGCGTTCGGTGATGGACGGCGTGAATTCACGCGACACCAGGTTGGCGGACCTATCGTCGAGTGAGCTTGCGGCATTTGTTCAATTCTCACAGACGCCTGGCGGAGCGGCGTTGAATGAGCGCGCCGACCAACTTGCGCCCATCATGCGCAGCGTCGGTGAGGCCGCAACGGGCTCGGTTCGCGTCTCGAACCGCCTACAGCACGATCTCTGCGCTATCTTGGCGGAGCAGTGCCCGGCGCCCTGGCGCACACTTTAGTCGGCGTCATCGGCGAAAGGGTTCTTACCCGCCTTCACGATCAGGCGGATCGGCGCAGCATGCAGCTCGAACGCCTCGCGCAGGCCATTGACCAGATAGCGCTTGTAGCTCTCCGGCATTTCCTCAGCGCGCGACGAGATCAGCACGAAGGTTGGCGGGCGCGCTTTGATCTGAGTGAGATAGCGCGGCTTGATACGTTTGCCGCCAACGGCGGGAGGCGGGTGGCGCGCTATGCTGGCGTAGAGCCATTCATTCAGGTCCTTGGTTTTGACCCGCGCCGTCCAATCTTCGTGCGCTTCTTCGACCGCGCGCATAAGCCGATCGAGCCCGACCCCAGACTGCGCCGCCACCGTCACCAGCGGCGCTCCCCGGGCTTGCGGTAAACTTTCACGCGCAACCAGCTTCAACTCTTCAAAATGCGCTCGCGTATCGTCGATTGTGTCCCACTTTGCCAAGCAAAACACGAGACCGCGGCCCTCGCGCACGACGAGATCGGCAATCGAGAGGTCCTGTTTTTCAAACGCTTCATTGGCGTCCATCACCAGTACGCAGATGTCCGCGAATTTGAGCGCATGCAGCGTATCACCGACAGACATCCGTTCGAGCTTGGCCTGCACCTTCGCCTTTTTGCGCATGCCAGCGGTGTCGACGAGACGATATTTCTTCCCGCGCCAAGCCCAATCGATGGAAATGGAATCGCGCGTGATCCCCGCCTCGGGGCCAACAAGAAGCCGGTCCTCCCCGATCAGAGCGTTTACCAGCGTCGACTTGCCCGCATTTGGCCGGCCTATAATGGCAATGTTGATCGGACGCGCCGCTTTCTCCGCCGCCTCACCTTTATCCTTGTGCTCGTGCGCAACAATCGCTGCGTAAAGCTCAGACATCCCCTCGCCGTGCTCAGCCGATAGCGCAATCGGCTCGCCCAAACCGAGCGCGTAGGCTTCCGTCAGACCGACATCGCCAGCGCGGCCCTCGACTTTGTTCGCCGCCAACACGACAGGTTTGTCGGCCTTGCGCAGCAGCGAGGCGAAGGCTTCATCCAGCGGCAGCACGCCCGCGCGTGCGTCGATCAGAAACAGGATCACGTCCGCGTCGCGGATCGCGACCTCGGTTTGCTGACGCATCCGAGATTCGAGCGAGGCGTCTGTCGCATCCTCGAAACCGGCCGTATCGATCAGGACGAAATCGAGGTCGCCGAGCCGCCCTTTCGCCTCGCGACGGTCACGCGTCACGCCCGGTGTATCGTCAACGATGGCGAGCTTCTTTCCGGCGAGCCGGTTAAAGAGCGTCGACTTGCCGACGTTTGGCCGCCCGACGATCGCGAGCTTGATCGTCATGGCTGCACACGATCACCGCAAAACGACGAGACGTGCTTCGTCGGTGACGATGTAGACCTGCTCATTGGCGGCGATCGGGGGAATGAACACGGCTTGGCCAACGTCCGTCGAGGCCAGCGTTTGACCGTTCGCGGGAGAAACCGCGACCACTTCGCCTTCGGAATTCGCGAGCACCAGGCGTCCGCCGATCAGAACCGGTCCCGTCCAGGCAACGCGGCCTTTGCGTTCGCTCTCATTCCTGAAACGGCGCAGCTGAACCACCCAATAGACGTTGCCGGTGCGACGATCGAAGGCGGCCAACTCGCCGTCGGTGTTGATGGCGTAAAGCACATCGCCCGCCACCCACGGCGTTTGCGTCGAGGCGAATGTGCGCGCCCAAATGCGTTGTCCGCTGCGCAAGTCAATCGCAGCAAGGATGCCGGAATGGCTCGCGGCATAGACAGCGCCGCCATCGATAACCGGACGACCCGCGATGTCATTGATCGCCGATAGTGAATTGATGTTGCCGGCGCGCGACAGCGAATCCGACCAGAGACGGCGGCCGTTCGCGGCGAGCAAGGCAACCAGTTCGCCCGAAGCAAACGGCGCGACGACCGTCTCGCCTTCCACGCCGACGCTGGGCGCAGAAAGGATGCGCGCCGGTTCTGCAATCGCTTGATAGGTCCAACCGATCTCGCCGGTGGCCGCGTCGATCGCGAGAAGCTCGCTATCGTTGGTAATGGCGTAAACGCGATCACCCGCCACTGTCGGGGCCGATTGGAACGGGGCGTTCGCCCGGGCGCGCCAGATCTCGTTGCCGCTTCCAGCGTCGAGCGCGATGACGAAGCCAAAGCCCGTCGTCACATAGACGCGCCCCGCGCCAACCGCGAGACCGCCGCCGCGCGCCACGTGATCGTGGCCGTGTGCCGGGCGCACGCGCTCGTTCCAGATGCGATGGCCGTCGCGCGCGTCAATCGCGTGCACGCGGTGATCGGCATCGAGGAAGTAAAGCGTCCCATTCGAGATGACAGGCGGTGCAGCGATCTGGGCTCGGTTGTTCGAGCCGGCGCCAAGGTTCGCACGCCAGGCGCGCTCGAGGATGGCCGTGCCTGTCGATTGCGCAGGCGCGTTGTCGGCCGTGCCGCCGGGCTGCGTCCAATCGCTCACCGGCATGGCGGGCGGCACCGTTATCGTGCGCGCCGCATACTCCGGACTCGGCGTCAGCGCTTCCTCGCTCGATAGGATCGATTGCCGGCCATCCTGCGGCGCTGTTTGGGCTGGCGCATCACCGCCATCAAACGGGTTCAGGGCGCTGCCGATGCGGCTCACCGTTGAGCACGCCGACAGCGCGGTAACCGCCGCGATGAGGGCAATAGGACGCAAAGGCTTCATTCGGTTCCTCCTTCGGAAGGCGCAGGCGCTGCTGCGCCATCCGCGGGTGTCTGTGCTGTTTGTGGCGCTGGACCAAGAACATCGAGTGCAACGCGTGCGCGTTGACGCAACGTGTCCGGCGCACCGAGCGCGAGTTCCATCTGCTCAAATGTCTGGCGCGCGAGATCTGTCTCGCCGGCTTTCCAGGCCTCCACCGCCAGCAATTCTTTGGCGAGGTAGGAAACGCTGCTGTCGGAGTCGATCAGTGGCTGCAGCCGTGTGCGCAATGTCGGAAAATCTTGCGTATCCGCCGCTATGTAGGCCGCACGAATTTGCGCGCTTTCCCGCATGATCCGATCCGGCGCAATTTCGGCTGCTGCATCGAAACCTGCGATGGCGCCTTCCATGTCGCCTTCCTGCACAAGGATCGCAGCGTGCTCCATGCGCGCCATAGCGCGATAGACGCGCGGACCTTCATTCGAAAGGCGTTCGAATTCCGCCTTCGCCTCTGTGAGGTTGCCTTGTTGAAAAAGCTCCTGCGCAGCGGCGTATTGCTCAGCATGACGGCGCGAGGCGTCCACTTGGTAGGCTCTCCAGCCTTGCCAGCCGCCAATTCCGATCAACAGCGCGATGAACGCACCGAGAATCCAGGGCCCATACTTGCGCGCGATCGACACCGCCTGCTCACGGCGCAGCCCCTCGTCCACTTCATTGACAAAACTATCGGTTTCGTTGGTCACACGCCGTTCCTGACCGCATGGGCCGGAAAGGCCCGTCCCCCTAAAATCGGCGGCAAGCTAGCCGCGCTCGCCGTCCCCGGCAACGCGCGGGCGCCGCGCTTTTCCGCCGCCCAGCACATAGGTCTCGGCTGCGGCAGGAAAACGGCGGGCTTTGACGTCGGCGGCGTAATTGGCCGCCGCCTTCCCGATCTCAGCCTTCAGATTGGCGTACCGGCGGACAAATTTCGGGGTCCAATCGAATAGGCCCAAGAGGTCGTCGGTGACCAGGATTTGGCCGTCACACTGGGCGGAGGCGCCGATGCCGATTGTAGGGGCCTTCACGGCCGCGGTTATTTCGGGAGCGAGTGTTTCATCGACGCCCTCAACCACAATCGCGAAAGCGCCCGCCGCGTCGGCGGCGCGGGCTTCGGCGAGGACCTGGGCACGCTCTTCCTTGGTGCGCCCCTTGGCGCGGAACTTTCCGTCTGCGTTGACCGCCTGCGGCCGCAGCCCGACATGCCCCATCACAGGAATGCCGCGCTGCACCATATAAGCGATCGTCTCGCCCACATAGGTGCCGGCTTCGACCTTGACCGCCTGCGCGCCAGTCTCCTTCAGGATGCGGGTCGCATTTGCGAAAGCCTGCTCGGCGCCAGCCTCATAGGATCCAAAGGGCATGTCCACGACCACGAGCGCGCGCTTCGACCCGCGCATCACGGCTTGGGCATGCATAATCATCATGTCGAGTGTAACACCCACAGTGTTGGGCAAGCCGTGCACGACCATGCCAACGCTGTCGCCCACTAACAGCACGTCGCAATGCTCATCGAGAATTTCCGCGACAGGCGCGGTGTAGGCGGTCAAGCACACGATCGGATCCCCACCCTTGCGGGCGCGAATATCCGGCGCGCTTTGGCGGCGAATGGGCGCTTCGACGTGACGGGACATGGTGGCCTCGCTGCTAGCGCAGCGTCATAGCCTTTGCTGCAGTGCAGCGCCAGCACCGAGGCCAGAAACGCGAAAGGCGGCCCTCGCGAGCCGCCCTCGGAATCTCTAAGCCTGGAGCCTCAGTCCTGTGACGCCCGATAAGCGACTGCGCCGCCGGCCAAAACGCCCGTCAGCAGCAGGATTTGCGTCAAACCCGCGCCCATCGACTGCAGGAAGTTTTGCGCCGCTGCGCCAGCGTCCGGTTGTGCACTCACCGCAGCGTGCGCACGCGCAATTTCCAGACCCACCGACGCCATGATTTCCTGACCGAACGCACCGACCAGCGTGTAGAGGCCCCACGACACCGCGGCAGCGCCAATAGTAACGGCGCCCAACTGCATGTAGCCGCGCACCTTCAGGCCAGCCTCGCGCTGCGCCACCGAGTGGGTGACGTTAACGACGAACCCGTCATCTGCAGGTTCATGAGCTTCCGCGAAGGAGCGCTTCAACAGGGCGTCGAAGTCAGTCATGCGTCTGGGTCCAATAGCCGTCTCAGTTTATCAGTCCCCCTTAGTACGTGTGATTTCACGGTGCCGAGGGGAAGACCCGTGATTTCGACAATCTCTGAGTGACTGAGCCCTTCTCCGTGGTTCAGCGTCACACAAAGTCTCTCAGCATCGCTCAATCTGGCAAGAGCCTTTTCCAGATCGAGTTTCGCTCCGGCTGCGGCTTCCGGCGTGGATTCCTCCGACGCGAGAGGTGATGCGTCGGTGATCTCCTCAAACACGGCCTTCTGGCGTCGCTTAGCCATCAGGAACGTGGTGACCGCAATCCTCCTAAACCAACCCGGGAAAGCCGCCGGGGTTTCCAAGTCCCGCATTCTATCCCACGCTTTGATGAACGCCTCTTGAGCGAGGTCATCAGCTTCAGCGTGGTTCTGACACATCCTTCTCAATAGAGCCCGAGCCCAACCCTGGCGACGTTTGACCAGTTCCCCAAAGGCGGCCTGGTCTCTGGCCTGACAGGCGACGATCAGAGCCGCCTCCGTGGCCTCCTCCAGCTTGGTGAACCCCCTCGACGCCACCGATTACCACTCAGTCTTCCTTCTTCTTTGTTGCATAATCCACCAGGGCGAGCAGGACGAAGGCGGCGCCGAGCGCACCCAAAATCACGGCCGGTATCATCATGCCATTAAAGGCCTCCCCGGCGTATCCGCCGGCGAAATAGCCCGCCGCTGCGAAACCGCCACCCAGAGCCAGCAACACAATGCCGCTGCCGAGGCTGGACCGGGCCTTGTCCTGAGGCTTCTTCTGTCCCTCGGTCAGGCTTTTCATCAGGCCCGGATCGAGCGTCTGCCCCTTCTCCAGCGCCTGGGCGATCAGGTGGTGCGCCGATTGGCGCGTTCGCTCTCGCAGGTAGATGGGCACCAAGATAATGGCGGCCAAAAACCCAAAGAAAATAAAGACAACGAAGATGCCTTCATCCATTTTGTGCGCTCCATAGCCCTGGGGTCTAATGCCCCTTTTGCCTATGAGATGCGCTGAAGCAGGGCCTTGGATGCAGGCGCTCAGCGGACCATCGCAGGTGCTAAACGTTGTGTCATGAGCCGGGCCAACGCCACCAGCGCGAAATGCCGCCGACCCCAACTAACGTCCATTCCACCTTGCCAGATTATACTTAAGTGTATACTTAAGTGTTATGTTCAGAGCCGAAGCCCATTTGAACTTGGCCTTTCAGGCCCTCGCCGACCCAAGCCGCCGCGCCATGGTGGATCGCCTCGTCCAAGGCCCCGCCACCGTCAGCGAACTTGCTGCCCCGCTGGCGATGTCGCTGCCTGGCGTAATGCAGCACCTCGCCGTGCTCGAAGCTTCCGGGCTCGTCGTCTCTGAAAAAATCGGCCGCACCCGCACCTGCCGGATCGAGCCGAAGGTCCTCACCCAAGCCGAACAATGGATCGCCGAACGCCGCGCCCTCTGGGAGCGCCGCTTGGATCGCCTCGGCCAATTCCTCGATGAAACGAAAGACGACTGATGCTCACTATCTACGGACACCCGATCTCTTCCTACACATGGAAGGTGCTCGCCGCGCTCTACGAGAACGACACGCCGTTCGAGTTCGTGACGCTGGATCAGAACACCTACCCCGAGTTTCTAGCGAAGTGGCCGCTCGGCACCTTCCCGGTACTCGTCGATACCGATCGCAAGCAGATGGTCACCGAGACCAGCGTGATCATCGAATATCTCGACGCGTACTATCCAGGGCGCACGCGCTTCGTACCGAAGGATTTCGACACCGCACTCGAAGTGCGCCGCTGGGATCGCCTCTTCGATACGATCGGCACGACGATGACGAAGGTCGTCATGGACAATGTGCGCGCTGAAGGTCAGCACGACCCGGTCGGCGTGGAAGCGGCAAAGGTCGCCGTGCGCAAGGTCTACACCGTCGTCGAAGCGCAACTCGGCGACCGCGCCTTCATCGTTGGCGATAGCCTGACGCTTGCCGACGCTTCCGCCGCACCCTCGCTCTGGTACGGCACGCGCAACATCCCGCTCGACGGCGCCTTCCCGCGTATTGAGGCTTATCTTGAACGTCTCAAAGCGTGGCCCGCGTTCGCGCGCGCCGTGAAGGGCGCCGAGCCGCTCTTTCACATGTACCCAGGCGCTTGATCATGACGACGATCGCCCACGCTACAATCGCTATGGAACGCACGTACGCCGCCTCGGCGGCCCGCGTTTTCGCTGCATGGTCCGATGTTGAAGCGCGCAAGCGCTGGTCGGCTCCAGCGGACAACATCCGCATCGAATACAAAGCCGCCGACTTTCGTGAAGGCGGCAAGGATGTCTCGCGCTGCATCGAACCCGACAACGCCGACTACGTCGCCACCGTGACCTACATCGATATCCGCAAGGATCACCGCATCGTCTTCGCCGAAGACGTCGTCCACGGAAACACACGCGTCTCGGCTGCGCTCATCAGCATGGAGCTGACGCCGAAGGGCGCCGAAACCCGCCTCGCCCTCACCATGCAGATCGCCTCGTTCGACGAAGCCGGCATGGAAGCTGGCTACCAGTTCGGCTGGAACGCCGCGCTCGACAATCTCGCCAAGGAATTCGTGCAATGAGCAAACGCACCGCCACACACGCCACATTCGTGATCGAACGCGAGTATCCGCATCCGCTTGCGAAAGTGTTCGCCGCGTTCGCCGATCCGAAGAGCAAAGCCAAATGGTTTGTCGGCCCTGAAAATTGGGAGAAGTCGAACCATCAGCTCGATTTTCGCGTCGGCGGCAAGGAGAGCGTGAGTGGCGGCCCGCCCGGCGGCACAGTGCATTCCTACAACGGCACGATCTGGGACATCGTCGAAAACGAACGCATCGTGCTTGCCTATGATATGCACTTGGATGAGCAGCGCATTTCCGTCTCGCTCGCCACCACCGAGATAAAGCCGACACCTACCGGCGCCCACCTGATCTACACTGAACAGGGCGTCTATCTCGACGGCTACGACGACGCGGGCCAACGCGAAGAAGGCACGCAACAGCTGCTGAGCCAACTCGGCGCCTTCCTGAACACGTGAGCCGCAGATGACAACAACCACACATGCGAGCTTCGTGATCGAACGCTTCTACTCGGCCTCGCCGAAGCGCGTTTACGCGGCTTGGTCCGATCCAGTCGCTAAACGCGCTTGGTTTGTCGAAGGCGAAGGTTGGGACATCCAGTCCTACGAGATCGACTTCCGCGAAGGCGGATCAGAGAAGAGCACGTACGGCTTCCGCCGCGGCGAAGAAATCTTCGGCGAGAAGACGGCGTTCACGAACGAAACCGTCTTCAACGAGATCATCGAGAACGAGCGCATCGTCTTCACCTACTCGATGGCCCGGAACGGCGCGCGCTTCAGCATCTCGCTGGCGACGGTCGAGATCGCGCCCTCCGACAAAGGCTCGCGTCTCATCTTCACCGAGCACGGCGCGTTCTTCGAAGGCGGTGACAACGCAACCATGCGCGAGCAGGGCTGGCAGGAATTGCTCGGCAAGCTCGATGCGTTCCTGGCGGAGGGCGCTTAGTTACTCTTGGAGATCACGATATGAAGAAGTTTCTCGCCGTCTTTACGGGCAGCACCGCCGCACACGAACGCTCCGGATGGGACACGTTGAGCGACGCTGATCGCGCTGTGCGCCACCAAAACGGTATCGCCGCCTGGGGCGCATGGATGGAAACGAATAAGGCCTCCGTCGTCGACGGCGGTGCGCCTCTTGGTAAAACCAAGCGCGCCGGTCCCAATGGCGTCACCGACATCAAGAACAACCTCGCGGCCTTCCTGATCGTGCAAGCCGAAACACACGAAGCCGCCGCAAAATTGTTTGAGGGCCATCCCCACTTCACGATCTTTCCCGGCGAAGCCGTCGAGATCATGGAGTGCTTGCCGGTCCCAGGTCAGTGACAGTGCAAGGCGTCGCCCTTCGACAAGCTCAGGGTGACGCCTCTTCGACGCTTGCGCCACTCACTCAATAGCGTCAGCCTGAGCCTGTCGAAGGCAAGCGGGCCACGAAACGTGACAGCCGAGCAAATCACTATCCAACTTCATGGCGACGCCACCGTCTCCGGATTGTGGCTCGCACCACCCAAAGCGACCGCCGCCTACGTCTTCGCACACGGGGCGGGCGCAGGCATGGCGCACAAGTCGATGGCGGCGATTGCCGATGGCCTGGCCGAACGGGGCATCGCGACGCTGCGCTACAATTTCCTCTATATGGAACGCGGCTCAGGGCGACCGGATTCACCGGCGATCGCGCATCAAGCCGTGCGCGCCGCAATCGCCAAGGCGACCGAACTTGCGCCGAAACTGCCGCTCTTTGCCGGCGGCAAATCGTTCGGCGGACGGATGACGTCGCAAGCGCAAGCGCTTGATCCGCTTCCCAACGTGCGCGGCCTCATCTTCTTCGGCTTTCCGCTGCATCCCGCAGGCAAGCCAAGTGATGAGCGCGCCAAGCACTTGAGCGATGTCGCGATCCCGATGCTCTTCCTGCAAGGCACGAACGACGCGCTGGCTTCGCTTGAGATGCTGAAGCCTACCGCCAAGAGGCTAGGCAGACGCGCCACACTCGCTCTCTTCGATCACGCCGATCACAGCTTTCATGTGCCCGCGAAGCGCGGGCGTAAGGATGCGGACGTGCTGGCAGAGATTCTCGATACAGCCGCGGCTTGGATCGCCGGAAACAATTAGCCTCCTCCTCGATGGAGGAGGCGCCGCGAAGCGGCGGAGGAGGTGCGCGCGCGATGTTGAAGGCGACGCCTCGCCAGGCTCGCTCGTTTAGATCTTTGGCCTCGCCTCCTCAGTCAGCGCTCCGCGCTGACAGCTCCTCCATCGAGGAGGAGCGTTACCCAAACTGCTTCGCGTAGGCCTCAGGCTTGAACCCCACCAAAAGCTTGCTGCCGACATCTAGTACCGGCCGCTTGATCATGCTCGGTTGCTCCAGCATCAGGGCGATAGCCTTCTTCTCTGTCACGCCTTCGCGCTGCGCATCCGGCAATTTGCGGAACGTCGTCCCGGCGCGGTTGAGCAAGATTTCCCAGCCCACCTCCTTGGCCCATCGCTCCAATGAGGCTTTGTCGATCCCCTCAGCTTTGTAATCATGGAACGTGTAGGCGACACCGTGGTCATCCAACCACGTGCGCGCCTTCTTCATCGTGTCACAGTTCTTGATCCCGTAGATCGTTACGCTCTTGCTCTTGGCCATCAGCGGTTTATGCCAAAGAGAACGGAGGAACGTCCATGGCCGATAAGCTCACCTTCTACACCAACCCGATGTCGCGCGGACGGATCATCCGCTGGATGCTTGAGGAAGTCGGCCAGCCCTATGAGACCGTCCTTCTCGGCTACGGCACGAGCATGAAGGGCCCCGATTATCTCGCCATCAACCCGATGGGCAAAGTACCGGCAATTAAGCACGGCAATGCTGTCGTGACGGAAGGGGCCGCGATTTGCGCCTACCTTGCCGACGTCTTCCCGCAGGCAAACCTTGGCCCCGCCAACAACGAGGAACGCGCGCGATACTATCGCTGGATGTTCTTTGCGGCCGGCCCGATCGAAGCGGCCGCCAACGCCAAGGCAATGGGCTGGGAAGCGCCGGCGGACAAACAGGGCATGCTTGGCTTTGGCTCGATGGCGCATGTGCTCGACACCCTCGAATTCGCGCTGCGAGACACGCAATACGTCGCCGGCGATCGCTTCACCGCAGCGGATGTCTATTTCGGCTCTCACATCATGTGGGGCACGCAGTTCGGGACCCTGGAGAAGCGCCCGGCGTTCGAGCCTTACATGGCGCGGCTCCATACGCGCCCTGCCGCGGTACGGGCGCGCGAAATCGACGACGCCATTATCGCCGAACAACAAAAGCAACAATCGAGCTGAGCCATGCAGGATCTATTTTCGCTCAAAGGCCGCGTCGCACTCGTCACCGGCGGCTCGCGCGGTATCGGCAAGATGATCGCCGAAGGCTTTCTGCACCAAGGCGCGAAGGTCTATATCTCCGCCCGCAAAGGCGGGGCGCTCGAAGAGACGGCGACTGAACTCTCGGCCATCGGCCCGTGCATTCCGCTCGTCGTCGACGCTTCTGGTCTCGATGGCGCACAGAAAATGGCCGACGCATTTCTGGGGCACGAGGACACGCTCGACATACTCGTCAACAATGCCGGCGCTGCTTGGGGCGCGGCGTTCGATGAATTCCCGGAGAATGGCTGGGACAAGGTCATGGACCTAAACGTCAAGACACCGTTCTTCCTCACCCAAAAATTGCACGAAGCGCTGAAGCGCGGCGCCGCGAAGGGTCACCTCGCCAAGGTGATCAACATCGCTTCGATTGATGGCGTCTCCGTCAATCAGCAGGAAACGTATTCTTACGCTGCCAGCAAAGCCGGCCTCATCCACCTCACCAAACGTATGGCGCTGCGTCTAATACAGGACAACATCGGCGTCACGGCCATCGCTCCCGGCGCCTTCGCGTCAGACATGAACCGCGTCGCCCGTGATCACGCTGACATGGTTTCGCAGGCAATCCCCGCCAAGCGCATCGGTACTGCCGAAGACATGGCGGGCGCCGCAATCTACCTCGCTTCCCGCGCGGGCGATTATGTCGTTGGCTCAACCATCATCGTCGATGGCGGCGTGACCTACGCGCGAAGCTGAGGAAGCGTCATGGCGATCTATCTGCTTGGCGGCCATCAGACGGACTTCGCGCGCGTCTGGTCACGCGAAGGTTTGGATTTGACCGACATGATACGCGAGGCCATCGACGGTGCTCTTGCGGCAACGCGCCTCGACGCCGCGGACATTGACGCCGTCCATGTCGGCAACGCCTTCGGCGAACTCTATCGAAATCAGGGTCATCTCGCCGCCATGGTCGCGCAGGTGAAGCCGGATTTTTACGGAAAGCCGGCCATGCGCCACGAGGCGGCATGCGCCTCAAGCTCGGTTGCCGTCCTCGCCGCCACCGCCGAGATCGAAGCCGGACGCTACGATTGCGTGATGATCGTCGGCGTCGAGGAGGAAAAGAACTTACCCGGCGATGACGCCTCGAAGGTCCAGAACGCTGCTGCTTGGCAAGGCAAAGAAGACATCGAATGTCGCTTCATGTGGCCTGCCGTCTTCGGACGCATCGCACAGGAATACGAGGCGCGTTATGGCCTCGACCGACGGCATCTCAATCGCATCGCCGAGATCAACCGCACCAACGCCACGCGCAATCCGTTGGCGCAGACGCGCAAGTGGCGCTTTGACGCCGAAGCGTTCACCGACAATGACGAGTTGAATCCCGTCATCGAACCCGGCACGCGCCGCCAAGATTGCGGACAAATCACAGACGGCGCCGTCGCAATCGTCCTTGCCTCCGATCGTTTCATGGAGGGCTACGCGAAAAAGCGCGGCGCCGTTGCTTCAGATTTCCCGCAAATCACCGGCTGGGGCCATGCCAATGCCGGCATTCGTTTTCTCGACAAGATCGAGCGTAGCAAAGGCGAGGACTACCTCTTCCCCCATGTGCGCAAGGCGATCACCGATGCTCGAACGCGCGCTGGGCTCGCGGGCGTCGAAGCGCTCGACGGCATCGAGCTGCACGACTGCTTCACCTCGACCGAATACATGGCCATCGATCACCTTGGTCTCACTGCGCCTGGACAAAGCTGGCGCGCGATCGAGGACGGCGTCATCACGATGGGCGGTGCGTGCCCGGTAAACGCTTCTGGCGGCCTCATCGGCGTCGGCCATCCTGTCGGCGCAACTGGCGTTCGCATGCTGCTCGACGCGGGCCGGCAAGTGACAGGCACGGCGGGCGATTACCAAGTCGACGGCGCGCGCACCTATCAGACGCTCAATATCGGCGGCTCACTGGGCACCGTCGTCAGTTTCGTCGTGACGCGGCCGGATTAGCCGCGCATCTGATCGCCGCGCGCCCACGTTCCGTGAAAGCCCGCAGGCACGCGCGCCGGAATTTGCACACGCGCAATCGGTCCAGCTTCAAAATTCTGCGCATCGATCACCTGCGCTTCCGAAGCCCCGGTATCTTCATTGGTCACGAACACGACGACATACCCGTCATCCTCGCTCTTCGCGTTGAGCCGCGGCGCGAACGCGGGCTCAGAGCCGAACATCCCCGGCTCGTACATGTAGGTTTGCGCGGCGCCCGTCTCGAGGTCGTACTTATAGATCCCCGCGAACTTCTGGAGCTGATCGGGCGACATCGCCACGTGGTAGGACCAGCGCGTTTTCCTCGTCGCATAGTCCAGATTGACGATTGGAAATTCGCCGATGCGGTCATCGAGCTGACGTTTCTTGCATTCGCCAGTGCGCATGTTCATGCGCCATTCCACCGGCACCGCATGCAGCGCCAGAATGTTCACCATTGCTGCATAGGGCCCATACTTCGGATCAGGACCAAACCCGTTCGGCGTCATCATGCACGCCGTCATCACCACCTCGTCGCCTTCCTCCCACGTGTTGATGACATGGTAGATGTAGCAACTATCGGTCTCGAACCATTTGATCTCATCGCCACGACCACGCCGCGGCACGACGCCGAACCGCGCCGGCTGGTCAGCAAATTTGATCTGCCACATGCCGTTGCGCATGCCGCTCTCGGTGAACACCACTGGCAGATCGTGCAAAACGACGTAATTCTTCGTCAGCCCCATGTCGTGCGGCAGACGCGGGCCGGGCAACTCGACCTTCTCGAAATACGCGAGTTCATTCGCCGCGCTCACCGTCCCGAACGTCATCCACGGCTCGTAGAGCGAATAGTCGAAGAACACGAACTCGCCGGTTTCGGGATCGACCTTAGAATGCGCGGAAACATTGCGTGGCAGCTTGCCGCCAAAGGTTTCGTTGCCAAGCGACTCCAACGTGCGCGCATCCATCCGCACCGGCGCGCCGGAGATATACCAAAGCGCCATCAGCTCGCCGTTGTGAATGACAAGATCGGTGTTGGCCGTATCCTTATAGACGGCCCCTGCCCGCGTGCGGTTCGCCGGCATCAGCACGCCGCCCGCATCGAGCGACCCGGCGAGTTCGGCCTTATGGTCAGCGCTGGCAATGTAGCGGTTGCGATATTCGGCTTTGCCGTTTTCGAAGTGAACGGCGTGCACCATGCCGTCGCCATCGAACCAATGGTGCAGCGTTTGCGGCGCCTTTACCGGGTTCGGGCCGTTGCGAAAGTAGGCGCCGTGCATGTCCTTTGGAATTTCCCCGATGACCTTGAGATCGAGCGCCGTCACTTCCTTGGCGACTGGCTCATAAATCCCTTGGATGTACGGATTGAGCAGGTTCGCGCCGCTCAGTTCGCCGGTCTCGATCCGCCGTACATTTCCGTCCGCCATCATGTCCTCCGAAGCAGACCCTAGCGCGGCGCACGCCACCCGCGCTAGCGCTTCGCGCGCTTCTTGAACTCCGGATGCCGGTAACAGGTCACGAGATGATCGTTGACCATCCCCACCGCCTGCATGAACGCATAGACGATTGTTGGCCCAACAAACTTGAAGCCCCGCTTTTTGAGGGCCCACGAGAGCCTGCGCGACACGTCCGTCTCAGCGGGAGCCGGCCTGCCCGGCTTCAAATGGTTGATCACCGGCTTGCCGATGACGAAGTCCCAAACAAACTCAGAGAAGCTCAGCCCTTCCTTCTCCAGCGCCAGATACGCCTTCGCCGACGCCACCACGCCTTCGATCTTCAAGCGGTTCCGCACGATGCCTTCGTCCGCCATCAGCCTCTCAATTTTCGCCGGCGTATAGCGCGCGATCTTCACTGGATCGAAGCCATCGAACGCACGCCGATAATTCTCGCGCTTGCGCAAAATGGTGATCCACGACAGCCCCGCCTGCGCACCTTCCAGCTGCAGCATCTCAAACAACGCCCGGCTATCCCGAAGCGGCACGCCCCATTCATTGTCGTGATAGTCAACATAGAGCGGATCGCTGCCCGGCCACTTGCAGCGCGGAAGCTCGGCAGGCGCCGTCTTCATTCCCACTCGATTGTCCCCGGCGGCTTTGAGGTCACGTCGTACACCACCCGGTTGACGCCGCGCACTTCATTGATGATCCGCGTTGCGGTGCGGCCGAGGAAATCCATTGAGTACGGGAAGAAATCCGCCGTCATGCCATCGGTGCTCGTCACTGCGCGCAATGCACATACGCTTTCATAGGTGCGGTGATCGCCCATGACGCCGACAGTCTTCACCGGCAGCAACACAGCGAACGCCTGCCAGATCTGATCGTAGAGGCCCGCCTTGCGGATCTCTTCCAGATAGATCGCATCGGCTTGGCGCAGCGTATCCAGCCGCTCCTTGGTGATCTCGCCCGGCACACGGATCGCGAGACCCGGCCCTGGGAACGGATGGCGCCCAACGAACGCATCCGGCAGCCCGAGCTCACGCCCCAGCGCCCGCACTTCATCCTTGAACAAATCACGCAGCGGCTCGAGCAGCTTCAGCGTCATGTCTTCCGGCAAGCCGCCGACATTGTGGTGCGACTTGATCGTCACCGATGGGCCGCCCGTCGCTGACTTAGACTCGATCACATCTGGATAGAGCGTGCCCTGCGCCAAGAATTCCGCACCGCCGACGCTCGACGCCTTCGCATCGAACACGTCCACAAAGAGCCGCCCAATCGTCTTCCGCTTCACTTCCGGATCGGACACGCCCGCCAGCGCGCCCAAGAACAAATCGCTCTCTTCAGCGTGAATGAGCGGAATGTTGTAGTGATCGCGGAAGAGCGTCACGACCTGCTCGCTCTCGCCCAAGCGCATCATGCCGTGATCGACGTAAACGCAAGTCAGCTGATCGCCGATCGCTTCGTGGATCAGCACCGCCGCGACGCTTGAATCGACGCCGCCCGATAGCCCGCAAATCACTTTGCCATCACCGACCTGCTCACGAATGCGCGCGATCGCTTCAGCCTTGAACGCCTTCATCGACCAATCGCCCTTCATGCCGGCGATACGATGCGTGAAATTCTTCAGGAGCTTTGCCCCGTCCGGCGTGTGCACGACCTCGGGGTGGAACATCGTCGTGTAGTATTTGCGCTTCTCATCGACAGCGATCGCGAACGGTGCATTCTCGCTCGTCGCCACCACTTCGAAGCCTTCCGCGAGCTTGGTCACGCGGTCGCCGTGGCTCATCCACACCGGATAGCGCCCGCCCACGTCCCACACGCCCTCAAACAGCGGCGAGGCCTTTTTCACCTCAACATCGGCACGCCCGAACTCACGCGCGTGCCCGCCTTCAACGACGCCGCCAAGCTGCACCTGCATCGTCTGCTGGCCGTAGCAAATCGCCAAGATCGGCACGCCGAGCTTGAACGCTTCTTCGGCAGCGCGTGGGCTGCCCGCATCCATCACGCTCGACGGCCCGCCGGAGAAAATGATCGCCTTCGGCTGAAAGCGCTTCAGGAAGTCAGCGTCGACTTTGTTGAACGGATGGATTTCGCAATAGACGCCATTCTCCCGCACGCGCCGCGCGATGAGCTGCGTGACCTGACTGCCAAAATCGATGATGAGAGCGTGTTCGTGATGAGCAGCGGAGTCCGTAATCCGTTCCGGAGCCGCTGAAGTCTCTTTGTTCTGCGCCATGGCCTGAAATGGAGTGCGTCGCGCGCATCGTCAATTCGCAGGAATGCATACAAAGCCATCATTTCGAGCCCTGAGCCCGCGGCACGAGCCCTGATCCTGCCGAAGGGCGGCGAAGGTCGTTCCGGTTGCGCTGCTCAGCAGAATTGTTAAGGTCTCGTAACGAGATGCGGGGGCATTGAGATGGTGGCGATTACGCCCGAGGCGCTGCAGCCGGAGCAGCCTTCCAAAAATATCGCCATCGATTGGGCACTCGTCGCCTGCGTGTTTGGAGCGATCCTATCGACCGCCGCGAGCCTGAGCGCCGTAGGACACGAATATCTCAAACCGTACATTTCGCGGCAGAACCTAGAGTTGGCCCAGTATCCTATTTTCGCTTTCGCCGTCCTCCTGCCTGTCGCGGCTTGTTGGCTGAGAGCAATCGCCGACGGTCAACTGCCCGCCCGACGCGGACTCGAACCTCAGTACGAACATGTTAGCGGCTGGAGTGCCGTTTTCCTCGTGCTTGTGATGGCGATCATTGCGCTTCTAGTGCTGTGGGCGGCGGGTAGCGTCGCCGCAAATCGCAAGATTCACGCCGAGTGGGGCACCTGGGTCGTTATCGGCCTTTCGATTGCCTTCGTTGCCGTCGCCTCAGCTCCGGTCATTCCTCGCGTGATCCGCATTGCTGGTCTGGAATCTACGGCGACTAAAGCCAGCAAATTTGTCGGCGCGCCCGTCGAATGGATCGGCAAGGCCCTCAGCGCTTTAGATAGTGTGCTCGTTTTCGCCGTCGCTAACGCTGTGGGCACCAACCGAAGCAACTTTTTTGTTCGGTACACCATCCTCATCGCATCCATCACAGCTTGTGCGGTGCTCGGCTATTACTGGTCACCCGTAGCCGCGTTTGCCCCGATCGCCTGCGGTTTCATCATTTCGTTTTCGGTTTCTCGGCGCTGGGGGTGGATTGAAAGCGACCGCGAGCTCGCAATGCTCAACCCTTCTCTGTCCAAGTCTCACATTCGTGTCGGTTTTGCACAGAACTTACGAGATGAGGCACTGATCGTCTTTCTCTCAATGTTCCTGTTGGTACCGCTGGCGCTCCGCCAAGGCGAAATTCTCGCACTCAACAACCACATAGAACTCTTCGACCTCTCCGATAACGTCGACGTTCACTCATTGTCGCTTTGGCTTGCGTTTTACGGCACGGAACTGGCGAAGGCCGTCCCCTTCGTCGATTGGGCGGAAGTCTATCACGTGGAGGGCGACGCTCCGGTTCAAGCCACCGCTCCTCTTGCACTGCATACCGTCTTTGCAGTGCGCGTGCTCATCGATCTGGTATTTCTAGCCGCGTTGCTACAGGCGATTTCGTCTGCTGCGCGTGACGCGCAACAGCGAGATTTGTTCTATCGCAAGCGTGCAATAAGATATCTCGATCCGTTTACGGAGCCAGAGGCCTTTCGCGCATTGGTCAAACGAAATGCAGATGGCGACTGGGTTCCGAACGGCGAGCGCTTTGAAGACTTTCCGCCCTATGACCCGGACCGGCTCGTTGAACTGTCGGCCAGTCGAGACGAGCGGATCAAGCGCGCTGCGGACTTTCTCTTTGATCGCGACGGGAATGCGCGAGATCCTCATCACCGCCTCAGCCTAGAGGCCGCGAAACGCGGTGTTACTCCGGATGAAATCAGTGAAATCTTGAATGACATCGAGAACGCGGGCGCAGATCGCAACGTCTATCAATTGAGCCTGGCTCGCCGGCGCTTACTCGGGCGGCGCGCCATGGCGGACGTTCGGAGGCGCATCGTGGGCCTCATCGTACAGAATCGAGAGCCGGTCGACCGCGGCGATCGGCGAAACGCCCTGCTGGACGCAATGGTTGGCGAACACCGAGAGGGATATGCCCAGGCGAGACGCGTGGCGCTGGACGCACTGGCTCCCGAAATTGGAATTGACTTGGCGATACGAAAAGCAATCGAACAGGTCGCCGATCAAGACACTTCTGAGGTCTTAAAAAAACACGCCAAGACGGTTCTTCGGGAGCATCCGGAGACGCCGGACTGAATCTATCCCACCCCTCGCGCCCGAAAATCCCAACGCCATCAACGCCGCGCACACAATCTATCCTACACCTCCAAACCCGAGTGATACTGCGCACATCCCTCGCACGGGAGGTTCACCAGGCTAGCCGAGCCGAGCGAGCGCGAGGGTCGCGATTGAGCGTGTAGCGTGACAGACGATCCGTCATGCCAAGCCCGCGGGAGTTGCTCATGGCGCGAACCGCGGGAGGATACGGAGCTTCAAGGCGGAAGCTTCCACGCCGTCGGGGACCGATCCATGGGAGAGAAAACCTCCCGGTGACGGCCTGACGAACAACGATTGCAAAGGGCGCGTGGCGACACGCGGCGATGCGCAAGCATCGCATCACAGGAACTACCCAGCGCGTCTCCACGCGCCCTGCTCCCGACTTCTTAGTTTCGCGCTAGGCGGAACGGCTGCGCGGCCGCGCGTCTATCGTCTTCAGCGGCGCGCCAATCTCGCCAGCCACAAGCGCCGCCAACACAGCCGGCGCAAACGGGGCGCGCGAAAGCGGCGACATGATGCAATCGCGCACAAACGCGAACGCAGCGCTGTCGGATTGATAGGCCGGCGTGAACATCCAGGACGCCAGTTGATAGAGCTTGATATGCAGAGCGCGCATTCGCGCATATTCGCCAAGCGCCGCATCGAGATTGCTTTGCGTCTCCAACGCGCACGCCAGAGCCAGCGCATCGAGCAACGCCATGTTCGCGCCCTGCCCAAGCTGCGGGCTGGCGCAATGCCAGCTGTCGCCGACATGCACGCACGCGCGCGACACTGGATCGCCAATCGTGCGATGCGCGTACGTCGCGAAGACGAGATCATCGTGCGTATCGATCTGCGCCAGCAGCGGCTCTGTCTCGGGCCACAGCGCGCGCACCTCCTCCTTCCAGACGTCGATCGGCGTCGCCCGCCACGCGGCGCGATGGCTATGCTTCAGGCTCCAGAAGAACGCCGCCTGGCGCTGCGTCGCGCCTTTGAGTCGCCCAATCGGCAGCACGCCAACCATTTTCCGCGCCTGGCGATACCTCTGCTCCAGCGCCGTCTCGTCAAACGATCCAGCCCAATCCAAGCTCGCCCACAACGCACCGAAGGGCAGTGGCTTGGGCGCGCCGCCCGACAGCGGCGAGCGCATGCCAAGCGCATCGATCACCAAGTCGAACGACGCACTGACGCCATCGGCAAACACCAAACGGCCGTCGCGCGCCGCGACCACATCGCGGCCACTCTCGATCTCCGCGCCCGCCGCCAGCGCCGCGTCATACAGAACCTGAAACAGCGCCCCGCGATGCACGCCCAAGCCAGACACCGCCGTCTTGCCTCGCGCCTCATAGCGCACATCGAGCACAACATTGCCGCGCGGCTCTGCGCGTCCGAACAGCCGCTTGATTGGTGCGCCCAACGCGCGGATCGCATCGCCGGCGCCGAACTCATCCAGCACCCGCAGACCAACAGGTTGCAGGATAATGCCGGAGCCCAAAGGTTGTGGCGTCTCGAGCTTGTCGAAGAGAACGACATTCGCGCCCATACGGCGCAGCAATGCCGCGCACCCGAGCCCCGCGACGCCGCATCCAGCAATGGCGATATTGAGCCGCTTCATGTGGTTGATGCGCCGTTAGCCTTGAGCGAAATTAGCAACACATCCGAACGGCGCGCTAACCGCGATGTGACAATATGCGCGACATGACGACGCTATCACCGGTCCCCGCGGTGCCTGCGCCCAATACGACGCAGGATCAAAGCCAGCGCGCGCCCGTCGAATACGGAGCGGCGGTGACGCATCGCGATCTGGTGCGCGAAAAGCTCCGCGTCGATCCTGCCGCTATCGCGCACAAGAAGCGTGCCATGCCCGAACACCGCCGCAACGATCCCGAACCGGCCGATCATCGCGGCCAGTACGTTGATATCGAAGTCTAGCTTCGCTGCAGCACCGCGACGTAGAAGCCGTCGCAACCCGTTTTGAGCGGCGTCATTTGCACGCCGATCTGGCGCTCGTACGCGGGCAAGCCGGCAAGCTCCAATCCGACAGGCGCAAAGTCGGTGTAAGCTCCAAGGAATGAAGCGACGGCGTCTTCATTCTCCTCCGGCAACACAGAGCAGGTCACGTAGACAAGACGCCCCCCGCCCTTCACCAGCGGCGCCGCTAACGCCAAAGCTTGCTGCTGCTCTTCGAGCCGTTTGGCCAGCGCATTCGGCCGCAAACGCCACTTCGAGTCCGGACTACGCCGCCACGTCCCCGACCCCGTACACGGAGCATCGACGAACACGATATCCATCTTACCGCGCAAATCCGCGAGCGCATCCTTTGTCCGCATCGGCGTGCGGATCTGAACATTGCGCACACCAGCGCGATCGAGCCGCTCCTTCAGCGGCGCGAGCCGGCGCCCATCGATGTCGTGCGCGAAGATCTGGCCTTTGTTTTCCATCAACGCCGCCAGCGCCAGCGTCTTGCCGCCGCCGCCGGCGCAAACGTCCGCCACCTGCATCCCCGGCTGCGCCCCCGAAACCCGTGCCGCAATCTGCGACCCCTCGTCCTGCACCTCGAACCAGCCTTTTACGAACGCCTGTTCCGTCGCCCACGGAAACGTCCGCCCCTGCGACCACGGTATCCGCACCCCATCCGGCGCATGCGGCGTCAACGAAGGCGGCTCCCTCAATTTCGGACTTTCCGAAAGGGCCGCGACAACCTTCTCGCGATCCGCTTTCAGAGTGTTCGCGCGCAGATCAAGCGGCGCAGGCGCGGCGAGGGCCGCGCCTTCTTCTGCTGCGCCATCGCCAAACGCACGCGCAAAACTCGCGCTCAGCCATTCAGGAAAATCACCGCGCACATGCGCTGGTGCGCTCGCGATATTGTCACCGTTCAGCGCGGCACGCTCCGCATCCGTCATTGGCGACGGGGCGTGCGGGTCATCGGCCAAGCTCTGCTCGATCCATTCCGCGCTCTGCCCGAAGCCCCAGCGCAACGCCCCCCACACCCAAGCGCGCGGCGTATCGGCGCCCATCCGCCACGCACTCGACTGCTTCCACCGAAGCGCGCCAAACACCAGATCGCCGATCTCGGCACGATCCTTCGAACCCGCGAAGCGGTGCGTCAGCATCCACGCCTTCACGGCATCCGCCGCTGGTTGGCGCTGGGTTTCGAGCGACTTCAGAATTTCGATTGCCGCCTGCTGGCGAGCGCCGTTGCGCATCGGGAGGTCCCCACAAGAAAGTTGCGGAGACGCTAGCCTCCGATGGACTGGCCGAATACGAGCAAATTGCCGTCGGGCGCAAGCACGCACAGCTCACGTTGGTTGTATGGCTTGTCGGCAGGGCCGTGGACATCGCCTTGCGGCATCTGATCCAGTACCGGCTTCAGCTCTTGGTAGAGCGCCTCGATATCTTCGACGTCGATGTAATAAGCAAACCGCCTATTCCCAGGCGGCGCGCCATCAGCGCCATGGTTCCGCAGGAGACGAACACCGGCGCATTCCCGCTGCACGTAGGCGTAATCGTTGAACTTGAAGTACGTCGAGAACCCGAGGCTCTCAAAAAAGACCACCGCCGCATCGATGTCAGGCACATGAATGAAGGGCGTGATGCGGATGAAGTTGCCCTTCTCCATCGTCTAGCTCCCGAGCGGATAATTCGGCGCCTCGCGCGTGATCGAAACGTCGTGAACGTGGCTTTCGCGCAGGCCGGCGCTGGTGATTTTCACGAACTTGGCTTTCTCACGCATCTCTTTCAGGTTCGCGGCGCCGACATACCCCATCGACGCGCGCAAACCGCCGATCAGTTGGTGGATGATGTTGGCGACCGGGCCCTTGAACGGCACGCGGCCTTCGATGCCTTCCGGTACGAATTTCATTTGATCGGTGACCTCCTTTTGGAAGTAACGATCGGCCGAGCCGCGCGCCATCGCGCCCAGCGAACCCATGCCGCGATAGCTCTTATAAGAACGGCCCTGATAGAGGATCACCTCGCCAGGCGCCTCTTCCGAACCAGCCAGCAGCGAGCCGATCATCGCCGCTTCCGCCCCGCCCGCGAGCGCCTTGGCGAGATCGCCCGAGAACTTGATCCCGCCATCGGCGATCACCGGCACATCGGCTTTGCGTGCGGCGTTGGCCGCATCCATGACAGCCGTAAGCTGCGGTACGCCAACGCCGGCAACGACCCGTGTCGTGCAAATCGATCCCGGCCCGATGCCAACCTTCACCGAATCCGCACCGGCATCGATCAGCGCTTTTGCGCCATCAGCGGTCGCGACATTGCCGGCGATGATCTGCGTCTTGTTCGACTCGCGCTTCACGCGGCTCACTGCCGCCAACACCGAACTCGAATGACCGTGCGCGGTGTCGATCACCACGACATCGACGCCTGCCTCTATCAATTCCATCGAACGCTCGTAACCTGCGTCGCCGATTGTAGAGGCCGCACCGACCAGCAGGCGGCCGCGCTCGTCTTTGGCGCGGTTTGGGAAAGCTTGCGCTTTCTCGAAGTCCTTCACGGTGATGAGGCCAGTCACTTTGTTGCCGGCGTCGACTACGATCACGCGTTCGATCCGATGCTTGTGCAGCAGCTTCTTTGCGTCGCCCTCATTCACCCCGTCCTGAACCGTGATGAGGTTTTGCTTGGTCATCAATTCGGAAACACGTTGGCCCATGTCGGCAAAGCGCATGTCGCGATTGGTGAGTATGCCGACGAGCTTGCCGCTCTCTCGGTCGACGACCGGGAACCCCGAAATCTTGCGCGCTTCCTTGATCAGCACGATCTCGCCGACAGTCATGTCCGGATGGATGGTGATCGGATCGATCACCATGCCGCTCTCAAACTTCTTGACCATCTTGACTTGGTCGGCCTGTTCGGTGGGCGTCATGTTGCGGTGAATGACGCCAAGGCCGCCCGCTTGCGCCATGGCGATAGCGAGGCGCGCTTCCGTCACGGTGTCCATGGCGGCGGAGATGAGCGGAATGTTGAGACTGATGCCGCGGGTCAACCGCGTCGCTGTGTTGACGTCAGCCGGCAGCACATCCGACGGGCCCGGTTCAAGGAGCACGTCGTCAAAGGTCAAAGCTTCGCGGATTTCCATGGACGGCTGGTAGAGATTCGCGTCCGACTTGTCCAGAGTGCAGCTCTGTCAGGAGCTATTCATGCCGGAAGTCACCATCGAAACGGTCGCAGCCCAGCTGTTCGCAGCAGTTACCCAACGGGTGCAGATCAAGGACATCCCGAAGGCCTGGGAGCCAGCAATCTACCAGGTGAAAGCCTTCCTGGCCGACCGCCCGGACCTCAGCGGCGACGGGCGGCAAGTGTTCCTCTACCACCATCCGACGCAACGGGATCAACCAATGGAGATCGACTTCGGGATCGAGGTGCCTTCGTCGTTCGAACCCGTTGGCAAGGTGAAGTGCGTCTCCACACCGGAGGGGCGCGTGGCCGTCGCCACGCATCTCGGCCCACTCAACGGCCTGCCGCAAACCCACATGGCGATCCACCAATGGTGCGCCGCCAACGGCCACGGCATCGGCGGCTTCTCGTGGGAGACCTACGAATGGGGCGACGGGGCAGACCCGATCAGAACCGTCGTCCGCTACGCGCTGCTCTGACTCTTTCGCCCCATCGCCACCACGTAAACTTCCGAGCTTTCAGCGCGGCTCGCCGGTGGTTTGGCGTGACTGACTTTGACGAAGTTTTGTTTCAGGCGCTGCAATAACGCTGCATCAAGCCCGCCTTGAAACGCCTTCGTGACGAACGCGCCGCCCGGCGCGACATGCGCAAGCGCAAAGTCGGCCGCAGCGTCCGCCAACGCTCCGGTGCGGATCTGGTCTGTGCGCGCGTGGCCGGTGGTGTTGGCGGCCATGTCAGAAAGGACAAGGTCGGGTGCGCCGCCGAGTGCGTCCATGAGAATGGAGGGCGTCGCCTCGTCGAGCAGATCAAGCTGAAAGAATCTGGCGCCGTTGAGCGGCTCGATCTCCAACAGGTCAACACCGACGACTTTTCCCGCACCTCGTTGTACCGCAACTTGCGCCCAGCCGCCTGGCGCCGCGCCAAGATCGATGACCTTCATTCCGCGCTTCAAGAAATGAAACTGCTCGTCCAACTCGATCAGCTTGTAGGCGGCGCGGGCGCGATAGCCGTCAGCGCGGGCGCGTGCGACGTAAGGATCGTTCAAGTGCCGCTTGACCCAGTTGCGCGAACTCTCATCAAGCTTCTTATTCTTGACGCGGGTCTGCATCTGGCGCTGGCCGTCGCCGCCTTTCGGTTTGCCAGTCCAACGGCGTTTCGGGGGCTCTTCGTCGCTCATCGCCGCGCCTCATGTTGCGCCATCAGGCGCATGAGCACGCCCTCCCGCAAACCGCGATCAGCGACACGAATGCGATCCGCCGGCCAGACACGTAGCACAGCGTCCAAGATGGCGCCGCCAATGACGACGAGATCGGCGCGATCTTTGCCGATGCAGGCGTTCTCAGCACGCTGCTCGCGCGTCTGCGCCAGCAGCTTGGCGATGGTAGCGCGGCAATCCTTGACATCGAACCACATGCCGTCGACGCGGGCGCGCGTGTAGCGCGGCAGTTCAAGGAAAACCCCGGCCAGCGACGTGACCGTTCCGGACGTGCCGATAATGTGTCCCTGGCCATTGGCGAAGCTCTCACGCAAGTGCTGCGCCTCGCCGACCTGGGCGATCGTCTCCGCAACGCGCGCCACCAAGGCTTCGTACCATGCATATTTCGCGTCACCTTCGGGCTCAACGTCATCCTCCGCGAGTGTCACCACACCAATCGGACACGTGCCCCACGAAATGATAGGCGGGTTAAGACCGCCGTCGAGCACTGCGCTTGGCGCAACCCAAGAAATCTCGGTTGAGCCGCCACCGATGTCGACAATCATCGCGTGCGCGACCTCTGGCTCGAATAAGCTTGCGCATCCCAGCACCGAAAGGCGCGCTTCCTCCTCGGCCGAGATCACATCGAACCTAAGTCCAAGATCTTTTTCGACGCGATTGAGAAATACCTGGCCGTTCGACGCCGCACGGCAGGCTTGGGTCGCGACACAGCCCACAGCGATGGGCTCGCGCGCCTCTATCCGCTGCGCGCACGCAGCCAGCGCCTGGTACGCGCGCGCCATTGCGCCTTCGCTCAAACGACCGGTGTGCGCGAGACCTTCGCCCAGCCGTACAATGCGTGAAAAGCCGTCGACGACACGCAGACTGCCATCAGCATTTTGCTGCGCCATGAGCAGGCGGCAATTGTTGGTGCCCAGGTCAAGCGCCGCGAAAATCGGCGGGCGCTGCCGCGGGCCGGGACGCGCGCCGCCGTACGACGCCTGCGTCCGCCCATCCTTGTTCATCGTAAATTCATCCAGCAAAGCGTTGCCGCTCTGCAAATTTGCCAGTTCGGCGTGATGCTAGCTGGTTCGCGCCGCCCGCACACCCTTGATTCGCCTGCTTTCCGCCCCGTTTGGGCGAATGCGCGGTCCGTAAGACACATATCCGTGTCCACATGGTCAACCGGTGGGACCAATCCTTGTGAGCGGCGTTATCGCTGCATACCTTACAAGGGCGAGAGGAAGAGGAAGGAGATAGAGGAGGAGAAGATGCAAGAAGCGAAATTCTCCATCGGCCAAGTTGTGAAGCACAAGCTGTTTCCGTTCCGCGGCGTCGTATTCGACGTCGACCCGGAGTTTTCGAACACCGAGGAATGGATGCAAGCGATCCCCGAGCCCGTGCGACCGGACCGCAACCAGCCCTTCTATCACCTGTTCGCAGAAAATTCCGACAGCCATTACGTCGCCTATGTCTCCGAGCAAAACCTGATCCCAGACGACAGCGGCGAACCCGTCGAGCACCCCTCAATCGATCTTCTATTCGATGAGACGGACGACGGCGAATACAAACTCCGCGCGGAGGCGCTGAACTAACGCGCGCAGTGAAGCGAAATGATCGGCGGTCGCAGCAATGCGGCCGCCGTTTTTTGTTAGGGGTGACATACACTCGCCCAAAGGCTCGTGAACGCTTGGCGCAGGCGATCACGGTGAGTGTATATCACCCGTTCCCGCCCGTGTTGAGTTGCAGCAATTCTCGATTAACGTGAACGGTCACGCGACGCCGCTCACTGCGGGACTGGCTGCAACGGCAGAAATCAGAACTGGCCGGCGCCGCATCATCGAATTCCTCCTCTCGCCCCTGCAGCGGCGGGTTGAGGAGGCAGGGAGAGAGCGGTGAGTGAATCTTTGAACGATAAGTCACGCGGGGATGCTCATTCGGCCCCACAATTCCTTGTAGAGATGTTTGAGCCGCGAGAAGGCGCGTACAATCGAACCGCTCAAATTCGCGGGCTGAACGGCGCCGAGATTTATCTCGACGCGCATTTGCGTGACTCGGTGCGAGACCTTGTGACCGTTCCGCTCACGATGGTTTCAGGATATACCGTTGCGGACCCACTGCCGGATATCTTCCGTCACAATGATATGGTGATTGTATCCGAGCGGATGCGTGTCGCGATCGAGCCCTGGCTTAAGGACTTTGAGTTTATATCCGCCGCAGTCCATTTATCCGCGAGTAGGGCGGACGATGATTGGGGCAAGGGGCCAGTGCAGGGAGGGTACTCCTGGCTGAATAGCTGGCGCCGCATCGATGCAGTGGACTGGGAAGAGTCCAGCATGATCGCTGGACTTCCCGCAGAGGAAGGTGCTCCAAATTTTGGATCATCAGTTCGCGCGATTGCCTGGGAGCGCGTGACGCTCCGAACCGATAAGCTCGATGGCGAGCATTTTTTTGGTCTTGCGCACGTCGCCGGGGAACGCAGGTTCGTATCCGATGAACTTCGCCGCCATTTGCTCGCGCTCGACATGCGGGTTCTTTTCAAGCCGCGGATGACTGGCGTGTTGCCGTGGGTCAGTCCTTACGAAATCGAAAAGCAATTGAACTGCCGATAATATGGGGCGGGGGTTATGACTGATTTTCAGACCGTCAATGTGAGCAATGCCACCCGTGACCGCATCAATCGAATTCAGATGGGGCGACGGAGCATATATCGTCTCTCTGGAAGTGGTCTGAGTGGTGCTGACGCGAGAAGTCACCATATTCCACCGATCGAGATATTGAGAGCGCCCGACGGTTCTCTCAACAATACGCCGGCCGCGCGGGCCCTACTTATTTTGGACCAAAATGTAGGTGGCGCTTACAGACTTAATGGGTCCAACAACCTCCAGATTTTGCCAACCACCGGGAACAGTTCGCTCGCTTCAAGCGACCTTTCGATACACCCCAACTTGACCAATCATCCCGAATACGGCGCCATCTATGAAGCCCGTCTGAACGCTGCGATTCAGGCTGATCCGGTGTTGCGAGATTTGTTCATTTCAAATCCGACGGCGTTTGATAACGCGCTTCGAACTGGACAACTGACCCCGGAACAACGAGCCGCGCTGACGCGCGCGGTCGATGACGTGAATTGGTCTATGCGTACCGGAATGAGTGCCGACGTCAGGAAAGGGTGACACACACCATATGCAGCCAAGCTCCCGGCTAGCTCAATCCCTTCCGATCCGCTGAAACGGATAGAACCCACCGCCAAGCGGCAAGATGCGCGTGAGTTCATCAAGGGCGGCTTGCGTTTCACCAACGAGCGCCGGATCGCCTAAGTCGTCGGGCGCGAGCGCCTCGCGGTAATGCTTCTTGACCCAGGCTTCGAGTTGCGCGGCGAGTGCGTCGTCCAAGAAGAAGCCCTGCGCCGCCGCCGCGCGTTCGGCTGGCGTCATGACGATGCGCAGGCGCAGGCACGCCGGCCCGCCGCCATTGCGCATGCTTTCGCGCACTTCGACATATTCCACCTGCTCGATCGCCGCGTTGGGCTGCGCGATCATCTCGGCAACGTAAGCGGCTGTCTTGTTATTCTCGCGCACCTCGGTTGGCGCCACGAGCGTCAGCGACCGCGCACCGGGCAAGCGTACGAGCTGCGAGTTGAAGAGATAGGATGTGACCGCATCGTCCAGCCCCACACGGCCGCGCGGCGCTTCCACGAACACCGGCTCGAATCCCTGCGCCTTCGCGCGCACCTCGGCGTAAAGCGCAGCCTTATCGGCGAACGCGTCTTCATGATGAAAAAGCACGTGCTCGTGTGCGACCGCGACCACATCGTTGTGAAACGCCCCGGCATCGATCGCTTGAGGCGCCTGCTTTACGAAGACAGCACGTGACGCGTCCAATTGGTGGCTTCGCGCCACGGCGCGGCAGGCTTCCAAGGTTTGGCGTGCCGGGAAACCCGTCTTAGCTTCGCTGGCTTGGCGCCCATAGACGAAGATCTCGACGCCAGGCGCGCCGGCGGCCGCGGCCATGCGCATATGGTTCGCCGCGCCCTCGTCCGACAACGCGTCATGCGGAAGCAAAGCCGGATGAACGGCGAAGCGTGCTTCATCCGGCAGCAGGCAGCGCAGCGTGCGCTGGGTCTGCTCGCCTTCGAGAACGCGATGCAGCATGGTTTGCAGGTTGGCGACGGTCGCGTGCAAGCGGCCATCGGCGCAGTCCGCGCTCGGTGAAATCGTCGCCGCGTTGGCGGCCCACATCGCCGACGCCGCCAGCGCCGCGCGCGCGATGGTCGGTTCGGTGCGCCATGCACGCTCCCACACCTCACCGTCCGAACCCGTGAAACCAAGTGAGCGCAGCCACGTGATGTTTGGCCGTTCGTGGGGCGGCAGCACGCCTTGGCTCAAGCCTAGCGCGCGCAACCGCTGCATCTTCGCGAGCCCCTGCAGCGCGGCCTCGCGCGGTCGCGCGACCATGTTCGCGTTACGCGCCGACGCAAGATTTCCTTCTGAGAGCCCGGCGTAATTATGCGTCGGCCCGACGAGACCATCGAAATTGATCTCCTCGGCGCCGCTCGCAGTTTCCGTCATTGCGGCAGACCGGGCGCGGCGATCGGCGCAGCCTTTTCAGAGAGCTGCGTCGCGACCGGATAAGCGACGTAATCGGCCGCATAGTAAGCGCTCGGCCGCAATGAACCGGAAAGGCCAGGGCCGCCAAACGGCATCGCGCCTGAGGCGCCGGTCGTTGGGCGGTTCCAATTCAGAATGCCGGCGCGCATCTCGGCCTTCACCCGCGCCCACAAGGCCGCGTCGTCGCTGATCAGGCCACCGGCGAGGCCGAACCGCGTCGCGTTTGCAAGATCAAGCGCGTGATCGAAATCCGGCGCGCGATAAACCTGCAGCACTGGGCCGAATAATTCCTCATCCGGCGGCGCAAGCCCGGTCACGTCGATGATGGCGGGATGCACGAACGCGCCGTCGCGCTTCACCGGCACGATCGGCTTCGCGCCCATAGCGACGAGCCCCTGCTCAAACTTCACGGCGCGCTCAGCGGAATGTGCGTTCACCAACGGCCCTAGAAATGGTTCAGGCGTTTGTGTCGCGGGTCCAACGCTGATCTGCGCGGCGAGATCAACAAGCGCGGCGATAATTGCGTCGCCTGCCGCGCCCTGCGGCACGATGAGCCGGCGCGCGCACGAGCAGCGCTGGCCGCTGGTGGCGAACGCCGAATGCACGATGAGATTTGCCGCCGCCTTCGCATCAACGGGCGGCCAGACGATCAGCGGATTGTTGCCGCCAAGTTCGAGCGCCAGGATAACGTCTGGACGCCCGGCAAACTTCTTATGGATGAGCGCGCCGGTGTGGGCGGCGCCAGTAAACAACACGCCGTTCAAGCCGTGCGTGTCCAACAGCGCCGCACCGGTCTCGCGCGCGCCTTGCAAGAGATTGAGCACGCCAGCCGGCAAACCGGCCGCTTCCCACGCTTCCACCATCAGCGCAGCCACGCCTGGCGTCATCTCACTCGGCTTGAATAGAACGCAATTGCCGGCCAGCAGCGCCGGCACGATATGGCCGTTCGGCAGATGCCCCGGAAAATTGAACGGACCAAAGACAGCGAGCACGCCATGCGCGTGGTGAGACAAGGTCATCGCGCCGAACGCAGCCTTCTCCTCACGCGCGCCGGCTCGTTCGGCTTGAGCGCGGATCGAGATTTCGATCTTCCCGATCATGGCGGCGACTTCGCCTTTGGCGTCCCACGCCACCTTGCCCATTTCGCGGCTGATCGTGCGAGCGATCTCGTCGCCCCGCTTTTCGATCTCTTTTGCAAATGCGCGCACGACACCAATACGTTCGTCCACTGGACGCTTCGCCCATGCGGGAAACGCTAGTCGCGCCGCAGCCATCGCTTCCGCGACATCGTCTTCGCTGGCGGCGTGGCCCTCCCAAACTTTGTCACCCGTTGCCGGGTCGAAGGAGGCGAAGCGTTCGCCGTGGCCTTTGTGCCAAGCGCCGCCGATGTAGAGTTCAGTGCGCATCGTCTATCCAGACCAAAGCTTCGGCGCCTGCTTCGAGCTTCAGCGCCGCCAGCACCGCGGGATCAACGTTCGCAGTTCCGTTGTCGATCGCAGCGTGCGCCGAGACGCATCGATAATTTCGGATGCTCGGCACGGCAATCAAGGCCCGCTTCGCATGGGAAATCCGCGTCAACGGCGCCAGGGTGCAACGCTTGGCCTCACGCAGCGTCCGAATGTGATCCCGTTGGACGCTCATCAGCGGCCCGCCATCAAAGATGTCGATCACGTTGGAAAAGGCGAAGCCTTCCCATTCAAGCAGCCGGCGCGCGCCTTCTCCGTCGGTATGGCACTTGCCAACAACATCACGCGCCGCCTGCGGCAGCAGATCCACATAGATCGGATGCTGCGGCATGAGATCGAGAATGAATTGATTGTCCGTTGTGGCGCTGAGCTTGTCGGCCTCGGCGAACTCCATCTTGAAGAAATGCCTGCCGACGGCCTCCCAAAATGGCGACGTGCCGTCCGGATGCACGACACCACGCAACTCAGAAACGACTTGCGGGCGAAAACGCTGCGGCTGCACCGCCATCAGCATATAGCGGTTTTGCGCGAGCGCGCGTCCGACGCCCGCGGCGCGGTGCTCCGGCCGCACGAACAAGGAGCCCACTTCGCTGCAGCCGGTGAAGTCGTTGACCCCAATCAGCACCCGCATGTCAAAGCGCCGGTTCACAGCATTCGAGGACTGCGCCTCAGTGAACATCCGGAAATTAAAGAATGGCGGGGACTCGCCAATTGTCGACTTCACGCCGCAACAGCCGGCGAGCGTGCCGCTGGCAATGTGTTCGAGAGCGACGAAGTAGCGCTCCGCACCTGCCGTATCCGTTTCAGACGCGAAGCTGTGTTCCGAAAGCGCGAGCTTAGCCGCCATCGCTTTGTCATCCAGCATGAGACTGGTGAAGCCGGCGCCGGCAATCTGGCGAAGCTGCTTAAATCCTTCTAGATCAGCCGGCCCGGCCGCGCGCATGACGTAGCTCGGCGCGCTCACGTACGCAGGCTCCGCACGTCAAATACACCTCGCTCAACACCTGCGAGCAGCAGGAACGAAAGCTTGGCGCGCTCGGCGAAGCTCGGCATCAGTGCGAACTCCTCACCGCTATGCAGACCGCCGCCGCAGGGTCCGAGCGTGTCGATGTTTGGACAACCGGCAGCGGCGAGGTTGTTGCCTTCGCAGACGCCGCCTGAGGGTTTGAACTGAAGATTGAGCCCAAGCGCCGCGCCGGCTTGGTGCGTCCACGCCACCATGGTGCGTTGCGAATCTGTCAGTGGCTTTGGCGGGCGCGTGAAGCCACCGTGGAGATGCGCCTCGATGCCATCGCGCGCGGCAACGTCGCGCGCAATGCGTTGCACCTCCGCCTCGGCCCAAGTTGCGCTCTCGGTATCCGGAACGCGGACATTGAATCGCAGCACTGCGCGTTCCGGCACGACGTTCACTGCACCGCCGCCGTCGATGGCGCCGACGTTGAAGGTGACGCCGTCGCGCTGTCCGTTGAGCTTGTTCAGCGCAAGCGCCGCCTCTGCCGCAGCGAGCACGGCGCTCCGGCCGTCTCCGAATGCGCGCCCGACATGCGCAGCCCGCCCCTTCACCGCGAGATGGAAATTTGCCGAACCTTTGCGCGCATCGACAAGCGCGCCGTCCGCCATCGCCGGTTCGTACGTCATCCCGAGCTGGGCGCGTGCGCCAAGTTCGGCAAGCAACGGCGCGCTGCCCATGGAGCCGATTTCTTCGTCCGGGCTCAGCAGGACCTCGTAGCCAACACGTTTGGCGCCCGCCAACTGCTCGAACGCCGTCAGGGCGGCGAGCATGACCGCAATGCCGCCCTTCATGTCGGCGACTCCTGGCCCGCGTAGCATATCGCCTTCCCGCCACGGCGCTTGAAAGGGATGCGAAGCAGGAAACACGGTGTCGTAATGGCCAGTAAGCGCGACTTGAATTGGCGCTTCCGGCCGCACCCGTACGCGAATTGAAGCGCCGTGCTGCACCTCCATCACCTCGCCATCAGGCCGCACGCGCTGTGATGGCGACAGGTCAATGACTTCAGGCGTCGCGGGCAGGTCGATGGCATCAAGCAATCTCGCACGCATCGCGGCCAAGCCAGGTTGCTCAAATGAACCCGAGTTGATCTTCGACCAGCCTTCGGTGCGCGCCACGAGCGCTTCGCCGTCAGCGTCGAGGCGCTCCAGCAATGGCTCAATATCTGCGCCCCAGACGGAGCGCGATGCGGCAGCGAGATTGTCGGCGGGCATATGGGCGGAGGTACCCTAGGGGCGCCGAAGTTTCTACCCCGCACAACCACTGCAAAAGCAACGGGCCCGGCTTTTGGCCGGGCC
>JAHBYF010000003.1 GCA_019636095.1 Hyphomonadaceae bacterium
GATCATCGATCCGAAAATGTCGGGATTGATCTTGGTCCAATCGAGCTTGCCGATATGGAGAAGATAGGACCGCGCAATCCGGGAAAAGCGCGGCACGTCCATGCTGCCTGAGAACAGGCCGCCGTTCACATACGGGAAGCCGTCAGCCCAGCGCGGAATTCCGGCTGCGTTCTTTTCCTCTGGCCGCGCATTCATCGAGCGGAAGATCGCGCCGATCACGTCATGCGTGTTTGTGGCGTCGCTCATGCGCTCCACCGTGTCGGTGAAGCGATAGGAGGGATGCAGGATGTCGGTGTCTTCTGCGAAGAAGCAGAAGATCAGCCGCGCCATGAAATGGTTCATGTCCGGGCGCCGCTCGGCGACATCCCAATCCGGATTTTCCTCCAGCAGCGTCCGGTACAGTTTGTTGAGGCGGCTCGTGGCGCGGATATCGAACGAGCTGTCGCGAACCTGCTTGACGGTGCTGATGCCTGCTAGCGGCAGGAAGAAGGCGAAGCGATTGGGGAAATCGCGGTAGTCGCAGACGACTGGGGCATCGTCCGATGTCAGATCTTCCGCCTCGAACGTGTCGCCATCGGTGGCGAGGATAAACTGCGCCTTGAACCGCTTTGTCGCCGGGCTCTCTCTCAGCGCCGCGAGCGTCTTCGTGACTTCGCCTGCGGGCGCGATCGCGATGTGGATGTTGTTGGTCTGGAGCACCCCGCCGATGTCGGACTTGTTGGACTCGCCCTTCCGCAGCCGCTTGATGGTCGTCTCTTTGTTTCCGAACGCCTCAAGGAAGGCGAACGGGAACTCGGCCGCGTCGAACGGGCGCTCAGCGAGCGCCGAAATTGCCTCTTCGATCTCGACCGCGTTCATTGCTCAACCCGCCGCCCGCGCTACAGGGGCGGCCCATCCGAATCCGAAACGTCTTCTTATAGCGAGAACGGGGCGTGTCCGCGCCCAGGTTGCGCGCGGGTTTGCTTGTGCGCCGCCGATCCGGCCGTCAGATTGAACGCATGACACAGCGTTGGGCTTATGTGGGCGATTTGGGCGCCAATGGCGCGCTCGATTGGGGCGGCGCGCATAGCGGAAACATCCCCACTAGCGGTCGGCTTAGGGACCTGGATAGCACCGCATTCTGGAAGATCATGGACCTCGCGGAGAAACGCGAGTTCGAGGGGCGGCAGGTGGATTGGGGCGCCTGGGCGCTGAAGGTGAACGGCCCCCAGCTGCGCCAGGTTCTCGAAGCGATCTATGGCGCGGAGCGACTGACGAAGCCTTGGCCGCCGGTCGATAGCTATCTCGCCCTCGCAGACGAGCTCGGCGCCGCGCAATTCGTCGCCCTGGTCGCTGCAGAACTCTGATCGCGCGGGCCGTCGCGCAAAATGAGTTTCAGCGAACTGGTAGCAAATTGGTAGCAGAGCGGCCCGTGGGGGAAAGTAGCAGATCAGCTAAGTCATTGAAAAATATGGCGCGCCCGAAGAGATTCGAACTCCTGACCCCCAGATTCGTAGTCTGGTGCTCTATCCAGCTGAGCTACGGGCGCGAAGGCGCGGTGCATAGCGCCCGGCTGGGGCGCTGGCAAGGCGGGGTTGGGGCCTAAAGGTCGCGCCAAGCCTTGTGGCGGCCGGCTGGGGCCGCGGCGTAAACGCCCCGCGCCACGGCGCGGGCCAGGCAGTCGGCGGCGAGCGCCCCCAAACGAGCGATCGCGAGCGCGCGCGGTTCGATCGTTTCACACGCCCCCGTCGAGAGCGCGAAGACCACGTCGCCATCGAAGGGGGCAAACACCGGACGGATGGCGCGGGCAAGACCCGCGCTCGCCATTTGCGACATGCGTTTTGCTTCGGCTGGCGTGAGCGCAGCGTCGGTGGCGACGCACGCGATCGTCGTGTTGGCGCGCGGTTGCGGGTTGAACTTGGCGCCGCCCCAGTCCTCGGCGTCGAAGCGTTCGTTGCGCGGCGCAACAGCGCCGAACTCACCATCAATCTCGAACGGATGCGCCCAGAAGGCGCGCTGGTTCGGCAGCGTCGCCGATCCCGAACTGTTGACGCAGGCGAGCGCTGCGACCGTGAAACCGTCTTGCGACACGATGCTAGCGCTGCCTTGCCCGCCTTTGAGCGCGCCTGCGACAGCGCCCATGCCGGCGCCGGCATTACCGAGCGGAACGTGCTTGCTGCGCGCTGCATAGGCTCGCCGACCGAGCGCGTTGTATGGCGGCGCATCGTTCCAACTCTTGTCGCCGCCATTGGCGAGATCATAGAGGATCGCTGCTGGGATGACCGGTGAGCGCGGCACACCCGGTACATCGACAAGTGCAAAGCCTTTGCCCTCGGCCCCCATGGCGGCGGCGACGCCATCGGCTGCGGCAAGGCCATAAACGGAGCCGCCGCTCAACACCAGCGCATCGATGGCGTCGACCAGATTTTCAGGCGCCAGCGCATCGGTCTCGCGCGTGCCGGGACCTCCACCGCGCACGTCAACCGCACATACCGCACGCGCGTCTGGAACAACCACCGTGACACCGGTCAGTGTACGATCATCTTCGGCGCAGCCTATGGACAAACCGGCCACATCACTCAATGAATTGCTCGGACCGGGACGCGCCATGGGCGTGCTCTTTCGCGTTAGAAATCACGCTGTTCGTAGGAAGCGTCCTGATGTTTGACAAGCAATCGTTGAAGCGCATCGCCGCGCCGCTGTTTGCGCTGGCGCTAATCTCGTGCGCGTCGGGTTCGATGCCGGGCGTTTCTCAACAAGCCGCGCAACGCGGCGAGGCGATGGCGGCAGCGGCAAACCCGCACGCTGTCGATGCGGCCATCGAAATACTAAACGCCGGCGGCAACGCGGTCGACGCGGCGATCGCAGCGGAACTCGTCCTTGGCCTAGTGGAGCCTCAATCGTCTGGGCTTGGCGGCGGCGGTTTCATGCTTTTCTACGATGCCGCCAGTGAGCGCATCGGCGGGTACGACGGCCGCGAAGTGGCGCCTGCGGGCGCGCGACCTGACATGTTCCTCGACTCACGCGGCCGTCCAATGCCGTTTCTCGACGCGCAAGCAAGCGGACGCTCGATCGGGACGCCCCTGCTCGTTTCGATGTTGAAGCTTGCGCATGACGATCACGGGCGCTTGCCATGGGCGCGCTTGTTCGATCCAGCGATACGTCTGGCGGAGAATGGCTTTGAGGTTTCCCCACGTTTGGCCGGTTTCATCGCCGTCGCTGGCGAGCGCATGCGCTTACGCGCCGACTTCGAAGCGCGCGCCTATTTCTTCGACCGCCAAGGGCGGCCGCTCCAGGCCGGCGCACTGCTGCGCAATCCCGCGTACGCAGCCACATTGCGCGCGATCGCGGAGCGTGGTCCGCAAGCGCTGAGCGAGGGCCCGATCGCGGATGCCATTGTTGCTGCGGCACGGCGCAATCCGCGAGCGGGAACGCTGACGCTCGATGATCTGCGCACCGCACAGGCGCGCCGGTTTGAGCCGGTTTGCGGCGCCTATCGGGTCTATCGCGTGTGCTCGACCAACGCACCTGCGTCCGGCAATGCGATGATTGCGATCCTGGGCATGTACGAGCGCGCGCGACCGCACCCGGAAGGCGCGCAAAGTGTGGACGATTGGTCGGCGTTCTTGTGGGCGAGCCGCCTCGCTTACGCAGACCGCGACTATTACATGGCTGACGACACCGCCGTGCCGGTGCCGACGACGGAATTGATCGCGCCGGAATACCTCGATGCGCGCGCTCGTCTGATCGACGTCGCGCATGCGCCATCTCAGGTAAATCCCGGCATTCCACCCGGAAGCGGCGACCTTTTCGAAAGTTGGGGGCGCGCCGTCAGCAATGACAACGGCACCACCCACCTCGTGATCGTTGATGGGTGGGGCAACGCGGTGTCGATGACGGCCACGGTCGAGAGCGTCTTCGGTTCACAGCGCATGACCAATGGCTTTCTGCTGAACAACCAGCTCACCGACTTCGCGTTCGAGCCCAATCTCAATGGCCGCCCAGTGGCGAACGCGGTGGCGCCGGGCAAGCGGCCGCGTTCGTCAATGACGCCAACCATTGTGCTCAATCGCAACGGCGACCTGGTGTTGGCGGTAGGCTCGCCTGGCGGCTCCTCCATTATCGGCTACACGGCGCGCACGACGATCGGCATTCTCGATTGGAATTTACCGGTTCAAGAGGCGATCAATTACGGCAACGCAACCGCACGCACGGCCGAGATTGCGACCGAGATCAACCGCTTGCCGCCGGGCATCGCCGATGGATTGACCGCGCGCGGCTGGCGCCTGCAACAGACAAGCTTGGGTGAAGTCAGCGGCCTTCATGCCATACGTGTGCGCGCCAATGGCGAACTCGAAGGCGGCGCCGATCCGCGGCGCGAAGGCGTGGTGCGCAGCATTCCCGCACAAACGGCGGCGCCATCGCGTTAGGCCGCCGGCAGCGTAATCCGGAAGGTCGTCCCTTCAGCGCCGGTGCGGGTGAGTTCAAGTTCGCCGCCGATGGCGCGGGTAAGTTCACGTGCGATCGCAAGCCCCAGCCCGCTGCCGCCCGCTTCAGGCGCGGCGGAGACCCATGGTTCGAATAGGCGCCCGCGCAAATTCTCGCGCACGCCGGGCCCGTGGTCGACGACGTCGATCTCGCAACGGCCTTCGGCGCGTATGGCGCGGACCAAGAGTTCCTTGTCGCGGCGCGTGTGCTCCTTCATGGCCTGCGCGGCGTTGCGGATGAGGTTGCCGAGGATGCGGTGCAAATGGTCGGGGTCGGCAATGCAGGCGAGCCCGTTCTCGATGTCGGCTTTGTATGCGATTCCGTCGAAGCCGATCAGAGATTCCACAGCAGCTTCTTCCGCCGCTTCAGCGACATCGACCTTCTGCAGCACCGGCGGCTCTTCGTCCGCGCGCCCATACTTGAGCGTTGAAGCCGCCAGCCCCGCCGCGCGATCGATGGTGCGCTCAAGGCGTGGCGCGAGCTGACGGACGGCGGGATCTTCCGATTGCGCCAACCGGTCAGCCACCAATTGTGCGGTCGACAGCATGTTGCGCAGATCGTGGCCGATGCGCGCGACGGCGGCGCCTAGGGCGGCGAGACGCTCGTTCTGGCGTAACGAGTTGCGTACCTGCTCTGCCATATCCGCGGCGGCGCGTTGGGCTCGTCCGATTTCGTCGCCACGCTGGCTGCGCGGGAAAGCGATCGAAACGTCTTCCGGACGATCGCGGAAGCGCTCGATCGCTTTGGTGAGCTCACGCATCGGGCGCACGAAGGCAGCGCTCAGCGCCAGATAGATGAGCGTGCCCGCCGCCAGCAGGATCGCCATGGAGATGCGGGCGAAGCGCTCGGCAAATCGCGTAACCGCAGCCTTGAGCGGCGCCTCGGACAGTACGATCTCGACGAACTCGCCGCTTTCGAAACGCGGCCGCGCCAACACCCGCAACACACGGCCAGGCGGCGCGAAGAAGGTGTCGATCGCCCAACGAAAGCGCTGCCACGCACTCGCATGCATGTAATCGTAGAGCACCAGCTGCTCATCGTTAGGCGCGTTCGGCGATTCCAGCAGCAGGATCCGCTCTCCCTCACGCTGGATCGCGACGCGCTGCACGCCCGAATTGATCAGATCGTATTCAAGCGGCTGCGTGACCGAGGCGTCCTCTATCGACACTTCGAGCGCCAATGCGGCGATCTGCGCCAAGTTCATCCGTTCGCGGATCCAGCCCTCGTGGAATCCGGCCAGCGCCGGGGCGAAGACGAAAATCTCGCCGGCGACCACCGCCAGCGCCGTCAGCCCAAGCAACCGGCCGGCAAGGCTATCGACGAACTCGCGGGCGCGCCGCCAGGGGCCGCTTTGGCGCGCGGAATCGTCGGGAGGGCTCATGCTTGTACTGCCCTAGCGCAAAGCCTGGGTTTTTGTCAGGCGCAGCGCCCCCATTGTGGATGTTATCCGGCTTCAAACGCCGGATCGGCGGCCCATCGGCTCGGCTTTCGAACTGTCGCGCTTAGTATTTCTGATCGCTGGAGCTTCGTCCCGCCCTGATCGCCTTGACGCTCTGGTGGGGCTGGGGTAAGCCCCGCCCCTTCATTTTCCCGGCCCCGTGGGGCCCCAGAAGCATTGAGGCGTCGTCGTGAGCACCAAGCGGACCTACCAGCCGAGCCGGCTCGTTCGTAAGCGCCGCCACGGTTTCCGCGCCCGCATGGCGACCAAGGGCGGGCAGAAGGTGCTCTCGCGCCGCCGCGCCAAGGGCCGCAAGAAGCTCTCGGCCTAAGCGCCGCTGCCGGGCTAGAAGTCCGGCTCAATGACCTCCGGTCCACACCTGCAACGTTTAACCAAACGCGCGCAATTTCTGTTTGTGCGAGCCGGTTTCCGCGCCTCACGCCCTGCCGTGATGGTGGAGGCGCGCCGGCGCGAGGCGGACGGCCCTATAGGGGTTGGATTCACTGCATCGAAGAAAGTCGGTGGGGCGGTAAAGCGGAACCGCGCGAAGCGACGCCTGCGTGAGGCTGCTCGCCGCCTTCTGCTCGAACATGGGCTACCCGGCTGCGATTACGTCTTGGTGGCGCGGCAACAGACCCCATCTGCCGCTTGGCCTGCTTTGCTTGACGATCTTGGAAACGCGCTGATAAGGCTCCGCGCCAATCTGGAAGCCTCTCGCGGGCCGGCCAAACGCGCCAAAGCTCCCGCAAAATCAACCGAAAGCGACTGAGTCAGATGCAGAATCCAGGCGGCGGCATGGGTCCAAACGAGACCCGCAACGTCATCCTAGCCATCGTGCTCTCAGCCACGATCTTCCTCGGCTTCGAGTTCTTCTACAATGGCCCGGCGCGTGAGCGCATGGCGGAGCAGCAGCGCGCGCAGGTCGAACTTCAGCAGCAGCAACAACAACCGAGTGCGGCGTCAACCGACAGCGCCGAGAGCCCGAGCGCGCCGTCCGCCCCTAGCGCATCGGGTCCAGTTCCGCGCGCCGAAGCGATCAACGCCGAGGGTAGCCGCGTCGCCATCCAAACACAGGAAGTCGACGGCTCGATCTCGCTGCAAGGTGCGCGCATCGACGATCTCAATCTGCGCCAGTATCGCGAGACGATCGAGCGCGACAGCCCTGAAGTCACACTGCTTTCGCCGATCAATACCGAGTTCGGGCACGACGCATTTTTCGGCTGGGAGACCCAGAACGGCGAGTCCTCTGCCGCGCTCTCAGATGCACGCAGCCAGTGGACAGCGCCCGAAGGCGCGCGGCTCACGACGTCAACGCCTGTCACGCTGACGTTCGACGCTGGGAATGGCCGCACGATCCGCCGCACCATCTCGATCGATGAGCACTTCATGTTCACGATCACGGACGTCGTACACAACGGTACTAGCGCGCCAATCAGCGTGCGGCCGTTTGGAACCGTGCGCCGTGACGGCTTGCCTGAGCACTACAAGAACCTGCCGATCGTCCACCAAGGTCTGATCGGCGCCGTCGGCCCGAACAACAACACCCGTCAGGATGGCTTCCGGGCGGCTGACAAACACGCGCGCGACCGTGTTCGCGGCCGGGTCGGCGACGATGAGCGGCTGCGCGATTTCACAACCCAGGGCGGCTGGCTCGGCATCACCGAGCACTATTGGCTGACGGCGATCATTCCAGATCAGAACGAGCGCATTTCAGGCTATTTCGACGCGCGCACACAAGACAGCCGCAACGATTATCTCGCGGCGTATCGCGGCCAGTGGCGCGACGTGCCGGCCGGTGGCGAGATCACGTACACGCAGCGTCTGTTCGCCGGCGCTAAGCGCTACGAAATGCTACGCACCTATGAGGCCGGCGACGCCGAACACAGCCAAGCGCCGATCCCGCGCTTTGATGATGCGATCGACTGGGGCCACTTCTGGTTCCTGACCCGCCCCTTCTTCGCGATGCTGCACTGGTTCGGTCAGATCTTTGCGGGTTGGGGCATCGTGTTCAATTTCGGCCTCGCGATCTTGGCGTCCACCGTCGTCATCAAGGGGCTGATGTTCCCGCTCGTCTACCAATCGTTCAAATCGATGGCGAAGATGCGCGGTCTGCAGCCGAAGATGAAGGAAATCCAGGAGCGCTACGCGGCAGACAAGCAGCGTCAGCAACAGGAAGTGCTGAAGCTCTACCAGACCGAAAAGATCAATCCGGTCGCGGGTTGCATACCGATGCTGTTCCAGATTCCGGTGTTCTTTGCGCTCTACAAGACGCTCAGCGTCACCATCGAAATGCGCCAGGAGCCGTTCGTCGGCTGGATTCACGACCTGTCGGCGCGCGATCCGACCTCGTTGTTCAACTTGTTTGGCCTCTTGCCGTTCGACGCCTCGACGCTGCTTGGCGGCGCGCTGATGATTGGTCTGTGGCCAATTTTCTACGGCCTATCGATGTGGGCGCTGCAAGCGCTGTCGCCGCCAGCGACTGACCCAACACAAGCGCAAATCATGCGCCTAATGCCGCTTATGTTCACCGTGATGTTTGCCGCGTTTCCGGCGGGCCTTGTCATCTACTGGACCTGGTCGAACTCGCTCTCGATCTTGCAGCAATACGTGATCATGCGTCGGCAGGGCGTAGAAACGCAGCTCGACAAGTTCTTGAAGAAGCGATTTGGACAAGAGCCGACAGCGGCAGGGTAATGACGCCCGAACAAGAAGCCGAAGCAGCACGCATCGAAGCTGGCCGCCTGCTGTTCGCAGGTCCGATCGAATTCGAGCGCGGCGTGCCGAGCATGGAATTTCTGCCCGACGCTGGCGCGCCCGAGGTCGCGTTCGCGGGCCGCTCCAATGTCGGCAAGTCATCGCTGATCAACGCTCTCACTGGTCGCAACAAGCTGGCGCGCGCATCGACCGAACCTGGCCGCACGCGCGAACTCAACTTCTTCCGTGTCGGCGATGCGCTGCGTCTCGTCGACCTGCCAGGCTACGGTTACGCCAAGGCCCCCAAAAACGAGATCAGCCGCTGGACCACGCTGACGCGCGATTACCTCCGCGGTCGGTCGACGCTGCGACGCGTCATCCTGCTGATCGACGGGCGCCACGGCCTGAAGCCGGATGACAAGGCTGTCATGGACGCCCTCGACACGGCGGCGGTTACCTATCAGCTAGTGCTCACCAAGGCCGACAAGGTGAAGCCAACTGAAATCGCCGCGCTCGCCAAAGCCACCGCAGCGGCAATCGCCAAGCGGCCCGCAGCGCACCCAGAAATCATCGCCACATCGAGCGAAACGGGCCTGGGGATCGAAGGTCTCAGAGCTGAAATAGCGGCCTTGGCCTGACGCGCGATACCGCTTAGGAACCGCGCGTGAGCAAGCTTCCCCCGAAAGACCGCATGGCGGCGCTGGAAGAAGGCATGACCGCGGCGAAGACGCTCGCGGAAGCGCTTCCCTACATCCAGATCTACGATCGCGAGATCGTTGTGGTGAAATATGGCGGCCATGCCATGGGCGATACAGAGACCGCCCGCAAATTCGCCGCAGACGTCGTTCTTTTGAAGCTTGTGGGCTTGCACCCCGTCGTCGTTCACGGCGGCGGACCGCAAATCAGCCGCATGCTCGACCGGGCAGGCGTGAAATCGCAATTCGTGGATGGGCTCCGAGTGACCGACGCCGAGACCATGGAAGTCGCGGAAATGGTGCTGTCAGGCAGCGTCAACAAAGAGCTCGCGCACCTGATCACAGCAGCTGGCCGGGAAGCCGATGTGCGTGGTGTTGGTTTGTCCGGCAAGGATGCGCGCATCATTACGTGCGAGAAGGCCGTGCGTACGCGTAAAGACCCCGACAGCATGATCGAGCAAGTTGTCGATCTCGGCTTTGTGGGCGAGCCCAGCGATGTCGACCCGACCTTGATCCAGGCGTTGATCAATGCACCGGAAGACTACATCCCGGTTGTGGCGCCGATTGGCGTCGCCGAGGATGGGCGCACCTACAATATCAATGCCGACACCGCCGCGGGCGCGATCGCCAAAGCTCTTTCGGCAAAACGGTTCTTGCTGCTCTCAGACATTCCAGGCGTGCTCGACAAAGACGGCAATCTCATCCGAGACATGACCGTCGCTGATGCGCGCAAGCTCATCGCGGATGGGACCGCCACCGGCGGCATGATCCCGAAACTTGAAACTTGCATCGCAGCGCTCGATCAGGGCGTCGAAGCTGCTGTCATCCTCGACGGGCGCACGCCGCACGTCCTGCTCATGGAATTGTTCACAGAACATGGCGCTGGCACGCTTATTCAGTAAACGCGTCGCACTCGTCGCATTGGCGGCGGTTGCAAGCGTTGCGGCGCTCGCGTTCGCGGGCAGTGCTGTCGCGCAACAGCAGCAGCGCACGCCCAGCGGGTGGCAGATTTGCAACGAAACCACTTACGTACTTGAGGCCGCGACCGGACGGCCGGACGGGCGGTCCATTCAAGTGCAAGGCTGGACAAGGTTGCGTCCCGGCGAGTGCCGCATCGCCGTTGCCGCGCCGCTGGCGCGCGGCACCCACTATCTCTATGCGCGCACCTCTTCCGCACATCGTGGCGGGCGTCAGCAATGGACCGGCGATGCACGCCTTTGCGTCGATCCAGCGCGTCAGTTTCAAATCGAAAACCCGCCACGCTGCACTGACAGCTACGAAGAGCGTCGCTTCCGCCGTGTACAGATCAACAAACGCGATAGCTGGCGAACCTCCTTCTCAGAAGCCAACCAATACACCATTGCGCGGGCGCGCCAGTTGGGACTGCAACGCCTGCTTGAGGACGCCGGCTACGACGTCCGCGAAGGTCGCCGCGGCGTCGATCCGCGCCGGATCGCACAAGCGATCGCGCAATTCCGCACGAGCGCGCGTCTTTCGCCAACAGCGAGCGAAGACCAATTGATCGACGCGCTTGAAACAGCCGCACGCCGCCGCGCTGGCCAAGTTGGCCTGACACTCTGCAACCGTACACGGGGACGGGTGTGGACGGCGATTGCACGCAGGCGAGGTGAAGGCTGGGAAAGCCGCGGCTGGTGGGCGTTGGCGCCCGGCGGCTGCGTGCGCACGATCGACGAAGTCTTGATCCAGGAAGTGTATTACGTCCACGCCTCACTCGATTCACCGCAAGGTCCTCGTTATCTGGCGGCTGGCGGGGAGCCATTCTGCACCAGCCCGGCGCGCTTCGCGATCCTGGGCCGCGAGCACTGCGATACGCGCTACTATCAAACGACACTGTTCACCCGCATCGGCGCGCGCAATCGCGAAGGCTTGGTGGTTGATTTCGAAGAGCGTGATTTTCTTGAGCCTGGCGTGCTGCCGCGACAGCTGCAGCCAGCGGCCGGCGATGCTGTCGACCAGCCCGCGAGAGACGCGCCGCATCGTGGCCTCGACCCGCCAAGCGCGCCGACGCAGGATCGCGGCAGCGGCGACTAATGTCGTTCGCCGACATCAAGTCCTGGGTGTTCGATCTCGACAACACGCTTTATCCCGCTCGCGCGCTCTACGATGAGATCGGCGAAAGGATGACGCGCTATATCGCCCGTGAGGTCGGCCTAGACACGGCCGGCGCGCTCGAAATTCGCGAGCGCTATTTTCATCAATACGGAGCGACTGTCGTCGGCCTCGTCCGCCACCACGGCATTGATGCACGCGACTTCCTGCTGAATGTGCATGATGCCGATCATTCGGTGTTGGAGCCCGACCCCGAGTTGCGCGCGTTGATCGCCGCGCTGCCAGGGAGGCGGATTGTTTTCACCAATGGCGGCGGCGGCCATGCCCAGCGCGTTCTGGCGAGCCTGGACCTTAGCGATCTGTTCGACCAAGTCTTTGACATCGAAGACGCAAAGTTGACGCCGAAGCCGCAGCAAGCCTGCTACGAGCAATTGTTGACGCATTGCGGGATCGATGCGCGCGGCGCCCTGCTTATCGAAGATACGATGCGAAACCTCGAACCTGCGCATGAGCTTGGCTTTATCACTGCCCTTGTCGGCGACGTGCACCCAGCCCCGTTGCCGCCTTACGTCGATCACTACGCCAGAGATGTGAAGGCCCTACTGCGCGGGCTTTGACGCCGCCCCTTACATTCGCAATGCTTGGCTTTGTTCGCAAAAACGCGGTAGCTCATCGGCATGATGAATATCGATGATCTCAAAGCGGAAATTGAAGCGGGCTGGGAAAAGCGCGCCGAGGTGTCGCCGGAGACCGGCGGCAAGCTAGGCAGCGCTGTCTACAAAACCCTCGGTCTTCTCGATAGCGGCGAAGCGCGCGTCGCCACCCGCGACTCCAACGGCCTCTGGACAACGCACGACTGGCTGAAGAAGGCCGTCCTGCTATCGTTCCGCCTCTCGGCGAACGATATGTTTCAAGAGCGCTCGGCGACGATTGTCCCGAAGTACGCCAATCATTGGGACAAGGTACCGCTAAAGACGGCCGGCTGGGTGCGGGGCGATTTCGAAGACGCAGGCTTTCGCAGCGTGCCGGGCGCAGTGGTTCGCCGCGGCAGCTTCGTCGGCAAGAACGTGGTGCTGATGCCCTCGTTCGTGAATATTGGCGCATATGTGGACGAGGGCACGATGGTCGATACCTGGGCCACCGTCGGCTCATGTGCGCAGATCGGCAAGAACGTGCACATCTCTGGCGGCGCCGGCATTGGCGGCGTGCTGGAGCCGCTGCAAGCCAATCCTACGATCATCGAAGACGGTTGTTTCATCGGCGCCCGCTCGGAGGTCGCCGAAGGCGTGATTGTGCGTGAAGGCGCAGTGCTTGCGATGGGCACATTCATCAGCCAGTCGACCAAAATCATCGACCGCGCCACCGGCGAACAGACGCGCGGCGAGGTGCCGGCTTACTCCGTCGTGGTGCCGGGATCGTTGCCCGATCCCAAAGGCGGCCCGAGCCTCGCGTGCGTCGTGATCGTCAAACGTGTGGATGCGCAGACGCGCGCGAAGACGGGCGTAAACGAGCTATTGCGCGACTAACGCCCGGCGCGCAGCTCTACGCTGATTTGCGAACCGTCAGTGCCCGTCTGCGTCCACGTGTCGCCAACGTTCTTGTCGGCTTCGACGGAGGTACACTGAGGCGCCTCCGCACTCGGCGTAACCATACAAAGCTGATCGCCATCGACGGTGTAATCCCCGGCCACTTGCGATCCGCCGGGCACAGTCGCCGTGAATGTGCCGTCGTTGTCGAAATAATAAAATGCCTGTGCGCCGTTGGGATAAGTGACAACGATTGTGTTGCCGAAGGTGTTGTCCATCGTACCCGCGACAGCCGGAGCGGCGATCAGCGCGACGCCGAGCGCAACTGCTACAGCAAATTTTCTCATCGTTTCCTCCACCGTGTTTTGTGGGACTATGCCGTCGCCCCTTTGCCGATGGCAAGCGGTCTGGCGTAGCTCAAGCGCCGCCACACCCACTCAAGCGGCCCCATCTTGAACCGCGCCAACCAAAGCGGCGACCAGATCAGCTGCAGCGCCCAAACGCCAGCGACGATCGCCATCAGAGTGTCGCGTTCAACTTGGCCATAGAGGCCGAGTCCGCGGCCGCCATAGAAAATCCCGGTCATGATAACGCTTTGCGCAATGTAGTTGGTGAACGCCATCTGTCCGACGGGCGCCAGCGCGTTGGTCAGCATGCGTGCTGCACCCGCTTTGACGCAGAGGATCAGCGCGCTGGCGTAGCCAAGCGTGACAACGATCGACAGCGCCGGATTGAGCAATGCGCCGCGTGTCTGCATGTGCAGGAAATCAAAGCCCGATTGGTAATTGATCAGGGCTTGATAGGCGACCACGCCAAGCGCGACCGCGCCGACCGCGGCGCCGGCCCAATAGGCGCTAGCCGGCGCATTTCCGCTCAAAAACCCGACCTTCAGAAGCCCCATGCCGATCAGCATGAGCGCGACGGTGCGCGGAACGGTGTTGAAAATCTCGAACGGGATGAAGGTCCGCCAGGTGTGGTAGTTCGCGCGGAGCGACTCCAAGAAACCGCCTCCGAACGCAGCGATGCTGTCCTCAACGCTTTCGGCTGCCGGCGCCCAATTATGAAGGCGAATTTCTTCGAGTGAGTTTGCCGAAACGAGCGGCAGCGCTCCCGCCGCGAGGAAGCTCATCGCATGGACCAAGACATAGAAAACCGCGCCCGTAAGCAGCAGCGTCCGCGGGCGCCATGAGCGCGCGAACAGAGCGAAGAAGCCGCTCACGGCATACACAAGCAGGATGTCGCCGAACCAAATCGCGGCGCCGTGAACTAGGCCGAAAAGAAGCATCCACCCAAGGCGCCGGCGGAGCACCTTCCCTCGATCCAGATTGGCGCGTTCTCCGCCCACCAAGAAGAGGCTCGCGCCGAATAGCAGCGAAAACAGCGTGATGAACTTGGCTTCGAAGAACACGTGCGGCACGAACCAAGACCATACATCGTCATTGCTGATCGCAAGCGGCTCAAGGGTTGGGTTGACGGCTGTTTGCCAAGGCGCGGCAAAAAAGGGGGCATTGATCGGCAGGATGCCAAGGATCGCCAGCCCACGCAGAACGTCCAGGGTCTTGATCCGCAGATCGGCCTCAACCGGCGCGATGTCAGCCTGCGCGACGTCCGTCATAGTCTTCCCTCTTTTGCCCGGCCACGCACACGGCTAGACCAGTGCGTCATGGACGCCCGCACTCTTATCGATCCTGTCGACCTCTCCCAAGCTCTGATGCGCTTGCCTTCCGTAACGCCGACAGAAGCCGGCGTCATGGACTTGGCGCAGACCACACTTGAGGCGTTGGGTTTTAGAGTGAAGCGCTACAAATTCGGACTAGTCGACAATCTTTATGCCCGCATCGGCGAGGCGCGGCCCAATTTTTGTTTTGCTGGCCACCTCGACGTAGTGCCGCCAGGCGATGGCTGGAGCAGCGATCCCTTCGCGGCGCACATTCGAGACGGCATGCTCTATGGCCGCGGCGCAACGGATATGAAAACCGCAATCGCAGCCATGATCACCGCGACGGATCGATTCCTAGGTGGCGGAAAGCCAAACGGCTCGATCTCGTTTCTCCTGACTTGCGACGAGGAAGGACCGGCCGTTGATGGCACAAAACGCGTGCTTGAGGCGCTCGCCGCGGAAGGTGAAGCAATCGATCACTGTCTTGTCGGCGAGCCGACAAGTGAGGCGCGCGTCGGCGATGTCATCAAGAACGGCCGTCGCGGCAGCCTGAACGTCGTTCTGACCATGGAGGGCAAACAAGGCCACGTCGCCTATCCGCGGCGCGCACACAATCCGGTGACGCCCCTGGTGGAAACGCTCGCGGCGCTGAAAGCGCGGCGCCTGGACGATGGCGCGCCAGGCTTCGATCCGTCCAACCTTGAGGTGACGAGCATCGATGTCGGCAACCCCGCTCACAACGTCATTCCGCAACGTGCAACCGCCAAGCTCAATATTCGCTTCAACACAAATCACACAATGGAGACGCTGCTGGCGTGGATTGATGCGACGGCCAATGCTGCAGCCGAGCGTGCGGCCGCGCGATACTCGCGAACGATCAGTTCGCAGAGTTTGGCGTTCTACACCGATCCGGGCCCATTCACCGATCTCATTCGCGCTTCAGTGAAGGAGTGCTTCGGGATTGAGCCCGCGCTTGCGACCACTGGCGGCACCTCCGACGCGCGATACCTGCGCCTCTACTGCCAAGTGGCGGAGCTTGGTCTGCGCAACGAGACCGCGCACATGGTCGACGAACATTGCGCCGTCGAAGACGTGCGTACGCTGGCGCGCTGCTATGAGGCTGTGCTGCGGCGCTATTTCGCGTCGTAATCGACGCGGACCAAATAGAGGCCATCCGGCGGCGCGACGGGGCCGCACTGGGTGCGGTCAGCGGCGGCGAGCGCGGCAGCGACGTCTTCGACCGTCATCTTGCCAAGCCCCACTTCCACCAACGTGCCGACCATCGATCGCACCTGGCTATGCAGAAAACTACGCGCTTCGAAGTGAAAAATGACCTGCTCGCCGACGCTTTCGACCGTGGCGATGTCCAATGTCTTCACCGGACTCTTGGCTTGGCATTTGGTATCGCGGAACGTCGTAAAGTCGTGATTGCCGATCAGCACACGCGCCGCTTCATCCATCATTTCGACGTCGAGCGGACGGCCGATGCGCCAGGCGCGGCCCAGGTCAAGCGACAGCGGCGCGCGGCGATTGATAACTTCATAGGAATAAGCCCGCGCCGTCGCATCGAAACGTGCGTGAAAGTCGGGCCGAGTTTCCTCCACGCTCAACACGGAGATCGGGTGTGGCCGAAGGTGTGCGTTCAGCGCCTCGGCGATCTGCCAGGCTTGTAGAGGCTTCTCGATATCGACGTGCGCGACTTGCGCGTAAGCATGCACGCCGGAATCGGTGCGCCCGGCGCCAATCACCTCAGCGCGCGCGCCGGTGAGTTTTTCGACGGCATCCTCAAGCGCTGCCTGCACGCTTGGCGCATCAGGCAGGCGCTGCCAACCGTGGTAGGGGCCGCCATCGTACTCGATCGTGAGCTTGTAGCGCATCGCGCTGTTAGGAGCGCCGGTACTCAAGCATCGCGCAAGCGCGTGAATCGCCGGCCCCGGGGGCGCCGCCGGTGATGCCGAGAATCTTGATGGACGCGTCGCCGGGCGCTGATGGCTCCCAAACGACCACAAACGTTGGCGCGCCTCCCGCACAGAGCCCAGGCGAGCCCGCGGCTTCAGTCACGCGATAGACCAGCACCTGCGGTTCTTCGACGGCAAGTTCGAGCAGCGCGCGAAGTGTTTGGCCGCCGACCTGCGTTGCGGGCGAGATCGCTCCAGTGACGAGCGCGCTCACGTTGAGGCCATTGCCGCCGGTGAGCGAGAGACGTTCTTGAATATCGGCGTCGGCGGCGTCGGGAAATTCTTGCGTCACCGCGACGGTGATCTCGTTCGCAACCGCGCGCGCCGCATCATTGGCGGCGGCGAAGGTACGCGACGGCTGGCTTTCGGGCGCCGGCGAGTCGAGTTGCGGCGCGTTGGTTGCGGTATCAGTGCTTGAAGATTGCTGATTGCAGCCGGCCACAACCAGCGCCAAAGCAACGAATGCAACGCGTAACATCATACTTCACCCTCTTGCGCGCTTCTTAACCGCCGGGGAGGCCCGGCTCAAGCGAGCCGCGCGCCTGCGGGAACCGGTTGGCCGCGCAGGAAAACATCTGCGGCAAGCGGGCCACGCCCTTCGCGCTGAACTGTGAGCAACCGCACGGCGCCATCACCACAGGCGACCAGAAAATTATCATCCAGCGCCTCTCCCGGGGCGCCAGCGCCTTGGCCGATGCGCGAGAGCAACGCCTTCACGCGCACGCCGTCCAGCTCAAACCATGCGCCAGGCGCTGGCGAGAGGCCACGGATCATGAAGTCAATCTCGCGCGCCGGACGCGTCCAATCGATGCGGGCTTCGGCGGGCGTGATTTTGTGGGCGTAAGTGACGCCCTCCTCAGCTTGCGGCGTCTCGTTGACTTCGCCGCGCTCAAACGATTCCAGCGTGTCGCGCATCAGAGCAGCGCCAAGTATCGAGAGGCGATCGTGAACGGTTTGCGTCGTGTCGTCGAACGTGATTGGCGTCTTGTAGGTCGCCAGCACGGCGCCGGTGTCGAGGCCCTCTTCCATGCGCATCACTTGCACGCCAGTGATCTGATCGCCCGCCATGATCGCGCGCTGGATAGGAGCGGCGCCGCGCCAACGCGGCAACAACGAACCGTGCAGATTGAGCGCACCGCGCTTCGGCGCGTCGAGAATTGGCTTCGGCAGGATGAGGCCGTAAGCGACGACAATCGCCAGATCGAGATTGAGTGCGGCGAACGCCTCCTGTTCAGGCGCCTTTCTTAAGCTCTTCGGAGTGCGTACCTCGATGCCGCGCGCGGCGGCAAATTCGTGGACCGGCGTCAGCCGCTCCTTCTTGCCGCGTCCGGCTGGGCGCGGCGGCTGCGAATAGACGCACGCGATATCATGACCCGCCGCGATCAACGCTTCGAGCGTCGGCAGCCCGAATGCAGGCGATCCCATGAAAGCGAGGCGCAGCGTCATCTGTCGCGACATGCCTGATTTCGCCGTGTTTCCGCAACCGAAAGCGGGAACCTAGACCTAACAGTTCCGGTTTTTCCCGCATGAGCGCCAATGCCAGCCCCGCACCGCAGACAACCGCGAAAAGCCCCTTCTCGCTGACACTGGCGCAATGGTGGTGTGTGCTGCAGGGCGTGGGCGCAACGGCGGAGCGCGCGAACCTGGCGCTGATTTCGGCAGGCGTCGCGTTCTTTGGGTTGATGGCGGTGATCCCTGGTATTGCGGCGGTGGTGGCGCTGGTCGGCATCTTCGGCGACCCGACATGGATCGGCGACCAAATTGCAGCGTTTGGCGGCGTGGCGCCGGATGCGGTTGTAAATATCATCCACGATCAGGTCATGCGGCTACTGACGCAAAGCGAAGATACGCTGGCCTGGGGCGCATTGTTCAATTTGGTGCTGTCGCTGTGGAGCGCGTTGCAAGGCACGCGCTGGGTGTTGATGGCGCTGACGGCCGTCAACCGGCGCGCCGAAAAACGGCGGACACTGAAGCGATACATCGCGGCGGGCGTGTTCACATTGTATGGGCTCGGGCTCAGCGTGGCGGCGATTGTGCTGATGGGGGTGGCGCCGGTGGCGTTGGCTTTCATCAATGCCGACAGCGGCGTGGAGGTGCTGCTTCTCGCGCTACGCTGGCCGGTGCTGGGTGGGGCCGCCATCGCGGTGGCGCTCATCCTTTATCGATGGGGCCCAAGACGGCGGCCGCCGCCTTGGCGCTGGCTTTGGCCCGGCGCGATCATAACACCGATCTTGTGGCTGCTGGCTTCGAGCGCGCTCACTTTCGCGCTGCGCGAATTTCCAGGCTTTGGCGCAGCCTACGGCTCACTGGCAAGCGTCGTGGCGCTGCTGCTTTGGCTCTATCTTACAGCGTTAGTTTTCCTACTCGGCGGCGCGCTGAACGCGGAGCTCGAATTTTTTGCTCTAGGGAAACCGACGGCGCCAGTTTCCCTAGAAGAAGCGATCGAACCAACCACGGCGCCGGACGGTCGCCCGAAGCGGGTCACGGCTCGCTAGATCAGCAAACCATGCCGGTTTCGCGCTCCATGCCCGTCAGGAACGTGCGGAGCGCTTCGGCGAGTTCACAGGCAGCGGCATGCGCCTCTGCGCGCTCGGCTTCCGGCAGCGCATCGAGCAGTTCGCGGCAGACGTCCGCGTGCTCGACATCAGCGTATTCGTGCACTTGGAAGAACTTCAGAGTCGCTTCTTCGCTGACATCATAGCGCGCAACGAGGCCAGCAATCTTGGTCTTGGCGATCGCCGGCAGCTGGCTTTCGTACGCGTAGAGCGCACCGAGGCCAGAGGCGTACGACTTGCGCGAGAGAGTGCGGAAGGCGTCGATCAGCACGTGCGTTTCCGGATTTACCGAAACGGCGCGCACTTCGGCTTCGTCAGCGCCCATGCCGGCGGCGAAATCGAGCCAAAGCTTTGCGTGATCGTCCTTGCCGGCTTCGATGCCTTCTTCTTCGGCTAGGTTCTCGGCCAGCAAGCGGCGGCCACGGGCGTCGGGGCAGTTGGCGTGCACAGCGCTGACGGCGCGCGGAAAGGCTTCGACGTGATGGAAGTATTGGCGCGCATAGGCGCGGAGCGCGTCCTTGGTCAGCGCGCCCTCTTCCCAGGCCTGATAGAATGGATGCGACAGCATCGAACGCGCGGCGATGGCCGCGTCTATTGCGGCTGATGTGCAGACGTAACCGCGAAACGCTTCAGACATGGAGACCCCCGGCAAGCGGCGCATAGGACATGCGCCATCAAATTCGGGGCGGAGAATAGAGTTTTTGGGCGCTGGCGGAAGGCCCGCGAGACGAAAAACATCGCTTCCTAGAGGCGGTGTTCCTTGTTTTCCTCAGCCAGCTTCTTGGCCTTCTTGAGCTTCGACAGCGCCTTTTCCTTTTTTAGCCGGGACAGGTGGTCAATGAACAATACGCCTTCGAGATGATCCATCTCGTGCTGGATACAGACCGCGTATAGGCCTTCGCAATCGTCCTCGATCTGGTTGCCGTTGTAATCAAGATAACGAAGCTTCACGCGCGCGCGACGCTCGACATCGTCGTAGATTTCCGGGACCGAGAGGCAGCCCTCTTCGTAGGAAAACATCTCCTCGGACTTCCAGAGGATTTCCGGGTTCACGAAATAGCGCGGCGCTTTCGGTTCATCGTCGCGCGCAAGATCCATGACGATAATGCGCAGCGGCTCGCCGATCTGGATAGCGGCGAGGCCGATGCCTGGCGCGTCGTACATCGTCTCCAGCATGTCATCCATCAAACGGCGATGCTCGTCGGTGACCGGACCTTCGACGGGCTTCGATTTCTCTTTCAGGCGCGGATCGGGCGCGATGAGGATGGGACGCAGTGCCATGGCTCCTGAGGTATGAAGAGCCGCGCGGGCCGTCAAGCAAACGCACGCGCCGGAGGCGGTCCAAACCCAGTAATCACTGGGCATTAGGCATGCAAAAGCGGCCGCCGATGCGGCGGTTCGTTTGGCGGCCTGTGCTGTGGGATAGATGGCTGAGGAGACGGCAAAGCGAGGTCGGTGATTTTGTGCCGGCGCGGCGGCGGTTTGACCCAGACCGGACTTACGCCCAGACCACATCACGTCGTTTGCTCCGGACAGATTGGGGCCGGTTCCGGACTCTGCGCAGAAGTCCGCCTTCACCGACCTCCTCCGATATGGCAAAAAGTGCGGCCAGTCGCCCGCATGTCGCAGCGCGATCGGGGAGTCTAAACGGATGAGTTCGGCAGGCTTGGCGAACAACCGGCGGCTTTCGACGATCCTGGCGCTAGACGTAGTTGGCTACTCTCGTGCCGCAGAGAGGGACGACGAAACTGCAGCGATGGCCGTGCGCCAGCTTCGATCCGCAATCGTAGACGTCATAGCTCCATTCGACGGCCGCATATTTAGCTCGGCAGGCGATGGCTTCATGTTGGAGTTCCCGTCCGCCGCCTCAGGCGTACAGGCCGCGATGGCGCTCCTTGCGGAAGCAAACGCCGGCGCGAGTCAGCTTCCAACAGTGCGCATCGGCATGCACCTTGGCGATGTCATCGTGGAGTCGAATGGGGACTTGCTGGGCCACGGGGTCAATGTCGCCGCGCGGCTCCAAGCGCTGGCCGACCCCGGCACGGCAATGGTGAGTGAGACTGTCAGGTCTCAAGTGCACACATCCGCTGACTTGCCTTTTGTGCCACGAGGCCGCGTGCAACTGGACAAGATGTCGGAACGACTCGAAGTCTTCTCGCTCGACCCGTTCGGCAAGGGACGCCTCGGAAAACTCGGCCGTCGCCGCCTGTTTCGAGTCGCCGCCCTCGCCGCAGGCCTCGTTCTGGCGACGGCCGTAGTCTGGTGGGCGTTGCGACCTCACGCCGTGACCCACGCGATGATGGTTCGCTTGGCCAAATTCGAGATCCTCTCCGCTGATTTGCCCGCGAACCTTCAGGACACCGTGGCGGCCGAAATCACCGCAGCGTTTAACGTCGATGGCGTGGTCGGCGTGTCGAGTGCGCCGGCCGCCGCGCCTGGCGCATCCCCCTCCTACGCCCTCACCGGGTCGATCCAAAGGAATGGAGGAACGATCAGGGTCATCACCCATCTCGTGAATGAGCGCTCCGGCGCGACCCTTTGGTCGGCCACGTTCAATTATGAGGCGAACAACATCGCGAGAGTGCCGCGCCACATCGCGGTGGATGCTGGCAACGTGATCCGTTGCGGGCTCTTCGGCGCGTCCACCTACGACAGGCCGCTGCCGGATGCAGTCTTCAGGGACTATTTGCAATTTTGTCAGGGACACTGGGATCCACATGTTGAGGAGGGAGGCAGATCGCTTGTCCCGGCGCAGCGTGTCGTTGCCGCCTTGCCGGATTTCTCTTGGGGCTGGGCGGCAGTCGCTGGCGGCTATTGGAAAGTCGCCGCGAACGCGGAGAACGAGACCATCACAGAGGAGGCGCGCGCAAATGGACGTCAGGCGGCCGACCGCGCCATTGCGCTAGACCCAAGGAACAGCGAAGCCCTTTACATCAAGGCGATGCTGCTCGCCCCGCACGACTGGATCGGTCGCGACGCCTTGTTCCGACGCGCCGTGGCAGCCCGGCGGCTCGATTGCGGATGTGAGTATCATCAATATGGATGGATGCTGCTCAATGTGGGCAGAACTGGCGAAGCGCTCGAACAATTGCATCGAGCAAATGATATGTTGGCGCTCTACGTCTACACGCCCGAAAGTCTGGCGGAGGCGCTCGTCGTTGCTGGAAGGCCCGCGGAAGCACACACCTATTTCGATGCAGCGATCGATCTTGCTCCCGATACCGAATTCTCTCAATGGCTCACGATGCGCATGGTGACGCGAACGCCCGACATCACTCTGTTGGCCGACCCGGCTTTGCCGTTGCCAGATGATCGCCGCGCCGCCTTGCTGAGGGGGTATCGCGCCCTTGCATCACGGAGATCGGAAGATCGTGTACAGGCCGTCCGAGCCCTCCTGGCGCTCGATCAACAAAAACAGGACGACGCCGTTGCGGTGCTACTCGCGGCGCTCGGCGCTTCTCACGAGGCGTTCCAGATCGCCGCGCGCATCGCGACGACAACAAACTATCCAGGGCCATCTTTTCTCTGGGACCGGAACATGCGCGAAGTGCTTGCTGAACCGGGCTTCCCCGCATTGGCTGAGAGGCTCGGTCTTCTTGAATACTGGCGAACTACAGGCAGCCGGCCAGATGTGTGTAGCGACAACGCGCCGCCACCGTTTTGCCAGATGATTTGACGTCGCTTAGCGCCTCCACTCATGGAATATGGCGCAGAGAAAGGCCTGAAATGACATTTGTGTTCACGCCTTCCTGGCCGCTGCTCGCGACTGCGACTAAAGCGAGGCCATGAACTACGCCACACTCTATCGCCTCTCCGGCGCAGCTGCGATCGCGGGCGGGCTGCTGCGCATCGTTTCTTCGTTTCCGGTCACGCAGGACGAAATCACGTTGCAATGGCTCTATGCCGGAATCGACGTGTTGTTGCTGATGGGATTGATCGGCATCTATCTGCAGCGCGCAGAGCGGCTTGGCTTCTTGGGGCTGACGAGCTTCGCCGTCGCGGTGGCGGCGCTTTCGTTCATCGGCGGGCCGGATGCTGATCCGTTCGGCTTCAGCACCTATGAACAAGGCGCAGCGGCGCTCGCGATCGCGATGGTCGGTTTGAGCATGGCGTGGGTGCGTGTGCGGGAGAAGCCGGTCTGGCCGGCGCTAGCTTGGTTTGCGAGCGTGGTTGCGGTTGGCTTGCTCGGTACGATCCAACCGTTGGCGCACTATGGCTTGCCGGCGGCTGGCGTGCTGTTTGGGCTCGGCTTCGTGCTGGCGGGCGCGCCGCTGGTCGAACTTAGCGCAGGACGCGCCGCTCGCTGACGCCGTTTTGGTCGCGACGGTCACGGCTTTCGCGCACGCGGATCATCAAGTCGCGCTGATCTTCAGCGATCAGATCGCGCGAGGCTGTCGGCGCGTCGCCGGGCTCCAAGCCGGGAATTTCCACGGCGACGATCTCGCCTTCAGCGTTGCGTTCGACGGACGAGACATGACCGATGGTCGAGCCATCGTCGCCGGCCACGCGGACATCCAGCGCCGAATGCGGAAATTGCTCGGCCGCGGCCACGCCCGGCAGGGCAATCGCCAGGGCAAACAATGGGGCAAACGCCAGGGTACGCAGCATCGCGGTTCCCGCCCCTTCCGGGCGGCCTCTCCTTGTTGATGGACGAATGAGAAACGCGCTTCCGCCGCACCCGTTCCCGGTTGCCTAGCGCTTCCCCAAAGGCGATATGGGGCCCGCAGGCAGGCGGCGGACGGCCGCCCCGCCAACCCGGTCAGGTCCGGAAGGAAGCAGCCGTAACGGGTTGCGTACGGGTCGCCGTCCTGTCTGCACTTTCCTCACAGGATCGATGTCACGCAGCTTTTGCGGGCGCTGCCGTGGTGATGTCGAGCGGCAGGTAGAGCGTGAAGGTCGACCCCTGACCCAGCTTGCTTGAGACCTGCACGTCGCCGCCCATGGCGCGCGCAAGCCGGCGCGTGATGACGAGGCCCAATCCGGCGCCGTCGTGAGCGCGCGTTTTGGTGCTGTCGATCTGGGCGAACGGACGGAAGAGGCGCGCCTGATTTTCGGCGCTGATGCCGGGACCTGTGTCTTTCACGGAGATGGCGACGCCGCGTGCGCTGCCAATCCGGCACTCGCGCAGGTCGAGCGCAATGACGCCGTTGTGCGTGAACTTGGCGGCGTTCGACAACAGGTTCAGCACGCACTGGCGAACGCGCGTTTCGTCCGAGATCATAAGTCCAATCGCGGGGGCGAGATTAAGCTGACAGGTGGTCCGCTGCTTGGAGGCAGTGGGCTTCACCGTATCGAGCGCGCCACGCAGCAGCGAGGGCAGATCGAATGACACGTGTTTGAGTTCGAGCTTGCCGGATTCAATGCGCGACAAATCTAGGATTTCGTTGATCAGAGTCAGCAAATGCGCAGCCGAGCCACGAATCTTGGCGAGATCGGCGGCGCTGGCGCTGGTATCGCCGCTTTCGAGATCTTCCTCGATAATTTCGGAGTAGCCGATGACGGCATTGAGCGGCGTGCGCAGTTCGTGGCTCATGTTCGCCAGAAACATCGATTTGGCTTTGTTTGCCGCGCGCGCCCGCTTGCTCGCAATTTCAAGCTGGGCAGTTCGTTCATTCACGCGCCGCTCCAGATCTTCGGCGGCCTCCTCCGCATGCAAACGCGCCTTGATCAGTTCGCCAAAACTCTTAGCGCCGGAGCGCGCGGCAATGATCGCGTTCGCACCGAAGAGCGCGGCCATGACAGCGAGGATGATCGCATCCACGCCCCGACCGAGCGCCGCCGCGTTGAACACCAACACAAACATCACCGGAGCAATGGTGTAGAAGATCATGGTTCGCGTCATGACGTGGAGGTTTGCGGAAACCAGCGCCGCTCCAGCGCCAAAGAGTAAACCAACAACAGGAGCTGGTGGTGGCGCAAACGCGAGCGCAACGTATGGCGCCACGTAAAATGCAGTCGTTGTGGCAAGCGCCGCGACGTATTTGCCAATAATGGCCTTGAGCGTCGCTGCGTCCAGATCCTCAAGTTTCCGAGACAGGCGCTCAAACGCAGCCTGGGTGCGAATGTCCACCAAGGCGCCCACTATTGCGCCCAACAGACACCCCGCCCACCAATAGCCGGGGATCAAGAAGGCGACCAAAATGGGCGTGAGGACAACCGACGCGTAGCGCAACGGTGCGTGATCCGACCAGGCCATCTCGGCGAAGCGACGGATGGTCATGGTCCAGATACGGCGCGAGGTTTCCGGTGACGACATTGCCCCTCCCGGTTTGTTTCGCCAACGAAACCGCGCAGATTCAGAGAGTAATCGGCGCGTGGTAAACGAGGCGCGAACGGGACTGCGGAGGGCGCCTCCCCAGGGAGTCGCAATTCCCGGCAAAACCCTTAAGTTTCAGGGCGTGAGCGAATCCCAATCTCCCGGTCTTTTCGGAGACGATCCGAGCGGCGGCGGCTACGTCGTTCTGGCGCGGAAATATCGCCCGAAGACCTTCGAAGACCTGATCGGCCAGGAAGCGATGGTGCGCACCATCGCCAATTCGTTCGCGCTGGGCCGCATCCCGCACGCCACCATGCTCACGGGCGTCCGCGGGGTCGGCAAGACGACGACGGCCCGCCTCCTCGCTCGCGCGCTGAATTACAAGCGCGGCGACATCGATCGTCCTTCAATCGAACTCGATCCGCCGGGCGAGCACTGCCAGGCGATCATGGAGAGCCGTCATCCCGACGTGTTCGAGATGGACGCCGCCTCGCGCACCGGCATCAACGACATTCGCGAAATCCTCGACAGCGTCCGCTACGCGCCTGTGATGGCGCGCTACAAGATCTACATCATCGACGAAGTGCACATGCTCTCGACGCAGGCCTTCAATGGCCTGCTGAAGACGCTGGAAGAGCCGCCGCCGCATGTGAAGTTTATGTTCGCGACGACGGAAATTCGCAAAGTGCCGGTGACGGTGCTGTCGCGCTGCCAGCGTTTCGATCTGAAGCGCATCGATAGCGAGCGGTTGGCGGAGCATCTGGGAAACATCTGCGCCAAGGAAGGCGTAAAGGTCGATGCAGACGGCTTGGCGCTGATTGCACGCGCGGCTGAAGGTTCAGCGCGCGATGGCCTCTCGTTGCTGGATCAGGCTTTGGTGCAAAAGCCAGGTGCGAACGTCACGGCGGCCGACGTGCGCGACATGCTTGGCCTCGCCGACCGCGGGCGGGTGCTCGATCTCTTTGAAGCGATTTCCAAGGGCGACGCAAAAGCGGCGATCAACGAGGCGCGCTCGCAATACGACAGCGGCGCCGATCCGACATTGATCCTGCGTGATCTGTTGGACATCGGCCACGAAGCCGCGCGGGCGCAGGCGCTCGGCGGCGAGGCGCGGATTATTGGCGGCGCCGATTGGGTGGCGCGCGTGCGCGGATTGGCGACGAGCCTCTCGCCGGCTCAGCTTTCGCGGCTGTGGCAGATGTTGCTCAAAGCGCTCGAAGAAGCCGGCAAGGCGCCCGATCCGATTGCGGCGGTTGAGATGGCGATGGTGCGGCTCTGTGCAGCGCAATCTTTGCCGCCGCCTGAAGATGCGGCGCGGATGCTGCGCGACGGCCCATCTTCTTGGAGCGCCGGCGCCCCCGCTGGCGGTGGCTCGAACGAGCCGCCCAAGAACACAACTGTCAACGCTGCGCCAAAGCAGACCGTAGGCGAGGCGCCGGCGCTCCAAGACGGACCGCTCCCAGAAACGCCGTTCGCCACGTTCGACGAAGTGATGGAGCGGATCAAGTTTGAGAACGATGTCGAACTTGAAGTGGCGCTCGATCGCTTGAAGGTCGTCCGCTTCGCCCCGCAGGGCGAACTGGTGTTCGTCGCCAGTCCCGATCATCCGCGCGATCTGGTGCGCCGGCTGAAGGCGTTCCTGGAAGAGCATACGCCGTTCGAATGGACGATCCGATCGACAGCGGAATCGGCCGCGCCAGTTGAGAGTCTAGCCGATAAACGCCGCCGCGAACACGAGCGCCAGATCGATGAACTGAAGAAGCATCCGTTTGTCGCCGAGGCGTTGAAACAGTTTCCGGGCGCCGAAATCGCCAAGGTGACGAACCCCGTGGATGAGAGCACGCAGAGCGGCGATGTTGTGCCGATGCCAGCCGCGCCAAACGCGCCGCAAAAGCCAGCGCGCAAGAAGGAAGGCGCCTAAGATGAGGTTTTGGCGATGAAAGACATCTCGCAGATCATGCGCCAGGCCCAGCAGATGCAGGCCAAGATCAACGAGGCGCAAAAAAAGCTCGAAGCGATGGAAGTCGACGGCTCCTCGGGCGGCGGCATGGTGAAGCTACGGATCACCGGCAAGAACGCGCTCGTGAGCATCAGCATCGATCCTTCGCTCATGGCGGCCGACGAGCGCGAGATTTTGGAAGACCTGATCAAAGCCGCCCACGACGACGCGCGCCGCAAACTCGAGGACGCGCAGAACGAAGAGATGAAGGGCTTGAGCGGCGGGCTAGGGATTCTGCCTGGCTTTAAGATGCCGTTCTAAGAACAGATGCGATCCAAATCCATCACTGCCGCGCCTGAGATTGAGGCGTTGATTGCGCTGCTTGCGAAAGTGCCGGGTCTCGGCCCGCGCTCGGCGCGGCGGGCAGCGTTGCAGCTGTTGAAGCGCAAGGACGCGCTGATGCTTCCGCTCGCGGGGGCGCTCTCTGAAGCGGCGGAGAAGGTGCGTGCATGCTCGAATTGCGGCGCGCTCGATACGCAGGATCCGTGCGCGTTGTGCTCGGCCGTTGATCGCGATGATGGATTGATCTGCGTCGTGGCCGAAGTGGGGGATGTGTGGGCGCTGGAGCGCGCGAGCGCGTTCAAGGGACGCTACCATGTGCTGGGCGGCGTGCTCTCGGCGCTCGATGGCGTACGCCCCGACGATCTGCGCATCGCAAAGCTTTTGGAGCGCGCCAGCGCACTCGGCGTTCGTGAAGTGATCCTGGCGCTATCCGCGACAGTCGATGGACAGACGACGTCGCACTATTTGGCCGAGCGGCTGCAGCCCTTGAACGTAACCGTGAGCCGGCTCTCGCATGGCGTTCCGGTTGGCGGCGAACTCGACCTGCTCGATGACGGCACGCTGTTCGCGGCGCTGCAGAGCCGCCGTCCTTCTTGATTCACCGCTATTCGCGATTGTGCTCAAGGCACTGCGTGCGCGCGTGGGTAATGCGCTGCTCCATCAGACCCGTCTCGCTAAAACGCGCCAGCGCGGCTTCGTAATCTTCATAGGTGATCGTGCGCGTGATCTTATCCCACGTGCAGCGGCATACGGCGCTGTCTTCAGGACATGACATCGAAAAGCGTTCGTGCGCGCTCTGCGGATACGGATACGGCTCGTGCTCGCCGCCGCAGGCCGCTAGCATGCTGAGACCCAGAAGGGCCGCAATCGCCCAACGCATCGCTCAACTCTCCGACCGGCAAACTTTGCCGGGCAACGCACTCATTATGCGCCGGGCACGGTTAAGATTGAACAGCGCGAATGTCGTTAAAATCAAGGTTCGGGAACAGGCTCGTCACCGCCGGGCTCGATCTGGGGCGTCAAGCTCGCGTTGCAGGCCTCGACGTAGCCGTTGATCTGCCGTGTCAGCGGATGATCTTCGCGCTGCGGGCCCGGCAATCGCTCAAGCGCGGCGAAGTCACCCGGCTTCACTTCGGCTGCGATCCTGCCCCAGGTGCAGCCACACAATGCCGCCGAGGAGCCTTGCGCCTCACACGCCATCATGAAGTTGCGTTCAACGTCCGGCGCGTAGGTTGCGGGCTGCGGGTTACAGGCGGCGAGCGCCAGTACCACCACCAAAAATCCGATCCGCATCAAGCAAACTCCAAGTACCGCGTCGTCTCAGATAGACCTAGTTCACGCCCTCTTCCAACAATCTTCGGCCAATGACCATGGCCTGGATCTCGCCGGCGCCTTCGAAAATGTTGAGAATACGCGCGTCGGCAAGCACGCGGCTGATCGGGTATTCAACGGCAAAGCCGTTGCCGCCATGAATTTGCAAGGCGTTGTCGGCGGCGGCCCAAGCGACGCGCGCGCCGAGCAATTTCGCCATTCCCGCTTCCAGATCGCAGCGTTTGCCGCTGTCCTTGCGGCGCGCTGCGAAGTAGGTGATTTGGCGCGCCGCCATGAGTTCGGCGGCGATCATCACCAGCTTGTTCGACACACGCGGGAAGTGGAATATCTCCTGACCGAACTGCTTGCGGTCGATCGCGTATTTCAGCCCGAGTTCAAGCGCACTTTGCGCAACGCCAACGGCGCGCGCGGCGGTCTGAATGCGGGCGCTTTCGAACGTCGCCATCAATTGCTTGAAGCCTTGGCCTTCGACACCGCCAAGCAGATTGGCTGCCGGGACTTTGAAGCCGTCGAAGCCGAGTTCGTACTCCTTCATGCCGCGATAGCCGATGACTTCGATCTCACCGCCAGTCATGCCGGGTGTCGGGAACGGGTCAGCGTCGTCACCGCGCTGCTTTGGTGCGAGCAGCATGGAAAGGCCGTTGAAACCGCTCGTGTTTGGATCGGTGCGCACCAGCAGCGTCATGACATCAGCGCGCGCGGCGTGTGTGATCCAGGTTTTGTTGCCGGTGACGATGTAGGCGTCGCCCTCCTTCGCGGCGCGCGTGCGGAGCGAGCCCAGATCGCTGCCGGTGTTCGGTTCGGTGAACACCGCGGTCGGGAGAATTTCGGCGCTGGCGATCTTCGGCAACCATTCGGCCTTCTGCTCGTCTGTGCCGCCGATCAGGATCAGCTCCGCCGCGATCTCGCTGCGGGTGCCGAGAGAGCCTGTGCCGATCCAAGCGCGCGAAAGCTCTTCGGAGACGACGCACATCGCAGTCTTGCCGAGACCGGAGCCGCCATATTCTTCCGGGATGGTGAGGCCGAAGACGCCGAGCGCGCCCATCTCTTCGACGATGCTCATCGGAATGAACTCGTCCTGGCAGTGCCAGTCATGCGCGTGCGGCACGATCTTATCGTCGGCGAACTTGCGGAACTGATCGCGGATCATTTCGAAGTCCGCATCCAAGTTCGTGTTCTCAAAAGTCGCGCGGCCTTGGGCGTCGTGCAGCAGCGCGGCGAGACGCGTCTTCTCAGCTTGTGTCACGCGCAACGGCACGGGCGGCGCATCGATACCGAAATCCGCCGGGCGAATGGTTTCGACCTGCGTCATCGGCACGCCGCCGGCGAGCTGTGCGGCGTATTCGGCCACCAGCAGCTTTGCCAGCAATTGTTCTGTTTCGCCGAACTTGCCGACCTCGCTCAGCGCCCGCGCCCAATCGGATACTTCGCGCAACGTTTCGGCGTAGGTCGCGACCCAGGCGAGCCCATGAACGAGATGTTGCTCGCGATCGAGCGCGACGCGATCCAGCTTTCCATTCTTACTCACAAGCGGACGCACGGCGGCTTTTGCGGCGTCCGCGTAGGCGCTGGCGGCGCCAGCAGCGATTTCCAGTTGCGTTATCAGCTCAGCGCCCATGCAATCCCTCGCGAGTCAGGCCAGTTAAACCGTCTTTCTCGCAGTTGCGAAAGAGGCGACGCCACGCCAACCGGCGCTGTGCCGCACCTTGGGAGCGAAACGAATGGAGCACGCGAGCGGCGGAGGCGAAGTCCTGACGCAGGTGCTCGTATTCTTGGGCGCCACCTGCGTGCTGATCCCGGCGCTGAAGAAGGCACGGATCAGCACGGTGATGGGCTTCTTGATCATCGGCGTCGCCATGGGCCCGCATGTGCTGGGACGCCTGGCGCAGACTTGGCCTTGGCTAGCGGCGTTCGAGTTCGAGCAGAGCGAGCCGACACAATTGCTGGCGGAGCTTGGCGTCGTGTTCCTGCTGTTCGTGATTGGCCTCGAAGTTTCGCTTGAGCGGCTGTGGTCGCTCAGGCGCTACGTCTTTGGCTTGGGGTTCTTGCAAGTCGTTGTCTCAAGCGCGGCGATCGCGGCTGCTGCAAAGATGTTCGGCAACAGCTTCACCGTGTCGGCTGTCGTCGGGCTCGCCTTTGCGCTCTCCTCGACTGCGCTTGTGCTGCAGCTCTTGCGTGAACGCAGTCAGATTGCGACGCCAGTCGGCCGCGCGAGCTTTTCCATCCTGCTTATGCAGGACTTGGTGGTGGTGCCGATCCTGTTCCTGGTCGCCGCCTTAAGCCCAGGTGCTGGAGCGTTTGGCGATCAAGTGGCGGTGGCGTTGGCGACTTCGCTGTTCTCGCTAGCGGCGATCGTTGTGGTCGGACGCTTGTTGTTGCGGCCGCTATTTCGCTGGGTGGCCGCTGCCGACAGCCGCGAAATTTTCATCGCCGCCGCTCTTCTGGCGGCGATCGGGATGGCGGGCGCGGCGCAACTGGCCGGACTGTCAGCAGCGCTCGGCGCATTCCTCGCCGGGCTCTTGCTCGCTGAAACGGAATTTCGTCATCAGATCGAAGCGGACCTGGAGCCATTCAAGGATCTGCTGCTCGGCTTGTTCTTCGTCACCGTCGGGATGCAAATCGACATCTCGCTGCTGATGCAAAAGCCGGTGCTGATCTTGATCGGTGTTGGCGGACTTTTTCTTGTAAAGGGCGCGATCGTTGCGGGACTGGGGCGCATCTTTGGCTTGGCGTGGCGGCGTGCGCTGCAAATGGGGCTGTTGCTCGGGCAAGCGGGCGAATTCTCTTTCGTGGTGATCGCCGCGGCGCACGCTGGCGGCGCAATCCCGAACGATACCGCCGCCTACATGCTCATCGTAACAGCGCTGTCGATCTTCCTTACGCCCGTTGTAGCCGGTGCTGGCGCGCGTGTAGCAAACCGCCTTGCCGGCCCCGCCGAAGCGGGGCCGCCGCCGCCGGACGTGGCGACCGAGAGCGGCCACGTGGTGATTGCCGGATTTGGCCGGGTCGGACAGACACTCGCCGACATTCTCGCCGCACAGGAAATTTCGCACTTCGCCATCGAGGGCGACGCAGCAGCCGTGGCCCAGTTGCGCGATCAAGGGCGGCCGGTTCACTTTGGCGATGCGAGCAACGCGAAAGTGCTGGAGAGCGTTGGCGCCGCCAATGCAGCGGCCATTGTCGTAACAATCAACGATCCCGAAGGCGTGGAGCGCATCGTCACCGAAGCGCGGCGCGCGTGGCCGCACATTCCGATCTACGCCCGCGCCCGCGACGGCGAGCACGCGCGCCGCCTCCATGCCGCAGGCGCCGCCTTGGCAAGCCCCGACTCGATCGAGACGGCGCTTCAGCTTGGCGAAGCGCTCCTCAATGGCGTCGGTGTTCCTGACGAAATATCGCGCCGGATCATCGCCGACCGCCGCGAAGAGGAGGTCGCGAAGGCGATCTATCGTTGACGCTCGAGCGACGCCTTGTTGCCGCCACGGCCGGAGCCGATAGAAAGTCCGCCATGATCATGCTTCGCGCGCCACACGTACTGATTGCCGCAATGGGTTTGGCGCTCCTTGCCTGCTCACCACCGCAGGCGCCAACCGAAGCCCCGGCCACCACCGCGGAAACAAGCGCAGCGCCGAACGTCGTCATCGAGACGCCGGCCTCCGGCGCGCGGGTAACGAGCCCGCTGGTTGTGGAAGGCACAGCGACCGGCGATTGGTATTTTGAAGCACAATTTCCGGCAAAACTGGTCGGCGCCGATGGCGCAGTGATCGCTGAAGCGCCAGCGATGGCGCAAAGCGATTGGATGACGGAAGCGCCGGTCCAATACCGCGCCACGTTCACCTTCGCCGTGACAGAGGAAACGCCAGCGACGCTGGTGCTGGAAGAAGACATGCCCGCTGACAACGCCGCGCCGCGTGAGGTGACTATTCCGGTCGTGCTGGTTCCGCGCTAACTCATCCAGCGCAGTGTCGTCGGCTCGATTGGATTGACGAAGGCGCGCTTTTCTTCGCGGCTCTTGGTCCATTCTCGCTTGAGTTTGAGATACCACTTCGCCTGCACGTCGATGTCGTCGATCCAAAGCATGCCGGGCGCGTAGCGCAGACCTGTATTCTGCAAATCCACCATGCGGCCGTCCTGGTCGAGGAATTCGCGGCCAGCCGGCACAAGGATCGGTTTCATCACATCCAAGAGCGGCGCGTTTTTCCAATACGTCACTTGGGTGATGCGCGTGGAATTTTCGTTTTCGGGGGTGAGGCAGGTCAGCGTGAAGAGGCGCGCTTTTTCGTTCTCGACCACCTCCCAGCGGAAACCTGGCAGCATGAACGAAATTTCCGTGGTGACGCCGCCGCCGAAGAGCATGCGATAGGCTAGCGAATTGCCGCTCGGCGCATGACGTTCGATGGCCCAGCCGCGCTCGCGCGGGACGAAGAGTTTTTGCTTGAGCTTTCTTCCCGAACTCGGCGGACGCCACCACCATTGGTTATGGACATATGGCACATGCGCCGGGTCCATGAGACCGACGACGGCATTGTCCATGTTGGCGGCGAAGATGCGATGGATCACGAATTTGGGTGCGCGAAAATCGCCGAGATCAAACTGAGGCGCCGGCGGCGGATCTTCAGTCGAGCGCGGATCGGATGAAACGAAGGCAAAGACGATGCCGTTGGCTTCATGCGTCGGGAAGCGGCGCACGCGGATGCGATCGACCGGGTAAGCTTGCCCCTCGACGAGACTTGGGATCAGTTTGCAGGCGCCGTCCTGCGTTCCATAGCGCCAGCCATGATACGGACACTCGACAGTCTGTACGCCGTTCTCCGCGACGATGCGGCCGGCCGACAGCGGAACGGCGCGGTGCGGGCAGATATCGCGCAACGCGAAGGCCTTACCCTCCTCGTCGCGTCCAAGCAGCACCGGCTCGCCGAGAATCTCGCGGCGAAACATCTGCCCGCGCTTCAGCTCACGCGAAGTCGCGGCGAAGTACCAAAGGTCCCGAAGCAGGTCACTCATTGCGATGCGGGATACAGGATCATGGGCGCTGCGACAAAGCCTAGCGGCTCCGATGCGACAATCCTGCGCTCACCGGCTCATTGGGCGTGTATCGTAACCCGGAAGGTTTGGCTCGCGGGCTCATTGGTTTCCCAAGGGCGGCGCTGCTCCATGACAATCTCACCCGTGCCGGCGGCGGTCGCTGAGAACATGGTGACCTCCCAGTGATTGCCGCCGGTGAAGCCAGGCTGGCTTTGGTCCCGCGTGGTGTTGCCCGTCGCTTCTCCGGAGCGTGCGATGAACGCGGGCACTTGCGCAGGCGCCCACACATAACCAGCCGTCGGCACGCCGACGAGTTCGATGGCGAAGCGCTGATTGACGGCGACGTTCACGGTCTGCCCGTCCTGCTCCTGAGTGATACGGATGGTGACATCGTCCGGCGTCGGCGCCGCCACCGCATTGCTGGCCACGGTCGTCTCCTGCTTAGTTTCCTGTCCAGCCGTGCACGCGGCAAGCGCGATTGCTGCTACGAATAAGACTGGCCGGATCATTGCATCGCTCCTGCTTCCATCAGTCCGATATAGAACCGGACGGTGCGCTCAATGTTTTCGAGACTGACATGCTCGTTCGTGCCATGGATGCCGGTGAGGTCTTCCGCGGAGAACATCATCGGCTGGAAGCGATAAACGTTCTCGGCCACCGCTGAATAGTGGCGCGAATCCGTCCCTGCCAGCACCAGACCAGGTGCGACCGGCACATCGGGCAAGACGCTGCGCGAAAGTGCTGCGAGCAGCGCGTAGCTGGTGCTGGTGGTGCTCGAAGTCGTGGTGGCGTCGCGGGGCGGTTCGGCCCAATCGACGTCGACGCCGTCCATGTCGGCAACTTCAGCACGGGCGCGTTCGAGAATGTCGGCGGCGGTGTCGCGCGGGTGGAAACGATAATTGATCATCGCCGTCGCCTCGGCCGGCAGTACGTTCGGGCGGATGCCGCCATTGATCATCGTGGGGGCCACAGTCGTGCCCATCAGCGCGCGAGCGGTGCGATCCTGCGCCATGCGCTGACGCAGCAGCGGGCCAAATAGCCACTCATTCGCGACCGCCATTCGATTGGTCAGCGAAATCTCCGGCGCGAGTGCACGCATCATGTCGATGGCAGGCCCGCCTTCGAGGCGTTGCTCGATCGGCATGTCGTGAATGCGCACGACCGCTTCGGACACCAGCGAAACCGCCGTTTCCGGCGGCGGCATTGATGAATGGCCGGGCACGCCGGTGGCATGAACGCGCAACGTGCCAAAGCCGCGTTCGGAAATGCCGATCATCGAGGCTGGCCCGCCTGTCAGCGGATGATTGGTGATCGCGGCCATGCCTTCGTCGAGCGCAAACCAGGCGCGGACACCGCGTTGCTGCAACAAGGCCGCGGCGGCGACAGCGCCATGTTCGCCACCGATCTCTTCGTCGTGACCGAAAGCGAAAATGATCGTGCGCGCGGGCCTCTTGCCCTGCCGCGCCAGATACTCGGCTGCTTCCAGCAGCATGACGAGGGAGCCCTTATCGTCGATCGAGCCACGTCCCCAAACGGCGTCGTCGCGCAGCTCGCCGGCAAAGGGATCAACCGTCCACGCCTGACGCGTATCATCCGGCACGGGCACGACATCTTGGTGCGCCAGAAGCAGTAGCGGCGGCTGCGCCGGATCGCTGCCTTCCCAGGTGTAGATTACGGTGAGGTCGTTGACGGTTTCGCGGCGCGCAGCGGCGTTGAAAGCCGGATAGGTCGCGATCATCCAGGCTTGCAGATCAGTGAAGGGCTTGCGGTCTTCATCCGGCGAAACAAGCGAGACGGTGCGAAAGCGGACAGCCTCGCGCAAATGCGATGCGGCTGAGGCGACATCGATTGTGTAGCTTGAGGTATCGGGCACGCTCACGTCAGCCGGGGGCGGCGGCGCCGTGAACGACATCGTGCGATAGCCGACGAACCCCGCCAACGCGAGGAGCAACAAGGCCACTCCGCCAAGTATTAGCCGCACCATGCCGTTTCCCCTTAAGGCGCTTCCCCGGCGCTTGCCGAATTGGAGCGCCGCACGGGCATCAGGTCAATTGCGAACAGCCGCCCGACGGCGAAGATTGTGCGCGAGGCGCCGACGCGACACCTCTACGGACTTCCGCCACGACGTGCGCCCCGATCAGGGAATCATGCGCCAAGCATTTTCTCAAGCGTTTGGCCAAGCTGTGCCGACCTGACTTCCACGGCGCCCCGTTGCTTCAATACGCTCAGCCGTATCCTCTTTTGGCCCGTCGGCAGCGACCTAGCGCCTAATAGAAAGAATGACCACTGGTCCAGACGACGGTGGTCCGCCAGCACTCGATCGGTGACGCCATGCCACGCAAAGACATAGATGTGCGCGTGACGTCCAGGTTGCTCTGTGAACGCACCTCCCGCCCAGAAACCGCGCTTCTCTGCAATACTGAATTCCGGCGAACGAACCTTGCCGCTTTCGTTCCAGCTCTGCGCGGCTGTAGATTGTTTCAGTTCGAGACGTTCGCCGGTCGTGCGCTCAAAGTCCCACGAACCCCAATCGTCGCCGCAGTGTGCCCATCCAAACGGCGCAAGCAGTGGCGAAACCAGTTCTTCAACGAAAGCGCCGCGAAACGAGTTTTGTATGAGCGGGCGATCGAACAGACGTCGCGCCAACCGCGTCGCGATGTCGTTCTCGTTCGTCATGCTAGCCCCGCGTACCGCTCAACTCCAGCACGTCCTCATAGGTGCGCAGACCGCTGCGTTGGGCGTTCACGAGCACGGCCATGTTTCCGGGGGCATGCTTGTTATCGAGCATCTTCTCGTGCGCGTCGGGGATTTTGTCCCATGGCAGCACTTCCGACATCGCCGGATCAATGCGGCGATCGATGACGAGCTGGTTGGCCTGGCTGGCGTGATAAAGATGCGCGAAGTGTGAACCCTGCACGCGCTTTTGGCGCATCCAGAGGAAGCGCGCATCCATGGTGAGATTGTAGCCGGTGGTGCCCGCACAGATTACGACCATGCCGCCGCGCTTGCAGACAAGCACCGAGACCGGGAACGTCGCTTCGCCTGGATGTTCAAAGACGATGTCGACGTCTTTGCCGCCGGTGATTTCCCAGATGGCTTTGCCGAACTTGCGGCTCTCTTTCATATATTCCGCGAAGCCGGGGCCGTTGACGGTCGGCAACTGGCCCCAACAATTAAAGTCATTGCGGTTCAAAACCGCCTTCGCGCCCATTGAGAGCACGTAGTCCTTCTTGTCCTCGCTGGAGACGACGCCGATCGCATGCGCGCCGCTGACGGCGCAGAGTTGCGTGGCGAACACGCCGAGACCACCGCTGGCGCCCCATACCAGCACATTCTGGCCTGGCCGCAGCACGTTCGGGCGCCAGCCGAAGAGCATGCGATAGGCGGTTGCAAGCGTCAGCGTGTAACAGGCCGCCTCTTCCCAGGTGAGATGCTGCGGACGCGACATGAGCTGGCGCGCCTGCACCTTGCAGAACTGCGCGAAAGACCCATCGCTCGTCTCGTAGCCCCAGATTTTCTGAGAGGGCGAAAACATCGGGTCGCCGCCGTTGCACTCTTCGTCGTCGCCGTCGTCCTGGTTGCAATGGATGACGACTTCGTCGCCCGGCTTCCAACGCTTCACCTTGGAGCCAACCGCCCAAACGATGCCGGACGCATCAGAGCCCGCGACGTGATAGGGCTGCTTGTGCCCATCGAGCGGCGAGATCGGCTCGCCGAGCGCGGCCCACACGCCATTATAGTTCACTCCAGCCGCCATCACGAGGATAAGCGCTTCGTCTTCGCCAATCTGCGGCACCGGCACTTGCTCAAGCTGCATCGCTTTAGCTGGGCGCCCGTGGCGCTCCTTGCGGATCGCCCACGCCCACATCTTTTCCGGCACGTGGAACTGCGGCGGGATTTCGCCAATTTCGTAGATGTCCTTCACGGACTTCAAACTCGCCTGCGCCATTGCGACCCTCAAAAATGCTGCAACGCACCATGCCAGCATTCAGCTTGAGGTCAATGCTGCGACAGGCTTAACGCACTGTCTTCGGAAGACGAAACTGCCGTTAGGGGATCCATGACGGGCAACATTGTCGCAATCGCTGCGCTCATCGTTACGGCGATCATCGTGCTCCATCCGCGGCTCCGCGGCCAAGAGGCTTGGCGGGCGACGATTACGCCGCTTGCGTCGATTATCGGATCGGGCTTTCTCGTCTCTTTGCCGCTGTTGGCGCGCGATGTGGGCGTCTACGCGATCGCCGCCATCGGCTTTCTCATCATGCTCGCCTACTTCCTCGGCGGCGCGCTGCGCTTCAACATCAAACACGGCGAGCCGCTGTTTGATGGCGATGGTCATGTGTGGGTTACGCGATTTGACATCGCTTCACGCATCGGGCTGGCGCTCGCCTATCTGGTTTCTGTCACTTATTACCTCTCTCTGTTGGCGGCTTTTTCACTCAAGGCATTCGGCCTGGGGGGCGAAGAGCTGATCGCTCGTTGCATTACGACAGCACTGCTGGCGCTGCTCGGCGGTTGGGGGTTTCTGCACGGGTTGCGGGGCCTCGAAGCGATTGAAGAATATGCCGTCGGCCTCAAGCTCGCGGTCATCGCTGCGGCGCTGGCCGCGCTTGCCTGGTTGAACATCGACCTCTTCGCGAAGAACGAATGGCGTATCTTAGCGCCGGCGCCGCCACTCGATTTTCACCACCTACGCATGGTTCTAGGCCTGCTGATCGTTGTTCAGGGATTTGAGACGTCGCGATTCTTGAAAGGCGCATACCCGCCGCAGCTTCGCATAGACTCGATGCGCTGGGCGCAACTCATATCGGCGGTCGTCTATCTCGCCTTCTTTCTGCTGGCGCTACCCATCCTCCACACGGCGCCGCACAACGCGGACGTCGCCGGCGTCACCGACATGGTTGCGCCGGCCGCTTCATTTCTTCCGCTCATATTGATCGCCGGCGCTGTATTCGCGCAGCTTTCCGCGGCCGTCGCCGACGCCATCGGCGGCGCGGGCCTCATCCACGAAACCAGTGGCGCGCGCATCGCTCGCAAATGGTGCTACCCGGCCATTGCAGCAGCCGGATGCGCCATTGTCTGGAGCTTTGACGTGTTCCGCGTGATCCAACTGGCTTCGAGTGTTTTTGCGATTTTCTACGCGATGCAAGCCATCGGCGCGATTTTCGTCGCCCGACGCACTGAGAAGATCCGTCATCGCGCTGCGCGCATGGCGGGCTTTGGACTTCTGGCTTTGATTGCGCTCGGCGCGGCGTTTCTGGGCATTCCCGCGGAAGCTGCCGGATGAGGCGCGACCCTTGATAGGCTGACGCCCTCATGAGATGGAGGCGTTGCAGAATCTCACGCCGACTTGGCGCTTGGCTGCTTCGACAGGGCCGGGGCACACCATGGGCGCCGCGTTTTCAATGCACCGGGGTCGAGCTTGGCTCGGTGTTCTGGTCTGCAGCGCTTTTGGTGTGATTTGTCTGGCCAGCGCTCTTGGCGCATCTGGCCTTTGGCAGATGTTCGGACTCGCGTTTGGCGTCGTCTGCCTAGCGCTCGTAGTCAACATTGCGCGTTGGCTGCTGCACAAGGGGCCCTATTTGGTCGTTTCCGCTGAGGGGCTCTTGTACGCGCCATTCGCGGATAGACCGGTCCCTTGGAACGAGATCACCGCCATGACGCGAATTCTGGCGTTCGGTCGCTCGCAGTTTTTGAACAAGACGACCTGGACGCGCGCGCCCCGCAGCGACCAGCTCAACTTTGACGTCGGCGACTTGACGGCTTATCCGAACAGCATTCTTCGGCAGATATCGCGCGGTCTACAGCGCCTCGGCGGCCTCCCTCCGATCTCAATCCAGCTTGGGGTGTTCGACGCCGAACCAGATGCAATCGTCGCCGAGATCAAGAAATATTGGACCGGCTTGATCGCCGAATTTGATCCGCGACCAATCAGTCGACGATGATCTACGCATTCCAACGCCGACGCATCGTTCAAGGTTGCTTCGCGCTGTTTGCGCTAAGCTTCATCATCTGTTTTGTCGCCGTTGCCTGGCTCGCTATTCCCGCCGAGGCTTGGCCGCTGAAAGCTCTATTCATCGTTGGGGGCCTAGCTTTGTCGCTCGCGCTCCCCGGCATTCTTGCGGACACATTTGCGCCTGGCCCCATCCTGACCATAAGCGCGGACGGCATCTGCTATCTGCCGTTTTCACGTCAGACAGTGCCCTGGCCTGCCGTGCGAACCGTCACCTTGACCCGCGGCTATTCCCACGCACAGGGCTCCAACGACTACTACCGGTTCAAGCTCATGGATGGAGTGAGCTTCGTCGTGGATGACCCGAAGCGATTTCCTGCGCCACCCGGCGGACTGCGAGCCAACACTGTCGCTATCAGCATTGTGCCGATGACGGTGGACGCCTCCCCCGACGCCATCGTTGCCGCCATACGCGCCAGTTGGCCGAGCGGTGATATCCGCGAAGTGAGCGCGGCGCCTGCTGACGCGACGTTGCATTAAGGCGGCGGCGTTCGCCGGGGGGTATGTGCTCTGTTGCACCGCAGCAATCCTCCGCGCATGATCGGAGTCGCGCATGTCCTTCCAGCACGCCCCCGATCCGCCGTGGATTTTCCGGACCTACGCCGGCCACTCGACGCCGGCTGAATCCAACAAGCTTTACCGCGCCAATTTGGCCAAGGGACAGACGGGGCTTTCCGTAGCGTTCGATCTGCCGACGCAGACCGGCTACGACAGCGACCACATTCTCGCGCGCGGCGAGGTCGGCAAAGTCGGCGTGCCGGTTGGTCACCTCGGCGACATGCGCGCACTGTTCGACGGAATCCCGCTTGAGCAGATGAACACCTCGATGACGATCAACGCGCCGGCCGCGTGGTTGCTCGCGCTCTATGTGGCGCTCGCGGAAGAGCAAGGCGCCGATCCGAAGAAGCTCACCGGCACGACGCAGAACGACATCCTCAAAGAATACCTCTCGCGCGGCACCTATATCTTCCCGCCTGCGCCTTCACTGAAACTCACCGCCGACACCATCGCCTGGAGTCTGGACGCGATCCCAAAGTGGAACGCGATGAATGTGTGCTCGTATCACCTGCAGGAAGCCGGAGCGACGCCGGAACAGGAACTTGCGTTTGCGCTGGCAGCAGCGATTGCCGTGCTTGACGAAGTGAAAGCGCGCGGCGAAGTGGCGCCGGAGCGGTTCGCGGCGGTGTTTTCGCGCATTTCGTTCTTCGTAAACGCCGGCATGCGCTTCGTCACCGAAACCTGCAAGATGCGCGCGTTTGTGCAGCTCTGGGAAGAGATCGGACGTGACCGCTACGGCGTCGATGACCCGAAAGCGCGACGCTTCCGTTATGGCGTGCAGGTCAACTCACTAGGCCTGACCGAGCAACAAGCCGAGAACAACGTCTATCGCATCTTGCTTGAGACGCTGGCGGTGACGCTCTCAAAGGACGCGCGCGCGCGCGCCGTGCAATTGCCGGCATGGAATGAAGCGCTCGGCCTGCCGCGACCCTGGGATCAACAATGGTCGCTGCGGATGCAGCAGGTGCTGGCGTACGAGACGGATCTGCTGGAGTTCGAAGATATCTTTGACGGTTCGACGGTGGTCGCCGCAAAGGTTGCGCAATTGAGCGATGGCGCGCGGGCGGAGCTGGCAAAACTGGAAAGCAGTGGCGGCGCAGTCGCAAACGTCGAGTACATGAAAGCGGAGCTGGTGAATTCAAACCGCCGCCGCATCGAGCGGATCGAAGCTGGCGGGCAGAAGGTTGTCGGCGTCAACGCCTTCACCGAAGGCGAGCCCTCGCCGCTCGAAGCCGGCGAGAAGAACATTCACGTCGTCGATCTCTCGGTGGAAGCAGAACAGATCGCGCGACTAAAGGCCTGGCGGGCGCAGCGCGACGGCGGCGCGGCAGAGGCAGCGATCGCGCGCCTCGAAGCGGATGCACGCGCGGACAAGAACGTGATGCCCGCCTCCATCGCCGCCGCGAAGGCTGGCGTAACGACGGGAGAATGGGCGGCGGCGTTGCGGCGCGTATACGGCGAGTATCGCGGCCCCACCGGCGTCGCGCTCGTGATCGAGAGCGGCGGCGATGACATCGAGGCGGTGAAGCAGGATGTCAGCGCGCTAAGCGAGAAGCTTGGCCGCCAGCTGACGTTCTTGGTTGGGAAGCCGGGCCTGGACGGTCACTCCAACGGCGCCGAGCAAATTGCGGCGCGCGCGCGCGCTGTTGGGATGGATGCGATCTACGAAGGCATTCGCCTGACTCCGGCTGAAATCGTCGCTGCGGCAAAGGAAAAGAAGGCGCACGCAGTGGGCCTCTCTATTCTCTCCGGCTCGCATTTGGATCTTGTGCAGGAAGTCGTGCGTCTGATGCGCGCCGAAGGTTTGGACAACGTACCGCTGGTTGTCGGCGGCATCATTCCACCGGCGGACGCACTAGCGTTGAAGCAGATGGGCGTCGCTGGCGTATACACGCCGAAGGATTTCAAGATTACCGGCATCATGAGCGACGTGGTGAAGCTCGTAGCGGCGCGCGCGTGAACGCACGCGACATCGATCTGGCGACAATCAAGACCTGGCCTGCCGCGGTCACCGAAGAGCACGACGGCTGGTTCTATCTCGCCGCTGGCGGCGTCACGGGCCGTGTGAACGCCGTCTGGCCGCTTAACTGGACCGGCACGGACGTTGAAGCCGCGATCAACGACGCCGAGACGTGGTACGCAGCGCGCGGATTGCCGCCTCGCTTCAAATTGACGGACGGCGCCTTTGCTCCCCCCGATCTTCCCGCTCGCCTTGAGCGGCGCGGCTATGCGTGCGTCATGCCCACCTTGATTATGACAGCCGCCGTTCGGGCCGGCGCCGCGCCAGGCGAAGTCTCAATGCATGACACGCTCCCAGCGGCCTTCGACGCCGTCATTCGCGAAACCTCGAAAGACGCCGCCGAATACGATGAGCGCCTAAGTATCGCACTGCGTGCGCCGCGGCCCGCCGGGTTCGCCACCATCGAGCACAACGCGCGCACTGTTGCGATTGGCATGTGCGCGGCCACTGGCGATCTCGCCGGCATATTCCTCATGCGCACCGCGCCTGAAGCACGCCGGCAAGGACTGGCGCGCCTCATCTTCCGCGCACTCATGACACGCTGCGCCGCGTGGGGTGCAAAGACTGCATTTCTGCAGGTGGACGAACACAACGCGCCGGCGATTGCGCTCTACAGAAGCGAAGGCTTTGCGCCGCTTGCAACCTATCGCTTCTGGCGCAAAGCCTAGCGCAGCGTTTGAATGAGCCGCGTCATGGCGCTTGCCCCCACGAGCGGCGCAAGGAACGGCACAAGCGAGCACGCCAAGCCAACCAAGAACACGCTCATGCCGTGACGCTTTCGGAATGAAACGGCGTCCTTGTAGCTCATGTGACGCGTGGCGGTGACCGTCGCGTACTCGCGCCCCATCAGGAAACCGTTGAGCGTGTAGAACGTCACCGCGTTTACGACCGGAATGAAGTAGAGCGGGATCGCGATCAAATTGAGCGCGAGCGCCGGCAGTGCGATACGCACGCCATTGAGCAAGCCTTCTTGGATTGGGACTGCACGCGCCTTGGGGGCGCCAATCGTGTTCTCGACGCGCTCGGCGGCGATGTCGAACAACGCACCACCGACCATCATCGAGATCGCGGGAGACAGCGCAATCGCCAGCACCACCACTGCAAGCGTCGCCATGAACGATCCCGCCATGGTGACATAGCCGAACCAGCCGTGGCCATCGGGGATGAGCGGCACAAGGTAACGCAGGCCCGCTTGCGCTGCGAGAACGGTGATCGTCGCTGCGACGACGAGGTTAAGCAACGCCAACCACGTCAGCCGGCCGAAAATGACATCCTTCAGGCCGCCCATGATTGCGGTCATTGCGCGCGTCAACAGCACCTCCGCCGCTTCCAGCTTGACGGCAGATAGATCGCTTCCCACCCTTGCGCCAGCAGGAGTAGCGGGATGAACGAACGGCAAGAACGTTTGCGCGGCGAAACGGGGGAATGGGCAAAGACGATCGCGGCGGCGTTTCTCGCCTATGTCGCCTTTACCACCGTCGCCTTCGCGCAATATCGGATTCCCTCTGAGAGCATGGCGCCGCACATAGAGGTCGGCGACCGGGTCACCGTGTCGAAGTTCGCCTACGGCTACAGCCGCTTCTCGCTGCCATTCGACGTCGGCTTTGCATTGCCGCGTTCAGAGCATCGCCTCTTCGAAAGCATGCCGCACCGCGGTGACGTCGTCGTGTTCATCCATCCGGTCTCCAACGAAGTGATGATCAAGCGCGCCATCGGCCTGCCCGGTGATGTGATCGAGATGCGCGATGGCGTGTTGCTAATCGACGGCCGCGCGGTTGAGACAACCGAGCCGCATTTGCTGCTGCGACAGGTTTATCCGCGTGGGCGTGAGTGGGCCGAGCGCTACGAAGAAACACTGCCGGGCGGCGTTACCCACGCCGTGTACAATCTCACCAACAGCGCGCCGCTCGACAATTTCGGGCCATACACCGTCCCCGAAGGTCACATCTTCTTCATGGGCGACAACCGCGACAATTCTCTGGATAGCCGCTGGAGTGGCATGGGGCCGGTGCCCATCGAAAATTTGATTGGCCGCGCCGAGATCATTTACGCGACGGCGATTTCGTCATGCGGGCGCGACCATACTGTCGCGTGCCCAATGGATCGCTGGATGCGGCCACTGCACCACTAAGCACGCGCGCGTTGAACCAGAAAGATGCCGGCAAGCACGAGCGCCGCGCCAAGGAGCGCGACCGCGCTCAGAGCTTCGCCGAATAATATCCATGAGAGCACGGCGGCGACGACAGGCTGCATCCAAAGCAACACTGTTGAGATCACGATCGGCAGACGACCGACACCGTAGGCGATGAGCCCCTGCCCGCAAATTTGCACGAGCAAACCGAGACTAATGACAAGCGCCCAACCGAACCAGGTCTGCGGCATCATCGCCTCGCCGAGCGAGAAACTGAGAACCGCAGATACAACGGTCGCCCCGAGCGTCGCCCAGAACATCACCGCGCCGACGCTGACATTCTTGCCCATCGCGCGGACGATCATCAGGTAGCCGGCATAGAAGATCGCGCCGAGCAACGCGATCGAATCGCCGATCCAGCCGTGCGCCGCCGCTGCTGCGGGGCCGTGTCCGGATTGGGCGCGCGCCAGCGCCAAAGTGACAGCGCCAACAAGCGCCAGCGCTCCACCGCCTAAAATGGGAAGGCTGAGGCGCTCCTTGAGCCAGAGCCAACCGAAAATGGCCGCGAAAACCGGCGTCAGGTTCACCAGCAGCGTGGCGTTGGTGATGGTGGTCAGGTTGAGCGCCATGGCCCAGAGCGAAATCTCGAGGCCGAACAGCAGTCCCCCGCCCACCAGCCATAGTGTCTGCCGCGCCGATGGAATCGGCCTGCTGTTGGCCGCCCAAGCGGCGAGAATCGGCAGCGCGAACAAGAATCGCCAAAGGTTGGTGGCGTGCGGCCCGACCTCCGAGAGCCGGATCGCGATCGGTGCGACGCCGATCAAGGACGCTCCTGTTAACGCCGCGAGCGCCGCTTTTCCCTGTCCCGAATGATCCGCCATTTGCCTGAAAAACGCCGGATTTTGTTAAGGTGCAAGGTGAGATTTTACGGCATCTGAGAACCGCCATTGCGTTAACCTTCGAACCGGTATCGGCCCCTGTGTTCACAGATTCGACACCCTAAAATTCGCCCTCAGGGGCTTCTCCCATTGACCCTGAATTAACGGATGGCATCACTATATATAGCGGTACGGTTCAGTCAGGCACGCAAGGACGTGTGGTTTGGCCCAGAACCGAGTCGGATTAACACAGAGCTAAATTCGGGGGCTGGAAACATGCAGGCACGAGCGGAAAAAGCGGGGGTCCACCGCATGGGCGAAGTCCATCGCGGCAAACCCAAACCCCTGCGTCCGCTGAAGGTAGTTGAGAAGGTCGTTACAGATCCGAGCCGCGATGCGTTGCTGACGGAATTCGGCAAGACGACTCTCACCGATCGCTACTTGCTGCCCGGCGAGTCCTATCAAGACATGTTCGCGCGCGTCGCCACCGCGTTCGCGGATGACATTGGGCATGCGCAACGAATCTACGATTACATCTCCAAGCTTTGGTTCATGCCAGCGACCCCGGTTCTATCGAATGGCGGCGCCGAACGCGGGCTCCCAATTTCGTGCTTCTTGAATGCTGTCGGCGATTCACTCGACGGCATTATGGACACGTGGAACGAGAACGTGTGGCTCGCCTCGAACGGCGGCGGCATCGGGACCTATTGGGGTGGCGTTCGTTCCATCGGCGAAAAGGTCGGCCAGAACGGTCAGACGTCAGGCATCATTCCATTCATTCGCGTCATGGACTCGCTGACGCTCGCGATCAGCCAAGGCTCGCTGCGCCGCGGCTCGGCGGCTGTCTACCTCGACATCCATCACCCGGAGATCGAGGAATTTCTCGAAATCCGTAAGCCGGCCGGTGACTTCAACCGCAAGAGCTTGAACCTGCACCACGGGCTCAACCTCACCGACGAATTCATGATCGCCGTACGTGATGATCTGCCGTTCGCGCTACGCTCACCGAAAAACCAAGAGCCGCTGAAGCATGTCAACGCGCGCAAGCTCTGGCAGAAGATTCTTGAACTCCGCCTGCAAACCGGCGAGCCCTACATCATCTTCTCCGACACCGTGAACAAGCAGATGCCGAGCCACCAGAAGAAGCTTGGCCTGAAGGTGCGCCAATCGAACCTGTGCTCGGAAATCATGTTGCACACAGGTCTCGATCACAATGGCCGCGAGCGCACGGCGGTTTGCTGCCTCTCTTCGCTCAACGCGGAAACCTTCCTCGACTGGCAAAACGAGCCGCAATTCATGGAAGATGTCTTCCGCTTCCTCGACAATGTGCTGGAAGACTTCATCCAGCGCGCGCCGCCGGAAATGGAACGCGCTGTCTATGCAGCGATGCGCGAACGTTCCGTTGGTTTGGGACTGATGGGCTTCCACTCCTTCCTGCAGAAGCAAGGCGTGTCGATGGAATCGGCGATGGCGAAGGTTTGGAACAACAAGCTCTTCAAGCACATCCGCCGCGGCGCCGACGCTGCCTCGGTAAAGCTCGCGCAAGAACGCGGCGCTTGCCCGGATGCGGCCGAGAACAACGTAATGGCCCGCTTCTCGCACAAACTCGCGATTGCGCCGACCGCCTCGATCTCGATCATCTGCGGCGGCACTTCAGCCGGCATCGAGCCGATCCCGGCCAACATCTACACGCACAAGACGCTCTCGGGCTCGTTTGCGGTGAAGAACCCCTATCTCGAGCAGCTGCTCGAAGAGAAAGGCAAGAACACCGAGAGCGTGTGGAGTTCGATCCTGAAGAACGAAGGCTCGGTGCAGCATCTCGATTTCCTCAGCGAAGACGAGAAAGGCATCTTCAAGACCGCCTTCGAAATCGACCAGCGTTGGATCATCGAACTCGCCGCCGACCGCACGCCACTCATCTGCCAAGCGCAGTCGCTCAACATCTTCATTCCCGGCGATGTCGATAAGTGGGATCTGCACATGCTCCACTGGATGGCCTGGGAGCGCGGTGTGAAGAGCCTCTATTATTGCCGCTCGAAGTCAGTGCAACGCGCAGGCTTCGCTGGCGACGAAGACAAAGGCGACACGGTCGAAGCGCCCGTTCTGGAAACAGCCCGCACCAATTACGAGGAATGCCTCGCGTGCCAATAGCACGCTGAGTTTGGTTGATTGGACGACTGGGCGCTGAGAGCCATCTCAGCGCCCTTCTCTTATGGCGCCTAGCTTGCCCGTCGCACGGTGCGGGCGGAGGGCGGTTCGACGCCGCGATGGCCGACCTGAGCTGGCGTTTCGGGGGTAAGGTCTTCTACGCCAATCGCATCGGCCGTAGCGGACGTTAGACTGACGCCGCCCCCGATCTCGACCTTCGCTTGCCCCGCATCATTGAAATACGAGGCCGCGTCTGTCGCGACGCTGGCGACGCTGGCGACGAACGCGCCGCCGCCAAGGATTGCGATGACCGCAAACACCAAAGCGGCGTGGGCCCGGCCCTGTTGCCGGCGCGCGCCGGCGCGGCGGAAGTCGCGGCGCGGATTGGGGGCGCCCAATTTTGGCGCCGCCGCTGGCGGCTCGCGCACGGCGCGCGGCGTCGCGGTGGGCAGCGGCGCTTCCCATGCGTTGCTGGCAATAAGCAGTGGCGCGTCGGTGAACTCCGCATCCTCGTAAACGGGCCGCGACGGAAGCACGATAACATTGGCCTCAATCGGGTGAAGGATGTCATGCGCCGCTTCCAGCAATGGCGCCAGAGCGTCCAGTTCGACGCCATCCCACTGACTGAGGTCGATGATCGGGGCGCCGGACGCTTCTTCGCGCGTCGGCGGCGCAAACAGCGCCGCGACAACCGCACGGCCCGTGCGCAAAACGTCCTGCGCAGCAGCGCGCAAAATTTCAGAACGAAGCGCGCTGCGCGACCAAACCACAACATAAAGGTCTGCGCGGTTCCCGCTCGTTATCGAATATCCCGCGTCTTCAAACGCCTCGGCCAGAGCTTCCACTTCGCTCGAATCTTCGCGCACGAAGACAAAGACCACGCCTGCCATGACGCGTCGCCCCTTTATTTGGGATGCAAGAAATTGAGCAACGCGCAAACGGCGCCTCAGATCAAAATAACCTTGAGCCACGCTTTCGGTTCCTTTCCCCGCCTGCGAAATTTGCGACCGTCCGGGGCGCCAGTTCAACGCTTTGTGATTGAACCAATTTCCTGTCGTGACTGGCGTCACGCACCGCATCTTTTGGACGCCCTACATTTATTCTGTGCTCAGGAAACCATCGTCTGAGTTTGTGTGTTGGGGAGATATGACCAAGCTAGCCGCCTCCGGTGTCGCCACAGCGTTCGCGCTGGTGATGCTCGGCGGCTCCGCCGTCGCCACGCTCCAGGTCAATCGCGTCGACGCTGCGACCCCGATGTCGCAGCACACGTCAGCGCGTGTTGATCCGATGCGCGTTGGCCAGTGCCGTATTGAATACGACGGGCTTGCCGCCGATCAGCAACCAGCGCCGATGGAATGCGAACACGCACAATGGGTGGCGCAACGATGGGGCGGCCGCGTGATCGAGAAGACAGCGACGGGCCCGGTTCAGCGCGCGGTGTACCAAGGCCGCAACAACTTCGCTGGCGTGCCTGCGAGCGATGTGCCGCGCGCAGGCTATTGCCGCGCGTGGATTGAAGGCGCCGATGAGCAGCCGGCTGAAAGCGACTGCCGCACCGCCGAGCGCATAGCGGCCGCCCTTGGCGGTCGCGTCCTGTTCATGCCGCTCTAGACGCGCATGGCGCCAAAGATGGCCCTGTGCCGTTCGAGGATGTTCGCGGTCGTTTGCGGGTCCGGCGCCAATGACCAATTTCCGTGCTCGAAAGTGCCGCCAAGCACGATGCCGTCGCGGCGGCCGAACATGTAGCCGCGCCCGATGACGTTGTAGTCGATCTCCGGTTGCGGCAGCAGGATCACGAGTTGCCCGCGCACGGGCTCGATTTCGGCGTCGCCAAACAAATGGCCCGCGCCGAGCCCAGTGCAGTTGAAGATGGTCTGCTCCGGCAATGCTTGCACCTGCGAGACGTCAGAAAACTCGCGCACGTGAATCTCACCGCCAGCCTGACGCACATCCAGTTCCATGCGCCGCAAGTAAAGCGGCGTCTCAATCATCATCGTATCGAACTGACGCACGAACGGGCTGGCGAAATTGTGCTCGTCGGGACCGAGCCTGCGCAGGTTGACGATAAGCGCATGCATCGGATCGTCGGGCGGGGCGGGATAGGTTGAGTTTGGATTGTTGGACAGCGAGTAATTCGTCTCCCAGCTCACGCCATAGGCGTCGCCCACCAGCGTCTGGTAACGGCGGAACGCAAATTGCGCGGCTTCGAATTGGCGTTGGTGAATATCCGGCGTTGCTGTGCCGCCATCGAAGGTCGATGACGGCCACCATTGAGCGCCGGCCACATTCGAAGTCGTGTTCGGCGGCAAGTCCTTGGCATAGATGCGCACGTTCGCGCCGCGCTCCTGCAGCAAACGCGCCGTCGCCATGCCTACAGCACCACAGCCGAGCACAGCCACATCCGGTTTGGCGGCATCGTAACCAAGATCGACCGCCATCTTCGCCGTGCCCCAGGAAAGCGTAATGCCGCCGCCGCCGTGGCCGTAATTATGCACGAGCACCTTGTCGCCGAACGTCTCGCGCTCAACACGAAAGCCGCTTGGCCGATAGGGCCGCAGCCCAACATCGACGCGAATGATCCGTTCTTCTGAGACCAGCACCGGCGGCAATCGCACAGGACGCGTGCCGGGCGCCATTCGGAGATCGCGCATCAGCCCGCCGCCGAGACCGCGCGCCGTGGCGCAGGATGAAGCCAACCCAGCAGCGCCGATCGCCATCAAAGTGCGGCGTGTGTGCATGACGTTATCTTATCCCCTCGCCAGCCATGAGAAAGCAGTTCGCCCACCTGTCAATGCCGCCTTGCTGTTCGCGCGATTCTGAACCACATCGGCACCATGCATGGGCATCATGGGCACGCGCACGATCACCACGATCACGCCCATCACCACCCCGCGCCCACCGATAAACGTTATACCGTCGCAATCACGCTGAACCTCGGATTTGTCGCGATCGAGGGTGCGGCTGGTTTCATGGCGAATTCCACCGCGCTGCTCTCGGATGCGACGCACAATCTTTCGGACGTGCTGGGTTTGGCGCTCGCCGGCGGCGCGGCCTGGCTGGCCAAGCAGCAGGCTGGATCGCAGCGCACCTACGGCTTCTCGAAAGCAACCGTGCTTGCGGCGCTGGCAAATGCGCTCGTGCTTGTGGTCGCATGCGGTGGGTTGTTGTGGGAAGCGTCAACGCGCCTGTTCGCGCCGGAGCCGACGCAGCCGCTTTCCATCATGATGGTCGCCGCACTCGGCGTCATCATTAACGGCGCAACCGCTCTGCTCTTCCTCGCAGGCCGCAAGGAAGACGTGAATGTGCGCGGCGCCTACTTGCACATGCTTGCTGACGCCGGTGTTTCTGCAGCCGTGATCGTCGCAGGCGGCTTGATATTTTTGACCGGGCAGAACTGGATCGATCCCGCGATCTCGATCGCAGTGGTCTTGCTCATTCTATGGGGAACCTGGGGTTTGTTGCGGGAGTCGCTCGATCTTACCCTCGATGCCGCGCCCGCTCACATCGATGTCGCTAAGGTACGAGATTATCTGGCGGCGCAACCCGGCGTCATCGCTGTACACGATCTCCACGTGTGGGCGATGGGCGCGACAAAGCCCGCGCTCACCGCCCATCTCGTCCGTCCGGAAGGCAGCGACGATGATTTTTTGGCAAAAGTCGCCGAAGGCATCACGCACAAATTCGGTATTTCACACGTGACACTGCAGATTGAACGCACCCAACGCGACGATTGCGAGCACTGCTAGCGTTCAGACCATGTCTTCAAGAGCTGATGCGCAATGGCGAAAGGCGGCGGCGCCCAACACTCACCATGCTTGCCGGCGATCAGAAGCTTTGCCTCTTCGCGTGTGAACCAGCGGCCGCTCTCAAGTTCTGAGGTGTCGACTTTGTCGTGATCGTTTTCGACCTCGCAGAGCACGCCAATCATCAGCGAGTGTGGAAACGGCCAAGGCTGCGTCGAATGCATCTCGACGTGACGAACCTTAAGTCCCGCCTCTTCCAGCGTCTCCCGCGCCACCGCCTCTTCAATCGCCTCACCCGGCTCGATGAAGCCAGCGAGCGCCGAATGCATGCCGCGCGGCCATGCCTTTTGGCGGCCGAGGAAACACTTGTCGGCCAATGTTGGCACCATAATGCAAACCGGGTCGACACGCGGATAGTGCTCGGCGCTACAGGCATCGCATTTGCGCACCCAACCGGCCTCCACCACGCGCGAAGGCGTGCCACAATTGGCGCAGAAGCGATTGCGGCTGTGCCATTCGAACACGGCCCGCGCCGCGCCGATGATGGCGAGCTTGTCGCCCGGCAAACGCGCCGCTGCCGGACGCAATTCTTCAAAGATGCCAAGTTCGCCGAGGGCCTCCGCGTCGGCGATCTCGCAAGCGAAATGTGGCGCTCGGTTCTCATCCAGCCCAAGGAACAAGAGCGGCTGCTCACGAGCGCCAAGCTGCGCATGCACATGTGGCGCAAGCCAGCGCACCGCCAAACCACCGTTTTCCTCGCAAAGAAACGGCCGGCCTTTGTTGAATATCAGTAGCGATGTCTGGTCACTCTCCATTGCCGCCTTCAGCCAGGCCTCATCCTTGCGGTGGTGACCGGCGCGGTCGAGCGGCGAGCGCGTAAAGGCGTTCGGGTTGTGCGGGAGGAGCACTGGTCGAACGCCTAGTTCGCGGGCTTGCGGAAGCGCAGTGCGAACTGATCGGTGTGGCCGCGAATGTCGCCCTCGAACACGCGTTCGGTCCGGTTGTCGGCGGGATTGCGCAGCACTTGCGTTTCCGCTTCCAACACAAACCCTGCCGCTGTGACTTCGCGGATCACTTGCGCTTGGTCGATCCGGTGCAGGTCGGTTTGCGGATTGAGATCGATGGTGTGACCAGGCTCGGCCGAGTGATCGATGATCACCAAGACGCCGCCGGGCTTCAGCGCATCAAACACAGCCCGGTTGAACGCCGGCACATCGATGTTGAGCTGCGGATAGAAGAAGTCGTGATAGATTTGCGAAATGAAGACCGCGTCAAGCGGTTCGGAAATCGTCCAGCCCGTGTAGCCGGCCTGTAGCTCGGTGATGTTCTGATATTGCGGAACAACAGCCAGCATGGCGCGCGGCCGATCAGGCGCCGCGTTTGGCCGGTCGATCCCATAAACGCGGCCACTGTCACCAACCGCAACGGCAAACAGCCGAGAATAGTAACCGCCGCCGGGGCCTACATCGGCGATACGCCAGCCGGGCTGAACGCCGGTGAACGCCATGATGTCGGCGGGATGGCGTAGCGCGTCCCGCGTGGTGTCCGCCTCGGGGCGGCGCGGGTCCGCAACGGCGGCAAGGATGTGCGGCGAAGTTGCGGTGGGCGCCGCCGGGCCGGGCGCCGCCATCATAATTCCGGGGATCGCGCCTCCGGCGCACGCGCCGATGAACAGCGCAATTCCCAGTCCGGCCAACAGCTTCCGCATCGCGTCCTCCCTCATCTAGTGGCGGTTTACCCCAGGCGAGGCGGCCTTGTCTCCCGCTTCCCAGCGAAGTGAACGATTGGAAACCGCCCCGCGTTACACTGGGGCCGCCATGATTCCCGTGACGCCCTCCCTCGCCCTCGATGAGCGCGACCTCGAAGAACGCTTCATCCGTGCGTCCGGCCCTGGCGGGCAGAACGTCAACAAAGTTTCCACCGCGGTTGAGCTGCGCTTCAACATGAACGGCTTTACTGAGATGCCGGAGGACGTGCGCGCGCGTTTGCAGCGGCTCGCCGGGCGCAGATTGACACTCCACGGCGAGATCGTGATCCGTGCCGATGAGCATCGCACGCAAGACCGCAATCGCGCGGAAGCGCTGACGCGCCTCGTTAGCTTGATCGAACAAGCCACGCATCGCCCAAAGCCGCGCAAAATCACAAAAGTGCCAAAAGCTTCGAAACAAAAGCGCCTCGATAACAAGGCAAAGCGCGGCAGCATCAAAGCCAACCGCGCCCGCCCGCGTCACGACGACTAGCCCCTATTCCGGCTTGCGGAACCGCATCATGAATTGATCGGTGTGACCGCGGATAGAGGGATCAAACACGCTCGTCGTGTGCGTATCTGCAGCGTTGCGCAGAACGTCACTCTCGCCATCGAACACAAAGCCCGCAGCTTCCACCTCAGCTCGCACCAATGCCGGATCGATCCGATGCAGAGCGGTTTGCGCATCAGTCTCGACCGCAGCGCCCGCATTGGCGGCGTGATCAATGATGACGTAGACGCCGCCAGGCTTCAGCGCAGCAAATGCCGTCGCGTTCATGCGCGTGCGATCTCCGAGTTCGTACGCGGTCAGCGGCATGTCGTGATAATTCTGCGCCGTGAACACGACGTCGAGCGGCTCCGGATAAGCAAGCGCATCGTAGGGCGTGCGCGCCATCACTGCATTCGGGTACTCAGCAGCGATAGGCAGGATCGGCAATTCATACTCACCAGCGACGCCGTCCGCGCGTATCGTCGGATAGATGCGGCCATTTTCACCAACAGCGACGGCGAAGAGACGCGTGAAATAGCCGCCGCCCGGGAAGATCTCGCCGACCTTGTCGCCTTCTTCAATGCCGGCAAAGGCGAGCGTTTCCGCCGGATGGCGTGCGGCGTCGCGTTCCCTATCTGCATCAGGGCGACGTGGGTCGGCGACGGCTGCGACGATGTTCGCAGCGTCCGGCGATACCGCGACCTGCGCTGGCGGCGGCGTATCTTGCTGCGCTGGCGGATTGCACCCGGCCAGCGCCAGGGTCGCCGCGGCGGCGATCAATAGGTGTCTCATGAGCGTCTCCCTCTATCGCGCGTGGTAGCGTGGCGAGGATCGCACTTCATCCAAAACGCGACGAACGGCGTCTAACGCGCGCGCTTCGGCGGCGGAGGCATGAGTTCCAATTGCTCAGGAGGCGCGAGCGTGCGCGGTGCGGATTCGATCGCGGGCGCCGCCGCGATCTCTATCCCCGCATCGCCGGCGCCCAGTTCTTTGAACTTGCGCGCTTGCGGCAAAACGCGGCTTTCGACCGAGCCAACCAGCTCGTTGTAGCTCTTCACCGACTTCTCGATGCTGTCGCCGACCTTGGCCATCTTGTCGACCATGATCGCCATGCGCGCATGCATCTCCCGGCCTAGCTCGGCGATTTTCTGCGTGTTCTTGGCGCTATCTTCCTGGCGCCAGCCATAGGCGATGGATTTCGCCAGCGCGACCATCGTCGTCGGCGTGGTGAGGATCACCTTTTGAGAGAACGCATCATCGAACAGATTGGGGTCGCGCTCTGCGGCGGCGGCGAGGAAGTTTTCACCCGGCACGAAGAGCACCACGAATTCGGCCGTATCCGGCACGTGCTTTTGGTATTCCTTCGAAGCGAGGTTTTTCACGTGACTCTTCACCTCGGCCACGTGCTTTTTCAGATGCAATTCGCGCGTCGCATCATCGGTCGCCTCGACCGCATCAAGATAGCCCGAAAGCGCGACCTTCGAGTCAACGACAATGCAGCGTCCTCCAGGGAGATTGATCACAACATCGGGGCGCAGCCGTGAACCTTCGCCATCCGTGGTCGAGAATTGCTCTTTGAAGTCGACATGCGCGGAAAGACCCGAAAGCTCCAGCACGTTGCGCAATGTCTGCTCGCCCCAGCGGCCGCGCATTTTGGGCGAGGCGCGGAGTGCTGAGAGCAATTGCGTCGTTGTTTTGTTGGTCGTGCCGACGGCGTCGACGATCTGCCGGACCTGCTCGCCCAGCGCCGACTTGTCTTGCAGACGCGCCTTTTCCAGCGCTTCGACGGAGAGTGCGAGTTTCCCGAGCGCTTCCTGCGCCGGCGCCAGCACTTCCTTGACGCCGCCAGCGGCCGCGTTCCGGTGTTTTTCGAAAGTTTCGTTCGCAAGCGCCATGAAGCTCGCCTGCGTTTGTTGCAGCGCCTTGGCGGCGATGTCAGCAAACCGCGCTTCTTCAGACTCTGAGCGCTCCGCCTTTTGCGCCTGAGTCGCCGCCAGTTCAGCTGTCAGGCGCGTGTTCTCCTCGCGCAAAAGCTTCAGGTCCGCCAAGGCGCGGTCCCGCTCGCCCTTGATCAGTTCAGCGCCGCCGGCCAATGACTGCGCCTGCATGGCCCGCCAGGCGAAAAACGCCGCCGCGCCAATCGCTGCCAGCGCCAGCAAGAGAGGAAGTGATTCGATCATTTCGGAAGCCTAGCAGTCCGCTGGCCCCGACCACATGCCCCGCCAGCATAAGCTTGATTTGGCGCATGGCGAAAGCCCGCCCACAGGCGTAGGTTTCGGCCATGAACCCTTTTGCCTACGCTATCCCCGTCGGCCTCGGCGTCGTTTTTCTGACTCTCTGCTTCGGGATTTACACATTGTTCCGCGGCGGTGATTTCTCCCGCTCGTGGTCGAACAAGGCGATGCGCTTGCGGGTTGTGGCGCAGTTTGTCGTTATCCTGATCTTGGTCGGCGCGATGCTGTGGAGCCGAAGCCAGCATGGTTAGGCTGGACAAAATCGTCACTAAAGCCGGCGATGGCGGCAGGACACGCCTCGCTACTGGCGAGCCCGTTTCAAAGGCCAGCGCGCGCGTGGAAGCGTATGGCGCGGTGGATGAAGCGAACTCCGCGATTGGCGTCGCGAGACTCCATACAACGTCGGACCCAGTCCTCGATCCCATCCTCGATCGCGTGCAAAATGATTTGTTCGATCTCGGCGCCGATCTCGCGACACCGCATGCGGATAATCTGAAGTTCGAGCCCCTGCGCATTCAGGCCAGCCAAACCGACCGGCTGGAGCGCGAGGTCGAGCAGCTCAACGAAAAGCTACCGCCACTCACCTCTTTCATTTTGCCTGGCGGTACGCCTGCAGCGGCGCATCTGCATTTGGCGCGTGCAATTGCCCGGCGTGCTGAGCGAGCGATTGTCGCGCTCCGCGAGGTTGACGACACTGTCTCAGCGGAAGCTGTGAAGTACGCTAACCGGTTGTCGGACTTGCTGTTCGTCGCCGCCCGATACGCGAACGACGAAGGCCGTGCCGATCTCATGTGGAAGCCAGGCGCGAACCGCTGATGCGCGGCGGCGTCCATCACATCGACCTCACGGTGAAAGATGCTGCCCGTTCGCGCCCGTTTTACGAGGCGGTGCTAGGCCATATGGGCTACGTGCTCGCCACCGAATACCCCGATGGCTATTGTGATTTCGACCTCAACGGCGCGCGTTTTTGTTCGATTGGCATTCGTGGTGAGAGCGGCCCGAATGCGGGCCGCATGCATGATCGCTATACGCCGGGCCTCCATCATCTCGCGTGGGAGGCGGAGAGCCGCGCCGACGTCGACGCGCTTCATGCGCTGCTACAAAAGCTTGGCGCGACAATTCTCGACGCGCCGGCAGCGTATCCGCAATATGGTCCGACTTATTACGCCGTATTCTTCGCCGATCCGGACGGCTTGAAGCTGGAATACGTGCACAAGCCTTGAACGCCGTTATTCCTGGCGCCTAGTGTAATGAATGACCCAAGAGTCGGTCCAGGTTGCGCCCTGATCCGCACTTCTTTGCCAACGCCAGGTGAACGCATTCGCCGTGATGTCTTCGTAGACCATTCGCAGGTACGGCGCGCTTTCACTCAGTCTTGTGTTTTCCAGAACAAAGCCCTGACCAACGGGACCGCCCGTCAGCGCAAAGTAGCCACCCTGATTATCGACCCATGTCTGGCGCCAGCGCTGGAGTGGCGCGTGATACATCGACATTGACCGGCCGATCAGATTGCCAGTGGCGGGACCACCATCGAAATCTTCCTGGATCACGCATCCATCTAGCGTGCGGGTGATGGTGTTCGTGCCGTTCCCAGCGGGCGTGCTGGGCGATGCATCCCAACGCGCATCCCAGACGCCGACCCAGAAATCCATTTGCCGGTACTCTGGCCCGGCGCATGCTGCTTGTGGCTGTTGCGCCGCCACATTTGCGCACCCCATCAACATCACCGCCGCAATTACGAATATCGTCCGCATCGCACCACTGTGTGACGGTGCGACGCCCTTCCAACGGGCGTTCGATAAAACGACACTTTTGCGTGTCGAACGCAGCAAAATGGCCCGCAGCTTTCGCGCGGGCCAATCTTGCGTACGCAATCGACCTTTAGTTCGGCTTCTTCTTCATTGCATCCTTGGCGTCGCCAAGAGCTTCACGGGCCTCGCCCTTCGCCTTGTCGATCTTGCCCTTCGCTTCGAGCGACGCGTCGCCCGTTGCTTTGCCGATGCCTTCCTTCACGCTGCCGGAAACCTTATCGGCCGCGCCTTTGACGTGTTCTTTGTCCATGAATTCATTCTCCCTTGGAATGGAGATGAAACGCGAACACCACACACGCGGTTCCGATTAGGTGATGTATTGCGCGCCATTCATGGTGAGCGTGGAACCGGTCATGAAACCCGAACCTTCCGACGCCAAGAACGATACGGTGCTCGCAATTTCCTCAGCTTTGCCGAGGCGCCCGACAGGAATGGTCGAGATGATTTTTTTCAACACCTCTTCAGGCACCGCGGCGACCATGTCGGTATCGATGTAGCCGGGGCACACGCAATTCACGGTGATGCCTTTGCTCGCGCCTTCCTGCGCCAAGGCTTTGGTGAAGCCGATCATGCCTGCCTTCGCAGCGGAGTAATTCACCTGGCCGGCCTGGCCCTTCTGTCCGTTGATCGAGCTGATATTGATGATGCGGCCCCAGGCGCGCGCACGCATGCCTTCGATGACCTGGCGCGTCATGTTGAAACAAGAATCCATGTTCACACGGATCACTTCCGACCATTGCTCGTGGCTCATCTTGTGGAAGAAGCCGTCGCGGGTGATGCCGGCATTGTTCACCAGCACATCGATCGGGCCGAGCTGTTCCTCGACCGCCTTCGCCGCTTTCACGCAATCGTCAAAATTCCCGACATTGCCCTTCACCACCATGATGCCGAGTTCCTTGGCGGCGGCATCGGCGGCAGCGTCGTTGCCGGAATAGCCGGCGGCGACCTTCATCCCGTCCGCCTTGAGGCGCGCCGAAATCGCTTTGCCGATCCCCCGGGTGCCACCGGTCACAAAAGCCACGCGCGTCGTCATGAAGTCCTCCCAAGGCTCGTTTCGTTCAATGCGAAATCTCTGGGATCACATTGCGCGAGTTCTGAGCGCTGTCCATACGCGCGAGCCCGCTTTCGGGCCTGCCGGTGGATTTGCTACTCATCGTGGCGAATGAAGCGGGTTGTGATCCTCTACGCGCTGGGCTTAGCAGCCGGAGCATTCGTGCTGCAGTGGCTGCAGTACAATTACCTCGTTCGTGCGTTCTCGACGGAGATCTACGTTGGCCTGATCGCGCTTGCCTTTGCTGGCCTCGGCGTCTGGGCCGGAATGCGGCTGGCGCGCCGTCCCGCCTCCGCAACGTTTGAGAGGAATACCGCCGCCATCGCTTCGCTCGGCATCACGCTAAGGGAACAAGAGGTGCTGGCGCTCCTCGCGGCAGGCAAATCCAACAAAGAGATCGCCCAGAAGCTCGGCGTATCGCCCAACACGGTGAAGACCCAGGTCGCCAGCCTCTACCAGAAGCTCCAAGTCCAGCGCCGCACCCAAGCCGTGCAGAAGGCGCGCGAACTGGCGCTTATCCCCTGAGATTGCTCTGCCGAACGGCCGATCTGGACGATTTCATCCTTTCGGGTGATGGAAATTGTCGCCGCGGCGCGGGCTAGCTCCGCCAACACGACACAGGGAGCTCGTTTCATGTTTGCAATCGCACTTCGCTACGGCGCCATTTCCGGCGCGGTTGTCATTGCCGTCATCATTGCCGGGATGTTCTACGCCGAGGGTCAGGGCCACGGACACGCCACCTCCTCGCTCTGGTTCGGCTACCTCATCATGATCCTGGCGCTGTCCACCATCTTCTTGGCCATTCGCGAATACCGGAACAAAAACCTCGGCGGCGTGATCAAGTTCTTCCCCGCCTTCGGCGTCGGGCTCCTGGTCGCGGCGATCGCGGGCGTGGTCTACGTCGCCGCCTGGGAGACATTCCTGCAGGTCAGCCACTACCCGTTCATGGAAAACTACACGGCCGCCATGATCCAAGCGCAGCGAGACGCCGGCGTCAGTGGCGCTGAACTCGACGCATTCATCGCCGAAATGAACAAGGCCAAAGCCGACTACGCCAACCCGCTCTACCGCCTGCCGATGACCTTCATCGAAATCTTCCCGGTCGGCTTCCTGATCGCGCTCATCTCAGCCGCGATCCTGCGCAATCCCAAAGTTCTGCCAGCGCGCGGTTAGAAGCAGAATGGCGGCGCACATCGAGCCGCCGTTGCTCAAGTTGCCAAAAAATCGGCGAGCAGAGCTGTCACCTCAGCCGGTCTCTCGACCATACACATGTGGCCGCATTCGCTTAGCTCCTCCAGGCTGGCGCCAACAATGCCAGCAGCGATCTCATGATCTTCGCTTGGCGGAATGAGTGCGTCATTTGCGCCGACGATGACAAGCGTTGGCACATCGACGACAGCCAACGTCGGGCGATAATCCGCGCGGCCGATGATGGCGTCGATCTCGCGCGCGAACGCCTCCACGCCCAGCTCTTCGGCCATGTCGATGAACAATTGCTTCAACTTGGTGTCGCCGTGTCGAGAAGGATGGACGAGCATCGGATACAACATCTCTGTGCCCACCTGCATGCCCATCGATCGTGCCGCCATGACTTGCTGACGCCGCATAGCGCTGCGTTCGGTGGCATCGGGTTTCGCGCTGGTGCCGATCAACACAAGCTTTGCAACCCGTTCCGGCGCTTGTCGCATAATCTCGAACGAGACGTAGCCGCCCATGGACGAGCCCACGAGCGCGAAGCGACCCGGCGCGCGTGCCAGAATACGAGCCGCGATCTCTTGCATCGACGCGTCGTGCCAAGTCTCGGCAAACGTAATCGCGTGACTTGAACTAAGCGCGGCAGCTTGATGGTCGTACACCCGCCCCGTGCACATCAATCCCGGGACGAAGACGATTGGCAGGCCCAACCGCTTACCGCTCCACGCACACCGCGATGCCCATGCCGCCGCCGATGCAGAGTGTGGCGAGACCTTTGTTCTTGCCTCGGCGTTGCAGTTCGAACAGCAGCGTCGTCAGCACGCGCGCGCCTGAGGCGCCGATCGGGTGGCCGATGGCGATCGCGCCGCCATTCACGTTCACGATATCGGTGTCCCAGCCCATGTCCTTGTTCACCGCGCAGGCTTGCGCAGCGAAGGCTTCATTGGACTCGACCAGATCGAGATCGCCAACCTTCCAGCCAGCGCGCTGAAGTGCCGCTTGCGAAGACGGGATCGGCCCAGTGCCCATCACGCTCGGGTCAACACCGCGCGAGGCCCAAGAGGCGATCCGCGCCAAAGGTGTGAGGCCACGCTTTGCAGCTTCATCCGCAGTCATAAGGACCAGCGCGGCGGCGCCGTCATTAATGCCTGACGCATTCGCCGCCGTAACCGTGCCGTCCTTCTTGAACGCAGCGCGCAGCTTGGCCGCGCCTTCGACCGTGGCGTCGTGTTTGATGTATTCGTCATTCTCAACGATGGTGTCGCCCTTTCGGCCCGACACTGTCACCGCAACGATCTCATCTTTGAACTTGCCGGCCTTCTGCGCCGCGCTCGCCTTCTGTTGGCTGAGCGTCGCGAACTGATCCTGTTGCTCGCGCGTGATCTGCCATTTCTCGGCGACGTTCTCGGCGGTGATCCCCATGTGATACTGATTGAAGACGTCGGTCAGGCCGTCTTTGATCATCGTGTCGCTGAACGAAAGATCACCCATCTTCTGGCCGGCACGCAGATGCGCAGCATGCGGCGCGAGCGACATATTCTCTTGGCCGCCGGCAACGACGACCTTCGCATCGCCCGCCTTCAGTTGCTGGTAGCCAACAACGACCGCGCGCAGGCCCGAGCCGCAAACCTGGTTCAGCGACCAAGCCGGCGCATCATCCGTGATGCCGGCGGCGCGGCTAGCCTGACGGGCCGGGTTCATGCCCTGATTGGCTGTAAGCACCTGCCCCAGCACCACTTCCGACACCTCTTTTGGGTCTACCTTTGCGCGCTGCAGCGCGCCTGTGATCGCCGTCTTCCCCAACTCGTGAGCGGGCACTGCAGCAAAGGAGCCATTGAACGAGCCGACCGGCGTGCGGGCGGCAGAGACGATGACGATGTCTGTCATGGGTCGGGGCTCCTCAAAGCCTTGGGCGAAAAGAGAGAGTTCTTGGGGCACCTATCGCACAAGCGGCGCGCGAAATCCACGCGCACCGACTGCCATCGCCACACCTAAACGGCGGCTCTCTCTTGCATTGCGGCGAAGGACGCGGGAATTTGGGTCAAAGCCCCGCCTTCGCGGGCGCCAAAATCAAAGGGACACGCACGTGGCGGATTCAAGTGGTGGCCCGGCAGCGGGGGAAGCCGGTGGCGCTGAAGCTCAGCAAGGCGAGCCGATCGTCATCAAAAAATACGCCAACCGGCGGCTCTACAACACCGGCGAGAGTAAGTACGTCACGCTCGACGACCTCTCCGAGATGGTGCGCGAGAATACCGACTTCATCGTGCTCGACGCCAAGAGCGGCGAAGACATCACTCGCTCGGTGCTGACGCAGATCATCTTCGAACAGGAGAGCAAGGGGCAGAGCATGCTGCCGGTGCAGTTCCTGCGCCGTCTCATCCGCTTCTACGGCGATCAGATGCAAGGTTTCCTGCCGCCCTACCTCGAAATGAGCATGGAAAGCTTCGCCAAAGCGCAAGAGCAAATGCGCGAGAACATGTCGCGCACCTTCGGCGCGGCGACGCCGATGGCGGCGTTCGAAGAGCAAACGCAGCGCAACATGGCGCTCTTCCAGCAGGCCATGAAAGTCTGGGCTCCCTTCGCAGCCGCGGGGGGCGTACCTGGAATTCCTGGCATGACGCCACCCAAAGCGGGAGCGGCGGATGACGAGGACAAGGACGAACAGCTCGCAGAACTGCGCCGTCAAATGGAGCAGATGCAAAAGCAGCTCGACCAAATGGCGAAACGCTAGGGCGTCACCGCCAGAACGCGCCAAGCGAAGACATTTGGGATATGCTGGCCGCTCCAGTGCAGGAGCGCGTCCATGTCCTCGCTAGCAGCCGCCCAGTTCACGGGCGACATCCCTCGCTTCTACGACCAACACCTCGGCCCAGTCATCTTCGAGCCCTACGCGGCAGATCTCGCGCGGCGCGCCGCAGCGCTGAAGCCGAGCGCTGTTCTTGAGATTGCAGGCGGCACCGGCGTTTCAACCGTGGCGCTGCGCGCGGCGCTGCCCGCCGCCGCGCGCATCGTCGCGACCGATCTCAACCAAGCCATGCTCGACATTTCGCAAGCCAAGTTCGGCGCGACCACGAACATAGAGTTTAGGCAAGCCGACGCGATGGCGTTGCCGTTCGAGAATGAAGCGTTTGATCTCATCGCCATCCAGTTCGGCGTCATGTTCTTCCCCGATCGTCCGGCGGCCTATGCCGAGGCCCGGCGGGTGCTGAAGCGCGGCGGCACGCTGCTCTTCAATGTTTGGGGCGCAATGGCCGCCAACGCATTTGCGGAGATCGCCAATGCGACCGCGATCAAGTTCTTCCCGGAGAACCCGCCGAAATTCTACCTGGTGCCGTTCGGCTATGCCGATAATCAGCAGGTGTACGCCGATCTTAAGGCCGGCGGATTTAGCGAGGTTTCGCATGAGGTCGTGCGCGTGGCCCAGACCACGCAGGATTGGCGTCACTTCGCCCAGGGACTGATCTACGGCAATCCGATGATCGCCGACATCCAAGCGAGCAAGACAGTGAAAGCCGACGACATGGTCGATGCGATCGCCGCGCAGATCGAGGCACGGCTCGGCCCCGCGCCAGCGAAACTGCCCCTCGAAGCGACCGTGTACGCCGCGCGCAAGACCTGAGGCTGCCTTCGCGCAGTGACGTCGAGCGCGCTAGTTCCAGATTGGCGGCTTGCGGCCTAGCCACGGCATCTCTTTTTCAAGCTGACCCGCAAGGCGGAAGAGCGTGCCTTCATCGCCATAACGCGCGGTCAGCATCATGCCGATAGGCAAGCCGCTTTCGCTTTGCTGCAGTGGTAATGACATCGACGGCTGACCAGTCATGTTGAACGGTGGCGTGAAACCGAACGTCGCGGCTTGCCGGCGATCGAACTCTTTCAGGTCGTCGGTCAGGGTATCGAGATAGTCCACGCGCGGCACGTTGGTGCTGAGCACCGGCGTCAGCCACACATCCCAGGTTTCGAACTTCTGTAAGATCTGACGGTTCATGAGACGCAATTGCTGCCAGCCCCAGCCCGCATCCTGCGCGGTCAGTTTCTTGCCCGCCTCATAGCCGCGACGCGCTAGCCCCTCGATATCATCTCCCGGTTCGCGGCCTTTGATCTCGGCCCAGCGTTTGATGCTTGCCGAGAAGTTGGCTGCGGAGACCATGCCTTGCGCGCGATAGAGCAGCCGATAGTCAATGCCCAACCCCTCTTCGCGCACGTCGTGGCCGAGCTTCTTGAGCGTCTCCGCTGTGCGCTCCAGCGCCGCGCGTATTTCTGCTTCGATGGGTTTGCCGTTTGGGGTCTCGCTCGAAAAGGCAATGCGCAGTTTGCCGGGCGAGCGCGCGATCTCTTCCAGGTAAGGACGCTCTTTGCCTGGATAGGCAAACGGGCTTGCTGGCTCGGGATAGCCGGTCGCGTCGAGCATCGCTGCACTATCGCGAACCGTGCGCGAAACAACGTGATCGACGCTAAAGCCAATCGCGCGGTCGGTGTCGTTCACACCGTTAGGATTGCGATCGCGCGTAACCTTAAGCCCCACCAAGCCGCAGCACGCCGCAGGAATGCGGATTGAGCCCAGCCCATCGCTCGCATGCGCGAGCGGTACGATGCCGGCAGCCACAGCGCTCGCCGCGCCGCCGGATGAGCCGCCTGAGATGTGATCGGTGTTCCAGGGATTGCGGCATGGTCCCAACAGCGCCGATGTCGTCACCCCGGGAATGCCGAACTCTGGGGTGTTGGTTTTGCCCGCAAGGACAACACCTGATGCACGATAACGCTTCGTCAGTTCACTATCTTCGGCGTCGGCGTCGATTTGCGCGAAGCGGCTGGCGCTAGTGCGCGGCCAATTCTTAACGCGCACGCCGAGATCCTTGATCAGAAATGGCACGCCCTTGAATGGGCCATCGGGCAAGGCAGCGGCGGCCGTCGCGCGCGCCTCGTCATAAGCTTTATGGACGACAGCGTTGAGTTTGGGGTTATGGCGCTCAATGCGCTCAATCGCGGCTTCGAGAAGCTCTGCCGGCGTAACGTCCCGGTTTCGCACCAGCTCCGCCAATCCGAGCCCATCGTAGTTTGCAAAGTCCCGCATGCGCGCCTCCGTCGTGGCTAACGCTAGCGGTTAATTTCCGTTTGGCACGTGAAATGCAGAATTTGCGGTATGAGCGCAGCTGCCGCCCCTGTGCACGCACTCGACGCCGATTTCGAAGAAATCGGCGAGCAACGTCGGGCGGATCGGCGCTGGCGCGATCGGCGCGCACCACGCATGAAGCTAGACCCGCTATTCGCGGCGACACTTGTCAATCAGATCGCGGCCAAAGAAACCTCCGGCCTCGGCGGTTATCGGCGGCCCTGGAGCGGCCCCCGGTCTGGCATCATCGTAAACGTCAGCGCCTAGCCAGCGGCCTTTTTCTTCGACGCCTCAAACTCGGCCAGCCAAGTGTCAATCGCGTCGAGGCGCGCTTCGATACTTTCGATCCGATCGCCTGGATCGGCGCCCGGCGCTGACTCACGGACGGCGACGCCGCTGCGGATTGTGATCTCAAGCAAATCGGTTTCGAGGATGCGCGCAAACTCCGCGAGTTCGGCTGCTGTCGGCGACCGTTCATTGGTGAAGATGCGATGCAGTTCACCACGATCGATGCCGGCGGCGACTGCGAGGCCGATGCGGTCCGTGCCGCGCGCACTCAAGCGCTGATCAAACCAGTCGGCATCGAAAAAGAGCGCCATTCACCCACCTAACCCAAGCGAAGCATAGCCCGGCGCCGAACCTGCAGGTGGGCGTCGAACCATGGCTTCGTTCATCATTCCCCGATTCGGCCGCTGGCTCGACTTCACGATCGCCCTGGCGCTCGGTTTGTGGTGCATGTGAATAAGCCGCAAAGGCGGCGGAGACTCGCTCCACCGCCCCATGCGGCGTTCACAATACCGTCGCTTAGTGCTGACCGGCGAATTCCACATCGCGGCGCGCGGAGATGATGGTCACCACCACGCCAGCGAGCACGTCCAACAACGCCATAACCAGGATCACGAAGAACGTGCTGGTGGCGAAGGCCGGGTGCAGCAAAAATTCAACCAAGCAGATGATGAACACCAGCATCGAGAGCGCGTGATTGAAAATCGCGGCGGTGCCGGTGGAGGTTGATTTCAGAAGCTCAACGAACAGCAAAAGCAGTGCGAGAAGCACCATCACGTCGCCAAACGCGATCGTCCATTCGGCGCCTGACGCCATCGGAATACGAATCCACGCATCCGCCAGATGCGTGCGGACCGCAGCGCCATCGCCGCTATTGGCCGCCGTCGCCCCGAATGCCCAGATGTTATACGTCAGAACCGGGATCAGGATCAGCGGAAAGACGTTGAAAATGGCCCCCATGGGACTCCCCTGCTGTTGTTGCGTGCGCGACCGACGCCCCCGCGTCGCCGCCGCTTGTAGCGCTATTCGTTCGCCCGGGTCGACACGATCATTCATAGCTCGTCCGTCCCCCCAGGCAGGCGCGCCCGACTTCGAAGCCACATGACGCCCCAGAGGTCCGTCATGTTCGCGGCGAGCCTGCCGAGATTTGTGTACTTCGAGCGTCCGACGCTCCTTTGTCGATGATTAACTTCCAAAAACTCGACTGCATAGCCTTCACGCAGCATGAGCGCCGCCATGAAACGATGCATGTGATCGAAGTATGGGAGACGCAAAAAAGCTTCGCGTTTGAACACCTTGACGCCGGAACCGCTGTCGACAGCATTGTCTTTCAGGGCCGCGCGGCGAATTGAGTTGGCGATCCGGGAGGCGGCGCGCTTGCTCCAGTTATCCTGCCTTTTGAGACGGTTCCCGGCTACCATCCCCAAATTCGGCGGCGCTTCCGGGCGCGTAATCTTGGCTAGGAGCTTGGGGAGATCGGCCGGATCGTTTTGCCCGTCGCCGTCGAGCGTGCCGACCACGGGGGCCCTGGCCGCCAATACGCCTGTGTGTACGGCGCGGCTTTGGCCAGCGTTGCTTCGGTGACCCAGCAGCCGCAAAGCGGGTATTTCCGCCTTCAGCGCCGCCAATTCCGCACGGGTGTCATCGCGACTGGCGTCGTCGACGAAAATCATTTCGTAGCTACGCCCATCGAGCACCGCCGCTATCTCACGCGCGAGGTTGGCCGCATTTCCCTCCTCGTTCATGACGGGAACGACCACGCTGAATTCGATACTCTCTGGCAAACGCGTCCCCGGACGTGAAAAGCGTGGTCTCTTAGCCGCTCCCGGCGCATGAGGCGAGTGGGCGCACCCGGCTAGGGCTGCAAAGTGTCACGCTCATCCGCCAGAATGACGAGATCCATGGCGTCGTCTCCAGCCTCCCCGGCCCTCTTCGACCAGTTCGCCCGCGGATGGCGGGGGTACGTGTTGATCGCGCTCATCGCGCTGACCAGCGGTTTCATGGGCGCGATGCGCGTGCCCGTCACCGACATCGACGAGGCGCGCTTTGCGCAAGCCACGCGGCAAATGGTCGAGAGCGACGACTATGTCCGCATCCATTTCCAGGACACCGAGCGCAATCGAAAGCCGATCGGCATCTACTGGTTGCAAGCCGCATCCGTGAACGCGATGCATCCGTTCATCGAGCGGCTGAACACGATCTGGCCGTATAGAATACCCTCCACACTCGGCTTGATGCTGGCGAGCCTTGCAACTCTGTGGGCGGGAACGGCCCTGTTCGGCCCGCGAATAGGATTTGTCGGGGCCGCTATCTTTGCGGTGGGTTTTCTCGCTGGCGTCGAAGGCATGATTGCCAAAACCGATGCCGCGATGACCGGCTTCACCGCGCTCGCGTTTGCAGCGCTCGCACAATTGCGCGTTGGAACGAAGCGGCCCCGCATCATCGCGCTGCTGTTCTGGGCTGCAATTGGTTGCGGGATATTGATCAAAGGGCCGCTGCCGCCGGCCGCCGCCGCGCTGGCGCTTGTTGTGCTCGCGTTATGGGAGCGCCGCGCCGCTTGGATGAAGCCGCTGGCGTTTTGGACAGGCCCGGTACTGGCGCTTGCCATCACGCTGCCTTGGCTCATCGCCATCGGCATCGCCACGGATGGGCGGTTCTACGCGGACTTGCTGGCGAATGAGATCGGGCCGAAACTCGTAGCCGGCGGCGATCATCGCCACGGCGGGATACCTGGTTATTATTTCCTGCTGCTGCCACTGCTGATCTTTCCGGCAACCTATGCCTTGCCCGCGGCGGCGCGCCTGAGTTGGAGCGCCATCAGAGCGCCGCGCAATGACGAAGCCAGCAGCGCGTTCCGCTTTCTCATCGCATGGGCGACGCCGATCTTCGCGATCTTCGAATTGCTGCCGACAAAACTCATTCACTACACGCTGCCGGCATATCCAGCGATCGCACTCATGTGCGCCGCCGGGCTTTTCGCCATGCGCAGCAAGCCGTGGCGGACCACTCATCCGGCGGGTCTGGTGTTGTTTGGCGTATTCGGAGCATTGATCGTGGGCCTGCTGGCGTTTGTGTCGACCTACATGCCGGGATATCTGGCTGATGCGGGCCTTCGCAGAGCAATTGCTACAGGCTTGATTGGCGCGCTTGTTCTCGGCGGCGCTATCGTCGGCCTGATTTTGCTACAACGCCCAACAGCGCGAGCGGCAGTGCTGGTCGCGTGCGCGTTGATCTTCTCGTTCAGCCTGCGCGAACGGCTCATGCCGGAGGCCCGCTCACTCTGGGTGAGCAATGAGGCCGCCGCCGCGATGACGCGAGCGCGGTTGATGCCGCGCCAAGATCAGAATTTCTGGATCATCGGCTACGAACAGCCAAGTATCGTCTTCCTGACGCGCACGTGGGTGCGGTTCACGGAAATCGAGGATGTCGCGGAGACGCCGATCCAGGCCGGTGACGGCATGATCATCGAGCAGCGCGTATTCGATCGGGCTGAAGCTGCGCTCGGGGAGCGCGGGCTAAAGTTTGAAGCGTTGGAGCAACCCGCCCGCGGAATGGCGATCGGGCGAGGTGAACACATGATTCTGAATATCGGCCGCGCGCGCGAACTCTCTAGCGGCGAGCACGCGGACGCCCAGCGACCAAGTCCCTGAGGCCAAGCAAGACAGCGAGCGCAGGTCCCGCCACACTTGCAAAGGCGCGCTCAACGGGCGTCGTGGCGCTCTTCACAGCAAACCGTGTAAGGCCCTGGACTTTGCGGCTCTTGCGCGTCTGCGCGAATTCGAATTGAACCGCGGCGGCGTCCGGCTGAAACAACACGCTGCCGCCGGCGGCAGCGGCGCGGCGGCAAAGATCAAGATCGGCGCAGTCGGTGTCGAATTGTTCGTCAAAACCGCTCAGTGCGTTGAAGTCGCTGCGCGGAATTAGCATCAGGGCGCCAGAAACAGCTCCGACTTTCGTCGCGGCGTCCTCACGTTTGCGCAACGGCCTCGCCGGCCATTGCACCGCGACGGCGATCGCCGAGAACGTGTTCAGCGCCCCCGCGCGCGCGGCTTGGCGCTCGCGTCCCTCAAGATCAAGCAAGCGGCCGCCGACAATCCAAGGCGTCTGCGCACCGCCGCCCGCCGCCGCCAAGCGCGTCACGGCGCCACGCTGCAGCACGACATCCGCATTCAAGAAAAGCAGCCAACGTCCAAGCGCAGCTTCGGCGCCTATGTTGGCCGCCGCAGCCGTACTCAAGCTCGGGTCAACATTGACAACGTGCACGTCGCGGCGATCCGCCTCAAACGCGCGCAATGTCGATGAGATTTCCTCGGGATTATCGTGATCGACGATGACGAGATCGTCGATCCAATCTTCCGCCAATGCGCTGCGCAGACACAAATCAAGCGGCGCGCGCCCGGATGAATTTGGCCTAACCTTGTGCGCCACAACGATGGCGGACACCCGCGCTTCCAAAGTAGCGGATGCCGACCGTGCGCGTGAAGGATGCCTATCCAACGCCTACTCCGCCCCAATACCCGGCGCCATCCTGGATTGCATAACCTCAGTCTGTAAAGACGCGAGCGCCGAGCAATCCAAAGGCGCGCTCACTTTGGCATAGATCGGGGCTTGATTGCTTTGCTGCAAGTTACGCAGCGCCCCCCGGCGAATCCAGGCATTGTGCCGGTCATGGAGCAACATCAAGTCGACTTGGTGCAGCGATCCTTCGCACGTGCGGCAAAGGTTGCGCCGCACGTAGCAGCCACATTCTATCGCGAATTATTCGCACTCGACCCCAGCCTGAGGGCCATATTCAAAGGCAATATGTTAGCGCAAGGCGAGAAGCTGATGACCATGCTCGCCCAGATCGTGGACGGTCTCCATGAGCCAGACACCTTCCTGCTGGCCGTGCGCGAACTCGCCGTTCGCCACGTTTCATACGGAGTTGAGGCGCATCATTACGACCTCGTCGGCGTCGCTCTCCTGCGCACACTGCGTCACGAACTTGGGGCGGAGTTCACGTCCGAGACACGCGCTGCGTGGGTTGAGGCATACAATGTGCTCGCAAGCGTGATGTGCGAGGCGGCCTACGAGCGCCCCGCACATCGTTTGACTACCTGAGGTCGGGCGGCGTGCCTTCTGCGACGAGCGCGTCCTGCGCCGCAGCCAGAGACAGGACTTGCTGCTCCTGGCTGCCAAAACGACGGATCGCAACACTCCGGTCTTCCGCTTCCTTTTTTCCGACGACTGCGATCACTGGCACCTTCTGCAGCGAGTGCTCCCGGATTTTGTAACCGACCTTCTCATTACGCACGTCGAGCGCCACACGCAGCCCGGCCTGACGCAGCGTTTTGGCGACGTCCTCCGCGTAGGCATTGCCATCGGACGTGATCGTCACAACCGCCACCTGCACAGGAGCGAGCCACATCGGGAAAGCGCCCGCACAGTTTTCGATCAAGATGCCGATGAAGCGCTCCAGCGATCCCAGAATCGCACGGTGCAGCATGACCGGGCGATGCTTTTGCCCATCTTCCGCGACGTATTCTGCATCGAGCCGATCCGGCAGCTGATAGTCGAGCTGGATGGTGCCGATCGTCCATTCACGGCCGATGGCGTCCTTCACCGAGAAGTCGAGCTTCGGCGCATAGAAAGCGCCATCGCCTTCAGCGATGACAGGTTCAACGCCCGCCGCGCGCGCAGCGTTCAACATCTGCGCCTCGGCCTTGTCCCAGAACTCGTCCGAACCAACGCGCATTTCTGGGCGCGTCGCCAGAGCGATCTTTTCGCTTTTCATGCCGAAGTCTGCATGAATCGAGGCGGCGAGCTTGATGAAGCGCGTCGTCTCTTCTTCGATCTGATCTTCGCGACAAAAGATATGCGCATCGTCCTGCGTGAACGCACGTACGCGCATCAGGCCATGCAACGACCCGGAGGGCTCGTAGCGGTGGCATGCGCCGAACTCAGCCATACGCAGCGGCAGGTCGCGATACGACTTCTGGCCAAACTTGAAGATCTGCACGTGCCCAGGGCAGTTCATCGGCTTCAGCGAAAGCGTCTCTTCTTCCACCGTCTCGCAGACGAACATGTTCGGGCGGTACTTGTCCCAGTGTCCGGACTTTTCCCAGAACACCCGATCAAGCACTTGCGGCGTGCGCACTTCGACATAGCCAGCCGCATCCAAACGGCGGCGCATGTAGGCCTCGATCGTGCGCCACAGCATCAGGCCCTTCTCGTGCCAGAACACCATGCCGCGGCCCTCTTCCTGCATATGGAAGAGATCCATCTGCCGCCCGAGTTTGCGGTGATCGCGCTTCTCGGCTTCTTCGAGGCGATGCAGATAATCTTCGAGCTGTTTTTCGTCAGCCCAAGCCGTGCCGTAGATGCGCTGCAGCTGCTGGTTATTCTGATCGCCACGCCAATAGGCGCCCGCCAGCTTCATCAGCTTGAAGGCTTTGCCGAGCTTGCCCGTTGAGGGCAAATGCGGCCCGCGGCAAAGATCGCCCCACTTGTCGCCGTGCGAGTAAACCGTGATCGGCTCACCGGGCTTGATCACTTCATCGATCGTCTCGGCTTTGTAGATTTCGCCGAGCGACTTGAAATGCGCGATAGCGTCTTCTTTCTTCCAGACCGTGCGATGGATAGGCAGATCGGCGTCGACGATCTCCTTCATGCGCTTTTCGATCTTCTCGAAATCGTCCGTGGAAAATGGTTGATTGCGCGCGAAGTCGTAATAGAAGCCGTCCTCCGTCACCGGGCCGAACGTCACCTGCGTGCCGGGAAACAATTCTTGCACGGCTTGCGCCATCACGTGCGCCGCATCGTGGCGCAACACTTCGAGCCCGTCCGGGCTGTCGCGCATGACCAGTTCGATTTTGCCGCTACCCTCGATCGGGCGCGTCAAATCCCACCAGGCGCCATCGATCTTGGCGGCGACAACTTTCTTGGCGAGCGATTTGGAAATGCCTTCGGCAACTGCGAGCGGCGTCACGCCATCGTCGTACGATCGCTCAGCGCCGTCGGGAAATTTAAGAGAGATACTCATTGGTTTGACTCTGTTGACTCAGTTTCAGCGCCCCCTCTCCCTTGCGGAGAGGGGGTTGGGGGTGAGGGGCGTTCAGACATCGCGGTGGCGGCAGAACCTTCACCACCGCGCGTGGTAGTTCGCCCCTCACCCGGCTCGCTGTCGCTCGCCACCCTCTCCGCAAGGGAGAGGGTTTCAGGGGGCGGTCTGTAACCACCGCGCCAATCGCCATAGCGCCAGGGGCGCCACCAGGAATTCGTTTTGATTTCACGCGGCGCGGGATCCCAGCCGTGCCCGCCCCAAGGCGCACACCGACAAAGACGCGCCCCCGCCATCCAGCTTCCAGCCCACGCGCCGTGCATGCGCACGCAATCGGCCGCATACGACGAACACGTCGGCCGATAGCGGCACGCATTGCCGATGAGCGGCGAAAGCGTCCACTTGTAGAGCTGGATAAGGCCCAAAAGGCCCCGCGCAGGAATGCTCGGCGACATCATAAACTACAGCGATTTGTTGGATTAGAGGATCGGGCCCAAGCGCAGCCGCTGCGGCGCGCCCGATCTCGCGCCGCCGGCTTTAATAGGTCGTAGTCGTGATAACGCGCCGGTTCATGGCTGCGAATATACGTGCTTCGCGCTCTTGGCTCAAGTCTGCCCCGCCCCGCGGTCTACGCGGCGGCACTGGACCTGGGTGAACGCACCCCAGCACTCCAGGTAGGCGGCGCCGGGCATATCCGCAGTGAACTTGGACGCTACGTAATAGTTTTCGTAGCGCCCTTGTCCGGCAACGAAGCCGGTGACGAAATCGACAACGCTATCGAGCGAGATGCCGGTCTGTGCCTGCACCTCGCCCGTCTGCTCTTGTGCTTCCGCCTCCATGAACGCGCGCGCTGCGGCTTCCTGTGTCTCACGCGTCGGCACTGTGAAATAGGCAACGGCGCCAATCAGGATGAGCAGCAGCAGCAAGCGCATGTTAGCCGCCTGTGCGCGTATCGGCAGCGCGGCTGCACTGCACTTGCTTGAAGGCGCCCCAGCAATTGACCACCGGTTGGCCGTCGAGCGTCACGTCATATTTCGCGGCGACGTAATAGTTGCTGTACGAGCGATCACCGGCCAGCGAGGCGCCGAGACTTTCAAAGCCCTGCGAGACATTTTGCGGGTCGCTCAGGATGGCGTCCGCGCCTGCGCGCATCGCCGCCTCGTCTGGCCGTGTGAAATAGCCCGCAACGCCGGCAATGATCAAAAGCAGCACAATCCATTTCATAATAGCGTCTCCCAGGGGTCCCAAGGCGCGCAGGCTAGCCGCAATCTCCTCGGCCCGAAAGCTGATCAGGTCGCTTTACGGCCTTTGCCAACCGTAGGCGGCGCAAAACCCGCCGAAAGTTTCCTCGGCGCAACGGCCCGCCAGCTTTCGTCCAGATAATCCACGAGCCTGGCCATCGGCGCCTTGGCCTTGGCGGTAAAGCGAAAGCTTATCCATCCCGAGCGGCTGAGGCCGTATCCGGTGCGCTCTGCGCCCTTGATGGTCAAAGCTTCGTCGTTGCGAAACGGAAGTTTCATCGAGGCTGACCAGCCGCCCGCTTCATCCTCTCCCAAGAACAAGAAAACCTTCTTGCCGGAAACTTTGAACGCGCTGTGACCCCACGGAAAATCTTCGACGGTATCGGGGAACCCAAGCGCGGCCTTGCGAAGTTCCTTGGCGAGCGGATGCTTCAGTTTCACAACAGTCGTCATGGGTGTGCTCACCCGGTTTTCTTCTGCGCTTGATCGAGCGCTTCAACCGCCGCGTCAAACGCGAGCATCGTGGAGGCGTGGCGTGCAGGATAGTCGCGTACGCCTTCGAGGTGGCGCAATTCCCAGAAGCGCCCGGCTGGTGGCGGCCCTTCGCCTTTGAGCATGGCGCGCAGGGCATCACGCGCGTCGCGGATTTCCTGGGGCGTCGCGCCGATCGCGTTCATGGCGAGCACGCCAGTCGAGGCCTGGCCAAGCGCGCAAGCTTTCGGGTGGACGGCAATGTTGCTAACGACGCCGTCCTTCAGCGCCAATTCAACCGTGACGACAGAGCCACAAACGCGGCTCACCTTGGTGGCCGCCCCGTCCGGGTCATCCAGGCGCCTGACATGGGGGATATCGGCCGCCAATTCCATGATCCGCGGATGATAGAGGTCGTCCATTCGCCCTTATGTGGCCTTCCTTCACAGGCAAGCAACGGGCAAAATCGGGCCCTCGGGAGCAGAAGATGTTGAGACGCAGCTTGCTTGTCGGGGCGCTCGGCGCATGGCCGGCGCTCGCCTTCGCGCAACAGACAACGACCGCACCGGCACAACGGCCCGCGGGTCAAGCGCCGCAGCAACCGGTGCTCATCACCCCGCAGAACGCGCTCGAAACTGCGTTCGTCTCGGCGTTGAACAACGAGGGGATGCGGCCGATCTTTCGCCGCTATCTGCTCGAAACTCACGTAGCGCTTGCACTCGCGACCTCCGACGACAACTCGCCGCCACGTCAGGTGCGTGTCCGTGACGGCTTCACCGCCGGCGCGATTTTCACCAGCGAGGAGCGGCTGACGCATGCGCTCGGCGCTGACGCCCCACACATCATGATCAGCGGTCGCGCGGCGCTCACGCGCCTCGTCGGCGGCAACGCGGTGATCAACCCAGGCTATGCGCCGATGCTGACGCTGGAGCCAGCGGATCTCGCCGCTTATCTCGCCACGCCGGGTGAGAGCTCAGCCGGGCCCACCCAGTAGACCGTCATTGCCGCAGCGGCGATCATAAAGCCCGCGCGGACGCGTCAACGCTTCGCCGTCTGCAAACAAGTGCACTTGCCACGTGTGCGTGCAGCCATTGGCGGTCGTAGTCTTGCGGCACACTTGCGCTGGAGGATCACCGCGATTGCCCTCAGCACGCGGCGGCGCGGCGCCGCAGTTGAAATCGTTGCGGCGGAGATCGGACGACACCGCCGCAATCGGCAGGCCCGCGTCGTAGCGTCTCATGACGCCTTGCTCGAACGCCTGCAGCGTCGCCGCTTCCGAAGCGTTGCGCCAATCGCCCAAGCTGATCGGTGTCGAGGGAATGGCGGCGGGGCTGCTCACGCCTGGCGTCGCAGCGCCGGGCAGCGTCTCGCACGCGCCCAAAAGCAGCGCCAAGCTGACCGCGATCGTTCGTGCGTGCTTCATGACCTCACCTATTCGCGCCGAGACACATCTGCTCGAAACCAGCAACGGGCTCGCGTGCGCCGCGCTCAAGCACAACATACCAGTCAAACGCGCATTGGCGCTCCATGATTTCAATGCGGCAGTCCAAACGACGCTCGTCTTCGCACCGGAACCCATTGGCTTCGAGGCTGGCGCGAAGCTCCCCATTCGTCTGATTGGCGAAACGCTGACGAATTTGGCTCTGGAAGGCAGGCGCATAGACCGCCGGATCGGCGCTGCGCCAGTGTCCGAAATCAATGCCGCCGCCAGCGGCGCCTTCTGGCGGCGCGTTTTGTGACGTTTCTTCCGGCGGCCGCTCGGCGGCGCCGCGCTGGACCGGGAACGGCGACGGACCGCTTGTCGCATCCTCAGCGCCGCCACCACCCGTGGCGCACGCACCGAGCAGCGCAACCAAAGCCAAGACCATCACCCGCATGCGTTTTCCTTTGTTCCCCTGCAGGCGTGCTTAGTCGGGGCAGAGGGCATCTTCAAGGCGGCGTGGTAAGAACCAAACCATGAAGAAGACGGACAAAGCGCGCGGGCCGACGCGGGCGGAAGGCAAGTGCCTGTGCGGAGCAGTCGTGGTTGAGATCGCCACGCCAGCACAATGGGCTTGGCATGATCACTCCGCATCGACACGGCGCGCGCATGGCGCCGCATACGCCACCTATGTCGGCTCGTGGGCCAGCCGCTTCCGCTTCGTCCAGGGCGAAGACAATCTCACACGTTACGAGGACAAAGAACGCGGCGGCGTCCGCAGCTTCTGCTCAACCTGCGGATCGCCCGTCAGCTTCCAACGCAACAAGCAGAACGTGAACATCCCACGCGCTCTGTTCGATAGCGGCGTCGGCCGTGAGCCGCGTTATCACATCGCCATCGATGACTTGCAGGAATGGACCTATCTCGGCGAGAAACTGGGGCCGCTGAAGGGCTTTCCCGGCGTGGTTTGGACCGGCGCGAAGAAGAAGCGCGCTTGACGCGCTCCTCGTCACGTCAACCTGGGGAACGCGGCAGACGCTGCCGCGGCAATCCACGACGCGGGTCTATGCGGAGCGTTGGCAGAATCCGCAGCGGATTGCAGGCAACATTATTGCGCTCATTCGACTCCGCAACGCGATTGCCCATGTCGACGCCGGCGCACAGGAAATAATCTCCAGGCGGGATGCCAGTCGGCAACGTCATCGGGCCAATCTCATAACTGGGGGCGCCATAGCGAACCGAGACGCCCGGGCCGAGGCTGTTGGTGCGAGAGACACGGCCGCCACGCAACAAGACGTCTTCGCGCCAAGTCGCGTTGTAAACCGCCCAAGTCGATGGCCCGGCGCGATCAGTCGACAGGAATATGTCGACCATGTAGCTGGCGCCAGGCGGGGCTTCGATGGTCCCCGGACAATTGGTGTCGCCACGATTGGCGACTTCCAGGGTAATCATGATGTCTTGCCCCTCACGCTTCTCAGCGGGAGCGCCGATGATTGGCGTCAGATCGCACGCTGCGAAGGCTGGAGTTGCAAGTGTGAAGAGCGAAGCGAGAGCGATGGCGAAAGTGCGCATGTGCCTGAGTTCCCATGACGTCCCTCAACGTCGCCCGCATTGGGGCGCCCGCGCGCGGCGATGGCAAGTGAAAACTCGGACGCGCTAGACTTGCGCCACCCGCCCCATGAACAGCTTCGCGCCCGTCGGCTTGTGGCGCAGCACGATGAAGAACGGGTGATCGGCCTTGAACTCGATCGGCGGCGCTTGCGGTTGCGGCATGGCCGATGTGGCGCGCATGTCGATGGCGGTGACGGCCGCGGCCTCCGTGCCCTCCTCGTCGATCGCGAGGAACGTCTTGTGGATGACGGCGCTGATGGCGAGCGCCTCTTGTTCCGTGACGCCGGAGAAATCAGCGCTATCGGTGAAGGCGAGCCGCAAACCCAGAGCCCGCAGCTGCGGCACGAGATCATAATCGGTGCGCATCTCGACTTTCGGCACCGTGACATCCAACCGGGCGCGCTCGGCGTCGTCGAGATCGGTGAGCCACCGATCAAGCGTCGATCCCATCAGCTGTCGCTCGAACGCAGCAAGGCCGTCACGCGCACGGGGGAGGAACACCGCCAGCGAGAACGCGCCTTCGTCATATGGAAACTCGGCAGCTTGGAAGCCCTCGCCCTCGTAATATGGCGTGCGCATCACTTTGCGCATCAGCTGCGCCTGCTGGGTAGTGCCGCTTTCGGCGTAGAAATCGCCGCCGCGTGTGGCGTTGGCCGAGAATTGCTGTTGCCACTTGCCCTTGAAATAGACAGCGTTGGTCAGCACCAGCCGGCGTGAGGCGTCTTGCTCCGTGAGTATCTCCGGAATCCGGTCGTGCGTCTCGCGCGCCGCCCACGCATTGATGGTGCGTAGCGCCGCACTTTGATTGGCGATGAACGGCACCGCTTCAATCGTAGCGCCAAGCTCTTCCCGAATTGTGCGCGCATAAGCTGCGCTAAGCGCCATCGTGCGCTCGACCCAGGCAGCGTTCGCTGTCGTGAACTCGCTACCGCCGGTTTGCGCGGCAAGCGCATTGCGCAGCGCGCTCGTCTGCACGATTTGTGCTGCTACGTTTGCATCGAAGCCGAACGTCGAGGCCATCTCAGCGGCGGTTTGGCCGCGCGCGCCAGGATAGAGCAGCGTGAAGGCGCTCAAGATGCTGTACGGCGATACAAACTGATTGCCGCCAGGCGCAGCAAGCGTGCGATAGAGCGCAAGATCGAACGCGTCGGGCAAGGGCGTCACTATGGGCGCCGGGTCTGGCTGCGGCGCAGGAACGGGATCGTTCGCCCCGTTTGCGGCATTAGCGCAACCAGCCAAAGCCGCGCCAGCGGCCGTCCAAAGCAACGCGCGACGGTGCATGCCATATTCTCCTGCCCTCGCTGGCATAGGGCCGCCTAGTTGGGGCGAAGTCAGGGCATATCTAAGATCGGCTGTTCACTTCCGCGGCAAGTCGCTCGACCTCAGCGACGATTTCCGCACGATCGCGGCTCTCAAATCGTTCGAGCTCCGGTCCTGTGAAGTCGTGAGCATGAAGTACCAGGACGTATCGGCCGTTGGCGTCGTCAGGCGGATACCAGCCAAGATCAAGCAATCGATCGCGCCGCTCATGGCTAAGCTGCAGTAGATTCTCTTTCCGCCAACGCCACGCTTCAGGATCGTCCTGATCGATCTCGTGAAAGTCGTTGTAGTGAACACTCCAACCGATCGGAATGCGCAGAGGTTGTAGACGGCGCTCCACTAGCCCTTCCGGCGCCACGTGCTGCCACTGGCGCTATCCATCACTTCGACGCCACGCGCGGCGAGATCGTCGCGGAGTTTGTCGGACTGCGCGTAGTCCTTAGCGGCGCGCGCGGCGACGCGTTCCGCGACCAAACGGTCGATCTCGGCGGCTTCTTCGCCGAAGCTGGCGCGAAACCAGTGCTCGGGATCGTCCTGCAGCACGCCGAACAGCGCAGCGGCGGCGAGCAGCTCGCCCTTCGCCTTGGCTTGCTCAGCGGGCTTCTTGGCGATGTTGGCAGCGGTGACGAGCGCGTAGAGTTCGGCGATCGCTTCCGGCGTGTTGAGATCGTCGGCAAGCGCCGCAAGAAATGCGGCGGGCGGATCAACGACAGCGGCGTCGACATCCTTCAGACGCAACACCGCGCCGTATAGGCGATCCAGCGAGGCTTGCGCGCTGCGCATCATTTCCTCGTTCCAGTCGAGCGGCGCTTTGTAGTGCGCGCTAAGCAAACCCCAGCGCAGCGTCTCGCCCTGCCAGCCCCGCTCCAGCAGTTCCCGCGGCGTGATGACGTTGCCGATCGACTTGGACATCTTAGTCGTGTCCATCGTCAAAAAGCCGTTGTGCATCCAGACGCGCGCTAGCGGATGATTGTGTGCGGACTCGCTCTGCGCGACCTCATTTTCGTGGTGCGGGAACACGAGATCGATGCCGCCGCCGTGAATGTCTATTGGTGAGCCGAGCTCGGCTTCGATCATGGCGGAGCACTCGATGTGCCAACCGGGGCGGCCCGCACCGAACGGCGCATCCCAGCGCGGTTCGCCGGGAGCGGCCGCTTTCCAGAGCGCGAAGTCGGAAGGATGACGCTTGTCGTCTTCGCCTTCAACACGCGCGCCAGCTTGGAGGTCTTCCTGCGCGCGCCCTGAGAGCTTGCCGTAATCCGCGTCAGCGGAAACGGCGAAATAGACGCCGGTATCAACCTTGTAGGCCGAGCCATTGTCGATCAGCGTCTGAATGAGCGCGATCATGCCATCGACATGCTCAGTCGCGCGCGGCTTATGCGTTGGCGAGAGCACGCCGAGGGCGCTTGTGTCGTTCTCGTAGGCCTGCTCGAACGGACGTGTAACCTCGCCAATAGACTTACCGCTCTCGATCGCCGCCTTAATGATGCGGTCGTCGATATCGGTGTAGTTGCGGGCGTAGAGGACAGCCTTTTCGCCATAGGTATGGCGCAAGAGCCGGAAGAGCACGTCGAACACCACCGGCGGGCGCATGTTGCCGATGTGGGCGTAATTATAGACGGTGGGTCCGCACACATACATCGTCACCCGGGCCGGATCGGCGGGCGCAAACGGCTCTTTTCGCCGCGTCAACGTGTTGGTGAGCTCAATGTTCATGCGGGGTGGGTTCTAGCGGAGCGATGTGCTACACTCCATATCCAACTGGGGCTGCAAGACCGGCCCCGTCGCCTGAGGTGTAATTCGGGCGGGCGTTAAGTCCCGGTGCCTTGTTTGAGGACCCTCCGGGCTCGACCTCCGTCCCTCAGACTAAGGAAAGTCCCATTGAGTGAGATTCTGAAATGGCGCTCGCCCGCTGAGGCGGACGCGAAGCGACCGTCGCGCGAAGCCGCCATGGAAGCCGTACGCACGCTCATCGCATGGGCCGGCGACGACCCTGAGCGCGAGGGCCTGAAGGATACCCCGAAGCGCGTCGTCGACGCTTATCGCGAATGGTTTCGCGGCTACGACGAATGCCCGGCCAACGAACTCAATCGGGTGTTCGAGGATGTCAGCGGCTACGACGACATGGTCATGCTGAAGCGGATCGATGTGGAGAGCCATTGCGAGCATCACATCGCGCCGTTTTTGGGCAAAGCCTACGTCGCTTATCTGCCGACCGACGCCGTGGTTGGCATTTCAAAAATCGCGCGCGTGGTCGAGATTTTCGCCAAGCGCCTGCAAACGCAGGAAACGATGACCAGCCAGATCGCGCAGGCCATCGAAGAAACGCTGAAGCCGCGCGGCGTCGCGGTGCTGATCGACGCCGAGCATCAGTGCATGAGCACACGCGGCGTCCACCACAAGGACGTGACGACGGTGACCACGCAATTCACCGGCGAATTCAAGAACGATGCGGAATTGCGCAACCGCTTCCTGAAGCTGGCTGGGTACGGCTGAAGCTTCAGCGTTAGATAGATTGTTTCAAGGGCGCGGCGACGGTCGCGCCCTTCTCATTTTGTGCAGCGTTAAACTCCGCCTCACTCATCCGTTCCGGTTTATGCACGACCGTCGTCAGCACGAAGCTCAGCAGCATCAAGAGATACCAAGCGCCCATCTTCTCGATCGGAACGAGATGCCAGCCATCGCGCTGACTTGGATAAACCCAAGCGGCGGCAAAGGTGCCGGCGTTCTCTGCAAACCAAATGAAAAGCGCCACCAAGAGATAGCCCATCAGCATCGGCATCCGGCGCGGCGTGCGGTCCGGCGTGAACACAAACCATGCGCGGCCAAAAATCATCGCCGAAAAGGCAAAAAGGCCGAGGCGAATATCGATCGTGTAGTGGTGCGAGAAGAAATTGATGTAGGCCAGCAGCGCCAGCAGCCATGTCGTCCAGAGCGGCGGGTAATTGATGTAACGGAGTTCAAACAGCCGCGTGGCGCGCGCGATGTAGGAGCCGACACACGCGTACATGAAGCCGGAGAACAGCGGCACGCCGCCTATGCGGAAAATATTGTGCTCGGGATAGATCCAAGAGCCGTGCGCGGTCTTGAAAATCTCCATGATCGTGCCGACGACGTGGAAGATCAGGATAACGATCGCCTCTTCCCAGCGCTCAAGCTTGGTCGCAAGCAATAGCCCCTGGATCGCCACCGCGGCGAGGACCAGGAAATCGTAGCGCGCGACCGGCGCACCGTCGGGCCAGAACAAATGCGTGCCGACAAGCAGCGTGATCATCGCTCCGCCGAAGAGGCACGCCCAGGCCTGCTTCAGGCCGAACAGCAGAAACTCGTAGGCCCACCCATGCCACTTGGATTTTTCCGCCCAAGGGCGCGCCCAACGGTCAAAGGCCTCGACCTGGGCCTTGATCTTGTCCTTGAGACTCATGGGGCCAACGCTAACCGCTTTCCAAGCGCCCTTCATCCCGCGTAGAGGGGGCGGAATGAAGGTGGCCGTCGTCGGACTGGGCGTTGCCGGGCTGAGCATATGCGCTCGGCTGGCGGTTGCCGGTCACGATGTCTGGGGCTTCGAGCAATTTGAGCCGATGCACGAGCGCGGCTCATCGCACGGCGACACCCGCATCATGCGTCTCACCCCCGGTGAGGGCGAAACCTATGTTGGCTTGGCGCGACGCGCGGGCGCCGCATGGCGAACCTGGGAGGGGTTGGCCGGCCAACCGCTGATCGAGTGGACGAGCGGATTGATGGCTGGACCGCGTGGGTCGCCATTCGTCGCCGCATGCCAACGGCTTAGCCGCGCGCCGGCGGCGCTGTTGCCCGGCGACGCGATTCACGCGCTGACGCGCGGCTACATCGCCATGCCCTACGAGTGGGATGTATTTCGCCAGGAAGACGCCGGCGTCATCGCCGCGGACGCGACGCGGGCGTTTCTGTTGCGGCAGGCGCCCAAATGGGGCGCGAAGCTGCAGCACGATGCGAGAATCGAAGCGCCAATTGAGGGACTGACACTGCGCGTCGGTGCCGAGATACGCAGCTTCGATGCAATCTTTGTTTCATCCGGCGCCTGGGGCGGACGCATGCTGCCGGAATTTGCCGGCAAGCTCGCGGTAAAGCGCCGCGTCGTCGGCTGGTTCGAAACCGAGGCGCCGCGTTTACTGCCGGTGATTTGCGTCGACAACGATGTCGGCGTCTTCGGCATGCCGGCGCCGCGCGGCTTTTACAAAGTTGGTTTGCATTCCGTCGGCGGCGCGACCGATCCACACGACGTGCGCGAACCAGACGAAAGTGATGCGACGCTCCTCAGCGAACACGCCGCGCCGCTGTTGCCAAAACACAATCCCCGTCCCGCACGCATGCAGCGTTGCCTCTACACGGTAACGCCCGACGAAAACTTCCTCATCGCGCCAAGTTCCCTGAACGATCGTGTGCTGATGTTTTCGGCCTGCTCAGGACATGGTTTCAAGTACGCACCGATTTTCGGCGAATTGGCGCAGGAGTGGCTCATCGGCGCGCCATCGCGCGAGCTCGAAGCGCTGATGAAACCTGGACTAAATGTAAATCGATTAGGCGCTGCGAAGACGTAGTGCGCCACATTGTGGTCGCCATAGGTCAATAGTCATAAGCGCATGAACGCAGAGCATTTCATCACTACCGCAGACTCGCTGCGCTCCCGCGCCTTGCATTCCGGCGTCGACGTCAATGCGTCCAACTTTTTGGTGCACGCCGCACTCTTGCGCGCGCTTCGCACGCGGCCGTTCGATGAGCTGACGCCTGAGACGCTCGCGCAAGAGATCGAGAGCGCGCACAAGAAACTGAGCTAACGCACGCTTCAAACAGACGTCAGTTCGCCGATGCCAGGACCCGGTTCTGGCGCGACCGTGAATGCGGTGACGCGGGTGGTCTCGTAGTCCTTCGAAAGTATCGTCGAAACGCCGAAGAATTCCGCCGTCGCGCGCTCGGGCGCGAGCGTCAGCAGCAGGAAACCGTGATTGACCGGATCGGTGAATTTCACGTGCGGGTTGCGCGCCCGCACGCGCGCCGCGAAGTCGATACCGAACGGCTGAAAGTAGGACGCATCGCTGGGCGAAGTGATGGACGTCGTTCCAAACTCAACCGCAACACGGCCAGTCGTGTCGCTAATCTCGTTCGCCCAAGCTGTATGGCTATCGCCCGAGAGCACGATGGCGTTGCCTTGGGCGGCGCGCATCGACGCCAGCACACGGCTGCGCGCGCCTGGATAGCCATCCCAGGAATCGGTGTTGAGCGGAAATGGAAAGCGCGTGAGCTTTAGCTGTTGCTTCACGCCCGGCAGCAGACGCTCAAGCGCGTCGGCAAGCGCTGGCGGCGTGTTGGAAAGGTCCGGCGCATTGATAGGCGCCATCACCACCTGGTTGCCCAGCACTTGCCACGTCGAACCGGCGCGCACCGAAGCGTGCAATTGATCCGCGAGCCATTGCTCCTGCGCCGCCCCCATCAGCTGGCGATCTGGCGCATCCAGCAATTGCGTGAGCGCCGGCACGTCCGGCGCGACGAAGAACTCAGCCGGCAGATCCTTCGGGCGCGACACCAAGCCCTGTGCACGACGCCAATCGAGCACAGGATGCATCTCGCCACCTACCGCCTCATAGACGCGCGGCAACAATTGCATCCCAGCCACATCGGGCTCGCCATCGCGAATGGCGACCGGCGCAGCAGGATTGGTGAAATCCCAACGCTGCATTTCGATCGGCAGCTGCGAGTTGTAGTCAAAGGGCTCCGTGCGCGCGAGTAGACGGGTTTCGACCATGATCAGCGAGGCGAGATTGCCGAACTGGAACGAGCGATTGATCGCCTCGAACGCCGCGCCCGGCTCGGGGTCGCGGATCGGCATCCACTCATAATAAGCCTGCAGCGCCGCTTGCTTCCGGTTCGCCCACTGCCCTTCGCCCTGATTGTGGTTTTCGGCGCCGGTCGCGAAGGAATTGTTGGCCGTCTCGTGATCGTCCCAAACAACAATCCACGGCGCGATTGCGTGCGCCGCCTGCAATTCGGCTTGCGTTTTGTATTGCGCATGACGAGCACGATAGTCACCAAGACGAATGCATTCGACTTCCGGCGACGGGATGCGCCCGAGCTGGGTGGCGACGTCGCCGCCATAACCGGCGAGCCCGTATTCGTAGATGTAGTCCCCAAGATGCACGACAGCGTCGACGTCATCGCGCTGCGCCAACGCCTCGTAGGCATTGAAGAACCCGTGCGGAAACGAGGCGCACGAGACGACAGCAAGCTTCACTTCGTTCAAGCGCCCTTTTGGCAGCGTGCGAGTCTTGCCGACCGGGCTCTCCCCGTCGCCTGCGCGAAATCCGTAGAAGTACGGCGCGCCGGGGCGCAAGCCGGTGACATCCACCTTCACCGTGTAGTCGCGCGCTTCGTTGGTCTCGAAAACGCCGGTCTTCACGACATCGCTCAGTTCGCGATTGCGAGCGACGATCCAGCGCACCGGTACCGCGCCAGAATTCTCCGGCGAGACGCGGGTCCAGATGATCACCTTGTTTGCCTGCGGATCGCCTGAGGCGACGCCGTGATTGAAGGCGACCGGGCCGTCATAAGCCGGGGTCTCGATGCTCTGCGCACATGCCGCTACAGCGCCGCTTGCGGCCGCAATCGCGCCGCGGCGCGTCCATCCCGGTTTCGCCATATCGTCCTCCCGCATGGCATTTTGGCGCGCGCCGGCAACTCCCACAACCGGAGTCCGGCGCCATTTGGCCCGCATGACGCTTTGTCACCCCCGGGATACCGGGTTGATGCTTTCGCGCCCCCCGGAATGACCGCTAGGAGAGGCCGTGGACGACGATGTCGAACAGGATGAAGCCGGCGAAATTCGCAGCGCAGTCGCGCCCGCGGATGCCGGCGACCGCGTCGACGCCTGGCTGGCAAAGCTTTGGCCGGATCTCTCGCGCTCGCGTGTCCAGGGCCTCATCGGCGCGGGAAAGCTTACTGTCGATGGCGCGCCGGTTACCCACTCCAAAGACAAGCCGCGCACCGGCGCTACCTACGCGCTTTCACTGCCGCCGCCCGAACCTGCCGCGCCGCAGCCTGAACGTTTGCCGCTGAACATCGTTTTCGAAGACGAGCACCTGATCGTCGTCGACAAGGCCAGTGGCATGGCGATGCACCCTGCTCCAGGTTCGATGCGGGGCACGCTCGTGAACGCCCTGCTGGCGCACTGCGCAGATTCGCTCTCCGGCATTGGCGGCGTCGCCCGGCCGGGCATCGTGCACCGAATCGACAAAGACACGACGGGTCTCGTCGTCGTGGCCAAGCACGACGCGGCGCACACTGGCCTCGCCAAGCTTTTCGCCAAGCACGATCTGGAACGCGTCTATTACGCCGTCACGCGCGGCGCGCCGCAAGAGCGCAGCGCGCGCATCGAAAACAAGCTGGTTCGCTCCAGCGAAGATCGGCGCAAATACGTGGTCGCCCGCAATCCGGACACCGAAGCCGGCAAGACCGCGATTACCGACTACTGGACAATGGAGAGCTTCGGCCAGCAAAGCGGCGCATCGGTCGGGCGCGCGGCGGCGGCGCTGCTTGAGTGCAGGCTGCACACCGGCCGCACGCACCAGATCCGCGCACACCTCACCAATCTCGGTTGCCCGCTGATCGGCGATCCCCTCTATGGCAAGCAGCGCGCGTTCAAAGCCGAAGGCGCGCACGCGGAGGCTGCTGCAGCGGCCATCGCCGCCTTCCCACGCCAAGCGCTGCACGCCGCCGTGCTCGGCTTCAAGCACCCAATCACCGGCGAAGAGCTGCGGTTCGAGAGCGAACTGCCTGCGGATATGGCAGACCTGCTCACAATCTTGCGCCAACTCTGAGTTCCCGCAGGGAACATGCAACGGGAGGCTCGTGGCAGGCTGCGAACCATCGTATCTTGCCTGTGCTGCAAAGAACGGGCGGACGAGCGCATGTCGAACCTTCCCAACGCCGAGCGCGTGCTCGCCGCTGTTAGCGCGCTTGCGCTGTTTGCCTTGAACGAAGTGCGGATGTTCCAGTCGCTTCCGCGCATGCCCGATCCCGGCAACGGCCAGACGCATGCAGCCTCCATCCAGATCATGGATGCGGCGGCTCCGGTTTATTTAAGCTTGGTTGATTTGATCGTCCGCTGGGGCTTGGTTGGCCTCGTCGTGGCGCTCTCGATTTGGGCGCTCGCTGAAACATTCGAGAAACATCCGCAACCGGCGAAGTAAGCCTTGAACCCCTAGGTCTTGCGCCCATCTACGAACGTTCCGGACGCCGATTCTAGCAGTTGATTTCGTTTCGCTTGCCGAATCGCGCCGTTCCTGTTATGTTCTAATCGCTAACAAAAGCCTAAGCCCGGTCTCGGCGAGGGCTTGAACGGCTTCCTATATAGGGGGTCATGGCGGCAACCGGTCGGCCCTCTCGGACGTACTAAGAGAGCGACCAAAAACCCGCCTTAGGAGGGGTCCAACAACTCAATGGCTTCTACTGCGCTCACGCTTGCTCTGAGCCCTGAACAAGGGCTGCAACGGTATCTCTCTGAGATCCGCAAGTTCCCGATGTTGACGAAGGAAGACGAATTCATGCTGGCGAAGAGCTGGCAAGAACACGGGGACACGCGAGCCGCGCATAAGCTCGTGACATCGCACCTTCGCCTGGTAGCGAAGATTGCCATGGGCTATCGCGGCTACGGCCTGCCGATCGGTGAAGTAATCTCTGAAGGCAATGTCGGCCTCATGCAGGCCGTGAAGAAATTCGACCCAGACAAGGGCTTCCGCCTCGCGACCTACGCGATGTGGTGGATCCGCGCGTCGATCCAAGAATACATCCTGCGCTCCTGGTCGCTCGTGAAGATGGGCACCACGGCCGCGCAGAAGAAGCTCTTCTTCAACCTGCGCCGCATGAAAGGCGAAATGGCCGCCCTCGAAGAAGGCGACCTGAAGCCCGATCAAGTGGCGACGATCGCCCACAAGCTCGCGGTCACGGAAGATGAAGTCATTTCGATGAACCGCCGCATGAGCGGTGGCGGCGACGCTTCGCTCAACGCGCCGATCGGCGGCGCCGGCGGCGAAGGCGACAGCGAGTGGATGGATTGGCTGGCCGACGATCAAGTCGAAGGCACCCAGGAAACCCGTCTGGCCGAGAGCGAAGAATTCAGCGAGCGCATGACGCTTCTGCAAGAAGCGATGAGCGAGTTGAACGAGCGCGAGCGCCACATCATCCAAGAGCGCCGCTTGAAGGATGAGCCGGCCACGCTCGAAGAGCTCTCCGTGCAGTACGGCGTCAGCCGCGAGCGCGTGCGTCAGATTGAAGTGCGCGCGTTTGAAAAGCTGCAGAAGGCGATGAAGAAGCAAGCTGCCGCACGCGGCCTGCTCGCGGACGCCAACGCTTAACTAGAACAGCCCTGCCCTGGGCTTGCGCCGCGGCGTTCTCCGGAACGTCGCGGCGAACTCCGTCTAGGGCTCGCCTAGCGCCCAAACATGCTCTCCAGACGCTGCAGGCCGATTGTCTCAACCGCGCCACGCGCCTGATCCATCGTGACGTCGCCCTGCGTGATCACGATCACACCGCGCCCAATCACCACGTAACGCGAGGTGCTGACACCAACCTCCTCAGCATAGAAGCGTCCATCAATCAGCTGCGTACGCGCATACCCGCCAGCTTGCGGACCGTCGGGCCTGATCGCGAGTTCGCCCGCGAGCGCCGCGGGGTTCACATCGCGCGCAAATTGAATCACGGACACCGAAAGCGTGGCTGGGCCGGCGCGATAGTCCGCATCAGCGCGCGACACGCCGCCCGCCTGCGTCGACGTGACAGACTGGCGTTCGAATCCTCCCGGCAAACTATGCGGCAATTGCTCCGCAAGCCGCATTGGGTTAGCCGGCAACGCACTCGCGTTCGTCTGCGTCAACCGCTCGATCGTCGACTCCGCCGCAGAACGCCGCTGCATCTCCGGGATCGCTTGCGTTGGCGCGAGCGTAGCCACAGCGCCATTGAGCTGGCTGCGCCCGGACTGCAACAATGGACCCACAAAAGCTGCGACAAGCGCGGCAGTTACAGCGGCCGTCATGGCGAACCAAAAGGTGAAGCGGGGAACGTTGCCGTCGGGATCACGCAATTGCATCAATGGCTGCACGCCAAATGCGAGAAGCGCCAGCGCGTAGACAATTCCCGCAACAACGAGGCCGCCAGCGATGGGCGGCGCCAGCGCGCCAAGTGCGGCAATGAGGATCGGCGTCGCCGAATACGCGGCGAGGCGGTGGGCGGCCTCGGGATTTCGCTCGGCGCCGAACCGCGGCGCGAGAATCCGCACAAGGGTTGCGGCGGCAAGAACGCTGAACACGGCGAACATCACATAAAGCGCTGCAGAAATCGCCTTCCACAATAGCGCGGCGCTGATGGCGAAGTGGCCGCCATAGGCGACATCAGCGACAAATCCGACGATCGCGCCAAGAAGCGCCAATGGCACGACATAGTTGCGCAGCAGCGGCGCATGATCCTCTGCGGCAATCCGGCGCCACTCGCTTTGCGGTCGGATAAGAATGTTGCGAACACGCACAAATAAGCCCGCGCGCTCGCCATGCAGCTCATCTGCAGCCGTCATCGGCGATCTCCCCACTGCAATGCTAGGAGCTCGTCGCCGACGCGCAACCCTTAACTGACGCAGCTCGCGAGCGCGAACATCACGATGAAGGCCACCGCAGCGGCGACAGTAACAGTTGCGGCATAGCTAAGCGCGCGGTCGTCAGGCGCCTTCATCAACACCGGCAAGCCGCGATACATAATGTAGACCATGGCGGCGAGCGCGAAGAGCGAGATCCACCACAATGGCGGCCACAACGAGAATAAGCCTGAAAGCAGCGCCGGCGTGATCGAATAGGCGGCAATCTTCTGCGCCCCGATGTCATTGCGGTCGGCGTCGAATTGATCGGCAAGCGCATTGATGAGCACGCCAAGTAAGAACACTAGCGCAATCGTGACGATCCACGTCACAAAGACGCCAACGATGGCTCCGGTGATCGGGCCAACTCGAATAGGCTCGAAAATCGCCGATCCAATCAAGCCGGCAACTGGCGGAATGGCAGCCAGCGGCGCGACGTATCCAATCAGCAGATTGGGGATCGTCGTTTCCTCCGCCTTGATCTGCTCCCATTCCTTCTTCGGCTCACGCAGCAGGCCCCACGCGCGGGTGAAGATGATCTCGGATTTGCGCACAGCTTGTTGCGCACGCGCGCGCGCGTCTTCAACGTTGATATTGAAGCGCGGGCCGCGCGGCGGCGTGTTTTCGTTGTCAGCCGACATCGATTTCTCCTCGCTCATCCTAGCCGCGCCCGCCAGCACACGCCACGCTTTCGCGTCCCAAGCGCCTAGGCCTTGAACGGATCGCGCATAAGGATGACATCATCGCGTTCTGGGCTCGTCGAAACGATCGCGGCTGGGCAGCCGATAAGCTCTTCGATTCGGCGGATGTACTTGATGGCGTTGGCAGGCAGATCTTTTGAGCTGCGCACGCCCCGCGTCGTCGCCTTCCAGCCCTCAAGCGTCTCATAGATTGGGGAGACCGCTTCCTGATCTTTCAAACTCGCCGGCAGATAGTCGAGCGTCTTGCCGCCGACCTTGTAACCCGTGCAAATCTTGATCTCATCGAAGCCATCAAGCACGTCGAGCTTGGTCAATGCGATGCCATCAACGCCGGAGAGTGCAATGGATTGCCGCACCAGCACGGCGTCAAACCAGCCGCAGCGGCGCGCGCGCCCTGTATTGGTACCAAACTCATGTCCCACTTCACCGAGGCGCCTGCCATTGTCATCGTCCAACTCGGTCGGAAATGGGCCAGCGCCGACGCGCGTCGTATAGGCCTTCACGAGCCCCAGCACGTAACTGATCTTCTTCGGCCCCACCCCGGAGCCTGCGGAGGCTTGGCCCGCAGCGACATTGGATGAAGTCACGAACGGGTAAGTACCGTGATCGACATCGAGCAACATGCCTTGCGCGCCTTCAAACAGCACGCGCTTTGAATCTTCGAACGCCGCATTGAGCACGCGCCACGCCGGCTGCGCATACGGCAGCACTTTGGGCGCAATCGCCGCCAGCTCCTTCTTGAGCGTCGCCACATCGATCTCAGGCAAATCCAGCCCGCGACGCAACGCATTGTGATGCGCCGTCAGGCGCTCGATTTTCCATGCGATCGATTCCGCATCGGCGAGGTCCGCCACGCGGATCGCCCGGCGGCCGACTTTGTCTTCGTATGCGGGGCCGATGCCCCGCTTGGTGGTGCCGATCGAAGCATCACCCGCCTTCTCCTCGCGCGCGGCGTCGAGGTCGCGGTGAAATGGCAAGATCAAAGCCGCTTGATCCGAGAGCACCAGTTTCTCCGGGCTGATCTTCACGCCCTGCGCGACGATCTTTTCGATCTCGGCCGAAAGCGCCCACGGATCCACGACCACGCCGTTGCCGATGATGGAAAGCTTACCCTGGACCACGCCCGACGGCAGCAGCGCCAACTTGTAGGTCGTGTTGCCAACGACCAAGGTGTGGCCAGCATTGTGACCGCCCTGGAAACGCACCACGACATCAGCGCGGTTGCACAACCAATCAACGATCTTGCCTTTGCCTTCGTCGCCCCATTGGGCGCCGACGACGACTACGCCTGCCATGACTCACCTCGGGCGGGGTTTCGCCCAATCCGCCGCTTCGGGCAAGGCCGCGGCGGCTTCCGCGACTTCAGGTCAGGCCTGCGCCGGGGGACCCTGCGAAGCAGCAGCCACGGGCGCGGCAGGACGCCACGGATCAAATTCCGCTGGCGGCCAGTCGGGACCAATAGCAGCGCTGGTCCGTGGATTATTGTCGGTCGACTCTCGATGAAGCAGCTGAGCGGCGCCGAGCGCCTCGCCCGCGCGGTAGAGCATGTCGAGAAGCTCCGGGTCCTTAATGTCGAGCTTGCGCAGCTGATCGACCAATTTCGGCTTGAGCGTCTCGCCGAGCAAGCTCTCGATGTGCTCGGGGCGGCGGAATTCTTCTTCGTCGATTTCGAGACGCGCGTCGTAGCGCTGATAGGTCATCACTGGCTCGCGCGTCAGCAGCGGCGTCAGTGTTTGCATCTTCACTTCCGAGTTCACGTACCACGGGAAGCGCGGCCGCGAGAGCATTTGCATCGTCGTGATCTGCTGTTGGCAGATGTCGTGATTGTAGCCCTCAAGCGCAGCCATCACTTTGCTGGAGTACAAAAGCCTGCGGAAGTCGCCGATGCGCTTGGCGCTCGAACGGCGCTTGCGATTGCGTTTCTCAAAGCGCTTTCGCACATAGCCCGTGCCGACAGACCAGATCAGCAATTGATCCTCACCCGTCTTCCAATTGAAACCGAACGCAGGCTCGGTGACGGTAAGCAAGAGCTGTAGCGCCGGGTTGTTGTTCGGACTGACGCCGCCATCAAAGAAATACGCGTAGCCCGTGGTGTGGCCATTCTTGTTGCGCGTCAGCGGCACGCGCACATCCGCGAAATAGGTTGGCGCAGCAGCCGATGACTGAACGAGATCGCGCAGATAGAACTCAGAGTTCGCGATGCCGTCGCCATCCGACTTGGCGCCAAAATAGCACCAATCGGGATTGTTCACGAGAATCCATGCGGAGCCGCTATCGATGCGCTTGGCATGGATGGCGAGGCCAGTCTTCAGATCTTCGGAGTCCAGCCGGCGATCGCCCAGATGCTCATGGAGGGCTTGGGTCAGCGCCTTGTTCTTGAACGCCGGGATCAGCACACGAAGCGGCCCAGGCACCTGCGAACGCGCAAAAATAGCGGGCAACAGCTTGAAATAGAGATCGACGACATCGCGCACGCGCCACTCGAGCGCCAAGGTCGTTGCGATGATCGCGCCCGTCGAGGTGCCGCCGATCAGATCGAAATAGTGGGCAAGCCTGAATTGATCGCCCTGTCCGCTGCGTTCAGCCAAGTGCCGTTCAAGCTGGGCCAACACACCCAATGTCAGCAAGCCACGTGAGCCGCCGCCGTCCAACGCCAGGACGCGCTTCGGTCCGGCCCGATTGAATCGTTCGCGCAGATGAGCGCTCATAATGTCCCCCTTCTGGAGCACCGAACTTCTATCGCGGCGCGCCCGCCCAGTTTAGCCGCCCCCGAGTTGATACCCTATGCGGATGCCGATCTGATCAATGCCCTGATTGTGACCGCTGCCAATGATCTGGCCGTGACTCATGTGTTCAAAGAAAAGCTGCCCTTCCCACGGCCCGGCAAAATCACGCGTGAGACCAATTGAAGTGCGGAAGAGATCCTCCGAGCCGAGCAGCAGATGATGTTCCGCGAACGCCACATTCTCCGGCGAGCCGCCTGGATAGGGATTTTCCGTTGCACCATTGTGGATGATGTAACCTACACTTGGTTCAACCGCCCAGCCCTCGGCGAAATTCCACCGCCACTCCAGGCCAACCCCGCCGAAGCTCGTGTCACCCGCCGTGTTCAGCGAGGCCACGATGTAAGGCTGCGGCGAGCCCGCCCAACTCAAGAAATTCGGTGAATCAAACGAGACTTGAAACTCGATGTTCGGGCCGTCCTCTTTGTTCGCGTTCTTGCAATCGGCTACGCAAACGTTGTGCGCCATGACGCCAACATGAATCTCATCGATGTCTGCCTGCGCCTGAGGCGCGAGCGCCATCAAGGCGCCGAATGCAGCGATCCCAGCCGAAGTTCCCCGCATGCGTCGTCTCCCAGTTCAGGGCGCAACCTAACCCGGTCGCGCCCCGGTAGGGAAGCGGTCACGCCTGCGCCGTCCTGCCAGCGAACGGTAGAGGAAGCACACGCCCCGGCTTCGACCATCTTCAGGGATTGGCCGCGAAACGCAGCAGCTTCGCGTAGCGCACCTGCGGCAGCGCCTTCAGCTTCGCCATGACTGGCTCGGCCAAAGGCTGATCGACGCCGACGAGAGCAATAGCCTCGGCGCCTGCAGCTTCGCGGCCAAGATGAAAGGTTGCGATGTTGATCTGCGCGTCGCCGAGCAGCGTGCCAAGGGCGCCGATAAAGCCAGGCTTATCGGAATTATTGATGTAGAGCGTGTTCGGCTGGAACGGCGCCTCAAGCGCCATGCCCTTCACCTCAACAATACGCGGTTGCCCGGCTATCACCGCTCCCGCAAGCGTACGCCAACCGCCGCCGGTCTTCACCTTGAGGCGCACAAGGCTGTCATAGGTCGGCGAGGTTTCGCGCGTGCTCTCCGTCAACGCCACGCCACGCTCCTTCATCAGCGTCGGGGCGGAAACGACGTTCACATCCTGCAGCAACGGCCTCAGCACACCCGCCAGCGCCGCTGCGGTCAGCGGCTTCATGTTGAGCTTGGTGACATCGCCCTCGTACTCGATAGCAACCTCTTCCAAGCCTTCATCGACAATCTGCCCGGCGAAGGCCCCAAGCTTCTCCGCGAGCGCCGCGAATGGCTTCAGCCGTGGCGCTTCTTCCGCCGTGATCGAGGGCATGTTGAGCGCGTTGGTGACCGCTCCGGTCAGCAGATAATCGCTCATCTGTTCGGCCACCTGCAGCGCGACGTTTTCCTGCGCCTCATTGGTCGAAGCGCCGAGGTGTGGTGTAGCGATGAAGTTCGGCGCGCCGAAAAGAATGTTCTCCTTCGCCGGCTCGATGGTGAACACGTCGAAGGCTGCCGCGGCGACGTGCTCACTCTCCAGCCCTTCGCGCAGCGCCGCTTCATCCACCAAACCGCCACGGGCGGCGTTGACGATAATGACGCCCGGTTTCGTCTTCGCCAGCGCCTCGCGCGACAGGATGTTCTTGGTCTTTTCCGTCATCGGCACGTGCAACGAGATCACGTCAGCCCGCGGTAACAGCTCGTCCAACTCAACCTTTTCGACGCCGATCTGCACAGCCCGCTCGGCGCTCAGGAACGGATCGTAGGCGATCACCTTCATCTTTAGCCCAAGCGCGCGGTCAGCGACGATCGAACCGATATTGCCGCATCCGATGAGGCCCAACGTCTTCGCGTAAAGTTCGCGCCCCATGAAGCGGTTCTTCTCCCACTTGCCGGCCTGGGTCGACGCATCCGCCGGCGCGATCTGGCGGGCCGCCGCGAACATCAGCGCGATGGCGTGTTCGGCGGTGGTGATCGAATTGCCGAACGGCGTGTTCATCACCACGATCCCTTTCGCCGTGGCGGCGGGGATATCGACATTGTCGACGCCAATCCCCGCACGGCCGATGACTTTCAGATTCTTCGCGGCGGCAATGATGTCCGGCTTCACCTTGGTGGCCGAGCGAATGGCGAGGCCATCATAATTGCCGATGATTTCCTTGAGCTTGGCCGCGTCCGGGCCGAGCTTGGGCTGGAAATCGACCTCGATGCCGCGCGTCTTGAAAATGTTGACGGCAGCTTCGCTGAGTTCGTCGCTGATGAGGACTTTAGGCATTGGGGTTTCCTGATGAACTAATGCCGTCATCCTGGGCTCGCGAAGCGAGACCGGGATCCAGGGCCACAAGCTGTACGACCGACTGGATCCCGGCCGTGCTCAGCACGTCCAGGATGACGGAGTTTAGGCAGCTTTAGATTCGAGTTCGGCAACGAGCGTCGCAAAAGCCCATTCGATCCAAGGCGTCAGCGCGGCGACGTCGGAGGCTTCCACTGTCCCGCCGCACCAGATACGCAAGCCAGGCGGCGCCGCGCGATAGGATGCGGCGTCAAACGCGACGCCCTCTTTCTCCAGCAGCGAAGCCAGCTTCTTCGCAAACTCCGCCTGCGCCTCACCGCTGAGCGCCGCAACGCGCGGATCGACGACCTTCAGGCACACACTTGTGTTCGACCGCGTTCCCGGATCGGTCGCGAGAAAATCGATCCACGGCGTCTTCGCCGCCCAATCGGCCAACACCAAGGTGTTGGCGTCAGCACGCGCGCGCAGCCCTTCAAGGCCGCCAACCGACTCCGCCCATTTCAACGCGTCGATATAATCTTCCGTCGCCAGCAGCGAAGGCGTGTTGATGGTCGAGCCCTCGAAGATTTCGAGATCGACCTTGCCCTTCTTGGTCAGGCGGAAAATCTTCGGGATCGGCCGGTCCGGCGTGAAGCTCTCCAGCCGTGCGATCGCACGGGGCGAAAGGATCAGCATGCCGTGGGCGGCCTCTCCTCCCAACACCTTCTGCCAGGAGAACGTCGTCACATCGCACTTCGACCAATCGATCGCCTGCGCAAACACCGCGCTCGTCGCATCATTGATGGTGATGCCTTCGCGGTCCGGCGCGATCCAATCGAAGTTTGGCACGCGCACGCCCGAGGTCGTGCCGTTCTGCGTGAAAATGATGTCCGCATCACGCCGCGCCAGCTCCAACTTCGGCAGCGCGCCGTAGCTCGCGCCATGCACTATCGCGTCGAGCTTCAGTTGCTTCGCGTCAGTGACCCATTCTTCGCCAAAGCTCTCCCAGGCGAAAATGTCGACCGGCCGCGCGCCGAGCATCGACCACATCGCCATCTCGACGGCGCCTGTGTCCGAAGCCGGAACGATCGCGATCTTGTGTATATCTGGCACACCCAGAATGGCGCGCGTGCGGTCGATCGCTTCCTTGAGCTTAGCTTTACCCGGCTTCGCGCGATGCGAACGGCCCAAGGCCGCGTCTTTCAACGCGTCTGTGCTCCAGCCCGGACGTTTTTTGGTAGGTCCCGAAGAAAACCGGGGATCGGCCGGACGGACGTCCGGCTTCGTGGTGCGTGTCATCAACTAATCTCCCATCCTTACAGATGGGCGTCCGCCGTTGGGAGCGGATGGCCCGCTGACGGTGGTGCGCCGCTTCGCGCGACATGTCCACTGCGGCGGATTCATTGACCGCGGCGACGGCGAAACAATGTCTTCGTTGAAGTGACCAGCCCGCGGACCCCCGCGTCGTATGGGGGGAGAGAGACCTTCGGAGGCCCGCGGCACCGGTTTGCGAGGCTCGACAGGGAAGTGAGGGAGCGAGCCGTTTTGCGATCTCGGGACGTTGCAGCGGTGCTATCCGTCGATCACGCATAACAAGGTAAGGCGGTCACCGCGCACCGGCCTGACCCGAACCTTGATTGTTTGTGAGGCGTTCGCCGCTATTTCGCCGCGAGACTGAGCCGAGCCAGCAGCCCCGGCCCATTATCCTCAAGGGCGAGGCCCCCACGGTGCAGGCGAGCGCAGGCATCGACGATGGCGAGCCCCAAACCCACCCCCTCAGGGCTCTGAGCCCCCACTTGCTTGAACCGTTTAACGGCCTCGGCACGCTGTTCGGTAGGGATGCCCGGCCCGTCGTCGGCTACGACCACTTCCGCGCCCTCGGCGCTTGCCGTCAGCCGAACGCCAGCTTGGGCGTGTCCATATTTAATCGCATTGTGAATCAGATTGGACACTGCCTGCATCAAGAGTGCGCGGTGTCCCCGTATCGAGGCGGTTTGCACATCGATCTGGAGCGCGATGCCCTTTTCCTCGGCAAGCGGCTCGAACAGATCGTAAGCGTCACGCACGATTTGGGTGAGATCGACGTCTTCCATCGTCTCGCGCGATATGCCGCCTTCCGCGCGCGCGATATCGATGAGCGCGGCGAACGTAGCGATAGTGCGATCAGTCTCGATCAACGCTTGCTCCAGCGCCGCTTGCTTTGCTTCCGGCGGATCAGCGCTCAGCCCCTCCTCCAAGCGCCGCCGCATCCGCGAGAGCGGCGTGCGCAGATCGTGGGCGATGCTGTCCGTCACGGTGACGAGACCGGTGACCAGAGCCTCTATGCGGTCCAGCATCGCGTTTTGCGCGCGCGCGATCTCACCGAATGGACCCCGCTCATCATCGCCCTCGGCGCGCGCTGAGAAGTCTCCATCAGCGACCCGCGCAGATGCGGCGGAGAGCACGCGAACGCGTCCAGCCATATGGGATGTGATCAACGCCGCCAGTGTCAGACAGGTGATGGCGACGATCGCTACCGCGATCCAGGCGGCGTCGACGATGTCGTCCCTAAACGCGGTCAGCGCTGCATCGTCGGAGCCGATGAGAATCTCGCGGCCGTCCGCCAGTCTGCGCGTGATAATATGTGCCCACTGGCCGTCGAGCATGACGCTCGTCCACGGATGGGACATGCCCTCCAAACGCGGCCACGCAACGATATTGCCCGCCAACATCGCGCCGCTCGCATCGCGGACCGCGTAGTATCGTTCGCGCGTGCGGGCGCTGCGTTGCACAGAGCGGACCAGCGCCTCCGGCCCTTCATCGCGAAATTCGGCTTCAAAAAGATCGAGTTCGGCATTGAGCGCCACTTGCTCCTGCGCCGCGATCAAGGTCCTACCCTGTGAGTCGACCAGCCAAAGCGCGGAAGCGCAAGCGCCAGCGACCAGCAGCACCATCGCCGCCACAATCGCGAGGCTCCATCGCCCGATCCAGGAGCCGGTCATGGCTGCTCGGACAACCTGTAGCCAACGCCGCGGATGGTATGCAGAAGTGGCGAGTCAAAGGCATCGTCGATCTTCTTGCGAAGCCGGCTCATGTGCGTATCGATCAAGCTTGTGTGAGGATCGAAGCGATAGTCCCACACCTGTTCCAGCAGCATCGTGCGCGTCACCACGCGATCCTTGTTGCGCAGCAGGTGCTCGAGAATCTGAAACTCCCGTTGCAATAGATCGATAGGTTTGCCAGCGCGCGTGACGCGGCGCGTGAGCAAATCCATCGCAAGATCGCCACAGCTTAATGAGGTCTGCGTCTCTTTGCCGGAGCGCCGCTTCAACAGATTCTCGATCCGCAAGTGCAGCTCCGAGAACGTGTAGGGCTTGCCGAGATAATCATCCGCGCCGGCGCGCAAACCGTTTACGCGCTCGTCCGCGTGCGCCAATGCCGAAAGAATGATGACCGGCGTCTCGTTCTGGGCCGCCCGTAGCGCCTTCAAGACCGAGAGCCCGTCCACGCCGGGGATGTTGCGGTCTAGGACGATGAGATCGAACGTCTCGCTGAGCGCCATATGGAGCGCGTCCGGTCCCGCCGCAGCGTGCTCCACCGCGAAGCCCTCCTGGCGGAGACCCTTGCAAACGAACTCTGCCGCGTTCGCATCATCCTCGACGACGAGCAATTTGAACGGCACGGCCAATCCTCACACGCTTGTAGGCTTTATCACAGCACCGCGAGATTCGTGAACGCAATGCTGCAAGATGTTGCACCCGGAAGAAGGCATGGCTCGCCTCATGGCGACACTATTTGCGCTCGCGGTGGTTAGCGCCGCCGCTGCGTGGAAGGGATTCCACGAACCGCGGATCGCGGCCGCCATTCTCGTTGGCGGTGCGGCGGCGATGTTTGCCGGCGCCATTTGGCGCGCGTTGCGTTGACTTGCAGACTTGTAGGGCCGCAGTCAGCGCCTAGAAAAACTCGCCCACTAGTGTGAAGCCGTCGGCAAGGCCGGCATCGTCTACACGCAAAGGACGGACGTCATGAAACATCAGATCGCATTGGCCGCTCTCGCAGCCGCTTTGGCGCTTACCTCACCAGCGTTTGCAGGAACCGGCGCTTCAACGCCGGCGCCGGCGTCGCGACAGGCCCAGATTGAGCACCATCCAAGCGGACCGCAGTCACAGGCCATCGAGGATCTATACCGACGAGCCCAGCAGAAGCTTGTTGATATGCATCTCTACAGCGGCGCCGTTGACGGCCAGCGCGGCGATGCGTTCGTGCAATCCCTCAAGCAATTCCAGCGCGCACATAACATCCGCGCAACTGGCCGGCTGAATTCCGAGACCAGAGCAGCGCTGGGCATCTAAGCCCGCCGCCTACCCGTTTCTCCACCTAAACTTCGCCGCTTCCCGTTACGACAATCCGTGGCGGGGGCGGCTCTTCGTTTTCAGGCGGCGCTGGATGCGAGGTAGGCGGGGGTGGCGTAGATTCGCTCACGATCCCTGGCAAGACCGGCTCTTCAAAAATCGCGGGCAATTGCTTCACCGTGCGGGCGCGGCGCTTCTTCCGCTTCGGCGCCTCGGGATGCTCATCCATGCGATTGTGCAAGCGCGCAAGCGATGGATCGAGTTCTCCGCGCAGATAGACCGAAACTTGCCCAAGCAATCGAACACTGGAAAGCGTTTGGATCGCGCGCATATAGCCGCCGCGCTTGGACGCCTGAAACCCGACGACACTTTCCAGATCGAAACGGTCGCACCAATAGGGCGCAAGATCGGCAAAGGACGAACCAGTCACCGGATCTTCGTCGATGCCAACACCGGGGCAGAAGAAGCGCGACACGAAATCGTAGGGTTGCCCTTCATCCGCCGGCGCCGTGACGCCGATCATGCCTTGACGCGGGCCTCGCACAGCAACGTTAAGCACAGCGAAATCCGGCTTCAGATTGCGCAACGTCGCTTCGTCTTCAACGACGACATTGGCGTACTCGCCTATGAACGCGTCAACAATCTCAACGCCGCCCAACGCCGCAGCGATGCTATCATCCGGCGTCCACGGTGTGCGCTGACGGCGCGGCAGGTCGAGCGTGTAGCCCTCGGGTGTCGAGCGCACAACCAGAGCGCCCGCGTGGCTATCGAAGACGACCACCTCCAGCCCGGGATCGAATTCGCTCAACAGCATCGCCCCGGCGGCAAGCGTTGCGTGCCCGCAGAGCGGCACCTCCGTCGCCGGGGTAAACCAACGAAGCTGATAATTGCCTTTGAGCCCGGTCGGCACGACGAACGCGGTTTCGCTGAGCTTATTTTCAGTCGCGATTGCCTGCAGCGTCGCGTCCGGCAGCCACCGCTCCAGCGGCACCACCGCAGCCGGGTTGCCCGCAAACAGGCGATCCGTGAACGCGTGCACAATCCAAATTTTCATCGCTCCAAGCTATGACGACTCAAAGGCGCACGCGCCAGCATCTGTGCGGTTAACGGTGAACGCCGTTCGCCTTTCAGGCGAGCTTGCACGGCCAGTTGTGGCCCAGCGGCTGATGGCCTTGCCCGAAGCCCGGCGCTTGCTTGATCGCCTCCATCAAGTAGGCGCGCGCCTTCTCGACCGAATGCTCCAGCGGTTCATTGTTCTTGGAATTGTATGCTGCGATCGCCGACGCCAGCGTGCAGCCAGTGCCGTGCGTCGCCTTCGTCTCGATGCGCGGGCTTTCAAAGACGCGATAGCCATCGCGCGTTAGCAACACATCGCGAATGATTGCGCCGTTGATGTGCCCACCCTTCACCAGCGCGGACCAGGCGCCCAGCTGATTCACAAGAATGTCCGCAGCATCCATCTGCCCATCGAGATCGTGAACGGGCACACCCGTCAGCGCCTCCGCTTCCGGCGCATTTGGCGTAACGATCGCCGCGACCGACATCAGTTCATCGCGAATGATCTCGATCGCGTTCTCCTCCAACAACGAGGCGCCGCCCTTTGCGATCATCACCGGATCAAGCACCACGGGCGCGCCGTCCCCCACCGCATACCAGGCGTCCATGACTGCGCGCACGTGCGCGGCCGATCCCATCATGCCGATCTTCCAAGTGTCGGCGCCAAGATCGCCCACCACCGCTTCGATCTGCGCGCGCACGATCTCCGGCGGGACCGGATGAACATCGGTGACACCAAGCGTGTTCTGCACCGTAATCGCCGTGACAGCCGTCATCGCATAGCCGCCGAGCGCCGACACCGTCTTGATGTCCGCCTGAATGCCCGCGCCGCCGCCCGAGTCGGAGCCTGCGATGATGAGAACGCGTCCTTTGGAACGATCAGCCATGCGCCTCAATAGGCTAGCGCTGCGTCGCCCGCCACACCTTGAGCGCCTGCACCGTCTCGGCGACATCGTGTACCCGCACCATATCAGCGCCGTTCTGCGCCGCGATCAGCGCCGCCGCGACGGACCCACCCAAGCGATCGCGTCCGGCATCCTTGGCGCGCTCATCGATCGCTGCGATGAAGCGCTTGCGCGAAGCGCCAATCACCACCGAACGACCGGTTTCCTCGCGAATGCGCGCAACGTTATTCGACAGCGCCAGATTGTGTTCGAGGGTTTTGCCAAACCCAATGCCCGGATCGACCCAGATATCTTCGAGGCCCTTTGCTTCGGCCGCACGCACACGCGCCTTCAAGAACGCGATCACTTCCGCGACCACATCATCGTAGTGCGGGTCGTTCTGCATCGTCCGCGGCTCACCCTGCATGTGCATCAGGATCACCGGACGGCGCACGCCAGCCGCCGTTTCCAGCGCGCCTGGCGCCTGTAAAGCAGCCACATCGTTCCAAATCGAGGCGCCTGCTTGCATCGCAGCCATTGCCACCGACGGCTTCATCGTATCGATCGAAAGCGGCGCCTTGGTCGCTGCGCGCAAAGCGGCGATCACCGGCACAACTCGCGCGATCTCCTGCCCTTCGTCCACCGGCGCCGCGCCCGGTCGAGTCGACTCGCCGCCTATATCGATAATATCAGCGCCGGCCTCCAGCATTGCCAGCGCATGGGGCGCAGCGGCTTGCTCGTGCGCGCCGCCATCAGAGAAGGAGTCAGGGGTCACATTCAGGACGCCCATGACATAAGGGCCGCCAGCTAACTTCGGCGGCGGCATAACAAAGCCATTCATGGCTGGCGCGGATGACAAAGCGGGCGTTCCTACACAAGCTTGACGCGCAGTTGGCGGCGCGCGCACTTGTCGCGCTCACAAACGCACAAGGCGCAAGATCAATCGGTTGGCCGATCTGGCGCAACATTAATTCCGGGAATGCAGGGCGGCTAAGCAGAAATGGACAACTGGCGACTGAAATACGAGCGGCTCATTACGCCAATGTTTCGCACCTATTGGCGTTTCAGCCGCGCGGCGACCCTGGGTGTGCGCGGCGTCGCCACCAATAAAGCCGGCCACGTCATGCTCGTGAAGCACACTTACCTGCGCGGCTGGCATCTGCCCGGCGGCGGTGTAGAACGCGGCGAAAACGCACCCTTCGCAATCGCCCGTGAGATGGAGGAAGAAGCCGGCATCCAGGCGATCGAACCCCCGGTCATTTTCGCACTCTATTCGAACCACGCGAACTTCGCCGGCGATCATATCGGCCTCTTCCGCATCGGCGCCTGGAAGGCCTGCTGGCCGCGCGCCGATCAAGAGATCGCAGAGCGCAATTTTTTCGACCCGGCCGACCCGCCCGAAGGAACCACGCCCGCCACGTTGCGTCGTCTTGCCGAGGTGTTCAGAGGCGCGCCGGTGAGCGCCACTTGGTAGCCGCGCTTGCCGGGTCCTACCCCGGCGCCTATGTTGCCGCGCACAAACGAGGGCGCTCTTCGCGATGATGAAATGTGATGCGGCATGGCTGGGCGCGACTCTTGCGCGTCTCGACCCGCAGGACATTTCGCCGGCCCTGAACCTTGGCTCTTCGACCAAGGCATATCGCGAAAAAGAACAGCCCTACGTCAACGATCTCGTCTTCGGCCCGCTCGAAGCGCGGGGCGTGAAGGTCATCCACTCGGATTTGAAGGCAGCTGAAGGCGTCGATATCGCAGGCGACATTTTCAACGACAACGACCTCGCGAAGATTCTCGCAACAAATCCAAAATCCGTCATCTGCACGCACATGTACGAGCACGTCGTCGATCGCGAGGAACTCACCCGCCGCATTCTGAGGATGATCCCCGAAGGCGGTATGTTCTTCATCACCGTGCCGTCGAGCTACCACCAGCACAATGATCCCATCGACACGATGTTTCGTCCCTCGCCGGAAGAACTGGCGGCGATGTTTCAGGGCCAAGAGATCGTCGATAAGCAGGAGCTGATTGGCGAGACTTACTGGGTGCACATCAAGAAGCGCCCGGTGACGCTCTTCTTCCGGCACTTCCTGCGCTTCTGGTTTCCGTTCCTGGGCTGGAAGCAATGGAAGCGCTCGATGCGAAAACTCTATTGGCTCTTCAACCACTACAAAGTCGCGGCCATTGCCGGGCGCAAGGTGACTGCATAATGCGCTATCTTCACACCATGATCCGCGTTGGCGACCTCGACGCCGCGCTCGATTTCTTTTGCGCAAAACTCGGCCTCGTCGAAATAAACCGTTTCGACAATGAGGGCGGCCGCTTCACGCTGGTCTTCCTCGCTGCGCCGGAGGATGTCGGCCTCGCACGCGAGCGCAAAGCGCCGATGGTCGAACTCACCTACAATTGGGACGAGCACGAATATGGCGGCGGCCGCAATTTCGGCCACCTCGCCTATCGCGTGAAGGACATTTACGCGCTCTGCCAGAAGCTCATGGACAACGGCGTCACCATCAACCGCCCGCCGCGCGACGGTCACATGGCGTTTGTACGCTCGCCAGACGGCATCTCGATCGAACTCTTGCAAGACGGCGACCGCCTGCCGCCGCAAGAGCCCTGGGCGTCGATGCAAAACACCGGCAGCTGGTAAAAAAGGCCGCGCTCCTTTCGGAACGCGGCCCGCTTTGTTGACGTGACTACGCTTATTGCGGCGTAAGCTCGGAAACGTTCAGCGTCGAAGGCTCAAGCGAACCTTCAGCGAAGGTGCCGAGCCAAACGTCGTACTGGCCCGACGCCGGGGTATCGAACCGCACAACCGGGTTCAGCCCGTCCGTGTCATCGTTGCAAACCCAATTTCCTTGCGCGTCATTGATGACGAGCGTGGTGTCTGCGTCCGATTGTACCGAGAAGATCAGCGGCAACCCCGCCGACCCCGCCGTGAAGTTCACGCGATAATCTGGCGCCGTTGCGACCCAACCTACGCACCCAGATATCTGCGAGGCGTCATATCCGCCACCGGCCAAGATCGACATCGAGTGCGGATCAGGTTGAAAGCCAGAAACAAGCTCGATCGTTCCGTATGCTGGATCGAGCGAATAGTCCGGCGCATCGGCCGACGCGTGGTTCGCTGGGCCGCCGACTTCAGAAATGTAGAGCTGGGCCGGCGCCAGATCGGCCACCCCAAATCGGCCTACCCAAATCTGATAGCGTCCATCGCGCGGATGTTCCCAACTGACCAGAGGATTGAGGTTTTCGCCCCCATCGTCATTGCACACCCACTGGCCATCTGGACCGCGCACGACGAGCGTCGTGTCCTCGTCGGAGAGAGCGGCGACATAGAGCGGAAGATCACCATGGCGGTAGCGAAGCGTGAAGCTGGGACGCTCGGCGATGAAGCCTGTGCAACTATCGCTCAACGTCGAGGCGTCGATCGGGCCGCCGGCGTTGAGGGTCGTCATGTGTGGGTCAGGCGTGAACCCGGAGGTTAGCTGCACTTGTCCGAAAGTGCCGGTTGCGCCCGTTCGGATGTGCTGTGCATAGGCTGGCGCAGCCATAAGCGTGAGCGTCGCCGCAGCGACCAATACTCGTCCGAGTGATTGCATGTATTTCCCCTGCTGGAGTCGTTTCCGCGCCCCGGCACTCTTCTCCCGCGCGCATCCGAACGCAAGCGCAGACCGCGCTCAAACAAGGCAATTTCGAGGTATTTGTTACCGGCGTCCGAATAGCTTTTCGATGTCGGCCAACTTAAGTTCGACATAAGTTGGACGGCCGTGATTGCATTGGCCGGAAAACGGCGTCGCTTCCATTTGGCGTAGCAGCGAATTCATCTCGTCAGCCGTGAGCCGGCGCCCAGCGCGCACCGACCCACGGCACGCCATCGACGAACACACTTCTTCCAGCCGCTCCTTCAGCGCGTGCGCATCGCCGAGTTCGGCAATGTCATCGGCTAGGTCTTTTAGCATTCCCGCCGCATCGACGTGCCCCAGCAATGCCGGCGTCTCGCGCACGAGGATTGCGCCTGGCCCGAAAGCCTCAACGACAAGCCCAAGCTGCGCCAACTCCTCGGCGCGCGCCGCGATCGCTTCCGCCTCGCTCGGATCAAGTTCAACCACTTCTGGGATCAGCAGCCCTTGCCGCCGAACTCCGCCATTCGCCAGCATCTGCTTCATACGTTCGTAGACCAGCCGTTCGTGTGCGGCGTGCTGATCGACAATGACAATGCCGTCTTCGGTTTGAGCCACGATATACGTCTCGTGGATTTGCGCGCGCGCGGCGCCCAGCGGAAAGAAGCGCGCGTCTTCAGCATCAGGCGCCGGCGCGCTTTGGATCGCGGCTTCGAGATCCGCCGGCGCAATCGCCTCGCCAAAACTCGGCCCACCTTCCTCCACACGTCCACTCGGCCTCATAAAATCACCAGCAAGGCGCTCCTCCGCTGCCGCCCAAGCTTGCGCCGCCGGACGCAGAAAAGGCTGCGGCGTCTCGTAAGCGCGCGCCGCGCCGAGCGCCGATTGTGCGGTGGTGGTTGACGCACGATGGCCAGCTGATGCAAGCGCGTGCGAGAGCCCGCCGACAATGAGTCCACGCACCAGCGCCGCATCGCGAAACCGGACTTCCGTCTTCGCGGGGTGAACGTTCACATCGACTTCGTCCGGCGGCAAATCGATGAACAGCGCCGCCACCGGATGGCGGTCGCGCGCCAGCAAATCCTGATACGCCGCACGCACAGCGCCGACGATGAGCTTGTCCTTCACCGGACGTCCGTTGACGAAGAGGTGCTGGTGCTCGCGCGTGCCGCGATGAAACGTCGGCAACCCGGCAAAACCCGACAGCCTCACCGTATCGCGTGTCTGGTCCAACGAAATGCAGTTCGGCGCGAAATCGGCGCCCAAGATCGCGCTCAAACGCGCGCGCCGTCCTTCGTTTTCAGGATCACTCTCGGCTGCGAGCCGCAAAGACGTGCGATTGTCGTGCTCCAGGGAAAACGCGACATCCGGCCGCGCCATGGCGAGACGCTTTACGACATCAGAGATCGCCATCATCTCCGCGCGTTCGGATTTCATGAACTTGAGCCGCGCTGGCGTAGCGAAGAAAAGATCTCGGACTTCGACGCGCGTGCCGCCCTCGGTGAGCGCCGCCCAAGCAGCAGGCTTCACCGGATGGAGTTGGCCGCCTTCAACGTCGATCGCCCAGGCGTCACCCGCACCACGCGCCTTCGACGTGATCGAGAGTCTTGCAACCGCACCAATCGACGGCAACGCCTCGCCGCGAAACCCCATCGTATGAATATTGAGCAGATCGACATCGCCGCCGGCGCCTGCCGCCAGCTTCGAGGTCGCGTGCCGCTCAACCGCGAGCGGCAATTCATCGCGGGAAATACCGCCACCGTCATCCTCAATCGAAATCAGCCCAAGGCCACCGCGCTCAACTCGGATCGCCACACGCTTCGCTCCCGCATCGAGCGCGTTCTCCACCAACTCCTTCACCGCGGCGGCAGGGCGTTCAATCACTTCGCCGGCAGCGATGCGATTCACGGCTTCAGGGGGGAGACGGCGGATAGGCATTGCGATTCGGGGCTCAACACCCGAGCATAGCAGCATGAAGAAAGACATGCCTCCCCCAGCCGCCAATGCGGAACAGCTGGCCAGCCCTTCATTTCAACTTGCGGTGCTCGATGAAGATTTCCTGATGAGCGAGCCCATGCGCGGCGTGCGGTTTATGCTCGAATATTCCAAAGCGGAAATTCTGCTTGAACGGGCGCGGATCAAATCAACGATCGTGGTGTTCGGCTCGGCGCGCATGCGCGAGGACGGCCCGCCCGAGCAGACGCGCTGGTATGAGGAGGCGCGCAAATTCGGCCGCATCGCCTCACAGCTTGGGGGCGCACTCTGCGCGGAAGGCGGCAACCGCTACCATGTCATCGCAACTGGCGGCGGCCCTGGCGCAATGGAAGCAGCCTGTCGCGGCGCACGTGAAGTCGGCGCGCCGGCCATCGGATTCAACATCACGCTGCCGCACGAACAGGAGCCAAATGCGTACACGACGCCAGAACTAACTTTCAACTTCCACTATTTCGCGATGCGCAAAATGCATCTCGCGATGCGAACCAAAGCGCTTCTGGTCTTTCCCGGCGGCTTCGGGACTATGGACGAATTGTTCGAAATCCTCACGCTGCGCCAGACGCGTAAAGTCGCTGACATGCCCATTGTGCTCTTCGATGAAGGCTATTGGCGCGAGATCTTCAATTTCGATGCGCTCGTAAAACACGGCGTCATCGATGCGGCCGATCTGACGCTCTTTCGCTTCGCCGACACCGCAGAGGCGGCGTGGGAAGCGCTCGTGGAGCAAGGGTTGCAAGTGGGTCTCGGCGATGATGACGAGGATCTCGCCCGCGACCTGTGATTGGCGTTTTTGCCCCTGTTCATTGTCCGCCCCGCCCCTCACTCCTGTTTGGGCACAGGGCCATCTTCCAATCACTCTCACAACGAGAGTGATCACGAAGAGGAAAGACAGTGAAAAGGTACGTTATCGAGCGTCAAATTCCAGGTGTCGACAAGATGAGTCCGACCGACCTTTCGGGCGCGGCCAAGACCTCCAACGCAGCCCTGGCCCAGCTCGCACCGAAGGTGCAATGGGTCCATTCCTATGTCGCCCAGGACAAGACCTTCTGCATCTATTTGGCCGAAAGCGAAGACGACATCCGCGAGCACGCGCGCATTAGCGGTTTCCCAGCCAACAAGATCACCGAAGTGACCGGGGTCATCGACCCGACCACCGAAAAGGGCTGATAGAACTTGGCCCGCCTTGCGTCTAAGGTGACTGGGATGGATCGCAACGTCCTCAACGTCACAGTGATCTTGTTGGACGACGGTTACGCGTCCACAGCGTTGATGCCGATTGAAGTGTTTCATTCGGCGGGCGCGCTGTGGCGCGAGCTGAACGGTGAGGAGCCGCAGCCGCGCTTTCGCGTGACGACGGCTTCCATCGGCGGCGGCCCCGTGCGCAGCCCGTACGCCGGGTTGCACATGTCGCCGGAAACCGCGCTCGAATCTGTCGAGCGCACCGACATTGCCATCATCCCGACCTCCGGCCTCTCCTTTAACGAGAAGCTGATTGAGAATAGCGCTCTCTTGCCATGGCTGCAGAAGCAGCACGCGAACGGCGCCTATCTCGCTGGCGTCTGCATGGTCGCGGCGTATCTGGCCGAAGCTGGCCTACTCGACGGCCGCCAAGCGACGACCCATTGGGCGATCGCCAATCAATTTCGCGAACGCTGGGCCAACGTCGACTGGCGCCCCGATCTTTTCGTTACCGAGGACGCGCGTCTTTTATGCAGCGGCGGCCTGACAGCCGCGGCGGACGTTAGCCTCTATCTCGTTGAGAAACTCTGCGGACACGAGGTCGCTGTGCAGACGGCAAAGGCGCTGCTGCTGACGATGCCACGCACGCATCAACTAGGCTATGCCGTCCTGCCGTTTTCGCCAGCGCACACGGATGAGCGCGTGCAAGCCGCCGAACGCTTCATCCAAACCCATTTTCGCGAAGCGCTGACGAGCGACGCTATCGCCAGTCACGTCGCCATGAGTTCGCGCACGCTCATCCGCCGCTTCAAAGCCGCGACAGGCCGCCTCCCGGGCGCCTATCTGCAAGCCGTACGCATCGAGGCCGCGAAAGCGATGCTTGAGAGCAACGACGCACCCATCCAAACGATCGCATCTAGCGTCGGCTATGACGATGTTGCGCACTTCCGCGAGTTGTTTAAACGCTCCAACGGCATGACGCCTGCCGAGTATCGTGCGCATTTCGCGGAGTTGCGGGTGCGCCAAGTCGAGCAAGCAGCGCCTGTAAAGCGCTGATGCGCGCAGGCCACACACAATCGGCGCCACACTTTTTCCGCGTGACAATCCCCCAAATCACGTGATAAACGCGCCGCCCATTCGGAGACGTGTCGTGAAAACGCTGAACCACATCGCCTGCCAACCAATGTTCATCGCATATCGCGATGAGCAGTTGGATATGCGCGCGCGGAGGAGTTCGGCTCACTAGGTCTTCGGACAGAATGGAGCATGAAGAACCCCTCCAAGGCGCGGCCTGGAGGGGTTTTTCGTATGCGCTCCAGGCCGCTTTCGCACTCGGAAACGAGGAGAAGAAGCGTGCGTGTTTATCAATGCAGATTTCGGCGAGGCGCTGAACGCACCGTCGCGTGGATTGAAGCACGCGGCGCGAAGGTTGGCGCTTTGGTCAACTTGGAGACGCTGGACAAAGAAGGCCCTTGGGAGGTCGAGGCGGTGTTTGACGTACCGCTGCAAGACCGTGCGTTGAAAGAGATGCAGCGCCTCAATCGCAATTCGTTGTCGAGCTTGATGAAAAACGTTGTTTGAGAAGGAGAACCGGTCATGGCCGGTTATGAAGAAATCGAAGGCGCAGCTGCGCCGATCAAGGCCTGGGTAAGGGGCGTGCCGGTGGAACACGAAGCGCAAAACCAATTGCGCAACGTGGCTTCGTTGCCGTTCATCCACTCCCACATCGCCGTGATGCCGGACGTTCACTTCGGCATCGGCGCGACTGTGGGCTCCGTGATCCCGACGAAGGGCGCCATCATCCCGGCCGCTGTCGGCGTTGACATCGGCTGCGGCATGATGGCGGTGCGCACCTCGCTCACTGGCAACGATCTGCCTGACTCGCTGTCGCGTATCCGCGGCGCGATCGAGCGGAACGTGCCGCACGGCAACGGCCCGCGCGGCAACCACAACGAAACGCCGGCTTCGGTGGAGACGTCTTACCGCGACTCCGGCCTCGATGAGCGCTACCGCGCGATCATCGACAAGCACCCGAAGGCTTCGGCAAAGTCGCAAACGGGTCAGTTGGCGACGCTCGGCGGCGGCAACCACTTCATCGAGGTCTGCCTCGACGAAGAGGATCGCGTTTGGGTGATGCTGCACTCGGGCTCGCGCGGCTCGGGCAACGCGATCGGCAAGTACTTCATCGAGCGCGCTCGGGAAGAATTGCTGAAGCGCGAACTCGGCTACCACGTGCCGGACCGCGACCTCGCCTTTTTCATGGAAGGCGAAGAGCTGTTCGACGACTACGTGGCGGCGGTCAGCTGGGCGCAAGACTATGCGCGCGCCAACCGCGAGGTGATGATGGAACGCACGCTGCGTGCGCTCCGTGACAACCTGCCGAAATTCAAGCTCGAGAAGCACGCTGTGAACTGCCACCACAATTACGTGGCGCGTGAACGGCACTTCGACGCCGACGTGTGGGTGACCCGCAAGGGCGCCGTGCGCGCCGGTGAAGGAGAGCTCGGCATCATCCCCGGCTCGATGGGCGCAAAGTCGTTCATCGTGTGCGGCAAGGGCAACACGGATTCGTTTTGCACCTGCTCGCACGGCGCCGGCCGCGCCATGTCACGCACGAAGGCCAAGCAAATGTTCACGCTCGAAGATCACCGCAAGGCGACCGAAGGCGTGGAATGCCGCAAGGACGCTGGCGTGATCGACGAAACGCCGATGGCCTACAAGGACATCGACGCCGTCATGGCCGCGCAGTCGGACTTGATAGATGTGATGCACACACTGCGCCAGGTCGTGTGCGTAAAGGGTTAGCGAAAGCACGCGTGAGCAGTCGCGCTCACGCGTGCGATCGGCGCCGTGGTCCATGGGTGAAGATGCTGCACTGTCGATGCAGCGAGGCGGGTTCGAGACCCGCCGGCGCCGCCAGTTTCGTCATTCCAGACGGCCGAAGGCCGATCTGGAATCCAAGAGCAACCGCTCGGTCGTCGATCTGGATTCCAGATCACGCTACGCGTGTCTGGAATGACTGAGTGTAAATCCTGACAGGTGGGCGAGCGGTCGAAGCCGCGAGACTCATGATCTCGTTTGCGAAAGCACACGTTGGTTCGAATCCAACCCTGTCGACCATTGAACAAACACATTCAGTTCCTAGGTACACACACATGTTTCGACCGCGCCCCTTCCGAGAGATACGCTAGCGCTCGTGTGGCGCTAGCCGAATGTCTGGGCGTAGCTCAGTCAGCGGAGAGCGCCTGCCTTGGGAGCAGGAGGTCGTTGGTTCAAATCCAGCCGCCCAGACCATTCCTTCAAAGCGACATGAGCGCCCGTTCAGCACGGCGCCGTCGTTTATGGGTAGGATGCTGCACTTTCACTGCGGAGAAGCGAGTTCAAGTCTCGCCGGCGCTACCAACTATTTCGCGACCTGCGCGGCGTGAAACACGCGCAGCATTTCCATGCCGACTTCGCGCGCGTGCCCCGGCGGCTTGCCGACAAGCTCCGCAAGCGCGTGACCGAACAGCCCCGCGCCCATCGCGAGCGTCACGCTGATCAACACCAAGTCCAGTGATTGTTGAGGATTGACATCGCCGAACGAAGCGCGCCGAACAATGACGCTCTGTATGGCTTCGCGAATGTGTGTCACGCGCCGCCACTCGCCGGTAAGTTCAAGCCACGCAGCGAGGCGCGCCGCGCCGCGCGTCTCGAACACTTCGAACAGAGCTTCGAATACGGCTTCCTGCGTATCCTCGCGCGTGGGGCCGCCCTTCTCCGCGAGCGCCAATACCTCCGCTATGAGCTGACCGACCATCCGCTCCATCAGCGCCGCGTGGAGTCCATCAATCGACCCGAAATGGTGGATCACAGTGGCGTTGGCGACGCCCGCCGCGGCCGCGACATCCGCCAACTTCAACGCCAACGGCCCGCGCTCCACCAGCAATTTCTCAGCTGCCGCCAATATGTTGGCGCGCGCATCCTCAGGCGCACGGCGCACCCGAACCTTACCAGTTTTTCTTATTGACATTTTTGTCAGTAGAGTCCAAATCCAAGCTGAAGGCAATCCTATACCCGAGGTCCTCCCAATGACCGCCACCAAGACGACACCTGCCGAAGTGCAAATACCACCGCGCGACATCCACTTCGATTTCGAAGGCGCGAAGGGTCGCCGTTGGCTTGGCGGCGATCCGGTCGGCACCGCGGTGTTCAACGCCCTCTCGCTCACATTCCCGGATGGCGAGCGCATGTTCATCGACGCCGTCCGCGCCTATCGCGATCGCGTTGACGGCAAGCTCGCTGAAGACGTGAAGGGCTTCATCGTCCAGGAATCGATCCACTCGCGCGAACACCACACGCTCAATCAACTCATCGATCGCGACTTTTATGAAGTCGATTACATCGAAGCGAGCATCAAAGAGCGCGTCGCCATCGCCCGTTCACGCGGCCCGATGCGCATGCTGCTTTCAACCATCGCGCTCGAACACATCACCTCGATGATGGCCGACATCCATGCCGCCAACCAACACCTGTTCGACAGCGCCCCTCCCGGCGTCGAGCGCATGTGGCGCTGGCACGCGATGGAAGAAACCGAGCACAAAGCTGTCGCCTTCGATGTCTTCATGGTCGCGACCAAAGATTGGACGCCGTTTCAACGCTACTTCCGCCGCTGCATGGTGATGGCGATCATCGGCATCATGTTTCCGCGCAATATCACCGATTACGCCGCGCACCTGCTTCAGGCCGATGGCTACTCGAAAGAAGGCGCCGTGAAGGCGGTAAAGCGCTTCCTATGGCGCGAGCCCGGCATTTTCGGCCGCGGCTGGAAACTCTTCTTCGCTTGGTTCAAGCCCGGCTTCCACCCGTGGGACCATGACAACCGCGCACTTGTCACCACGTGGCGCAAGGAATTTGACGCGGACTTGGCAACGCCTATCCCCGCAACCGCTTAAACCACGTCACGCTTCCCGGACGCAGGCCCGGCATTGAGCCGGCATGTGATCCGGGACCCAGGGGCCGCCGACTGTTCGCTTACCCCCTAGATCCCAGCTCAGCGCATCACGCGTTGCGTGACGCTTGGCCGGGAAACGTTGAGTTAGAAGCCGAGCAAGCTCGCATACCGATCGCGGTGGAAGCTTGCGCCGCCATAGAGTGCTTCGGTGGCGCGCGCCCGCTTCAGGTAGAGCCCCGCATCGTGAACATCGGTCATGCCGATGCCGCCATGCAGCTGCACCATCTCGTTCGACGCGAGGTGCACTGTCTCAGACGCGCGCGCTTTCGCCAGGCTCGCATACTCGGCGATAGTGTTGGCGTTACGATCCAACGCATCGAGCGCCGCCTGCACGCATGAGCGTGTCAGCTCCAAATCGGTGAACAGCTTCGCTGCGCGATGCTGTAACGCCTGAAAGCCGCCGATCACCTGCCCGAACTGACGCCGCGTCTTCAGATATTCGCTGGTGATCTCAAACGCCTCACTGGCCGAGCCGACCATCTCCGCCGCCAAACCGATGCGCGCGCGGTCGAGGATCGCGTCGACCACATCGGCGCCGCCATTCATCTTCTCTGCCGGCGCGTTCTCAAACGTGATGTCCGCGGCGCCTCGGCTATCCGCTGTCACCAATTCGCGGCGCGTCACGCCAGCGGCATCCGCCTTCACCAGATAGAGCGCGTCCGCGCCCGTAACGATGATCAGATCGGCGATATGCCCGTCGGCCACATATTGCTTCGCGCCCGTGAGCTTGCCGCCCTCGAACTTCAGCTTCGACTTGCTCGGCGCATGATGCGCGCCTTCATCGATCGCGATCGTCGCAACCACTTCGCCAGACGCAATCCTCGGCAACCATTCCTGCTTCTGCGCATCGGTACCTGCCAGTAACAGCGCGCTGGCGCCCGCGAGCGCCGAAGAGTGTAGCGGCGACGCAACCAATGTCCGCCCGCTCTCTTCCAGCACCGCACCCAGCGCGACAAAACCTAGCCCCGCGCCACCGTATTCTTCCGGAATGATCACGCCCGCGAGACCAAGCCCGGCGATCTCGCGCCACAAATCCGGATCGCGGCCGTTCTTCTTTTCATCGCGCTGCTTGCGCAGCCGCGTCACCGGCGCCTGCTCGCGAAAGAAATCGCGCGCCGTATCCTTCAGCATCCGCTGATCGTCATTCAGTGTGAACGTCATTGTGTGTCTCGCAGACCAAGCACGCGCTTGGCGACAACGTTGAGATTGATTTCGGTGGTGCCGCCTTCGATCGAATTGCCTTTCGAACGGAGCCAGCCGCGCGTCGTCGCTATGTCGTCGGGCGAGAAGCCCTCGCCTGACCAGCCGAGCGCACGATTACCCGCGGCTTCCACCATCAGCTCGCAGCGATCCTGGTTCAACGTCGCGCCCGCGACTTTGAACATCGAGGCCATATGGCTGACATTGCCGCCAGCCTTCGCCTCTTCCTGCGCGCGCTGCACCGACAAAGCGTAAGCCCGCTCCGTCATCTTATGCTCAGCGATCCGCGCCCGCAGATCGCGATCCTCCAGCGCGCCGTCTTCGATGCCCACATGCTTCTTCGCCAAATCGACCACGTCGACACGCGTGTTGGAGCCAAAGCCAGAAATATTGGTCCGCTCGTACTGCAGCAGGCGCTTGGCGATCTCCCAGCCGCCATTCAGACGGCCGACCATGTTGCCCTTCGGGATCTTCACATCGGTGAAGAATGTTTCGCAGAACGGCGACGACCCGGAAATGAGCTTAATCGGTCGGGTCTCGACGCCCTTCGTCGTCATATCGATCAGCACGAACGAAATGCCTTCGTGCTTGACGCTTGTATCGGTGCGCACCAGGCAGAAGCACCAATCGGCGTGGTTCGCGTACGAGGTCCAAACCTTCTGGCCGTTGATCAGCCAGTGATCGCCCTTGTCCTCGCACTTGGTTTGCAGACCCGCCAAATCGCTACCCGCGCCCGGCTCCGAATAGCCCTGGCACCAGCGGATTTCACCGCGCACGATTTTCGGCAGGTGCTCCTTCTTCTGCTCTTCGTTCGCGTACTCAAGCAAAACCGGCCCCAACATCCAGAGACCGAACGAAAAGAGCGGCGGCCGCGCGCCAATCTTCTTCATCTCGCTCTGCAACACGCGGTTCTCATCCGCGCTCAAGCCACCGCCGCCGTACTCCGCCGGCCACGTCGGCGCGGTCCAGCCCTTCGCGCCCATACGCTCGAGCCAGAGCTTCGCTTCCGGATTTTTGAATTCGTAGTTGCGCCCACCCCAGACAGCGTCGTCTTCGCCCGTCATCGGAGTCCGCATCGAAGCCGGGCAGTTCGCTTCCAGCCAGGCTCTCGTCTCGGTTCGGAAGGCTTCCAAATCTTTTGTCATCGCACGTTTCCTCGAACGCGCGGCTTAGCACCATACAGAGGTGTACGTCACTATCACGCTTGGTAAGGCGGACCCGGCTTTCGCTGACGCTAGTGGAAACGGGCGCCGTTCTTCCAATGCGTCACCCTGAGCCTGTCGAAGGGTGACGCACACACCCTAGTTTGCAGCGGCCGCTTCAAGTCCCTCTGGCTGGCCCACCACCACGAAGGTGTAATCAGCCGGATTGAACAGGCGGCGGATCACCCGGTTCACATCCGCCAGCGTCACCGCACGGATGAGATCGTTGCGGCGGTTGACGTATCCGATGTCGCGCCCGGCAGCCTGGTAGCCATGCACGACATTGGCGATCTTCACATTGCTATCGAGATCAAGCGCGAACGATCCGGTGAGATATGTGATCGCGTCATTCACTTCGGCCTGCGTCGCGCCTTCGCTGTAGAGTCGCGCCATCTCGGCGCGCGTCACCTCAATTGCCTCACGCACGTCGCCGTTTTCGGTCTGCGCCGAGCCGCGCATCACGGCGGAGTGCTCGCGCACCGAGGGGCCGGTGCCAATGCCGTAGACCAGCCCGCGCTGCTCACGCACTTGATCCATCAGCCGCGACGAGAACCCGCCACCACCCAGAATGTAGTTCGCGACGGCCAGCGGTATCCAATCCGGGTCTTCGTCCTGAATGCCAGGGCCAACAAACAGCACCAAGCTCTGCGGTTGCGGCAATTGGCGGACGATGAGCGGCGTCGGCGCGCCAAGCGTGGCATCGGGCGGCTCAGGCGGGCGGGCGCCCTGCGGCAACGCAGCAAAAATTGTATCGACCGCGCGGCCTGCATCTTCGGCGCTAATGTCGCCCACAATCGTGATCTGCAGCGTCGCGCGATTGAACAATGCCGCGCGTCGCTCCTCCAGAGCCGCGCGGTTGATCGCCTCGATCCCTGCGCGCGACGTGCGCCGGGCATAGGGATGATTGGGATAGAGCGCCTGATCGAGCGCCAGATTGGCGATGTAGCTCGGATTGGTTTCGCGCGTGCGCAAGCCCACAAGCATTTGCCGCTTGATCCGCGCCAGCGGCTCAGGGTCGAAGCGCGGCTCGTGCAACGCCAACCGCGCCATTTCGAACGCAGCGTCGCGGTTTTCGCTTAGAGTCGTCAGACTCATACCGACGCCATCCCAACCGGCGGAGAAGCCGACCGACATGTTCAGATCTTGCAGCCGCTCCTTGTAGGCGTTGGCGTTCATGGCCCCTGCGCCTTCGGTGAGCATGTCCGTCATCACGCTGGTGACGCCAATCACATTGGCCGGTTCGATGGCGGACCCGCCGCGCCAATAGGCGCGCATGACGATCATCGGCACGGTCGCGTCCGAAACCAGCCACGCTTCAATACCGCTAGGCGACGTGATCTGCTGCACCGGCACAGCGTGACGCGACGCTGCGCTTTCAGTCTGCGCTTGGGCGTAGACGGGTGCGAGCGGCGCACATGCCAGAGCCAATGCGAGCGCGCCCCCCCTCACTGCCCTTCCTCCGGCAGCAGCCAGCCGGTGACAGATGCATCAAGGTCGAGCGTCTGGCGCGCGATCGTCATCACCTCCTCGCGCGTCACAGCTTCGATATCGGTCGGCCAGTTGACCACGTCGTCTATGCTCTCGCCTTGCGCCAGCGAGGCGCCATAGATGTTTGCCAAGCTTTCCTGGCTGTCGCGCGAATAGATCGCGTTCGCGGCAAGTGAGTTCTTGGCGCGCGTCAGTTCCGCCTCTGTCGGTCCATCGCGCAGAAACGCCGCGATCACCGCATCCGCGGCCGCCTCGACCCGTTCGAGACTCACGCCCTCAACTGGCGTCGCCCAAACCGAAACGCTGCCGCCACCCAAGCCGCTGGTGTTGCCGCCAGCCCCCGCGCTCACCGCAATGCGCTGCTCCTCCACCAGCGCGCGATAGAGCCGGCTCGTCTCCGAACCACCAAGTATTTCCATCGCAACATCGAGCGAATGCGCCTGACGTCCGGTGTCCGTCCCGTAGCTGATCGCACGATAGAGGCGCGAGAACGAAGGTTGGCGCACCTTCTCATCGCGATGGGTGACGCGTATCGGCCCGACGTTCGGCGGATCGCTCACCCATGTTCGCGATGGCAAGTCACGCGTCGGACGCAACCGCCCGTAATAGCGCTCCGCCAGCGGCCGCAGCTCCGCGGCATCTACATCCCCGGCAACAACCAGGATGGCGTTGTTGGGCGCATACCACGTACGATAGAATTGGAGCGCCGTTTCGCGATCGAGCGTCTGAATCTCATGCAGCCAGCCGATCACCGGCGTGCCGTAAGGATGGTGCGGCCATAACATCGCCCGCATCCGTTCGCCCAACACAGACCCTGGATTGTTGTCGATACGCTGACGGCGCTCTTCCACGATCACGTCGCGCTCAGACGCAAAGGTTTCGTCCGAAAACTGCAGATTGCGCATGCGATCTGCTTCCATGCGCATCACCAGCTCAAGCCGGTCGCGCGCGATGCGCTCGAAATAAGCGGTGTAATCCCAATTCGTGAACGCGTTATCCTCGCCACCATTGCGGGCGATCGTTCGCGAGAACTCGCCAGGTGCGATTTGACGCGTGCCTTTGAACATCAGGTGTTCGAAGAAATGCGCGATCCCGGAATGGCCGCGTGGCTCATCCGCGGCGCCAACACGATACCAAACCATGTGCGTGACGACCGGCGCACGCCGGTCCGTAATTACAACCACCTGCATGCCATTGCGGAGTGTGAAAGTTTCCGGGCGAACGAATTCGTCCGCATAGGCGGACGCCGTCAGCGCCAACAGCGCCATGCATGCTACAATGAAACGCTTGCCCACCCCGCCGGACAAGACGCTCAGGTGCCCGGAAGCTTGAAGCCGCCGCGATCACGCTGGATCGTTACCTGACCGCCGCCGGTCGCTCGACGAATGGATTCATCGTCGGCAAGGCGCTGTTCTTCGGTGCGCGGATCAAGCGGAGAAGCAGCTGCACCCGAACCGCCAAACGCCAACAGACGATCCACGAAGCCTTCATTGCGGCGCACGACACCTTGAGATTCGTAATCAATCTGATCGCGAATGTTGTCGTCGGCGGTTGCCGCGCCAGCAGCCGTGACGAACGCGCGTTCGCCTTGGCTCGCCGACTGGCCGACATTGTCGCCAAACAGTGCGGCCCGCGCTTCCGTCGACGGGTCGCTTTCACCCGGACGCGCTTCACCTGGGCGCGGCGGACGCAGATTGTAATCGGGCGGCAGCGTGAGCGGCGCATGCGTCATCACGCGGAACTCGTCGGGCGCCGACCGCGACGCGCCGATAGCGCGCGACATGCTTGAGCAGCCGGTAGCGGCCGTGGCCGCGGCAAGTATCGCCACCAGTGCGATCGGTTTGGACAACGTCCGCCTCCCTCAAATCTCTCGGCTTGCTTCTAGACGAGCCACGCGGTCGCCGCCAAGCCGGACTGCAGCAAAGATGCGTCGGCCCGCAGTTTGACCGTTCTGGGGCGAATCTACCCCAATTTCAGTTGCCTGAGCCGCTTGCACCGCCCCTGACGCGGTCCAGCCACGCCTTGAACTGGCGCCAGCCCGTACCCTTCCCAGGCTCGGTTTCGGCGAAGAACACCATGTCTACCGCCAGAAGGATCGCCCCGCAGGTGATGGCCGCGTCGGCCACGTTGAACACCCACGGGAAGAAGCGCCCGTTCATGCTGAAATCGAGGAAGTCCGCCACGGCGCCGAAACGAATGCGGTCAATCACGTTCCCCAGCGCACCGCCAACAACCAAGCCAAGCGCAATGGCGGTTGGCCGACGCACCGCGCTGCGCAACCACCAGAGGAAGACACCGGAGATACCGAGCTGCATCGCCACCAGCAGCCAGCGGCCTAGATCATCCTGCGCGCGCCCGAGTCCGAAGCTAAAGCCGCGATTCCACACCATCTGCAGATCGAAGACCGGCGTCAGCTCAAGGAAACGGCAATTGATGCCCGCCTCCAAGCAGCCGGGCGGACTGAAGGCGCCCGGACCGAGGATCACCCATTTGGCGATCTGATCGACCACGAGAACGACGCCGGCAAGGATAAGGCCGAAACGGAGCATGTCCGGCTTATGGACGCGCCGACGCCCCCCGATCAACCCGCTGCCGCCGCGACGCTTTGGTTTCGCCCTTGTTCGAGGGCATGGTGAGACATGCGCCTGATTGCTCTCGCCGCCGCCGTCTGCCTATGGGCGGGCGCCGCGAACGCGCAGGAGCCGTTGCACCAAGCGCTTGACGCTTACGCACTCTACCAGACCGACATCACGACGATGCTCGACGCCGAAATCGCCGACTCCGCTGCGATGGATGCGGCGCTCGATCGAACCGCGCGGCATGATCCTGAGCGCCTGACGCGAGGCTGGCTGGCCTATGGCGCGCTCACCGCCACGCAATCCCCGGCCTGGGTGAACGGCGTGCGCAGCCGCGTCCGCGCCGCCGGTCGAGCCGCCGTACTGCGTCAACTCCGGCGTGACTGGTCCTACGCGCGCCGCCGCCCTCCAGGGTCGGCCGAAGCCGTGCAGCTGATCTTGCGCGCGCTCGCGTCCGACACCGCGCGGGCGAACGATCTCGCCATCCGCTTCGAAAGCTTGGGCGCTGCAAGCGACACCAGCGCGTGGACGCGGCGCAGTGTCGATCGCGAAGCCGCCTTGCGCGCGCCCGGCACACGCACTCTGGCGCCGGAACTCATTCTGCAACTGCGTCCAACGCCCCTCTCGGCCTCTCCGCTGATCGACGCGGACGCCTTTGGCGGCGTGCGTTTCTGGGACGGGCTCGGCAACCGCGCCTCAGCGGCGGCGCCTGTCCGGCAATGGCGCGTCGTGGCTGCACATGCCGGCGCCCTCGATCGCATGCTTACGCTGGGCGCGCTCTTTGTTGTCGGCGCGACCGAAAACGAGACAGCGCGCGTCAACGCGGCGCTGACCGATGAGCCGGTGACGCAATGCTTGGCGTTGCAGCAATTGCAGTTGCGCCAATGCGCGTCCGTAACAAGCTCGCCAAACGAAGACGCCTTTTGCATCGCCCGTCATGGGTTCATTGGCGCTAGCGCGTGCATGGCGATTGCGGCGCCTGCGCAAGGTTAGCGTTCGTTTAGGTGACTGCAGTTTAACTGCGCTTGGCAGCCTCTGGCTTAACCGAACCAACGCATGATGCGCCCATGCGGGATCTAGCTTTAGCCGTGGCGGCGGCTGTTTGCGTCTGGCCTGCGCTCGCGCAAGCGGACGGAGTGCATGACGCACTTGAGGCCTACGCCCTCTATCAAACCGATGTCAGCGCGCTGCTGAGCGCAGACATTGAGAGCGACAGGGATGTCGATGCGGCTCTAACGCGCCTGCAGCGGCATGACCCAAATCGTGTCGCGCGCGGCTGGATCGCCTATGGCGCGCTAACCGCCGCCCAATCGCCTTCCTTCGCTGAAGGCGTGCGCCGCGATGTGCGACAGAACGGGCGCGGCCCCGTGCTCAACGCGCTCCGCACCGACCTCTACTACGCGCGCCGTCAACCGGACGGCGCCCCCCAAGCCATTCAACTCGTCCTCGGCGCCGCGAGCGCTGATCGTTTCCGCATCGACCTCGCCGGCGAGCGCTATGATCGCTTTGCCCGCTCGTCGATTGCGCAACGCTCCAGCGGCGGAGACCTGCAGGGCGCGGTTCGTTTGTCACCCGCCATGCGCAGTCGCCTACGCGTGACAGCCGTTTCGGCGCGGCCGATGAGTCAAATCGAGGACTTCGGCGGCCGCGGTTTCTGGGATTCGTTCAGCGGCCGCGAAGGGGCGGCGCCCCGTGTCCGCAATGGCCGCGAGCAACACGATTACGCATCCGTCACCGATCACATGCTGACGCTCGCCGCCATCGTCGTCACCGACGCAGCCAATAGCGAACGCCGGCGCGTGAATGCTTTGCTCGATGAGCCCCTCACGCAGCAATGCATGGAGATGCAGCGCCTGCAGCTGCGCCAATGTCTCTCCGTCTCCATTGACGGCAGCGAGCGCTCCTACTGCCTCGCCCGCCACGGACTGTCTGGCCCAGGACAGTGCTTCGCTAACGTCGTGCGCTAAGCGCGCGCGGCGTCCCACGCAGCCACCGCCTCTGCATCGCGCGACGTGATATCGGGATAGCGCGGGTCGGCGGTCGCCGGATCGAAATACTTCCACGACCGCGCGCACTTCACGCCAGGCGCTTTCTCGATCACCACCGCAACGCCCGGCGCTTCCGGCAAACGGAACGCATCGGCCGGGCCATCGCCGTCCACGATGGTGACGCCGCTGGTGATGCAAAGTTCAGCGAAATCCACGGCCTGCAACGAAGCGCGCAGCCCATCATCTTTCACGAACACGCGCGGCGCCGCTTCGAGCGCGGCGCCAATCACCTTGTCGCGTCGCGCCACTTCAAGCGCGCCGGTGACCACAGCCCGCGCCTCGCGCAACTTCGCAACTTCCTCACCCGCGAAATCATCCTCCCACGCGTCCGGCGTTTCCGGGAACGTGCGCAGATGCACCGAGACGCTTTCTGGGAAACGCGTCAGCCACGCCTCCTCCGCCGTGAACGGCAATATCGGCGCAAGCCAAGCCGTAAGACGCGAGAATGTCTCATGCAGCACCGTGCGCGTCGCGCGGCGGCGGAATGAACTCGGCGCGTCGCAATAGAGCGTGTCCTTGCGCACATCGACGTAGAAGGCCGAGAGATCGACGTTGCAGAACTCAACGATAGCGCCCAGCGCCATGCGCCACTGATAGGTCTCGTAGCCCTTGCGCACAGCCGCATCGACTTCATGCAGGCGATGCAGCAGCCAGCGCTCCATCAGCGGCAGATCGTGGTTCAGCGGCACGCGCTCGCTATCCTCGAACCCGCGCAACGCACCCAAACAATAGCGCAACGTGTTGCGCAGCTTGCGGTACATCTCGCCGGACTGATCGATCATGATCTTGCCGAGCCGCAAATCATCGCCGTACTCGGCCGATGCGATCAGCAGGCGCAGGATTTCGATGCCGTTCTGCTCGGCGATCTTCTGCGGCTCAATCGTGTTGCCGATGGACTTGGACATCTTCATGCCCTTCTCGTCCATGGTGAAGCCGTGCGTGATCACCTCGTCGTACGGCGCTTTTCCGCGCGTGGCGCAGCTTTCCAGCAACGAGGAATGAAACCAGCCGCGATGCTGGTCCGAGCCCTCGAGATAGATGGTCGACACCGGGTTCACGAACGAAGCCCGCGTCGGCGCTTCCGGATTGCCGATCACAAATGCATGCGTCGAGCCCGAGTCGAACCAGACATCCAAAATGTCCTCGACCTTCTCGTACTCATCGGCCTTGTGCTTCGCGCCCAGGAAATCCTGCGCTGGCGTCGCCCACCACACATCGGCGCCGCCTTCCTTCATCGCCGCGAAGATGCGCGCGTCGACTTCATCGTCCTGCAGGATCGAGCCGTCGCACTTCTTCACGAAGATCGGCAGCGGCACGCCCCACGCACGCTGACGCGAGACCAACCAATCCGGCCGATCCTCGATCATGCCGCGGATGCGGTTGTAGTCCTTCGTCTCGCCCGTGCGCTTCTGCCCCCAATCGACGCGATCGATTTCATCGAGCGCGATCTGGCGCAGCGTCTTGCCATCGCGATACGGCTTATCGAGCGCGATGAACCATTGCGGCGTGTTGCGGAAGATCAGCGGCGCCTTCGAACGCCACGAGTGCGGATACTGGTGCTTCAACTGTCCACGCGCCAACAACGCGCCGACCTCGATCAGCTTATCCATCACCGCTTTGTTTGCAGGCCCATCCTTGCCGAGACCTTTGCCCTCAAGCTGCAGGATTTCGAGCCCCTCGAACATTGGCGCTTCTTTGGTGTAGCGCCCATCCTCATCGACCGTGAACGGGATGCCTTCCTGACCGAAGTTCTTTTCCCAGATCACAAAGTCATCCGCACCATGACTCGGCGCAGTATGCACAAAGCCTGTGCCTGCATCGTCGGTGACGTGATCGCCGTCGAGCAACGGCACTTCAAAATCGTAGCCGTGCGCGCGGAACGGATGCAGAGCGACAGCATTCTTCGGATCGAAGTCGCTTACGCGCTTCCAAGATGCGGCCTTCGCTGCTCGGAGAACATCGTCTGCCAATTTGGTCGCAACAATGATCTTGTCACCGACCTTCACCCACGGGTCGAACGCGAGTCCTTCCTCGATGCTGTCGATGCGATAGACGCCATAGTCGATATTCGACGAGAACGAGATCGCACGGTTACCCGGGATCGTCCAAGGAGTGGTCGTCCAGATGACGATCGACGCATCCATGATCTCATCGCGGTTGGCGTCACCGTCCGCTTGCGCGGATCGGAGCGGAAACTTCACCCAGATCGTCGGGCTTGTTTTCTCCTGATACTCCACCTCAGCTTCCGCCAGCGAAGTGCGTTCCACCGGGCTCCACATCACGGGCTTGCTCCCGCGATACACCAGCCCCGTCCGCACCACGCGTAAAAACTCGCGCGCGATCGCAGCTTCTGCTTCGAAGCTCATCGTCGTGTAGTAGTTGTCCCAATCCGCCTCGATCCCCAGCCGCCGAAATTCATCGCGCTGCAGCGGGATCCACTTGTCCGCGTACTCCCGGCACGCGCGGCGAAACTCAACCGCCGGGACCTCGGACTTCTTCCGCCCTTGCTTGCGAAAGTCCTCCTCGACCTTCCACTCGATCGGCAGGCCGTGGCAGTCCCAGCCCGGCACATAATCGCAATCGAAGCCGGCCATCTGCTTCGTGCGGACGACGAAGTCCTTCAGGATTTTGTTTTCCGCGTGCCCGATATGGATGGGTCCGTTCGCGTACGGCGGGCCATCGTGAAACACGACCTTCGGCCGATCTGCCGCTTCTTTGCGCAGCAGATGGTAAAGCCCGATCTCGGCCCAATGCTTCACCCGTTCGGGCTCCTTCTTCGGCAGCCCCGCACGCAGCGGAAAGGGATCGCCCGGAAGGTCAGGCAAAAAAACAGTTTCGCGGTAATCGCGACCTTGAGGCGCATCGGCCATGAGGTCAGTTCTCCAGTGAAGCGAATGTGATGTAGCCGTTCCCGGTCCCGCGGAGCACCGATTTTTCGGGCTCAACGCTGGCCGGGCCTCAAATTCGAGAGGCTTCTATGGGGGAACGGCGGTTCACGGTCACGTGTTGGGCTGTATCACGCACCCCGTCGGAACGCCACATGCATAGCCCCGGAACATTGATCACGGCGCTCTAGAGGTCTACATGCCGCGCCTCCCATTGAAACTCGCACGTCAAACCATGACCAACGCCTACGATTTCAGCTTTGCCAAACTGAACGAGCCCGGCGATGTGAACCTCGCCGACTATGCCGGCAAAGCCGTGCTGATCGTAAACGTCGCCAGCGCGTGCGGCTTCACCTCGCAATACCGCGACCTTGAGGCGCTCTACGAAGCCAAGTCCGACAAGGGCCTGATGATCGTCGGCGTGCCGTGCAATGATTTCGGCCAGCAGGAACCGGCGCCGGAAAGCGAAATCCGCGAGTTCTGCGACACGACTTACCACGTCACCTTCCCGATGACGGCGAAGGTCGAAATCACGTCCCGCGAGCGCCGCCATCCCTTCTACCAATGGGTTGCCGACGAACTCGGCGAGAGCGCGCTGCCACGGTGGAATTTTCACAAGATCCTGATCGGCAAAGACGGCGCGCTGGCCGCTTCGTTCGGCTCGAAGACCGCGCCGCTTTCACCCGACATGCTAGAAGGCATCAAAGACGCGATCTGCGCCGGCAAATAGATCAGTGCGCCATTGCCGCTTCGTCGAGCTCTGGTGGGCCGCCTTGCACGCCGAACCTTGGCCTCGGCCGCAACAGCAACATTGCGAACGCTGACAAGCTGATCACGACCGCCAGCACCAAAAACTGGTCGTTGAACGTCATCACCAGCGCCTCACGATCCAACAACGCTGCGTACCGCATCAGTGCTTGGCGCTCGGGGTCGGACGCGCCCGCCTGCTCCAAATACACCTGCGCGCCGGCGATCATGCCGGCGACGTGCGGGTTGTTCGGATTGGCCGCCGCGTAGAGTTCCTGCCTGTGCAACGCAAACGAATGCGCTTGCACTGTCGCCAGCGCCGCAATTCCGAACGCGCCGCCCAGATTGCGGAACGTGTTGAAGAGGCCAGCGCCGGAATGCACCAGTTGCGGAGGCAGCGATTGCAGCGCCGGCTGCATCACCGAATTGAACGTCATCATCAATCCCAGCGCACGCAACACTTGCGGCCAGGCCAGCTCCCAAAATCCGGCCTCCGCCGTCAGATGCGCCTGCACCCAGCACGAAAGGCCCACCAACAAGAAACCGAGAATGCCGAGCGGCCGCGTATCTGGAAGCGTTCGCCCGAAGCGCCCGATAATCGGCGCCGTGAAAAACATCACCGCGCCCTGCACGAACATGGTGTGGCCGATCTGCAGCGCGCTATAGCCGCGCACCGAACCAAGGAAGAGCGGCGTCAGAAACACCGAACTGAACAGGCCGAGCCCCAGGATGAATCCAAGGCCCGCGCCGACCGCAAAGGTTGGCGAGCTGAATGGTCTAAGATCGACAATCGGCGTCTCAGTCCTGAACGCGCGATAAAAGAAAATAACCGCCCCAACCGCCGAAACCAGCGCCCAGGTGATCACTTCACTGGACGCGAACCATTCGTTCGAAGGGCCCTCCTCAAGCGTGTATTCCGCCGCCCCCAAGAACATGGCGAGACCCATCAGGCCAATGACGTCGATTTTCCTGAGCAAATCGAATTGCGGTTTGCTGAGCGAAGCCATCGTGTTCCAGATCACAATCGTGATCAGCAGGCCCGGCACGACGTTCACCCAAAACAGCGCGCGCCAGCCGAGCGTTTCAGCGACAATGCCGCCAATCGTTGGCCCGAGCGACGGCGCAAGCGTGATCACCATGCCCATCATCGCGCCGGTCATCGGCTGCAGCCGCTGCGGAAACACGAGATAGAGCGTCGCCATCACCGTCGGGATCATCGCCGCACCGGTAAACCCCTGCAGCGCGCGGAAAACGATGAGCGAGGAAATGTCCCAGGAGAACGCACACAGCAGGCTGGAAATCGAGAACCCGATCGCGGAAATGCAAAACAACAACCGCGTCCCCAGCGCACGCCCGAGAAAGCCGGAGAGCGGAATGCCGATCACTTCAGCGATCAGATACGCCGTCTGCACCCAGCTGATTTCGTCTCGGCTCGCGCTGACGCCGGCTTGAATCGAGCCGATAGCGCTGGCGACGATCTGGATGTCCAGGATCGCCATGAACTGGCCAACGACCATGGCGATGAAGCCGATCCAGATATGAAGCGGCGGTGAATCGTCCGGCTTAGCCGCGAGAGCGGCGTCGCTCATTCGCGCGTGTCCACCGTGACTGTCGCCGACAATCCCGGGCGCAACAGCTCAAGCCCGTCCTGGCCGGGCTCAATGTGAATACGCACCGGCACGCGCTGAACGATCTTGGTGAAATTGCCAGTCGCCGTGTCTGTGGGGATAATCGAAAACTCGGTGCCGCTTGCCGGCGCCAGGGAATCCACCGTGCCGCGCAGGCGCAAACTGTGCGCGATGTCGGGGCGGATCGTCACCGGCTGGCCCGGACGGAAATTTTCGATCTGCGTCTCTTTGAAATTCGCAACCACATAAACTGATTGCAGCGGCACGACCGACATCAATGGCGCGCCTGAGCGCACAAGTTGGCCAAGCTGCACTTGCCGGTCGCCCACCACGCCATCAATGGGCGCCCGCACCGTCGTGCGCGACAAATCGAGCTCGGCTTGTTCAAGCTGCGCTTGTGCGGCCTGCACGGCCGCTTCAGCAGCGGCGGCGCCGCCGCCGGCCTGTCGCGCTTGAATTTCCAATTGCTGCATCCGCGCGGGCGAAAGCAGGCCACGTTCGGCAAGCGGGCGATAGCGCGCAACATCAGCGGACGCGAGCGCGCGGCCTGCCTGTTGCGACGACCGTGCGCCCTCGGCTTCAGCGAGTGCAGCGCGCGCCGCAGCGACCCGTGCCTGATAATCTGTCGGATCAATCTCAACCAGCACGTCGCCAGCGTGAACGCTTTGGTTCTCAGCCACGGGAATCGCGCGCACGTAGCCCTCGATCTGCGGCGAGATCAGCGAGATGTCGGCGCGCACATAAGCATTTTCGGTCGAGACCATATGACGGCCGACGAAGAACCAATTGCCGCCCCAGATTGCCAGCAGCACAAAAACGATCGCGCCGCCGGCGATCATCAGCCCGCGGCGTCCGAGAGATTGAGCCATAGCGCGTACCTTAGCCCTCGCGCGCGTGGCATCGAGCCGAAAACCGGCGTCGTCTGGCATGGAAAGTAACTTAATAGCCCGGCCCTAGTTGGCCTCGCTAAACGTAGCCACGGCTACGCAACCTTCAAGTCTCCCGTACGGTAAGCCGAACTATAGCCCGAACGAGATAGGTCCATGAGCTTGCGCGGGGGAACCACCGGGTTATCCTCACAGCTTCGTGAGAGATTTGTCACTTGGGAAGAGCCGCGATCAAAACAGCCGATTCCGACGGCCGCCAGCCAGATAGGGGCGTGGCGCGGCGGCAAGCGTTTCTCGAGGCGGCTCGGGAGGTCTTCCTTGAGCACGGCTATGAGGCGGCAAGCGTCAACGACGTGGTGCGGCTCGCCGGCGGCTCATTAGCGACCCTCTATGCCCAGTTCGGCAATAAGGAAGGCCTCTTCCTCGCCTTCATGCAGGATCAGCATGATCGCTTCGCACGCGAAATGCGCGCGCCAAGCGACCTCGAAGGGCTGTCCGTGGAAGAGGCGCTCCAGGTCGTGGGCGAGCATTTTCTGCGCCGCCTGCTGCAGCGGGACAGCCTCGCTTTTTTCCGGGTCATGGTTTCAGAAGGCCGGAAAGTTCCGGATCAACTCCGCCGCTACTTCACCACCGGCGGCGCCAACATCATTTACGACGAGCTTACAGCCCAGCTAAGGCGTGCCGGTCTCAGCGAGACCGTGGCGCGTGAGAGCGTGAGCTACTTCATCGAACTCTTGCGCAGCCGCCACCAGTTTCAGGCGATGACCGACGAAAGCTACGTCATTTCGGACGCTGAGCTTAAGGCCCATGTCGCACGCGCCGTGCGCTTCCTGCTGAACGGCCTACGCATCAGCTGAACGCCCCCAACGCGCGCCACTCAGGCCAGATTCAGCTTCGGTTCAGGCGGCGGCTTCCATCGTGGCGCTGCGAGGAATTTGTGCACGCACGCACACTGGGAGCCTCAATATGAAAAAAGCCCTCATCGCGGCAGTGGTCGCTTTGAGCGCGACAGCTTGGGTGGCGACACCGGCTTACGCTCAACGGGGCGATCACGCCCGCAGTCGCCACAGCGACGGCGAACAACGTGGCGACCGCACAGATCGCGGAGACCGTGGTGACCGTGGTGACCATGGCAATCGTGGCCAAAACAGACCAGGTCCACAGACTCAGGCCCCGCCACAGACGCCGCCACCGGCGCTCGCCGGCGGCAATGACGGCAGAGGCGGCGGACGCGGCCAAGGGGATAGCCACAGACGCGGCGACGGCGGCCAAAGCAATGGCGGCCAATGGAACGGCCGCAGCCGCGGCGACAGCGGCGGCAATGCCCAGACCAACCAGTGGGACGCGCGTCGGCGCGCCGACAACAACGGCGGCAATCAAACCCGTCAGTGGGATGGCCGTGGTCGCGGCGACAATGGCGGTCAAAACAACGGCGGTCAGTGGGACGGGCGCAGGCGTGGCGACACCGGCGGCAATACCCAGACCAACCAGTGGGATGCGCGTCGGCGCGCCGACAATAACGGCGGCCAAACCAATCGCGGCCAGTGGGATGGTCGCGGGCGCGGTGATAACGATCGCGGACGCGGCGACTGGAACGATGGGCGCAATCGCAACAATCGTGGCGATAACAATTGGAATGGCGGACGTAACGGCGGCGGCCGTGACTTCGCCCATAACGATTGGGGCCGCGGACGCGACGATGGCCGCCGCGATCGCGATCGCTACAATCGTTGGCACACCAACCACCGCGACTGGGATCGCCCGCGCTATTCCGACTGGCGCAGCATTCGCTACGGCTATTACTTCGACCGTGGCTATTCGCTGATCTTCGCGGGCTTCTTCGGCCACAACTATTATTGGTACGGCTACGATGGCTGGCGCCATCCGTACCGCCCGTGGCGCGTGGGCTACATCCTGCCCTACGACATCTATTGGGATGCAATCCCCTACGATCTCTATTACCGGCTGCCGCCTGCGCCATATGGCTGCCGCTACATCATGGTGGATCGCGACATTCTTCTGATCGTCGTTTCCACCGGCCTCATCCTCGACGCGATGTATTACTACTGACGCGCGTCACGGCAGGAAAAATTGAGCCGCCTCGTTCCACACGAGGCGGCTCTTTTGTTTGATGCGCCGGAAGGGATCTTAGTCCCCATACGCCTCAAGCATCGCGCGGGCGCGCTCGGATTCGTGGAGTTCGAAATAGCCGTCGCGATTGACGTCAAGCGCCACAAACCGGCGCTCGGCGCAGGCTTGAAACTCCGCCGCATCGATGCGGCGGCTGAAATCGCGATCGCACGACATCACCGGTTCGACCTCTGCGCCAAGCATGACCTCATCCTGCCGCAACCGCCCCCGACGTTGTGGCGGCGGCCCATTCCGCGACTGCGGCGGACCAAGCTGCGACAATCCATTTACGCTGCTCATCGACCGGACCTCGGGCCGGGCGCCGACGATGCCGTTGTTGCTCTCGCGGTGCTGGCGCGTCGGCGTCACAGTCACGGGCGCTGTATCCAGGTTGAGCGTTTCAGGCGCGTGCAAGCGCCGGAACTCTGTCGACTCTATTGGGATGACTGTGTGGTCGTGGTTGGCGTCGAGATCGTTGGCGAAAAAAGCCATCGCCTCGTTGACAAACTCATCGCGGCTGATGCGTCCGTCGTGGTCGGCGTCCGCGTGCGCCAGCCACAACAAAATTGGCGCGCGCCGGCTCTCCGGACTAGCCCGGAACGCCTGCCCCATGGGGTTCACAAACAACGCGCCGCGCTCTCCGCGTGAATCGTCTGGGGGCGGACCGCCAGGCGGCGGTTCAGCCGGAGGCGTTTGGCCGTGCGCGGCGCTCATTGCCAGCGTGACGGCGACCATTGCCGCCATCGCGAACGATTTCTGCATTTAGGCGTGCTCCCGACTGCTCAGTGTTGCAGCGTTTGCGGAAAGACCTTGTCTGCCATTTGCCAAGGATCAAGCCGAGTGGCGCCAAAATTTGTCAATCGCGCCGCACCACCGCTTACCTCGCGCTCTAGGGGGTTTGCGGCGCAGGCCTCTGGCGGGCGCGCTCTATCACGCGCGCGGCTACCTCTTGGCCCACCAGCATGCCCGCCCGCATCATCGCGGCGGCGATCTCGTTCTGATTCGCGACCCATGCCTGTCCCGAGGGCGTTCGTAGAAACACCGCAAGATCTTGCAGTTCTTGATCGGTGAATTTGTTTGCATATGCGAGCGCCCCCAGCTCGACCAATCGCGGCGCTTCCTGCGCGAACTCTTGGACGAACAATTCTGTGAAGCGGTTCGCCATCTCCTCGCTCACACCTTGCGAACGCATGTCCTGCAGCAAGATCGGCCGCATTTGCTCCATCATATCGAGAAAGCCGGCTTCACCGCCCGACAATGACATCACCTCGCGCGCCAACGCCAAGCGCTCTTCGGACGGACGTTCCTGCGCCATCGCACTGACGCCAAGCCCGAGCCACAAACAGACGGCAAGCAACAATCTCAGCAAGACTTCACCCCCGATCAGAACGCCGCGAACGCCGCGAGGTTAGTGCAAGAGAATAGCCCGACGCGGCATTACCACAACCGGCGGCGGCGTTCCGGGCGGCTTCGGCGGCTCACGTACCGGCGCATCAGGCGCCTCGGCTGGGGGCCGGGTCGGCGGTTCGGGGTTATCGGGTTGGGGCTCATTCGGGCCAGGTCTCATCATGGCGAGCCAACGCCCGAGCGCGGCATTGGGGGCCAAAACTGCCTTGGATGAAAATTTCGGCCTGCTCCACCGGCAACCAGGTTGACCACCGCCGCGCGGCCCCCTATTTCCCCGACTTAGCAACCAGGGAAGCCGAGTGCTAACAGCGTCCCTGGCAGGCAAAAGGCCTTACTAACCAAGGGAGTATCACCAGTGGCGAGCTTTCGTCCCCTGCACGACCGCGTGCTCGTGAAGCGCGTAAAGGAAGAAGAAAAGACCCGCGGCGGAATCATCATTCCGGAAACCGCGCAAGAGAAGCCGCAAGAAGGCGAAGTCGTCGCCGTCGGCCCGGGCACGCGCGATGAAGACGGCGAGCGCATCGAACTCGACGTGAAAGTCGGCGACCGCATCCTGTTCGGCAAGTGGTCGGGCACCGAAGTGAAGGTCGATGGCGAAGAACTCCTCATCATGAAGGAGTCCGACATCATGGGCGTCATCGAAGAGAAGAAGGCGAAGAAGAAGGACGCGGCCTAAGCGCCAGCAGTTCGCTTCGCTCAATCGTTTCTAATTCAGAGGTTCAACAGCAATGGCTGCTAAGATTGTTAATTTCGGCGCCGACGCCCGTGAGCGCATGCTCCAAGGCGTCGACATTCTCGCCAACGCCGTGAAGGTCACGCTCGGCCCGAAAGGCCGCAACGTCGTGATCGAAAAGTCCTTCGGCGCCCCGCGCACCACCAAGGACGGCGTCACCGTCGCGAAGGAAATCGAACTCGAAGATAAGTTCATGAACATGGGCGCTCAGCTCATTCGTGAAGTCGCTTCGAAGACCAACGACGAAGCCGGCGACGGCACCACCACCGCCACCGTTCTCGCTCAAGCCATCGTTCGCGAAGGCATGAAGGCGGTCGCGTCGGGCCGCAACCCGATGGATCTGCGCCGCGGCATCGACAAGGCGGTCGCCGCTGTCGTCGATGACCTGAAGAAGCGCGCCAAGAAGGTCGGCGGTTCGGAAGAGATCGCCCAAGTCGGCACCATCTCCGCCAACGGCGACAGCGACATCGGCAAATTCCTCGCCGACGCCATGCAAAAGGTCGGCAACGAAGGCGTCATCACCGTTGAAGAAGCCAAGTCGCTCGAAACTGAACTCGACGTCGTCGAAGGCATGCAGTTCGACCGCGGCTATCTCTCGCCGTACTTCATCACCAACGCCGACAAGATGGAAGCGACGCTCGAAGATCCAGTCATCCTGCTCTTCGAAAAGAAGCTCTCCTCGCTGCAACCGATGCTGCCGGTTCTCGAAGCCGTCGTGCAATCGCAACGTCCGCTGCTGATCATTGCAGAAGACGTCGAAGGCGAAGCCCTCGCCACGCTCGTCGTCAACAAGCTGCGTGGCGGCCTGAAGGTCGCGGCGGTGAAGGCGCCGGGCTTCGGCGATCGCCGCAAGGCCATGCTGGAAGACATCGCCATCCTCACCGGCGGCCAAGTCATCAGCGAAGACCTGGGCATCAAGCTCGAAAACGTCTCGCTCGACATGCTCGGCAAGGCCAAGAAAGTCGTCGTGAAGAAGGACGATACAACGGTTGTCGACGGCTCGGGCGCCAAGAAGGACATCGAAGCCCGCGTTGGTCAGATCCGCAAGCAGATCGAAGACACCACGTCCGACTACGACCGTGAGAAGCTGCAAGAACGTCTGGCGAAGCTCGCCGGCGGCGTGGCGGTGATCAAGGTCGGCGGCGCGACGGAAGTCGAAGTGAAGGAACGCAAGGACCGCGTTGATGACGCGCTGAACGCCACCCGCGCTGCGGTGGAAGAAGGCATCGTCCCCGGCGGCGGCACAGCACTCCTGCGCGCGGCCTTTAAGCTCTCGACCAAGGGTGACAACGAAGACCAGAACGTCGGCATCAGCATCGTCAAGAAGGCGCTGGAAGCCCCGATCCGTCAGATCGTGGAAAACGCCGGCGTTGAAGGCTCGATCGTTGTCGGCAAACTGCGCGAAAACAAGGACGACAATTACGGCTTCAACGCGCAGACCGAAGAGTATGTCGACCTCGTGAAAGAAGGCATCATCGATCCGGTGAAGGTTGTCCGCACGGCGCTGCAAGACGCAGCCTCGGTCGCCGGCCTCATCATCACGACGGAAGCCTCAATCGCCGAAGCCCCGAAGAAGGAAGCCGCCGGCGGCGGCATGCCAGGCGGCGGCATGGGCGGCATGGGCGGCATGGACTTCTAATCCAGCCACCAGGCAGTCAGCTAATACGAAGGGCGGAGCGAAAGCTCCGCCCTTTTGTTTGCGCGCGCGTGCCATCACGATGTCGGGAAGCGGCGCATTTCGCTCAATGTCGCCACGTTTCTCCGTAAACAAAGAGCATGGCACGACGACCAAGCTTCTTCGCTCTCGTCGCTATCGCCTGCGCCGTCAACTGGGCGCCGACGATGGATGCGCACGCCGCCGCGCAAGGACCTATCGGCGCATGCGCTCAGACCAGCGTCATCGATTATGGGTTTCGCGCGGACGCCAGCGGCAGCGCAATCGAATACGCCAATGGTCAAGTTCAGATCGACTACGACTTCATCGAGGGGATCCACCATTCGCGCAGAGGCGACGTGGTGCGACTGTGCCTGACCGAAATTCCAATTGGTTGTCCGCCGGGTGACGACCGAGGCCGCACCTACAAAGCCACAAACCTGCGCACACGAGAGTCATGGAGCGCACTCGATTCCGAGCATTCGTGCGGTGGCGCCTAGGGAGAACTGTGTTTGCGCTGTGGGATCCGTGCTCTAGGCTCCCCTGGGGAGGCGATGACGATGAAGACAACGCTCAAACTGATCGCGGCTGCGATCACCGCGACTGCCCTCGCCGGATGCGCCTCAGCGCCAGAGCCCTCGCCCCAACATTATTCTGGCGTCTTGCTCTATTGGTTCGAAGGACAATCATTCCGAGCTGAAGGCGAGACCGAGACCTGGGCCTTCGGCATGAGTCCTGAGGCGATGCAAGTGGTCGCGAACGCCTACCCCGAAGGCTACCAGCCGAGCGGCTCGCACACGGTCATCGCGGTCGACGTGGAGGGCGAACTTCAGCCGGTGGATCCCGCCGTTCATCGCTATGGGTGCGTTGGCGGATGCTACAATCATTATCTCACGATCTCGCACGTGATCCGAGCTCGCCTGCTACGAGGCGCCTGCCAGACGATCTCAGCGCGGGTCTACTTTGCCTCGAACGCAGCAGCGCTCGACGCCGCAGCAACGGCGATTGTTGACGGCGCTGTCAGCGAAGTGCGCCGCGAAGCCTGCAACGTCTCTCGCGTCAGTGTCGTTGGGCATACTGACACCGTCGGCGCCGCAGCGCGCAACCTTGAGCTCTCACGCAATCGCGCGACCGCCGTGGGCGACGCGCTCGCCACGCGCGGCATCGACGCGGCGGTCATTTCGGCTGAAGGGGCGGGCGAGGAGCGTCTCCCCCATCAAGCCGCCGATAACGTTGCCGAACCGACCAGCCGTTACGTCGAAATCACCATCGAAGCGCCGACAGCCGAAACACCATAGCGGTCTCGACCTATCCTACTCCTGGGTGTTGGCTGTTGGCGGGCGATGCATAATATCGCCGCGTCAACGCCTGGCTTCGCCTGCAACACCTGCGGATCGATCTATTCGGGCCTGTCCTCGCCGTGTTTCTCCTCACGCAGACGCCCAACGGGCGATTGCCGCTCGGGCGTGTCTACAAGCGCACCTGCTTCAGCGCCCGCCCACGCGCTGCGCCCAGAAGGATACGCGCATAGAGCTTATGGAACGGCAGCAGCGCGTTGAACGGAAACCCGAGCCGACCCCCGCCTGACCCAAACCCAACCGGCACAACCGCCGTGCCAAAATACAAGCGCGTTCCGCCCTTAGTCGGCGCAACCATCAGCCATGACCGCGTGCGTCTGAGATAATCGCACGCCAGGAACTGATCCGGCGCTCGCGCCTCAACCGTCCAAGCCGCGAACCTCTCCGCTTCACCGCGCGCAAGCCGCCGCGCCTCATCATCGCTCGATGGCTTCGCCACCACCCAAGTCAATACAAACCGCTCACACCTGAAGGCAGCGCTCGTGTAAAACGCCTCGACGAACGCCGCGAACGAAACGCTAGCCGCCACATCAACGGCGAAGCAATCCGTATACGCGCCCCTTTCAGCGTAGCCGCGGAGCAAAGCTTCGTCAGGGAGTGCGCAGCGCTTAATCGACGCCATATCCAAGGGCTTGCACTTCCGAGCGCGCCCTGCAACGCCGCCTTTGGCCGCAAGACCCGCGGCGACATTGCCCGGTCACGTTATCTGATGTGTCGTCGCGCCACGCCGGTTTTTGTTGCAGCCTTGTGACGCTTGCGTAGGTTGCGCGCTGAAAGCGAGGCATGATGGCAAGTAGCGGCGGCGCGAAGCATTGGTGGGAAAAAGAGATCACGCCGAGCATATTGTTGATCCTCGCAACTCTTGCGTCCTTCGTTCTGCAGAACAGCGGCGCGCGCGAAGCATTCGCCACCTTCCTGCATCAGCCTATCGGCGCAGAGATCGGCCCCTTCAATTTGCGCATGGATGTCGGCCATTTCGTCGCCGATGGCTTGATGGCCATCTTTTTTCTCTACGTTGGCCTCGAACTGAAGCGCGAAACAATAGAAGGCCCCTTCCGCAATCGTGACGAAGCTCTGATGCCCGCCATCGCGGCGGTGGGCGGGATGATTGCCCCGGCCGCCATCTATGTTGCCGTCACTGGCGCAGTTGAACCTTATCTGCGCGGCTGGGCCATTCCCGCCGCCACCGACATCGCCTTTGCTATGGGCGCGCTGTCATTGCTTGGCGCGCGCGTACCCGCGAACCTGCGGCTCTTCCTTCTAGCGCTTGCGATCATCGACGATGTCGGCGCCATTCTCATCATCGCGCTCTTCTACTCCAATGACATTGCCGGTTGGGCGCTCGGCGGCGCCGTCATCACCTTCCTTGCAATGATGTTGCTGAACCGGGCGGGATTGAAACGATTGGGCCTCTACTGGCTGCTCGGCCTCGTCCTCTGGGCGTTCACCCTCGCCTCCGGTCTTCACGCGACCTTGGCTGGCGTTTTGACCGCATTGGCCATTCCGATGCGCGCTTCGAAAGATCGTTCCCCCTTGATTGCAGCCGAACACGAGTTGAAGCCGTGGGTTTTGCTGCTGGTGATGCCTGTCTTTGCGCTGGCGAACGCTGGCGCGCCTCTCGATGGCTTGGATCTCGGCGCACTCGCGCACCCAGTCACGCTTGGCGTGACGCTGGGCCTAGCTCTCGGCAAACCGGTTGGCATCTATGGCGGCGTGTGGCTTGCCACGCGCGTCTTCAAATTGCCCTCGCCGGCGCAGGCAAGCAATCTGCTTGGCGTCGCCATGATCGCCGGCATCGGATTCACGATGAGTCTCTTCATCGGCTCGTTGGCGTTCGGTGAAGGACCGATGGCCGCACCAACGCGTCTGGGCGTGCTGATCGGATCACTGCTGGCGGGCGCAGCCGGGGTTGCGGTGTTGGCGCGAACTCTGCCAAACACAGCCCGAGATCGAGCTGCGGAGTAAATGAATTGGCGTTTGGAATTCCGATAGAGTTCATTCTCTTCGCACTGACGCTGCTAGGCGTCGCGCTCTTTCACCATCGCACCTTCGCAGTCGCGCTGAGCGGCCTTGTGGTGATCCTCGGCTACAAGTTTCTATTCTCCGACTTTGGCGGCCATCCGGGTCTTGGCGGTTTCGTCACCCACCTGGAGCATCAATGGGTGGAGATCGCCAATCTTGGCTTGCTGCTGCTCGGTTTCGCGCTGCTCTCGCGCCACTTCGAAGAGAGCAAGCTCCCAGATCTGGCGCCCGATATTCTGCCCAACGATTGGACCGGCGGCCTCGCGCTCCTGGCCATGATCTTCGTGCTCTCTGCCTTCCTAGATAACATTGCCGGAGCGCTCATCGGCGCAACCATCGCCTCGCACGTTTATAGAAAGCGCGTTCATATCGGCTTTCTGGCCGCCATCGTCGCCGCATCGAACGCTGGCGGCGCAGGCAGCGTCGTCGGCGACACAACGACCACAATGATGTGGATCGCCGGCAAGAGCCCACTGGATGTTCTCCATGCCTATGTCGGCTCGGCCGCGGCGTTGCTGGTGTTCTCAATCCCGGCGGCGCGCGCGCAGCAGCACTATTCCAAGATCCTGAAGCACGATGTTGGCGGCATTGTCGTCGATTGGGCCCGCGTCGGCATCGTCGTCTTCCTGTTGCTTGCAGCCGTGGGCGCCAATGTCGCTGCGCACCTCTATGCGCCAAACCTCCTGCACGTGATCCCGGTGATCGGCGTCGCGCTCTGGGGAGGGCTGCTGCTCGCCTGGCCGTTGCGCGCGCCCGATTGGAAAGTGATGCCGGAAACGATCAAGGGCGCCGCATTCCTGCTCTCGCTCGTGCTCGCCGCCTCTTTGATGCCCGTGGAACGCCTGCCGCAGCCTTCGTGGGAATCGGCGTTCAGCCTAGGGTTCATCTCTGCAGTGTTCGACAACATCCCACTCACCGCACTGGCTTTGCAGCAGGGCAATTACGACTGGGGCATCCTTGCCTATGCCGTTGGCTTTGGCGGATCGATGGTGTGGTTCGGCTCGTCCGCCGGCGTCGCGGTGTCCAACATGTTCCCAGAAGCCAAGTCGGTTTTCACATGGCTGCGCATGGCCTGGTTCGTGCCAGGCGCTTACGTGATCGGTTTCTTTGTGATGTTGGGCGTCATGGGGTGGCATCCCCAGCCCTGACAAACCAAAGCGCCTGACAAACCAAAGCGGCCGCACCGTTCCCCGATGCGGCCGCCTCACGTCGCTTTTGTAGAAGGCGTCTCCTCCCCGAAACGCGACCGTCCGCGACGCCAACGATCGCGGCGAAATTGAGCCGCGTTGTCCGCGTGGTCAAGCGATTGTGATCATTACCTTCGGAGCGTGGCAGATACGCACCTAACGCGCGAGCATTTGCTGCACTGCGGCAACGAGTTGTTCGCGCGGCGCTTCTTGCTGAACTTGCGCACGCGCCTTTGCGTAGGCGTCGCGATCTTCACCAAGACCGGCTGCGATTTTCGCGCCAAGCTTGAGATCTTTAAGTGTGACCACACCTTTGGCGAGTTCATCGCCGCCCTGGATCACGGCAATCGGCGCCGCGCGCTTGTCGGCGTATTTGAGCTGCGCCTTCATCCCCGCCGCGCCGAGATAAGCCTCCGCCCGCACGCCAGCGCGACGCAATTCATCCGCCATCGCCAACGCGTCCGCGATGCGCGCTTGATCCATCACCAGCACAACAACGGGGCCATCGGCCTCGGCCGCTTGTTGCGCCTGCAAGGCCGCCGCGAGACGCGAAACACCGATCGAGAATCCTGTCGCCGGAATGCGCTCGCCGCGGAAACGCGCCACCAAATCATCGTAACGGCCGCCGCCGCCGATCGAGCCAAACACTCCATCGCCGCCGATCAACTGCCCCTCGAACACAGCGCCGGTATAATACTCAAGGCCGCGCACAATCGTCGGATCGATCTGCGCAGAGGCGTCGCCGACGCCGAGCGCGCTCAGCGCTGCATCGATCGCACGCAACTCCGAAACCGACTCTTCACCGCCAATCTCCGCCAGCCGTGCGAGCACGTCCGTGCGCGAACCCACGCCGGCGCTCACCAGATCGAGCACAGCCTTAGCCTGCGCGGAGTCGAGGCCGGCGCCCTTGGTGAAATCACCGGATTCGTCTTTGCGACCGGCGCCCAGAAGGGCTTCAACGCCGCGCGCGCCTAGGCGATCGAACTTGTCGATCGCGCGCAACACGACCAACCGCGTCGAGAACGCGTCAGCTGGCACGCCGATCTTCTCAAGCACTGCGTCGAGCAACTTCCGCGTCGAAAATTTGATCTGATACTGGCCATCAGCGAGGCCCACCGCCTGGTACGCCGCGCACGCCATTGCGATCATTTCCGCATCCGCCGCTGGCGAGGCGCTGCCGACTGTATCCGCATCGCACTGCCAGAACTCGCGGAACCGGCCAGGCCCAGGCTTCTCGTTGCGCCACACCGGCCCCGCCGCCCAGCGCCGATACGGCTTCGGCAGTGCGTCGAAATTCTCCGCCACGAACCGCGCCAGCGGCGCCGTCAGGTCGTAGCGCAGCGCCACCCACTCTTCGTCGTCTTGGAAGGCGAAGACGCCCTCGTTTGGGCGATCCTGGTCTGGCAGAAATTTACCAAGCGCGTCGGCGTACTCGAACGCCGGCGTCTCCAGCGGCTCGAAGCCCCAATCTTCATAAACCCTCGAGACCCGCGAGATCAGCCGCCGCTCGAGCGCCAGATCCGGCCCGCGCCGGTCTGGCAACCCGCGCGCACGGCGTGGTTTCGGGCGGGGGGCGGCGGAATCGGTCATGTTGCGGATGCTCAGGCTAAGGGGTGGGATTAGGGATTGGACGGCCTTCCCGCAAGCCGCCCCGCCGCAGGCGAGTGGCCCGAGACTTGCTCGCCTCACAGGCGAAGAGGTTGAAACCCATGATTACCTGTATCGCTATGATGCTAACCGTCGGCGCCGCCGAGCTTCCCTCTCTCGCCGCGCAGGTCGAGACCGAGGCCCGCAGCCTCACCGCACAGACAGAGGTCACCCCAGCCTTCCTGGCCGGCATTGAGCGCTTTTCTCAAGATTCCGAGCTGCTTTCCGCCTCGCTCCGCGAACTCGGCGTCGCGCAGGACTTGCCGTGCATTTTCCATGGCATTTCGCAGGATGCGCTCGTCCATGAACGCGAACTCCAGGACGCCCACACCGCCACGGAACGAGACATGGCGTTTGCTGATCTGCGCGCCCTCTTGGACGATGCGATCCTGATCGCGCCGATGGCCGCCGCCGCTGTCGCCGACGCTCAGGCGGCGCACGAGTAGCCCGGCGCCGCTTTTGCTCATGAGCCAGGGTCCGCGCGAAGAGGAACCCGGCCCATGCTCACGTGTCTCGCTTTGGTTGCGTTTAACGTAGCCAGCCTCAGCGACATCCCGAAGATGTCGAGCGACCTCGAAGCCGAGGCCCGCGCGCTCGCAACGGTGAACGAAATCTCGTCGGACTTCGTCTCGCGCATCGAGACCTTCTCCGCCGACGCTCAGCGGCTCTCGGCCTCACTGGGCAGCGCCGGCGTTGGCCAAGACATGCCGTGTATTTTCCAAGGCATCGCTAGCGACGCCCACGCGCGCGCAACCGATTTCGTTGCCGCCGACACCCAAGCCGCGCAGGACACCGCCTTCATGAATTTCCGCGTGCTGATGGAGGACGCGGCGATGCTTGCCCCGCTCGCCGCGGGCGCGGCGGCAGAGCGCGCCGACGAACGCAACATCGCGCTGCGCTAAGCCCTAGGCGGCGTACTTAACGCTGCACCCATAGGGCGTCGTCTGGGCAACTTGCACCGGCCGGCCCGCATCCAGATCGTCCCACGCCGCGCGCACATAATTTGTTGCGCCTTCCAGCGTCGCTGGCCGAGCCGAAGGGCGATCATCGATCGCGCCCTGATAGATAATCCGGCCTTCGCCATTGATCATCACCATTTGCGGCGTGTTCAGCGCGCCGTAGGCGCGCCCCATGGCGCCGTCGCTATCCAGGAGCGTCGCCGTCACTGTCGCCTGATCGGTCTGTACCTGCGCCAGGGCGCCGGGACCATCGAGGTGACCCTGCTTCCCCGGCGCCGATGAGATCACCTGCAGCCAGGTCCAACCACGCGCGGCCGCATCACGTTGCAGCGCCTGCATGTTGCCGGAATCGTAGTGCTTGCGCACGTACGGGCAGCCATTGTTCGTCCACTCAAGGATCACGTTCTGCCCGGCGAACTCCGCCAGCGTACGCACCGCCCCAGTCGCGTCGACGACCGAAAACGCCGGCGCCTGCGCGCCCGTTGCGACATGCTCAACGCTCACAGCGGGGCCGCAGGAAGCGAGCGCCAACGCAGCGGCTGCACCCAACAACATTGCGCGCTTCGAGACCATCATCTCTCTCCTTCAATAGTCTGCAGCAGCAACGATTCAGTCAGCACCTGCGGCAACACCTGCGGTGCGCCGCCGTCTGCCGGATAATACAGGTAGAGCGGCACGCCGGCGCGTCCATACTCCGCCAACGCCGCCGCGATCTCAGCATCGCGATTGGTCCAATCGCCAACGAGATAAGCCGTGTTGGTGTCCGTCATCGCATCGGAGACGCGCGAGGTAAACGCAGTAACCTCGTTCACCTTGCAGGTCACACACCAGGCCGCGGTAAAATCCACGAACACCGCGCGGCCTTCGCCCTGCAATTCAGCCACGCGTGACGCGCTCCACGGTTCGGAAGCCACCACCTCGTGCGTCTCCATCCCAACCAACGGCTTCCAGACGAACGCGCCGGTGATGAGCAATTGCAGCACGCCGAACGCCAGCCACATGCGTCCCCAGCGCGCAGACAAGATCAGGAACGTCACCGCCACGAACAAGGTCAGCACCGCTATCGTGCCGTCCGAACCGGCCTGTTGTGTAAGCACCCACACCAACCAGACCGCCGCCCCGAACATCGGGAACGCAAGCACGTTCTTCACCCGGTCCATCCACATGCCCGGCTTCGGAATAACCTTCTGTAGCCCCGGCACGAAATGCAGCAGCGTCAACGGCAACGCAAAGCCAAGCCCAAGCGCTGCGAAGATGACCAATGTCGTCGGCGCCGATTGCGTCAGCGCCGCTCCAACGGCGCCCGCCATGAACGGCGCCGTGCATGGCGTCGCCGCGACGACCGCCAGCGCGCCGGTGAAAAACGCACCCACGTCGCCGCCGCGCGATGCGAGGCCTGCGCCAACATTCTGTGCGCCGGCGCCAAACTCGAACACGCCGAGCAGATTGAGCCCGATCACGAAAAACAGCAGCGCCAGCAAGCTCGTCACCCACGGCGCCTGCAACTGGAAGCCCCAGCCCACCGCTGCGCCGGCCTCGCGCAACGCAATCAGAACAACCGCCAGCGCCAGGAAGGTCGCCATCACGCCGGCGAAATACAGCAGGCCATGCCGCCGCGCCTCGCCGGACTGCACACCGCCCGCAAACTGCAGCGCCTTCACCGAAAGCACCGGCAACACGCACGGCATAATGTTGAGGATCAATCCACCCAGAAACGCCAAGCCAAGCGCTGCGAGCAAAGCTGGAAAACTCAAACTAGCAGCTGCTGGCGCTGTCGAACTCGTTGCCCCGCCTTCCAGATCCGCCAGCGCATAATCATCTGTCATTGGCGCTGCGCGCTCGTCAGTGCCGTCGATTGGCTCACCCGGCTGCGCCAAGACCTCGACGCCGCCGCGCATCCATGCGCCATTCACCTGCGACTCGTAGGCAACGACACCAGCCAGCGGGGCTTCGCCGAGCGCTTGCAAATCCGGCGCTAGCGAGAAACTCACGCCGCTTGCGCCTACACGCACGTGTTGGGGTTCCGCCGCCTTCACCGCACCGCGCTCGAACGGGAAGAAGCGCACGTTGCGAATATCGCTTGGGTTCGGCAGCGAGACGCTGAGCCGCGCCGGATCGCCCATTCCTATTGTTGCATTCACGCCATCTTGTCTGCGCGGAATGTTGGCACTCGCTCGCGCAATGCGCGCCGCCCATTGCGGATCGTCACGACCTTGCGCCGCAATCGGCACGTTCAGAGTCAGCGTCGCCTCTTCAGGCACGCAAACGTCCGAGCACACGAGCCAGTAGGCGTCCGCTGTCAGCGTCGCCGTTGAACCGATCCGCGCATTGGCAGGAACAGTGATCTCAACCGGGAAGAGAACCTCCCCCTCGTAACCGTAGTTCACCAGAATCGTGAACGGCTCCGCCTCGGGCGCTGGCCATTGAATGTCGCCAGCACGCCACCCCGCCGGCAGCGTCCAATCTAGCGACGTCGCCTCGCCGCTATCGCCAGGGTTGCGCCAATAGGTGTGCCAACCCTCGTTGATCGCTTCGCGCAGCACGATCGTGAACGTCTCGCCTGGAGCAACCGTCGCGCGCGAGGAATGCAACGAAGCCTGCACTTGCTGCGGCCCCGGCAACGGCTGCGCCGGCGCTGGCGTTATCGCAACGAAGCTCAGAAGAAGGGCAGCCAGTGCGGCAAAGTTGGTCATGAATACGCGCATACAGGCTCACCCATCCAACGCCAATGCGGCTCGCCCGCACAAGGTCTTCGCCTGCCCGCCGCTTTCGGTTACCCGGCGTCCAAAGAAAAACGCCCCTCGTCGCCGAGGGGCGTTTCTGGATCTTACGTCCCAGCGCGCGTTAGCGCAGCGGCGTGGACGCTTGAATGCGCGCCGCCCGGCTCAAAATCTTTGGCCACAGGCCAAGCGAGAGCAGGTGAGCGTGCATAACTGCGGTCACGCCCTTATCGCGCAACTCAAGGAAGGTTTCCTTCGGCAGCGCGTTGAGCTTGGCTTCCGAGATCCGCAAGTATTCGCCGAGCTTGGTTGGCTCATCAGGCGTGCCATCGGCCTTTGCGCGCGGCAGCGCCAGCGGCGTGGTCTCGAACAGGTTGTGCTGATCCATCAGCTTTACGAATTCCTGGGTGCGCTTACCCAGCATGTCGAACTCGCGGCAGAATTGGATTGCCTCTTGCGTATAACGAGAGGGCTTGTCGCCTTCGAAGAACGGCAATTCCGGCGTCGAGGACAACATCTTCGCCGAACGATCGATGCACACGAGCACGCGATCTTCATTGCCCGCTTCCTGGCTCTGGTTCGCCAGGATCGGCAGGAACGGATAACGGCGCGCAAACGCCGGGAGATAGACTTCCGGGTCGAGCGAACCGTCGGCGCCCAAGAACACGTTCATGCCCGGACGCAGACCCATCACCGCCAGCGGCGTCTTCGACTGCGTGTCAAAAATGATCGGATAGCAAACCGCCGCGAGGCCGAACTCATCAACGGTCAACGGCACCAGATGCGTGTCAGCAAGGAATGCAAACGGATTGCTGACCTGGCTCACACCCAGCTTGCCGTGCTTTTCAGCCGAAAGCGGCTCAAGCTGGTTGTAGAAAAGGATTTTGCCCAGCGTCTGCTGGCCGCCTTGGGCGGTCGTCATGGTCGTCTCCGCGAGTTCCCTACCACTGAGGGGCTGTCAAAACCACGAATGCGCGGTTTCCGCAACACGTTAGCGCAAAACAACTGCGATGGGCGGCCCTTTTCTCAGTCGCAACGCATGCTATTCCCGCCGACGCGCCTTACAGCGGCGCAACCTGCCTGTTGGGGGACAAATGAAGCCGATCCGTTGGGCCTTTGCCGCACTTCTGGGATTGACATTGGCGGCTAGCGCCTGCGGCCCGCGCCAGGCGCAACCAATGACCGCGTTCGAAGGCAAGCTCTCCGATTGGGCGCACGAAATTCTGGCCGACAGCCCAGAGACGGCCTCGCAAACGGGCGTTGACGAGGACGCCGTAGGCGGCCGCTACAACGACCGCCTTGACGATCGGTCCGCGATCGCGCTCGAAGCACGCCGCAGCGCGGCGGTTCGCCGCTACGCCGAATTGCGCGCCCTCGATGTTAGCCGTTTGAGCGATGAGGATCGCCTCACCTACAATGTGTTGCGCGATCAGTTTGCAAACGCCGCCCGCGGCGCCGCCTTCAGCTATGGCGACTTCGGCCCACTGTCGGGCGCACATCCATACGTCATCAACCAGATGGACAGCGCCTTCATCACGCTGCCTTCGTTCCTCGACGAACGCCACGCTGTCACCGACACCGCGTCGGCAGAAGCCTATCTTACACGCCTGCGGGCTGTGGCGGACGCGATCGATCAAGAGACAGAACGTGCGCGCGCCGACGCGGAACTCGGCGTGCGCCCACCAGGCTTCATTCTCGACACCGTCGCAGGCATGCTGGAAAGCGTGCTGCGCCAGCCTCCGGTCGCGCAGGTTTACCTCACCAGCTTCCGCAGCAAGCTCGACGCCATCGCGGCGCGCGAACAGGACGCCGAACGCCGCGCCGTGATCGAGCGCGATAACCAGGTGCTGCTTGCGCGCGCCGAAGCAATCGTGCGCGATCACATCCTGCCCGCCCATCAGCGCGCGCTCGCCTGGGTCCGCGCGGAGCGTTCGCGCGCCAGTGATGCGCCAGGCGTCTCGAACCTGCCTCAAGGCGCTGAATACTACGCCGCCGTATTGCGGATCGAGACCACCACCGATCTCACTCCCGATCAGATTCACACCATCGGCCTCAATCGCGTCGCCGAACTCAACCGCGAACTCGATATCGCGCTGCGCCGCCTCGGCCTCACAGAAGGCACTACGGGTCAGCGCCTCGCTCAACTCACCGCTGACCCGCGCTATCAATACGAAGACAGCGACGCTGGCCGCGCGCAGCTCATTGCCGACGTGCAAGCGCGCGTGAACCACGTCATGGAGCGTGCGCCGCAATGGTTCGGCCGCCTGCCACGCGCGCCGCTTGAAGTGCGCCGCGTACCAGCCTTCGCCGAAGCGGGCGCGCCGGGCGCCTATTACAATCCGCCCTCGCTCGATGGCTCAAGCCCCGGCATCTATTACATCAACATGCGCAACCTCGCGGAAATGACGCGCATCGATCTTCCGACGCAAGATTTCCACGAAGCGGTGCCCGGCCATCATTTCCAGATCGCGCTCGCGCAAGAACTGACGGACACGCCGCTGCTGCGCCGCATGACCTCGTTCAACGCCTATGCCGAAGGCTGGGCGCTTTACGCCGAAGAACTCGCCGATGAACAAGGCTTCTATGACGGCAACCCCATCGGCCGCATTGGCTATTTGCGCTGGCGGCTCTGGCGCGCCGTGCGCCTCGTTGTCGACACCGGTCTTCACGCCAAAAACTGGTCGCGCCAGCAGGCCATCGACTATGTCGCGCAAACCACCGGCGACCTCCCCGGCGTCGTCGCCACCGAAGTGGACCGCTACGTCGTCTGGCCCGGACAAGCCTGCGGCTACGAACTCGGCCGCCGCGAAATCGCGCGCCTGCGCGAAGAGGCCCGTAACGAACTCGGACCCGACTTCGATCTCCGCGGCTTTCACGATGCGGTGCTGCTGCACGGCGAAGTCCCGCTCCCTGTACTCGACACGCTGGTTCACGATTGGATACCCGCACAGCGCCGCGCCGCCGAACGCGAACGCAACCGGCGCTAAAGCGTGACGACGTTCACACATCCACGTGAACGCGGGCAGGCGTACGCAAAACGCCCCGCGCGCGCCTCATGTTGGCCCCGATCCGGGCGCTCGCTTCATACCGTCACGCCGTGTCCGCACGGCTCGGGAGGGATTGTTCATGTTACGCAATACTCGGCGTGCGGGCATATTCGCCTGCGCGATGCTTCTCACCGCATGCGCGGCGCAATCGACGCACACAAACGATGACGAGAGCGAAGCCGTCGTCACTGACAATTTATTGACGCCACCGCCCCCGCCGCCACCGCCACCGCCGCCGCCGCTGGTGAATTCGCCCTATCCGCAACAAATGCAGGAAACCGGCCGCGCGCGCGCGGCGATTGGCGGTGTCGCCGGCAATTACGCGCAAACCGCGCCGCAGCCGATGCCGGGCATGGTCGATCGCGAAAACTACGAGGACGTCGACGTCAATCCAATCCACGTCGTCGCCGAAGATCCCGTCTCCACCTTCTCCATCGACGTTGACACCGCCTCTTATTCCAACGTGCGCCGCATGCTGAATTCGGGCCGCCTGCCCCCGCAGAACGCTGTGCGCACCGAAGAACTGATCAACTATTTCCGCTACGACTATCCGCTGCCGCAAAACCGCGAGCAGCCGTTCTCCACCAGCGTCACGGTTGCGCCGTCGCCGTGGGCGGAGGGCCGCCAACTCGTGCATATTGGCTTGCAAGGCTACAACCTCATTCCGCGCGAACGCCCGCCGCTGAACCTCACGCTACTGCTCGACGTGTCCGGTTCGATGGGCGAACCGGACAAGCTGCCGCTCGTCGTTCAAAGCATGCGCATGCTGGTTGAACAGCTCACTGCGCGCGATCGCGTCTCGATCGTCGTGTATGCGGGCGCCGCCGGCGCCGTGCTTGAGCCGACCCCCGGAAACGAACACGGCCGCATCATTGCCGCACTCGAAAATCTGCATGCGGGTGGCTCCACCGCCGGCGGCGAAGGCCTTCGCCTCGCCTACGCGCTGACCGAGCAAAACTTCCGCCGCGACAGCGTCAACCGTGTCATCATCGCCACTGATGGCGATTTCAATGTCGGCATCAACAACCCGCAGGAGCTCGAAGATTTCGTCGAGCGCAAACGCGACACCGGCATCTATCTCTCAGTGCTCGGCTTCGGCTCCGGCAATTACAACGACGCCCTCATGCAAACGCTGGCGCAAAACGGCAACGGCGTCGCCGCCTATATCGACACGTTGAACGAAGCCCGCCGCGTGTTGCGCGACGAGATGGCCTCGAACATGTTCACGATCGCCAACGACGTGAAGATTCAAGTCGAGTTCAATCCCGCACGCGTCGCCGAATATCGCTTGATAGGCTACGAAACCCGCATGTTGAACCGTGAGGACTTCAACAACGATCGCGTCGACGCCGGCGAGATCGGCGCAGGCCACGCCGTCACCGCGATCTACGAGATCGTCCCCGTCGGCGGCGCGACCTTCAACGACCCGCTGCGCTATCAACAGCAGGCCGCCCCGCCATCGACGGCAAGTGAACTCGCCTTCCTGCGTATTCGCTACAAGCTGCCGGGGCAGGACCGCTCACGCTTGATCGAACGCCCGATCACCGATCGCGACCGCGTCAGCGACATAGCGCAAGCGCCGGAATCAACACGTTGGGCGGCGGCGGTCGCCGGCTACGGGCAGTTGCTGCGGCACGATCAATTCGTCCGCCAAGGCTACGGCTATGACGACGTCATCCGCCTCGCCCAAGGCGCGCGTGGCACAGATGAATTCGGCTGGCGCGCCGAATTCCTCCAACTCGCCCGCGCCGCGCAGAGCGCGGCCGCGTTGCCCACAGCCCAAAACGCACAACCGGGCAGGCGTCGCTGACGACGCGCGACTCCCCGCCCCCTTGCGGGGCGGGGTTGGGGGTGGGGGTAACGGCGGTGCTGTTTCAAGACATCAGCGCCGACACCCCATCCGTCGCGCTCCGCGCGACACCTTCCCCGTAAAGCGTTGAGGCAAGCACGTTGAGGCCAGCGCACAAATCGCGCGCGCTACACGACGCGGATCGCAAAGAACCTCCGCGTTGGCAAACCGCAGCATGCGATAGCCGCGCCCTTCGATCCATTGTTGTCGCTCAGCATCTCGCGCAGCGACGTCGGGCGCGTCGTGTGCGCCTCCATCGATCTCGATCGCCAACATCGCGGTGTGACAAATGAAGTCGACAACAAACGGTCCAATCACCGCCTGACGTCGAAAATGCGTTCCCGGCACGCGCACGCGCCGCAACTCAAACCACAGCATCTGCTCCGCGGGCGTCATCGTCTTGCGAAGACGCCGCGCGATCGCAACCGCTCTTTTGGATTTGAAACGCGCCGCGACACCGGGAGGCGTCAAATCCTCCCGCACCACAGCGCTCACGCCGCCCAAACCAATCTCACGCCGCTCTCTTCCGCAGCTTCCGTCAGCTCTGCATCCAGGAACGGACCGTTCATGGCCGGCTTCAGCGCCGTCGCCAGATCGGCTTCCACGTACTCACGCGCATCGCGTTCATCGTGCTGATGGATCAAAATGTGTGTCGCGCCCAGGAGCTGTGCTTCCGGCCATTGTTCGTGGCTCGCCAGGCGCTTCGCCAAATTGCCGGTCCGCGACAAGAACAAAGGCGTCCAGCCGCGGCCGCCAGGGCCAGGACGCGCGAAGCAATAGACAGCCGGCGAAGACGCGAATTGCTCATGCGGGCGATGCACGTTGAAACGGTGCAAACGGCCTGAAATTCCACGGAAAATTGCTTCGGTCATCGGACGCCCCCGTCAAATCGACTACATCGTTCGCTGTATGTTCCAAAGTGATACGCGACTCATTTGTTCTTGTAAAGTTCTATTCCGTCGCCGATCTCAAAATCCCTCCCCTGGGTCCCCACCTTTTCGCGAACACCGCACCCTGCGATATCAACACAATGGCTCACGCCCACGATCACACCGCGCAAATCTCGGAAGCCGAGAAACGCTGCGCCGACGCCGGCGAGAGCCTGACGCCGCTGCGCCGCAGGGTGCTCGAACTCCTGCTTGCGCAGCATGGCCCGGCGAAAGCGTACGATCTGCTGCCGCTGATCGACGCCGACAAATCCGCGAAGCCGCCCACCGTTTATCGCGCACTGGATTTTCTCGTGCGCATGGGGCTCGCGCACCGCATCGAGAGTTTGAATGCGTTTATGGCCTGCGATGTCGGCGCCTGCGAGCGTTCAACCATCTTCCTTATTTGCGAGAAGTGCGGCGGCGCCGAAGAGTTCGACGCAGGCCACGCGCTGGTTGATCTTGCCGAAGCCGCGAAGAAAGACGGCTTTGCCATTCGCCGCACCATGATCGAGGCGAGCGGCCTCTGTGCGCAGTGCCAAAACGCGGCATGACCCATCCGGCGCCCCTGCCCGCGCCGCTCTATCAGGGCAGCGTCAACACATGGGAATGCGACGACGGCGGCCACCTCAACATCCGCTTCCATTTCGAGCGCGCCTTCGTAGGCCTCGCACACATGGCGCGCGCGCTCGAACTGCCGCGCGCTTTCGCTGAGTCCGCAGGCTCAACCTTGCTCGCACACGAAGTCCATGCGCGCTTCCTCAAAGAGGCGCGCCCTGGCGCGCCTTTGGTGATGCACGGCGGCGTCGTCGATATCGGCGAAAGCGACGCCACGCTCTGCCTCGATATGCGCCACCACGATGGCGCGCCCGGCACGGCGTTCACGTTCAAAGTCCGCCACGTCGAAACCCGCGGCTTGCGCGGCTTTGCCTGGTCAGACCGCACCAGAGCCGCAGCAAAGCGCCTGAAATGCAAACTTCCAGACCACGCCAAGCCCCGCTCCATCGATCGCGAAAAACCGCCTGCCGACGCTTCGCTCGCAAACGCCGCCGCCCTCGGCGTTAAGCGCATTGGCGGCGCGGTCGTCTATCCCGATCAGTGCGATGCGCTTGGCCGTCTGCGTGGCGAGCATTTTCCCGGCCGCATCTCCGACAGCGTCCCCAACCTACTTGCCCCGTGGCGCCAAGCCGCCGCCACCGATGGCGTGCAACCCGCCGGCGCCGTCGTCGAAGCGCGCCTCATCATTCGCCGCTTCCCGCGCGCGGGCGAACTGATCGAAGTTCATTCCGGCATCACAGAGATCGCCGACAAGACGCTGCGCCTCGTTCACTGGATTCTCGATCCCGAGACTGGCGCCGCGTGGGCCAGCATGGAAGCGGTGGCGCTGACGTTCGACGTGAAGACACGCAAAGCCCTCACACCAAGCGAAGAAGCGCGCGCGCGCGTTTCGAAACTCGTTGTAGCGGGCTTGAGCGTCTAGCCGCGCGCCTTCGGCAAGCTCAGGCTGACGCCTCTGAAGCACCGGCGCCCGAATTGGCGTGATGCTGAGCCTGTCGAAGCACGACGCCACGCTCCGTGGCGCTACTGCACCAAAGCGTCGTGATATTTGCGCCCCTGGCGCGCCATCAAAGCCGCGCTCTCGATCGCCGCGCGCGCGCGATCGGGCCGCTCCATCGGCAGCATGTGCCCCGCGCCCTCAACCGTCGCAACACGCGCATCCGCCTTGATCGCCGCGATCCGATGCATCGACGCTTCCGAGATGGTTGAGCCCTTCTCCGCCCGCAGCAACACCAACGGATCTGTCACCCGCCGTAGCGCACCCCACGGATCGTGCCGCTGGGCGGTGTAGGTCGCCGCTTCAAACTTTGGCGAACACGCCAGTTTGAATCCGCCCTTGCCGTCCTCAACCAAACCGTCGGCGACATAGTCAGCGATCACCTCAGCCGGAAACGACTTGAAGATTCCGCGCCCGGTTAAACCCGCCGCGGCTTCTTCGCGGCTGGCAAAAGCGTTACGCCGGCGCGCCGCACCGACGGCTAATGGCATCACCATACGCTGCAATTGCGGCCCCAGAGGCAATTGCACGAACGCATAGCCCGCCGCCGGCAACACCACCGGCTCGATCAACGCCAAGCCGCTCACCAGATCGGTGCGCACGCCCGCGGTCAGCAAGCTGATGGTCGCGCCCATCGAATGGCCCGCGAGCGTCACCGGCGCGGTGAAATGCTCAAGCACAGCGATAAGATCGTCGCGATGCCGTTTCCAGGACGTGTAGCTGAAGAGCTTGAGCGGCAGGCTCGTCAGCCCATGCCCGCGCATATCGAGCGCCAAAACATGAAAGCGCTCCCCCAACGGCTGCAGCAAGGCGCGATAGGTGCGTGCGTTAAAACCAGTTGCGTGAATGAAGACGATGTCCGGCGTCGCCGTTTCCGCACCGAACGCGATGCCGGCCATGCGCCCGCCGGGAACTTCGAACGCGACGCGGCGAAAAGTTTCAGGTGCTTCACTCACGGCGCGAGACCATGGCGCGGAACGCGCCAAGGTCAAGCCGCCTAGCCGAACACGCGGCGCAGAATATCGCTGGTTCGCCGCCAAGGATCGCGACGGATGGCGCGCTCCTCTTCGGCGATGAAATAGAAGCAGCCGTCAAGCGCCTTTGCGGTCGAGAAGTTAATGACCTCGGTGCGCAGATCGGAGGTCATGCTTGCCATGCCCACTTCGCGCAACGCCGAACGCATCAACGTGAAGGCGCCTGAACTTGTCAGCGCCCTCGTCATTGGCGGCCGCAACAGCGTCGTCAGCCGCGGCTCGGTTCTGCCCCGCAAATAGGTGGTTGCGCTGTTATCGCCGCCGCGCACGATATCGATCGCGTCCGCGATCGTGATCGTCCGCACGGCGTTGGTGAACAAAGTCGCCGCCTGCGGCATGACCGACTCCGCCGCATGGTTCAGATTTTCCTGGAGCTGGTCCAACGGCCCCGACAGCCGCATTCGGCTCAAGGTCCGCTGCGTCTGCCCAAGCACGCCCGGCAGCGGAATGCGCACCTGCGGGTTGCCCCAGAAGCCATTCGGCTGCGCCAGCCGATTGGTCGCATTCATCGACGCCAGCGACAGCGCTTCCTTGATCCCGCGGCTCGCATCGCCCTGCGTCAAGCCGTCCAACAAAGGCCGCTGTGCAAACGCCGGCGTCGCCGCCAGCAGAGCAGCCACGAAAACACGGCGGTCGAACTGATTCTTCATAGCGCCCACCTTAGCCCACCACGAAACATTCAGTCGTAAAGTGTCAGGCAGAGAAGGCCTGACAAATCGCGTTCGGCAAGCCATTGTTCCGGCTGAAATGACCCTCTCAGACCTCCTCCCCAAGCTCCATTACCCGACCCGCCTCGAAAAGCTGGTCGACGGCTGGGTGCATGGCGTGGCGGCGGTGCTGCTCACCTTCGCGGTCGGCGCGGCGCTTGGCCTGGCGATCTGGCAAGGCGGCCTCGGGATGGCCAGCGCCGTCGCGATCTACGGCGTCTGCGTCATGACCATGATCGGCTGCTCGATGGCCTACAACATGACTGAAACGCCGGCGCGCAAGGCGCTGCTACGCCGCTTCGATCACGCCGCCATCTTTCTTATGATCGCCGGCTCTTACACGCCCTTCACCACCATCCGCTTCGACGGCGCCTGGGCGATCAGCATGACAACGATCGTGTGGGCGCTCGCTATTGCTGGCGCCGCCGGCAAGCTCTTCCTGCCCGGCATCGGCAAGCGCCTGTGGCTCATCTTCTATGTCGCACTCGGCGCCATGATCTTCGCCGCGTTCGGCCCACTCATCCAAACCGTGCCGCTTGCCGGCGTCATTCTGCTTTCTATAGGCGGCCTGCTCTACATCGCCGGCATACCGTTCTATGTTTGGGAAAAGCTCCCGTTCCGGCGCGCCATCTGGCACAGTTTCGTCATGGCCGCCGCCTGCGTGCACTACGCCGCCGTGCTGACGGGCGTGGTCTTCGCGTAGGCGCGGGACTGCCGAACGCGAATGGAGTTACACACCATGACCGAACCCAGCTGCTTCAAAGTCAGCATCGAGAACAACGTCGCTCACATCGTTCTCAACCGCCCTGAGGCGTTCAACGCCATGCCGCGTCCGTTCTGGAACGAACTTCCGGCGATTGTTCACGACATCAACGACAACGCCAAAGCCCGCGTCATCGTCATCTCATCCACTGGCAAGCACTTCACCGCCGGCATGGACATCTCCGTCTTCACTGACGGCGACGGCGTCAGTGCTCAGGGCGGAGATCAATACACGCGGGCGGAAACCTTCCGGCAATTCGTGCTGACGCTCCAGGGCAGCTTCAACTGCCTGGACGACGCGCGCATGCCTGTGATTGCAGCCATCCAGGGCGGCTGCATCGGCGCCGGCGTCGATATGACCAGCGCCTGCGACATTCGCTTTTGCACCGACGACGCGTTCTTTCAGATCGCTGAAATCAACATCGGCATGACCGCCGACGTCGGCACCTTTCCGCGCCTTTGCAAACTCATCCCCGAAGGCTGGGTGCGGGAACTCGCCTACTCCGGCCGCCGCCTGCCGGCAGAAAAAGCAAAGGCGATCGGTCTCGTGAATGAGACCTTTGCGACCCAGGAAGCGATGCTTACGCATGTGCTGGATCTCGCGCGCGAGATTGCCGGAAAGGCCCCTGTCGCTGTCGCCGGGTCAAAGCGCATGATCAACCACGCGCGCGATCATTCCATCGCCGACGGCCTCGATTACATCGCGACGTGGCAAGCCGGCATGTTCTCGCCACCGCATATGATGGAAGCGTTCGCCGCAAAGGCGCAAAAGCGCCCACCGCAATTTCCCGATCTGGCCCCGCTAAGAAAGAAAATGTAGAGCACGCGGATGGACATCCGCCGCACATGACCGACAGCGCCATCGCTGCCCGCATCGTCAACGCACTTGAATCCGGCGCCGACCGCGAAGCCGGCGGCCAGACCGCGCTCGTGTCGGTGACCATCGACATGCTCGCTCGTGCCGATGCAGGCTCAATCGAAACCAAGCTGGTCCGCAAGACGCGCACGCTCGTTTTCATGAGCGCCGAATTTTACACCGATGCCGGCGAACGCATCGTCGCCGCCAGTTCAGTGCACAAAGTCCTGGGCGCCTGAGCACACGCCGCCTTCGACGAGCTCAGGCTGACGCTACTTTGCGGCCGCGACTAGATTAGTGTCATCACCAAAATTGGCGTCATGCTGAGCCTGTCGAAGCACGACGCCACGCACCAAACCTAAGCCCGCGGCGCCACCCAACGCATCTCAACAAGTGTCGAGTCGTGCAGCAAATCCGGCTCGATATCGTCGAACGAATCCGCGGGACCCGCGCCATCCGGCAACCGATAGACGCGCCAGAACGGCCCGTCCTCCGCCGTCGAGCAGGCAAAGCCCGGCGCGCTATCCACGGACTCGGCCTTGCAGAAAGTCACCTGCTCAGGCGGCGCCACCGCAAACTTGGCCTGCCCCACAATCTCATCAACTGGGCTATGCGCCTGCGTCGAGCGCGTCACCACCGAATGCACGTGGCGGCCGTCAGCGGTCGGATAGACGCGGAACACCTCCTCGTCTCCGGCCGAAAGCGTGATCGCCTTCAGCGCTTGGCCTTCGATCTGATCGTCCACTTCCGCCACAATATAGTGGGGGGCCGCCGCCCGCACCGACGCCACCGTCATCTCAACCGGCTCAGTAATGCCAGCCGCGCCATCGGGTCCAATCGTGGTGTCGAAGCTCGGCGCGTTCGCGACCGGATACGTTTCATGGCTTTCGCGCTGCTGCTCTTGCCCGCACGCCGCGAGCGCAAGCGCCGCGACAAGGACGAAGCGTTTCACGAGAACACCTCGAACAAACCCGCCGCACCCATGCCGCCGCCAATGCACATGGTCACGACCGCATGTTTGGCCTTGCGGCGCTTGCCTTCCATCAGCACGTGGCCAACCAGACGCGCGCCGGTCATGCCAAACGGGTGACCGATGGCGATCGAGCCGCCGTTGACGTTGTACTTCTCCGGATCGATTCCGAGCGTGTCGCGCGAATAGAGACATTGCGATGCGAACGCCTCATTGAGTTCCCAGAGATCTATGTCATCGACCTTCAAGCCTTGGCGCTCCAGCAGGCGCGGCACAGCAAACACCGGCCCAATACCCATCTCATCCGGCTCGCAGCCGGCGACTGCGAAGCCCTTGAACAAGCCCATCGGTTCGAGCCCGCGCTTCTCCGCTTCCTTTTCATCCATCAGCACCACCGCAGCAGCGCCATCGGAGAGCTGGCTTGCGTTGCCGGCGGTGACGAAATTGCCGGGCCCGCGCACGGGCTGCAGCGACGCCAAGCCCTCAAGCGTCGTGTCGGGCCGATTGCACTCATCCTTCGTCACTGTGTAGTCGACGAAGCTCTCTTCCTTGGTTTCCTTGTTCACGACCTTCATACGCGTCTTCATCGGCACGATCTCGTCGTTGAACAAACCGTTCGCCTGCGCCGCGGCAATGCGCTGCTGCGACCGCAGCGAGTATTCGTCCTGATAATCGCGCGCCACATTGTAGCGCTTGGCCACGATGTCCGCCGTTTCGATCATCGCCATCCAGAGCTCGGGCTTCGTCTTCATCAGCTCTTCTTCGGTGACGCGATAGCGATTTGCGTGCCCGCTCATCTGCACCAGCGATATCGACTCGACGCCGCCGCCAACCGCCGCCTTTGCGCCTTCGTTCATGATGTAATGGGAGGCCTGCGCGATCGCCTGCAAGCCAGACGAACAGAAGCGGTTCACCGTCGTGCCGGAGGTCGTGACCGGCAGCCCAGCGCGGATCAGCGACAAGCGCGCAATGTTCGTACCCGTCGCGCCTTCCGGGGCGCCGCAGCCGATAACGACATCCTCGACCAATTCCGGCTCGATCTTCGCCCGCGCTACCGCGTGCTTGATCGCGTGGCCCGTCATCGTCGCGCCGTGCGTGTCGTTGAAGCCGCCACGGCCGGACTTCGCCAAACCCGTGCGGGCATAAGAAACGATCACTGCGCGGCCCATCGGGTCCTCCTCAAATTTGTTGCGCGCACACTAGTCGCCGCGATGCGCGCGTGAAAGCACGTATCGCGACGTTAGCGCCGGAAATGCCGCAATCAGGAGATCGCGTTGTTGTTGACCAAGCCGCCCGTTGGCGCCGCCTCAGGCGCTGGCGCCGAAGGCACTGGCGCGGACGCCGCGACCCCGCCCTGCTGGAATATCCCGCGTCCGCGGTCCTGAATCCATTTGGCGATGTCTTCGGAGAGAACCCCGGCCACGATTCCCACCAACGACACGGTAAACGGATTGAGCGTCGAGGAGGTCGTCGCCTGTTGCACCGAGGACGCAATCGAGAAGCCGGCAATCGCTGCGTTCGCCAACACATAAAACGCCAACGCCGCGCACATGCCGAAGATCAAACGCACGACGATCTCCGCCATCGTCACCGGCACGGGGCGGTTCAGATAGGCCGGGAAGAGGTAGAGCAACGATCCCAGCGCGCCCATCAGCAGCACCAACACCGTCGACAGCAAAGCTGGATGGCCTTGCGCCAAAAACGCGCTCACCCCGAGCGGACTCAGATTGCGCAACGCATAAGCTTCGCCGCGCACGCGCTGATAATGCTCGTAATCCGGCACAACGCTCTGCTGAAGCGCAAACACACGGCGATTGGCCTCCGCCACCTGGCCGCTCACCAAACGCTGCCGCGCCACCAGCGCAGAGCGCTCCCCGGTGCGGTCATTCAGCGACTCTTCCTGCGACGCCAATTGCTGAACCTGCACGCTCAGATTGGCGATGCCTTGTTGATCGCCGGGCGGCAAGCCTGGGCGCGACGCCAGCAAATTAATGCGTTGCGACAGCGCCTGCGCGCTCATGTCGGCCGCCGCGCTCTGCGTGGTTTGCACATTGGCGCGCGTCTCGATGTCAGCGATCGCGCCCACCATTGCGGCGCGCGCTTCGTTGGTGGTCGCCTGCGCGCTCTGCACTTGCGTGTCGAGAGATGCGATCTGTTGATCGATCTCCAACAATTCGCCACGCGGACCTGCGCTCTCGGCTTCCAACTGCTGAATCTGCCGATCCGCAGCATCGAGTTGTGCGAACGAGATGAGGCCGTTGGTGGACGGCGACAACTGCGCAACCCCGAACTGGAAATCGCGCGAACTGAACACCAGCGCGCTCATGCTGAGCACCGCCACCATCGCCACCGCCAGCACCACGCCCACGGAAAACTTGTAGATCGTCATCGCCGATCGTCCCCTTGGTTATCGACGCGCCCCATCCCGCGTCCCGCCACTTTCCTCAGTTTAGCGCATCCCCAGAGACGCCGGTTGGCCTTTTTTAACCATAACTGCGGACCCGAACCGTAGTTGACGCTACGTGATAACTATCTAGTGAATATTTTTCCATTCCTTCAATTTTCTCTTGTCAGCCGTCAGCGAAGCGGTCATACAAGCTGTGCGCTCCTCCCCAAAGCAGCGCGACCAGTCCAGGAGAGAACCTAAATGAACGCCCTTCGTTCGATCGTCGCCGCCGCTGTCATGAGCGCCGCCTTCGTCGCCCCCGCCATGGCCCGCGACCTCTACACCATCAAGCTGTCGTCGCCCGTCGCCGAACAGACCCGGATTATCGCGCTGAACACGATCTGGGATTGCAATGGCGACACCTGCCTCGCCCGCGCCGATCACGGCGTGAACGTCCGTTCGTGCCGCCAGTTCGTGCACCAATCCAACGGCCTGCGCATCGCCTCGTACGGCGACGCCAACGAACAACTGAGCGCCGCTGAACTCGCCCGCTGCAACGGTGAAACCTATCAAGCGTCGAACGGCCAATCGGGCCAATAATCGAACGCTTCATAGCGATTTGAATAAGAACCGCCGGTCAGCAATGGCCGGCGGTTTTTCTATGTCCGTCCGCGCAGATCTTCGCGCCACGGATGCGCGCCGCACGGCGCAAGCGTCAGCGCCTGCACCGCCGGATCGTCAGCGATCCGCATCCGCGCCGAGCCTGTGCGCGCATCCACGATACTGTGCGCTACCGGCGCCAAACCGCCATCCGGCTGGCGCGCCAACACCAGCACCCCGTGCGCACCCGCGACACGCGCGCCGCCTGTCACTTGCGGCAACTCGTAAGTGATCCGTACGCGAAACGACTCCCCGCTGCTTTCCAGTTTGTAACGTGGATGATCGAACAGCGTTTGCGTCTCGTCCTCGTAGATCACCTCGATGGCGTCGGCGGTGAAACGCACGCCGACGCCCGCCGCGCAGGCCGCCGGTCCTGCGCTCCACAATCCGCTTAATTCGGCAGGCGGACGCGCTGGCCCGGCGCAAGCCGCAGCGAGGACGGTCAGAGAAAGGAGCGCAACTGCGCGCTTCATGCATCACGTGAGCTACGCTCGTATGGTTGATGCTGTCTGAACGTCGCTAAAGGACTCGCCAAAACACCGTGGGCGCCCCATGTGACCCGGTATTCCAATGGACATGCCGGTACCTGCCCCTCCAGCCGATCACGGCGAAATGCCTGACGGTGGCAGACCGGCGTCCGAGCTCCTGCAAGACCTCATCTCAACCTTCCCAGGCGACAGCGTCAGCGTCGGCGAACTCATCGACCGCCTCGATTCGCGCGCCCACGGCATGCTGCTCTTGGTGTTGGCGCTGCCCATGTGCGTGCCCAACGTGCCAGGCATTTCGACCATCTTTGGCGCGCTAATGCTGGCGCCGGCGCTGCAGATGGTGTTCGGCTCACGCCGGCTGATGGTGCCCAGGCGCGTGCGCGAGTGGCGCGTCAGCGGTGACGCGTTGCGGCGGACGTTCAGCCTCGCGATTCCATCGCTGAAGCGTGTCGAGTATCTGATCAAGCCGCGCGTGTCCGAGCTGACGCGCTTTCCAGCGACGATTCTCATCGGCTTGCAGACATTGCTGATGGCGATCGTTTTGATCCTGCCGATCCCGTTCGCCAACTGGCCGCCCGGCATGACGGTGGCGATGACATCGCTCGCGCTGCTTCAGCGCGACGGCCTGCTCATGCTGTTGACGATCCCCGCCGCCATCGCTTCGGTTGCTTCGGTCTATTTCGGCGCACGCGTCGGCTTCGCCGTGATCGATCACGCGATCCAGTGGATCAGCGGCCTTTTCGGTTAGAGCGAACTCAACAGCTCTCGCGGATCAGCCAACCAAGTTGCGTCCCGGTGCGATCGACCGCCGCTTCGACCGTCCTGCAATTACGCGCTGCAGGCCGTGAGCCGCCCGGTTGAAACTCAGGATCGCCCTCGCCGTTGCGGCGATCGCTATCCGCCAGCGGTTCGTACACCGACACTTCACCCGCCGTGACGATGCATTCACGCCGCGATCCGTTCGCTTCGCGCACACGCACCAGCATCTCGCCTTCATCAAGCGGCGATGCAAACGTCACCCGCGCCGGGCGCGACGTCGCGCGCTCCGTGCACACATTGATGGCTGGCATCAGTTCTGGAAGCACAGAAGCCCAGGTTGGCCGCTCGCCCTCCGTCACGCCGCGGCGTGCGCATCCTTGATAAGGCACGCCCTCGAACAAGATGCTCGCCGTGTAGGGCAGTTCGACACCGCTTGCGGTGCAAGCCTGCTGCGAGATGGTGATGGTGAGCTGGCCGGCCACAACGCGCATGCCGTGCTCGCGATAGTCGCGCTCGCCCGGAATGCCGCCGTCCTCGCCAAGGCCCGGGCGCGTGAACTGCGCATAGTCATCGAGGAGCGTCAGCTCCCACGCGCCCTCGCCGCTGCCGAGGGCGTCGATGCCGCCGGAGGCTTGGAATTCTCCCTCATAGGCAGCGCGCTGCTCAGCGCTCGCCGGGCCGCCAAGCGCCGCCAAGGTTTCGGCGGCGATTTGAGCTTCGCGCTCAGCATTGCTCGGCGTCGAGGGCCCCTCTTCACTCGACGGGGCTTGGCGTTGGCACGCTGACAGTGCGGTCGCACTCAGCACGAGCCCGATCAGCGCACCGCGGATCAAAGTCCGCATCGGCTTTCCCCCTTTGGCTCTGCCATCCAGATGGATGTCAGCACCGTCCTACAGGTTAGTATAGCCCCATGCAGCGTGATTCCGGCGCCCCACTGTGGGAGTTTTTCGCGGGCGGCGGCCTAGCCCGCCTCGGCCTTGAGCCGGATTTTGCCTAGCTCCGCCGGATCGCGGTCCAGTTTGAGGAACGACGCGCTACGCCCCCCGCTGAGATCAGCGTCCGCCTTTGCACCTCGTTGTCCTTCTGCCTGACCTCAATTCTTACTGCGCATACCTCCGGCTCTTCGCCACCGAAGGCTGCATGCAACACAGACAGGAATTCCACCTCACTCAAACTATGCGCCGGAGGCGCTGGATTATTGCGCGGCGATGGCACCGTACGCGGCATTAGGTAGACACAGGGAGGCGGCAACGAATACTGCCCAACGTCGACCTTATTGCGAGGCTTGCTAGCTAGCTTCGGGCATGGTTTGGCAACGGTGTCACAAAGCATATCCCAAACAACAACGCCGTCGACGCACACCTGACGATGGACAATCTCGGCACTTAGGCGTGTGTGCAGACCAGACCATACATTCCGCTCCGGATCTGCATTCGGATTGGTGCAGACACTCCATACTACGAACTCATCTGCATGGTTCGGTCGCTCAAAGATGTTCGTATTGTTGCCGTCCAGACAGCCCTTCAGTTCGATTGCTGCAATTCTTCCAGAATTCAAGCGGACCTCGTAGTCATACCGATTTTGTCCGCCCGCCGGGTGCCAAGACTCGATGAGGCGTCGATCCTCAAGCTGATTTAGGATCAGCTTTGCAAAGGTACGCTTGTCGGACATCGTAGCCGAGTATTGACCGCGAATGTGCTCCACCGCTCCTCGGAGCAAACCACTGCGATAGAATTCTGACTCGGGCACCTCAGGCATCAAAAGATGCGCCTTGGTCTTTAGTAGCTCGGCGAGCTCTTCAACTTTTTCTCGATGCGCGCCGTCGCACTTGCACGGGATGCAACTCACTGATCGCCCCTGTCGCCTTACCTAAGGCCGGTAAGAATATTGAGTTACTCAAATGCCCAACCACAGGGACCACAACTCCGTCTCCTGTAAGATGGTAAGCTTCGTTGTAACGCTCCGGCAAAACATAGTCATCGGAGAGCCCCATCAGTCGAGCGGTCTCACGCGCAGAGATGAGACGCGACCTAACTTCCGTTCCGTCAACGATCATAAGCGTCTGTCGGCTGGAGCCACCCGCTGGCGTGCGCAGGCATCCTGCCACATCGTCAAATCGTATCTCAGCTCGTTGCACTTTCTCATCGTCGGTGCTTAGGCGCGTCCGCTTGTAAATCGCGCCCACCATGACCCGCCCAGCTCGCTTCGCTTGCTCCACCTTTTTCTTGTGCGGCATCGCCATCATGGAAAGGAGTTTCCGCGTCTCTTCACGACTGTGCCACGTGACGTCCGACGGATCTTCTTCCAGCAAATCAGCGAACCGCTTCGAACGCTTTTGTGGCAATGGCATGTTCCACCATATCCACGCCTCCTTCTCTGCCGGATCAAGGCGCATGAACGCACGCTTTAGCGGCGCGGGATGCCAAACGTCATGCGGACCATCAGAAACCAGACGACTGGGCAAACTGTCTGTCGCAGACACGCCAACGAAGAACAACCTAGGGCGAGACTGCGGTACAAAACGCTCAGCGTCGATCACCATTGCGCCTACGCGCATCCCGAGCTTGCTGAACGCCGTAACAATCGACCTAAAGTCCCTGCCATCGTGAGAAGTCAGCGTGCCACAGACATTTTCAAGCACGATGAAGTTCGGTAGCGGACCTCGCTCAGATAGCCACTCCATTCTCTGCCAGAAAGGCCAAAACGTTCCCGAGCGGTCGCCCCTTAGGCCCGCGCCTCCTCCCGCCAACGACAAATCCTGGCAGGGAAACGACGCCCACACCAAATGCGGCGTATTGGGAAGTTGCTCGCGTGTGATGTTGTTGATGTCATCACAAAGGATGTCGGCGCCACCATCCTTCAAGTGATTAAGTCGATAGGTTTCAGCTTTCTTGCGATCGAAGTCGTTCGCTAACGCACATGACCAACGGCCGCCGAGGCCTGCGCGAACCATGCCGCCGCCGGCAAAGAACTCGAAAAACGTCGGCACAAAAAACCCTCTGCCCTTTACACTGGGCTTCCAGCGAGTCCGCGGATTCGCCAAGTCTGTTCTGTTTATGTTCTGTTAATATGCAGTTAAAGTCAACCTAGTGCGCGCCGACGTTTTCGATCCGATCAAACGCTCCGCCGTCATGCGCGCCGTGAAGTCGCGCGATACCGCGCCTGAGTTGGCGGTGCGCACCGCCGTGCGTGGCCTCGGTTACGCGCGCCGCTATCGGCTCAACAACACATCGCTGCCCGGCAAGCCCGATCTCGTGTTCGGCGCGATGCGCAAAGCCATCTTCGTACACGGCTGTTTTTGGCACGGTCACGACTGCAAACGCGGCGCCCGCCAACCGAAAGACAACGCCGCTTATTGGCGCGCAAAGATCGATCGCAACGTCGCGCGCGACCGCGCAACGCTGAAGACATTGCGCGCCGGCGATTGGTCGATCCTGGTGATTTGGGAATGCGAAGCGCGCGACGAGAAGGTCCTTGCGCGCAGATTGGCGAAGTTCCTGCGCTGATTGCTCAAGCAGCCGAAGACGCCGCCGCGGTCACTGGCGCATCGAGGCTAAATGCAAACACCGATCCCTCGCCCAGTTCGCTCTTGGCGGTGAGCTTGCCGCCCATCAGCTTGGCCAAGCGTAGCGAGATCGCCAGCCCGAGCCCCGGCCCCTCGCCATCCGCACACAGACGCTCGCGCCCAAAAATCAGCGCCAACTGCGCGCGCGACATGCCCGCGCCGGTGTCGGCGATGATCACGCTGAGGCGCGCGAGCCCGCCGCCCAGCGTTTGCGCGCTCATGCGAACGCGAACACCGCCGTGCGTGGTGTAGCGGATCGCGTTCGCCAGCAGATTGAACAACACCTGCCGCACCCGCCCCGCGTCAATCTCCAATGACGCAGGCGTCTCGGGATCAACGTCCACAAAGAGCTCAAGTCCTTTGTCCTGCGCGGCCGCGCGAAACGCACTCACCACCCCACGCAGCACGTCGCGCGGATCGGTTGGGCGCGCCTCGATGCGAACGTGCCCGTTCTCCAGCCGATCGAGATCGGAGAGATCGTTCAGCACCAGGCGCAAGACTTCGCCCGCTTGCACAATCGTTGCGATATGCGCGCGCGCTTGCGGCGATTGCGCGGCGCGGCGCAAATGCTCTGCGGCGCCGGCGAGCGCCGACATCGGCGTACGCAATTCGTCGTTCATGCGCTGGATCACGCTGCTCTTGGCCGCCGCCGCCGCAGCTGCCGCCTGGCGTTCGCGCAGGACAGCCGCTTCGGCTTCCAGTTGCGCGGCGTCCGACGCCAGCAAGCTCTTCCAAAGATTGACGCCAAACGCCAGCAACAGCAGCCCGCCCATCATTGGCATCAGGTCGAGCGGATTGCGCGCGCCGTTGATGAGATAATCGGCCATCGGCAAACCGAGCAGGAACGCGATCGTGCATCCCGCGCCCGCAATCGAAAGCGGCACTGAGGATCGCAATGTCGCTGCGGCGTTGGCGAGACCGCCAAACATATAGATGATCGCCAGCGTCTCGCCCGGCACGTAAGGAGAGAACCACAGCGTCGCTGCGATGATGTTGCCATAGATGCTTTGCACCGCCGTCCACACGATGATGCGCGGCATCGTGCGCGGGGTGTCGCCATTCTGGCACCGCTTCAGCAAGCGGCCGAAGATCCAGCGGTCGAACATGATCACCGGGACAAGGCCCAGCCACCACAGAAGCGGCGTGGCCGCCCCCACGATCGATGTCGCTACGGCAGCGACAATGGCGCTGGCGGTTAGCCTCAACCAGGCATTGGCGACCCGCGCGCGTCCAACGTTCGCCAAGGCGCGAGCGCGCTTGGCGCTGTCGAGCACGGGAGGCGCTGCCAGTTTCATCAAACCGGACGCGATTGTGGCGATCGCCTCCTGAACTTTGGTTAAGATGCGCCGCTTGAAACACCGGCCGAAACGCGGTTGAACGATCATTCAATTCGGAGCCGATCCATGCGTTTCATTGCCATAACGGCGCTCTTGGCCACCCTGATCAGCACCCCCATCGCCAGCGCCGAAGTTGCTGCCGCAACGTCATCCAACTTCCTGATTCAGACCGAATTCCACGTCGACGCCGCCCCCGCCAAGGTCTGGCGCGACCTCACCCGCATCAACCATTGGTGGAGCGCCGAACACACCTATTCCGGCGACGCCTCAAACTTGCGCCTCGATGCGCGCGCCGGTGGCTGTTGGTGCGAGCGCTGGGGCCACGATCAATCGGTCGAGCATGTCCGCGTCGTCACCGTCATGGAGCGCGATGGCGTGCGCACGTTGCGCGCCATCGGCGGCTTGGGACCGCTCCAGGAAATGGGCGTTACAGGCGTACTCACCTTCACGGTGACGCCACACGCCAACGGCGCGAACGTTATAATGAATTATCGCGTTTCAGGCGATCCGAGCCTCAACCTCGATCAAGTCGCGATCTTTGTGGATAGTGTCTTGATGGATCAAATGGAGCGTTTACGTCGTTATTCCACGTCGGGAACTCCCGACTAAGGTCCGCGTTCAGCGCAGGCTCATACCGCAGGCGCCATGTTCCCGACCGGATCGGGCCGTAACCGCGCCCCGTCTTTGTCGATTGGAGGGATTTCATGTTCCGCAAAGCATCTGCAGCTTTGGCTGCTCTTCTGTTGGTGGTCGGCTGCACCACCGTTGACCCGGTCACCGGCGAACGCGAACCGAACCGCACCGCGAATGGCGCCATCATCGGCGCGATCGTTGGCGCAGCGGCCGGCACGCTCGCTGGCGGCGATGATCGCCGCAACGCTATGATTGGGGCCGGCATCGGCGCACTCGGCGGCGCCGCGATCGGCAACTACATGGATCGCACCTATCAGAACCTGCGCGAGCGTCTCGCCGGCACCGGCGTCGGCGTTGAGCGCGTCAGCCAATCGCAGATCAAATTGATCTTCCCGGCCGACCTCACCTTCGACTTCAACCGCGACACGGTGAAGAGCCAGTTCGTCGGCACGTTGCGTGACACCGGCAACGTCCTGCGCACCTATGACCAAACGACGGTGGACGTGATCGGCCACGCTGACTCGGTCGGCAGCGACGAGTACAACCTCGATCTGTCGCAACGCCGCGCCAACAATGTCGCCAGCATCCTGCAAAGCGGCGGCGTGCAAAGCGCGCGCATCCTGTCAGAAGGCCACGGCGAGCGTGAGCCGATCGCATCGAACGCGACTGACACAGGCCGCGCCCAAAACCGCCGCGTGGAAGTGTTTATCAGCGCTTTCCAAGGCTAATTGACCAAGAACCAAACGAAGACGCCGTCACGCCCACGCGTGGCGGCGTTTTTTTTCGCGCCCGCGCACCCCGAGTGTGACGTGACAGCCAGCGCCAATCCCATAGTCGCGCGCGCCGCGATTTTGATTGAAATGGGGTGATCGGGGCCTAAGCTTTGCGGGACGCCGGCTCAGAAAGCAGCCGCTCGGGGAGAATGGGGACAATGAGAAATCTGAAGAGAGCGATCGCGCTGGCGACAATCCTGGCCGCCGCCTCAACTGGCGCAGCGCACGCGACCGAAGGTTGGTACGGCCGCGTCGATGCGGGCTACACGCTCGACGGCGAGTCCGACATTGATGAATCTGGCTTCGGCAACTACACGCTCGGCCACGAGCACGACTGGTCGCAATATTTGGGACTGGGCTACGCATTCCCCAACGGCTTCCGTCTCGAAGGCGAGATCGGGCACCGCTTCAACCAGTTTGACGTTGATGATTTCAGCAGCATTGAGCTGTCAGGCGACGGCGACGTCCACGCTTGGTCGGCGATGGCGAACCTATTCTACGACTTCAACCGCGGCGGCGCGATCGAGCCCTATATCGGCGTCGGCGCCGGGGCTGCGCGCGTCAACACCACCTACGGCAATGGGTTCGTTGACGGCGAAGACACGGTCTTTGCTTGGCAGGGCATCGTCGGCGCAGCCATCGGCCTCAGCCCACGCTGGGACCTCGATATCGGCTACCGCTACTTTGAAGCCGATGGCGTGAAGCCGGAAGATTTCATCGAGCAGGATTACAACGATCAATCGTTGACGGTCGGTCTGCGCTATCAATTCTCGCCGCCGCCGGCGCCGCCAGTGGTGACGCCTCCGGTTCAGCCGCCGGTGCAACCGCCCGTCGTGCAACAGCCGCCTGCGTGCCCGACGTCGGAATTCGTTGTGTACTTCGAGTGGGATCGCTCGAACCTCAACCAGGCTGCGTTGGAAACCATCGATGCCGCGGTCAACCGCGCGCGTCAGTGCAACGTCAGCGGCACGGTGGTTGTCGGCCACACCGACACCTCGGGTTCGACCACCTACAACCAAGGCCTGTCGGAGCGTCGTGCTTCGGTGGTCCGCGACGCCCTTGTGGCGCGCGGCATGGCCGCCGGTTCGATCACGACCCAAGCGCGCGGCGAAACCGATCTCGCCCGTCAAACGCGCGACGGCGTGCGTGAACCTCTGAACCGCCGTACGGCGGTGACGATCACCTTCCGCTAAACGCGGAAGCGATCACACTTAAAAGCGCGGGCCCGGCCAAAAGCCGGGCCCGTTGCTCTTATCGGAACGGCGGCTCGTCGAACGCGCGCAACTTGCGCGAATGCAAGCGATCGCGGTTCTTCTTCAGCAGCGCAATTGTCTCCAAACCGATCTGCAAATGCGCGCCGACGGCGCTATCGTAGAACCGATCGGCGACCCCAGGCAGCTTGATCTCGCCATGCGCGGGCTTGTCTGAAATGCAGAGCAGCACGCCATACGGCACCCGCAAACGGAAACCTTGCGTCGCAATGCAGGCGCTTTCCATATCCACCGCAATCGCGCGCGACTGCGAAAGCAGCTGCCGCTCCTGATTGTAATTCAGCTCCCAGTTGCGGTCGGCGTAGGAGACGACCGTTCCCGTCCGCAACCGCCGCCGCAAGTCCTCCTTGTCGCCGCCGGCAACGGCGGTCGCGGCCTGCTGCAGCGCGATCTGCACTTCCGCGATCGCCGGGATCGGCACTTCCAACGGCACGCGATCGTCCAGAATTTTGTCGCGGCGCAGATAGGCATGCGCCAGCACGTAGTCGCCAATGCGCTGCGTGTGACGTAATCCGCCGCAATGGCCGATCATCAGCCAACAATGCGGGCGCAACACCGCGAGGTGATCAGTGATGGTTTTCGCGTTCGATGGGCCAACACCGATATTGATCAGCGTCACGCCATCATTGTCGGGCGTCGTTAGATGGTAGGCCGGCATCTGATACTTGCGCCAAGGCGCGGCCTGCGCCTTCGACTCCGCGTCCTTGTCGCCGGCTTCGATGCGTACGCCGCCAGGGCATGAGAGCGCCCAACCCTTCGGACCGTTGGCGACGCCCGCAGCCGCCCAGCGCACAAATTCATCGACATAACGCTGGTAATTCGTGAACAAAATCCACGGCTGCACGTCGCTCCACGGCGCGCCTGTATAGTGCTCCAGCCGCTTCAGCGAGTAATCCGTGCGCGGCGCATCGAACAACGCCAGCGGACGCGCACGATCGAGACGTTCAATGCGCAACCCATCGACCACCGCATCACCAACTTGCGTCAGACGCGGGCTCGGAAAGTAACGCGCCAATTCCTCGGCCGGCACGTTCTCGAACGCCGCAGCGCCCGCGGCATCGAGCACGAACGAGTACGGAATTTCGTTTTCGCTCACGCGCACGCTGAGCTCGGCGCCGTAATCGTCGACAAGCAACTGCAACTGCTCAAGCAGGTACGGACGAAAGTATCCTGGTTGCGTAATCGATACCGCGTACTCACCCGGCCACGTCAGCTGACCATACGCCCGCGGCAGCCGCGGCGACGGCGCGTTTGGCAAATATGTGACCCGCAGCTCCGGATACCGAAACAGAATGCGCTCATCGGCCGATGGCGGCACGCCCTCCTCGGCATAGCGCCGGATGGCGGCGATCAGCGCCGTGACGGCGCGATTGTGCAGAAACTCAAGCCTATCGACGGCCTCGGCCGGCGTTTTCGGATCTTCCATCGCCGGAGTCTCCCGCGATGGGCGTCCGCGTCAAGTGGCGCCGATCAGGCGACGCGTGGAATCGGATCAACGAGCCGCGAACGCCGGTAGGCGTCGTGCGTCATCCGAACCTGGTTCTGAAACAGGAAGCCGAGCGGCGCATCATACTTGTAGACCGACTCCACCATGATGATGCTGGTGCCGGGGTTCATCATCCGGCTGTCAAGCGTCACCGTGGAGTTCGCGGTCCGCGCCGTCATGCCGCCGTGGCCCTCGCTCCAAACCACGCGCGCGGTCGATGCATTCACAATGCTGATGCTCGACACGCGAATCTCCATCGAGCCAGCCTCGTTGGGATACATCAGCACGTCGAGCGCACGCCACAGGCTCGTGATCTCGCTGTTTGAGATTTCGGTGTCACGCGCCACAACGTCGGCGAGAGAAGACGCGGCGTTCTGTGCGCGCTTGTTGGCGCCCATCACGTCGATCAGATCAACCGAGCCCAACAGCAGCGGCACCATCAAGAGCGGCGCGATGATCGCGAACTCAAGCGCAGCGAGGCCTTTGGTTTCGCGCGCAAATCGGCGGAGATTGTGGATCAGTTTCATGACGAGGCGTACGGTTCGTTGCGGAACATCATGGTAGAGACAAGAATTCGTTCCCCGCCAGAAATGTTCTGAAAGACAGGCTCAAATAGCGGCGTCATCACCTTCCAGCGATAGTAAGCGCGAACAACCACAATGTCGGATGGCTGCCCCGGCTGGTAGCCCATGCCGGCAGTGTTGAACTCATTGTTCTGGATCGGCGTTTGCGCGTTGTTGCTGGCGTCGACGAAGGAGCTGAAGCGGCGCACATCCAGGAAAAGATTACCGTCGCAGCCCATGACAATGAAATTGTTCAATTCGCTGCAGAGCTGCGTCTTGATCTGCGCTTCGGTCACCCCATTCATCTGAGCCTGACCGGTGCGTATCTGACGAGCGGTCTCGGATACTGCGAAATCGAGACTCGTTTGCGCGAAGCCGATCATCGACACTTCCGCCAAACCAAACGTCAGCAAGAAGAATGGCATCAGCACGAGCGCGAACTCGACCGCGACCGAGCCGCGGCGCGCGACGCTAAATCTGCGCCAAGCCTTCATTCTGCGTAGTGCGCGCGCGAACATACCGCCTCCGGATGGATGAGATTACACCCGGAGTGGCTGATTTTTCGTCAAGCGAAAGCGTAAACGCCGCTTAACGGCGGCTAGCAGTCGCCGCAGCGGCGCGATTGTTGATCTGATCCGTAATCGAGGAAGCAGTCTCGCCATCGCCAATGTCAGGGCGCGGACGGCAAAGCGGCGTGCATTCGATACGCTGCGTCTCCACGCCGCGCGTAACCATCACAACGTCAGTCTCATCCGGCGTGACCACAACGCGGCCAGAATAAAGCACGCGGCCGTTCTGCCCGACCACAACCAGATTGGTCGATCCATAAGAGCGGCCGGTGACGAACAGGAACATGTCGTTCTGAACCGTGACGCCGGCGATCGACGGATTGCCGATCGCAACCCCCTCCGCGGGCTCCGACAAGCGAATTGGGAAAGCTTGATCGAGATTGACGCGAACATCGCGGGCGAAAGCGGGCGCCGCCAAAACAAACAGTGCAGCAGCTGCAGCTACAAGCGGACGCAGAACGCGCATTGGCGTTTCCTTTTCTATCTCTCTTTATATTGGCTACGCGGCAATGGTTTCGGGATCGCTAAGAACGCGAGCTACCCGCACGAGATGACAATGCCGCAGCGCGCTGAAATCGGCGCTCGACGTTAAGGCAATCTTCACCTTCTCTATTGGGAGAGATGTTTACTCCGCTTCCGTAATGTCTGCGAGCGTCTGGGAAGGTCGTCGGGTGCGACGAGTTACCGGGCCGGTGAAAAAGCACTCGACAAACGGAGCTAGAATTATGTTGAAGCGTTTCCTGAAGAACGAAGACGGCGCCACCGCGATTGAGTACGGCCTCATTGCCGCTCTGATCGGCGTTGCGATCATTCTCGCCGTTACGGCGGTTGGCGATGGCCTGAACGCCACGTTCAACGAAGTCGCCGCCGAACTCGGCTAAGCGATTAACGCGATTGGCGCGGCGCTCCTCGGGCGCCGCGCCGTTTGCGTCCTTGTTTCCCCTCCTCAAAACGCCGCCCCTCGGGCGGCGTTTTTTGTTTTTAACAATTCCTTGAGTCGCCGCCCTGCACAGTCATTTCGCAATGTTCGAAATGATCGCGCTCGCCGCCTTTGCCGGCCTCGTCGTTTTTGCGGCCGCCTCCGACATCTCACGCCTCATCATTCCAAACTGGGTTTCGATCGCCCTTGCCGCCATTTTTCCGGTCGCCGCGTTGATCGCCGGCGCACCGCTCGCCGAGGTCGGGCTACACCTTCTCTTCGGCTTCGGCGTTCTCGCGTTGGGCTTCGTGCTCTTCCAGTTCAACATCTTCGGCGGCGGCGACGCCAAGCTGCTGGCGGCCGTATCGGTCTGGACAGGCTTCACCGCCTTCATGCCGTTTATTCTCTGGACGGCGATTGCGGGCGGCGTGATGGCGCTTGCGTTGTTAACCGCTCGTCAACTTATTCCCGCCGGCGCCTATCCGGCGTTCGTCGATCACCTTCTCAAGAAGCAAAACGGCATTCCCTACGGCGTGGCGATCATGATCGGCGCGCTCATGGCGATTCCATCCCTTCCTTACCTGTCAAGCCCGTTAACCCTGCCTTAGCCACAACAATGGTCTGTTCCGTTGAAGTGCTTCGGGGACGAACGCGCGGGGAGTACAACATATGTCGGCGCGTCAGCTGATCGTTCTAGTGGTCGCCGCAATCGCTGCGGTCGGCGCACTTCTTCTCATTCGTGGCCTTGGCTCGCGCCAAGCTGAGCAGACCTCGGCTCAGACCGAACAAATCGCGGGCCAGCAAGTGCTTGTTGCGGCGCGCGATATCCCGCAGGGCGCGGCGCTGGCGCCGAGCGATCTCGCTGTCGCCCTCTTCCCCACCAGCTCCGTCTCCAACAGCTTTATCCGCCTGGATCAGCAGCCGTCCGCGCAAGCGGACCTCGTCGGCGGCGTGACGCGCCGCGCCTTCGTGCAGGGCGAACCGATCGTCAGCGCCTCGGTGGTGCAGCCGGACGGCCATGGCTTCCTAGCCGCGCAGCTTGAGCCAGGCTTCCGCGCTGTCGCCATCGAGATCGAAGCGACCACCGCCGCCGGCAACTTCATTCAGCCGAACGACCACGTCGACGTCATCATGACTGCAACCGTGAACAATCGCGAAGGCGGCGGCGAAAGCGTTCGCAGCGACATCGTCTTGCGCGACATCCGCGTGTTGGCGCTTGGCGACAAGACCGGTACGCAAACGACGGGCGACACGCCGGAAACCACCGAAGCGTCGGTCGCGGTTCTCGAAATGACGGCCGAACAAGCCCGCGTCCTCGCGCTCGCTGACGAGATGGGCAAGATCAGTCTCGCGCTTCGCGGCGTGCAAGCCGAAACCGTAGGCATGCACACCGGCGACACACCACAACTAAGCCAACGATCAGGCGGCGGCGTGCGCATTCACGCGTACGGCGTAGTGACCGGGGACAACTGATGAACGCCGGTAAGACCCTTCGCGCGTCTCTCGCCACCGCCCTATCCACGGCGATGGTGCTCACACCGACATACGCAGTGGCGCAGGTCGAGCCGCCGGACGCGCAAAGCGTGCGCATCAACAATGGCGGTGGCTCACGCTCCGCCTCGTTGGTTTTGCCCTTCGGCAAGTCCGCAATCATCGACCTTCCCGCCGACGCGCGCGACGTCCTGATCTCAAACCCGCAAATCGCCGACGCAACTGTCCGCACCGCGCGGCGCGCGTACGTAATCGGCCGCCAACTTGGCCAAACCAACATCTTCTTCTTCGACGCGGCCGGCCGCCAGATCGCGAATGTCGAAATTCGCGTCGAGCCCGATGTCGCGCCGCTCAACGACATTCTGCGCCGTACCAATTCGGACTCACAAATCACTGCGGAAGCCGTGAACGGCTCGATCGTGCTCTCAGGCAACGCCCGCAACGCCGGCGAGGCGGATCGCGCGCGCCAGATCGCAGCGCAATTCCTGCAAACCACCGGCGCCTCCGGCTCCGGTGCGAACGCGGGCCCAGACCGCATCGTCAACCTGATTCAGGTGCAAGGCAGCGAGCAAGTCCTCGTGCGCGTGCGCGTTGTCGAGATGAGCCGCACGCTGGTTCGCCAGCTTGGCATCAACGCCAATTACGATGAGATGGTCAATCAGCTCATCGGCGAAGACGACTTCCTGAACCTCGCCACCGCCAACGGCTTCTCGGTCAACGGCCAAGCTCTCGGCGGCCTTGCAGCGACCGGCGGCATCGCCAGCAATATTCTCCGCCCTGATAGCTACGCCTATCCGAGCGGCGCGGTCGACAACAACATCGGCGTCGGCCAAGCCGGCGTCGGCGGTTACGAGTACGACCCCACCACCGGCACAACCACATATGGTCCCGCACACGTCGAGCGCGCACGCAGCACTGACGCGACCATCGAGGCGTTCGAGCGCGCTGGCCTGCTTCGCGTTCTCGCCGAACCAAACCTCACCGCCATTTCGGGCGAAGCCGCGCGCTTCCTCGCCGGCGGCGAATTTCCGGTGCCGGTCAACAACAATGACGGGCAGATCTCGGTCGAGTTCAAGCCATTCGGCGTCGGCCTCGCCTTCACGCCGATCGTAATGTCTGGCGGCAATATCTCGCTTAAGGTCTCTACCGAAGTCAGCGAACTGACCAGCGACGGCGCGATCTCAACGGGCGACACCCCGATCCGCAATCAGGACGGCACCACAACCGTCATTCGCGGCATCACCATCCCCGCACTGCAAGTGCGCCGCGCGGAAACGACGGTTGAAATGTCGTCAGGCAGCTCGATCGTGATGGCCGGCCTCATCCAAGAGCGCACGCGACACGCCGTCGAGGGCGTGCCCGGCGTGATGAACACGCCGGTCATCGGTTCGCTCTTCCGCTCACGCGACTTCATCAACAACGAAACCGAACTGGTGATCATCGTGACGCCGTACCTCGTGCGTCCGACCAGCCCGGGCAATCTCCGCACCCCGTCAGACGGCTTCCAAAACCCAAGCGAAGGCGAAAGCCTGCTCACCGGCCGTCTCAACCACCTCTACCGCCCCGCGCGCGCAGAAGGTGACACGGATCAGCGTCTTCAAGGGCCGCACGGCCACGTGATCGAATAATGAGGCACGTTATGAAATCCCGTCTGCCCCTTCTTCTTCTCGGCGTCAGCGCACTTGGCGCTTGTGCCGGCATTCCGAAACCGGATGTCGCGAGCACGCCTCTTGCGACCCAGACAGACCGCTACCAGCCCACGGCGGAAGCGGCGGTGCAACGGCTGGAGATCGCCGTCGCGCCCGGGCAAATGCAGCTGGGCGACAACGAGCGCGCGCAACTCGCTTCGTTCGCCAACGATTATTTGCGCTACGGCCACGGCCCGCTCGCGCTTGAAACGCCTTCGGGCGGCGCCAATTCCGAGTCCGCTTCGGTGATCGCCGCCGACGCGCGCCGCGCGCTCTCGGACGCCGGCGTCTCCTACGCCGCGATTGCAGGCTCGACCCGCGACGCTGGCGGCGAAACGCTGCCGATCTTAGTGAGCTTCAGCCGCTTCGAAGCGCAGGCGCCCGATTGCGCGCCGCTCTATGAGCAAGACATCGGCCACCAGAGCAACAATCAGCCGTGGGAAAGCTTCGGCTGCGCCACCAATTTCAATCTCGCCGCGATGGTGGAAGATCCGGCCGATCTGTTGCATCCGCGCGACATGACTGCGCGCGACTCCGGCCGCCGCGACACGGTCATGGATCATTATCGCGCTGGCGAACAGACACATGCCGAACGCAGCAATGACGAACGCGTCGCCATCAGTAACGCGGTTCAATAGGGCTTGAGCAACATGAGCAACCCGGATCCGGCCTGGAGCCTCGGCTCAGACGATGACTTCGTCCTCGAGGAGGACGAAAACTTCGGCGTCGGCGGCATCGAAGGCGGCGACCTGCCGCCGTTCGACGAAACCGAGACGCCGCTGGTTGCCAACGAAAGTGCGGCGCCGCCCGCTGACGATACGTTCGGCCTGAGCGCGCCGGCGAGCGTCGCCTTGACGGCCGCGCCAATCATGCCGCGCGAAGAATCCCGCACCACCGAACAACCGGTGCCACGCATCACCATTCACGCGGCCTGCGATCGCCACGAAATTTCCGACATCATCTCTGGCATCTCCGCCGACCGCCGCCTGGCGCGGGCGGAAGTCACGGTTGAAACGGGCGGCATCGAAGCCGCGATCGCGCGCTTCGCCGCGCAAGCCAGCCCCAACCTGCTCATCATCGACACGCTGATGCAGGGCCAGCAAATGCTGCACAACCTGGATCGCCTGGCGCAGGTGATCGAGGAAGGCACCAAGGTCGTCATCATTGGCGCCGTCAACGATATCGCCCTCTTCCGCGAGCTGATGGCGCGCGGCGTGAGCGAATACATCGTACCGCCGATGCAGCCGATTGACCTTATCCGCACGGTCTGCGGACTCTACGTCAACCCCGACAAGCCGTTCGCTGGCCGCGTGATCTCGGTGATCGGCGCGCGCGGCGGTATCGGCGCCTCCACCATCGCCCACAACCTCGCCTGGTCGATCGCCGAACGCCAAGACGCCGGCGCGACGCTGCTCGACCTCGATCTCTCCTTCGGCACTGCGGCGCTCGACTTCAACCAAGACCCGCCGCAGTCAATCGCGGACGCCCTGATGGCGCCGGATCGCGTGGACGACGTCTTCCTTGAGCGCGTCACAACCAAGCAAACCCAACGTCTGCAGATGCTCACTGCGCCGGCGACGCTGGAGCGCGAATTCGAACTCGACGCGCAATCCTACGAGATGGTGATCGAGCGGGTGCGCCGCACCAGCCCATTCGTCGTGCTCGATCTGCCTCACGTCTGGACGTCGTGGATCAAGAACACCCTGCTCTCAGCAGACGATGCAATCATCGTCGCCGGCCCGGATTTGGCGTCGCTGCGCAACACCAAGAACATCATCGATCTTCTGAAAGCGATGCGCCCCTACGATTCACCGCCAGCAGTGGTGCTTTCGATGGTCGGCGTGCCGAAGCGCCCCGAGATTCCATTCAAGGATTTTGCGGAAGCGCTGGGTTGTGAGCCGGTGGCTGCGATCCCGTTCGATCCACAACTTTTTGGTATGGCCGCAAACAACGGCCAAATGGTTGGCGAAGTCGCTGCGCAGTCGAAGACTGCGATCGCGCTCGACGCCCTTGCTGCAACACTCACTGGGCGTAAGCCGGTGGAGGCGAAGAAATCGTCGCTCACTGACAAAATCCCATTCCTGAAGCGCTAGGGGTTTGAATGTTCGGTAAGCGAGGCATAGGCGACGCTCCCGGCGCTGCGCCGACGACACCTGTCGCCGCGCCCGCCGCACGCGTGCAAGCTGCCGCTACGCCTCGTCAGACCGCAGTCACGCCGCCACAGCCGACCGCCCGCACCGCAGCGCCGCCCCCGGCCGCGCGTCCCACCTCATCAGCGCCTGCGTCACGTCCAGCCGCGCCGGCAGCGCCGCCGCCGCCGCGAACGCCAGATCCGTCCGAGAGCGGCGACTATCGCTCGGAAGCCTACTACCGCGTCAAATCCACGATCTTCAACGCGTTGATCGAAACCATCGACCTGACGCAGCTTGCGCAGCTCGATCCGGAATCCGCGCGCGATGAAATTCGCGACATCGTCGCCGAAATCATTTCGATCAAGAACGTCGTCATGTCGATCGCCGAGCAGGAAGCCCTGCTCGACGATATTTGTAACGACGTCCTCGGCTACGGCCCGCTTGAACCGCTGCTCGCGCGCGACGACATCGCTGACGTCATGGTCAACGGCGCCAACGCCGTGTTCATCGAAGTCAACGGCAAGATTTCAAAGACCGGCATCCGCTTCCGTGACAACGGCCAGCTGATGAACATCTGCCAACGCATCGTCAGCCAAGTCGGCCGCCGCGTTGATGAAAGCTCGCCAATCTGCGACGCGCGCTTGCCAGATGGGTCTCGCGTCAACGTCATCGTGCCGCCGCTGGCGATCGATGGGCCCACGCTCACCATCCGGAAGTTTAAGAAGGACAAGCTGAAACTCTCCAATCTGGTGGAGTTCGGCTCGATCTCGCCTGCAGGCGCGAAAATCCTGCAGATCATCGGCGCCTGCCGCTGCAACGTCCTGATCTCCGGCGGTACTGGTTCGGGCAAGACGACGCTGCTCAACACGCTGACCGCCTTCATCGACCCGACCGAACGCGTCATCACCTGCGAAGACGCGGCCGAACTGCAGCTACAACAGCCGCACGTCGTACGCCTCGAAACGCGGCCGCCGAACCTCGAAGGATCCGGCCAAGTCACGATGCGCGACCTGGTCAAGAACTGTCTGCGTATGCGTCCTGAGCGGATCATCGTCGGCGAAGTCCGGGGCAGCGAGGCGTTCGACTTGCTGCAAGCCATGAACACCGGCCACGACGGCTCGATGGGCACGCTTCACGCTAACACCCCGCGCGAAGCACTCTCCCGTCTTGAATCCATGATCACGATGGGCGGGTTCTCGCTGCCGCCGAAAACCATTCGCGAAATCATCGTCGCCGCTGTCGACGTCGTCATCCAAGCCGCGCGTCTGCGCGATGGTTCGCGCCGCATCACGCAAATTACCGAAGTTCTCGGCCTCGAAGGCGACACCATCATCACCCAAGACCTCATGCTCTACGAGATCCAAGGTGAAGATCAGAACGGCCGCATCAATGGCCGTCACAAGGGCACCGGCGTTGGCCGCCCGCGCTTCTGGGAACGCGCCCGCTATTTCGGCCTGGAGAAAGAACTCGCGCAAGCGCTCGACGAAACGGAGGCCGCGTAATGGATACTGCGGTCGTCATTTCTGTCCTCGCCTTCGTTGCAATCGGCGGCGCGGGCGTTGCGCTGACAGGCAACAAGAACCAGCCGGCCACCGCTAACAAGCGCGTCAAAGCCGTGGCTGGCGCCAAGGCCGTTGATCGGCGCAAGCAAGCGACAGAGATCGCCGCGCTGAAGCGCCGCCAGTCGACCGCTGAAGCGCTCAAGGAGCTCTCGAACAACGAAAAGCAATCACGCAAGCGCCGCGTGTCGGTAAAGGGCCAGCTCGCACAAGCTGGCTTGAACGTAACCCAGGTCCACTTCTGGATCGCATCAGCCATCGTTGGCGCCATCCTCGGCATCGCTGGTCTCTTGATGCAAGGCTATATCGGCGCAGCGATGGGCTTCTTCATCGGCTTGCTTGGCTTGCCACGGTGGGCGCTCGGCGTGATGGTCGAAGGCCGCCAGAAAAAATTTGGCAACCAACTCGCAGACGCCATCGACATCATCGTCCGCGGCGTCAAATCCGGCCTGCCGCTGAACCAATGCCTGCGCATCATCGCAGCTGAAAGCCCGGAGCCGCTGAAATCCGAATTCCAATCTCTGGTCGACGCCAGCGCCATGGGCGTGCCGCTCGATCAGAGCATGCAGCGTATGTACGACCGCATGCCGCTGCCGGAAGTGAACTTCTTCTCTATCGTGCTCGTCATTCAACAGAAGACCGGCGGCAACCTCTCGGAATCGCTGGGCAACCTTTCCTCGGTGCTGCGCGCGCGTAAGCTGATGAAGGAAAAGGTCAAGGCGCTGTCGTCGGAAGCGAAGGCTTCAGCCATGATCATCGGCTCGCTGCCGATCGTCGTCATGTGCATGGTCTACTTCACGCGTCCCTCCTACATCATGATCTTGTTCAACGAACCTGTCGGCAATCTCATCCTGCTGGGCGCTGCCTGCATGATGTCGATGGGCATCTTCGTCATGAACAAGATGGTCAACTTCAAGTTCTGAGGGCGCGCTGATGGATATCGTCAAAACCCTCACCGACCCGCTGCTGATAGCAGGCGTGCTTGGCGCCGGCGCCTGCTTCGCCACCATCGTCACCATCGCCGCCCCTTCGCTCGCCGAAGACAAGCTCGGCTCGCGCCTGAAGGAGGTCGCCAAGAAGCGCGAAGAACTGCGCAAACGTTCGCGCGCCGAACTGGCCAAAGGCTCAGGCTCGCTGCAACACAAGGACGCCAACTCCTTCGCCAAAGGCCTCGTCGACAAGCTCAACCTGCAAAAGGCGCTTGCCGACGATACGCTGACCGAAAAGCTCGTGCGCGCCGGCCTCCGCGGCCACGCCGCGCAGACCATGTTCTACTTCTATCGCGCGGCGCTGCCGATTGGCTTCGGCTTGGCCGCTCTCGCCTATGTCGTGTTCATGGGCCACGACATCAGCATGCAGATGAAGCTCGTCGCCGTCGTCGGTGGTGTCGCCGCCGGCTTCTACGCGCCGAACATCTATTTGAAGAACATGGCCGACAACCGCAAAACGAAGATCATGTCTTCGTTCCCGGACAGTCTCGACATGATGCTGATCTGCGTCGAGTCCGGCATGTCGATCGAAATGGCGCTGCAACGCGTCGGCGTCGAAATCGCCACCGCCTCGGTCGAACTCGCAGAAGAATTCTCACTCACCACAGCCGAGCTCTCCTACCTGCCCGAGCGCCGCATGGCCTACGAAAACCTCGCGCGCCGCACCGATCACCCAGGCGTCAAGGCAGTCGCTATGGCGCTGACGCAAGCTGAGAAGTACGGCACCCCTGTCGGCCAGGCGCTGCGCGTCATGGCGAAGGAAAACCGCGATCTGCGTCTTGCCGAAGCCGAGAAGAAGGCCGCCTCGCTGCCGCCGAAGCTGACAGTTCCGATGATCCTCTTCTTCCTGCCGGTGCTCTTCGCCGTGATCATCGGCCCGGCGCTCATCCAAGTCAGCCACATGATGAACGGCCAGCACTGAACTCGCCTACCCGGAAGTGGTTTGCCTCTCCACTTGCCACTGCGGTGGTGCTTCGATCAGGTCGTCTATGAATAGAGACACCAACATCGCTTGGCTGCTCACCCCGGCCTTTGCGTAAATCTGGCTGAGCTGCGACCGGATCGTTCCAGCAGCAGCGCCGCGTAGTTGGGCTATCTCGGCGATATCGCACCCTTTCAACGCAAACAGCGCGACCTCCCCCTCCCCCTTGGACAATCCCCATTGCTGAAAGCGCGCAGCGATATGATCGGCGAATGCGCCACGGGCGCGGATCAGCGACTGCTCCTTTCGGTGCAGTTCGCGGGTCAGCCGGATGATGTTGCGCGAGGCGGCTATCACACCAGCGAGCAACGCCAGGGCAATGACGCACTCCATCGTCAGATCCAGACTTAGCCCCTTCGCCAGAAGTTCATCTTCGAAGCCATCGACGACGAAGTAAGCGGCAGCCGCAATCTGGAGCGCCATCAGCGCCACCGGAAGCGCCAACCGCCACTCTTTTGCCGCGGCTTGGGCGCGGGCAGTGTCAGGCTTATTCATAGGACATTCGCTTAGTGGCCTGCATTTGAGCGCCTGCTTATGGGCGAACACGCCCTAAAGACTTAGCAATCGCTCCTCACTTCGTTCAACGATGAGGCAAAGGCGTGACGCAGACCAGCAACGATGCCCTGACAAAAGTCCCCGCCATCACTCTGGGCTTTTGGATCATCAAAATCCTGGCCACCACGTTCGGCGAAACCGCCGGCGACAGCGTTTCGATGTCATGGCTGGGCGAAACCACGGCCAATGCGCCAACCTCGTTCTGGCAAAGCGGCTATCTGATCGGCACCGGAATTTTCGGCGCCGTTCTAGCGCTCTTGGTAGTCGTCCAAATCCTCGCCAAGCGCTTCAACCCCTGGCTTTATTGGGCGACGATCATTGCCTCCACCACTGCCGGCACGACACTGGCCGACTTCGCCACCCGGTCGATGGGCATCGGCTATCCGGGTGGATCACTCCTATTGCTGGCTTGCGTCCTGGCGTCGCTGTTCGTCTGGCGCCAGTCCCTGGGCACGGTGTCGGTAAGTTCGGTGCACGAGCCGAAGGCCGAACTGTTCTATTGGCTCACCATCACCTTCTCGCAAACCCTCGGCACGGCTTTGGGCGATTGGATCGCCGACGGGCCGCTTGGCTATCTGGGCTCGGCGGTCATTTTCGGCGGCCTCCTCGCCTTCATCGCGCTCGCCTACTTCCGCACGTCGATCGATCGCGTTGCGCTGTTCTGGGCAGCCTTCATTCTCACCCGCCCCTTGGGCGCGGTGGTCGGCGACTTCCTGGACAAGCCGCACGAGCGCGGTGGCCTGGAACTCAGCCGACTGTGGGCCACGACTGTGCTGGGCGTCGCAATCGTCGCGTTGATTTTTATCTTCCGGCAACGAGCTGCACCCGCCGACGCACGCGAGGCGCACTAAGCCGCCCCCTCGGCTCCCTACAGAATAGGGTCAATCAGCCAGTCGAGCGTCATGTGTGCGGTGTACGGCGCCAACAGGCCGCCGCTTCGTTTGCCCACCCACGCCCACAGCACCGCCAGCACCGCGATTAGCGCCTGAAGCTCAAGCGGATACTGCGCGTGCGTCGCGCCAAACGCGATGCTCGAGATAATAGCGGCCGGCCAAAAGCCGAGCGCTGCGGTCAACGCCACAAGGATGAAGCCGCGAAAGACATATTCCTCGTAGAAATTCGAGAAGATGTTGGCCGCCATGATCCACGGATTGAGGCGCGGCTCATGAAACGCGCCTGCCTGCCCGGTTACAACGAAGAAGCCGACCAGCACCGCAATCGACACAAGCCCAGCGCCGAGCCCCCATCCCAAGCTGCTTAGGCGTAGCGAAAACCGCATGCCGGGCATCCAGCCTGCACGCGCAAGGACGCTCCAAGCCGCCAGGCAGAACACTGCCGGCAATGTCGAATAGAGAAAAACATGCGGGATCAGGATCCAGATCCCTTGATACGCGGGGTTATCGAACGCGCCCAGAACCGTATCGCGAACCCACCATGTCGGCCAAAAGCCGATCAGATAAGCCGCAGCCGCCGCACCGACGAGCGCGCCGCGTTGTCCCAATGTCATAGCGCCCCTCTCAGACAGCATCCCTCCCAAGATGCCCGCGCCCGCGCACTTGGATGCGTGCGACTTGGCCCGCACGCCCAATCGTGGAAACTCTTCGCGCGCAATGGCCGTCTCTGGCCCGGAGCGGACGCTGACTGTATTAGCAATCGAAGCCTTCGGAGGATGTTGTGCTCAGGCGTCTCGAAGCCACAGTGCTCGTCTTGGTTTGCGTCAGCCTAACATCTTGTGCGCCTCCGGCGCCGGCTGGCGTTCCGCGCGGAGCGCACGCGGCGTGGTCTTTGAAAGGCGACTGGACGTGGACTTGGACTTGGAGCCAAACGCTTGGCTCGGGATGCGTGGTATGGATGGCCAAAGATCGCTGGGCAGACGTTCAGCTCATTCTCGATTCACACTGCGAAGGTGATCGTGAAGAAGGCTTTCTCGATGGTCGCGGCATCAGTTATTTCAGCAGTTCGGATTTTCTTGAGTTCCACGGATATTGGCCGTGGACTCAAGAAGAGTATTTCAATTTGATCGAGTTCGACAGTCAGGGAATGACCAGCAACATCCGTCCTTGCCCGCATTCGCTCTTGCCTGAGCAGATGGATGAGTTGCGAGTGCTTGCGCAAGAAGCGCTCGGGTCAGCAACAACTGATGCAGAGAGGCGGATGATGGCTCGGGTTGTCGAACGCCTTGCCGTCGCGAACGGTGCAGCGCTCGCGAGCGGGCAAGGCGGCTGCACGGATTTGCCACGGGATCGGTTTCGCGGCGTGCATCCAAGACAAGACCCTTGGACGTCGCGCCAAATCTCCAACTTCCGCTCCCGGCGAACAACCGACCCTGAGCTTCCAAGACGAACTAGATGCCGGCGCGACGCCCTAAGTCGACGCGGGCGCCTCGGGGATCGCGTGGGCGCGGAGGCGCGCGCGCAGATAGACGATCGGCGTGACGAGCGTACGCAATATCGCAAGCACAAAGGCCAAGCCATAGAGCCGCAAGCCAACAAGAAAAAGATCGCCGTCAACCGTGGGCGACGTAAGCGGCTCGGCGACAATCGCGTCGGTCATCGGCTTGAGCGTTCCAGGTCCCAAGAAGAACAAGAAGTATCCGATCGAACCGGCCACGCCTTCGCGCAGGAAAGCCTCAATCGCTTCCCAGGGCCGAAGCGTTCCGAAGAGGGTTTGCTGCACGGTTGCGGGGGTCGCCGCATAGCTGAGCCCAAGTAGCGCGAACATGACCAAGAAGAGCACGACCCGCGCCGCGTTCGCGCCCGAAAGCAAAGCAACGGTCTGACCCGGGCGAAGGCGGCGAATAAGCGAGGCGCGTTTCAGATGCTCATCATCGAGCTTGGGGACAAGATCGGGAAACGTCGATCCCAAGATGCCGATGAATTTGGCTATCAAGTCCGCCAAGACGATGGACAGCATGAGTAGAAAAAGAATGGAGGCAACGCTGCCGTCCTCAATCAGCAGGTTCACTATTTGAGATGCGCCGGCCACGGCTGCGAACGCAATCAGCGCGATCGCCAAGACTGATCCGCCGACAATGCGGCCGACGAGGCCTATCAGGCCCAGCACAACACCAATTGGGTGGGGTCGTTTTTGCTGTTTGGCTTGAGGCTCGTGCGCCGGAGCTCCGCTTTCCATCGTGATTTGCAACGCTGCGTGCCGCGACGGGTTCCCTTGAAGGCAACCGCAAGTCCACAAGCCCACGGGCGGCTATCCTACACGCCACGCCCCCTAACCCACTGACTCCAAACACACTGCATCAAAATCTATCCGACACCCCCACGGCCACACGCATAATGCCCGCGCACATGCAAACCTCGCCGCCTCCGCAAGCAATACTCCATCCCACCACCGCACTCTGGGAGCGTTTGCGCGCGCTCTTTGCACGCGTCATCGCCGCCATCGGCGCGCCAGCTCTCCTCGTCACGCTCAACCTTGCACCACGCCTGCGCACCGCCCTCATCCGCCAAATCGCACTGATTGAAATCCTCGCGCGCAAATTGCTGCTCGCCGAGGCCGCCGAACATGCGCCACAGGCCCAACGCGGCCCGCGCGTGGTCGAAACAACGCTCGCCGCCAGCAGACTTTACACACTCCCCCAGACGCAACGCCGCACGCGCTCAAGCGCCCGCATCATCGATCTCAGCAATCCAGAAACTTGGCCGGCGCGCTTTGCACTTGCGATTCCGCGCGATCCCGGCACGGTCTCAGACCGCTGCGCCCCACGCATCCGCGCGCTCTGGGGCGACGCGCCGCGGCCGGCGCCAGCGGAGCGCGCTCGCGGCCAACGCAATTCCGACGCGTTCCTCGTCGCCCGCCGCGCCGAAGCGCTGCGTCGCCTTCTGCACGATCCGTCGCCTTACGTGCGACGCCTTTCCCGCGCGCGCCGCATCGGCGTGGCGCGATCGCGGCAAGTCATCACGCGCTATGCCTTCAAAGCGCCGCGCCGCTTCGTCGGCGACCGCCACGATCCGTTGCTCACAGTGCACATCTTCTCAGCCGCCGTCCGCGCGCACGCTCTACTTCTCGATAGCGGCTAACCCTCGTCATTCCGGGGCTTCGCGCAGCGAAGAACCCGGAACCCATGGGCAAACGAATTGCTGGCAGCCCCTGGCTTCCGGATCACGCTACGCGTGTCCGGAATGACGAAAGTCTGCTTGCGGCCCAAAACGGACATTTGCGGCGGCGGTGTGACCCGGTAAATTCGCGGATATGGGCCGCGCTTTGATTGATCCTGAGAATTCGTTTTGGCGCAACGCGGCGGGCGTGGTTGCGGCGGCGATCCTCATTCCCATCGCGATGGTCGTGAAGCTGATTTCGATGCCATTCGAGAAGCCAGCCAAACGAACGGCGGAGGAAGTTGCTCAATACCTGCGCGGCTTTCTCTACGAGTCAGGTGGCGAGTGGGACTGGGACGACTTCACCAGCGTTCCGCTCGCCGATCCAAGCCTAGAGTCGATCAGACAGCGGGCGGCTAGCGTCGAATTGCCGATCACCGAACAAGGGCGTCGCACACTCGTCGCGTTGCTCGGGGAAGCAGAGGCCGCGAGCGCAAGTCGCCGGGCTTAACTTCCGCTCCCGGCGAAGAGCAGACGCGACGTCACGAACGCGGCTTCTAACGGCCGCGGCCCATATCGTTCCAACGGCGCGGATCGCTCAGCAGTCCCCGCAGATATTGCATGTTCTCCGCCGCCTGGCCCGGCGGCAGATCCACGCGTTCGATCTGCTCTGCTTCATCGAAGCGGCCCTGCAGCGCGATCGCGATCGCTAAATTCTGCCGCGCTTCAGCTGGCGCGCCGGGCAGCGACGCCGCTTGCCGCAGAATCGGCTCCGCATCGTCGGGCTCGCCGGCCATGATGTGCGAAACGCCGAGATTGGTGAGGATGCGCGGATTGTTCGGCTGCAGCGCCAGCGCTTCTTGGTAGGCCTGCCGCGCTTCCTGGAAGCGCCCGAGTTGATCGAGCGCAGCCCCCAGCGCCGATCGGATACGCCAATTCTCCGGCTCCGCCGCCGCCACTATAGCCAACGGCCGCAAGGCTTGTTGCGGCCGCCCGAGCGTGACCTGCGCGTAGCCGTATGTCGTCATCAGCTGGCGGTCATCCGGAAACCGGCCGAGCGCTTCGCCGGCAATCTCCGCCGCGCGATCAATGCGCCCGCCTTTGCGTAGCGCTTCGGCGAAACGCTGCGCCGCCTCCAGGTCGTTCGGAAAGGTCTGGTACTCGCCCGCCCAGAAAGCCATTTGCGTGAGCGTGTCTTCGCGCGCCACTTGCTCACGCGCGTGCCGGTCGATGCCGCGCGCGCCCGGAGGCGCCCCAGACGCCGCGTCTGCGACTGTTTGCTCTCCGCCGCCGCTCAGCGTAGCGCAGGCGCCCAAGGACGACACGGCAAGCAAAGCAAATGGCAAGACGGCAAGTTGGCGGGACATCGGGCGAATCCTAATAAGCGCCTAATGCTGCGCCCCGATGCTCAACAAAGGGCTAATGACGGACTAGGAACGACACATGGCGAACCTCCCTTTTCTGACCAATTCCGACGCCCCATCCGTGCCGATCCACGTCATCCGCACCGGCGAGTGGAGCGAATGGATCGAACGGCACTCCGAGACCCTGCGCCGCATGGCCGCGGCCCATGATTTCCAGGCCCAGAACGGCCGCATCCTGTTGGTCCCCGCCACCGACGGCGCCATCGAACGCGTCCTTTTTGGCGCCGGCGACAAGGCCAACATCAATGTCATCGGCGCGCTCGCCCAGAACCTGCCGGCGGGCGACTACCGGATCGCCTTCGCCCCGCGTGACTTTGCCGGCACGCCTGCCGCCGTCGCCTGGGGCCTCGGCGCTTACGCCTTCGATCGCTACAAAAAGCGCAAGCGCCCGGCCCCGCTGCTCGCGCCGCCTGAAGGCGCTGACATGGGCGAAGCTGCACGCATCGTCGAAGCCAGCTGGCTCGCCCGCGATCTGGTCAACACCCCCACCAACGACATGGGCCCAAAAGCCCTGCACGCCGCGGTCAAAGCCGTCGCCGAGCGCTACGGCGCAAGCCTTGAGGCCATTGTCGGCGATGATCTGATCACGCAGAACTATCCGCTCGTCCACGCCGTCGGCCGCGCCTCCGCTGAAGCGCCGCGTATGCTGCATCTCTCATGGGGCGATGCAAACGCACCGCGCGTCGCGCTTGTCGGCAAAGGCGTTTGTTTCGACACCGGCGGCCTCGATCTCAAACCCTCCGCTGGCATGCGTTTGATGAAAAAGGACATGGGCGGCGCCGCCCACGCCCTGGCGCTCGCGCAAATCATCATGGACGCAAAGCTCAACGTTCACCTCGACCTCTTCATTCCCGCTGTCGAGAACTCTGTCTCCAGCAACGCGTTTCGCCCTGGCGACATCATCAAGAGCCGCAAGGGCCTCACCGTCGAAATCGACAACACCGACGCCGAAGGCCGCCTGATCCTCGCCGACGCACTCACGCGCGCCTGCGAAGACAATCCAGAACTGGTGTTGGATTTTGCTACGCTCACCGGCGCCGCACGCACCGCGCTCGGCCCGGACATTCCGCCCTTCTTCACCGCTGATGATGCGCTGGCGTCAGAGTTCGCATCAGCGTCGGCTGAAACAAGCGACCCGATTTGGCGGATGCCGCTATGGGACGCCTATGACGGCGACATGGACACACCTATCGCTGACATCAAAAACACCGGCGACGGCGCGATGGCCGGCGCCATCTACGGCGCGCTTTTCCTACGCCGCTTCGTCACCACAACCGCCTGGGCCCATTTTGATGTCTACGCCTGGGCCCCCAAAGAGAAGGCCGCACGCCCGCAAGGCGGCGAAGCGCAGGCGCTCCGGGCAAGTTGGCGCGTTCTCAAGGGCCGGTTCGGAGAAAAAACGCAGCCGAAATGAAGTTAACGAAAAGCCAACGCCCGCGCGGATCGTTTCGGTTTGATCTATCAAGATTTGGTTAATCATTTCGGCCATTCCACAACATCTTGTGGTTTCGTGCTTGCACCGACCACCAAATCAGCGAATCTTCCACTTGCGATTCAATCTGGGAGGTCGGCATGGAACTCGGTCAAAACCAAGTGGAAGCCCTGGACTTGTGGCGACGGGTTACCGTCACGACGGTTCGTTCTGATGCGCCGGATCTGACGGCCCGCCAAATGGCGGTCCTGATGACGGTTCGTCTGCAACCAGCTCCGCACACGGTGCGCGGCTTGGCGGCGGCGCTGAATGTCGGCAAGCCGGCGATCACGCGCGCGCTCGATACACTGTCGCGTCTGGGCTTCGTCCAGCGCCGCCGTGATCCGAAGGACGGCCGCAACGTGTTTGTTGAACGCACCGAAAAGGGTGACGCGTTCCTGGACATGCTGGGCTCAACGATCCTGAGCGGCGACATCATCGAACAACGTCCGCAACTGGCCGCCGTTTCTTAAGCGAAGCGACGCCACACCAATTCCGGCGCCCTGCCCCCGCGGGGCGCCGTTTTGTTTTCAGCTTGGGAAGTTCTGCAGAAACGCCGCCACGTCGACACGCGCTGGTGGGGTAGAATCCAGCATGTAGGTCCGGCCAGCGACAAAGAACGGGTAGGACGTCGCCGTCTCGCCATAGAGCGACTGGCGCTGAAACGCATTACCAAGCCGCGCCTGCGATGCATCGAACCGAACCGTTCGCTCGCCCAAAGTCGAGAGCGTATTCAACGCCCAACCGTTCGCATCCCGAGCAACGCTCGTGACTTGATTTCGAATATAGCGAAACTCGAAGCCAACAAGGCAGGCCGCGCCAATGGCGAGCACAACCGGCGCCATCTCCGCCGCGCCTTCCGTCATGAAGACAAAAGCGCCAACCAATGTCGCGCCCAGCGTGACGTATTGAACAATCCGAGCGCCGGAAGCGCCTGGGTTTGCGTAGATTTCCACTTAGCCCGGCGTGGCGGGCGTTTCCGCAGCTGACGCACCTTCAGACTCTGCCGGTGCGGCTTCCGGAAGTGGCGCCGGCAGCGGCACGTTATTCGGCGAGATCGAGCGCAGGAACGCGATCAACGCAACACGGTCCTGATCGTTGCGAATGCCAGCGAAGGCCATCTTCGTGCCGCGCACCACAGTGCCTGGCGAGGTCAGGAATTCATTGAGCGAGAGATAATTCCAGGCGCCGCCATGGGCGTGCATCGCGTCCGAATACTCAAAACCCGCATGGCTCGCGACTTGGCGGCCAAACACATCGTGCAGGTTCGGCCCGATCGCATTCGGGCCGCCAGCGTCAAAGTTGTGGCACGAGACGCATTGCGCATGAACGCGCTCGCCGCGCGCGATGAGTTCTTGCAGGCCAGCCGGATCGGCGAAGAGTCGGCCGAAATCGGGCGGGCCCGCTGGCGCCTGCCCAGCTGGACTTTCGATCACCACGTCCGGAAGGAACGCCGCCTTCTCAGGATAATTCGGGTGAACCACCGTTTCGGCGCCGATACCGACCAACATCACGCCAAGCACAGCCCCGAGGCCCGCGCCGAGGATCGAATTGTTTCTGAGACTGCTCATCGCCCTGCCTTGCTGGCGCCCCTGAAGTTGGGCGGTTTATGGCGTGCGTTGCGCCTCTCGCCAAGCCAGGACCATCAAGTCCTGCGGCCTGGAGCGCCCTTGCGCGTCAACCCGCCGCACGGCACTGGAAGCCAATGAACCCCGTCGTCGTTATTCCAGCGCGCATGGCCTCAACCCGGCTGCCCGGAAAGCCGCTCGCAGATATCCACGGCAGGCCGATGATCGCCTGGATGGTTGACCTGGCAAAAGCTGCAAATGCCGGCCCGGTTTTGGTCGCCGCCTGTGAGGAAGAGGTCGCCGAAGCGGTCCTGAAGGCTGGCGGAAACGTGACTCTGACCGACCCCGCTCTTCCCTCTGGCTCAGATCGAGTCCACGCCGCGCTGGAGGCCTTCGACCCCGCAGGCAGCTACGACGTCGCCGTAAATCTCCAGGGCGACATGCCGACAATGCGTGCCGAGGACGTCGCCAAAGCCGTCGCCGCGCTACGCGATGGCGCCGACATTGCGACTTTGGTTTCCCCATCGAGCGATGCAAGCGACCGCGACAATCCAAACGTCGTGAAAGCTGTGCGCGCCGCCGACGGTCGCTGCTTGTACTTCACGCGCGCCGCCGCGCCCCACGGCGAAGGACCGATCGAGCGGCACGTTGGAATCTATGTGTATCGCCGCGACGCGCTCGTGCGCTTCGTCGCCGCGCCGCCCTCACCGCTTGAACAGCGCGAGAAACTCGAACAATTGCGCGCGCTTGAAATGGGCATGGTCATCCGCGCCGACTCGATCGCGGATTTCCCCAAAGGCGTTGACAGCCCACCCGATCTTGAAGCGGCGCGCGCGCTATTGGCGCGCCGTTAGCGATCCCCTCTGTTTGCGCTACCCTGGAAAGCTCTGAAGCCCAACGCTTTCGAGCGCGCCATCGCGCAGCGCCAAGCAATTCAGGCTCTCCATGCCTTGCACATAGCAATAGAGTGGCAGGTTTGCGCTGCGGAGTTCATTATAGTCTTCGCGCGTCACGCCTTCAGCTGGATAGAACGGGAATTCGCCATTCTGCGGGCTTTCCGCATTGGCGGGCCATTCCGGCAGCGCCCCGGTTGTTTGCATCGTTGTATTGGTGGCGGGATCGACCCATTCCTGCAACGCCGTTTGCATCGCCGCCGGCGTGCTTGCTTGCGCGAGCGTCATCACTTGCGACGGCAAGTGCGTCGCAGAGTAGATCGGCTCACCCGAACCGTTGCGAATGATCAGCGTTGCGACCGCACGTGCACAATCGGGGCCTGTCGTATTCGCTTCGATCGACGCATTCGGATCAGCTTGCGTGTTCCACGTCGCCACAGCACGTGCATCGCAGCCCTCAGACAACGACCCGTGTTCGCTTTCGCCCGGCGCACAAGCAACCAAGGCGAGACACACCAGACTGGTGATCAGAACAGCGCGCATAAACATCCTCTCCAGGAGTGAAACCGATGTTTAGCGCGCAAGCGCCTCGCGCACCAGCTGCCCGACTTCCTGCAAAGCGGTCGTTGCGGTTTTGGAGTAGGCGGTGAAATTCAGTCCGCCATGCATGAGCACCGGATACTTCTTCTCGGTGACGTTCACGCCAACCTTCCGCAAAGCCTCAACCAGCGCCTTTGAGTCGTTGCGCACCGGGTCCATTGGCCCACCGCCAGCAATGATGGTTGGCGGCGCGGCCGAGAGATCAACATCAAGCAACGAAGGCAATTCTTCCGCTCCCAAACTGCGTGCGATGTAGAGCGCTGCGACGCGGCCAAGGAAACGGAAATTGCGCAGCTCTTCGTCGGCCCAAAGCGAGTCCTGCACGTGCACGAGCGGATAAAGCAAAACTTGCAGCGGCACAGCGCCAGGCGTCGCGCGATTGAACTCAAGCGTTGCCGTCGCAGCCAGATAGGCGCCGGCGCTATCGCCCGCGAGCATGATCTTGTTGGGGGTCGCGCCTAGCCGCGTCGCGTTCTGGAACGCCCAGGCGCAGGCGGCGCGCACGTCTTCGATCTGCCCAGGGAAACGCGTTTCAGGCGCCAGCCTATAGCTGATGGCGAGCACGCGGCCTTGCGATGATTTTGCCAGCCACGAACAGATCGAGTCATGCGTATCGATATCGCAGCACACGAAGCCGCCGCCATGAATGTAAACCATCAGCGGCGCATCGATGGCGTTCGCGGCCTCGTAATAGCGCGCGCGCAACTGACCGCCCGGTCCGGGAACCTGCAAATCTTCGACTTTCGCCAGACCGCCAGCGCGCGCTGCAGGCGCCGTGAGCAGCGTACGCAAGCCCCGGCGCGTTTGCTCCAAAATGGCGCGCTCTGCGTTTTGCGTCATGCTCATGACGGGTGGGCTCTTTCCTTTTCGGCGCCGCCTGCGCTAACGCTCGCGACCTATGAGCGAACGCATCTCCTTTCAAGGCGAACCCGGGGCGAATTCTCACATCGCCGCGCACGAAGCCTACCCCAACCTCGAGCCCCTGCCGTGCGCGAGCTTCGAGGATGCGTTTGCGGCGGTGAGCGAAGGCCAAGCGCGCTACGCGATGATTCCGGTTGAAAATTCCGTCGCCGGACGTGTCGCCGACGTCCACACCCTTATCCCCGAAAGCGGGCTCTATATTGTCGGCGAACGCTTCGTGCCGATCCGCCACCAATTGCTGGGGCTGAAAGGCGCCAAACTGAACGAGCTCACTCATGTGCGCTCGCATCCGCAGGCGCTCGGCCAGTGCCGCAAGCAATTGCGCGACCTGGGCGTGGTTGCGGTGAAAACCGCCGACACTGCCGGCGCGGCGCGCGAGATCGCCGAGCTTGGCGATCCGAAGGTTGGCGCCCTCGCCTCCGCCCTCGCGGCTGACATCTACGGACTGCAAGTTCTGAAGCCCGACATCGCCGACGCCGTACACAACACGACGCGCTTCCTGGTGTTTTCGCGCGAAGAGCAACGCGCCCCGGCCAATAATGGCCCGTGCATGACAAGCTTTGTCTTCCGCGTGCGCAACGTGGCGGCTGCGCTCTACAAGGCGCTCGGCGGCTTCGCCACCAATGGCGTCAACATGACAAAAATCGAAAGCTATATCGAAGGCGGCGCGTTTTCGGCGGCGATGTTCTTCTGCGAAGTTGAGGGCCACCCGGAGATGGCCAATGTCAAGCTGGCGCTGGAGGAACTGGCGTTCTTTTCGTCCTTGATCAAAGTGCTCGGCGTCTACCCGGCTGACCCGTTCCGGCGTCAGTGACGTTGCTACTTTGCCAGCGTCAGCCTGAGCTTGTCGAAGGCGGAAGCGCTAGCGCCGCGCCTCAGCGACAGCCTCCAGCGAACGATAAGCGACGGCGACGCCGCCATTGCGATACGCATAGAGCCGCAAGTCCTGCCGCTTCTTTGCAATCGCCAGCAGCATCTTCTTGTACGAGCCGTAGCCGAGCCACGCATTGGCGCCGCCGGTGTTGAAACCGGGCACGTCGCGCAGCGCCAAGATCGCGGCCTTCCGGCTAAGCATGGCGCCTCCCACGCCCTGAGCTGCGTGCGTGATCCGTTCCGACGCCAGTTCGATCGGCGTCAGTTTCGCGCCACCGGGTTTTGCCGCTGGCGCCGGGGCGGGCTTCGGCGCTGGCGGCTTCACCCGCACGAGGCCAAACCATTTGCGTTTCGGGCGTTCATACTTGAACGCATCCATGAAGGCGTTCCGCAGCACGACGTTGTCGGCGTATTCGCGATAGACGGCGGCGGTCGGGTTCTGCTCGTGGCCCATAGCGACCACTTCGAGTTCGCGTTCCTGCAAGCGGTTCACGACCGGCACGAAATCGGTGTCGGAGGTCAGCAGGATGATCTCTTCGAGGCCCCTCGTCCCCGCCGCGATGTCCACGGCATCGAGCGTGATCACCATATCGGCCGAACTCTTCTTGCTCTTGGCGATGGCGGCGCAGGCGAAGGCCTCGAATCCCGCAGCTTCGAACGGATCGCGATAGCGGTCGTAAAGCGGGTTCCAGTAGACGCGTTTGATCAGAAATTTGCGTTTCTGGCGTTTCTCATCGAAGGCGCCGTCTTCGAGCCATTCCATCCACTTTGCTATGGAGGTGGTGAATTCACCGCTCGTCATGCCGAGCACGTTGTCGAAGTCGATCAGCAGCGCGCATTTCTTGCGTCGGCCGAACATTGGCTCTCCTGACACCCAGCGATATTTTGCTAAAGCGGATGTTACAGGGCGTCCAGGTGTAACCGGGCAACACTGGCCGGCGTATCGTCCGGAACGAGGGGATTTGGCAGACGAAGCGGCACTCAAGGCCCTGTTTCTGAAGGGTCTGGCTGGCGATGAAGCCGCGACGCGCGCCTTTCTCACGGAGGCCGCAGCGCTGTTGCGCGCTTTCTTTCGGGCTCGGCTGCGCGGCCGGGCTGAAGACGCGGAGGACCTGGTGCAGGAGACGCTGGTGGCGCTCCATACGCGCCGCGAGAGCTACGACCCGAGTTACCCGCTCACCGCGTGGCTCTACGCGATTGCGCGCTACCGGCTGATCGATTTTCTCCGCCGCGCCAAGCATCGCGCCCACGCATCGCTTGACGGTGTCGAAGTTGGCGAACCCGATCCTGAATACCAGGCCTCCGACGCCAAGCGCGATGTCGCCACCCTGCTCGACAAGCTGCCCGAAAAACAGCGCACCGCTATCCGCATGGTGAAGCTGGAGGAGCGGAGCGTGAAGGAGACAGCGGAAGCGACCGGGCTTTCCGAATCCGACATCAAAATCTCGATCCATCGCGGCTTGAAGACGCTGATGCGCCTTATGGGCCAGGAGCAATCGACGTGAAGACCGACGATCTCATCAACGCGCTCGCGCGCCACGTTGAACCGGCAGAGAAGCCGCGCTGGCGCATGAACCTCGCGATCACTCTGGTGGTCGGCTTGGTCGTCGCGGCGGCTTTGGTGGCGATCGGCTTGGGTGTGCGGCCAGACATCGGCACGGCCCGCATGCCGGTGATGATGAAGGCGATGTTCTCGGCGCTGGCGGCGGCGGTGATTTTGCCGGTGGCGGTGCAGCTGATGAAGCCGGGCCGGCCGCTCGGCTGGCGGCTCGTCGCGATCGCGCTGTTCGTGGGCGTCTGCGCAATTGCAACGGCCGCGGCGCTGATGGGCGAAATGCCGGAGGAGCGCTGGCACGCCTGGATGGGCGGCGAAGGCCGCGCACCCTGGTGCATCGTGCTCATTCCGATCTTAGCCGTGCCGGCGGCGGCGCTGCTCACGTGGTTCATGCGCGCCTTCGCGCCGACGCGTATTACGCTGACGGGCGCTGCCATCGGCGCGCTCTCGGGCGGGGTGTCGGCGATGGCCTACGCGATGTACTGCCCGACGGATTCCGTGGCGTTCGTGACAACGTGGTACACGCTAGCGATCGCGGTGTGCGCAGCGCTAGGGGCACTGGTGGGGTCGCGGTTTTTACGGTGGTAGAGTCTGTATTTGGCCCAAAGTCGACACCCGGCATCAAATCAAATTCCCGGACCAAAGCTGGCTAGGTGGGACACTCGCGCAGCCGAAACGGAGGTAAGACTATTCAGGTGGTAATCGAAAAGTAGGGGGTAAGAATTTGCGTTGGGCAATCATTCTGATTGGGGCGGTCGCGATGTCTGTTTGCCAGGAGGCAAAGTCCCAGACGTCACGCTTGGTCGAGGACCGGCCTGCGCTCTGCCTCCACATGGAGGAGATCAGGGCCGAGATTGAGTCAACCTCGGGAGTTGTCGAAGGCGGCGTTGTTGGGCCTGAACAGAAGGTGCGTGCACTGGGTCAACGGGCGAGCCTCCACTTTCTGTGCGAACGCGATGTCGACGCCGCAGTTGCGGACATCGACGCGGCGCTCTTGCTGTCACCAGGTGATCCCGCGCTGCTCCGTATTCGGGCGGCCTACCTAACGACTGCTGGCTATGCGAACTTGGCTATGGAGGATTTGGATCGGGCAGTGATGCTTGAACCGAATTCGCCACTCTCACGGCGCGCCCGCGGCATCGCCTATCTGCACCTCGCGCAGTACCAAGAAGCTGCGACCGACCTTCAAACCACGTTGCTGCTTAACCCCGCACAGCCCTACGCTGCGCTTGAACTTCATATCGCGCGATTGCATCTGAACGCGCCTGATGCGGAGGAGTTCGCCCGCAATACGGCGCGGTTCTCAGTACATGAATGGCCAGCGCCGCTTCTTGCCTACTATCGAGGGGAAGTCGGGGAGGAGGATGTTTTGCGCCTCGCAAGCCGCGAGGCGGACCGGAATGGCGCTGGACAGCGTTGTGAGGCCGCCTATTACACAGGTCAGTCCGCGCTTGTCGAAGCACGTACGTCACGTGCACGTGCGCTCTTTCAAGAAGCAGCGGAGGGATGCCCTTTCGACTTCAGTGAGCGCGGCGGAGCGCTGGAGGAGCTATCGCGGCTGCCTTAACGGGCCGATCTGCGAGTGTCTTCTTTCGGCGAAAAGCGGAACTCATGTAACCCACTCCGCGCTTCGCGCGTCTCTCCCCGCAAGGAGGGCCGGTCATGTTGGCTCAGGTTAGACGATACGCGCCGGCGGCGATTTCAGTGTTTGCGGCGGCGGTGTTTTTGGACTCGCTGCGCTACAAGTTCACGGACCATCCCAAGACACAGGAAATCTTTGGCCGGCTTGATGGCTGGGCCGGATCGCTTGGGCTGCCTGGCCTGTTCGGCCACACCGGTCTTTTCAGCCAATACGTGATCGGCTCGGCCGAACTCGCCGCCTCGACATTACTGCTTGTCGGTCTCCTCCCCCGCTTCACGCGCTTGAACGCGTTGGGCGCCGCGATCGGCTTTGCAGTGATGTCGGGCGCGGTGAACTTTCACCTGTGGACGCCACTCGGCATCGACCCGAACAATGATGGCGGCGGCCTCTTCGCGGCGGCCGTGACGATCTGGTTCACGACACTCGCGTTGATGATCATCCGCCGCAAGGAGATTGCGGGCCTGCTCTCTGATCTGGCGCGGGCGTTTGTGCCGTCCACGCCTGGCGCCGCCCTTCGACAAGCTCAGGGTGACGCCACCTCAAGCACCGCAACAAAAGTAGCGTCATCCTGAGCCTGCCGAAGGAGACGCGTCCGTCAAAACGTAGGGTATCTCGAAATGCGCAAACTTCTTACAGCGTTGGCCATCGTATTCGGCACGCTCACCTTCGCCGCCGCGCCGGCCTACGCCGATCAGGCGCCCGTCTACACCGGCCTACTCTCGCACGTTGCCGTCGGCGGCTATGACCCGGTGGCGTACTTCACCGATGGCCATCCCGTCCGCGGCACGGCGCAGTTTCGCATCACCCACCAAGGCTACGAATATCGCTTCGCCAGCGCCGAGCACCTTGCCGCGTTTCGCGCCAACCCGTCGCGCTACCTGCCGCAATATGGCGGATATTGCGCCTGGGCGGTGAGCCAAGGCTACACAGCCTCAGGCAATCCGAACAATTGGCGCATCGTCGATGGCAAGCTCTACCTGAACTACAACGACGAAATCCAAACCCGTTGGGAGCAAGACATCCCCGGCCACATCAGCCAAGCCAATGCAAACTGGCCAAGCGTGCTCAGCCGCTAGAAGCCGGCGTCGCGCCGCGCTTCGACAAGCTCAGCGTGACGCGATGTTGGACCGTTGCGTAAGGTTGGCGTCGCCCTGAGCCTGTCGAAGGGTGACGCCAGCACCTTCGTCAAACCACGGCTTGCGCAGCCTCGATGAGCGCCGTGCCGACAGGCGCGCGTACGTCGCCGACGCGGCCATCGTTTGCTGCGGCCGCAGCAACTATTCCGCGCGACTGATCGAACATGACTTCCGCGTACCAAAGCGTGTTCGATCCGTTGTGCCAGAGCGCGTCGCCTTGGCGCGACAAGCCCATGGCGTACGGCCCGCCGAACGGCGGCGTGTGCAAGGTTTGCCAGCTCTCGCGATTGAGGAAATCCGAGCGCATCGCGCAATGCGCCATAAGATATTTCTGCACGTCTTCGAAGTTCGCATGCACGCGGCCTGCAGGGCCGAGCGCGGCCGGATTATCGACCAGCGGTCCGCCCGGCGGATAGGCTTCCAGCTGACCAGCGGCGTTTGGTGCATGGCCACATGGTTGATCCCAGGCGCCCGGTGTTCCCGGCGCGCCTTGGCCCGCGCTCGCCATGCCAAGCGGTGCGAAGACGTGTTCTTGAATGAGCGCCTCCCAAGGCTGGCCCATTTTCGTTTCGAGCATCGCGCCGGCGATGACGTAGCCGGTGTTCGAATATTCGAACGTGGTCTCTTTCGGGCCCTGAGGCGCTTGATGCAGACCGAGGCTCGCATACCGAATGCGATCGGCGCGGGCGTCAGCGCTCTCGCGCGGGAAAGCCAAAAGATCACTCATTTCGATGTTGCCCTGCAGACCGGCGCGATGGCTGCAGAGGTGGCGGAACGTGACGTCACGATATTCGGCGCGCATATCCGGGATGGCGCCGCCGAGCACACTCCCGACGGTGTCGGTCCAGGAGATGCGGCCCGCTTCGGCGAGACGAGCAACGAGCGTCGCGGTCATGGATTTGGTGATGGAGCCAAGGTGCCACTTGTCGGAGGTGGTCACCCGCTCGGCGCGACCGATGGCGCGCAGGCCAGTTGCCAGCGCGATGCTGCGCCCGCCCACCTTGGTTGCCGCCGCCGCCATCGCGGGTGTGTTGACGCCGGCGCGAAGCGCTTCGAGGCGCGCTTGTGTCAGGGCCTCGGTGGCGTTCGCCGCTGCCTCGCCACGCTGGAACACCAGTGGCAAAGTACCACGCTGTGTGAACTGACCTTCGATGCGTCCGTCGTGGAGTTCGCCGGTGAAACTCGCGTTGATCACTGGGATCGCAAGCGTAAGGCGGCTGCCTTCGATCGTGGTCGTGCCCACTGGGATGGCGGAATTTCCCTGGTCGACACTGTAGAGTACCGACGCGGGGCCTTCGCTCACCACCAGCCGGAGACGCAGCGTTTGTGAACCCATGTTCAGCGCGCCGTGCCACTCGCCCATAAAGTCCGAGGCGGTCTGTGCGTAGGCGCGACCTGCCGTCAGGCCTGCCGCGGCGGCGCCCAACAACAAGGGACGGCGGGTGATGATCATAGGGTTGAGCTCCAAGGATGACGCGTCGGGTTTGGGGATGCCGCCCCTGCACAAGTTGGATGCGGCCAAGCATTGCCGCTGACCCCGATAGTCGCATTGACGGGAGATTTCTTACGGGCTTTATGTGCGACCGCGAATTGGGCGCGGGCGACGCGCCGCTAATCTCCAAGGATTTCAACGATGAAGGTCCTCGTCCCGGTCAAGCGGGTGCTCGATTACAATCTCAAGGTCCGGGTCAAGCCGGATGGATCGGGCGTCGATCTCTCGAACCTCAAGATGTCGATCAACCCGTTCTGCGAAATCGCCATCGAAGAAGCGGTGCGCATGAAGGAAGGCGGCGGCGGCCACGCCAAGGATAGCGCGAAGGAAGTCGTCGCGGTTTCGATCGGCCCGGAACAGGCGCAGGAAACGCTGCGCAACGCGTTGGCGATTGGCGCTGACCGCGGGATTTTGGTGAAGGCCGAGGGCGAGGTTGAGCCTTTGGCCGTCGCGAAAATTCTGAAGGGCGTGATCGACGCTGAGAAGCCGGATCTCGTCATCCTCGGCAAGCAAGCCATCGACGACGACAACAACGCCACCGCACAAATGGTCGCCGCCCTGCTCGACTGGCCGCAAGCGACGTTCGCCTCGAAGATCGTGCTCGCTGGCTCGAAGGCCACCGTGACGCGCGAAGTCGACGGCGGCTTGCAGACGATCGATGTCGATCTGCCGGCAATTATCTCGACCGACTTGCGCCTGAACGAGCCCCGATACGCCTCGCTGCCGAACATCATGAAGGCGAAGAAGAAGCCGATTGATGTGAAGACGCCTGCCGACTTCGGCGTCGACACTGCGCCGCGCCTGCAGACGGTGAAGACCGCCGAGCCCGGCAAGCGCCAAGCCGGCATCAAGGTGAAAACGGCTGCTGAACTCGTCGGCAAGCTCAAAGAAGCGGGAGTGATCTAAGATGGCCGTTCTCGTTGTTGCTGAGCACGACAATGCGTCTGTGAAGGACGCCACCAACAAAGTCGTGACCGCCGCCAAAGCCATGGGTGGCGATGTAGATGTTCTTGTCGCCGGTTCGAACGCCGGGGCCGCCGCCGCCGCTGCCGCGAAGATCGACGGTGTACGCAAAGTGCTGCACGCTGATGGCGCGACGCTGGCCAAGCAGATGGCCGAGCCGCTGGAAGCTTTGGTCGTGCCGTTGGCCGCGAACTATGACGCTATCCTTTTCCCGGCCTCGACCACCGGCAAGAACGCCGCCCCACGCGTGGCGGCTAAGCTCGACGTGATGCAAGTCTCCGGTGTTATCGGCGTTGAAGGCGCGGATACGTTCGTGCGTCCGATTTACGCCGGCAATGCGATCATCACGGTGAAAGATAGTCAGCCGAAGAAAGTGCTGACGGTGCAACCGACAGCATTCAAGGCCGCAGGCGATAGCGGCAGCGCTTCGGTTGAGACGATTCCAGCGCCGGCCGGTCCGTTCAAGTCGGCGTTCGTTGGCGAAGAAATGGCGAAGTCGGACCGTCCGGAACTGACCGCCGCCAAGCGCGTCGTTTCAGGGGGCCGCGCGCTCGGCTCGAGCGAAGAGTTTCACAAAGTGCTCGATCCGTTGGCCGATAAGCTTGGCGCCGCTGTCGGCGCCTCGCGCGCTGCGGTCGATGCAGGCTACGCACCGAACGACTACCAAGTCGGCCAGACCGGCAAGGTCGTCGCGCCGGAGCTCTATGTCGCCATCGGCATTTCGGGGGCCATCCAGCACTTGGCCGGCATGAAAGACTCGAAGGTCATCGTCGCCATCAACAAGGATGAGGACGCGCCGATCTTCCAAGTCGCCGATTATGGCCTGGTCGCAGACTACAAAACTGCTGTCCCAGAGCTGATGGACGAACTGACCAAGGCTGGCGTCTAGGTCGCCTATTGGGCTTCGACAGGCTCAGCCACGACGCCAGAAGCGCGCGCCGCCTGAACTTGCCGAAGACCAGCTTGCAAAGTCCTCTTGCGCCAGCCGTCCGGTCATGCTGCACTGCAACAACAATTGCAATTCAGCGGCGCGTGAGCGCCTATGACGGTCAAGATGAGCAAAATTTCCACGGTCGGCGTCATCGGCGCCGGGCAAATGGGCAATGGCATCGCGCACGTATGCGCGCTTGGCGGCTACGGCGTGCTGCTGAGCGACGCCAATACGGCGCAAATCGACACCGCGATCCAAACCATCACGAAGAACCTCTCGCGCCAAGTGCAGCGCGACCTGATCACCCAAGCGGACATGGATGCTGCCCTGAAGCGCATCAAAGGCGCCCCGAAAGTGAGCGACATGGCGCCGTGCGATCTGGTGATCGAGTCGATCGTCGAGCAGGACGAAGCCAAGCGCAAAGTCTTCGCCGATCTCAAAGCGGTGCTGCGACCGGACGCAATACTCGCTTCCAACACCTCTTCAATTTCGATCACGCGCCTCGCGGCGGCGACCGATCGCGCGGACAAGTTCATCGGGCTTCACTTCATGAACCCGGCGCCGGTGATGGAGGTTGTCGAGATCATTCGCGGCCTCGGCACCAGCCAGGAAACCTACGACACCTCTGTCGCGTTTGTGCAAAGCCTGGGCAAGAACATCGCCAACGCCGAGGATTTCCCGGCCTTCATCGTGAACCGCGTTTTGATCCCAATGATCAACGAGGCGGTTTACACGCTGTACGAAGGCGTCGGCTCAGTTGAGGCGATCGACAAAGCGATGCGCATGGGCGCCCACCACCCGATGGGCCCGCTTGAGTTGGCGGACTTCATCGGTCTCGATACGTGCCTGTCGATCATGCAGGTGCTTTACGATGGTCTCGCGGACTCCAAGTATCGCCCCTGTCCACTGCTGGTGAAGTACGTCGAAGCCGGCTGGCTTGGCCGAAAGACCCAACGCGGCTTCTACGACTACCGGACCGATCCCCCGACGCCGACGCGCTAACGCCGTCGGTGTTTTTATTCACTGAGCACTCAAGAGATGCGCGGGAGCGCGGGCGTTCTGCCTGCGCTCCCAACGCGATGCGCCTCACAACGCGATCTGCACCATCAGCAGCGCGCCTTTGACCACGTACGCCGCGACAGCGATCGTGAAGGCGCTGCCGATTGCGAGCTCGAGCAGCGAAATAGCGGTGCGCATGAAACGTCCTTGAGTTGCGCGAACAGTTGCGTTCGCGAGGCGTGAGATAGGCGCCGTTCGCGACACGAAAATGGCCCGCGCATTAAAAGCTCGTGACATTCAACATGAACGGCGCCGGGCTTGCATTCTTGCCACGTGACTGAGGGGACACGGGCAAATGACGATCGGCGCGGTTGGCTCTAATCCACTGCCTTCTTTGATCTCTGGCACACAAAATACGGGCGCGAGCGCAGGCGTGTTTGCGCCGAGGAGTACGAATGCCGCGGCAAATTCTGCCGGGCCGACGTCAATTTTGCCGAGCAGCTCTGCGCGCCAGCTTTCGTTCGAGAACATCCTCGCACTGCAAAGCGTTGGTCAGGAGGAAGCGCCGACGCAGCCTACCGAGATGAGCGCGACGGAGAAATTCCTGAAGGAAGCGCAGAAAACGCCGATGGAGCGGATGCGCGAGCAAGTATTGGCGTCGCTCGGCCTCTCTGAAGATGCGCTGGCGCAGATGCCGCCGGATGAGCGGCGCGCGGCGGAGGACAAGATCCGCGAAATGATCGAAGAAAAGATCCGTCAGGGCATGAATGGCGGCGACAAATCCCCGGCGTCTAATGCCGAGATGATGGAGCAAGTCGCTTAGCGCTCGAACACGAGCGATAGATTGTTCGCCGGCATTTCGATGATTTCACGCAGGCGCAAGCCATTGACGTTGGCGGCTCTCTCCACCTCTTCGAGGTCGCGGACGCCATAGCGCTCATCACGCCCCTTGAGCCAAGCATCGAAAGCCTCGTTGGACGGCGCAGTGTGTTCGCCGTCGCGCTTGTAGGCGCCATAGGTGTAGAGAATGCCCGGCCCCCGCTCAGCGTTTGCGAGCAAGAGTCCTGCGCCGCGAAAGAGACCCAGAGTCGCCTCCCAGGGGGAGATATGGATCATGTTGATGGCGAGGATCGCGTCGTAGCCATCGGCAAGATCTTTCTCCCAACCCTGCTCTTCGACATTAAGATCGATTGGAGCTGCGATGTTCTCCGCGCCCTCATGCTCGATCCAGGCCGCAACGCTGGCGCGAGCGTTTTCATCCGGATCGCTGGGTTGCCATGCGACTCCGCTTAAGTTTCCGGCGAAATGGATCGCGTGCTCGCCAGACCCTGATGCGATCTCCAGCACGCGCGCGCCCGGCGCAATGACCCGCTTCAACACGCCAAGGATCGGATCGCGGTTGCGGCTGGCAGGGATCGAATATTGGCGGGCGTCCATGAAAGCTTTGAAACATGGTTGTGAGCGCCCGCAAAACGATTTGGGGAAATAGTTCGCGCATCGGGTTCAGCCTCAGTGACGCCGCGATGTTCGCGCGTATGCTCTGCGCATGCGCGGCCCGCCCATACCGCAACGCATCCCACCACTCAGTTGGCGGAAACCGGCGTTCTTGTGGACGCCGGTTGCGCTGGCGCTAGCGATCGGCTGGCCGGCGGCGTTGTTTTACGAAAACCCAGGACCGCAGCGTCTGGCGATTGTTTCGCTGCTTCTCGTGTTTGCGATTGCGCTCATCACACTCGGCGTAAGCTGGGCCGCCGGGCGGCCGCCAAAAACGCGCCGGATCGTGGTGCTGCATGTTGTGACGGCAGGGGTGCTGGCAACATTGCTCGCACCCTTTGTGTTGACCTGGCTGCTGGCGACCGTGTCAGAGTCTGGGCGCGAGGGCGCAGCCGAACACTTCTCGGTAGCGATGTCTTTGGCGACGGCGCCACTCGTGATGATACTCGGCTTGCCGGTGGTGCTGGTGTCCGGGATCGTGTTTGCCTGGACGGCGCTGAAACGTAGCTCGCCAATCGACAAAACCGACGATTATCGTCACGACGTCCAGCCGTTCCGCTAGGGCGCGCTTGGCCGGGCCATCGCGATGTGTGACGCTGGCGCCTATTTGGGGAGATCCAAAATGTTTGCAGGCAAGACCTGGTGGATCACTGGCGCCTCATCGGGAATCGGCGCCGCGCTGGCTAAGGCGCTGGCGAAAAATGGGGCGAAGCTGATCCTCTCAGGCCGCAATGTCGATGCGCTGAACGCTGCCGCCAAGTCGGTGGAAACTGAAACATTGGTGCTGCCGTTTGAGGCGACGGCTTACGGACGCATCCCGGCCCTGGTTGAACAGGCTTGGAATTGGAGCGGGCGTGTCGATGGACTCGTGAACAATGCAGGTATTTCGCAGCGCTCGCTGGCGATCGACACCGTGTTTGAGGTCTACGAGAAGATCATCAGCATTGATCTCTTGGCGCCGATTGCGCTGACGCAGGCGCTGTTGCCGCGCATGGCTGCTGCGGGCGGAGGCGACATCGTTGGGATTTCCAGCGTGGCCGGCATTGCCGGATCGCCGCTACGCAGCGCCTACAGCGCCGCCAAGGCCGGCCTGATCAGCTACAGCGACAGCGTGCGCGCCGAGACGTCACATCTGGGCATACGGGTGTTGGTTGTTGCCCCAGGATCAGTGAAAACCAACGTCTCCAAGAATGCGCTCGACGCAAATGCTGCGACGCGCGGGGTGAGCGATAGCGCGATCGACAACGGCATGGACGTGGATGTGGCGGCTGCGGCCATCGTCGAGTCGTTGCGCAAAGGCGATCGCGAGTTGATCCTCGCAGAAGGCGTGGAATTAGAGGTCGCGCGATTGCGGCGCGCCGATCCGAACAAATTGTTCGACCTAATGGCGCAGCTCGTTGCCGGAGGGTACGCCAAGCGACTCGGCGCAGAGAGTTAGCGCGCCCACATCCGCAGCAAGTTGGAGATGCTCTTGTCCAACCGGAGCAGTTCTTCGCGCGCGGCGCCGGCTTCGGAAAGCCGTGTGCGAGCCACGGAAAGATCAAACAAGGTTTCGCGTTGAGCTAGATCCGGCACAAAGCTCTGGACCCAGCCAACGGCGGCGAGGCGTACGCCGCTGGTCACGGGCGCAACATGATGGATAGAGCCAGCCGGATAGATGAAAGCGTCGCCCGCTTCGAGCTTGATGCCCTGCTCGCCCAGCGCCGACTCGACCACCAGCTCACCGCCTTCATAACTCGATGCGTCCGCTAGGAAGACCGTGAAGGCGAGATCGGTTCGAAGCTTGTCCTCGCCTTTGCCCATCAACGCGTCATCGGTGTGAGCCCCGTATGTCATGCCCGGCTCGTAGCGCGAAAAGAGCAAGCGCGAGACGCGCGCCGGGCGGGCGGCAATCTCAAAGAGCGGATGGCGACGCAGCGCATCGGACACGAAACGCTCGAGTTCCTTCACCTGAGGCACGGAGCCATCAGCTTGCAGATTGTCCTTTACGCTGCGAGCGGCGGCGCCTGCCGTACGCTTGCCGGACGGCCACCCGAATTCTGATAGCTGGGCGCTGACGAGTTGTAGGTCGGCGCTGCCGAGCACGTGCTGAAGAACCAAGCTCATGGCCATCCATACCCCATGCGCACCACTTGCGGACCAACAGTCGCACCTTGTTGCGAATAATTCTCATATCGGGCAAGGTGCGCCGCCTCAAGGGAGCGGGCTGAGCATGATCACGCTGAAACTGAAGCATTGGCGAACCGTCGGCGTTGCGGCAACCGCTTTGGGATTGGCCGCCTGTGGCGAGGGCGGCGAAGGCTCCGACACCAGCGGCGAAGGCGGCCACGGCGAAGCCGGCCCAACGCCAATCGGCGAAAGCGGCGGCGCAACGCCTGCCACGCCGAACGCCTCAAGCGGCGAAGCAGGCGAAGCGGCTGGGAGCGGCGGCGAACAAGGCGAAGCGGGCGTGGTCGCTGCGTACGCGGGATTGTCCGGCGACAATCTTCAGGCGCTACGCATTCAGCATTTGCGCGGCTTCGTGATGGCGGCGGCGAAGATCGTCGAAGATCACGGCTCGTTCAGCGGCGAACCAGCAGACGCCGCGATCCTTGTGCAACAGGGTTTGCTTGAAGTGTACGAACCGGCGGCGGCGTCCTTCGCTTCGGTCGACCTGAGTTCCTTGCGTGAAGCGGCAGCCGGAACGAACTTCACACGCGCCCAGATGGTGCAGCGGCTGCGCACAGCCCAGGAGGAACTCACCCACGCCATCGGACAGCTGCGGTTCAACGACGCGCAATTGGTTGTGCGCATGGTCGACATTTCGACCGGTCTCTACCAGACCGCAATCGTCGATGGCGCTACCGATCCGATCGAATACCAACACAGCATGGGCGCGGCATTGGCGGCGCAGCAGGCGCTCCTATTACGGCAAGATGAAATGCGCCGCCAAAACCGCGGCGCATACAGCCGTGCTGTTGGCGAATTGAATCGCTTTGTCGCCCTGTGGCCGTCGCGCGAACCACCAACAGATCCGGCGACCTACCAGCAAATCCTGGTGCAAGGCTCGCGCGTGCGGCTGGCGCTTTCGCCCTACCTCTAGCCGCGCCGAAGCAGGATTGAGGGCTCACCCTTGTAGGTGGTGCGCGTGTATTCGCGAAAACCGTGTTTGGCGGCAAGCGCGAGCGATGGCGCATTACCGGGCGAGATCATGCAGACAAAGTCGCGGCGGCCAAAATGCGGTTCGCCCCAGTCGATCATCGCGGCAACCGCTTCGTTGGCATAGCCCTTTCCGTGCATGGTCGGCATAAGCGCCCAGCCCATTTCTGGCGCTTCGAACGCAGGCTCCATGTCACGCTTGAAGGCCCCGAATCCGCCTTCGCCGACAAAGGCGCCCGTTGCTTTCTCTTCGATCAGCCAAAATCCATGACTGAGCATTTGCCAATGGCCGGGGTAGCGCAAAAAGCGGCCCCAACTCTCTTCACGCGTCGAAGGCTTGCCTGAGATGAAGCGCACGACGCCCGGCTCGGCCCACATGACGGCGCAGGCGTCAAAGTCGCGTAACGCGTGCCCGCGCAGGCGCAGGCGTTCCGTTTCGACAACTGGGACCATCATTGCTCCGCGAGCACCGCTTCAATAACGCGGCTTGCGTCCTCACCACTCCAGTTGGCGCCGCCGGCCAAGCGGGCAATCTCCTGACCCTGCCGGTTGTAGATGATCGTCACCGGCATACCAGCGGCTTGCGCGTCGAAGAGAACGCCCCGGGTCATGTCCTGCAAAAACGGCAGCGAGCCGTCAGAGAGCCGCCGCAGTTCACTGATCGCCTTTGAGCGATCGCCTTCGCTGTCGACGCTGACCGGCACCACGGCGATCCGGCCCTCGAAATTCCGTTGAAGCGCCGCCAACGAGGGCATTTCTTCCATGCAGGGCGCGCACCACGTGGCCCATAGATTGAGCACTACGACTTGACCTTGATAGGCCGCGAGCGTGGTCTCGTTGCCGGCGGCATCCTGCAGCGCGCGCGTCGGCATGGGCGGAGGCGCCTCCTCGACGTAAAGCCTCGCCATTTCCCCGCTCGCAAATCTGCTCAGACCTTGTTGCGTCTCGGGCTTTGAAGAAGCGACCAAAAGCACGTAGACAAGCGCGATCGCCCCCACCGCCACAAGCGTTAGTGCAGCCCACAGCGCCCAGGGTTTCTGCGGGGGCGCGGAGTTTGCGTTCGTGTCCAATTCAGAATCCTCTGGCGGCGGTCAAAAGATGTGGGGCGGACGCTTTGCTGCCCAACCCGCCGACGCCATGCAAGCCATCAACGCCTCGATTGATGTCGACAAGCGCTTGTGGCGCGAGGACATCGAGGGCTCGAAAGCGCATGCGGCCATGCTGGCGGCGCAGAGGATTATTACGGCGGAAGACAACGCCGCGATACAAGCTGGATTGGATCAGATTGCCGCGGAAATCGTTCAGGGGACGTTTGAATTCTCGGCGGCGCTTGAAGACATTCACCTGAATATCGAGGCGCGGCTGACAGAGCGGATCGGGGAAGCGGGAAAGCGGCTGCACACGGGTCGCTCACGCAACGATCAGGTCGCGACAGATTTCAAGCTCTGGACAATGCGTGCGGCACGCGAGGCGGCGGATGGCTTGCGGGCGCTGCAAAAGGTGCTGCTTGGGCAAGCCGAGGCTCATGCCGATTGGGTGATGCCCGGCTTCACGCATCTGCAGACGGCGCAGCCGATCACTCTGGGCCACCACCTGCTCGCCTACGTGACGATGCTGGAGCGCGACCGCGTGCGGATCATTGGCGGCGCGCTGGAAGCTGCTTGGGAGTGCCCGCTAGGCGCGGCGGCGCTCGCCGGCACTGGATACAAGATTGATCGCGAGGCGACGGCGCAGGCTTTGGGTTTCCACGCCCCCGCATCGAACTCGCTGGACGCCGTGGGCTCGCGGGACTTTGCGCTGGCGGCGCTGAGCAATCTTTCGATCGCGATCACACATCTTTCGCGGCTGGCGGAGGAGATCGTGTTGTGGACGTCGCCACAGTTCGGCTTTGCGCGGTTGAGCGATGCTTGGTCGACAGGCTCTTCGATCATGCCACAGAAGCGCAATCCGGATGCGGCAGAGCTCATTCGCGCAAAGTCGGCACGCATTGGCGCGGACTTCGCGGCGCTGAACGCAATCGTGCAGAAACTGCCGCTCGCGTATGCAAAGGACCTGCAGGAAGACAAAACGCTCACCTTCTCGGCGTTCGATGACTTCGCGCTCTCGGTCACGGCCATGATTGGCATGATCGAGACGATGCGCTTCGACCGCAATGCGATGCGCGCGGCAGCGGCGAAGGGATATTCCACAGCGACCGATCTTGCCGATTGGCTGGTGCGCGAACTCAGAGTGCCGTTCCGCGAAGCGCACGAAATCACAGGCAGGATCGTTCGCCGCGCCGAGGATGAAGGCGTGGCCGAGTTAGCACACTTGCCGCTCGACGCATTCCAGGCCGTCGATCCACGCATTACCGAGGCCGCTCGGGCGTTGTTGACGGTTGAAAAATCGGTTGAGAGCCGGGATAGCTATGGCGGGACCGCCCCTCAGCGCGTGCGCGAGCAGGTTGAGCGGTGGAAGGAGATGTTCAAATGAGCCGCATCGTTCTGGCGCTTGCAACGCTGACGCTCCTGTCCGCATGCGGGATCAAAGGTGATCTCGCGCGGCCCGATCCGCTCTGGAATCGCGAAGACGCAATCCGTCGCGAGTGCCAAGCGCAAGCTGAGCGCAACCAGCAGCAAGACCCACGCTGCGCGCAATATCAAACCGGGGCGCAGACAACGCCGTGAACCATTTTGAGTATCGCGGCGGTGTGCTCTGCTGCGAAGGCGTAAAGCTCGCCGACATTGCCGAAGCCGTCGGCACGCCAGCTTACGTCTATTCCACCGCCACACTGGAGCGGCACCACCAGATATTCCGCGACGCCTTTGCACCGCGCAAAGTCCTCGTCGCCTTTGCCGTGAAAGCGAACGCGAACATCGCCGTGATCGCCACACTTGCGCGCAAGGGCGCGGGCGCGGACACGGTGAGCCAGGGCGAAATCGAGCGCGCGCTGAGGGCCGGCGTCCCCGCTGAAAAGATCATTTTCTCGGGCGTTGGCAAAACGGCGGACGAACTTGCGTTCGCGGTGAAGGCGGGGGTTCACGAGATCAACATTGAGAGCCGCGCCGAGCTTGAACTTCTCTCTGAAATCGCGCGCGGTGTGGGTAAGAAAGCGCCCATTGCGATCCGTGTGAACCCGGACGTCGGCGCCGGCGGCCACGAGAAAATCTCGACCGGCAAGGGCGATGCGAAATTCGGCGTTTCACCCGAGCAAGCCTTGGCGCTCTACGCGCGCGCCGTAGATGATCCACATCTACATGCGCAGGGTCTGGCGGTACACATCGGCAGCCAGATTCGTGATCTCGCGCCTCTGGAAGCCGCCTTCCGTGTGATGCGCGCGCTGGCGGAAAAGCTAAGGAGCGAGGGCGTCGCGATCGAACGCCTCGATCTCGGCGGCGGGCTCGGCGTACCCTATTTCAACGAGCCCGATCCGCCTGCGCCTTCGGAATATGCGGCAATGGTGAACCGCGTGTTTGATGGGTTCGAGATTGAGTTGTCGTTTGAGCCAGGTCGAATGATCGCCGCGAATGCGGGCGTGTTGCTATCGCGCGTCGTGCGGCTGCAGGAGCGGCCGCGGCCAATCGTGGTGCTTGATGCAGCCATGAACGATCTCATTCGGCCAGCGATTTATGATGCGTACCACGACATCAAGCCGCTGAAACAAGCGGCAGGGGCAGTGAGAGCCGTCGATGTCGTCGGCCCGATCTGCGAAACTGGCGACACCTTCACCCGCAATCGGATGCTCCCGCAGCTCGAAGCCGGCGACCTCGTCGCGTTCATGACCGCCGGCGCGTACGGCGCAGTGATGGCCTCGACGTACAATGCGCGCCCGCTTGTGCCTGAGGTGCTGGTGAGCGGCGACAAATTTGAAGTCGTGCGCCAGCGTTGGGACGTAGCGGAACAGCTCAAGCTTGAGCGTTTGCCAGGTTGGATGGCATAGCGCTCTCGGGCCCGCCTTCGACAAGCTCAGACTGACGCTACTGAAACACCGACGCCAGAATTGGCATCACCCTGAGCCTGTCGACGTGCGACGCCGGACGCCGCTAGAGCGCGATCACCGGAGCATCGACCTGCACGGCGCCGCGTTCAATCACCGGGAACTGGTAATTGCTTTGGCCGTCTTGGGTGTTGGCTTGGATGCGTTCCTCGTGCGCGAACTCGCGGCGGATATAAGCGGCGAGTTCACCAGCGGTAATGACGCGATCGTGGTTCTCATCCGCCCCGCCTTCGAGGCCAGTTTGGATGAAGTGTGAGAGGAAGCCGCCAGCTTGGAATTTTTCGGCGACGGAGCTGGTCAGATCTTCCTCAGAGCTGAAAATGCCCATCACGCCAGGACGGCTCACCACGTTGCGGGCAAAGCCGCCGCTGAAGCACGAATCCAACACCAGCAGCGCCGTTTGGGTATGCACTTGCTGGAACAGCTGATTCATCTCTTCGTCGGTAATCGAGCCGTCGACCATCTCGATGGTCTCGCTCTTGCCATCGGGTTCGGTGGCGCTGACTTGCGTGCGCACCTGGTTGCCGTGACCGGAGTAGAAGAACAAGAACAGATCGTTGGGGCCTGCAGCGGCGGCCACGCGTTGGATTGCAGCGCGCACATTGGCGCGTGTGGCTTGGCCATCGACGAGCGTCACGCTTTCGGGCGCGAGTGTGCCTTGCCGTTGCAGAGATTGTTGCAACTTGCGCGCGTCTTCCGCAGTCAACGGCAGGTCATTGCCGGTGCCTGGATAGTCGGAAATGCCGACCATCACGGCGTACACGCGGCGGGCGCTGTTGTTCGCGGACACCTGCGGTGCGTTGCCCTGTTGTAGCGTCACGACGTATGCGCCCTGCTCACCGGGTTGATACGATGTCGCGCCGATCCGGTAGTTGCCGGTTTCGCTGAGCGTCGTTTCAATGCGGGCGTTGCGGTCTTCCGCGGAGATGTCGTCGTTGTCCTCCTGCGCGCCAGACGGCGCCAGCAGAATGAGATAAGGATCCAAGGCGGTAGAGCGCATGTCGATGGTCACGCGTTGACCGGCCTGTCCCTGAAAGTTGTAAGTGTCGATGAACTCGCCGCTTCGCAGGGTCGTATCGCCTGGCGCGAGTTCGCCGTTCATAGTTTGGCCGGCCGCGAAAGTCTGGCCGGGGCCGCCTTGGAGCGCATCGGTCGCGGTGGTGGTCTGGGCGGGACCAATATTGAGCTGATAGGCGCCCGTCTCACCGGCGGCATAGGACGTCACGTGGACGGTGTATTCGCCGTTCGCGGGCAGCGTGACGACGAGGCGGCTGTTGCGCGTGTTGTTCGCGGTGTCGTCGTCATTGTACTGCTGGAAACCGCCAGGGCCACTGATGGCGACGTAGGTGTCGAACTGCTGCGACGCGAGGCTGATTTCGACCTGCTGTCCGGCAACGCCCTGCAGCGGATAGGTGTCGAGATATTCGCCGCTCTGCAAAGTTGCATCACCCGGCGCGAGTTCGCCGCTTAAAGTTTGCACCGCGATCGGTGGCGACTGCCCCGGCGCCGTGTTGTTGGCGACGTTGCTGTCGGCTTCCCCGATGCGATCGACGCGAAGATTGTACGCTCCGGTCGCATTGCGGCTAAAACTGGTGACGTAGACCTGCGCCGTTCCGTTCTCCGGAAAGATGATATTAACGCGCGAATTGTAGCTGCCGCTGCCATCGTCATCGTTGTCCTGAGAGAGTGAGCCCGGGCCGCGGACGTAGAGATAGGCGTCGAACGCGTCGGATGTCAGCGTGATCGTGTATTGCTCACCCTGGCGGCCATTGAGCTGATACACGTCGGCGACGGCATTGTTCTGATCGGACTTGGTCTCACTCGCCTCAAGCGTGCCGCTAACCGTCTGGCCGGGCTGCAAGCCGCCCGCGCCCATAAGTTGACCGCAAGCCGCCAAGGCGGCTGCAAGCACCATCGCGGCGGCTGTCCGAATGTTCATCGCATCCCCCTCAAGAGCGAGGCCGAGCTTAAAGCCGCCCCCATGGGCGTCAACATGGGGAACCAAGGCTTCTGACTGTGTCTTTGCGAGGGATGGTCATGGTTTGGCTCAAAACGGGCTGATACCGTCGCCGCACGAACATGAAGCATCAGGACGCCCTCAATCAGCTTGCCCGGGACACCAACCGGGCCCGGCGTCGGCTGGCGCTTGAAAGGCTGCTGCGCGCAGGCTTCGTGCTGTTCGGCGCGATTAGTCTTTGGGCGGTATTCGCGCTGCTGGGTGGGCACGAGCGGCTGCCGCTGCTGTTGCAGAGCCTAAGCGCGATATTCGCCCTCTTGCTGTTTGCCTACCTAGCGGTGCGCGCGCGGCGCGCGTGGCAAGCGCCCACGGAAGAGGAGGCGCGCGCGCAATTGGCGCGCGATTCGCGCATGGACGCTGGCGCATTCGATGCGCTGCGCGACCAGCCAACCAAATATGATCCACTCGCGGTGGCGCTGTGGAACCGCGAGCGAGAACGTCTGCTCGAAAGCGCTGGCCGCTTGCGGCTTGGTCCGCCCCGGCCACGATTGGACGATCTTGATCCTTACAAGCTGCGCTACGCGCTCGCGGCCGTGTTGATTGGCGCGTTCGTCGCCGCTGGCCAACAAGCCGGGGATCGGCTGGCGCGTGCGTTCTTGCCCGACCCCGGCCCGTTGCTCGGCGATCAGCAAATGGCGATCGAAGCATGGGCGGCGCCGGCGGAATACACGCACGCGGCGCCGGTATCGCTGAGCGACCTTGTCGGCGAGCGGGTGGTGACGCCGCCATCGATCCGCGTGACGGTGCGTGTGACGGGCCCTGCCGGCGCACCGGTACTGCGGTTCAGCGGCCAAGGCGGGCGCCGCAATGCGCGGTTCACACGTGCAGCGGACGGCGCGTGGGAAGCGCAGCTCGATATTCCCGGACGCGGCGAGTTGAGCATCGTGCGCTTCCACACACGCGCACGCTGGCGCTTGGCGCCAGCAGTCGACCAGGCCCCACGGGCGTCCTGGGATGCGCCAATTTCAACGCTGTCGGACGAACGCATCGGCCTTTCCTGGAAAGCGCGTGATGATTTCGGCGTGCGGCGCCTAGTGCTGCGCGTACGGCCGCTTCACCCGCCCGCAGGTCTCGTTCGCGCTGATCCGGTGGACACTGAGCTTGAGGCGCCGGCGGGCGATCCGCGCGAAACCGAGGCGCAAACCGAAGTCGATCTCGGCGCGCATCCCTACGCAGGCATGGAAGTTGAAGCACGGATCGTGGCGGTCGACGCGCTAGGCCAGGAAGGCGTCAGCGATCCGCTGCACATCACGCTGCCGGAGAAAATCTTTCTACAACCTCTCGCACGCGCCGCGATCGAGATCCGCCGCCACATCCTCGCGGAGCGCAGGCCCTATCGGCGCGGACCGGGCGTGCAGCGGCGAACGCAACCCGCAGGCGACATCTTGCTTGGCAACGAACGCATTGAGGTTCGCGACTACGACGCCCGGCCTGCTTTGCGGCGAGCGCCCCAAGGCATTCAGCGCGCCGCGCGTTTGATCGACGCGCTCACAATGGCGCCGCAAGACCGCTACTTTCGTGACCTTGCCGTCTATTTTGGCTTCCGCACGGCGCGATCTCAGCTTGCGGTTGCGCGCAATCCGGCTGAGGCCGATATCGCCGCCGATACGCTCTGGCGCACAGCGCTGCGGGCTGAATACGGCGGCGCGGCGGACGCGCGCCGCGCGCTGGAAGAAGCGCAACGCCAGCTGGCGGAAGCCCTGGCCCAAGGCGCGCCGCAGGAGCGCATCCGGCAACTCCTCGATGCGCTGCGGCGGGCGACCGAGAACTACATGCAGGCTTTGGTGCAAGAAGCGCTGCGCAACGGAGAGAGTCCGCAAAATCTCGAGGACACCGAAGATCAAGCCACACTTTCACAGCGCGACATCCAGGAGATGCTGCAACGCGTCCAGGAACTTTCAGAACAAGGCCGTAACGCGGAAGCGCAGCAGCTGCTGCAGCAATTGGCGCAGATATTGTCGAACCTTGATGTTCAGTTGAGCCAAAGTAGCGAAGGCGAAGGCCAGCAGGGCGACAGCGATCAGCAGATGCAGGAGAGCATCGATCAATTGTCCGAAACGATGGGCGAGCAACGCGCACTACGGGACAAGACGCGCCAAGAACAGCAACAACAACAGGGTCAAGGCGGCAGCGGTGGCGACCAGCAAGGCGGCCAGGGCGGCGACGAACTCGCGCAACGTCAGGCGCAGCTGCGCCAGGGACTGGCAGAAGCGCAGCGCATGGCCGACGAAGCCGGCGCAGCCCCGAGCAATGATTTGAACGCCGCTGGCGAAGCCATGCGCCGGGCCGAAGATGCGTTGCGGCGTGGTGATCTCGAAGGCGCGGAGTCGGCGCAAAATGCGGCGCTCGACAACCTCCGCGAAGGCGCTGAAGCGCTGAGCGCCGAGATGCGCGAGCGGGGTCGCGCCGGCCGGGAGGGTCAAGGCGAGAGCTCCGGTGGCAATCGCGATCCGTTGGGACGCGCAACCGGTAACGATGGCAGCAGCGACGGTGTCGACCTGAACGGCGCAGACCCGGTGCGCGCGCGCGAAATTTTCGATGAAATCCGCCGCCGGGCGCAGGATCCGAACCGGCCGGAGGCGGAACGAGAATATTTGCGCCGCCTGCTGGACCGCTTTGGCGACAGCTGAGCAACGCTCCGCCTTGAAAACGACTTGGCGCGCGCCACTCTCACTTCCATCCAACTGGAGGGAAATCATGCGCGCTCTTCTGCTGACAACCGCGTTCGCCGCCCTGCTCGTCTCGTGCTCGCCGCCGGCTCAGCAAACCGACCGCCCCGATACGCCGCCAGGCCCTGCGGCAGTCGCCTGCAACGACGTTGCGCCAGACGCTACGCGCCAAGTCGCCGTTGGCGAAGAGGTTGCAACAACCGCGGCGGCCGCCGATCTGCGCGGCGGTTCGATCGCGCCGGGCACGTATGACTTGACCAGCGCGTCGCGAATTGGCGCCGCAACCGGGTGGTCCGGCACGCGCGCGGTCGCACTTGAGGTGAGCGAAGCGCAAGATGGCGGCGTCACCTTCAACTGGGCTGGAGCAGCCCCCGGCGGCGACGCTGATCGCTGGACAGCGACCTTCACCGAAACGCCTCAACCGCGCCTCGCGTACACCTGCGGACGCATGGGCGAAGTCGCGGCTGCGTTCGCTGCGGAGAGCAACGCGTTGCAACTCCGGTTGCAGGATGGCGCTGGCGGGCAATTAGCGCTGCAATTCCAGCGACGTAGCTAGACCCCATATTCATGCGGTTGTGAGCGCGCCCCGGCGCGCGTCATCCCTTATCGGCGCGGTGAATCCGTAACGGAGGGATACGCATGAAAGCATCCACATCTTTGACTCTAGCGGCAGCGCTTGGCGCTGGCCTCTTTGCAGGCAACGCGCAGGCGCAAGACATGCGCGCTTTCGATGAGCTGAACAGCGCCCGGGCGTCCGATGGCGAGGCTGTGGGCGTGCGCCTGACCGTGCCATTTCAGCGCGAAACCGAGCACCGCGATACGCGCGTATCCTTCGCTCTGCAGCAAAGCGATGGCGAGGGACACATCCACAGCCTGGATATGTTCTCGTTCTCGCTCACGGGAGACGCACCGGCACGAATTGAGACGCCTTTCGCGTTCGGCGCTGCCGACGGCGAAGGATTCTTTTCCAAACCCATGAACTGGGTCTGGATCGGGCTCGGCGTCGGCGCCGCATATTGGATTTATGAGGAAAATCACGACCACAATTCTTCAGCGCCGCCTCCAGCATCCTAGTCGTTCTGGCAAAGCGGTGCGTCCTACCCCAGAATGGCGCGCCGCATAGGACTCCTGACTTGACCGCAGCACCTCGTTACGCACGCGTTGCGATCGTCGAAGACGATGCGATCCTGCGCGAGAATTTGGTGCAGCTGGTGACGCGCGCCGAAGGGCTGGAGATCGCGGGCGCAGCCGACAGCGTCGCCACCGGCCGCGCACTGCTCGAACCGGACCTCGACGTCTTGTTGATCGACCTGGCGCTACCCGATGGCAATGGTGTCGAAGTCATCCGCGAAGCACGCGAACGGCTTGCTAACATCAAGATCATCGTAGTGAGCATCTTCGGCGATGCGCGAAGCGTGGTGCGTGCAATCGAGGCCGGCGCCGACGGCTACCTGCTGAAAGGCGCCGGCGAACAGCAAGCCGAAGAGGCAATACGAAGCGTTCTCGACGGTGGCGCGCCGATTTCACCGGCAGTTGCAAGTCACATTCTCACCCGCATGCGCGAGCGCAGTTCATCGGAGCGCGGCGCCGAACTTGACGCGCCACTAACCGAAAAAGAAACGGCCGTCCTCACGGATCTCGCCAAAGGCTTCCGCTACAAGGAAGTGGCGCGTCTCCACGGAATATCACCTCACACGGTCGCCGACCACGTAAAGTCGATCTACCGCAAGCTTGCCGTGAACTCGCGGAGCGAAGCAGTGTTCGAAGCCGTGCAAGCTGGCCTGATCAAGCTCAAGGACTAAGCGATCATGCTAGCCTTGGCGTTTGGCTGTAGCTAGCACGACAGAGTTGATGCTGAAGTTCGAGCCTCTGGGGGCGCCAACGCGAGGCGCGTGGATCATCGCCGCGATCATCGTCGCGCTGCAATTGGCGTTGGCCGCAGGCCTTTTCTGGATGAATTCGATCTCGGAGGCCGCGGCGGGCCGGCGGGTAGTTGAAGTCGGCGCAGCGGAAGCAAGTTCGTCACTTTACACCGAGCTTCCCGATGCGGCGTTCCAAGCGGTACGGCTCCCGCGGCAGGGGTGCTGCTCAAGCAACAATCTGATCTTCCGCAGTCGACTAACGGCTGAAGACGCCGCGCTGGCTAATCCGGCGGTATTAATCGAGAGCGCGTACGATAACGCGCTCGTCTACGTGGACGGCGCGCTTGCAGCGGGCGCAGGGCGGGTGAGCGGCCCGCCACCCAATATGGGCCGGCGCCCGCAATTGTTGCGTATCCCGAGTGCTATGGCGCACGAGGGGGCGGTGCTCGATATCGCGGTGCAGCGCGCGGTTGGCTTTGGCCATCTTCAGCCCTTCTACGTGGGCGAATATGACGAACTCTATTCGAGCTTTCGCGCGCTGACCTTCCTTCGTCACGACCTGCCCTTGTTCAACGCAGCCATCGGCGCTTTCGTCGCCGCCTTCTGCTTGTGTGCGGCGCCTTTGTTTGGCGCGCGCGGACTGATGCTTTCACTTTCCGCCCTGGGCGCGAGCTGGGTGCTGCAGCATGTCGGCCTCTACGTCACTGACCCGCCATGGGGCGCGGTAGCGAACAACGGCGTCTATTTTTTAGGCTTCCTCGGCGCTTGCGTGTGTCTGCCTTGGTTTTTCATCGAGTGGACCTCTGTCTTTTCGCCCCCGGCGCCCAAGCGCGCGCCGTTATTCGCGTTTGTTCTTGATCCCTGGGGAACGGTCGCGCGCCGCAGGCTAGCCATTGTATCACTCGCATCGCTCGCCATAGGCGCGGGCCTAATTGCATGGCGGCTCAGCTTCGGGCCTGCGATCGCATCCCAAGACATCAATCGCGTGATCGGCTGGATGGGTCTCTTCGCAATGGCGTTCTGCCTGGTTCGAATCGTGAGTTTCTACCTTCGCCCTGGCGCGCGGGATCCAATCGCGGCCTCCGCCTTTGTGTTCGTCGTCCTTGCTGCAATTGCGGACATTTCGGCGGTGCGTTTTCTTAAGACATACGGCGTGTTTTTGGGCGCGGCCGTAACCTTCTTCCCGCTGGCATTGCTTCTTTCGCTTGCTGTTCGCGCGCGCGGCGTCTTTGAGGCGGCCACGACAACGGCGGAGAAGCTCAACGTGCTGGTGGCGGACCGTGAGCGCGAGATTGTGCGCTACCATGAGGAGGTTCGCCGCAACGACAGAGCCGCGATGCTACTCGATGAACGCAGCCGCATCATGCGCGACATGCACGATGGCATCGGCGGCCAATTGCTCGGCCTCATTCTGCAAGCACGATCGCGGAAGCTGTCTGACGAAGCGCTTGTAAACGGGCTGGAGCAGAGTTTGGACGACCTTCGTCTTGTCGTGGATTCGCTTGAGCAAGGTGAAGGCTCTCTCACCGGCGCGCTTGGCGCGTTTCGCACCCGTATCGAGCCACGTTGTGAAGCCGCGGGCGTCGAGCTGGACTGGGAGATCGATGATGTTGGCGCGACGCCGAATATCGGTCCAGATAAGACGCTGCAGATCTACCGCATCTTGCTGGAGGCCTGCACAAACGCGCTGAAGCACGGCGCTCCCAAGCGAATTGGCGTGGCGCTGAAGCGCGATGGCGATCAGATCGAAATTGCACTTGGTGACGATGGCGTAGGCTTCGCGCCGCACGGGGCGCCGCCCGGACGCGGCCTCACGAACATGCGGACACGTGCTCGCCAGATTGGAGCGGCGCTGGCGATGGACTCCACAACGTCCGGCACGCGCATTTCGCTGACGCTCCCAGCGTGATTTCCTGCGTTAGGCGATGGCGGCGATGTACGGCAGGCCGCGATAGCGGCCCTTGTCGTCCATGCCGTAGCCAATGAGAAAATCGGCGGGCGCATCCCAGCCGATGGCGTCGATGTCCTGCCCCAACGCTTCGGGTTTACGCACAAAGGCGCAGGCAAGCGTCTGCGTCGCCCCCTTGGCCAACAGGTGCGCGCGGGCGAACGCGATGGTGCGGCCGCTATCGAACACATCGTCGACGATGAGCACGCCCCGGCCCTCAACGGAGCGGGAGATATCGGCGCGCACAACCACTTTGCCGCTGCTCTCGCGCTCGTCGCGATAGCTCTCCAGCCAAAGTGAATCGTAGATCGGGTGCGAGCCGCGAACTTCGAGCGCACGCAACAGATCCGCCGCGAACGGAATGGCGCCCTGTAGCAGCGCAACCATCGTCCAGCCGTCGTTCACTTGCGCCGAAAAGCGATCAGCCAGCGCATTGACACGCTGGCTGATCTCTTCCGCAGAAAGAAGGATACGCAAACCTAGCCGGTGGTGAGGCGCAGGCCGTCGGTCGGGCCAAGCTCACTCGTCGTGGTGTTCGACGGATCGACAAGTTCGTGGCTTGGATCAAGCGGCTCATTGAGCAGCAATTCGTCGTGCGCTGGTTGCGTCGGCGAGACATGCGCCGGGCCGCCCGCCATCGACATCTCGCCGAAACTTGCAAAGGTCGCCTCAAGATCGACGGCCTCAGCCGGCGGGTTCTCGACGCGAATTTGGAACGGCACCGCAGCGCCAGCCGCCACCGGCTGATCCGTAACCGCGTTCACCAGATCCATGATCTGATGCGAGTTGCTGTCGCGCAGCGAAACACGAACCGGCGGAACGAGCTTGTCGTCACGGCCAATGTTGCGGACTTCGCCGCTGACCACGAGAACCGGCGTTGCGCCGCTGAAGTCGCGTTCGACCGAGAGGTCGTAGAATTCCAGACCGTAGACGTTCACGTCCAAACCGAGCGCGGCGAACGCACTGGCCGAACGCGGCCACAGTTCGGCGACGTCCTGACGGAAGGCGACCATGCCGGTGGCGCTTGCCGCTAGGGCAGCGCCTGTTGCGCCCCACACCATCACAGCGGCCCGGGTGCGGTCGCGGCGCATCCGGTCACTCTGCTGCTGGCGGAATTTCGCGGCGGCGGAGGGCGCGGGGCCGGGCTGTTCGGCGGCGCGGCGCAATCTTTCGACACGTTCACGTGTCAGTGGTTCGCGGGCGGGCTCCTCGGCGGTCCGCATAACCGCTGGGACCTCAGCTGCGGCAGGGCGCAGCTCAAGCTGCGGCTCGGCGAACCAGGAGAAACCGCATGCAGCGCAACGCACCGTCCGGCCAGCAGGACCGATCGCTGCGTCATCCGCGTAATAGCGGGTCGAGCAAGACGTGCAGGTAAGGATCATGTTAATACGTTCAGCAGCCCCAATAACATTCTTCGGTGCATTGATTCTATTTAGCTTGTCCAGTCATGGCCCGACCTCGCGCTAGTATTGAAACCGATCTATTCGAGCGCGGCGTATTGGTTCGCCTCTCGAATGTTGACGCCGGCTACGGCGCGTCCACCGTTCTGATGGGCATAGACTTCGAAGCGCGTGGCGGAGAAGTAAATCTCATCACCGGCCCCGCAGCCGCTGGTAAGACTACATTTACCCATCTCTTGCGCCTAGCGCTCCCACCCCGCTCTGGCCGAAGTGTAATACTTGGGACCGATTTGATGCGCGCGCGGTCCCGTGAGATCGCAGACGCCAAGCGGCGCATCGGCTATGTCGCTGAAAATCCTGTGTTCATTGAACAATGGTCGACGTTCGACAACGTTGCGATGCCACTTCGCATGCTTGGGCAAAAGCCACGCGAGTATTCGGAGGATGTGCGCGAACTTGTGGAATTCGTCGGACTGGGCGGCGCCGCGGAATTGCCGGTTGAAAAACTTTCGGGAGCGGAACGACGCAGGGCTGCCATAGCGCGGGCGCTCGCAGCTAAGCCCAACCTGATCCTTGCCGACGATCCGACCGCGGGAATGTCTCCCGCCGACGGGCGCCGCATTGTGCGATTACTTTCAGAAATGCGCAGGGTGGGCGCCGGCGTCGTCATTGCGAGCCAGGATGACACGCTGTGTGACGTTGCGCCGATGTGGGTGTGGCGGATTGATCGCGGCCGCCTTTCGGCGCCGGAGCAAACCCAAATTGCCGACGCGGAGGCGTATGAATGAGAGGCGGGCTGCTAGGCATCGAGCGCACGCTCTTCTGGACCCTGGCGTTCGCTGCCTTTGCTGCAGCGGCGGCTGGACTTGCCGCGCGCGCAGTGGACCGTATCGCGGTGGGCTATGAACAAGCCCGCAACGCCTACGCCATCGTGCGCGTGTTGGCCCCGGATGGCCCTCCGGGCATGGCGGCAGCCGAAACTGCGCTCGGTCGCGCGCCGCACGTCACCAGCGCTGCACCAATCACCGCTGGCCGGGCAGCCGCGCTCCTCAGCGAGGCCAGCGGCGAACAGATCGATCCCGCCAATGTGCCGGATCTGCGCTTGATCGAAGTCGAACTCGCCCCGGCGTCTCCGCAAGCTGACATATCAGGAGACATTGTCGCCGCGCTTGCGGCAGGCGGCGTCACCGCCGAAGTGATCGAAGCGCCCGACAGTTCGAGCGGCGGCGGCCTGGCCCCACGGGTGCGCAACGCCGCGCTCTGGGGGGCGGTGCTATTCGCTGGCATGATGGCAGTAATCGCTTGGCTGGCGGCGCGCGGATTGGCGGCGCGGCGGCGCGAAATGGTGACAGTGATGTGCGATCTCGGCGCAACGCGCGGCCAGACCAGCGGACGGATCGCAGATGAAGCAGCTGTCATCGGGCTTTACGCAGGCGCAGTTGGCGGAGCGCTCGCAGCTATCGCAGGTGTCATCGTTGTGGTGCTGGCCATTCCGGGCACAACGCTGAATGCTTTGACGTCCATGATTCTTCCGATCGACCTTGTTCCCATCGTGGCCGCGCCGCTCGGCGCCGCGATCGCTGCGGGCGCCGGCGCACGTGCGGCGGCTGGGCGCTTCCACGCATTGGCGGCGAAGCTCGGCTGATGCGCACGCTACTCTTCTGGGTGGCGCTCATCGCGGTGGCAGCGTTTATCGCCGGATTTTGGAGTTTTGCGGAAAACGTGCGCCAGCAACCGGAAGAGCCGCCGGCGGCGCAGGCAATCGTCGCGCTTACGGGCGGTTCGCTTCAGCGGCTGACGACGGGCGTGCGGTTGCTAGAGGAACAGAAGGGCGAGCGCTTGCTAATCTCTGGCGTCAATCGGGTCGTGACGGATTCAGAGCTCTACGCGGCGCTCAACGTCGATCCCGCGCTCGGCCAATGCTGCATTGATATCGGTCGCTCCGCCGAAGACACACTCGGCAATGCGTCGGAGACGGCGGCGTGGGCGCGCCAGCATCGCTACACCAACATCATCCTCGTCACCGACGATTATCACATGCCGCGCAGCCAAGCTGAACTCTCGGTGGCGCTGCCCGAGGCCGACATTCATCCCTACCCTGTGCGTACGCGCTGGACGGACCCGGCGCTTTGGCGCAGCGACCTCGGCGCAGCCACGCGTTTGGGTGCGGAGTACGTGAAATATCTTGTCATTCGCGGGCGAGAAGCGTTGATCGGCCTCGGCAACGACGACACAGAGGCTGCTCCGGGCGACGCATGAATTGGATCCGTTCATTTATCTTCGTCATCTGGCTTTATGGCTCGATGGCGGCGATCGGCTTGGCGCTTTGGCCACTCGTGGTCATCGACGAGCGGCACGTCTGGACGGCGTTGCGCTCTTGGGCGCGCGCAACGCTTTGGGGTCTACGTTGGATCATTGGCGCCACCGTGTCGTTCGAGGGATTGGAGAACGTTCCTCAAGGCGGCGCACTGATCGCGATGAAACATCAGTCGACGCTCGACACTATGGCGCCAGCGCTGTTCCTGCCGCGGCCAGTGTACGTCTACAAAGCTGAACTCGGCGGCGTACCGGTGATGGGCGCGTATTTGAAGCGCAATCAAATTGGCGTCGATCGCGGCGGCTACGCCAAGGCGCTGAAGAGCTTGATGCGCGGCGCACGCGACGCCGTCGCCAAGGGCGGTCAGGTTCTCATCTTTCCTGAAGGCACGCGCCAGGAGCTCGATGCGCCACCAGACTACAAGCCCGGAATCGCAGCGATGTACAAAGATCTTGGCGTGCCGGTGACGCCCGTCGCGTTGAACACTGGCCTTATCTGGAAACCAAAAGGCATCCTGCGCACGAAGGGACACGTGACGTTCAAGGTGCTGGCGCCCATCCCTCCTGGCTTGCCCCGCGACGAATTCATGCGGGAACTTGAGCGGGTGCTCGAAACCGAAAGCCAGGCCTTGCTGCCGCCCGAGAAGCGTCGCAGCGTGGCCCCATGAAGGCGCGCAATCTCTTTCTGATCATCCCCTGGGCTCTCTTTATCGCCGCGGCGCTCGGATGGATTTTCTATTGGAACTATCTCGCAAGCGAAGCAGAGCGCCGGGTGCATGCTTGGCAATTCGAACAAAACGCCAGCGGCGCGACGGTGGAGATCGGACAGGTCATCCGACACGGCTTTCCGGTTTTCTTACGCTTGGAACTGCGCGACGTGCGTTACGTCGCTTCGCGCGGCGGATGGCGCGCGGAAACCGGTCGCGCAGATCTGAACATCGATCCGTTGAAGCCGCAGCATGCGATCCTTGAAGCAAAGGCGCCGATCTCAATCACGCGCGCCAATGGCGCGGCGACAAACGTTCGCGCCGATGCCCTGATCGCCAGTGTGCGTATGGATGGCGATAGGCTGGCGGAAGCCGGCGTCGAAGCAAACAATCTGGTGCTCGACGATCCCGCTGAAGAAGGCGTGCTGCATGCCGAGCGGGTCATGGCCAGTGTGCGGCCCGATCCGCGCGCAGCGAGCGAATACCAGTTTTCGTTTGAGGCTCAGACTATCACGCTGCCGCGACCAGTGCGAAGCTTCGAGGCGTTCGGGCTCGATGTCGCGCGGATGCACGCGGCCATTGTCGTCACGCAGGGGGCGCTGCTGATGCAATCCTCGCCCGGTGATCCGCTCGGGCCATGGCGTGACGGCGGCGGGCGCCTGCGCTTCGAAGGCTTGGAGCTGAACTGGGGGCCGTTGCAAACAACTGGTACGGGTGAAGGCGGCCTTGATGCACAGCGGCGGCTCGACGGACGTTTGGTATTGCCAGTGGATCGGCCTGCGCCTGTGCTCACGGCAATCGCGAATGGCCCCAATATCGATCGCGACGCACGCCGCGCACTGACTTTGCTCGCGGCAGGTTATGTCGTCACCGGCAATGACATCACGCTCGATATTGGCGCGCACGACGGCGTGCTGAGGGTCGAAGGATTGCCCGTTCGGCCGCTGCCGCCGGTGTATTAGCTGGACGGTTCGTCGCGGCCCCAGTTCGGTGCGGGCGTATCTTGCCCGGCGTCGATGACTTCGCGACGCATACGGCGGGCGCGATCAAAGAGATCGAAGAGCGTGTCGCCCTCGCCCCATCGGATGGCGCGCTGGAGCGCCGCCAGGTCTTCCGAGAAACGACCCAGCACTTCGAGCACAGCATCGCGGTTGTTCAAGAACACGTCGCGCCACATCGTCGGATCGGACGCGGCGATACGCGTGAAGTCGCGAAAACCGGAGGCAGAGTATTTTACAACTTCGCTCTCGGTCACGCTTTCCAGATCTTCCGCCATCGCGACGATGTTGAACGCGATCAGGTGCGGCAAGTGGCTGGTGACGGCCAGCACGACGTCGTGACGCTCTGCATCCATACGTTCGACGTTGGCGCCAAGCGCGCGCCAAAAAGCTTCGAGCCGATCGACTGCGGCGGGATAGGCTGCGTCTTGATCCGGCAATGGCGTGAGAATTTGCCAGCGATTGTGAAACAGTGTCGCAAATCCTGCGTCTGGACCGGAATGCTCGGTCCCGGCTAGGGGGTGACCCGGCACGAAATGGACGTTGGCCGGCAACGCCGCAGCAACCGCATCAACGACCGCCTGCTTCACTGAGCCCACGTCCGTGACGACCGCGCCGGCCTTCAATCCGCTCGAACATGCCGCCGCAGCCGGGCCCATGGTGCCTACTGGAACGGCCAGCACGACCAGTTCTGCATTGCCGACGGCCATTTCGGCATCGTCAAACACTTCTCCCAATCCAAGTGCGCGGGCGCGGGCGCGCACGTCGGGGTTCGCGTCATAAAGCGCGACCGCGTTGGCCGCGCCATACTCGCGCGCAGCGCGCGCAATCGATGCGCCAATGAGGCCCACCCCGAGGATGGCGATGCGGTCAAAAATCGCGGGCATCAGACGCGCGCGTAAGAGCCAAGCACGCGGACGCTATCCATGCCGGAGCGCGTGAGCGCCGCTGCGCGCGGATCGTCGAGGCCAAGGAAGCCATCAACACGCACCAGCACGCGCGGTTCGGCGCGGGCGATTTCGCGGCCGGTGAGGCCAGTTTCATTGAGCGCGCGCTGCAAACGATGATGTGGATCGAAGGCGATCAACATGGTGGCGTCGTTACCCGCCTCTTCCGTTGCCGAGGCGGCGAACACCGCGGCTTCCGGTTCATCGGCGCCGCCCATCACCGGCAAGCCGGCGATGATATGCAAGGCATGGAAGCGCCGCTCCGAAAGCGCCGGCCACCAAGCGCCGACACCAGGCGCCGCAGGCCAAGTCGTTACGGCGACGACCGTGTCTGGGTTTTCAGCCGCCTTCTGGAGCGCCGCTTGCGGCTCGCCCAAGTCCTTGATGCGTGTTCGGGCGCCGAAATGGCGGCGCGCAATATCAAACAATCGCGTGGGGTCACTACGGCCGCCGCCCACAACGACATCGATCACGCGCTGGCGACGGAGCGAGGCGGCAATCACCGCGCGCCATATCTCCAGTACGAACTCGCGCTCCAGTGGAGCTGGCGCTTCCGCAACGAGCCGCCGCAACAATGCGACTTCGCGGCCGGGCCGGATTGGCAGGCCGTGTTCGGCGGGCTTGAGACCGCTCATCTTGTCTACGGCACGCAGACGATCAGCGAGCAAAGACAGAAGCGTTCTGTCGATTCCGTCGATCTCAGCGCGGATCGTTTCGAGAGGCGAACCGGGGGGGCTCTGGTCGTTCATCTTTTGAACCTTAGCGGTCTTTCATGCTCTGCGCCAACGGCCCGCATTCACAAGCGAGTCTTCAACAGCAGCCGCCCCTTCCAGGGGGATATTTCCCTCGCGATGCAGTTTATACCGAGGCACATGATTCATGCAGGCGCAGCAGCAGCCAAACTTCAAGCCGCGGGCGGCGTGCGTTCCCTCGCGTTCGACGCCACCACCCCGTTGCAGCTCTCCAGCGGCGAGACGCTCGCACCGCTAACGATAGCGTTTGAGACCTACGGGGCGCTCAACAGCGAACGCAGCAACGCTGTGCTAGTGTGTCACTCGCTGACCGGTGATCAGTTTGTCGCGAGCCCAAACCCCATCACCGGCCGTCCAGCTTGGTGGCCGCGCATTGTAGGACCGGGCCGGGCAATCGACACAAACCGCTTTTTTGTCGTGTGCTCAAACGTGCTTGGCGGCTCGATGGGCACCACCGGTCCGGGCACGATTGCGCCGGACGGCCTGCCCTATTCGCTGCGCCTTCCTGCGGTGACGATGGCGGACGTAGTGCGTGCGCAGGCGATGCTGATCGAAGCGCTCGGGATCGAAAGCATATTTCTCGCCATCGGCCCCGGCATGGGCGGCATGCAGGCGCTGCAATGGGCAAGCGCCTATCCCAAACGCGTGTTTGCGTGCGTGACGGTTGCAGCCGCGGCAAAACAAGCGGCACAAAACATCGCGCTCGCCGAACTGGGCCGACAAGCCATCATGGCGGACCCGGACTGGCGCAACGGCGCCTATCTCCAGCACAGCGTGCGGCCAACGCGAGGCAATGCGGTGGCGAAGGCGTCCGCGCAGCTCGCGGGCTTGTCCGCGCAAGACGTGCGCTCGCGATTTGAGACGGCGCGTACGCAGGAACGCTTCGCGTTCAGTGCCGAGGCCGCGAACGATCCAATGCGTCCGCAGCCAGGCGCCGGCTATGTCGACCGCTTCGACGCCAATTCGTATTTGTACCTCTCGCGCGCGATGGACGGCTTCGATTTGGCGGCTGATTTCGGCGGACGGCTGGCGAACGCATTCCAAGGCAGCATGACGCGCCACGGCGTCTTCTCGTTCTCAAGCGATTGGCGCTATCCGCCTGATGAAGGCCGCCAGATTGCGCGCGCGCTCGCCGCCGCAGGCGCTGAAGCCTCTTTCCTCGAAATCAGCAGCGCGCACGGGCATGACGCCTATCTCGGCCACGAGCCGGCTTTTGAAGCAGCGCTGACTGGCTTCATCGACGCCGCCGCCGCCGCGCGCGGCTTGGCTCTCAACGGCGGAGGCGCGTGATGGCGCAGCTCGAACTCGTCCATCCCACTCCGCTTGAACTGATCAGCGCCGAGCGTCGCGGCGATCATCTCGTCATTTCGCAAATGGTCAGCGACGGCGCGCGCGTGCTCGACGTCGGGTGCGGTGACGGTGCGCTGTTGCAGATGTTGAAACGCGAGTGCAACGCGCAAGTGCGGGGGATCGAACTCGATCCAAACAAGGCGCACCGCTGCGTGGTGCGCGGCATGTCAGTAGTGCAAGGCGACGCCGAGCGCGACCTGGGCGAGTTCCCGAGCGCCGCCTTCGACTACGTCGTCTTTTCATGCACGCTCCAGCATTTGCGCCGACCGCAAGCGGCGCTGAAGCAAGCCGGACGTATCGGCCAACAGGTGATCGTCTCAATCACCAATGCCGGGCGCTGGGATAAGCGCATAGAGATGCTAACCAAAGGCCGGCTCGGCCCAAGCGAGCATCTTCAGCGTTATACCATACGCGACTTCGCCGATCTTGCCCGCGAGATGCATTTCGGCATCGAGCGCGCGGTGCCGCTCTCCCGAGGCAATCCCGGCGCGCCATTCGCCAAGACGATATGGCGCGCGAATTGGTTCGCGGAAGAGGCTGTATTCCTGCTCACGTCATAGCGGAAGAGATATGAAGCGCCTCGTCATCTGCTGCGACGGAACGTGGCAGCGCCTCTACGGCGGCGCGCTCACAAATGTCGCCCTCACAGCACGCTCGGTCGCGGCGCGCGATCGCAATAGCAATGCGCAAATCGTCTATTATTCGGCCGGTGTGGGCGCGCGGTTAGGCGGCCTCAGCCTCTGGGAAGGCATGACGGGCGCCGACCTCGACGATCACCTGCTCGATGCATGGCTTTTCATCAATCTGAACTACGAGCCTGGCGATCAGATCTTCCTGTTTGGCTTTTCGCGCGGTGCGTACACCGTGCGTTCGCTCGCCGGCTTGCTTCGCAAGGTAGGCGTGCTGCGGCGTGAGCACGTCGACAAATCGCGCCAGGCGCTGGAGATTTATCGCAATCGCGAGCTTACGGCAGACAGCGAAACCGCGGAGCGTTTCCGCATGGCGCACGCCATCGCCTGGCCACGTTTGGCGCGGCCGTTCACGTCACCACCGGTCGATCTCTCGATCCGCTATCTGGGCGTTTGGGACACCGTCGGATCGCTCGGTATTCCGCGTCTGCTGCCAATCTCTGTCGGTCTGAACGCACAATATGAATTTCATGACACGGCGCTGTCGCGATGCGTCGAACATGCCCGTCATGCTGTTGCAATCGATGAGCGCCGCGCGCCGTTCGCACCGACTCTCTGGAACAATGTGGATGCGTTCAATGCCCCAGGCGCACGTCCGCGCGTTTCGCAACAATGGTTTCCCGGCGATCATGGCGGCGTTGGCGGCGGCAGCCAGCGGGGGCTTTCCAATTGCGCCTTGATGTGGGTGCTTGAGGGCGCGGAACTGGCAGGGCTGTCGATTGCCCGCGAGCCCGGCTCGGTCATCTCAGGCTGCCTGGCCGAGATCGACCCCATCAGACCAAGCGTCGACGGCAAGGGTTTTCCGATCATTCGCGCGCTAACCTCGCGCTGGCGTACGGGCCTCAACCGGTTCGAAGACATTCACGAGACGGCACGACTGCGGTTTGCCGCCAACAGCAACTATCGCCCGCCACTGCTCACTCCGTACGCGGATCGCATTGCAGCGTCGGTGCAAGAGCGACACGCGGCCTGAAATCAAACGTCGGCGTAGGCAAAGGCTAGGCGACCCAGCAGACCTCGCGCCTTGAGGCGTCCCTCGGTGGCAAACAGGCAGAGGCATGCTTCTTCGCCCATCACCACCGGCTGGTGGTTCAGATCCGTCTCAGCAGCCGCGAAGTCTCCTGCCGCAAAGACGCCGAATTCGTCACGATAGGCTCCGCTCAAAACGGTGCAGAACTCCGCGCCGGAATGTTCGTGCCGCGCCGTCAAACCGCCGGACGCCACCGACAAAAGGTAGACCCGGTTCTCCGGGGCGTGCGGCGTCTCTACACCGGCAACCCAAACGCCAGGCGCCACCCACTTCTTCCGCTTCAGCGTCAGGCGTTCGACGAACGGTCGTCTGTCGATCGCTGCGGCTGGCTCCGGACGCATATCCAGCCGCGCCAGCACTTTCGACAATGAACCCTCGTCAACAGTCTCCTGCGGCAACGCTTCAAGCGCGGCGCCCGAAACGGCTTCGAAAGCGCCAACGCGCGCGCGGCAATGCGCGCATAATTCGACGTGGGCGGCGACAACTAGGCCGAAGCCGGGCTCCAGCGCTCCTGCCACGTAAGCGGTCAGGATATCATCCGAGGGGTGGTGTTGCGGGCTCACTTGTATTGCTCCCAATGCGCGCGCAGCTTGATGAGCGCCAGCCGCAAGCGCGATTTCACAGTGCCGAGCGGCAGCGACAAGCGCTCCGCTATCTCTGAGTGCGAACGATCTTCGAAGAAAGATAATCTCACGACTTGCCTTTGCTCCTCCGAAAGCGTCGCCATTGCGGCCGACACCCGTTCCTCAGTCTGCCCGCGGACCACCGCTTCATCCGGCGCTTCATCCTCACTCTCTTCCGAGACGACAATCACAGATCTGTAAGCGAGTTCGGTCTTCTCGCGCCGAAGTTTGTCAATCCAGGCATTGCGCGCGATCACAAATATCCAGGTGGATGCCTTCGCCTTCGTCGCATCGAATGAAGCAGCCCGCCGCCAGATGGCGACCATTGCGTCTTGGGCCAAATCTTCCGCTGCCGCAGCGGGCGCGCCAAGCCGAAGCAAATAGCCCTTCACCTTTCCCGCATAGGCGGCGAACAAGCGCGTAAACGCTTCACGATCACCGCGCGCAACGCGCACGATGAGGTCTTCACCCGTTTCCTCGACGCGGTCATGCACCGGTCGCATCCTCCGGCGTGGAGGAAACGCCGCTTGCAAACCAACGGGGGCGAAGTCCAGCACGCGCATCTGCCACCGTACGTCCAAGTTCCCAGCTCGGATCACAGTGAACCGTGGACGCGACGCCCACGTATCCGCCCAGGAACCAGCCCGCGAAGGGCGCGCTGGAGCGGTAATGTTCGATGGCCTTCACCTCCAGCACCACTTCAACACGGCAAAATATAGCCGTGATCGGCTCCGGCATAGCCGGAATGTCCGCCGCGTGGCTGCTCAGCCAAAAGCATGACGTCACCGTTTATGAGAAAAATGATCGCTTCGGCGGCCATTCCAACACGGTCATGGTGAATACGAGCCTCGGGCCCACGCCGGTCGATACAGGCTTCATCGTCTTCAATGACGCTACCTATCCAAATCTTATCGCGTTGTTCGAACACCTCGGCGTACGCACGAAGGAGTCCGACATGTCGTTTGGCGTGTCGTTGCGCGGCGGCGAAACGGAATATTCGTCCGTCGACACATCTGCGTTTCTTTGCGGCGGCCGCAATCTGATGAGTCCGCGCTTTTGGTCAATGACCTGGGACCTCCTGCGCTTCTATCGCAACGCGCCGCTGCAACTGCTCGCCACGCGCGACACGATGATGTCGCTCGGAGAATACTTGAACGCCCATCGCTATGGCGCAGCCTTTCAGCGCGATCATTTGCTGCCGCAGGCCGCTGCAATCTGGTCGGCCTCGATGGGCGACATCCATCACTACCCGGCGTGTGCGTTTGTTCGCTTCTTCGAAAACCACGGCCTCCTCAAGCTGAAAGGCCGTCCGAAATGGCGGACGGTGGAAGGCGGCAGTTTGTCCTATGTAGAGAAGCTGACGGCGCCCTACGCGGCCAATGCCCGGTTGCGTTCCGGGGCAGTGTCAGTACGCCGCGACGCATCTGGCGCCCGGGTGCGCGACGCGCGGGGCCGCGTTGACCGCTTCGATCACGTTGTCATCGCCACGCATGCCGATGCGGCATTGGCGATGTTAGAAGATGCAAGCGCGCAAGAGCGTCAATTGCTTGGCGCCTTCCGATACGCGAGGAACCGCGCAGTCCTTCACACCGATACCGCGTTCATGCCGCGCCGCCCGCCGCTTTGGGCGAGTTGGAACTATGTCGGCGACAATCCTGAGGGCGGCTGCGTCGTAAGCTATTGGATGAACAAGCTGCAGGCCATTCAAAGCGAGGAGCAAATTTTCCTGACGCTGAACCCGCGCACCGAGCCCCGTGCGGACTCGATCCTCTACGAAAACAAATACGATCATCCAGTCTTCGATGGCGCCGCCATTCGGGCGCAGGAGCAACTTTGGTCGCTACAGGGCGTGCGCAACACTTGGTTCTGTGGTGCTCACTTTGGGTCCGGTTTCCACGAAGACGGCCTGCAGGCTGGCTTGGCGGTCGCCGAACACCTGGGCGGCGTCCGCCGCCCCTGGACGGTTGAGAATGAGTCTGGCCGCATTCACATCGGCACGCCGCAACGGGTGAAGGCAATCGCTGCATGAACGCCCTCTACACCGGCCAAGTTGCGCACAATCGCCCCGGCAAGCATCGGCTTCGCTATCCGGTGTTCATGCTGACGTTGGATTTGGACGAACCGTCGACCGGCTTGAAGCTTCTCAAGCATAACAGCGCGGCTCTCTTTGCGCTTTACGACCGCGACCACGCCAACCGGATCAACGCTCCCCTCAAATCGCAGATCGAAGCGAAAGTTCGTGACGCCGGCATCGCCTGGGATGGAGGGCGCATCGTGCTGCTGACGATGCCACGTTTGTTCAACTATGTGTTCAACCCGCTGAGCGTCTATTTCTGCTACCGCCGCGATGGAACAATCGCGGCCCTGGCGCACGAAGTCTCGAATACGTTCGGGGAAAGCCACTTCTACGTGCTTCCGCCACGCCTCGAAGCGAACGGCGCCATCAGCCAATCCTGCGAAAAAGCTTTCTTCGTCTCGCCGTTTTTGGAAGGCGACCTCAGATATGAATTCTTGATCAATCCGCCCGGAGAGCGAGTCGCCGTGGCCATGATCGTGCGCCGTGGCGAAGAGGTGGCGCTGACCGCGTCGTTCGCTGGAGCGCGGCGCGAACTCGATGACGCCCAGCTCTTCCGCGCATGGCTTGGCAATCCCCTCATGACGTTCAAGGTCATCGCCGGCATTCACTGGGAAGCGTTGCGGATGTGGATCAAAGGCGTGCACTTTGTTGGCCGCCACGGCCAGCACCGCGGGCAGCCCGAACGCGAAAAGAAAGCGGCGGCGTGATCGCTCACGCCGCCGCCATGCGTTCTGGCGTTTAACCTAGCTGTGGCCGGAGACGGATGCCACCCACTCGCTGACCAAGCTTTCGGTCACTGAAAGCGGAGTGGCGCCGTTGGTCAGCACAACATCGTGGAAACCCTTGATGTCGAACTGGTCGCCCAAGGTCGTGCGAGCGCTTTCGCGGATGCGATTGATGGCTTGACGGCCAACCATGTAGCCGGTCGCCTGGCCCGGCCAGACGCAATAACGCTCGATCTCAGTCGTCGTTGACGAGACTTCGTTGCCGGTGGCCTCAACCATCGAACGAATAGCTTGATCGCGTGTCCAGCGCTTCGAATGCAGCCCGGTGTCGCAGACCAAACGTGACGCGCGGAACGCCGCCGATTGCAAATAGCCCAGACGCCCGAAGGGATCGTCATTGTACATTCCCATTTCGTCGGCGAGTTGCTCGGCATAGAGACCCCAGCCTTCTTGGTAAGCATTGAAGCCCAGCAGTGCGCTGCGGATGAACGGCAGGCTGCCCGCTTCCTGTGCGATCGAAATCTGCCAATGATGGCCTGGAACGCCTTCGTGATAGGTCAGCGTCGGCAGTTTGTATTTCGGCCATTCGGTCGGCGGGTCACGAAGATTGATATAGTACGAGCCCGGACGAGACCCATCGAGCGCCGCAGCCTGATAATACCCACCAGGCGCGCCGGCTTCGGTGAATTCAGGTACGCGCTTAATTTCAAGCGCGGCACGGGCGAGAGTGCCGCACACCTCCGGCATACGAGCCGTGATCGCCGCGACTTGCGCGTTGAGGTCGGCCAGCAGCCGCGTGCGGCCCGCTTCAGTCTTCGGATAAATTTGATCGGGCCGGCGGCCAAGCGCGGTGTAGCGCTCAACCAACGTGCCGCGTGTCATGCCTTGCGCCCGGAATATGGTTTCCATTTCCGCTTGTAGTTCTTGCAGCAGTTCCAGACCCATGTTGTGGATCTCTTCGGCGGTCATCGATGTCGTGGTGTTTTGCGTTAGCGCCGCGAGGTACATTTCCTCGCCTTGCGGGAGCTTCCAGATGCCAGCATCGGCGGTGGCGCGCGGCAGCACAGCATTCAACGCATCGATTTGACGCTGGTAGGCGGGATAAATTTCGTCGCGCACGATCGCTTCGGCGCGCTGCGTCAATGCGGTCTTGTCAGCGGCGGAAATTTCCGCCACGTCGCCGAGCTTGCCGGCGAACGCGCTGACGAGCACGTTCTCGTTGGCGCCCTTCGCGATGAAGGTGCGGAGCTGGCCGATGGCGCCAGCTTCCTGACCCTGCGCATCGCGACGCGACAGGCAGAAGTTCGGCGGGATGACGCCTGCTCCGACATCGGCGTTAAGCACCTCGATTTCCTGGTCGAGCATGTGCGCGTAGGCGGAGAGGCGCGTCAGATACGCGTCGGCTTGCTCGCGGTTCGCCACCGGATGCTGGCTCGCGAGGAAATCCGGCAATCCGGTGTAGGCGCCGGTGAGTTGCGAGAGGACGTAAGGCGCCGTCGCGCCGCCGCCGGGATCGAAGCGAGACGCGGCGTCGTTGTTCTCAAGCGCTGTGGCGACAACATCGTAGCTGACTTTGCCTTGCGACGAGAGGCTATCGCGATTGAGCGCACGAAGGTCGCTTAGCGCCCGTTCCGCCGCTGCTAGGTTGCGGGCCTTCGCTTCTTTGCTCGCGTCGCTCAGGCGATCGATGTAGCGCCCGCCGGCTTGTTCTTCCGAAACCGCGAGCGCGGTCGCGTACTCAGGGGCCTCATGGAGGAATTCCGTCGAAATGCGATCAAGCAGCGCGTTGAGTTGGGTGTCGCCACTCCCTGCAGTACGAGTGCACGCAGCAAGAACAATACTAGCCGTCGTTGCGCTAAGAAGCGCGCGCCGTGACATGTCCATTGAATTTCCCCGATCAATTGTGGGTTGCCAGCCAGGCCAGCAGTTTAGCGAAACAGCCATCAGAAGCACCGGGGGTGCGACGAACGGCGTCTGCAGATACGGAGGTGAGACTAGCTCTCGACTGCCGCGGGGCCAACCTCGCCGGTCCGAATCCGCGACACGCTGTCGAGATCACAGACCCAAATCTTGCCATCGCCGATCTTGCCGGTTTTCGCCGCCTGCCCAATCGCCTCGGCGATGCGTTCGACAGCCTCTGGGCCGGCGACGATTTCGAGCTTCACTTTCGGCAGCAGCTTCACCTCGTACTCGGCGCCGCGATAGACCTCTGTCTTGCCCTTCTGGCGGCCGAACCCACGCACTTCAGAAACGGTGATACCGCCGCACCCGACTTCCTTGAGCGCATCGAGCACCGGATCCAGGCGGCTCGGCTTGATGATGGCGGTGATGAGTTTCATGGACGTGACCTCATGCCCATGTCTTAGGAGTCACGCTTGTTCTCGGGCAAGGCGCCATTTGGCTCAGGTTGCGATCGCTTCGGCGCTTTGGCCAAAAGGACACGTCCTTCAGAGCGCGCCGTGGTCGCATAGAGACGCTTCACCGCTTCCATCAGCACCAATCCGCCCTGCGCCGGCCAAACCAGTTCGCCAACTCGCTCAAAGGCGTCGGCTACTCCCGCGGCCCAACGCCAAGGCGGCAGGTAAAGGGCGCGAGCCGACACCACTGGTTCAAACATCGAGTCACCAAGCAACGAAGCAAGCTGCGTGCGTGAATACGGACGACCGTGGCCAAACGGGGAGATGTCCGACTGCGCCCAAAGGCTCCATCGGTTGGCGGCGATGACGACGAGCCGGCCCTCGGGCGCCATCACGCGCCATATCTCGCGCAGCATCGCGGGAACGGCATCGCATTCCTCGAGTCCATGGACCATCAGAACACGATCAAAGACTGCATCAACAAATGGCAGCCGCGCCTCGTCTGACAGCGCGGTGGCGACGCGCTCGCCTGCGGGCCAAGGCTCCGCGCCTTGCGCCGCCGGCATCATTGTCACCACACGCCTAGCGCCGGCGCGAAAGCGATCTAGGTAAGGCAAAGGATAACCCACGCCCAGGACATCGAGCCCGTCGGCATGCGGCCATAGCGACATCAAGCGCCGCGACGCCGCACGTTGGGCGGCTTCTCCCAACGGAGACGCATAGAAGCGCTGGAGTGCGAGAACATCGACGCGCATGACGAGAAAGGGCTAAGGTAGGAAATGCTTCAAATCCATCAATTCCCCTGCCTTTCCGACAATTACGGGTTCCTGGTTCACGATCCCGCCACCAGCGCGACTGCCGCGATTGATACGCCAGATGCCGAGGAAATCGTGCGCCAGGCTGAATTGAAGGGATGGCGGATTACTGACGTTTGGAACACCCATTGGCATCCCGATCACGCAGGCGGCAACGCCGCCATCAAGGCAAAGACCGGAGCAGTCGTCACAGGACCGGCTGAAGTCCAGCGCATCGGCACGCCGCCCGATCGGATCGTCGATGACGGTGACAGCATCACGCTTGGAAGTGCGAAAGCGCGGGTGCTGAATGTCGGCGGCCACACCTTGGGGCACATCGCCTACGTGTTTGACGCCGACCACGTCGCCTTCGTCGGGGACGCACTGTTCGCGCTCGGCTGCGGGCGCCTGTTTGAGGGCACAGCCCAGCAGATGTGGGCCAGCTTGCAAAAGCTAGCTGCATTGCCGAATGATGCGACACTCTATTGCGCGCACGAATACACGCAGTCCAACGCGCGCTTTGCGCTCTCCGTCGATCCGGAAAACCAAGCTTTGCGAAGCAGATCGATTGAAATCGACCGTCTTCGCTCGGCAGGCAAACCGACGGTGCCGATGACGCTCCGCATCGAGAAGGAGACAAACCCCTTCCTGCGTGCGCCGGAACTCGTGCCGGGCGTCGCCGACTGGGAAGCATTCGCCGAGATCCGCAAACGCAAAGACAATTTCAAAGGATAAGAAAAAGCCGCCTCGTGGCGGCTGCGGCGCTCTTATTGTTCGGGGCCCTGAACTTGGCCCATAACCACGTTGCGGATGGCGCTGGACGAAGGCCGACCGGCATAGCCGAGCTGTGGTGCGACCTGAATGATGAGCGTGTCACCACGAAGCGCGACAGCGGGCACGCGTCCGAGCCCAATAATCACGTGCCGGACATTCGTCATCGGCGCTTCTGACAGACCTTCGGCGGCGCGCTCCGCCGCATCCGTCACCACACCGGCGGCGAGAGGCGACATTTGAGCAGGCACGGTAAACATAACGGGCTGGCCGATGCTGCGCCGCGCCCGATTTTGTAGTGCACGGAAACGCGCTTGCATTTCTGCGAAGGCCAGTTCTTCCGGTGTCAGCGGCGCGACGCGCCCCTCCTCCGAGGCGGCAGCGCCTGTGCGGAGCGCCCGCGTGTAAACAATGATGCCGCCATGCGAAGTTACGCGCAGACGGACATCGCCATTCTCGGTTTGGAAAATCTCGTCGCCGCCTGCCCCCATCGTCGGTCGTAGGACGTGAACCTCGGGGTCGCCGTCGAACTGAACCAAAGCGGCGCGGCCGCCGGAGCGATCGAGCACAAAACGAACAGCGCCATCCGGCGTCGCGTAGCGGTTGGCGCCCACTGTGACCGGCACGAGCGGCCGGGGAGCAGAATTCGGCTGGCTTTGAGGCTGCTGAGCATGGGCGAAACCGGGCGCTGCAAGAGCCAACGCAGCGGCAACCGCCGCGACGCCCCTCCCGTACAGACTCGGCCCGAATCCCTGGCTCATAGGCCATGACAAGAGCGCTTCGAACCGGGCAGTATTTTGGCAGTGTTGCAGGCGTCGGGCGCCAGTGTTGCGGCAAAGCCGCACTAATTCAGGCGACTTTGGTCGCATACGGCTCGGGGAGAACCTCCCGCTCCGGCTTCACCCCCGGGTCAACGAAAGGCTTTTGGGGCCCCCGCGTCTCGGTTTCGAAGGCAATTGGCGACAGCCCAAACGGCTGCTCATGCGCAATCTGCACCGCCTCGACGAGCCGCTGACGCTCAGCGTGCCGGGCCCGGCGAACAGCGCTCTCCGGCGCAGCTTCTGCGGAACTTGTGGATAACAACGGGTGGGCGCGAGGCGTATCGGCCGGAATTTCAGGCGGGATACGCAGCACGACGCGCTGACCAGACCGCGGCGGATCAATACTTGAAAGATCGCCCGCAACGCCAGCCGCGAACGACAGCGTACTTAGACCGAGCGCCAAGGCGGCGATGCGTATGAGGTTCTGACCAGCCAACACTCACATGATTAACCGAGTCGGAGGCCGCCGCCACCCGAACACGGGTGACGGCGCCTGCATGCTCAGCGGAGCGATTCCGTATCGAGATTTAGTTCCGAAACCGGAATGCGCTCAGCATTTGGCCGAAGCCGGTGCAAGCCGTCGTAGAAGTGCCGAGCGTCGCCCACCACCACCACGTCAGCACGATTTGCATCGAAATAGGTTCGCGCCGCTGTCTGCGCCTGCTCTGGCGTCACCGCGGAGACGTCGGCGACGAACGTGCCAAGACGTTCAGGCGGCAAGCCGTAGAGAGCCAGTGTCGAGATTTGGCCAGCGAGGCCAGCGGTGGTTTCAATCTGACGGCCAAAGCCGCCAATGATCACCGCTTTGCGAGAGGTGAGTTCGGCGACCGGCACTGGTTCGGAAGCGATCCGCTGGATTTCCGCGCGCATCAATTCGTACACCTGCACCGCTGCGTCATTGCGCGTTTGCGCCGACGCCACGATTGGCCCGGGCGCCATGCGCGCCTGCATGCTCGATCCGGCGCCGTAGGAGAGACCGCGGCGAATGCGGATCTCGTAGTTCAGGCGAGCGGAATAGCCGCCGCCGAGGACATTGTTCGCAACCAACAACGGGAAGTAGTCCGCATCGGTACGCGAAACACCGCGCAGGCCCATTGAGACTGCCGCTTGCCCCGTGTCTGGAAGATCAACCACGATAGTGCGCGGAGCAGCCGCATGCGCTGAAGCGTCCGGTCGCGCCGGGAGCGGCGACGATGGCCGCGCCCAATCGCCGAAGAAACGTTCTGCGAGTGCAAAACCTTCTTCCGCCGAGACATCGCCTGTAATGACGAGCACCGCATTGTCGGGGCGCCAGTAGCTGTGATGGTAATTCGCCATGTCATCATGGGTGATCGCGCCGATGCTGGTCGGCGATGCGATAAGACCGTACGGGTTCATGCCGTAGACGGCCCGCGTCATGGCGAAGCCGCCAATCGAGCCCGGCTGGCTCAACGCCACCTGCAGGCCATCAAGCGCCTGCGATTTGGCGCGGTCCAGTTCTTCGCTCGCGAAGGCCGGATTGCGCACCACGTCGGCAAATACGGTGAAGGCTTCGTCCACACGGTCGCTGCGCGTCTGCAGTGAGACGGCGGACGAATCCACACCTGCGCCCGAGCTGATCGAGGCGCCGAGGGATTCAATCTGGCTCGCGATATCGGTCGCGCTGCGCGTGGCGGTGCCGCGCGTCAGGAGATCGCCAGTCAAGCTGGCAAGGCCAGCGCGATCAGCTGGGTCGGAGCTGCCACCAGATGCGATGCGCAGATCGGCACTGATGAGCGGCAGCGCTCGGTTCGGCGCGACGATGACTCGGACGCCGTTCGCAAGCGTCCGCTGCGACGTCGCGGGAATGCGCGCATCGATCGGCGTGCCGGCTGCCGGCGGCTGTTCGCGCTGACCTTCAGGGGCAAGCGTAAACGTTGGGATTTCCGAGGCCGGGATGTTGATCGTACGCGCTTGGATGCGCGGCGAGGTTCGGATCGTATCGCCGGTTTGGCCTTCGGTTTGCGGCAGATAGCGAACCACAGCGCGGTGGTTTTCGTTGAAGATGCGGCGCGCAACGCGCTGCACGTCCGCAGCGGTGGTGGACTGAACCGCCGCGAGCAGGCGGTCAGCGTAGGCGGCGTCACCGTAACGAATAACGGCGTCGGCGAGTTCGTCGGCGCGGCCCTCAGCGGTTTCGCGCTGTTGCAGCGTCGCGGTGACGATCTCGTTCTTGGCTTCGTCGAGCTCCGCTTGCGTCACCGGCGCATCGCGCAGCCGCGCGATTTGCGCGGCGAGTGCGGCCTGCCCGGCTTCAGCGGTTTGCCCTTCCGACATAATGGCGAAGACGCCGTAGGCGCCTGGATCCTGCGTGGCTTCAAGATTGGTGAAAACCTGCGCCGCGATCTGCTGATCATAGACTAACGAATTGTAGAGGCGAGAATTCTCGCCGGTCGCCAGAATACCGTCGATCACCATCAGCACCGGAATGTCGGGATCGGTGGACGCCGGCTGCGGGTAAGAAATCATCACTGCAGGCAGAGGCACGTTCGGCGCATAGACCGTGTATTCACGCGGCTGCGTGTGCTCCGGCTCGGTCGGATAATCGCGCGGGATCGGCCGATCCGGATGTGAGATGTCGCCGAAATACTGATCGACCCAGGCATCGAGCTGCGCTTGATCGAAATTGCCTGACACAACGAGGACTGCGTTATCAGGGCGATAATACAGCGCATGGAACGCGCGAACATCTTCCACCGTCGCGGCGTCCAGGTCCTCGATCGAGCCAATGCCTGGGCGGCCATACGGGTGAACGTCGTAGTTCACTTGCGGCAGATAGAAGAAAAACAGGCGCCCATAGGGCGATGCGAGCACGCGTTGGCGCAGCTCCTCCTTCACCACGTCGCGCTCTGAATCGAAACTCTCTTCGTTGACGACGAGCGAACCCATGCGATCGGCTTCCGCCCAAAGCACGCGCTGCAAATGATTGGCGGGCACCACCTCGTAATAGTTGGTGAAATCGTCGTACGTAGAGGCGTTATTGTAGCCGCCGACGTCTTCAGTGAGCCTATCCAAGAATTCCTCGGGCATATTGCGCGACGACTTGAACATGATGTGCTCGAAGAGGTGCGCGAAACCTGAGCGCCCGGCAGGATCGTCCACTGAGCCGACGTCATACCAAACCTGCACCGAGACGTTCGCGGTATTGCGGTCTGGCATCGAATAGACGCGCAGGCCGTTAGGCAGCGTGCGCATCGTGTAAGCCAACGGCGCAACTTGCAGTGCGCCCCCCCCCTGCGGCGTGGACGACGATGCACAGGCTACAAGCGCAAGCGCCGCAGCGACGAAGGTAATCAGACGTCTCATGGATAGTCCCCGAATGAATCGGGGCGTTCTAGCAGCCGGAGCGCGACCGGAGCCACCCCGGATGCGACGATTGTTCCCGTTCTTGCGGATGAACTGCCCGGTTAGTCGGCGGAAGTCATCACAAGTTGCACCGGCGAAGCGAATGCCACCGTTCCATTAGAGGTAACAAAACGCGCGAGCCGATCCTCCGCTGCCCGCAGCAAAAGCTCGCATTGCTCGTCATCGATCATATCAGAGAGCGTCCACCCTCGGATGTCGGTGTGAACCCACTCGGCGAGAGATGGAAAACGAGCCGTCACCTCAAGCGGAAAGACGCGCGCCAAATTGAGGCCAGCCTCTTCGAATAGCGCCAGAAGCTTTGCCGTATCGCCGAGGCAAAATGGCGCTCGCAAAGCATCCGCCGCCTCGCGACCGCACTGCTTCTCGATCAAGTCGGTCATCGCGGCATAGCCTGGCGACGATTCGAGCGAATCCCAAACCGCCACGGCAATGACGCCACCGGGCTTGGTGACACGCGCCATCTCCTTCAACGCCCCAACCCGGTCATCGAAGAACATCAAGCCGAATTGGCTAACAACGGCGTCGAATTCGTTGTCGTCAAAGGGCAACTGCTCCGCGATGCCTTGGCGCCAATCGATGCCAGATGCCCGTTCACGCGCGACTGACAGCATGTCGGTATTTACATCGAGACCAACCACGCAGCCGTCACCGCCTACAGCATTCGCAGTCGCGCGTGCGAGCACGCCTGTGCCACAGGCAACGTCAAGTACCATCTGGCCGGAACTAATTCCAACAGCGTTCACGATCTTCGCCGCCGGCTCCGAGAACAACGCTGGCACAAAAAAGCGCTCGTACACCTGAGCCGCGGACGCGCTTACCTGCCCTCGCTCGGTTTCACTCATGCCGATGTCCTCCCGCGAATGATCTGACTATGCGCCGCACACATATCCGACCTAGTTCGATGGAGTTGGGGCTCAACCCACCTTTGCAATGAGAGGGTCATAGGCAAGGATCGGTGAAAGCCAGCGTTCTGCCGTCGCGAGGGCCCACCCCTTGCGCTGCGCATAATCCTCAACCTGATCGCGATCGATCTTGCCTGTGCCGAAATACTCCGCCTCAGGGTGGGCGAAATAGAGGCCACTCACGGATGATGGCGGCGTCATCGCCATGCTTTCTGTCAGGTCGATACCTGTGCGCTCGTGCGCTTCCAGCAGATCGAAGATCGTACGCTTCTCGGTGTGATCGGGCTGCGCTGGATAACCAGGCGCAGGGCGAATGCCGCGATACTTCTCCGCGATAAGATCTTCCGGCGTCAGCGTCTCGTCTTTCGCGTAGCCCCAAAGCTCACGCCGGACCTTCGCGTGCATGGCTTCGGCAAATGCCTCAGCCAATCGATCGCATAGCGCTTGCGCCATTATGGCTGAGTAGTCGTCATTCGCACGCTTGAATCGGATCGACACGTCTTCTTCGCCAATCCCCGCCGTCACCGCGAACGCGCCGATATAATCGGCCTTCGGTGCGATATAGTCGGCAAGCGCGAAATTCGCTTTGCTCTCACCCTTGTCGATCTGCTGGCGCAGCGTATGCAGCCGCGCGATTTCCCTGCCGCGCTTTTCATCGGCAAATAGGACAACGTCGTCGCCATCCCGCTGCGCCGGCCAGAATCCGACGACGCCGGACGCCCTCACCCACTTCTCGGCGACAAGCTGCTTCAACATCACAGACGCGTCGCGATACAAGTTCCGCGCGGCGTCACCGACGATCTCGTCGTCCATGATCGCGGGATAGCGCCCGACCAAATCCCAGGAGGCGAAGAACGGCGTCCAATCAATGTACGGGACAAGCTCTTCGAGCGGATAATTGTCGAACGACCGAACACCCAAGAAGCTCGGCTTCACCGGCGCGAACTCAAGCTTCGGCGCCCGTTGGCGCGCTTTCGCCAGCGGCAAACGTGGCCGCTTGTCCTGCCCCAAGAAATAGGCCTCGCGCGCCGCGTCGTATTCAGCGCGCGTTTCCTTCACGAGCAGATCGCGATCGGCGCCAAGCAGCTTCTGCACCACCGGCACCGCCTTCGAGGCGTCCGGCACATAGAGGATTGGGCCAGAATAGGCCGGTGCGATCTTCACCGCCGTGTGCGTCCGCGACGTCGTCGCGCCGCCAATCAACAGCGGCAGATTCAAGCCTAGCCGCTCCATCTCGCTCGCGACGAACACCATCTCATCAAGCGAGGGCGTAATCAGCCCCGACAGCCCAATCGCATCCGCTCCGATCTCTTTCGCGCGCTCCAAGATGCGATCGCACGGCACCATCACGCCCATGTCGTCGATCTCGTAGCCGTTACATTGCAGCACGACGCCGACGATGTTCTTACCGATATCGTGAACGTCGCCCTTCACCGTCGCCATCACGATCTTGCCGTTGGATTTACCTACGAGGCCAAGCCGCTCCTTTTCCTCATCCATAAACGGAATGAGGTGCGCGACCGCCTGCTTCATCACGCGCGCCGACTTCACCACCTGCGGCAGGAACATCTTCCCCGCGCCGAAGAGATCGCCAACGACGGACATGCCATCCATCAGCGGCCCCTCGATCACGTGCAGCGGCCTCTCCGCTTGCAGACGCGCCTCTTCCGTGTCCTCAACGATGAACTCGTTTACCCCGTGCACCAGCGCATGCGCCAGGCGGTCCTTCACCGGCTTCTGCCGCCACGAAAGATCGCGCTCGGCGCCTTGCTTCTTGCCGCCCGCCTTCGCGCGGTCGGCAATTTCCAGCAACCGCTCCGTCGCGTCCTCGCGCCGGTTGAGCAGCACGTCTTCGACGCGCTCGCGCAATTCCGGTTCAACGTCGTCATAGAGCGTGAGCGAGCCCGCATTGACGATGCCCATGTCCATGCCGGCGCGGATGGCGTGATAAAGGAACACCGCGTGCATCGCCTCACGCACTGGCTCGTTGCCGCGGAACGAGAACGACACGTTCGACACGCCGCCAGAAACGTGCGCATGCGGAAGCTCGGAACGAATATAACCCGTCGCTTCGAAGAACGCCTTGGCGTACTCGGCATGCTCTTCGATGCCGGTCGCAACCGCGAAAATGTTTGGATCAAAAATGATATCCTCGGGCGCAAACCCGACTTTGTCGGTCAGGAGCCGATAGGCGCGCGTGCAAATCTCAATCTTGCGCTTGGCTGTATCCGCCTGTCCCTGTTCATCGAACGCCATCACCACGGCGGCCGCACCAAAACGCTGCACGCGCCGCGCCTCGTAGAGAAACTTCTCCTCGCCTTCCTTCAGCGAGATCGAGTTCACGATCGATTTGCCCTGCGCGCACTTCAGGCCTGCCTCGATCACCTCCCACTTGGAGCTATCGATCATCAGCGGGATGCGGGCGATATCCGGCTCCGACGCGATCAGGTTCAAGAAGCGGCGCATCGCCGCTGGTCCATCGATCAGCGCCGCGTCCATGTTCACATCGAGAACGTTGGCGCCGCCTTCGACCTGCTGACGCGCCACGGTGAGAGCGCCGGCGTAATCGTCCGCCTCGATCAGCTTCCGAAATTTCGCCGAACCGGTGACGTTCGTCCGCTCACCAACAATGATGAAGTTCGCGAATGGATTAGCGGAACTCATGCCGCCGCCGTGAACGGTTCGAGACCAGCGAGCTTCAGCCGCGAATCGTGCGCCGCCTTGATGCGCGGCTTCACGCCCGCAACAGCATGCTTCATGTGCGAAATATGATCCGGCGTCGTGCCGCAGCAACCGCCGGCAATATTGAGCAGCCCCGCCTTCGCCCACTCGGCATAATGCGCTTCCATCGAATGTGGTGTCTCGTCATAGCCACCCATCGCGTTCGGCAAGCCTGCATTCGGATAGGCGCTCACCGCGCATTCCGCGACACGCGAAAGATCCGCCAAGAACGCGCGCATGTCCGCCGGTCCCAGCGCGCAATTTAAACCTATCGCCCAAGGCTTCGCGTGCCGTACCGAATTGTAGAACGCCTCCACGGTCTGTCCGGACAGCGTCCGCCCCGAGCGATCGGTGATGGTGCCGCTGATCCAGAGCGGCAGTTCGACGCCGGTTTTGTCGAACGCTTCCCACGCGCCCCACAGCGCCGCTTTGCAATTGAGCGTGTCGGTGATCGTCTCGATCAGCAGAATATCGGCGCCGCCCTCGATCAGCCCCAGCGCCTGCTCTTCATAACCCTTTGCCATGCCATCAAAGTCGGCGTCGCGCCGCCCCGGATCGCCGACGTCTGGCGACATCGACAGCAATTTCGTCGTGGGGCCCAGCGAACCAGCCACGGCGCGCGGTTTTCCATCCGCCTTCTCCGCGAGATCGCTGGCCGCGCGCGCCAGCACCGCAGACTCAAAATTCATCTCACGCGCAAACGCCTCAAGCCCATACTCAGCCTGACTGATTGGCGTCGCCGTGAACGTGTTGGTGCTGATGATGTCGGCGCCGGCGCCAATGTATGCTTCGTGCACCTTGGTGATGACGTCCGGCCGCGTCAGCGTCAGCACGTCGCTATCGCCTTTCAGCGGCGTCGTGTGCGTCGCGAACCGATCGCCGTGAAAATCTTCGCTCGTCAGCCCAAACCCCTGCAGATAGGCGCCCATCGATCCGTCGAGGATCAAAATCCGTTGGGCAAGTTCGGCATTCAGTGCGGTCATGCGTACGTCGCGTTTCATTGCGCATCCTCTTTCGCGCGCACGCCCAGGATGCGACAGATCGAATAGGCAAGATCGGCCTTGTTCAGCGTGTAGAAGTGAAAGTCCTCCACCCCTTCGGCCGCCAACCGCGCGCATAATTGCGCTGTTGTCACTGCAGTCACCAAGCGCCGCGTCTCCGGATCGTCATCCAGACCTTCGAACAGACGGATCATCCAGCGCGGCAACGTCGCACCGCAGGCTTCCACCATTTTGCGCAGGCTCTTCACGTTCGTGACCGGCATGATCCCCGGCAAGATCGGCGCGTACACGCCCGCTTTCGCCAACCGATCTCGGAAGCGCAAGAAAATATCGGCCTCAAAGAAGAATTGCGAAATGCCTCGTGAGGCGCCGGCGGCCAACTTGCGCTTGAAGTTGTCGATGTCGTGCTCGAAGTTCGGGCTCGATGGATGTTTCTGCGGGTGGACGGCGACCGAAATATCGAAGGCGCCGATCCGCGACGCCGCTTCAACAAGCTCTACGGCGCTGGCATAGCCGGTTGGGTGCTGCAGATAGGGCATGCCAACGCCGCCCGGCGGGTCACCGCGTAGCGCCACGATCCGCCGAACGCCTGAACGCCAGTAATTGCGCAAGACGCCATCCACCTCAGCCTTGCTTGCCGCCACAGTCGTAAGGTGAGCGGCCGGCTTCAGCGTCGTTTCGCTCACCATGCGCGCGACAGTGCGGTGGGTGCGATCGCGCGTCGAGCCGCCTGCGCCATAAGTGACGGACACAAAGCTCGGCGCCAGCGGTTCAAGTTTTCGGATCGACGCCCACAGGTCCGCCTCAAGCTTTTCCGACTTCGGTGGAAAGAATTCGAAAGACACCCGCGTTTGCTTGCCGCGCCCTGCGGTGTCGGCGATCAGGTCTTGCAGGTGGGAGACACTCATAGCTTTGCCCCAGCCCAAATCTTCACAGTCAGCGCTTCACGCTTCTTCGGCGCCAGCGTCGTTGCGGTGGGAGCAGAAAGTCCCGCCGCTTCGCACCACTCAGCGATTTCTCTGTCGCTGAAGCCCAGCCGGCGATGAGCGTGCTCTGCGCGTAGAAATTCGAGCGCGTGCGGTGCGAAGTCGACAATGAGCGCCCGCCCGCCCGGCTTCAGCAAGCGCGCAGCTTCGGAGATGGCGCGGCCGGGGTCAGAAAGAAAGTGCAGAACTTGGTGGATCGTCACCAAATCCGCGGTCCCTGGCTCCAATGGAGGCGCGTAGGCGTCGCCAAATTGCACCGCGGCTTTCGCCTTGAGGTCATCGAGCGACGCACGCGCGATCGCCAACATTTGCCGCGATGTATCGAAGCCCTCGGCGCGGCGAACGCGATCGGCGAAGAGCTGGATCATGCGCCCCTGGCCAACGCCGACATCGACCATCACATCAAACGGCCCACCGCCCGCCGCTTCGAGGATGGCGCTATCGATATCGGCCTCCGGCAAATGTAGCGCGCGCACACGATCCCAATCGGCCGCGTTCCGTTCGAAATACGCTTCCGCTGCTTCATCGCGCGCCGCACGAATTTCGCTCAGCCGCTCGACATCGCGTGCAAGCACGGGATCGGCAGGATCGAGCATCGCCAGCGCTGCTTCAGCAAATTGCCGCTCCGTCGTGTGTACGCGGGGCAAGCGATAGAACACCCAAGCGCCCTCGGGCGCGCGTTCCACCAATCCCGCCTCGGTGAGCAACTTCAAATGCCGGCTCACGCGCGGCTGGCTTTGCCCGAGCGCTTGAGCGAGTTCGCCGACCGCCAGTTCGCCCTCCGTGAGAAGAGCCAGCGCGCGCAGCCTCGTCTGCTCCCCGGCCGCCCGCAACGCCGCTACTACGCGGTCCGCATCGCGCAAGTCTGGCACCGGCTGACTTGGAGATATAAACATATCTTTATATGTCATGGGTCGAGAGGTTTGACCAGCGTGATCCCCGGCACCGCTCGATCGCGCCCTGGAAAATTCCAACCAGAGTGCGACTTCAGCGCCGCGATACCTAATTACCCGCAGAAATTCAGTGCTTTGATGAGCTCGCGCAACCCCAGGGCCTGAGCGATCCGTTCAGGTTCGGAACAGCTAAGTTTGATTAACTTTACCCCGGCATTATCTGCGCTGGACCTAGGGGGTCCGACTATGCGGGGACTAGTATCTGTTCTGACGTTGGCGGCCTGCCTGGCCGCTCCAGCAGTGGCGTCCGCGCAGGAGGCCGCGCCGGAAACGAGTGTGCAGCCAACGCCGGCAGACACCGGCGATCCTTGGGAGAGATTCAACCGCAGCATGTTCGGCGTGCATCAAGCCGTCGATGGCGCGGTGCTTGAGCCTGTCGCGCGCGGCTATCGCGCGGTGACACCGCGCCCGTTGCGTACGGGTGTCGTCAATTTCTTACGCAATCTCAAAAGCCCGGTGACGTTCGCCAACGACGTTCTACAGGGTGAAGTTGGACGCGCGGGCAACACTGCCGGACGCTTCGCGATCAACACCACGATTGGCATTGCCGGCATTTTCGACCCAGCAGCAAGCATGGGACTCGATCGCCACGACGAAGATTTCGGCCAAACGCTCGCCGTCTGGGGCGTGCCGTCAGGTCCTTATCTGTTTGTCCCGCTCCTTGGCCCGACAACAGTGCGCGATGGCGCTGGGCGCATCGTTGACATCGCCTTTGACCCACTGACGTGGGCAGACTTCGATGATGTCGATACCGCACGCGCCGCACGCACAGTGGTAGCGGGCATCGCACAACGCGAAGCGCTGCTCGATCCGATCGACTTAATGGAGGCACAAGGCGGCGATCTCTATCTGACTTATCGCGCCACGTATGAAGTCGCGCGCGAGGCGGCGATCCAAAACGGACGCGCTGCTGTCGAAGATTCGCCTGACTTTGAAGACATGTATGAAGAACCGGCAACAAACACGCCAGATGGAGGCGCATCCGCCGAGGCAATTGAGCCACAGGCGGATGAAATCCAAGCGGCTGAGAATTCCGTCGTCTTCACAGAAGCGCTCGCGCTTCCCACGTCGTTGACCGATTGAAGGAGAAGTTTGTCGTGAACCGCCCCGTTACCCGCGCCACGTTTCTGTCAGGCCTCTTCGGCCTCGGCGCGATCGCGGTTGCGCCTGACGCGTACGCGACGTGCAACACCAGCGCCGCGCGCAACGCCGATGCCGAGCAATTCGTGCAACGCAGCGCGTCGGAAGCGCTCACAGCCTTAGGCAACCCCAACGCAGTGCAGCGCGAACAGCAATTTCGCACGCTGATGACTCAATTCGCCGACACGCGCCGTATCGGTCTTTTCGTCCTCGGACGTTATCGCGGCGCACTCGAAGCCGACTCTGCTCTGCGCAACGAATGGCTGACGACGTTTCAAGAATTCGCGATCGCGACCTACCAAAGCCAGTTTTCCAGCTTCAACGGCGCGCGCATTGAGGTGATGTGCTCGGAGGAGCAAACCGCGACCACGGTTATCGTGGACAGCACAATACGCCCGCGCGGTGGCGATCCAGTGCGGGTTCAATGGAAAGTCTTGCGCTCGCAAAATGTCTGGAAAGCTACCGATGTGGCGGTTGGTACAGACGGCGTTTGGTTGAGCCAGCTTCAGCAGCGCCTGTTCATGCGCCAACTGGATACTCAATTCAACGGCGACCTGCGCCAACTTTTGGCTGACGTACGCCAACGCACGACAACGTTGCGGAGCACCACGGTCGCGCGGTCCTAACCGCGCTCCACGCCGACAGCTTCAGAGACGTGATCGAAGCCTTCGGCCATGAGTAGGCCGTCGAGTTCGTCGAGTATGCGCGCGACCAGGCTCGGGCCCTGAAACACCATCGCCGAATAGAGCTGCACGGCGCTGGCGCCCGCTTTGATTTTGGCGAGCGCAGTCAGGCCGTTCTCAACGCCGCCAACGCCGATCAATGGCAAGCGGCCACTGAGCGCTTGTGCGAACAGCCGCAAGGCATGCGTGGAGATTTGGAAAAGCGGCTGACCTGAAAGACCGCCCTGCTCTTCGCGATTATCGGATGTGAGATGCGCCGGTCGCTGCAGCGTCGTGTTCGAAACGATAAGCGCATCAAGTTCATTAGCGATCGCAATTTCAGCGATGTCGGCGACCGCTGCATCGTCAAGATCCGGCGCGACCTTCAAGAACAACGGCCGGGGGCCGTGCGCGACAGTGAGCGGCGCGCGCGCTTCCCGCATGCGGCCAAGCAGATCTTCAAGCGCGCCACGTTCCTGCAAGCCGCGCAGCCCCGGCGTATTCGGCGACGAGATGTTGGCTGTCACGTAGGATGCGTGCTTCCAGACGCGCCCCATGCCGAGCACATAATCCGCGGCGCGATCTGCACTCTCTTTGTTGGCGCCAACGTTGGCGCCAACAATACCGGGCTTGCGCTCACGTGCCGCCAAGCGATCGGCGAACGCATCGAGGCCCTTGTTGTTGAAGCCAAGGCGATTGATCACCGCGCGATCTTCGCTCAATCGAAAGATGCGGGGTTTTGGATTCCCTTCCTGCGGCAGCGGCGTAACCGTCCCGCACTCGGCGAACCCAAATCCCGAACGAAGCAATGCATCGGGCGCCTCGCAATTCTTGTCGAAGCCTGCGGCCATTCCGACGGGATTGGGCAGATCGAGGCCAGCGAGCGTCGTCCTCAGCCGCGGCCAGCGATCGGCGCGTGCGCGCGGACCAAGGCGTGCGCGCAGGCCCCAGAGCGCAGCGTGGTGAGCCGTCTCGGGGTCAATCAGGCGCAGACCGCGCGTCACGAGATCGTGCGGGGAAGTCACGGTCGTTGCGCTTCACAGATTCTGCGCTGGCTGTCGCCTGATACCTGCCCGCAACGCGGTGCATTCAGATTTTATTCCTATATATGGGTTGCAAGTCCTTCGATGGACGCTACAATCTGGGGCCATGAACCACGCCCAGATTTGGCGCGCGATCGACGCCTTGGCCGCCCGCAAGGGCATGAGCGCTTCCGGCTTGGCGCGCGCTGCGGGGCTTGATCCGACGACATTCAACAAGTCCAAGCGCCAAGCGCCTGATGGCAAAGCGCGCTGGCCTTCGACAGAAAGCGTCGCGCGCGCGCTCACTGCGGCCGAGACAAATTGGGACGAGTTCGCCGCGCTCCTCGCGGGGCGTAGCGGCGCGTCCGGCCGCGCCATTCCGATCGTGGGGATGGCGCGAGCGGGGGCTGACGGCTTCTTCGATGAAGACGGTTTTCCCGTCGGCGCAGACGAGACCGTTCACTTCCCGGATTTGGGTGAGGACCGCGTCTACGCGCTCGAGATTGCGGGCGACTCGATGGAGCCAACCTATCGCGCCGGGGATGTCGTCATCGTGCAACCGGGCGCTGCCGTGCGCCGCGGCGACCGTGTTGTTGTCCGTACGCGAGCGGGCGAGGTCATGGCCAAAGCGCTCGGCCGCAAGAATGATCAGACGATTGAACTCGTCTCGCTTAACGCCGCACACAAACCTCGTGAGCTCGCCGCTGCGGATATCGAATGGATCGCGCGCATCGTATGGGCGAGCCAGTAGCGCTATTCCGCGCGAACTCAGACGTGACGCCAGCGCTGCGCTATGCAAGAAGAGCGACGGAGGGTTTCACATGCGCATTGTTCAAGCTGTCACCGCCACGCTCTTCTTCGCCCTTGCTGCTTGCGGCCAGGCCGCCGCGCCGACCGAGGCCGACGCTCAAACGGCCGGCGCCACCGCGCAAAGCGGCGAAGCCACCGCAACCGAACGCACGGCTATCTTGTCCGCGCTCAGCCTGCGGGCCAATGCGCAAGGCCAAGTCGAAAATGAGTGCGGAGAGATGGTCACGCCGCAATACACTGTCGCAGACATCGGCAGCGGGCCCGGCCGAGTCATCGCTTTCACCATCGGCGGCGGACCAAACATGGTGAGCTGCTACGGCGACGGCGCACTTACGATCCTCTTCCGTCAGAACAACGGCGCCTGGAGCGAAATTTGGCAAGGTCGACCCGGCGGCGCGATCATCCTCTCGACCCAGCACAACAACGGCAACGACATCGCCACCGGCGGTCCAGGTTTCTCGTTCCCGGTCTCGCAATGGAATGGCGCGACCTACGTCGACGCACATCGCACCGTCCCTGACTCAGCGCTCAGCGACGCGCGTTTCATTCCGAACTAGCCGAGGCGCCGTCGCGCCAGCGATCAGCCTCCGCGATCTGGCTTCCATGCGGCGATCAAGATTGGTCCGGCGGCGCGCATAAGCTCGCCGCGCACCTCGAAGGCCGCGAACGCGGCTGTCGGAAAATGTCCGCTCAGATCGCGCGCCAGTTTCGACCCATCATGCGCTTGATGCACGAGCATTGACACCAGATCGCCGATGCCGGGATTGTGCCCAACGATCACGACACTCCCCGCATCGCTTGCGCTGAATGCGTCCCAAATACCCTCGGGCGATGCGTGATAGAGCGCGTCTTCGAAGAACGTCTCCGCGCCGAAAGACGCCAAGCCATGCTCCGCTGTCTGCCGCGTGCGCTCTGACGTCGAGACGAGCGCAGCTTTCGGGATGAGCCCAGCCGCAGCCATTGCCGCGCCAGCAGCGGCGGCATCGCGGCGTCCGCGCCCCGTCAGGCCGCGCTCCTCGTCACTATCGGCCTCATGGGCGCGAACAGCTTTGGCGTGGCGGAGCAGGATCAGAGTACGCATGACTCGCCGGAGTCTGCCCTTCCGCGGAAAAACCGCAACGGCCCACGCCCATTGGAGGTGATGGCTAGTGCAGCGCTGCCTTGGGCCGGCCGCGCGGCCACCTGTTTGACAAGTCCCGCGCTTTGCTTCGCGCGGGAGCGTCGCTACATCGGTGCTCCACCTGGATTCGCCGATGTCTGACCTCTCCACGCTCGCCGCCGCCGCCAAGGCTTGGCCCTTCGAACAAGCGCGCCTCGTTCTTGATCGCCACCAGAAGAACCCGAAAGAGGTGGTGACGTTCGAGACCGGCTACGGCCCGAGCGGACTACCGCACATTGGCACCTTCGGCGAAGTCGTGCGCACGTCGATGGTTCGCCACGCGTTCCGCGCACTGACCGGCGACAAGATCAAGACCCGCATCATCTGCGTCTCGGACGACATGGACGGGATGCGCAAGATTCCCGACAACATCCCAAACCCGCAGGCGCTCGAGCCATACCTGCAGCAGCCGCTCACCGCCGTACCGGACCCGTTTGGCACTCACGAAAGCTTTGCCCACCACAACAACGCCCGCCTGCGCGCATTCTTGGATGGCTTCGGCTTCGAGTATGAATTCAAGTCGGCGACCGAACTCTACAAATCCGGCGCTTTCGATGCCGCCCTCCTCAATGCATTGAAGGCCTATGACGAGATCATGGCCATCATGTTGCCGACGCTGGGCGAGGATCGCCGCAAGACCTACAGCCCCTTCCTGCCGATCTCGCCGAAGACCGGCCGCGTCCTCTACGTGCCGATGAAGCAGGTCGATGCTGGGAATGGGACCATCACCTTCGACGACGAAGATGGCGAAGAGATCACCCAATCCGTCACCGGCGGTCGCGCCAAGATGCAATGGAAGCCGGACTTCGGCATGCGCTGGGCGGCGCTCGGCGTCGACTTCGAAATGTTCGGGAAAGATCACCAGCCGAACCAGCAGGTGTATGCGCGCATCTGCAAGGCGCTCGGCGCTGAGCCGCCGGTCAACTATGTCTACGAGCTATTTCTCGACCAGCACGGCGAGAAGATTTCGAAGACCAAGGGCAACGGCATCAGTGTCGAGCAATGGCTCTCCTACGCCGCGCCGGAATCGCTCTCGCTCTACAACTTCCAAAAGCCTCGCACAGCAAAGAAGCTCTATTTCGATGTCATCCCGAAGGCGGTGGATGAGTATCTCACTTACGTTGAGAGTTATCAGGGTCAGAACACGGCGGAGCAATTGGAGAACCCAGCCTGGCACATTCACGCTGGCAATCCGCCAAAGGACCTGACACCAATTTCGTTCGCACTGCTCACCAACCTCGTCTCTGCCTCAAATGCCGAAACGAAGGAATTGCTGTGGGCGTTCATCGGCAAGTATGCGCCGGGGACGACGCCGCAAACGCACCCTTTTCTCGACAAGCTGTCCGACTACGCCATCGCCTATTTCAACGATTTCGTGAAACCGACGAAGACGTTCCGCGAAGCGACTGACAAGGAGCGCGCGGCGTTCGAAGATTTGATCAAGCGTCTCGACGCGCTTCCAGCGAATACAACGGACGGTGAGACGATTCAAAACGAAGTGTACGCCGTCGGCAAAGACCACGGATTTGAGCCGCTGCGCGACTGGTTCAAAGCGCTCTACGAAGTGCTGTTCGGCGTCGAGAGCGGCCCCCGTTTCGGCCAGTTCGCGGCGATCTTCGGCGTGCGCGAAACCAGCGCTCTGCTGCGCCGGGGCCTAGCTGGCGAGTTGTTGCGCTCAACCTAAACTAGTTGGCGTGCTTCTCCGCGCGCCAAGCGCTGATAATCGCGTCAGCACTACGATCAATGTCGGCGTCTGTTGTGTTGGCGCTGATGACTGAAACACGGACGATCTGACGCCCTCGCCAATTCGCGCCGCCAACAAAGCAAACGCCGTCGCGCTGAATGCGTGCGATTGTGCGATCGGTAAGCGCATCTGCAACGGTGCCTTCCATGTCAACACCCAAGCGCACCGCGACTTGGTTCAACACCACGTCGTTCATGATCTCAATGTCGGCTTCGGCGCTCAAGCGCTCGGCCATTCGCCGCGCCTGTGCGCAATGACGGCTCACCATCGATGCGATGCCCTCACGGCCGAGCGACTTGATCATCGCCCACGTCGCAAAGCCGCGCGCGCGCCGGGAAAGTTCGGGCGCGTAGTCTGCCGGGTGACGTTCTTTGCCCTCGGGCAAATAACTCGCCGCAATCAGCATTGCACGGCGATGAGCTTCTGCGTCACGCACAATGGCGTACGCGCTGTCGTGCGGTGTCTGAAGCCACTTATGACCGTCGACGCCCCACGAATCCGCCAACTCCAGTCCACGCCCAAGATGCGCGCGATCAGTGCAAGCCCGCGCCCAAAGCCCGAACGCGCCATCGACATGCAGCCAGGCGCCCTTCGCATGCGTTGCTTCCGCAATCTCCTGGAACGGGTCGAAGCCGCCAGAATTGATGTGCCCAGCCTGCGCGATCGCGACGATCGGGCCATCGAGTCTCGCGATCGCCTTGGCGAAAGCGCCGGGCTGCATCAGGCCTTGCTCTGTCACTGGCACGCTGACGACCCGCTTGGCGCCAAGGCCCAAATAGCGGAGCCCTGAAAACACCGTCGAATGCGCCTCTTCGCCGAGGACGACGTGTACGGGCGGCGCGCCAAACAAGCCGTCCGCTTCCACGTCCCATCCGACGCGTCGAAGCACTTCGCCACGCGCCGCCGCGAGACAGGTGAAATTGGCTATCGTGGCGCCGGTGACGAAGCCAACCGACGATTGACGCGGCAAGTCGAGAAGATCGAGCAGCCAACGCCCCGTCATTTCCTCGCAGGCCGACGCCGCCGGCGTCGCGTGCGCGTTGCCTGTATTCTGCGCCCAGGCGCTCGTGAGCCAGTCAGCCGCCATGCCGGCCGGCTCTGTCGCGCCAATTACCCAGCCGAAGAAGCGCGGGCCCACCATGTTCGCGAGGCCAGGTTCTGCGAGCTTCTCCAGTTCAGCGACAAGACTTTGAATGGAGACACCCCGCTCCGGCACATCAGCGGCAAACGCAGCCTGCGCCTCGGCGTAGGTACACAACGGACGATGGGGCGCGTCTCCGCGTGACTCGCGAAACGCCACGGCGCGATCAGCGATATCGTGCAGAACACTGCGTAGCTCGGTAGAAATCATGACGCCCCTCGATCGTAGTGGTGCGGGTTGGCGACGTTGCTTAGGCGCGAGGAAGCTCAGGAGGAATGATCTTCCAGATCATCCCAGGCACGACCGCAGGAAACTACTCGCCTTTAGATTGTATTTGTGCAATTGAGGGGCGGTTGTGAGTATTCAGTTACCCCGCTTGAGTGACGGTATGGGGATGGACGGGGCCGCGAAGCTCTCTGCACACGCGGCAAATGCGGTGACGACCGACGCCGACACGCTTGAAGAGGCGCGTCTGGGCTTTTCGCGCACGCACCCACGCCGCTCAGCGCGCCGCGTCTTTCATTTCACCCAGCTGCTCGCAATAGGCGCGCTTTTCTACGGCGCGACCTGGGTGGCGCGCGTCGCTCCGACGGCCACATTCACCGTGGCGCACATCGCCGCCCTCGCCATCTTCAGCGCCGCGATCTTCATCCGAGTCATTGCCGCCGCGCAACTCGCACCATTCTTGTCACGATTGGCGTCACCAGCTCGCTTTCCAATCTACACAATTCTTTGTCCGCTCTATCGCGAGGCCAACGTGGCGCACGATCTTGTGTCCGCGTTAGCGTGTATCGACTATCCTCGCGAAGCGCTCGACATAAAGTTGTTGGTTGAGAGTGACGATTCCGAGACAATTGCCGCGTCGTGCGCTGCGGCAGCCAGCACGCCCCACATCGAAGTAATCATCGTCCCCGCTTGTGCGCCACGCACCAAGCCAAAGGCGCTCAACGTTGGCCTTGCGCGCGCTCGCGGAGAGTTCGTTGTCATCTATGACGCGGAGGATCGACCTCATGCTCAGCAACTCAACGCAGCGCTCGCCGCTTTCGAAGACGGGGAGCCCGATCTCGCTTGCGTGCAAGCGCCTCTAGTCATCGATAATGCAGATGCCTCTTGGATTTCCCGCCAATTCGCCGCCGAGTACGCGATCCAGTTTCGCGAAATGCTGCCGTTACTGGCGCTCCTCAAGCTGCCACTCCCCCTTGGCGGCACCAGCAACCATTTCCGCACCGATGTGCTTCGGAGGTGCGGCGGCTGGGACGCCTACAACGTCAGCGAAGATCGCGCGAATTTCGCGAACAAACTCAATCGCTTTCGAACGCACGCCTTTCATATCCCATTCCTATCTCATTCGTGCGCGAGCGCTGCGTAGGGCTCGCAGTTCGAGGCACATGTATAACGTCAGAGAGAAATATCGCGCTTTTGCCGCGTAAAATCAGAGTCTTATGTGTGAGCGCGAATTGGCATCCCGTTCCGCTCTCATTCCTGTGGGTAACTGTAAAAAGTGCGCCATAGGGCGCCATCGGGAAGCCCCGATCAACGACGCACATCGAGCAGACGGCCCTCTGCGGAGTTGCGGACAGTGCGTGCGAGCGTGAACTGATCGAGATCGCGCATCGTGTAACGCACGGCGCGGCCGAGCTTCACGAACATTGGGCCTTTGCCCAGACGACGCCAAGCTTCCAGGGTTTTTACGCTGACGCAAAGCACCTGCGCCGCCTCCTCCACGGTGAGCCGCCGATCTTCGCGCCCGAGGGCGGACGCGGCTTGTCTCATGACCTTCTTAAGCGGTGCTGAGCGCTTGGCAGGTTTTGCGAGAACGAGTGTGGGACTCTGCACGGAACGTTCACGCGCCCGCGTCTCAACCATTGTCGTCTGCGTAAGCGGCGTCGATTCCGCGAACAGAAACGAGAGTTGGTTGGCGGATGCGTGACGTGCTGGCTTGTAAGCGCGCTTCATGACTATCGACCGCGTTTTGGCGAGTCATGTTGCGCGCGATCATTGCGTTTTCGAAGCTGATTAGTCCCTGAGTTGAGAGCAGCGTTTGTTCGGCGGCTCACGACGCCAAGAGCCGGAGGCAACATCGTCCAACACGCAAGCCTGTTTCAGATTTCCTGAAGGCGCATGCCGTTGCTTGATGTGCCCGCTCCAGAGTTGCCTTGCGTTGCCTCACGTTGCTGGCAAAAGTTCCGGCAATTCCCGCGTCGCGAGAAAAGGTAGTTCAGCGATCCAAGCCGAGTGACGGCGTCGCTTTGATTTTGCTGTTCGTGATTGAGAGCGAATAGGCCTTCCCTTGCTTCAGCGAGAGCGAGCGCGTTGCGCGCAACAACGCCACGCCATCATTGCGCTCAAGCATAGCGAACCTGCCCTGGTGAAGCTGAACGAACCCGCGCACACGCCACTCGCGCTCCAACCCGTCGGCGATGCTGATCGCTCGCTTGCCGGTCATGCGCCTCAGCGCGTCTTCGGCGCGCGACAGTTCGGCCCCACGGAGCCGATCCAACGCGCCTTGATTGAACTCGAAGCGACCCGTGAGATCACGCCCGCCATTCCCCTCGCGCTGATGCCACCCAATCCGCTCGGTGATGGCGTTGCGGACCTCTCGCGTATTCGGCAGACGTAGCGGCTCACCAGCGAGCTGACGCACGATCTCACGATCGAGTTCTGTTTCGGCGGGTGCCTCGATTTGCGTGAGGAGCGGTGTCTCGGAAAGCCGGTCGACCCTTACACGCGTCCCTCTTCCCTCATGGCTTCTCGGTTCGACTGCGACAAGCGCCCCTGGCTGTAGACCCGCCGCATCGCGCTCGCGCACGTTGGCAAGCACCGGGCGCTTCTTATCGTCGAGCACGATCAAATAGCCCTTGCCCGTCTCCCCGCGCCTGCCAGCTTCCAAAACCGGGCCGACCACACGTCCCATTGCGGGGTCATAGAGTTTGAGCCGGCCTTGGCCCGGCTCGAGCTCGCGTCCGAGACGACGGCGCAGATCAATGCCTTTGCCGATCTCCTCAAGGCGGGCGGCCCAGTGGTGATCGAGACGGAAGCGATCGCGCTTCTCCTCTTGTCCCAGCCCCATCCGAGCCAACTCGCGAACACGGTTTCGAAGCGCGGCCCGAAGCGTAGGCTCAAACCCGCGTCCGATCGCCTGGATTCGATATGTCTTGCCAGGCTTCAGTTGAGCGGCCAGCAGCTGGTCAAGGCGCGTCGATCGTTCTGCGCGGGTCTCCCGCTCAAGCGCCAGGCGTTCATCATCGCGACCGCGATCGCCCAGCATCTGTGTCGCCACTTCTCGTGCCGCGTGGCGCAAGCCCCGGGTGGCGTAGTCACGTGGGATGATCAGATCTGGTCCATCGCGCCGGCGGCCGCGCAGGATCACGTGCACATGAGGATTGTCGGTGTTGTGGTGATCGACCGCCACCCAGTCCAACGGCGTGCCGAGATCGCGCTGCATCTGGGCCATCGTCGCACGCGTGAAGTCTTTCAGGTCTTCGATGCGGGCGCCGCTCTCAGGCGCCAGCATTAAACGCATGTGGCGCTTGTCCTCATCGGCCCACTTAGCCAACCGAGGCCCAGCCTCCACGCAATCCTGTTCGTGGTCGTAAAATTGACCTGGCTCTCCCTCCGGCCCCGCGCCGTCGCGTTCAAGGTATTTGCCGTGCGCGATGAGCTTGCCCGCCCCGCTCCCGCCGTGGCCTTGGTAGAACACCGTCACCACCACGCGCTGACGTGGGTCCTGCGCGAAGGCCGCATTCGCCCCGCTCGCGCGAAACCGTCCGCCAGGCCGGCGTCCAGAAAGCAGCTTGGACAATTGCCCGCCGAGCGCGCCGCTACGCGCCCGGCCACTTAGAGCGCGCGTCTTATGGACTTTGCCTGTGAGACCGTCCTCGTCGCGCAAGACGCCCATGTCACGCACAGCGGCGATGTTGTGCATGACGTCGCTTGGGCGCACGAGAGCGGACGTCTTCAACCGCTCGGACAGTGATGCTTTCGCCATTGCCGCGTCACGCCACGTTGAATTTGCAGCGATGCTGCTGCTTTCGCCGCGCAATGATCAAACTTGCCGCGCGAAAACGCCAGGATTCACAAGTCTCAGAAGAAAACCTGCGGCGCTCTTAATCTTGCTCTCCACCGTACCCCTCACTCTTCGCGCCCTTTGCATTTTCATTCGCATGCAAACGTGAATGTGATCGACTCGTTGCCGCGCGTAGCGCCGCGATTCCCGACGTTGGAAAAATCTTACAGCGGACGCCAAACACCTTCGATCAGATCGCTACGGATCGGTCCCCAATAGCGGCCATCAAACGAGTCCGTGCTGTCGCCCAACAGGAGAATTTCGGAGGACGTAAGTGTGCGGCATCCGACCCATCCTTGCGGTGCGCCAGCGCCAGTCTGAACCGTCGCGACATCAACGCCATCGACGCTGAGTGTGCGCCCATCGCCGCACACTTGCTGACCTGCAACTGCGGCCAGGCGCTTGATGAAGCGGTCGTCTTCGCCGTCATACGCGTGTGCGGCCGCCTCGGCTGGCGCGACGTCGCGGGCCCGCACGGTCACGAACATTCCCTGTGTGAGGTCGTCACCCGAGACACGCATGTAAAGGCCGACCGGCACTGACGGACTGTGATTGAACAGCACGACATCTTGTCGTGCGCCGCTCAGAACGAGAGCGGCCGCCGCCAAAGCGGCGCCGCTCAACCAAAGTTTAGAGGCCATCGAACTCACGACCGCAGTCAAAGGCAAGCGGCGCGTCCCCTCACCTCAATTCATCCCGGGCGGGTGGGCGGGTCTCGCGATAGGGATGGAAGCCCGAAGGGCCGAGACCCTTAGGGCTCGGTGCGAAGCACGACAGCCCGGCCCGTTGGCGAAGCCGACGGGATCGCCCTCACAATCCAAGAAATGGAAATGCGGCGTCTTGCGGCAAAAACGCCCCACACGCTTTTGGGCGGGCGGGTGGGCAGGCGCCAAGGGATCAACGCAAGCGGCGATGACAAGCGTCCGCTTGTCGGTGCAAGATTCTTAAATGACTCAAGCTTCGCCTGAAATGGCCATCCTTATCGCCGCGGTCCTGCTGTTGACGACGGTGATGGCGGGAAACCTCTCAAGCCGTTTCGGACTCCCAGCGCTGATCGGCTTTCTGGCGCTGGGCATGCTCGCCGGGTCCGATGGTCTCGGCGGTATAGTCTTCGACGATTACGTGCTGGCGCAGACGATCGGCGTTCTTTGTCTCATCTTCATCCTCTTCTCTGGCGGACTTGACACGGACTGGGGCGCGGTGCGCGGCGTCGCCGCGCCCGCGCTGGTCCTCGCTACGCTTGGCGTCCTCATGAGTGCGGGCATCATCGCCGCCATCGCCATGTTGGTTTTGGACTTCAGCTGGCTGCAGGGCTTCCTTCTCGGCGCGGTCGTGGCTTCAACGGACGCCGCCGCTGTGTTTGCAATCGTGCGCGCACAGAGCAAGCCGCTGAAGCCGGAAATTGCCGGACTCATCGAACTCGAGAGCGGCTCCAATGATCCGGGCGCAATTTTCCTCGTGGGCGCAACATTGCTTCTGATCGGGGGCGCAGCACCTTTAGGCGCTCTTGCGGGCGACTTCGCAATCCAGATGCTGGTGGGGGCCTGCACTGGAGTCCTGGTGGGTTTCCTGACGCCGCTCGCGCTGAACCGCGCTCGTCTCGGGGTCGCGGGTCTGGCCTTTGTCACTTCAGTGGCGGTGGCGCTGTTTGCCTTCGGCGGCGCCGAAGTGGCCTATGGCAATGGCTTTCTCGCGGCCTATGTGGCCGGCATTGTCGCGGGCAACCGCGACTTCACCGCAAAACGCGAAGTCTTGTTGTTTCAAGATGGCCTCGCCTGGCTTGCCCAGGTGGTCATGTTCGTCTCACTGGGCCTCCTGGTCTTTCCCAGTCAGCTTCCGGACGTGGTCATACCAGGATTGGTCATTACAGCTGCCCTCATGTTCGTGGCGCGGCCGATCAGCGTCTTTGTCTGCCTCGCTCCTTTTCGCCGCTTCGACTGGCGCGTCAAAACCTTCGTCGCGTGGGCGGGCTTGCGCGGCGCAGTGCCCATCGTTTTGGCGACGTTTCCGATTGTGGCAGGCGCGCCCTCGGCGCAAACCATCTTCAATATCGTCTTCTTTGTCGTGGTCGCGTCAAACCTGATCCAGGGACCTACCTTGGGTCCGCTCGCCCATCGTCTCGGACTCACTGAGGCGGCGGCAATTGCTTCGCCGCCGCGGCAGGACGAGACGGACAGCGCAAGCGAACACTCCCGGTAACGCGCCGCCCCCTCGTCACGAAAATCATTTCCGCCTCGCGGGACGCCTCGCCGCTACGGAGCATCCGCCAGAGTGTTGCCTCTGAACTGCTGGCCGAAGCGGCTAGACCTGCCTAGATTGGCATTCACCGGCTGCCCGGATTGGGAGAGCGCACCGATGACAGAATCTTCGTGGCCGTCCACGCCGCCAAAGAGAATTCTCTTGGCCACGGATTTGAGCGCCAACAGCGATCGCGCACTGGATCGCGCCGTGCAATTGGCCCGCCGCTGGAATGCGGCCTTATTGGTGTTGCACGCACTTGAGACAGAACCCGCGACAATGCCTTCCCAAATCTACGAGGACATCCCGTCCTGGCGAAGGCCGCCTGATCCGGCAAACGCCGTCGAGAACCAAATTCGCCGCGACATGCGCGAAGAGGTCGCCGACCTCCGCATCATCGTCGCCGAAGGAGATCCCGCACAACTCGTGCTTGACGTCGCGCAGCGCGAACGCTGCGACTTGATCGTACTGGGCGCTGCGCGTGAGCGGGCGCTCGGCCGGGTTGCGCTCGGACGCACCGTGGAACAGCTGATGAGGCGCGCGCCGGTGTCGGTTCTGGTCGTCAAGACGCGCCCTTCGGGCCCGTACAATCATGTCCTGACCGGCATCGATTTCACCGAGGAATCCCGCCACGGGCTGAGCATCGCCGCGGCCATGTTCCCTGACGCGGTCCATGCCGTCATGCACGCCTTCGATCTGCCCTATCGCTCACTCACAGGAGGATCGCAGCTCAGCCGAGAATTCTCCGCGATGGAAATGGAGGAGATCCGTTCGTTCGTAGCAGACACCGACATGCCTGAACCGGCTCGACCTCATGTCGTGAGCTTAATTGAGCATGGCCCGCCCGAAATCATGATCCGCAACTACGTCGTCGAGCGCAATGCCAACCTCGTCGTTATTGGAACGTTGGGACGGGGCATGCTTTTTCACCTGCTGATCGGCGGTCACGCGCCGAAGATCGTCGACGCCACGCCGAGCGACATCCTGGTGGTCCGGGCGCCGCCAAACTGACGGCGCGAGGCAGCTGTCCGCGCCAAGCCGCGGACAGCGCTCTTGACCGCTCATCTCCTCAGAGATGCGCCTCGACCAGCCAAAGGTCCTTATCAACTTGACGAGACACGCCGGTGAAGAGATCGGCCGTGCCCTTGTCGCCGGCTTCGTCAGCCGCATCTATGGCGCTCCGGACCAATTTGCCGAACGCGGCGAGCCGGTCGGCCACAGCGGCGGAGTGCCCGCCGTGATCCAATGTCTCGGTGGGATAAGCTTTGAGCTGGGTGCCTAGTGCGACCGCCTGGGTGGCGCCGTTGGCATACCCGCCAAGCGCGACCGCGCGCTCGGCGATATCATCGACGAAGACGGCGACACGCGCTTGGATCTGATCGAACAGTTCATGCAGAGCGACGAAGTTCGGCCCCTTAATGTTCCAGTGCGCTTGCTTCAGGCAGAGCCGCAGATCGATTGCGTCGACCAGGCGTGCATTCAAGAGTGCGATCATGGCTTTGCGGGTGTTGTCGGGAAGGTCATTTCGCGTCGCTGACATGCTGGGCTCCTTGCGTCTGAGTTGATAAATCCGCGGCGCGCGCCGAGGGGTTGGCGTCCGCCCAGTCAGCGCGATGACGGTCCGTTCGCTGACCATCCGGCTGGGCGACGGACCTCGGTCCGCCGCCCTCGCCTTCCCATCGCGCGATGGCTCGATCATAAGTGCTCATCACAAGCCTCACCGATAGACGATACCGCCGTCGATCATCGGCGTCTGACCGGTCATGTAGTCGGAGTCAGGTCCAGACAGGTACGCCACGAACGCGGCGACATCCTCGGGCGTCGATGCGCGGCCCAAAGCAATCCCCTCCACGTATTGCTTGTAGGTCGCGCCGACCTTGGCGCCGGTGATTTCGGCAAAGCGCCGGTCAATCTCCACCCACATGTCGGTGCCGACGATGCCAGGGGCGTAGGCGTTCACGGTGATGCCCGCGCTGGCATACTCCTTCGCCGCCGCCTGCGTCAGAGCGCGCACTGCGAACTTGGTCGCCGAATAGACGCCGAGCATGGCGAAGCCATCGTGGCCGGCAATCGAAGCGGCATTGATGATCTTGCCCCTCTGCTTGCGCTGTTTGAACTTCGCCGCGGCCGCCTGGATGCCCCAGAGCACGCCGCCGACATTGATCTTCATGATCTTGTCGAACTCGTCCTGGGTCACGTCCGCGATTGGTTGCACTTGGGCGATGCCCGCATTGTTCACCATGACGTCGAACCCGCCCAAGATTTTCTCGGCGTTTTCGACGGCGGCGTAGACGTCATCGCGTTTGGACACGTCGGCTTTGAAAGTCGTGGCTTTGCGGCCAAGGTCGCGCACTTCGGCGGCGACGTCGCTCATCTTGGCCTCGTTCATATCGACGATGGCGATGTCGGCGCCATCGCGGGCGAGGCGAAGTGCGATCGCGCGGCCAATGCCTTGGCCCGCGCCGGTCACCAAAGCCACTTTACCTTCAAGCTTGTTCATTTCGTTCTCCATTATTGCGTTGCGCCGCTCAGCGCGGCATGGGCGTCGAGGGTGCGCGCCGAATAGACGAGCGCTGCGCCCGCATTGACGGCGATGGCGACGCTGAGCGCCTCGGCGATCTCTTCCCGGCTTGCGCCGTGCTTGATCGCGGCGTCGACATGGGTGGCGATGCAGCCATCGCAGCGCGCCATCACCGCGGCAGCGAGCGCGATCAATTCGCGCGTCTTCGCGCCGAGGATATCGGTGCGCTGGCCTGCCTGGTTCAACGCTACATAGCTCTTGACCGTCTCGGGGCTGAGCCGGCCAAGCTCTTTGACGCCATCGCCAAGCTGGCGGCGATAATCGGCCCAATCCAGCATCATGATCTCTCCTCTTCGTGTTGCTTGAGGATGATGTGGGGTGCTGAAGCGACGCGATCATCGCCGCATCCCCGGCTGGTCTGTTCGCTCAGGGCGGACAATCGCGCGGCAAGCGCCACGACCCTCGCCTCAAGAGGCGAAGATCTGCGCTGCTTGTTTCAGCACCGCGACCGCAAACGGCGCAAAGATCGCGCTTGCGGCGAGCAAAGCCACGATAGCGGGCTTATCCCAGGTAAGATTGCGCCTGGTCACGCCCGTTTTGGCGCGCGTCAGCACGCGCGCTTCGTCGCGTCCGTAGGTCGAGGGAAACCGGTCAAAAGATGACATGAATCTTGATCCTTCTTGCGCAGCAGCTCTCGGCGGGCGCGGGTCACGCGCCGCCAGCTGCTCGTTGTGATGAAAAAGTGCAGGTTGCTGTTTGCCCTCAGGCTGGCGTCAGCCAACCGAGGGCAAGCTAGAGCGGCGTTCTAAAAACGCGGCGCGCTCGCGCGGAATGTGCGCCTTGGGACATCGCCCGGGATGTCGGCGCGCGCCAGTTGGTATTCAAGCGCGCGCGCCTTGAGCGTGCGGTTAGGTCGCTATCCATCACGGAAAGAGACCGCGCAGACGCCGTGCTTCAAGGATGCGCTGACAGGCAAGCACGTAGGCTGCCGTGCGCAGGTCGATATTCTGGTGCTTGTGCAGCGACCACACCGATTGAAAGGCAGCCTCGAGCACGTGCCGCAACCGGTGGACGATCTGGCCTTCGTCCCACATGAGCGAACTCGCATCCGTCGCCCACTCAAAATAGGAGACGATGACGCCGCCGGAATTGGCCAGCACGTCGGGCACAACCGGAATGTTTCGGCGCTTGAACACATCATCCCCCGCCGGCGTCGTCGGCCCATTGGCGCCTTCGACGACGAACTTGGTCTTGATGCGCGCGGCCACCTTCGCATCGATCTGTCCTTCGAGTGCGGCCGGCACAAGGATGTCTGTTTCAACATCCCAGAACGCATCCATCTCGAGCGCCTCGGCGCCGGTAAACTCTCCGAGCTTGCCGCCCGCGCGGATGTGCTCTTGGAGACGCGCCGGATCGAGACCGCCGCTCGCATAGATTGCACCGGTAATGTCCTGCACAGCGACGACACGGGCGCCTGCCTCAGAGAAAAACCGCGCGGCCCCAGCGCCGACATTGCCGAAACCTTGAATGGCGACGCGCGCGCCCTTAAGGTCGAGGCCCATATGATCGGCGGTTTCGGCCGCACAAATGAAAACGCCGCGGCCGGTTGCGTCGGCGCGCGCGGGCGAACCGCCGAGACTAATAGGCTTGCCGGTCACGACATTGGTGCGCAGCGCGCCCTGGCGCGACGCGTAGGTATCCATCATCCAGGCCATGATCTGCGGATTGGTGTTGACGTCGGGCGCGGGTATGTCTTGCAGCGGGCCGATCAGCGGAGTGATCTCGGCTGTATAGCGGCGCGTCAGGCGCTCCAATTCTCCGATCGAGAGCTTGCTTGGATCGACACGAACACCGCCCTTGCCGCCGCCGAACGGCACGTTCACCAAAGCAGTCTTGATCGTCATCCAGGCGCTCAACGCCATGACTTCAGCAAGCGTGACGTCAGGATGGAAACGCACTCCGCCTTTAGCGGGCCCGCGGCTCGTATTGTGATGTACGCGGTAGCCTTCGAAGTGTGCGATTCCTCCATCGTCCATTTGCACGGGCACATCGACGATGAGCGCGCGGCGCGGACGCCGCAATGTATCGATCCATGGCGACCATACGCCCAGATAGGGCTCAACCCGCGCCACCTGCTCCAAGAACATTTCCCAGGGTGCGATGTTTTGCTTGGCTTCAATATAGCTCGGAAGTGCAGGACTCATGGCGAAATGGCTTTCTTGAGGAACGAAGCGCGTCTGAGGTGCGGTCGTGACGCCCGCCGCACCCGCTTAAAGCGGGCGCCGGCAAGCGCCGTGTTGATGTATGTAACCGGCGGTCTCGTCCGCTCGGTCGCTGCAGCCGCAAGCGCGCGTCAGCGCGCGGCGCGGACATGTCCGACGACAACCTTGTGCGTTCTGTCGTCGGGACCGACCCATTCGATGGTTTGGCCTTGCGTAAGACCAAGCAACATCGCGCCGACAGGCGTCAGCACAGAGATGCGCCGCTCAGTGATGTCGGCGCGGTGTGGATCGACGAGTTCGTACTCGCGGTAGGACGATCCGTCATACTCGAAGGTCGCCACACTGCCGACGCCAACCACGTGCTCCGGCAAGGCCTTCACTGTCTTTGCACGAGACAGCTCCACGAAGAGGTCGACTGCGCCGGGCGCACGGTCGAGCGCGGCGAGCGCCAAGTTGGTGAGCCGCTCGTGCTCGTCTTCAGCGATGACGATGGGCGGACGTTTGTAATCTTTCTTGGACATGTGCGTACTCGCCGCGCGCCCCTTGGGCTGCGCGTGTTTGTGTTGATTTGATGCGAATGGATTGAATGCAGAGCGACCCCTAGCCGTGGCAGGGCCGGCTAGGGGCTATTGGCGCGAGAGATCGCGTCCAGCAAAGCGCGCAACAAAGCGCGCGGCGAGGAGAATGCCCAATTGCATGCCATGAGAGATGGGCCTCTCTCGCATCGAAGTCAACACGACGCTTGTTTTCGCCGCCCAGCGCGATGGAAGGTCGCAGCGCTCTTCGCTTGTTGATCGATCGGCCCGATCTGAAGAGCATTATGACCAACACATCTCAACCGACTTATCCGCAAAGAACAGCCGACACGATTTCGATTCGTCAGCGTTCGGGCATTTGGCGCGTTGCGGTGAACGACGACTTCTACGGCGATTATACGCGCCGCTATTGGGCGATCGAAGCCGCATTCGAGAAAGCGGACGCGATCGCCGCAAAGGGCGGCGCCGCGACCATCACGATCGCGATGGATGGCGCGCAGGGCGCCCTGCTCTACGACACGCGCGTCCCCGCGCCGCGCGACGCCGGCGACAAACCCAAGCGAGCGCAATGGCCGAAAACGCGCCGCTGGCCGCCTCTGGTCGGTGAGAGCTTCGCCAAACGGCTGCTTGAACGGCAAACCGAGAAGACGGTCAATTCAGAGGCTTGGCCCTTGTTTATCCGCGCCTAACGGATAATGCTCCAAATATGGATCGGCTTCAGGCGATCGAGATTTTCGTCAAAGTCGCGGAGCTGAAGAGCTTCAGCGCCGCCGCCGACACCCTCAACCTTTCGCGCACCTTGGTGAGCGAGCGGGTCAAGGATTTGGAGGAGACGCTGGGCGTGCGCCTCCTCCAGCGCACGACGCGGCGCGTCTCGCTGACCGAGCCCGGCGCAGCCTTTCTGGAGCGGGTGCGTTTGGGGCTGGCCGCGCTCGACGAAGCTGCGGCCGAAGCATCTAGCCTTTCAGCTGAGCCGCGCGGGACGCTGCGCGTCAACGCGCCGATGAGTTTCGGCTTTCACCATGTTGCGCCGGTGACTGGCAGATTCATGCTGCAGCATCCGGCGGTGCGTATTGAACTGGCGCTGACGGACCGGTTGATCGATCTCATCGAAGACAATGTCGATGTCGCCATTCGTATCGGCGAGCTCAGCGATTCCAGTCTTATCGCTAAAAAGCTGGCGACCTGCCGCATGATCTTGTGTGCGGCGCCCGCTTATTTGAAGCGGCGCGGGGCGCCAAAGCATCCGCGCGAATTGGATGAACACACCCAGCTTTTCTATACCTATTGGCTGCAGAACGATGAATGGCGTTTTACACGCCGCGGTGAGCACTTCGTGGTTCGCGCCGGCGATGCAGCGCTTCGCTGCAACAATGGCGACGCGATCGCGCAGGCCGCGGCGCAAGGCGCGGGCATTGCGCTTCAGCCAAACTTCATCGCCGGACCGCTGATTAAGCAAGGCCGTCTTGTCGAGGTCATGCCGGCCTGGCGGGCGGCGGAATTCGGTATCTATGCGATCTATCCCGAGAGCCAGTTCGTACCGGCGAAATCGCGCGCCTTCATCGATTATCTCGCCAAAGCCTACGCAAAACCGCCATGGGATTGATTATCCTGTTTTATCGAACAGTCTGTCCGCGATCCCGTTGATTATCAGCTTCGAGGCGGACGCTATCTTTCTCTCATCAGCTCACGGCATGGCCGCGCGGCATGAGAGGAGGAAAGATCATGCGCAAACTAAGCAGCTATACGCCTTACGCACTCACCGCGCTTCGTGTCGTGGCTGCGCTCATCTTTATCGAACACGGGACGCAAAAGCTCATCGGCTTTCCAGCGCCACCAGAGGGCGGATTGCCTGAAGCGGGTTCACTCCTGTGGGTTGGCGCATGGCTTGAACTGGTGGGCGGCGCCTTCCTGTTATTCGGTCTCTTCACGCGCCCGGTCGCTTTCATCATCTCCGGCGAGATGGCGGCCGCTTATTGGATGTTCCATGCGCCGGCCAGCTTCTATCCGGTGCTGAACGGCGGCGACGCCGCGATCCTCTACACGTTCGTGTTCCTGCTGTTCGTGTTCACGGGACCAGGCGCGTGGAGCCTCGACGGGTTGAACCGCGCGACCGGACAGAAAGGCGGCCAAGAGGCGCCCCCGTCGCTGCGGGTCAAGGAAGACGATGCTCTCATCTATCGTCTCCTGGCCCGTCCGTAAGGCCGCCGAAGCGGCGGGCCCCGTGAGGGCCTGCCGCTTCTCCTTTGCTGCGCGGCGAACCTCAAGAGGCATGGTTGACCAAGCCATCTAACGCGCCACACCCTAGACCGCGATTGTTCTGCCAGAACGGGGTATTCAATCCGGGAGCGCGACGCGAACGACGCTCCACGAGGAGTGCATCTCATGACCACCCATCAAGTCGGCTATTTTGTTGGCAGTCTCTCCAGCACCTCGATCAATCGGAGGCTTGCGCAAGCCCTTATCAAGCTCGCGCCGCCGCAATTGAAGTTCAGCGAGATTTCCTTCCGGGACTTGCCGCTCTACAGTCCCGATTACGACGCGGACTACCCGCCGGTCGCGCGCGCCTTTAAGGACGCTATCGCCAAGTCAGACGCCATCCTGTTTGTTACCCCGGAGTACAATCGCTCAATCCCCGGCGCGCTCAAGAACGCCATCGATTGGGCGAGCCGGCCCTACGGACACAACGCATTCGCGCGCAAACCTTCAGGCGTCATCGGCGCTTCGCCTGGGTCAATAGGCACGGCTGTCGGCCAACAAAGCCTGCGCGCTGTGCTGGGATTTTGCAACGCACCGCAAATGACGAGCCCTGAAGCCTACATTCAGTTCAAGCCTGACCTGATCGACAACCAGGGCAATGTGAGCGTCGAGGCGACCCGCGACTTCTTGCGCGACTACATGAATGAGTACGCGCTCTTCGTGCAGCGCGTGCTAACGGTCCTGCCCCGCGAAGGCTAACTAACGTCAGATATTGGTTTGCTCAGGAGGAACGCCGCCGGGTAGTGAGGCCGCCGCGGCTCCCTGAGTGGACGCAACCGCACAATCTCCGGCCGCATAGCAGGTCATCGAGATCGAGCCCATCGCATAGCCTTTGGCGAAGGCGCTGGCGTGTCCCTCGCCCGCCGCCGCCAGCGCCGCCACGTAGAGCAAAGGAATGAAGTGATCGGGCGTCGGTACGGCGGCGTCAAAGTCGGCGTGCTCGGTCAGCTTCAGCACATCCGCGGGCGCGTGCCGCATCTGAGCCACCATAGCGTCATCGAAGCGCTCGGCCCAATCGAATGCAGCCTCCGGCTTGTCCCACTGAACGCGCTTCAGATTGTGCACGACATTGCCGCTGCCGATGATCATGACGCCGCGCTCGCGCAGTGTCGCGAGCTTTGCGGCGAGTTCGAGATGGTAGGCGAGCGGTTTCAGCGCATTGATGGAGAGCTGCACGACCGGAACATCGGCTTGCGGATAGATATGTGCGAGCACGCTCCAAGCACCGTGATCGAGGCCCCATTGATCGCGGTCCAGTCCGACCCAATGCGGTTTGACGACCTCCGCCACTTCTTCAGCGAAGTCAGGCGCGCCCGGCGCCGGGTAGTCGAAGTCAAAGAGCTCTTGGGGAAAGCCGTAGAAATCGTGAATGGTGCGCGGCTTCGCCATCGCGGTGACCGCGGTGGCGCCAAAGTACCAATGCGCCGACACCATGAGCACGGCGCGCGGCTTGGCATAGAGGTTGCCGATGTCGCGCCAGGCCTGCGTGAAGCGATTGGACTGAAGCGTGTTCATCGGATTGCCGTGACCGATGAAGATTGCGGGACTCAAGGCCATTGACGCCTCCGTCATGGGTGCGAGTGTACTCAGCACCAACAGCACGGCCGATGCAATCCATCACGTCCCGCTGCCGCGCGCGCTGCTGCAAAGATCCGAGCAGAGTCCGGAGACGCCGCAGCTGAGGCTGACCTTTGCGGACTAAGGACAGACCGAGTTCCGGCCGGCGCCGTCAGCGCCTCAATACTCACTCGGCAGAAAGATCACATCGTTCTGAAGCCAGAGCGTGATTTCAGGCAACGGAAAGTCAGTAAACGGGATGGCCTGCGAAGTGACCACGCCATGGTCGCCGTCCTCGCAGGTCAGAACAGCGCTGCGATCTTGCGCTACCCTCAACGTCCAAACCTGAAAAGGTTCATGTCGCACGCGCACGTCGTGTTGGTGTGAGACGATCGCATCGAGCAACCAATTGGCGCCGCCGGCTTCGGCCACGTATTGGGCGCCGTCCGTATAAGTGATCGAAGGATAGAGCGGATGGCGATACCAGCATTCGCTGCCAGTGAACTGCGCCAGATCGCTGGCGCGAAGTGTCGGTGAAGACATGGGATGTGTCTCCTCAATTAAACGGAATGGACAGAGGTGGGCGACGCCGCTTCCAAGTGCCGGAAGCGGCGTCTCGCGATCAGGCGGCGGCGGCGTTCGCCTTGCCGAGCGACTTGATCGCGCCTTCGCCTGGATCGATTGCGACAAATACCTTGCCGGTCCAACGGCCGGTGCCCTTGTCCTTCCAGCGGTCGTGACGAAGCTTGCCGCTCACTTCGGCGGTGACGCCTTTGGTCATCGCCTTGGCGGCGGTTGCGGCCTTTCCGTCATTGATTTCGACGGTGAAGCGGTCGGTACGGTTCTCGTCTTTGACTTCAAGCCAGAGCGAGACGATCTCGATCGTGCCGCCCTTCTGCTCGAACGAGCGGATCTTGGGATCGTCGACGAGCGTGCCGGTGATGGTGACGCGGTTGGTCATGGAAGTATCCTCGATAAGCATTTCCCGGTTGATCGGGGCCGCGGGCCTCGCCCGCGACGGCGCACATCGCGCCCGGCCATGAGGCGGCGCGGGCAAGGTGAAAATGGTGGGGCCCGCGTCGCGTGCGCATGCACGCGACCGAAGCCGCGTCAGCGGGCGGGGAAACGATTTTCACCTTGCCGGCGGCGACGGCCGGGCGTCACTGGCGACGGCGTGGGCGAGGCTTGCGGCTGCTCGGATCGAGGAAGTGCGCGCGGATGCTCGCGCCAGAGAGCGATTACGAACGAAGCGTTTGCGCACGCGCCCAATCGTTCCAGTCGTTAAAGCCAGGCGGCGCCGCTTCAATCTCGACGATCGTTGAGTTCACCATCCGAGCACACAAGGATTGAGCCGCGCGCATTCCGGCTTCGTCATTGTCGGCCGCGATGATGAGCCGCCGCAGCGGGTGGGAGATGATGAGGCGGCTGAGATTGTCAGCACTGAGCGCGGCCCATGCTGGCACGCCAAAGACATCGGACGCGGTCAGCATTGTCTCAACGCCCTCGCCGACAGCGAGTTCGTCTTGCGCTTCGGCTAGACGCACCGTCCCGCCCATCAATTTGCCGATGACGCGTCTGGGCGTCGCCAGAGCGGCCTTGGCCGTGCCGTGCGCGCTCAGCAATGTCACCTGCACGCCCTGAAGCGCACCGTGAGCATCGCTGATCGCCGCGACCAGAGCTGGCCGCTTGGCGCGATCGTCGAGGCTTGTCATGCGCCCGTGAAAGCGAAGCGCCTGACTGCCCCACAAACCCGCCGGAACAGCGCGTCTGCGCAGATAGGCTTCCGCCACCGAGTGCTTTAGCGAGCCACCTTCCTCCCAAAGCCGACCCGCACGTGCGACGCGCTCCTCATCAAGCGGCTGCGCCACGACCAGAGACGGCGACAGACGAGCATCTGGTTTCTCGCCACGCGGCCCATCATCCAGCAGGCCAAGGTCTGTCAACGCGCGCCGGACGTCGCGCCAATCATCCTTTGGGCTGAAGCAATGGATGAGAATGCGCCCCTCTTCCGTCAAGCGAAGCGAGACCGAGCGGTCCTTGTGACTGTGATTGGGCCCGGGGATGAGCGCGCGTGTGCCGCCATCGAGCAGGATGCCGCCGCAGGCGGCGACGATGCGCTCAAGCCGCGACATCGGCGGTCTCCTCCTCCGCGAAAGGTGAAAGGCTCTTCGCCAGCAACCAGTCCACCGCCACTTGCGCCTGCGCCGCAGCGGTCAAAAACGCACGCTTGTCGTCCGCGAGTAGCTTCATCCAGTGACCAATATAGGAAGCGTGGTCGTGGATGTGCTGGGGCGGCAGACGAAGGTGAGCGCCAAGAATGCTGGCGCCGATTTCCGCGACCAGTTCTTCGGCGGCGATCGCATGGACAGAGGACTTCTTGCCCATGTCACGCCCGACACGGTGCGCCGCCATGGTCGCATGCACGCTCTCATGATTGAGCGTCGCGGCGTAGTCCTCGGCCGTGTCGAAGGCCGCGATCGGGGGCATGCCGATCACGTCCTTGCTCGGAATGTAGCAGGCGACGTCACGCGTCGAGATGCGCTCGATTTCCAGCTTTTCGAACCAAGCCTCGTGCGCCGCAAGCGGCGCGCGCGAAGACCCAACCGTCGTTGGAAAGAAGCGATCCGGCAAATTGTCGATCTGATCGGCCGAGAAGACGACATACCATTTCAAGAAGCGGAACCCGTCTTCGACCTCCGCGCCGCCCTCGTCGATGCGCGTGCGTTTGCCCTGACCGTAATAGACGACCACTTCACCGCGCTCGCCCTTGCGCACCTGCGCGCCCAGTTTCACGGCTTGATTGAAGGTGAGCCAATAAGGAGAGACGTAGCCGCGCTCGATCGCGGCGCTCCACAACAAGATGACATTGACGCCCCTGTAAGTCTCGCCTGTCGCACGGCGCGGCAGCACCGCACCGGTGCGCGCGCCGTCCCAGGGCTTGCGCCAAGGCATGACGCCCGCCTCCAGCTCCGAAAGTATCTTCGCAGTGATTTCAGCCGCGATGTCGCGGCGCGCGCCAGCGCGCGCGTGATGGCTTGTCATGATGATGACCTCGAAAGAAGAGCGCCGCCGGCGCGGGGCCAGCGGCGCGAAGTTGATGAGATTGGGATTAGGCCGCGTGCGAGTTCGCTAAGGCGTGTTTGCCTTCGCCAGTGACCGCGAACGCGCTTTCACGCGGCGGCGTGATCAAGAGATCCGGTAACCAACCCGCGCCTTTCAGGGTTTGCGCCGCGGTGCGCGCGAGTTCGGCCTTCTTCATCTTCTGGAACGCCGCGACCATCCCGCCGCGTTCCTTCTCGCTGAGCGAGGCGATCGCTGGCGCGCTTTCGAGCGCCGTGATCGCGAGCGCTTTCGGCGCCGCTGACCAGAAATCCTCATCGGCTTCCCAGTGGCGCGTCATGTCGAGGTCGAGGGAAGCCGCGAGCGCATCGCCCATGAGCTGGCGGCGTTTATCCTCCGGCGTGACGCCGCCATGGGTGAAATCGATGGTCTCGGCCACGAACACGGCGAGCATACCGACCAATTTGTCGGCGGGCTGTTCAATGCATGTAGCTAAGAACGCGAACTCCTGCTCCTCGGCCTTGTCAGCGTAGGAGATACGCGCGTTCTCCATCGCGTCATCGTCGTCGAACCCGACTGGACGGGCTTCAATACCGACGCCCGGCACAGATGAACGGTCTGCACTTTGGCGCATCAGCGTATAGACTATGAGTCCCAAGGCGACCTGAGGATTGGCGGCAAGCGCGGCGCGCAAGCCCCGGGTGCGCGCTTCGCTCAATCGTTCGGTCAGCGCCTTCGTCAGGCGCGGGCCTGTCTCCTCTTCCGCCTCGGCAACGTCAGCAACACCCGCCTCGTCTGCCGGCGACGCCGCGGGTTTGCGCAGTTTGGCGATTGTCTTCGCATCGGCGCGCTTGATGAGACCCTTGGTGATGATCGCCCGCCCGTCGCGGTCGATCGCGACCGCAGCGCCCGCGTACTTCATCAGCTTCGGATCAAACACGCGCGCCGCTTCACGCAATCCATCGAGCTTGGCGTCCACCTCGTCACGCTCGGCCCAAAGAAGATTGTCCTCCTCGGCGTCCTCCAGCTTCTCGTCCAAAGCTTCGAGCCGCGCTTCCAGCGCGGCGATCTCTTTTCTCTCCGCAGGCTTCAATTTGCGTTGCGTCGGATGCAGCCGCTCACCGGCGCAGCCGTCGATCTGGCCGTGACCGGTCAAGGTCTCGACCCAACCCCAGCCTTCGGCGGCAAGCGCCTCACGCATTTGGTCGAGGCGCTCGACGGCAAGCCGCTGCAGCAACTCGCCATCGTCGAAGAAGACGATGTCTGTTTCAAAGAGATCGCGGACCCAACGCCCTCCGGCCGCTTCGTATGCTTCGGCGCCAACGAAACGCGCCAGACGATCGTGTGCGGGAATGCGCCCCAACGTCAACGCGCTCCGGACGCTCGCAGCATGTGTGATGGGCTTTGCGAGCTGACGAAGCACCCGCTCCTGGGCGGTATGATCGTCATTGATCGAAAATGCGCGCGCAACATCCAGATTGATGTCGCCTTTACGATAGGCCGCGCGGATCTTAGGCGAAAGCCGCGCCAGCGCCAGACGCTGCTCGACGAGGCGCACAGTACAGCCAAAGCGTCGTGCTATGTCCTCGACGCTCATGCCGCCATCAACCAGGCCCGCGAAGGCTTCGACCTCGTCCATCACCGACATGGCCGAGCGGGTGACATTCTCATCAAGACTGATCTCGGCGGCGTCATTGCCGGTATCGATGACGCAACGCACGGGCTCGGTATCGGCGATCTGCTTGCGCTTGACGCGCAAGAGCTGCGCTTGGCGGCGCCCCTCACCGATGGTGACGAAATAGAAGCCGGTCGCCGGACCCGATTCAGCGAACTCCGGAGCGACGACGAGGTTCTGCAAAATCCCCTTAGCGTGAATTGAAGCCGCAAGCGCTTCGATTTCGGCCTTTGCGTGCGGTGTCTTGCGCGCGTTAGCTGGCGACTTCTTCAGCTTGTTGAGCGGGATAAGGACAACGCCGGTTTGGACGGCATGCTCGTCGTGTGTTGCATTTGCTTGTGTCATGGAAAGCCTCATTGGCCTTCCCGGCTCGCGTGATTGCGCGCCGGGGCCGCGTGCGCGACCCCTTGCCTTCCGCCCGCGTTCAGGCCGTCCCTGTCGAGGGCTTTAGAGCGGACGCGTCCCTCGACAGGGACGGACGCGCGGGCGACATCTCGCATGCGCGCGCACGAGGCCCGGCGGCGGTGGGCGGCAACGGAAAATATTGCTGCGCGCGAACGCCGCGGCTGTAGTCCGCTCCTTCAAGCAATGCGACTAAGCTCGGTGAGCAGCGCGAGCGCGTCGCCAGCCTTTTGATCACTAATGTGGAGCGGCCAGGCGCCGGCGCCGCGTAATGCGATTTCGACGATCTCCGGGCTTCTATCCCACAATGGAATTTCAGTCAGGGCCTGCATCGCTTGGAAGCGCTGCCATGAAGGCAGGATCGCATCTTCAAGGGCGATGACGGCGTTGATGAGAGGCGTTGTCACGGGCGTGAGTGACGCCGGGCGATAGAGCAGCGCCACAAGGTTCGCCCGATCGCCATCGAATGACCTCAGGAAATCGAAGACGCGCCCCCTCCCCGTCACGCCATTTGCATGCAGTTTGCACGCGAGCAACGCACCGGCGCTCGCTGCGCCATAGACGCGCAGCCCGCGTGCGATGGCGCGCTCGACTTCACGGGCGCCTAGCTTGCCTGCGGAATCGAGCACGCCATCAATGATTGCTACCGTGGCGGGCGAGGCGATACGATCAAGGTCTCCGTGCCGGACTGGACCGCTTACCCGCCCGGAACACAGCGCCGAGGCGCGCGTCAAGCAGAGGCTAAGACCGCAGAACACGACCGTTTCGCGGCTGGCGGCGAGGCGTCTAACCAAATAACGCGGCGATCATATGCTTGCCGGCTTCGGCGACGAATGGCGCAAGTGTCGCCAGCCCTGTGATTAGGGCAAACACAACCACCATCTCTACGGCCGCGCGGCCATGGCGTGTTCGCGTCTTCGTACGGGGCCGTCGATGCGCCAAACGGTTGTAGCTGGGCGGGTGAATATAGACCACGGGAAATGTCCTCTCTCGACGCACGCAGCGCCGGTGATGACGCCGAAGCCCTGCGGCCTCGACATCTCTTGAATGTAAGCGGGCGGCTATGTGAGACCCCTAGCTGTTCAACAGCTAGGGGCTAGTGGCGCGACAGATCGCGGACTATGCGTCGTTCGAAAGAGTTGGCTTCGATGTTCACATGCTTCATATCGAAACGCGTGCGCTCGGGTTCAATCCGGCAAGAAGAGCCCGAACGTCGCATCATCGCACGACGCGAGCGGCGCAACGTATCGAGCCATGCCGACCACTTGCCAAGGTGCGGCTCCAAGCGCGATCTGTTCCAGGAACATGGCCGAGGGCGCAGCTTCCCGACCGCCGCTAATGTAGCTGGGAGGCGCATTGTTCATCACCAAAGCTCCACCTCGTATTGAGCGCGCATCGCCGCTGACCTAATCGGACGAGCAAGCTTCACGCTTGCGCCAACGAGACGGTGTCTAGTGAGCGTGGCTGGCGCACTTCGGCCACGCTGAGCCGGTGTGCGCGGCCATCCTCTCCGGTCCATTCGATGCTTTGCCCCTCGGCGAGGCCGAGCAGCATTGCGCCCACCGTCGTGATGATTGAAATCCGCCCATTCGCGAAGTCCGCACGGTGGGGATCGACCAAAGTGAAGTCGCGGTAGTTCGAACCGTCATACTCGAACGTGATGACGCTATCGATGCCGATCACGTCGCGGGGCAATCGCTCCACCGTCTTGGCGCGTGAGAGCTCGACGAAGAGATCGACCGCACCCGGCGTGCGTTCCATGGCGGCCAACGCCAAGTCCACAAGGCGCTCATGCTCGTCAGTACGCACAAAGATTTGTGGACGTTTATTCTTGCTGGACATGACTAACCTCCGCCCACGGCCATCGGCCGTGCACGCGCGGCGTCTTCGCCGCAAAATCGCTTATTGTTGAGACGTAGCTGTCGATCCCCTAGCCGAGCCTGTCAGCTAGGGGTTATCCGCGCGAGAGATTGCGAACGATGGCGCGTTCGGCCGAATGAGAGCGCAACAGCATAGCGATCACATTGGCCGCAAACAGGCGAGTGTCAAGTTAACGCCCGCGCGCGCGGCGTTTTCGAGCTGAAACGTCGCACGCTCTTCGCTTCCTGTAGGCAATACCGATGTTGGCTTCAGCTAGTGCGTTCGCTGCGAGGAGGTAAGGACCGTGAGGGACGTCATCGTCGAAGACGCGCAGATTACGTTGGTCGTGTTCTGCCGGTCAGGCATTTGGCGCGTCATGATCAATGACCAGTTTTACGGCGACTACGTCCGCAAAGATTGGGCGCTGCAATCGGCCTTGGATAGAGCGCATGAACTGAGATCCAGCGGCCGACGTGCGCAAGTGAAGCTCACTGACCACCGCACTAACAGCGTGTCGGTCATTGATGAGAGCCCTTAGGGCACAAAGCCGACGACATTGACCGCACCGGGATCCCTCTCCGGCCGGCCGTCAGTGCGCACGGCTCCAAGCGCTGGCGTTTGCTTTCTTCGCGGCGTGATCCGCGCGGCGCCGCTATGGCCGATGCGTATCTTTGGCGATGCGGCCGACAAATGTCCTTGGTCTAATCTGATCGCGCAACGGCGTACTGAGCTCACTTCTCTTCATGCTCGTTCGTCGGCAGAAGTTCTGCGATCGGCTCATCGTCTAAGAGGATACGCGCCGCTGCGCCGTCGAGATCCTCATATTGACCGCTTCTAAGCGACCAAAGAAACGCCCAGAGGCCCGCCAATCCAAGACCAAGCGCGATGGGGATGAGAAACAAGAATTCAGCCACGCACCAGGCTCCGCACAGGTCGCAAAGTGTTGGCGACAACCAGCAGCGAGGACGCCGACATGGCGATCGCGGCAATCAGCGGCGTCACCAGTCCAGCCACAGCGAGCGGTACGGCCAATATATTATAGGCGACAGCCAGAGCTATGTTCTGGCGGACGCGTTGGGCCGTCACCCGCGCCGTGATCAAGGTCTCTGGCGCCGCCAAAAGACTGGGACGCAAGAACACGAAATCGGCTGCGGCCCGGCCGATATCGGTCGCGTCCGCCGCCGCCATCGAGGCGTGTGCGGTTCGCAGCGCCGGCGCATCGTTGAGACCGTCGCCCACCATCAGCGTCCGGTGTCCCGTTGCAGCAAGAGCCTTGAGACGTTCAACCTTTTGCGCTGGGGTCAAGCGCGCATAACTGCGCAGAGCGAGCGCACGCGCTAGCGCATGGACGGGCTCGTCATGATCGCCGGAGACAATTTCCGTGGCGACGCCAAGCCTGGCGAACTCTGCGACCGCCTCCTCGGCGCCGGGACGTAAACGTTGTTCGAACCGGAAGCGGGCAAGGAGCGCACCAGCGCGGCTGAAGACAACCGCGTCCTCGTCATCCGCCGACCCCGGGTTTGCGAGCGCCCAATCGGGCCGGCCCAAGCGGTAACGCACGCCTTCAAGGACTGCCTCGACGCCCTCACCCGGATACTCCCGGACTTGCTCGAACGACAGCAATGCAGGAACGATCTGCGCGGCCAAGGCGCGCGCATTTGGATGAGCCGAGTATCGCGCGAGCGCGCTTGCTTGCGCCAATGCGCCCTCCACACGTTCATCAGCTTCAACCAGCTGCGGTTCCGGCAGAGTGAGCGTGCCGGTTTTGTCGAAGATTGCGGTGTCTATCTCAGCGAGCCGCTCAAGCGCTGCGCCGTCCTTCACCAAAACGCCGGCGTCGAACAAGCGCCGCGCCGCCGCTATATGCGCCATCGGCACCGCCAGACCCAAGGCGCAAGGACAGGTGATAATTAGCACAGCAACGGCAATGGTGATGGCGCGATGGGGATCGCCCGCAAGCGCCCACCAGCCAATCAGTGTCAACAGCGCCAACACGTGAACGGCCGGCGCATAGAGCTGCGCGGCGCGATCTGCGATCCGTCTATAGCTCGAGCGGCCCTGCTCGGCCGCCTCCATCATACGCAGCATATCCGCCAGAAAGGACTCTCGCGCCGGCGCCCGCACAACGGCCTTTAATGGGCCAGTCAGATTGAGCGCCCCGGCCCAAAGCGTATCGCCCACGCGCGCCGCCACCGGCCGGCTTTCGCCACTGACGAGCGACAGATCGAGGTCTGAAGCTCCCTCCAGCACGCTTGCGTTCAGCGGCGCGCGTTCGCCGGCGGCGATCAGCACGATCATGCCTGGCTCAATTTGATCGACAGGAATGCGGCGTTCACCGCCGCTGTCGTCAATGACGAGAGCGCTCCGCGCCATCATATGCTGCAAACCACGGACCGCAGTCATCGCACGTTCGCGCATGACATGATCGAGCGTGCGTCCGATCAATAGGAAGAAGAGCAACATCACGGCGGCATCGAAATAAGCATGCGCGCCGTGGGTGAATGTCTCGTAGAGACTAAGGCCAAAGGCGGTCAGAACGCCGATCGAGATCGGCACGTCCATGTTGGTCTGCCCGCGCCGCACGCTGCGCCACGCCGACACAAAAAACACGGCGCCAGAGTAGACCACTGCCGGCAATGCAATCAGCCCGGAGAGCCAATGGAAGAGAATACGGGTGGATTCGCTCGCGCCCGACCAAACCGACACCGATAGCAGCATGATATTGCCAGCGGCAAAGCCGGCTACCGCCAGCGCGCGCACCAGCCGGCGCCGTTCGGCGTCCTCGGCGGGCGGCGTCGGCGCATCGGCGGTATGAGCGCTAAATCCCAACCCGGCCAAAGTTTCGATCAACGGCGGGGGATGTCCGCGCCAGCGCACGCGCACGCGCTTGGTTGAAAGATTGACGCGCGCACGCGTCACATTGGGCACGGCCTGGAGCGCGCGCTCGATGCGCGCGATGCAGCCGGCGCAATGGATTTCCGGCGCGACCAACTCGACTTCGCGCTCACCGCCGCCGACCGACGCGCTTGCGATCATGAGATCGGCGCCCGTCTGATCGCGGCGGCGGGCGGTGTCGACCTCAGCCAGAGAGCGCGCGATAGGCATGCCAGACGCCATGACCAAGCACAGGAAAGATGACGGTGAGGGCGATAAAGCCGGTGACAATGCTAAGCCCAACGAGCACGCAAACGATGGCGCCCCACACGATCATCACCGGCCGGTTAGCCCATACCCGAGCCATGGAAAGGCCCATTGCCGTTAGCGCATCCACCCGCTCGGACAGCATCATCGGAATGGCGAATGCGCTGATTGCGAACGCAAAGGCCGCGAATAGACCGCCCACCGCGGTTCCGACGACCAACATCGCCCATCCCGTTGGCGTGGTCAGCAGCATTTCGGCGATGTGATCGATGCCGGGAAAGGCCCGCACGCCGAAAAATAACGCGTAGATGATGACGGCCGCGCGCATCCAAAGCAGCATCAGCAGCGACAATAACAGCCCTGCAAAGACGACTTGATAGCCAGAGCGTGGGCGAACGAACACCATGCGTAGGAACCGCACGCGCTCGCCAGCGGCGATGCGCCGGCTCTTCTCATAGAGCCCAATCGCCAGAAATGGCCCGACAACGAGGAACCCCGCGAGCGCCGGGAAAAGTATGTAATCAAGCTTGAGCGCAAACAATCCCCAGACGATGGCCGCAGAGAGAGCGGCGACCAACAGCCCATAGAGGAGGCTGGCCAGCGGATTGATCCAAAAGTCGCGCCAGCCTGCAGCGAGCCAACCGAATGCCGCTGACGCGGGCAAGGAGCGGCGAAAGTCGTAAGCCGGCGGATGACGCGGTTCCACCTTGGGCAGGCTCATGGTGCGTTCTCCGGAGACGGCGCACACGCCGATCGTGCAGCCGCTCCCGCGCCTTCGCGCTCGTGCGCCACGCAATCTGGCTGGCTCGTCACGGCGACATAGACCAGATGTGCGTTGGCGCCGACCAGCACCAACACGCCGACGGCGACGGCCAACCCGATCAGCCAATGGCGCATGCGGAGAAGCTTCATGGCTGATCTCGACCCAGATCGAGCAGGTAGAGCGTCAACAAGCGTCGCTCCGCCGTGCTCAAGCGCCCTTCCCAAGCCGGCATCTGACCATGACGGCCGCCCCACACGCTTTGATGCACGCTGTCTCTGTCGCCGCCATAGAGCCAAGCGCCATCGGTAAGGTTGGGCGCGCCCACGGCTTGGCTGCCCTCACCGGTTACGCCGTGGCATGCCGCACAAGTATTGGCGAAAACTTCTGCGCCGCGGACGAGGCGTGCGCTCGGCGCGACCGGCCGCTCGCTTGAGAGCGAACGCACGTAATCGATCACGGCGCGCACGTCCTCTTGCGGCAGCATCTGGTCTCGTCCAAACGCTGGCATTTGGGAAACGCGCGTGTCGGCGTGATCTGCGTTGACGCCAACCCGCATGGTCTCGGCGATCTCGTCCGGAGTTCCGCCCCAGAGCCAGGCGCCGTCGCGCAGATTAGGAAAGCCCGGTCCGCCCTCGCCGCTTTGACCATGACACATCGCGCAATTGTCGCCGAACAGGGCGGGCGCGGTATCGCGCACGCGAGTCATTAAGGCGGGATCAGCGAGCGCGACGTCGAAAGGGGTATACTCGAGCGCGCGCGACCACGCGGCGCGTTGTGCGGCGGCGGCGGCTACATCGCGCGCGACTTGATCGCGCTGATCGAAGCCGAGCAATCCTTTGGTATAGCTTTGTCCAGTGGGCCAAGCGGGCATCAACAGCCAGTAGCCGACCGAAAACAAGAATGCGGCGATGAGGAAGACGAACACCGGCCTCGGTACGGGCGTGTTCAGTTCCTTGATGCCGTTCCATTCATGGCCGGTGGTCTTGTAGCCGCTCAGGGGATCGCGTTCTTCTACCGCCATGGGCCGTCCTCGTCATCGAGGATGGCGCGCGCCGCAGCGTCGAAACGCTGCTTGTTGCGCGGCCAGAAGACATAGATCAGCACCGCCAGCGACATTGCGAGCAAGTAGAACAGGCCCACCGTCTTGGCCGCATAGACCAAAGTGTTGTGATCCACCGTCACGGCGCGTCTCCGGCAGCCTCGGCAATAGCCGTTTGACGCCCCAGCATCTGGAGGTAAGCGATGAGCGCATCCATCTCCGTCGGCGCACCCGGCTGTCCGTCAAAGTCACGCACATTGGCGGCTTCGCCATAGCGTTCGGCCACGCCCCAGCCGCGCTCGCTATTGGGCGCCGCCTGGCCATAGGCATCCGCCTCGGCGTGTTCGATCATCGCCTCGGTATAGGGCACCCCCAGCGCCTGCAGGGCCCGCAGGTGACGGCCGAGATCATCGATGCGCGCTTGGCGGCGGCCGAGCCAAGGATAAGCCGGCATCACCGATTGCGGCACAAGATCGCGTGGATTGGCGAGGTGAGCCGCGTGCCATGCGTCGGAATATTTTCCACCAACGCGCGCCAGATCCGGTCCGGTGCGTTTGGAGCCCCACAGCATCGGGTGATCGTATTGGGATTCCGCCGCACGCGAATACGGACCGTATCGCTCGACCTCGTCACGCAGAGTGCGGATCATCTGCGAGTGGCAAGCATTGCAGCCTTCGCGAATGTAGATGTTTCGTCCGGTCAACTCGAGCGGGGTCAGCAGGCGCATGTCCGGCGCCTCCTCGACCGTTTGATCGATCGTGAAGAGCGGCGCAATCTCAACGATGCCGCCAATGCTGGCGACGCCGATGATGGCGAGCACCAGCGTGATCGCCTTCCGCTCCAGCTTGTAGTGCAAGCCAAACATTCGCGCTAGCTCCCCGTCTCGAGCGCGGGCCGCGGCGCGGGATGATCGCCTTCAAGCACGGCTGCGGCGCGCGAGGCGCGGATAGTCATCCAAATATTGTAGCAACCGACCAGCGTCCCGACCAAAAAGAACAGGCCGCCCACCGCACGAGCGATATAATAGGGATGCATCGCCTCAAGAGAGTCGACGAATGAATAAGCGAGCGTCCCGCTTTCGTTATATGTCCGCCACATCAATCCCTGGATGATGCCTGAATTCCACATAGCGAAGACGTAGATGAGGGTTCCAGCGAGGGCGAGCCAGAAGTGGACTTCGACCAAACGCGGCGACCACATGGTCTTCTGCTTCCAGAGCCACGGCACCGATGCGTAGATCGCGCCGAAGGTGATCATCGCCACCCATCCGAGCGCGCCGGCATGGACGTGACCGACCGTCCAATCGGTGTAGTGCGAAAGCGCGTTCACCGGGCGGATCGCCATGAACGAGCCTTCGAAGGTCGAAAGACCGTAGAACACCGCGGCCACGAACATAAAGCGCAAGGTGGCGTCGTCGCGGACTTTGTGCCAAGCGCCATTCAGGGTCATGAGCGCGTTGCCGGCGGAGGCCCATGAAGGCACCAGCAACATCACCGAGAATGTCATGCCCAGTGTCTGCACCCATTGCGGCAGCGCCGTATAATGCAGGTGGTGGGAACCGGCCCACATATAAAAGAACGTGATGCCCCAGAAGCTGATAATCGAAAGACGGTACGAATAGATTGGCCGCTCTGCGCGCTTCGGCAGGTAATAATAGAGCATGCCGAGAAAGCCGGCGGTGAGAAAAAATGCGACGGCGTTGTGGCCATACCACCATTGCGTCATCGCATCCTGCACGCCGGAAAAGAGCGAATAGCTCTTAGCCTGCGCCCACGACAGCGGCAGCGCCAGGCCATTGACGATGTGCAGCACGGCGACGACGAGAATGAACGCCAGATAATACCAATTGGCGACGTAGATGTGCGGTTCTTTGCGACGCGCCAGCGTTCGCAAATAGAGCACGAAATACGCCACCCACACGATCACGAGCCAAAGGTCTGCGTACCACTCGGGCTCCGCATATTCCTTCGACTGATTGATGCCCCACAGATAGCCAGTCACCGCCAACAGGCAGAAGAGGTTGTAACCCCAGAGCACGAAGAGCGGACTTAAGTGGCCGGCCAGACGCACGCGGCAGGTCCGCTGAACGACATAAAACGAAGTAGCGATCAGCGCGTTGCCGCCAAAGCCGAAGATGACGCCGGTCGTATGCACGGGGCGCAACCGGCCGAAGCTCGCCCAAGGCTCACTGAAAGTGAGTTCAGGATCAACCAGCAGCCATGCCACCCAGTCGCCCACAAACATGGCGAGCACCGCCCAGACCATGGCGAGGATAATGCCGGCTTTAACGGGCGCGTCATAATAACTTCCAGACCGGTCCGCGACCGGCTCTGGGTCATGGAAGCGCGTGAGCACCGCAAAGGCGCTGATCAGGGCAACGCCCAGGACAAGCCAGCCATGCGCGGCGATTGGATCGGCGCCGCCGAAACCGGCGACAAACAGTCCGACGCAGGCGACAAGCGCCAGAAAGATCAAGGCGGCCTGGCGCTGGCCGCTAGTCAGCTCGCTCAACATATCCCTGCCCGCTTCTCCGCCGTCCAGCAGACCGCCGCGATGGCGCGACGCTAACAGATATCTTAAATGCCGCTTTGGAAATTGCGTCAACGTGGCGCCGACGGCGAAATCTGCGCCGGGCTCGACGCGTAAGCATCCTTGCGCCGCGCATCTTGTTGAAGGTTAGCCCGGATTGGCCATACCAGGACAGATGGGCGTTGCCGGGAGATCCGTCGCGAATTGCGGAAACAATAGATTATTCTCAAGGTGGATGTGCTGCATGAGATCGTCAGCGAGCTTCTTCACTCCGGCGTAAAGCGCCTGCCAACTGCCGCAAGCATCTTCCGGCAACCTTCCATGGCGATAGAGCGTCTCCAGTTCGCGCAGCCGTTCGCCATGATCGTCGTGTTCCAGACGCATGCGCGCGATCGGATGGGCGATCATCGGCTGCGGTCCCATGCGCATCATCGGAAATAGGACCGCCTCTTCCTTCTGCATGTGGGTTTCGAGTTCAATCGCCATGTGCTCAAGCGCAACCGCCAACCCGATGGGCGCGTCAGGGTGGCTGGCGTGGACGCGCTCGACCTTCTGGGCCAATCGAACAAGCTCAGGTAGCTCACGCCGATGAGTTTCATGATAGCGCTCCAGAATATGATCGATCAGCGCCGCGGGTTCACGCGGATGACTGCTCGGCGCCGATTGATCTAGACGCCGCAATTCGTCCACGATCTGATCGAGCGCGACCCCAGGCTCGCGCACTGCGTCGGCCAATAGCACATCGCCGCCGCAACAGAAGTCGAGCCCAAAGCGGCGAAACACTGCGGTCGCGCCCGGCAAGAGCACGGCGATCTCACCTAGACGCATGTCTTCCAATGGCTGCGCTGAGGACTTGCTCATGGGCCGATCCCTTCCGGTGATGCTGTTGACAAAGGCGCGAGCCGTTCTTCGGTCTTGAGAGTCAGTCCGCGAGCGCCGGCAATGCCCAATTCGAGGCTTTCGGCGATGCGCCGCGCCCGTTCGACAAACAGGTGGCCCGCTTCCGGACAAATCCGCACAGCTGATGCCTCAAAGAGCGCAAGCCAACGGTCAAAATGACGTGCATCCACTGGCAGCGAGGCGTGCTTAGGCATTGGCCGGCCGTGATAGGTCCCGGTACGTAGCATCACCGAGCACCAGAACGATCCCATCAGTTCAAGATGCGGTTCCCAGTCGATGATGCGGGCGGCGAATACAGGGCCCAGCAGCGGATCGGCGCGGACGCGTGCGTAGAAGTCGCGCACCAGCGCATCAATCATGACCCCGTCCACGCCCAGCGCGACCGCCTCGGCGACATAGTCTGCTCTGCCGGCTACAGGACGGGGTTGCATAATACTGGTATCCTATATGCCACTTTGTAGAAAACAAGCGGCGCATCGCCGCGGCCTCAGGCCGACAGCAGCCGTCGCATCCGCCGCGATGCCCCGGGGCTATCGATGAGATCGGCTAGAGTGTAGCCGTCAAGCACGTCGAGGAAGGCGGCAAGCGCCTGACGCAATGGATCGCGCAGCCCGCACGCGGGCGCGACGATACAGGTATTGGTCTCGCGGCAGAAACATTCGACAATGTGAAAATTGTCCTCGCTGGCGCGGACTATACGGCCCAAATTGATCTCGCGCGCCGCGCGCGCCAGACGCACCCCGCCGCCTCGACCGCGTTGGCTTTCGATGAATCCGGCCTGAGCCAGGGTCTGCACCACCTTGTTCAGATGGTTGCGTGATATCCCATAGCGGCGAGACACGTCTTCGACCGTGTGGCTGTGATCGGGTTCAAGCGCCAGCAGCATAAGCAAGCGTAGCGCATAATCAGTGTGCAAGGTCAGGCGCATCGTGCGTTCCGGTGTGTTGGCAAGCGACCATTCGCCACTCGCCCCAATTGAGCATATCAGATACTTCTTTGCCGCAGAAGCGGGAGAAACTTCATGGCCGGCGCTGTGATCGCCTTGATCTGGCTTGGGATGCTCATCGGCGTCTCGTTTCTGGCGACACCGGTCAAGTTCGCAGTGCAGGATCTTGCCCTGCCGGTGGCTCTGCAAGTGGGCCAAGCCACGTTTGCTGTCTTCGCCAGGATCGAGTGGCTGTTGGCGTCGGCGCTGGTCGCGGCCGCGGCGCTGCATTGGCGCACCCGCCGGTTTGCGCTGACGCTTTCGCTCCTGCTCGCGCTCGCAGTGCTTGCCCAAGCCCTCTGGCTTCTTCCAATCCTTGACGCGCGCGTGGCGGCGATCGTCGCCGGCGGGACACCGCCATCCTCGCCGCACCACGCTTACTACGCCACTATCGAGGCGCTCAAGGCCGTGCTGCTCGGGCTTATGGCGCTAATCGGATTGCGAACGCGACGTGGTCAAAGCCAATAATTATCGCAGACGTATTCGATGTCGCTTCGGGCGAACTTAGTCTGCCAGGCAGAACCAACCGATAGAGACCTTGGATTCCGGCGGGAGGCTCTTCCTCCGCGCCGAGATCCGCGAACCTCAAGAATGGAGAGCAGATGCTTGACTCGCACCTCGCGCCTGAATGGCGCACGACCCAATGGTTCAACGCACCGGCGCCGTTGAGCCTGTCGCAACTGCGCGGCAAAGTCGTCTTCGTTACCGCCTTCCAAATGCTGTGCCCGGGCTGCGTCAGCCAGGGCTTGCCCCAAGCCTTGCGCGTGCGCGAGGGGTTCGGTGAGGACGATGTCGCCGTCGTTGGCTTGCATACGGTGTTCGAACATCATGAGGCGATGACGCCGGTTTCGCTCGAAGCATTTCTACATGAGTATCGCATCGGCTTTGCGGTCGGCGTCGATGCGCACGACGTTGCCGGTGGCGCGCCCGCGACGATGCGCGCCTACGCGATGCGCGGAACGCCCACCACATTGTTGATCGATCGCCAAGGCAGGCTGCGCCGGCATGCTTTCGGCCATCTTCCGGATTTGCAGCTTGGCGCTGAACTCATGACCCTGCTCGGGGAAGGCGCGTCAACCGCCGCAGCGGCAAACGCCAGCGCAGTGTGCACGCCCTCTGGCTGCTCCTGATCGGGCGACCTATGCGGCTCCGTCGTCCGTGAGATCCACGAGCCGCGCCAGCACGGCGTCGGTGATGCGCTCACAACGCGGACCGAGGAAGGGAAAAACGTCGCCAAGCGTCGCTGCAAACGAAGTACTCAGCGCGGCGCGCAACTGTCGTCGCGCCCGGTGCAACCGGGTTTTCACGGTCTCTTCGCGAATATCCAGCGCCGCGGCGGTCTCGGCTATGCTGCAATCCTCGATGTCGCGCAGGATAAACACCGTGCGAAAGTCATCGGGCAGTTCATCCACCGCTCTCTCGATAACGCTCCGGACCTGCTTGCGCGCGACGTCTTCTTCGGGGTTGGCAGACGCATCCGCATTAGGAAACATGATGACGTGCGCCCCCATGTTTTGAACCGCCTCCACCTCTTCTAAGCCGACCTCGTTGCGCCGCTTGCGCAATCGTCCATTGGCTTCGTTGACGACGATACGCGTCAGCCAGGTGAAAATGCTCGCGTCGCCACGGAACTGAGCCAAGCCAGCGAAGGCCCGGACATAGGCTTCCTGCAACACGTCCTCGGCTTCCGACTCGTCGCGCATTATGCCGCGTGCGACCCTGAATAAGCGCTGGTTGCCCCGTTGCATGATGGCGCGAAAGGCCCCGCGCTCGCCTGCCCGCGCCCGGCGCACCAGATCCGACTCCGCCATATTTGCATAATGGGGGCGTGCGACGTCGTGGGCGGACATGGCTCTCTCCTGGTCTACACCCTATCTGATGCGCCGGCGCCAACAAGGTTCCCGGCCGCTCAGCCATCGTTCCGCCGCAACAGGTCAAGCACTTCGCGCCGCGGCGTGGCGTCGGCGTAGACGCCCCGGAATGCACGCGTGACCAGTTTGGCTGCGTGCTTGCGCACGCCGCGGGAGGTCATGCAGGCATGTTCGGCCTCCACGACAACAGCGACACCGCGCGGTTTGAGCGAATAGTCGAGCGCATCCGCGAGTTCGGCGGTCAGCCGCTCCTGAATCTGCAACCGGCGTCCATAAGCATCGACGAGCCGGGCCAGTTTGGAAATACCGACGACCTTCGCGTCGGGTTGGTAGGCGATGTGCACGCGCCCACAGATCGGCGCCATGTGATGCTCACATGTGGATTCGAGCGGTATGTCGCGCAGCATGACCAGATCGTCGTAACCACCGACTTCGCCGAACGTCGTCTGCAGCATCCGGTTCGGATCTTGGGCGTAGCCGGCGAACCATTCCTCGTAAGCTCGCACGACGCGCGCCGGCGTCTGGCGCAGGCCTTCGCGCGCAGGATCGTCCCCCGCCCAGCGGATGAGCGTACGCACCGCCGCTTCGGCGTCGGCTCTGCACGGACGCGCGAGGCGCTCCGGCGCCGCGCTCGTCCCCACGCCCTCTCGGGCGAGGTTGCCTAATGTTGCGTCCAGCATCATGGCTCCTTCGTGAAACGTCGCTTCATTCGATGCGAAGCTGGTGTTTTGGTTCCGGCCTCACTGCACGCGATGATCTCTAGCGCGTCACGACATCCGCCTGCGTCTTCCTGGCGTTTCATAGACGTTCCCCTCTTCGCTGGCTCGACGGGTTGCTTGAAACGCCCGCTCACATGCGTTCTTGATGTCGCAGCCAGATCGAGGTTCCCGGGAAAAGGCGACGAGCTGTTTGGCGCTCAAGATTTCTCCCTCGGGAACGTTTCGTAAGCCGACGCATCTGATTGAACGAAGGACGAGTCAATGAGCGCATCGACTGGGGTTTCTGGACCGGATTTCGGCGCAGGCCTGGCGCTCGACATGATCGCCGAAGGCGCAACCATCGCCGGCCATGTTGGCGACGAGGCCGTCCTCTTGTCGCGCTACGGTGATGACTTCTTCGCAGTGAGCGGATCTTGCACTCACTATGGCGCGCGGCTGGCCGATGGCCTCGTCGATGGCGATCGCGTACATTGCCCTTGGCATCATGCTTGCTTCAGCTTGCGCACGGGAGAGGCGCTGACAGCGCCCGCCTTCGACGCGCTAAGGCGTTGGCGCGTTCACGTCGGCGCCGATCGAGTGTTTGTGCGCGAGCTGATTGATGGACCTTCGAAACCAGCGCCGCGTGAGCACGGCGTGCGCCGGATCGCCATTATCGGAGGGGGCGCGGCAGGGTTCGCCGCTGCCGAGATGCTGCGCCGGCAGGGCTTTGCAGGCGAACTCACCTTGTTGAGCGACGACGTTAATCCGCCGTGCGACCGGCCAAATCTGTCGAAGGACTATCTTGCGGGCGACGCGCCGCCCGAGTGGATCCCACTGAAGTCCACCGAATTCTATCGTGACAACGGCATCGATCTTCGGTTGGGGACTGCGATTACACGGATCGCACCGCAGCAGCGGCAGATCGTGCCGGCATCAGGTGACGCCCTTGCCTATGACGCTCTCTTACTGGCGACGGGCGCCAGCCCCATTCGGCTCAAGGGCTTCGATCACCCCAACGTTTACGTCCTACGAACATTGCGGGATGCCGATGCGGTGATCGCCGCCGCCGCGCAGGCGCGGCGCGTTGTCGTCATCGGCGCTGGATTCATTGGTCTTGAAACCGCAGCTTCGCTGCGCAAACGCGGCCTTCAGGTCGACGTGGTCACGCCGGACGCTCTCCCGCTCGCACGCGTGCTGGGCGACGATATCGCTCGCTTCGTCCGCTCGACTCACGAGGAACACGGCGTTCGCTTTCAACTGGGTCTTACCGCCGAGGGCTTCGACGGCAAACGTGTGCGTCTAACGGGTGGTCACTCGCTTGACGCTGACCTCGTTGTACTGGGCGTTGGCGTGCGCCCCAACACGGACCTCGCAGCCAAAGCGGGTTTGGCCGTGTCTGACGGCGTCGAGGTCGATCGGTTCTTGCAGACCAGCATGCCGGGCGTCTTCGCCGCCGGTGACGTCGCCAGCTTTCCGGATGCCTTGAGCGGCGCGCGGCTGCGCATCGAACATTGGGCAGTCGCCCAACGGCAAGGTCAGGTCGCGGCCGTGAACATGCTGGGCGGCAGCGAGTCTTATGATGCGACGCCTTTCTTCTGGAGCGCGCATTACGACCACATCCTGCGCTATGTCGGCCACGCGCCCAAGTGGGACAAGATCGAGATGGACGGATCTATCGCGTCGCGAGAGTTTACCGCACGCTACAGTCTTGAGGGCCGACTTCTGGCTGCGGCTTCGCTCAATCGCGATCGCGAGAATCTTGAGATCGAGCGAACCTTTGATAAGGGGCGCCACGAAGCACGCGTCCGCGCCGCGCCTTGACGCGCTCGCCGCGCGGGAACCTTCACGCCATCCGCGCATCCAAACTCATAGCCAACAGATGATGTCGACTTCGTGAGATGCTTGCTGTCGCCGCATTCGCTTTGGCGGTTGTGCTGGCGCTCGTCGAGGCGCCGGCGCGAAGCTATCCCAGCCACGCCGAGTGGCGTGATGAGGCCCGCACCAGTTTCGTGTTGGGCCTGATCGCACTTGCGATCGATATGGCTTTGCCGCAACCAATCACGGGCGACATCGAGACGACGATCCTACTGGCCGCCTTTGTCTTCGTCGCAGATGATTTTCTCTACTATCTCAGCCATCGGCTCGCGCACGGCGTGGCGTTCTTTTGGGCCTCGCATGCAGTGCATCACTCGCCCCGCCGCTACAATTTCTTGACCGGATTGCGTCAACCGCCGACCTGGATCTTGACCCCGGCCGCAATCGCTCCGCTCGTTTTGCTGTCCTTGGGCGCGCCGGCGGCGCTCGTGGCCGCAAGCGCCGGCGTGCGCGGCGTGCATCACTTTCTGATCCACAGCGAATATGTGCGCCGCTTACCCCGCTGGATCGAGTTTGTATTCAACACGCCATCGCATCACCGGGTGCATCATGGCGTGAGCGCCGCCTGCATCGACCGCAATTTCGGCGGCGTCCTCATCATTTGGGACCGCCTCTTCGCAACATTCAGCGCCGAACCCGAGGACGGCGTGGCCTGCTACGGCCTCGTCCATCCGACCGGCGCTGGCGCGTGGCGGACCATGATCGATCCGTGGCGCGTGCTGCTAAGGCGCGTCGCCGCAACACCAGGGGCTGGGCGCAAGCTCGCGCTCATGCTCGCTCCGCCGCATCGTTAGACCCCAAGCCCCCGCGGCGGCGCGAACGAAATCCGGGAACCTAACGGCCGATCACTCCATCCAAGTTGATGCATAACGCGGCAGCAGGACTTCGGCGTACGCACGGAGCCAATCCTCACGCTGGCTTAAGAGAATGGAGTTCGCTAAATGTTGGTTTCAGAAATCTCGCGCCCGCTACTGAGCAGACGTCTTGCTCTTGGCGCGCCAGCCGCTGCATTGCTCTTACTAAGGCCGGCGTCGGCCAGCGCCCATCCAGGGCCGCACGAACAAGTCGCATCGCCCTCCTGCCGCACACCCAGCATGAGCGCGCTCTATAGCGCCATGCGAATGCTTTGGGCGCAGCACATGGAATGGACCTATGCGGCAGTGTTCGCATTCGCTATGGCGCCGCCGGCCTTCGAGTCGACGGCCGCACGGCTGATGCAGAACCAGGCTGATATTGGCAACGCCATCAAGCCCTTCTATGGCGATGGCGCAGGCGATGCGCTGACGCGTCTGCTGCAGGCGCATATCGCCGCCGCCGTCGAGGTGGTGCGCGCGGCCAAGGCCGGTGACGAGCCGGCAAAGACAAGAGCAATCACGACGGCCTATGCGAATGCGCAAGAGATTGCTGACTTCCTGGCCACTGCTAATTCCAACTGGCCGCAAGACATCGTGCGCGGCATGTTGCGCGGGCACATCGACACGACACTTGCCTATGCAACTTCGCTTCTGCAGGGCAGCTACGCCGAAGGCATCGCCGAATACGGCGCCGCCGAAGCGCATATGATGATGCTCGCGGATGCGCTGAGCGCCGGGCTCATCGCCGCCTTCCCAGAGCGCTTCGCGCAATAGGCGTGGGTCTGCTCAGGGCGTTTGGGGGGACGAGCGTTTGACGGGCGCTCGTCCCACCAAATCTTGGTGCGGTCCGCCGCGCGCGGTCCGGGAACCTCCGGCCGCCTGTCGCATCCAATGCATGCATAGTTTGGAGGAGCCCCATGCTAGTCATTTCGCTTGCGCTATTTGCCGTCGCCGCGCTGTTCGGCGTGTACATGATCGTGCGGGTGTTCAAGGGCGCGCTGCCAGCATGGCCCGCCGCGATACTGCATGGCCTCTTCGCCGCCACGGGTCTTGTGCTTCTGCTCTACACGGCGTTCATCTCCGGCGCGCCCGCACCGATGCTAGTGACAGTCGCCGCAGGCCTCTTGCTGATCGCGGCGTTGGGCGGATTTGCACTGGTCAGCTTTCATCTGCGCAAACAGGCGCCGCCGCGGGTGCTCGCCGGCATCCACGCTATTGTCGCCGTAAGCGGTTTTCTCTGCCTCGCCGCGGCTGCGCTCCTCCCGGCTTGAACGACATGACACTGCATCCGCTTCATCCCATGCTCGTGCATCTGCCGGTCGCATGTTGGACCCTGACGCCGCTTTGCGACGCGCTCGCGATCGGGCTTGGACAAGACGTGTTCTGGCGAGCCGGCGCGATCATCGCCGCCTTCGGCGCTGTTGGCGGCGCGCTCGCCGCAACCGCCGGCGCGATGGATCTGCCGCGCGCGCAAGCCAAAGCCGCGAAGCTTGCGCTCGTGCACGCAAGCCTCATGGGCACAGCGTGGACGCTTGCGGTCATCGGCCTCTTAGGACGTGTCGACCAAACTTATGTCGCGCTATCGCCTGCCCCATGGTGGGCAATCACCGCAAGCGGGGCTGCGTTGCTGGTGATGATCGCCGGCGCGTGGTGCGGGGGTGAATTAGTGTACGGTCGCGGCGTCGGCGTACGCGAACGCAGCTAAGGACAACTCAGGCGCCGCACGCCCGGGCCATGGGACGATGCATGGCGGCGTCCCATGGGTGTTGCGGTTAGGCCAGCGTCACGGCGCCGAGCCGTACTGGACATCCCCTGGCTCTGAGTCCGGCGCGCCGTCACCCGCCGCGTCAGCTTGCTGTTCCCGCGCGTCTTCGTCCGAGATCGCGCCGCCTTCATTCTCCCATCTAGAGAGCGCTGCATTCACATCCGCCTCCTTGCCGCTGCGCCGTTCGTCTCCCACTCACTTAGTTGCCCGACAACGACCTACAATTGCGCCAAATGGCTACGACGTTGCGGCTCTGCGCCGCTGTGCTTTGAAGAGCCTGTCTTGAACCCCGGGCGCTCATGTCGGAGAGATGCGCTGGCGCCGTCTTGTATTCCTAAATCACAACAGCTGCTTCTCCCGCCCCCGATCAGACGCTTCGTCGGCGATATCGGCTTACCAGCTTTAGGCGCCCTGCGCCCGATGTTGCGACAAATGTCAAAGGGACTTCGAAACGCCATGCATAGGCTCACGTCTCGCTTGCGGGCAAATCGGAGTCGTCACGTCGCAATGGCGGATCGCATACTTATCATTGATGGTCATCCCGACCCCCATGCCAATCGCTTGTCGCACGGACTCGCAGCCGCTTACGCACACGGCGCGCGTGAGGCGGGAAGAACGGCATACGTCATCAAGGTCTCAGCGCTTGAATTTTCCTACATGCATACAGCCTCGCAATTTTCGATGCCGAGTCCATTCGGCGGGATCAAAGAAGCTCAGACGCGCCTCGCCGAGGCTGACCATGTGGTGTTGATCTATCCGTTGTGGCTGGGAACCATGCCGGCCCTACTCCGGGTGTTTCTTGAACAACTTGCGAGCGGCGGCTTTGCGACGTGTAACAACGGGACGCGCTGGACGCAGAATCTTCGCGGCAAATCGGCGCGCGCAATTGTGACTTTGGACGCATCGATCCACGCTGGCGATTTTGTTTATTGCGGCCCCAACGTATTCGCCGTTCGGCACCCGGTCCTACGCTTCTTGGGCGTCTCGCCAATACGGGTTACGCTGTTCGGGCGCGCCGGCGATCCGGGCTTGCGCGAGGCGCGGCTGCGCACGGCGCGCCAACTCGGCGCGCGCGGCGCATAGGAGATGGGCATGGGGACGCGAAAGTCCGGGACGTCGCGTCTTACCAAGCGCCGTTGCGGCGAGGAACGCCTAGCGGGAAACGAAGAGCGGAACCGGTGAGGTTCTCACCATGGAACGGGTAACTCCACCGAACAGCATCTCTTGCAGACGCGCGTGGCCGTAGCCCCCCATGACGATAAGGTCGGCGTCGATCGCTTCGGCCTCGCAAAGCAATAGAGAATCCACCTCAAGGCGGCTCCCTTGTTCGGATCGGTAATGACACTGAAGTCCAGCCCGGCGCAGACGTGCGACCAGTTCAGCTGCAGGCAGCCCCCTGGATAAGCCAACTTCCACCTCGAAGACCGAAATCCGTTCGGCTGCCGCCAAGATCGCATGGGCGTCAGCGACCGCCCGTGTCGCCTCACGCGATCCATCCCAGGCAATGAGGATCGACTTGCCGAGCGTTAGTCCGTTCCAACCTGGCGGCATCAGCAGGACAGGCCGCCCCGATTCATAGAGCACGCTCTCAAAGATCGCGCGTCTTAACGCGGCGTCGCGTCCGCCCCGTGGCTGCAACATTATGGTGATGTCGGCGCCGCGCGCCTCCAATCCGGCGCGATCGGCGTCTGCCCCGGTTGCGACTTCGATGCGTCTGACGGACACGCGCCTCGGCGTCCTTTGCAGCCTGCGCCTCAACGCGCTCATCTCGTCGCGCGGCTTCGGCCTCGGAACGTCTGGCGTGAGCACCCATAGCCCGGCATAGACCGCCGTCGCTTCGCTCGGCTCCGGGGCCCTCTCAAACAACAGGGCGGAAACGGTCGCCCCGTGCGCCGTTGCGAGCTTGGCGGCGGCCAGGAAGATCGGTTCGTCCTCGCGCGTCGACACGATCATCGCTAGCGCATCACCGACGCTAGCCTGCGCATCGTTTCGCGCGCTCGCCGTATCGGTGCTCACTCTCGCGATCCCATCGCAGCTAACTCGGCGCGCAGTGCGTCCACGCTTTCGGCTAGTCGTTCCACGACGCCAAACAACGCCTCCTGACTGTGCAACACGGTATGAGAGACATCGCCGATATCAGCGGAACGACGCGCGCGCGCCATCGGTTCTGGGATCAATTTCGTCAGTCCATCTGGCATTTGCAGCTCCGTTGAGAGTTTCGACTTCAGCATTCATCGAGGAACGAACATTGCGATCACGACCAGGCCAAGCGTCAGCGTGATGGGCAGTAAGGCGATCTGAAGCGCCGCCTCCAACTCGCTGCAGGGCCCGTTCAGGGTGTGGATTTGCCCGAGATAGGATCTGACCTTTGTCGGCTTGGCTCGGCGCGTCATCCGCAAGAGAACCAATGGCGTGACGAAGAACACCGCCGCGAACGCGGCGACCACGCCGAGTACGAAGCGGACTTCACCGCTGACGCCGAATGTCACGACAAAAGTCCCAAACAGCGCCGCCCAGGCCGCAAAGAACAGGCGCCAAATCCATGGCGGCATGTCTTGAAACGGACGTTGCTCGCCATTGCTGGCGCCTGGGCGCTCGAGCCTGGTTTCAGACGTGGGCGCTATTGATTGCGGCGCTGCAGTCGGGTCCTCGCCCGTTTGATCGGCAGCGGCCAAATGATCCGATCGCACGTCCATGAGGCTGAGTGTTGCGCATGGACGTCCCGGCGAGTTGACAATTCTCAACCGTGCCGCGCTCAAGCGTCGCTGGAGGACAAGAGCCTTGCGGCCGCACGCAGACCTTCGCGTGCGCGCGCAAGTACACTTTCATCGGCTTGCGTGGAATGAACAGCGAAAGCGGAAAAGCCAAATTGAGGCGACTCCGGCGCCAAGACAAGACGGCCTTCTTCAAGGTAGGGCGCCACAATGCTTCTGCGGAAATAACCGCTCCCTCCCACGGCTAGAATATAGTCAAGCGCCAAGGGTCCGTAATTCGACGAAAGCACCGCATTGGGAGAATCGGGAAATGCCGCGCCATAGCTCATGGCGAAATCTTCGCCCCATTCCACATGCGCATAGTCCTCGGCGCCGAGTTCATGCGTGATCGGCGTTGTGCGCACTTTCACCAATTGCTCCGCGAAGAGTAGCTCGCACACCACGCCGGGACGGCGCGGCGCCGCGTAAAGAACCGCAATATCCAGCGCGCCATTCTGCACCTGATCCATGAGATCGGCTTCGCTTGCGATCTCCACACGCACCGCAAGCTCGGGACATTCGCGGCGCATCCAGAGCAGCCAGTGACTCAGGAACGGCGCGCCCAAAGCCAGTTCTGCACCGAGCGTAACGACGCTCTCGCGCCCCGGAGGCAGCGCCACCGCGTAGCGCGCGCGCTCCCAAACCTGCACCATCGTCGCCGCGAAACGCTGGAATTGCGCGCCCGCCGACGTCAAGCGCGCGCCAGCCTTGTTCCGGACAAACAGCGGCCGTTCGAGTTCGCTCTCCAGCGCCCGGATGCGCGCCGCCACTGCAGTTTGGGTCACGTTGAGGTTGGCGGCCGCGCCGACGAAGCTGCCGCTACGCACCACCTCCAAGAATGTGCGCGCAACGGTGATGTCCATCCCGGGCCTCCCTTTAGCACAATAATATTGGGCTTATAACGTCATATCATTCGTTTGTCTGCGCTAAAGAGAAGGTCCACTCTATCCCCTATGACGCTGAAGCTTGGCCAATTGGCTCCGGACTTTGAGCAGGACAGCACCCAAGGTCCCATCCGATTTCATGCCTGGCTGGGACGGTCCTGGGGCGTCCTGTTCAGTCATGCGCGTGACTTCTCGCCGGTGTGCACCACCGAACTTGGCGAGGTCGCGCGCCTCCATGATGAATGGGCGCGCAGGGACGTGAGGGTGATCGCGCTTTCGGTCGATCCCGTCGAAGCGCATCTGAAATGGGAAGCCGACATCCAATCGACGCAAGGCGAGCGACCGCGCTTTCCAATCTTGAGCGATAGCAATCGCTGCGTCGCCCTGCTCTACGGCATGATCCACGAACGCGCGACTTCGCCGGCAACGGCGCGATGCGTCTTCGTCATCGATCCGGCGAAGAAGGTTCGTCTCATCCAGATCTATCCGGCGAGCACCGGGCGCAGCTTCGCTGAGCTCTTGCGCGCAATCGACAGCCTGCAATTGGCCGACGCCCAAAGGATCGTCACGCCCGCCGATTGGCGTCCCGGTCAGCACGTGTTGATTTCACCGAGGCTCTCGGATGAGGAAGCGGCGCGGGTCTTCCCGCAGGGGTTCGAAGCACGCAGCCGCTATCTGCGACTGGTTGACTTGGATAAGGCGGCGTCATGAGCAAGCTTCATCCATCCGAGACTTCGTCGCTTGCGCATCTCTTGAGGCGTAACCAGGCCTGGGCCGCACGCAAAGTCTTGGCCGATCCCGCCTTCTTCAAGCGTCTCAGCACCCAACAGAGACCATCCTATTTCTGGATTGGCTGCTCGGATAGCCGCGTGCCGGCGACCGAAATAGTAGACCTCGATCCCGGCGAAATGTTCGTTCACCGCAATGTCGCCAATCTCGCCGTCGCAGGCGATCCGAACTTCGAAGCGGCGCTCGCCTACGCGGTTGACGTGCTCTGCGTGGAGCATGTCATCGTCACTGGCCATTATGGCTGCGGAGGCGTGCTTGCGGCGCGCGATCTGAAGGACGACGAATTGGGACGATGGTTGGCGACGCCGCATGCCCTTTATCGGCGCCGATGCGGGTCAGAAACACATCGATCGTCGAGCAATGACCGTCTCTGCGAATTCAATGTGGTCGATCAAGTCGAGCGGCTGCTGAAGCATCCGACAATCACACGCGCATGGCGCGCCGGCCGTCGGGCGCCGTGGATACACGGCTGGATCTATTCCATCGCCAATGGGCTCATCACCGAATTGTGCGCCCCGATTGCGCCTCTGCCACCGAAAGTTTCATCACATGGCTGAAGCATCAGCGCCTCATCGTTTGCCGGAGCTTCCCTATCCAAAGGATGCGCTGGCGCCTTACCTCTCGGCCGAGTCGTTCGACTACCATTACGGCAAACATCACGCCGCCTACGTGAACAAACTCAACCAATTGCTGGATGGACATGAGTGGGCTTCGCTTCCGCTCGCGGACTTGATCGTCACAGCAAACCGCACGCCTGGCGCGCGATCGATCTACAACAACGCCGCGCAGCATTGGAACCATTCTCAGTTCTGGACAGGGATGAAACCCTCTGGCGGCGGCGTAATGCCTGCAGCGCTTGAGCATCGCATCGTCCAGGACTTCGGCGATGTGACGAAGTTCAAGCAACAATTCTCGGCCGCCGGCGCCGCACAATTTGGCAGTGGCTGGGTTTGGCTGGTTGAGAACAAGAGCCGTTTGGAGGTCGTGACCACGTCAAATGCCGATACGCCGATCACTGAAGGCAAGCGCGCGCTCATCGGGTGCGACGTTTGGGAGCACGCTTATTACGTCGACTATCGCAACGCGCGCGCGGACTTCCTACGGACGTATCTGGATCACCTCGTCAGTTGGGAAGAGGCGCTGCAGCGGCTCAACGGGCCGGAGGCGTAGCAGAACGCAATGACGCCGTCCTTCAACGCCGACCCCAAGCAGGCAGCACACATTGAAGGCGGCCCCTTGGCCGCGTTGCTCAAAGCCATTCCCGGCGCAACTCAGTCGCTGGCGCCCGATCAACATCTCACTATGGAAGGGAGCCACCGCCGCAGCGTCATCGGCGTGATCTCCGGCACGCTTCGTTCCTTCCGCATGACGCCCGATGGCCGCCGTCACATTACGCGATTTGTCGACCCTGGCGGCTTGATCGGGCTCGGCGCGCTCAACGCGTTCCGTACTTCCACCGAAGCTGTGACCGTCAGCAGAATCGTATCGTTTAAGGCGAGCGCCCTGGAGGCTGTTATGGCGAGGGACGCAGGCGTCCGCGATGCCGTTATCCAATCACTCACCAATGAACTTGTGGCGCGCGATCGTATCCAGTTTCGGCTGGGTCGGTTGTGGTCCGATGAGCGCGTCGCGGACTTTCTATTGGAGCGCGCCAACGCTGCAGAAACCTCCCAGGACCACAGCGTTACCCTGCAAATGTCACGCGCAGACATCGCCGACCATCTTGGCATCACTATTGAAACGATCAGCCGGGCTTTGAGCCGTTTTCAACGCGACGGTCTGCTGCGCATGACGGACGCGCATCATTTCGTCATTGTTCGCCACCGTGCGCTCGCCGCCTTGGCCGATGGAGACGGCGTCCACGCCACACACCATGGGAGCCCGGGCGCGTTGGCGACTGCGCGATGAGCAACACAATCCCCGCCGCGCACGTGAGGACAAAGCGTGTCTACGAAGCGCCGGCGAAAGCCGATGGCGAACGCATCCTCGTTGACCGGCTCTGGCCACGTGGTCTCAGCAAAGACGAGGCGGCGATCGATCATTGGCTCCGCGACTTGGCGCCGAGCGATGCGCTTCGCACCTGGTACGCTCATAAACCCTCGCGCTGGTTGGGTTTTCGCAAGCGCTACGCCGTTGAGCTCGCCTGCCAGCTCGAAGCGTTAGGCCATTTGCGCGCGGCGGCCCGCGAACGCGTCATAACTCTGCTCTACGCGGCGCACGACGAGGCGCGCAACAACGCTGTTGCGTTGCGAAACGTTCTGTTGGGGCGCAATCATTAATTGCGTTGTCATTGATAAATCTCAATGCTGCCTGATGCGGCATCGGTAGTCTTGGCCATCGGACTTAGCGTTCGGCCGAGAACAGCTTAAGGCAGGTCGAACGATAGAAGCGCCCGCCAGTCAATTCCCTTCCCCCCCCCCGCACTGGCGGGCGCCGATTTCCTAGAACGCCGCGCTTGCCGGCCTTTAGAGGTACTCCAATTCGACCGCCATCGAACGCCGCGCGCGCCGGGGCGCGGAAATCGCGCACGAACTCGGGGCTGATCAACGTCTGAGCGCGGTCCTGCACCTGCGCGCCGGCGACAAGCGTTCGAATCTTCGCCTGAGGCGCGTTGCATCGGAGCGACAGCTCGTTGTGCTCGGACTCTGACGCTATCGTGGACATGAGCGAGCGCGTGCTTCAGCGCATCGAGGCGATTAGGTGGAGAATCGGGAAGTCGATCTCGGGTATGACGCCGCTCAGGGCCGCACTGGGCCGTGACGCATGACAATTCGCAAATCCGCGGCGTTATCGTGGGGCTAGAATCGACGCCTATCCACAAAAGAGGCCCGTCACTGGCGGGGACGAGAAAGGCGATCGTCGATGTTGTTGGCCGCACGTATCGTGGTAATCGGGGAGCGCTTGGTTGTGCTCGCGAGAGATGTCACGGACGACGCCAACAAAGCGCACCTGCTCGCCCACAAGGCGCTCAGAACTCTACTTCGCAACGATCCCTCCCTGTCGCGGACCGATCCGAGCGCCTTGCGCCAAGCGCTACATCTTTCGTTGGCTAGGCTCGGCGCGCGCAGCAGCACGATCGCCAGGGCCGATCAAACCGACGCCGGGAGTTGAGGGCCTTCTCAATGCGTATGGAATCAGGCGCGCCACTATCCGCGCGGCGAACCGCCATGACGTTCGGTGCGGATGCAGCGACAGTCTTCAGTTACACGAAACACAGCGACCTTATCGGCTGTGCGCCTGCGACCGCGTCGCGATGCTTGGCGTTCTATCCCATGCGTTGCGGAGTTCGAGCTCTGTTATGAGCGTCGCGCCAACAACCCCCCGCTGAACTGTCGCGCGCTCCGTGTTTGAGACCTCGGCCTCGTGGGCGCGCGCCAACAAGCTCGCGGTGCGGTCTAGTTCACGAGCGCGCCGTCCTCCATCCCCCAAACGATCTTGCGCGTTCGCGAGATGCTCTCGAGCGGATTTCGTCTCAACAGCACGAGATCGGCCTGCCCAACCACTTTCACGTTCTGCTGGACGCCGCGTCGGCGACGCGTCCGCTATTGGGTTTCGATCCTTCCACAAGGCGCAATCTGAGCCTAGCTTGGAAGCATCCATGAAGCTCAGACCTACGACTAGAACCGAACTCAAGCACTAGGGAATGGTTATGAAGACGACCGACACCGGCGAACGCCGCGTCTATGTTTGGGACCTGCCGACGCGCTTGTTTCACTGGAGCTTGCTTGCGCTCGTCATCATCGCCTGGTTCACGGGCGAAGAGGAAGGGAGTGCGGCGCTCATTCATCGCTATGCCGGCGAGGCCATTGCGGGTCTTATCGTGTTTCGTGTGATTTGGGGATTCGTTGGAGGCGAACGCGCACGCTTTGCCGATTTCGCCGCTGGACCCTCAGCCATCGTCGCGCACGTGCGCGATCTCTTCTCGAAACAGCCAAAGCGTCATCTCGGGCACAATCCACTTGGCGGCGTAGCGGTATTCGCGCTTCTGGCGGTCACAACCGGCATCGTCGTCACGGGCTTGTTCAGCGGCAGCGAACATAACGTAGGTCCGTTCGTCGGCCTATGGGGACTGGAACTCTCCGAGGTGCACGAAGCACTCTTCCGCGCGTTGCAGGCGCTCGTGGTCGTTCACGTCCTCGGCGTCGCAGTGGAAACGCTGAGGGCCAAGGACGATCTTGTGCCCGCCATGGTCACCGGCTCGAAACGACGGCGCGCCGACGAGCCAGGCGAGGACGCCGAGCCGGCAAGCATTATCGCGCTGCTCATGGCGCTGGGGGCCGGCGTCGCCGTATGTCTTGCGCTCATGGCGCAGCCGCTTCCCACGGCCGACCGAGGCAGCCCGGAGGTCGATGAGACCTACTTCGAAAGCGAGGCTGATTAGCGTCGTTTTCGGACACACGCGGCTACGGCGCGGGCGAAGCGTCGCACTCACGAGCGGCGGCGCCCTCTTCGAGGCGGCCCGCGACGCCGCCGTCGGCGAAGGCAAAATCTGCACCGGCGCTTAACGCCCTCGACGCTTCGTCTTTCCCCATTTCTAACGCCGCCAAGCAACGTCGAATCAACGCCAATATCTCCGCCTCGCCCCAGCGAATACGTCCGCACGCCACCTCCCGCATGCCAGAAAAGATCGCGCTTAGGATCAATATCATGGCCGCCCGTCGCGCCCCTGCCTCGGCCAAGTGATCGAACTCTTCGCTCTTGAGTTCCGCAAGGATCAAGGCGCCGATCAACGAGTGTCGGCTTCCGGCGCCGCCGCCGCCGCGCCGTTCCAGGATCACCGCTTCCTGAGGAAACTGCGCCGCCGTCTCGAACATGCAACAGATGGCGGCGACGAGGCGCGCCCCGGCGCTGGGGCGACCCGACATCGCTCGACCGATGCGCTCGACGACGCGCGCTTCGACCCTTTGCGTGACAGCCTCGACCAGCGCAGTTTTGTCGACAAAGTAGTTGTAGACTGTGCCCTTGGCCAAGCTCGCCCGCGCCGCGATCTTGTCGACGGCAACGCACTCGCGAAGGTCAGCGCCGAGCACGTGTTCGCCCGCCTCAAGGATCGCCTGGCGATGGACGGCCTTCCGCAGCTCCCGTTTTCCCACTTGCGAACCGGGCCTAGCGTTGCGTTGGGGAATGAAAGCGACCGACATGACAACACAAGCTGTACGCTCGCATGCTTTGCCTGAACCTCGTTTGATACTTGTCAACTAGACCAGGCTACGTGGCCGCCAGCTCTCCGTCGGACCGCCGCTGGCCTTTACTCCGGCAGCAGAGAGCCTCTGGGTCTGCTCAATAGATGACTTTGGCGATCAGCATCCCCTCTTCTTCAACCAGTTCGAGGCGCGACATGCATGGCATGCAATAGACGCGATCCCCGGCCCGAAGTTCCTTGGTCGAACGGATGACCACCTTGCAGACTGGGCAGAGCGCTTCATTGGGCCCAAGCTTGTCTCCAGCTCCGCGCCATCGCCGGTAGAAGCGGCGAAATCGCTTCGGCACTTCATTGAAGCCTGTTTCCTCGAGGTCGAAGAAAAGACGCGGACGCCGCCCCCCGCTGGGCAATTCGAGCGGATCGGTCATCATGCCCCAAAGCCAAGGCGCGCGACGGCGGCCAAATAGTCGCCCGCCAGGTCGGGGCGGTCATCATGTTCGATGCCAAGTTCTCCCATCGTCTCGGCAAACGTATCGAGCACGAGCGAGTCCAGCTCTCGTTTGATCTTGCACAGGCGATCGTGGGTGTGGGGCGCTGTCAGCAGACGCCGGCCCAAGTCGTTCTCGCCGAAGCCCATATGCCGGCGCTCGTCCGACACGATGCCTCGCAACATCTCCGCCGTGACCGGATCTGCGGTCCCGGCGTGATGGCGAAAGACAGTGAACTCAAGGCATTCAAGGATAACGTTCTGCGCGAAAACGGACGCTTCCCAATCGCGCGCATCGACAAAGTCGAGCAGTCGATCCTTGAACTTCAGCAAGCTGCGATTGGCGCGCTGCGCGATCTCGGCGTCGGGATCGGCGACGCCGAGCTGTTTCATGCGATGGAGCAAAACCTCCAGATGGCGGCCCTCGTCGACCACTTGAGTGGCAAGAAAGATCTTTGCACCGCGATCGGGCGCAAAGCCGATCATACCGCTCGACGCGTCAAGAGCGGCAGTCTCGCCCACGCAATAATTGCAGAGCGTCATGATAAGCCCCTGGCGTTGACGCTCGCTCAGTTCGATGTCCTGCAGGCCGGGACTGACGCCATAGGGCCGGCCGTGGAGGTATCCCTCCACGGCTTCGAACCAGAACTCGAACGAGTGCACGGTGGCGCGAAACTCGGCTTCGTCCAGATCGTGCGGATTGTCGCCTTGAGCCATGGGAGACGCCTTAAACCGGCGACTGATAGTCAAGACCGATGCGGCCAAGCCTTGTCTTGAACTCCTTCAGCACTGTCGCCGAGAGCGCCTCTTCCATGTCTTCGTTGGAGGCTTCGGCTAGGTTGAGCCCCTGATACGTTGGACCGGGCTTGCCCTTCTGCGGCGCGCTAGCGCGCGCTTCGGTGGGACCGCCATTTCTTGCAAACGCCTCATGGAACGTCGCCAGCATATGCTTGGTCATGTCGCGCTGCATGCGCTGCACTTCAGGCTTCTTCTCCGGATAGCGGCGGATGAGTTCGCCGATGCGATTTTCGCCAAAGCCCACGTGCCGGCGTTCATCGGCGATTGTACCCGATAAAGTGCGCGCGAATTTCGGGTTAGACGTCTCGGCCCCCGCATGCAGCATTTCGAAGACGGAGAACGCCATGCCTTCGAGCACGATATTCTGGCCGACGACACCGGCCACGAAATCCTTCTTGTCGATCTTCTCAAGCAGGACTTCGGCGAACTTGCCGAGATGTGGATTGACGTAGGCCTTTATCGTCGACTCTAGATCGATTGGCTTGACGCCGAGGTCATAGAGACGTTGGGTGAAAATCTCGACGTGGCGGCCTTCGTCGAGCGTTTGCGTCGCCAAGAAGGTCTTGCTTGCCTGATCGGGCGCCGCGTTGACAAGCCCAGACGAGGCCGCGAGCGCGCAGCGCTCGCCGGCGATCAATTGCACCGTCGTGCGTATCTGCTGTTCGCGATAGGCCTCATTCTGGAGCAGATCCTCCGGCTCGCGCTCATCAACGCCATGGCCGTAGACTGTATCCTCAAGATATCCTTGCGGACACGATTCCAACCATTTCTGGATTGAGTAATTGGAGAGAAAATCCGCCATCACCGAACCTCCCAGCACGACGCATCATGAACTCTAATAGCGCCGCGGGGCGCGACGCGGGGTCGCGACGCGCATGATCGTGGAGGTGACGCCATTTACGCGCCCACGCGAGGATCGCATTTGACCGTCATCAAGCGAGCTTGCGATCTGTCGCCGCAGCCGCTCGCCCTCGCACGCGCGGGTACCGATTGTCCGTCTTGTCCGTCGTCGCGTCACGCAAAGCCGCCCTTGGTTGATACACATCAAACGCGCGCGCCACATCGGCTAAGAAGTGCGCTGCGTTGTCGCCCTGCAATGCAATTTACCTCCGCATTACCTTCGACTCACAGAGACTGGCGTGCGCTTAATTGTGATGGAGCACGTGACATGCCGTTCGACGCCGAAATCTCAGCTGAAATCTGGAACGCGAAGTATCGCTTCCGTTCCGACGGAGATTTGGGCGACGAAGACGTGAACGCGACGTGGGCGCGCGTCGCGGCGGCCATAGCCGAGGCCGAACCCGCGCGTGCGCGGCGTCATTGGCGAACGCAATTCGAAAGCGCGTTGAGCGATTTCAAGTTTCTGCCGGCCGGGCGGATTATCGCGGGCGCTGGCACGGGCCGGTCGGTCACGCTCTTCAACTGCTTCGTGATGGGCACAATCCCTGACAATCTTGACGGCATCTTCGAGCATCTGCGTGAAGCTGCGCTCACCATGCAGCAAGGCGGCGGCGTGGGGATGGACTTCTCGACGATCCGCCCGGCCGGCGCGCCAGTGCGCGGCGTGGGCGCCCAAGCCTCAGGCCCACTCTCCTTCATGGACGCATGGGACGCGATGTGCCGCACTGTGATGTCGGCGGGACAGCGCCGCGGCGCCATGATGGGCTGTTTGCGCATCGACCATCCCGATATCGAGCAGTTCATCGATGCAAAGCGCGATCCGGCGCGGCTGCGTAACTTCAACGTGTCGGTTCTGGTCACCGACGCCTTCATGGCGGCGCTCTCAGCGGACCAGGATTGGCCGCTTCAGTTCAACGGTCAGGTCTATCGCACGGTGCGGGCCCGCGACCTGTGGGCGCGCCTGATGCGCGCCACCTACGACGTCGCCGAGCCGGGCGTGATTTTCATCGATCGCGTCAATGCAGAAAACAACCTTGCCTATTGTGAGACGGTCTCGGCGACCAATCCTTGCGGCGAGCAACCATTGCCTCCCTACGGTGCATGTCTCCTGGGCTCGATCAATCTGTCGCGGCTCGTGCGGCGGCCCTTCGAGGCGGACGCCGGAATCGATCCGCAAGATCTGGAGGACCTCACAGCGACGGCGGTGCGCCTCTTGGACAATGTTATCGACGTTTCGCGCTATCCGCTTCGCGAGCAAGAAGAAGAAGCGAAGTCGAAACGCCGGATCGGCCTCGGCGTCACGGGGCTCGCCGATGCGCTCATCTTCTGCAATGCGCGCTATGGCGCCGCTGACGGTCTTGCCCTGGCCGAAAGCTGGCTGAGCGCCATCCGCACGGCCGCGTACCGAGCCTCGGCCAAGCTAGCCGCCGAGAAGGGCGCTTTTCCGGCCTACGATCCCGCAATCCTGGATCGGCCGACGCTTGCGTCGCTGGACGAAGACACCCGCGCACTCATCGCCGAGCATGGCTTACGCAACGGCTGCCTCACCACAATCGCCCCCACGGGCACGATCTCACTTCTGGCCGGCAACACTTCCTCCGGCATCGAGCCGGTATTCGCCTTCTCCTATCAGCGGCGCGTCCGCCAGCAGGATAATTCGTTCATTGAAGAGCCGGTGCAGGACTACGCGCTGACGCTTTGGCGCCGCCTCCATGGAGAGGCCCCGCTCCCCGAGCATAGTTTTGTCAGCGCCCAAACTCTGACCCCCGCCGATCATCTGGCGATGCAAGCGACAGCGCAACGCTTCATCGACAGTTCAATCTCGAAGACAGTGAATTGTCCGGAGGACATTCCATTCGAGGATTTTTCCGACATCTATGCGCGGGCATTCGATTTGGGGTGCAAGGGGTGCACAACCTATCGGCCCAACGCCGTCACCGGCTCGATCCTGTCGGTGGACAAGCCGGACCAAAACGCCGGCGCCGCGCCCCCTGCGCCCGTGCTCGCCGCGCGTCCGCAAACGTTGATCGGCTCGACCTATAAGATCAAATGGCCTGAAAGCGAGCACGCGCTCTATGTTACGATCAACGATATCGAAGAGAATGGCGCCCGCAGACCCTTCGAGATCTTTATCAACTCCAAGAACATGGAGCATTACGCCTGGACGCTGGCGCTGACGCGCATGGTCTCGGCCGTCTTCCGGCGCGGCGGCGATGTGAGCTTCGTGGCTGAAGAGCTGAAGGCCGTCTTCGATCCTCGCGGCGGCTCGTGGCTTAATGGGCGCTATGTGCCTTCGCTCCTGGCCGCCATCGGCGATGTCATCCAACAGCACTTGGACAGCGACACGGTTTCGGCGCCGGCGCCGGCCGCGCTGACGCAAGCGCGACCGCGGTTTTGCCCGAAGTGCAACGCCGGCGCCCTCATTCGCACCGAAGGCTGCGACAAGTGCCTGGAGTGCGGCTATTCGAAATGTTCGTAAGGCTACTTGCCCGTCGTCGCCACGCGGCGGCGGCGGGCCATAAACCGGCGGCCGAGCATGGCGATATCCCCTTCGCTAAGCCGCAAACGCGCAAGCGGGATGATGACGGCGTTCTCTAGCGCCAAATGACGCCGCTCGTGCTGGGCGAACGCAATGAGCGCGTCGGCGCCGCCCTCGATCGCGTGCGGCGCTTGGCGCACGATGAGGCAGGCATTGAGCACATCGCGCGCGCGCTCCGAGAGCGCCTTGTCTTCAGCGTGTTCGCGGCCGAGACGCCCCAATATCTCCTCGATGTCGTCTTCCGGCTGGCAGCGGCGGCGCAGCAGCGGAAACACATCTTCTTCTTCGTCGATGACATGCAGAGTGAGGTCGAAGCGGATGAAGTCGACGAGCGAGGTGATTCTCGATGCGTCGAAATCGGCGCTTGCGGCAAGATCCTCCAGCGCTCTGCACATGCGCCGATGATTGAGATGCTCGGCCAGGAGGAACTCGATGGCGTCGCTTGGTGAAACTGGACGCACGCCCGAATCACGCAGATCGTTCATGAGACGCTCTCCAAGCTGAGGCGAAAGGCGATCATGCGCGCAGCGCACGCCGCGCCTGGATCGGCTGCGTCCCGCACGGCAGAGACGAGGCTGGCCCAGGCCTCCTCATCGGCTTCGGAAATGAAATCTGAGACCGCGATACGAAGGAATTGCGCGGGGCTTTCCTCGCGGCGCGCCGCTTCTTCTCCCAAGCGCTGCGCTGTTTGCGGGTCGGCGGCGCCAAGCCAGGCGCCCAATTGGTCGCTGGATTGCATCCCCAGCGAGATGATATCGCCGAGCATCAGCTCTCTCATCGCGCACCGCCCGCTCCCAGCGAAAGCCCCTCGATCTGAGCGCTCGCCGCAAGCCGTTCAACATAGCGCGCCGAGGCGGCGATCGCCGAGCGCGCATGCATGGTCGCACGGATGTGTTCTTCCACGGCCTCGAACGGCAAGACGCGCGCCGGCGCGTGGCGATCGAGACGCACGACATGCCAGCCATGGCGGGTTCTGACTGGCGCTGAAGTGAAGCGGCCGGGCGTCAGCTCCGCCAACGCGTCTTCAATCGAAGGCGCAAGGTCCCCGCGCGTGAATTGTCCCAGCGCGCCGCCGTCGGCGGCGCTCGAACAGCTTGAATGCGTGCGTGCGCATGTGGCGAAATCGCTTCCAGCTTCCAGTTCGGCGATGGCCGCGCACGCGCGTCTATGCGCCTCGTCCCATCCCTCAGCACCGGACGGCTCGAAGAGAATGTGGGAGACTTCGAAGATTTCGGGCGCCTCGAATTTTGCCTTCGACATCTCATAGAGGCGGCGGCATTCGGCTTCGGTGGGTTCATCGCCGGGCGCTTCACGCTGCAGCACCTGCCGCACGAGCGCTTCCTCGGACGTTTCTTCCCGGCCGCGCTCGTCACGCTCGGTCGCGGGCTCAAGCTTCAGCGCCTCGGCGCGGCGCAGCAAGAGGTGGCGGATCACCAGAGCTCTAGCGGCGGCCGCGCGTGCTTCCGAGGCCGAGCCGGCGCTATGGTTTTGCGCCTCCGCCGCAATGGCGGCCTCCGGGATCAAAACGCCGTCCACAAAGATGGGAGGCGCTCCTTTCTCACGCCGGGCTGCAGGCGCCGGACCGTGCCCACAGCCAGAGAACGCCTCCTGCGCCGGTGGTTCGGAAACTGTACGGATGAGGGTGTGCTTCATTTGCCGCCCCCTGCCGCCAGACGCTTCGAGCGCACGATCTGCCAGCCGCGGCGATTAAGGTACCAGATCGGCGCCGAGAGCATGTGAACCAACCGAGTGAATGGAAACACCAGCAGGATGGTCAGTCCCAGCGCGATGTGCGCCTTGAAGATCCAGTGCGCTTCGGCGACAAAATCGGCGGCGCCGGCGCGGAAGGTAAAGATGCTCTGCGCCCAGCTCATGAATTTCACCATTTCCGCGCCGTCGCGGTGTTCGAGCGAAACGGGAATGGTGGCCAGCCCAAGAGCGAGCTGCGCCATCAGCAGGATGAGAATGGCCGAATCGCCGAAGCTTGAAGTGGCGCGAATGCGCGGGTCGAACAAACGGCGGTGCAGCAACAGACAGCCGCCAACGAGACACAGTGCTCCCGCCGCACCGCCGGCGACGATCGCCAGCATTTGCTTGGCGGCATGGGAAACGCCCAGCGTATCCCAGACCCAGATCGGCGTGAGCAAGCCCACGAAATGTCCCGCGAAGATCGCCAGGATGCCGACATGGAATAGAACCGACCCGAGCACGAGCTGGCGCCGGCGCAAGAGTTGCGACGATCCGGTACGCCAAGTGTATTGCTCGCGATCGAACCGAAGGATCGACCCGATAGCAAGGACGGCAAGCGCCACGTAGGGATAGAAGCCGAACAGAGCCTGGTTAAGCCAATCCATCGCGGTATCCTCAATAACGATATTCGATCGCCCACCAGAACTTGGTGCGGTCGGCAAAACGGGGATCTTCGCCGTCGAACGAGGCGGCTTTCGCCTCGAAGGTGACGTGTTCGGAAATCGAGAAACGAACTGAGGCGTCCAGCTCCGACCCGAAATCGGCGCCGCCATCACTGTCCGTGAAATCATGCGCGCGCACGGTGAACACGACCGGCTGGTTGGCGAGCCATGGTTGCGTCGCGTAGGACAGGCTCGCGTTGAGGTCGCGCACGCCGTCCGGCGGCGTTGTCAGGAACACATCCGCCCAACCCTGGAAAGCGTGCAGCGTCGCCAGGGGCGTCGCGAAGCCGCGCGCGCCATCACCCTCAAGGCGCTCGCCTGCAACCGCGACAGTCCAGCGATCCCGTCGCACCGACAGTTCGGCATGCTGGTAGCCGAGATCGAACGACGCCGCGTTCGAACCGTAGTCGCTCTGCGCCGCCGCCTCGAGCGTCAGGCGTGGGCGAAACCTACCCGCCGTCCACTCATTGGCCCAGCGGACGCCATAGGTCTGGCTCGACAGCGACGGCGCATCATCGCCGAAGTCAAACAACAAGCCATACGCGCTCGCCTTACCCCACGGCAGATCAATGTCGGCTTGCCCGATGTGCGAGTCGCTTTCCCATTCTCCCTGCGGGCTGTCATCGCCGAAGACCCGGCGGACATTGTCGATGTAGATGTAAGTGAAGCCAGCGTGCTCGAACGGGCGGGCTTCGAGCCTGAGGGCGTCGAAGGTCTGCTCATTCTGACGGAAACCAACATTGCCGACAAAGCGCGCATTGTTGAGGACGATACGTTGACGCCCCAGCACGGCGCGCCGGCCTTCGCTGCCAGACCAGGACACCTGCAAACGATTGACTTCGAAAGCCTCGGGATCGGCCACGACCGCGTACGTCGTGTTGCCGTTTACGGTGTCGTTGAATTCATCATTGAGTTGGGCGACGCCTTCGACCTCGCCCATAAATCTAAGCCCACGCCAAGCGGGGGTCTCGTAACCCAGTCGGGTGCGAAACGTCACGGCGTCGGCGTCCAACAGGCCGTCCTGGGTGACGCTCTCGTAACGGAGACGCGCATCGACGATCAGATCTCCCGTGTTGCCCGTCGCCTGCGCTGACGCCGCGGACGCCATCAACAGGCCGCTGAGCGCGCTGACGGCGATCGCCGCAATTCTCAATGATACGCCGCTCACGCTGCGCCCTCCTTCAGCCGCGTCAGAAGCGCGGCCTTTGGGCAGTCCACCTTGTCCGGGCCAAACGTCACCTGCTCCTCGGCCCAGGCGCGATCGAGCGCCTCAAGATCGTTCGGATTGTCTTCCGGCTCTTGCAGCAGCGCTTTCAGCGCTTCGGCGTTGCGATCCTTGTCGACGAGCGCAACAAGGGCGTCAAACACGACGGCGTAGGAAGACTGACGCTTCTTCAGCCGCTCGCGCAACGCTTCAAGCACATGCGCGGCCTGCCCCAATAGCGCGGCCGCCTCAGCAGCGGGACGTTGGGAGAGAAACTCAAGGAAGACCGGAAGATGATCCGGCAATTCCTTGGCGGTCAGTTCGAGCCCGTGCGACGAATAGAGCTTCAGCAATTCCACCATCGCCTGGCCGCGATCGCGGCTCTCGCCATGGACGTGCTCGTAGAGTTGCAGCGACAGAGAGCGCGTCCGGTCGAAGAGATCCACATAGCGCGACTGCACCTCGTAGAGGTCGTCTTGCGATAGCTCCTTGGCCAGCGGTCCCAGCCTGCGTACGAGCGCGAGGGGAACGATGCCATCGACGGCGAGCGTTTGCATTGCCGGGGCAATAAGCGCGGCGGTCTCAGCCGTCGGATAGCTCAAGAAGACCGCCAGCGCGCGATAGGTTCTCGCCATCGTCAGGCCTCCATCGGGTTCTTGGCGGCGCCCTTCTTGACAGGGCCGAACAGGCCAAGCTCGGTGCGCCCGCCCGAGGCTTGATTGCCGAAGCTGAAGCCGCAGGCGCCGCGCAGACCGTAGGCGTCCTCCGCGCCTTCGCGATGCGAGGTCGGGATGACAAAGCGATCTTCGTAATTGGCGATCGCCATGACATGGTACATTTCGTCAATTGCCTCCGCGGTCAGGCCAACACGCGAGGCGATCGCGTGATCGATGACGCCATCGATCGACTTGGCGCGCATATAGGCGCGCATCGCCAGCATCCGCTCAAGCGCGGCGACCACTGGCGCTTCTTCGCCCGCCGTCAGCATGTTGGCGAGATACTGAACCGGGATACGCAGGCTCTTTACGTCCGGCATGACGCCGTCATGCTCGATCGCGCCTAGCGAGGCCGCCGACTGGATTGGTGAAAGCGGCGGCACGTACCAGACCATTGGCAGCGTGCGATATTCAGGATGGAGCGGAAACGCGACGCGCCAATCGATCGCCATTTTGTAGATCGGGCTGCGGCGCGCGGCTTCAAGCCATGCCTCAGGCACGCCGTCGGCGCGTGCTTGAGCGATAATCTTCGGATCGTTCGGATCCAAGAAGATTTCGAGCTGCTTCTCGTAAAGATCCTTCTCATCGGCGCTCGCCGCTTCTTCGATGCGGTCAGCGTCATAAAGGATGACCCCCAGATAGCGGATGCGGCCGACACAGGTTTCCGAGCAGACGGTCGGCTGACCTGACTCGATACGCGGATAGCAGAACGTGCACTTCTCGGATTTTCCGCTCGACCAATTGTAGTAGATCTTCTTGTACGGGCAGGCCGACACGCACATACGCCAGCCGCGGCACTTATCCTGATCGATGAGCACGATGCCGTCTTCTTCGCGCTTATAGATGGCGCCCGACGGGCACGCGGCGACGCATGCCGGATTGAGGCAATGCTCGCACAGGCGTGGCAGGTACATCATGAAGGTGTTTTCAAACTGCCCGTAGATCTCCTTCTGCACGTTCTCGAAGTTCACGTCCTTTGATCGCTTGGAGAATTCGCCGCCCAGGATTTCTTCCCAGTTCGGTCCCCACTCGATCTTCTCCATGCGCTGGCCGCTGATTTTCGAGCGCGGGCGAGCGGTCGGAAACGCCTGCATCTCCGGGGCGTTCTGCAGATGCGCATAATCAAAATCGAATGGCTCATAATAATCGTCGATCTCGGGTAGATCCGGGTTGGCGAAGATCTTGGCCAGGATGCGCCATTTGGGGCCCATCTTCGGCCGCAGTTTGCCGCTGCGGGTCCTTTCCCAGCCGCCGTTCCAGCGCTTCTGATTCTCCCACTCGCGCGGATAGCCGACGCCCGGCTTGGTTTCGACGTTATTGAACCAGGCGTATTCAACGCCTTCTCGGTTGGTCCAGACGTTCTTGCAGGTCACCGAGCACGTGTGACAGCCGATGCACTTGTCGAGGTTCAGCACCATGCCGATTTGAGCGCGCACCTTCATCTCAGCGGCCCTCCACTTCCGAGAGCGGCTTGTCGAGCCAGTCGACGTTTCGCATCTTGCGCATGATGACGAACTCATCGCGGTTTGCGCCGACGGTGCCGTAATAGTTGAAGCCATAGGCCTGCTGCACGTAGCCGCCGATCATGTGGGTGGGTTTCAGCACCGTCCGCGTCACTGAGTTATGGATGCCCCCACGCAGCTTGGTGATTTCCGAACCCGGCGTATTCACGATCTTCTCTTGCGCATGATACATGAGCGCCATGCCTTCGCGAACGCGCTGGGAGACGACGGCGCGCGCTGCGAGCGCGCCGTTGGCGTTGAAGCACTCGATCCAGTCGTTGTCTTCGATACCGGCGCGCTCGGCGTCTTTCTCCGAAACCCATACGACTGGGCCGCCGCGATTGAGCGTCAGCATCAGCAGGTTGTCGGTATAGGTTGAGTGGATACCCCACTTCTGGTGCGGCGTGATCCAGTTGAGGACGATTTCCTTTTCGCCGTTTGGCTTGCGATTGTGCAGCGGCTCGACGGTCTTAAGGTCGACCGGGGGCTTATAGACGCACAATCCCTCGCCGAACGCGCGCATCCAGAGATGATCTTGGTAGAGCTGCTGGCGGCCCGTGAGCGTGCGCCACGGAATGAGTTCATGCACGTTGGTATAACCGGCGTTGTAGCAAACCTTCTCGCTTTCGATGCCTGACCAGATCGGCGAGGAGATAATCTTGCGCGGCTGTGCGACAACGTCGCGGAAACGAATCTTCTCGTCCTCCTTGGGCAGCGCGAGATGGGTGTGTTCGCGCCCGGTTTGCTTGCCAAGCGAGGCCCACGATTTGACGGCGACTTCGCCATTGGTTTCAGGCGCCAGCATGAGGATGGTCTCGCAGGCGTCGATCTCGGTTTCGATCTTGGCCAGCCCCTTAGTCGGTCCGTCGAGGACAGCGCCATTGAGCGCCTTTAGATGCTCGACTTCATGCTCGGTGTTCCAGGCCAATCCTTTGCCGCCATTGCCCACCTTGGTCATCAGCGGCCCAAGCGAGGTGAAACGACGATAGAGATTTGGGTAATCCCGCTCGACGACGCTGATCTGGGGAGCGGTCTTGCCGGGAATGAATTCGCACTCGCCTTTCCACCAATCCTTGACGTCGAAAGGCTGAGCCATTTCGCCGGGGCTGTCGTGCTGGATCGGCGTCAGGACAACATCCTTTTCGACCCCGAGCACTTCGGGACAGACGTCCGAAAACGCTTTGGCGATCGCCTTGAAGATATCCCAATCGGACTTGCATTCCCAAACCGGATCCACCGCCGCCGTGAGCGGGTGAATGAAGGGGTGCATGTCGGAGGTGTTGAGATCGTTCTTCTCGTACCAAGTCGCGGTCGGCAAGACGATGTCGGAGTAGACTGCCGTCGTCGACATGCGGAAATCTATGGTGACGAGAAGATCGAGCTTTCCTTCCGGGGCGTCTTCGCGCCACACGACGTCGACAGGCTTGCGCCGTCCTGTTTCGCCCAAATCCTTCCCGAGCACGCCGTTCGACGTGCCGAGGAAATGTTTCAGGAAGTATTCGTGGCCCTTGCCTGACGATCCCAGTAAGTTCGAGCGCCACACGAACATGTTGCGCGGCCAATTGTCTGGATGGTCGGGATCCATGCAGCTCATTTCGAGCCGCTTGGATTTGAGTTCGCGCGCCGCATACTCGCGCGGATCGACGCCTTCGCGCTCTGCCGCCTTGGCCACCTCCAGAGAGTTCATTTTCAGCGCCGGCGCTGACGGCAGCCAGCCCATGCGCTCAGCCTTGGCGTTATAATCGATAAAGGTCTGGCCCCAGTCGCCGTCCGGCGCGGTGGGCGAGAGTATTTCCTTCACGTCGAGCGTCTCGTAACGCCACTGATCGGTGTGCGCGTAAAAGAAGCTGGTGGAGTTTTGCTGCCGCGGCGGGCGCGTCCAGTCGAGCGCAAAGGCGAGCGGGGCCCAGCCGGTTTGCGGCCGAAGCTTTTCCTGGCCGACATAGTGCGACCAGCCGCCGCCGGACTGGCCGATGCAGCCGCACATCGCGAGCAGATTGATCACCCCGCGATAATTCATGTCCATATGATACCAATGGTTCATCGCCGCGCCGATGATCACCATCGACTTGCCGTTGGTCTTCTCGGCATTGGCGGCAAATCCACGCGCCACCGCAATGATCTGCTCGCGCGGCACCGTCGTTACTTTCTCGGCCCACGCGGGCGTGTATGGCTCAAGCTCGTCATAACTCGACGGCATGTGCTCGCCGCCAAAGCCTTGGTCGACGCCGTAATTGGCGAGGAAGAGGTCGTAAACGGAAGCGACCAGTGTCTCGCCATCCTTCAGCTGCAGGCGCTTCACCGGAACCCGGCGCATCAATGTGTCGGGGTGATCGGTGGAGGCAAAACCGTTGGCGGCGCTGTTGGCGAAATATGGGAAGAGCACTTCGGCGATATCGTCATGTGCGCCCTTGAGACCTACTCGCAGCTTCACGTCCGCGCCGTCGGCGCTCTTTTCTTCCAGATTCCACTTGCCCTGTTCGCCCCAGCGGAAGCCGATAGATCCTGTGGGCACCACCGGATTGCCGGTTGCTTCATCGACGCCGATCGTCTTCCAATCGGGATTGTTCTCTTGCGCCAGCGCATCGGCGAAATCGGACGCACGCAGCAGCCGCTCGGGCACGTAGCGGCCATCCTTCTTCACCAACCGAACCAGGAGCGGCATGTCGGTGTAGCGGCGCACGTAGTCCTTGAAGTACGGCACTTCGCGGTCGCGATGAAACTCGGTAAGCACGACATGGCCCATCGCCATGGCAAGCGCCGCATCGGTGCCCTGCTTCACGGAAATCCAGAGATCGGCGAATTTCGAAGCTTCCGAATAGTCCGGGCAAATGACCACGGACTTTGCGCCCTTGTAACGCACCTCGGTATAGAAGTGGGCGTCAGGCGTGCGCGTCTGCGGGACATTCGAACCCCAGACCAAAATGAAGCCTGAATTGTACCAGTCGGCGGATTCCGGAACGTCGGTCTGCTCGCCCCAGGTCTGCGGGCTCGCCGGCGGCAAGTCGCAATACCAGTCGTAGAACGAGCCGCACACGCCGCCTAGCAATTGCAGATAACGCGCGCCTGCAGCGTAGGAGATCATCGACATGGCCGGGATCGGCGAGAAGCCGAACACGCGATCCGGCCCGTGCTTCTTCACCGTATACGCATTGGCCGCGCCGATAAGTTCAGTGACCTCATCCCACGTCGCGCGCACCAGTCCGCCGCCGCCGCGGATGGAGGTGTAGGATTTGCGCTTTTGCGCATCCTCGACAATCGATGCCCACGCCTGGACCGGCGACAGCGTCTTGCGCGCCGCGCGCCAGAGCTTCAGCAGTCTGCCGCGCACCATCGGATATTTTACGCGGTTGCCCGAATAGAGATACCAGGAATAGGACGCGCCGCGCGCACACCCGCGTGGTTCATGATTTGGGAGATCGGGACGCGTGCGCGGATAATCAGTCTGCTGGGTCTCCCAGGTGACGATGCCGCCCTTGACGTAGATTTTCCATGAGCACGAGCCCGTACAGTTCACGCCGTGCGTGGAACGCACGATCTTGTCGTGTTGCCAGCGCCGGCGATAGGCCTCCTCCCATGAGCGATCCTCGTCATTGGTCACGCCGTGGCCGCTTGTGTCGAGCTCGGTCTTGCGGGTGAAGAAGGTCAACCGATCGAGTGTGTGGCTCATGTGCGTTCAGTCCTTATTGCGCCGCGACATTGGCGGGCTGGGCGCCTGGGCGCGTGTTCTCGACGTCAAAGAGAAGGCCTTTTGGCTGGGCGTACACAAACCATGTGACGGCCAGGCACGACACGTAGAAAGCAAGAAAGCCTATCAAGGCCGCGTTGGCGCTGCCCGTTTCAGCGAGCGAGAAGCCGAAGCTCTTCGGAATAAAGAACGCGCCGTAAGCTGCAATCGCCGACGTGAAGCCGGTAATAGCCGCCGATTCCTTCTCCGCCTGCTTCAACTGATCCTGGGGAGAAGCTTGCGGCGCCAGGCGCGCAACCTCCTTGCGCATGATGGCCGGTATCATTTGGAAGGTGGAAGCATTGCCGACGCCGCTCGCGAAGAAGAGCAGCATGAAGCAGGCGAAGAAGCCGATGAACGCGCCGGGTTCGGTTTTGTTGGCAAGGAAATAGATGACGCCGATGGTTCCGAGCATCATCATGGCAAACACCGCAAGCGTTACGCGCGCGCCGCCAAATCGATCCGACACCCAGCCGGTGAGCGAGCGCGACAACGCACCCACCAGCGGCCCGAGAAAAGCGATCTGCAGTACGTTGACGCCGGGAAACTGCGTGCTGGTGAGCAGCGGGAACGCTGCCGAGAAGCCAATGAAGGAGCCGAAGGTGCCAGTATAGAGCCAGCACATGAGCCAATTGTGCGTGCGCGTGAAGATCACCGATTGCTCGGCAAACGATGCCCTGGCGGTCGCCAGATCGTTCATGCCGAACCAGGCCAGGAACGCCGAGACGACGATGAACGGAACCCAGATAAAGCCGGCATTCTGCATGAAGAGCACGCTGCCGGCTTCGGTGGCCTGACCGGCGCCGCCGAAGCTGCCGAACACCGCCAACGTGATGGCGATCGGCACAAGGAATTGCATGGCGCTCACGCCGAGATTGCCGAGCCCTGCATTGAGCGCGAGCGCATTGCCCTTCTCCGCGCGCGGGAAGAAGAAGCCGATATTGGACATCGAGCTCGCGAAATTGCCCCCGCCCAGCCCGCACAGTAGCGCCAGACCCAGCATGATCCAGTACGGCGTATCCGGATTTTGCACCGCAAAGCCGATGCCGAGCGCCGGCGCCAGCAGCGACCAAGTGGTGAGCGTCGTCCAGAGCCGGCCGCCGAACACCGGGACCATGAACGAATAGAAGATACGCAACGTAGCGCCCGACAGGCCTGGCAGCGCGGCAAGCCAAAAGAGCTGGTCGGTTGTGTAATTGAAGCCGATGCTCGGCAGCTTCGCTACGACGACGGACCACACCATCCAAACCGCAAAGGACAGAAATAGTGCGGGCACCGAGAGCCAAAGGTTGCGCGCAGCGACCGCCTTGCCTTTCTCCTTCCAAAAACCCGCATCTTCAGGGCGCCAGTCGACGATCAGCCCTGCCTTCGCCGGCTTATGTCTGGCCGGCTCGTGGATCGGCTGCATTTCCGGGAATTCCGGCAACGCCTCGAGTGTCTTGCCGGCCGCATCACGTTCCATTTGCCCGATGGCGAAGTGCATCCACACGAGCGAACCGGAGACGATGAGGAAGAGCAGCATGAAGCAGCTCGTCCAGATGCCGGTGAGATCGTTGAGCACGCCAAAGGCGATCGGCAGCACGAACCCGCCAAGACCGCCGATCATGCCGACGAGGCCGCCGACGGCGCCGACATCCTTGGGATAGTAGACCGGGATGTGCTTGAACACTGCAGCCTTGCCGAGGCTCATAAAGAAGCCCAGCACAAAGACGATGATTGTGAATCCGACCAAGCCGGTCTCCAGCCGGAATGCGATCGGCCCCTCGATGCCGTCGATGACGTAGCTTGTGGGCGGATAGGACAGCAGAAAGGTCGCGGCGATGCCGATCAGAAACGTCCAGTACATCACTTGGCGCGCGCCTACCTTGTCGGAGAGATGCCCGCCATAAATGCGAAAGAGCGATGCCGGCACCGAAAACGCCGCCGCCACTAGACCGGCTGTCTTGAGGTCGAGGCCGTAAGCGCCGACCAGATAGCGCGGCAGCCAGAGCGCCAACGCGACAAAGGCGCCAAAAACGAAGAAATAGTAGAGCGAGAACCGCCAAACCTGGACGTTCTTGAGCGGCGCGAACTGTTCGAGCATCGAACGCGGCCGAGCGCCCCGGCGCCGACGCTCGATCAGATCCGGTTCATCCTTTGTGAATGCAAAGAAGATGAAGGCCATAATGACGAGGCCTGCGGCCCAGTACTGCGCCACCGCCTCCCAGCCGAAGGCGAGCAGCACGAAAGGCGCCAGAAATTTAGTCACCGCCGCGCCGACATTGCCTGCGCCGAAAATCCCGAGCGCCGTCCCCTGCTCTTTGGAGGGATAGAATTTGGTGACGTAGGCGACGCCGACCGCGAACGAACCGCCTGCGATACCTACGCCCAACGCTGCGATCAGAAATTGCTCGTAGGTCTGCGCGTAAGACAAGAGAAAGGTGGCCGCCGCGGCAGCCAGCATCACAAGCAAATTGACGATGCGGCCGCCAAATTGCTCGGTCCAGACGCCGAGAACGAGCCTAATGAGGGAGCCGGTTAGAATCGGCGTGCCCACCAACAGGCCAAACTGGGTTTCGCTGAGGCCCAGATTCTCTTTGATCTGGACGCCTATGATCGAGAAGATGGTCCAGACAGCAAAGCAAGCCGTGAAGGCGATGGTGCTGAGCCAGAGGCCGACATCGGCCCCGTTCTGTTTGCCTTGAAGCTCCTGCGGTGAAGCCATTTCGATCGCCCCATTGCGCGTGCGCGCGGCGGCGTACGCACAAGCATCAACAGCACCAATCGGGGCGAGATCATTTGATGCAAATCAAGCCGCACTGGCGAGCCGGTGGAAAATCTGCTCCCATGCGACGCGTCTCCCAGGCGCCCAATCTCACTTGGGGCTATGAGCTTGAGGTTTATCAAACAACCGCCTGACCATTATCAGGCCGCGCCCTTGGCTTGATTTGCATCAATTCAACCGGACGAGAACGGCGCCACATTGGTTTTTGTTGGAGGACAGTATGCGCGCGAGCGATACCGACCGGGTCAGGGCGCTGCCGATCTTCGCAGAAGCAGCGCCCGAGACGTTTCGCGTGGCCACCGCGGGGGCGCACGTGCAGCGTTTCCCGGCCGCCACCATGCTGCTGCTCGAGGGCGATCCCGTGGACTTCCTTTACGTGCTGCTCGACGGCCAGGTTGAGCTTCACGGCACCTGGAACGACCACGAAACCGTGCTGACCATCCTGCGGCCAATATCGACCTTCATCCTAGCTGCGGTCGTACTCGACGCGGCAGCGCTCATGTCGGCGCGCACTTTGGAGCGCTGCGAGATTCTGATGATCCCTGGCGATGCGATCCGCACGGCGATGCGTCTTGATCCGCGATTTGCAATGTCGGTCTCGCGCGATCTTGCCGGTTGCTACCGGGGCCTCGTCCGCAACATCAAGAACATTAAACTGCGCAACAGCACAGAGCGGCTCGCCAACTACCTTCTCGCACAGCGGGCGATCGACGCCTCAGGATCGGCCGTTATCCTCCACCACGAGAAACGGATACTGGCTTCGCTTCTCGGCATGACCCCGGAAAATCTCTCACGTTCTTTTGCCGCCCTGCAGAAACAAGGCGTGAGCGTACAAGGTTCAGTCGTCACGCTGGGCAACGTCGCCGCGTTGGAACAGTTGGCAAAACCAGATCCTCTGATCGACAACAACGCTCCGCGCGGTGGCGACATCATCGCCGAAGCGGACGCCGAAATCTGGCTTTCTGAACTCTCGCGAGCCAAACCCCGATGACGCTCACCGCTTTGGTTGACCTCCTCCGGCAGGCGCCCTTGACTGCCGCGCCCAAGAAGGATCGAACGCATGACATTTGAATCAGGCGACGAAGACCTGCCGCAAGCAGCAGGGCGGGTTGCACGCGAGAAACCGGCGCTCTGGCGCGCACTACAAGCGCTAGGCGCCGCTGCCGGCGAGGCCGGCCCGCTCGACGCAAAGACGCGACGCCTGGTGACGCTCGCTTTGGCCGTCGGCGCAGATTCTGAAGGCGCAACGCACTCCCATGCGCGCCGGGCTCTGGCCGAGGGCCTAACGGCGGAGGAACTCCACCATGTCGCCTTTCTTGCCATTACAACCTTGGGCTGGCCGCACGCCATCCGCGCATTGACCTGGATTGAAGACTATACGCGGCCAAAATCGTGATCCCACTCGATACCATAGGCGGGCTTCTTGTCGCCGGCGGCCGCTCCAGGCGCTTCGGCGCCGAAAAAGCGTTGGCGCCGTTTGCGGGCGCGCCAATGATGGACCACGCCGCCAATCTATTTGCAGAACTCCCCGCGTTCTCAATCAGCGCACGCCCTGGTTCAGGGGCCGAGGCGCGCGGGCGCGCGCGCGGCGTTGAGGTGCTCTTTGACGATCCTACGCTTCCGAGCGGCCCGCTTGCTGGGATCTTGAGCGGATTGGCTTGGGCAAGCCGGCGCGGGTTTGCGTTCCTGGCGACCGCGCCCTGCGACGCGCCTCGCTTACCCGCCGATTTGGCGCCCAAGTTGGCGGCGAATATCGCCGGCGCCCGCGGCGCTTTTGCCCAAACCGATACCGGCCAGCACCCTCTCTGCGCACTGTGGAGCATTGAGCTCTACGACGTGTTGGAGGCGCGATTGCGCGGCGGCGAGCATCCCGCGGTACGCCGGTTCCTGGCCGAGGTTGGCGCGCGCGCCGTACATTTCGAGGAGGCGCGCGCTTTCGCCAACGCCAACACCGTCGAGGACCTGACCGCTTTGCAGAGACCGGCATGACACCCCTGATCGATCCTTTCGGACGCGCCATCACTTATTTGCGCGTCTCCGTCACCGACCGTTGCGATCTACGCTGCATCTATTGCATGAGCGAGCGTATGCGCTTCTTGCCGCGCAACGAGCTGCTCACCATCGAAGAGCTCGATTTGCTGTGCGCGGCGTTCATCAAGCGCGGCGTGCGCCGGCTGCGCTTTACCGGCGGCGAGCCGTTGGTGCGGCGCGGATTTCTTGATCTTCTGAACTCGGTGAAGCGCCATCTCGGCGCGGGGCTCGACGAAATCACTGTGACCACCAATGGGGTCCAGCTTGCCGCGTTCGCCGCCCCCCTCTTTGCCGCGGGCGTGCGGCGCGTCAATGTCTCGGTGGACTCGTTGGACCGCGAGACGTTCAAGCACATCACACGCCGCGATCGTCTGCTTGAAGTGCTCGAAGGCATCGACGCCGCAGAGCGCGCCGGCCTCAAGGTCAAAATCAATACCGTCGCACTCAAACGCGACAATGCGCACGAAATTCCCGACCTGATAAAATGGGCGCACGGACGCGGCTTCGACCTCACACTGATCGAAACCATGCCGCTCGGCGAGATCGATGAAGATCGCACTGACCAGTTTCTATCCTTAGCGACGGTGCGCGAGGATCTGGCTAGTTATTGGCGCCTCTCCGATCTCCCCGATCGCACGGGCGGCCCGGCGCGCTATGTCCGCGTGGAAGAAAGCGGCGGCCGCTTGGGCTTCATCACCCCGCTCAGTCACAATTTCTGCGAAGCCTGCTCAAGGGTTCGCGTCACCTGTACGGGCAGACTCTATCTTTGCCTGGGTCACGAGACTTCGGTGGACCTGCGCGAAGCGCTACGCGCGGATGGCTGCGAGGGCGCCATGGATGCCGCGCTTGATGCTGCAATCATGCTTCGGCCCAAAGGACACGATTTTCATATGGATCGATTGCGCACGCCGGCAACGGTTCGGCACATGTCGGTGACCGGGGGATGACGCGTCTCATTTTTCTCGGGCGTCTGCGCGACGCGGCCGGACACGGCGAGCGCGTGGTGACTTTGCCCGCTCACGTCGAAACTGTCGCCGATCTTCGCAGCTGGCTCGCGGCCGGCGATGGCGACCTCGGCGCGGCGCTCCACGAGCGCGGCATCCATGTCGTTGTCGATCAGGTGATCTGCAACCGAGAGACCGAGAATGTGCGCGACGCGTCTGAAATTGCGTTCATGCCGCCCTTGAGCGGAGGCTAGGATGAACGAGACTATTCTCATCCTCAGTCTGGCGATCGCCGGCGCCGCAGCGCTTTATTCCTCCGTCGGGCATGGAGGCGCCTCAGCCTACATCGCGCTCATGGCGCTTGCGGGCCTTGCGCCGGAGGAAGTGCGCCCGGCAGCGCTGGTGCTCAACATCCTCGTCGCCGGCTTAGGCGCTTGGCGCTTCATCCGCGCCGGTCGCTTCGACTGGCGCGTATTTTGGCCCTTTGCGGTCACGGCTATTCCTGCGGCCTTTCTTGCCGGCCGCATCGACGTGCCTGAAGACATTTATCGTCCCTTGCTGGCTGCTGCGCTCGCCGCCGCGGCCATTCGTTACCTGTTCTGGCCCACAATCGACGCGATAAAGGCAAGCAAAGCGCCATCGGCTGTCATCGCATTGCCGACCGGCGCCGCTCTCGGCGCACTCGCGGGCCTCACCGGCATAGGCGGCGGCGTTTATCTTTCTCCCCTTCTTGTATTTGCAGGCTGGGCCGATCCCCAGCGTGCGACCGGCATCGCGGCCTGCTTCATCGTTGTCAATTCCATCGCCGGCTTAGCAGGACGCGCCTCCTCGCTGGCCGCGCTACCTGCCTACCTGCCCTGGTTCATGGCGGCGGCGATGATCGGCGCCTTGATTGGCACGACCTGGAGCTTGAGGGGTCTCGACAAACGCGGCGTATTGCGCGTGCTGGGCGTCGTGCTGGGCATCGCGGCCGCGGCGCTTGCGGCATGATCCAAGTCTCCATCACAGCCGAGGCGATTTCGCCGGACGCAGAGACGGCGCGCTTTGCAGCCTTGCGCGGCGCCGCGTGCGGCGCCGCGGTGACGTTTGTCGGCTTTTGCCGCGGCGTCTCGCAGCAAGGCGACGTTATGCGGCTCGAACTGGAACACTATCCAGGCTTCACCGAACGCGAGATCGGCAGGATCACCCAAGCGGTCGCGGAACGGCATGGCGTTGCCGACATCCTGGTGATGCATCGCTTCGGCGCGATTTCGCCGGGCGAGGCAATCGTATTAGTGGCGGCGCTCAGCGCCCACCGCGCTGCGGCGTTCGCCGCCGTCGAAGAATTGATGGATTATCTGAAAACGGACGCTCCGTTCTGGAAACGAGAGATCGGTCCGAGCGGCGCCCGCTGGATTGAGCCAACGGCGGAAGATCGCCGCCGGCGCGAGGAGCATTCGAAATGAGCGACCACGCCTGCAGGATCGATGAGAGCCTGCCCTTCAAACCAGTCAATGTCGCGCTCTTGACGATCTCTGACACCAGGAACGCGGAAAGCGACACTTCGGGGACCTTGCTGACCGATCTTATCGTCCGCGACGGGCATCGTGTCGCTGAGCGAACTCTCGTCCGCGACGACGCCGCCCTAATCCGCGCGCGCGTCGGCGGCTGGATCGACGCACCTGGGATTGATGTCATCATCTCGACCGGCGGCACCGGCCTCACCGGGCGGGATGTCACGCCCGAAGCGCTTCGGCCGCTGTTCGAGAAGGAGATCGAGGGCTTTGCGGTCGTTTGGCATCTGCTGAGCTTCGAGAGCGTTGGTCTCTCGACCCTGCAGTCACGCGCCTGCGCGGGCGTCGCCAAGGGAAAGTTCATATTCGCCCTGCCCGGCTCGAACGGCGCCTGCCGGGACGGGTGGGAAAAGATCATCCGCTGGCAACTCGATAGCCGCCACACGCCGTGCAATCTGGTTGAGATCATGCCGCGTCTCCTGGAGCGTTGAGATGAAGCAACGGCTTACACACATCGACGATGCGGGACGCGCGCGCATGGTCGATGTCGGCGACAAGCAATCGACGCGCCGCGAGGCCGTCGCCGAAGGCCGCATCCGCATGCACGCCGAGACCTTAGCGCGCGCTATCGCCGGCGATCTGCCGAAGGGCGATGTTCGCGCCATAGCCGAGATCGCGGGCGTCATGGCGGGCAAGCGAGCCGCGGAGCTGATCCCGCTCTGCCACCCCCTTGCATTGACGAGCCTCAAGGTCGAGGTGACGCCAGATGAGTCCCTTCCCGGATTCACCGTCTCAGCGCACGCGCGCGTCAATGGCCAAACCGGGGTCGAGATGGAAGCTCTGACAGCTGTTTCCGTCGCCTGCCTCACGCTCTACGACATGCTGAAAGCTGTCGATCGCAACATGACGATTGAGGCCATCGCGCTGACGGAAAAGCACGGCGGCGCAAGTGGTTCCTATGTTCGAGCCAAATCATGATCAGCGTCGCCGACGCCCGCACGGCGCTTGTTTCCAGCGCAACACCCGTCGGCACTGAACGCTTGGACCTGCGCGCCGCCTTGGGCCGCACATTGCGCGAGGATCTTATTGCGCCACGCGATCACCCGCCCTTCCGCGCCTCTGCGATGGACGGCTATGCCGTACGCGCGTGCGACACGCCTGGCGTACTGCGCGTGATCGGCGAGGCCGGTGCGGGAAACGCGCTTCAGGTCGCGTTGAGCGCCGGCGAGTGCGCGCGGATCTTTACCGGAGCGCCGCTGCCGGCAGGCGCGGACGCGGTACTCATTCAGGAGGATGCACGACGCGATGGGGACGCCATCGCCGCGCCTGCGGTCCGACCCGGCCGCCATGTCCGCGAGGCGGGCGTCGATGTCCGGACGGGTGAGCGCGTGCTGGCGTCGGGCGCCAGGCTGGATGCTGTCGCCATCGCGCTTGCAGCCACGTTAGGACGAGCGGCGTTGAATGTCGCAAGGCGTCCGCGCGTAGCAATCCTGGGCGGAGGCGACGAGCTTGTAGCGCCAGGCAATACGCCCCTCCCCGACCAGATTTTTGACTCGATGAGTTTCGCCATGGCGGCGCTCGCCGAACAATGGGGCGCCGAGGCGGCGACCACGGCGCCGATGAAGGACCGCGCAGCCGCCGTCGCCGGAGCGATCACGGACACCCTGCCAAGCAGCGATCTGACGGTGGTTGTTGGCGGCGCTTCAGTCGGCGACCACGACTACGCCCGGCCAGCGATACGCGACCTTGGCGGTGAGTTGATGTTCGAGAAGGTGGCGCTGCGTCCGGGCAAGCCAACATGGTTTGCACGAATTGGAGGAACCCTGATCCTAGGACTCCCCGGCAATCCGGCGTCTGCAATGGTCTGCGCACGTCTCTTCATGCGCCCTCTGCTGGACCAATTGTGTGGCCGAGACCCCGAGCCTTCTACACGCACCGTTGTGGCGCGCACCCGCACGCCACTCGGCGCCAATGGCGCCCGCGAGACCTACCTCCGCGCCGCGGTCGCGAGCGATGCGCGCGGCCAGCTGTGGGCGCACGCCGCGGCGCGGCAAGATTCATCGCTCATCTCCATCTTCGCCGCCGCGCCCGCGCTTATCGTTCGGGCGCCGGACGCGCCCGAGATCGCCGAGGGCGCGCTGGTGGACGTGCTCTGCCCTTAAGGTGATGCGCGCTTGGGCCGCATCGCCAATTGACCAAGATCAATCGCTTCTGCACCGCACGCCGCGATCTTGAACTGATGGATCCGCATCTCCTGCCCTTCGCGGAACGCCAAGCTCCGCGTTATACCTCTTATCCCAGCGCCAATCATTTCGACGCCAGCGTTGACGCCGAAATCTACCGGCGCTGGCTAGGCGCCGTCGACGATACGACAAACCTCTCGCTCTATTTGCATGTGCCTTATTGCAGGCAGCTTTGCTGGTATTGCGGGTGCAACACCTTCCTGACCCGCGGCGGCGACATCGGCGACTTTGTCACCACTTTGATGATGGAGATTGATCTCGTCGCCTCCGCGCTCGGCGCGCGCACCGTCGCCGAAGTACATTGGGGCGGCGGCACGCCCAACGTGCTTTCCGCAGCCGAATTCTTGCGCATCGTCCATCACATCGATTTTTGGTTCGACGTGCGGGCGGACCTCAGGCACGCGGTTGAACTCGACCCGCGCTACGTCACCACCGAGCTTGCGCACGCTTACGCCGCCGCAGGCGTTGGCCGCGTTTCATTGGGCGTTCAGGACTTCAACGCCCACGTGCAGGAGGCGATGGGGCGCGTTCAGCCCTTCGAGCAAGTGCGCGAGAGCGTTCGCATGCTCCGAGACGCAGGGCTTGAGACCATCAGCGTCGATCTCATGTACGGCCTGCCGCGTCAAACAGCCGGCGATCTCGCACGCTCGATCCGGCTCGCTGCCGAACTCAAGCCCAGCCGGATTGCGCTCTTCGGTTATGCGCATGTGCCTTGGTTCAAGCGTCGCCAGCGGCTCATCGATGCAAAGGCGCTGCCGGGCGCAAGCGAACGCTTCGACCAGGCCGAACTGGCGAGACGAATGCTAAATGATCTCGGCTATTTGAGCATTGGGCTCGATCATTTTGCGCGCAGCCATGATCCGCTGGCGACGGCGGCTCGGGAAGGTACGCTGCGCCGCAACTTTCAAGGTTATGTCCCGGCGGCGAGTGAGACGGTCATCGGCTTCGGGCCGTCGGCCATTTCGCACCTTCCTGGCGGCTATGCGCAAAACATCTCCACCATCGGCGCATGGCGTCATGCGGTGGAGGCCGACACGCTGCCGGTATCTCGGGGACACGCCGTGAACGCGGAAGATCTGCGCCGCGGCAGCGTCATCCAATCGATCATGTGCAATTTCGAAGTCGATCTCAGCGCGTGGGGCGGCTGGGATATGTTTCCGGAAGCTCACGCCGAGTTGAGGCCTCTTGTCGAGGCGGGGCTTGTCGAGATTCACGGTGATGCTTTGTGCATACCGCCGGCTGCGCGGCAATTTTCGCGCCTCGTGGCGATGGCGTTTGACGCCTACGACCAACCTTCCCCGCTTGCGCATTCGCGCGCTGTTTGAAGCTTCTTTTTCATGACCGCCACAACTGCCGAACGCTACAGATCTTATCGTGGCCTCCCCTTGTTCAGCATGGGCTTTAGGCCGTTCTTTCTCCTGGCGGCGGTATGGGCCGCATTAGCCGTGCCGGTTTGGATCGCGGCGTTTGCAGGATGGCTTCCGGTCGATCATTTTGGCCGTGACTGGCACGCCCATGAGATGGTGTTCGGCTATTTAAGCGGCGTCATTGCAGGCTTTCTCCTGACCGCAGTGCCCAATTGGACAGGCAGGCTACCGGTGACGGGCGCGCCGCTCGCAGCACTTGTTCTTTTATGGTGCGCGGGACGCGCGGCGATGCTTATCCCGCACTTCGCCGCAGCGCCTTTCATCGACGGCGCCTTCCTGTTTGTCTTCGCGGCCGTGGTGGGACGTGAGATCATCGCAGGCCGCAATGTTCGAAACTTGCCGGTGCTGGTCCTGTTGACGGCGCTTGGCGGCGCAAACGCGTTGACACATCTGCGAGGGATCAATCCTGACCTGGCGTTGCTGGGCGAACGGATCGGCATTGCAGTTGTTGCATCGCTCGTCGCACTCATCGGCGGACGCATTGTACCCAGCTTCACGCGCAACTGGATGGCCAAGCGCAAACTCACGCCCGAACCCGCATCACCTGGCCGCTTCGACATAGCCACGCTTGTTGTCGGCGGTGCGGGCCTTGTCACGTGGGCCATCTCACCGTCGCTCTATATCGGGGGCTTGGCGCTGATGTTTGCCGGCGCGCTTCACCTTTTGCGGCTCGCACGCTGGCAAGGCTGGCGCACGGCGAAAGAGCCTTTGGTGCTCATCCTTCATCTGGGCTACTTCTGGCTGGCGTCGGGCCTGTTGCTGCAAGGTCTGGCGATCATCGTCCCCGCCGTTGTGCCTGCGGCGTCAGGGCTTCACGCTATTACCGCCGGCGGCTTTGGCGTCATGACGCTGGCGGTGATGACGCGTGCAAGCCTGGGCCATACCGGGCAGCCGCTGACGGCGACACCGCGCATAAGCGCCATCTACAGCTTGATAAACCTTGCGGCATTCGTTCGTGTCGCCGCGCCGTTTCTTTCCGAACACTATGTGGCGCTCCTCGCTCTCTCGGCAGTGCTATGGAGCGGCGCCTTTGCCGGCTTCGCTATTGTCTATGCGCCGCTTCTGCTGCGGCCGCGCCAAACCGCCGCGACATGATCGGCAAAGAGGATGACATGAGTGAGTATGATCTCATCATTGTTGGCGCCGGACCTGCAGGCCTCAGTCTTGCGGCGCGGCTCGCTGAGGCGCCGCTCCGCGTCGCGCTCATAGACAAGACGCCCGCGCCGGCTTTGGCCGATCCAGCCTATGACGGGCGCGAAATCGCGCTCACGCGCGCCTCGATCGAACGCTTGCGTACGCTTGGCGCGTGGCAGCGCCTTGGCGCGGAGGACTCTGCGCCGCTCGCGCGCGCCGAAGTGCTAGACGGCGCGTCTTCTTATGTCTTGCCTTTCACGGACAGGCGCCGGCGCGAACCGCTCGGCGCGCTCGTCTCAAACGCAGCTCTGCGACGCACCTTGTTTGAGTGCGTCCAAGAGCAGCAGAATTGCGACTTGGTGCTGGGCGCTACTGCGCGCATCGCCGACATAGACGGGACTTGCGCCAGCGTCGCGCTTGACAACGATCGCACCCTCGCCGGCAAGCTGATCGTCGCTGCCGACACGCGGTTTTCGAACTTACGCCAAAGCCAAGGCATCGGCGCGCACATGGTCGACTTCGGCCGCACCATGCTGGTTTGCCGCGTGCGCCACACAAGAGCGCACAACAGCATCGCCACGGAATGGTTCGCCAACGGACAGACGATTGCGATGTTGCCGCTTCTGGACCGTCAGTCGTCTTTTGTCCTGACGCTCGACGCTATGGAAATGGCGGATCTCAAGCGACTGAGCGCCAAGGCGTTAGCGCGCGAGATCGAGCGGCGCACGCAACGCCGTTGGGGTGACATCGCGCTGTCGAGCGAACCTTGTTACTATCCCCTTGTTGCGGTCTATGCCGATCGCTTTGCAGCGCCGAGATTCGCACTCCTTGGCGACGCCGCCGTCGGCATGCATCCGGTCACCGCGCACGGCTTCAATTTCGGACTGCGCGGGGCTTTCGTACTCGGGCGCGAGATTCTCGCCGCGAACCGGAACGGGCGTGACCTTGGCGCTATCCAGGGCCTGCGCCGCTACGAGCAAGAACACAGGCGCGCCACGCTGCCGCTGTTCGCCGCCACCAACGCAATCGCCAAACTCTACGCCGACGAACGGCGCCTCGCACGCTTGGCGCGCGGCGCGGGCTTGCGCTTGATGAACCTCGCGCCTGGCGCACGCCGCCTGGTGGAATCCAGTCTCAGCGGCGCGCACGCATGAAGGCGGCTCAAAGCCTGCTTGCCCTTGCCGAGCGGGAAGGCGCACGCGCCTGCTTCGCCAACCCCGGCACATCCGAGATGCATCTCGTCGCCGCGCTCGATTCCGCGCCCAGCATTCGTCCAATCTTGTGCCTCTTCGAGGGGGTGGCGACCGGCGCCGCCGACGGTTACGGCCGGATGATGCAGGCGCCGGCGCTGACGCTGCTGCATCTGGGCCCGGGCCTGGCGAACGGGCTCGCAAATTTGCACAACGCCTATCGCGCGCGAACACCGATCGTTTCCTTGATTGGCGACCACGCCACCTACCACCGCGCCAACAATCCCCCACTGGCGAGCGATATCGCCGCGCTCGCGCGTCCGGTTTCATCCTGGCTGGAAACGGCCGGAGCGACCGCGGACCTGCTTGGCCTCACGCAGCAGGCCTTCCAAGCGGCGCGCCGCCTCGGGCCCGCGTCTCTTATTCTTCCCGCCGATATCGCCTGGAGCGATGACACGCTCTCGCCTCCGCCCGTGGTCGCCATGCCCGATCAGGACCTCGACGCCGGCCAAATCGAGGCGGCGGCGCGACTGCTTGGACCACGCACCTTGCTCTTGCTCGGAGGACGGTTTCTTTCCGCCGAAGCGTGCGCAAGCGCGGAGCGGATCGGCGTCAAGACAGGCGCGCTTGTCATGATCGAAACCTTTCCTGCTCGCGTTCGCCGCGAAGGATCGGCGGCGCATCTAAAGCGCCTGCCCTATCTCAGCGAGATGGCCGCCGCGGCGCTGTCGCAGGTGGAGACGGTCATTCTCGCGGGCGCAGCTGCGCCGGTCGCGTTCTTCGCCCTTCCTGGACGTGCGACAAGACTTGCGCCCGACCATGCGCGGACGTTTGAACTGACATGTTCAAGCGGCGGGGTCGAACGCGCGCTTAGATCGCTCGCCGATTTTGTCAAAGCCGCTGAGGTTCCAGCCGCTCCTGCATCAGCGCCTTCACCCCCCGCCGGCAGCGGCGCGATAGATCCTGCTGCGCTTGCGCAATGCTTCGCTGCAACCCTGCCGGCCAACGCCATTGTCTGCGATGAGTCCAATACGGCGGGTCTCTTCTGTTACGATGCAGCCGCAAGCGCTCCCGCGCATGACTGGCTGACGCTGACGGGCGGTGCGATCGGCCAGGGATTGCCGCTGGCGACGGGCGCAGCCATCGCCTGTCCGGGGCGCAGAGTCGTTGCCTTGGAAGCAGACGGCAGTGCGCTCTACACGATCCAGGCGCTGTGGACGCAGGCGCGCGAGAACCTCGCCGTCACCAATATCGTACTCAACAACGGCGCTTACGCGATCTTGCGTCTGGAGATGATGCGCGCGGGCGTCAATCAATTGTCCGAAGCGGCAGATGCGTTGTTCGATCTGAAGCGTCCGTCGATCGATTTCTGCGACATCGCCCGCGGCTTCGGCGTTCCCGGCGAACGCGTGGAAACGCCTGCAGCGCTGATTGCCGCGCTGAAGCGCAGTTACGCCGCCCCCGGCCCCGCTCTGATCGAGGTGATGATACGGTGAATGACTTGCCGAGCGCCCTCTGCGCGCAGATCTCCACCCTCCTCGGCGCCCGCTTCAGCCGCGCCGCTGCGCTCCGCGAGAGCCATGCGGGCGGGCATGCACTTGCGGGCGCTGCCGCCGCAAGCGGTCGCCATGGTCAGTACGCTTGAAGAAATCATCGCAATTGTTCGCGCCTGCGCCGAGCATAGAACGCCGATCATACCCTATGGCGCCGGCACCTCGCTTGAGTGTCATGTCGGCGCGCCCCAGGACGGCGTCTCGATCGACCTGTCCGGTATGAAACGGGTGCTGCGCGTCAACCCTGAAGATCAAGACTGCACGGTCGAACCGGGTCTCACGCGATCGGCGCTCAACGAGGCGCTGCGCCACACCGGACTTTTCTTTCCTGTCGATCCGGGTGCGGACGCAACCATTGGCGGCATGGCCGCCACGCGCGCTTCTGGAACGACGACGCTTCGCTATGGCGGCATGCGCGAAAACGTCATGGCGCTGAGCGTTGTCACCGCGGACGGGCGCGTCATCAAGACAGCGCGGCGCGCACGCAAGTCTGCTGCGGGTTATGACCTGACACGTCTCTTTGTGGGCAGCGAAGGCACGCTCGGGATCATCGCCGACGTCACGCTCAAGCTTCACCCCGCGCCGGAGGCCATGAGCGCTGCGGTATGCGCCTTCGCCTCGGCGCGCGGGGCGACGTCCACGGTCGTGGAAGCCATCCAGGGCGGGCTGCCGCTGGCGCGGGCGGAATATCTGGACGCTGCGGCGATTGGCGCTGTCAATGGCGTCTTCGGCACAACCTACCCGGTTAGCGACGCTTTATTTCTGGAGTTTCACGGCTCTGCGGAGGAGGTCGCCGCTCACGCCGAGCGGGCGCGCAGCATCGCTGCAGAAAATGGCGGCGGCGAGTTTCGTTGGGCGGTCGAAACCGAGGCGCGCAACCAACTCTGGAAGGCCAGACACAATGCCGGTTTGGCGGCGCTCAGCTTGCGCCCGGGCGCACGGCCCTGGTCGACTGACGTTTGCGTTCCGATCAGTCAATTGCCCGACTGCATCGACGCCACCAAGCAGGATATCGCCGCGTTGCCGTTCCCCGCCATCGTCATTGGCCATATTGGCGACGGCAACTTCCACGTGATCTTGCTTCTTGATTCCGCGTCTCCTGAGGAGAGCGACGCCGCGAGGCGCTTCAATGACGCGCTTGTAGCGCGCGCGATCGCCATGGACGGCACCTCAACCGGCGAGCACGGCATAGGCATGGGCAAGCGCGAATGCCTGCGTCAGGAGCTTGGCGCTGCGGTCGACCTCATGGCAGATGTAAAACGCGCAATTGACCCTCACTTCCTCATGAACCCGGACAAGATATTTCTGTCGTGTGCGAACGCGCAGCCGACCTGACGCCGCATTGACGCCGCCTCCTTCAGTCGAGGGGGCTAAAGGCGGCGGTGAAGTGCCTTAGCGCCTGCGGCTCGCGCACAATACGCAGACCGCGTAACCGGCTGCGCCGTTCATGCACGGCCAGAATTGTCTCGACCACATAATCTGCGTGGCTTTGGGTGTAGACCCGGCGCGGCATGGCGAGGCGCACCAGTTCGCGCCGCGCCGGACGTTCGCTGCCGTCGGGTTGCCTTCCAAACATGACGCTGCCGATTTCGCAGCCTCGCACGCCGCCCTCTTCATAGAGCGCCGTGGCGAGCGCCTGCCCCGGATAGTGGAGCGCCGGAATATGGGGAAGCATCGCTCCGGCCTCTAGGAAAACCGCATGGCCGCCGGCGGGACGCACGACAGGCACCTCTTCTGCGACAAGCCGTTCCAACATGTATTCATTCACCCGCACACGATAGCGCAGATAATCCTCGTCGATGATCTCAGAAAGACCTTGGGAGATGGCGTCAAGATCGCGCCCGGCCAAGCCGCCATAGGTTGGAAAACCTTCGGTGAGGATGAGGCGCGTGCGTGCTTGCTCGGCCAAGTCATCGTCATTGAGCGCCAACCAGCCGCCGATATTGGCGAACGCGTCCTTCTTGGCCGACATCGTCATTGCGTCGGCGCATGAGAAGATGTCGTTGACGATCTCCGCCACGGATCGACGCCGCTGGCCTTCTTCCCGCTCCTTGACGAACCACGCATTCTCCGCGAACCGGCACCCATCGATGACGAACAATTTGCCGTGACGGCGCGCCATGGCGGAAACAGCCTTTATGTTCGCCAAACTGGCCGGCTGACCGCCCCCGGCATTGTTGGTGATGGTCATCATCACGCAGGCCACGCGCGCGCCGTCGCGCTCAAGAAGCGAACTCAATCGATCCAAATCCATGTCGCCCTTGAACGGCGCTTCGCAAGCTGCGTCGTCGGCTTGGGGGCAAACAAGATCAATGGCGTGCGCGCCGGTCGCTTCGATATTGGCGCGCGTGGTGTCGAAGTGCGTATTGGAAGGGATGATCTTGCCTGCCCCGCCCAGGAGTGCAAACAAGATTGCCTCGGCCGCGCGTCCCTGATGGGTCGGAATGACGTGCTTGAATGGCATCAGCCGCTTCACCGCCGCGTCAAAGCGCTCGAACGATGCCGAGCCCGCATAGCTTTCGTCCCCGCGCATGAGCGCCGCCCATTGCTCGGCGCTCATCGCCGCAACCCCGGAATCGGTAAGCAGATCGATGATGACGTCCTCGGCCGCAATACAGAACAGATTATATTGCGCATGTGACAGGATTTGGCGCCGCTCCGCCGGCGAGGTCATCCTGATGGGCTCGACCGACTTGATGCGGAATGGCTCAATAATGGTTCGCATAATGACAGGCCTAGGGCCTGACGCGGCGAAACCGTTTGAGGCTTATCAATCGTCGCGCTCGTCTAGAGAAGCGAGAACCCGCGCGTCGATGACGCAAGCGTTTGACCGTTTAGCAATGACACGACGATAAGCGTGTCGCCGCTCCGGCACTCGTGTCCGGGTATGCCGCGCACGAGGGGGTGACGCTTCAAAATAGCGTTCCAGATCGTCGGAAAGTCGCACCCTTGAGCGTGCGCCTCCTCACACTGGCGCAAGAGGTCAAGTGTCGCAGCATCCATGAGCGTAGCTCCAACCGCGCACTCTGCGCGCGTCGCTTCAGCCTGATGTTGAGGTGGATCAAGGTCCCGTCTCGGGCCGTTGTGATTGCGGCAATCGACCGCGCCGCTGTTTGACGTTGATCAATCGCACCCGCCAGAAGTCATGATTGATTGTGCGCCTAGCGCATTCCCAGCGCTTCAGAAGGCCAGCCGCCCGCACCGTGGAGGCGCGGAACGCTTGGTCGGGCACGCCGCTCCGGGTCAAAACGGAGCGGCGGCTTTTTTTGCCTGGATGAGGCTCTTATGACGACAGACTACGCCGAACGCATTGGCGAGATTGACGCTTACGCCGTCGAGTTGCGTAAACTCATTCCCGAGACGGTGGCGGCCTTCGGCGGGCTGTCAAAAGCCGCGCAAACCGCGGGCTCTCTGGATAAGAAAACCAAGGAGCTGCTTGCGCTTGCCATCGCGGTCGCCATTCGTTGCGAGGGCTGCATCGCTTATCACGCGCGCGGCGCGCACCGTGTAGGCGCCGCACGCCAGGATGTGGCTGAGGCGCTGGGCGTCGCCATCCAGATGGGCGGGGGCCCAAGCGTCAACTACGCGGCTGACGCGTTGCGCGCGTTCGACCAATTCACCGCCCAGGCCTAATCTGGTCGCGACAGCCGAAACCAAGTCAAAGCCTTGCCCGACGGCCTCATTGCGCCAACTATCCTTTCGACAAGCAAGGATCGGCCCGTGCGCTGGCTATCAATTTTCTTTGCGCCGGAGCTCCGCGCCTGGCGCGGTGAGATGACGCTCTGGAAAGTCTATTGGGGGTACGGAGTTCTCACCAGCCTCGTGCTCGCCTTGTTTCTGCTGAGCGCATTGAGCGCCGGGAAGCTCTGGATGGAGCAGTCGCTGCTTGTCGGGTTCGGTTTGTACACGGCATGGATTCTGACGGCGGTTTGGCGTTGCGCCGAGCGCGCCCAACCGCACTGGCGGTTGTTTGCCCGCCTCTCGACCGTCGTTTGGGCCGGCAACGCTCTTATGGTGCTGGGCTTTCTGGAACTCGATCTGCTTGCGCGTCTGCTGCGTCCTTAGGCCCGTTCAACGCTGCGGAGGCTGCGCCGTAGCGCGGCGGCGAACCCAGCGGCGGTCAGCGCCCACGCGCCTAGCGCGACCCATACCATCGCGCCGGATATGAGACGCAGCGGCGCGAAGTCGGCGGCGAGCGAAAGACGGAGACTGGCCAAGGCGTACATGCCGAGCGGGAAGACAAGACTCCAAAGCATGGGCGTATAGGCGATGGGCGTGCGGCGCACCCCATGCTTCCAAAAGCCAAACAGCATAAGGAGTGGAATCCACCAAGTCGCCCAAGCCCACATGATGAGCGTCACCCCGTCTATGAAGGGACGCATCGATTCAAGAAATGCGATTCCTGTGTCGGTCAGAATAAGCACTGACCCGGCATTGGTGCTGATCGCCGCGGCGCCCATCACCACCCAAATGAGCGGGCTCACGTCATCGGGTTCGAGGTCGAAGAAGAAAATGCGATAGGCGAACAAGGTGACGAATATGCCGTAGAGGGCAAGACCGACGCCCCACAACATGTGGACCAACACCAGCACGCTCTGCTGGTAGGCGCCGAGATTGGGGGCGATGGCCGCGCCCAGGATAACCAGTGACTCGGCGCCGACGATCGCGATCAGCCACCCGCCGTGGACCACATTCGCCCCATGCGCCGTATTCAGAAAGGTGAGAACGCCAAACGAGAAATAGATGAGCCCCAGCCAGAGAATGAGGGCAAACGTCCACATCGCGGTCGCCACATCGCTCCAGCCGCGGAGGTTCACGCCAACACCCAACACGTCCGTGGCTGCAACCGTCGTGAAGAAGGCGAAGACGAGCTTGGGACTTGTCATGTCCGCCCAAAGTGCTCTGCGCGCGATCAGAATGCGCAACCCCGTCAAAATCCAGAGCAAGCAATAAGCGCCGACATTGAGAGCAAAAAGAAACTCGGAGAGAAGACGCTGTTGATCAAGGAAGAGCGCATTCGAAATGATCCCGGTCGCCATGACGAAAGCGAAATAGCCAGGATAAAGACCAGCAATGGCGTCACGCGCCTTGCCCCGCAGGATCTGCGATCGCTGCGGTGCAGGCATGCTTGTTCTCCGAAGCGGCCCTCTCAGAGGCTGACCGAGCCCTCTATGATGAAATAGATGCGCTCTGGCGGCGGCGGCTCAATGACGGAGATCAAGGGCCGGCTTGATAACAAACAACCCCTTCACGTCCGCCGTCGCCACACATGTTCTTGGCCTCATCGCGCACGGATCGCGGCGACGCCCAGCGACGCGGCCGTATTGCGATGACATTCAGGCGGATTTTGCGCGGCGCCGGGCGGCTAGACGCGCGCCGAGCGCTACAAGGTCGTCTGCCAAGAGGCGCCGGCGCGCCAAGGGAATTAGCACGCCATTCTCCAGCATCATGAGACGCCGCAGGCTCCGCGCGCATGCGTGCAAGGCTTCCGATGCGCCTGCGATCTGCGGCAACGGTTTCGACTCGGTGAAGGCGGTCAGGAGGGCGATGCGGGCGCGCGCAAGGCAATCCATGCGTTCAGCGTGCTCACGCGTCATGCGGTCGAGCGTCTCGGCGACTTGGTCCTCGGGGCGGCAGCGCTTTCGCAGCAGCGGAAATAGCCCCTCTTCCTCGTCGGAGACATGCATGGTGAGGTCGCCGCGGATGGTCTCGGCAAGCCTGCTGACCGCGCCGGAATCAAACGTCGCCGCATCCGCAAGGCGGTCGAGTTCGTTGCACATCTCCCGGTACTTAAAGTGCTCATAGGCCAAGTACTCGAGCGGATCATCTGGGGCCGGCGCCGCCGGCGCCACGCGCCAGTTCCGATTGTCCATATCTGGCTCCGCTTAAGAGTCCGGGCGTTGATGCCTCAACCATAGCGTTCGGCATGACTTCACGACTTGATTTGCATCAAGCGGATGGCTGTCGTTCTCCCAGCCCTGAATGTTGACGCCAAATTTTTCGGACTGAGCGTGGGCCCTTCGAACTCGGTCGTGGCCCGCGTCTTCGGCTTGCGCGTCATCCATCCTGATCCTCCGGCCCCTCCGCGCCTTCCTGTTGCGAAAGCGCATAGAAGCGGTTGAGGATTTCCATCCCCTCAGCCTTCGTCAGCGGGACGCCAAAGGACTTGGGATCGACAGGCGCGGATTTGACCGCCTCAATGAAGCGGCGCAAATCCTCCTTGATCGCATCGGGCAAGACCAATTCACCGGTCGTGGGCAACAGCTGGACGAGACGGAAAACATCGTTGCGATGTTTCTTGATGTCGTCGCTGTCGACTTGCTCGCCCTTGGCCTTCCTGTCTGAAAGATCGAGGAACGCGCGCGCCTTGAACGGGATCAAGATATCAGGTCCGAGGATCGAAACGCCCTCGATGAGCTGACGTCCGCTCTCGATGAGCGGGTAGTAATCTGCGTCAAGCAATAGCGCCGAGAGAGAAAGGACTGCGTCCTCGACGGTGAGGCGCAGGTAGCGGTCGCCTTCCCGCAGATCGACGGCCGCACTCGTGCGCGCGAACAATTCGATCATGTGCGGGAAAGCAGCGTCGGTGGGCTCCTCGAAACGATAGAACTTGCGCTCTTCGTCATAGACGGCGCGCTTTTGATAGCCCGCCGCATCCAAAAAATCAGCGAACGTCTGTGCGAGGGCCGCATCGACGACTTCGACGCAAAGTACGATGTCGAGATCCTTGGTGGCGCGGTAGTCGAGCCCGGCCTTAGTGAAGAGCAGGTCACAGGCAGCGCCGCCGATCAGCACGTATTTGTCGGCGTGGGCTTCGAAGTAGCGCCGGAATGCGTCAATCCCGACTACCATGCGGCCTCCTCCACGAGACGGCGCGCGGCTTGCGCCAGACGTTCGTCGTCGTCGTTCCAGTATGCGGCATAAAGTGAGAGCCGGTCGACAACCTCGCCGTCAGCGAGGCTGGCCGGGTCATAACGCCAGGTCTCGATCAGGGCTTCAGCCTCGTCGAGGTCGTTGGTTCCGGCGATGCCATTGTTAGCAAAGAAGTGGGTCCAGTTGTTGGCCGCGATGGCATAGGTCGGCAGGCGCGGCGGATTGAGATCTGTCAGCGCCGCCAAGGCGCTTTCGCCGGCAAGCATCAGCGGCGGGGGCTCGCGCTTGAAGATGACGCCATGACGGCCGCGCACCGGCGAACGCAACAAGGTACGGCTGAGTTCGATGAGCGCACCTGGCGCGGCCGTGTAGTGGATGGTCTTTTCCCGCCCGCGCTTTTCGATGCGTGCAAGATTTCGTCCCGCGAGCTCGTCGAAGGCGCGTCCAACCGACATCGCGGAATAGCGCATCTCGCGCGCGAGCGCTGTCGGTGTTGCGCCCTGATCCCGCGCGGTGAGAATGTGATGAAATAATACGGCCTGCGCGACCGGAGAGAGATGGTCCCCGCGCGCGCGTTCGGGCGCTCGAAAGTGTTCACGCAAATCCATGGCGAGTTGGGGGACGTAAAGCTGATTGCCCGGCACGGCGAAGGCGACGCCAAGACCAATGAGGCGCGCCCGCTGCGTTGCGTTGAGGTGGCGGCTTGCGAAGATGACGACGCGACCGCCGGCGGCTGCTTCAATCGTTGCGACATGTTTGGCGATGTCTGCGGGCGTCAGGGGGGCAGTCTCCCTGGCCAGCATGAAGAGGCAGTCGCGCCGGGCGATGCGGGCGCCGAAATAGCCATAAAGACGGTTGAGGAAGACCGGCAGCGCGCCGGCCCCTTTCCAGGGCGCCAGCACGACGGGGGCGTGCAAGAGCGCGACGAGATAGGCCTCAAGCCGCTTGGCGAAGGCCCCGTCATCTCCGGCTGCATGACCATGATCCAACATCGATTTGAATACTAACATACGATAAGTTACTATTCAATGGAAATGTTATAATACTGTTTTTGTAGATATAACTGTGGACCAATGAGCCGACTATCTGAAGCAAGCTGGGCGCGGCTTATCCAGCTAGGAGCGTCAGAACGGCAGGTGGCGTCACCCCCTACACCAGACGCGAGCGCATGGACGCAAATGAGATCGGCAAGGCCTGCACGGAGGAATGGCGTTTTCTGCCATGGGAAAGATCTGAAGACGCCAGGCCGGGGAAAGGATCCGGGCCGCAGAGCCCTGGCTCGCGCAGTCTTGCGGAAAGCGTCGTCGCGCGCGAAGCCCACGATGACGGCTATAGTGATGACCGGACACGGCCTTCGAGCAGCGCGCATCGCTGAAGGCGCGCGGCTAACGCTGGGACGACGGCGAAGGCAAGTGCGTCAAGGCGTGGTGGCTCATGACCAACGATCCCCAAACCGAACTCGATTGGCTGAGAGCCGACATCTATGGCGATGATCGCCATGAGACGGTGCTGAAGGCGCCGGCGACGCGGCGCTATTCCTCACGGTTGTGGGCTGAGTAGTTAGTGGTTTGCAACTGCGAGGTTGCTCGTTCGGCCCACGCGCCCACACCTTCCGAAGCGCCCGCGCGCTTGTCGAGGGTCGATTGGCGCCTGACCCGACTCGACAGATTCTGTCGCGGGAGGCTTCCGTTGCCGCATTTATCCACAAAGACATACGGCACGGAGAGAGGCCTATCCTGCGCGCTGCGGCAATGGGCGGCCGAAAGCCATTGCGCTCTGCTCCACGGCTATTCCTTGGGCTTTAAGTTCACGTTCGCCGCGGAACAGTTGGACCGTCGTGGCTGGGTAGTTGACTTCGGCGCAGCAGGATTTGGGCGCATTCGCGATTGGCTGCACCACACATTCGATCACACGCTGCTGGTGGCGATCGACGACCCTCAACGTGATGAATTCCTGCGCCTTCGCGATCTGGGTCTGGCGGAGGTGCGGGTCGTTCCGGGGACGAGTTGCGAAAGCCTGGCTGAGCACACTTTCGTCGAGACCCAGCCTATCCTCCTGGAGGCGAGCAAAGGGCGCTGCTGGATTGCGGAAGTCGAATGCTGCGAGCACGGGGCGAATAGCGCCATCTACAAGAATCCGGACGCCGCCATGAAAGAGATTTCCGCTGAGGTGCTTCAACGCGCGCTTTCCGGCGCTGGCCTCTAAGCAGCGCCAGTTGCCATCAACCAACGCCTGCGGAGGCCAATCCTGTGGTCGGTCTCCGTCTCGAGACCTATTCGCACACGGGAAAGAGGAAGGGTCCGGGTGCGTCGCTCGTGCCCCGCCGACGGCTCAGGCAATCTGACATCGACACGCCAGCGGCTAAACTGCGCCTTACGAAACGATTTACTTTTGCCTTAGCGCAGGCCGATCACGCGAAACGCCCCAGGAAGGCGGCGGCGAAGTCCGCATTCACGGCAAAGATGGACGCATCAGGGATTCCGACACCGTGAAGAAGAGCCGCGATCCTTATCCGCCGCGTCAAAAGAAGCACTAGCTCACCGGCGAAAGCGATCGACGCCCGCAGGGCCGAGACGCGCTCTAAGCTTTAACAAGCGGCTCGGTTCACGAGAGCGCCTCCGTGCGCGTAGCGCGCGGTTCGCCCAGATCTCACGAAATCTGCTTCTTCGGCCTCAACTTCTCTAAGCTCAACACAAGAGCATCTAAATCCGTAGCACTAAGCGCCGCGACTTCCGCCTTCGTATAGAAGGGCTTCGAGACCTCCACATACACACGCGGCGGACGCTGCCTATGCTGCTTGCAGAACTTGCATGACAATCGCTTCGCGAGATCAGCAACGCGTCCCTCTGTGCCATAGAGCTTCAACAACTCGATCGCCGTAAAGAGCTTGCCGCGCGCACAGCCTGTGCAACCGAAATAGAGCCCGCTCAGTCGCCCGAGCTTGCCAAACTTCACCGGTACTTTCTCCTCGTAGCCCACAAGACGCGCTCGTTCTCAAAGGGAAGGCGCTGCGTCCTCGCAAACCCCTCTTGCACGCTCAAGCAATTTGTGCTTGTTTTGTTCTCACATCCGGGACCGATTGGCGCCAGCCAATTACGTCGAGACATCAGCGCCCTTCTCTTCAACGCTTGAAGAAGGCGCGTCTCCTCATGGGCCGTCTCTATCTGACCGCACGCGAGTACGAAGCGCTGCTTAAAAAGCAGAACGGCGCCTGCTGCGTCGATGAGTGCGAAGCGACCGAAGGTCTGATCGGCGAACATTCGACGCCGAACACATGGCGGCGCGCCAAGCCCGACCAGCTCATGTGTGCGCGGTGCCATAAGGTCAAAACGCTTCGCGACATCAAAAACATTTGGAAGGTGAAGCGCCTCAACGGCGAAGCGCTGTCGCAATATGAACGCCGCCGTCGCTATGGCGCCCAGTTGCACGGCCGGCCCTTCCAATCGCGTGACGACCGGCTCGGAGCTTCACCATGGAAGCGCTAATGATCGCCCTCGCCGCCTTGGTCGCTGCTGTGCTGATAGATTCCGGCTACTGGATTGCGGTCAGCTTGATGCGTTGGTCGCCCGTAATTGTCGTCGGCGCTGCGGCGGCATGGCTTTCGGTTCGCGCGGGCGTGACGCCAGTAGAGGCGCTCCTCATGGGTGTTTTCGTCGGCATCGTCGCGCGCCACCTGGGCCGGCGCGTAAAGGACTTGAACGATCGTTGCCGAGCGCATCCGAAATCAGTTCGTTTCGTTCAGCGCCCAAAGCAAAGCGAGAGCGGCGCCCTTTATCGGCGGCAGGAGAAAAACGGCGGAGCCGACTGCCGCGAGCAGAACAACGGGTAGCGTGACGTCGCTTGCGCCGCGCGCGGTCAGCACGAGCGCGAGCGGGGTAAAGACCAGCCCGACGAGAAAGGTTACGACATAGGGCGCGAAATCTGCGGCCTGATATCGCGAGAGATCTTCTCCGCACACGCTGCACGACGCGTTCGGCGTCAGATAGTTCCTCAGTAAACGGCCTTTGCCGCAAGCCGCGCAACGGCCACGCAACCCGCGCTGCAGCGCCAAGCCAAGCCGACGCTCATGCCTTCCCATTGCCGTGCCCCTTTGACGCTGGCCGACCGCGGCCAGAGACATGCGGACGAAGCGACATCAGATAAGTGCGCGCTTCGGGCGGACGATGATCAATATCGGTGATCGCCAATTGGTCAGTCGGCCCCTCTGCGCGAACGTGAAGGACTTCGTTGCCCTCCCACCCCTCCTCGGCTCGATAGAGACACACGCTGAAGCCGAGTGAGGCCAATTTCGCCGCCATCCAGCCGCCCCAAGATGGCGCGCCGTCCTCCGCGACGACATTGACGATCAGCGAACCGCTCGGGCATGCCCGTGTAAGCATGTTCGCGATGACGCTGGGTTTGTTGAACGGACTAACCAGCCCTTCTGAATCGCACGCATCGATGATGATCGCGTCAAAGACGCTGTGATGATTGTCAATATACGCGAGTGGATCGGACGTCAGCCAATTCACACCGTGGTGCAGATCAAAGTAGGCGCGCGCGATCTCTTCGGCGACTGGATCGACATCGAGCACGGTGACGCAAGCGCCGCGCCGGGCGAGCATGGAGGCGAGGCTTCCCCCGCCCCCACCGATCATCAGCACAGCACGCGCATCGCGCGCAAGAAGCTTGGCCGCGTGTACATAGCCAAAGGCGCTCACGCCGTCTCTGAGCATCAAAGTCTGAACACTGCCGTTGATGCAGTAGAGGCGTGCGCCGTCGCTCTTGCGCTCGAGAACACGGATCGGGCCGAACAGGCCGTCACGCCGAGCGAGTTCGCGCGTCATCTAAGTTTGCTCCAGCAACGCTTCCGCGCGCGCGATCGCGTCGCCATATCCCGCCACCGCTTCGACATTACTCATCGCCAACACACCCATGCGCTCCAGCACGGCGCGCGATGTGGTGTTGAGTTCGCTGATCAGCACTTTGGTGTCGTGGCTCGCGCAGCGCTTTAGAAACCGGCTGAGCGCGCCGACGCCCGACACGTCCACCATCGGCACGGCGTCGAAGCGTAGGATGAAAACTTTTGGCGGCGGAAACGCCGCTTCCAGCGCATCATTGAGGCGGCTAGCGGCGCCGAAAAACAATGCGCCGCGCAACTCAAACATCTCCACGCCCTTGGGCAATTCCCGGCGCGCTTGATAGGAGGTGCGCGCCGGATCGCTGAAATCGTCACGATCTTTCTCGACCAGAGAGACGCCCTTCTGGATCGCGGTCGCCTCGGCCATACGGTGCATGAAGATGATGGCGGCAAGCACAATGCCGACCTCGATCGCGACCGTCAGGTCAACCAGCACTGTCAAGCCGAACGTCGCGATCAGCACCACGCGATCGCCGACGGGCCCGCCCAGCAGGTGCCGGAACCGCTCATGCTCGCTCATATTCCAGGCGACGAGAACCAGCACAGCAGCCAAACTGGCGAGCGGCACGTAGGCCATAAGCGGGCCGAGCGCGAACATGCTCGCGAGGATGAACACAGCGTGCATCATGCCCGCGACGGGCGTCTTGGCGCCGGCGCGGATATTGGTGGCGGTACGCGCAATCGCGCCGGTCGCGGAAATGCCGCCAAAGAAGCCGGACGCGATGTTGGCGACGCCTTGAGCCACAAGTTCGCAGTTCGAGCGGTGACGCCGCCCGGTCATGCCGTCCGCGACCATTGCGGATAGGAGGCTTTCAACACCTGCCAAGAAAGCGATGGTGAAGGCCGGCTGAAACAGCTCGCGCACGCGCTCCCACGTGACGGTCGGGATGATCGGTGTGGCCAAGGTCGATGGCACGCCGCCGAAGCGCGAGCCGATGGTTTCAACCGGCAAATTGAAAAAGGTGACAGCCGCCGCCGCGCCGCCGACAGCAATCAGAAAGCCCGGCAGCTTCGGCGCATATTTGCGCAAGAGCACAATCGTCGCCAACGCGCCGAGCGCAACGGCCAAAGCGGGAAACGCCAACGTCTCGCGCGCGCCCCAAAAGGCTTCGAGTTTCGCGATAAATTCGGCCGGCACGTTGTCCATGCGCAAACCAAAGAGATCCCGCAATTGGCTGGTGAAAATGATGACCGCGATGCCGGCCGTGAAGCCCGTGACGACCGGTTCGGGAATGTATTTGATCCAGTCGCCGAAGCGCAGCAGACCCGCTGCGAGCAGCATCAGTCCCGCCATGATGGTGGCGAGCACCAGTCCATCGAAGCCGTGCTGTTGGATGACGCCGTACACGACCACGATGAAGGCGCCGGTCGGGCCACCGATTTGAAAGCGCGAGCCGCCAAGCGCCGAGATCAGGAAACCGGCGATCACCGCCGTGATCAAACCTTTGTCTGGCGTCGTGCCCGAGGCGATGGCGATCGCCATGGCCAGCGGCAACGCGACGATGGCCACCGTCAGACCTGCAACTGCATCGGCGCGGAAATCGGCGAAGCGATAGCCTTCCTGGGCGATCACCGTGATCGATTTCGGAACGTAGAGCCGCCAACTGAATGAGGTGGGCTTAGCGGGCGCGGTGCTCTGAATGGTCATGAACGTGATCTTCAGGCGGGAAGTTGCGAACCCTTGCGCTTGGCGGCGAGTTCGCTCGCGCGCGCCTTGGGCTCGCGTCCAAGCGGCGTCGCAGGCTCGCGCAAGCGCACGCCGCGTCCGCCGCCGCTGCTGATGCTGTTCTCGCCAATGAGTTCGACGCCGGCCAATTCCAGCGCCGCGACAACTTTTGTCAGCGTATCGACGACACCCCGGACATAGCCGTCGCTCGCCTCCATCCGCTGGATGGTTGGCAACGAGACCCCCGCCCAATCCGCCAGGGTGCGTTGGTCAATGCCCAGAAGGGCGCGAGAAGCCCGAAGTTGTGCGGACGTGAGCATGTCTATGATGTTCCATACATCAATATAGATGTCAATTGGCGTCTTTATAGTGGTTTTATTGCCATTATTGATGCTTTGACGTTGCACGGCGATGTATCGTCCGTTAATGGCGACCGCATTGGTTGAGCTTTGAACGCCGGATCGGGTCGCGACAGGGCGGATCTGGCGCCGCCATTGGGGATGATTGCCCGTGCCCGACACCTTCGTTGCCGCAACCCTTACGCCGCCCACGCGTCACCAGCGCCTGCTCGCTTGGGTCGAGGAAATGGCCGCGCTGACCAAGCCGGACCGGGTCTATTGGTGCGATGGATCGGAAGCGGAATGGGAAGCGCTGACGAAACAATTGGTCGCGTCCGGAACGCTAAAGCGGCTCGATCCCGCCAAGCGTCCCAATTCCTTCTGGGCTGCGTCGGACCCACGCGATGTGGCGCGGGTCGAAAGCCGCACCTTCATTTGTTCAGAAAATGAGATCGACGCTGGTCCGACCAACAATTGGGTCCCACCCGCAGACATGCGCGCCACGCTTCGCGAGAAATTCCAGGGCGCCATGCGTGGGCGCACCATGTATGTGGTGCCGTTCTCGATGGGGCCGATCGGTTCGCCCATCTCTGCGCTCGGCGTTGAGATCACCGACAGTCCTTATGTCGTTCTGTCGATGCGGATCATGACGCGCATGGGCAAGCCCGCGCTCGACGCCCTCGGCAAGGACGGCTTCTTCGTGCCCGCCGTTCACTCCGTCGGCGCGCCGCTCTGGCCCTGGCAGCAAGATGTCGCCTGGCCCTGCAATGACGACAAATACATCGTCCATTTTCCGGAAACGCGCGAGATCTGGTCTTATGGCTCAGGCTATGGCGGCAACGCGCTGCTCGGCAAGAAATGCTATGCGCTGCGCATCGCATCGGTGATGGCGCGTGACGACGGCTGGCTTGCCGAGCACATGTTGATCCTGAAACTCACCTCACCACGGCACGATGTGCATTATGTCGCCGCCGCATTTCCAAGCGCGTGCGGCAAGACCAATCTCGCCATGCTTCAGCCGACGCTGCCAGGCTGGAAAGCGGAAACCATTGGCGACGATATTTGTTGGATGCGCTTCGGCACCGACGGGCGCCTCTACGCCATCAACCCGGAAGCCGGCTTTTTCGGCGTCGCGCCAGGCACAAGCCTAAAGACCAATGCCAACGCCATCGGCGCCATGCGCGCCAACACCATCTTCACCAACACCGCGCTCACCGATGATGGCGATGTTTGGTGGGAAGGTTTGACCGATACGCCACCGGCGAAGCTCACCGATTGGAAGGGCCGCGCTTGGTCGCCGGAACTTGGCGAACCCGCAGCGCACCCCAATGCGCGCTTTGCCTGCCCAGCTTCGCAATGCCCTGCAATTGCGGCCGAATGGGAAAATCCAGAAGGCGTGCCAATCTCCGCCATTCTGTTCGGCGGGCGCCGCGCCACGACGGCGCCGCTCGTCACCGAAGCGTTCGATTGGGAGCATGGAATGTTCCTCGCCTCGAACGTCGCCTCCGAAGGCACGGCCGCCGCCGAGAACAAGGTCGGTGAAGTGCGCCGCGATCCTTTCGCGATGCTGCCGTTCTGCGGGTACAATATGGGCGACTACTTCGCCCACTGGCTCAAACTCGGCGCCAACGCTGCGGACAAAACCAAGCTGCCGAAAATCTTCTACGTGAACTGGTTCCGCAAAGGCGCGAACGGCAAATTCCTCTGGCCTGGCTTCGGCGATAATATCCGCGTGCTGGCGTGGATCGTGGATCGCTTGAGGGGGAGCGGGGAAGCGCGGGACACGGCGATCGGCCGTGCCCCCGCTTCCCAAGCGCTCGATCTCGCTGGCCTTTCACTCTCGTCGGCCGATCTCGACGCCTTGCTTGCGGTGAACCAGGATGAGTGGCGCGCCGAGTATCCGCGCGTCGTTGAGCACTATGCGCTTTACGGCGACAGACTGCCGGAGCAATTGCAGGGCCAGCTCCATGCACTGAAGCTCCGTCTGGACGCCAGTTAAGCCGTGCGCACGCGCCTGCGCACAGGAGATCTGCTGACGGAGCACGGGGAGCAGAACCCGCGTTGGCGCGTTGCCGACTACTGGCGTGATGTCGTCGAAATCGAAAGCCTCGACGGATCGGGGCGCCGAAGGTTTCTCTACCAGGATGAATTCACCAGTGGGGCACGTTTCCGCCTGGCGCCGGCGGATAGAACCTAAGCCTTCCGTACAAACTCGGACTTGAGCTTCATCGCGCCAATGCCCTCGATCCGGCAGTCGATGTCATGGTCGCCGCCGACCAAACGAATATTCTTCACCTTGGTGCCGACCTTTACGACTTGCGACGAGCCTTTGATCTTGAGGTCTTTGATGACCGTAACAGTGTCGCCGTCCTGCAGCGGATTTCCGTTCGAATCTCTAATGAGTCCGGACTCCCCCTCTACCGTTTCAATCGTCGCCGACCACTCGTGCGCGCACTCAGGGCAAATAAGCAGCGCGCCGTCTTCGTAGGTCAAAGATGACTTGCAGTTCGGACAGGGAGGCAAACCAGACATGATTCCGACTTCGAGCAGCAAATGCCGCGGTCCACCTATCACACATGCGAATACCGAGCGTCGAGATGACAATGTTGCGCATGCCGATACCCGTTCCGGCAACCGACCCGCGATGGCCGGCGCGCTTGATCTAGTTGCCGCCTTCGCGAGCGCCCGACGCACGTAGGGCATCGCCGATACGCCGACCGCCAATCCTGCACGTCGCAATGACGCGATCGTACGAAATCACGCGGCCGCTGCGGCCACGCGTGGCGACGCACTGGGCGTTACGCCCGAGCGCCAATTGCTCCAGCGCGGTCTTGGCCGCTTGGCCCCCGTCAGCGTGTAGTTCCGGCGCATCGAAGTCGGCGAGACGCACTTCAATCCAAGTAGATGGGTCGGAAGAATTGCCGACACAGAGGCTGTCGCCATCACCAATGTACCTGACCTGGCCACCGAAGGTCTCGCCTGCCCGTCGCGGCAACGCCCCTTCGCACGGGTCAGCCCAGGCGACCGCCGGCAAAGCGGCAAAGCAAATAGCAACGAGCCAAACGCGCATGCGAATCTCCGCTGCCCGACCTTAGCCCAACTTCATGCGCGCCCGAAACGGATGGCGCGTAGAAGCGCGTGAGTTGTCTTCGTCCCGTTGCTCTCGCTCTGGGAGCCAGAGGAGAGGACAAATGGCGGTCAATTCGAACACGTCAAAGCGGAACAAGCGCGTCCAAAAAAGAAAGCAGTCAACACATGCCGCAAGACTATCGCGCCGGCGGCTCATGCAAGTCGGTCCTGCGAAACCGCTTTGGCCGAACACAAGTAAGCCGGAGACATTTGCAGAGGCGCTCGATCTGCAGATGCGCCGGCATGGCGAGAATTCGGATAAGCTCTGGCGAGCGATCATCCGCGGCGGCGAAACCCTGGATCCATCGACGATCTCCGCTTGGCGGCGCGGCGTGAAATCTCCACGATTTGCGCAAAGCTTCATCTACGTGGAGCGAATTGAACATCGCTACGCTCTAGATGCCGGTTACTTCCGGGCGCTCCTGCCCCATAAGAGCCGCGCCACCTGCTTTCCTGGTCTGAGATCAGTCACGACTGCTGAGCAGCGGCGCCTCGCATGGCATCTACCAACCGATTTCGCTTCGCGGCCGTCACAGGAGCGAGCAGAGATTCTGGAATGGGTTCGCAGGGTCGTTGTATCTGGAGCGACGGATTATCGATGCTTTCAAGCCGAAGCGATCAAATACCCTTACGGTCTGCGCTTCAGCGCCGGAAGGGCGGACAACGCGAACACTGCATCACACCTTTTAGCGGCGCCATCCAGATTAACCGGTGAACTGGGCTCTCTGCTTGAATTCAAGACATCGACACTTGCGCCCGCTAACCTCCAACGGCGCGGCTTGTGGGGTCCGGAAACAGCAGCGCAGAAGGTTGAGCACCTCAGTCTTTTCTTCGGCGCTCTCGCCGCGTGCCCAAATGGTCCTGTTCGCGGCCGCGGCGTGCCGGCCGATAAGCTGTGCTTCGCCCTCCTCGTCCTTCCGTCCATTTGGGATTGGTACATTCGCTGGCGCGCAGACCGCCGCGGCTTCTTCACCGCATGGGAGGTCGACATGCTCAGTATGCTGATGGGGCTAACCGCACCAGAAACTGGATGGCTGCGTCAAACACCTTCACTGGCCGATGCGCTCACGCCAATCGAAGGTATCGTCACGGCCTCCGAGATAAAGACACTTCGCGACAACTGGGGAGAGGCCTGTGCAAGGGTGCGGGCGCACGCGCACAGACGGATCAAAGAGTTGGAGCGCGTTTTGCGCGTGCATCGCGACCCCTTCGAGCCGATCCTGCCCGTGCTTGAAGCGGCGAGCCCTCTCGGCGAGTACAAGAAGATTGCGGATGAGATCCTGCGCCTCATGCCGTGTGGGCGCGTCCATCCGAGGGCCGCTGCGGAGGCTCTACGCTCGCTGTTGATGATTCGGTTGGGTCTGCACCTTGGCCTTCGGCAAAAGAACTTACGCCAACTCCTCGTGAAGACGCGAGGCGCCCAAGCGTCGAGCGAGCGTCGGCTGGAAGATTTGAAATGCGGAGAGCTGCGTTGGTCTGACCGCGACAATGGTTGGGAAGTGTTCATTCCCTCGGTCAGCTTCAAGAATGCAGGCTCCTCCTTCTTCTCCGGAAAGCCGTTCCGGCTGCTGCTGCCGGACTTATGCGGGCTCTACGAACACATCGACTTGTACCTTTCGGAGGCCCGCCCGCTTCTGCTCGCAACAGCGCCCGATCCAGAGACATTCTTTGTGAAGACGGTGAAGCGATCGAGCAAGAGTGCGGCCTATTCACAGACCACGTTTTACCAGGCCTGGCGTTGGATCACGCAGCGCTACGGAATCTATAATCCCTACACCAAGCGTGGCGCTATCGCCGGCCTCCTTCCTCACGGCCCCCACAACGTCCGCGACGTGCTGGCCACGCACATTTTGAAGCAGACAGGATCGTTCGAGCAGGCCAGCTACGCGATACAGGACACTCCGGAAATCGTGGCGAAACACTACGGCCGCTTCCTGCCAGAGAACAAAGCTCATTTGGCGTCCCAGGTGCTTAATCGGGTTTGGCAAACCTGAAGCTGCGCCGGCGTAAACCTTCAACCCAAATCGGCGCTCCGCGCCTTTGGTGTTTCCTTCTTGCGCACGATCGACATCAGGTGCGCCTCCCAGCGTTCCAACGCCTCGCGCTTCTGCGGCTCGTAGTCGAAGCGATTGTAGATCTTTGTCACCTGCGGTCCGGGTGGCGTGTGATTGAGGATACGGCTGATCACATCGCCCGAGATTCCGAATTCCGCCATCATCGTCGCGCCGGTCCGACGCAGGTCGTGCACGGTGAGATCGCCAGCGCCGACATCCTCCCTCAGTCTAATGAATCCGCGCGTGAGCGCATGGCCGGTCGACGCGATCAACATCTTGCGGCCGGCAAAAGCCTGATCGGTCCCAGTGTGCGCAAATCCCTCCTCCACGATCTTCAAAGCGAGCGGCGCCAACGGGACCACCTGCGGGGACTTGTTCTTGGTTCTGCTGCCCGGGATGGTCCAACGCTTGGCGCTGAGATCGACCTCGGACTTGCTGAGCCCCGCGACCTCGCCTCGACGCTGGAGGGTCAACAGCGCGAGCTGCAGGGCCTGGGCGGTGGATCGGCCCTGGGGATTCTTGGCCATATCCACAAGGCCCCACCAAACGAGTTTCAACTCGTCCTGCGTGGCCACACGCTCGCGGCTGGCGATGCTGGGGCCCGGATAGCCTGCCAGGACATTGCGCTCGATCAGGCCTCGTTGCAGCGCAAAGGCCATGAGGCCCTTAAGGGCTGAGCAGGCGCTCCGTGCTGCTCCCGGCCGGCCCGAGTCCTCGATCTCTTCGACGTATCGGCGGACCTCTTCCAGGGTCACGAGCCCAATGCTCTTCTTGCCGAACTTCGGCGTCACATAGAGCCGGATCGTCGATTTGAGCCGAACGATGGTGCAGTCGCGCATCCGGCGCTGTGCGTCGGCCATATAAGTCTCCAACACCTTGTCCACCGTGCGCTCGCGCCGGATAGCGTTTGTCCGCCTCGCCTCTTTGCGCTCCTTTGCAAGGTCACGCCCTTCCAGGCGCGCCCCTGAGCGCACCTTGCCTGCGTAGTCGCGAGCGGTCTCTGGGAGCACACCGGGATAGTCGCCGAGCACGACCTCAGTCGGTGATGCGCCCTCGGGCGTGTAGCGCACCGACCAAGTCTTTCTGCCCGACGGCATCACCATGATGGAGAGGCCAGCGATCTCGGTATCGAGGACGCGATAGCGACGTGCTTCGGGCTGCAAATCTTCGATCGCGCGACGCGTCAATTTGAGCTTGTGATTGGATGGTCTTGGCAACTGATACGCTCCACCGGGTCCCACAAATCCCATTTCTGTCCCATTCGCTGCAGAGGGAGCGGTAGGGAGAGGAAGGGTTCGCTAGGGTTGAGCTAGTTGGAAAAAGCCAAGCACGACAAGACCATGCGCCGCGCGCGCGGAAAAACGGCAAGCTGCCGCAACGCGCATCGAAAAACGGCAATAATAATTCAACGTCACCGAAGACGCCGACCTGGGGTATAGACTAGCGCGCGACGGCTATCGTGTAGGCGTGATCAGTCCGCCAACCTACGAGGAGGCTCCCGTCACCTTCGGGGCATGGCTTAATCAACGTACGCGCTGGATCAAGGGCCACATACAGACGTGGCTGGTGCTGATGCGGAACCCGGTTCGCACGGCGCGTGAGATGGGCCTCAAGGCCTTCGTTTCGATGCAACTTGTGTTCGCGACGGGCCTGCTCGCGGCGTTCGCGCACGGCCCGCTTGCCTTCATCTTGCTCGTCGCGTTGCTAACACCCTACGACCTGCTCTCGCCCGCGGACTTCATACTTGCGGTCAGCGGCTATTGCGTCGCGATCTTCGCGTCACTGACGGCGTGCGCCCTTTCGAATTCCCTCAGCCATGCGCGCGCGGCGCCGACAATGCCGCTCTACTGGCCACTCATATCGATTGCAGCGTATCGCGCACTCTTCGAACTTATCTTCCGACCCTCCTATTGGGCGAAGACGCAACACGGCGTATCGGCACGCGCGCCCCAATCTGCGATCTGCGCCATAGCAGCGCCGGTGGACGAAACGGCGCGCGCTGCCTAACGCAGCGCCGCAAGCAAGGTCACCATTGCTGCGATGTCAGCCTCGCTTTGATCCCAAGAGACGACCAATCGCGCCTCACCGGATTGCGCACTGCCCCAGTCGTAGAACTCGCCGCCAGCCGTGCGCAACTTCGCAAGCGCGTCAACGCCCGGCCTGATGAAGACCTGGTTCGATTCGACCGGATGCGAGAGATACCCGCTAGCCGCCTCGCCCAAGCGCGCCGCCAAGGCATTCGATCGGTGGGCCAATTTCAACCAAAGATCATCCTCTAGATATGCAAGCAATTGCGCAGCGACAAAGCGGCCCTTTGAGAAGAGGTGACCGCTCCGCTTGCGCCTCCGCGCAATCTCCTCTGCGCGCTCAAGATCGAAGCACACGATCGCTTCCGCCGCGATTGCACCGTTCTTGGTGGCGCCGAACGAAAGCAGGTCCACGCCGGCCCGCCACGTGATATCGGCGGGCTTGCAACCGAGGGCAGCGACGGCGTTGCCAAAGCGTGCGCCATCCATATGAACACCGAGCCCCGCCGATTTCGCCACGTTTGCCAGATCGGCGATCTCGCGCGGATGATAAACCGCCCCCTTCTCCGTTGTTTGTGACACAGAGAGCGCCGAAGGCTTCACCGAGTGAATGCCGCGCTCATTCCGCGCTATCGCCTCTCGAAAAGCAGCTGGACTGACCTTCGCGGCTTCACCTTCCATCAGAACCAATTTCGCGCCGCCGGAATAAAACTCCGCCGCTCCACACTCGTCACATTCGATATGCGCTTCGCGATGACACAAGACAGCGCCCCAAGACGGCGTAAGACTCGCCACCGAAATAGCGTTCGCCGCCGTTCCACTCGCCACCGTGAAGACACGCACCTCGCACTCGAACAGCGCGCCAAAAGCTTCGTCCAAACTCTTCGACCACTGATCTTCGCCGTAAGCAGATGCAGCGCCTTCGTTCACCTTCATCAACGCCGCGATAATCTCTGGCGCAGCTGGCGCGGTATTGTCTGAGCGAAAGTTCATGACCCGTTATCCTCTCGCGCATCGCGCAATCTTCTGTTCACGCCTCATCCACACTTCGCGCAAACTTCGTTTCAAAACAGCACGAAATCGCGAGCGTCGCGAACGCTTGCTTTACAGAGGTAAGCTAGCGTTAGTCTGAAATTAGCCATCGGGGCGGGCCGTGCAATACTTCATCAACCATGCGGCGATCGAGCGCGCCGCGGCTGAAGTCTTCTCAAGTGAGCGCGCGCGCTACTATCTGTATGGCATCATCGCACTCGCTGTCGCCGCGGTCGCCAGCGCCGCACTCGGCGCGATTTGGCTTGGCGTGGCGCTACTCGTCGACGCTGCTCGCAAGACGCTCACGCCGCAGCTCAGGCAACTTTCGGCCGCGCAAGCGGCCGCAGCGGCGCTCGCGCTCGATGTCGCGACTGCCGCCAGTCTGGCCGTAGCACCGGCGATCGCCTGGTACTGCGGCGCAGCGATGGGCGGCGCTATCGCAACGGCGCTGCTCGTGGCGCTCACAATCGACGTGGCGATGAACGCGAAACGTGGCCGCGTTCATGCGCTCGTACAGTGCGCGCCATATGCGGTGTTGGGCCTCACGATCCTAGCGCAAAGCGGTCAGCTTGCTGCCGCTGCGGCGTCTGGCCTCGTGATTGCCTACATCTTCGCCGCGAGCATGCAACGGACGCACCGCGCCGCGCATGCGCGCATGCAGGATACCGAATGGGTGCGTCAGCTCAACATGAGCTTCGGCGATAGCGCGGCCGTGGGCTGGGAAATAGATTTCGCGCGCGGCCGCGTCGCGGGCGCGCAACGCCTTTCCGCGCTGATCGGCAGGCCGATCTCTTACACAGACATCATCGAGCGGAGCTTTTTTTCGCCCGCACATGACCGGCCCTTGGTCAACGCCGCCTTCGCGCCCGCAAAAGGTGCGGTTCGCCGGATCGCGCTTGAGCACGACGTCGTTCGCACCGATGGCACGATCGTCCGCATCCGCCATCAAGGTTTTGTGCGCACCACCCCAGACGGCGTGCCAGTGCGCATTACCTGCGTCACGCGTCCGGCCGGCGCCACATCGGTTGGCGTGGTTTCGGCGGGCGCCTTGAACGATGCACAAGTCGCTCTCGCGCGCCAAGCCGAGGCGCTTCGCACACTCAACAATGAGCTCGCCGCCGCCGCCGCGACAGATGTCGCTGAAGTATCCGCTTCACTCGCGCAAATCCTGCATCTCCTCGCCGAACGCAGTGTCGCGCTGGAACGTGGCGTCGACGACTTGGCTCACGCGAGGCATGAGGCAGACGCCGCCAACCTCGCGAAATCGCAATTCCTCGCCAACATGAGTCACGAGTTGCGTACCCCGCTCAACGCCATCATCGGCTATGCCGAGATGCTGCAAGAGGATGCAGAGGATAACGGCGATGACCGCGCAGTGCAGGATCTCAACCGCATTCTTACGGCGGCAAAACACCTGCTCTCGCTCATCGGTGAAATCCTCGACCTGTCTAAGATTGAGGCGGGCCGGATGGAGGCTGTGGCGACCAAATTCGATCCGATGGAAATGCTGGAAGACCTGATCGAGACGATACGCCCCATAGCCAGCAGCAATGGCAACGAAATCAACCTGACAGGTTCGCCCATCGATGGCGGCGGCATCAACACAGACGCCACCAAGCTGAGCCAATGCGTGCTCAACCTACTCTCGAACGCCGCCAAATTCACAAAGCATGGCGAAATTGACATCTCTTTCGATCGCCGCCTCCACAACGGCGTGGATCAACTTTTCATCTCGGTCCGCGACACTGGGATTGGGATGTCAAAAGAACATGTCTCTCGTCTGTTCCAACCCTTCGTCCAAGCCGATCCGACAATCACGCAGCAATATGGTGGAACTGGTCTCGGTTTGACCATTACACGCCGCCTCTGCCAGCTGCTCGGAGGCGATGTCACAGTGAAAAGCGCACCTGGCGAAGGCTCGACATTCGTCATGCACGTTCCTGTAGATCTCGCCGACGCCGCCTCGGCTCTAGGGGCCGCCGCGAAGATAGATGACGTTCAGGGCAGCGAAGACGCGCCTCTGGTCATTGTCATCGAGGATGAAGCCGATGCGCGTGAACTTGCTGCGCGTGCGCTGACCCGTGCCGGTTTCGCCGTCCAGGGCGTCGGCGGCGGCGAAACCGGTCTCGCATTGGCGCGGGCGAAAGCGCCGGCGCTAGTGCTCCTCGACATTTTCCTGCCGGACCGCTCCGGCTGGCGCGTACTCCAAAGTCTGAAACACGATCCGAAGACCCAAGACATTCCTGTCGTGGTGCTTTCCGTGAACGAAGATCGCGCGCATGCGCTTGCGCTCGGCGCCGCCGAGCACATCGTCAAACCAGCAGATCGCGACATGCTTGCAGCCACAGTGATGCGCTATGCGCGCAAGCGGCCATTACTGCCGTTGCAGACAGCTGCTCCAGCAGCGCGCAAAGCAGCAGGCTAATTCTGCGCGTGCGCCGCTAGCACGCGCGCGACCGTTTCTGTCACGCGCTTGCCCGTTGGGATATGCAGAAATTCGTTCGGACCATGCGCGTTTGAGTGCGGACCGAGTACGCCGGTCACCACGAATTGTGCTTCTGGAAATTTCTCGCCCAGCATGCCCATGAACGGGATGGAGCCACCTTCGCCCATCATGGCCATCGGCTTGCCCCAAGCAGCATGCGACGCGTCTTCCAGCGCCGCTTCCAGCCACGACGCCGTTGCTGGCGCATTCCAGCCGGAACCTTCCTTCTCGCCTTCATAGGTGATCCGCGCGCCATAGGGAGGGTCGCGTTCCAAAATCTGCTTCAGCGTTGCGCTTGCCTTCTTCGCATCCGCCGTCGGCGGCACGCGCAGCGAAAGCTTTAACTCCGTGAATGGACGCAGCACATTGCCGGCATCACGCGGCTGAGGCGCGCCGGCGAAGCCAGTTACAGAAAGCGCTGGCCGCCACGTACGATTGAGCACCAGCTGATCGCCTTCCGTCCCAGCCGGCTGCATGCCATCTACGAATGGAAACTTGCTATAGACCTCATCTCCCAGCGCTTGAGCAGCCACCTTGGCCTGCCGCTGCCGGTCGGCCGGCACTTCAACGTTGAAGTCGGCGCCCGTGATCTTGCCGGTTTCGATGTCCTCGAAGCGTGCGAGCAATTGGCGCGCGATCCGGAAGCTGGACGGCACGATCCCCGATGCATCGCCGGAGTGAACCCCCTCTTCCAGGACATCGACACGCAGTGTGCCGCCGACCATGCCGCGCAGCGAAGTTGTCAGCCATAGCCGCTCATAGTCGCCACAACCACTATCGAGGCATACCACAAGCGAAACCTCGCCGATCCGATCGGCGAGTGCGTCCATGTAAAACGGCAAGTCCGGCGAACCACTCTCTTCACTCGCCTCGATCACCACCACGGCGCGCTTGTGCGGCACGTCTTGCGCCTTCAGCGCCAGCAGGGCCGAGAGCGCGCCGAACATGGCATAGCCATCGTCCGCGCCGCCGCGGCCGAACAGTTTGTCGCCCTCAAGCACCGGTATCCAAGGCCCCTTGCCTTCTGCCCAGCCGGTCATCTCCGGCTGCTTGTCCAAGTGACCATAGAGAAGCACCGTGTCGCCGCCCTTGGCCGTGCCCGGCACATCAATGAAGATCAGCGGCGTGCGCCCCGGTAGCCGCTCCACCGACAGCGTCGCCCCGGGCAGATCCGGCAGCTTCGTGTTGGCCCAGGCAACGAACAGCTGGACTGCCTTTTCCATATGTCCGGTTTTTACCCAATCGGGCTCGAACGAGGGCGATTTGTTTGGGATGGCGATATAAGTCGTCAGCGTTGGCACGATCTCGTCGTTCCATATCTCATCGACAAACTTCCGCAATTTCGCCTGAACGATCTCAGCCATGAGGGGCTCCTTTGCGGGCAATCTAGGCCGGACGCAGCGGCGCTTCCACCCGGCTTGCGCTCCCAACGCGCTCCAGCGTATGCGTCACCCGCGCGCGGGCGTAGTTCAGAGGTAGAACGTCAGCTTCCCAAGCAGAGTCGTTCGTTCGGAATTCAAGGCGTTAGCTGTAAACCGAAGCGCTTCGCGCACATTTTGGATCAAAGACTTACGCGTGGGATGTAAACGGCCAAAAGCATTCCATTGATCACCGCTCCGGCAACCGATGCGACCATTTCTCCTACAGGCGTAGTTGCTCCAAACCGGTCATTGTGATGCTGCCTAAGCGATGGCGGAAGTTCGCCGAGAGCGGACATTACGGTTTTAGTGTCAACCCGACATAGCGGCCCGCGTCACCGAGGCAGCCTCGACAGGCGTCGGAGTTCGTTGCGTCAAACGCAATCGTAATGATGCTTGCGACAAAGGTGGCAAGTGCCGTGTCGCTGACAGGATTGGCACCCTCCAGGATCAAACGCTTGTCATAGGTTCGCCAACATGCGTCCACGCGCATCCCGTCAAGCACAATGCCAAGCGAGTCTCGCTCGGCGAGCGCGGTTCGAAAGGAAACTTCCAGCTTTGCAAGTGTTCCCGCACCAAGTTTTGCTTCGTCGGATAACTTAGGAGAACAAACCACCCTGACCGATGTTTGCTCATCCATTTCCGAGAAGAGAATGGCGAGCTTGGTGTGAAACGACGGGCGCAGAAGAATGCTCAGTTCCTGTTTCGGCAGTCCTCGTTGATACGACCTATAGAAACCCGGCAGGCCGAGTGCTTGGCAGACAACTTCCGGAGTTTGAAATGCGGCCACAACGATCACTTCTAAGACTGGCTTGAGCGTAGCATAGCTGCTTGGGCTAATGTCTGCATTGGGCCAATCTCGGTCGTCGAGACAACGATTTACGAACGGCGCGAATGCGGGACCATTTCAGTCATGGCCAAGCTCTGGGTGAGAGCACATCTACTCAATCGGCAAGCGAACATTTCGTTTACGCGGCAACTTAGCTCACGCGTAATTCACCGACATGCCTACGCGGGAGAACCGGCTGGGTGCGAGACAGAGAGGGCATGCCACAGTCCAACGAATTCAAGAAATTGCCTGCAACGACTCCCAAAATCCGTTGCATTGGATTCCAGGAGCTTACGCCTTGAATCCCAACTTCATGAGCGTTCTCCGAAGCCGCTCACCCCAGCAATCGTGCCGTATCGACAATGCCACCCGGACTAATCTCTGGAATGGCAGGCTTGTCGCGATAGTGGAAGGCAATGCGAACCCCCTGCTTTCTCACGAACGCACCCGTCAGAAGCGATACGATCCCATCCGAGCCTTTCTCGGATAAGTCCACGTAGAACACGCCATGCTCATGGAGCGTCGTGTAGAAGCCAAACTGGAAGAACACATGGCCATCCGGACCGCCTGGGTGCTTGTTAGGTGCCGCAAATCCTTTCACGTGGCCGTCGCGTTCGTCTTTGCCGTTTGGGACGAAATGGAATGCCATTGGGGTTTCCTCCTAGCTCGCGTTGGGCACCGGCGTGACCTCTCCGCCGCAACTTGCTATCGAACCACTGCCAGGGAGGGCTAGGTGGCTGACGTTTTCATATCATACAAGCGCGACGAACGCTCGGCGGTGGAGCAAATAGCTGCCAGACTGAACTCGCTCGGGCTGACTATTTGGTTTGATGCCGGGATGAGCGCTGGAGAGAGTTTTAACTCTGAGATCGATCGGGAGGCACGCGCGGCCAAGGCAATTTTGGTTTGCTGGTCGCCTGCGGCACGACAATCGGAATGGGTGAACGCCGAAGCGATGATCGGCTTTGAGCAGAAGAAGCTAGCCGCCTGCTATGTTGCCGGCCCAGACAACTTCTCCGCGCCGACACCATTCAACGCCACCCATGCCGAAGACCTCCGCGCTTGGCTCGCCGCACCGAGCGAAACACATTCAGGCTGGAAAAGCGTACTGAGACGAATTGGCCAACTCTGTGGTCGCTCCGATGTCGAGAGTTTCGGTGCGCTCGACGCGCAAGCGGACTCCGCGAAGTTGCGGACCTGGATAGAGACGCACGAGGGCAGCCCTTTGTTCATGACAGTAGACTCGCTACTGCGAGCGCGCGACCAAGATGACGCCGAGCGCGCGCGTCTGGAAGTCGAGGCTCGTGCTTTACGCGCCACGGAGCAGGCGGAGCGTCGGGCGCGAGAGGCAGACGCCGAAATGGAGCACGCCGAAGCCGAGCGGCGCGCAAAGGAAAGAGCCGACGAACTCCTCGGGCGCATGTTTGTAGTCGCCGCTATCCTTGGGGTACTTGCGCTCTATGCTGCCGATCGCTTTGGGGTGTTTTCGTAAGCCGTACCTGGGGGTATCAAATGCGAGCCTTGATCGCGACGCTTGGATTTCTGGCGGTTTCAACAGTCGCTGAAGCTCAATGGCGCTCCGACGTTTGGCATGTATCATCGGTCCCTCAGGATGGGCGCATTGTCGCCGCCCAATTTGTCGATACGCGTAGAATAACAATTTCAGGCCCAACTCGGCGAGCATGGGTGACCATGATCGTCGCACCATTCGCGACGGGGCCATTGTCAGAGGTTGCCTCTTTCCGATACTTCCAAGAGTACGACTGTTCGCAGCGCCGGATGCGCGATCTTCAGAGCACCATCACCTACCGGGACCCGTCCAGGGGAATGAGAACGACTGGCGAGACCAACTGGCAGTACGCTATCCCGGGCACCAGTGGTGAGGGTGTACTGAACTTCGTGTGCGCTTCCGCTGCCCAAAGACTGGCGAACGCTGAGTACTTCTCGCTCGATGCTGCCGTAACCCCGCAGCAGCAAGCCAATGCGCTGTTCTACCCCCCTCCATAAGCCGGATTCCAGTCCCCGCTGGATAAGGCGCGGGGGTCACATCACTAATCGAAAATGAACATGTCTGCCGAGGCACCGCGCCCGGAGATCGTCAAGCGAGTAACCGCTGACCTCCTCAGCAAACGGGCTGCTGAACTGTATTCAGTGTGTGGTTAGAGCGTCCAGGAAGGTCAGGCTTTCATCGCAGCCGAGCCAATGGAGGCCTTCGGCCTGTCGGAAGATCGGGTGAAAAGGAAGCGGTGGGCGTGCCGGCGGCGACGCTGTATCGATACTTGCCGGGCGGCAGGCGCTCGCATAGACGCGGCTAGTCCGCTGTGCCGCGAAGCCTCAGCCGTCAGCCAGCTCGTTTGATTCCTGAGCTTCGGAACCATGGTCACGTTTCCACGCTTGGATGACGGAGATTGTTAGGTCGCGTGCTTCAGCACTACCAAATTGCAGGCGTCGAGCACCAAAAGAACCCGAAAGAATGAGTTCGTATCGAGTATTGGAAGAAATGTGGACGCCAGTCTGGGTGTTGCTCGACTTTCTAGTGGTTACATGTCCCGCACGGAGAGAAGCAATTTCTGAGAGGTTTATTCGTTGTGTGAACGGCAGAATGCCGAACCACCCTGTCAAGCGTGCATAGAGCGAACCCGTAACTTTGGTGATGCGGACATATGAAGCCTGAGCTTCAAAAGCTACGATTGGTATGAAAATCGCCGCGCCGACATGAGTATGTAGTCCAATTTCAAATCCGCCCACTGGAAAAAGCGACTGAAGTAAAGTGGCGCACGGATAACGGTCGTAAGGAGCGCGAACGCGACTACGACGCAGATGACAAGCCATAAGGCCGCCCAAATACGGTTTTGGGGAACGACTACAGTCTCACCAGCGGCGGAGAGAAAAAAAAAGCCCAATCGTGGGAGGATTGCTCCAGCGATCCATAACAGCAAGAAAAGGGCGGCGACCCACTCAAGGCCCGTCCAGACCTGCCAATAATACATCACGATCCCCCTACCCGAAACAATGTCGCGAGCATGATCCCCCCGTCAACTGCCATTTGAATTGAGCGGGTGCCATGCGCTTCTACGATCCCCGCACAGAACCCCCACCCCCGGCGCGAAATCGGCGCAAACAGTCAACCCTCTCGATTGCGCTTGAAGCACTCGGCGGCGCTTGGTGATTGCGTTGGTCGTATTCGCCGTGAAGCGACTGCTCGGCCTCTAGCGTCGGCGTCCGTAATACGGCTCGCACGCAACACCGTCGCCATCGCGATCTAACCCGCTCCGATAACCCGGCTGACCGCGCAACATCGGCGCGGCGTCCGCAGAACGGGCCTCGTCGCAGTTTCGGAAATACACATCGGCGGGCAGTGCGGGTCTGGGACGCACATACGGCCAAATCAGAGATGCGCCCGCGCCTGCCAGCACGACGACCCAAAGCGCGGAACGCACACGGCGTAACCACGCATTCATTCGCCAGCGATTTCGGCTCAACCGGGCCATGCGTTCAGCATTGGCCAAGTCTGGGTAAGAGCACGTCTGCTCAATCGGCAAGCGTACATTTCGTTTGCTGCAAGTCCTACACGACTGATCCGCTTCCGCACCCAACTACGCCGGTCGCCACGCGCCGCTCGTCGAGATGCCGACGAAGGGAAATTTGCAGCGCCAGGGTGAGTTTCGTTGCCATCGGCGCCCTCCTCCAACTCCACTCGGGGCCGGGTGGATTGGTCAGGAAAGTCGTATGGTGAATCGTAATCTCGCGCTCGCCGGGGCGGTGTTGCTGATCGTCGGACTGTTCGTGCCGATCGTATCCGTACCGGTGTTCGGAAATATCAATTTGATTACCAATGCCAATGCAGCGGGCCTTGCTTTGTTGGCGCTCGCTGTGCTCACCGCTGCGCTTGCCGCCAAACCCAATACACTTGAGCAAGTGCTTTGGCCGGGATTGGCAGCCGTCGCCGTCATCTCGTACTCATTTGTGACGCTGCTGTTGCGACTAGCGGCAATGCGGCAATCTGTGCGGGACTTGGATGGCAACCCTTTCGCCGGTTTCGTACAAGGCGCAATGGCTTCAATCCAGGTGCAGTGGGGGTGGCTGCCACTCGCCGGAGGTGCCAGTCTAGTTCTCTATGCAGCGCTGTGCACTTGGTCTGATGAACTAACGGTGGCGGACGTAGTTCGACGACCATTTGCCAAGTTAGCCGTCGCGGGCTCCGCCTTTATTGCAATGGCAGTGCCGTTGGCGCAGCTTGCCAGTGGCGCTAGCCAGTGACGGCGGCACGTAGAAGAGCTTGCCCCAGATGGCCCGGCTAGCGCAGTTCTCATTGATAGCGTGCTCACTAACTGTCGTTTGTGCCGTTGCCGTTGCCGTTGCCGTCTGGTTGACCAGACGCGACAACCTAGCTCACGCGAGCGATCTTGAGGCCGAACAAACAACCATTCGTGAGGCGCAGGAATACACAATCCATGACTTCTTCGATCCAGCGGCTGCACAATTTCGCAACGTCCGTATGATAGAGAATGGAAACGTCTGCGGTGAGGTGAACGGAAAGAATCGCTTTGGCGGATACGTGGGTTTCAGGCCATTCGTGTATTGGGCCGATCGCGAGATTCGAGCGGAGATTGCCATGAACAATCTCGAAGCCCTCAATCCAGACAAGACAGACGAAGCGTTGGCACGACTGAGCGAGCGAGAGAATCGTGGCCTTGAGATGTGCCGCGCATTCTGAGGCACAAGCGCAACGCATGGCCTGCCTACGCTAGAGCGTCAGCTTCCGAAGCGGTGCTGATCTTACGCAAATCATTGCGTTAGCTGTAAACCGAAGCTCTTCACGCAAACGAAACCCAGGTCAGGGCGTCGCCGTGCTGTTGCAGAACTCCAATTTGGTTTCCCGACTCGGCGTCCCAGATGTGACATGTCTTGTCCTCTGACCCGGTGCCACACTATCATATCTCAGTGCCAAGCTGCCCGGCCTCTAGCTCTTTGCAACGAACGAAGCCTCGTACTGTGATCCGATAGGCCTCGGCGTCGAATTTGCGGCCCTGCAACACGACCAAGGACGGCGCCTCGTGGGCATTTCCACGCGAAGCGAAATGGTAGTCACCAACAAACGAGTCCGCCCCCTCCGCTACCATCCAAAATCCGATGACGGGGGCCTCGTCGGCTGGCAAGTGAAAATCTACGCCAATGGTCTGCCATATCGCTTGAAGTACACGCCGGTTATTTGGGGAGCCGATCGCATCCGGATGCAGCAAGAATAGCGTCTTGTTCAACGCTCCCTGCGCTCGCAACGCTTCGCATTCCCACAGCACTCCCGGTGTGGCGTTGGCATCTATGCAGACCACACAAAAGGCCGCTTTGGAAATGTTGTCCGAGACCCACTTCTTCCATTCATCATCGTCCAGGTATATGCGGCACGCCCCGTAGCTTTGAGCACCTTCGCGCCACTCGGCGGGCATTCTTATCGATCGCATTGCGTCGATGACTGCCCTGATCGTCTCGTGTGTGTCTTTGGGAATGGGCTTCGGTGGATTCCGTTTATCCGGATGGCCTACCGCGTACACGGGCCCCCATTCCGCAAATGCTTCACCCAACACACGGTCCAATCTCGTCTTTCCTCGCTCCAAATCAAATCCGCCGCGAACACCAAGACCGCTGCCTGAGCTGATGCGTACGCCTTCATCAGTAAAGGAGCGCAGAAATATTATCGGGTAACGCTGGTCTACTAGACTGTAGTCAAAGAAGCTCTTCGGCTTAAGCACATCCTTGGCGCGGTCCATGAGCACTCCGCACGCCCTCGCAATTCCAATCTGCGGCAACAAGAATGTCCCAAAGAGTATCGCCCCATGGATGACCAGGAGGAGCAACGCGAGTTCGACTGTGTGATGACCGTCCAAGAGGACAAGCAAGAACTGCTGCCCTTCTGGCAGCGCGGAAAAAATCGATCTGTTTGCAAACTCCGCAAGCGTCGTTCGATGCTCTTGCATGTTCACGTTGGCGTATGTGAACGCGACAAATAGCAACAACACTCCGATCGATAAGCAAAAGTACAAGGCCGACTGCGCGAAAGTTGCTCGCGGCACTGGGGTTTGCAGTCTCAGAGTCGATAGAACCGCATCGAGACGGTGACGCATGCCAACGTACAACCGCTTATCCGGGTGGATGCGCGCTACGAATATGTCGTTGCCCGCTCGCAGAAGACTGATGCAACAGAGTAGGCAGGCTAGTATCGTAAATCCAAGGAGAGCCAGGATGCTCATGTTTTGTATGAGCGCCAACTCCTGAACATCTCGGAACGAAAACTCGGCAGAGGTAGCGGCCCTCCAACGGATCGTCATTGTGTCGAAAGCACTTCGCAGAAGAGCAAAAAAACTGCTGCCCGCGAAGATGGGACCCATCGCATTGCCGCGCGACACGAAATAGCCACCTGCCGATAGGCAAGCCACCCAGTAAAGATCAGGGAGACGCCAACCAATTTGCTTGGAGGCAACGACATCTCCGATGCCAATTTCAGGGGTGAAGAGGTAGTAGAGCCAATCAATATTTCCGGTGAGAATGTAGGCATTAACGTGCGCTGCTGTTAGCGGCGCCAAAAAAAGCCATAGGATCGCTATGAGCGTAGCCAACGCACGGCTATCCCGAGATGCTATGGTCAGCCGGTCGAGATAAACTCCCACTGCCTTCATTGCCTGCCCCCGGCGGCAGCCGTGTCGCGCTCACGCCAACAGACTGACTTACGAACTTCGGACTTGCGATCCTGCGCGACGGTGAACCACTCTAACTGTTTTGACGAGACTCCGCAGTCGCCCGCGAAGTGTGCTCGAAGTACAAATCCTTGAGCGCCCCGTTTTCTCCGCCCCAACAAACGTTCGTATTCGAGAGCCGGCCCACCCTGCTCTTCCCACTCCATCGAAACCCTCCCCGGAATCCCTCACAACCGTCTCTCGTAATTGACTCTCTCAAAACTACCCGATAGTATCGTTTTTGAGACAATCTCGGAGATGGAATGGCGCTTGTCGGGTATAGCCGTGTAAGCACTGGGTCCCAGGACCTCGGCCTTCAAACCACGGCGCTGAAGAAGGCCGGCTGCAAGAAGCTGTTTTCCGAAACCGCATCTGGCGCCCAGCGGGACCGACCAGAACTCATCAAGGCGCTCGACTATCTGCGCGAGGGCGACACGCTCGTTGTCTGGAAACTCGACCGACTAGCTCGCAGCCTCCGACAACTCATCGACACCGTAGAGCAGCTTGGCGAACGCGGCATCGGCTTCAAGAGCCTCACCGAGAGCATCGACACGACGACGCCGGGCGGGCGGCTGATCTTCCATGTCTTCGGTGCGCTGGCAGAATTTGAAAAAAATTTGATCCGCGAGAGGACCATGGCTGGTCTGGAAAATGCTCGGCGTCTGGGTCGCAAAGGTGGACGACCGCGATCAATGTCAGAAGACGATCTCGCGGCGGCACGGTTGTTGTTGGCGTCGCCGGACATCACGGTTGAGGCGGTGGCCGAACGCATGGGCGTGTCGCCGGCTACATTGTATCGGTACTTTCCTGGCGGTCGTCAGGGGCTCTAGGGCCTCAGATTTCAAATCGCTTGGGCAGCCGGCGAACCAACTCTTCGAACAATTCGACCGGATCGGCGCCCATCGCCCTTGCCAGCGCTACGAACTCCAGAACGTCCACCCGTCTTTGGGAGCGCTCGATCAAAGAAATGAAGGTCTGATCCTTGCCCACCTTCGCGGCGAGATCGCCCTGGGTGACCCCTTCTTCCTTGCGGGCTTCAGTCAGCACATCGACAAGATGCCTGTGCGCCCCGGTGAAGATCGACTTGGGCAAATCGTGACCAGTCCTGTTTGACTGGCCAGCGATCTATACGCGATTTTTCGATAGGCATTTTTTCCGTATTTCGACTAAACTCCACCCTCAATAGGCGGGGCAATTCATGAAGTCAGTCTACATCTGGATCGGCGGCGCGCTCGTCGTAACGATCGCGGTGGCGTCCGTCGTCTTGGCACCAAAACCTGTCGCGTCCCCAGCAGACGACGAGACACCCCCCGCCTTTAGTGGAAACATTTTTTGTACACTGAAAACAGACTCCAGCGGCGGCGCAAGTGCCAATTACGAATTCACGCTAGACATCACCGATACTGGCGATCTCTGCGCGAACGGTCAAACGTTGTACACCAGAGCAACAGGTGACGACGCAGCAGTGTTCCGGCGCGTAGCAGTATTGAGCGAAGCCCGTGTGCTCGACGTTCTGACAATCGACACAGAGGTCGGGGAGTTTCGCCGCGATCGCTATCCGCTTACCCCTTCTGATTTCGAATTGTCGAATAATGAAGTAGCCGCAGCCGGGCTCGCACGAGGATGTGCGGCGAACAGTGGTGGTTTGAGCCGGCGCAACGAACAACTTTTGCGCTTGGCAATCGGTGAGCCTCGACAGCGCCTCACCTACACTTGCCACCCGGAGCAAGCACCGGAAAACACCGAGGATGTCTTCGCTGGGCGCTGGTACCCTCAGGGACAAGGAAGCCCCATCTACATCGGCAGCAACTACTACCAGTACGGCGAAGTGAACGAAGCCGGTCAAGCCGAGCGAATCGTTTGGACATATCGCGTCATTAGCCAGGAGAACGGCTGCAAAAGAGTGCAGCAAACGGGCCGATCTGCTTATCGCCGTGGTCGCGGCATCACCGAGCTAGGTGCTCAGGAACCTGAGTTGCAGACGGTGAGTTTCTGCTTGCGTCGAGATTCCCTCCGAATGACTACTGAGCGCGGCCCAACGACAACCTATGAACGTCGTCGTTGACAGCGGATCGCGCTCATTTGTCCGATCAACATCGGCGCAAAAACCTCTTCACTCTCGGCCTCCAATCGTCCGCCGAGTATCCCTTCCACGACGGATGATACGTGTGGCCAGCCAAACAACTGTCACCGTCGAACTCGAACCGATAGATTGATCCGAGACCATCCTCTTCACGATCGACCAGTTTGACGCCACGATCGCTCATCAAGTCCCAGGTCGTTTGTCCGACGACAACGATCGCCTCAGGCTTGATATCATCTAACACCGCATGAAACGCATCAGCCGAGTCAGAGAACTGCTTGGCCGTCGGTGAGCTGCTGCCGGTCTCGTGGACACCACCCTAAGCTAACGCCTCCTGCTGCTCGAACGCAATTGGGCTGAGATAGCCCAGCGTCGAATGGCGCCTGCGCGCGGAGTACCTGAACACGCATTGGTTCTTGTCGCTTGCAGACGCCAGAGAAAAATTGGAGCGTTGGCGTAGGCACTACAACGAGGTAAGACCACATGGCGCGATCGGGAACATAGCCCCGGTAACGCTGCTGAATCGCCCGGTCGAGACCAGCCCGACCGAGCGATAGAGTGCGAAAATTCCAGCTTCCCGTGAGGGAGTGTTGGGGGTCGGATCACCGCCAAATTTGGCGTGCCATCAGTCACTAACAGACTGTCGCGACGGCTTCGTAATCTCAAGGATATCGCCGCGACAAAAGGCCAAGTGCGATCACCAACGCGACTAAAATCACAATCTTTGCCCACGCAAGAGAAGGGCAAAATCTTTCAAGTGCGAGCAATATCGCAATCGCCACCAAGCCTAGCAGCCCGCTGAGGATTAGATTCGCGACAAGATTGCGTTTTCGATGACTCATTTCTCAACACTTCAGCGAAGACTGTCTCGAACAGTGGTCAAGGGCATATTTGCTATCCTAGCCAACGCACGTTCGGTCTCATTCATCGTGAAACTACGCCATGTGGCCGCGCCCATACCGTTTTGTATCAAGAAGGCTGTGTCTGACATCGAGCTAAACACACTCCAGTTGTAGATCGCCCGATGTCCTGTGGACAACCACATCATGCGTTCGCGCTCGGTCATGGCGACGACGACGATGTCGCCGTTATCCGCTATCGGTGGACCCTCTGGATTTCTGTAGGGACGACCGTTTGGCCGGTCATCCCAATCAGGATTTAGTCTTTTCTGATCGTCTTGTCGTCGGTTGAACTCCATTAGCGCTTCACCGACACCGACTTCAATGGCGCCGCCCCACCAAACATTAAATCCGCCTATGAAGCCCGACGCGAAACCACCTGCAAAGGCTCCCCATATAGATGACGTGTTTACACCAGGAGTATTGTCCGTTGTCTCATCACGCCACTGCAACCAAGCAGTAACGGATCCTGTCACGACTCCGGCGATCACAGGCGGCCCCAAGATAACAAGACATGCAGGCACGCACGCTCCAGATGGATCGGTAAAATTCATCGGATCGTTCGCCACGTATCCGTAGAGATTGAGACTGCCCCAATAGAGAACGGGGTCTGACTGAGCAAATCTGCCTAACGTCGGCAGGTAGGCTCGCGCTTTGTAATGATAGAGTGACGCCTCCGGCAGCCACATCTGCCCTGTATACTGAAAGCGACCGACATTGGACGAGCCCGGCAATCCATACTCATCATACGTGTTCGGTGAGCCGATCAATGCGCCGCTGGAATTTGAGAGTGCTATAACTGATCCCAGTTGATCTTGGTGCAACCAACGGCGGTCACTCGTGCCGCTCCCCTCATACCAGACAATCGGCTCATCAGTGCCTGGGCCATGCACGTACCGGCGTAGCAAAGCATTCGATGAGTTGTACTCCGCGATAAGATCAACACCATCATACTGAAGGCGCGCCGTGACCGTCGTTCCGTTGCTCGTTGTTTGATAAAGCCTTCCGCCAGGATCGTAAGCGAGCGTCGCGCTGCCAGCGCTGGTGAGACGATTGTAGACATCGTAGCTGTAGGTGGCGGTGCCGGTCGAAGTCAGGTTGCCACGACCATCGTAGGTGAAGTTCGTACCGGCGAGTTGCGCGATCTGGTTAAGCCCATTCGCGGTCGAGTTCAGCGTGCTATTTGCCGGTTGTGGCCAGACGTAACCGCTGTTCGAGGTCGTGCGATCATTTGTGATGGCTTGGCTAGACGCGTTGTAGGTGAAGTTAAACGTCACATCATTGGCGGTGGACGCCAAATCCTGCGCCAGTTCTTCCAGCCGTCCCGCCGCGTCGTAATCGTAGGTGGTCGTCGTACCGTTGCCGCGCGTGACGGACGTACGCCGCGCAAGATTGTCATACGCGTAGGTCGCCAACACGCCCACGCCCGAGCTTGCACCATTTTCACGGATCGCCGTCACGGCGCCGGTCAGGTCATAATCATACTGGGCGTAAAAACTATCTGGCCACGTAATCCGCGTTCGCCGGCCAGCAACGTCATATTGATAACTCACCGTGCCGAGCGGCCCGCCAGCACTGGTGTTTCTGGAAAGCTGGTCGTAGCCAAATGTCAGCGTGTGCCCCGTAAACGCCGCTTGCGTCATGCGGCTAAAGTTATCGTAGCTGTAAGAGACTGCGCTGCCCGCCGATGGCGTCATCGTGCTTGCACGGTTCAGGTTATCGTAGGCGTAGCTGATCGTTGCGCCATCCCGCCGCCGATCCTGGGTGACGTTGAAATTGGCGTCGTAGGTGTATTGCTCGTAGTCGGTGGTGCTTGATCCGCCGCCTGAAGTGTTCGGGAAGCGAATTTTCTGAAGGCGATCGAACCCATCGTATTCATAGGTGGTCAGATTGCCGTTGGCGTCCTGGCTAGTCACCAGCAAGCCGTTGTTAAAGTGGGTCTGAACCAGCGTGTCCTGTTGCGCCGAAGTGCCGTAGGCGTTGGTGACGCGCGCCACGTTCTCCATGCTATCGTACGTGTAGTGCGTGATCCGATCCGGCCCATTTGTGCCCTCGGTTCCAAGTGAACACGCCGAAGATGGCAGCGACCCGAATACACTCGGGTTCATGCGTACCGCCACGCAGTCCAGAAGGCTTGCTGAATTGTAGGAATATTGCGTCACGGCGTGAGTAGCGCCGCCAGCGACGAAGCTTTGTCTGATGCGCCGACCGGCGCCGTCGTACGTTACGCTGAGTGTTTCAAGCGCCGAGAAATTGCCCCACGTCCCACCAGACGCTGTCCCGCGCTCAACCGAACTCACCCAGCCATGGCCGTCATAGTTGTAGCGGATCGCGCGGTTTAGCAGGCTTCCACCGCTGTCGGGATCGGGACCGATGACGCCTAAGCGACGACGGGCGGCATCGTACACGTATTGGGTTGTATCGCCCGTGCCGGAAAGCGGTCCATCAACGGCGGTGACATTGCCGACATTGTCGTAGGTATTCGAAGTCGTCGCCGTTAGTGAGCCATTGCCGGCCCCGGTTGACACCGTCAACGGCAAGCGATTGTTCGCCACGCCCGTCGATCCATAGGTGATCGTCGTTGCGGTTTCGTCCGAACCACCGGAACACGACGACGATGTCGCACAAGCTGATGTGCCGGTCAGGCGATAGACGCCAGTTGGCGCTGCGGTCACGCCACCGCCGCTCGATTGGCGATAATAGGCGTAGAGTTGGGTGTAGCTCAGTCGCGTCTGCGGACGGGTGCCAGACCCGACGGGCGTGGAGCCGCTGGGTGCGGGAGAAGTTATTGTGAGCACGCCACCGTGTGTGGAGTTGTAGGTGTAGTCCGTTCGATAGCCACGCCCGTCGGTGGTCGAGTTGGGCTGGTTGCATGTAACCGGGTTGGAACAGGTCGTATCATACGCGGCGGTTGCGACGATGTCGGATAATCCCGATCCAGCCTTCGCTACCTGACGCGTCTCGGTGATGTTGCCACGTGAATCGTAGGTGTAGGCAACGTAATTGCCCAGTTGCTGGGTGACGCGCGTTAGTCGTCCCTGAGTGTCGTACTGGTAAGCCTCAGAAAACGTACCGTTGAGATAGTTGGTCACACGTCCGTTGGTGATGGTGTAGCTGCGCGCCGGTGAAGAACCGGGATAGGTGACCGATGCCGTACCGGACGGCGGGTTAAAACCGTACGTCCACGTTCCAGCAGCGCTGGTTAGGGTGGAGAGACGCCCTGTTGTGAAGTTGTAAGCCAGAGTGATGTCGTCGCTGCTACTCGACGGCCAACGTATGCCAGTGATACGCCCTGTCGTGATGGCGTAGCGCCATGTCCTGCTCGTCGCGTCGGTGACGGTGATCGCCGTGCCATCGACGCCGAACGCCAATGTCGGCCAGCCGCTTAGCGAACAGCCGTTTGCGGTCGGGTCGCAATAGTCGATAGCGTTATTGATCGCCATCACCTGAATCAGGTTGATGCCGCTATCGTCGGTGTCGTTGTTTTCGTACTTGAAGCTCAGTTGATAGCCGAGATTGTTGGTTATCGACTGCATGCGATGGGCTAAGAACGTGGGCGTCGCCGGCAACGCCGGAGTCCGAAGTTCAGTATAGGTGTATATCCAGCGTTCGCCCGAAGGCATCGTCACTTGGGTGACGCGACCTTCATTGGCCTGGGTCGGTTGGCTGCTGGCTAAGTCCTTGTCGTAGATCGCCACCACTCCGGACGCGGTGGTGTAGGTGTATTCGTTTGTGCCGCTATTGAAGGTCAGGGTGCCTCCCCGGCCTTCCGAAGACGTGTAGACGCCGCCCGACAACGTGAACAACTCTGACGCGTCCATCAGAGTGACTGTGTAAATCGAGCTTGTTGCGTTGAAATTGATCGTGCCGGTGACGTTGTCTCGCCAATACTGGGCGCTGGAATCGTATGTGCGCGTGTAGATCAGCCCACCCATGCCCGGCTGGCCGACCGAAACTGAATGCGTCGCGCCGAGGTAGGCGCCGGACACAATGTCCACGCCATTTCCATCGATGCTGTAGTAGGTAGACGGCGGCGGCACCGACTGAGCAAACGCGATACTCGGCGCGAGCATCGCCACGATCGCGATCAAAGTTGTGGCTATTCGCAAGCGTGCTGAAGCTAGAGCGACACCAAAGCTTGATCTACGCGCCATCGGCGCCTCCCCGCTCATGTCTTGACAACAGCATTAGTTGCCGCTTGTGCTGAGTCAATCTCTTCTGAACGGTACAAGACGGAAGTCCACAAAGCGCAGCGACGAGTCACTGCTTAGTGCGGAGGCATCCAATGACGTTCTCTCGACGCATGCTTTTGATGAGCGCTGGCGCAGTGTGCGTTTTCGCACACTCGCTGCGAAAGTCCGCGTTAGCGAATGATAATGCGGAATATTTCTACGACGAATTAGGCCGTTTGATCCGTGTTGAACTCTCTGACGGCACCATCGTTGTCTACGCCTATGACGCGGCTGGAAACAGAATACGCGTCATTCACGGTGATGATGTCCCGTTCAACACGACGATCCAGGTCACCGGCACAGGCCCTGTGAATTTACGCACACTGGCTGATCAAGCGGGATACACAGGCGTCACCAACGCGACGATTACGTTTCAGGTTGGGTCAGCAGTGACAATCACGGGCGCCTCAGGCGCGGGGATGGGCATCGACACCGGAACTTGGCCGAGCGCCACGAAGTCAATTTCGTTGACGCTCCAAGTCAGTGGCAAGGTTTACGGCGGGGGCGGCAACGGCGGGCAAGGCGCTGGATCGAACGGCGACGCATCCACCGGCGGAACTGGCGGCGACGCAATCTATTGTCGTGAGAACCTATCGGTCACCGTGAACGCAGGTGGTCAAGTGAAGTCAGGCGGCGGCGGTGGTGGCGGCGGTGGCGGATGGCGCAACACCATCATGATCGAGGGATTTCCTGAAATATCGCACCGCAATGGCGGCGGCGGTGGCGGCGGTTTTCCAAACGGCGCTGGCGGACCAGAAGGCGACTATTCGGGTGACTACGATTTCGATGTCGCAAACCCAGGAAACGGCGGAACGACAACCGGCGGCGGCACGGGGGGAAGCGGCGGCGCCGGCGGCGGTGCTCGCACCACCGGTGCCGGAGGCGCTGGCGGCGGTGCAGCAGCAACGGGCAGCGCTGGCGTTGCGGCAACCGGCACTCAAGACGGCACCCATATCAAGCTGTCGAATGCATCCGGCGGTGCTGCTGGTTACGCGGTCAGGAAGAACGGCAAGACCGTGACGGTGACGAACAACGGCACGATCACGGGCACGGTTGGTTGAACGAAGTCGTAAATTCCCACGGGTTGATAAAGGACGACTCGAATGACCGTCAAACCCCGCTCAGTTGCTGAGGGCAAATGCTACGTCACAAGCAACAATGAGGTTCGCCGCGTGCTCTCAATTCACAAATGAGCAAGTACGTTACGAACACAGGGGCGCCCGCACGAAATGGTCGGGCGCATACCGCGACCAAGAGCTAGGCAGATTCGCGAACGCCGTTGCTCGTGAAGTGACCGACGATTGGAATCCCGACTACCCAGAACGCAAACCCTAGCTGAGACGGATGCCCCGGTTGCCTAAAGTCCAAGCCAAGCGATAACGTTCCCTGGGGGAGAGGCATGGCGATGACTTGGGGTCGCATTTTGGGTGTTCGGTGATGCGACGGTCCATTTCGCTGGCCCGCCGACCCGGCGTCGTGCTTTGGACGAACGACCTCGGAGAATTCCTTTTCCTCAACAAGGATGAGTCCGTCGCGTTGAGCGCGAACAAACTCACACCTGATCAGACTCGGTATTTGGATGTCGAAGCTCGGGGCATGCTGTCACCGGTCGGCCCCGCAGGTGGGCTTGCCGACACAGTGCGCCGCACTCGGAAATCCTTCCTTATGGAAGGTCCTTCCCTCCACATCTTCGTTGTTACTCTTCGCTGCGACCACTCGTGTCAGTACTGCCAAGTTTCGAGAGTTGCAGTAAACGCTTCCGGCTTTGATATGAGCCGCGAAGACGCCGTGCTCGCCCTCGATCGAGTTTTTGAATCCGACGCCCCCGCCCTGACGATCGAGTTTCAAGGCGGCGAACCGGCGCTACGTTTCGACCTCATTCGTGAAGTCGTGGCACAGGCGGCTGCTCACCCAGCACGGAGCGGTCGCCCCATCCACTTCACTATGGCAACTACGCTCCAACTCTTGTCGGATGACGATCTCGGCTTCTGTCGTGATCACGCGATCCATCTCTCAACGTCAATCGATGGTCCGGCGTTACTCCATGCCACGCAGAGACCAACACCGTCGGGAAATTCATGGAAACGCACAATTGACGCGCTGGCACGTGCTCGCGACATCGTCGGCCACGATGGCGTAGCGGCGTTGCCGACGATCACTCGCACCGCACTCTCACAGCCCAAGCCTGTCGTAGACACCTACGTCGAACTCGGCTTCCGCTCGATTTTTCTTCGCCCTTTGGCGCCGTACGGGTTTGCGCGAAAGACGCAACGCTCGCTCGGTTATTCAACAACAGAATTCATGTCGTTCTATGAAACTGCGCTGAACCACATCCTCGACTTGAACAAGCGAGGCATCGCTATCGAAGAAACCACGGCGGCGATCATGCTTCGACACATGCTGACGCCGTTTCATTCTGGTTACATGGACCTTCGTTCCCCCACTGGCGCCGGTCTCGGCACGCTCGTCTACAATTACGATGGGCGAGTGTATCCTTCTGACGAAGCACGTATGGCAGCCGAAACGGGGGATCAGCGCTTTGTACTCGGCTCGGTCGCTGATGACTTGGACACACTGCTGGGTTCCGACGCCATGAAGTGGTTGGCCAGGGGCGCGATCGCGGAGAAGCAACCAGACTGTTTGGATTGCGCGTTCGTTCCCTATTGCGGGGCCGACCCTGTTCACCACGCGATCACTCAGGGCGAGCCGGACGCACCCCGTCACGGCAGCGGCTTCTGTGAAAAAAACATGGCTCTGTTTCACTTGTTGTTCGCCATGCTGACCAAACGCGACCACGACACAATGCGTACTTTCGCTGCATGGGCCATGTCCCGAGAGCGAGACACGGTCCAGCCGGGTTGGATTGAGCAATGAGACGGGCGCCATCCCTTCACGCTCATGGAGCGGTACACGGTGTTCGCGGTATTCAGATTTTGAAGATACTGACGCGAGCCGAAGCTGACGACGCCCCCTGGTCGCCCAACGACATCATTCTGTGGAACGAAGATGCTGACGAGCGCTACGCTGGCTCGATTTCGACCCAAGGCAAGGCCTTCGCCGGAAAGATCACCATCCAATTAGATACCGACGAAGTCGTGCGCCCGGGCGATGTCGTCCGGCTAAGCGAGAAGAAATCGCTGGTCTCGATACTCTATCGTCGTGGCAGCACATCAAACAGCTTGTTCGTGACCGAGCAGTGCAACTCGCTTTGCATCATGTGCTCACAGCCACCGCGAAACGAAGACGATCGATGGCGGCTCGAAGAACTCCATCGCACCGTAACGTTGATCGATAAGGATGAAGGCCAACTTGGTTTCACCGGCGGCGAACCAACGCTCCTCGGTCATGACCTAGGCAGCTTACTCGCGGCGTGCCGATCGCTGCTTCCTGACACACACCTTCACGTTCTTACAAACGGTCGCTTGTTCGCGAACCCGGAACTAGCGAGCAATCTGATCACGGCTGGCGGGTCAAAGACTGTCTGGGCCGTACCGCTCTACGCGGATGTGGCTTCGATCCACGACGAGATCGTGGTCGCCGCCGGAGCATTCGACGAGACGCTTGAAGGACTTTACCAATTCGCACTCCACAGGGCGCGCGTTGAAATTAGGATCGTCCTCCACGCGATGAGCTTACCCAGGCTGCCACAACTAGCTTCATTCATTTACCGGCGGCTGCCCTTTGTAGAACACGTTGCCTTCATGGGCTTGGAGCCAATGGGATTCGCGAAGAGCAACCGAAGCCGCCTATGGATCGACCCTATCGATTACGTCAGCACGCTGGCCGAAGCGACGCACCATCTCGCTGCTAGAGGCATGAACGTCTCAATCTATAACCTTCCGCTGTGCGTGTTGCCCCGCGAGCTTTGGCCTTTCGCGCAGCGATCCATTTCTGACTGGAAAAACGTGCATGATGCTGTTTGTACGCAATGCGTTGTACGAGATCGGTGCGCCGGCTTCTTCCTTTCAGCCGACCCCACTTGGCGAAGCCGAGCGATTGCTCCAATAAGGATGCTGGAGGCTGAAAATGAAGTGGCGTGAACGGCTAGCGCTCCTATTCGGCGTCGCTACTTCAGCGAGCCTCCTTGCCACACCGGAAGCATCATTCGCTTCCACCGATCCTGTGGTCTCGGAGACACCGCCAACACAGGACTTCTTGGTCTTCTCGTCGCCTTCAGAAAATGCCGCGTTGTTGCAGCTAGCCCAACATCGAAGCCATTCCAGCCACCGAAGCCATTCCAGCCACTCAAGCCATCGCTCCCACTACTCAGGTTCAGGCGGTGGTTACACAGCGCCTCGCTTGCCCCCGCCACCGGTGTACGTTCCACCGCCAGCACCGCCACGACCGCCGCCCACGACGGCATATTCGCCACCCCCGCCACCACCGGTCCCCTTGCTCACACCACCTGGAACGTTGGGGTCGGCGCAGAGCAGACCGCTTTCACAAGCCGAAGTCCGGGAGTTTGTCCAACGCGTGCAGATAGCGTTGCTCATGCAAGGCTACGACCCCGGACCAACCGATGGTCGCTTGGGACCGCGCACGCAAGCTGCTCTGAGAGCCTATCAAACCGATAACGCTTTGGCGGCGTCCGGCTATTTGGACGTTCAAACAGTCCAGCGCCTCGGCGTGTCACCACAGTAATAAGCTACCTGCCACACAACGGCTCACCAGTTTCCCGCGAAAGGTTTCCCTCTGCCGCCCACATCTCGGTCGCCTCTTCCACGTTGGCGCGATTGACGAACCTAAAGCCGGTGACAGCCTCAATCTCGCGGATTGGGACAATGTGGTCCGCAAGGTATTCGAACGCTACATCCCCGTCCCGGCGCTGTGCATCATGCGGCAGCAGGAACGAGATCGTTTCGACAACGCCGTCATCTCTTCTACATGAGATGATCTTGAAGAAGGCCGTTGGCACCGCGACCCGGTGCTGGCGGTTGTTTGAAACCATTCGTCGTGCGTCGGCATCAGCATCGCGTTCGCCGTCGTTGTTCCTGTCGAACACCGAGCCCGAGATCACGTAAAGATCACCGTCCGACTTCGCCCAGTTTCGAACTACTTCTTCGAGTGACCCCCAGGTACCGCGATTAAATCCCGGATACTGCGGCGCCATGTTCGACAACAGGAATGAATTCACATTGGCATTGATGCTGATCTCCATGTCAGCGCTTGGCGCCAAATGGCCCTGATCGAAGATGGGCTCCCGGTAATCGGTGAGGCGCGAACGTTCGCCTGTCGGAAGTCGCTCATCGGTCCGAAAGCAGTTCACTCGGTCCATCGGCACTAAACGAGCAGGATCAAGCCGGTAAGCCGTCCATAGGGGTACCCGTAAATCACCGTCATAAGCGATGACATAGTCACGTTGGATCAGGAGATGTTCGTTTCCCGCCTGATTAGGCTCGGGCAAATTCCATAGACTATTTTCATCGATAGCTTGGTTCTGCTCCGCCTCGCTGAGCACCAACGCTCTGTTACCCGCTGCTCGCTCGACCCGAGTGCAGGATCGATCGGCAGCCTGAGCCGTCGCGACCGATGCGAGGGTCACAACGGCGACGAAGCCCGCTACACACGCTTCACGCACGCGATCAATAGAGTCCATCGGCATACTGTTTGACGACGCGCTTCAGCACTCGAACGTAGTGGGCAGTATGGCCAGCGGGATTTCGGACAATGTTTATCGGAACGACGACGTCGTAGTACACGTTCAACCCCGGTCTCGAAATCAGAAGCTGAAAGAGCTTTCGGGAAATGAGACCGGCCTCGTAGAGCCGGGCCGCACTCCCGAAGTAATTTGACACTAGCCTCGTATGCCCACGCACTTCCTTTGCTGCATCGGGATCGCTGGCGTTGAGCGCCGTCCAAGCAGCGCCAGAGTCGGGAAAGCCATCTCGTCGATCTCTCCAGAATTTTCCAAGTTCCAGCAACGCCTCACGCATCGCTGGATCGCCGTAGTCCTCCATCAAACGGAGGTAGGCATTGACTTCGTTGCCCTGTGCCGTCCCTCGGGCTTGAGCCAAGCTTGTAAGAGCAGCGATGGCTGACGCCAAAGCGGACACCGCCGCCAGCACGAATACCCAGTCATCCATCGCCCGCCTCGATTCCAATGCGATCTCGTCAGGATGAAGCGTGGCGAGTCAATACCAATGCGCTTCCGAGACTAGCTTATTGAACGTCCGAAGCCGCGTCCGATTGGGGCAAGCAGGTCCATGAGCGTTCATTGCCCATTGCACCCCCGCTTGGCAGAACACTTGCCAGACACCAACCGTCATGGGTTGTCGCGATGGATGAATTACCAAGACTAGGCCGGCTCGAACGCATCAAGTTGCGCGACGTGTGGAAGCGTGAGGACACCGTGTTCACGCCGTGGCTGGCTCAGCCAGAAAACCTTCAACTGCTGGCCGACGCGATCGGCGTGCCCGAACTGGAACTCATGCAAACCGAACGCCAAGTCTGAGAGTTCTCTCTGGACATCATCGCTCGGGTGCCGACCACGGTCGAGATCGTTGCGATCGAAAAACAGATCGAAAACTCGGATCACCGGCACCTTGGGCAATCGATCGTCTACGCCGCCGGCACCCAGGCGAAGATCATTGTGTGGATCGTGGAGCAGTTCAGCGAAGGCCATCGAGCCGCGTTGGACTGGCTCAACCCGCGTCACCAGCAACGACATCGTGTTCTTTGGCGTTGAGGTCGAAGCTTGGCGTATCGGGGATAGCGTCCCCGCTCCAAAGCTGAATGTCGTCGTTCGTCGGCGGCGGGCAGATTCCCACGGACGTCATTTTCGCCGGCAAGTAGCCCCGGCGTTTTGGCACTCGTCGAATTGCCCAAGAAATGTGTCGCAGCAATCGTCGATCTCTTGCGCCGCATCGATGACAGCCCAGCTAAGACTTAGCAAACATGTATCGAGCGCCGTTCGGTAAGCTGCTTCACGTCGATCTGCGACGTCCAATTTTGCGAAGGCCGTGCGGATGATCTCTTTTGTGTTGGCGCCCAAGTCCGCATTGTTCATTCCGCGCATCTGTTCGATCGCATAGGCGCCGGCCTCATTTGCTGACAGCATGATCACCGCCGGTTCTTCGCCGGTATAGCGGTAGAACGCCAACTCGCCCCGCGACGCTCTTTCAACATAACTACGCAGGCAGTTCTTGAACCATAACGCGGTCTGGCGAAGCTCGTCGGCTGTCCGGATGCACTCGATGTCCGGGTGATTGACGTCGGGTGCCGTGGTGAACTTGCGCGTCTTGGTTACGATGTTCGCAGCCTTGCCGAGCAGGCTTTTCCGCGTCTTGCTCTGCTTTGCCTTGCTCAACAGCGCCCTCGCCTTCTTCGGGTCCGCGAAAGCACGCGCGAGTACGATGGCTTCAGACACGCGGTGGAGATGACGAACGATGCTGTCGTGGCGAAGGATCGGCGGCAGTTCGTGCAGGATCGCAATCCGTTGTGGCGTGAGCACGTCCGAGTGTAGCAGATAACCCAAGGCCCGCGAGCACCCGATAAGTCCCCAGAGCCGGCGGTAGTCCTCTGGAGACCACATCGGCAGCGCCATCTTGTCCAGCACGCCTCCAAGCCCGATCGGTCCCGGGTCGAACAGCGGTTTGATGACATCGGCCCAGCGCTTCGCCGCAAAAGATTCAATGTCGATTTCTACAATGTCCAAGCCGATGAGACTCAGGCCGAGCAGATGAATGCGCTGCGAGGAAAGCCCGAAGAAGCGCTGATGCGGGAAGTGCAGCAGGCCGGCGATTTCATTGGCATGGTGTGGAGCAAGCGCTTGAAGAGCGTGGGATACACGAACAGGAGACCGCTGCATGCTGATGATGTCCTTGGTTGGTCACCTTCGCATTGCGTTCCGTTCCTCCATTCAGTGCCTACGATTTGTATTTGACCGGATCGCGCAGTTCAAGGTGCGACCGACTGGGCCACCAACAGCAACTACTTGATGTAACCTCCGACAAACTGCGCTGCTTCGTCATCAGCAACGATTTCCAGGACGTCCGCCGGCAGCACGCGGGATTGAATCTCTTCGATTTGTTCGGCGGGCGCCGTGAGCCACTCGGATCGCTCTTCTTCGGTCGTTAGTACCACCGGCATCGCCTTGGCATGCACAGGACGCACGAGATCGTTTGCGTCGGTTGTCAGAAAGCTAAACAAGAGATGCTCGCCAACGTTCGGTTCCTTCTTCGAACCATAGTCTCCCGACCATGTCCGCCAGATGCCTGCAAACGCCAACATCGATCGATCAGGTGAAGCAAACCATCGGATGACCTTGGCTCCCTTAGGAGACGCGTCCTCGTATTCCGAGAAAGCGGTGAATGGCACCAAGCATCGATGTGCAGGACCAAGTAGCGGACGCCAGTGAGCGCTTTTCAAGTTTCGAATGTTTGTGACCGGTGCGCCGCCAAACTGCGGCGGGCCAGGAAGACCCCATCGCATTCGGGACCACTGAAGCTGCTCGTCTTCATTCGGGTGGATCACTGGGCCGATGCTCTTCGGGAAGACCTCTAGGATCGTGTTGATCCTGTTCTCGCTGAATTCTTCGAAGCCGTAGTACTCGCGCTCAAGCCCCGCTTTTCGGATATCGGAAGCGTAGCGATTGCACATCGGTGCGGCTCCTGTGTTCGCGATCTGACTACACCAATCGCTTCTGCGCCACGAGCGGTCCGATAAGTGGATATCCAGATTCTGGCGGACCACCGCTCCGCTCAGATGACGGTCGATTATCAGACCACGCCATGATCGAGCCCATTCGTTCACCACAGGCCGTGCACGTGAGCGACCGAGCGATGTCACGTGTCCAAGTGCCAACGCCCCAAGTCTTCACGACGTCGGCCCACAGCATCACGACGGTGCGCTTACACGAGAGACATGAGAGATAGAGGCCAAGAACGCCGTTGGTCTCGGTAATCCGATAGCCCCGTTCCTTGCTGTCGTAATCCATCGTCGGCTCCAGGCCGACCCGAACCCCGCCGATGGCATAATCGCTATGCCTGCGTGCCGCAAACCCTTCACCCCGGTGCGAAGCCCGACGCGAGTTCTATGCCGGCTCCGCCGTCACAGCATCGAAAGTGGTGTTATCGACAGACGGCGGCTGGGCGGTTGTCGTGATCGTGGAGCAGTCCAGGACGCCTAGCCGATCGACCATCTCCCAGATACTGGGCGACCCCAAGTGCGGCAGCAGCGCTAGAGCAGCCTCCATGGTAAGCGACTTCAGTTTCAGATAGCGCTCAGACCATACGCCGCCGTCTCGCTCTGGAGTATGCAGACAATCACCCCACGGCGGACACTGGCACATCTCGTCACTGGCCTTCTTCCGTGCCTTTTCGCGGAGCGCGTGCAAACCGCTTTTCATCGACTTCACCGGACCAGAACGCGGTGACGCCACTTTCTTGGCGACGATCTTGGGCTTCATGTGGTCAACGATGTCCCAGAAGGCGGGTCGATCTCTCACATTGTAGAGCCCCATGGCTTCCACACCGCGAACACCTTCAAGCTTGTTCGCTCGCTTCAGCCATTGATCCGGGCAAGCGCATGACGACAATTGTGCTTGTACTCTCGCTTCTCGCGCCAGCTTCGCCAGCGCATCGGTCACGAAGGAGCCAGAGGCACCGCTCGGTCCTTTTCTTTTCTTCCGCCTACTCTTGTAGCTCATAGTTCTCGTCCGCTGCTTCTCACGCATTCCGTTTTCGGAATCCCGTATCCCGCAGTGTCCGGCATCCTCCGAACCGTGAGCCAATCATAAAAACCAAGATCAAGAACACTTGGTAATCAGAAGAGGCTCTGTTCATGTCTGATGAGAGTCATCGGCACGAAGGTTCGCCCGTTAGGGCGGACCGAGTGGCCGTGTCTGGCGGCGGCGTAGCCGTTGTCAGACCCAACTCTTATGAACCATGTGGTCCAGTTGAACCCAACGATGCCAACACCTTCATACCCGCTGTCTTCACTCGGTCAGAACCAGTAGGCTCTGGGTGAAGTCCAACGATGTCCACCTTCCATCAGTCTTGCGACATCAGGAACTCGACATGAACCGGATCGGCAGAATTCCACTGCGCTAACCGGTCGATCCATTCGTCAAGACGAATGTGTGCTGGGAATTACGAGCACCTTTTACGGTTGGTCAGACCGGCCCGGCTATCAACACAAGATCATCTTATGGATGATCTCCGCTCGATAGTGCGTGTATCAAACCCGCCCGTAGGCCTTGCGATCCGATACCTGTGACACCTTCCCTCTCGGGATTAGCGCCATCGCGGAAGCGCTAGTCTTCCGCCACTGTTAACTCGTATGCCCAGGACCTCGATCGAAGAGGCTACCCGGCGGTTGGGAGAATGCCGACCGAAGTCGAACACGTCTTTCCCGCCCAGCACATGCCCTGAACATTCATCGTTGAATCGAATTCGACTAGGGCGCTTCGAACCTGAAGGTAGTTATACACCAAGCGACACCCGATTCGCATTCGACACGTCCGGCGCAGCAAAAGTTTTTTCCGTAGGAGTGCAACGGGCGTTGCGCGGCTACTGAGCGGGCGGCGATGACAGCCTGAGACGGGCACCAAGCCGATCCGAATTGGTCTCCTACGGCCTCCTAAGCGGTTTATGACGGCGCTTCGAGTGTCATCGGTTGCCGATGTCGAAACTCCGGCGACAAAGCGTCATTCTCTCCACGTGCATGAGCATCGCGAGCATCGCCCAGCGTGATCTCTGTCCGCTCTGTCCGCATCCTGCTCGTCGGCAAAGTCATCGGTTCGCGCAAAGCACAAAGACTTCGCGTACGCGATCGACGCCTTTCGAGACGAGATCATTGGATTGTCTTGGCAATCGCCAATTCCAGCGCCCGTTCGATCTCAGCAGATTCAGCCCGAACTCTGTCCGCTTTGTCCGTGTCGATGCCGAGCTTTTCTGACGCGTTCGCTCCCATCACCGCACAGGCCACCACGTCGAGCGTGGTGAGATAGATGGTTCGTGTTCGGCTGTGTCCCACCCGCTCGGTTTCCACCAAGACAAGTCCAGCGTTTGAAAGTGCGGCTTTCAATCCACTCAGGACCTGACCCATTCCGCTCGGCGTTTGCACGGCAAGACGACGATCGTTGGGGAAAAGACGCTTCAGTTCTTCAACAAGCTGCGACGATGTCCCTTCCCATTCCGATCGCCCCGCCATCAACGTACAGATAGCACGGCCTGTGCGACTGCGCCGAATGGTGGCTTTGTCCCGGTTATGTTCGCCAAAGCGAATGCTGCCCTTCGGGCTCTCGTTAGAATTCATGGTTTTGACGTTTGTCTCATGAGCGAACGGTTGATCTTGCCATTCCACTCCACTCGAACGATCGGGGTCTGACAAAATTGACCAAGCGGGAGATGGCGACCAATGATGCTGTGAACCAACTCGCCGTTCAGCGGTGCACGACCATCAAGCTTCACAAGCTCGTCTGCGACGTCTTCGACCGCCGCCCAAACATTGGGTTGCCGCATGATTTCCCTGGTGCTGTGCCAGATGCTGCCCGCAGCGCTGCAACGCTTCTGTTCATTTTCGAAGAACGGACGAAGAGCGTCGTCCGCGTCTTCCATGTCTGTGCTGCCGCTCATTGGAAAATTGATTTCGTCGAACTCATCACCGCAGCCAAGAAGCTCAACCTGGGCGAACGGGCCTGCGCCAATCGAGAAAACACGGTTGACGGCTTGTGCGAAACGGCTCGCGCGTTTTTGAGGGTGTTGAATCAGATCGCGCGCAATCATTTCAGCGGATTGGCTGCCGAAAGAAGTCTGGCATAGACCCAACACCGTCAGCGGGCGATTGTGACGATCGTGCACGAGGGTTGGCTGCGCGAATGCGCGAACATCAAAACAGCGCGCACCGAACAGCCCGACATCAGCCACTGCGTGGCCGGCCTCATGGTAGGCGCTCCGCGTCAGTTGATCGGGTTCGACACCATCTATCGAATTCGACGACGATATCTTCTCTGCGTCATCGGTCACAATCTCATCCTTCTGTTCCACAAGTGCACCCCTGTTCTTGGCGGCAGCGAATCACTCCGCAAACCGAGTAATCGCGCGCTGCTCTGAACAATCCATGGATCGTCTGGACACCTTGGCTCGGCACAGCGGGCCACAACTCCGGCGTGCTCCGAGGTTCAACTCGGGCTCGAGAAGTGCCTGCTAGCGGCCCGGCGGCGCGAACGCCTCGAACAGCGCGCCGGTTGATGTCGGCAGCGGTGACGCTGTGATCGGTTCGAACACCCTCTTGCACAGAAACCGGATCGTCGTCGCGAATTCTGGATAATTGTCGAAGGCTTCCACCAACGCGTGGCTCGAACCAGATTCACGACGTGACTCAGTTCGCGGTCCGAATCGATTTCGATCAGCGCCGCCCTGAAGACAGTCTCAGGTCCATCGAGGATCGAGTGTTCTAGCGTCATGGGAACGCCTACGGCAGGTCCTCAGTTCACCCGGACAACTCCCTCGCCCAATGCGCGCTTGACCGCAGCCATAAAGGCATCGAGCGTCCAAGTGGCGGCGCCCTGCCATTCCCCTGCGATTAGCGCCGCCTCCGTTTCCGAGACATTGGTTACGGTGAAGCACGCGATCACGCGACCATCGCCACAAACAAAGCGAACCGTGCGGCTGGCATCCTGATAATCCGAAGTGCGGCCTCGGCCATGATGGGCGTGAATCTGGGCGCCAATGTCACTCGGAAGAGGTTGAAGAAAGTGCTTCATGGCCTTTTTGTCGCTCAGACGAGCGAACGCGCTGAACAGTTGCTTCTCGTGGGTGATCATCGTTGTGGACTCCGACTTCAGTTCTTGAACGTCCATCCCACTCCGTGAACGCGTAGCAGCGATCCGATCGACGCTGCTTCGTTCACGACTCACGTTCAAAGCGGGGCGGCGTGTACGACCACTCTATCGTCGGTGTCTAGTCCCCTAATCCGCACTAACGCGGAGCACGACGCTCAACGTGCTGCGACGCGGCGCGCAATCACAACGCCCGCAATACGGATGAGAAATTACTCTTCGCACGTTGAAGAGTGTGCGCGCGAACGCCCCCACAGTAGTTTCAATCGAACCACTTGAGACGTCAGTGCGACTTCGGCGGTGAGCGAACTACGGATTAACTCCAGATTTCACGACTTCGGAGCGGCGATCATCCGGAAAAGCCGACAAGAGGGCATCGCGGAAAGCGCCGAACGGCGAGTATCTTGTTGTGAAACTCTGGTTGTGATCGCCCGGATTACTGAAGCGAGGAAGATTGGCGTTGAACGAATACGAGGTTTCGGCGCAATCCGAATTACCATTGCGTCTGCTAGTCGCGTCGCAAAAACTTCCTCAACGAGGCGTTTGCCGCCGCTTTAGAAACGCACCATCTGCGATCGGCGGGAGCGAAAATCGCGACCAGATTATCTTTCGGTAACCTGGACTTTAGGTCAGCTACAGCGCCCGTTGTTGAAGCCTCGAGACATGCGTTTCGACTTTTTCGAATCACGACGCGGCTAAGCAGCCTAACGGCCCGGTACGGCGAAGGTCTCGAACCGCGTAGTTGCTGAGGGCGGCGATAGCGTCGATGACGTTACTGGCGTCGGCTCGAAGACGCGCCGGCAAAGCATCTTCACCGTCGCCACAAACTCTGAATCATCGCGAAACGCTTCTGACAGTGCGTCGATTGCCGGACGCCGGGCGCCACGAATGAGCCACACGATGCACACCGCCGCCGCCGAAGCCGGTGACAAGCATTGCGCCAAAGCGCTGCCGATCGACCGTCCATCGCCTTTGCGGCTCGCTACAGAAGCGATCGCGTCGGCGTGGTCGGGCAACGCTGTGGCGACCAAGCCCTCTGCGGCGTGGGCATAGATGTTGGCCTGTTCGGTTTGACCGGCCCGCCGTGCGGCAAGGTGGCCGTCGATCAAGAAGCGGAATTCAATAGAAGCGATTACTTCTTCGGAAATACTACAGCGGTCCGTCATGCTGTATTTAACGGATCAAGTTTCACGCGATCGCCGACCTGATGATCGCTTGATGAGCGCCGACACGAAACATCCCCGGCACGATCGAAATCCCATCTAACTCTGGTGGGCGGCCAGCAGACCCGCGTAGTTCGCAAGCAGATCAAAGTAACCTCGGGCTGACCGACACCGTGGTTCACACGGGAATTTCTATCGATCTACATAGCGAAATTTTTTCAACTTCGCCGTGATGACAAGATCATCACGAACCTTATCTGCCGGGCAAAATCGAAAGCCCCTCGATCGACTTAAAGTCGATCCGTTTCTTCAGCAATTCAGTATCCGACTTAAAGTCATCTATGTGCGATTTCTTTGGTTTTGCTTGGGTGCCGCGTGGACGATGCGGGCCACGCAGTGTAAACATTGGCTTCACGATGACAACGAACAGCAAGCGACCGAAGAAGTGGTCTCCCATGCGAATGACGGAGCAAATCTTCAAAATCGCTACGGCCCACCAGATGTCCGTCGCTGGCGTTGAGGTCGATCTGAACCGCAACGTCATCGCCATACGCATCACACCGCCGCCAGCTATAACGATTAACGAAGCACAACAGTCAGATGAAGCGCTCGCCGCCTGGAAAGTTCAGCACAGCCCTCCCCGGTATCCATAAGGTCTTTCGTCCGTTAGCTGCGGGCGGCGGGCGGCTGCATGTGTACGCAGCGCGAGGCGGACCATCGATCGCTGTGTTCGAAGCCGACAGCAAAGCCGATGCTCTAAAGCAGCTTCGGTCGCCAGAGGGTGCCGCTCGACTCGCCGGGGCGTACGCTGCTCAGACTCGTCTTCCTGAGAAATCCGACACCCTGGCCGACATTCTCCATCTGTACGAAGCTAGCTCCAAGTTCACGAGAAAATCGGACTCGACGAAATCACGTGAGCGGGGTCCGCTGGAAGAAATTCGCCGTTCCAAGATGGGATCATTTCCGAAGAAGGCGCTAGCATCAAAGAACGCTCGCAGCGCTATCGAAGATTACCGAGACGAAGTTGGCGAACAGCGAGGCTTCCGTGCCGCTGACATTCGAGTAGGCTTGATCTCGAAAGCCCTATCCTGGGCGGTCCTGAAAGGACTGGCGCCGGCGAACCCCGCCTACGGTATCGAGCACCTTCACGACTCAGACCGCAGCGACATCATCTTCCTGCCGAAGGACCTGGACGCGTTCGAGGCCGAGGCACGAGCGCGTCGGAAGAAAAATCTCAAGAAAGGTGCCGCTGCGCCAGAAGACACGCCAGCCATCGTTTTGGCGCTGCTGCTCGTGTGCTTCACGGGCCTACGTCGTGAAGACATTTGCTTGCTCACCTGGAAGAGCGTTGGAAAAAACGTGATCCAGGTGAAACCGCTGAAATCTGTTCGCCGTGCTCGAACATCAAGGAGATCGAGAGACGCTCGACCGGCAAACATCCCGATCACGCCAGAGCTACGGGCAGTCCTCAACAAGTGTGATCCGGGTGACGGGAAGCGTGGGCCGTGGGTGCTCACTTCGACAAATGGCGGACGCTTCACCCCTTCTGGACTTACCTCCAGTTTCATCAAAGTTCGGGACGCCGCCAACATTGTTGACGAAGATGGTCGCAAGAAGCGCCTACACGACGCACGCGGCACCTTCGTGACCAATATGCGAGCGAACGGATTCTCCGTAGACGACATCGCTGAAATGGTTGGTTGGAGCAAAGACGAAGTGGACAAGATCGCCAAGAAGTATCTCGACGCGGAACACATCGCGGTGAAGCGGATTGAGCGTATTCTCAAGAACGATTCAGGGACGTAGTTGTAAACGGCAATGTAAACGCCCCGCATTTGTTCTGTTGCGTCTGACACGAATTCCGTTATCCGTCAGCACGTTCGCGGGCGTAGTTCAGAGGTAGAACGTCAGCTTCCCAAGCTGAATGTCGGGGGTTCGATTCCCCCCGCCCGCTCCATTGGAAGCGATCTTGTGCGAAACGCCAAACGTTCGCGATCTGGCGCGGCGTAGTGCTAGCGATCGATCAAGCCATGGCCTGGGCCGAAGTCATCGGATGCAACTCACGCTAGTCCGGTCGAAAGCGACTCAAGGTTATGCTGCCGTCCCCGCCCTGGATCGGCGTCGCCGTTGGGCCGCGACGTTCCCGGAACGCATCGGAAGCAGGCGTTGTGCGGCCTGGAAATTGACCAAGCATGTACCAATCGTCTGATGCATCAGCGCCCAGCGCAATCTCGACCATCGCGCCGTCGCAGGCGCGGCCTTGGCAGGCGAGAGCCACAAACTCGCGCGCCTCGCCGCCGGTGTCGGCGAAGTCCGCCCGCACGCCATTGATGCGCGCACTCACCGGCTCCGCAGCGACGGGTATCCGCAGAATCGCGCGATAGGCGCCATTCATCACAAGGCGCGCGCGCACGACGCGCCCGCCATTCTCCCGCGACACGACCACATCCTGCAGCACCGGCGGCGTGATCTGCTGGACCGGCGCTGGCGCCGCCCATGTGTTGAATCGATCACCCGGCAGCACAAGCTCGGGTTCGAACGCACCAGCAAGCGATTGCGGCAATTCACGCTCCGCGGAGCCCGCAAGCACTCGCGCTTGGTTATCCGAGGTGTTCAGGAGGTAAGTGATGTTGAGCGAACGCGGCCGGGCTTCTGACATGCTCGGCGCCAGAGATGAAGCAACGCCGCTCACAACCAATCCCGCCGCCACGATCACCGCAAGCTCCCGCCAACGCCCCTCACCACGCGCGTAAGCGATCGGGCCAAGCCATGGGAGCACGATCAGGGCTGCAATGATCGCGAGTGCAAACGGCATCTCGAATCCGAGCGCCAGTTCGATCAAGAACAACAAGGGCGCCCAGATGATGAGTGTTGCAAGCGCCGCAAGCCAAACGCCGATTCCTGCGGCCGGCTTCCAGAGCAGTGAAACGCTGACGCCAACAACAAACAACAAGGCCGGAATCACGAAGAGGATCGAGATCCCCGGCAAGAAAATCGCGAGCACGCTACCGATCACTGCAAACCACAACATTGCAGCAGCATTTGTTTGAGACGGACACTTCCCGCTACGCAATAGCAACAATGAAAGGACCACCCCAAGCAAAGCCGAAAGGACGCATAGAGCGCGCACCGGCTCGGGATACGCGAAACCGAGGTTCGCGCCGGGATGAAGCGCGCCCAACCCAAAACCGATGACAAGCGCTGCGATACCAGCAAACACGATCATGACGAGAGGTGTCGCGAGCGCAGTCCAGCGGCCGGCGCCGCCGGTCCGCCAGAATACAAATCCAGCGACAATGGCGCAGATCTCCAGGACCGCTTGCGCGATCCAAGCCGGCGCTGCAACAAAGAGACGCGAGGCAAGATCGGTGTAGACCATAGGCGTCGCCGCATCGGCATCACTTTGACGCGCGAGCCCGCGGATCACAGCGAGCGCCACATCCCCCATATGCTGAACGCTACTCAAGTCCTGTGAGGCGATATTGTCTTGGGGCGTGTGATAGTCCTCAAGGCCATCGAGCACCGCGATGTTGAGGACGTCGAGCCCTGGGCGCGCAAGCGCCGTGACATCGCTGGAGTTCGACAACAGCGCATACACGTCCGCCATCACGGAGTTCGCAACCGGCCGAGGCGCGACGCCAAAAGCCGCGACAGCATCCGCGTTCGGCTGGTTGCTTTCGAAGAAGATGGCAGGGCCACGCGATCCACGCGCTTCCAAATTCACCAGCGCTTCCACCGGCGCCATGAGAGGATCTGTGTTTCCAAACGCGTAGGCGCCCAATAGCCCAGGCTCTTCGCCATCGCTGAACAAAAACATCACGCGTCGCGTCAGTTGCTCCTGCGAGAGCATGCGCGCGATCTCAAGCCACACCGAAAGCCCGATCCCGTCATCGCTTGCACCCGGCCCTGCGGCCACTGAATCGTAGTGTGCGGCCGCAAGAATCGCCGGCCCATCATCTGGCCCGACACCGAAGACAATGTTGCGCACGCGTGCGCAGTCGATCTGCGGCCCACGCGGTTGCGGCCTGCATGCGAATGCATCACGGACTTCGGGCTCAAACCCCAGCGAGGCGATCTCGCGAAGCAGATTGTCGCGGACCACGTCCTCCGCGGCGCTATCGACGGGATGCGGCGTCTCATCGCCCAGGATGCGCACCAAACGTTCGCGCGCGGAATTCGCGTTAAACTGATCTGGCCTGTTTTGCGTGCGAACAGCGTCCGGCGTCAGCGCCAAACCGGCAAACATGATCGCCATGAACAGCGCTGCAAACAGCGCCAATGCGCCTACCCAACGAGCGGAAAAGAACGACATCATCCAGCGGCTCTAACATCGAACCGCGATCAAGGCACGCTCAGCGTGTCTGAGTGCGCTCAGCGACCGCGCAGCTGGTCGTTGTTTTCGATGACACCGCCTGAACCCGCGGGGACGTCCAACGTGCCCACCGCGGCGAGCAATTGGCGCTCGGCTACGACGAGATCGCGCTCAGCCTGCGCCAGAGCGATCCGGGCGATCAGCAAATCCGCTTCCTGGTCAAGCACCTCCACGGTCGAACGTAGACCTGTCTCCTGCTCAAGCGTCACGCCTTCGTAGGCGAGCTCTGCTGCTTGGACTTGCTCCCGGGCCGAACTCACCGCCGCGCGCGCGCTGGCAAGGCCAGTCCACGCATTCGTCACCGTCTCCTGAACGGTGCGCTCGACGGCGGCCAGATCGAGATTGGAAGCCGAGCGCAGCGCACGCTGCTGGCGCGTGCGCGACCGGATGGCGCCGCCTTGGAACAGCGGCACCGACAAACGCACGCCCACCGAGTCGGTGGAGCTTTCCGATGTATCGTCGTTGAAGTCGGCGCCGAGCGCATAGCCCGCCTCAGCGGTTACGTTCAACCGTCCCTGCGCCGCAGCGATTGCCACGTTCGCATCGGCCAGGCGCGTGTCCGCCTGAGCGCTGATCAACGTCGGGCTATTGTCGACCGCTGTCGCAAGGGCGTTCTCAAGATCGGACGGCAATCCCGTCGCAGCTGGCGGCGCTTGCAGGTCCGACGGCGGACGGCCGACCAAGCGGCGATAGGCTTCAACCGAAGCCGCCATCGCGCCTTGCGCTTGGACGAGTTGCGTGCGCGCTTGCGCGTAACGCGCCTGCGCTTGGGCGACGTCAGTGCGCGTCACAACGCCGGCGTCAAACTGCGCCTGCGCATATTCAAGCAAGCGATGCAGGTTGGAGACCGTCGTCTCGCGCGCCGTCACGACGGCCTGCGCCTGGCGCACCGTGGCGTAAGCAATAGTGACGTTCAGCAGCAGCGTCTGGCGCGCGCCTTCGTAATCGGCAACCGCGCCGGCGATCTGCGCGCGCGCAGCGCGCGTCGAAGCCAGCACGCGCCCAGAGCCAAACAAGAGTTGTGAAATGTTAGCGGAGCTGGACCATGTCTCGGTGCGGTCGCCGTCCAGCAACGGGTTATCCGAGTCGCGATCGCTCGCGTTCGCGGAAGCAGAGATCGAAACTTGCGGCAAAGCCGAAGAAAGCGCTTGCGGCAGCGCCTCGCGCGTCGCGCGCAACCGTTGTCGTTGCGCAGCCAGCGTCGGGTTCGACTCCTGAGCCGAGGTCATCGCCTCGCCCAGCGTGTCAGCCTGAGCGGTTCCGATTGCGGCGCTCAGAGCGGCCAGGGAAACGATCAACGTACGCATCAAGGACTTCTTCCTCATTCCCGCCGCAGCGCCTCGATCGGATCGAGCTTCGCCGCGCGCCACGCGGGATACGCGCCAAACACGACCCCGACCAATCCAGAAAAGGCGATCGCCAACCCAGCATTTAACGGCGACACCACCAATGGTAGGTTAAATAGTGTTGTCATCCCCCAGGCGCCAGCAACGCCAATAACTAACCCGATTATCCCTCCCGCAACGGAAAGGGTGACAGCCTCCAAGCCAAACTGATGAAGAATATCTGACTGCCGCGCCCCCAAGGCTTTGCGCAGGCCGATCTCGCGTGTCCGTTCCGTGACACTCACCAGCATGATGTTCATGATGCCGATACCACCGACCAGCAGCGACACAGCGGAAATTCCCCCCAAAAGATATGTAAAGACCTGCGTGGTCTGCGCCATCGCCTCACTGATCGAGCTCAGATTCTGAACCGTGAAGTCGTCTTCGCCTTCCCGTGTCCGGTGGCGTTGCCGCAGCAGGTTCTCGACGTCCTCCTGCACTTGGCTGAGCACGTCCTCACTCTGCGCCTTCACCGAAATCTGACTGACCGAGTCTGCGCGCCCTCGCCGTCCAGCGATGCGTCTCTTCACGGTTGTGAACGGCGCCAAAACGATATCGTCTTGATCCTGAAAACCGGACTGGCCTTTTGACGCGAGGATGCCGATCACCTCGTAGGTGCCGCCATTCATGCGCACCGTCTGACCAATCGGATCCATATTCGGGAACAGATTGTCTGCTACCGTCTGACCAAGAACGACAACACGGCGTGCTTGCCGTTCTTCGGTCTCATCGAACATCCGGCCTTGGTCGATGTTCCAGTCGCGCGCAACGAGGAAGTCTGGCGTAACGCCGTTCACTTCCGGGCTCCAATTGGTTCCATTGGCGATGACTTGCGCGCGAGTCCGTTGTGAGGGCGCCACCACTGCAACGTTTTCTAGTTGCGCAATCGCTGCTGCGTCATCGAGCGTGAGTGCGTCCCAGCCGCCGCCAGCGCCGGCTTGCCCGCGCACGCCGCCGCCGCCACGCAGCGCACCCGGGACTACGATCAAGAGATTGGAGCCCAAACTTGCGATCGAGCGCTGGACTTGCGCCTGAGCGCCCGACCCCAGCGCCACCATCGCGACGACAGACGCAACGCCAATGATCACACCCAAAGCAGTCAGCGCGGAACGCATCGGGTTCGCGCGAAGCGCGCGCGCAGCGCTGGCGACGAGATCAGACGTTCGCATCATGGCGCGCGCTCCGATCATTCAACTCATCCGAAACAATGTGGCCGTCTCGCATTTCAATGGTCCGATTGGTCGCGCCAGCCACCTCGTGGTCGTGGGTCACGATCACAATCGTCGCGCCCTCCCGATTGAGTTGACCGAAGAGCCCGAGGATCTCGATCCCGGTGTTGGTATCAAGCGCACCGGTCGGTTCGTCTGCGAGGATCAGCTTCGGTTGCCCAGCAAGCGCGCGCGCGATCGCCACACGTTGCTGCTGACCGCCCGAAAGCTGTGTTGGCTTATGCCCCATGCGCTCGCCCAGACCCACGCGCTGCAACAGGTGCGCTGCGCGCTCGTGGCGCTCCTTCGGCAGCACGCCGCCATAGATCATCGGCAGCTCGACATTCTCTAGCGCGGTCAGGCGCGGCAGAAGATTGAAGCTCTGAAATACGAAACCAATTGTCTGGTTCCGGAAGACAGCGAGATCGTCATCGCTCATCTCACCGATATCGTTGCCAGCAATCGTGAGGCGCCCGTTCGTCGGCGTGTCGAGGCCGCCGAGGATATTCATCAACGTAGACTTGCCCGAACCCGAGGGGCCGACGATGGCGCAATAGTCACGCTGCGGGATCGAGAAGCTCACGCCCGCAAGCGCGTGCACTGTCTCATCGCCCATGCGATAGAGCTTGGTCAGATTGATTGCTTCGATAAGCGCCATCGTTCTAGGCGCCTCGAATGCGCGGCGGTCCACCCGATCCACCGCGGCCGCCACCGAACGGGCTACCTGAGTTTGCGTTTGATGCCCGAGGGCCGCCGCCAATGATGACTTCATCGCCCTCGTTCAGGCCCGAATAGACGAGCGTATAGCCGTTGTCGGCGATGCCGGTTTCGACCAGCACTGGCGCGGGCTTGTTGTTGCGCAGCACCCAGACGACAGCTTGATTGCGGACTTCCCGGCGAGGCCCGCCGCCAGACCGCATCTGCTCAAGCAGTTGGCGCTGCTCCGCTGAAAGTGTTGGCTCAATCGCTGCAATCACCTGCTCGCGAATGCGCCGGAACTGGGCGCGGCGATCGCCGCCGCCGCCTTGGTTGGCTGCCGCGGCATTTTCGAACGCCGTCTGCGCTGCAGCACGTTGTTGCTCATTGAGTTGCAGTGCTTCAGCGATTTGGCCCACGCCACGTCCACCGCGCTGGCCGCCCCCTTGGTCATTGCGTTGCCTTCCGCGCTCGCCGCGCGTCTGCGCCTGCGCCTCGCCATCGCGCGCACGCTGTCCGCGCCCATCGCCCATCAGGGCTTGGCCTTCCGCCACAAGATCTGGATCCGCCGGCCGGAACCGCAGCGCTGTATTCGGCAGCCGCAGAACGTTGTCGCGCTGCTCCAGGACGATTTCAGCATTCGCCGTCATCCCTGGAAGCAATTGCCGCCCTGGATTGTCTGCTTCGACCACGACCGTATAGCTCACAACGCCGCTCTCGGCGACGCCTTGCTGGCGCACTTGGCTTACGCGGCCTTCAAATTGCCGATCCGGAAATGCATCGACGGTGAACTGCACCGCCTGCCCTTCCCGCACCTCGCCGATATCTGCCTCGTCAACCGTGATGTTTGCCTGCAGCCGCGACAAATCCTGCGCGATTACGAACAGCGTCGCGGCTTGCAAGCTCGCCGCCACCGGCTGACCGACGTTCACTTGCCGGTCAACGACTACGCCATCAATCGGGGACCGAATGATACTGCGATCTAGATCCGTGCGAGCGGTCGCGACCTGCGCCGACGCCGACGCAACCGCCGCACGCGCCGTATCACGCGCCGCGCGCTGCTGAGCCATCAACTGAGCTGAGGCGAAGCCACGTTGCTGAAGCAGTGCGTAACGCTGATAATCGGACTCGGCGACAGCCAATTGCGCTTGCTGCTGCGCGAGCTGCGCCTGCGCCTGCACGATGCGTTGCTGAAACGGCGTCGGATCAAGACGCGCCAGCACTTGACCAGCGCGCACCTGGGAATTGAAATCGACCAACACCGCCTGCACCGGGCCCGACACCGTCGAGCCGACGTTCGCTGACACCAGCGGCTGTAACGTCCCCGTCGCGCTTACCACGCGCGTAATCGAACCGCGATCTACCGCCGCTGTACGATACGGATCGCTGGCGTCATTCGAACCGAAAAGCATGAAACCAAGAACGACTACGGCGGCCGCGCCGCCCGTGATCAGAAGGCCGCGGCCGCGCAGAAACCCTGGGCGCTTGGCCCAAAGGCCGGACGCTGTGCTCTGCACGCGTTCCTTCACAGCCGTCAGTTCCATCTTACATCCTCACGCGGCGCGATCGCGCGCCGCCAACGGAGACCGCGCCCAAAACTTTCGTCCCAGTCAATTGTAAACACCACGCAGTGGTGACGCAGCCAGGCTTAACTGAGCCTGACTGCGCCTCCTATTAGTCGCGTCCCCGGCGATGACCGCGCTGGGCTTGCGCTTCTTCGCGTGTCACACGCCCGTCACTATTCGCATCGAGGTGAGCGAACATGCTGGCGCCCATTGCCGTGAATTCAGCGCGAGAGATCGTGCCATTGCCGTCAGTATCGGGGTTCGGACGATCGCCGCGCTCATGGCGGGGCCCGTCGGCGCCGTTTCGGTCGCCGCGATCCGGACGCTGCGGACGTTCTGATGCTGAGATCACGCCATCATGGTTTGCGTCCAGGCGCTCAAACATCTGAACCGGACGCGCCAAGAACTCGTCGCGCGTGATATTGCCATCATGGTTTGCGTCCGCGCCTTCAAGGCCGCCGCCTGGCGGTCCCCCGCGATGGGGACCGCGTCGTCCGCGATGTCCCTCCCACTGGGCGCGCATTTCTTCGCGCGTGAGCTCGCCATTTTGGTCCGTATCCAAACGCGCAAACAGCGCTTGCCGGCCGGCGTCGAACTCAGCCCGCGTCAGCACGCCATCGTTATTTGAATCGGATTCAAAAATGCCGTGACGAGCCCCGCGGTCTTCGGGGCCATTTTGCGCTTGCGCAAAGCCACATGCGCTCGCCGCCAAAGCCGCGGCGCCAGCAGCAACAAGCAAAATCTTTCTCATATTGAGACATCTCCTTCTGGCCGCTTCTGGAGGCGGCCCACTCCCTCTGCGAAGACATCTACAACTGTTGGTTTTCATCCATTGGTCGCGGTTGCGACAAAGTTTGTCGCGGGAACCTCATGGCGGAAAAAGAAACGGCCGGCGCTGGGAAAGCGCCGGCCGCTGTATTTGGCCTCAGCGCCTGGGGGGAGGGTCGCGCTGGGCCTGCATGACGGGATACGTTGGGGGGGGGAGAAAACGTACCGCCGTATGATCAGACAATATGTAGGTGGTGTGCCAAGCGTTTGCCGCAACTGCGTCAAAACATGTCAATGCTGCTGCCCGATTTGTGGCGCTTGGCGGCGCGGCGCGGGCGGTCTTGCTTGACCCACGAGCCGCACAAACTCAGAGCGCGATAGCGAGCCGTTCTCGTCTGAATCGTACTGGGAGAAGCGCGCACGCATTTCGGTATCGAATTCCTCGCGCGTAATCACGTTGTCGACGTTGCGATCGAAATCCAGCCGATAGGGACCAATCTGCGAACCGCCAAGCACAAGATTTGACCAGTTGGAAAACTCGATCGGAGCCAACGTGCCATTCCCATCAACGTCCGCCCGCGCGAACTCTCGCGCGAAACCAGCCTCCGCCTCTTCGCGCGAAACGATCAAATCGCCGTTCGTATCAAAGCTCACCAGCATCAGCGCATCAGCCGAAAGCAGCGCGCGTATAGGCGCAGCGTCTTGCGCCGCCCGGCCACCGCCACAAGCCGCCAACGCCGCCGCCGAGCACGCAACAACCACGATACTTCTGAAGCTCATCTTGAGATCCCTCACTAACGCCAGCCAGCAACCGCGCGACCTGGGCGCGGATAAGGCGAAACAGACCTTGTTCGTGCCAAAGTGTGTCGTTCCGCGCCCGGCGCCAAGATTTGGCACGCCTCCGCCACGCTCTCCCCGTAGATTTTTGTCAAATGGCGCCTCACATCACAAGCAGCATGACGCCTGAGGACCCCCATATCCTGGTCGTTGACGACCACCGCGAGATCCGCGAGTCGCTGGCGCAGTTCCTGCGCAAGAACGGGCGGCGCGCGACCGCAGTCGATAGCGCCGAGGCCGCACGCCGCGCGATCAAGGAGAACCGTATCGACGCCGTGGTCCTGGACATCATGATGCCGGGCGAGGACGGCCTTTCCCTCTGCCGCCACATTCGCGAGACCAACCACATTCCAGTCATCCTGCTTTCGGCGCGCGCCGAGGAGGTCGATCGGATCATCGGCCTTGAGGTCGGCGCCGATGACTATGTCGTCAAGCCGTTCAACCCCCGCGAATTGCTGGCCCGCATCGACGCCGTGCTGCGACGCACCCACGCGCTCCCCCCCAATGTGGAGGCGCCGTCCGGCGATGTGCTCCGCTTCGATCGCTGGACGCTGAAGCTGGCTGAAAGAGAACTACTCGACGACGAGGGGAAGACTCACGAGATGTCGACTGGCGAATATCGCCTGCTTCTGACCTTCTTACAGCGCCCCAAAATCGTGCTGTCGCGCGATCAACTCCTCGATCTAGCTTTTGACGGCGGCAAAGATGTTTTCGACCGCGCCGTCGACACGCAGGTGAGCCGTTTGCGCCGCAAGATCGAAGCCGACGCGCGTACGCCAAAATTGATCAAAACCGTGTGGGGCGGCGGCTACGTATTTACGGCCCCCGTCGAGAAAGCGTGACCAATCCGCTGAACACGCTCACCGGCCGCATGGTCGCTGTCACCATTGCAGCGGTGATCGTGTCCTACGCAATCGCATTTGCAATCTACGCTAACGAGCGCGGGTCCGCATTGCGCCGCGCCGCCGAGACGAATGTGGCCGAACGCGTCGTCTTCACCGCCGAACGGCTGCGCGAGATTCCGATTGAGCGGCGCGCTTCTGCCGCCTCGTCGCTCCGTGATTTCTCGCTGCGTTTCAGCGTATCAAGCCAACCGCAAATCGGCGCCAATCTCGGCGGCCCGGGCGTACGCATCGCAAACGCCATCTCCGAACGCCTTGCGAACAGCGAAGCGCACGCCCAATCGCGTATCGTCGATGCGCCTCCGCGTCATTGGCGAGGCAACCGCGGCCTGGGCGATAGAGGCGATGGCTTGAGGCGGGACGAACGACGCGGCCCTCCTCCGGAGGGGTTTGGACCCCGTGGTTCGGGACCGGGCCCAGGCGATCCGGGCGACGGGCCCGACGGGGGGGCCGACGCACCCACCGTGCGCGTCACCGAGGCAATCATCTCCGTGCGCCTGAGTGACGGCAGCTGGCTCAACACGTCGGCTCGGCTGCCGGGTCCGCGCCCGACGCCGACAAGCGCAATTGTCGGCGCCTTGGCCTCCATCATCATTGTGGGCATCGGTGCGGCGTTGGTGTCAGGCCAGATTGGGCGTCCATTGTCGGATCTCGCCAACGCCGCGCGCGCGCTTGGTTCGGGCCAACCCAATGTGAGCGCACCTGTGAGCGGCCCTGAAGATGTTCGCCGCGCCTCAACTGCGTTCAACGTCATGGCCGAACGCCTTGGCCGGCAGTTGAACCGGCAACGTCAAATGCTGTGGGCGCTATCTCACGATCTGCGTACGCCTATTACAGCCATTCGGTTGCGCGCCGAACTTATTGAGGATGAGGGCGAGCGCCAGCGCCTCCTCGCTTCAGTCGCAGAAATGGAGACGCTGACGGAGCAAGCGCTTTCGCTTGCACGAGCGGGAGCAAGTGAGGAGGCGCGCTCGAACGTCGATCTCGCTGAGATTGCGCGCACCCTCTGCGGCGAGTTGCGGGATATGGGCGTCAACATACGCGCCGAAGCTACGGAAAGCGTCGCTTGCGAATGTCGTCCATCCGAGATCGCGCGCGCCATGCGCAACCTTGCAGAAAACGCCGCCAAGTATGGCGGCGGCGGCGTGATGCGCGTCCATCGAAACGAAACCAACGAGGTGGTCGTTGAGGTCTTAGACGAAGGCCCTGGCGTGCCTCCTGACCTTCTCACGCGCCTGACCTCGCCGTTCTTTCGAGCCGATGAAGCACGTAGCGAAGCCAACGGCGCCGGTCTTGGGCTCGCAATTACGCAAGCCATTGCCGATAGCCACGGCGGCCAACTCATTCTCGAAAACCGCTCTCCGAAAGGCTTTCGCGCGTCACTCATACTCCCAGGTTAGGCGTTGAGTCTGAACGCAAGGCGGCGCAAGCCGCCTAGCGGACGCGTTCGACGCGATAGCCCCGCGCCCGGAACTGCGCCACCAGCCCATCACTCCCAATAATGTGACCGGCGCCGACGGCGACGAAATCGACGCCCGCACCCTGCATCTCGCGCGTCAGCACAGTCATCCAAGCATTGTTACGATCGACAAACAGCATCTGATAGAGCTCTGGGTATTCGTTGCGCGTGTCGTCGACCACAGCGCGAGCCAGCGCCTCTTCGTCGCCCTTTTCCCAAGCCGTTGACATTTCGCCGAGCATTGACGGCACGTCTTCCGCCTCTTCGATCGCTTCTTGCAGCATCTCGCGCTGGATCTCAGGACTGAGGTTCGCGAAGAACGTCAGCTGCTGCTCTGCTGTTTCCAGCGCGCGCATCGTCTTGCCGGCTGCATCGCCATATGCGTCGATCGAGCGATCGACACCGGAGTTCGGATCGTAACCAGCACGCACCAAGGGCGCGAGGGTCAGAGTCAAAGACGCCAACCACGGCTTGTAGCCCTCCAACGCATTTGGCGGAAAACCCAGACGCGCGGTCAGCGCGTTGAGAGCGGTATTTTCCTCCGGCGTGAGCCAGCTTGAGAGCGGATGGCCCGGTTCGGCGGCGCCAAGTTGCGTGGCCATCACGCCGATCTGCTGATCGGCCTCAGGCGTCATCAACAGCTCAGTCCAGATTTCGCTCGATTCATCGATGGCGGCGCGCACGCGCGCATTCCCCCAATCGGCGCCACGCGGGCGCACGTGCACGGTGCCGTAAAGATACATCGTCGAGTCGTGGTCGCGAACGACATAGAGCAAAGGCGTGATCGCCCCCGCCTCTTGCGCCGGCGCTTGTGCGCATGACACAGCCGAAAGCACCAAAAACGCTGCGAACACGCCAAAGAACGACTTCTTCAGATTCATCCACGCACCCGATAGTCACCCCAGCCAATCGACCAAGTCAGGCCTGCTTCCAGGGCGCGAAGTGCTTCGACAGCTTTAAGCCCTGCCCCTGATAATTCGATCCACTCTCACCATAGAGCCGATCAACGGGGCCAGACAAAGGCTCAAACACCAGTTTGCCTACCGGCTGCCCGTCTTCAACGATAAACGGCACGTCGCGCGAGCGGACTTCAAGCACCGCACGGCCTTCGTTAGGCGCGACGCCAAAGCCCGGATCAAAAAACCCAGCATAGTGCGCGCGAAACTCCCCAAGTTCCGGGCGGATCGGCGCCATCTCCGCCGCTTCGTCGGCGGGGATCACGACATTTTCCTTCGACGCGAAAATATAGAACTGCCCCGGATCGAGCACGACCCGCCCCTTGCGCGCATCGAGCGGCTCCCAGAAATCGCGCGGGTCGTAGCCGCCGACACGATCCACATCGATTACACCTGAGTGGCGCTTCGCCCGAAAACCAACCGGACCTTTCATCGAGAGATCCATGGTGAAATCGATCTCGCGCTTGGGATGCGGTGGCCCGCGCCGCAACCTCACCTGCGAAAGCCGTGTTCCGGTACGGACCAGCACCGAGAACGTGCACGGGCTGATCTCCGCCCACATCGGCCCGGCATAACCCATGGGAATGTAGTCGAACGATTGCGCGCCATCAGTGATCAGTCGCGTGAACACATCGACGCGCCCCGTCGAGCTCTTCGGATTTGCTGCGCCATGCATGTGCGCCGGCAACGCCAAGCGTTCCTGCACTTGCACGAGATACACGCACCCCGTCTCCAGGACGGCCCCGTCAGTCAGATCGATCGTGTGCATGACCAACTCGCCATCAAGGCGATCAGCCACTGTCGCACCGGCGCCCGGCAGAAAGCTTGCGCGCAAACGATACGCAGTCTTGCCCAGCCGCAAATCCAAGCTCGCCGGCTGGATCTGGTCATCGAGATACGCTGCGTCGGCGGCGATCCAGCCCTGCTTGATCGCTTTCTTGATTTCGCTATCCGAAAGAACGCCATGTGTGGTGCTCATTGGCCCTGACTGGCGCGGTTGGGGGGCTTTGTCCAGCGCCCCGGCGCCGATACAGTCGCCTTATGTACGAGCAAGAAACCGCCGGCGTCATTGTGCGCGTCGAGCCACGATTTCTCCCCGAGGAATCGCGCCCCGAAGATGGCCGGTTCGTTTGGGCCTACACGATTGAGATCGAAAACCGCCGCCCCGACGCGGTTCAACTCATCTCGCGCTTTTGGCGTATCACCGACGAGAACGGCGCCACTCAGGAAGTCCGCGGCGAAGGCGTCATTGGCCAACAGCCTGTCATCGCCCCCGGCGAGTGCTTCAAATATACCAGCGCTGCGCCCCTCACCGCGCCGAGCGGCATGATGATGGGCGCCTATTCGATGCAGCGCCAAAACGGCGAAGCGTTCGACATTAACGTCCCGCTCTTCGCGCTCGATTCTCCGCACGTTTCAAGATTGGCGAACTAATGATCTTCAAAGGCTTCGAAGAGACCATGCGCCGCATCGTCACCGGCGACGATGCAAACGGCAAATCCACCATCGTCATCGACGGGCCTCCGTCTGGCGGCATCGGCGACGCCGCGCTCGGCGGACTTGCTGAGATATGGCACGAAGCCGCGAGTGGAGCGATCAACCCGAAGGACGGCGCCGATCTCGGCGAGAGCGTTTCCGTCCTTTCGCCCGCGCATGGCAAAGTAAAAGTGCGTTGGTTCATGATCCAGCCGACACCCGAAGGCGTGCCGCAAGAAATGATCGTCGCCGCCGCGCGCCAACGCTTCGCCGACTTCGGCGCCGAACACGAGCTACGCGATCAAACGCGCCACCCGGCGATGCATCAAACGCAAACTCTGGACATCATTTGCCTGATCAGCGGCGAAGCCTCGCTTTTCCTGGACAACACCGAAACCCGCATCAAACCAGGCCAAATCGTCATACAGCGAGGCACGTCGCACGGCTGGACCGCCCACGGCGGGCCCGCGCTTTTTCTGGCCGTGCTGATAGACCGAGGTTGAACCGCGAGTGATCCGGATCGCGCGATCACACGTAAGCGCGATCATGACAAAGCGCGCCGGTCTTGCCGCTCTCTTCGCACTCTGCGCGGTAACAACCGCGTGCGCCACACGTCCACCCACGCCCACTGACGCCAGCACCACCGCGTTTGTGCTCGAGCGTGATCTTGTCGGCGCCAGTGTGGCGCGAGGCGAGTTTCGCGCCATCACCGGGACGCGCCGCGCCTTCACCGTAGAATTGAACGGGACTTGGGATGGCAATGTGCTGACGCTCGTCGAAGACTTCGCCTACGAGGACGGCGAACGCGACAGAAAAACATGGCGGCTTACGCGCACAGCGCCCGGCCGCTTCACCGGCACGCGCGAAGATGTCGTCGGCGAGGCCGCCGGTTTCGTGGACGGCGCCGTGTTTCGCCTGGAATACGATGTCATCCTTCCCAGCGAAGACGGCCGCGGGCGCAAGGTGCGCTTCCGCGACGTGCTCGCGCTCAACGCTGATGGCGACGTTCTGAATAACGCGACAATCGGGTGGTTCGGCTTGCGCGTTGGCTCGGTCTCGCTCGTGATCGAGCGGCAAGATTGATCGGGCTCAGGTTCGCTTCGCCGTCACTTGCGCAAGCGTCGAAGTCACAAGACCAACCGCCCACAACGATGGGCCCAACCATGCTTCGGGTCCCGTCATGTGGCCAGGCAAAGCAATAAAAAGAACGAACGGAATGTCGGCCATTGAAACAACGAACAAGTTCACCCAGTAGCCAGCGCGGCTGTTTCGCCAATTCCATCCCACCGCCACGATAATTGCGACCAGCGCAAACGCCGCGACATAGAACGCGCTTTGAAACAACCGTCCCTGAACTAGGCCTTCCTCGACGCCACCAGCGAACCTGAATGAGTTCGCAGCCGCCAGCAGATGCAGCACGCCCCAAGCAAAATACGCCGCCGCGCCCAAAACAGCGAACACTCGGCTCATCACCTTCCCCTCAATTGTCCTATCTCGACCAAGCGCGAAGCTTCGACATCGGCAGAGAGCCATGTCAATCCAAGCGATCAAGCGGGGCCCCAGGAAAGCGTCGGCTTTTCGCGATCTTGCGTACCGACAGGGTGTCAATCTCTAGGTATTTGCCCTTGCGATGCCTTGATGTCTTCAGCCATCCTCTTGCTCGCCGATGGGATCGGGGGCGGGACAATGGTGCTCAACTTCCTTTTCAGGTTCGTGGCAGCAGCATCGTTGGCTTTCGCGGTCGCGTGCGGAAACACTGAGCCCACGAGCGATGCGACGCCATCGCAGGCCGAGTGGCCGCAACCCGATCCAGCACTCTTGGTTGACGGACCGCACAAGGATGAGGTGCTCTACGGCGAGGCTCTCATACGGCGCACCTATGAACTCGCCGGGCCTGCCGCCACTAGCGTGAGCTTGCGTTATGCGGGCAACAATCTCGCTTGCGGCTCCTGCCATCTCGACGGCGGACGACGGCGCTATGGGCTTTCGTTCATCGGTGTCGCCGACGCATATCCGCGAAACATGGCGCGCGAAAATGCGGAGCAATCGCTCGCCCAACGCATAAACGGTTGCTTCGAGCGCAGCATGAATGGCCGGCCGCTGCCGGAAGACTCACGAGAGATGGCGGCGATGATCGCCTATATCGAGTTTCTGAGCGAAACAGTGCCTGCCGGCATGGAAGGAAGAGGCGCGCCCGCCGTCGCGCTCTTGGATCGGCCGGCGGACCCCGCGCGCGGCGAGCTGGTTTACAGATCGAATTGTGTGGCATGTCATGGCGCGGACGGACAAGGCCTGCGCAACGCCGATGGTCCAGGCTACGCCTATCCTCCGCTCTGGGGACCGGACAGCTTCAACACCGGCGCCGGCATGCATCGGATTATCACTGCCGCCAATTTCATACGCGCGAACATGCCCTACGGCGTCACGCACGACGCACCACAGCTTACGGAGGAGCAGGCGATTGACGTGGCCGCATTCATAAACGTTCAAGCGCGGCCCGAGCGACGCAATCTTGATCGTGACTATCCAGATCGCGCGCGCAAACCCGTCGACGCCCCCTTTCCTCCCTACGACGATGACTTCTCACAAGAGCAGCACACCTTTGGCCCGTGGCCGCCGATCACGGCCGCGCGCGAGGCGCGCGCTCGCCGATAACCGGAAGCACGACGCACTGTTTTCAATGGAGGCCGGCAATTTGAAGCGCCTCGCAAACGACGGGAGATCGAAATGATTTCGCTAAGATCCGCTGTTTTCTTCGCCGCGCTCTTGCTCGCGCCAGCGGCGCACGCTGACCAATCTCGCTTTTCTACGGGGCCGGTCATCGCCGACTATGGCCCTGTGGCCGACGTAGAGAACGCCGCGCCGATTCCGGCGCATACGCGCTTCAAAGTGGTCTTCGATGTATCCGAGGGCGCTGAGCCTGGCGAATTGAACCGTGGGATCGAATCTGCGGCGCGCTTTCTCAATATGCATGCGCGCGCCGGCGTTCGGCCCTCAAACATCCGGTTGGCGATTGTGGTGCGCGGTTCGGCCACCCGTGATCTCGCCGTGCACCCTCGTCCGAACGAAGACAACGCTAATGCGGCTCTCATCGCGGACCTCATTGCTCGTGACGTTGAGGTTTGGGTGTGCGGACAGTCGGCGGCGCACTTCGATGTTGCTGAGACCGATCTGCTACCAGGCGTCAGACTTGCGCTCTCAGCAATGACAGCACACGCCCTGCTCCAGCAGCGTGGCTACACGCTCAATCCATGAGGGGGCGCGCGCTTTGATTTGATGCGCCAAAGCGCCCTGCTCTCCCGATCATTTCTGTGGAAAGAATGCGAACCCGCGATGCCCACAGGCATGCGCGGCCACCGGCGCATTGCTCACACAAAAACGCCGCCGTCTTTCGACAGCGGCGCTCAAGTTCGCAGGGGTAGATCCCTACATTGCAGCTAGGCGCATCATGCGGCGAAGCTCATCCGGCTCGCCGGACGTGCGGCGCTTACGCGCTTGGCTCGGTTGATAGGCGAGACGGGCGTGGTCCTCGCAATACGGATGATTGCCGAAGGAGCCGCGGCCACAGAATGCGAAGTCCGCGTCCGTCGGGTCGCCAATAGGATATTTGCACATGCTCTCATTGAGCGTCAGGACCGTCGCGGCCTTGCCGTCCTCAAGCTTCATAGGCTCGAGGTCCGGAATGATCACCCGCGGTTCGGCTGACGGGATCCGCAGGCGCGGCGCCGACGGGCTCATCACCCGCGGACGCGCCGTCCGGACCGGCCGCTTGGCCGGCCGTGACGGGGTGGCCCGGCCCGCCAAGCCAAGGCGGTGGACCTTGCCGATCACGGCATTGCGGGTGACCCCGCCCAGTTGTTTCGCAATTTGGCTAGCTGAAAGCCCTTCGGCCCACAGCTTACGCAGCAGCGCAACGCGCTCTTCTGACCAGCCCATGTGTTCAAGCCCCCTTGGCCCATGGCCCCGCCCATTTCTGACGGGAATGCGACACACTCCCTTTCTGGGCGAAGAAGTCAATGGGTTGTGGTTTTGTCATGTGGATACCCAAGATACAGTAGTTATCCCATGACATGTGGTGGGTTACTCACTTCTTACTAACGGGCTTTCGGCACGGACTCGGCGCATTATTTGAGCAGAGACCGGGACTTAGACCCGCAACATGGTTAACGAGCGCTCAGACTCGTTAAGGATTTATGAAAGAGCTGTTCTCTGTATGGACACTGCCGTTCGAACTAGCCCGCCAGCCCTCACCTCCCGCCACTACGGAGCGGTCAATTGGCTGGGTCTGCAGACCCTGGTCTGGCGCGAAATCCGGCGCTTCTTGAAAGTCGGCGCGCAGACAGTCTTTGCGCCACTCATTCAGACCCTGCTCTTCATGCTGGTGTTCAGCTTGGTGCGGCAAGGCGATTGGCCGGGCACCTCACGCGCTTACGCCGACGGGCTCGCCGCCGGCCTCGTTATGATGTCGATCTTGTCGAACGCGTTCCAGAACGCATCGTCGTCGCTCGTCATTGCGAAGGTGCAAGGCAACGCCGTCGACTTTTTGATGCCACCGTTGTCAGCGCTCGAACTCACGATCGCCTTCATCGTCGGCGCCGCCGCGCGCGGTTTGCTTGTCGGCCTTGCTTCGCTGATCGCTGTCGCGTGGCTCGCCAACATCACGCCGGTGAATCTTTTCGCCGTGCTCTACTTCGCGATCGTTGCGTCGGTGATCTTCGGCGCCATCGGTTTGCTCGGTGGCATCTGGGCTGACAAGTTCGATCACCTTGCCGCCGTTACCAACTTCATCATCGTGCCGCTGACGTTCCTCTCCGGCACATTCTACTCAACCTCGATCCTGCCCGAACCGATCCGCACGATCTCGCATTACAATCCAGTGTTCTCGCTTATCGATGGGTTCCGCTACGGCTTCATCGGCCACCACGACGCGCCATTGTGGACCGGCGCGATCATCACAGGCGCACTGGCCCTCGTACTCAGCTACGCAAGCTGGGCGATGATCAAGAGCGGGTACCGGTTGCGGAGCTAGGCGACAACCCGCCAACCCGCGTCATTCCAGGCGAAGCGAAGCGCGATCTGGAATGACTTAGCTGGAGAGCGCTCGCGCCAACTTCGGCAAGAACACATCCATCCGATAATCCACATCCATGTGGTCATCGTCGAATTCATCGTATTCGTGCGGGATGCCTGCGGCCTTCAGCTTCTTGGCGAAACGGCGCATGCCGAAATGGATGCGGAAATTATCGTGGTCGCCACAATCCATGTAAACGAGCTTTAGCTTGCGCAGATTTTCGCCGAGCGTGTCGAACATCACCACTGGATCGTGCGCCAACCAGTTATTCCAACGCTCCGGAATGAATTCACCCGTGTGCGGATCGAGCGGCAGCTGCATGCTCAGAAACTTGCTTGGATCAGGGTCGTAAAACGCGCTTTGCGCCCAATCCATCAGCGCCACGGATTCCTTGAAGGCCATCTTTGGCTTCGCCGTCACCGCGCGCCACGCCTTCTCGATCGAGTTGTCGTACTTGCGCAGCACGTCGAGATCATCGAGCAGCGCGGGGATGTACAGAGCATCGAAGCCCATGTCGCCGCTCTGGATCGAGATCGCGTCCCAGACATCGCTGCGCGTCAGCCCGTGATACGCCGCACCGTAGCCGCCCGACGATTTGCCGAAGACTCCGCGCTTGCCCTTGCCGCCACAGCCGAACTGGCTCTCCACGAACGGCACGATCTCATCGCAGAGATAATCCGCGTAGCGGCCGGTTCCGGCGCTGTTCAGGTATTGGTTGCCGAAGAGCTTGGTGAAGCAATCGGGCATCGCCACGACTACACGCGGCATGCCCTCATGAACGAGCCGATCCAGGCGCTCGGGCAAGTTCTCCGAGAACGGCATCCAGTTCGCATGTGCGAGCGCCGAGGACGTGTAGCCCTTCAAGTCCACCAGCAGCGGCAAATGCTCCGCCGCGCTCCACCCTGGAGGCGTCCAGACGAAGAGCTCCCGCTCAAACGGATCGCTCAGCGGATTGCCTTGCAAAACGACAGATTGGTGAACCAGGCGGCGCAGTTCGCCGCGGGGAATGGTGTGGTCTCGTCTCATAAAAAGGTGATGATCCCAGCGGCTTGACCTTGCAAGCGGCGCGGCTCAAAACCCCGCCTTCCCCAAATTTCGAGAACCAAAAATGAGCGCCGCAGAAAGCCATATCCTTCCCGTCTACGCTCCGCCGGAGCAGATCTTCGTGCGCGGCGAAGGCAGCTGGATCTGGGATGAAAAGGGCGACAAGTACCTCGACTGCATCGCAGGCATCGCCGTCAACGCCTTCGGTCACGCGCCGCCGTTCCTGGTGAAGACGCTCACCGAACAAGCCGGCAAACTCTGGCACACTTCGAACATGTTCAAGGTGAAGGGCCAAGAAGACCTCGCCGCGAAGTACACGCGCGACAGCTTCGCCGACGTCGTGTTCTTCACCAATAGCGGCACAGAAGCGATCGAAGGCGCGATGAAGACCGCGCGCAAATATCACTCCGCCAACGGCGCCCCCGAGCGCATCGACATCATCGGCTTCCAAGGCTCCTTCCACGGCCGCTCGTACGGCGCAATCAACGCCAGCGGTAATCCGAACTATCTCGAAGGCTTCGGCCCGCGTCTGCCCGGCTTTGTTCAAGCGCCGTGGGGCGACCTCGACGCGCTAAAGAAACTGATCGGCCCAACAACAGCCGCGATCATCCTTGAGCCGGTACAAGGCGAAGGCGGCGTGCGCGCTGCGACTGACGAATTCCTCCGCGGTCTCCGCAAGCTCGCCGACGAGAACGGCTTCCTCATCATCTTCGATGAAGTTCAATGCGGCGCTGGCCGCACCGGCAAGATGTGGGCGCACGAATGGTCGGGAATGACCCCGGACATCATGGCAGTCGCAAAGGGCGTCGGCGGCGGCTTCCCGATGGGCGCATTCCTCGCAACCAAGGAAGCGGCCAAAGGCATGGTTCGCGGCGTGCACGGCACAACTTTCGGCGGCAACCCGCTCGCCATGGCCGTCGGCAACGCAGTCTACGATGAACTCTCGAAGCCAGAATTCCTCGCGCACGTGAACAAGGTCGCGAACCATCTGACGCAAGCGCTCGAAAGCCTGAAGGATCGCCATCCCGATCTCGTCGTCGCAGTCACCGGCAAAGGCCTGCTGCGCGGCTTGAAGCTCAAGATCGACCCAAAGCCGATCCAAGGCGAAATCCGTGATCAGAAGAAGGTGCTACTCGGCGTTGCCGGCGACAACGTGCTGCGCCTCGCGCCGCCGCTGAACATCTCAGAAGACGAACTCCGCCAAGCGGTTGATGCCATTGACGCGGTGCTCGCCGCGCAGACGGCGAAAGCTGGCGCGTGATCGAAAGTCCGCGCCACTTCCTCGACATCAGCGCGCTGAACAAGGATGAAGTGCGCGCGATCCTCGATGAAGCGCACGCGCGCAAAGCTGCGCGCATCGATTGGCCAAAGGCTGCGCCCGATGAAGACGCGCCACTCGACGGTTATGCACTGGCGATGATTTTCCAGAAGAACTCGACGCGCACGCGCGTCTCGTTCGAAATCGGCATGCACCAGCTTGGCGGCAAGTCGATCGTGTTGAACGCCAACGACACCCAGCTCGGCCGTGGCGAGACTGTGGAAGATACCGCACGCGTGCTTTCGCGCATGGTCGATGCGGTGATGATCCGTGCCAATAGTCATGACGACGTCGTGAACTTCGCGGCGGCGGCGAGCGTGCCGGTGATCAATGGCCTCACCGACCTCTCTCACCCGTGCCAGATCTTCGCCGATCTGCAGACGATCGAAGAGCGCATGGGCGATATCAGCGGCAAGACGATCGCCTGGCTGGGCGATGGCAACAATGTTTGCACCTCGTTCATGCATGCCGCCGAGAAGTTCGACTTCAAGCTCCGCATCGCGACACCGCCCAATTACGCGCCGCGCGGGCAAGAACTCGCAGCAGCGAAGGCAGCTGGCGCCGATATTGAAGCGCACAATGATGCGAAGAAAGCGATCGACGGCGCTGACGTCGTCGTCACCGACACTTGGGTGTCGATGGGCGATACCGACAAAGATCAGCGCATGGCCGTCTTCCCTCCCTACGCGGTGAACGACGAAATGATGGCGCGCGCCGGCAAAGACGCAATCTTCCTGCACTGCCTGCCCGCCCACCGCGGCGAGGAAGTCACCGACAGCGTGCTCGACGGCGAACGCTCAGCGGCCTGGGACGAAGCCGAGAACCGCATCCACGCACAGAAGGCGGTATTGCTCTGGTGCCTGGGCAAGCTCTGAAGGTCCGCGCCGCATTGCCACATTGCGCCCCCGGCCCCATATGGCCCGCTTCATGCCAGCAACAGACGACATCATCGCGCCCTTCAGCCTCGACAATGCGCCCGTGCGCGGCCGCATCGCGCGCATGGCGGAAGGGGCGCTCGATCCGATCCTGCATCGTCACGATTACCCGCGTCCGGTCGCGCTATTGCTTGGCGAAGCACTCACGCTCGCCGCACTCATCGGCTCTCTGCTGAAAACAGACGGCCGCCTCGTCATTCAAGCGCAAGGCCAAGGCCCAGTGTCACTGCTCGTCGCCGAACACCTCGATGGCGGCGTTCGAGGCTATGCGCGGCTCGCTGACGGCGCAGCCGAGGCGCTCGCCGGCGCGCATCGCAGGCCCCCGGCCGAACTCCTTGGCGCAGGCAATCTCATTCTTACGCTCGACCTCGGCGACAACACGACACCTTTCCAAGGCGTCGTCGCTCTTGAAGGCGCTACGCTAGCCGAATGCGCGGAGAACTACTTCCACGTCAGCGAGCAAACAGACACAGGCATCCGCCTCGCCGTCGGCGAAATCATCAAAGGCGGCAGCCCCTCACAATGGCGCGCTGGCGGCGTGTTGATGCAACGCCTCGCCGGCGACCAAGTGCGCGGCGACACGCACGAAGACTGGAACCGCGCTTCGATCCTATTCGGCACAGTGACGGACGAAGAACTCATCGATCCGGCGCTCCCTGCCGATCGCCTGCTCTATCGCCTCTTCCACGAAGAAGGCGTGCGCATGGGCGAGGCCGAGGACTTGAAGGATCGCTGCACTTGCAGCGTTGATCGGCTTACCAACGTGATGAAGACCTTCCCGAAGGACGAGATCGCTGACCTGATCGAACCCGACGGCAAGCTCCACGCCCGCTGTCAGTTCTGCGCGCGCGAGTACCTGATTGATCCAGCCAGGGTCGGCGCAGCCTAAGCCGCGTCCACGTCGAGCGCGTAGCCGGCGCTGCGGACGGTGCGGATCGGGTCGCTCTCGACGCCGACCATCAGCGCTTTGCGCAAACGGCCAATGTGCACGTCAACCGTGCGCGCCTCCACGTAGACGTCCGAACCCCACACAGCATCGAGCAATTGCTCGCGGCTGAACACGCGGCCCGGATGCTGCATCAAGTGATCGAGGATACGGAATTCCGTCGGCCCCAAATGCACTTCGCGGTCGCCTCGTTTCACGCGGTGCGAGACGCGATCCATCATGATATCGCCGATCACGATCTTGTCGTCCGCCAGGCCCGGACGAATGCGGCGCATCACCGCCCGCAAACGCGCCAGCAGTTCGTTCATCGAGAATGGTTTTGTGAGATAGTCGTCGGCGCCGACATCGAGACCACGAATGCGATCACCTTCCTCGGTGCGTGCTGTCAGCATCACAATCGGGGTATTTCGCGTGTCTTGGCGCGCGCGCAAGCGGCGACAAACTTCGATGCCCGGCGCCTTCGGCAACATCCAATCGAGCACAACCAAATCCGGCGCACTCTCGTCGGCTACGACAAGCGCTTCCTCGCCGTCGTTGGCGACGGAAACGCGGTAGCCTTCCTTCTCAAGATTGTACTTGAGCAAATCGGCAAGCGCCGCCTCATCCTCAACGACCAGAACATGTGTTGCCTTGGCCATGGTGGGATTGCCTATTCCGCTGCGTCGGCCCGAGGCCGCTGCGCAGTTATTTCCTCACCCGTGACGAGGAAGTGAATGTATTCTGCGATATTGGTGCCGTGATCGCCGATACGCTCGAGATTCTTGGCGATGAAGAGTAGGTGCGCGCACGAAGAAATCATGCGCGGATCTTCGATCATGTAGGTGAGCAATTCGCGGAACAACGAATTGTAGTGCGCGTCGATGTTATCGTCAGAATTCCAGACGTTGATCGCCGCCTGAACATCCTTGTTTGCGTAAGCGTCCAGCACTTGCTTGAGGTGAGCGCCGGCTATCTTGCCCATGCGCTCGACACTTCGCGTCAGCTGGATCGGCTCATCCTGGTTCAAGATCAGCGCGCGCTTGGCTATGTTCTTGGCAAGGTCTCCGACGCGCTCAAGTTCGCCGGCGATCCGCCAGGCCGTCAGCACCACCCTGAGATCGCTCGCAAGGGGCTGTCGCAGCGCGAATAGCTTGATGGCGCGCTTTTCAATCTCGCGCTGGGCCGCGTCGATCTTTGGGTCGCGCTGAATAACGACTTGAGCGAGTTCGGTGTCGCGGCGCGCGACCGCGGCAAGCGCATCGCTCACCGCCGTCTCCGCCAAACCGCCCATGCGCGCCACCTCTTGGGTGATCGCGTCCAGTTCCTCGGAGAATGCCTTGACTGTATGCTCTGCCATTGTCGCCTTGATCCGGCGCGCCATCGCAGGCGCGCTACGTGACTTCTTCCGGGCTGGCACGGCAATCAGCCGAACCGGCCGGTAATATAATCCTGAGTCCGCGTATCGCGAGGGTTGGTGAAGATTTCCTCGGTCGCACCCGTCTCCACCAGCTTACCCATGTGAAAGAAAGCCGTTTTTTGCGAAACGCGTGCCGCCTGCGCCATGGAGTGGGTGACGATCACGATGCAATAATTCTCGCGCATTTCATCGATCAGTTCTTCGATCTTTGCGGTGGCGATCGGATCAAGCGCCGAGCATGGCTCGTCCATAAGAATAATATCGGGATTCACAGCGACGGTGCGGGCAATGACGAGGCGCTGCTGCTGACCACCGGAAAGGCCGGTGCCCGGCTGTGCGAGGCGATCCTTCACTTCATCCCAGAGGCCCGCGCGCCGCAGAGACTTCTCAACGATCTCGTCCATCTGCGTCTTCGATCGGGCCATGCCATGAATGCGTGGGCCGTAGGCGACATTGTCGTAGATCGACTTCGGAAACGGGTTCGGCTTTTGAAACACCATGCCCACGCGCGTGCGCAGCACGACCGGGTCGACGGTCTTTGCGTAAGCGTCCTTGCCTTCGATCTGCAGCGAGCCACTGACGCGGCAATTGTCGATGAGATCGTTCATGCGATTGAAGCAACGCAGAAACGTTGTCTTGCCACAGCCTGATGGACCGATGAATGCGGTCACGGCGCGATCAGGGATATCCATGGAGACATCGAACAGCGCTTGCTTGTCGCCATAGTGAACGTTCACATCGCGCGCAGCGATCTTGATCGCGGCGCCAGCGAGCGAGCCAGCGTTCGCTTTTACCATCGGGGCGGTCATCGCCGGGCTGTTGCTCATGGCGCGTTCGGAGCCCGCTGCGGAAAATTCCATAATATTCGACCCCTTAGCTCTCCGTTCGCACACCGAGTCGGCCCTGGCGCGCAACGCAAAGCGTATCTAAGCGGCTTCCATGACAGTGATGTGAAATCGCCCCCGCGTTTCATCAGCCCTCCTCCGCCAATTCCACATAGGCGGCAAACGCCGAGCCTCGGCCTGGCTCGCTTTCGACCAAGAAGCCACCCCGGTGGCGATTGATGATGTGCTTGACAATCGCAAGGCCCAGTCCCGTGCCGCCACGCTCGTTGCCCAGTTCGCGCTCAACCCGAAAGAAGCGTTCACCCAAGCGCGGGAGGAATTGCTTGGAGACGCCGGGACCCGAATCCTCGACCCGAACGTAGGCGTAGGAGCGATTGGCCGCGACAGCCGGCGTCAGCAGCGCTACGCGCCCCGCGCCCTCCCAGCGGCGGCCTGCCTGCGCCGAAACCTCTTCGCGGTCGCCCGAAGCCGCAACTTCGAGGGTCACGACACCGCCCTCGGGCGTATACTTCACAGCGTTGTCGACGAGATTTTGCACCACCTGCGCTAACTGGAAGCGCTCTCCGACAACACGCACCGGCTCAGCAGGCGCGTTGACATCGAGCGTAACCTTGCGCTCCTTCAGCACTGGCATCACTGAATCCGCGACTTCGCGCGCGACCGCTGCAATGTCGGCGCGATCAGACGGTGGAACGTGCTCGTCCAATTCGATCCGCGATAGCGACAAAAGGTCATCAATCAAGCGACGCATGCGGTCAGCTTGCATCTGCATCATCTCAAGAAAGCGATCTCGATCAACGGCGTTGTCGCGCGCAGGACCAGAAAGCGTTTCGATCAACAGCGTTAGAGACGCGAGCGGCGTGCGTAGCTCATGGCTCGCATTGGCGAGGAAGTCCGCACGCATCCGCTCGGTGCTGATTTTCGCGGTTTGATCGTGAAAAACCAGCATTGCTGCGCGGTCCGAACCCCACGTCACCGGCGCCACGTAGCAGCGCGTGTGACGGTCTACTTGGGCCGGCATTTCGTATTCGACAGCACGCGTCGCGCCTTCGCGCACGGCGGCATGCACCGCTTCCAACACGTCAGGATGACGCAGGATCGACGTCAAGAACTGACCCCGTGTTTCGAAATGCATCTGGCGCCGCGCCGCAGCGTTCGAGCCGACGATGCGGCCTTCGGAATCTACCAGCAACGCAGGATCGGGGAGCGCTTCCAGCAGCGGCGCAAGTTCCGCCAATCCAACCAATTCGATTTGATCATCATCGCTTGAGGCGATGACAAACCGGCGGCCTTCGCGCATGGCCCAATACGCGGCTGCGGCCGCAAGCAGCATCAAAACCGCCGCCACAGCGCTCGTTGTGAACGCCAATGCCGCCGCAAGCACGCCAAGCGCGGCCGCAGCCCAGGCGGCGGCCGGGATGCGCTCCAACCGGAGACGTGGCGGCGCGAGGCGGTTGATGGCCATTGCCGTCCGGCTTAGGGCCCACCCCTAGAGTCGCGCAAGGCGAGGTGTCGGCGGTGACGCCGCTCGCGCGTCCTAGTGATGAAATGCCAGCCGAAACCGTCAGTCATCGATGAAATCCGTTGGTTCGTCGTGGTGAGGGCCTCGGCGCATCCAAAGTCGCCGGCGCCGGCATCCCAACGCTAACGGGAGAGGTGCGCTCTGGCGGTTCTTACCAAAATTCTTATCGAATTTCGATACGTTTTTATTGACTTTCGAGAGGCGTCAAGGCTAGAGCGGGTTCGTGAGGGAAAATGAGAGACGGGGTACGACTTTTGGTCGGCGTTGGGTTGCTTGCCCTGGCCGGATCTTGTGCGGGGCGCAATCTCCCGCCCGAGCCCGACTCCTACGTCGCCGCTGACGCCATTGGCGCGGAGCGAGCCGCCGATCTCGCCGCTTCCCCTGCCGCGACGTGGCTCGACGACCTGAACTCGGCAGAGATGTCGACCTTGGCGCGCGAGGCGCTCGCCGGCAGTCCCGACCTCCAAGCCGTGGAGGCGCGCTACCGCGCCGCGCGTTGGCGCGCGCGCGGAGCATTTGGAAGCAATTTGCTACCGAACCTGAGTATCGGCGCGAGCGGCACACGCACCGAAGAACCAACCGCCACGGAAGAGCGCATTCGCACCGAGTTCATGACCTCGAGTGTTGTCGCAAACTGGGAAATCGATCTTTGGGGCCGCCTATCTGCGCGAACCCTAGCCGCCGACCTGAGCGCTGACGCTGCGCGGCAAGACCTGGACGACGCCCGCCTCTCTGTCGCGGGCCAATCTGCGCGCGCCTGGGTGGATTTGATCCAAGCGCAGCAATTGCTCGCACTTGCGCAGGAAGATTTGGAAACGCGCGAGCGTGCACTGGATCTGACGCAACGCCGTTACGATGCGGGGATCGCGACCTCACTCGCTCTCCGCACGGCGCGTAGCCAGGTTGCTTCGGCGCGCGCGCTTCACGCGCAAGCGCAAGACTCACTGCTCATCGCCTCACGCCGCCTGCAGGAAATCATGGGACGCTATCCTGATGGTTCGTTGCGCGCGGAAGGAGATTTGCCGCATCTGGCGCCGCTCGCCGCGGCGGGCGCGCCAGCCGATTTGCTTGAGCGCCGGCCAGACGTGCTTGCCTCGGAAAACCGCATGCGCGCTGCGGGCTTCAGAATTCACGAAGCGCGCGCTGCAATGTTGCCGCGCCTCACGCTGCGCGCGACCGCAGGCAATTCTGGCGCCGGCATCAACGATATCGATGACAGCGTGAATATGGTGTCCAATCTCGTCGCCGGTCTCACCATGCCGATCTTCAACGGCGGCGCCTTGATCTCGGAATCGCGCGCGACAGTCGCCGATCGCCGCGCGGCGGCGGCCGAATATGTCCGCACCTCAATCGCCGCGTGGCGCGAGGTGGAAGGCACAATCAGCGCCGACGACTCGCTTGCCATCCGCGAGGAGCAATTCGGCATCGCCGCCGATGAGGCGCGCGAGGCGCAGGCCTTGGCCGAGCGCGAGTATTCACGCGGTGTCGCGACATTGTTCGAATTGATTGATGCCTACACCCGCCGCATCGACGCCGAGCGCGGGCTCATCACAGCGCGCGCCGCGCGCGTCTCCAATCGCATTTCCTATCACGTCGCCCTAGGCGGCGGCGCCCGTACAGGCGGAATCGACGAAGACCGGGACCTCACGCCATGAACAAGATGGACCTCAACATGATGACGCAGACAGCGCCCGACGAGGACAAAAAACCCAAAGGCCTGCTTGGTGCGATCACCCGGGTCGTGGTTTTCGCAGCGCCGATCGCGGTGTTGGTAGGCGTAATCGCGCTTGTGATCTTGCTCGGCGTACTCAAGCCACGCGCCGAAGAGAAGGCTGACGATCCGCACCCGCCAGCGGTGCAGGTTGCGGTTGCACATTCGCGTCCGACGACGCTGACACTGACTTCGCAAGGCGAAGCGCGCCCACGTGTCGAAGCGACGCTCGCCGCGCAAGTTGCCGGACGCATGGTCTGGGTGAGCCCCAAGTTTGTCGAAGGCGGCGCCTTCACCGAAGGCGAGGTCATGGCCCGCATCGACGCCGCCGATTATCAACTGGCTGTCGTGCGCTCCCGCAGTCAGGTGGCGCAGGCGCAAGAAGCGCTCGCGCGCGAAGAAGCGGAAGCGGAATTGGCGCGACAAGATTGGCAAGCACTCGGCCGTGGCGATCCGCCCCCGCTCGCCGTGCGCGAGCCACAACTTGCGCAAGCGCATGCGAGTCTTGCGGCTGCTGAAGCCGGGCTTCGATCAGCCGAGCTGGATCTCAACCGCGCATCAATCAGAGCGCCGTTCACTGGGCGCATCCGTGAACGCCGCGCCAATGTCGGCGACTATGTTGGCCCAGGTTCGCCGGTGGCGGTCATGTTCTCGACCGACACGATGGAAATCCGCCTGCCGCTCACCGATGCGGACCTCCGCTCGATGCGCATCCCCGTGGGCTTCACCGCGAGCTCCTCAAACCCAGGGCCTGTCGCGCACATCACCAACATGATGGGCGGGCGGCTCGTGACCTGGGACGGACGATTGGTCCGCACCGAAGCATCCGTCGACGCCCGTACGCGTCTGATTTACGGCACCGTCGAAGTGCGGTCGCCATTCGCGGCCACCAACACCACACCGCTAGCGCCCGGCATGTTCGTCAATGTCCGCCTGGAAGGTTCAGGCTCTGAAACTCTGGTGGCGGCGCCGCGCAGCGCGCTCAAGCGCAACGAATTCGTCTACGTGGTTACAACCGACAACACGATCGACGTCCGTCAGGTCACGCCGGCGCAAACCACTGCCGATGAGGTGCTGTTCAGAGAAGGCGTCGCCGACGGCGAGCGCGTCATCGTTTCGCACATCGCCTCGCCACACCAAGGCACGCGCGTCACGCCCATCGATCGGGCGCCGGCGCAAGAAACCGCCGACGAGTCCGCGGAACCGCAACTCGACATCCGCCAGTAAGCCGGAACGGAGAACAAAAATGAACGGGCTTCTGGCTTGGTGGGGACGCAACCCGGTCGCGGGCAATCTGCTCATGGTCGCTTTCTTCGTGCTTGGTCTCTTCTCCTTCTTCCAGATGGAGAAGGAATTCTGGCCGGCAGGACGCGGCGACTCTGTGCAGATCAACGCCGTTTGGCCAGGCGCCAGTCCGGAGGATATGGAAAGCCAGGTCACGGTGCGGATCGAGGAAGCGACTGCATCGCTCAACGGCATCAACTGGGTGCGTTCGCGCTCCGGCGAAGGTTATGCGTGGGTCAATCTCACAGCCAATTCGTCGGTCGACATTGATGCGCTGACGGCCGAGGCGCGTTCGCTCGTCGATTCCATCAGTGGTTTGCCTGCCGGTATGGAGCCGCTGCGTGTCACGCGCTCGGTTGGACGCAACTGGTCAATCATCATCGGCGTTCACGGCAACGTTGATGAGCGGACGCTGCGCGACACCGCCGAGCGGCTGCGCGACCGCATCGCCCTTGTCCCGGGCGGCGCCAACACCATGGTTGTCGGCGTTCGTTCGCCAGAGGTGTCGATCGAAGTTTCGGAAGACAGCCTGCGCGAGTACGGCTTGACGTTCGATGACGTCTCGCGTTCGGTGCGCAGCAACTCGCTCAATGCGTCGGCGGGCATGGTGCAAACCGATGACGGCAACTTCCAGCTCAGCGCGCGCAACCTTGCCGACACCGCGCTTGAATTCAACAACATCATCGTGCGGCAAACGCAGGATGGCGGCATCGTGCGCATGCGCGATGTCGCAAACGTCGTTGACGGTTTTCAGGACACCAATCTCTATTCGCGGATGAATGGCGATCCGTCGGCGCTCGTCGTGCTGCAAACCGCCGATCAGTTCAACATCTGGGATACGAACAAGGCCGTCCAGGACGCGCTGCGTGAGTTCCGCGAGCAACTCCCGGCCGGCGTTCAGGTCACGATGATCTACAACGAAACCGAAGACTTCAACGCGCTGCTGAGCATCCTGTTCTGGAACGCGTTGCAAGGGTTCGCGCTGGTCTTCCTGCTGCTCATGCTAACCCTCCACCCCAAAGTCGCGTTTTGGGTCACGACCGGTGTTATGGTCGCCTTCGCCGGCGGGTTCTTCATCCTTCCCTACGTCAATGTGTCGCTGAACTTCCTCAGCGTGTTCGCCTTCTTGCTGGTGCTTGGCATCATGGTCGACGACGCCATCATCGTCGGTGAGAGCATCTACGAAAAGGCGGAAAGAGGTGAAACCGGCGTCGATCACGCCATCATCGCCACCCAGCTCGTGCTGAAACCGGTCATCGCATCGGTTCTGACAACCATGATCGCGTTCAGCCCGCTCATCCTCATCGAGGGCGACGTGCGCCAATTCACACGCGCCATCACGATCGTGGTGTCGTCGACACTCGTCTTCTCGCTGATGGAGTCGCTCTTCATCCTGCCGGCGCACTTGGCGCATATCAAGCGCACCTCCGGTGACGGCAAGGGCTTGTTCGCAAGGGTGATGCGCCTGCAGCAGGCATGCTCGGCCGGCATGATCTGGTTTGCGCAAAATATCCAAAGACCGCTTGCCGGCGCCGCCGTCAAAATGCGCTACCTCACCGGCGCAGTGTTCCTCGGCATCTTCATCGTCACGATGTCCCTGATGGGCAACGGTTACGTGAAGCAAACCTTCATGCCCGAAGTCGAAGGCGACTTCATGCAAATCTCGATCGAATTGCCGCAGACGACGCCCTTCTCACGCATGCAGCAGGTGGCCGATCAGCTGGACGCGGCGCGCTTGGCATTGGAGCACGAGACGACGGATCGCGCCTATCAGGATCCGAACACGGGGCGTCAGTCTCGAGGTGTTGTGCGCTCATGGAGTCAATCCATCGACGACACCGCGATCCGCGCCTACGTGGGGCTAACGCCTCCGGAAACGCGCGACGATCTGCGCTCGAGCGACATCACCAAGCGCCTCGAAGAATTGATGGGTCCGGTGCCAGACGCCGAGCGCCTCAGCTTCTCTCTGAGCGGCGGCAATGGCGGTCCATCCATTGATATCGCGATGATCGGTGAGAACAGCGAAGACCTTCGCCTAGCCGTCGATGAGCTCAAGCAGCGCCTCGATCGCTTCTCTGAAGTGTTGAGCGTTCGCGACAGCCAGGAAGCGGCGATCGAAGAGCTGAACATCTCGTTGCTGCCGGGCGCCGAGCAATTGGGTCTGACCTTGATGGATGTCACGCGCCAGGTGCGCCAGGCATATTACGGCGATGAAGCACAGCGTTTGCCGCGTGATGGCGATGATGTTCGCGTCTACGTCCGCTATCCGCGCGACGATCGTCGAACGCTGGAAAGTCTCGGCGGCTTCCGGGTGCGCACATCAGATGGCCGCGAAGTGCCACTGGCGTCCGTCGCCACTTGGGAGTTCCGCCCTGGCGTGACCGGTCTCGACCGGCGTCAGCGGATGAGCTCAATCATGGTGTCCGCTGAATTGACGAACGCGGAATCGCGCGCCGACATTATGCGGACGCTCAACGATGAGTTCTTCCCGAGCCTTCAGAGCCGCTTTCCGACCGTCAGCCGTCGCGCGCTCGGCGAAGCGGAATCGCAAGCGGAGTTTATGTCGCAGCTCTTGCGTCTGATGATCATGTCGCTGTTTGCGATGTACTTCCTCTTGGCAGTGACGTTCCGCTCATACTGGCAGCCAATGCTGATCATGACGGTGCTGCCGTTCGCGCTTGTTGGCGCGATCCTTGGCCACTTCGCGCTCGGCGTGAGCTTTGCCCTCTTCTCTTATTTCGGCATGGTCGCGGCGATGGGCGTCTCAGTGAACGACAACGTCGTGCTCATCGATCGCGTGAATCAAATTCGCGGCTACTTCGCGATGCGTCAAAAGCAAGCCGGCCAGCAAGCCGCCGAGATCGAAACACAGGACTTTGCCGCCTCCAACGGAGAGGTGTGGGAAGTAGCCCGGATCGACCGCTCGCTGGAGCTGCATGAGAAGTTCATCGAGCGAGCGATCGCGGCCAACTTCACCTCGGGGCCGCTTGAGCTGCGGCATTCTGACCAGATGCGCTGGGAAAAGAGCGAACTTCGTGAGAGCGCCCAGGACTTGGAAGCAATCGGCTTCCAAGTGGTGCGCGTCAAAGCGTATGACGGTATCGTGGAGGCCAGTTCTTCACGCTTCCGTCAGATCGTTCTCACCTCATTGACTACGGTTTTTGCGCTGGTTCCGATGCTGATGGAGAACGCCGCCATCGTTCAATTCTTGAAACCGATGGCGCTTGCGCTCGCTGGCGGGGTGTTGCTTTGCATGCCGCCTACCCTGTTCATGACGCCTGCGTTGTATATGATTGGGGTCGATATTAAGCGTGGAGTGGGTGGCCTGTTTGGCTTCTACGGACGCTTGTATGGGGGCCGCCGCAAACTCGCCGCGGCGGAATAACGAACAAACCTTCGGAGGGTACTTATGATGTTCTTGACTCGCCGCGCTATGGGCGCGTCGTCGGTCGCACTATTGGCTGGCTGCGCCACGGGTACGGCCACCACGGCCGAAACGGCGCCGGCACGTGCGCCGGCCGCCATTGGCGCCTGGGGCGTTGATCTCGCTGCGCGCGACACCAGCGTAAAGCCCGGCGATGACTTCTTCAGGTACGCTAACGGCACCTGGCTCGCGAACACGCAGATCCCCGCCGACCGTACGCGTTGGGGCACGTTCGACATTCTGCGCGAGAAAGCCGACAACGACGCGCGCGTTATCATCGAAGAAGTTGCGCTCGCCGGCGGCGCCCCTGGTTCGAACCAGCAAAAGATCGCCGATTACTACAACTCGTTCCTGAACCAGGAGCAGATCGACGCTGCCGGCCTCGCACCGCTGCAGGAAGAGCTCGCGCAGATTCAAGCGCTGAGCAATCACGAACAAACCATCCGCCTCATCGCGACGCCGGGCATCGCCGTGAACTCGCCGATCGCGGTGTATGTCGGTCTCGATGACCGCAACCCCAACCGCTACATCTGCAACATGACGCAAGCGGGCCTCGGCCTGCCGGAGCGCGAATACTATCGCCGCACCGACGGTGAATTCCCGAACATCCGCCGCGAGTACGAGGCGCACGTCGCCCGCCTGCTCACGCTCGCGGGCCAAAGCAACGCCGCCGCGCAAGCACGCCGCATCGTTGCGTTGGAGACACAGATCGCGGAGCGTCATTGGCCGATCGCAGACCGGCGCGATCGCGACCGCACCTACAATCTGAAGACGCGCGCCGAAATCCGCGCGTTGGCGCCACGCTTCCCATGGGACGCCTCATTCGACGCTGCCGGCCTCGGCGGCGTGGAAGAAGTTGTTATCGCCGAACTTTCGGCGATGGCCCCGTTGGCGAACCTGTTCATGCAGACGCCGGTCTCGACTTGGAAATCCTACCTCACCTACCATCTCGTGCGGAACAACGCGGCCATTCTGCCGTCCAACATCGACGCCGAAGTGTTTGCCTTCTACGGCACGACCCTGTCGGGCCAGCCGCAGCAGCGCGAGCGCTGGAAGCGGGCGGTGCAAGCGGTGAACGGCGCACTCGGCGAAGCCATTGGCGCCATCTATGTGCAGCGCCACTTCCCGCCGGAAGCCAAAGAGCAAATGCGTCAGCTGGTTGAAAACCTGCGCACGGCCTACGGCCAGCGCATCGATCAAGTCGAGTGGATGTCAGCTGAAACAAAAGTCGCGGCGCGCGAAAAGCTTGCGACGTTCCGCCCGAAGATCGGCTATCCGGATCGCTGGCGCGACTATTCGGCTCTCGAAGTTCGCGCCAACGATGCGTTCGGCAACGCCAAGCGCCAAGGCATCTTCGACTGGAACTTCGACCTCGCCCGTCTTTCCCGCCCGACCGACAAGGACGAGTGGTTCATGACGCCGCAAACCGTGAACGCGTACTACAATCCGACGTTCAACGAAGTCGTCTTCCCAGCCGCGATCCTGCAACCGCCGTTCTTCGATCCAAACGCTGACCCGGCTGTGAACTACGGCGCCATCGGCGGCGTCATCGGTCACGAAATGGGTCACGGCTTCGACGACCAAGGCGCGAAGTCGGATGCTCAAGGCGTGCTGCGCGATTGGTGGAGCCCGGCTGACGTCGCAGCGTTTCAGCAAGTCACTGATCGTCTCGTCGCTCAATACGATACGTTCACGCCGCTCGACGGCATTCACGTCAACGGTCGTCTCACACTCGGCGAGAACATCGGCGACAATGGCGGCCTACAGGTCTCGCGTCACGCCTATCAGCTCTCGCTGAACGGCCAAGCGGCGCCGACACTCGACGGCATCACCGGTGACCAGCGCTTCTTCCTTGGCTGGGCGCAAGCCTGGCGCGCGCTCATCCGCGACGCGGCGCTGCGCAACCAAATCCTGACCGACCCGCACTCGCCGTCTGTCTATCGTTGCAATGGCACCGTGCGGAACATGGACAGCTGGTACGAGGCGTTCAACATCCAACCTGGCGACGCGCTCTATCTCGCGCCCGCCGACCGCGTCACCATCTGGTAAGCGCGGCAAACAGCCAAAGGATCAGGGGGAGCCAGCCGGCTCCCCCTTTTTCTTGACCCCTTTTGCGATCAAGCCGCCGATTGGCGCGGCTGACGGCCCTCCCCGGACTTGTCCCGCACCCCCTCGCCTCCGATGATCGAGGGCAAGTTGGAGGGATTTCATGTTTAGCTTCACGCGCCGCGCTCTTGGCGTTTCTTCGCTCGCGCTTGCTGCAGGCTGCGCAACCGGAACCGCGGGCGGCGGCTCAAGCAACGCCAGCGCCGCGATTGGCGCCTATGGCCTTGATCTCACCGCGGGCGACGCGAGCGTTCAACCTGGCGACGACTTTTTCCGCTATTGCAATGGCCGTTGGCTCGACAGCACCGAAATCCCCAGCGACCGGACCAGTTGGGGCACATTTGCGATCCTTGATGACAAATCCGAGCGCGACCAGCGCGTCATCATCGAAGAGACGGCACATGCCGGCGGCGCTCCCGGCTCGCTACAACAAAAGATCGCTGACACCTACAATGCCTATCTCGATACGGATGCGATCAACGCGCGCGGCATTGCCGTGCTTGAAGAAGACCTCGCCACCATTGCCGCTATCCGCACGCACGAAGACGCGATCCGCGTCATCGCCGGCGCAGATTTTCCAACCAATTCGCCAATCGTTGCCTTCGCCTCGCTGGATGCGCGCAACCCCGATCGCTACGTCGTCACCATCACGCACGCAGGCCTCGGCTTGCCGGAGCGCGAATATTATCGCCGCGCTGACAGCGCCGAACAGCGCGCTGCTTATGTCGCCTACATCGAACGCATCCTGACGCTCAGTGGTCAATCGAACGGCGCGGCCAAAGCGCGCTCTATCATGGCGCTCGAGACCCAGATCGCGGAACTACACTGGCCAATCGCCGACCGCCGCCAACGCGACCGCACTTACAACCTGAAATCACGCACAGAACTGCGCGCGATCGCTCCCGATTTCCCCTGGGATGCAGCGCTCGAAGCTGGCGGCATGGGCCAAGCCCAAGAAGTGGTCGTGCGCGAACTCAGCGCCATGGCGCCGCTCGCCGCGCTCTTCCTCGCCACGCCGGTCGAAACTTGGAAGGACTATCTCACCTTCAAGCTGATCAACGGCAGCGCCGATGTGCTTCCAAGCGAGATCGACGCCGCCAACTTCGACTTCTACGGCAAGACCCTGAACGGTCAGCCAGAACAGCGCGAACGCTGGAAGCGCGCAGTCGATCAAGTGAACGACGCCATGGGCGAAGCGGTCGGCCAACTCTATGTCGCGCGTCATTTCCCGCCTGAAGCCAAAGCGCAAATGCTCGATCTCGTCGAAAATCTGCGCCGCGCTTACGCGCACCGCATCGATCAATCGCCCTGGATGACGGCCGCCACGAAAGTCGTCGCGCAAGAAAAGCTCGCCGCCTTCGTGCCACGCATCGGCTATCCAGACATCTGGCGCGACTATAGCGGCATGGATGTCCACGCTGGCGATGCCTACGGCAACGCCAAGCGCGCCAACAAGTTCAACGGCGATTGGGCGACGGCGCGCTTATGGCGTCCGGTTGACCGCCGCGAATGGAACATGACGCCGCAAACAGTAAACGCGTCCTACAACTCGGTGATGAATGTAATCACCTTCCCAGCCGCGATCCTGCAGCCGCCCTTTTTCGATCCGCACGCCGATCCGGCTGTGAATTACGGCGCCATCGGCGGCGTCATCGGTCACGAAATGGGTCACGGCTTCGATGACCAAGGCGCGAAATCCGATGCGCGCGGCGTCTTGCGCGATTGGTGGAGCCCTGAAGACGTGGCCGCGTTCCAGCAGGTCACGAATGCGCTCGCCGCTCAGTATGACGGTTTCGAAGCACTGCCCGGCCTGCACGTGAACGGCCGCCTGACGCTTGGTGAAAACGTTGGTGACAATGGCGGCCTACAAGTCGCGCTGCGCGCCTACGAGCTTTCACTCAATGGCCGCGAAGCCCCCGTGCGCGACGGGCTTACGGGCACACAACGCTTCTTCCTTGGCTGGGCGCAAGCTTGGCGTTCGAAGTATCGCGACGAAGCGCTACGCAATCTCGTGCTCACCAACCCGCATTCACCGCCGATCTTCCGCGTCAACGGCGTCGTCCGCAACATGGCGGCGTGGTACGAAGCGTTCGGCGTCTCGCAGGACAATGCGCTCTATCTGCCGCCAGATCAGCGCGTGACGATCTGGTAGAGCTATTACGCCGGCGGAGTGATCGCGTTCGCCATGTTGCGCGCCAACGCTTCGCCGGTGATGGCGCTATCGCCTGATCCCGCCATGATCAGAATGAGCCGATCGCCTTGGCGCAGCAGAATCTGCGTCTGATAGCCCACCAAGTCGGTTGCTATCTGCGCCCCTTCCCCGAGTTCAGGCACAGGCGCGAGCGGCGTCTCGGTCTGCGCATCCCAATTCTCGATGATCTCCGCCGTTTTCGCATCGAGGGTGACGCTGCCGAGACTGACGGCTGTGTAGAGAACGATATCGCCGCTGCGCGCACCATCGGCTGAGGTCCACTCACACGTGGCCTCCATCCCGTCCAGGCCCGCATAACCTACAACGTCTGCGCCAGCCCCGAAGAGCGCGGACGCGTCAGGGATGAGCGTGCAAGCCGCGTTGGAAGCGCCTGCGTTTTCCGGCCCTCTTTGCCCGCCTGAACCGCACGCGCTCAACAGCGCAACGGCCGCCACCAGCAGCAATTTCTTCATCATCGCCCCCTAAAGCGCCGCAGCCGCTTGCGTGGCAACCTGGCGGACAATCGCTTCGCTGTTCAGGTCGGCGTCGCCGGAGTTCGCGACAACAACAATCAGATGGTCGCCCTTGCGCACGACGGCTTGCGCCGAATCGCCAACGAGACCAGCTGCGACCTGAGCGGAATCGCCGACCTCGTCCAGTGTTTGGGCGGTCACGCCATTTTGTGTCCATTGGTCGGTGATTGTCGCCGCTTGCGCATCGAGCGTCGTGCCACCCAGGCTTTGCGTTGTGTAGTGGATGAGATCGGCGTTACGCAGGCCGTCCGCTGAAGCCCAAGAGCAGGACCCGTCAGTTCCAGGCAAATCGTTGGCAGCCGTCGCCTGCACGTTCGGCCCAAACACACTGTCAGGATCAGTGACAAGCGCGCATGCGCCAGCGGCGACTTCAGATCCGGGCGCGGCAGCATCCGGCGCCGAGCCTTGGCCACACGCAGCGAGAAGCGCCGCCAGCGCCAGCGCCAAAATTGTTTGCTTCATTGCCCTCTCCCGTCCCCAAACGGCCGACAACTTAGAGCGAACAGCAAGCTGGTCTACCCCCAAACGGCACATGACAATCTTGCGACACTCAGCTTGGCTTATATTCCGTGCGCATATACGTAACGCCGCGCGCGATCAGGTCGCGCAGAACGTCCTGATCAACATCCGCGAGCTTGGTGATATAGACGCAGCCTTTGCCAGCTTTGTGCTTGCCGAGCTTCTTCATCAAAGCGTCACGCCCTTTGAAGGCGCCCATGAGGTAAAGCACCAACGCGCTCTTGCGCGGCGCAAACCCGACAATCGGCCAATCGCCGCTGCGCGATTCATAGCTGCCGTAGCCCACAATGCTCGATCCCCACATCACCGGCTTCTCGCCAGTGATCTCGCGCATCATCTTGTCTATGGCCTTGGCGTCTGCGCGGCGCGTGTCATTCTCCACTGCCGCAATGAATGCCGAGACGGAAGCTTTGGTCGGTCTGGTCTTCGGTTCGGCCATGTTCACTCCAAAGACGATCGTTCGGCCAAAACAAATAACTCATACGTCGCGCCCGAGCCCGCCTCTAAAGCCCCTTCACGATCTCATCCGTCATCTTCTTTGCGTCGCCCAACAGCATCATCGTGTTGTCGCGATAGAAGAGTTCGTTATCGACGCCCGCGTAGCCAACCCCGCCCATGCTGCGCTTCACGAACAACACTGTCTTCGCTTTCTCAACGTCGAGAATAGGCATGCCGAAGATCGGGCTCTTGGGATCGGTTTTCGCGATCGGGTTGGTGACGTCGTTGGCGCCGATAACATAGGCGACGTCGGCCGTGCTGAATTCGTTATTGATGTCTTCGAGCTCGAACACCTCGTCATAGGGCACGTTCGCTTCGGCCAGCAGCACGTTCATGTGCCCCGGCATGCGGCCTGCGACCGGGTGGATGGCGTAGCGCACTTCGACGCCCTCTTTCTTCAGCATGTCCGCCATTTCGCGCACGCTGTGCTGAGCTTGCGCGCTCGCCATGCCATAGCCTGGCACGATGATCACCTTCGAGGCGTTCTTCATGATGAAGGCTGCATCGTCGGCGCTGCCCGCTTTGTATGGCCGTTGCACCGCAGCGGCGCTGGCGGTCGCACCGTCGGCTGCGCCAAAGCCGCCGAGGATGACGCTGATGAAACTCCGGTTCATCGCCTTGCACATGATGTAGCTGAGGATCGCGCCCGAAGAGCCGACAAGCGCGCCGGTGATGATCAGCGCCACGTTCTCAAGCGTGAAGCCAAGCGCCGCCGCCGCCCAGCCTGAATAGGAATTCAACATCGACACGACGACCGGCATGTCAGCGCCGCCGATAGGGATGATCAGCAGCACGCCTATCAGTAGCGAAAGCCCCGCAAGCGCCCAGAAATGCCACTCGATGGTGCCGTGCGCCTGCGCCATCATGATGATCAGCAAGCCGATCAGCGCCCCAATTCCGATATTGATCACATGCCTTGCAGGCAGAATGATCGGCGCGCCCGACATATTGCCGTTGAGCTTGGCAAATGCGATCACCGAACCTGTAAACGTGATCGCTCCGATCGCCGTACCCAGCGAAAGCTCGATCAGCGACTGCAAGTGGATGGGCGTGCGCAAAAGATACGCGCCGACATGTTCGTGCGAAGCAATGTGGAAGCTTTCCGGCGCGTAGAAGGCAGCCGCCGCCACGGCGACCGCCGCGAGCCCCACCAGCGAATGAAACGCCGCCACCAGTTGCGGCATCGCTGTCATCTTGATCGAGCGCGCGATCATCGCGCCGACGCCGCCGCCAATAACGATCGCAGCAATTATGATCGCCCATGTCGTCGTATCGGGGCCGACCAGCCACAGCGTCGTGCCGACGGCGATCGCCATGCCGATCATGCCGAACGTATTTCCCTGCCGGCTGCTCTCAGGGCTCGACAGCCCGCGCAGCGCCAGAATGAACAGCACGCCCGAGACGAGATAAGCCAGTGCTGCGAGGTCAGCGTTCATGTTAGCCCCTAGGTGGTCCGAACTGGCGATAGCGCGACCAGCCGGAAAGTAAGGTCACCGCAGGCGCGGCAAAGAAAACAATGGCGGCGATCCAGGCCGGCCAACCCTCTTGGGTGGATCCCAGAAACGCCAGGATGTTGCCGATGATCGGCACGAAAGCGAGGAAGAAGCCGATCACCGCCGAGAGCCAAACATTCTCGATCAGGTTGGCGTGAATCCATTCGATCACGAAATTGATCTGCAGCAGACAGAGCGCCACCCAGATCAGCGCGATCACGCAGCCAATTCCAGCGCACCCGTGTAGCTGCACCTGAAAGCGGCGCATATCTTCGCGCGCGCGCGTGCGATCAAATGTGTGCGGCGCTACCGGTGGCTCTTCGTCGAGATTGGCTAATGCACGCTGAGCCGCTTGGCGCAACTCGTCGTCATTGACGGCGCCCTCTTCGCGCTCTTCATTGACCTGCGCCTCGAAGGCTTCGACATGCACCTGCATCGCAGCAATAGCGCGCGGCACGGCGCCGCCAGTCGCGCGCCAGCCATCTACGAAGCGGCGCATGAACGCCTCGGCGGAGAGACGCCCGTCGAGATAGGCTTCTAAGAGGGCGCGCCAATCGGCCGGGCTCACGTCACTTCTTCTCTTTCTTCTTGTACATCGCCAGCATGCGCTGGGTGACGAGGAAGCCGCCGAAGATATTCACTGCGGCGAGGCCCGCGGCGAGACCGCCCGCGCCCTTGGCGATCCAGCCGCCATCGGTCATCGCACTCGCACCAGCCGCGATAAGCGCGCCGACAATGATCACAGACGAAATCGCGTTGGTGACGGCCATCAAAGGCGTGTGCAGGGCCGGCGTGACCGACCAGACGACGTAATAGCCAACGAAGATCGCCAGCACGAAGATGGCGAGATAGAAGACAAAAGGATCAACCGCTTCCATGGGCTCCCTCGGAGACGGACTCGTTCGCGAGGGACTAAGAGGCGGAATGAGCGCGGGGTCAACCGATACTCGTCGCCGGACGGCCGGAGCCGAAACGGACGTGCGCGACCCGTCAGCCGCCGTAGCGGGCGCGGCACTCGTTTGCCGCCGCTGTGCGGTCGGCGGAGGATTGTTCGAGCCAGAAGCCCTTGGCGGCGCTGGCGGCATAGCGCCCAGTCATGCCTTCAACGCCCTCTTCGCGGTTCAAGCGATCGAGGATGAGGCCGAGCAGATTCGACCATTCGCCGCTCGCGCCGCGCGGATAGGCCAGCACATCGAGACCTCCGACAGCCGCGACGGCGCCGGCGCAATTGCTAAGTTCTTGGGCTTGGCTGGCGTTCTGCGCCTGCGCAGGTGAGCTAAGCGCCGCGGCGGCAAAAGCCGCGATGATCGCGCTCCGAACAAGTCCGGCCATCTGTTCCTCCGTACCTTTACTCGGTACTGTAGGTCGCGTCCGCGCGGATGACGAGGCCAACGCCATCCATCTCATGAGTTTCCGCAGTCTGTTCGCCGCGATGATTGCGATAAATCAACGTATGCCCGCGCGCGCCAACGAGCAGTGCTACCGGCGCGAAGGTAAGCTGCGGCGCGCGCTCGAGCGCTTTCTCAAAATAGAGCCGCAGCAAATCCTTGCCGTGGATCACGCCGTCCGGCGAGAAACCGAGCGCGGCGATGTAGGGCGATGAGAACTCGATGTCGTCGGCATAGAGCGCGCAGATCGCATCGAGGTCGCGCTTGTTCCACGCCTCGTAATAGCGCTTAGCGAATTCGACGTCGTTCATGCGGCGCTCTTTGGCGCAAAATGTGGATGCACCAGCGCGCCGCCTTTGCTGAGCATCGCGCCTTTGATGATCTCGTCATCCCAGGCGGGTGCGAAACCCTTGCTGTCCTTATCGGTCAGCAGCGGCAGTAGCGCCAGCAGGTTTTTGGCGTAGAGCGAAGACGCATCCGAGGGCAGCCGCGCAGGCAAGTTCGTGAAACCCATGATCTTCACGCCACCAGCCTCAACCAATTCGTCCGGCTTCGAGAGCGGGCAATTGCCGCCCTGCGCCACGGCAAGATCGATGATCACCGAACCCGGGCGCATCGACTTCGCCTGCGCTTCCGTCACCAGCACCGGCGCGGCGCGGCCAGGGATCAACGCCGTAGTGATGACGATATCTTGCTTGGCGATGTGTTCGGTCACCAGCGCCGCTTGCTTGGCCTGATACTCAGCGCTCATCGGCTTGGCATAACCAGCTGTGGTCTCGGCTTGCTTGAACTCTTCGTCTTCGACGGCGATGAACTTGCCGCCGAGCGACGCCACCTGTTCCTTGGTGGCAGGACGAACGTCAGTAGCGGTGACGACAGCGCCGAGACGCCGCGCCGTCGCGATCGCCTGCAGACCCGCAACACCAACGCCCATCACAAAGACCTTGGCGGCGGCAATCGTTCCTGCAGCCGTCATCATCATCGGAAACGCGCGGCCATAGAGTTCGGCCGCTTCGATCACTGCGCGATAGCCCGCAAGGTTGGCTTGCGAACTTAGGGCATCCATCGACTGCGCACGCGAGATGCGCGGAATGAATTCCATCGCCACAGCATCAATCTTGGCGTTGGCGAGCGCGTCGATCGTCGCCTTGTCGCCGTAAGGCTCAAGCAACGACGCAAGACCAGAACCCGCTTTGATCTTGCCGATCTCGGCGTCCGTCGGGCGGCGCACCTTCACCACCAAGTCGGCGCCGCCGATGCCGCCATCGGCGCTGAGTTCAGCGCCCGCGTTCGTGTATTGCTCGTCGGGAAAGCTCGCGCGCGCGCCGGCGCCGGCCTCCACCATCACCGTGTGGCCGAGCCCCACGATCTTCTTAACTGTCTCCGGCGTCGCCGCGACCCGGGTCTCGCCAGGCGCACTTTCTTTGAGGACGGAGATCTTCAACGATCAGCCCGCCATCGCCATCGAGATAACGCCACCGATCCCCAAGAGCACCCAAAGCGCCACTTGCACCGCCCAGTAGACACCCGAAAGGCGGAACGCCAATCCAAGCGCAGCGCCAATCGCCACGAACGCCGCAAGCCCTGGCCACCAGCCATCGCCAATCGCAAACGCCAGCGTCAGCAGCGCAACAAGCTGCGCGATCAGGCCGCCAGACCAGACGGACGCCATGAGGAAACCATGGAAGGTCGCCTTCTGGTCTTGGATGTCCATATTTCCGTGTGCGCTGCTCTGCGCCATGCCGCATCTCCTGTTCGGCTGGCGGTGTAAACCGCGCCGCGCAGGCGAACAAGCGGACCTCGCGCCGCGCCTAGCCCCAATCGATCTGATCAGCCAGAACAGTTCGAGACGGCGTCGAAACGGTCACGTTCGGCCGACGAACCGGGATGAAGCTGACCGTTTCCCCCTCAAACCGGGCGGCAGTCAGCGTGCCCGAGGCATAGGCCCCAGTATCCACAGCGATGCGGCGGGCGTCGGCATAAGGCTGATCGACTGGCGTATGGCCGTGGACGACGCGGTGTGAAAATGGCCGCTTGGACGCGATGAACGCATTGCGGCTCCAGTAGAGCGCTTCGTCCGGCTGATCCGCCAACGAGCGCGTGTCATCCACGCCAGCATGTACGAACGCGTAGTCGCCAAGCTCGACGTACCGCTCAAGGCCATCCAGAAAATCGATATGAGGCGCCGGCATCCGCGCGCGGAACTCGTCCGCCGCCTCCCGCCAAGCGTCGGCCGAGCCATTGAATGGCGGCGGGCGCACGCCATAAGACATCAGCGTCTCGGCACCCCCCTGCAACAACCACCCACGGTTGCCCATCGGGTTTTCTAGGAAAGCCATGAGCGACTGCTCGTGGTTGCCGCGTAAATAACGGCATTCGCAATGGCGCGGTCGGCCAGCCGCCAGCATTCCAAGCACGCCGGCGCTGTCGTGGCCACGATCCACGTAATCCCCAAGGAAAATCACGATCGGCGGCCCAGCCAAACGCTCGTCCTCAATCGAGCGCCGTTCAAGCAGATCGAGCATATCCGCCAGTAAGTCAGACCGGCCGTGAATATCGCCGACAGCATACCCCACCCGCCCGTCGAGAAACCTCGCAACGGGGGATTTTGACCGGTTGAAGAGCCGCAGCACGCTCACGCTGTCATCAGATCACCAGGTCCGCATGTTCGCAATTCAGTTCCCGAATTACGCTTTTTGAGTGCGTAGCAACCCTAACAGTTCGCGCACTGCGATGTGCCGAACACGGCTCGACGGAAAATTGTCGCGGCCCACCTGGGGAGCGCTGGCCCCTGCTTTGCTTCCAAAAGACGATGGCGTAGGAACGCGTCAAGGATCGGACTTCATGACATCGCCAATCTGGCACACCCGCCGCGGTTTTCTGCGTTCCCTGGTGCTTACGGCGGGGGCAGGCGCCCTCGGCGCATGCTCCACAATGGCGCCAACACCTGATGTCGCTGTATCGGATGCGCCGGAATATCGCCTCGGACCGGGTGATCAGATCCGTATCACGGTGTTTAACGAACCCGATCTCACCGGCCCGTTCACTGTCGGCTCTCAGGGCACAATCGCATACCCGCTGGTCGGATCGATCCGCGCGAGTGGCCTCACTATTCCCGAGTTTACGACGGCGCTACAAACTGCGCTCGCGACCTATGTTAGAAATCCCAGTGTCGCTGTCGAAGTGACCAACTACCGGCCATTCTTCATTCTTGGCGAAGTTCAGCGCCCCGGCACCTACCCGTACTCCGCCAATCTCACCGTCCCCAATGCAGTGGCGACGGCTGGCGGATTCACCTATCGCGCGAACCGCGGCCGCGTTTTCATTCGTCACGCGAATGAGAACGTAGAACACTCTTACCCGCTGACGGTCGCAACACCCGTGCTTCCAGGCGACACCGTGCGAATCGGCGAACGCTTGTTCTAACGCAAACGCGGTTAATTTGGCGGCGCGCCCTTTTCGACACGCCCGCACGGCGCGAAGCATGCATGGCGACGGCTTGATGACGACATTGCCTTTGCAGCAATGCTAGGCTCAGTGGCGTCTTCGCGATCAACTCGAGCTCCAAGAAATGGGCTGCGCGTGAACCATATGAATGTGGTCAATAACGAGCCGGCTCCAGGTGCGCGCAAGGAAACGCCGCGCGGCCTTGCGGACATGCTTGGCCTGACAGCTGCCAAGAACATGCTTCGGCGGCGCATGTGGCTCATGACCGTCGGCAGCATCACCGCGGCGGCCGTGACCTTTATCATCATCATGTTGCAGCCGCGAGTTTTCACAACGACAGCGATGCTGATCCTGAATCAGCCGGCCGCGACGTCGACCGCTCAAGTTTCACCGATCGACGCCGAAGTGGCGCTCCTGCGCTCACCCGCCCTGATGGGCGAACTGGCGACTGCGCTTGGCATGCAAGCTGGCGGCGAAGAGACCCCCGGCCTCGCGGAAGGCTTGTCGACTGCAATCACCATCGAGCCTCATGCCGACAGCGGCATCATCGAGGTCCATGCGCGCGCAGCTACCGCTCAGCGCGCTCAATTACTGGCGAACACCTACGCTGACGTTTACCTGGCAAGCCAACTCAACATGAGCGCCGCCGGCGCCATGAGTGAGAATTCCTGGCTCTCGCGCCGCTTGGCTGAGCTTCGCGAGGATATGCAGACCAAAGAAGACGCGCTGAATGGTTTCCGGCAGGAGTCCGGGCTTGGTGCGCCGGACGACGTCGCCGCACCGGAGCCGCAGGCTGACAACATCCAAGCGATGCTCCAAAGCGCTCAATCCGATCTGGCCGATCGCGAAGCGCGGCTGCGTCAGCTCAACGATCTGCGCTCCTCCGGCGCCGACATCGATGCGCTGGCGAGCGCCGTAAACTCCGCGACCATCAACTCGTTGCGCGAGCGCGAGGCCGACATTAACCGGCGCCAGCAGGATCTAGAAAACCGCTATCTGCCAACGCACCCCGCGGTTCAGGCCATCCAACTGGAACGTCGCGACCTGAACACCGAGATTGAGCGTGAGGTGCAGCGTTTCCAATCTGGCTTGGAGGCTGACATTGCGCGCGCCCGCACGCGTGTGCAGTCATTGCAGCAACAGCGCCGTTCAACAGCCGCGCCAGCGCCTGCACCCACAAACAGGGCAGACGTGCAACAGCGCTTGCATGAGCTGGAGCAACAAGCCCGCGAGGCCCGCGCGCTCTATGAGTCGTTCCTTGAGCGCTACCAAAACTCGGCTGACCAATCGCAACTCAGCGCGCCGACCACGCGCCTGCTCTCGCGCGCAACCCTCCCTGGCCAGCCATCTTCGCCACAGTTGCGCTTTGCGCTACTGATGGCGCTCGCCGCGGCCATCCTCGTTGGTCTTGGCGCCGGCGCCTTCGCCGAATTGTTCGACCAGTCCGTGAAGAATGCCGACGACCTCGAAGCCAAGGTGGGCGTGCAGGCGATCTCATCGATTCCGACAATCTCTAAGCGCATGATGCGCCAGATGCCGCCGGCCGAGCGTCACCCGTCCGGCTATCTGGTCGGGCGGCCAATGTCGGCATTCACGGAATCGCTGCGCGTCCTTCGCACGGTGATTGTGTATTCAAAGCTCGATCTGTCTTCTAAAGTTGTCGCAGTAACTTCCGCGCTTCCCGACGAAGGCAAGACGACCATTTCGATGTGTCTGGCGCGCGTCGCGGCGATGTCGGGACAGAAGGTCTGTGTCGTTGACTGCGATCTGCGCAAGCAATCAATCAACGACGTCATCGATATCGAAACCGATGTCGGCATCCTGCAAGTCCTTGCGGGCGAAGCGCCATGGCGCTCGGCGATCGTCAAAGACCCCAACTCAGATGCACACGTGTTGCCCATCGCCGCCTCTGGCTTCACGCCGCGCGACGTGTTCGGCTCCGACGCCATGGGCAACCTGATTTCAGAATTGCGCGCCCACTACGATCTCGTGATCCTCGATTGCGCGCCCATCCTGGCGGTGGCGGAGACTCGCATCGTCGTCGGCCGCGCCGACACCACCGTGCTGGTTGCGCGCGCTGGCCGCACCCACATTGGCGCAATGCGAGCCGCTGTCGCTCAGACCGAAGCAGCAGGCGGCAACATCCTTGGGATTGCCCTGAACTACGTGCTGCCGCGCTGGCAGTCGTACACGGACTCCCTCTACTTCAATGAATCGAAGTCCTACTACAGCGTCTCGTAAATTACGGCTGTGAGCGGCGGCGCACGACTATTCCGCTCGTGCTCTGCCCCGGCGCTCCGCGCGTGAAACTCGGATTCCAAAGTTCTTCGCGGCGATCGAAAATCGAACGCAAGCCATCCCAGAAGATCAGCGCGTCGGTCGTGAGCGCCCACGACATCGCGTAAATCTTGTATTGGCTCGGGTCGCCGCTGCCACCGATAATGGTGCTGATGCCCACGATCCCGGGGCGCGCGCTGAGATAGTAGCGCCGGGCCGATTTCATAGGTTCAAGCTGCTCACGCGCGAGCGGCGTCGGCCCCACCAGGGCCATGTCGCCCCGAATGACATTGAAGAGCTGCGGCAACCGCTCAAGGACGCTGCCCCATTTTGCCCGGCGCGACCGAGCCTTCGCCGGATCGTTGGCGATCTCATCCGCCTTCGCTACGGGCGCCAGACGCAAAGAGAAGCACTGAAACGCGCGACCGCCATACCCAACGCGTTCATGCGAGAGAAACACCGGCGAACGGTCGCGCAGCTTGGCGACGCCGGCTGCAATCAGCATGACAGGTAGCCACGCCGGCGCCGTGACAATCGCAATCAAGAGATCAATCAAGCGCTTTCCAACGCCGCCGAGCATGGAATCGTACGAGACAATCGGAGAACTCGCCAAATCGCGACGAAGTCCAGCTTCGAATGTTGTACTCGGTTGCTCCGCATTCTGCGGTCCCTGCGGCTCTGGCGAGCCACTGGGCAACTGGATGAGCATGGCGTTTCCTGACCTCTCGTCGCTCGCACGATTAAGAACGTTCCGCGAGAAACTGCAATCTCCTCAGGTCTTTCATATGGTTATTTTTCGCCATTCACTCACATAAAGCCATGCCTCGCGCTCCGGGTGGGAAAAACCTGAGCGGCGCAATCCACTGTTGTGGATAACTTCGCCGCCGCGACTAACAAATCTCCTCGAATTCGCCTGAGTTTTCGCTATAGGCTGTGAATAGCTGATGGGAACGAGACACGCGCGCAGACGCTTGTCTCGTGAGGAGTACTTGGTGACAGCACCCATGACGGGCGATCGGTCTCGGTATCAAGAACCGGGCGCGCTGGGAGCCGCGACTCTGCGTTCGCGCCGGCTGCCATCCAAGTCGCTCGTGCTTGGACGTCTCCGCCGCGGCGTGCGTCGGCAATGGTGGTTGTTTGCGGTTATCGCCCTACTCGTCTCGGTTGCTGGAATTAGCTACGACCTGAGCGGGGGCGTGCGACCGCTAAGCGCGCTCATCTTTTGGGGACCCGTCGCCATAGCCACGGCTTTGGTGGTGACCTCCCTCCGCGAACTCGCGCGCAACACGGTCACCTCGCTCTCAAGCTTTGGCAAAAATCGCGGCTTCGCGATCTTGGGGGCGGCGCCCGAACTCACGACCCGCGCCCTGCGTCAACTGCCGCCAGACAAGCGCTCACCGCTGGGTTGCCTTGCCTTTCAACCTGCTTCGGCGTTTTCAACCGCCTTCCGAGATTTGCAGAACGCCATTTCAAAAGATGGCGTCGTGGCATTCGCTGGGGCCGTCGCGAATGAAGGCGCTTCCACCGTCGCGCTCTGCGCTGCGATTGCCGCCGGTCAACAAGGCCGCTCCGTGGTGGTGATCGACTGCGACCTTCGCCGCCGTTCGCTCACGCGGTCCCTCGGCTTCGACCCGGACGAAGGCCTGATCGACGCGTGCGAAGAACCGAACCAATGGCAGAATTTCGTGGGCGAGGAAGACGAGACCGCGCTCCATTTCATTCCCGCCTCTCGGGTGCGCAGTCCCTGGCGCAATGTCGCGTCGGCGCCTGGTTTCAAAGAACTGATCATGCGCCTGCGCCAGCACTACGAACTGATCGTCTTGGACTGCCCGCCTGTGCTTGTCGGCGCCGACGGCGCGCTGACTGCCGGCATGGCAGATAAGAGCGTCCTGGTGACCGCCTGGGACAGAACGCCCATTTCGGCGGTGCGCCGCGCCATGGCGGCGCTGCAACGCCGTCCCCGTGCTCAGACCGCAGTCTACGTCAATCGCGTTCCACCGGAATATCGCTTCGGTCGTTTGCGGGGGGACTGATCCCGCCCCGTGCTGCGAGCATGCTGTCGGGCGCCAAAGCGCCGCCGATGGCGATGGCAAGTTGCGGAAATACCGGCGCCAGATTGCCCCTGAACTCGCGGGCATGCGCCCAATCCGGGGTCGCAGGCCGCGGGACGATGCGTGGCCGCGCCGATTCCATCTTTCGCCGGATCAAATCCTGAATGAATGGCGACGAGGCGCCGCCACCAACAGCTATGGTTTGCACTTCCGAGCGACCGCGCGCACGAGCATCGTCGCGCACGATGGCCAACGCGTGATCGTAGGCCTGCCGCAAGCTCTTCTGAAAATCGCGAAAATCTTCGTCCTTCTCAACATCACGCAGGGCGACCGACACGCTTCGCCCCTGATTGCGCAAGGTCGCACGGCCGTCCGCCATAACGGCTTCTTTGATGTCGCCCATCTGCCTCATCAAAGTCGTCCAGAGCTCCGTACGCGCATCTGGACGCTTCGCCCACTTCGCCGCATCGAGCACCTTGTTGGCGATCACTCGATCGATAAAGTCACCGGCCTGTTTCAGCGTTACCCGCGCCTCCGGCAGTTCGATCGTACGCGGCCCCAGCCGCGCCAGCGCCGCAATATCAGTGGTGCCAGCGCCCATGTCGACGACGATCATGTGCGATCCCGAACCCTCGAGCCCAACGGAGGTGTACGCCGCCGCCGCTGTCGCTTCGAAGATCAGCCCCATCTCTAGTGACTCAGCTTGCTCGGTCGCGCTTGGCAAAGCGTCGCTGATCGTCTTCAACGACAGGCCATCAGGCGAGAGAATGCGCTTCCCGACCGCTGCGCGAAACGCCTCCGCCTCACCGAAAAGCCGCACGATCACATCGTGCATCCCGGCGCTGTCGCCGCCGCGCCAAGCAGGGGCCGCGTAGCGGCGCGTGAACGTCCCGCCCTGCGCGAGCATCGGATCGCTCACTATCGCGCGCTCAACAGACGCCAGCAGATAGGCAAGATAGAGCACGATCAAATCGCGCATCTGGAAGACACGATGCGGATCAATTGTCGTTGGCGCGTTGGTGTTCAGAGCGCGGTCAAGATCGCTAACGCTGAGCAGCGTCTTGAAGGAGCGCAACGCGGCGCGCTTGTTGTCAGCTTGCGCGTCCGCCTCTTCCAGCGCTACGCGCCCAAACAGGACGCGATCCTCATCCACGAACACTGCGCTATCGAGCAGGAACGTGTTCTGCCCTTCGGGGCTAAGCATAAGGGGACGCACCGTCGCTGGATCGAACCGCGACCAAGCTCCCGCCGGCGCCACGGCCGCCTTCGAATACGCCGTGCCGAAATCGATACAGAGCGTCCAATCGCTCATGAGCGCTTCTTCCGACTTACGCGGCCAACACGCGGCTTGGTCAGCACCTCGCCTCCCCGTGTCACGCCACGCGCCTGGATACGGATCGTCTTCGGCGTTTTCGCGACAGCTTCATTCAGGTCATGCGCATCCGGATCGTAGGTAAGCTCATCTTCCAGCGAACCCAAACGGGCGAGGCCACGCTTGCGTGCAGCGCGCGATAGCGCTTGCCCCAGCCGCTCAAGAGCGTCCTTGCGCGCGCGCGCGCCTTCCGCGGTCTGTGTTTCGTCGAAGTCTGCCAAGGCCTGCGCAAGCGCTGCATCCGCTTCAGCCCAAGCCGCCTCGGCGAGCGCGTCAGTCAGTGAAACGCCCTGCGCCGCGCGTTGCCGCGCGGCGCTTTTTTTGGACTTGGATTTCTTATCCCCCGCGGACATCGTTCAAGCTCACGCCCAACGCCGCCCGCGCACTGCTTATAGGCGCAGCGTCAGGCCAAGCGTCGCCTGGTTCACCTCGTAGTCGCGGTACGCCGGGGAATCAACTTCGTCGTGCTCATAACGGAAGCGCACCGCGGCGTTGCGATTGAGCATGTAGTCGGCACCCAACTCCCACTCGTTGTAATCGTCGTTGCGCGGGATCGTCTCGTAGTCGCGGCTGCCGAAGCGCGCAGCGCCGGTGAGGATCACATTACGAAGCAGTTCGTGGTCGACGCGGAGGCCGTATTCCTCGGTGATATAGGGCTCGCCGGAGAAGGCGCCGATCTGGTCATCGGCGTCGCGACGCGCCGTCAGCGTGACAGTCGTGAGCTGCGTCACATACCACTCGACATTGCCCTCAACAGCAACGCCATCGAATGTGCCGGCGACGCCAGCATAATCGCGCTCAAAATGACCAACCGAAATCTCGCCACGCATAAGATCCGTGTTGAGCGAGAGCCCGACCATATAAGCTTGGCCGTCGGAATCGAATTGCGGTGCGTTGTCGTAATCGCGCTCGTCGACGGTGGCGGAAAGCAACACCCCGACTCGCGGGCTCAACTCGGCTTCGATACGGCCACGTAGAGCGCTTTCATCGTTGTCGCGGAACGACTGTACGCCGTCGTAGTCATAGTTGCTGTTGCTGGCGTCGAGGCTTGCCGTGAAGCGCGCGAAGCGATGCGTGATGCCGATGCCAGTATCCATCCGGTCATACTCGACTGGATCACCGACGAAGGGCGAGTCCGGATCGGTACGGGGCGAGACTTCATGCGACGAACGCGCCGAGCCGTGGATCGAGGTGTTCTGGTCAATGTCGAACCGACCGGTGGCGCGGATATAGTGCGTGTCGGCGTCTTCGTTCGAGAAGTCCTCATGGCTGAGGAAGGTAGCGCCGGCGTCGAAGGCGAGCGCATGCCGTGACCAATCTGACGACAGAGCCACAGTCGGCGAGACCGCATAGATCAGGTCGCTGACATCACTCGGCGCGCCATCCGGGGCCGCGAAGAGGTTGTCGGTGCTGGTGATCGCGAGATCGAGCGAAGCGTTCAGGTTGAACGCGCCCAGGCGACGGCCAGGAGCGTCATATTCGGGACGATCACGGTCACGCACGGAGACGCTGTCTTCGCGCCCCGTGTTTTGACCTTGTTGTGTCTGAGCGGCTGCGTGAACAGGCGCCAGAACGATAAGCGACGCCGCAAACAGCGAAGCGAAAGGATTGATACGCAAGGTTTCCCCCAAGCCGCCAGGCTCACCTGGAGATCCAGATGATAAGAGTGAACGCCTCAGGATTCGCTGCTGTTGGCTCAGATCGCAACGCATTGCGCTCGCAGCGGGAATTTCCGCTGTGGATTGATTAACGCGCTGATGACGACCGGCCATGTGCTGCTCCAATGCCGCCACACGAAGCGGCGAAATGGGCGATACAGTGCCGCATCGCGGTTAATCGAACGCAACCGGCGGGCGCGGTAATGGGTTGGTAAAATTCGAGAATTTCAGAGACCTCGCGCCTACGACGCCGAGGCGGCCCCCTCCGGCTTCTTGTTGTAGGCGCGATAGACCATCTCTGACGGCGGCCCGACGAGGAATTTCTCGGCGCCGTCGTTCAACGCCTGTCCGTACACTTCCATCGCGCCATCGAAGGCGTCGATGGTCTGATCAATGTCTGCATCCTTGTGCGCGTACGAGACCACGATGGACGGAGCGATGACCCCGCGCTTGATCAGCTCTTGCAGCAAGACACAGCGGTACGCCTGACTTGGCTTCTTGTCCGGATCGGTGGTGCCGAATACGGCGTTTGACGGCATGCCCATGACCGTGACGTGCTCATGAACACCCCGCGCCCGCGCCGCCTGCGCAATGCCTGTCATCAGCCGCTTACCGGCGCGAACCATGTGCTCGATCACCGGCTCGTTCTTATAGACGTCCATCGTCGCCATCATCGCGGCGAGGCCGTGGGTTTCGCCGCCGTGCGTGGTCGACATCAGGAACACGCGGGGTTTGTCCCACTGCTCCAGATCGCCCAGGCGCATGAACTCGCGTTTGCCAACCAGCGCCGACACGGAGAAGCCGTTGGCGATGGCCTTGCCCCAGGTCGAGAGATCCGGGTCGATGTCATACATGTGCTGCGCGCCGTAATTGTGCAGGCGAAAGCCGGAAATCATCTCGTCTAGAATGAAGAGCGCGCCGTCTTCGTGCGCCAGACGCTTGAGCTCGTGAAGGAAGTTATCCTTCGGGTCTACACCGCGCGTCGGCTCGAGGATAAAGCCCGCGATCTGCTTCGGGTACTTCGCCAGCAGCGCTTTCACGCTGTCGATGTCGTTATACTTGAACTTCACCGTCAGATCGGTGACCGCCTGCGGCACGCCGCCATTGATCGGCGTGGTGCCGATGAACCAATCATCGACCGCGAAGAACGGGTGATCGCCGCAGATCGCGATAATATCGCGGCCCGTATAGGCGCGCGCGATTTTGACGGCGCCCGAAGTGGCGTCCGAACCATCCTTTGAGAACTTCACCATCTCCGCGTTCGGTATCATCGAGAGGAATTTTTCCGCCGCCGCGACTTCGATCGCCGCCGGACGCGTGAAGTTCACGCCGTTTTCCAGCTCAGTGCGCACCGCCGCGAGCACAGGCTCATACGCATGGCCGAGCGTGACGGCGCGGTTGCCCATGCCGTACTCAATGTATTCGTTGCCGTCAGCATCCCACGCACGGCAACCCTTGCCGCGCACGATATGTCCCGGCGCCAGCAGCGGATACTGGTCATCGCCCTTGGCATAGGTGTGCGCGCCGCCCGGAATGAGGTGTTGACCCTTCGCGCGCAGTACATTGGATTTCTCAAACCCGCGATGGGCCATCGTCGTCTTCCCTATTTCAAAAGCAATTTGCGCGCGAAGAACGCTTCCGCGTAACGCTCGCGGCACTCGACGCCCCGCAGGCGTGCAAGCCCGCGGAAGGTTTCATCGTCAAACCAAGCCTTGGAACGCTGCGTGCCAAAGTGCTTGTGCAAGAGCTCAATCTTCTTCGCGAGCACGTCTTCGGAGAGCGGCACGTAAACGTTCGGTTGCCCGAGATCGCCATCCCACTTGGGAATTTCGTACTCGAGGATCAGGTGATCGCGGAACGTATTCCACGCCAGCTCGCAGACCATGCGATGATCCTGGTGCGCGTCGTTGCGCTGGTGACAGAGCACGACGTCCGGCTTCTCCAGCCGCTTCAGCCCTTCGACCCAATCCTTCACCGCCGTGCGTTCGGCAGGAAAGTACCCGTCGCGGAACTGACCCAGGTGAATATCCGCACGCGCCGCGCCGCTGAGAAACTCCAAAGCGCTGGCGCGCGCTTCATCGGCGCGTTCGCCCGGCGCCGAGAGCGCGCACCACTCGACCGAGACCTCAGCGCCAGACGCAATCCACGAGAGGATTGCGCCGCCGGCGCCGATTTCGATGTCATCGGAATGCGCACCGAGCGCCAACACGCGCAGCGTCTTGCCCGGCCGTGCGAGGTCGAGCGCAAGCATCCTAGGCCTTCGGCTTCTTGCCGTTGCCGTTGACCTTCCAGGGCATCTCGCCCTTCTCCATCATGTCTTCGAGCACTTGGCGGTCACGCAGCGTGTCCATCGAGCGCCAGAAGCCAGTGTGCTTGTAGGCCATCAGCTTGTTGTCCTTGATCAGCCGCTCGAACGGCTCGACCACAAGTTCTTCACCGTCATTCATGTAGTCGAAGATCGCGGGCTTCAGCAGGAAGAAGCCGCCATTGATCCAGATCTCGGAGCGATCCGACGTGATGAAGCGGTTGACCTTGCCGTCATCGTTGATGTCGGCGAGGTGGTAGGTCACCGGCGGGTGCACGGCGAGGAAGCAAGCGATCTTATCGCTGGCTTTGAACTTCGCGATCATGTCGTCGAGGTTCACGTCAGAAAGACCATCGCTGTAATTGGCGCAGAACATCTCTTCGTTCTTCACATGATCGCGCACGGCCCAGAGGCGGCTGCCGATATTGCGCCAGACGCCAGTGTCGATCATCGCCACGCGCCAATCTTCTTCACGCGGCCCAAGCAGCTCGACCTTCGAGCCTTCGACGATCACGTCGCCGTAGGTCTGTGTTTTGTAGTTAAGGAAAAACTCCTTAACTGTGTTGGCCTTGTAGCCGAGGCAGAGCACGAAATCCTTGTGCCCGTACTGGCTGTAGTAATTCATAACATGCCAAAGGATCGGCTGATGGCCGATCGGGATCATCGGTTTTGGCACACTCTCGGAATACTCGCGGATGCGCGTCCCGAGACCGCCGCAGAATAGAACGACTTTCATGACCCCTGCTCACGAAGGCTTGGCGCGCTTCTCGCGCAAGCCGTTAAGGGTGCAACACCCATGCCGTAGGTGTTGTTACGCGCACCAATTCGCCGCCTCGTCAACAAGCTCGTCAGATAGGCGGAAAACACATCCAGTTGGGCGTTTTGCTTGACAAACCGCTCCCTCTGACGGCACCTGGAAAATCCCGACAAAATTTGGAAGTCATCACCGGCGCGCGAGTGGCCGTGGACGCAAAATCGTGCGGCCCGGAACGTGCTTTACGCGCTGGTGAACGGCGAACCGTCGCGATTTAGGAAAGCAGTCCATGCCCGTTATTCGTGAGTCAGTGGTCAACCAGCTCTACAAGCCGGGCATCGGCCAAGAGCTCTGGGACTTCGCCAACACCCTTTACCCGATCTGCCGCTCAATCTCGGGCAACGGCGTCCGCGAGACGCTGGGCCACATCAAGTCGAAGATTGACCTCCAGATCCACGAAGTTCCCTCAGGCACACAGGCCTTCGATTGGACGATCGCGCCGGAATGGAACGTCCGCGACGCCTGGATCAAAGACCCCCAGGGCAACAAGATCATCGACTTCAAGAAGCACAACCTGCACGTCTTGAACTATTCCGCCCCGATCAACGGCAAATTCCAACTGGCGGACCTCAAGAAACACATCTTCACGATGCCGGATCAGCCCGACCTGATCCCGTACCGCACGAGCTATTACAACATCAACTGGGGCTTCTGCATGAGCCACGACCAGTTGATGAGCCTGCCGGACGGCGAGTACGAGGCGTTCATTGATTCCGACCACAACCCGAACGGCTCGCTGACCTACGGCGAGTACTTCATCCAAGGTGAGTCAGACGAGATTTTCCTATTCTCGGCCCATTGCTGCCACCCCTCGCTTGCCAACGACAATTGCTCAGGCATGAGCGTCAACACCCACCTCGCCCGGGCGCTGACCGAACTGAAGGGCAAGACCCGCTATTCATACCAATTCATCTTCGCGCCAGGCACGATCGGCTCGATCACCTGGCTCAGCCGCAACGAAGACAAGATCAAGCGCATCAAGAACGGCCTGATCCTGTCGTGCGTCGGCGATCCCGGCGGCCCGACCTACAAACGCAGCCAAGCCGGCGACGCGATCGTTGACCGCGCCGTCGAAAAGATCCTGCGTGACGAAGAAGCGACGCCGAACATCGTCGACTTCTGGCCCTACGGCTACGACGAGCGCCAATACAATTCGCCGGCGTTCCGCTTGAACGTTGGCCTTCTGCTCCGCTCGCGCTTTGGCCTCTTCCCGGAATACCATACGTCAGCCGACAACATGGAATTCCTGAAGCCCGAAGCACTTGAGAAATCGTACAAGCACACGATGCAAGTAATCGACATCATGGAGAACGAGTACAAGACGGTGAATCTTGCGCCGCACGGTGAACCGAACCTTGGCAAGCGCGGTCTCTACGGCGCCATCGGCGGCGACAAGAAAGCCTACGACGCCAACCTGCCCGTGTTCTGGATGCTGAACCAATCCGACGGCCAGCACTCGCTCTTGGACATCGCCCAGCGCGCCAAGCTGCCCTACGAACGCATCCACGATGCGGCGAAGGTGCTGAGCGAAAACGGCCTGCTCGAAGTCAAAGGCTGACAAGCTAACGGCGTGGGGAACGTGGGCCGCGGCGCTTAGGTGCGTCGCGGCCTTTCGTTTGCGCGAACACGCGTCCGTGATTCACGCGACCGTGAGAATGCGGTCGCTTCGTTCACAACAGCGCGAGACGCCCCCCATCACACGCGTTGGTGATTGTGCGCGTCTTGTGCGCGTTCGCGAATGTGCGCTCTCCTTCTCGTTGTTAGGAGGGAAGACAATCATGTCCTACAAATTGAAACTCGGTGTAGCTCTGGCTGTTGCTGCGTTGGCCTTGCCGACGCTTGCGGCGGCCCAGGACCCCACCACACGTCTTGATGTAACCGTGGTCGGCGCCGTTCTCACCAGCGACTCCGAGCAAGTGACTGACAGGAACGCCGTCGCCACCCCCGTGCTTCCTATCGTCTACGAGGACGACGCAAACGCTGACGCATCTACCGCGGAAGCGTCAACCGCTGACGCGGCGGCGAACCTCGGCCATGGTGTCGAGTCTGATTAGGCTTGCCAACTGACCGGCGGCGGCGATCGAACTTGGATCGCCGTCGCCAATCGTCAGCGCGATGTGGGCGCTATCGAACTCTCGCAGCGCCAAATCGAAGCTCCGCCAGCGCCCGTCCACATAGGCAACCACCCAGCTGTGCGGAATGAATGCGTTGCTCACCCCATGATAGCTCTGCCGCGAATAGGAGACGCCGCTCGCCACCCGCGTCGGGATGCCGGCCGCGCGTCCGAGCGCCGCCAGGAGCACAGCCGCCTCGGTGCAGTCTCCCTTGCGCCGGTCCAGCGTGTCGAGCGCCGAGTAGTGGCCGTTGAAGTCCGCCTCTTCCAAGTACGGAATGGCGCGTTGCAGCAGCACTTCCATCTTGCGCGCGTCCGAAACGTCATAGCCACGCGCGGCAGCAGCCATCGCTTGCAGGCGCGGGTGATCGCTCTGCAGCCACGTCGTTGGCCGCAGCGAGGTCGCAAGGTACGCCGCGTCCGTCGGCAAACCCGGCCCGCAGGTGTTGCAGATATCCAAGGTGACAAAGCCGCCGTCCAAGTGCGCGCGCTGCTCCCCCGTCTGCGGTAACGGGAACGTCATGCCGTCACGAAATTCATAGCGATAGCGAATGTGCCCGCGCAGCGCTTGCTGCGAAATTTGAAACGGCGCGCGCTGCGCCACATTCGGGATCACCTGATAAGGCGGATGGCGCTGCTCGGCGGTTGCGCGATCGGTGAGCCGTACGCGAAACGTCTCACCGAACATCGGTTGGGCGGCTTCCAACAGACGCCCATGCTCCAGCACGAGACGCGCAACGCCACGAAGATCCCCACCCTCGTAGCGCCACCGAACCGCGTTCATCCGCCCTTGCGCGTCTGGCGCGCCAAGTGCTTGGATCACAATGCGTTCTACGGCCATTGAATCGCTATCGAAGTTCAAGAACTCCAAGCGCGGCGCGTGCTCCGGCGCCCAATTTTGTACGAGCGCATCGCCGTCATCGAAACGCACGTTCGGCGGCAGCATGATCGTCTCGCGTCCAGCCCCCGCCGGCGTCTCGCGTATAACGTCAACGCGGCCGGCGCTCACACTCGCCCGCGTGCGGGTAAGGAACCGCCCAGTCCGCGCCGTAGACTCAATCGAAGAGACGCGCCCATCCGCTTCCTCGTGCACCACTGTGCGCGTGGTCGTCCGATTGGCGACGCCGCCACGCTCGCGCAGATAAATCTGTTGGTTCTCGATAAGATCGCGGCCATCTGCACGCGTCTCTACCTGAAACGAAACATGCCCCAGCGTCGCACCGCTATCGGCAACGATTGTGTACCAGATCGTCGGCTCACTGGCCGCCGCGACTCCGACCGCCAATGCCGCCACACAAAAGAGCGCCGCAACCCGCCTCATGGAGAGACGCTAGTCCAACGCACGCGCGCCGCGGTCTCACGTCTCCGCGAGCAGCGCGCGGATCACCGCAACGTGACTCGCCGAGCCACATGCGTCACACGCTGATCCGGTCCATCGCATCGCCCCCATCCCTGGTTAGGAGGATAGCGTTCGCCTCTATCCACGCACTTTTCGGCTCAACGGCCTGAAAACAACGCCAGTTTCAAAAATCAATCCGGCGGATGGAGAACCGGCGCACAATCGCTGCCCGTGTCCCAAGTCCGAGCCCCCATCGTTACAGCAGCCAGCGTCGAAGTGTTCTTCACTTCGGCGCTTCGTCTGTTGAGCGGTTTGTTCAGCCTCATCTTGCGCGTTGGTTGGCAGCGACGGAGCCCACGCTTGACGCGCCGCTTGAGCCGCGCCGAACGCGCGGTCGAATGCCTATTGTTTCTTAAGGCCGTCGCACTGCATCCGCAGCCGGCGCAAAAGCGCAAAACGCCGCGTTTCACACCACGCGGCTTCAGGCGAACAACAAGTCGGGGCCGCCTGCTCTTTCGAAGCGCCCACATCCGCGCCAAGAAAGCCAATGCGGTCGATCGGGTCATGGCGCTGATCGAAGCGCTCATGCATCCCGAGCGCGCCGTTCATCACTTCCTGAAAAAACTGCGCTGCGGTCTGCGGTCCGGCCGGCTCGTACCAGCGGCGCCGCCAAGCGAAAGGCTGGCGCACGTCATCATCGCGCTCACCCGCGCTCTGCTCGACACGTCTTAGCCTGACGCACAAATCTTGCGCATCGCACCGCGAAATCGGCAACGATTCCGCGGGCGTCGGCGCTTGCCTGCGATTCTTGCGGGCACTAACGGGCGAACGCCGGCAGTCCTCGACGTCTTAGAACCGCACCGGCATCGAACTTGGCTTCACACCGCTCTTTTCCGGCGCGACGAAATCCGGCCAGGCTTTGTCCTTGTCCGACATTTCCGAAACCGGCAGCGGCCACTTCAGCCCGAAAGCCGGATCGTCATGGCGATAGCCGCCATTAGAGTCCGGCACATACATCGCCGAACAGAGATAGCTCACTTGCGTGTCGTCCATCAGCGTCTGATAACCGTGAGCAAAGCCGCGCGGAACGTAGAGCTGGCGGCCGTTCTCGAACGAGAGGTCGAAGCCTTCCCATTTCAGATAGGTGCTTGAATGCGGCCGCATGTCGATGATGATGTCGTGCACGGCGCCCTGCAGCGCACGAACGACCTTCACCTCGTAATGCGGGTCGACTTGGAAGTGCATACCGCGAACGGTGCCCTTCTTCTTCGAGTACCCGGTATTGTGCTGCGGGTAGCTGACTTCGAGATTGTTCTCGGCAAATTCCTTCATGCAGAAAGAACGGCCGAACCAACCGCGATTGTCGCCAAAGGGCGTCATCTCAATGAGGACGACGTCTTGTAGTGTGGTCTTGTGGAATTTCATTCCGCGGCTACCGCTTGACCGGTTGGGCGCAACTCGTTGTTGAGCACATCATCAGCCAACAGCTTCTTGATGTGGGCGATGCGGTTGTAACGCGTGCCTTCGAATTCCTCGACCGTGATGCCGCTCTTCTTGTAGGCGGCGTAGAGTTGCTCGGCGCCCTTCACCGCATCCCATTGCGGCTGGAAGCCCGGCAGCGTGTTCTTGATCTTCTCGAAGCTCACGCGATAGGAGCGCGGGTCCGGGCCGGCTTCGCTGGTGAGCTCGATCGTCGTGTTCGGCACGATGTCACGCACGATCTCGGCGATCTGACGGACGGTGTAATTGTGCGCCGTTTGGCCGACGTTGAAGGCTTCGCCGCGAACCAGATCCGCCGGCGCTTCCAACGCCGCGATGAAGGCGCGCGAAATGTCTTCGATGTGAACGATCGGGCGGATCGGCGTGCCGTCCGACTTCAGCAGGATGACGCCCTTGGTCATGCCCCAAGCGACGAGGTTGTTCAGCACGATGTCAAAGCGTTGGCGCGGCGATACGCCATAGGCAGTGGCCGGGCGGATGAAGACGGGGCAGAACTTTTCATCCGCCAGCGGCTTCACATCGCGCTCAACCAACACCTTCGATTCACCGTAGGCCGAAACCGGGGCGAGCTTGCCGGTTTCGTCGATCATTTCATCGCCTTCGGTCTTGCCGTAGTTCGAGCACGAAGACGCGAAGATGAATTTCGGCACGCCGGCTTGCTTGGCGAGTTCAGCAATGCGGACCGAAGCCTTGTGGTTCACATCATAGGTCAGGTTGGGGTTGAGGTTTGAGAGCGGGTCGTTCGAGAGCGCCGCGAGATGGATCACGGCATCGAAGCCCTCGACGTCTTCCAGACGCACATCGCGCGTATCACGGATGATCGTAGGGATGTCGACAATCGTGCCGCCATCTTCGAAAGTGCAGCGGGAGTAGAGATCGGCATCCAAGCCGACAACTTCGTGTCCAGCCTTCTGCAGCATCGGCGTCATCACCGTACCGATGTACCCGCGCGAACCCGTCAACAGCACCTTCATGGAACTACTCGCCTCTCTCAAAGCCCGCACGTATCTGAGCCGTCGCGAGCGTCTCTATTCTATGCCGCGGGCGCGCCCCGCCCCAAGGCCGGACACGTCCGCGCGCTGATGTTTATTCATGCAAAAAGCGCCGCACACGTGCGGCGCTTATTCCGGCTCAAAGTGCGCCGGGATCCTTCTTCCAGAAAAGCAGCGCCACCGTAGCGGCGATAATTTCGACTTCACGCCACCAGTTCCAGTTTCGAACGTACTCGACGTCATACTTGGTGCGCGCTTGGATCTTGGCGTCGGTTTCCGTGGGGCCACGGCAGCCATTGACCTGCGCGAGGCCGGTGACGCCCGGTCGCGCGGTAAAACGCTCCGGATAGGTCGGATCGACCTTTTGAAAGTGGATGTCGTGTTCCAGGGCGTGCGGGCGCGGACCAATGATCGACATATCGCCCATCAGCACGTTGAAGAGCTGCGGCAGCTCATCCCAGCTTGAGCGGCGCAGGAACGAGCCCAGACGCGTAATCCGGGCATCGTGGTGGATCGCCTGCACAACGCCACGATTTTCCATCACCGACATCGTGCGGAACTTCCAGATCCGGAAAGTCTTGCCGCCAAGACCGCCGCGCTCTTGCCGAAAGATTGAATCGCCGGGGCTGTCCATCTTCACTGCGATCGCGGTGGCGGCCAGCAGCGGCGCAAGCACGACGAGCGCGGAAGCCGAAGCGCAAATGTCAAAAGCGCGCTTCGACCAGCCTCCCACCGGGCGCTGCTCCACGGCAGGGGCTGTCTCGACCTTCCGTACAACTTCGACACGTAGGGCGGGGTCAGCAATCGCCGGTGGCGCTGGCGGGGTAATTGCGGTGAGGCGCGGCTGCGCGCGCGAAATCGTCGGCGCGCGAACTGGTGCTGCGGCGCTAGCGCTTTCTAGGCTAGCTTTCGATATTTCCTGCATAGCAACCCCGCGTGGCTCGCTTCGTTCTGTGCGAGCTCTCAGCCTCTTCACTTAAAGACATCGCGTGCGCCTATTGCAAGCACTCACTGATATCTCAGTGCCAAAATTCAACTTCGCTCGCGCACTACGCGAAGCGTGCGCCAAAGCGAAACAGCTCGCCCCAGCACTGTGGAAAACGCGCGTCCGGCGAAGACGGTCTTAGCTCTTCGAGAAATCGTACGTCGGATACGAATAATAACCGGGCGCGCGGCGGTCGAGCCCATTGAGCGCGACGCCCCTGATGTTGGCGCCAGCATCACTCAATTGCTGAAGCGCGGCTCGCACGGCGCGCATCGGCGTCTTCTGCCAGCGTGAAACGAGCACTACAGCATCCGCCTTCGCCGCAGCGACGCGCGTCTCGGCGACAGCAAGCACCGGCGCGCAGTCGAGGACGATGAGATCGAACGAGCCCCGAAGTTCCGCAATCAGGCGGCTCATATCCTCGGCGCCAAAAATCTCTTTCGGCGTGAAACCTGAGCCGCTGACCGGCAGCACGCACATGCCGCTCGCTTCGTCCAAATAGATGGCCTGGCGCCAGGTGGTCTCGCCGGAGAGAACTTGCAGCAGCCCCACATCAGGCTCGATATCCAGCACTTCCTTCACCGACCGGCGACGGAGGTCGCAATCAATCAGAAGCACGCGTTGTCCCGACAGCGCAGAGACCCGCGCCAGGCAGAGAGACACAGTGGTCTTGCCCTCGTTCGGTAGCGCCGAAGTGATTGCAACCACTTGCGTTTTGGGCTGGCCGGCAGCGAACAGAATTGTGGTCCGCAAGACCCGGAAGGCCTCGGTGAACGCCGACATTTGGCGTTCGATCATGTAAGCGGCCGGATGTTGAGAGGCCGTCGGCGACTGACGCAACTCGCGGCGGCGCACCTGTGGAATACTCGCCAGGGCTGGCGCGCCGGTCTTGCGCTCGACATCGTCAGAGCTGGCGAAGCCATCATCGAGGGCCTCAGCCAAGAACGCCCCTGCAAGCCCAAGCCCAAGCGCCAAGGCAAAGGACATCACGAACGAGATCGACAGGCGCGGCGAGCTTTTTTCGTTGGGGGTCGCCGCGGCGGATATCATTTCTGCGGGCGCCGTATTGATCGTGCCCTGATCGGCAAATTCGTGCGCGCGCTGCAGGAACGTCTCATAGACGGTTCGGGCGGCGGCGGCCTCTCGCTCTAGCTCTCTCAGGCGAACCATCTCGGGCCCGCCGCCGGCGAGTTCGTGGCGCAGCGCGTCCAATTGGCCCTGGGCCTGCGTGACCCTTGCCGCCGCGATATCAACGTCATTGCGCATCCCGGCCTGAATGCGGCGCGTCTCGGCCGCTATTTGACTCCGGATATCAGCAAGTTCGGCGCGGACGTTGGCGATCGCGGGGTGAGCTTCGCCATAGCGGTTCTGAAAATCAGCCAGTTGGCGCGCGACAGTCGCCTCCTGCGAGCGCAGCTGAGTGATCACGACAGAGTTCAGCACCGACGCGACGGTGTCCGCCGAGCCACCTGAGTTCAGGAGATCCTGCAACTGTGAATACCGCGCCTGGCGCTCAGCCTGATCAGCCCGGGCTTGGTTCAGGACGTTCTGAGCATCCGTGATCTGCTGCTCAATCAACAACGCACCTTGCGTCGACACCAAACCAGTGCTGGCGCGGTATTGCTCGACGGCGCTTTCCTTCGCTTCGACATCAGACCGCAGCTCCGCCAAACGCGCTGACAACCAGGTGTTCGCCCGCGCGGCGCTTTCGATGCGCGCTTCGATTTGATAACGCTGAAATAATTCCACCAAGTGGTTGGCCATCTCGGCCGCACGCTCAGGATTCTGAGAGGTCGCGGACACCTCAGCGGCATAGGTCAAGCCGCGGCGACGAACTGTGATCGCGCCACCCACGGCCTTCACGACCGCTTGATGGGCTTCCGCGCGATAGGCGACCGCCGCGGGGCTCTGATCGGTCGGCAGCGGAGCGTCCGGATCGTCCAGCGCACCGTTCCACTCAGGGTCGTTCATCAAGCCCAGCGAATCCACTAGGCGACCCGTCAGCATGTTCGAGCGGAGAACTTCCAGCTGAGAATCCACGACTGGCGCGGTGGGCGGTTGGTTCGCACGGCCATTCGGGTCTTGCGGTCCGGGCAACTGTTCGCCGCCGCCGCTCATCATTACGAGCGCAGTCGCGCTGTACTGAGGCGGTTGGATCATGAACAGGGTAAAGGCGAGGACAAACGCGACCGCTCCGATGCCCGCAATGAGCATCCAGCGCCGCATCAGGAAGGCGAAAATCCACTTCAGGCTGAACGTGCCAAGCTCGCCACCGTCCTCGGGTGGGAGATTCATCTCACCCGTGGGCTTGCGAATAGCGATGACGTTCATTTTGACGTTCCTTGCCCGCGCAATTCTCGGCGCGGTCCCGCTTTCGAAAGCAATTACTCCGCCAGCCCCAAAACGTTAGCACGTCTTAGTTTGGCACACAGGCGCAGAGCTCAAAATTGGCGTCCCCTCTTGGCGAAAACGCCGTCGGTGTCGCTTTTGCGTCGCGGACAAGTGGAGTGCGATCGCCAGCGTTCAGACCTCGAATGAGGTCGTCGCGATACGCTTTTCTCCCGGCGCGTGAGTCTCAAAGCAGTCTTGATGCTTGCCGCACCACTTTTTGAATTCGCCTCTTTGGGGAATTCGTACTACACTTGCTCACAAGCGCGGACGTGGCTGAACGCCCCGAAGGTGCGATGAGCGAATGAGCGGGAACTTCAAAGAAGGCGCTGCGTTACCCCCAGGATCGACTGAAAATTGTCCGAAATTTAACTCAGCAAAAACAATCATTCTGGCCCATCAACTTCCGGGATATCCCCGGCTCTTCTCGCCAAGAGCCTAAGTCTGGCGAAGTCTGATTGAGCAAGCGGGAAAAGAACTTGGCTTACATGGTTCCCCAGGCGCAGGCAGCGGTGAGCGAGGCGGAGGTGAGAGTCACCGCTGCGCCGCGCTCGACCCAGAAAAGGTGGCCGATGGCGCTCTCAATTTGGGCGGCAATTGGCGTCGCGCTGGCCATGTGGACGGGGATCATTTGGCTTATCAGCGGTGTGATCGGAATATTCTCCTAGTTCGGCTCGCTGGCCGCGGCGAATTCTGACGGCCTAACTATTGCTCTGGCAGGTAGTAAATCGCGCCGTCCGTCCGGGACGCTTGGGCCCCGCCAATGTCGACAGCCTCCCCTAACCAGATGCCGCTCGTGGCGGTGATCACGCCATGCTACAACGGCGAGAGGCATGTCGAAGCCGCGATCAAGGCCGTTCAAGCTCAGACCTATAGACCGCTCGTCCACTGCATCGTCGACAACGCCAGCACCGACGGCACCGCCGAGATCATCGCACGCTACGCTAGCGCGGACGTGCCAATCGTCACCATACGCAATCCGGAAACAATCACCTTCCAGCAGAACTCGAACAAAGTCGCATCGCTGATCCCAGCCGAAGCGACGCACTTTCGGATGCTCCACGCCGACGACACCATGCCGGCAAACGCCATCGCCGACATGATGGACGCGGCTCTCTCCGACGAGACCATCATCATGGTCGCCGGCATCGAAAAGATGAACGGCGTCCTCCGCCCACATTACTTCCCGCCGGAATGCACTGTTTTCGAGGCCAACAACATGCTGGCCCGCTGGATGTCGGATGAAGCCCATATTCCGACCGCGCACGTACTATTTCGTGCAGACGTCATGCGAAAGGATGAAGACTTCTACCCCAACGACATCGTCGAGTGTTACATCGCCGCTGTCTGCCGCACACTTTCGAGAGGCAAGCGCGCCGCCTTCGTGCACAAATATATTGCCGACACTATTCGCCACAAAGACTCAGGTTCGCTGGTCTTTACGCTGGCGCCCAAAGTGAAGGCGGTTATCTGGGAGAAGCTGCTCTTTATCGAGCGCTACGGCCCAGCTTCACTTTCAAACACCGAGTACAAGCGAGTGCTCAATCGCTTCTTGCGGGTGTTCTATCGGCGCATTCTCTTTTGGGCGATCTCTGGATCTGGCGCCATTGCCAAACGCGACCTCGAACGCCTCGCTTCACGCGGCCACAGACCGAGTGTTTTCGATTTCATCGCGTCTGTCTTAGTGTGGCCGTACTATCTGTTCTTGAAGCGCGTGAAGCGGCCATACGAGCCGCCGCGCTGGCCGACCGACGCAACGACTGCGGCGAGCTAGGCGCGAAAATCCAGCCTCTTTAGCGCGGCGATAAGCTTCGCTTTCATCGCCGCCACTCTCTCGCGCACTTGCGTCGCATACCCCTCGCGGCCTGCAATCATTTTTTCAACCTGCTGCGTCAGTAGGTCGAAGTTAACATTATCCAGGTCTTGGCAAAACTCATCGAGCCCAACGTCAGCCATCAGCGCGTCGCTCTTGGGGCCATAGCTCAGGGCGATCAGCGGTCGCCCCATCTTTAGCGCCGCGATCTGCACGTGATAGCGCGAGGCAATGACCAAGTCCGTTTCGCCGATAATCGCCATAGCGTCATGAATAGAGGTCGCATCAGCTTCACAGGGCGTGAGCACCTTTTGCTTGAGTCGCGCGTCGACATCACGTGCAGCGCCGACATCAGCGGGCGTTTGCCCTATGATCATCCGCACCCCGTAACCGCGCGCCTGCAGCCATTCGATCAGGCGCACATGCAAGGCGATGTATGTATCGTAAACTCCAGCGCTGCTGTGCCAACCGTGGTAGGTCATCATGCCGACGCCTACGACCAAGGGCGCGTCCGCAGGACGGGCGGCATCCGCTGGCGACAGCAGAAACGCTAGGTCTGGAACTACGCCGTCCGTCGGGCCGTCCACCCCCAGCCGCTTCATGAACTGATACGAATCTTCATCTCGGTAGAGCCGTTGGCGCGCCAACGACCCGGCGAACTTCATCATCTCGCGCCCAATCGGATTGACGATGGGGCCCGCACCGACGCTGATGAAGCGCCACTCAACGCCTTTTATGCGCGCGGCCAAGCACCAGCGCAGCAGCACGCTGGGCCAACCAAGCGGCGTGTCGCGAAAGTCGTCGAAAACGCCGGTGCCGCCGGAAAGTATGACGTCATATTGGTTCAGCAGTTTCAGCGTACGCGCCCAATTGCGCCAAGTGCTTGGCTGACGCAGCATCAGCGTATCAAGCTTGCGCCAGATGCCCTGCGGCCTCGGCGCAGCGATGCCAACAGCCTTTACCTGGAAACGTGCTTCGGTCGGCTCGGGCTTGCTGCAGATCGCCGAGATCTCCGCCTCCGGCATCTCGGCGCGCAAGAAATCGCGCAACGCCTCAAACGATGCATCGTTGCCGAAATTGCCGGTCCCATAACCGCCGAAGATGCCAATGCGCATGGGGATTAGCGCCGCTGTGCCGGCGTCGCATCCATCGCGGCGCGCAAGACATTCCAATAACGATCCTTGATCGAAGCGGCGCTGAAGGATTCGGCGCGCTCCCTGCCCTTTTTCCCATACTCTATTCGCTTGTTCGGATCAGCGAGCGCGCGCATCGCCGTAACCATCGCCGCCATATCGCCAACCGGCGTCAAGATACCGTACTCGGCATAGGTAAGGCCATGAACTGAAGCGCGCGGCTGACCGGCGAGGATTTGAGACGGACCAGAGTCGCAATTGGTCGCGATGACCGGTCGTCCGACCGCCATCGCTTCAATCAACGCGTTGGGATATCCCTCCGAATCCGAGGAAAGAATGAACATTTCCGCCGCCGCCATCAACGGGTAAGGATTGGATACAAATCCGGGAAACACGACACGGTCAGCAATTCCAAGTTCGCGCGCCAATGCCTCAAGTGATGACCGCGCCTCGCCCTCACCTGCAATGACCAGCTTGCGCCCTTCGCCAGCGACTGCGAACGCGCGCAACAGCATTGGAAAATTCTTCACGCTTACCAGCCGACCCGCGGAGAGAATGAACGGACCATCGATTGAGACGGGCAACGTCTCCGCTGCCTGGCGGCGTATCTCCTCAACATCCACTGGATTGGGAATGCTGATAAGCTTTTCCTGCGGCAGGCCGAAGTTATCACGCAGATCGCGTTCGACGCCGTTAGAGACGGCAATAATCTTGGCCGCTCTCGGATAAATCGTTCGCACAACAGTCCGCGTCAGAGCACCGCGCAGTCCTTTGCTCAGATGGTGCGAGGTGTGCGAGCGAGCGCTTATGACGCATGGTGTCCGCGCACTCAGCACAGCGGCAATATTGGCGCGGGTAAGGAAGCTTAACGAGACATCGGGCTGGAGGTCTGCGTACAACCGACGGACAGCCGCGATGCTCCGAGCGGTCGAAAAGCGACAGTCGAGGCGATGCACCCTCACCCAGGACGGCGGCGTGTTGTCAGACGACTCTTCGTCGAGCAACCCCAAGTGAATATCGAACTCGTCTCGCTCCGGGACGGAGTGACGGAGCAGCGTGCACATCACTCTCTCGGCGCCTCCAGCGACGAGAGAGTTAATCAAGAAAAGCGCGCGTTTGCGCTGCATCACGCCCACTTTCCCCTTTCAGGTCCGCCGATCGGGTTCTTTACTAGCAAAACCCGATCCACTCCGAGCGCACAAATCTTGCTTCTCATAGACCAGGCGCCCCACAAGTGAAATCGGGATGCTGCGTCGGCTGGCTGGTTAATCGTCATGATTTCGAATGAACTTGGCGCAACAGCACCGTCGCTTCCCGCCTACCTTCTCTATCCCATAGCGCTCCTGAGCCTCGTCATCATCTTGTTCGTGATGGCGCGCACGCGCGATCGCTCAGCCGGCTTTGTCATCGGGGCATCCTGGCTCCGCTACGTCATGTCGGCGTTCCACACCATTACGTTTCGGCCGCTCGTGGCGGGGATGTCCGCCAACGCGCTCGCTTCGATGGGCTTGTTCATTGTTGGGTTGATGAACATCAACCTGCGCCATCTGCAACTCAGGTACTTGCTTCCGTTCTACGTCCTGATCGCGCTCGCCGTCGTGAGCGCACTCGCCAATGACGGCTTCACGCCGGGCCTCGTTACAGTCATCACGAAACACGGATATCTGATTGTAATCGTTCTCGCGACCTATGGCGCGATGAGTCGCGGGCGCGGCGGCGACTTCATGACCGCGATGCTGTGGACCTTCTTTCCCGTCTTGATCTGGCAGATGTTGTCGGTCGTGCTCGGCTACGGCAAGATGACGGAAACGGACGTCAACGACATCAGCTATATTGGCGGCTACAACCACGAAGCCACCTTCTCGGTCATGCTGGCGACGTGTCTCACGATCGCGTGCTTTGCAACCGGCATCAACCGGCAACTTCGACTGGGAATCGTTCTGCTGTGCATTGGTGGAGTCGTGCTTGCGAACTATCGAACGACTCTGGTCGCGATCGTGCCGCTGGTACTGATGTTTTTCGCTTCATCGTCGCTCAGCCGCTTTCCTTGGCGTGATCGGCCCTTTGTTGTGAGCGCTCTCATTGTCATTGGCGCCATAGCGCTTGGCGTTCTGAGCTTGTTCTTTGCGGAGCGATTCAACGACGTCACAGTCGCCACGTCAGGCGACGTGAATTTCTTCAAACCTCCGAACGAATACACAGTCGAAGAAGGCCGCCTGCTTTCCGGCCGACCGGCAATTTGGAGTTCATACATCTACGCTTGGCTTCAGGGTGACCTCACCGATTATGTGATCGGTTTCGGTCCCGAGTCTTGGAACGATGCGTTCCCTCTCTACGCCCACAACACGCTGGTGAACTACCTCTACGAATACGGCGTTGTCGGCGTCGTCATCATCTTGTGGGTATGGGGTTCGATGCTTGTCTCGGCACTGAGAGTACGGCACCCACAGGCGGGCATCCTCGTTGGCGCACACCTCTGCTACATAGTGCTTAATATGGCGACGATGCCAATGTGGATGGTCGAGGGCAACATCATGTACGGCCTCATTTGCGGTTACACGCTTTATCTGCTCTCGCTTCAGCGGCAGCCGGTGACGTAACCGGGCGCGTGTTTTGCATGGGTGACGCGTCCCGTCGCCACCGGTGGTCAGTACCAGAAATGCCGAGCGCCAATGATCCGCGTCGCGCGCTGCGACGAAACATCTATGCGGTCCTGCAAATGGCGAAAGCCGCAGCCACGTGGGCGCCCGGCATCAACGCGATATCGCAGCGGCGCTCTCGCGGCAGCGACAATCATCTGTACTGTTACGCCGTTTGGCTTCGCCACCTCTGCCTTGCACACAAGAATGGGCTTTGCACTGCGCCGCCTGAACACGTGGCCGAACTCGGGCCGGGGGATTCCCTCGGCGTCGGGATTGCTGCGCTCATTTCCGGCGCTGAGAGCTACCGCGCCTTCGATGTCGTCGCGTACGCAAACACCGACCGCAACCTCGCAGTATTCGATGGATTGGTTGATCTCTTCGCGCGGCGCGCGGACATTCCGGGCGCCGAAGCATTCCCGCGGATGAAGCCGCTGCTTGAGAATTACGCGTTTCCTCACGAGGTGCTAACGGCCGCGCACATGGAACGAAACATGGCGCCCGCCCGTATCGCTCGCCTGCGGCGTGCGGTCGAAACCGGTGATGCCTCAGTGATCGGCTACACAGCGCCGTGGCGCGGCCAATCATTAGGCGGCGCCGAAATCGACATGATCATCTCCCAGGCCGTCCTCGAATATGTCGATGATATCGCCGGTGTACACGCCGAGCTAAGCCACTGGTTGAAGCCAAGCGGCTTTGTTTCCCACGAAATCGATTTCAAGTGTCACGGTTTTGCCAACGAGTGGGATGGCCATTGGCGGTATTCCAACGCAGTGTGGAAATTCATGAAAGGACGCAGGCTGTATACGATCAATCGTGAGCCATACTCTGTCCATGAACGCGCACTAACGACCGCTGGAATGCAAATCGTCGGCGCACAATTTCACCCTCAGCCCAGCAATCTACAGCGCACTGATCTCACGTCTTCGCTGGCGCACCTGACTGAACAGGACCTGACAATCGCGAGCGCTTGCATCCAGGCGCGCAAATTCTAAGCGCCGGCTAAAGATCGCGCGCGGCCATCCAGCTCTGCAATTGAAGCACTGCCCAGAGGCGCGCTTCTTCCATTGTGCCGCCCTTCTGATACCGCGCCCAGAAAGACCGCACCCGCCCCACATCGAGGAGCCCATGACTTTCGAGTCGATTTGGCGAAAGGAGGTCCTCGGCCCAGTTTCGCAGCGGGCCCAGCAGCCAACTCTCCAAAGGCGGCGCAAAGCCCGTCTTCGGGCGATCAAAAAGTTCTTGTGGCACATAACGCTTCAGCGTCTCACGTAGGATCCGCTTGCCCTGCGCGTCTTTCAAACGAAGCTCTTCCGGTAAGCTCAACCCAAAACGCACGACGTCCGGATCGAGCAACGGAATGCGAGTCTCCAAGCTCACGGCCATGGAAGCACGATCAACCTTGGCCAGAATATCGCCCGGCAAATAATTACGCATATCATGCAGGCAGAGCTGATCGACTTCGCTCTCCGGCAGGAAGCCGTGATCGCGATCATTGAGATAGCCTACGCCGGGCACAAGCGGATCATCGCACGGCCACTTGGCGAGACTGAGTTCATGTAGATTGATCAGGGATGTCGCGCCAAGCCAAGGCGCCACGCGCTTCAACGTTGGGCCAACATCGCCGCCGACACCATAACGATCGGTGAATCCTTTGAGAAAGCTCAAGCCGAGGTTCAGCGCCGAAACTGGCGCCACGCCGATCACGGCGCCGGCGACGCCGCGCATCGGCATCTTGCGCATGCGACGCCAGAGTTGGGGCGTCGCATAGTGGCGGCGATATCCCGCAAATCCTTCGTCACCACCATCGCCCGATAGCGCAACGGTGACATGCTTTCTTGCCATCTCGGAAACCAGATAGGTGGGGATCTGAGAAGCGTCGGCTAGCGGCTCATCGTACATGCGCCCGAGGCGCGTCACGACCGAACGCGCCTGGTCGGCGTTCACCACTTCTTCGATGTGATGGGTGCCGAGGTGTTTAGCAATTGCGCGCGCGTGGTCCGCTTCGTTGAAACGCGGATCCTCGAAGCCCAGCGTGAGAGTCGTGATCGGTCGCGACGCACATTTCTGCATTGCAGCCGTCACGAGCGATGAGTCGACTCCCCCCGACAGGAACACACCCACCGGCACGTCCGCCGACATGCGCTCGGCCACCGAGGCCTGGATCAATCGATCCAGTTCGTCCACTGCCTCAGCCAATGCCAGCGGCCGCCGATCGGCAATCGCCTCGCGCGCCATTTCGTCGATCGACCAATATTCGATGACCTTTGGCTGTTCACCCGGCTTCCACGTCAGCAACGAAGCCGGGGGAAGCTTGAATACATCCTCGTAAATACTGAACGGCGCGGGAACATATCCGCAGGTGAAGTAGCGCGCGACGTTGTCGCGGCTAACCTTCAGATTGAGCGCCTTAAACTGCTCCAACGCCAGCAACTCTGAGGCAAACGCCAGCCCCTCGCCGCGTGCGGCGTAGAAGAGCGGCTTCTCGCCAAATCGATCTCGCGCCAAGAAAAGCCGCTTTTCGCGACGATCCCACAGCGCAAACGCGAACATCCCATCTGTTTTTTTCAGCGCTGCTTCCACACCGCGGCGCGAAATCAATTCGAGCAGAACCTCTGTATCCGAACTGCCGCGCCAATTATGCGAAGACTCTGCGTCCAGCTCAGCGCGTAGCTCGCCATGATTGTATATCTCACCATTGTAGGTGATGACGTAGCGCCCGTCTGACGAGAGCATTGGCTGATGGCCTGCGGGTGACAGATCGACGATCGACAGGCGCAGATGGCCGAACGTCACCGCCTCTTCGGTCCAAACTCCCTGATCATCAGGGCCACGATAGCGGATTGAAGCGAGCGCAGCGTCGACCTGCGCGCGCGGGACCTCCAGCCCCCGCCCCTCAACAACCCCTACAATTCCGCACATTCACCCGCCCCTCAGGAGGCCGAGGCAAGCGCGCTCCGCCGCTCGACCCCTGCCTGTTTGAGAGGCGCGATGCCGCGGTAGATGTCAAGTGTCCGCTCGGCGACTTTCGCCCAAGTCAAATAGCGCGCGGAATCGACCACGTATGCGCTCCGATCGGACAAGGCCCGCTTCAATGCGTCGGCGATTGCTTCCGGCGAAGACGGATCGAAATAGCTCTTTGCCGGCAGACCGAAATCGCGGTTCTCAGGGATGTCGCTCAGCAGGATTGAACATTCAGCACCAATTGCTTCAAGCACTGCGTTGGAGCTCCCCTCATGGAGCGATGCGTTAACGTACAGCTTCGAGTCCCGATAAAGCGGCGCCATAGCGCTGCGCGTGAATTTGCCCGCCAGAACTGTGCGCTCTGTGAGCAGCGGCCGAAGTTCATCAACGTATTCGGTCTCGTCGAGACCGCCGGCGATAATGAGCTTCGGCGGCTTCACCGCATCCTTAGCGAATAGCTCATATCCGCGAAGAAGGTTCGCGATGTTCTTTTGCGCCGTGACCCGTCCGACGGTAAGAATGTAATCGCCAGTCGGATGGCCGGGGCCCGGGCCGATCGCTGGCAGCGGATCTGCCGCGTTCGCGATCACGTGGACATTGCCTTTGATGCCTCGCCGCGCAAGACGTTCCGCCAACGCCGGGGTCACAGCAATCACCGCGTCCGCGAAGCGAAGCTGAAACTCCGCAAATAGAAATCCCAATTTGCCAAGGGGGCCCCACTTCTCGACCAGATAGTCAGCAGAGCCGTAGCGCACGACCGTCTTCGCCCCCATGAGCTTGTACGCCCACAGGAAGATTGCCGAACCCAAGCCCTGAAAATGCACTATTCTCGGCCGGAGACGCATCGCCATGAAGATTGAGGCGAAATAGCAAAGCAATTTGTCGGTCTTCATGAAATTGGAGCGCGGCGCCTTCATCAACTGGACGCCCTTGAACGTCTCAGATTTGATGTTGTCCGAAAGGCCAACGAGTGTAACGCGGTAGCTCCCGCTCTCGACCACCAGCGGAAATAGCATCTCTGCATTTTTTTCGGCGCCGCCCTCGACATCTGGAACGCCACGAGCGCCGACCACAAAGATCAGCGGCGTCTCTGCGCTAGATATGGTTTCTGATGTCGCGGACATGTCTCAATTTTTATTGCAGCTAGAGACATTCGTCTCGTCGCGATGCTTCGGTTATGCCTGAGCGCTGAGCTTATTCAAGATTTCTCACCTATCGCGCTACAGCTTCCCTCGCCGAGCCTGACGCTCAATCGTTAGCCATAACTTCGTGAAATTGCGGCTCACCTACCAACATACTGGCGCGCACGCGATCTTCATCACTTCCCCAATTAACCCTGGGAGTGTTGATGGTGATACCACGGATCTTTACGGCGCCAGTGTCATTGCCGAACTCAATGATTGGAGTCGCATCACGATCTTCAACGGTGAGATTGATGATTTGAACATCCCCGCCAGCCTCACCATCGACCCACACATGACAAGAGGTGGCGTTTTCATTTGCCTCGCGGCCGCGAAAGTTCGGGTTACGGCTGACGCAATTGGTTAGCGTGACGTGGTTACCCCAAATGCGGAAATTGCGCTTGTTATCCTCTGCGATGCAATCGGCGAGCACCAGACCTCGGCTCTTGCAGTCGAAACCGCCATCGGTCGACGCACGCGCCTCGCACGCTTCGTAGCGAATGTTCGCGTTATCAGGCTCGTCGGAGAAGCCGTCGCCGTTCCAGTATTCATCGGCGCCCCTGAATTGCTGAAAGCCGGTCATCAGGCAGCGACGGTAGGTAATATTGTTGGCACGATCCTCGAGCGCGCAGCCTACAGGAATTCGCCCGCCCTGAATGGGCAGGCCTTCGGCGGCGCAATCTTCAATGAGACCGTTGCGCGAGTTGTAGCGTATCCGGAGAAAGCCGCGCTCTACACGAGACCCACGGCAGCGTCGAAGCACGAAACCATCAAGGCTGGCGTGACCTTCGTTGTCACCTGCGCTGTTTTCGAAGAACCGATACACATTCTCGAAGGCGCAATCTTCAATTGTGATGTTTGATACAGGAGCCGCGACGCGAAACGCGCCATTGCCCACATCGCGAAAGTCGAAATGCGAGAACTTGATGTGGCTTGCGCCGCGCAAGAGCTTGAAAACCTCCCCTCCCTCTGAACCAGCTTGAGCGCCACGCACCAACGCTTGCTTTGGCTCGCCAGTCGCCGAGTTGACGCCACGAATACTTATTTCCTGGCTCGCCCGCCCGCCGTGCCCGATCTCAATCATCTCGGTGAGTGCGTACTCGCCGCGGTCGGCCGCAACCAAAACGTTACCGCCGGGTTCCAAATTGTCGATCAAATCAGCGACGGCGGATAGCGATGCCGCATACTGCCACGAGGAGCCGTCACCTTCGCCGCCAGGCGTGACGTGAATGACGTTAACCTGGGCACTTGCCTCCCCAGCGCACCCCATAAGTGGCACAGCGGCGAGAACTGAACGGCGGGAGATGCGCATGCGCCATCTCTATCCTGGCCAACGGAGCGCCGTCCACCAAACGCGCGCGGCGAGCTAGCTTGCTTGCCCCTGAAACGCCTTTTCGCCGGGGCGTGGATCTCGCTTTTGGATCGGTTTGAAGACGCCGCCGCCTGTTATGAGCGTGCGGTCGCCCGACCAGATCCGGCCGCGGACGACATAAAGGTCGTCCGCTTTCGACAAGACTTCGCTCGCGCCTTCAACCCAATCGCCCAGGCGAGCGCTCGACAAGAAATCGAGGGTCAAACGCACCGTGACCCAATACGAGGATGTCTCCACCGAAACCACGTGCCCCCAAGCCATGTCGGCAAAGCTCATCAGCATGCCGCCATGGGCGTTGGTCATGCCGTTGGTGTGATGATCTTCGACGCGAAATCCCATCGTGTAGGCGCCGTTTTGCGCGCGGCGGTAAAGCGGTCCGATCTGGCGGACAAAACCACGGCGCCAATCCAACGCCACATAGCCGTCAGGAATTTCGAACTGCGCAGGCGCGGCAACATCATCAGACATGCCCTCATCCATTCCGCGCGGGCGCGTCGAACGCAAGGGTCAAATATGACGAAGGGCGCGGCCTTGAGGGGGAGGCCGCGCCCTTCGCTACCGAGACCCGCCCAGGGTCAACTCAATATTATTCAAAGACCAGATCGCTGTCCGAATTGTCGAAATCTTCGACATAAGCTTGGGCAGGCGCGACGCGTGACTGCTCTGACACGGTGCGCGGCATGCCGTTGACCATATCGCTACGCACGTCGAAGCGCGCCGCGCGGATGGCCGGATGAAAGCCAACGTTGTGCAACATCACCTGCACCTTGTGACCCCGATCAGCCCAATAGGCCTCAATCTTTGCTTTTAACGATTGCGCGCCGTCACGAGAGCAAAAGTCGGATTCACTTCTACCTGAAACGCCGAAGTAATCGTCATCTCCGGACGATATCTCTTCGAAGCGTTCAGTGTTGCCACCTGCCATAAGCATTCTGTCAATCCCTTAACTGTGCAAAAATATGCACGAACCAAGGCCCGAGTTGAATTCCCCAAAAGTTGTGCTTGAAGCGCTAGGCAATGGCCTATGACTTTCGAACTAAGCCGCGTGGTCAACTAACGAAGGCGGCGGCAACGTGATTTCATATGCCCCATGTTGGCGCCACGCCCCATCATTCTTCTGCTCGAAGATGACTCCGCCTCGGCCGAAGCAATGCAACTTCTGCTGCGCGATTGGGGGGCTGATGTCGTTCACGGCGCGGATGCTGACGACGTCTCCCTTGCAGCAGGACCACGCGTCGACCAGGCACGTATTATCATCACGGATTTCCATCTCACCGAAACCGACGGCGTTTCGGCGGCTCAAAAGTTGCGTGCACGCGCTCCGCGAGCACAGGTGCTGGTGTTATCCGGCTCGCTCAGCAACGATGCGAAGCACGCCGCAAGAGGCGCTGGCTATGCTTTCATGCAAAAACCAACTGCGCCGCGCGATTTGATCGCTTGGTTAGAGCGAACCAATCAACTGGTCGAATAAGCGGCTTGCGCAGCACACGCTCGGAGGCGAGAAGGCTTCCATGGACGGCGATAGCTCAAAGACGCTCTTCTTGACGGCGGTTGGGCACGACATGCGCCAACCGCTGCATGCGTTGCTGCTCTACCTGAGCGCGCTGGAGCGCCGCGTACACGACGCCGAAGCGCGCGAGGTTCTGGGAAAAGCCGATCGCGCCGCGCAATCTCTTGCCGGGATGATCGAAGGGTTGATCCAGCTTGCGCGCTTGGACGCAGGCAAGGTCGAACCCGAGCTTGAACGTGTTTCGCTGAAAGCCTTGTTCGACGATCTTTTGGCTGGCGCCCCGCACGCGACGGCCGACGCGACCAATCTCTATGTGCACTCCGATCCCGTTCTCCTCGAAACTATCATTCAGCACCTCGTCACAAACGCCGTGCAACATGGCGGCGGCGCCGCACACCTAAGCGCCGAGGAAAGTGATGGCGCGGTCGAGATAAGAGTGCGTGACAGCGGGCCGGGCATTGCGCCGGAGGACCAAGAGAAAATCTTCGCGGAATTCGCCCGGCTCAACGCCAGCGAGGGACTAGGCCTCGGTCTTACGATCGCCAACAAGCTGGCGGCGCTTATGCAGCACAAAATTGAAGTACACTCTGAGCGCGGCCAAGGCGCCACCTTCATCGTCCGCGCAAGCAGCGGCTAACCAGATCTACTCATCTTAGCGATGGCCTCGGCGCGCGTGCGTACGCCGAGCGCACGGTAAATTGCGGCCAAGTGAATTTTTACGGTACCCTCGGCGATATCTAGCGAGCGCGCAATTTCCTTGCTCGCCTGCCCTTTCAGCAATTCCTGAAGCACGTCACGCTGGCGCAGCGTGAGTTTATCTTGATCGAGCTTGAAGGCGTTCCCACTCTCGTTTGTCGCGCTCTCACGTTTGCCTATTGCGGGTGGTACAAAAATGCGGCCATCAAGAATCCCTTGCAGCGCCGCCGCAATCTGCGTCGATGACATCGATTTCGGAATATAACCGTGAACACCGGCGCCCAGAGCTGCGAGAATATCGGACCGCTCTTCCCAGGCAGAGATCACCGCGACCTTGGCTTCAGGAAAACCATCTCGAAGCGCCGCGAGCGATTCCGCGCCCGACATGCCCGGCATTCGCCAATCCACGAGCACCAAGTCGCCCGCACCCTCGTTAGTCAAGATTTCGAGCGCGCGATCCATGCTTTCTGCTTCACGCACTTCTTCAGCGTGAAGCACATCTACTAGCAGCTGCTTCATTCCACTGCGGAACAGCTCATGGTCATCAGCAATCAGGACGCGGATCGCCATTGTTCCGTTCGTTCTCCGACGCGCGTGAGCGCTCGCCGGACATTGCGACGGATTCCCCGCTGGCTCAACTCTGATTTTAGACGTCTATTGCGAAGCCGCACCGCTTGCACTGATCGGACGCGCCACAGCTTCCTGCCTTGGATTCTCGCGGGCGCGAACCTGGCGCAATGTGTCGATGCGCGCGCGTTCGATCATGAAGAGTTCCAAAGCCCGCCCACTGAGGTTCCGTCCGTTGGCGACACGCAGACTCATTGGATTGATCTGCTCACCGCGGCGCAGCACTTCATAGTGCAGGTGGGGTCCGGTGGAGCGTCCTGTTGTGCCCACGTATCCAATCACCTGCCCCTGGCTAACTCGCACGCCCGGACGCACGCCGCGCGCAAAGCGCGACATGTGTGCATACGCCGTTTCATAGCCGTTCGCATGGCGAATCCGAACATAATTGCCGAACGAACTGAACGGCCCCGCGCGCTCCACCACGCCATCTCCCGCCGCTAGAATCGGTGTTCCGGTTGGCGCGGCGAAGTCAGTGCCTCGATGCATGCGCGAATAGCCCAAGATCGGATGGCGGCGCATCCCAAAACCAGATGACAAGCGCGCGCCATTGATCGGCGTCTTCATCAGAAAGCGCCGAGCGCTCTTGCCTTCGGCGTCGTACCAATCGGGCCTGGAATCCCCTGGCGCCATGAATTGATAGAACTGCCGCGAGCCGCGGCTAGATTCCAGCGACACATAGAGAAGGTCGCCGGTGCGAACCGTATTGCCCTCATCGTCGTAGAAGCGCTCGAACACCAGTTCGAAGCGATCTCCCGGACGCACATCGCGCTGGAAGTCGACGTCATACGAAAACGCATCAGCCAACGCCGCGACCTCGCGGTCGGTGGCGCCGAGCGCGAGAGCGCTCGAATAGAGGCTCGTCTCGACCGGCGCCGCGATGCGCGCGATCTCAAAGGTCAACGGCATCTGCACTTCGCGCGCCTCGAACCCCCCCGTCGTCGTACGGTTGGCGGTGACAGACGCCCCCGGCTCCGAGCGGAACGCAACGCCGGTCAGTTGTGCTTGGCCGCCATCACGTTGGAAATAGAGGCTGATCGCTTGACCAGGACGCAGACGGCGAGGGTTGTAAACGTCCGAAATTGAACTGAGCGCTGCGTTCGCGTCGCTCGAGGAGGCGCCGGCGCGCGTCAACAGCCCACCCAACGTCTCGCCATTGGCGACGCGCATCTCTTTCGTTTCGTGACGGAGATAAACTTCGGTGAAGGCCAATTGCTCGGCTCGCCGCGCCGCTGCTTCACGCAAAGCGGCGTTTTCAGCCGCCGCCGCCGTTGCTGCGCCGCTGAATAGGCCTGCGTTCCAGGCCAGCCCAAGCCCCACCAGGAATGCCGCTGCCATCAGGCCGGCGGCGGCCATCCCCTTACGGGCCCTCATGAGCCGGTGAGCGAATTCTGCTCTCAATCTCGTGCTCCAATAGCCGCCATCCGAAAGAAAAGCACCATCAACAAGTGTTTTCCGCCGTTTGGTTATTCAGCCAGAAACCGTAATGGGCCCATTCAGTTAGCCAGAAAGACGCCGCTGAAAACGGCTCCAATCCAGCAAGGACCACGCCAAGCAGAAGAGTATGGCACACAGGTCTAACCAGGCCGTTGCGAGTCAAGAACGAGAGCCCAAAACGCTCCCGGACGACCCGCCGCCCCCACGCCGGCTCATTGCTGGCTGGTCTATGGCGCTGAGCGCCTTGGGCATAAGCTTGATTTTGCTGGGTTCTGGGCTTTGGTTTGTCCGCTACTCGATCGCCTCGTTCATGCTCGGGGCCGCTCTCTCCGAGCGGGGCGCCGATGCCGATTTCCAATTTGTTAACCTCGATTTGAACAGCGCCGCGTTGGCGAACGTCCGGTTTGGCTCCGCTGAGACACCGGACGCAACCATCCCTCTGATAGAAGCGCGCTGGCGTTGGGACGGAATTTCACCGCACATTTACTTTCTCCGCGTGGTCCGCCCACGGTTGCATTTTCGGATGGACGAGCGAGGGCGAGTATCGGCAGGCGCTTTGGCTCGGCTGGGCGGCGGCAAGCCCAGCCGGCGGCGGCCAAGCATTCCAGCCATCGAATTGGAGATATTGGAGGGCCAGGCTGTGCTCGACACGCCATTCGGCCCGCTCAACGCCACGCTCCAAAGCTCTGGCGCCTTTGGAAACAACTTCTCGGCGCGCGCTACGATTGCCCCGACATCGAGACCTGGGGAAGCCTACGCGCTCGAAAACGGCGCGGCCGAACTGGTTGTTGTATCGCGCGATAGCGACGTCTCATTTCGGCTCAGCGCCAGCGCAAACGCCCTTACGTGGAACAACACACGCGCCGCAACGCCGGCGTTCCGAATTCTTGGCCGCGTTCCACTCGATCTCTCGCGTTACGATTTCGAGCTGAATAGCCGCGCGGCCGCAGTTCGCGGAAAGGAAATGTCCGCGCGATCCGTCACGGCCGCGCTTAGCTTTGAAGGTATCGCGCGCGCAACCGAACTCGCGCCGGAGACCTGGGCCAGTGAAGCGCACGGCACCGCAGGTGATTTGCGGCTTGGCGAAAGCTCAATCGAACACGCGCGTTTCGACGGCAGGGTCGAGGGCGATGATGTGCGCGGTCAGGGCCGCTGGTCACTCTCGGGCGAGCGCTTCAATGGCTTCGCGCTGATCTCAGAGCAACCGAGCGCCAGTGGCGTTTTCCGGTTCGAACTGCAAGGCGATAACTCACTCATCGGCGAGGCGCGCGTCACACTCGCGCAAGCGCACCTCACCGATAGAGCACGGCAGCATCTGCGTTCCGCGTTTCCGGACATTCCCGACGCGCCTATCGGTCCGACATTCGCGCAAGCCGAGCATGCGCTCGACGCCGCAGCCAATCGTTTCGACCTCTCGATTCCGTTGACGATCAATGTCGCTGAAACGGGCATCCGCCTTCAAGTCGCTGCGCCAGCGGAAGCACGCGCCGCATCCGGCGCGCGCCTGCAACTTGCGCCGCTCCGCCGGGATGGCCCCGCGCTTGTGCTCCAATGGCCCGGACCGTCGTTGTCGGGCGCAGTCGCGCTTGAGCTGTCAGGTGGTGGCGCGCCCAACGCGTCGCTGCTGCTCGACACGCTGGATTGGACGCCAAACGCCCCATTTGAAACGGACGGCACGCTCACGCTCACCAACTGGCATACCGACAATGCGAGCATCGCGACCGACGAACTTGGCGTCACGATTGCGATCCGGCCGCAGGGCGGCGGAAGCGTCGACTTGCGAGGTCCAGCGCAAATCACCGGACCGATCGGCGATGGCGAAGTTCGCAATCTGGTCGCCTCACTTGATCTCGGCGTGCGCTGGGGCAACGGGTGGCGGGTGACGCCAAATAGCGGCTGCGTACCGATCCGACTGGGCGGCATCGACGCGGCCGGCCTCTCGTTTGCCAACGGCGCCCTCTCGCTTTGCCCGCTCGGCGGCGCGCTCATCGCCGCCGATGCTGCGCGCAACTTGTCCGGCGGCTTCTCCGTCCGTGACCTTGCACTGAACGGGCGGATGTCAGGGCCCGAAGGCCAACCGGCGCACTTAAGCGCAAGCAATGTGGCGGGCCGCTTCCGCGGGCGCGCCGGCGATTTCACACTTGCAATCGAGGCCCACAGCCCGCGTCTGACAATTGAGATGGCCGAACAACGCGCGCTCGCAGTGAGGCTTGAGCGCCTCACCGCAGATGCACGCATCGCCGATGGCTGGACGGTGACCGGATCCTTCAACGCCGGCACGCTCGACGATCCCGCTCTTCCAGGCTCAATCTCAGCAATCGAAGGCGCGTGGTCTGCGCAACCGGAAGACGGCAAACCCGTTATCCAAGTCCGCGCTGGCGAAGCCCTCCTCACCGCTAATCGCCCCGCCACCGACGATGACCGCCCTCTGTTCAATCCGCTGCGCATTGCCGACGCCAGCGCGACTTTGCAAAACGGGGAGATCACGGCTTCGGGCGCCATCGTGCTCGACGCGGGCCATCGTCAACTCGCGCGCTTCAACGCACGGCATGACGTTAGCGAAGGCGTCGGCATGGCCAGTGTGAGCGCCGAGCGAATAGAATTCGGGCCAGACTTGCAGCCGTACGAAATCACCGAACAGGCGCGCGGGTTGGTCGAAGGCGTGCGCGGGCCGATCGCCGCCAGCGCCGACATCACATGGACACGCAACAACCTCCTTGGCACAGGCCTTGTTCGCCTCGATGGCCTGTCGCTCTCGACGGCCACGATCCCCATTCTCAACGATGTTCGCGGTGAGGTGCGGTTCGACAATTTGTGGGAGCTCACAACGCCTCCCGGCCAGCACATCACCATTGGCGAACTCAATCCTGGTGTCGCAGTAAGCAACGGCCGCGTGAGTTTTCAGCTGCTCCGAGACGCGCAAGTCGTCATCGAACGGGCGGATTTCGATTTCGCCAGCGGAACTCTTTCGATGCTTCCAACGACGATTTCGCTCGGCGCCGACGAGACACATTTCGAACTCGGGCTAAAGGACGTCGACGCTGGCGACCTTCTTCGCGCTCTTGGTGTCCCCGACTTGACGGCGACGGGCAAACTTGAGGGCGAGTTTCCGCTTCTGCTCACGCGACGGAGCGCGTTTGTCGACCACGGCGTTATCAGAGCGCAAGGCGAAGGCGGCGTCATTTCCTACACAGGCCAGGCCGGCGCCAACGCCACAGGCGTTTCCCGCATGGCCTTCGATGCGTTGCGGAGCTTTCAGTACGACACGCTTTCCCTGACGCTCGACGGCGATTTGAACGGCGACGTCGTCTCGTCAATCGAGTTCAGCGGTCATAACTCGGGCCGGCCAGTCGACCTTGGCGCGATAACGCCAGTTCCGGGGGTCGGGCACGTGACGGTTCGCGGCGTGCCCTTCGATTTCAACGTCCATGTCACAGCCCCGTTCCGAAGGCTTGCCCAAACCGCAGCGACAATCACGGATCCGAGCGTCCTCATCAATCAGAGCCGGCGAGATGAGACTGAAGAACCTGTTGACCTAGACGCCTCGCCGCCAAGATAAAGTACAGGTTCAGAGCAGATTCAGCTCGATGAGGCTACGAGAGTAGCCAGGAGTTTCGCGTGATGCGGGCAGCCCTATTGACCAGCTTGGGTGCGGCAATCCTCGCCGCTGGATGTATCCCCGTCCAAATCCAAGCGCCGGATGAACCGATTGAGATCAATCTCAACGTAAACATCCGCCAGGAGGTCATAGTGCGGCTTGAGCGCGACGCTGCTGACCTACTGGATCAACATTCTGATCTCTTTGGAGGCGCCACGCCATGAAGCGTCCTTTGGTTCTCGCCGGCATAGTCGCCGTTGGGCTAGCGCTGACCGCGACGCTGGCAATGGCGCAAGCAAGTGACTCGGTGCTCGCACAGGCGCGAGCTGACGGCCTGGTCGGCGAGCAAGCGGACGGCTATCTCGGCTTTGTGCCCGGCGCGGCGATCTCTGCCGACCTGCGCGGTCGTGTGGATCAAAACAACATTCAGCGCCGCCAACTTTACACGCGCCGCGCGAGCGAGCGCAGCGTTTCAGTCAACGAGATGGCCGCCGCAGTGGCTTGCGAGGTCTTCCAGCGCCCGCTCATTGCAGTTGGTGAAAAGTATCGCACCGAAAACGGCCAATGGCGTCAGCGTACGGCCGGCGCTGCGATCGAGACGCCAAGCTTCTGCGCGAACTGACGTAACGATTGAGCTTCCGCGGTGCGGCTGGGCCTACATGATCGGCCACCACGACGCATAGGCTCTGGAAACGTGCCAATTCGAAGTGCACATATCAGACATGAAGATCGTCCTGCTGGTTATCAGTCTGAGCGCCATGCTGGCGGCCGCGCTCGTCTTCACGCTCTCGGGCTGGGATAGCTCTTCGATGAGCATTCACGGCTGGATCGCGCTTGGCTTGGGCACCTTCTTGTCGTTGGCGCTAGGCGGCGGGCTCATGGCGCTTGTCTTCTATTCGGCCCGCAAAGGTTACGACGACCGCATTGAGGTAGACACCAGCGACCGGGATTGACCTTATAGTCAAACCGAGCATATTGTGCTCACCGCCATCACAAAATGTGCTAGGCTTGTCTCTAGATGCCCATTGGCCAACATATCCGTCGATTTCGGGAAAAAGCGGGGCGCTCTCAGACTTGGCTGGGCCAGAAGGTCGGCGTTGGCCAGACCACTGTCTCCAGCTGGGAGTCCGGTCGCACCGAACCGAGCCGCTCCGACACGAGGAAAGTGGCGCAGGCCCTCTCCGTCGACATCTCGCTGCTTGAGCTAGGCGACGAAGCAGCCGTGGCGGACGGCTCATCGAACGCTCAGCACTTCAAGAACCTCTACACTCATGGCTTCGTCCGCATCTCTGCCGTCGCGCCTGTCGTGGCGCCAGCCAATCCGGCCGCGAACGCGGAAGCGATCCTCAAATTTTGGCGCGAAGCCGACGCCGAACGCGCCGCCGTCCTGCTGACGCCAGAGCTTTCGCTGTCTGGCTACGCGATTGACGACCTCTTGCTGCAGGAGCCGCTGCTCGACGCTGTCGAAGCGGCGATTATGCAGCTCAGAGCGGAGAGCGAGACTCTCTTCCCTATTCTCGTCGTCGGCGCGCCAATCCGCTCGCGCGGTTCAGTTTTCAACTGCGCTGTTGTAATTCACCGAGGCAAGATCCTCGGAATCGTGCCGAAGAGTTATTTGCCGAACTATCGCGAGTTCTACGAGAAACGTCACTTCGCCGTCGCCAGCGACAGCACATGGCTGATGACTGAACTCGGCGGTCACCACATCGATTTCACAGCGCACCAGATATTCCGCGCTCAGGGCTTTGCCGACTTCAGCTTCTGCGTTGAAATCTGCGAGGACTTCTGGGCGCCCGTTCCGCCCTCGACCTTAGCCGCCATGGCAGGCGCCAACATCATTCTCAATCTGTCGGCGTCGAACATTGTGATCGGCAAAGCCGATGACCGCGCCGTGCTGTGCGATTCCCAGTCACGCCGCGCGATTGCCGCGTATGTCTTCGCAGCGGCCGGGCGCGGCGAGAGCACGACGGATGTGGCTTGGGACGGACAGGTGATCGCCTATGAGATGGGCGAGAAGATCGCCGAAGGCGAGCGGTTCGCGCGCGATCCGAAGCTCGTCATTGCCGACATCGATGTGACGCGCATCGCTCAAGAGCGCCAGCGTGTCGGCACCTTCCGAGACGCCGCAACACGCCTCGCCGACCCTTTGATTGATTGGCAAGAAGCACTTTTCCGGTTCGAACCACCACGCGAACAAATACCGCTCAAGCGCAAGCTGGACCGTCTGCCGTTCGTTCCCGACGACATCAACAAGCGCGATCGCGATTGCTTCGAAGCCTACAACATCCAGGTCTCAGGTCTCGCCAAGCGCATCGAAGCTACGAATACAAAGCGTGTCGTGATCGGCGTTTCCGGCGGCATCGACTCCACGCACGCGCTGATCGTCATTGCCCGCGCCTTCGATCTGCTAGGCCTGCCACGCAAGAACATCATCGGCGTCACCATGCCAGGTTTTGCGACGAGCGGCGCCACCAAGGCGAACGCCTGGGCGCTCATGGACGCGCTCGGCATCGATGCGCGCGAAGTTTCGATCGAGCCCCTCGCGCAACGTATGCTCGCAGATCTCGATCACCCAGCTGCGCGCGGCGAGCCGGTCTACGATGTCGCGTACGAGAACGTTCAAGCCGGGCTTCGCACCGACTACCTCTTCCGCCTTGCAAACAAGGAAGGCGGCTTTGTCGTCGGCACGGGCGACCTCTCTGAGCTTGCGCTCGGTTGGTGCACCTACGGCGTGGGCGACCACATGAGCCATTACAACGTCAATGCCGGCGCACCGAAGACGCTGATTCAATACCTCATCCGCTGGGTGTCGGACTCGAAGTTGTTCGACAGCAACACCTCCGCGACGCTGATCAAAGTGCTTGAAGGTGAAATTAGCCCCGAACTGATCCCTGGCGCGACGCCGCAAAGCACGCAGGCGGTTGTCGGACCGTACGAGTTGCAGGACTTCAACCTCTACTATCTCACGCGCTACGGTCTGAAACCGAGCAAGATCCTCTTCCTTGCGTGGAGCGCATGGAAAGAGAAATACGACTACGCCACCCTGAGAAAATGGCTCGCCGTTTTCATCGCCCGCTTCTTCGCCAACCAATACAAACGCAGCGCCGTCCCCAACGGCCCAAAGATTGTATCCGGCGGCGCGCTTTCACCACGCGGCGATTGGCGGATGCCCAGCGACGCCAGCGCCACCGTTTGGCTCGGCGAACTCGACACAAACACACCTGAAGCGCTGGACTGAACTTCGCGCCGCCCCTAAGCCCGAAACAATGACGCTCGACGATCTTATCGCACTCGCCCTCACCGCCGGCCGGGAGATCATGGCCGTTCGCGCTGCAGGGATTGACGCACAAACCAAGGCGGACGGCTCGCTGGTCACTATCGCCGATCAACGCGCAGAGGCAATCATCGAGGCTCGGCTGAAAGAACTCGCGCCGGACATCCCGATGCTGGGCGAGGAAGCAGTAGCCGCCGGACGCGTCGCCGATTGCAGCGGGCGTTTCTTTTGCGTCGACCCTCTCGATGGGACGCGAGGTTTTGCAAAAGGCGGCGACGAATTCACGGTGAACATCGCACTTATAGAGGATGGTGAGCCCAATATCGGTGTCGTGTATGCGCCCGCCACCGGCGAACTCTATGCGGGCGAGCCAGGTAAGTCGCTTTCGGGAAAATGCCACCCGCAGACAGCACAAATCATTGAGCCCGTTAAGCCGATCGCCACGCGCCTCACGCCCCCGCCGCAACCTCGCGTCGTTGCGTCCGACTTTTCCGGTCGCAACGAGCAGACCGGCCAGTTCATCCGGTCGGTCGGCGGCGTCATCACGCACGCAAGCTCATCGATCAAATTTTGCCGCATCGCTGAAGGCGCGGCAGATCTCTACCCACGCTTCGGAAACGTGAGCGAGTGGGATGCCGCCGCCGGTCACGCGATCCTCAAAGCCGCTGGCGGCGACATCATGTACCTCGACGGATCGCCGCTGCGCTACGGCGGTAAGAATGGCGACTTCTTGATCCGCGGTTTTGTCGCCTATTCTGGCGAAGTAACGAAAAGCGCGGCGATCGCCGCGCTGCGCATGACTTAGCTTAGCCGCGCGATCAACCGGCGCATGATGGCGGCGCCTTCTTCAATCTGCGTGCGCTCAATCCATTCGTCTGGTTGATGCGCCTGCTCGATTGAGCCCGGGCCGCATATGATCGCTGGAATGCCAGCGCGCTGAAACAGCCCCGCCTCCGCCGCATACGCGACAGCGCGTGTCTCGTTGTCGCCCGTGAGCGCACGCGCGAGCGTTTCTGCTTCGCTGTCGCGCTCGATCGCGAGCCCCGGCGAGTTGGTCCGGCGTGTGATCGTCACGCCGCCCTCCGGGGCGCGCGCCTTGATCCGCGCATCGACGTCCGCCGCGAGCGCCCGAAACCGGGCTTCAATCGCGTCGCCTTGGGCGGTCTCCGGACAGCGGCAATCCCAAACAAACGAACATCGCCGCGCCAGGATATTGGATGCCGTGCCGCCTTCCACTTTTCCAATGGTCATCGTCGGGCCGGGCGGATTGAAGTGCGGATGCGTCAGCGCTCGCGCTTCCTCGCCCATCTCTGCAACGAGCGCCATGAGCTTCAGCGCTTCCATCACTGCAGAGACGCCTTGATCCGGCAAACTGGAGTGCCCTTCGCGTCCCACCACATCGACGATGAATGAGCGCACGCCCTTGTGCGCCGAAACCACCTTCATGCTTGTCGGCTCGCCGACGATCACTGCCGATGGCTTGTTCGCCCGCGCAGCGAGATCCTGAATCATCGCGGGCGCACCGAGGCACCCAATCTCTTCATCATACGAAAGCGCAAGGATGATGGGACGCATCAGCGCAGCTGCGCGCGCCGAATCAACGTGCGCAAGCGCAAGCGCGACGAACGTCTTCATGTCCGCTGTGCCGCGCCCATAGAACTTGCCGCCGCGTTCTGTAAGAACCCACGGATCACTCGTCCACGGCTGATCATCAACCGGCACAACGTCTGTGTGTCCCGAGAGTACGACGCCACCCGCCACATCGGGCCCGATCGATGCGTAAAGGTTCGCCTTCGTCCCTTCCGGATTAGTAACGCGGCGTGAGACTATGCCGCGCTGGCCGAGGAAGTCCTCGACCCAGGCGATCAATTCCAAGTTTGAGTTGCGCGACGTCGTATCGAACGCGATGAGCCGCGTTAGAATCTCGAGCGTCGCGCTGATCTCGCTCACTGCGGAGCTGTGACTGGTTGCCCGCCGGGTTCTTGGAACGCCAACAGCGCAATGCGGAAGCGGAGCGCGGCATTCGGTGGAATAGGACCGCTGCCCGACGGCCCATATCCAAGCGATCCGGGAAAGGTAGCGATGACCTCGTCGCCCGGGCGCATGTGCGTAATCGCCTCCGAAAAGCCCCGCACAACAGCGCGCAGCGGGAAATCGACCGGTTCGCCGCGGGCGAACGAAGAGTCGAATACTTCGCCGCCTTCGACGAGACTGCCTTCGTAATGCACCAGCACCGTCGCATCCATCGTCGGTTGCGACAGCGCCTGGTTGGCGCCACGGCGCGTGAACTGGAGCTCGAGTCCCGATGGCAGCGTTTGTGCCTGTTCGTTCACTTCGGCGCCCAATCCAGGAATAGAGGCTGGCGGCGTTTCCGTCTCCATACCATCCATCACGCTGTGGCTATTCCCGCACGCGGCGAGCGTCAATGCAGCGACGGTGAGTAAAATTCTGATCATCTGTAAAGCGCTTCCGATTGTTCTATGGCCCAAGTCTCAGCTTCGCCAGCGCGCTCCCATTCTTGAAAAGTCGCGTCAGCAAAAACTACGTCACAATAAGTCTGTGCAAATTTCGGAATAGTCACATGATAGGTGCGCAACCGCGTACAAACGGGCGCGTACATCGCATCGGCGATAGAGCGCTGACCGAACAAGAATGGCCCGCCGTACCGGCCCAGCACCCGCTCCCAAAGCTGAAATAGTTGTTGCAAGTCCGCGCGTACATCCGCGCTCCAATGCGGCTCGCTCTCAAGGCGCCTGCGGATGTTGCACGACATTGCTTCGCGAACCGCCGCAAAGCCAGCGTGCATCTCCGACGCTGCGGCGCGCGCATCTGCGCGCACGAGCGCATCGCTGGGCCAAAGCGATGGCGCCTGCTCGGCGGCCCATTCGCAAATCGCTAAACTCTCGTAGATCACCAAAGCGCCGACATGCAGCGCCGGCACGCGCCCGCTCGGCGAAACTTCGCGCACTTCCTTGATCTGCGACCGGCCATAGCCCTCGCCGCCCAAAGGAATGATCTTTTCGTCGAAAGCGATGCCGCCCCATTTCAACGCCAGCCAAGGGCGCATCGACCAGGACGAATAATTCTTGTTGCCGATATAGAGGATGGGCCGCGCCATGAGTTGGCTTGTTTCAGACGCTACGGGCGAGATCAAGCCGCCGCGTCATCCTTCCTGCAGGCCCTTGGGCCCAGCCTTTGCGACGCCTCACGCGAGAACTGGTTGAGGACAATTCGTGCGTCTCGAAACGATACACCCGCGAGAGCTTGGCGAGTCGGACGCGGCGCTTTGGCGCGCCCATCAATCAACCGATCCAGAGCTCCAGAGCCCCTATTTGACCCCGAATTGGGCGCAACTGATCGGTGCGGCGCGTGACGACGCCCGCGTTTGCGTGATCCAGGACGGCGCGGGTTTCCTCGGAGTCCAACGTCTCTCGCGCTTCGCCGCCATGGGTGCGGGGGCGCCAATTTCGGACTATCAGGGCGTTGTCGGTTTGCCGGACTTGCCTGTTGACGGCGGCGAAATCTGCCGCGCGCTCAAAGTCGGTCGGATCGATCTGACTCATGCGCCCGCAGGCCAAACCATCTTGAAAGGCGCCGTTGCGGGCCAAGAGGGATCATGGATCGCTCATGTCGCCGGCGGGCGCGATCTTTACGAAGCCGCGCTCAAGGAACGGCGTAATGAGTTCGTGCGCCAAACCGACAAGAAGCGCCGCAAACTCGAGCGCGAGCATGGTCACGTTGAATTCCGCGCCCAATCGACGGAGCGGACTGACTTCGACACTCTTCTCGCCTGGAAGAACGCACAGCTGAAACGAAGCGGTCAACCCGACATCTGGGCGACGCCATGGATCGCAAAGACACTCAATCGCTGCTTCGAAACACGCTGCATCCAGTTCGGCGGCGCGCTGTTTACGATGTCGATCAGAGACAAGCTCGCAGCCGGCGCGTTCTGCTTGCGAAGCCCACGGGTGCTGCACTTCTGGATCGTCGCGCACGACAACGCTTATGATTCGTATTCCCCCGGCGTACAGCTCGCGCGCTGGATCGCGGGTTGGGCCGGCGATCACGGCGTTGCCGAAATCGATTTCGGACCAGGCGAGTACCAATACAAGCGCCAACTCTCAACCGGACAACGCATGCTTGAGCGCGGCGTTGTCGCGGGCAATTCCTGGTCAGCCGCGCTACGCCGCACACAACATGCTCTGCGCGCACGCATCGAAAAACTGCCACAGCCGCGCATCGCAGAATTGCCAGGCAAAGCCATGCGTAGGATCGACTTGATGCGGGCCCTGCACGCCTAGCAAACGTCGCGAACAAACTCGAACCTCCGTGACCTCCCCGTAGTGGCGTGGTAAATCCGACCCTTGAGGGATAGGTGGGCGCGCACATCCTCGTCGCGCAGCCCGGATGGAGGGTAGAAATGCGGCAAATTTTCAACGGCTTGTCGATGGCCATCGCGATCAGCGCCGGGCTCGTTACGACGGACGCCCACGCGCAGTTCGGCCGCCCGCAAGCCACGCAGAGCCAAACGCCAAGCGTGCCGCACTGCGGACGAAGCCTAGGAACGCTCGCAATCCAAAACGGCGACACCTACCAGGGCTGGCGTCAGTATAATCTGCAACCGCCGGCTGGCCTGTTGCGCGTCGTCGTTCAGCAGTCGGGATGCTTCACGCTTGTCGAGCGAGGCACGGGACTTGAGGCAGTGCAACGCGAACAAGCCCTCGCCAATGGCGGACAGTTGCAGCGCGGTTCAAACGTCGGCGGCGGCCAAGTCCGCGCCGCCGACTATGTGCTGCTTGCCGATGTCGTTGCCCAAGACAACAATTCCGGCGGTGGCGGCTTCGGTGCTGCGGTCGGCGGCGTCGTCGGCGGACGCCTCGGTGGCGTCATCGGCGGCATGGGTACTCGCACCCAGACGGCGCAGACGACACTTTCGCTCATGAATGTCCGGACGTCTGAAACGGCGGTCGTCACTGAAGGCAACGCGCAGAACCGCAACATTACGTGGGGCGGCGCGGGCTTCCTCGGTGGAGGCGGCGCAGCGCTTGGCGGCTACACTGACACCGAAATTGGCCGCGTCGTAACCGTCGCATTCATTGACGCCTACACGCAGATGGTAACACAACTCGGCGGCATCGACACCAGCGCGTCGGCAGCGACCAACGCGCCACAACGCACCTTCCGCACTACGCAAGCGACCCCGCTCCGTTCGCGTGCAGGCGGCGGTCAAACATTACGCAACTTGCCGGCAGGTGCGATCGTCTATCCGACAGGTGAGCGCGACGGCATGTGGTGGCGGGTCGCTGACGAGAACGATAACGAGGGCTGGGTGAACAACGACTTCCTGCAGCCCGCTCAATAATAGGCGATCAACATTTGCGGACAGAGGGCCACATGCTTGGATGTGTGCGGCTCTCTCGATTTTGGAAGGAGCACCCTCGTCGCGAACAGCGGCGATCAAGCCGCCGCGGTCGCCTCAGTGTCGTGCTCTGCCACGAAGTGCCCGGGCGCCACCTCGATCCAGTGCGGCCGGTATTGAACGGCATCCGGATCGTCGAGGACGCGCGACTTTAGAAAGCGCAACGGCGCGCGCGTATCGAGGGGGCTTGGCAAATCGCCGATCAAGCGCACCCTCGGCTTGTTGCGCGCGGCGTCTGGATCAGGCGTTGGCGCAGCGGCGAGCAAGGCCTGCGTATACGGGTGCCGCGGATCACCGAGAATAACCTCGGCGGGGCCATATTCGACCGAGCGTCCAAGGTATAGGACAAGCACGTTGTGAGAGATTTCGCGCACGACCGCGAGGTCATGGCTGATGAAGAGGAAACTTGTCTTATGCTCACGCTGCAGATCGGCGAGTAGCTTAAGAATTTGAGCCTGAATCGAAACGTCGAGCGCCGAAACGGCTTCGTCACATACCACGAGCTTCGGCTTCAGGATCATCGCGCGCGCGACCCCGACGCGCTGATTCTGACCACCAGATAGTTCATGCGGATAGCGGTTGATGAGGTCGGGATCGAGGCCCACTTCGCGCATCATGTCCTTGACGCGCTCTTCGCGCTGCTCACGCGTCAGCTGCGGCTCGAACGCGAGCAACGGCTCGGCGATGGAAGAACCAAGCGTCATCCGTGGATCTAAGCTCGCAAGCGGATCCTGGAAGACAATTTGCAAATCTTTGCGTGATTGGCGGATCGCTTCGCGCTCGCTTGGAAGCAAGTTCCGCCCGAGAAACGTCACGTCTCCTGCGTTACGCGGCAACAATTGCACAACGGCGCGCGCCAACGTCGACTTGCCGCAGCCGCTTTCCCCGACAATGCCCAGTGTTTCGCCCGCCTGCAGCTGAAAGCTGACGCCGTCAACGGCGCGCAGCGGTTTGGTTTTGCCGAAAATGCTGCCGTCCTTCACTTTCACCGGGAACGTCACGCGGACGTCCTCCGCTTTCAGGATTGGCAGCCCCTCTTCCGGCGGCGCGAGTGGAACGTAGCGCTTGCCGTCGATGCGCGGCACCGCCTTGAGCAGCATCTTGGTGTAGTCGGCCTTGGGCGCGGAATAGATGTCGTCAACCGATCCGGTCTCTACCACTTCACCTCGGCGCATCACGGCAACGCGCTGCGCCATGCGCGCGATGACGCCCATGTCATGGGTTATCAACGCTACGGCGGCGGCGGTGTCTTTGCGCAAGTCTTCGATGAGGTCGAGCACTTGCGCCTGCACGGTAGCATCGAGCGCAGTGGTCGGTTCGTCGGCGATCAACAACGCCGGTTCGGCCATCATTGCCATCCCGATCATCACGCGCTGACGCATACCGCCGGAAAGTTCGTGCGGGTATTGCTGAAGACGGCGCGCAGCTTCGGGAATACGCACGCGTTCGAGCCATTCGATGCAGCGTTCACGCGCAGCCGCGCCCGAAACTTTGAAGTGATGTTCGAGCAACTCACTCATTTGAGTCTCAATGGTGAGGTGCGGCGTCAGCGCAGTGAGTGGATCCTGAAAGACGAACGCTACGTGGCGTCCACGGACCTGATCCAAATCTGAGCGCGGAATGCCGAGGACATCCCTGCCCTGGAATTTCACTGTGCCTGAAACGCGCGCGTTCTGCGCCGTCAAACCGAACGCGGCCAAGAATGTTTGGCTTTTGCCTGAACCACTTTCCCCTACGATGCCCAGGCACTCGCCCTTGCCGATCGAGAACGAGACGCCCTTAACCGCCTCCACATCGCCATCCGGCGTATCAAAGGTAACCGCGAGATTGGAGATATCGAGCACAGTCTCAGTCATAGGCGCGGAGACTAGTCACGGCGCCAAAGATGTCCATTGCCGGTAGCGGTTCCATTCCGGTTGTGGGACAAGCGAACGCGGAGCGACCTATGGCACAGATGAATTTCCTCACCCAATGCACGTTCGATTTTGGCGCGCTTGCACAATTGCCGAAGGTGCTCAAGGCGCATGGCGTGAGCCGGCCGTTCGTAGTTACTGACCCTGGCCTGAAGGCAAACGGGCTACTGGACAAGCTGTTGGGCGCACTCGGCGAGCCGCCGGCCAGCGTCTTCACTGACACGCCGCCGAATCCAACCGAGGCCGCCTCACGCGCAGCGGCGGACTCCTATCGCGCCTCGGGTGCCGACGGGATTGTCGCGTTCGGCGGTGGTTCATCGATGGATCTTGCGAAGGCAATGGGCCTGATGGCGACGCACGAAGGGCCGTTCGAGCGCTTGGGTGGTTCCAAACGCGGCATGAAGTTCATCACAAAGATTCCGCCACTGGTAGCAGTGCCGACCACCGCGGGGACCGGCAGTGAAGTGTCGCCGGGGGCGGTTGTCATCCTCGACAACGGCATGAAGGAGACGTTCGTCTCGGCGTTTCTTGTTCCGAGCGCCGCTGTCTGCGATCCGGAGTTGACGCTTGGCCTCCCACCTTCGCTCACCGCAGCGACCGGCATGGATGCGATGACACATTGCATCGAAGCGGTGCTCACACCGGTCGTGCACCCGCCAGCCGAAGCGGTCGGCGTCGACGGCGCAGAGCGGATCGGCAAATGGCTGGAGGTGGCTGTAAGAGACGGAAGCAACCGTGACGCGCGCTGGCACATGATGATGGGCTCGTTCGAAGGCGCGCTGGCGTTTGCGAAGGGCCTCGGCGCCGTGCACGGACTGAGCCACGCGCTTGGGCGCATCCATGAGTTGAAACTGCATCATGGCACGCTGAACGCGGTGATCTTGCCCCATTCGCTCGCCATGATTGGCAACGGCGCCGAAGAAAAGTTCGCGCGCCTACGCCGCGCGCTTGGCCTCGCCCCGAATGCGGACCTGCCGCAGTACATCGCCGATCTCAATACGCGCATCGGCTTGCCGTCCGGATTGAGCGCCATGGGCGTCAAAGCCGAGCACGGCGAAGGCGCAATTGATTATGCGGTGGCCGATCTTGCAACGCTTTCCAACGCGGTGCCGTTCGATGGCGACAAATATCGTGAGCTATTCAAACGCGCGTTGTGAACAAAAGCCGCATTACTCGACGCGCGCAAGAAAATCCAAGATTGCATCCCAAGCGTCCGGTTCGTCTAGCATTGGCGCATGGCCAACGCCTTCGACGGTGACAGCTTCAACCGCGGCGTCCGCTGAACGCATGCGCTCGACGCCCTCCGGGGTGAGAATATCGGAGTGCTCGCCGCGCAAGCTAAGCACTGGCGCTTTCGCCAGTGTTTGAAAATACGGCATGAGATCAGGCGCCGGGGCGTCCGCATCGAAATCTACGAAGGCAAGCGCAATGTGCGGATCGTAATCGAGTTCGAATTGGCCATCGTCGCGGACACGGAACGTGCGGCGTGCGAAGGCGATCCAAAAAGCATCATCGTCCAGACGATCTGGAAAAGCCGCGCCATTGGTCGCGCGGATCGCTTCCGCTGCATCTTCAATGGTCGCGACGGGCTGTACGTTGCCGACATAGTTCGCAATGCGCGACAGACCCGAGGTATTCACTTGTGGGCCGACGTCGTTCAGCACCGACGCCGCAATGCGCCCTTGTGTTGTTGCAGCGATCACCAGCGTGATGAGGCCGCCCATGGATGTGCCGATGAACACCGCTTTCGGAATCTGAAGCTGATCCATCAATTTCAGCACGTCCTGCGCATACACCGCTGGCACGTAGTGCGCCGGATCGGGATCGTTAGAACTCTTGCCGCGGCCGCGCATGTCCGGAACGATCACACGCCGACCCAGCGCGGCGATGCGCGGCGCAATGATTTCGAAATCACGTGAGTTGCGCGTGAGGCCATGCAAGCAAATGACCGGGAGACCGGTGACAGGCGCGAGCGGTGGGTAATCCCGCGCGTAAAGCGCGAGTTCGTCCACCGTCGCGATGATGCGCTCTTCGTAACCGCCAATGCCGATAGGCGCACCAGAATCCATGCTTGTCTCCGTCAGCCGGGCGCGTGCTGCTGCGTCGCCGTTGCGTTGGCATCGGCATACTCAACCGCGCGCATCGCCCGCAACCTCACGCCCCAGCTTTGCTGCACAGCGCCATATTCACTCGCCGCAACGGCTTCGCACGTGCGCAGCACAATTTCGGCGCCTCCGGCTGTGAAGCGGTCAAAACAAAGACCTGCAAACGCAGTCTGCCGGTCAAGTTGAATCTCGACTTGACGCTGCGCTGCGGCCAGCTGTCCGCGCGCTGCAAGCGCCTGAGCACGGGCGATGGGTCCCGATCCACGGAATTTCACAACAAAACTGACGGGCCCGGCGGCGTCTTGGCCTTGCGCGAATTGAGCGACTGCAGGCGCCTCCGGCTGCACCGCAACAATAAGTGCGACCGCCATGAGCGCGCCCGTCACGGCGACGCCCCATGTGCGCTGAGCGTTCACATCCATAGCGTTACCTTGGCCCTCATGCTTCGCTCCGTAAAGCATCCTCACCTAGGGCGCCAAACTTTGCGCCGCGAGCGCCAAGTCTAGACGTCCTCGCCCACTTTGCCGGGCGCAAGTCGATGAGCCAAACGCGAGGGGCGTAGCGTTTGCCGAGCGTGCGCATTCGATCTCGCCGAAATGCGCAGCGAAGGGCGAAACGGCGCGTGTGAACAGCGCGTTCTCCAAGTCGCGGCCGCGCAAACCTGTCTGCGCCGCGAGCAACGCCAATGCGGCTGAAACATGCGGCGCGGCCATGGAAGTGCCTTGCAGGAATGAGTAGTAACAGCGTTCGGTCGAGCTTGAGTTTAGTGGATCGTAGCAGCCGCTTTGCGTGGCGCGTGTTGAGAGTATGCCGTCCGGACGGCCGTCACTGTCACTGTCAGCAAAAACGTCGCCGCCTGGTGCGATGAGATCCACTTCCGGGCCAAAGTTTGAATAGAATGCGAGGTCGCCGCGTGCGTCCCCGGCGCCAACAACAATCACATTGTTGCAGTTCGCCGGCGCGTAGAGCGCCGCGCGGTTTGCCTTGTTGCCGGCCGCGACAACGACAATCACCTTGCGCGCAACGGCGGCGTCGATCGCGGCTTGCATCGATGCGGGACAAGGCGCCTGGATGGTCAGGCTCATATTGATAATATCGGCTTGCGTCTGATTGACGATCTGCTGGTTCGCCGCGGTCACGACGGGCGCGAGGCCAGCGGCCCAGCGGATACCGGAGACAATGTCGGCAAGTTCGCCGCCGCAATGGCCGAGCACACGCACCGGGATAATCGTGACATTCCACGCGCCACCGGCGACGCCGATACGGTCGTTGGTAGCGGCGGCGCCGATCGTGCCCGCGACGTGGGTGCCATGGAACGAGTTCTCGGTCACCGCGCCGCAGCGGTCGCCCGCGTCATTAGGGTCAGCGTCAACCCCGTCGCCATCGCCACCGCGCTCTGGGTTAGTGATGAGATCAACGCCCGTGACGACATTGGCGGCATCGTGCATGTCGGGGTGGGAAAGATCGAGGCCAGTGTCGAGAACAGCAACACGCACATTGCGCGCGCCGATTTGATGCGCCTCCCAGAACGCGACAAATCCCGCGCCACCAGGCGATGAATTGGGGCCGGACCTAGCGCGATAATTCCACTGCAGCGCGTAAAGCGGATCGTTCGGCACGCCGCCAATCGGCATCGGCGTGGTAGAGACCGGCGGTGTTGCGGGCGGCGGCTGCGATGCTGTCGTCGATGGCTGATCACGGCGCGGTGGGCGCGTGAAACCGCTGTCAGCGATGTAGTTGGGCTCGACGAACTCGAAGTCGCCAGACTGCGCGAGCCGCTGGATGGCGCAGCGCGTGGCCAGTGCAATATCGTTTTCAAGCTGCGCCTGACTGATGATACGCGGGCAGCGGTCTGCTGGACTCCACTCGATCGCAGCGGGCGCGCGTTCGCCACTTTCCGCCGCGATCTGCTTGTTCCGGCGAAGCGCCGTGGGACTGACGCCGGAGGTGAGGTCAACTGTTACGACGCCCCCGGGACGCACTGTGATGTCGCCGTTGATGCCGAGGCGGCGCAACGTGTCCTGCGCAGCGTTGGTTGCGATGCTGGCCGCCTCTGTTTCAGCGCGAACGCGAACCTGCGTCGCGACTTCGTCGGGGAGACGTTCAAGCGCCTCGATGCCGTCGGCGCGCAGCGAACGGGCCAGGCTGGTTGCGAGACCCATATCGCTTGCAGCGTCCGAAAGCTCGCGTTCGACGCGTGCTCCAACCAGGATTTGCCCCGGCGCGATCAAAACCGGGTCTGGCGCGAGGATTGCTGCCATCTCCGCCTGCGGTTGAATGGCGCCGGAGAGAGCACGCGCGGCAAGGGGAACATCATCCAAAGGGGCCGGACCAGGCTCCTCAACATGGGTCTGGCCGGTCATGCGACCCCAGACGTCGCGGAGCTGGTCACACGCGCCCAACGTCAGGATCGGCGCAAGCGCGAGGGCTGCCAGGCTCCACCGGCGTTGCGCCATCGCTTGAACTCCCCACCTAAACTCTAGGACAAAGAAAGGTTAGCTTGGCGGTCCCCGATGACAAGGCGATGTCCGGGAACGTCCGTGGAGAAGGCCAGCGCCGACGCAAAATGAGTATTTTTCCCCTTGCGGCGAACCTTGCCGCGGCGCGTCTGCCCGACGCCCCGCGTGCGAGGACGGAAGACGAGGCCACCAGCTTGGCTGGCGGTCCGGTATTCCTTGCCGTGGAGGAATTGCCGGAACTGTTCGAGACTCCCGAAGCTGCCGAGAGCGCTGTGCCGGAACTATACGGCACGGGGCTCTATGAATTGATTTGGCGCGAGGGCTGGCGCGTCACATTGCGTTACTGGCGCCCTGCACCACCAGCGCCGGTCGCGCGCACCGGCAGAAGCGCCGCGAAGCAGCCGCTTGGTCACGCTCGCACGCCGGAAGAAGCGCGCGAATTGCTTGGTGCTCCTGCCGAACTTGCGAGTGAGGTGCTGCCAAAGCTCTACGCCGATCACAAGCAGCTGATGAAGCGTTGGGGCGATGTCGTCAAAAGTGGGCTCGGCGAGATTGTCGAACGCGAGGGCAAGTTCGCGATCTCGCTGACGTATTGGCGGCCAATGCACGCTCCGGGGATCGCGGCGCCGCTCGCGCCCGGGGAACGCATCGAGTTGGCAGAGCGTGTCGCCGCGCCAATGCGTGGGCCGGCGCCGCAAGCCGATCTGGACATTGGTCTGTTCGAAGAACAAGCGACAGAGAATCCCAACGTTGTGCTCGTTACAGAAGAAGGCGACGGGCGCTTTCGTGGGTCGGAATGAAAACGGCGCCGGTGGTGCCACCGGCGCCGCTCAGTCTCAGATCAACTCGCTCTTACTGGCGATAGCTGAACCGGATGTAGCCGAAGCGTCCCGGCGGGTCGTAGGTCGTCGGGTCGAAGTTGTTCAGACCGCACGTGACGCAGCCTGGCGGATCTTCGTCCGTGACGTTGTTTATGCCGAGCGCGATGGTCACACGATCCTCAAGCATTGACGGGCTCCAACGGCCTTGCAGATCCCAATAGGTCACTGCGTCGAGCGAGTTGGCAGCACCTGTTTCATCCACTGAGGAAATGTAGCGCGCCGTGATCGAGCCACCAAAGGTGTTGCGATCCCAATCCAGCGTCAGCGTAGACTTCACCTCCGGATAGGCTTGGTCCGGGCTGCCACGCTCGGTGCCTTCGCGGGCGATCGAGACGATGCCGCTTGAGCTTGGCACCAGTTCGTTGAACTCAAGCAGGAAGTTCGTCGACGACCGCAGCGAGAACGTGCCGATGGATGTTTCCGGCAGTGTCCAATTGACGGTGAAGTCGATCGCTTGGGTCTCGATGCCGCCGATATTGATCAGCGGGTTCGAGATCGCCGAGACGGTTCCTGTCGCGGTGCGCGTGATGGTGCCGCACGCGAGTGCATCACCGGTCTGCGCACAACGGTCGAGCAGCGATTGGCCGTCTTGCGCTTTGATGGCGCCATCGAGTTCGATGTTGGAATAGTTCACCTCGAACGAAATGCGGTCAGACCAAGCAGTGTTGGCCCAGAACGAGGGCTGCCAGACGACGCCGATATTGTAGCCTTCGCTTGTCTCTGGCTGCAGGTTCGGGTTGCCGCTGGTGATGACAGGAAGTTGCGGGTTGAGCTGCGTGTACGAGCCATCGGACGGCACGCCACTATTGATGCAGTTGGTCTGCACATTCGCCGGCTGAGCCAAGAGGTTCGAGCACGGGTCCGTGACTTCCTGATCGAAGCGCGAAGCCGTGCCGTAGAGTTCGCCGATGGACGGGGCGCGGAAGCCTTCGCCCCAGTTGAAGCGAACCAGCACGTCATCAGTCGGCCGCCAGTTCAGCCCAGCCTGGAACGTCGAGTCTTGGCCGGAGGTTGAGTAGTCGAAGATGCGCGCGGCGACCGAAGCCGTGAGTTCACGCGCAAACGCTGCATCGCTGACCAGCGGGATACGGAATTCGGCATACGCTTCGCGGACTTCGATCTCGCCTTTCGCCGGCTGGGCCGGGATGTCGGACGAGAGACCCGCCGCAACGATCGGATCTGGATCGAAACGGCCATCGGTGTGGCGGTTTTCGAGGCCGAACGCGGCGCTCAGCGGACCTGCCGGCAAGTTCATGATGTCGCCGGTCATGTTGTAGCTGAAGTCGAGCAATGTCTGCTCGGAGGAGTCTCGCTGGACGAAGCCAATGTAGTTCAGCATTGCCGGCGTGATTGTACCGGCGCCGCCGAAAATATTGAGCGGCACGCAGGATCCGGTGCATGCGGTCACGTCGCCAAGCGCCTGAACGACATTGGCCGCGTTCACGTTGCCGGTGAAGGTTTGCTCGGCCTTGTTCTCCGACCATACAACGTTGAAATCCCAATCCCACGGATTGCCGAACAACGAAGCGGCGCCACGCAGTGTTGCCGTGACGTTGGAAGTATCGACATTCTGCTCGTAGTGGCGCGGGCCAGCTTCAACGAGGCGCCGGCCGATAAAGGTCAGCGTGCCAGGGCCAAGGTCAAAGCCGAACGGATTGTAGGGATTGTTTGCTGCGATCACGACCGTGTCGAGCAAGTTGCCGTTGCCCGCATCCGGACCGACGAAGAGCGGCAACGGCGCGGCCTGGTTGGCGGACTGCCGCTCGACGAAGGAAGCGCGTAGCCGGAACTGCATGCTGTTTGGCAGATCCTGCACTAACTGGCCGAAAAAGCTGAGCCGCTCTGATGGCGTCACAACGTAGTTGTAGGGTTGGAAGTTGAACCGCAGCGCATCGCTGAACGGCACAAAGTCAGGGCCGCCATTTGCCAGAGCCGGATTGTAGGTCGGGAAACCGCCTGGCGGGAATGCCGAGGCGAGCGTCACGTCCAGGCCTTGTAGCGTGTTCGGATCGGTAATGATGAAACGACCGAGCGGCGTGCCGGAGCTGCATCCGCCGGCCAAACATGAGGTCGCGCCCGGTTGCGGGAAGAGTGCAACGTCGCGATCGGCGGCGAGCACGGAGTCCTGGTGGACATAACCTGCGCCGACGATGACGTGGGTGCTCGGGCCGTTCACACCGAACGAGGCGTTGTACTCTTGCGTGATCCCGTCGCTGTAATCGTAGTAACCGCCATACTGAGCCGAGGCGATCAAGCCATCTTGCTCTTCGCGGGTCAGAATGTTCACGACGCCGGCGATGGCGTCAGAACCGTAGATCGACGACGCGCCCTGTTGCAGCACTTCGATGCGATCGATCATGCCCGGAGGAATGGTGTTCAAGTCGACGGAGCCCGGAACGCCCGAAGCGGACGCCCCGTTGACCCAACGCAGGCCATCAACCAGCACGAGCGTGCGCGGCGTGCCAAGATAGCGGAGATCTATTTCCGCCGAGCCCGCTCCAACGCCGCCGCCATCGGGCGGATTGCCGAAATTCCCTGACGAATTGAAGCGCTGATTCAAACCACCGCCAGAAATCGGCGTGCGCTGAAGAATATCGGCGGTGGACGAGAGGCCCGTCCGCGCGATTTCTTCCTGCCCGATGTTCACGATCGGCTCGTTCTGCTGAAGCGGCGACCTAATGCGTGAACCTGTGACGACAATTGTCTCGCCTTCGTCGGCGTCCTGCGCATAGGCAGGCGCCGCGCTCAGCGCGACCATGCCGAGAACCAGCGCCGACATGATCGGGCGCAGCACAGACGTGCTCAGCAAGCGCTTGCGGCTAGATGACATGCGAATCCCTCCCAGCCAGCGCGATGTCAGCGCCAGCAGCAATAGAAACCTAAGCTTGGTTAATCTCGCCGCATCACCGCGCGTCCAGCACGTGTGGCGACATACATTCTCTCGCCCGGCAGGAGAAAATTCTCAGAGCGGAAGCGTCACGCGGATCAAAGCGCCGCTTTCCGCATCGGAGATCGCGATATCGCCCCCGTGCGCACGCGCAATCGAGCGCGCCGCAGCGAGGCCCAGACCAGCGCCGCGCGTGCCCTCCTCATTCAGCCGGACGAAAGCCTCAAACACACTTTCCCTCTGATCTTCCGGAATGCCGGGGCCATCGTCCTCCACATCCACGACCACCGCGCCTTCCTCGCTACGCAGTTTGATGCGCGCAGCGCTTCCGTACTTGAGCGCGTTCTCAATGAGATTTCCGAAGAGCCGTTTGAGACCAAGCGACTGGCCAGTCACGATAAAACGCTCGTCGCCATCGTATGTAACGCTGCGGTTTTGATCAGCATGATCGTCAGCCAGGCTCTGCAGCAGCGCCGCAAGATCGAGACGGACACGCGCTTCTTCCGCCGGATCGTCGCGCGCAAACGCAATGAAGCTCGCGACCAGTGCTTCAACCTCGCCGATCTCCTTGGCCATCTTTTCGCGCTGCTCCGGCGGCGCGTTCTCGGCAGCGAGACGTAAACGCATGAGCGGTGTCCGCATATCATGCGCCACAGCCGCCAAGGTCTTTGTGCGATCCGCAATCAAAGCCCGCAAACGCGCCTGCATCGTGTTCACGGCCCGCGCCGCACCGCGCAACTCTTGTGGCCCTTCCTCGACCACGGGCTCACTTTGTGGATTCACGCCGACGGCTTGCACTGCATCGGAAAAGCTCCTGATCGGGCGCGTCAGGTAGCGTGCAAACAGCACCGCCAGGATCGAGAGCAGCAATAGCGTGCCGCCAATGATGCCCGCCGCGCGCGCAATCCAGCCGAGTTCGGCCCAATTGCGGCCCTGGCGCATGAACAGCCAGCGTCCGTCGGGCAGCTGCGCTCCTATCTCAAATCCAGAGATCAAAACCACCCCCTCTGGCGCTGGCGCAAACATGGGAGGCAGGGGCGACGCTGGCGCAGCAGGCGCCGCACGCGGCGTGCGAGCCGACGTGGTGGCCTGGGGGACCGCGGGCGCCGTCACGGGTTCTGCTGGCGTCGGCGCAACGGGTGTCACGGGCGGAACTGGCGGCGTCATCTCCACACGCGGGACACGCACGTTCACATCGTAGTTTGGCGCCTCGATATGCTGCACTTCGCCGTTCGGTCCATGGATCTCGACGGTTTCGCGTCCCGCGCCATCGCTGCGGTGAATGATCACGCGACCGCCATCAATCTGAATGCGTTGCTCCATCCGCTGCGCCATCCGCTCCGCCGCCGCAGCTTGCCGCTCCGCCGCAGCCTCGGCGCGCGCTTCATCTCTTTCCCGCGCACGTTCTCTCGCGATCTCAATCGCATGCTCATGGGCCGACATCTCGTCTCGCTCTTGTTCGAGATCGCGAATACGCTCGCGCGCCGCCTCTAGCCGCTCGACGGCCTCATCGTGTTCACGGCGCGCCTCGTCGGCGGCAGCCTGCGCATCCGCCACCGCTTGTTGCGACTGTTCTGTCCAGTCCGCGCGTTCGGCGACGCGAAACACAAACGTATCGTTTTGCACCACGTTTGAAGCTTGGATGTGGATTTGATCCGGCCGGAGCTCGATCGCTTGCGCGAGTTGACTGCGCGTTGCGCTCATGGCCGGCGAATCGTCGTCCTCGTCAGGCGGCTCGGTGCGGACATCCCACACCATGCCGCGCTCGTTCATAGGCCGATTGAGCGCGATCATGTGATCGTAACCAGCCTGGAAGTTATCGGCGACAACATCGGCGCGCATAACGTCCGGCGGACGCGGCGGCAAGAAAATGACAATCGCCAGCGTCGCAACAAACGCCGCCGCCAAAGCGATCGCCACCAGCATGCCAAGATATGCAGCGATGGGGAGGCCGCGAGCTTCGCGCATCAGGAGGCCGGCTTCACAGCGAAGAGATACCCCTCGCCCCGCACCGTCCGAATGATTTCGATGCCGCCCGGGCGCTCAAGCTTGCGGCGGAGGCGCGAGACCTGAACGTCCACCGCGCGATCGAAGACATCGCTATCGTTTTCAAACGCGTAGTCGAGCAGCTGTTCACGCGACAGCACGCGTTGGGGGCGCTCAACGAATGCGCGCAACAACCGGAACTCGCCAGCGGAGAGAGGGATGACGACATCGTCGGGATCAATCAATTCACGGCGCGCGATGTCGATGCGAAAACCGGCAAAGCGCACACTCTCACCAGGTGCGCCGTTATCGTTGTCACGACGACGCAACACCGCTTTGGCGCGCGCCACGAGTTCGCGAGGATTGCACGGCTTTGACATGTAGTCGTCGGCGCCAATCTCTAGGCCAACGATGCGGTCAGCGTCGTCGCCAAGCGCCGATAGCATAATGATTGCGGGTCTCCCTTTGCCGGACAAACGCTTGCACGCGGATAGGCCGTCTTCGCCGGGCATCATGATGTCGAGCACGATGACATCGGCCCCCTTCGTATTCAGCACCTTCTCCATCGACGGCACGTCGCTGGCGGAGGATGCAGCAAAGCCCGCACGTTGGAACACCTCCACCAGACCTTCGCGGATAGCCGAATCGTCATCGACGACAAGTACGCGCGGTGGCTGGGCCATTTCGTTCATGAGCGCCATGTTATTGCGGCCGAGGTCCGGCCAACAGCGGAAACACTGCAGAGCCGATCGTCTCGCCATTGGGTTCGTCGAAATTGGTGAGCACGACCACCGTCCAGGCGCCGTTGCCGAACAGCAACGTGTTCACGCCGGGGCTACCACCGGCAAAACCGATACGCGCAGTGGCCCGATCCGCCTCGGGCTGTCCGCGGAGGACTTGCGCCGTGAGATCAGGACCAAGAAGTCGGTGTTCGCGTAATGCATTGTCGAAAGCCAACAGGTCGCGCAGCGTGGAATAAGCATTGCCCGCCGCGCTACCGGCGACACCATGGAATCGCGAAACATCTTGAAGCGGAGTGCCAGGCCCCATCGGGCGTCCGGTGAAGTGCGCGGCGTCCGCGGGACTTTGATCGTACCGCAGGAAGGCACTGCGCGTCATACCAGCCGGTGCAAATACGTGCTCGGTAATGTAGGACTCGTAGGGCTGTTGCGTGAGCCGCTCGATCATCTCCCCCAAGACGACATAGCAGCCGTTGCAGTACTCCTGCCCCGCGCCAGGAGCGAACGTGGGCGGTTGGCGGGACACGAGTTCGTAGTAGGAGTGGTTATTTGTAAGCCGGTCTTTCGGCATATCCCGGAACGCAGGACCGAAGATGTCAGCAACACCGGCCTCGTGGTTCAGCAATTGGGCAACCGTCGCCGTTCGCGTCGTCGCGTTCGGATAATCCGGCAACACATCGGCAATGGTCGTCTCCGGTGTCAGTCTCCCCGCTTGGATAAGCTGCGCGATCGCAACGTGGGTGAACGCCTTGCCGATGGACGCCAACGGAAAGCGGTCATCGATACTAAGAGCCGAATTGGTCACCATATCGCGCGTGCCATAGGCACGCGCATAAATCTCACGTCCATCGCGCGCGACCAGCAGGGCGCCGTTGAAAACGCCGTCGCGCTGCAGGCCGGCCAGCCAAGGATCTAGCGCTGCTCCGATCTCAGCGTTTGTCATCTGCGCGTTCAGGGCCAAGGGCGGAAGCTGCGGGCGTGGCGGCCCGTCCTCTTGGGCCGCCGCCGGTAAGGTGATCAGCGTAAGGCCGAGAGCCAAAGCCGCGAATTTGTTAGCCATTTTCCTCGCTCCTCGGTCACGCTGATGCCCGGAGAGAGATACGTGGGCTCTGTTTCGGCAATGTTTCAGCGCTGACGTACTGAGGAAACGTACAGCCCCCATGGTGCCACCCACATTCGGCCCGTCAGCCTTGGGCGAATAGAGGGGAAATACCATGAAGCTTTCCATTGCCCTGGGCATTGCCGCGGCCGCTTTGACGGTCGCCGCGGCCAGCGCTCAATCGAGCCACCGCGTCGTGATCAGCAACGGCGCCAGCGACATCAACCTTGACGCCAATGGAGATGGCTGGGTCACGCGCGCTGAAGCGGCGGCGGCCTATGAGCGCATCTTTGCAGATCTCGACACAAATCATGACGGCAAGTTGGATGACGCCGACCGGGCGGCGCGGCACGAACGCCACGCCGATGTGTCACGAAACGTCCATGTATTCAGCAATGGCGATGGCCATGAGGTGCGCGTCATCAGCGGAGACTTGGACGAGGAAACACGCGCACGCGTCGAGCGCGAAATTGATGAAGCCATGAGCCGCGCCGATGCCGAGATGGAACGTGCGGAGCGCCAGTCCGAGCGGGCCGAACGCAACGCAGAACGCGCCGAGCGCGACGCGGAGCGTGCCGCCGAGCGAGCCGAGCGGCACGTCCACCGCGTACACGCGGATGGCAATCGTGAGGTCATCATCATTCGCAGTAATGGCGAAGGCGGAACCTGGGTGACAACGGACGGCGAAGTCGCGCCTCTGCCGCCGGCCCCTCCGGTTCCGCCTGTGCCGGGCGTCGCACCTGCGCCGCCGGTCCCGCCGGCCATGCCGTTCATGATGCTGATCGCGAATTCGGAGGAAGCCGATCGCGATGGTGATGGTGCGCTCAGCCGCGAAGAGTTCGTCGCCATGCACCTGCGATTCTTCGACGCGAGCGACGCCAACGGCGACGGTCGCATCCGCTTCGAAGCGCCGACGCCGCCCGCCCCGCCGGCCGCACCCACTCCACCCGAACCGCCGCGTCGGCGCTAGTTCGGGCCCGGCCGGGGTCCCATCCAACCCCGGCCGGGAGCCTTAGCCATTGCAGTGTGACCGATGTCACTGCGGCCACTGCATCCAAACAATACCTTGGCTGCATCAGAGGTTCAGACGAACCGCAACGCCAATAAGGGAGCTCGCAAATGTCCAAATTTCTCTGCATCGCCGCCGCGCTAGCTTTCTTGGCGCCTGTCGCGTTCGCCACCCTCAACCAAGCTGCTTTGATCGTCGCCTGATCCCCCAAACCCGCCTGCGACGGTCAATCAAGGAAGCCGCGAACCACCCTAGAGGTTCGCGGCTTTTCCTTTGCGCTTATGCATCCAACATCACCGCGCCTCGCATCTCATGAGCAGGGCTGGTCAAGGGACTATAAGATGCAAAAGATCCACGCCTTAACGTTCGCAGCAAGAAACACCGCGCTTGTCGCAGCTTTCGTTCTGTTCATCCCGGTCGCGTTCACGACATTGATGCAGGCCGTGCGAATCATTTCCTAGAGAGATTCAGACAATCCGAAGAGGCGCGGAGTGAGAGCTTCGCGCTTCTTTATGCTCATGAATGCGTCCGCAGCGCGTCCAACTCGCATCTAACAATTGGGCAAACGGCCCGTTGAAACGCGCCGCGCCACTCTCCCTCTCTTGCGGCGCCTTCGGGCAAAAGCGCGGATCTTGGCCACAAGGTCCGCGCTTTTGTTGGACGAGCGATGCAAAAACGAAACGCGGAAAAGTTTCACCACGCCGCATCCAAGCGCCGAGCGCGCGGCATCTCATAGTCAACGAACCATGAAACACCTGAGGGAAAGTACAATGACCAAGATTGCTTCTATCGCCGCCGCCTTTGTTTTGTTTGCTCCGGTCGCTGTCGCGATTTTTGCGCAAGCTGCCCAGATCGTCGCCTAACCCTGCCCCCGCAGCGACGGTCGAAAACGAAGGCGCGGAGCCTGGGCTCCGCGCCTTTTGTTTGGGCAAAGCTCAACGCGAAGACATTCGCGTTAGGCGCATTCGCCGGGACCCCTCAACGCATCTCTTAGTCAACACGGAAACAACCAGTTCGATTTGAAAGCCGCTACCATGAAAAAGTTTGCCTTTGTCCTCGCAGCGGTCGTGCTCTTCGCACCCGTCGCGTATGCGGCGCTCTATCAAGCCGCTCTGATCGTCGCTTAAACCCTCCGAGATCGCGACATCAGTTGGCAAGGCGCGGATCGTCCCTCCCACGGTTCGCGCCTTTCTCTTGGCTAGCCGCTGTCGCGTATGCGCACGCGCACATGAGCGCTCTGGCCGTCAGCATCGACCACTGTGACATTGTAAAAGCCTGGTGCGGATGGGCGCCAAATTGCGCGACCGCTGGTTTCTTCGCTCCCGACTCGCTGACCTTCCGCATACCACGTCAGCGGCCCACGCCCGCCGCGGGCCGACAGCGAGAGCCCCCGCGCGTTGGAGGTGTAGTCGAGCACCAGCACTTCGGCGCCGGATGGCGGAAAAAGGATCGATAGGCCTTCGCGCTCGCCGCCGTCGAAACGCGCTAACGCAGGAGCGACCGGATCGTGCTGCTCTTGTTCGTGCTCCGGGGGCGGCGGCGTGCCAAGTAAATCAAACGCTTCGAACAGGATCGGCAACGCCTCGCTGCGTCCAGTGCGGGCTGGACGTGGCGCGCCATCGGGACGGCCGACCCACACGCCGATCGCGTATCCGTTTGACACCCCCATCGCCCAGGCGTCGCGAAAACCGTATGAGGTGCCCGTCTTGAACGCCACTTGCGGCGCGCCTTGCGCAACGACCGCGGGAATGCGGCCAGCGGGATGGGGCGAACTCGCGAGAATTTCCAGCACGCGCTCGGCTGTCTGGGGCCGCACGAAGCGACGGCTGAACCCGAAGTTGGCGACGTCCTCCGTCACCAACGGGCGCGCCTGGCCTTCATCGCCCAGCGCCGCATAGAGTTGCACCAAGTCCTCAAGGGTCAGACCCACGCCGCCAAGCGCAAGCGCCAAACCAGGTTCGCTATCGGCCCGACGCGGCATGCGCACCCGCGCGCCTGCGCGCGTGAGCGCAGCTTGGAAACGGCCAGCGCCGATGCGGTCAAGCGTCGCCACCGCCGGCAGGTTCAACGAATGACGCAGAGCATCTTCAAGCGTCACATCGCCGTGGAAGCGCCGATCGAAGTTCTCCGGCTGATAGCCACCGAACCGTCGCGGCGCATCGCGCACCAAGGTCTCGGGCGCTGCAATATTTTCATCAAATGCGATCGCGTAGAGAAACGGTTTCAGTGCCGAGCCCGGCGAACGCACTGCTCGCGTCATATCTATATAACCGCCAGCGCGATGGCCGTACCCGTACTCCGCCCCACCAACGCGGGCGCGAACGGCGCGCCCATCGATCTGCACCGCCAGAATGGAAACTTGCGCTTCGCGCTCAAGGCCGACCGCCGTTCGCCGCACCAGACCTTCAAGATCACGCTGCAAAGTCGCGTCGAGCGACGAGCGGACCACGCCCTCGCCCGGATGCTCGCGCACCAAAGCGTAAGCTGCATGTGGCGCCGAGTACGGAAACGGCGCACGCGTAGGAATTGCGCTCTCTTTGCCCTCCTCAGCCCGGCGGCGATTGACCAGATGCGCGCTGACGAACATGTCGAGCACGCGATCGCGCGCGGCGCGCGCCGCCTGCGGGTGGCGATCTGGGCGGCGGGCTTCGGGCGCTTGCGGCAATGCGATCAACAAAGCCATTTCGGAATCGTCGAGCCATTGCGGGTCGCGCTGGAAATAGGCGCGCGAAGCGGCGCGTACGCCCTGCAAGTTGCCGCCGTAAGGCGTCATCGTCAGATATGCGGCCAGGATTTCGCGTTTGGACATCCGTGCTTCGATCTGGATCGCACGGACAATCTCAATCAGCTTCGATGCGATCGTCCGCGGACGCGGCTCAAGCAGGCGTGCAAGCTGCATCGTGATCGTCGAGCCGCCCTGGGTAACGCGTCCAGCCCGAATGTAGGAAACACTGGCGCGCGCCAGCGCGATCGGATCGAAACCTGGGTGAAACCAGAAGCGCTCATCCTCGATCGCGATCAGCCGACGCTGAAACTCTGGATCGATTTCATCGAGCCGTGCTTCGAGCCGCCAAGCGCCATCCGGCGTCGTGAACGCCATCAGCCACTCGCCGTTATGATCGACGACAACCGGCGAAACGTCGCGCACCCGCTGTAGCGGCGGCGCGAAAAGCTGATCTGCCGCAAACAGCGCCAACAGCGCAACGAACAGCACGCGCGCCCAGCGTTTGCCGTTCGCCGTCAGTGGTAGCGCGACGCGTGGGCCGCGACGCATCTCGCCTCCTTAGCTGCGCGGCGCGATGACGATCGTGCCAGTGTCGGTCCGCGCCATCACGCCTGGACGATACATATCTTCGACTTGCGCCGCCGGCATCGTGTAGCGGCCTGGCGTGACCGCACGCGCAATGTACGCATACCGGAATTGTCCACGCAGATTGGCCGACACCACGAAGCGGTCGTCACGCGATTCCTGCACTTGCGTGTAGGTGATCGTGCCGACCCACGAGAACGGTCCGTTGCGCACCGTGCCATCGTAGTCCTGTGACTGCGCGCCATCGCTGGGATTGAGCAACGTCTCGATTTCCAGGCCGGCCGGCAACAGATCGACCAGCACCGTCGGGAAGTTACGCGCGCCTTCGGGCTGACCTGAAAGCACCACAACCACACGATCGCCCTGACGGATCGAGCCCAGGTCGGCTTGCGTGCCGTCGAGGTGATAGATCGTCTTATTGATCGTGTAGCCTGCATTCATCGACGGCGGCGCTTCAAGCGGCGCGCCTGTAAGCGCCATCGTCCGCCACACTGGCCCCCGCGCCGCGTTGCGGAACACAAGCCCGGTCGCTAGGCGCTGAGCGTCCGCCATGACGCGCCGGTCAGCCAAAGCCTGACCGTTCAAGGTGACATTCACTGGACCAGCGCGCTCTTGCAGCGTGTGTGCGGCGAGCAGCAACTGCACCTGCTCTTGCGTCATCAACGCATCCGCATCCGGCGCGTCGCGTTCGAGCCGCCGGCGCAAGCGATCGACCATCTCGGTCTCGCCCGCATCGGCCGCCAAGGCGATGACGCCCGCAAGGTCGCGTAGCGGTGTCTGATACCAGTCGCCAGTGTTGCGATAGCCAAGCGCTCGCTCCGCCATGCGGAAGGCGTTGCGCGCACGCGCGCGATCACCCAGGTGCGCCAACGCGGCGCCGATCTGCGCCCGCGCCAAAGGCGAAGGCTCATTGCGCAAGCGGTTGTCGTGGAAGTAGCGCACTTGACCGATATCGGCCTCGCCGGCCATCGCCAGCACATAAAGCGCGTACGCCGCGGCTCGAGAGCGCATCAATTCGGTTGTGTCGTTCGAACCTGGCCAGCGATAGACGTCAAACTCGTAACGCACCGAGCCGAAATCATTCAACCGCGCCACACGCCGAAGTGCGGCGTACGCCTGCTGCATCGGCTGACGCGGCACCGCGTAGCCTTCTGCTTGCGCACGACGGAGGAAGTCGGTCGCGTAGGCCCCGAGCCAAGGCGAAGCATTGCCATCACCCGCTCTCCACAGACCAAAAGCGCCATCCGGCCCTTGGCGATCGAGGAGTTGCGTCGCTGCTTCCTGCACGCGCCGCCGCAAACGCGGATCGGCTTGCCGGCCAGCGTCTGCCGTCAGCGAATTATAGTAGAGCAACGGCATCGCCACCGACGTAAGCTGCTCAGTGCAGCCGTAGGGATAACGATAGAGCGCATCCAGCAAGGGCGCTGGATCGATACCTGCGAGATTCGAGAACGAGATCAACGCTTGCGCGCTCGGCTGGAAGCCAGCCAAGGCATCTGACGGCGCGCGCCACGATGCGTTCGCAACTTGCGGCTCGGTCCGCGTAATCGTGATCGGCAGGAAAGGTGCGCGCGACTGGATGTCGTAGCTCCGCTCCACCGGCGTGAACCCTTGCGGCCCTTCAAGCCGCAGGTGGATTTCGCCAACGCCCAACGGGCCGCCTGTGATCGGGATTAGCGCCGATTGCCGGTTGCCGCGCGTAAGGTTGAAGCGGCGTGGCTGCGCAGCGATTTGCGCTGTCGACGAACCGGTTATCGTCACCGTATAGGCGCCGTTCGGTCCCTCAACGTTATCGACGTTGAGCGCGCCCTGCGCCTCGTCACCCGGCGCGAGAAACCGCGGCAATATCAGCTCCGCGACAACGGGATCGCGGACGACGATCTGTTCTGCGTCCTGACCGAGCGCGTTCTCACTCCACGCCACCGCCATCAGCCGCAACGTGCCGTTAAAGTCGGGGACATCGATCGGGATACGCGCGACGCCGCCGCGCACTTCAACGATATCAGAGAACAGCGACACCGTTCGTGTTGGCACCACTGTGAGGCCCTCGCCTCCAAGCGAGTCACCACCCTGGCGAGCCGTTGCGGGCGCACCGAGGTTCGGATTAAGCAGGCGGCCGTAATCGTCGCGAATTTCCACGCCCAGTGCGCGCCGGCCGAAGAAGTAATCGACCGGATTCGGGCTTTGATATTTGGTGATGTTGAGAATGCCCTCGTCCACCAAAGCGATGGCCACCCGGACGTGTTCGCCCGAGGCGGCACCACGAACGCGGACCGGCACCACGACATGTGTGCGTGGCCTGACATTTTGCAGGCCTTCACCCGCTTCCACAGTGAGCGTACGGCCTCCCATATCGACTGGCACGTACGCCACGCCGATCGCGCGGCGCGGCACAGGCAGATTCACAGGATCGCGCGGCGTCATCACGGTCACGAGCACGTAGGCGCCCGAACCCCAATTCGCATTCACCGGCAGATCTATCGTCGTGCCGCTCGAGTCGACGTGCATCGTTCGCGTTTCAATGACGCGATCCGTCGCCACCACAATTTGCGCTTCCCCCGCATAGGGCGGGCGAATTTGCACCCGCGCGCGAGCGCCCGGTCGCACCGGGTCGGTCGGCGCGACAACGCTCACCATGTCGGGCGTCTGATCGTCGTCGGCGGGGCCGCCCCAGCCAACGCCAAAGCGTTGCGCCGCAACGATTTGATCCCCGCGTCGAAGGATTAAGCGATACGAGCCTGAGCGCAGCCCTTCCTCGGAGATGCGCAACGGCTCGTTCGCGGCGACATCCGCACTGGCGCCATCTACTGGAATGTCGCGCCCCGTCCGGCGCCAACGCCATTGGCCGCCGTCGAGGTACCAATCATAACTCCAATCTTCGCGCACGATCTGCCATTGCATGCCGCGCACAGCGACGCGCTGTCCGTTGGCATTCAGTGCGATCACGTCGTAACCGACGGTCTCGCCCTGTCCGGCGCGACGGTTCTCAAATGTCGGCTTCATGCCGAGATAGACGTCGTTCAAGCGAACCGGAACGGTGAAGCTTTCGCGCACCACGCGTCCGCCCGGATCGGCGACGCTTGCGAGCATGCGCGCCCGCAGCGGCATTGAGGTTTCCGGTTCTTCCGGCAATCGGAACGAAAGCTGAGCGGCGCCTGTGCCGTCCGTCACCGTGCCCGGCAATTGGAAGAAGCGCTCGTCGAAGCTCTCATCAGCGACGCCGAAGCTATAGCCTTCCTGTTCTGGGAAGGGGTTCGGATCGATCGTCAGGCGGCCTTCCGCCTCCACAGCCAAGCCGGAGCCCGGCGCCCCATAAAGGAAATCCGCTTGCACATTGATTGGCCGCGACTGGCCACGGCGAAGCACCTCTTCGCTCGCTTCGATCTGCACCCGCAGGCGCTCCGGCACAAAGTCTTCGACCGACCAGCTGACACTGCCCGCCACAGCTTCCTGGCCATCAACGATCAGTTGTGCGCTCCACACGCCGCGCGGCGACGAGCGATCCAGATCAATGTTCTTCGCGATTGCGCCGCCATCAACGGCCTCCGTCATACGGATGCGCCGCGCTTCGGTGCCATTCGGACGATAGACAACAAGCGTTGACTGCCGGTTCGCGATAGCGCGGCCGACTTGGTCGCGAATAAGACCAATCAGACGCACCCGTTCGCCCGGCCGATAGATGCCGCGCTCCGTATAGAGATACGCATCAACATCACCGGGCGCACGCCGGCCATCGACGCCGCGATCCGAAAGATCGAGACCCGCGCGCTGCAAATCGAGCGCGGCGAAGTCGCCCTCGCTGCCATAGGCCATCACGTAACGCGCACGCGACGGCCCATCGCCGTTCACCAGCGCATCGTTGAAGTGGACGCGGCCATCGCGATCCGTACGGACCCGCGCCAGCTCTTCGTTATTCGACGCAATGAGAGTGAGCGTAACGTTGCTCATTGGCCGCGCCGTGCGCAGCGAGCGGACCACAACATCAAGCCCAGTCGCCCCAGAGAAGCTCTGCAGCGCCATGTCAGTGTAAAGAATCCACCGATAGGACGAAGCGGCGGACTCAGTGTCTCCATCACCGCGCTGACCGGCGCTCGGCGACACATCTTTCACTTTCACAATGTAGGCGCCGGGCCGGAATTCACGCAGCGCGCCACTCAGTGAGAACACGGTTGTGACCGCGCTATTGCGGACGCGTGTGTCGACGTCGATCTGCCCCTTATAGACCGAGACGCCGACGCTTTCTCCCGCACTGTTGAAGCTCCAATAGCCCCAGCCGCCTTCTTCGTTATTTTCGCCGCGTTCCAATTGATATTGCGACAGAATGCGATCCGGGACGCGCAGCACTTCAACTTCAATGCGCGATACGTTCACGGTTTCGATGGCGATGCCGTCCGCTTCAGAACGCGGAAGGATGACGCCGTTGCCAGCGAAGCCGACATAAGCGGGGCGATCACCAAAGGTGAGCGTGAAGTTCTCATCGTATTCCGTGCGCTCGCCGGTTTGCGACGGCAGGCCCTGGCGGACCGTGACCTGGCGCTCCGGCTCAAGCGGGAGCCCACCCAGGCACAAGAGATTTCCCGAAACATCGACTTGGAATGGCGCCGCCGGTTCAAGCGCAACGTAGTCGGCAAAATTGACTGACGGGTCGGTGGAGAGATTTTGCGAGAACTCAAGACATGCGCGCGGCTCGGCGCGGTCCATCTCGGCGCGTAGGCGCACGAACGCCATGCCGTCGACATGTGGCAAGCCCGCACGCGCCGCGCTTTGGCTACGCGCGTTTCCAGCACTCCCAACCGAGCCGAGCTGTGCGAACTCGAAGGCAGGCGCGCCGAGCGAGACCCGCCCCAACACGGCCCCGCCCCAAAGGCCAACAAGCAACGCGATCGATGTCGCGAGCACCATCGTGCGGTTGGTCACCGCCCAGTCGCGGGCGGGCGCGATCCATGACCAGTTCCATTTGCGCGGATCGATGCGCTCCGCGAGCGCTTTCCAATCAAAGGCCATGTCGCGCGTCTCCCATCCCGCCCAGGGCGTCGGCATCATGCTTGCCCGAGGCTCGCGCAAGCGACAACCCACCATTAAATTCCGGCAAAGATTAGTCTGGCGCTGCTGTTGCAGGCCGTGCAGCGACGTGTTTCAACAGCTGTAATCAAAAATGACGCTGGCGGCGCCTTTGCCGTCAAAGCGGGAGGACAACAATGAGCGACGGCGCCAAGCCCGGCTTTCCAGCCATGTCCATTGAGCAGGCGCATAAGCTGCTCACAGCGCCGGGCACGCCGCTTGAGGTAGGCGAGGAGGAAGTTCGCGGCATCCGTATGAAAGTATGGAAGAACGCGCCGCCGACACTGCGCGAAGTCTATGCCGCCGGCGCCGCCTGGGGCGCCCGCGACCATCTTGTATTCGAAGACGAGCGAGCGACGATCGCCGCCTTCCAAGCCGCCGCCAACAAGTTCGCTCACCAACTCGTCGCTGATGGCGTAAAGCCCGGCGACCGCGTAGCGGTCATCATGCGCAATTTGCCGGAATGGCCGGTGGCGTTTTGGGGCGCGGTTCTCGCTGGGGCAATCGTCACCCCCTTAAACGCGTGGTGGACCGGTCCCGAACTCGAATACGGCCTGAAAAATTCCGGCACCTCGATCGCGATCATGGACATCGAACGCTATGAGCGTGTCCGCGAGCACGTCGACAACTGCCCTGACCTTCGCAAGATCTACGTGTCACGCTCGAAGGAAGAGATTGCGGATCCGCGTGTCGAGCGCCTCGAGAGCATCGTCGGCAAGACAGCCGATTGGGCATCGATTGCCGCCGCGCCGCCGCCGGCAATCCCGACAAAGCCCGACGACGACGTTGCGATCTTCTACACGTCAGGAACGACCGGAAACCCGAAAGGCGCGGTGATCTCTCATCGCAACATCATTTCCAACATGCTCAACGGCATGTCGGCGCAAGCGCGCGCGTTCCTGCGCCGCGGCGAAGCACCGCCCGCGCCCGATCCAAACGGGCCACAGCGTTCGTTCCTGATCTCGGTGCCGTTCTTCCACGCGACCGGCTGCTTCGCGGTCATGATTCCGGCGATGCTGACCGGCAACAAGATCGTGATGCAGCGTCGCTGGGACGTGGATCAAGCGCTGCCGCTGATGGAAAAAGAACGCATCACGCATTTTGGCGGCGTGCCGACAATTGCGTGGCAGGTGCTCGAGCACCCGAAGATCGATCAATACGATCTCTCCTCCATCGAAGGCGTTTCTTACGGGGGCGCCCCTGCTGCTCCCGAACTGGTGAACCGCATCAAGGCGCGCTTCCCGAACGCACAACCCGGCCAGGGCTGGGGCATGACCGAAACGTCCGCAACTGCCGTGTCCAACGGCTCTGAGGACTACATGCGCAAACCCGCCTCAACCGGCGTCCCCTCCGCAACCGGCGAGGCCAAGATCGTCTCCTTGGAAGGCAAGGAGCTTGGCCCCAACGAAGTCGGCGAGCTTTGGTATAAAGGCCCAATCGTCGTGCGCGGTTATTGGCAGAACGAGAAGGCGACGAAGGAAACCTTCATCGACGGCTGGATCAAAACCGGCGACCTCGCCAAAATTGACGAAGAAGGTTTCATTTACATCGTCGACCGCGCCAAGGACATGCTGATCCGCGGCGGCGAAAACATCTACTGCGTTGAAGTCGAGAATGCGCTCTACGATCACCCTGCCGTCATGGACGCCGCCGTTGTCGGCAAACCGCACATGACGCTCGGCGAGGAGCCGCTCGCCGTCGTGCACCTAAAGCCGGGCGCTTCAGCAACGAGCGAAGAACTCCGCCATCACTGCGCGCAAAAGATCGCAGCCTTCAAAGTGCCGGTCGAAGTGATCTTTTGGCCCGAGACGTTACCGCGCAACGCCAACGGCAAAATCATGAAGAACGAACTTAAAAAGCAGATCGAAAACCCTCAGTTTTAGCCTGCCGCTCCAAAGAGCGCGCCGGCGCCGGCTGTAGCGGCCATGGCCAACGCGCCCCAGAACGTCACACGCAAGATAGGCGTCCATCCGCGCGCGCCACCAGCGTTTGCGCTCAGCGCCCCTAGCGCGACGAGTGACAACAGCGAAGCGATGCTCACCGCCAGGATCAGGGCCTCATGCGGCGCTGCGAGAACAACCAGGAGGGGGACGGCCGCGCCGACGGCGAACGACGCCGCCGACGCCACAGCCGCCTGCACAGGCTTCGCGGCTGTGATTTCCGATATTCCCAGCTCATCGCGCGCGTGAGAGCCCAATGCGTCGTGTGCGGTGAGTTGCGCAGCGACCTGCGCCGCCAAATCGGGCGTGAGACCGCGCCCAATATATATCTCGGTAAGTTCCTGCAGCTCCGCCTCTGGCTGGTCTCGCAACTCGCGGGTTTCGCGCGCCACATCCGCGCGCTCAGAGTCCGATTGCGAGCTGACCGAGACGTACTCGCCCGCCGCCATCGACATGGCGCCCGCGACCAAGCCGGCGACACCCGCCACCAAAATGCTCCCGGTAGCCGCGGAAGCGGCGGCAACCCCGATGATCAGGCTCGCGGTCGACACGATCCCATCGTTCGCGCCAAGCACCGCGGCTCTCAGCCATCCAATGCGCGCAGCAACATGTCGCTCGGTGTGGATACGACCCATCTCTTATCTTTCCTCCCCGAAGAAGCGCATTTGCGAACTCGGCTCTTGAGTTGAATTTGCGGTCAACTAACATCTAACGCAACGCGCGCGGAGTTCGCATCTATGACCAAAATCATCTACGAAATCGTCCAACACGACGGCGGATGGGCGTTCAAGCTGGATGGCACACTATCGAGCACCTATCCTTCGCACGACGCCGCGTACGCGGCCGCGAAGCGCGTCGCCATCGAACAGATGCGCCCAGGTCAGACGGCAGGCATCTCGTGGGAAGATGAGCGCGGCCGCTGGCATGACGAAATCTCGTCAGGTGACGACCGGCCCGAAGTTGACATTGTCGATAAGAACTGACGCGTCAGCGTCGCCCGTCGACAAGCTCAGGGTGACGCCTCTCAGCCCAATGGCGCTAGCATCCCAGTAGCGTCTCGTTGAGCTTGTCGAAGCAGACGCGGACCACGTGACATGGAAGACTTCCGGAAATGGGTGGTGCGGGCTGCCGAGTGGGGCGTGGATTATCGTGCGCGCCTACGTGAGCTTCCGGTCAGGCCGCCAGTGCAACCAGGCGAGATCGCTGCGAAGATCGCGCCCTCTCCGCCGGAAGCGCCAGAGCCATTTGAAAAAGTCTTCGCCGACTTTGAACGCGACATCGCGCCCGGGATGACGCACTGGCAGCACCCGCGCTTCTTTGCGTATTTTCCTTCGAACTCGGCCCCTGCCTCGCTCATCGCCGAGCACCTCGTCAACGCGATCGGCGCCGTGTGCATGCTGTGGCAGACATCACCGGCTGCGACGGAACTCGAAACACGCGCCGTCGACTGGCTGCGCCAGGCCTTTGGCCTGCCCGACTCGTTTCAAGGTTGCATTCAAGACACGGCTTCAACAGCCACACTTGCCGCCGTGCTCGTCATGCGTGAACGCGCGCTAGACTTCACCGGCAACCAAACTGGTCTTAGCAACACGCCGCGCTTGCGCATCTATTGCTCGGCCGAGGCGCATTCTTCGATAGACCGCGCCATCTGGTTTTCCGGCATCGGCGCCGATAATCTTGTTCGCATCCCAATCAAAGGCCCGCTACGCGGCGCCGATCCCGACGCGCTTCGCTCGCTCATCGCCGAGGACATCGCTGCCGGCTTCAAGCCCGCGGGCGTCATCGCCAATGTCGGCGCCACAGGCGTTGGCGCGACCGATCCCGTTGCCGAACTTGCTGCGATCGCGCGCGAGCATGACCTTTATCTTCACGTCGACGCCGCATGGGCCGGCTCAGCGATGATCTGCCCGGAACTGCGCCACCTCTGGGCCGGCGCCGAGCATGCGGACTCTATCGTCGTCAACGCTCACAAATGGCTCGGCGCACAGACGCATTGCAGCGCTCACTTCGTGCGCGATCCGGCGTCTCTCACGCGCACGCTCGCGGCCAAGCCAGACTATCTTCACACATTGGGGCTGAGCGAAGTCGTCAACTATAGCGAATGGGGCGTGCCGCTCGGACGCCAATTCCGCGCGCTGAAGCTCTGGTTCGTGCTGCGCGCGTACGGCCTCGAAGGCCTACGCACGATGATCCGCAACCACATCACTTGGTCTCGTGCGCTCTGCGAGAAGCTGCGCGCCACGCCGAGCTTCGAGATTGTCACCGAACCGGCCTACTCGCTCTTCTCGTTCCGTTACATCAACGCCAGCACCGATCTCGATACGCTCAACCTGCAACTGGTCGAAACGATCAACGCGGACGGTCGTATTTATTTGACGCAAACGCGGGTCGACGGCCGCGTCGCGATCCGCTTTCAAGTCGGCCAATTCGAATGCACAGAAGCCGACGTAATGAGCGCTTACGACGTAATCACCGAGATTTCAGAACAGCTCTAACTCCGCCCGCGGACTATTGCAGGTGCGCCTCGACCATCCAGAGGTCCTTGTCGACTTGGCGCGAAATGCCGGTAAACAAATCCGCCGTGTCCTTGTCCCCCGCCTCATCGGCAGCGTCGATCGCAGCACGCGCCAGCTTCCCGAACGCCGCCAACCGATCAGCAACGGCGCGCAGGTGCTCCTTCTCAGCGGTAATCGTCGCGGGATATGGCTCAAGCTCGGTGTTCTTCGCCGCCGATTGCGTGGTGCCGTCCACGACGCCGCCGATCGACACAGCACGCTCTGCAATATCGTCCACGAACGCGCCGACATGTGTGTGCACGACGTCGAAGAACTCATGGATTGCGATAAATCCTGGCCCCTTCACATTCCAATGCGCCTGCTTGAGGCCCAGGCGCAGATCAAGCGCATCCCACAAGCGCGCATTCAAAAGCGCGACCATGGCCTTTCGCGTATTGTCGGGAAGATCATTGCGAGTCGTTGGCATTGTCGTCTCTCCTTAGGCGTCGATATGGGTTCCATGTCGCCGCCCGACAACGCAATTACCTGTAGATTTGATCCTCTTGGCGGATCGAATTTGCCTATGATCAGATGCTCGCCAGCCAGTCGATAATCAGGCCAGTGGTTTCCTTCGGCGCCTCTTGCTGGGTCCAGTGTCCGATGTGCGGAATCATATGCGAACCGCGATGGTCTGACGCATTCGCGGCCATCCGCTCAAACGCCGCCTCGGCGCTGCCGCCGAACATTTTCAGCACGAGATCGTTTTCGCCGACAATGAACAACGACGGCTGGTGGATTACGCGATCCGGAACCGTGCTCATATAGTCGAAATCGCGCGTGTGATTGCGATAGCGGTTAAGCGGCCCACGGAAGCCGGACGCCGTGAACTCGTTCACAAAATAGTCGATATCGCCCTCCGACATCCAAGCGGGGAACGGATGCGGGTCGAGCAGGCCCTCCAGCAAAGCGTCGCCATGCTTCTTATCCGGCGCACCCCAATAGCCGACAGAGTCACCGCTCCCTGCATAGTAGAGCTTTCGCAAACCACCGCGCACGTCTGCCTCAAACGCAGCTTCGGCGACACCTTCGTCCTTGAAGTAGGCTTGATAGAAAAATTTTCCCTGATCGACGTACATCGCCTGGATCAACGCATCGAGCGACATCGGCGGCAATCCAAACCACGGCACACTCAAACCCGCCACCGCCCGCACCTGCTTGGGATGCAACACGGCTGTATGCCAAACGATCGGAGCGCCCCAATCGTGACCGATCAGCACTGCGGGCTTGCCAGGTGACAGCGCTTCAATCACGCCCGCTACGTCGGCGGCGATCTCTTTCATCGCATAGGCTTCAACCGCATGCGGCTTGTCCGAGCCGCCATAGCCGCGAACGTCAATAGCGCATGCGGTGAAGCCGACAGCCGCAAGCGGCGCCATTTGATGGCGCCACGAGTACCAGCTCTCGGGGAAACCGTGCACCATAACGACGAGCGGGCCCTCGCCCTGGGTTGCCACGCGAATCTTGATGCCATTTGCATCGACCATGCGGAAGTCGGGCTTCATGAGCGTCTCCTCGGCGAGAAGCTTAGCAGCAAAATGCGCAGCGCGAACGGGCGCCGCCGCGTCACGCCTCTTCGGCTTCGCCGATTATATCTTCAGCTTCCTTGTTCAGCGCCCGGCCTTCCTGCCGTGGGACAGTGAACGGCGTTGGCTCCGGTGTCTGCGTGTTGTTGCGCCAGAGCCCACGACCCGCGGCAATACCGCCTGCGAGCTGAAGCTCGAAACGCTCGGCATCGCGCTCGCGAACATCTTCGATGGTTTCAGCGATCTCGAAATCTGAAAATCCCAGCTCGCGCAGCACCGCGCCGCTGAAGGTCAGCGACGACTCGAAGAGTTCACGCACCTGATAGTCGACGCCCGCCTTCACCAAGCGCATGGAATGACCGCGATCGAACGAGCGCGCAAAAATCTTGGCGTGGGGGAACTCGGACTTCACCAACGCCACAACCCGGTCTGTCGTCTCGGGCTTGTCGACACAGATCAACACAGCTTCTGCCGTCCCCGCGCCGGAGGCGCGCAGCACATCAAGACGGGTGCCGTCGCCATAATAGACCTTGAACCCGAAATTCGCCGCGACCTGGATCATCTCCACGTCGGTTTCGATCAGCGAGATATCGACGCCGCGCGCCAGCAATGACTGACTCACCACCTGCGCAAATCGGCCGAAGCCGATGAACAGCACCCGTCCATTGAGATCGTGCGCCTCTTCGACTCCGTCCATCGAGACGGTTGGCTTCGGCGCGAAGCGTCTCTGCGTAATCGCGACAAGCGGCGCCAGCGCCATCGAAAAGATGACGATCGCGGTCATGATCGATGCGATCCGGTGATCAATGACACCCACGGCAAGGGCGGAAGCGTAGAGAACGAATGCAAACTCGCCACCTTGCGCGAAATGAGCGGCGCGTTGCAGCGCCTCGACGTGGTCAGCCTTGAAAGCGCGCGCGACACCATAAACCGCCAGCCCCTGCGCCGCCATGAACACGAAAACGCCGAGAACGATGACGCGCCAATCTCCGAGCACCACCGTCATGTTGAGCGACATGCCAACGCTCATAAAGAAAAGGCCCAAAAGCAAACCGCGGAACGGCTCGACATCCGCCTCAAGCTGGTGACGAAAGGATGATTCAGAGAGCAACACACCCGCCAGGAATGCGCCCATCGCCATCGACAGGCCGCCCCATTCCATGAACAGGGCTGCGCCAAGCACGACGAGCAAAGCCGCTGCGGTCATCACCTCGCGCGCGCCAGTGCGGGCTAGCAGCGAAAACAACGGATTGAGCGCCCACCGTCCCAGCGCAAACACAGCAGCGATCGAGACGATCGCAAATCCGGCACTCTGCCACCAAGGCTGAGCCGTGTGCGCGGGGCCACCGGCAAACGAGGCCAACACTGCGACAAGCGCCAGCAAAGGCACAATCGAGAGATCTTCAAAAAGAAGGATCGCGACCGAACGCTGCCCTGCTGGCGTTGCGCTTTCGCCGACGTCCTCAAGCATTTTCATAATCACCGCCGTCGACGACAGCGCAAATCCCAGCCCAGCGACAAGTGCGGTTTGCCAACTCAAGCCCCACAACATGCCAATGGCAGTGAGGATGGCGCCGCACGCCAGCACGTGCGCAAGGCCAAGCCCAAAAATGTCGCGCCGCAGCGCCCACAACTTTGCTGGCCGCATTTCGAGGCCGATGAGAAACAAGAACATCACGACGCCCAATTCGGCGACGTGAAGAATGGCTTCTGGGTCGTTGATGACGTGCAGCCCATAGGGGCCGATCACCAAGCCAGCGGCGAGGTAACCCAGCACCGACCCCAAACCCAATCGCAAGAAAATCGGCGCCGCAACCACGCCAGCGCCCAGCAGCGCCACCGCGTGTTCGAGGCCTAATCCACCGTCCGCCACAGCCTCTGCCGCCATCGGGGCAACCTTTTCAACGAGAAGGCTCCCATGTGGCGCCCTTTGGGTCGCCTTTGAACCCCTCCCGAAGGCTCGAATCATTTATGTTGACCACTTCCCCCTTCTTCGGAGCGCGTAATGATCGAGAACACGAAGCTGACCGCGCTTGTCGCTTCCCGCATCTGCCACGACATGGTCGAGCCGATGAGCGCGATCATCCAGGGTCTCGAGATGATCAAGGACGGCGACGGCAAAGCCGATCCCGATGCGCTGAACTTGCTTGACCACGGCGTCGGCAAGGCGTGGGCAAAGCTTGAGTTCTTCCGCTTCGCCATGGCCGGCGCGATGGCTGAAGGCGAAAGCGAACTCGAAGAAGGCCACCCGGTCGCGACCAAGCTCTATAGCGTGCTGAAGTCAGAACTCGTGTGGTCGGCGCCGGCAGTGAAGATGCCGCGTCCGGCGGTGCGGGTGATCGTGAACTTGTTGCTGATCGCCAACGAATGCCTACCTCGTGGCGGCAAGGTCGAGATTACAGCCTCGAAACAAGGCGATGGCGGTGAGGTGGTGGTGACCGCCACCGGTCCGCGCGGAAAGCTCAAGGACGCAACGTTCGCCGCACTCAAAGGCGAAGGCGACGAACTGACGGGCCACACGATCCAGCCGACGCTCACAGGCCTCCTTGCCCGCCAGGGCGGGGTTGAGCTCTCCGCCCGCGAGACGCCTGGCGAGACTGAGAATAAGATCGAACTCGTTGCGCGCTCGGCATCGTTCCAGCTCTAAGTCGCCACAAGCCTAAAGCCTCCGTTAACCGGCGCGGACGAAGAGTTTCGGCGAATCCGATGGAGTTCGCCCATGAGACGCTGCCTTGTCGTTGACGACAGCCGCGTAATCCGCAAAGTCGCGCGCCGCATACTTGAAGACATGCGCTTCGAGATTGAGGAAGCCGCTGACGGCCTGGAGGCACTGCAGGCGGTGCGCCGCCGCATGCCGGACGCCATCCTGCTCGATTGGACCATGCCGGTGATGAGCGGCATCGATTTTCTGCGTCAGCTTCGCCAGGAGCCGGGCGGCGACAAGCCGACGGTTGTGTTCTGCACCACAGAGAATGATGTCGAGCGGATCAGTGAAGCACTGAAGGCCGGCGCCGACGAATACATGATGAAGCCATTCGACGGCGACATTCTTCACTCCAAATTCGCCGAGGCAGGCCTCATCTGATGTTGAACGACGCCGAGATCGCACTGGTTGCCCGCGAAGTGAAGACACGCTCGGGCGCGGTGCTGACCAAAGACATGGGCGGCGCGATCTCGATCCGCCTGCAGCCGCTTGCGAGGCGCGAGGGTTTCGCGAGCGTGCCTGAATTGATCGGCGCGGCGCGCATTCGTGCGGACGGCGCGCTCTGGAACGCGATCGCGGACAATCTTGCGCAAAGCGACACACGCTTTTTCCGGGACCGGTCGCAATTTGAAAAGCTGCGCACCACGCTCCTGCCGGAAGCGTTGAGACGGCGCGCACATGAACGCGTGCGGATTTGGTCGGCGGGATGCGCGACGGGCCAGGAAGCCTATTCACTTGCCATGCTTGTTGATGAGATGCGTAGCGACGGTCTCAATCCTGCCGTTGAAATTGTGGCCTCCGATCTTTCTGAGCGGTTGCTCGATAAAGCGCGCGCAGGGCTTTACACCCAGTTTGAAGTGCAGCGCGGGCTGCCGATCCGCAAGCTGATCGCCTACTTCGAAAAAGCTGGCGACCTTTGGCGCATTTCGGATCGCCTGCGTGCGGGCGTGAAGTTTGAGCAGCACAATCTGCTGAAGCATCCCGGTCAGCTCGGGCAGTTCGACATCATAGTGCTCGCGCACGTGTTGCCCTCCTTCGATCAAGAGACGCGCATCGATGTGTTGCGCCGCATGGCTGACGCGTTGACGCCGGATGGCGTGCTACTGCTCGGCGCCGGCGAGACGCTGCCGGAAGGTTGCGACGTGTTCACGCTTGAGGGTGGCGTCGCGCGCAAGCCGATCAATGCGCGGGTCGCCGCCGCCTGAGTGACGCCCGTCATCGGTGACACTCGTCAACAATGAACTCTATACTTGACGTTGTACGCGTTTGAACGCGTGCTGACGCCATGAACGATCCGACCCCGCGCGCCATGAGCGCAGCCGACATTGCCGAGTGGCGCACTGGCTGGCGCGTCGCGCTGGGCGCATCGGCGGGCATGGGCACCGGTGTCTCGCTCTACCTCTACGTCGCGAGCATTTTCATTGCGCCGATCGGCGCGCAATTCGGCTGGTCGCGCGGCGATCTCGGCATTGGCGGCATGGTCTCCTTTGTGACGGGCGCGGTGGCGCTGCCCTTGATCGGACGCTTCGTCGACCGCATCGGCTTTCGGCGCGTCGCGATTGCGTGTGCGCTCGGCTTGGCGTCGATTTATGTGCTGACGGCGCTGCAGCCTGGGATTTATCCGCTCTACCTTCTGCTGATGATCGCGGGCGGCGTGTTCGGCGGCGGCACTTCCGCAATGGTGTACACCCGCCCTGTTATCGCGACGTTCGAGCGCCAGCGCGGCCTGGCGCTCGGCTTCGCGACGGCCGGCACATCGATCTCGGCGATGATCGCCCCGCCGTTGCTCATGTACGTGATCACGGAGTTTGGCTGGCGTGCGGGCTTCTTCGCCTTGGCTGCGCTGACCGCTGCAATCGGATTGCCGCTGGCTTTGACGCTGATCGGCAAAGCGCGCGAAACGGTGGCGCACGCGCGCGATGATGTGGATGTCGCACACGCGCCCCACGGGCCGGACCTCACCTTGGTGCAAGCGGCGAAGCACGGGCGGTTCTGGCTGCTCATCCTGGCGATTGCCTGCATCAACATTCCGGGCTCCGGCGTGCTTGGGCAGTTAGCGCCGTTGGTGAGCGATACCGGCCTAAGCGATGGTGACGTGGCGATTGTCATGTCGATCTACGCGGCGGGTTTGCTGGTTGGGCGTTTGGTCACCGGCTTTTCGCTCGACCGTTTCTCTCCCCAATGGGTCGGCGCGATTACGACGGCGGTGCCGGCAATTGGCATCGTGCTGCTGATGATCCCCTCGCCTTCGTTCGCGCTGGCGGCGCTCGCCGTTGCGATGATCGGCGCGCAGCAAGGCGCGGAGGTGGATCTTTTCGCGTATTTCATCAGCCGTAATTTTGGCTTGAAGCATTACGGCGCGATCTATGGGGTCGTCGCCATGGCCGGCGCGCTGTCGACGGCGGTGGCGCTGGTGTCGTTCGGAAAGATTCACGACGCGACCGGATCGTATGATCTGGGGCTACAGGTGGGCGCGGTGTTGTTCTGTGTTGGTGCGGTGGCGTTTGCGTTGATCGGAAGAAAGCCGCCGGAAGCGCCAGCCGTTGTAACCGTGTAGCTCGCTTCCTTCCCTTCTACCCCGCGAGGGGGAGAAGGTGATCGCGCAGCGATCGGATGAGGGGGCGAGGTTCAGGATGAGACTCTCCCGTTGGCCCCACCCTCATCCGGCCCTCCGGGCCACCTTCTCCCGCCCATGCGGGAGAAGGGAGGGTTAGCGCGTCGGATTTCTTGGCCAGTGTTTTGCGGTTTCCATTTTATCGATCGTCGCGAGGCGATGCGCTATCGCGGCGGCGCGTTGCGCCAGGCGGAGCCAGCGTTCGGCGGTGTCGATGTCACCGTTGCGGATCGCGGCGCGGGCGCGCTTTGAGCATTGCCAGACATCGTAGGTTTGGATCAGCGACGGAATTCTAGGCATGAGGCGTGAGTCATCCTTGTTGGCTTGCGCCCGAAAAAAGAAGACGGCCGGGGACGCGAACTTTCGCGCCAGGCAAGTGCGCTGCGTGAACAGCGCGGATAGACGCATAAAGCTCGCGTCCCCGTGATTGTTGTGCGCCAGCTCGGCACCGGGAGGTTTTCTCTCCCATGGCTCGATCGCCAGCGGCGTGCGGGCGTTGCGTTCACAACGCTTCCGGTGCGCTCCCGCGATTTCCGTTTCCGCTTTCGCGGGCTTCTCCTGTTTTGCTCCGAGGGAGCAGACAGGATCACGCTCAATCACCACGCTCGCGCATCGGTTCGAACTAAGGCCGACTGGCCATCAAGGCGGAGCGATGGGCGGATGACACGGGCGGTGCTGGGGGTGTAGGATAGATTTTCGGAAAATTATCTCTCTTCTCCCCCGCGAGGGGGAGAAGGTGGCCCGAAGGGCCGGATGAGGGGGTGAGTTGGAAGGTGAGCCGCGCTCGTTTGACTCCCACCCTCATCCGTCGGCTTCGCCGACACCTTCTCCCGCCCATGCGGGAGAAGGGAAGATTCCTTCAATTCTCGCCCTTCAGCGCGCGATCTAGGAAATCGTAGAGGCCGTCGCTTTTGGCGTAGACTTCTGCGTTGCAGATGCGAGCGACGCGCCAACCCCAGCGTTCGAGATCGTTTGTGCGTTGCGCGTCGAACGCGGCTTGTTCGGGGTCCTTGTGCGATGGGCCGTCGACTTCGATAATGAGCTTGAGTTCGACTCAGGCGAAATCGACGACGTAGATTCCGATGGCGTGTTGGCGGCGGAATTTTGCGTCGCGATAGCGGCGAGCGCGAAGCATCGACCAAAGCCGTTCTTCGGGGCTGGTCGGATTTTTGCGCATGGCGCGTGCGCGTTTGATGGAGTGCTCGTTTCGCACCGGCTGAGCATATCCCTTCTCCCCCGCGATAAGCATCCCTTCTCCCACATGGGCGGGAGAAGGTGGCCCGGCTTGCCCGCCGTAGCTTTAGCGAAGGCGGGAGGGTCGGATGAGGGTGGGTGTTCGACGGCGACTCGTTCTGATGGACGCCCCCTCATCCGTCGGCTTCGCCGACACCTTCTCCCCCTCGCGGGGTAGAAGGGACCGGAGTTCTCACGGCAACCTTCCCCATTCCTTTGGCACGATCGGTTGCGGGTCGCTGCCGCCGCGGGAGCGACGGGGCCAGTTGGCTACGGCGTGTTTGGCAATCGCTCCGCACTTGCAGCGACAGCGCGCGGGGATGTCGTCGATGCACGTCTCGGCGCCGAACAGCTTCCGCGCATGCGCTGGTGTGAAAATGCGCACATTGAGCCACGTGCCGCAGCGCACGATCACGCCATGCGCGCCGAGCTCAATGGCTTGGCCGAGTGTGTGATAGCCCTTCAGTCCCATCGCGATCGCAGCTCCATTCTGAGCGCGACCCCATGCGGGTGGGAGGTGGGGAGTTCGAACTAGCAATCAACGGATTGCTCAAACATGTCGCACTAAGAGGCATATTTGAAGTCTTGAAGATGTACAGCATCGCCACTCAAGGACACGCGCCAACTGGTCTCGCCGGGACGCTTTCTTGCTCTCACATGCCCCAGCTGTAGCGGGGCACCGGTGAGTGCGATTTCTGACTCCTTGATCGTGTTGCGAACCGCGGCGATGTCCAACTTTATCTTACGCTGAAGGTACGAGTTCGTTATGAACGCCCGCGGAGTGGCACTGAGTATCCGCTGCCCGTCGGCAACCGTTGGAAGCTTGGAGCCTCTATTCCAAGGTGCAACAAGGCTTAGTGGTTCGGGGGTAAGCATCTGCGTCCACACATTTGAGTTGTGCGCATTCTTCGAACCGTGATGCGGAATTTTGAACGAGCTGGACTTGGTCGGATGCCGCGCTGCAGAATTGAGAATGGCGTTCCAACCCCGATGTTGATGTGAGCGCTGCTCCAAATCTGCGCCAAGCAGCACAGATTCGTCGCCAACTCTCAATGCGAGTACAACTGAAACATCATTGCGCCCCAACGGCATCGCAGCTTCAGCGAATTTCCTTTTCAGACTCTGTCGGGTGGCCAATGCCTGCAAAAAATCGGCTAGGTCTTGCGCAGATGGTGACAACGCTTCCACCTCAGCGCCCGCAGTGCGCCAGAGGATTTTGTGAGCCGACGCGAGAAGCGGTGGTTTCCTTCCGCCTCGAAGCGCGGAGATGCGTTTTATTTCTTTGATCCCGCTTTTTGCTTTTCCATTCGGCTCCTGTTCGACGAAATAAGCATGAAATTCGTCTTTCAACATAACAACAGAGAAGGCGATATCGGCGGCGCTACACCGTTCGTAGAGTTGCGCCAGCCCTTTGATGTGGTCATCGTGCCAATGAGAAGCCACCAGGAGTTTGACATCTCGCGCCAAATCCACGTTCAAAGTCTGCAGATAAGTTAGCGGGACGCTTTCTTGATGATCCAGGAGGCTGTCGACGACCATCCAATGACCACCGGGGACATGCAGACAAACTGACTCCCCGTAGCCCCTACCGAACAACGAGACCTCGATCTCATCTATCGTGGGCGCATCACTCAACACTGCCGGCAAACAACGTATCTAGCGTCGAGCTTCGCGCGGAAATCTCGGCAGCTGGCGAGTAGCGGAGGAAATAGATCGAGGAGCTCCGCAACTTCTGCCCACTCGGCAGACGTGCGTAACCAATGGCCCACCGAAAACGGGAACCTTCACACAAATTCTGACGTTCAAAATCTGTGAGCTCCTCAAGAGGAATTTCAGCAAATTCCTCCTCGGTTTTTTCGCTCAGACGAACAAGACTGGCTTCAAACGAGCCGTCTCGAATCGAGGTCACTACACCCTGCCACTCGGCGAGCGCCGCGAATGTTGCATACTTGGGCGAGTCCGACGGCAGGAAGCGTGGCAACTCAATCACCTTTCGCCCTGTCGGATCGGACTGGAACTCGAACTTCGTATCGCCGGTCGCGCGCGCTTGCTCCTCACGCAGCGTTCGACCTACTACATTGTTGAAGTACTGCATCCACTTCGCCGGAAGATGACGAGGGAGGTGCGTAGGTCCTTCCTCTATCAACCAGTCTTGCGTCCAAGATAGGTAATCGGCTGCTTCCGCGACTTGAGTCATCGTTGTGTCGCCATGAAATCCATCATCGAAGCGACCTCGTTCTTTGACCAATTGATTGAGGCGTCAAAATTTGTCTCAATGATTTTGATTAGCTCCGCCACGCTGTTGAGCTGGTCCGCAGTTGTTATGTTGTAATGATCATTCGTACCCATAAAAATGCCGGTGTGAGGGTCGAGTTGAGAAGATGGTTCCACTCGAATCCATCGATGCCCTGAGCGGCCATCGGGCGCGTTTTGTTGCATGGTGAGACTGTTCATGCCGCCGGTCGTTGAAGGGGTATTGGCGGATTCGATCGCCTTGCCCCAAGCGCCCCACGGATCGAGCGGAGCGAGCGCGCGACCAACGTTAACTCGCTGCTCCCATGACGAGAGATTGAAGTGGACCTGATAGTTGATCCCAACTTGGCTGACGGGGGTATGGTGGAGGAGTCGAAAAGTGTGCAGAACAAATTCTGCCAACCTAATGTAGGGCTCCTGAAGACACTCGACTGTCACCGAATCCTGGACAACAGCTACCTTAATAGGATTAATCGAGAACCGGCTTATGTCCGCGTGCACGATCTCGACTGACGCTGCCGTCAATTCTTGAGGTGTAATAACTTTGTTAAGAGCGAACCAGGCAGGCGAGAATATCGCGGGGTTGAATGTCCCGCGCACCACGATATTCGCAGCCTGGATTTGAGGTTCGTACTTCACCGCCACACCTACGAATACTCTTGGCCTACCTTGGCCTCAAATTGTCAAGGTAAAGTTCCACCTCAGGTAGAAACTACCTCACCCCCCATCCATCCCCTCTTCCTCAACCTCGCGCTCCACGCGCAGCGCCGTCAGCTGATTGCGCTGTCGCCGCAGCACCTGGAAGCGATAGCCGTGAAACGCGAACCTTTGCCCTGGCTCCGGGATCGCTTGGGCTTCGTGAATAACAAGTCCGGCGATGGTCACGGCTTCTTCGTCGGGCAAGTCCCAGTTCATCGCCCGGTTGAGATCGCGGATGGGGACGCTGCCGTCGACGTTGACGCTGCCATCGGGCTGTTGGCGCACGCCTTGGACGGCGATGTCGTGCTCGTCTTTGATGTCGCCGACGATCTCTTCCAAAATGTCTTCGAGCGTGACGAGGCCCATGAGCGCGCCGTACTCGTCCACCACCAAAGCGAAGTGTTCGCGGCGGCGCAGGAATTCGGCGAGCTGATCTTCCGCGCTTGTCGTCATCGCCGTGAACCAGGGTTCGCGCTTCACTTCGTTGACGTCGAACTTGTCACGCCCGTTCTCTGAAATCGCGCGCAAGAGATCGCGCGCGTGGAGGATGCCGACGATATTGTCGGGCTCGTCGCGCCAGAGCGGCAGGCGGGTGTGCGGCGAACTCATCGCGATGTTGAGGATTTCGCGCGGCGGCAAGTCGATGTCGATCGACTTCATGTTCTTGCGGTGAATCATGACGTCGGCGACTTCGAGTTCGGAAAGATCGAGCGAGCCGCGCACGCGGCCGGCGGCGCTTTTCTCCAAAGCCCCCTGCTCGGCCGAGACTTCGATGATGCTTTCGATCTCGGCGCCAGTCAGCACTTCGTGGTGCGAGACTTCCTTGACGCCAAACAGTTTCAGCACGTTCTTGGAGGCGGCGTTCAAGGCCCAGTTGAGCGGGTAAAACAGCAGGAACGACCAGTGCAGCGGGTAAGCGATCCAGAGCGACACCGGCTCGGGGTTGCGGATGGCGAACGTCTTGGGGACTTGCTCGCCGATGACGATGTGGAGCGAAGAGAAAACGAGGAAGCCGATGAGAAAGGCGGTCAAATGGATGGCGTCTTCGCTCATGCCGAGGGGTTCGAGCAGCGGCGTGACGATGGCGGCGACCGTGGGCTCGCCGACCCAGCCGAGGCCGAGCGAAGCCATAGTGATGCCGAGCTGGCAGCAGGCGAGATAGGCCTCGATGTTTTTCAGGATGGTCTGCGTCAGCACCGCGCCGAATTTGTTTTCCTCAGCCAGCGCTTCGATGCGGAAGCCGCGCGATTTCACCAGCGCAAACTCGGCGGCGACGTAGAACGCATTGGCGGCGAGCAAAAGAAACGCCACCAGAAGACTTAAGTACGGGTTCATTATTGTGTTTCTTGTTGCAGCAATTCGAGGACGACGTCAGCAGGCGCGTCGCGGTCGATAAAGGCGCGGCCGATGCCGCGGGCGAGGATGAGAGTGAGCAGACCGGCCTGGTTCTTCTTATCGGCGGCCATAAGCGCGGTGAGCTTGCGCGCATCGTAGGGCGCGCCGGGAAGCTGGCGGAGATCGGTGACGAAGCCGGCGGCTTCGAGATGGCGGCGGACACGGGCGGCGTCGGCGGCGCTGCAATGGCCGAGTTGGGCGGAGAGCTGGAAGGCGAGGTTCATGCCGGCGGCGACGGCTTCGCCGTGAAGGAGCGTGCCGTCATAAGCGGAATGCGCTTCGAGCGCGTGGGCGAAGGTGTGGCCGAGATTGAGCAGCGCGCGCACGCCCTGCTCTGTCTCGTCGGCCTCAACGATGCGGGCTTTGAATGAGATGGCGGTGGCGATGGCGCGCTGCAGCGCTTCGGGCTTGCCGGCAAGAATGGCGGCGGCGTTTTGATCGCACCAGTCGAAGAAATCCGCGTCGCCGATGAGCGCGGCTTTGACGATCTCGGCATAGCCTGCGCGCATCTGGCGATCGTCGAGCGTGGCGAGCACGTCAAGATCGGCGAGAACGACCTTAGGCTGGTGGATGAGGCCGATGAGGTTCTTGCCTTCCGGCGTGTCGATGGCGGTTTTGCCGCCGACGCTGGAGTCCACTTGCGCAAGCAGCGTTGTCGGGATCTGCACAAAATCGACGCCGCGTTTAACGAGGCCTGCGGCAAGGCCGGAAAGATCGCCGATAACGCCGCCGCCGAACGCGACAACGAGGTCTTTGCGGCTAACGCCCGCCTGCAAGAGATGGCGCGTCAGCATTTCAAGGCCGGTGAAGCTCTTGGCGCTTTCGCCGGGCGGCAGCGTGATGGTCCAGTTCTTCAGACCAGCTGCATCAAGCGACGCCGCGAGTGCAGGCCGATGCAGGCGCGCGATGGTCTCATCCGTGACGATGAAGACGCGATTGGACGGCGCGAACGGCGCAATCAGTTGGCCCGCGCGCGCAAGCAGATTGGCGCCGGTGTGAACGTCGTAACTACGCTCGCCGAGTTTGACGTGAATGGTGTTCATGGCTTGGCTAGGTGCGCGCGCAGCGCTGTGAGGATGTGGCTGACGGCGCTGTTGTGGGGGCCAGCGCCGGTTTCGATGGTGAGATCGGCTTCTGCATAGATTGGATAACGTTCATCCATAAGCCGCTGCATCACCGCACGCGGATCCGCCTCTTTCAAGAGCGGACGATGATCGCGCTTGCTGACGCGCTTCATCAGCACATCGAGCGGCGCCTTAAGCCAGATCGAGATGGCGCGCTCTTTCACCAGCGCGCGGGTGCGCGGATCGATAAAGGCGCCGCCGCCGGTGGCGAGCACTTGTGGTTCGCCGTCGAGCAAACGCGCGATCACCTGGCGCTCGCCGCGGCGAAACTCACATTCGCCGCGCTCAGCGAAGATATCCTCAATGGAACGGCCCGCGGCCGCAACGATTGCTTCGTCCGCATCCACGAACGGCAACGCGAGCGCGTGCGCGAGGCGGCGGCCGATTGTGGTCTTTCCCGCCCCCATGAGGCCAACGAGCGCAACTGTGCGGCCCGGCGCGACGCCCTCCGCCTGACGGCGCAGTTCGGCAGCGGCGTCTGGACGCTCACCGACTTCACTGCTCTCAGGCGGAACCACGAATCACCTCAAGAAGTCCGAACAAGGTTAAGACCGGACAAGGCCCTAGTGTGCCGGATTTGAAGTTCGCCCGGAACCGGGATCAAGCGCTGTGCGAACTTCAAATCCGATAAGCACACTAGAAGGCAAAATTTACTCGAGCGCGGCTTGTCATGATGAATTTCGCTTCCGGTATGCCAGCAAGAGCAGGCGAAATTCATCATGGCCGCACTAGAAAAGAGCCACATTTTGGGGGCAATCTTGTCCGCTCGCAACGGCAGGGGCCAAACTAGGCGATGTATAGACGCAGACGCAGGCGATCTTCGTTCGCAAAGCGCGCGCCCGTGTGGGTGCGCCCTGCTCTGATCGGCGTCAGCGCGGCTGCGGTGATTGGGCTTTTTGTGTTTTTTATTGGCCAGTCGGATCGGCTCGCCCCGGCCCCGCAGCAGATCAGTGTCGAAGTGCAGGACGCCTTCAAGGAATGACAATCATGGTTACTCGTTCATTCGCGCTGGCGCTTACCGCAGGCGTGTTGTTGCCAGTGTGTGCGTACGCGCAAGCGGGCCAGGATCCCGCGCCAATGCAAACGCAGCAAATCGGCGAACTGAACGCGTGGACGGTTGGCGGGCTTTCACGCGCCAATGGAGCGCTGCCGGACGATATTTGGTCGCGCTCCGATCCGGCGTTTCTTTCGCTGGCGCTTGATCGCTTGCCGGCTGTGTATGAGTCGCCGGCAACGCTGGCGCTGGCGCGCCGCGTGTTGCTTTCGGGCGCGGAGCCGCCGCGCGGCGGCGATGTTGATGCCGCGGCGCGTCGACGCTTTGAGGCGCTCGGCAAGATGGGCGCGGCCGATGAACTGGCGATGATGGCCTCAGGCGCCGGCTCGGCATCGAGCGATCCTGCCATCGCGCAATACGCGGCTCAGGCGGAGCTCGCACGCGGGCAACGTGCGCAGGCATGCAATCGCGGACGCGCTGCCTCGGTTGGCGAACAGGTGCCGCCTTTCCTGCTTCGTTTGCGCGCCTATTGCGCAGCGGCGACTGGAGATCGTGCGGCCGCGGATTTGGCGCTTGAACTGGCGCGGGCGCAGAACGCCGCCGATGCCTGGTACACAGGCGCAGTCGCCGCCGCAGGCGGCGCCGCAGGCGCGCGGCCGCCAACCGCACGATATGACAACTCGCTCGCTGTGCAGCTTTCGATCGCGGGCGGATTGCGGCCAGGCCCGAACCCAATAGCGAATGCGTCGACGCTTGCGCTAGTGGCGTTGGCGCGCAGCGAACAGGCGCCGCAACCACAACGCGCGCAAGCCGCAGCGCTTGCCTTCCGGCGCGGCGTGCTCAGCGCGCAAGAGACACGCACAATCCTCGCAGCGACGCCGGCGGAGATCACACAGGCGCTGCCGCCGATCGTTGTCGCGCTACGCCAGGTCACCGCGGCGCCGGGCTCGATGGAGGCCGCGACCGCGATCGCAGGCGTGCTTCGCCAAGCGACGGCGTATGCGGATTTCGCAGCGGCGGCGCGTTTCTTCAGATCGGACATCGCGGCGCTGCAGAGCGCGCCGGACGCAGCATCGGCGGTGTTGTTCGCGCGCGCGGCTTTGGCCGCCGGCGACACGCAGTTGGGCCAACGTCTGGTCGCGAGCGCACGCCTGGCTGGCGGCGACGAGGCCACATTGGCGCCGCTCGATGCTGCGCTGGCGGCGCTCACCGGGGCACGCAACGAACAAGGCGCGATGGCGATGCAGCGGCGCATCGACCGCGCGCCGGCGCAGCAAGCGCGCGCTGTCGCGCGCGACGTCGCCATCCTCGCGGCGCTGGGCGCGCCACTCGAAGGCGCCGCGCAGACATTCCTACTCGCTAACCCACCTCAGGGCGGCGCTCGATCCGACAGTGGAGCGATGTTGGCGCTCGCATCAGCAGTCGAACGCGGCGCGATTGGCGAAGGCGCATTGCTGGCAGTGGCGGCGCTCGGTGACGGTGGCCCCGCGCGGCTCGACGCAGAATCGGTGGAACGAGTGATCCGCGCTCTGCGGGGCCTGCGACTGGATGACGAGGCGCGGCGGATCGCGGCAGAGGCGATATTGGCTGGAGCGCCGAGCTGAGTACGCTATAGCCCTGTTGGACGCCGACGCAGCACTGACTAGAGACTGAGCGAAGAAAGATGCCTGACCGAATTCCATGCGTGGAACATGGACAAGGTGAAGCGACGTATGTTTGCGTACACGTCGAACAATCCTTGAAAGACCGCGTACCGCGAGGGTTCCACTGGCATATCGACGAAAACCAAAACCTCCAGGCGTTCTGCAATGATTGTAACGCGATGGACGAGAACACTTGGGCCCAGGTGGTGGCCAGTGTGAGCAGAGCGATCTGCATCCAGTGCTTTCAACGGGTTGCGACGCTCAATGGTGTCACCGTCCAGCGCTAAGGCGGACTTTTCGAGCGCGTTCTGCTAGTTTCGACGCGTGTCCGATTCAGCTCTGATCGAGTCGTTCCTGGAAATGCTCTCTGCGGAACGCGGAGCGCGAGCGAATACGCTCGACGCCTATGCGCGCGATCTAGAGGATGCGCACACAGAGGTGCGCGGCGGGCTGCGCGCCGCCACGTCGGAGGCGATCGAGACCTATGTGGCGGGACTCACCAAACGGGGCCTTGCTCCGGCGACGACGCGGCGGCGGATCTCGGCGCTGAAGCAATTCTATCGCTTCTTGCTGCAAGACAACATTCGCGCCGACGATCCCACATCACGGCTCGATCCGCCGAAACGGGCGCGTTCACTGCCGAAGACCTTGTCGCTGGAAGAGATAGAAGCGCTGATTGGCGCCGCCGCGAATGCGCGGGATCGAGCGCTTATCGAACTGCTTTACGGCGCCGGATTGCGGGTCAGCGAATTGGTGTCGCTCCCCCTGCGCGCTGCGCCGCGCCCGGGCCAAGATCACATGATCATCGAGGGCAAAGGCGGAAAGGAACGGCTGGTCGCACTCGGCGGCCCCGCCCTCTCGGCGCTCGCCGCGCACATCGACGCGCGGGAGATGTCGCTGCCAAAAGCGGAAGCGCAGCGGGAACGCGCGCAACGGTGGCTGTTTCCATCTGCGAGCGCGGCGGATGGGAAACTGACGCGCAGACGCGTGGCGCAGATCCTAGAAACAGCCGCAGTGAAGGCAGGCATCAGCCCGGCGCGGGTTTCACCACACGTATTGCGGCACGCCTTTGCGACACATCTGGTTGAAGGCGGTGCGGACCTGCGAACTGTGCAGACGCTGCTGGGTCATGCAGATATTGCCACAACGCAAATCTACACGCACGTCGCAGAGGGCCGGTTGAAGACCATTGTTGAAACCAAACACCCTCTGGCGAAGAAGCCCAAAGCTTGAGCAAAGTGAGCGCACGATGAGCACAACACCCCTTCCCGCGAACGAGCCGGGCAGAACGTCAGCGTTCCTAGTTTATGCACTCTACCTGCTGAGCATACCAAGCGCGGCTGTATTCGCCTTGTTCGGCATCATTGTCGCGCTGGTCGCACGAGATGGCGCCGGACCGCTGGCGCATTCGCACCTGGAATATCAAGTCCGCATCTGGTTTCAGGCATTTTGGTGGACGATCGGATTTGGAATCCTCGCGATTCTCGGCGTTGCAACGTCATGGCTAGGCGTCGGACTCATTCTCCTTGCGATTGCGGGAATTGGAGGATTCGTTCTGTATCTGTGGTTTACCGTTGTGAGTTTGTTCGGATTATTGGCGCTGCTCGACAACCGCGCAAAATAGTCACAGGCGTGTTACCGGGTTGAAATGTCGCGCGCCATCGTGTGAGTTAGGCGCGAGGGATCAGCGGGAAGTTCCCGCCGAGCAGGCGAGTGAGAATTCATGAAGAGACTTCTTTTGGCGGCGGCGCTTTTCGCGGCGACCGTGTCACCGGCGGTTGCATACACGTCTTACCTGAAGCCAAACGAATTCTGGGTGGTTGAGTCAGAAGTTCAGGTTGAAGGCTCCTACGCGACGCAGTTCTTTACGCCGTCGATCGCACTGGGAGGCAACCTGACTATTCTCAATCCCGACGGTCAAAGCATCGCCGCGCCGCGCATCGCGGTAACCGCCAGCGGCGCCACCGACTTGCACGCCGATCTTCCGCGCGGCGGCACCTATCGCATCTCGACCGGTGAAGTCGCCGGCCAAGTCGCCAACCTTGTCGGCGAGAACGGCGCTTGGCGCGTTCTTGGCGAAGGCGAAACGCCAGCCGAAGGCGCCGAGACGACCACACTCCAGACCATCACTGTGGCCGATACTTACGTCACGCGCGGCGCGCCGAGCCGTACCGTTGTGGATCAAAACATCGGTCGCTTGGCGCTTCACCCCATCACCCACCCAAACCAAGTCTTGGTGAGCCAAGGCTTCCAAGTGCAATTGCTGTTCGACGGCCAGCCAATGGCAAATAGCGCTGTGGTGATTTACGCGGCTGGCGATCCGGAAACCAAGCTCGACCGCTATGTCGTCACTGACGCCTCTGGCACTGCGACGTTCACGTTCGATGCGCCTGGCGACTACATTATCGCCGCACGTCATCGCGCCGAATTGCCGCCGGGTTCGCCAGCAGCAGTCGGCAGCTACACCACGACGCTGACCTTTGAAGCAACGGATCAGCTTCACGCTGAGACGGAAATTCGCGAGGCCGCCGAACCTAGCCGGCGCCAGCGTACGCCTGCCCGCCGCCGCGTTGGCCGCCCTGACCGCTGAGGCTTCAAACACATTTTAGGAATCGAACGGCCCTGGGAAACCGGGGCCGTTTTTCTTAGTCGAGGTCCACCTTCCTGTGCTCCCCCAGCAGAGGCGGCGCAGATGTCGCCGCAGCCACGGCCATACCAAAGGTAGCAACGATGCCGTGGGGACCTTCCCAGAATTGCGCCTCATGAGGGGTTACACGAATTGCGCGCACGACGGGATCGTTGGGGCCACTCCACCAAGCCTCAGCGGCAGTATCCCACAATTCACGGATCAACTCGCGATCATTGAGCACGCGCGCCTCGCCACTAATGGTGAGAAATTTTCCTTCAGCGGGTTCGGCAAAGCTTAGACAAACGTGGTGATCTCCATGAATCTCCTCGTCCTTGTGGCCGCGCACATCGGTCAGAAAATAGATCACGTTGTGCGCCTTGTTGGGCCTTGCGCCCATCGGCCGCGAGCGAATTTTGTCACCATCCTTCGACGCCATCATACAGACGCCGATCTTTTCCATGAGCTTCCAGACCCGATCGACATCTTTGGAGTCCGACATCATACCCTCCTACTCAGCAGCCCAGGCCACGTCGCGGCGCGAGCTAATCGTCATGACAACAAACCCGGCCATGAAATCGATGAGCATCATCGCAATGATGAGTGCGAACTCAATCGTTCCAAAGGCAGGGTTCAAGAGAAAGAAAACAAACGAGACGATGAAAACGAGAAAAGCGAGACCATTCTCGACAAGCGACGCCGTCGACGTACTTGTCGACTTAACAACCTCGATGAACAGCAATCCAGCAGCGAGCATCATGAAGGCATGACCTCTCGTCACCGTGAATACGGCGCCGCTTGGAAGCTCCAGCGTTAGAAATATCTGATCAAGCGACGCGCGGATGGCGCCGTGATCCAAGGTAACCGCCACGGCTGCATAAAGAAGCGCCGGAAGCACCAGCAGCGGAATTGCGCGCAACCATCCCATGACGGATCAACGCGCATGCCGCCTTCCGGTTTCAGCTCCCTTCCGCGACCCGCTCGGCCTGCCGCAGTGCACGCAACAGATTGCCGCCGGCAAGCTTTGCCAAGTCCGTATCGCTCCAGCCACGGCGCATCAGCTCTACGAAGAGCGCCGGGTAATCCTCGACACCATCCAGCCCTTGCGGAAGAAACGGCACCCCGTCGAAATCGGAACCGATGCCGACATTGTCGCGCCCAGCCACCTCGGCGATGTGCTCGATGTGATCGGCGATAATTGTGAGGTCGATCTCGGGACGTGGATTGGCGGCCACCCAAGCGGTCAATCCTTCGGTGACGGCGGATGGGTCGCCAGGATTGAGTGTCTTCAAACGCGCTTCTTCCGCCGATCGGTTCGCGGTCCACTGCCAAACCTGATTTGCGGTGAACGTTGGGTAGAAGTTCACCATCACCACGCCACCGTTTTGGTGGACGAGGCGCAGAACATCGTCCGGCACGTTGCGCGGGTGCGAGACAAGCGCGAAGGCTGACGAGTGAGAGAAAATAACTGGCGCCGTGCTGACGCGCAGCGCATCACGCATGGCATCGGCGGAGACGTGACTGAGATCTACCAACATGCCGATGCGATTCATTTCGCGAACGACGTCTTCGCCGAAGGGCGAAAGACCTCCGTGAACCGGCGCATCGGTGGCGCTATCAGCCCACGACGTCGTCTTTGAATGGCAGAGCGTCATGTACAGAACACCTTCGGCGCGAAAATCGCGAAGGATGGCGAGATTGTTGTTGATAGCCTCCCCGCCTTCCATGCCGAACATTGAAGCGATCCGGCCAGCGCGATGTATGCGGACGATGTCATCCGCGGATCGCGCAAGCTCGAAGACGCGCGGATAGCGCCGTACTATTTGCCGGACCGTGTCGATTTGCACATGCACGGCTTCGGCTGACGCAGCGCCTTGCAACTCGGCCGGCACATACACCGACCAGAATTGCGCGCCAAGCCGGCCCTGACGCAGCCGCGGAATGTCGGTGTGCAGCGGGAACGGAAGCGTACGAGTATCGGCGTTCAGATCGACGCGCGATTGATCGCCGCCGTAATTGTCGTGAATCTGCTCGGCGAGATCGTTGTGACCGTCAATCAATGGCGTCGCGCGCAAGATGCGATCGACGCGGGCGAGTTCGGCGCGCGTCGGCGGCTGCGCTTGTGCGAAAGCCAATGCGGGCGCGACAAGCGCGATGGCAAAAGTAAGCGCCGCTAAGTTCTTCATCGCTTCCCCATTCCCGGATTCTCCGGAAATGGGTGCGTCATCTCGCGAAGCAGATCAACTCTGAAGCGACAGAGGCTGGGTTACGGGACGACCCAGGTGTGAGCGCCAATGTTGTTCGCTTCGTTGGATTCGTTATTGGCGGCCCCCGCGTCAACGACGAACTCGAAGACATAAGAACCGCTCGGCCACGTGAGATCATCCCAGAAGCTGAGATTATGATTGTAGACGTGGCCCGGCAGAATTGCCGGTATGTCCACCGTGAGACGATCCGGATAGGCTGGATTGGCGTAGGCGGCGATGGCCGCCGCGGGCAGTTCGGGGCAGCCGCCCTCCTGTCCTGGCAAATGGCAGTTTACGGTAGCGACTGACGGGCTTGATGCGGCGGAGCCGGTGTTGCGAACAGAAACGACACCATGCTCAATTCGCGACGGGATCGGCTGCAGATCAATGACGCGCGCCGCAAGCCGATTGTTGTATGGACGCTGCGTTTGCGGAACCTGCTGCCGTTCGGTTTGCGCCAGAGCAGTCTGACTCAATGCAATGAAGCTCGCGATGATAACACCAGCGATCAAAGCGCTTTTCTTCATGGAAATTCTCCAGGTGCTTGTCCCTTCATGGGAGTGAATTAGGCCAGCGACCGCGACTCACGCAGTGACGAACGTCACGCATCGGGCCCCGCCAACGACAGCAGCGCCGCTATGGTGAAGTACATCACCGTTACGAAAACGAGACTGAAGAGATATTTCTGCGCTTTCATGCATCACCACATTCGAGAGGCGTGATGTGGGCGTGTTGAGCGCGCCGCAGACGTGACGTTCGTTACGCCGCGAAATAGGCCGGCGCATCGTCGCGGAACCAGCCGACGACGGAAAGGCGCGGAACCGGCGCGAACGCTGACACCGGCGAGACGCTGTGCAAGCGCAGGCCATCGAATACGGTCAGCGTGTTAAACCGCGGCAAATAAGCCCGCGAGATGTCCTTGTTGTCGTCAACGAACATCAAGAGCCCACCCCAATCTGGCTCCCATCTTCGGGTGAAGCCGATTGTGTAGGCGGCGCGGCGCTCAAGCTTATAACCGTCATCAACGTGTCGCGTCAGGAAATTGCCGGGGCGGTAGTTGCTGGCTTGTGCATCGAGTTTGACAACGCCGGGGCAGCTTATGATTTCACGCGCGACCGAAATGAAGGCCGGCGAGTTCAGGAGCATCGTGACTTGATGGATCGGGTGATCTCTGTCCCAGCGCGACATCGCCGCCTCGATCATTGGATACGTGAGATAGGCAAATCCGAAATTTTCGGCGGCGCGGCGGCGAATGCCTGCCTCAAGCGCCGTTCGCTCCTCCGCGCTCATCGCCCGAAGTTGGTCTGGCGTGAACATGACATTGCGCTTTTCGTCGTTTTGACACACGAGCCGCCAGGGCAGCGAAAGCAGCGTTGCTTCAATGTGGCTGGCGGATTCCTCGTCGAAGAGGTCTGTGACCTGCACAATGCCCTGCTCGGCGTAGGTCCTGGCGAAAGCGGCCAAGTCGAGCGAACGATTGATGCGGAACTGCATGCGAGCGGGACCTAGCACAGGGGTTGGCGTTTGACACTGCCGCAACTGTAGCGCGGCCCTTAAAGCCCGTAAGCGGCCTTCATTTCCGGTTCTTTGCTGGCGACGAGTCTGGCAAGATCGACGATGACTTTCGCCTGCTTCCATGTGGCGTCATCGAGCATTTTGCCGTCAACAAGCGCAACGCCCGTGCCATCGGGCATAGCGTCGAGCATGCGTTTGGCAAGCTTTACCTCCTCGATGTCAGGCGTGAAGACGCGCTTGGCGATAGCGATCTGTGATGGGTGCAGCGTCCAGGCGCCGACGCAGCCCATGAGGTAGGCGTTGCGGAATTGTTGTTCGCAGGCGGCTTCGTCGGCGAAATCGCCGAACGGGCCGTACATCGGTTTGATGCCGTGCATGACGCAAGCATCGACCATGCGCGCGAACGTATAGTGCCAGAGATCTTGTTGCGCCGCTTCGCGTGGCGCACCCTCGGCGGCGTCACTTAGAACTTTGTAACCAGGGTGGCCACCGCCGACGCGGGTGGTTTTCATCTTGCGCGAGGCAGCGAGATCGGCGGGGCCGAGGCAGATGCCGTGAATACGCGGGCTTGCGCCGGCGATGGCTTCGACGTTTGCGACGCCTTGCGCCGTCTCAAGAATAGCGTGGAGCAGGATCGGGCGTTTCACGTTGTGCTTGGCTTCGAGCAGCGCCAGCAGCTGATCCATGTAGTGAATGTCCCAAGGCCCCTCCACTTTCGGGACCATGATGACGTCGAGTTGATTGCCGACATTGGCGACGAGCTCGGTGACGTCGTCCAAATGCCAGGGTGAGTTCAGCGCGTTGATGCGCGACCAGTAGCCAACGCCTGCCTTCGCGAAATCGAAACTCTTGCCCATCTCGATGGCACCGGCGCGCGCGGCTTCTTTGGCGTCGGCGGGAATGGCGTCCTCAAGGTTGGCAAGAACGACATCGACCTGCTTGGCCATATCGCCGACGCGAGACCGCAGCTTCTCGTTATGAGCCGGGACGAAGTGGATCATGCGTTCGAGCTTCACCGGCAAATCGCGGAGCGGCGCCGGCGCGCCGCTCGCCAGCGGCGCGAAAAATTGGCGGGGCGGCTTGGTCACTTGAGCTTGATCCTGTTCTGTTCGCGCTTGCAGCATGGAGCCTGCCGGGTCCGGGTGCAATCCTGGTATCCGCGCTGGGGCTTTACCTTGATGGAAGGCGCTGGGTGGGTATTGTCCGCCCCTTCCTTGGGTCTGGGCCGAGCGTTTTGCGCACCTATCTCGATTTCGAAAAATCCGTCGCCGAGGTCGAAGCCAAGATCGAGGAATTGGCGGTCATCTCGGAGGCTTCGGGCTCAGAGGCGCTGGCGATGGGCGCCGAACTCTCGCGCCTCAAAGTGAAGGCCGAGAAACAGCTCGCCGACATCTATTCCAAGCTCGATCCCTGGCAAAAGACGCAAGTCGCCCGCCACGCGGACCGGCCGCGCTTCCAGGATTATGTCGGCGCACTGGTGACGGATTTCGTGGAGCTTTCGGGCGACCGCAGTTTCGGTGAGGACGCCGCAATTCTCGGCGGCACCGGCAAGTTTCTGGGTCGCCCGGTTCTGGTGATGGGTCACGAGAAAGGCCGCACCACCGCCGATCGCTTGAAGCACAATTTCGGCATGGCCCGCCCAGAGGGCTATCGCAAAGCCGTGCGGCTGATGGATCTGGCCGACAAGTTTTCGCTGCCGGTGGTGAGCTTCGTCGACACCGCGGGCGCATATCCAGGCATTGGCGCGGAAGAGCGCGGACAAGCAGAAGCCATTGCGCGTTCGACTGAGCGCTGCCTGACGCTAGGCGTGCCGATGGTGGCGGTGATCGCGGGCGAAGGTGGTTCTGGCGGCGCGATCGCGATCGCGGCGGCGAACAAAGTGCTGATGCTGGAGCACTCGATCTATTCGGTGATCTCACCTGAGGGTGCGGCCTCCATTCTTTGGAAAGACGCGGCGCGCGCGAAGGATGCGGCGACGGCGATGAAGATCACGGCGCAGGATTTGATCGAGCTGAAGGTGGTGGATTCGATCATCACGGAACCAACGGGCGGCGCACATCGCGAACCCGCGGCGGCGATAGCTTCGGTTGGCGCAGCGGTCGCGCAAGCGCTGGACGAATTGGCGCCACTGTCCGCCGACGAGATGCGCAAACAGCGCCGCGATCGCTTCCTGGCGATTGGGCGGTTCGAAGCGGAGAGCGCGCCGGGGGTGTGAGGGCCTCCCGAGCGGTCGACCGCAGCGGCAAGGCACAGACAAACAATTCTGTGCTTGACGCTTTTCTATCCCGACGGGATTTTCCACCTGGCAGAGTGCAACGCGCGGTCGCGCCAGGGGACCCTATATGGCGTTTCGACATTTCCTAGCAGTCCTTGTAGCAACGCTCGCGCTGGCCCCGCCAAGCGCCCGCGCCGAGGTGCTAGAGCGAAGCGGCGCACTTCCCGCCGCTGTGCGTTCGGCTGGGGTGACGGAAGCGCAATGGCAGACGTTGCAAACGCGTTTCTCATCGCTCGCACAAGAAACCAATCTGCGCGCAAGCGCCATTCAGAACGTCGCTGTCGAGATCTTTGGGGCGCAGCAGGGCTTGGATTTTGACAGCTATGTCGCTCTGATCGCCAATGGCGCCCACCAGCTGCGAGCCTTTCTGACCGACGCTCAAGCCCGTGCCGATCCCGACCCAGCCTCCGCCGCGTTGCGGCAAAGCGCGATCGCCGCCGCAAGCGATGGCCGCCTGTCCGAAGCACGGGCATTGTACGATCAGCTCATAGCAACAAACCGCGCCGCACGACAGCGGGTGCGCGACGCCGAGGATCTAGCCGACGCCGAGGACATGGCGGAGTCGGCGCGGGTTGCTTATGCGTCAGGCGATCTGCTTGATGCGGCCTCCCGCTTTGGCCAAGCCGCCGACCTGTTGCGTCCCTCCCCGGCGACGGATGAAGCGCGCTGGAATTATCGCCTGATGCAAGGCAACGTTCTCAATACGCGCGCCGAGTTGTTTGGCGAGACCGCGCCGCTCACTCAAGCTATTCAGCTTTATCGCGAGACGCTGCGCACTATATCGACGCGGGATGCGCATCCCAGTGGTTGGGCGACGACTCAGCTATACTTAGCTGACTCGCTTTCGACGCTGGCGCGGCAAACGTTGGATACAGCCGTCATACGCGACGCAGAAGCAGCCTACCGCGCCTCGTTGCAAGTCCTCACGAGCGCCGATTCACCCGAGCTATGGGCGACAGCGCAATTGGGTCTGGCCGAAAGCTTCCTCTCGCTGGCCCTACTGGGCGACGACGAGGGCGTCGCCGATCTGCGCGCCGCCTTGGAGGCGGTCGCCGCCTCTCAAGAGGTTTTGAGTCAAGCATCGGAGCCCCGCGATTGGGCGGTCAGCCAGACGCTCTCGGCGCAAATCAATGCTGAGCTGCGGCGGCGCGGCATAGCCAGCGACGATGAGCGCGATTTGCTCGCCGCCGCCTTGCCCGTTCTGCGCTCGGCCGTGGCGGAGGAGGACCAAACGTCCCTGCAACGCGCGCACAGTCAGATGGTCCTCGCCCAAGCCCTCTCAACGCTTGGCAGTCGACCGACTAACGCCGAGCGCGGCGATCGGGCCGCACTCCGGGAAGCGGTCGCACTCTATGAGAACGCCGAGGCCGTCTTCACGCCACAATCGGCTCCGGCCTATTTCATCCGCATTCAAGTCGCACTCGCAGGCTCTTATCTTGAACTTGCGGGGCACGGCGAAACCAACGCGCTTGATAATGCAGCAGCAGCCGCGCGATCAGCGCTGGCTTTGCAAACGCAAGGTACGACAGCTTGGGCCGATAGCGAGGCCACGCTCGGCGCCATTCTTCGTTTGCAGGCGGAGAATGGAGACGTTGGCGCGCTGAGACAGTCGGTTGCGGCGTTTCGCGCCGCGCTTACCCGCGGCGAAACCGGTCAAGTGCAGGAAACGCGTCGCCTGGCGCTGGGCTTCGCGCTCTTCGATCTCGCTTGCCGCGGCGACATCCCGAGCCTTTCCGAGGCGGTTGAGCAATTCACACAAGTAGCAAGCGACGCGGGCGTGGCCTCACAGTCCCAGATTGACGGCGCACGCTATGGCCTTGCACGCGCCCAGGCGCTCACGGCCCGACGCGCGGAGGCCCCCGCTATCGCGCGGGCGCAAAGAGCCAACGCCACCGCGATCGAAACGTCCGACTCGCCACCGCGCTCGGCCTTGATCGATCTCGGCATTGCGCTCCAGCTTCAAGAGGGCGTGCTCGTAGAAGACACAAGACTGGGGCGCGCGAGTGCGTTGCGAGCCGTCATAGTCCGTTACGCAAATGCGCCGAACATTGCAGCCGCGGCGCAATACTACCTCGGTGACGAGCTAGTCTATGCAGACTCTGACATCCTCGAACAGGGAATCAGCGATGTCTTCGCATTTCTGAACGCGAGGGCGACGGCCTATCGCTTACGCGACGATGCGGCGGCGGCTTTTCAGGCCGCGCTGACGCGCTACACCCTGGAAAACAACCCGGTCCAGTACACACGCGCGCACTATCAGCTGGGGCACTTTTACATGAGGGCCGCCGATGGCGATCCGGAAAAACTACAACAGGCAATCACGGAGATGACTCTGGCGCTACGTGGCTACCAAACTCAAGGCGATGTCCGCGGCGCATCAGGCATACAGCACGAACTTGATGATCTTGAACAAGACCTGCAGCGGGCGCGGGAGCAGCACTGATGGCCTCCATCTTCATCTCTTACAAGCGCGAGAACCTCGCCAAGGTTCAGCCGCTGGTCGAAGCGCTGCGAAGCAGCGGCCTTGAGGTTTGGTGGGATCAGGACATCGCTCCCGACGCGCCCTGGGAGCAGACCATCGAACGTGAGCTCGAAGCGGCAAAAGTGGTGATCGTCGCCTGGAGCCAAGCCGCCGCAGCTAGCGAAAACGTCAAGGCGGAAGCTCGGCGCGCACGCAACCAGGGCAAGCTGATTCAAACCTTCGTTGAGCCGTGCGAACCGCCGCTCTTCTTCGGCGAGCGCCAGGGCGTTGATCTCTCGAACTGGAACGGCGCGGCCAACGATCATCGCTTCCAGACGGCGCTAACCGCCGCACGCGCCATCCTCAGCGGCAAGAGACCGCCCGCGGGCGTGGGTTATGCGCCGAAGAAACGCGCGCCATGGGCAACGCTGACAGCGGCGTTCGTATTTCTTTCGGCGGTCCTAGGTTTCGTCTCCAATCTCGGTGGGGCGCGGGACGCAGTCTGTGAAATCGGCGCCATCCACGATGCGTGTCTGCGCGCAGGCCTAATTCAGCCAACAGGCCCCTCGCTGGCCGAACAGCAGCGACGTCTGGTCACGGCGATCGCTGGACATTGGGCGCGGGGCGATCGCGATTGCAGTACGGCGCTGGATTACGCCGTCACACTCGGCGAAGATGGCCGCGCCTATCGCATCCGCGCCACGGCGCCAGATTTCGACAGTACGCTCCAGGTGGAAAGCATCGACCCCAGCGCCGGGCTGGTGACCGCTCGCGAGACAAGGCCAGGCCCATCCGGGCTGCGACAGGAGTGGCAATTCAGGCCTAACGGCGACCTGCTCGACATTAAAGATCAGGCGGGCACGTCGACGCCGCTCGCACGCTGCGGATGAAGGGATGAGACAGCGTGAAAGACGATTTCCTGTGGCGCGCGAGCGCAAGGTATAGGCGATCACTGAACAACAAGCGGCGCGCATCGCGAATCGGCGGCGGCGATTACGTCGGTTGGCGCAGCGGTCGCGCAAGCGCTGGACTGTCAGCTAGGCGATTGGGAGAGCGATCGTTTCCTTCGCGGTCGACAAGGCGATGATTGTCTGTGTGCGCGTCACACCGCCGACAGCCTTGATCGTTTCTGCCAAAAACGACTCGAGTGCGCGGGTGCCCGCAACTCGAACCTTCAGCAGATAATTCCATTCGCCGGTTACATGGTGGCATTCGAGCACGGACGAAGAGCGCTTCACTCGTTCAAGGAACTCAGCCTCAACGCTGGGGTCCGCCCACGCAACGAACAAGAAGGCCAAGAGCCCTCGCCCCACCGCTTCGGGGTCTAGCCGGGCGTGGTGACCAGTGATTATCCCGCGCTTGGCCAGACGCTTCAGGCGATCGTTCACCGTAGAGGCGGCGACGCCCGCAGTCTCCCCAAGCTCCTGCAGCGACAGCCGGTCGTTTGCTTGGAGTAGCTCCAACAGCTTGGCGTCGACCTCATCAAAGTCCGGCATGCCTACACTCCTACTCGCCGACGCCCGCGAATTACACGGTGATTATTCTTGCAATCCAAAAAAGAATCGGCATACAGCCAAGAATACCGGCTAATTTACGTATGTCTGCTGAATTTAGCTGAGTCTGTCCGGATTCTCCGGAATTTTTTGTGTGGGGGTAGCGGATGGCGCGCATACGAGGAAATGAGATGGCGCCGCGCTTGGCGATGGCGCTTGCTGCCGGCGCGATTGCCCCACTGAGCGTGGTGCTGCTCTCACCCACCGAAGCCCAAGCCTGCTCGATAACCGGATCAGGCACGGTCAATGCCCCAAACTCTGGCGACGAAGTTGCCTGCACCACCGACGACGCGGTCAACATCCTTGTCTTCGACCCCGCGACCATCACGATCGGCGGCAGCGGGTCAGCGGTAGTATCGGCTCAGGATAACACGCTCGAGACCATCAAACTGGACGGCGGTGGCGGTAGCGTCGTCACAATCGCGGCTGGTGGCGCGCTGACCAACGACGGCCAAGCCGGCATCTCTCTCAATGGGTCTCATAACAACACCATCAACGTTGCCGCCGGTGGCAGCATCATTACGAGCGGCGTGCCGTTCGGCAACGCGATTTCGATGAACACGGCAAGCGACAACACCATCAACATAGACGGCTCGATAAGCGGGGTTCGAGGCATCAGCATATCGAGCGGAACCGGAAATGTCTTCAACGTCACCGGCTCGGTCACGGGCACAAACGGCATTGCAGTCTTTTGGGGAATGTTCGGCGGCGAAGACAACACGCTGATAAACAGCGGCGAGATCAACGGCGATATTCTCACGACAGACGGAAACGAAACCGTGATCAATTCCGGCACGATCAATGGCGGCGCCTATCTCGGCAATGGAACCGACCAGTTCGAGTTGCGCGCCGGGTATGTCATCAGCGGAATGGTCAGAGGCGGTTCGGGGTCAGACACGCTCGTACTGGGCGGCGATGACGAGGCCGGCTTCGACCTTAGCTCACTTGGCGCGGGCCTTCAGTACGATGAATTCGAAGCACTGGTCCAAGTGGGAAATGCCACCTGGACGCTGACCGGCGCGTCCACCTTCTCGGGCCCGCTCGTTACGGACGACGGCGGCATCCTTCTGAATGGATCGCTGGTGAATGCGCAGACCCAAGTGTTTGGTGGTTGGCTCGGCGGCGTTGGCAACGCCGGGCAAGTCTCGATCGGAGTTGCCGGGTTCATTCGACCTGGCGCCACAACGGGCGCCAGCATCGGCACTTTGTCGGTCACCGATTTGAACTTCCAAGCAAATGCTGGCGGTTACGTTGTCGATATCGCCCCCGATGGCAGTTCGGATCTTATTTCGGCTTCTGGCGCCGCCACGATCAACGGCGGCACTGTAATGATCAACCCGATCTCGGCGAGCGGCTACTCGGCAGGGACGACGTACACGATTATCACGGCAAGTGGCGGCGTCACCGGGGCGTTCTCCGATCTTCAGCTACTTGATACCCCGCTTATCGCCGGTGCACTCACTTATGATAGTTCGAACGTCTACTTCGAGTTGCTGCAAGTACTGGGTTTCGCCGATGCTGCACAAACGCCCAATCAGCTGAGCGTTGCTGAAGCACTAGATGAAATTTTGTCATCGGGCGGCGCGTCGGCAGACCTCGACTCGGCCATCAATGCACTTGCGGTGCAGCCGTCCGGCCCATTGGAGGCGGGCTTGGACGACCTCGCGGGCCAGTCCAATGGCGACAGCTATCGCTTTCTGACGCGGCTCGGCAGTGATTTTCATCGCTTCGTCGCTGCTTCATCGCGCGATGCGCGTGAGGGCGGTCGGCTGTGGTATGGACTCTATCACTACCAAGACCACCAGGATGGCGACGTTGCCGCTTTCGGTAGCGACAGCACCGTTATTGGCGGCGCCATTGGTCTACGACTTTACCAGAACGAACGCGTCACGTTGGGGGTCGCCGCCGGCTTCTCGACGGGTGACGTCGAAAGTGACAGCCAAAACGACAGAGCCAAGAGCGACTCACTTCACTTGGCAGGTTATGTCCAAGGCAGCGCCAACGGCTTTGATTGGGCTAGTGGGATAAGCGTGGGCTTTGCGTCGCAAGACACCGCACGCGAGATCGCATTCTTGAGCGAAACTGCGTCGGGCCAAACAGACGCACTCCTGTTCGGCATTTCTTTCGACCTCGCCCATCCTTTCGCGATCACCGAGGCGACGACCGTTTCGCCATACCTGACGCTAGAATACTATTCCGCTGACCGCGACGGCTACACAGAAACTGGCGCTCCCGGCGTCAACCAGATTCTAAATGGAGCAAGCGATGACATTACGGATGTCAGCGTAGGCGCGCGATTTGCCTATCACAGCGAAGCATTGGTGTTGAGCGGCAATATTGGCGCGCGTCGCCGTCTGAGCGAGCTTGCACCCACGTTCACTGCAGCGTTCGAAGGCGAACCGACGGCGCCTTTCACGATAGTCGGAGTTGAGGAACCCGATCTGCGTGCGCTTCTTGGGCTCGAAGCCGAGTGGCGAGTCAACAACAGTTCGTCCTTGCGCATCGGCTACGACGGCGCCTTCGGTGACGGTGCGGCCTTACAGTCGATCCGCGCGTCGGTGAACATGCGGTTCTAGGCGGCCACAATGAAATGGGTTGATGATCCAAAGTATTATGGCCCGGACCGCCGTCGACGCAATGTTGACCCGCGCCGGCCCGATCGACGCAATGGTGACGGTGCGAGCGTGGCCGCGCCATCTATTGCGATGGCGATCCGCCAGTTGCGCATGCGATTGCTTGATGCCAACACGCCGCGCGGATTGGCGGACTTGCGCGACCGCATTAAGGGCATCGCCCAACTGGCGACGCTCCAAAACAAACATCAAGCGGCGCAATTGTTGACCAAGCTTCACACCGCACTCGGCGACAGCAGCCAGTGCACGCGCGTACTTGGCCAGATTGATCAAATCCTCAACCGCGTCGTAGAGTTGGGCGATTGATTGCGGCGGCCGGGGGACGTTGGGCCATATTCAGCCTGTTGCCAGTGCATACAAATCCATCAGCGTGACAGGAGTCACGTAGGATTCCCGCCTGCTCTGCCCTATGTTGAGCCTCGCAGCTTTCGGAGGCCCACATGTCTGACGATCTTTCACGCCGCGCCGTGGCGCTTGGTCTTGGTTCGAGCTTACTGCTCGCGGGCGAGGCATCGGCGCAGCAACAGCAGACCTATTCGCGTGATGAAATCCTTGCCGCTGCGCAGCACTTCTTTGGCGCCGGCGCAGAGGGTTTGGCCACTGTTGTCGACCACGTCTTCGAAGACCTTGGCCGGCCGAACGGATACATCGAAGGCAATGAGGGTTCAGGCGCGATTGGCGTCGGGCTTCGTTACGGAGATGGCTATCTGCACCGCAAGGGCGGCAACGGCACAACGCGCGTTTACTGGCAGGGGCCGTCGCTCGGATTCGACACTGGCGGCAACGCATCACGGGTTTTCACGCTGAGCTACAATTTGCGCAGACCGGACGACATCTTCCATCGCTTTGCGGGTGTCGACGGATCGGCATATTTTATCGGCGGCGTGGGCGTGAACTATCAGCGCCGCAACAACATCACGCTGGCGCCGATGCGCGCCGGCGTGGGCTTCCGGCTCGGCGCCAACGTTGGATATCTCGCCTATTCGCGCCGCCGGCGTATCAATCCGTTCTGACTTGCCGCGCTTTCTTGGCGGCTTGCTCGCGCTCATGGCGTTCGCGGAATTCCTCCGCGAACGCTGACGCGAGAATACCGGTCGGCATGGCGACAATGCCGACGCCGGCGAGCGCTACCAGTCCGGCCGCCACGCGGCCCCAGACGGTTTCTGGATAGACGTCGCCATAACCGACCGTCGTGAGCGTGACCACCGCCCACCACATGGCGCGCGTGATCGAACCGAACGCTTGCGGTTTGGTGTCGCCTTCGATGAAGTAAAGCATCATCGCTGCGATGTAGAGTTGCGCCCCTGCCACGCAGAGCGAGGCGACGAGCGGCGGCCACGCGCGCTTCACGGCGGCGCCAACAATTGCAAAGGCCGGCACGTAACGCGCCAGCTTGAACAAACGAAAGAGGCGCAGCGCGCGCAGCGCCGGAAACCATGCGCCTGTAGCGTCGGGAAAGAATTGCAAGGCGACAAGTTCGGGCAGAAACGCCAGCAGGTCGGCGATCGTGATCGGTTGCAGCAAGAATCTGATTCGTCCGGCAACGCCCTTGTGCAACGGATTCTCGCCCTCCGACCAAAAGCGTAATGCGAACTCGATCGCAAACAGCCACACCACCGTGACGTTCACAGCCCGCAAGACCGGCAGTGCGCTGGTATCCATTGTCGTGTCGGGGCGTAACACTTCTGTCTCAAGCGCAAGCGACGTCATACTCGCCAGAACAAGTGTGATGATCAAACCAGAGAAGAAATTGATCGCGCCGTCGTCTGGCTCTAGCCAGTCATGGATGTAGGCTTTGATCGTACTATGTTTGCGCTTGATTAGAGGCATGGCCCCTCCTCGCGGGCCCGTTTTAGAGCCGAGCGCGAGTCGAGCAAGGGCGTTCAGGCGGGCGTTGAAAGTTTCAGACCCGCGATCCCAAGCACGATCAGCGCAATACAGCCAATGCGGACGAAATTGGCGCTTTCCTGAAACAGCATGATGCCGAACAGCGCCGCGCCCACCGCGCCGATGCCGGTCCATACCGCATAGGCTGTGCCGATCGGCAGCTCGCGCGCCGCCTGCGCCAGCAACCACATCGAAACGACCATCGCCGCAATCGTGACGGCGCTGGGAACTGGCTTGCTGAAGCCCTGCGCGTATTTGAGGCCAATGGCCCAAACGATTTCGAGAAGACCGGCGGCCCCCAACACTATCCACGCTTGCATGATCGCTCCCTTCGCGCGTTGGCGCTTATAGGGGCCGGCTCCAATCGTGGAAAGCGTGCGGGCCGCTCCACGCATGCGCGCTATCGGATACGGGTAAGCGCTTGCCAAGCACGGGCGGGCAGGCGGAGACTGGCACAATGCGGGGTTTGCTTGTTGCTCTTTCACTGGCGGTCAGCGCGTGCGCGACGACGCCAGTGGCGCCGATCAACGCGCCCTTGAACGGATTGCGCGCGGATATCGAAGGGCGCGCTCCAGTCGGCGACGATCTCATCGTGCTCGCCCTTTCGGGAGGCGGGGCGCGAGCAGCTTCGTTTCATCTCGGCGTCTTGCAAGCGTTGCGCGATACGTCTGGACGCGATGGACGGCCACTGAGCGAGCACATTGCATTGATCACTTCGGTATCAGGCGGCTCGGTGCTCGCGGCGTATTATGGGCTGCATGGGGATGCGGGCCTCGACACGTTTGACGCGGCCTATCTGGCGCGCGATTGGCGCGTACGGGGTCCGGCCTCACCGTTCGGATTGGCGGGCGCATTACGCGGCGGGATGAATGGGCCGATGCAATTGCGCAATTGGCTGGCCGCGAATGTGTACGGCGACGCAACGATGGGCGATATGCGCGCGGGACCGCGTGTCATCCTCAATGCAACCGATCTCTACAACGCGACGCCGTTTGCGTTTACGCAGTTCTTCTTCGACGGGCTCTGCAGCGACGTGCGTCAGGTGCGCGTCGCGGATGCAGTGGCGGCTTCGATGGCGGTGCCGGTGGCGTTCCGGCCGGTGGTGATGGAGAGCTATGGCGGGCGCTGCGCAACGCCGGGCTGGGTTTCGCGCGCGTTGGCGGATCGCAACGCGGGCGAAAACATGCACCAAACGGCGCACGCGTTCCAGAATTATCGCGGAGATACGGCGGCGCAACAACGCTTCGTGCATCTCGTCGATGGCGGCGTCGCCGACAATCTCGGCATGCTGAGCTTGCAAATGATGCGGGCGGACGGGGCGCCTGCCCCGCTCAGCGCGCGCGATGTTGTGCAAGCAAGGCGGATCTTGTTTCTGGTTGTGAACGCCGAATACATCCGGCCACGGACGTTTCAGCAAGAAGGAACCGACGCGATAGGGGCTTATGAGATGATGTATTCGCCCATCGATGTGGCGACAGATGTGGCGAAACGCGCTTCAGTTGATGTGTGGCGCGCGCAATTGCCAGAATATCAGCGCGCGTTGCGCCAGTGGCGCTGCGGGTTGGTTGAAGATCGGCGCGACGGGATGCGTTGCGACGACATCACGCTCAGCATGGACGTCATCACCTTCCGTGACATGGAGCCAACGGAGTACGAGGCGCTCTACGATACGCCAACGGACGTTTCGCTACCGCGCGAGACAGTGGACGCACTAACGCGCGCAGGGCGGGGCGTTGTGCAGCGCAACGCGGCGCTGGCGGAGTTTCGGCAAAATTAGCCGCGCAACGTCCCGCCAGTTGCTTTCATCACAGCGCTTACGATCTTGGCGCTCGCGGCTTCGATGTCCGCGTCGGTCAGCGTCTTTTCTTTCGGCTGCAATGTGACCTCGATGGCCAAGCTTTTCTTGCCCGACTGCATGCGTTCGCCACGATAGACGTCGAACAAATTCACATCAGCGATCAGCGCCTTGTCGGCGCCGATGGCGGCGCGCACGACCTCTTGCGCCGTGACCTTATCATCCACGATGAAGGCGAAGTCGCGGGTGAGCGGCTGCAGATCGAGCCTTTCAAACGGCGGCTTGGCGCGGCCGCCTTTGGCGCGCGGTGCGGGCAATGCGTCGAGGAAAATTTCGAACGCAAGCGCAGGCGCTTCGACGCCGATGGCTTTCAAAGTGCGCGGGTGAATTTCGCCGTAGTACGCGATGACTTTCGGGCCGAGCTTAAGCGCGCCGGTGCGGCCGGGGCGCCAGTGCGCGGGTGCGTCGCTGAAGGTTTGCAGCGAAGCGACGGGTGCGCCGATGGCTTCAAGGATCATCAGCACGTCGCGCTTCACGTCGAAGATGTCGGGCTGCGGGGCGGCGCGCCAGTGGCGGGGCGCCCGCGCCTGCCAGACGCCAGCGACGGTACGTTGCTGGCCGCCATCATTGGCGCTGGCATAGGCGGGGCCGGCTTCGAACAAGCGTGCATCGTCAAAACCCCGGTTGGCGTTTTGCTGCGCCGCGACCAAGAGGTTTGGCAGCGCTGTCGGACGCATGCAATCGAGGTCGCTGGCGATCGGGTTAGCGACGAGCATTTCTTCTGCGCCACCACCAAAGGCTTGCGCTTGCGCGCGCGAACAGAAGCTCCAAGTGATGGCTTCATAATAACCGACCGATGCAGCCGCGCGGCGCGCGAGACGGGCGCGGCTTTCACCGACGCTGGCCGACGGTGCGCGGAAGCCCGCTGCGCGTGGCGGCGCAAGCACAGGCAGTTTGTCAAAGCCCTCGATGCGCGCGACCTCTTCGACGAGATCTGCGGGACCGTCAACGTCGCGGCGCCAGGTCGGCGGCTCGATGATGATACGCTTCGAGCCCTGCCCCTCAGCGCTGGTTTCGAAGCCGAGATCCTTCAACACGGCGCGCACGCGCGTCGGCTTCACATCGATGCCCGCGAGTTGGCGCACGCGATCAGGATCGAAGAAAATCGCCTTCGGCGGCGGCGGCAGATCGCCCGCGACTTGGATTTCACTGGGCTCACCGCCACAGATATCGAGGATGAGGCGCGTCGCGAGTTCGAGGCCAGGAACGACGAAGCCCGAATCGACGCCGCGTGCGAAGCGATATTGTGCATCGGTGGTGAGCGTCAGCGCGCGGCCGGTTTTGTGGGTGATGGTGGCGTCGAAGTAGGCGCACTCGAGCAGGATGTCGGTGGTTTCTTCGGTGACCTTCGAGAGTTCGCCGCCGATGACGCCACCAATGCCTTGAACGTTCGCATCGTCGGCGATGACGCACATTTCTGGCGTGACGTTGTAGACGTTGCCATTGAGCGCGGTGCACGTCTCGCCTTCGCGGCCCATGCGCGCACGCAACGTCCCTTTGAGTTTCGATGCGTCATAGACATGCGCGGGGCGGTTGCGGTCGTGCGTCAAGAGATTGGTGATATCGACGAGCGCGCTGATCGGCTTTTGGCCGATGGCCCGCAGCTTTTGCTGCAGCCAGAGCGGCGACGGTCCGTTCTTCAGCCCACGAATGTAGCGGCTCGCGAACATCGGGCACGCGTGCGTGTCGTCGATCTCTACTTTTTGCGGCGACGGGTAGCGGCCAGGCACCGGCAGAACGGGCTTCGTCGTGACTTTGCCGACACCGGCAGCGGCGAGATCGCGGGCGATGCCTGCGACGCCCAGCCAATCGGGGCGGTTTGGCGTGACTTCGATGTCGATCACCGGATCGTTGAGGCCGAGCGCTTCGGCGAGCGGTGTGCCGACTTTGAGATCAGCGTCGAGTTCGAGAATGCCGTCGGCGTCGGTATCGAGTTCAAGCTCGGCGCCGGAGCACAGCATACCGTTCGAAACGACGCCGCGCACGGGCTTCGGTTCAAGCGTGATGCCGCTGCCGGGGATGTACGCGCCGATCGGCGCGAAGGCGGTGACGAGACCCGCACGCGCGTTTGGCGCGCCGCAGACGATCTCGAGCGTGCCGTCCTTGGTTTCGACTTGGCAGACTTGCAGCTTGTCAGCGTTCGGGTGCTTGGCGGCGCTCATGACGCGAGCGACCGTGAACGCCTTCAACTTCTCGCCGGCGTTCTCGACGCCTTCGACTTCCAGACCGGTCATGGTCATGGTTTCGACGATGGCGTCGATGCTGGCGTCCGTCGCGAGATGCTCTTTGAGCCAGGAGAGCGTGAATTTCATTGTGTCAGGCCATTCCCGCAGAAGGCTGGTTCAGGAGCGAAGTCGACGCTGTGTACATCATTGCCTTGACGCGACTCTGGCGGAACTTGATCGAATCGCACGAAGGCGATCAGCGTGTCATGACCCCCAACACGATGGACCGCATCGCCGTCCGCAACGGTTCGGTTGATGCCGAGATGACCGTCAGAGGTGGGCCAATCATCGGCGCTGATGCAGAGGTCGCGATCGGTGAGCGATCTGAACTCCACGAGAAACCGGCGGTCAACGGTGCTCGCAGTTGTTGTGACGCGATAGTCGATATTGCGCGTCGGTGTGGCCGCAGGCGCAGGCGCCGACGGCGAACACGCCGCAAGCGCCGCCAGCACGGCGAAAACAAGCGCGCGCATCACCCCACCCCCTGCGCCAGACCCGGCAGCAAGAACGGACTGAAGCCGTAGTGCTTCAACCAGCGTGTGTCGTTGGCGAAGAGATCGCGGAGATCGGGCATGCCGTACTTCAGCATCGCCAAGCGATCGATGCCCATGCCGAAAGCGTAGCCTTGGTACTTCTCAGGATCGATGCCGCAATTCTTGAGCACGTTGGGATGCACCATGCCGGAGCCCAGAATCTCCAGCCAATCGTCGCCCGTTCCGATCTTCAGCGTGCCGCCAGAGCGATCGCAGCCGACGTCGACTTCCGCGCTCGGTTCGGTGAACGGGAAGTGGTGCGGGCGGAAGCGGAGCTTCACGTCGTCGACTTCGAAATAAGCTTTAAGCGCGGCGGTGAGCACACTCTTCAGGTCCGCCATGCTCGTGGTCTCGTCGATGACGAGGCCTTCGATCTGGTGGAACATCGGCGTGTGCGTCGCGTCCCAATCTTTGCGGAAGGTGCGGCCCATGCAGATCATGCGGATCGGCGGCTTTTGACGCAGCATCGTGCGCACTTGGACAGGTGACGTGTGCGTGCGCAGCACTTTGCGTTCGCCCTGCTCGTCGCGAGCGTTGAGAAAGAACGTGTCCTGCAACTCGCGCGCGGGATGGTTCTTCGGGAAGTTGAGCGCGGTGAAATTATTGAAGTCGGTCTCGATGTCCGGCCCTTCTTCGACGGCGAACCCCATCTCGCCGAAGATCGCGGCCATCTCTTCCATCACTTGCGAGACAGGATGGATGGCGCCGAGGCGCGGTCTCACCGGCGGCAGCGTGACGTCGACAGCTTCAGCCTGGAGCTGACGATCAAGCGCCGCTTCGGCCATCGCCGCTTTCTTGGTGACAATCTCTTCTGTGACCTTGTCCTTGAGGACGTTGAGAGCCGCGCCGAAGGTCTTGCGCTCGTCTGGGCTCATGGCGCCCAGGTTTTTCATCAGCGCGGAAATCGAGCCTTGCTTGCCGAGCGCTTCAACGCGCAGCGCTTCTAGCGCAGCTTCGTCGTTTGCGGCGGCGACGCGCGCGAGCAGAGTGCGTTCGAGTTCTTCGAGATCGGTGTTCGTCGTCATCCTGCCTCCCGTCCCTCTCCCCTTGTTGGAGAGGGTGGTCGTGCGCACGCACGACCGGGTGAGGGGTATCAGCGAACTGTTGGAGTAGCGGACGCACCCCTCATCCGTCCGCCGCGTCGCGGCGGACACCTTCTCCCACAAGGAGAGAAGGGCTCACCGCGTTATTTCAGAGCGGCTTGGGCTTGAGCAACAAGACCCTTGAAAGCCGCGGGCTCGTTCATGGCGATATCGGCCATGACCTTGCGGTCCAGCGTGACACCCGCCTTGGCGAGCCCGCTGATAAATCGAGAGTACGTTAGCCCCTCTTCACGCACTGCCGCGTTGATGCGCTGAATCCAGAGAGCGCGGAAATTGCGCTTCTTGGCCTTGCGATCGCGGTACGCGTAGAGGCCAGCCTTCTCAACCGCCGCGTTGGCGGTGCGGAAGGTGTTCGAGCGACGGCCGTAATAGCCCTTCGCCTTCTTCAAAACTTTCTTGTGACGGGCGTGCGCTGTGACGCCGCCTTTAACGCGTGCCATGGGTCAGTCTCCGCTCAATCGAGGCCGTAAGGAATCCAGAGCTTCACGCGCTTGGCGTCTGGCTCTGCGATCGTGGACGTGCCGCGGTTTTGACGGATGTACTTCCCGTTGTGGCTGATCAGGCGGTGACGCTTGCCGGCGGCGCCGGCCTTCACCTTGCCCGAGGCCGTGAGCTTGAAGCGCTTTTTCACGCCGCTCTTGGTCTTCAGTTTCGGCATTTCATCCTCTTTGGATCAAGGCGCAGGGCCGAAACCCCACGCAAAAAGGGTCGCCACGGCATGCCGTACAGGCCGGGCCACCCAAGAAGGCGGGGCAGATAGCATGGGGATTCCGGCCCCGCAATGGGGGCGGCTGGGGAGAACCGCCGGCATTCCGCCGATTGGCCGCACCATGACTCGGGCCCCTCGCAGGGTCCTGCCACGCGCTGGCGGCGCGTGCATCGGCGGCGTCTAGGGACCTGCGTGGGGCCGGCGACACGACCAGGCTGGAGATCAGCGCGTGGCTTAACCGCTGGGGGTCGATCGTCTTCGGACAATACGCCGACATTTTGGCTCCCTGGCGCGCCCAGGTGCGGTTAAGCTGGGTCGAGGTGGAGCGGACGGCATGGTGCGACAACCGAGGGATTTGGCCGAGGCCAAGCAGATCTTCCAAGAAGAAAAAACCAAGGTCACAACCTCGATTTCGGCTATCGCCGGTTCGCGCTGGTTGATGGCGATCCTGGCAACGTTGGTGATCGCGTTCGGGACACACTTGGCCTATGCGCCAGGGCGACTTCCTGCAGTTGGCGGCATCAGCCTTGCGGCGGTTGGTTTGCCGCCAAGCGTCGACTTCGGCTTCGCCGGGGATCAGGCCAAACAAGCCGCGGAGGCGGCAGCAAACAGTGAGGCGCGCCCGCGGGCGGAAGAATTTGTCGCGGCGAACCAAGACAAAGTTCCGATCTTCAACGGCGTGGTATTCGGCCTCGCGCTGCTGCTCCTGCTCGGCAACATGTGGATCATGACCAAGCGGCGGCCTTACTCGCGCGGCTAACCAACTTTGTCACAATCGGCTCGTCGACTGGCAAACCCTCGGGACATTCAGCGCTTAGCATTTGCGTCCCACCTAAGGAGAGAACCAGGCCGATGGCAGACAAGATAATACGTCCATCTTTCACGCGCCGCGGCGCACTGGGCGCCGGGCTTGTCGCAGGCAGCGGCCTTGTCGCAAGTTGCGGCGGCGTTTCGCAGGTGGCCGCGCAAGGTGTGACATTGCTGACGCCGGAGGTGACGGAGGGCCCCTTCTATTTCGATCCGGCGATCGAGCGCGACGACATTCGCGAAGACAAGCCGGGAGTGCCGGTGCGGCTGCGCATCCGCGTGTTCGATGCGCAGTCGCGACCGATGCGCAACGCGCGCGTGGACATCTGGCATTGCGATGCGAGTGGCTTGTACTCGGGTTATGCGAACCAAACCGGCGGCGTGAGCACTGAGGGTCAGAAGTTCTTGCGCGGACACCAGCTCACGGATGCTGCGGGCGATGTCGCGTTCACGACAATCTATCCAGGTTGGTATCATGGGCGCACCACGCACCTGCACCAAAAGGTCTATATTGGCGATCGCAACGTGCTGACCGCGCAGATATTCCTGCCGGATGCCCTAAGCGAATACATTTACGCAAACGCCGAAGCCTATCGCCGTAGCGAACAGCGCGACACGCTCAATTCACAAGATGGCATCGCCGAACAGCAAGGCCGTTCAACATTCGGCGCAGTGAAAGAAGAGACGGATTATTTTGAAGTTTCGCTAACGCTTGGCGTCGACCCCAATCACACATCTACCGAGCAAGGGGGGCCGGGCGGACCACCGCCGACTGGGCGCCCACCCGGACCGCCGCCAAATGGCGCTCCCGGACCGATGGGACGCGGAGAACCGTTGACGCCGGCAGAGCGTGTGGCGCGCATTCTGCCGGGCGGCTAGGCGCGGTGGAAGCCGAAGCGGTACGGCGGCTTCGCGCCTTCAGGCCAATCGGTCCACGATCCCGGCGAAACAGCAACGAGCGAAAACGCACCTCGCGGCGTTTGCACGGCGTCGCTGTTGTCTTCGATTTCGCGTTCGCCAACGCCTTCGATATTAACGCGCAGGCGCAAGCGGCCGGCCCACACGCAGCGCGCGTTTTGCGGGCAACGGCTATCTTCGAGCACTTCGAGCGGGCGCACGCGGAGGCCATTGCCGAGATCCGCGGTTTCTCCAATGCCCACAGCAACGACGCCTTCGGCACGAAGAGCTTCGGCGCGCTGTTCGAGGTCCATTTGGATGTGTTGCGGAAGCGACGTTTGCGGCCCAACGCCGCCCGCTGGCGACGCGCAAGCAGCCAGGGCGAAAGCCGCAAACAGAATAGCGCGCATGGAAACGTCTCTCCTTAGTTTGCGGCGATCTAAAGCACCCTGGGGTGAACGGCGGCTGATAAGCGCGCTTATGAGGCGCGCGGCGCCATCACCATGACGACCTGACGGCCTTCGAAGCGCGGCTCATGCTCAACCTTGGCGATGCCATCGAGTTCCAGGCGCATGCGCTCCAGGAGATCCATGCCGAGATTGGTGTGCTGCATTTCGCGGCCGCGGAAGCGGAGCGTGACCTTCACCTTGTCGCCTTCTTCGAAGAAGCGGTGGATGGCCTTCATCTTCACTTCGTAATCGTGGTCGTCGATGTTGGGGCGAACCTTGATTTCCTTGAGTTCGACCCGCTTGGCCTTCTTGCGTGTTTCGGCCTTCTTCTTCTGCTCCTCGAACCGGAACTTGCCGTAGTCGAGGATTTTGCAGACAGGCGGATTCGAGTTCGGCGCGACCTCGACCAAATCGAGGCCTGCTTCGCGGGCCGCGTCGAGCGCCGCTGAGATCGGCATTTCGCCTTGCTTCTCTCCCTCTGCATCGATGAGGAGCACGCGGGGCGTTCCGCGGATATCCTCATTCACCCGCGGGCCATCCTTTGAAGGGGGCGGCGCGGCATACGGACGTCTAGCTATCGGGCATTCTCCTGTCGCTGTTGATAAAACACGGCAAGGCCGCGCCCTTTCGGACGCGGACTCACCGCTAGAATATTGCTTTTCATTGGCCGCGCATCAAGCGGAAGCGGCCTGGCGATAGACGCCACAATTGCGGAGTTGGCGGTCCACCTGGTCCACCGGCAGATCCGCGATCACGGCAGCAGTGAATTCCACAACCCCGGAGCGGCCACGCGGCGGCGGCGCCTTCGCCGTTGAGGAGAGAAACACGAGACACGGCGCCCCTGCGGCAGCCGCTACATGCATCAGCTCGACATCGTCGCCTACCGCGAACGAGGCGCGCTCCGCCAGCGCGATACACTGGAAGAGATCTGGGCGTGTGACGAGATTCTTGGCCCGCGGCTCGCCCTTGGCGATGGCGGCGCCGATCGGGCGCTCCTCCGCGCCGCCAAGGACAACAGGTGTAACGCCGTTGTTGGCGATGCGCTGCGCAAGCTCGATAAACTTGGCTTCCGGCCAGCGCCGGTTGGCTTCGGTATCTGAACCGCGCGGCAGCAGCAACACATAGGATCCGCGAATACCGAAATAGTCCGGCAGCAAGCGCGGGGCGTCACGCATCGTCGCGCGAAGCCAAGTCAGCTCGGGCATGAGCGGCTGATCGCCAAGCCCAGCCTTGGTCAATTGAGCGCCGAGGCGATCAAGCGGATGCATATGCAGTCGCTCAGGATCGAGAAAGGCATGACTAGCGCCAGAGACGGGTCCCGACCATTTCGGCGGCCACGGGCGTAGCCCCTGAAAGTAATTGTTAGTGCGGCTCGATCCCTCAAGGTCGTAGACCATATCGTACTTCGCTGTGCGCAGGCGCTTGATCAGCGCCGTGATCGCCTGCGGCTCGGTCGGCTTTCCATCGGGCTCGACCGCGTCGAAATACGGCGCCTTCTCCGCGAGTTCCTTGGTCGCTTCTGTAGTCAGCAGCGTGATGCGCGCGCCGACATGCTGCTCGCGGATTCTTTTGGCCGCAGCGAGCGCTTGAACGAAATCAGAAATGCCGCCCAGTTGAATAACCAGTACGCGCTTTGCACTCGTATCGGCTTCTGCTTCCGCAGCTGGCTTGCGCCAGATCATTCCACGTCTCCTAGAGCACCGGTTGAGCGGGCGCTTTCGCGGTCTTGCGGGAGTCCGCTTCGCTCAAAACCCGTTGGTAAACTGCTAATGTGGCCGATTGCAGGGCGGCCTTTGAATAAAGCGCACGCACCCGCTCCTGGCCCTTTTTTCCCATTTCAGCGCGCTTTTCCGCTCCCGCATCAATCATTCGTTCCATGGCGCCGCACAGCGGACCCTCGGCGCCGGCTGGCACGAGAAACCCCGTTTGGCCCTCCACGACCGTTTCGGTGTAGCCGCCAAGATTGGAGGCGATCACCGGAACACCCATCGCTTCGGCTTCGACAGCGCCACGTCCAAAGGCTTCTGGCTCGATGACGGGAAACACCGCCATGTCGGACGCCGCGAACGCCAGGGGCATCTGCCTCAGGTGACCGGCAAGCGAAACAACATCTTGCAGTCCGCCAGCTTTAATCGCGGAAAGCATTTCCTGCGTGTAAGCACGCCGCCCCTGATCGTCGCCGGCGATGATGATCTTAGTCGCTCCGGGGCGGCGCTCATTAAGCAGACGCGCCGCCTCAATGAGGACCATCTGACCCTTCCAGCGCGTCAGGCGCGCGGGAACTAGCACCACGCATTGGCCGGCCTTCACACCCCACTTTGCCCGCAAATCCGCAACCTCTTCGGTGTTGATCGATTGCGGATCGAAGACGTCGAGATCGACACCACGCGGGATCGCTATGACGCGCTCGGGCATGACATCGTGATGCGCGAGCACGTGTTCGCGCGTGAATTCGGAATTCGCGATAATCACGTCTCCCCGCGCCATCACCGAATTGTACAACGCCTTGATCGGCGACTTCGCATTGTAGATGCCGTGATAGGTTGTCACGAACGGCACGCGCGCCATGCGCGCCGCAAGAAGCGCACTCCACGCTGGCGCGCGCGAACGCGCGTGAATGAGTTGAACTTTGCGATCGCGCACAAGCTTTGCGAGCTTGAACGCGTTGGCGATGAGCGTGATCGGATTTTTGGAAGCTGCCGGAATACGGACCAATTCGCCGCCGGTCGTCTTGAGGTCCGGCTCAAGACGACCGCCGGCGCTAGCAACCAAAGCGAGCCCCCCGGCGCGGCTGATTGCTTCCGCAATTTCAAGCGTAGTCCTCTCGACCCCGCCAGCGTTAAGCTCAGGGGTTACTTGCAGAACCGTCAAGTTGTGACCTTCTTGCAATGCTCGCCGTTTGCCCCTTTTCCCACCCCGTTGGCTAAACCTGTGTTTGATAACGATATTGCTTAACAAGACGCATAGATTCATTAAGCGCGCGTTGTTGAGCGGCTCTCGCACACTCGCTTTCGCCTCGGAGTAGAGCGATGCCCCTAGGCCAAATCGAGGCTCTCGAGCACGACGGGCTGCAACTCGCCTACGAACGCATCAAAGGCGCGCAGCCCACCTTCGTCTGGCTCGGAGGCTTCAAATCCGACATGGCCGGTACGAAGGCGCAGACGCTGGCCGAGTGGGCGGCAAGTGCAGGCCAAGGCTTTGTTCGTTTTGACTATTCTGGCCACGGCGTCTCCGGCGGCAGGTTCGAGGACGGCTCGATTTCCCGCTGGCTCGGCGACACACTCGCCGTACTCGATCGGCTGACCAGCGGCCCGCTCGTGCTGGTCGGGTCGTCGATGGGGGGCTGGATCTCGCTCTTGGCGTCGCGGGCGCGGCCCGAGAGGGTGGCCGCCCTTTTGCTGATCGCACCAGCAGCGGATTTCACCGAACGGCTGATGTGGCCGGGTTTTAGCTCCGAGCAGAGAGCGGAGCTTCTGGCGGAGGGGCGACTTGAGCTACCCTCTGCCTATGCGCCTGAGCCAACTGTGATCACCCGCGAAATGATCGAAGATGGGCGACGCAATCTGGTGATGGACGCTCCATTTCCTTTCGAGGGCGCGGTCCGCATTCTCGCCGGAGCAGCGGACCCAGACGTCCCTTTGAAGCATGTTCTCGCGCTCTTGCCCGTGCTGCAATCGAAGGACGTGATGCTGCATCGCGTCCCGGATGGCGATCATCGCCTGTCACGACCGCAAGATTTGCGACAGCTCCTGGCCTTGGCCTCGGAATTGCGCCTCCGGCTCGCGTGCTGAGCGAACGGCTTGGATTTGCCCAATCTTTGGGGCATCCGTGAACCAGCCCTTTCGGGACTGCGGGAGAATACTGCTCATGTCGATGGCCGCCGCTCTGATATTGCCGATAGTTTTCGCGCAGGCTGCTGGCGCGCCAAGCGGCGCCGTTGCCGAACGCTTCGCGCAATGCGTGGCGATGTCCCAACAAACTCCCGAGCGCGCGTATGAGGAGGCCATGGCGTGGGCCGCCGATACTCAATCCGTGTACGCTTATCGCTGCGCCGCCATGGCCCTTATTGAACAGGATCGCTTCGATGACGGCGCGACACGGCTGCAATCGCTGGCGAGCGCAGTGAACCCTGAAAACAACGGTCTGCGCGCTGAGTTGTGGTCACAGGCGGGAAACGCGTGGCTGCTGGCGCACGAACCCGGCAATGCGCGAAGCAATTTCACGCGCGCGATCACGGCGCTGCAGAGTGACCCGCAGCAACTTCCAGACCTGCTTATTGATCGCGCCCGCGCCTACGCGATGGAGCGCGATTGGCGGCTTGCCGAAGAGGATCTCTCGCGCTCGCTCGATATTCGCCCCGAGAATGCTCTGGCCTTGCGCCTGCGTGCGGCAGCGCGGATGAACCAGCGCTCGTTCGAGCTGGCCGAAGCCGATGCGCGCGCCGCTATCCGGCTGGAGCCCGGAAACCAGGACAACTTCCTGGTTCTAGGCGACATCCGTGAAAGCATTCGGATTGGCGCGCCGTTCGAGCGTAATTAGCGCTTCGCTTTTCTGCGACGGAATTCGCCGCTGCTCCCGTTTGTTCTGGGGCGAGGGCTCCTTCGACGGAGGCGACAAGGTGAATTTCAAGGCTATTCTATTGGGTGCGGTGGTGATGACGGCGGCCTGCGCCACACCTGCTGCCGCATGGACGCAACTGGGTGTCCGCGAAGTGAGCGACCGTACTGATCATGACGTGATCGTCGTCGAGGGGCCCAGACGGTTTGAGCGCATCAAACTCTGCGTCTACCGCAACCCGGTTCACTTCTACGATCTTGACGTCTTCTATCGGAACGGCGGCCATCAGGACGTATCCGTCCGCTCCCGTATCAATCCGGGCCAGTGCACGCGCGCCATCGACCTCAACGGCGATGATCGAAACATCACCCGTGTCTCGATGGTCTATGAAGAGACCAGTTTTCGCCGGCGCACCGCAACCGTGCGGCTGTTTGGCGAATAGCTATTGGTGAGAGGTGGCGTCCGCGTCGGGAGCGGCGGCGATCTGACGAAGATCCCAGCCTTCCCCGCGGATGTTGTCGACTTTCCAGCCATCGTCTTCCCAGACGAGATCATAGACGATGTCAGTTGGGGTCGCGGAATTCGTAAAGCTCACCCGCACAACCGCGTGACTGCCTTCGGTGATGGCCTCGTTGGCGACATTCAGATTGCTAAGCTGGTAGTCCTGCGCGCCGATGAGCGGATCAAAATCCAGGATTGGTTCATTGATCTGTTGCGACCGCTGCGTCATTGCCGACAGTAATGCCCAGAGGCTACTCGACCAGGGCGCCTGATCTTGGAATGACGGAAACTCCGCGTCAGGCGTCATGTATCGATCGTAAAGCGGGCGGATCACGGCGGCAGGATCGGTGACAGCGGACGAACCTGCAGCGGACGCGCCCCCCTTTTCCGGTTGCGGAGGCGTGCACGCGGCGACAGCCGCAGCCGCCAAAGCCAACATCAGTTCGCGTCTGCGCATTCCCGCCTCCTATTGCGGAGGCAGATAGCCGCAAATGCGCGAAAGGGCTAGGCGCTAGCTCCGCACCCAACCGACTGCGGGGTCGTTGAAATCGACCACGTCGCCCAGCTCATAGATGTTGCGATAGCCGTAGCCATAGAGGTTGATGAAGGTCTGGATGTTGAGCGCCAGCTGCACGCGCTTCAGCAGGACCGGCTGGGCGTTGTTCGAGAAATTGTTGTTGCAGTAAATCAGAATGCGGACGTTCGGATCGCGTAGAACCGCACTCAAGGCTTGGTCAGTGAAATCCGTGAACGGCAGATTGATCGCGCCATCGATGTGACCACCGGCAAAAGCATCCGCCGAGCGCGCATCCAAGATGATCGTGTTGGGCTCACGCGCCATGCGTTGAAAATCAGCAAGCGTGACAAGACGATCCGCGCGGTAGGCTTCAACTTCGTGCGTAAGGTCACGAAAACCGGAATAGTCGATCTGCGTCGCAGTCTCCGGGGCCTTGTTCTGCGCGAGCGCACTCGCAGAAATCAGACCGACAGCAAAAGCCAACAGTGCAGCGCGCATGAGATCCTCCTCCCGCGGGAGGCTAAAGGCTTTTGTGAAATCGGACGCCTCCCCTGTTCATGGGAGCAAGCGCGCGCTCTGAGTTCTTATTGCGGCGTGTTGTTGATGAAGGTGAGGAGATAGGGCGCGCCGACCATGATGAGGCCCCCGATCAGCAGGCCTACAGGCATCCCCATCAAGGCGCCCACATAAGCGTTGCCAAGACGCTCTCCCCAATCGAGGCCGCGCCCGCCAAGGCGAATCAGAAAGCCTAAGCCGCCGCCGACAAGCCCGCCGATCCCGCCGTAATTCCAGCCGAGCACACACAGCGCGACCATGCCGGCAAACGCCGCCAACACGAGCAAGAGCCTCAATCCGGTCAAGCAGGATCACTCCCATGCGGACGCTGGCCAGGGGGCCGTCCTCTCCGCGACTCCTTTGACGTGTGTCCCCTAGCCAACGCAAGCGTTAGAGGCGCCGCAGGGCCCTCAGAGCCGCTGTTCAGGGTGGTGAGCCCCGCCATTTGGCGTCGGCGTTGGCGCTGGCGCCACACGACGAGCAAGTGCGTCGCGCTGAGCCGCAGCGCCGATCAAACCAAGCTCCTGCGGCGTAAGCACCAGAAGTTGGCCGGATGCTGCGAGCGCTTCGGCGATGTTCTGGCGCGTCTGCATGTCCATGAGCGAGAGCAACGCCGACAGCGCCGCGGGATCGCGGTTCTTGAACACATCAGCCAGCTGATCGATTTGCTGCGGCCGCAAGGTGAGCACGCCGGCGGCGCGTGAGAGCGCGCGCGCGGCCGCCTGTTGCTCTGGCGTGGCGTTGGGCGGAAGCGCAGGAGCGCTTCCAACCGACAAAGCCGGGGTCGCGAATTCGTCGGGTTGTGTGAACGTAAAGTTCGCCGTGTGGAAGCGAACACCGAGCGCCATGCCGCGTTCGCCCGCCTCGTCACCCTCATCCTCGTCCCGGCGCAACCGCTCAATAGCGCCACGTTCTACTTCTTGCAGCGAGGTACGCAGGTCTTCATCGTTGCGCTTGCCGATTTCGGCGCGAAAGGCGCTTTGAATGCGGCTTTCCATTGCCAAAGAAAATTCCTGAATCTCGTAAACATGCTTCAGAAGCGCGCGATTCAGGCTGAACTGTACGCGCGCATCGACGACCACTTTGTGTGCATCCGCAGTTACGGCTTCGAATGGCAGCGGCGCGCAATAGTGCGGACGCAAATTGATCGCACCCGTGCGCGGGTCCATCAACTTAACCGTGCGCCTGCCACCAGTTGTGGGATCGAGCGCAACAAATTCGATGTGCGGCGCCGTGGGCCCGCGCACCACATTCTCTTCCCAGTCCCAGAGCACGACTTTGCCATCAAGCGCACGGCGGAAGCCGCGTTCGTCTTGGGTCATGTAGGTGAGGTCGTAGCGCGCCTCGTAGTAGCGGCGCCAAATGTAGAAAACCGCCGCGAGTAAAATCACGCCAACGAGTGCAGCTATGGAAATTATCAGCGCCAACGACATGGCGAACCCCACTTATTGTGACAGCAGAACGAGCCTAGCCCACCCGGATGCTCGTTGCAGCCCCCATGCGCCGATAGCGCGAATTAGCCGGCGGCGGGCCGATCCATAGCGAGCGCGCATGACGCAGCCCCCGAGGTGCGAACATTGCGCGCTCGCGCCACGATTGTGGCTGAACGGCCTCGCACATAGGGGCCCGGATTGTCCGCACGCCAGCGGTTGGGGCTCGGCAGCACGGCAGCGAGACGCGCCGCTTGCAGTGGCGTGAGATCGGCAGCGGACACGCCGAAACGCGCGCGCGCGGCCGCTTCGATGCCGAAGTTACCGTCACCCCATTCGATATTGTTCAGATACGCTTCCATAATACGGCGTTTCGGCCACATGAATTCGATCAGCGCCGTGAAATACGTCTCGAAGCCTTTGCGTACCCAGCCCCGGTCGGGCCAAAGGAAAAGATTCTTCGCGGTTTGCTGGCTGATTGTTGAGCCGCCACGCAGCGAGCGTCCGCGCCGATTAGACTCGAGCGCATCTTGGATCGCCCCGATGTCGAAGCCGTCGTGCGTGCAGAAATTTGCGTCTTCGGCAGCAATCACCGCGCGCACTATGTGCGGCGACATGCGATTGAGTGGAACTGGATAATGACGAATTGTCTGCCCTTCCGCCGCTCGCTGCATCATCAGCACAGTCGATGGCGGTTCGACAAACAAGTACACAAGCGCCCACGTCACTGGCGCGACAACAAACGCGATAAACAATACGCTGATGCTGGTGATGAAGAGGCCGTAGCGTTTGCGGCGCTTGATGCGGCCGAGATCGAGATCGAGGTTGCGTTTTGCGTCTCGACGCCGCTGTCGGTCACCTGGACGCGACGGCGGCTCCGGCATCGGAATTTCCGGCTCGCCAAACAAGTATTCTGCTTCTTCGAATACTGAGCGCTGTGGCTCCGGCTCACGCGTGTGCGATGATTCGTAGGTGCGTTCGATCTCGGCCAAAGGTTCTTCGTGTAACTGCTCCGCCGCGGCTTCGTGAACGCGCGGCGGCGATCCGGCGACCGCGGGCGGCGCTGGCTGGGCGTAGACCGGGGGCGACGGCTCGGGTTCGGCGTAGGCCTCTGGTTCGGATGGCGTCTCGGAGACTTCGCCGGGGGGCAGTTCGGACTCGTCGATCTGTGCGGACTCGGGAAGCGGCGGCGACTCTAAGGTAGGTTCGGCTGCCTCGATGTCGGATGAGTTCGCCACTTGCGCCTCGTCTCGCGGCGGCTCCAAGTTTTCAATTTGCGGTTCGGCCGCTGCGCTCTCTTCCGCGCGCGGTTCGGGCGTGGCGTCGCCGTCGTCCTTCGGCTTTTCCTCTTCCGGGTTCATGCGTCCCATTCCTGAGCCACGCTATCGTCCCCTTCGCGCGGCGCTCGGTCCGATTTGAGGCGCTCGAACGCCTCCACGTCAAGCAACTGCCGCGCAGCCCACACGGCTATTCCGCGCACAAGTGGGGATGAATCCATTGTGAGGCGCTCCACGACGGGCGCGAGCGCGGCGTCGCCGCTATTACCAATTGCGCAAGCGACGTTTCGCACGAAGCGATCGCGGCCGGTTCGCTTTACTGGCGTACCGGCAAAACGCTGGCGAAAAGCTGGATCGTCAAGCTCAGCAAGTTCGGCTAGCGGTGTCAGTCTCAAGTCATCGCGCATCGCCAGTCGCGTTTCACGGGCGGCTTCTGCGAACTTGTTCCACGGACACACCGCCAAACAATCGTCGCAGCCGAAGATGCGATTGCCGAGCGCCTCACGAAACTCGCGCGGGATTTGGCCTTTATGCTCGATCGTCAAGTAAGCTAGGCAGCGCCGCGCATCGAGCTGGTATGGCGCCGGGAACGCGTTCGTCGGGCAAACGTCGAGACACGCCCGGCACGAACCGCAATGATCCTCTTCCGATTCATCAGGTTCGATTTCTGCAGCAGTCAGAATGGCGCCAAGAAACAACCACGAACCGTGCGTGCGCGAGACAAGATTGGTGTGCTTGCCTTGCCAGCCGATGCCCGCGCGCTGGGCTAACGGCTTTTCCATGAGCGGCGCAGTGTCGACAAAAACCTTCACCTCCGCGCCGGCCTCCCGCGCGAGCCATTGCGCCAATTGCTTCAACTTGCCTTTGACCACGTCGTGGTAGTCACGCCGCGCCGCATATGCGGAAACGATGCCGCTGCTCTTTTGCTGTAGCAACGCGATGGCGTCGTCGGCGCTGGCGTAGCTTTGCCCAACCAGAATCGCACTGCGCGCTTCCGGCCACAATGCTTGCGGATGTTCGCGACGGTATTGCGCCATCCAGTCCATATCGCCGTGGCGGCCTTCGTCCAGAAATTCGCGGAGTTGCGCACCAGCCGGCCACGCATCGCGCGCGGACGCGACGCCAATCGCGTCGAAGCCGATCAAGGCGGCGCGTTGTCTAAGCTCAGTAGTCACCGCCGCGATATTGCGCAGAAGCGCCGCTAGGTCGATGCGTCAGTGCAAATTCTGCGCGTTCAAGTCAGTGGCGTGATCGCCGGCGCAAGTTGAGCGCGGTGTCGGGCCCCCACCGAGCGCGCGGACGGTAGCAAAGGCCACGCGCCTGCCTCCACCCTCAGGCGGCAGCCGTGGCGGCGGGCTGATCGCTCAGCGCGTGCCGAAGATGCGGCAACATCTCCTTCGGGCAGATCTGCCAGAACTGCGCGCGCGCCGCTTCCCAGTGCGCCGTCAGCTGCGCAGCGCGCGGCGAGCCGGTGCGTTTGGCTTGATCAGTCACCAGCGCCTTCAGCACTTTCTCCCAGTGCGCCGACGCCAATCGTTGCCAGACAACGGAGTCCGGGTTGACGCGCTCCGTGAATGAACCATCCTCGTCGTAGACGAAAGCCATCCCGCCAGACATGCCGGCGCCAAAATTGTCGCCGACACCACCGAGGATCGCGACCGTCCCGCCGGTCATGTATTCGCAGGCGTTGGCGCCGGCGCCCTCGACGACAGCGGTTGCGCCCGAATTGCGCACCGCAAAGCGTTCGCCAGCAAGCCCGGCTGCAAACAGCCTGCCGGCGGTGGCGCCATAGAGGCACGTATTACCGATGATGGCCCCCGGCTCCTCGCCCTGCGGCGGCCGCAGCGTGATGAGACCGCCACTGAGGCCCTTGCCGACGTAATCGTTCGCGTCACCGGTAACGTCGAGCGCGATGCCTTGTACGAGCCAAGCACCGAGACTTTGACCGCAGGAGCCGCGCAGCTTCACGGAAAGCTGTCCTTCCGGCAGCACGTCCTGCCCCACGCGGCGCGTGACGAGCGCCGAAGCGCGCGTGCCGATCGCGCGTTGGGTGTTGCGAACATTGAAGACCAGTTGTTTCTTCTCGCCTCGCTCGAAGAAGCCCGGCGCCTGATCGATGAATTCGTGATCGAGGGCCTGCGGCGGCTCGTTGCGGCCGAGCTGCGTGCAATAGCTCGGGTACGGGCTATCGACGCGCACGAGCAGCGGATTGAGGTCAAGATCATCAAGGTGCTCGCTGCCGCGGCTGATCTGCTCAATGAGATCGGTGCGGCCAATAATGTCTTCGAGACGCCGGAAGCCAATCATGGCAAGAATTTCGCGTACTTCCTCGGCGATGAAGCTCATCAAGTTCACGACCTTATCGGGCGTGCCAGTGAACTTTTGCCGAAGCGCCTCGTCTTGCGTGCAAACACCCACCGGGCACGTGTTGGAATGGCACTGGCGCACCATGAGGCAACCCATGGCGACAAGTGAGGCTGTGCCAATGCCGAACTCCTCCGCGCCGAGAATAGCGGCGACGATGACATCGCGGCCCGTGCGTATGCCGCCATCGGTGCGCAGCCGCACGCGGTGGCGAAGATTGTTGAGCATCAAGGTCTGATGCGCTTCAGCGAGACCCATTTCCCACGGGATGCCGGCGTATTTGATCGAGGTTTGCGGACTGGCGCCGGTGCCGCCGACATGGCCGGAGATGAGAATGGTGTCGGCGCCGGCCTTCGCGACGCCCGCAGCGACCGCGCCGATTCCGGACTGCGCGACGAGCTTTACACATACGCGCGCAACCGGGTTGATCTGCTTCAAATCATAGATGAGCTGGGCGAGATCTTCGATCGAGTAGATGTCATGGTGTGGCGGCGGGCTGATCAACATCACGCCTGGCGTTGCGTGTCGGAGCCGCGCGATGAGTTCTGTAACTTTGAAGCCCGGCAACTGGCCGCCTTCGCCAGGCTTGGCGCCTTGAGCGACCTTGATTTCAATTTCGCGGCATTGGTTCAGATATTCCGCCGTGACGCCGAAACGGCCCGACGCAATTTGCTTTACGGCAGAGTTTGCATCGTCACCATTAGGTAGCGGCTTGTAGCGCTCGGGATCTTCGCCACCTTCTCCGCTGACGCTGCGCGCGCCAATGCGGTTCATCGCAATGTTCAACGCGCCGTGTGCTTCCGGAGAAAGCGCACCCATGCTCATGCCGGGCGTCAGGAAGCGCTTGCGGATGTCGTTGACACTCTCGACTTCAGCGATTGGCGTCGGGTTCAGCTTTTCTTCGCGGACTTCGAGCAAATCGCGAAGCTGGATCGGCTGATCCAGGCGACGCTCGCGGATAAACTCGGAATATTTGCGGTACGTCTTGTAGTCACCGGTATCGCAGGCGTGCTGAAGCTGGTGGATCGAATCCGCTTCGAGAGCGTGGCGTTCGCCGCGCGCGCGATATCTGTACTGACCGCCAATCGGGAGCGCCGTCAGAGTTTCGTCATGGGCTTTTGAATGCTGATCCGAGGCTTCGAGCGCCAGGCCTGAAAGGCCAATACCAGAGATGCGGCTAGTAAGGCCGGGGAAGAATTCATCGACCAGCGCACGCGACAAGCCAATGGCCTCGAAGTTCAGCCCACCGCGGTAGGATGAGATCACCGAGATTCCCATTTTCGAGATGATCTTCAGCAATCCTGCTTCGAGGGCGGCGCGATAATTCGCAGCTGCTTCTTCGACGGTCAGTTTTCCCGCTAAACCGCGCGCCACCCGATCAGCGATCGTCTCCAGCGCCAGATAGGGATTCACAGTCGTCGCGCCGCATCCGATCAGCACAGCGGCGTAATGCGGATCGAGGCACTCAGACGCGCGCACCGTCAGCGAGCAATAGGTGCGAAGCCCTTTCGCTACGAGATGTGAATGCACAGCACTGACCGCAAGGATCATCGGACAACCGATGCGGTCGGGGCCTTGCTGCCTGTCGGTCAACACGACGTGCGAGCGTTTGTAGAACGACACCGCCTGCTCAGCCTCAGCCTGAATGCGAACGAGCGCCTTGCGCAAGGTTGCACCGGAATCTTCACCCGGCTCCGGCGCCGGGAAAGTGCAATCAATGCGCGCCACGTCATCACGCATCTCGCGCATCATGCGCGTATACATCCCGTTGGTCAGTATCGGGCTAGAGAGCACATAGACGCGCGATTGAGTTTCGTCCTGCGCAAGGATGTTGCCAAGGTTTTTGAAACGCGTCGTTAGCGTCATCACCCGGCCTTCACGCAGCGGATCGATCGGCGGGTTGGTGACTTGGCTAAAGTTCTGCCGGAAGTAATGCGAAAGCGGCCTGTTTTGCTCGGAGAGCACCGCAAGCGGCGCATCGTCTCCCATCGAACCGATGGCCTCCTTGCCGTCCTCCATCATGGGCTGAAGCAAGAGCTCCAAGTCTTCCATCGAGAAGCCTGCAGCAGTTTGCCGTTGCAGCAATTCGCGGCGATCGGAGAACAGGATTGTCTCCGGGCCTTCAAGCTTCCGATCAAGATCGATGACGTTATCGAGCCACTCGCGATAGGGATGCGCCTTCGCCAGTTCATCAACCAGCTCGTCGTGATGGAAGATTTCGCCCGCTTGCGTATCGATGGCGACCATTTGGCCGGCGCCGATGCGGCCGCGCTCAACGATGCGGCGATCATCGAGCGGGCACATGCCGGTTTCGGAGCCGACGGCGAGCAAACCATCTTCCGTTCGCGCGTAGCGCAACGGACGCAGGCCATTGCGGTCGAGACCAGCGACGGCCCAACGGCCATCGAACATCGCCAGCGCGGCGGGGCCATCCCAAGGCTCCATTACGGCGTTGCAATAGGCGTAGAGCGCGCGATGCTCAGCCTTCATAGTGCGCGACTTCGCCCACGCCTCGGGGATTAGCAACGACTTGGCCATCGGCGCGCTGCGCCCTGCCCGCACCAACACCTCGAACACATTATCGAGCGCGGCGGAATCCGAACCACTGGGCTGGATGATGGGTTTCACATCGGCGTCTGCGTCACCGAAAGCGTCAGAAGCCATCGGAATTTCATGGCTCTTCATCCAATTGACGTTGCCCTTTAGCGTGTTGATCTCGCCATTGTGCGCGAGCATGCGGAACGGCTGCGCCAAGCGCCATTGAGGGAACGTGTTGGTGGAATAGCGCTGGTGATAAATCGCCACTGATGAGACGAAGCGCTCGTCACGCAAGTCCGGATAGAACGTATCGATCTGCGCAGCGAGGAACATGCCCTTGTAGACAAGCCGCTTTGCGGACAATGAGCAGACGTAGAGTTCGGTGACGTTGTCGCGCAGCGCGCGCTTTTCGATGCGACGGCGACAAATGAACAGGTCGCGGTCAACGATTTCAGCCGAGCGATCCAGGGGATCGTGGAGCAGGACTTGCTCGATCTCGGGACGTGTGGCGTTGGCCTTCTCGCCGATCTGGCTGATGTTCACCGGCACTTGCCGCCAGCCATAGAGGACAAAGCCGGCGCGGATGATTTCGCTCTCGACGATGACGCGCGCGCGTTCCTGGGCGCCGAGATCAAGGCGCGGCAGGAAAATTTGGCCAACGAAAATGTGACCATCCTTCGGTGTGTGCCCGGTGCGTGCGACGGCCTCGCGCAGGAAGTCTTGCGGCGCCTCGATCAAGACGCCGGCCCCATCGCCAGTCTTGCCGTCGGCATCCACCGCGCCACGGTGCCAAACAGCTTTCAGCGCCGCGATCGCCAGCGTGACGACTTCGCGGCGCGGCTTGCCATCGATCGCGGCGACGAGGCCAACACCGCACGCGTCACGCTCCTCGGCAGCGCGATAAAGACCATCGCGCTCCAGCTTGGCGCGCTCGCGTTCATAGCGCGCGATCTCTTCAAGACCGCTCATTGTGCGGCGACCTTGGCTTGCGACTGGATGTAGGCGTGCATGGCGTCTGCCGCGTCGCGGCCTTCACGAATAGCCCAGACAACCAACGACGCGCCGCGCACGATATCGCCGGCGGCATAGACCCCCGCTTCGTTGGTCGCGAATGAGAGCGGATCGGCCTTTACCGTGCCCCAGCGCGTGAGTTCGATATCCCAGCCGCTCAAATCCTCGGCGTCAAAGCCGAGCGCGGCGATGATGAGGTCGCCTGGAACTTCGTAGACGCTGTCAGGCTGCTCTTGCGGGGTCTGGCGGCCGCTTTCATCTGGCTGACCGAGCTGCATGCGTACGGCCTTCACCGCAGGTGATTTTCCTGCCCGCACGCTTTTGGGAGCCGCGAGCCAGTCGAAGGCGACGCCCTCTTCTTCCGCATGCGCGACCTCGCGTTGCGACCCGGGCATGTTCGCCCTGTCGCGGCGATAGAGGCAAGTGACGCTCTTGGCCCCTTGACGGCGCGCAGTGCGAACGCAGTCCATCGCGGTGTCGCCGCCGCCGATGACCACGACGCGGCGACCGCTAGCATTGAGAATGCCGCCGGCAAACTCGGGCACAGCGTCACCGAGGCCAACGCGATTAGCCGCAATCAGAAAGTCGAGCGCCTTCACCACCGAACGGTCATTCGGCGCATTGAGCGGCTTTGGTTTATAGACACCCGTTGCGATCAGCACAGCATCGTGCCTCGCGCGGAGGTCGGCGAAGCTGATGGTCTCGCCGACATTGCAGTTCAGTTCGAAGTTGACGCCGCCATCGATCAGACGTTGCGCGCGCCGTTGGACAACTTCTTTCTCGAGCTTGAAGTTCGGAATGCCATAGATCAGCAGCCCGCCGACGCGGTCGTGACGATCATAGACCGTCACTTGATAACCCCGTTGGCGCATACGCTCGGCGGCGGCGAGGCCAGCGGGACCAGCGCCAATGATGCCGACGCTCTCGCTGCGCTCGCTGCGCGGCGCCAACGGCTCGACCCAACCTTCGCGCCACGCCGTTTCAGTGAGGTACTTTTCCACAGCGCCGATCGTCACCGCGCCGTGTTCGCTCTGTTCGATCACGCAGGCGCCTTCGCAGAGGCGATCCTGAGGGCAAATCCGGCCACAAACCTCGGGCATCGAGTTCGTGGCTGCCGAAAGCTCATACGCGTCACGCAAACGTCCCTCGGCGGTGAGCCGCAACCAGTCGGGAATGTTGTTCTGGAGCGGGCAATGGGTTTGGCAGAACGGCACACCACACTGGGCGCAGCGCGAGGCCTGCTCGGCGGCCTTTTGCGCAATGAAGTCCGCGTAGATTTCATGAAAATCGCCCGCGCGCGCCGTTGCGGGGCGCTTTTCGGGCATTTTTTGCCCGAAGGACACAAATTTTTGCATGCGTTCGGCCACGAACGCCCTCCAAATGGCGCAACAGCGGGAGATTGTTTCATTTTTCCGAGATTCTTCGCAAGTGCAAGAGAGCTGACCGGCCGGCACAGCTAAAACGCTGCTTTGCCGCTTCCAGGAGCGCGCGACGCACTCCAAGGTCCGCCCCGCACAAATTGGGGGCAAGCGCCTTGGACCTTCTCGATCTCGCACGCGCGGCGCTGCTCGGCATCCTGCAGGGGCTGACAGAGTTCTTGCCCGTCTCTTCAACAGCGCACCTGCTGATTGCGGAGAATCTCATCGGCTACGAGGATCCCAACAACGCCTTCGCCATCATGATCCAGTTGGGGTCAATTCTTGCGGTGATGTGGCTCTACCGGCAGCGCATCTTCGATGTGGTCACCGGTCTGCCAACAAAGCCAGAAGCAAGGCGCTTTGCGCTGATGTTGTTTCTCGCCTTCTTGCCTGCGGTGGTGATCGGATTGTTTGCCGCCGACTATGTGAAGACGGTGCTGCAAGAAAGTGTGAGCGTGATTGCCTGGGCGCTGCTGATCGGCGGCGTAGCAATGTTGATTCTGGAGAAATTCCGTCCCACGCCGGAGGTCACCGATGCTGCCGAAACGCCGATTTGGCGCGCGGTTGCAGTTGGCTTCGCGCAATGCGTGGCGATGATCCCAGGCGTATCTCGCTCTGGCGCTACGATATACGGCGGCCTCCTCCTCGGATTGGATCGCCGCGCCGCGGCGGAGTTTTCCTTCTTCCTGGCGATGCCCACGATGGTTGCCGCGTTCGTCTATGACTTCATCAAAGTGAAAGACCACATCACAGCCGATCAGACTGCCGAGATTGCAGTCGGCTTTGTGTTCGCCTTCTTGTCAGCGTGGTTCGTTGTGAAACCGTTCCTTGAATACGTGACGCGCGTGGGCTTCGGGCCATTTGCCTGGTATCGCATCGCCGCTGGCGCCGTGTTGTTGGGCGCACTGGCAATGGGGTGGTTGTGACGAAACCCAAGTTGGCCTTTACGCGGGAGCGTTTCTTGCCCGGACCACACTGACAATCGCGGTCACCAGAAGCGCCAGCCACGCCACCGCAAAGCCCGCTGACATGATATTCGAAAACGCGACGTGATCGTAAGCCGCCGCCGCAACACCGAACGGCGGCAGCATCAAGATAGCCCCGAGGATGTAACGGGGCTTCTCCGACGCGTAGCAAATCCCCGCACAAAACACGGCGTGCGCAGCAAGTAGCGCAAATTTCGACCAAGCGCCGAGCTGAGAATATTGAAGAAGACCACGGGGTTCGTCGAGCGCGTGGGTGACGCCAAGCAAGGTCACGGTTTCAAGATAATCTCCCGCGGCCGCTAGCAGAGAAACGCCGATAGCCATGATCACGAGCGGACGCTGCCATGCGCCATCCGCCAAGAAGAGCGCCGCGCAGATTCCGAACAATGTATAGGCGGGAATGAACGCCAATGTATCGAGATGATTGACCGCATCCATCGCGACGATGACAAGCGGACGACAGGCACTCTGAGGCTCGCCAAATATTGCAATGAGATCCCCCACGTTCCGGGCGAACTCGAACTGCACGACCGAACCGCGCTGCATGCACTCGCCAGCAGCCCCAACCTCCGGGAGCAGCGCGAACGCGAACGAAATTCCAAGTGTGACAAGGCCGGTGAGTACGGTGGCGATGGCCCAGGCGCGCGCGCTCATGCGGGCTTTTGTTTGGTCTGGAACTGCCCGTAGGGGCGGAAGCGCCAGAGGTATGAGGGCGCGATGGCTTCGACACTTTCCAGCGAGGTAACGCCAAGTTCCGTGATCGTGCGCGTGTTGGCGTCTGCTCCGACAACGTTGTCGCGCCGAAGCATAGTGACTTGGTCGCCAGTCAGCGGCGGATCCCACGGGAGCAATCCAAACACCCAATTCACAATCAGCCCGATCGGTTGGGCGATGACAGAGGCAAGTGGCAACATGAAGGGGCGCCGATCGGTCTCATCGCAGACAAGCTGCAGAACTTGCTTGAATGTGTAGACTTGCGGCCCTCCGAGTTCGTAGATGCGCCCCTGCGCCTCACGCATTCCGAGCGCCGCAACGACGGCGTCCGCGACATCCCCAACAAAGATCGGCTGAAGTCTGGTCTTTCCGCCGCCAATCAGGGGCATCGTCCCCAACATGCCGTGAAGCCAAGGATTCCGCGCCATCTCGGCAAAACGATTGAGGAACGTGTCCTCCGGCCCAAACACCACCGAGGGGCGCAGAATGGTGGCGGTCGGCACCGCCTCAAGGACTGCACGTTCGCCACGATACTTACTCCGCGCATAGCGCGCGCCTTTGGGTGCGGCGCCCAGCGCAGACATTTGGACAACGCGTTTGACGCCACGCTTGGCGGCGGCTTTGGCGATCGCTTGCGCAGCTTCGACGTTCAGCGTCTCAAAATTCTGATTTCCCTTCTCGTACATCGTCGAGACGAGATTCACGACTGCGTGCGCCTCTTCGAGCGCCGCTTCGATAGATTGCGGAAAGCGCACGTTGGCTTGCACCAATTGCACCTGCCCGACATCGCCCATCACGCGCAGATCGGCGCCAAGATGGGGCCGGCGCATCGCGATGCGCACGCGGTATCCGCGCTTCGCCAGCGCGCGCACGACTTGTTTACCGATGAAGCCAGAACCGCCGAACACAACCACGAGATCGCCAGCACTCATGTGAAGCACTCCATCAGCGCGGGTTCAGAGCACGTGCGCAACACTGGCAAGCTGAAGCTCGGAACCTTGTCGAGATGTGTCGCTATGAATGGTTCGACAGAAATTGGCAACTGCCCGGGAACCAGCGCGGCGCGACAGATTGGATCATGTTCCGAAGGAACGGTTCTTAAGCGCCGGATTTGAATCCTCATCAGGCCGAATGGCCCGAAAGCATCAAGGAAGGTACTATGAAGAAACTTCTTGCAATGGCCGTCGCGGCGAGCGCGCTCGCCGTAGCTGCCCCCGCCGCAGCCCAGGCATGGCAGAGCATCAACCAGCGCCAACGCGACCTCGACGCGCGCATCGACGCTGGCGTTCGCTCCGGCGATTTGACACGCGGGGAAGCGGCGCGCCTTCGCGCCGAATTCAACGATCTTGCGCGTCTCGAGGCGCGCTATCGCTCGAGCTACGGATTGTCGGCGGCGGAGCGCCGGGATCTCGACACCCGCTTTGATCGTCTGAGCGCCCAGATTCGGTATGAACGTCACGACCGTCAGGAACGCAACGATCGTTGGGTCCCAATCAACCAACGTCAGCGCAATCTGGATGCTCGCATCGACGCTGGCGTTCGCTCCGGCCAACTGACACGCGCAGAAGCTTATCGCCTGCGTCGTGAATACGGCCAGATCGCGGCTCTTGAAGCGCGCTATCGCCGCAACGGACTTACAATTGCGGAACGGCGCGACCTTGATCGCCGCTTTGATTATCTGAGCCGCCAGATTCAGGCGGAGCGCCATGATTGGGATCGCCGCCGCGGCTAAGCGGCGAGATTGCAATCCGGTAACGGCAATCGGAACCGCCGACGCCCACGCGTCGGCGGTTTTGCCATATCCTGGCCGCGTTGTAGCCGTTGATGGCCAGCATGAGCCGTATGCAGACGACACGACTGCGCGAGAGCCACGCGCCGCTCCCTCGGCGCACCAAAATCGTCGACGCTGAGTACCAAGTGATAGCAAGGCCTACCGCGTGGCGCCGCGTGTTAGCCGCGCTCACCGCTATATTCTGGGCTGCCGCGATCGGCTTTGCCGTGCCACAAATCTGGAACGCCGCAGTGCAGATTGGAGCTTTCTTCGCGGAGGGCTAGCTCTAGGCAGCCGAGCAGCTACTGCGATAGCCTCGCCAACTCTTCGTCACTAATGTCTTCGTTCGAATAAACGTCCTGAACGTCGTCAAGATCATCGAGTTGATCGAGCAACTTCATCAGCGTCTCAGCCCCATAACCCTCGATAGGAATGGCGATATCGGTGCGCCATACGAATTTTGCGCTAGCTGGATCGCCGAACTTTTTGGCAAGATCTTGCGAGACCGGTGCGAGCGCATTCATCTCGCATGTCACCACGTGCTGCTCGCCTTCGACGGTGCAATCATCGGCGCCTGCTTCAATAGCCGCCTCAAGCATGGCGTCTTCTCCGGCAGCCTCCACCGGGTAGCGGATCTCGCCGACCTTGCGCCATGAATTCGAAACCGAATTGGATTCACCCAGATTCCCGCCATGCTTGGCGAACGCCGAGCGAACTTCACCTGCCGTGCGGTTCTTGTTGTCGGTCAGGCATTCGACAATGACGCCGATACCGCCCGGGCCAAAACCCTCGTAGCGAATCTCATCGAGTTGCTCGGCGCCGACGCCAGAGCCCTTATCGACGGCGCGCTGGATGTTGTCCTTCGGCATATTGATCGCGCGGCCAGCGGCCATCGCCCGGAAAAGACGCGGGTTGCCGTTCGGATCGACGCCACCGAGCTTTACCGCCGCCTGGATTTCGCGCGCGATCTTCGTGAATGCCTGGGCGCGCTTTTTATCCTGAGCGCCCTTGCGGTGCTGGATGTTCGCGAATTTTGAATGGCCTGCCATGGGCGGGGGTACTAGCCGGGGAGCCTCGCCGGCTCAAGCCGCTGCGGCGGTTTGGGATGTTTCGGGAAAGCCGTTTGCCACAGAGGGTGCAATCATGGAATTGAACACCCATGAAGACAGCGCCGAAGAAATCAGGGCGCGGAGAAACCGCGCGCTGGGCCGATCTCCCAGAGGAAGACCTCCTGGACCTTCCCCTGAAGAATTTGAAAGTTCGCCTTGAGAGGACGTGGCTGGCCGACTGCCTGCGCGATGTGAACGCTGAGCTGAAATCGCGCAAAATCGCACTGAAGGTGCATGGCTGGCTCTCAGACGAGTGGTTCAGTCCAACGGAGACGCCCGGGGTGGCGTTCCCCTTCTATCTTGCGCATCCGCGTCTCCGGCGGCTGGAGCGCAAGATGATGCTGGAGGTTGAAGGCGGCAGCCGGCGCGAATGCATGCAGCTGCTGCGCCATGAAGCTGGCCACGTCGTCGAGTACGCTTTCGCGCTGCATAAGAGGAAGCGTTTTCAACGTTTGTTCGGCCGCGCAAACGATCGTTACCCGGATCATTATCGCGCCGATCCAAACAGCAAGGCGCACGTCCAGCATCTGCGGCGCTGGTACGCACAATGTCACCCTGACGAAGACTTTGCGGAAACATTCGCCGTCTGGCTGACGCCGCGCTCTGGATGGAAGAAGCGCTACGCACAATGGCCCAAGGCTCTTGAGAAACTTGAGTATGTCGATGAACTGATGGCCGAACTTGCCGGTCAGAAGCCGCTACTTCAGAAACGCTTCGAAGTCGATGCGCTGCCGAAACTCAAAGGTACGTTGCGCGAGCACTATGAAGCTAAGCGCAAACGTTACGCTATCGATGCGCCGCACGTGTTCGATCGCGAACTCCGCAAGATGTTTCCAGAAGATGTGCGTAAACCGAACGCACCCTACGCAAGTTCAATCATTCGTAAGAATCGGGCGAAGATTATTAGGGCGGTGGCGAAGCGAACGGGTGAGTTTCCTGTAGCGCTGGACGCGGCGATCGACGACATGATCACGCGCTCGAAGGCGTTGAAACTCCGTTCGCCGCGCACGGAAGCTACGGTGCGGGCTGAAATCACGACGATGTTGAGTTCCAAGGCGATCCATACGCACTACTCCACCACGCGTCGGCACTGGTTCGCCGTATGAAAAGCCTGCGCGTTCTCGTTATCTGCCGGCCCGACCAATTGCCGCCAGACACGCTAGAAGGCCTAAGCGAAAAGGAAATCTACGCCTGTAAGACAGAGTGGGACGTGTTTACGACCCTGCGCGAAAGCGGCCACGAAGTGGAAGGCTTGGGCGTTCAGTTCGATCTGGCGCCGCTACGCGACGCGATCGATGAGTTCAAGCCAGATATCGTCTTCAATCTGCTCGATCAGTTTCACGGCGACACCCTTTACTGCCAGCACGTCGCGAGCTTTCTCGAACTGCTCAAGGTCCCCTACACCGGCTGCGGGCCGCGCGGACAAATGCTCTCGCAGGGCAAAGACCTGTCGAAGAAGCTGATGAAGTACCACAACATTCCGACGCCGGCGTTTCTTGTGGTGCCGCTTGGGCGCAAGGCAAAGCGTCCAAAGCGGCTCAAATTTCCGTTGATCGTGAAAAGCGTGACGGAAGACGCCTCGGCCGGCATTTCACAGGCGTCAGTTGTCGATAGCGACGAGAAGCTCGAAGAACGCGTAGCGTTCATTCACGATCGCCTCGGGACAGCGGCGATCGTCGAACAATACATTGATGGCCGTGAAATCTATGTGGGTGTGCTCGGCAATGATCGCCTCACCGCGCTGCCGATTTGGGAGCTGAAGTTCACGGCATTGGCCGCCGGCACGCTTCCGATCGCCACAGAGCACGTGAAGCACAATGTCGAATATCAGAAGAAGCGCGGCGTCATGCAGGGGCCGGCCGAGGAGCTATCGCCAGCGCTGACAACGAAAATCCGCGACATGGTCAAACGCTGCTGCCGAATTCTTGAACTCGACGGCTACGCACGCATCGACTTACGCCTCGACGCCGAGGGCACGCCCTACTTCATTGAGGCTAATCCCAATCCAGAGATCGCCTCAACCGAGGAACTGGCGCAATCGGCGCTGTTCGACGGGATCGAGTATCCGGACCTCTTGAACCGCATTCTGCAACTTGGTTTGCAGCGAGCGGGGAAGGAGATTGTCTACGTCGAGCGCCCTAGTCTTCGCCCCCATCGCCGCGCAGCGATGGTGGCGACGGACATGAGCGCGGCGCGGGAATAACCTCTAACCACTTAGGCCCCGCAGCCCCTCGCCTCTCGTGCAGCGGATGGCTTCTTTCGGTGTGATGACCCAATCGAGGTGCGCGTCATGCGGGCCGGTGGGAACGACGCCCATCTCCTGTTCGGCGTAGGCCAGGCCGATCGCAATCGCGCCATGGGCTCGATAAAGCGAAATGATGCGGTCGTAGTTCCCGCCGCCCTGACCAAGGCGCCTGCCAGCGCGATCGAAAGCGAGCAACGGGATCAGGAAAAGACGTGGGCTTAGGTCAGCGCCATCGGGTGGAGGCGAAGGAACGCCAAACGCGTCGGGACGCAAAGTCTCGTTGCCGCGCCATTGCAGAAAGCGAGCGGGGCCGCGGCGGCTTTCCATGCGCGGCAACGCAATCACACGCCCTGCCTTGGAGAGCGCCGCGAGCAACGGGCGGCCATCGATCTCGCCGCCAACCGGCCAATAGCCCGCAACCGGCGACAGCTTGGCCAACTCTAACGGAAAGTTCTCGATCAGCTTCAACGCCGCATCGCCTGGCTCGACGGCGTTGCGCTCTGTGCGCATCAGCATGCGCGCGTCTGCTTTGGCGGCTTCGAGTTCAGTGGGGGTCACTGCGCTCCCCGCTCACGAGAAGAGTGGTTGGGCGGCACCACATGCGCCGTAAGAATTGCTCATCCTCTCGAACCCTAGGCAACTAGGTGGGCGCCAGGTGCTGCAGACCAGGGTCCGCGACAGAGCCAGCTCCCGAGAGAGATGATACGGTCCCAGGGATGAAAGCGCCTTTCGAACGCCGCAGAAACCGCCCGCGCTGAATCTAATGCGGGGAGCGCCTTCCCTCAAGCTCTGCCTTGGGCGACCCGAAGCGCGCTGACGCGACCGCGCTCAGGCGCGTCGGTTGGTTCCGGTGGCGGTTCAGCTTGCAGCTGCGCTTCAACCAGCATGTCCGTCAGCCGCTCAATTTCCATTCGCGCCCGCGCCAGAGCGGCGCTTGTTGCTTGCGCCTCATCGATGAGCCCAAGTGCGACAAGCACGAGGCGCCGCATGGCGCCAGCATCGCCGCTGAAGCCTTGCAGGCGTGCTTCCAACACCTTGGCTAGGTCTTCGAGCCGGCGCGTGTCGCACTCGGCGCAGTCGATGGCGTAGTCCTCGCCCAGGATTTTCACGGTGGATTGCATCAGCGTAGCGCCTCCCTGGCCGCTGCGTTGAGAGCTTTGACGGGTCCGGCAAGCGCCTCGGCGGATGCGTCCACATCCGCGCCCTCGGTTTGGTCGAGGGCGGTTTCCAGAGCGTCTAGCGCCTCGGTGAGAGAATCGCTCGCCATTGCGACGAATTGTTACGTCCGTGATCGATTCGATGGAAGGCTGAGTTGCTGTTCCGGGCGTGGACGCAAGGGCCCTTTGCAGTTAATCGGAAGCCACCAAATTCAGCATTTTCCGGGAGACGAGGCTTATGGGCGTGAAGGTTGCCATCAATGGGTTCGGGCGCATTGGCCGGAACGTTCTGCGCGCGATCTATGAGAGTGGCCGCACGGACATCGAAGTTGTGGCGATCAACGATCTCGGCCCGGTTGCCACCAACGCCCACCTCCTCCGCTTCGACAGCGTCCATGGCCGTTTCCCAGGCGAAGTGAAGTCGGGTGAGGACTGGATCGATCTTGGTAAGGGCAAGATCAAAGTCACCGCGATCAAGAACCCAGCCGAGCTGCCGCACAAGGATCTCGGCGTCGACATCGCGCTTGAGTGCACCGGCATCTTCACGGCTCGCGACAAGGCGGCCCTCCACCTCGAAGGCGGCGCCAAGCGCGTCATCGTTTCGGCCCCCGCGGACGGCGCCGACTACACCGTCGTTTACGGCGTGAACCACACCGGCCTCACAAAGGATCACATCGTGATCTCGAACGCCTCATGCACCACGAACTGCTTGGCCCCGGTGGCAAAGGTTCTGCACGACGCGATCGGCATCGACCACGGCATGATGACAACGATCCATAGCTACACCGGCGACCAGCCGACGCTCGACACGCTGCACAAGGATCTCTATCGCGCCCGCGCCGCGGCGCTGAACATGATCCCGACGAGCACCGGCGCCGCGAAGGCGATTGGCCTAGTGATCCCGGATCTGAAGGGCAAGCTCGACGGCATCTCGATCCGCGTGCCGACGCCGAACGTCTCGGTGGTCGACTTCAAGTTCGTCGCCAAGCGCGCGACGACGAAGGAAGAGATCAACGCCGCGATCAAAGCCGCCTCGGAAGGCGCGCTGAAGGGCGTGCTCGGCAACACCGATCACCCGAACGTCTCGATGGACTTCAACCACGATCCGCACTCGTCGATCTTCCACAACGATCAGACCAAGGTGATGGAAGGCAAGTTCTGCTCGGTGCTCTCGTGGTACGACAACGAGTGGGGCTTCTCGAACCGCATGGCCGACACGGCCGTGGCGCTGGCGAAGCTGATCTAAGGCGCGGACAACCTTCTCCCTTGCGGAGAAGGTGGCGCGCTTTCGCGCGCCAGATGAGGGGAGGAGCCATACATGCAGGCGCCAGCGTGTTGGAACGCCCCTCACCCCCTGCCCCCTCTCCGCAAGGGAGAGGGGAAGTGAAACTCCGCCTTCCCCACCTCACCCCCGTCGCCAAAGGTCAGCTTTGGGGCATGGGCGTGGGCTTGGGGACAGCGCTCTTGGCGGTTGAGCACATGGCGCTTAGCTATCGCATCTTCTTCGTCGGCTTCGGAGCGGCTTGGGTGGCGAGCGAGTTTTATCTCGCGCGGCGGCTGATCGGTACCGACGCGAAGACGCTGACGATCGCCGTGCTGAGCGGGATTTCATTTCCGTGGGTAGGTTGGCTGCTAGCGTTCGGCTTGAACGCTCTGCGGCCATAAGAACTACGCGCACGGGGGGTGAGTGAGAGCGTTAACGTGCTTATCGTGCGCCTATGATGCGCATGGTCGTCAAGCGCCACTATTACAGCTTTGCGAACGCGGCGTCGGAGCTCGGCTTCGCGCTCGCAGCATTCGCCTGCGGCCTTTTTAACGCGCCTGTTTGGCTGACGGCACTAGCGGCGATCTCAATGCTGGCCTATTGGACCGTCACGCGGAACTCGGTGCTGAACCGATTGCGCGGCGCGACCTGGGCGACGGTGATGACCTTCGGCTTTGTCGTCATCATCTCCATTCAGGCTGGCTGCTATTGGCTCGGCCTCGTCGCAGCAGGGCTCATCTGAAGTCATGTCAAAAGTTTCTATGCACGCTGTGAGCGCGCCGGTTTTCGTGGGTAATCTGAACAACCTCACAGCCATGCTCTCGAAGGCCGAGCAGCAAGCGAAGGCCAAGGGCTACGATCCATCGGTCCTGCTCAGCCAACGCCTGGCGCCCGACATGTTTCCGCTGACGCGCCAAATCCAGATTGCCTGTGATCAGGCCAAGGGTTGCGTCGCGCGTCTCGCTGGTCATCCGCCGGAGGCGATGGAAGATACTGAGACGACGTTCGCCGAATTGCACGCACGGATCAAAAAGGTTCTAGCCATCGTCGAGAGCTACAAGCCTGAGCAATTTGAAGGCTCAGAGACGCGCGAGATCACGATCAAGATTCCGAACATGGAACTGAAGTTCTCCGGCCTCGACTATGTGAACCAATGGGCGATGCCAAACTTCTACTTCCACATCACCATGGCCTACGCGATCCTGCGCCATAACGGCATCGAGCTGGGCAAGCGCGATTTCTTGATGAGCTAGCCCTGGGCGGCTCGATCATCTATTTCGTCACTTCGCACGCGTGAAGCGCGATCCGGGACGCCGAGGCGGCACTCTGGGGTCTGCGATATCTCTGTTCCGGAGTTTCGCTGCGCGGACGCCGGGATGACGCAATAACAGGACGAGAACATGAGCTTTCGCCGGATCGAAGACGCACCCTCAGGCAAGACCGCCCTGGTGCGCGTGGACTTCAACGTTCCGATGCAAGATGGCGCCGTAAGCGATGACACACGGCTGCGCGCGGCGTTGCCGACGATCCAGGCGCTGACGACGAAGGGCTGCAAGGTGGCGCTGTTGGCGCACTTCGATCGGCCAAAGGGCAAGCGCGTTCCGGAGATGTCGCTGAAGCCAGTCGCGGCGGCGCTCGCCAAACTGCTCGGCGCGGACGTGGCGTTCGCCGACGATTGCGTGGGTGATGCGACGAAAAGCGCGATCGCAGCACTGCCGGCCGGAGGCGTGATCCTTTTGGAGAACACACGCTTCCACGGCGGCGAAGAAAAGAACGATCCGGAACTCGCAAAACAGATCGCAGCGCTCGGCGATTTCTACGTCAACGACGCGTTCTCCGCTGCGCACCGCGCGCATGCTTCGACGGAAGGTGTTGCGCACATTCTTCCCGCCTTCGCCGGCAAGCAAATGGAGCGCGAGCTTGATGCGCTTGACGCCGCGCTTGGCAACGCCAAGCGCCCGGTCATGGGCATTGTCGGCGGCGCGAAGGTTTCGACTAAGCTCGACCTGCTGCAGAACCTCATCAACAAGCTCGACAAGCTCGCCATCGGCGGCGGCATGGCCAACACCTTCCTCTACGCGCAAGGCGTCGAGATCGGCGGCTCGCTCGCCGAGAAAGACATGACCGACACCGCGCGCGCCATTCTGGAAGCGGCGAAGGGCAAGTGCGAAATTCTGTTGCCGGTGGACGTGGTGGTCGCGAAGGAGACGAAACCGCATACCGAAGCGCGCATCACGGGCCTCGATGACATCGGCGCAGACGAAAAGATTTTGGATGCCGGCGAAAAGACCGTACGCAAGCTGCGCGAAGCGATGAAGCATTCGCACACCCTCATTTGGAACGGCCCGCTCGGCGTGTTCGAAGTCCCGCCGTTCGATCAGGCGACGGTGATCGCGGCGCAAGAAGCGGCGGAACTCGCGAAAAGCGGCAAGCTCATCGCGGTCGCGGGTGGCGGCGATACGGTGGCGGCCCTAAATCATGCCGGTGTGGCCGGCGGCTTCACGTTCGTCTCAACCGCGGGCGGCGCGTTCTTGGAATGGATGGAAGGCAAGGCCCTTCCTGGTGTTGAAGCGCTGAAGCGCTAGGAGAAAAATCATGGCGTCACTGCAGGACATTTCGCTGAAACGCATCGATGGCGGCGCCGATACGCTCGCCGCACATAAGGGCAAGGTACTCTTGATCGTGAACGTCGCGTCGAAGTGCGGACTGACGCCGCAATATGCGGGCCTCGAAGCGCTCTACAAAGATAAGCGCGCCGCCGGCCTCGAAGTGCTGGGCTTCCCGGCGAACAATTTCCTCGGCCAAGAGCCGGGTACAGATGCCGAGATCGCCGACTTCTGCCAATCGACGTACGCGGTCGACTTCCCGATGTACTCGAAAATCTCGGTGGCGGGCGCAGACCAGCATCCGCTCTATGCAGCGCTGATCGCGGCGCAGCCGGCAGCGACCGGCGAAGGTCCATTCCGTGAGCGCCTCGCGGGCAAGAACCTCGCGAGCAACGCGCCGGACATTCTCTGGAACTTCGAGAAATTCGTCGTCGGCCGCAACGGCGCCGTCGTCGCCCGCTTCTCACCGGACGTGGCTGCGGATGATCCTCGTCTTGTATCGGTGATTGACGCTGAGTTGGCTAAGGCAGGCTAGTATCTGGGCCTGTTCGCTATCTGGCGAAATGTCGAAGCAAGCCGTGCGAAGTCGTCATTCAGATCTGGGCAATTGTCCGGCATGACCAGGTGGTGCCTCCCGTCTACGACAGCTTCAAACACAAACTCCGTTCCATCCATGCAGATGATTTCTTCTTCGTCTGCAGACGGCGGACGGCGCGGTTCAACGGGAAGATTCCAGAAGCCTGTTGCCTCAAACTGATCGCGCAGTGCAGTCATGCGCGCCCGCGAAACTTCAAACTCTATACGGCGGCGAACGCTCCCAGGGTGGTAGCCGCCCTGCCCGTCGAGCTGCACAAAGACGACCTCTCCGGATCCATTCGCTGTTTGGGTTACACGAATTGCGTAGGCAGGGGAGAATGGCGGCACGACCACCAGGCGGTAAACTTTGGCGCCACTCGGCTGCGTGCTAGCAGCCAGAAGCGACGGCTCATGCATCGCTCGAAGCTGTCCTCCTATCCAGTTCTCCTTGAACTCCCAATCTCCTTCGTCCGCCCATGAGCTGCGCGGCAGATAGGCCTCGCCGCCCTCGCCCGGGGCGACGGGGGTCGCGCAACAGGCGACGAATAAGCAGGCAGCAAGTGACCAGCGCATGACGTCGCACCCCCAGCGCGCGGCGCAGTGTAGCCACACCTGTCTGTAACCGGGCAAATCACGTGAGCGTGGCGCGCCGGGGTATTTGTCGCCGCAGGGCAGCGCTCAGCGATAGTTTTTCCCCATGCCCCTGCCCGGCGTGGCGTTTTTGCGAAGGGTGGGTTAGATACCCGCCATCCAATCAAAACACGGGGCGAGCAGTGAATCTCGACGATTTGAACAAGGTGGCGGAAGCCATGGTGGCGCCGGGCCGGGGCATCCTGGCGGCGGATGAATCCACGGGCACGATCAAGAAGCGCTTCGACGCGATCGGGGTGGAAAATACGGAAGACAATCGCCGCGATTATCGCGAGCTGATGTTCCGCGCCAGCGACGCCATGAAGTACGTCTCGGGCGTGATCCTGTTCGAAGAGACGCTGTTCCAGAAGGCCGCCGATGGCACGCCGCTGGTCGACATCATCACTGCCGCCGGCTCGATCCCGGGGATCAAGGTCGACAAGGGCGCCAGCAAGATGGCTGGCTTCCCGAACGAAACCGTCACCAAAGGCCTCGACGGCCTCTCCAAACGCCTGCGCAGCTATTACGAGCAAGGCGCGCGTTTTGCGAAGTGGCGCGCTGTGATCGATATCGCCGACGGTATCCCGACCTGGACCTGCGTCAAATCGAACGCCCACGCGCTCGCCCGCTACGCCCGCATCTGCCAACAAGAGCAGATCGTCCCGATCGTCGAGCCGGAAGTGCTGATGGACGGCAACCACGATGCGGCGCGTTGCGACGAAGTCACCCGCTGGGTGCTGCAGACTGTGTTCAATGAACTGGCCGAACAGCGCGTCGCACTGGAAGGCGTTGTGCTGAAGCCGAACATGGTGGTCTCGGGCAAGGGTAGTGTTCGCCAAGCTTCGATTGACGAAGTCGCCGAACGCACGATCGCGGCGCTCAAAGCCACGGTGCCGAGCGCCGTGCCGGGCATCGCTTATCTTTCGGGCGGTCAATCGGATGAACTCGCGACCGCGCACCTCTCGCGCATGAACGAGATTGGCGGCTTCCCGTGGAAGATGACCTTCTCCTACGGCCGCGCCCTGCAAGCCGCGCCGCAAAAGGCGTGGAGCGGCAAGAAGGAAAACACCGCTGCCGCGCAACGCGCCTTCCTGCATCGCGCGCGCATGAACGGTCTCGCGAGCCAAGGCCAGTGGAACGAGAAACTCGAAAAACAGGCCGCGTAACAATCAACGCCAACACGATGAATGGCCTCGCTCTATGGAGCGAGGCCATTTTTCTTTGTACAACAACGTAAACAGAAATCCGCGCGCGCTTAACCACGAATGCGCCAAATCTAACCGCCCTATTAATCCCACTCGCCTACCGTCACACGGAAATTGCGGGAGTGGCGGCTCGTGAGCTTGGTTTCACTACTTTTCGGATTCAAAGGGCGCATCAACCGCGCTCAATTCTGGATGGGCAACCTTGGCGCCGGCTTAGGCGCCATAATGCTTATGTTCCTCCTAGGCGCGATGTTCATGCCGACAGGAGAGATTCCAAAGGCCGGCGCCGGCGCATTGCAGGCCGTTTCTGCGGTTGTCATAGTGTTGGGCGCGCCGCTCCTGCTCATAAGCTGGATCGGCTCAGCGTTGCAGACAAAGCGCTTTCATGACCGCGACCGTAGCGGCCTTTGGACAATGCTGCCGCTAATTCCTGGGTTCATGATCGCTTCAACGCTGGTTGCGACGCTCGCAAGCGGCCAGACACCAGATCAAGCCATCTCCGCCATCGGCGCCTGGATGCTAATCATGCAGGCGATAAATCTCTTTCTCTTCGTGGATCTCGGCTGCATGCCGGGTAAGAGCCAACCCAACAAATACGGACCGCCACCGGGCGGCGGTCTATCCCGTGGCGCGCCATCGGACAAACCGGTCCCGGGACAACGGATCCCCGACACCGCCTCCTCGCCAAATCCGGGCATCGGTTTGGCGAGCGCCGAAAGCGCCATCGAACGCGCTATCGCTGCGCGCGAAAAACAACCTCAGGCCTCGGCGCCGCAAACGCCGACACAAAAATTGGGCGCAAAGCCAATCGCCATGGCGCCCATGCGCGTTGGGGCACGTGGTTCGTTCGGCCGCAAAGCAACAAGTTGACCCCTACGTTCGTCTGACTTCTACCCCTGGATCAACGTTGCACTGGGCAGTATGGACGGCGACCTATGCGCCATCGAGCCCGCCTCTATCTGATTACGCCGCCAGCCTTCGAGTTGGAGGTTTTCTCGCACGACCTCGATGACGCGCTCAGCGCCGGCGACGTCGCGTGCGTGCAACTGCGTTTGAAAGACCTGCCTGACGCTGAAATTCTGCGCATCGGGGCCGCACTGAAACCCATCGTCCAAGCCGCGGGCGCAGCCTTCATTGTGAACGATCGCCCTGACCTGGCGTCGCGTCTCGACGCCGACGGGGTTCACGTTGGCCAAAACGATGCTGGCTACGCAGAGGCGCGTCGTCTCATGGGTCGAGATCGCATCGTTGGCGTTACCTGCCACAACTCTCGCGATCTTGCCTACATGGCTGCAGAAGCCGGGGCTGACTACGTCGCGTTCGGCGCTTTCTACCCGACCTCTACGAAAGCCGCTTCGCACTGGGCCGATCCGGAAATTCTGGCGATCTGGCAGGAAACCATGGAAACGCCATGCGTCGCCATCGGTGGCGTCACGATCGAAAACGCTGAACCGCTTGTGCGAGCGGGCGCCGATTTTCTCGCGGTGTCCGCCGGTGTTTGGTCGCATCCAGCTGGGCCGCGCGCAGCAGTGGAAGCGTTTGACGTTCTGTTTGACCGCCTGGTGAAGTAAGGTGGACGCGCAATTCGGAGGCGCCGCCAATGTCCCACCCGGTCAAGGATCTGCTCACCCAGCTTCGCAAACGCGCCAAGGAAAGGCCGACGCCGAGCGATGTCGCGGCGCCGAAGAGCTGGGGCGATGAGGCGGCGGACACCGTCGCGGCAGTTGTGGGCTCGTGGCGGTTCATTGCGATCCAATCCGTGCTGCTATTCGCCTGGATCGTCTTCAATGCGGTCAGCGCCGAACGCGTCGATCCCTACCCGTTCATCCTCCTGAACCTCTTGCTCTCGTTCCAAGCCGCTTACACCGCGCCGGTCATTATGATGAGTCAGAACCGGCAAGCCGAGATCGACCGCCGCCGCAACATCGAAGACTACGACGTCAATCGTAAAGCGGAGCTCGAGATTGAAACTCTGCATCAAAAAGTTGATCTTTTGCGGGAGCGCGAGATTGCGCAGCTCGTCGCCGCCGTCGACAGGCTCACAAAGTTGCTTGAAGAGAAAAACAGCTAACGTTGGCGTGAACTTGCGAGCGACACGCCCTAGGTGCAAGGTCCGCGAATGGCAGATGAAACGCCGCCCCCTATCCTGCAGCTTACGCCGCTAAACCCGGCATTTAGAGACGATCCGCACGCGCTTTATCGTCGGCTTCGCGAGAGTCATTCCGTCTATCGCGACGACGTCGCGGGCTCACACGTGATTACGCGCTACAGACTTGCGCGCGAAGTGTTGAACGATCGCACCATGTTGCGCGGGCCGGACAAGGTGGACCCGCCCGGCCCGTTCAATCAGCGGCTCATGGAAAGCTTCGATACCGATCCGGAGACCGGCGAAAGGCGCACGTATTCCATCCTGCTTATGGATGAGCCGCATCATTCGCGCGTGCGCCCGCCGATTGCGAAGGCGCTCTACGCCCGCGCCGCCAAATGCAAGCCGTTAGTTGATGACATCATCGACGAAAAACTGAGCGCCGTGGAGCCGCGCGGCGGCTTCGACGTACTCAGCGATTTCTCGATTCCGCTTCCCATCGACGTGATCGGCGCCATTCTGGGGGTCGACATCGAACGGCGCGGAGAATTCCGAGAATGGTCCGAAGGTGTCATTCAGGGGCTCAACCCCTTTCGAACCCCAGATCAGCAAGCCTATTTGGAACGCTCGGGCGAAGCCATCCGCGCCTATTTCGAACAGCAGATTGCCGACCGCCGCGTCCGTCCGCGCGACGATCTCATCAGCGATGTGGTGGCGCTGCAGGCCGAGGGCGCCGAACTCAAAGACCCGGAAATCATTTCAAACCTCATCGGCCTGCTTGTCGGCGGCAATCTCACAACCAGCGATCTGATCGGCAACGGGGTCTATGCGCTGCTGACCCATCCTGAGGAATTGGCGAAGCTGAAGGCCGATCCTTCGATCGTGAGCCAAGTGGTTGAGGAGATTTTGCGCTTCGATGGCCCTGTCGACATCACGGCGCGCGTGACGCCGAAGGACATGGAGATCGGGGGCTGCCCCGTGAAGGCGCGGCAATCGGTGATTTCGCTGCTGCGGTCTGCGAACCACGACCCCGACATCTTCGAGAATCCTGACGCGTTTGACGTATCTCGAAAGCCAGGCCCGCATGTCGCCTTCGGCGGCGGTTCGCACATTTGCATCGGCGCTCCGCTGGCGCGGATTGAAGCGCAAGCGGCGCTCTCAAAACTGTTTCAGCGTTTTCCAAACTTGCGCTTGGCGCGACCGGAGGAAAAGCCAGAGAAGCGAACGTTGCCGTTCTTCAACGGTCTGCAGCGGTTGGACGTGCTGATCTAGGCGTCCCTGCTCCAATCCGATGCGCGCACCGCAGCGAGGTGACGCTCGAACACCAGCTTCTCCAGTTCGTCGCCATCGCCCGGCAGGAAGGCGTGCTTTTGCCAATAGCCGCGGCCAGGACGGCCAGTGTCTTTACTGACGACAAGCACATCGAGCGGCGGTTCGCGGCGGCGGCGGCATTGTTCCGCGATGGCGTCGAGCGCTCCCCAAAGCGAGTGCTGGTCGAACTCACCGATCTGCAATTCCTCTTCGTTGGCGGCCACCCGCAATGCGTCCTCAGCTTCCTTGTAGGTGTAAGGCGCGCCACCACTGAGCGCGCGGTCCACGAGCAGAGCACGCATGAGATCGACCATGGCTTCCTTCTGACCGCCGCCGCGCAGGCGCGCGTTGCGGGCGATGTTCTTTTTGCCTAGCAACAGGCCCAATCGAAGAAGCACCTTCTGAATTTCGGGATCGTCCGGCGCGCCGTTCCATTGGGTCAGATCCGCCGATTGAAGCGCATCAAACGGCGGCACCAATGCGCATGGATGGATCATGACCGGCACGAGAATGCCGCGGTCGAGGCCGATCTTCGCTTCGCGGGCCACCCAGTGCGAGGAGACCGCCGCGAAGCTCCAGCAGACGATCACCGCTTTCGCCTTCTCAATCTGTTCGAGAATGCGCTCTTCCCATTCCACGCCGACTTCGATCCCGGCGTCGAACCAAACCGCGACGTCGAGATCAAGCAACAGCGTATAGAGCGCTTCAACGCGAGCTTTGTCTTCGCGCTTATAGGAGATGAAAACGTCGCTCATGAGCCTTAGCTAGCGCTGCTTCGCCCTCGTTTGCGCCCACGTCCAGCGATAGATTGCGTAGGTGAGGATGATGAACATCACCGGCGCGATGATTTCGGAGATGGGTGTGAAGCCTTCGCCGATGAACGGCAATCGGAACGGCGCGTCGTTGTCTGTGGCGGCGACAACGGCGGCGTTCAGCACGCCCAGCATGCTTTCGCCGACGATGAGTCCGGACGCCATCAGCACGCCAAACCGTTTCAGCATTTCGGCATTGGGGCTCTTGCTGGCGGCGCGTTCGTAGATCCAGCCGGTGATGGCGCCAATGGTGACCGCAAACGTCGCTGACATCGGCAGATAGATGCCGATGCCCACAGCAAGCGGCGGCAGGCGCATCACCTTCATTGCGCCGAGGATTTCGTCGAACACACAGAGAGCGACCCCGAGGACGGCGCCAACGCCGATCGTGTTCCAGTCGAGGTCGGCGTTCAATACCCCGCGCGCGATCGTGGAGATGAGAGTCGCTTGCGGAGCACTGAGCGGATCGCCCATCACCGCGTCGCGATGGGGATCGCCAGGGAAGCCGTAGGAGTGATTCAGCACATTGAGGATGAGCGGGATCACCAGCGAGCCCGCGACTACGCCGACAAGCAAAGCGACCTGCTGCTTCCAAGGTGAAGCGCCAACGAGCTGGCCGGTTTTCAGATCCTGCAGGTTATCGTTCGAAATCGTGGAGACTGTGAACACGATCGACACGGCGAAGAGACAGAACGCAACAAGCGCTTGCGTTGCCCCGACGCCGAGTGTTGGCGCGACAAACATCGCGAGCAGCAACGCGCCGATCACGGTCGCGAGAATGCCGATGCCGGAGACGGGACTGTTCGAGGCGCCGATCAAAGCCGCCATGTAGCCGGCGACCGTGGCGACGAAGAAGCCTATCACCACAACGTAGACCAAGCCGCCGCCGATCAGTGCAGGCGACATCTCGGTGAGCGGCGTGCCGGCCATGAAGTCCCACAGCAGCCAACCCACTCCCACAAGCGATAGCGCGCTGATCGCGATGATCCAGAGGCTAGGGATGTCGCGATCTCCGTACTCGCCGCTAGTTGCGCCACGCGTCTTGTTGGCGCGGGCGGTAGCGATCATGCCGTCGATCACGGGCTTCACCAGCTTGATCAGACTCCAGATTGCGGCGACGCCGATGGCGCCTGCGCCCACGAAACGCACGCGCCGCCAGGTTTCGGTGACAATTGCGGCGACATCGTCAGTGGGGCCGACGTGGGTCCAAAGCGGAACGAACACGGCCCAGCAGATCAGCACGCCGAGAAGCTGGGCGATGCCAACGGATAGCCCAACGAGATGGCCAGCGCCGAGCAAAGCGAGTGAAAACCCGAAGTCGACGCCGGTGGCGGCATAGAGGCCGGCGCGAAAGGTCTTGGTTAATGTCGATGCGGCCGCGCCGGTGAACGTCACGACCTGCATGAACGCCGCGACAATCGCGGCCCAGAGCACGATCAGTGGTCCCTTCTCGCGCTCAAGCGCGTTTGGCGAAGCTTCATCTCCGTGCGCGCCGACTTTCAACACTTCCGCAGCGGCGACGCCTTCGGGGAACGGCAACGGCGTGTTCACGACCAGTGCGCGCCGCAGCGGGATCGAGAACATCACACCCAAGAAACCGCCAAGCGTGCAAACGAGGAACGTCGCCCAGAACGGAAAGCCGTTCCAATACCCGAGCATGACAAGGCCCGGCAGCACGAAGACGATCGCCGACAAGGTGCCGCCCGCAGAGGCGACGGTCTGCACAATGTTGTTCTCGCGGATGTTGCCGGTCTTGAAAGCGCGCAGAATGCCCATCGAGATGACGGCGGCCGGAATGGACGACGCGATCGTCAAGCCGACCTTCAGTCCCAGATAGACGTTCGCCGCGGTGAAGACCGCGGCGATGATCGCGCCGAGGATAAGGCCACGGAAGGTGAGTTCTTTGTCCAGCATTGGGCCGTCCCCTTTTGAATCGGTTATAGCCGGGCGCAGCCCCGGTGGTAGGGGTGCGCGACGAGCCGACGGCGCAGTGGAAAACCCCCAGGTTTCCGTGCCTTAGCGGCAGGCAGACACGGCCCTAGGAAAACCGGGCGAACCCGCCTACCTGTTCGACCATGACAGGAGCTAGCCACATGATCGGTCCGATCACCCGCCTTGATGACGAAGACGACGATAGGAACAAGAACCCGGCGGATGGCCGCAATGCCCCAGACGTGATCGAGAAGGCGCTGTTCGAAGCGCGGGTCGTGATGCTCACCGGAGAAGTGAACGACATCCAGGCGCGCCGCGTCACCGAGCGCCTCTTCGCGCTCGCCTCGCAAAACGCCAACCCGATCACGTTCGTGATCTCCTCACCGGGCGGCCACGTCGAGAGCGGCGACATGATCCACGACGTGATCAAGTTCATCAACGCGCCTGTCCGTATGCTGGGCACCGGCTGGGTGGCGAGCGCAGGCGCGTTGATCTATTGCGCGGCTCAACGCGAGAACCGCTATTGCCTGCCGAACACCCGCTTCCTGCTGCACGAACCGCGTGGCGGCGTCGGCGGCATGGCGTCAGACGTTGAGATTCAGGCACGGGAAATCCTGCGCATGCGCGAGCGTTTGAATCAGATTTTCGCCAACGCCACAGGCCAGCCCGCCGACAAGATCAAGCGCGACGTGGATCGCGACTACTGGATGCTGGCCGAAGAAGCCAAAGCGTACGGCCTCGTCGGCAAAATCGTGAGTAGCCAGAACGACATTCGTTAGGCGCTTCACTTTCAACGCTTCAAAGCCCCGGTGAGAACCGGGGCTTTTTCGTCATCGGCTCAGTTCAGCGTGGCTAGTGCTGGAAATGCGCTCGGCGCCGTTGAGCGAAGCGCACAGGAAAACTCCCACCCAGAGCGCGATCGAGAGAGCGCCAGCGAAACGCGCTCCGGCGTTCGGTGTCTCGGCGGCTTCGAGGTTGATGAAGCGATGGAAAGCCAACGCGTTGAGCAGACCGAGGAGGATGAGCGCCATCTTCGGCAAAAAGTAGGTGTGCACCCCCACTGCGATGGGATCGAACAACAGCATCACCGCGCCGCTGAGCAGCGCAACGATGGCGCCGCCAACGGACCACGGTAAGGCAAGCACAGCGAGTTTGCGCAGGCTGATCTCGCGCGTCACGCCGATAATGCGGAGATCAACGATCAGAATTGAACCCAGCAGCACCGCCGCCGAAGCAACATGCGCAAAGACGAAGAGCCAATCGAAATCCTCGAAGCGATAAAAGAACGCGCGCAACTCCGTCCCGCTCAGCCACAGCAAGAAGGCGTCAAACCACGGGAAGCTGAAATCGCTGTATGGGTTCATGGCGCCGGGGCGGCTCCAACGAGAGCGCGAAGTTCGGCGGCCTTCTGTTCGAATTGCGCGTCAGTCGCGCTGGGCGGATCGGGCGGTGTGAGTGACCCAACATAGCCCCGAAGCTCGGCGACAATCGCTGCAGCCTGCGCGAGACGCGGGTCGCTCCCATGATGCGCGGCGAGAAGGTCACTCAGGCGAAGCACAAAGCCACGCGCATCATGATACTCGATCAGACTATCGATGCGGCCGGCGACCAGAGCATTGCGATATTCCTGGGCGGCGACACTCGCCGTATCTGCCACGATCCCGAGCACGAACTCGTCCGACGCCCACTTCTCGGCGGGAATGAGGTCATGGGCGGCATGTACCTTGGCGAGCGCGGCATCGAAGGCCGAACGGAATGTCTCTGAATTCTGTTGCTGCGCGGCGAGCCCTTCCAAAGCGATGAGGTCGCGATCGAACTGTTGGCCGTTGCGATGGACGATGACCGGGATCATGTCGCTGTAGAGTTCGCGCACGGGGTGTCCAAAGTGCGGGAGCGCGTTTTGGGTCTGGCCCGCTTCCATGAGATCGCGGCCGACTTGGAGGTGGCCCTCGATCAGAATCAGGCGCATGGCGAAGTCGGCGTCCTCACGCGCAGCATTGGCCGGCGCCGACGGGCTCATGTCGTGCGTAGGTTCGCGCTGACCGCAGGCAACGAGAGCCAGAGACATGGCAAAAGCCAGAGCTGGAAGGCGTTTCATTTCTTGGCTCTACGATTGTTGCGAACGACACGCAACTGCGAGTATGGCTCCGATCGCTTGAGCCCCCGGCCTCAAGCATTGCTTAAGTGGAACCGCGCAGCGTGCAGGTGCTCAGGCGCGGCTGGCCGGAACATTGCTTGTTGATCTATGTCGAACGGGCTCTTCTAACAGAAAAGCAAGAATTCGCAGGGCCCTTTTGACTGTATTCGTCCAATCCGCGCCCAAATCTCGCCTTAGCCGCAAGTAGAAGACGCCAGCGTCTCCGCGCGTGCTGCGAGCGGATTCATACCTTCGGATTTTCCAACCACGGCGCGCTCGGACGCGCCGCGCGACTAGAGAGACCAAGATGGCCGCTCGCTGGATCGGGCTAACGCGCTCGGGCAACAGACTTTTGCGTGCGCGCGCGAGCGCACACACCTTCAAGCATTCGCTGCACGCACTTGGCGCTGGCGGCGTTCTGATCCTGGCGGCGGCGATGAACTTCGCGCTTTATCCGGACGCGCTCGCCGCTGTCGTGAGCGGTGAACGGCCGATCATTGGATTCGTTCCCGCGGAACCTGCCGGAACAACGCATTCCTCTGAAGCGCCTCAAGTCCTCAACGAAGACGAAGTCCGGCTGCTCGCCGCCACCGTGTGGGGCGAAGCACGGAGCGAAGGCGAAGAAGGAATGCGCGCTGTGGCGCACGTGATGGTCAACCGCATTGGATCGCGTTTCGGCGAAGACCTTTCAACGGTGATCCTCTCGCCAAAGCAATTCTCAGTATGGAATCGCAATGACCCGAACCGCCGCCTTGTCCAAACTTTGGCGCGTGATCCTTCGAGCGTTGAAACCGATCCAGAATGGCTAGTTGCCGACCGCGTGGCGCGCGAGGTGCTGAGTGGGCAATCGGTGGATCCGACCGGCGGCGCTCTTTTCTATCACGCGCGCGGTGTGCGCCCGCGCTGGGCCCGCATCGGTGAAGGCCGGCAAGTGATCGGTCAACACATCTTCTACGCTGATGTGCCGGAGCCTGGCGTACGCGACACCCCTGCGCTTATCGATGTGACGCAGTTCCTGGCGCAAGCGCTTCCTGAACGGCGTAGCGCGTCATCGCAACGGCGCGGGCCGCGGGCGGGACGTGTTAACGGCGTAATCCAATATGCGCCGGCGAGCGCCGCGCGCCAAGAATTGCCGAGTGAAGCAGCCGACGTTGATGTAGACGCCGCGGCGACGTCGACGATTAGTGGCGGCGCAGTCGTTGCGCCGTCGCCAATTGATGCGATCATGCCCTCGGCCATTAGCGCGCCGTAGAACGTCAGCAACAGATGCGAAAGGTGAGCAGCGCGAGTTCGCGCCTCATCTCCAAAGCTCTACAAATTCGGCCAAGTTCGGCAGCACGTCGACGAGGCCGTGCAGCAGAATAACTAGGAGCAACGATTTGGTGCGAGCGTAGATCAAGCCGAAGGTGAGCCCAATCGGCGAAAGAACGGCGACGGTATGGGCGACGACTTGGAGCGGATCTGTGCTCCAACCGTCGACATCGGGACCGCCACGCATGAACAATCCCGGCGCGTGAGCCAGCCCGAAGATAAGCGCAGTCGCGATCACGCCGGCCCAAGGGGAGTTGAACCAAGACGTGAGGCGCGTTTGCAAGACGCCGCGAAAGAGAAACTCCTCGCACACGCCAGCTTCGAGCGTGATCCATATGAAGCCGAGCGGCAGGGCCCAGATCATGGTGTCGAAGGTTGGCGGAATGCCTGAGATTTGCTTCAGGCTCGGCGTGATGACGCAGATGAGCCCCAGGATGATGAGGCCAAGCACAATGAGCGTGCGCCAAAACTTGCGGCCGCTCAGTCCGAGCTGTGTGATGGGTCCGAGTTTGGCGCCGAGCAGCGTGAGCAGGATCGCGGGCGCTACAATATGCACGCCGAGCTTCAGACCCATAACCAAGAGTTCTTGCTGCTGACCTTCGGGCAGCACTTGGCGCGCCCACGTCATGCCGAAGCCAAGAAAGAGCACAGCATAGAGCGCGAGGTAGAGGATGATCGCGCCGCTCTCGATCGTCGGGCGTTTGACTTCGATACGTGGCGCATCGGCGCCGCGCGTGAGCAGCCAAGCTACACCGCCGAGGCCCGCGCCAAAGATGGCAATGACCGCGACGCCACTGCTCCAATCACCGCCGGTTGCGTAAAGATAGGCCGTCGCGCTGCACCAAAGCAGTGCGTATGCGAGCCCGGCGGCAATCGCCGCGCCCTTCCCCCTAATTGCCACAGACATGAGCCGAGTTCTCCTGTCGCCAAGAGATGCCAAAGGCGGCGTGCGCGGATGCAAGACATCGGCCCTAGGCAAAAAAACGCCGGCGCGAAGCCGGCGTTTCCGTTCAATTCTGATAGTCGAAGCTTAGTGAGCTTCGCCGCGCCAGACCTGCTTGTAGGAGAGGTAGAGCAGCCCCGCGAGCGCAACCAGGAACGCCAGCACCACAATGCCAAGGCGCTTGCGTTGCTCCATGTGGGGATCTGAAGCCCACTGCAAGAACGTCGCGACGTCAGTTGCGTACTGCTCGACCGTTTGCGGCGTTTCCGGGTCGGAGTACGGCACCGCGCCATCAGCCAATGGCGGCGGCATCGCAAGGCGACCGCCGGGGAAATATGGGTTGTCGTGCAGCGTGCCTTCGCCACCCCCAGTGTAACCCATCAGGAGCGAACGCACGTAGCGCGCGCCGCCGTGGCGCGCAGACGTAATGACTGAGAGATCCGGCGGGGCCGCGCCGCCGTTTGACGC